>NZ_UYZX01000001.1:0-2075628 GCF_900626105.1 Gulosibacter massiliensis
AGTACCACCGCAAACGCCGTCAACGCCGACTCGGGAAACTCACCCCCATCGAGTTCGAACTCATCATGAACCCAGCCGCTACACTGGCGGCATAAACCCGGAGGTCAACCAAACCTTCAGCGGACCCGGCAGCTCTTCCGCGGCGGCCGTCTTGAACCCGCTGAACCCGTCCATCGCAACCACCTCTATTCCGTCTCGCCATGCCTGCGGGCGACCCGCGAGCCACTGCTTGAAGACAGCCTTGGAGCGGCCCTCGACCATGTCCAACAGCCGTGCAGGACCCGTGTTCTCGCGGGCCGGGGTGAGGTCGATGATCACCGTCACGTACTTGTCGCCCAGCCGCGTGTGCCGCCAGACGTGCTCATCGACACCGATCGTGGTGACGCCATCGAACCGAGCCGCGTCATCGATCAGAAGGCGCCGACCCTCGGCGATGATTACGGTGTTCGCGGTATGCCACGACACCCCGAGACCGGCTGCGGCGCGTGTCACGGTGAGGTGATCGACGACGATCGCGGTCAGCGCCCAGCACAACCCGCCCCGCGAGATCTTCGCGCGAGGCGCTGCGGCCTTCGACGTGTCCTGCCGCCATGTCTTCCCGCAGTGGGAGCATCGGTAGCGGCGCACCCTCACCTGCAGGATCGTGGGCCGGTGCCCGAACGGCTCATGCGCGAGCCGACGGACCACGGTGTCTCGCGGCACGCCCTCTGCTGCGCACTTGCGGCACCACGGATCGTCGTCGACAACGCGGCACTCGATCACCGCCCGATCCGCGTCGAGATGCTGCCCGACGGCCTCGAGGCCGAGCTCATCGAGGCGCCCGACCTCACCACGTTCTGCCGCCTCGAGGCCGAGCTCATCGAGGCGGCAGAACGTGGTGAGGTCGGGCGCGGCGAAGGTAGCGTTGAGCACGTCGAGGTCTTCCGGATGGTGAGTGTAGGAACTTCCATCCTCGGGGGACCTCGACCCCTATCCAGTCACCGCCGCCCGACCCCCGGGCTACACCCTCAACTACGAAGAGCCTGCAATGGTTGCGAGCATCGGCTTGATGTTCGCAGTGGCCGTGACCGGATGCACGGCAACCGGCGACAGTGGTGTCGACGGGGATCCGGTCACGAACGTCGACGCGACGGAATCGGTCGATGCGGCCGAGACCGCCGCGCCGAGCGAATCGGCCGAGCCCGAGGAGTTGGAGGAGCCATCGGCGACGACCGGCCTAGCTGAATCCGAGGACGCGGACGAGCTCGAACCCGCAGCCGTCAACGGCCGCTGGTGCGCTGCAGCCGACAGCCCGACCGACGAAGGCTGCATCACCATCGAATGGCCGAACGTGGCGTTCGACTCGGGCACGCCCTCGCTCACGATCTCGGTCGTGGACGAGGACTCCGACGGCTGCGTCGTGCTCTCGCAGGGCGACGCCCCGTTTGGCACGTATTGCGGTGCCGGCATCGAGCTGCGGGTGCCGGCGGAGAACTTCACGGGCAGCGACTATCCGAGCGAAGACCGCATTTGGGGCTCGCAGACCGGCTGGATGTACCTGCGCGAGTAGCCGCCCACAGAATGTCCCCGATATCCCATTTCCGTCGAGATTTTTGGGACATCGGGGACATTCCGTGCGGTCGCCCTACGGCGCGAACTGCGCGAGCTTACGCGCCAGCTCGAGTCCCGCATCCTCTCGTGACAGATCGACCGACACGACATGGATGCGCCGGTCGCCAACAACGAGGGTTTCGTCGCGCCCGGCGTCCCCCGCGTAGACGAGCACGCCGTCGAGTATCCGGGTCGCGGTGAGGTAGGCGTTGAGCTGGTAGACGTCGTCGCGGCGCGCGCCCGAGGGCTGGAGCACCTTGTACTTCACGTCGCCGACGAACCGCCAGTCGCCGCCGACCCGCACGCCGAGGTCGGGCTGCAACTCCACGCGCCGCCCGGCGTCGAGCCAGAGCTGCTTCTTCCACGCATCCGGCATGACCCGCGCGTCGAGTGACCAAGCGCGGCGCAGTCGCGTGCGCACCCACTGCTCGACGACCTGGGGCATGTTCAGGACGAAGCCGGGGATCGTCGTGTCGCCCGCATCCGGCGAAATCGAGCCCGACGCGAGCACGATGCGCGCGAGGCGAATTGCCCGCTCGTACCAGAGGTTCTGGCGCGTCCACACGATGCGCCGCGACGCCTCGAGCGGGTCGCGTAGGCGCGCGACGTCGCGCACCTCGCGCCACTGCCGGTGCGCGTCCGAGCGCGTGCGATGCGACACAACGGGCGACAGCCGAACCACCTGCAGGGCGGCCCGAAGCACCCGGTTTTCGAGGTTGTCCTCGTCGAACACGTCGGCCTCGACCGCGACGGGCACCGGGGCGAAGCGGCGGATTGTCTGCGGAATCAGCACCTTGCCGCGCACGAACCCGAGGTCCTGGCGCGTGCGCCGGTACGAGTGCAGGAGCCCGCGGCGGAAGGTCTGCTGGCACGCCCGCACGAAGAGCGCGGCCACCGCATCCTCGACCGTCTTCGCGCTCGCGACGGCATCGTCGTGCTCGAGCCAGCCGTACGGGTCGGCGATCTCGCTGAGCAGCTGCAGCAGCCGCTCGACCGGGATCTTCGGCCGCACCGACACCGCGAGGCCGTCGACGACCGCGCCGCCGACGCGGGCGCCAGGGGTCACGGTCACGAGCCCGCCCGGCGCCGGCTCAAACTCCGCGTCGAACCAGGCGCGTAGCTTCTGCTGCTGGCCGACCGTGAGCGCGACGGGCGCGCTGCGGCGATGCTCAGTCAGCTGCAGCATCGGTCTCGTCGATCCGCACCGCCGCCTTCAGTGCGTCGAACTCAAGGCGCGCGACGCGGTCGGGCTGCCCGTAGAACAGCTCGCGCAGCGTCGGCATCACCGTGAAATCCCAGGCCCGGTGGGCGTTCTGCTCGGTGAGGCGCTCCTCGGGTAGGAGGAAGTGGCTCGGGCCGATCGCCTGGTCCGGGTCGGCGATGATGCGGTTCGCTTCGTCGAGCAGCGCGCCGAGCCAGCCGAGATCGGATGCGCGGGCCGACAACCATGCGTCGAGCACGTCGGTCATCGGGGCCTCGCCGGGGCGGAGGTCGCGGATCACGAAGCGGCGTCGGAGCGCGGCGTCGATCGCGGCGATCGAGCGGTCGGCGGTGTTCATCGTGCCAATGAACAGGAGGTTCTTCGGCAGTGTGAAGCGGTCGCCGTAGTTCAGCGTGACCTCGGCCTCGCGGTACTCAAGTAGGAAGTAGAGCTCGCCGAACACCGCGGGGAGGTTCGCGCGGTTGATCTCATCGATCACGAGCACGTGGAGGTGGTCGGGGTTGCGGCGGGCGCGCTCAGCGACCTCCATGAGCGGGCCGTTGCGCAGCGCGAACGCGCCGGGCACGCCCGGGTCGGGGCGCAGGCCCTGCACGAAGTCCTCGTACGAGGTCGCCGGGTGGAACTGCACGAGCGTCACACGGTTGCGGTCGCGCGTGAGGAACCGGGAGAGCCCCTGCGCGACGAACGTTTTGCCCGTGCCGGGAGGGCCCTGCAGGATGATCTGTCGCTTGTCGAGCAGCAGGTCGCGCGTCAGCGTGAGCCAGTCGCGGCTCGAGCGGGTCGTGAAGCCGAGCGAATCCGCGAGCTCTTCGAGGGTCTGCGGAATCGGCTTCGTCGAGGCAGGTTTTGCAGGTGCATTCTCGGCGGTGACGGCGTTTTCGACGCGCAGCTCCGCTGCAACAGAGTCGGGCGACACAACTCTGCGCCCGGCGCGCCAGTCGAGGTACGCCTCGGCGAGCTCGGCCGGCCAATCGGTGTCGGCGGGGTTCAGCTCGAGTGTCTGCTGCGCGAGATCGGCGGCGGTCGCCGGGCTGAGGTCTATGCCCTCGCGCTCGAGCAGCGTGCGCTGCAGTGTGCCGGTCGCCTCGAGCAGCGTCTGGTACGACTCGCCCGGGCCGCCAGCCACTGACGTGTCGATGTTCGCGAGCTGCTCGCGCAGTGACGGCAGGTTCGCGCGGAAGAACTGGGGCCGCGCAGGATTCAGGGTGTGCAGCAGGGTCGACGCAGCCTCGACGAACTCGTCGACCGAGCCCGCGAAGCCGGTCACCTCATGCAGCTCGTCGATCGCGCGGGAGGGCTCGTCGAGGCGCACGCGCTCGAGCAACTCCGTGCCAGTCCCGGGGTTATCGCGCAGCCAGGCGATCAGCGACTTCGCCGCATCCGTCTGTAGCTCATAGAGCGGTTCAAGGATGCTCGGGAGCGCTTCGAGCGTGACGGGCTCCGACCTCGTTGTGGTCGCGTCGGGCTCGAGGCCTTCGCGCACGAGCGAGGCCCACGCCGCCCAGGTCAGCTGGGTTTCGTTCGGCTCGCGCCAATCGAACACGAGTGGCGCCGCGAAGAAGTTCACCTCGCGGCGGTCGCCGTAACGGAGGTTCGGCTCGACGGCGTTGAGCAAGTCGCGCTGCGTGCCGGAGGGGACGAGCTCGGCGTAGGCCCTGAGGATGCGCTTGCGATCCTCCAGGGCAGCACTGTTGATCGCGTATTCGGGGAACCAGAGGTGCTCGATGAGGCGCTGCAGCGGGCCGGATGCCGGCACGTCGATGCGCTCGAGGAGCGACTCAAAGTCGCCCCACGTTGTCAGGGTGCCCTCGCGCGCGTCTCGGGGGAGCGCGGAGAGTTCCTCCGTGAGCCGGATGAGGAACTGCAGGAGCCGCCACCGGTAGGTCTGGTATCCCGTGCCGCCCGGGATGATGCCGGTGGCGAGGGCACGCGCGAGGTCTTCGGGCAGCGCAGGGAGTGTCTCGCGCCAGCCGAGGATGGCGTCGATCTGGGCCTGCTTGGTGGCGGCACGCATCGAAGCCGGGAGCATCGGCAGGCAATAAACATAGAAGAGCTCGGCCGCGAGCAGGATCGCCTCATCGGCGGCCGGCTCGAGCTGGGTGTAGAGCTTCTCAAGGAACGAGCCTTCGCCCTCGTCGGGCCGCTCCACGAAGTAGGTGACGAGGTCGCGCACCGCGGCGTCGTAGTTGAGCGGCGCGCCCGTGAAGAGCGAGCGGCCCTCGATGAGTGCGTTGCGCCAGCGGTCGGCGAGCTCGTAGATGATGTCGGCCGACGGGCGCGACAGACGGAACGTCTTCGTGGTCTCGGCCTGCGCCTCGGCGTCGTCGGCCGCTTCCTCCGAACGCGACCAGCGCGAATCCGCGAGGAACGCGTCGATGTCCTGCGGCGCATCCTCGAACACGAAGCGCTCGAGCTGCTCGGCGTACGGACTCTCGGGGTCGAGGCGCCAAACCGAGCCGCGGAACGTGTAGTAGTACCACTCGCGCGGCTCGAACGCCGAGTCCCACGCGACGCGCACGCGGTCGTCCTCGACCGCGACGATTTCGCCGCGCGCCTTGACCCGCATGCACGACACGGGGCGGCCCTGCGCGTCGAACGGGAGGTCATACTTGCGCACGTAGGTCGACTTGATCGCAATGCGGTCGCCGGGCCGCATCGCGGCGGCCTCGGCGGGGAGACCGTCGGCGAGCGTCCAGAAGCCGCCGGCGATCAGGGCCTCGGTGCGGTCGTTCTTGCCATGCATCGCGGAGACGAGCCAGACGCTGCGCGTCGGCTCCGGGGCCGCGGGCCCCGGGTGGCTGGCGAACCGGTACTTGTTTGCCTGCTCGGGGTCGCTGGCGATGGCCTCGTAGAGCTCTGGGTCGCGACGCACTCGCGACAGAGTCTGGATGCTCTTCAGCCCGTTGCGCGTCTCGACCGGCAGGGCGTCGCGGAGCATGTCGGTGACCTCCCACTCGACCGGGTAGCGGTGGCGGTGCTGCGGCTGCGTGCCGTCGTAGAAGTAGTCGCCGGTGATCTTGCCGACGCGCATTCGGTGGCTCTGGTCGTACGGCGCGACGACGACGTCGCCGACCTCGATCTCTTCGTAGAATCGCCGGAGGACGCCCGCCCACGCGATGAGGCTGCCGCGCGAGGCGTCGGCGTGGGTCTTTTTCAGCTCGTCGACGAGGGCAGCGGTCTCGAGGTTGGACTGGCTCAGGTCGCCGACCTCGTCCCACCCGATCGACACGAACCCGTCACGCTCGAGCTCGCTGTCGAACACGTCGTTGCGGATTAGCCACACGTTCGCCATCGTTGGTCCTCTCTCACGGCTCCCCTGAGCTTATCGGCCGCCAGCGACGCGGATGCGCGCGGCCAGTTACGCCCCGAGGAGCCAGCCCGGCTGCTGCGCGATGATGCGCTCGACCAACTCGCGCTTCGGCGCGGGCGACGAGGTGCGCATCCAGGCCGCGATCAGCGTGATCGAGCCGCCGGCCAGGAACAGCGCGGCGTCGTCGCGGTTGATCGACGCGGGCACGGCGTCGCCCATCGCGTCGAACACGTCGCGATACGACGCGGCGAGCGCCTCGTTCACCGACTCCGGCACGCGCGACGAGGTGCGCCACTCGAGCGAACTCACGAAGAACGTCCGGTGCTCGTCGAGGTAGTCGACGAGGCATTCGAGTGCCGTCGTCGCCGCGACCACCGACGGGGTGCCCGCGCGCAGCGCAGCCGTATCGGCCGTCGAATAGGTGCGGAATACCTCCGCGAGCATGTCGATCGCGAGCGCATCCAGGTCGGAAAACTGGTCGTAGAACGCGCTCCGCGACACCCCCGCCTCGCGGGTGATCGCATTCACCGTCATGTCGGTGCCCGGCCGCTCGGCGAGGCGACCAACCGCATACTTGATCGCGGCGCGGGTGCGCGCGGGCCGCGGGTCCGGCGCTCGCGTCGGCTGCGGTTCGCTGGTCTCCGGGTGCTCGCTCGACATGGACGTCAAGTGTAGTAATGCGCGGCGCCGACTTACGCGAACGCCGCCCTACCGCGTTAAATCGAAGCGGCAGACAACCTCTGCTGCGTCCATCCCCTTGCTGGCCCCGCGCATCCGACCCATCCCACAACGACACCTTCGGTCACTTTCTCTGGACGACCGCGCACTCGGCCGCACCGCATCCGCACGCGAACGCCACATTCGGCGTGCCGATGACCCTCGTCGAGGGCATCGGCGCGCTCGAGATGGGCGCGTCGACCTATGACTAGGTGCGCGAGCACGACTCCGTCTGGTCGTACGGGCAGCCCACGTGGGTGTTCACGCACCGCGACCTCGCGCCGCCGGAGGGCGCGGACGTGCGCTTCACCCAGGCGAGCCTCCGCGACGTGCACGCCGAGATGACCGCCGAGGCCGACGGGCGAGACCTCTGGGTCGTCGGTGGGGGAGACCTCGCTGGCCAGTTCGCGGATGCGGGGCTCCTGGATGAGGCCTGGCTCCAGTACGCTCCGGTCACCCTGGGGGCGGGCGCGCCCCTGCTCCCGCGCGCCCCCGAGCTCGAGCTCATCGACGTCGCCCGCAACCGCGCCTTCCTGTGCGGCCGCTACCGCGTCGTGAAGTAGCCGATTCAGGCTTCGCGGCGGGCGGCGCGCGATAATTGGGGCATGACTCACCAGCCTCAGAACGTCTCGACCCAGGAGCGCGGTGCCGCGGTGCTCGCGCACCTTTCCGCCCCGATTGCGGCCATCGTCTCGGCGGGCTGGCTCGCGATCGCCGGCCCGCTCATTGTCTGGCTCTTCTACCGCAACCACTCGCCGTTCGTGCGCACGGCGGCCGCGGGCGCCTTCAATTTCCAGATCAGCGCGTGGTTGATGTCGGTCGTCGGCTGGGTCCTCTGCTTCACGATCATCCTGCTGCCGATCGGCATCCTGCTGATCATCCTCGGCAACCTGCTTACGCTGATTCTCGGCATCTGGGGCGCCGTGCGCACCTCGGGCGGGCACCAGTACAAGTACCCCTGGCAGATCCGCATCCTCAGCTAGCGCCAGCCAGCCGAAGCCCGGCCGCACGAACTACTCGTGCAGCCCGGCCCCGAGCATCGACACGGCGGCGGCCTGCGCATCGCGGCCTCGATCGCCGCGATGCGCGATGAGTTGGTCAACGAGCTGCTCCGTGAGCAGCATGAGCGCGGCCCGCGAGGTGTGAATCAGCTCGTCCTGAAACGACTCGTTGATCGGTGGCGCGACGAGCACGACGTCGGCCTCGTCGGCGAGCACCGAGCGGGCGAACGAGGTGATCGCGAGCACCCGTGCCCCGCTTGCCTTCGCGGCCCGCATCGCCTCGAGCGTCGATCGATTCGCGCCCGAACCAGACAGCACGACGCAAACCGAACCCGCGCCGAGCAGGCGTGCGGAGATCTGTTGCGACATCGAATCCATGAGCATTTCGGCGGGGCGCCCCGCCGAGTTGAGCCGCAGCACGAGGTCCAACCCGAGCGACGACGAGAGTCCGTTCGCGATAACGAGCACGCGCTCGGCCTCATCGAGCCCGCGCACGAACGCGCCGACCGACTCCTCGGTGAGCGCCGACACCGTGTGGCTGAGGCGCGCGCCGAAGCGCTGCACGCCTGCGCGTACTGAGCCGACCATCGTGCCGTCGCCCGCATCCTCACCTGCCGCGACACGGGCCGAGGTCTCGAGCGCAAGCTCCTGCGCGAGGGCAACGCGCAGCTGCGGGTAGCCCTCGTAGCCGAGCGACTGGGCGGCGCGAATGACCGTCGTGCGGCCGACGCCCACCGCATCCGCGAGTTCTTGCGCCGTGCGCTCGACAGTGCCGCTGCGGTCGGCGACGATCGCCTCGGCGACGCGACGTTCGCCGGGCTGCAGCGAGGGCGACAGTGAACCGATGCGCGCCGACGGCGGTGCGTCAGACGACCCTTGCCAGCTCACGTGACCGCGCTCCCTCCATGATCCGACGACGAATCGCTCCCGAGATCGCGTCGACGATCATCGTCGCGACAATCACGACAATGAGCAGCATGCCGACCGTGTCCCACTGCCGATAGTTCGTGTAGTTCGAGAGCATACTGCCGATGCCGCCCGCGCCGACGAGGCCGAGCACGGCCGAGGTACGGATGTTGATCTCGAAGCGGTAGAGGGCGAACGACATGAGCGCGGGGGCGACGGCGGGCCAGAGCGCCCAGCGGGTCACTTCGGCCGTCGAACCGCCGGCCGCGCGCACCGCCTCGGATGCGCCCTCCTGCGCCGACTCGATGGTTTCGTATACCCACTTGCCCTGCGTGCCGATGCCCGCGATGCCGAGGGCGAGCGCGCCGGTGAACGGCGTGAGGCCGGTCACGGTGAGCAGGATGATCGCGATGATCACCTCGGGCACGGCGCGGATCACGGCGAAGATCGCCCGAAGCAGGGCGCGCAGCCAAGCGGGGCCGACGCCGCGTGCGGCGAGCATGCCGAGGGGCACCGACACGACGACGCAGAGGATCGCGCCGAGCCACGCCATCGAGATCGACCGCCACATCTCGGTGAGGGCGCGCGGCAGCTTCTCCCAATTCGGCGAGGAGAACATGAGCTGCAGGTAATTCGCGACGCTTGCAGGAATCTCGGGCAGGTCGCTCCACTGAATCTGGAGGCCGGCGGCCGAGGCGAGGATGATGAGCCCGGCGACGACGGCGAACACCGTCGACCAGCGGCGCGGCGGGCGCTGGGGCAGCGCGAGCGCGGTCATGTGAGCCTCCTTCGCAGTGCATTCGAGCAGAGCTCGATGAGCACGACGACGACAAGAATTTCGAGGATGATCACCGAGACATCCTCATAGGCGTAGAAGCCGCGGCGCTCGTCGAGCAGGCGGCCGATGCCGCCGGCGCCCACGATGCCGAGGATCGCCGAGATGCGCACGTTGAGTTCGAGCGTGTAGAGCCACTGGTTTGCGAACAGCGGCCAGGTCTGGGGCAGCGCCGTGACGCGGTTGATCTGCAGCTGGCTGCCGCCGGCGGCGCGGCCGGCCTCCATGTAGCCGTGGTCGGCCGAATCGATCGCCTCCGACACGAGCTTCACGACGATGCCGAGGTCAAACAGGAACAGCGTGAGCAGGCCGGGCAGCGCGCCGACACCGACCATCGCGACGAGCACGGTTGCGTAGACGAGGTCGGGCACCGAGCGCACGACGTTGATGATGGTGCGCACGACGCCGCGGCCGAACGAGTTCGGGTTCGTCGGCTTCGCGGCCCATAGCGTGAGCGGCACCGACACGATCGCCGCGACGAACGCGCCGACGATCGCCATCTGCAGCGTCTCGAGCATCGGCTGAACGGTGCGCGGCAGGAACTCGAAGTTCGGCTGCAGCAGCTGGACGAGCTTGTCGGCGCCGTTACGCCAGTTGCGCACGATGGCGCCGAGGTCGAGCTCGACGCCGCCGATGGCGGGGATGCACGTGGCAATCGTCATCGCGGCAATAGCGAGCAGGATGAGCGCGGTGCGCACTCGGTTGCGGGGGCGCGGCGGCAGTCGCAGCTCACCCGAGCCGCCGCGTTCGGCCGCTCGCACCGAGGTGTCGACGGTCATTCCGCCCGGCCCATCACGTCGCGCGCCTGAATCGGGCGTCCGTAGATCTGCTCGAAGTCGGCGTCAGTCGCGGCGCCAGCGGGCCCGTCGTAGACGATCTCGCCGGCCCGCAGGCCGATCATGCGGGTTGTGTATTGCCGAGCGAGGTCCATGAGGTGGATGTTCACGAGCACCGTGAGGCCGCGCTCGCGGTTGATGCGGCGCAGGTCGCCCATGACGGCGTGCGCCGTGGGCGGGTCGAGGCTCGCGACGGGCTCGTCGGCGAGCATCACGCTCGGCTCCTGCGTCAGGGCGCGTGCGATCGCGACGCGCTGCTTCTGCCCGCCCGAGAGCGCGCCGCCGCGGGCCCAGACCTTCTCGAGCATGCCGACCGAGTCGAGCGCGCGCAACGCGAGCTCGCGGTCGTCGGCCGATGGGAGGCCGAGCAGCGTGCGCCAAGCGGGCGAGTGCGCGAAGCGGCCAACGAGCACGTTGTGGAACACGTCGGTGCGTTCGGCGAGGTTGAAGCCCTGGAAGATCATGCCGACGTGGCCGCGCACCTCGCGCAGGGCGCGGCCACGCAGGCCCGTCACGGTGTGCGGGCCGACCGTGACGGTGCCCGAGCTCGCCTCGACGAGCCCGTTGATGGTGCGGATTAGCGTCGACTTGCCCGAGCCCGAAAGGCCGACGATCGACACCATTTCGCCCGGCTCCACCCGCAGCGACACGTCGCGCAGCGCGCGGGTGCCGTTCGGGTAGGTCACCGAGACCTGGTCGAGTTCTACGTGCCACGACGTGGAGGCCGGGGCGAGCCCGGCCTCCACGCGGCCTGCATCAGTGTGCATGCGGATGTGCCCTAGGGGAGTTGGTGATTAGTTCTGGAACTTGGCGAGGATCTCGCCGTAGCGGTCGATCTGCTCCTGCTGCGTGTCAGCGGTCCAGTCCGACAGGCCCACGAGGTTGAACATGACGTCGGCGGCCTCGTCCGAGGAGTCGGCGTACTCGTCCATCGCGGAGGTGAGCTGCTCGACGAGGTCGTCGGGCAGCGACTGCGAGACGGCGACGCCGCCGTTCGGGATCTGCTCGGTGTAGCCGAACGCGACGACCTTCTCCGAGACGTCCGGCGCCTCTTCGAGCACGGTCGAGCGGGCGTCCCAGAAGCCGAAGCTCACCTCGGCGTCGTCGTTGTAGACCGAGAGCACCGCGTTGTTGTTGCCCTCAACGGGCACCTGCTGGATGCCGTTGTCGGTGTCGATGCCCGCGTCCTGCATCGCGACGATCGGGTACTGGTAGCCGGCGGGCGAGGTTGCGGCCTGGAGGGCGACCTTCGTGCCGTCGTCGATCTTCTTCAGCGCGTCGAGGCCGAGGGGGCCCTGCCCGGTCGCGTTGGCGCCGGCCTCTTCGATGCCGTTGCAGTACGACATCTCGACATCGCTCGCGGCGTAGGTCGCCATGACGGGCTCGTCGTCGCAGTACTTGTCGGGGTTGTTCGTGTAGGCCACCGACGAGTACGAGGTGGCGCCGAAGCGCACGTCGCGCAGGATGAGCTTCGCGTCGTACTGGTTGATCGCGTTGTAGAGCGAGCCGGCGTCGGTGATGACGACCTGGGCCTGGTCGGCGCCGAGCGCCTCCACCGTGGCGGCGTAGTCGGTGGCAACGACGCCGTTCACCTCGATGCCGAGCTGGTCCGAGAGGTAGGTGGTGAGCGGGTCGAGCGCCTCGGCGAGGTCTTCACCCTCGGTCGAGGGCACGAGCGAGATGGTGATCGACTCGGGCCATTCGCTCGAGCCGGCGGTGGCGGACGCGTCGGAGTCGCCGGCGGCACAGCCGGTGAGGGTGAGGGCGGCCACGGCGAGGAGGCTGGTGGCGGCAAGGGACTTGCGCATGCTCGGAGTTACCTTTCGATGCTGGTAGTGGGGTGGGGTGACGCGGGAGAGCTGGCCGCGGTTGCGGACCAGGCGAGAATGTCGGGCACGAGTTCGGCGAGCGTGCGGCCGCGCAGCGTGGGCTGTTCGGTCGAGCTCGCGGCGGTCGCGCCGACAAGAGCGGTGGTGGCGCCGAGCGCGGCGGCCGGGGCGAGGTCAGACTCGAAGATGTCGCCGATCGACAGCACCGGGCCAGCCTCGAGGGCGGCGCGGATGATCGGCTCGAGCCCGGCGGGCTTGCCCACGGTGAAGTGGCGCTCGGCGAACGATTCGGCGAGGCCCCAGGTCTCGAGGGCGCGCTCAATGCCATCGGCGGGTGCGTTCGTCGCGAGAACGAGGCGGATGCTCGGATCGAGTCGAGCGACGAGCTCGGCGAGGCCCTTGGCCGGGGCGACGGGTGCCTCGTCGGTGCCGAGCTGGGTGCGGCTGTGCTGGTAGGCGCGGCTCAGGGTGGCCTCGTCGACCCCGTCGGCGCGGGCGAGCGAACCGACGACGTCGTAGCCATCGCGATACGCCGAGCCGCCCGCGTTATAGTCGGCGAGGTCGGTCGCGACCCGGTCGAGGTACGCCGCACTCGCCGACTCCGCGGCCACGCGGGCGTAGGCCCACACGGGGCCGTCGCCGACGGCAACGGTGCCGTCGAAGTCGAAGATGATGGTTGCGGTCACGGGCGCTCCTCGGTTGTGGACGTTGCGTCCAAGAGTGCGCCGCGTTGTGGACTAAAGGTCTACATCTAGGTGAACAGCGGGTGACGTTTTGGACGAATCGTCCGCGTTCCAGCGATATCGCGGATGCTCCACGAAGTCGGCGAGCACCGCGCGCGAGTCCCCGGTGAGAGGAAAAGCGCTGATGAGGCGAAAACCGTCGCCCCCATCGATGCCGTAGATGAGGGCGGTGTTGGACGCTTCGTCCGCGCCGAGGAGCACGACGCGGGCCTTCGCGGAGCCGAGCCGGACGTCGGCGGTGCCTCGCGCATCCGCCGGGGGAGCGAGCAGCGAGGGGCGGATGGCCGCGGTCACGCGCTCGAGCAGCGTGCCCGGGCCGTCGAGGTGGAACGCCTCGGCGGGCAGGCCGAGGGCCAGCGCGAGGTGACCGTCGAGCCAGCGGTCGCGCTTGTAGCCATACGGCGTCGGCTCGTCAGAGAACCAATAGCCGTAAACGTGGAGCAGCCCGGCGTTGCCGACGGGGTACGTCGCCTCGATGCCTGCGGCGTCGTGCAGGTGGTCGAACAGCTTACGGTCGAGCACCGGTCCGCCCGTGTTCTCGTCGATGACCGTCGAGCGGCCCCACTGCGCAAAGCGGCCGGCCGCGGCATCCTCGCCGATGTCGGCGAGCGCCCGCGGCAACCACTCGGTGCGATCCATCACGTGGCCTCCACGGCGACCGCGTCGCCGAGGTAGTTCAGCTTCGCGCGGTCGTCGCCGACGAACTGTTGCGCCGGGCCGTGCTGCACCGTCACGAGGTCGCCGCCGTCGAGGCGCACGACGGTGCGGCGATGCGCGCCGAAGAAGCCGCTCGACACGACGGTGACCGGCACGCCGTGCTCGGCGTCGGCCGCATCGAGCCGCAGTTGCTCGGGGCGAACGAACGCCGTCACGGCGTCGCCCTCCTGCGCATCCGAGCCTGGCAGCACGTCGAGCGAAGTGCCCGGCAAGCGCACCTCGCCGCCGAGATAGGTGCCGGGAATTCGGTTCGAGTCGCCGACGAAGCTCGCGACGAACGGGGTCGTCGGGCGGCGGTAGAGCTCCTCGGGCGTGCCGAGCTGCTCGATCACGCCGGCGCGCATGACCGCGATGCGGTCAGCGACGGCGAGCGCCTCCTCCTGATCATGCGTCACGAAAATCGTCGTAATGCCGAGCTCTGTCTGGATCGCCTTAATCTCGTCGCGCAGGCGCACGCGCACCTTCGCGTCGAGCGCCGAGAGCGGTTCGTCCAGCAACAAGGCGCGCGGCCGGGTGACGAGGGCGCGGGCGAGCGCGACTCGCTGCTGCTGGCCGCCCGAAAGCTGGTGGGCGAAGCGCTCCTTCGTCGCCGCGAGGCCGACGAGCTCGAGCGCCTCGTCGACGCGACGGGCGCGCTCGGCCTTGCCGACCCGGCGCATCTCGAGCCCGAAGCTCACGTTCTGCGCCACGGTCATGTGGGGGAACAGGGAGTAGGCCTGGAACACGACCGACATGTCGCGGTGGTTCACCGGCACGGGCGCGACGTCGTCGTCGCCGACGAGGATGCGCCCGCCCGAAACCTGCTCGAGCCCCGCAAGGCAGCGCAGCATCGTCGTCTTGCCGCAGCCCGACGGACCGAGCAGTGCCACAAACTCGCCGGGGCGCACATCGAGGTCGATGCCGTGCAGCACGGTGGTGTCGCCGTACGCCTTCGTCACGCCGTCAAAGACGATTGGCGTGCCGCGCTCGGCGCGCACGGTGGTGGCGATGTCAGCCATTTGCGGCGACCTCCTTCTGCTTGCGCCGGCGCTCGCCCCGAGGACGAATCGAGGCGAATACGAACAGTAGAACAAATACGACGATGAGCGAGCACAGCGAGGTGATCACGGCGGCCCAGGGGTCGCTGCGCGAGACGTCGAGCAGGGCGACCTGCAGCGTCACGCGGTTGAGCAGGGACGAGACCGTGAACTCGCCGAGCACGACCGCGGCCGTGATGAGCGTCGCGCTCGTGAGGCCGCGGCGAATGCCCGGCACGATGATGCGCCAGAGCACCGTGAACCAGCTCGCCCCGAGCGTGCGCGCGGCCTCGGTGAGCGTGCGCGCATCCATGCCCTGCAACTCGGCGACGATGGCGCGGTAGGCGAACGGCAGCACGAGCACGCCGTAGGCGAGCGCGAGCGTCCAGGTCTCGCCGCCGAGCACCTGCACGATGACGCGGTAGAGCGGGGCGAGGCCGACGACGAGCACGATCGCGGGGATCGCGATGGGCATGATCGTGAGGAACTCGAAGGCGCGCTCGAGCCGCGGGAACCGCAGGTGCACGAGCACGATGGTCGGCAGGAACAGCACCCACACGATGACGATCGTGATGAGCGCGAGCAGCAGCGAATTCGTCACGCCCTTCCAAAGGTTGCGGTATGAGCGCGCGTTCTCGGGGTCGACTAACGCCTGCCAGTGTTCGAAGCTATAGCCCGCGTCGCCGCGCAGTGTGAACTCGAGCATCGCGAGCAGCGGAATAAGAAACAGGCCGCAGATGACGACGAGGATCGTGATGCGCAGCCAGGCCGGAGCCCGCCCGGAGACGGTCGCGGCGGGCTGTCGACGCTTCGTATCGCGGCTCATCGCTGCCACCTCGCGGCTCGGCGCTGCAGCAGCGAGTAGGCGGCCATGACGACGACCATGACGACGATCATGCCGAGCGCGAGGGCGCCGGCGGTGTTGGCGCGCGAGGCCCCCGTCTCGGCGATGAGGGCGCCGCGAATCTGCAGCGGCACGATCTGCGCACCCTGGCTGATGAGCGCCGCCGCGGTCGCGTACGACGAGAACGCGTTCGCGAACAGCAGCAGCAGCGAGCCGAGGAACGACGGCGCGAGGATCGGGCCGGCGATGCGCCGCCAGTAGGTGAACGACGAGCCGCCGAGCGTCGCGGCCGCCTCGGCCCACTCTCGGCGCAGCCCCTCCATGGCGGGCAGGAAGACGATGACCATGAGCGGCACCTGGAAGTAGAGGTAGGGGAGGATGAGCCCGGGCAGCTGGTAGAGCCAGACGCCGTCGGCGTAGAGATCGATGCCGAGCGAGTCGCGCAGCAGCACCGTCACGAGGCCCTGGATGCCGATGGTCGCGATGAACGCGAACGCGAGCATGACGCCGCCGAACTGCGCGAGCACGCTCGACGCGGCGTCGATGATGCGGCGCAGCACGCCGCCGGGCTTCGAGCCGGTGAGGGCGACACAGAGCAGCGCGCCGAGCACGGCGCCGATGATCGCGGTGAGGCCGCTCACCCAGATGGAACTCCAGAACGAGCCGAGCACGACGGGGTCGCCGAGGTGTGCGAGGTTCTCGAGGGTGAAAGTACCGTCGGCGTCGACGAAACCGGTGGCAATCGCGAGCACCGTGGGCACGGCGAGAAACACGAGCACGTAGAGCGCGAACGGGGTGAGTCCGAGCCACTTCATGGCATCACCTCTGACGGTCGAAAGCGGATGGGGAAGAGCGTCGCGCGGGGACGCGCGGGAGGCGACGAAGCCGCAGGGTGCCGAATATCGAGCACGCTGCGGCTTCGTGGCAGGGGGAGCGCTAGCTAATGACCTTCGGCCATTCGGTCGAGAGCAGCTCGTTGGCGGCCTCGGTCTCCTCGGTCGTCGCGGTCACCTGCTCCTCGGGCAGACCACCGGCGGCTTCGAGCGCGTCGGCGTCGACGGTTCCGGCCTCATCCATGGCGGCGAGGCGCACGGGGAAGGCGCCGGCCTCGAGGTAGAGGTTCTGCACCTCGTCCGAGAAGATCCACTCCATCCAGAGGCGCGCGGCGGCCGGGTGCGGAGCATCCACGTTGATCGCCTCGTTGTAGTACGACACGTAGGCGGTGCCGGGGAGCACCGCGTTCTCCCAGCTCGGGGTCTCGGCCTGCTGGCCGATGTTGTTGAACGACCAGTCGATCACGACCGGGGTCTCGCCCTGCGCGATGGTCGCGGGGGTCGGGTCGACGGTGAGGAAGTTGCCCGCGTCGTTGAGCTCCTGGAAGAAGTCGACGCCGGTCTGGAAGTCGTCGAGCGAGCCGCCCTGCTGCACGGTCGCCATGCCGACGCCCGCGAACGCCGCGCCAGCCTCGGTCGGGTTGCCGTTGAGCGCGACCGAGCCGGCGTACTCCGAGCCGAGCAGGTCATCGAGCGAGGTAGGCGCCGAGAACTGGTCCGAGTCGTAGCCGATCGACATGACACCGGTGTAGTTGTTCACCCACAGGCCGGTCTCTTCCTTGTTCTCGGCCGGGATGTCGTCCCAGGTCTGCACCTGGTACGGGGCGAAGTAATCGGTGCTCTCGAGCGCAACCGCGGTGCCGAGGTCGAACACATCGGGGGCGGTGTCCTGGCCCTTGAGGTTGTCGGCGGCCTGGATCTCTTCGGCGCTCGACACGTCGGGCGACGTCGAGTTCACGGTGATGCCGTACTTGTCTTCGAACCCCTGGATGATCGCGCCGTAGTTCGCCCAGGTCTCGGGCAGCGCGATGACGTTGAGTTCGCCCTCGGCCTGGGCCGCGGCGACGAGCTCGTCGAAGCTGCCGAAGTCCTCGGCGCTCGTGGCGGCCGCGGCATCAACGCCGTTTGCGGCGGTGCCGGCGGAGTCGCCGCCGCTGCACGCGGTGAGGCCGAACATGGCGACGAGGGCGGCCGCCGAGGCCGCAACGAAGGGACGTCGTTTCACGATGGTTCCTATTCTGCTAGGGAGGGAGCCGTGCCTCGCCGACCGACGTCGGCCGCTGGCACCTGCCCGACCGTACGGCGGCTCTTCGACCGAACGGGCCCCTTTCGGTGACGCCGAGCTGACCTTCCGGTAAACGCTCGGCGGTTCGATGCCGTTCGGTAACCCCCGCGTCGACTCTGCGCCACCGAGCCTGCGTAGCCTCGCACGCATGTCACTTGAGCAGAACTTGCGCGACTCCGCGCCCGCGATTGCACCGCTCGGCGAGGACGCCGAAAACCACTGGTTTCTCGCGGATCTCTACGACCGCATCCTCACCGGAGACCTGCTCGACCCCGAGGACGCGCAGGAGCTGCTCACCGAGTACCTCGAGGACGAGGACGACGACGAGCTGCCGGAGGAGCTGGTCTCGGCGCTCGAGGCCGACGAGGATGCGCTGACGCTCGAGCTCGTGCGCGTGATCTGGCAGGCCGCGGCCGAAGAGGCTGGTGCCTGGGTCGACGACCACACCGACACCGACCGCTTCTTCGACGCACTCGACGAACTCGAAGACGAAGACATCGACGCGGGCGTCTTCACCGACCACGCGTCGGTGCCCGCGCGTCCGGGTCAGCGCGGCACCGTCGTGCTGTGGGTCAACGCGTGGGAGGACCTTGACGCTGACGAGCCGAGCGACACGCTACTCAGCGTCACGGGTGCCGACGCGGGCATCACCGACGAGGTCGCGGCCGCGCTGCGGCAAGCCGGCCTCACCGTCGTCGACGTGGCCGCCGAGACCGTTACCGTGCGGATGCAGTGGCGTCATCACGTTGAGTCGTGGGACGAGGCGTCCGGAACCTCGGGCGCCCAGTAGCCCGCGCGCGAGGTCGGCGCCGGCGCCCGGCCTCGCGTCGACCCGACTTTGGCAGACCATCGAGACAGAGCAGCAGGATCGCGAGCGCGATCGCGCCGTAGGTGAGCGCATCGGCGAACGTGAGCCATTCGCCGAGCAGCACGACCGAGACGACGACCAACAGCGTCGGCTCGAGGTAGCTCAGCATGCCGAACAGGCTCATCGGCAGCGCCCGCTGTGCGAGCGAGTAGGTCGCAAAGCCGATTGCCGTGAGCACGCCGAGCAGGGCGATCGCGGCCCAGTTCATCGGCGTCGCGGCCACGGCGGCAAGCGAGTGCGGCTGGAGCACGAAGACCGCCACGATCGGCAGCAGCGTTGTCATCTCGAGCGCGAGGGCGGCGGGCGAGTCGAGGTTGAAGCGGCGACGGAGCACGAAGTAGGCCGGGTAGCCGAACGTGACCGCGAAGGTGGCCCACGAGATGCTCGCGCCTGTCGCGAGCGCGACGGTGACGCCGACGACGGCGAGGCTGACGGCTGCGATGCCGAAGCCGCTGAGGCGCTCCCGGTAGAGCACGACGCCGAGCGCGACGAGCATGAGTGGCAGCAGGAAGTAGCCCATCGACACGGCGAGCGCGTTGCCGCTCATGGGGCCCCACGCGAATAGCCAGGTCTGCGTGCCGAAGAGCAGGCCGTCGGCGACGAGCACGAGCGCGAGGGTCGGGCGGCGACGGATACGGCCGAGGATGCGCCGCAGCTCGGGCCACTGCCGCAGCAGGGTGAGGATGACCGCGAGGAACGGCAGCGCGGCGACGATGCGCCACCCGAAGACGGCCGAGGCGTCGAGGCCGTCAAGCATGCTCGGGATGCCGAAGAGTGCGGCGAACGCGACCGAGGCGAGGACCGAGGTGAGGATGCCGCGGGCGGTCGCGATGCGCGCGGGCGACGTCGCGGCCGGCTGGGCGGCGACGTCGGCGTTCGGGCGCTGGGGGAGCACCTGGATTGCGCCGGTGGTGGGCATCACGAGATCGTTCACATCCACCACGCTAGGATGGGTGACCTATAAGCAAAAGCTGCAATACTTGCAAGAAAATGTCTTGTTTTACTTTACAATCAATTGAGGGTGTCGCGTGAGTGAGATGAAGCGGTTGCGGATGCTGCTCGAGCTCGACCGGCTCGGTACGGTTTCGGCCGTCGCGAAGCTGCTTTCGTACAGCACCTCGGCGGTGTCGCAGCAGCTCGCGCAGCTCGAACGCGACTTTGACGCCGCGCTGCTCGAGCCCGACGGCCGCCGGGTGCGGCTCACGGCGCAGGGGCAGGTGCTGCTCGGCCACGCGCGCCGCGTGCTGCGCGAGTGGGAGGGCGCGCACTCGGCGGTGACGACCTCGCAGGATGAGGTGCGCGGCACGCTCTCGCTCGCGGCGTTTCAGAGCGCGTGCCTGACGATGGTGCCCGAGCTCGTGCGCGAGCTGCGGGAGCAGCATCCCCTGGCCGACGTCAGCGTCGTGCAGGCCGATGCCGACGTATCGCGCGATCGAGTCGTGTCACGCGAGTTCGACCTCGCGATCGTCGAGCGCTACTCGGGACAGTCGTTCCCGCGGCGTGATGACATCGTTGAGACGGTGCTGTTCGATGACCGCATGCTGCTCGTCGTGCCCGAGGGGCTTGAGCGTGACGTTGCGGGGCCGCGCGACGTCGCCGATCTTGACTGGGTCATGGAACTGCCCGGCACACCGACGCGCGACTGGGCGATGTCGCTGTGCCGCCGCGCGGGCTTCGAGCCGCGCATCCGTTTCGAGAGCTCCGACATGCTCGTTCACCAAAACCTCGCTCGCGAGGGCGTCGCGGTGGGGTTCCTCCCCGCGCTCATCCCGTCGCGCCTACTCAGCGGCACGCGGTTCGTCGACCTCGGGCCGGCCGAGTCGCGCACGGTCTACACGGTGTCGCGGCGCAGCCTGCAGTCGACGCCGCTCATGATGGCCGTGCTCGGGCTGCTCGCTCGGCGTCCCGAGGCGGCCGTCGACGAGCCAGCGATGTAGGCGTAGTCCCTTGGTTAGGCGAGTTTCACGACGGTACGGCCTCGCACCCGCCCGGCGAGGATTTCGTCGGCGATGTCGAAGGCACCCTCGAGCGTCGTCTCCTCGGTGAGCGAGTCGAGCAGCTCGAACGGCAGGTCGCTCGCGAGGCGATCCCACGCCTGTTGCCGGAGGGTGCGCGACGCGGTGACCGAGTTGATGCCCGCCAGCGAAACGCCGCGCAGGATGAACGGCAACACGGTCGTCGGAAGATCGGTGCCCGCGGCAAGGCCACAGGCGGTGACGGTGCCGTTGTCGAAGGTCTGCGAGAGCAGGTTTGCGAGCACGGTCGAGCCGACGCAGTCGACTGCGCCGGCCCAGCGGCGCTGCTGCAGTGGCGCGCCGGACTCGACGAACTCGGCCCGGTCGAGCACCTCCGCGGCGCCGAGTGATGCAAGGAAGTCGCCCTGCACCTGGGCGCGGCCGGTGATCACCGCCACTTCGTAGCCGAGCTTCGCGAGAATCGCGACGGCGATCGAACCGACGCCGCCCGAGGCGCCGGTGACCGCGACCGGCCCCGAATCGCGTGTGACGCCCGCGCGTTCGAGTGCGAGGACCGAGAGCATCGCGGTGAAGCCAGCAGTTCCAATCGCGGCCGCGCGCTTCGCGCTGAGGGACTGGGGGCGGCGCACAAGCGCGTCGCCGTTCACGCGGGCCCGTTCGCTGAGCCCGCCATGCTTCGTTTCGCCGATGCCGTCGCCAGTGAGGATCACCTCGTCGCCCGGCTGGAACGCGAGATCCGCCGACGAGACGACCCGGCCGACGAGGTCGATGCCGGGGATGAGTGGGGACGCCTTGACGATGCCGGGGCGGCCGGCTATCGCCATGCCGTCCTTGTAATTGATGTCGGAGTACTCGACCTCGATATCGATCGGCCGCTCACCGCCCGAAGCAGTGAGGAAGTCATCGTCGAGCTCGCGCAGCTTGGCGGCGTGTTCGGTGACGCGACCTCGGTCGGTGGTCTGTTCAATGACGATGGCGCGAAAGCTCACGTGCAGCTCCTTTGGTGGCGATGGAGTTCAGGATAGGGCGGGGTGGTGCGAGTCGACTGACCGCCGGCGGAATAAAACCAAGCGACAGCCGTTGGCTTCGGGGCGTGGCATTTCACGTCAAGGCGCCCGGGTGCGCCGAAGCAATCCTCGACTTTCAGGAGCACGATGACCCACAAGTTGTTCGAGCCGCTCACGCTGCGCGGCGTGACCTTCCGCAACCGCATCTGGGCGCCGCCGATGTGTCAGTACGTCGTTGAACAGCACGACGGCGTGCCGACCCCGTGGCATCTCGTGCACCTCGGGCAGTTCGCGATCGGCGGCGCCGGCGCAATCATCGTCGAGGCGACGGGTGTCGTGCCCGAGGGGCGCATCTCGCCTCGCGACCTCGGCCTGTGGAACGACGAACAGCGCGACGCGTTCACCCCGATCGTGGACTTCGTGCACTCGCAGGGGGCCAAGATCGGCATCCAGCTCGCCCACGCCGGGCGCAAGGCGAGCACCTACGGCGAGTACGACGCCGAGGGCAAGAGCGGCTCGCTCTCGACGGAGGACGGTGCTTGGGTGACCGTCGCCCCCTCGACGATCGCTTTCGACGGGCTCGACACCCCGGAGGCGCTCGACGAAGCCGGCCTGGCCGAGGTGAAGGCCGCGTTCGTCGCCGCAGCCAACCGTGCGCTCGACGCTGGCTTCGACTTCCTCGAACTCCACGCCGCCCACGGCTACCTGCTCCACTCGCTCATTTCACCGCTGAGCAACCAGCGCACCGATGAGTACGGCGGTTCGCTCGAGAACCGAGCGCGCCTACTGCTCGAAATCGTCGACGCCGTGCGCGCCGAGATCGCCGACACCGTGCCACTGTTCGTGCGCCTCTCGGCCACGGACTGGACCGAGGGCGGCGTCACCATCGACGAGACGGTGCAGCTCTCAAGCTGGCTTAAGGAGCACGGAGTCGATTTCATTGACGTGTCGACCGGCGGCAACGTGCTCGCCGAGATCCCCGTCGGCCCCGGCTACCAGACGCCGTTCGCGAGCCGCGTGCGCGCCGAGGCGGGCATCCCGACCGGGGCCGTCGGGCTGATCAACGACCCGTTGCAGGCCGAGCACGTGCTCGTCACTGGCCAGGCTGACGTCGTGCTCATCGGGCGCGAACTGCTGCGCAACCCGCGCCTGCCCATCCAGGCCCAGGAGGCGCTGCGTTTCGATGCCGGGCTCGTGCCCGGGCCTTACCGACGCGCTCACCGCTAACGGAAACCCGCAGCATCGCGTCGGCTACGCTTGGCCATCACACCGAGCCAGGCGTGGCCGAGCGATGCGCGCCGAGGGGGACGAACGCTCATGATCGAGTTTCGCCATGTCACGAAGCGCTATGACGAGCAGGCGCCGGCGGTCGACGACTTCAGCCTGACGGTTGACTCGCGAACGACGTGCGTGTTCGTTGGATCGTCTGGTTGCGGTAAGACGACGCTGCTGCGCATGATCAACCGGATGGTCGAGCCGACCTCCGGGGAAATCGAGATCGACGGCACGCCGGTGTCGAAGCTCGACCCGGTGAAGCTACGCCGCAGCATCGGCTATGTCATGCAGAACTCCGGGCTCATGCCGCACTTCACGGTGGCCGACAACATCGCGACCGTACCGCGACTCGAGGGCGCGACCCGGCGGGCGGCGCGGAGCCGGGCACTCGAGCTCATGGACACGGTCGGCCTCGGACCCGAACTCGCCGACCGGTACCCGAGCCAGCTTTCGGGGGGCCAGCAGCAGCGCGTCGGAGTGGCCCGTGGGCTCGCGGCCGACCCAAACATCCTGCTCATGGACGAACCCTTCGGTGCGGTCGACCCGGTCGTGCGCGCCGAGCTGCAGCAGGAGCTCATCCGCCTTCAGCGCGAGCTCGACAAGACCGTCGTGTTCGTCACTCACGACATCGACGAGGCATTTCTGCTCGGCGATCAGGTCGTGATGCTGCAGGCCGGCGCGCAACAGCTGCAGGTCGGCAGCCCGAGCGAGATCATCGAAGCCCCCGCGAACGACTTCGTCGCCGCCATGATCGGCGCCGACCGCGGCAAGCGCGCGCTGCAGCTCAAGCAGACGCCGAACGGCACCGTAGTGGTGGATGCGCAGGGGCGCACCCAGGGCGTGCTGCGCGAGGAGTGACGTGAACTGGGTCGCGAACAACCTCGAGCTCATCTGGCAGCTCACGCTCGTGCACGCGCGCCAAAGCCTCATTGCGCTCGTGCTCGGACTCGTGGTCTCGCTGCCGATCGGCTGGGCCGCTTGGCGCTACCGGCCGCTTCGCGGCCTGCTCACCGGCGTAACCGGCCTGCTCTACACCGTGCCGTCGCTCGCCCTGCTCGTGATTCTGCCCGTCATCGCCGGCTACCCCGCGGCAAGCGAGGTGAACCTCGTGGTCGCGCTGACGCTCTACGCGCTCGCGATCCTCGTGCGCTCGGTCGTGGATGCGCTCGATTCGGTCGACAGCGATGTGCGACAGGCCGCGGATGCGCTTGGGTACGGGGGAGTGCGCCGCTTCTTCGCCGTCGACCTGCGCCTCGCGGTGCCCGTGCTGCTTGCCGGCCTGCGCGTGACGGCGGTGAGCACCGTCGCGCTCGCGACGGTCGGTATTCTCGTCGGCGTCGAAAACCTCGGCTACCTGTTCACGAACGGCCTGCAGCGGCGCATCATCGCTGAGGTGTTCGCCGGCGTGCTCGCCGTCGTGATCATTGCGCTCGTGATCGACCTTGCCCTCGTGCTACTCGGGCGCGCGCTCACGCCGTGGCTGCACGCCGCGACCCGTCGCACCAAGGTCGAGCGGAGCCTGGCATGAGTTTTCTGCTCGACGCCGTCGCATGGATCTTCGGCCCCGGCCAGTGGAGCGGCGACGCGACCCTCCTCGGCTTGCTCGGCGAGCACCTGCTCACCACCTTCGTCGCGGTGCTCGTCGCGGTCGCGCTCGCTGTGCCCCTCGGGTGGTGGATCGGCCACACCGGTCGGGGTCGCGAGTTCGGTGTTGCCGTGACGGGCGCGGCGCGCGCGATTCCGTCGTTCGGTCTGCTCGTGCTGCTCGTGTTGCTGCTCGGCGTGACGCGCCGACCCGAGGCGGCGCTCATCACCTTCGTGATTCTCGCGATTCCGTCGTTGCTCGCCGGCGCCTATTCGGGCATTGAGGCGATCGATCGCCGCGTCATCGATGCAGCGCGCAGCGTCGGCATGACCGACTGGCAGCTGTTCTGGCGCGTCGAAGTGCCACTAGGGCTGCCGCTGCTGCTTGGTGGGCTGCGCACGGCCGTGCTCCAGGTGGTCGCGACCGTGACGATCGCCGCCTACCTGAATCTCGGGGGCCTCGGCCTACCGATCATCACGGGGCTGAGCCTGCGCCGCTACGACGAGGTGCTCGGTGGTGCGCTCCTCGTCGTGGCCCTCGCCCTCGCGCTCGACCTGCTCCTTGCACTTGCGCAGCGCGCCTCCGTACCGCGCGGAATACAACTTGCCGCGGCGCGTTGATGACCGTGGCCGTGTCACACGCCCACGCTAGGGTTGGCGGGCAGGCTCACCGATGAGAGGAACACTCATGCAGCATCGTCGAATTCGCGCAGGAATCGGGGCAGCCGCGGCGTTCGCCGTGGCGGTAGCACTCGCCGGATGCACCTCGGGCGATCCGCTCGACACGCCCGCTGAGAGCGGCACGGCCGCCGCGGGCGACACCATCGTCGTTGGCTCGCAGAGCTACTACTCGAACGAGATCGTTGCCGAGATCTACGCGCAGGCGCTTGAGGCGAACGGCTTCACGGTCGACCGCAGCTTCAACTCGGGCCAGCGCGACGCGTACATGCCCGAGATCGAGAATGGCAATATCACGCTCTTCCCTGAGTACACCGGCAACCTGCTGCAGTACCTCGACCCCGAGGCGACCGCCCGCGAGAGCGAGGAGGTCTACGCCGCGCTCGAGGCCGCGCTGCCCGACGGCCTGCAGGTGCTCGACCAAGCCGAAGCATCCGACCAAGATTCCTACACCGTGACGCAGGAGTTCGCGCAGGAGTACGAGCTCGAGTCGATCGCCGATCTCGCGGGCGTCGAGGAGCAGCTGACGCTCGGCGGCCCGCCCGAATTGGCCGACCGCCCGTACGGGCCGAAGGGCCTCGCTGACACCTACGGTGTTGACGTTGAGTTCTCGGCGACCGGCGACACGACGGTCGAAGACCTGCTCGCTGGCACTGTCAACGTGGCGAATGTGTTCACGGCCGACCCGCGCATCGAGACCGACAGCCTCGTCGTACTTGATGACCCCGAGTCGCTGTTCCTCGCCTCGCAGGTCGTGCCGGTCGCGAGCGACGCGCTTGACCCGGCGGCCGCCGACGTCATCAACGAGGTGAGCGCGAAACTCACCGCCGACGACCTCATCGCGATGAACGTGCAGAGCACCGAAGACCAGGCATCGACCCCCGACATCGCGAGCGAGTGGCTCGAGCAAGCCGGGCTCAACGGCTAGCGAGACGTAGATAGCTGCGGACGCGCCCGAGCGAATACTCGCCCGGGCGCGTCCGCATTCATGAGTGCGACCCAACGAGAATGCGCGGTGGCCGTTGCGCCACCGTCGAGCCGTTCTCGTATTCCGACCGCGAGGCGTCCATCCGCGCCCTCCACGGAGTGCAGACACTGTTCATGGTGTCGGCCTCCGAGAGCGCCGATCGGCTTAACCAACACCGCGCGGTCATCAATGCCGCCGCCGAAGCCGGGGTCAACCACGCCGTCTACACCTCGTTCGCGGCGGCCGCGCCCGACGCGACCTTAGTGAGCGGCGACGTCGAGGCGATCACCGGCACTCCGCCGCGGTCGTTCGAGACGTTCCTGCGTGAAACGGCCTAGCTCGGAGCCCCGTCGGCCTGCGCGCGCCAGCCGAGTTCGACGAGCTCGCGGAGCACGTCGAGGTCGAGGTCCTGCAGCGAGTTCGCGTACACGCAGCCGGCGCCGAGGGCGTGCTTGCCGAGCCGTTCGAGCGCCTCAGGCTGGTGCGTGTAGCCCTGCAGACCGTAGAACGTGAGCTTCGCTTTGCGCGGGCTGAAGCCGACCTTGAACCACGAGTTGGTGCCCATCGTGTTCGTGTAGTCGGTCTCGCCGAAGCCGATCATCGACGGGCCCCACATGACAGCGCGTTGGCCCGTGACCGCCTCGAATAGCTCCAGTAACTGCGAGCCCTCCTCGCGCCGGCGCGCGGTCGGGAGTTCGGCGATGAACTCGCGTGGGTCAACGTCGGTCGGCTTTGTCTTGATCTCGCTCGCCATGTCTCGGAGTCTACGGCCCTGGATGCAGCGCATAGCTCACGCATAGGCGGTGCTTGCTCTGTTGCAAAACGGTCCGCGAATGATGGTGACATCGCAACCGACGAGAGGATGCCCCCATGACCGGATTCCCCGATCCCGAAGAGACACCCGAGGGCCTGAAATACCAGGGCCGCAAACTCGACCGCCCCGACGAGGAGGTCGTTGACCAGGGCGCCTCCTTCGACATCACAACGCTGCTGACGCGCCGAGGTGTGCTCGGTGTGCTCGGCGTCGGCGCCGTCGGAACTTTCCTGGCCGCCTGCACGGCCGGCTCGACCGGCACGACCGCGACGCAGAGTGCTACCTCGAGCGCCTCCGCGAGCGCAACCGCCACCGCCTCGGCGACCGCCACCGAGGCGCTGCCAGCGGGCGAGATTCCTGACGAGACGGCCGGTCCGTACCCGGGCGACGGCTAGAACGGCCCCGACGTGCTGGAGGAGTCGGGCATCGTGCGCAGCGACATTCGCTCGAGCATCGGCGCCGACGACCCCGTCGACGGTGTGCCCCTCGACTTCACGTTCCGCATCACCGACATGGCGAACGGCGACCGCGCCTTTGAGGGCGTCGCCGTCTACGCGTGGCATTGCAACGCCCTCGGCGAGTACTCGCTCTACTCGAGCGGTGTCGAGGACGAGTCGTGGCTGCGCGGCGTGCAGGTCGCCGACGCGAACGGCCAGGTGACGTTCAAGTCGGTCGTGCCCGGCTGCTACACGGGTCGCTGGCCGCACATCCACTTCGAGGTGTACCCCGACGTCTCGCAGATCAGCGACTCGACAAACGCGATCGCGACGTCGCAGATGGCGCTGCCGCAGTCGATGGTCGACTCCGTCTACGAGAGCAGCACCTACACTGGCTCGGCGAACAACCTCGCGCAGATCACGCTCGACAGTGACAACGTATTCGGCGAAGACGGGGGAGCGCTCCAGCTCGCCACCGTCGCGGGTAACGCGACCGACGGGTACACCGCATCCCTCGTCGTGCGGGTCGACACGACGACCGAGCCGACCGCCGGTGGCGGCGGTGGCGAGGGTGGCGGCGGCCGCCCGTAGCGTTTCGACAGACACCTCGCGGGCGACGATACTTGGGTGATGGATCCGGATCTTGCCGTCGAACGCGCAGCCCAGCTCTTCAAGGTGCTCGGGAGTACCTCCCGGCTGCGGCTCATGCGCGAGATCCGGCGCGATCCCGCCACAGTATCGGCGCTCGTCGAGGCGACTGGCATGTCGCAGCCGCGCGTGTCGCAGCACCTGCGGATGCTCCGCGAGGCTGAGCTCGTCAAGGCCGTGCGGCACGGGCGCGAGATGTATTACGAAGTTGCGGATTCGCACGTCGTGCACCTGATTGAGGATGCGCTTGAGCACGTTGCCGAGGATGGCGACGGTGACGCCGTAGGGTAGGTGCCGCAAGAAACCGGCTCAACTCGAAGGACCACCGTGGCGAACATCAATTGGGGACGTATCGGCCGCATGGTCGTCGACACCGTCGTGAAGGCGGTCTCGTCGACCGCGACACAGGAGCGCACGTCGTCGCCCGCGAAGTCGAAGCGCCGCACCACGTCCTCGGGTGCCACGCCGAAGACGTCGCCGAAGCCGACCTCATCGCGCGGTTACGAGCAGCACGGCGACGACGAAGCGACCGCCGGCCAGTACGGCCCGGGCCGCACCCGCGAGATTCGTGCGAACGAGGTGCGCGGCATCCAGACGAGCTACGCGCCCGACCGCGATGGCACGCCCGACCCGGGTGAGGTCGTGTGGACCTGGGTGCCCTACGTCGAGAACGACGGCCGCGGCAAGGACCGCCCGGTGCTCATCCTCGCCCGCATCGACGCGACCTCGGTGCTCGGCTGCTATCTCTCGACCAAGGAGCACAACGGCTACCTGTCGGTCGGCGCCGGCGATTGGGACTCGAGCGGACGTGAGAGCTTCATGAACCCCGAGCGGTTGCTGCGCGTGACCGACGACGGGATGCGCCGCGAGGGCGCCGTGATGCAGCGCGGCTCATTCGACCGCGCCGTCGCCGCACTCTCGGCCGAGTACGACGAACTGTTCTAGTGGGAGGCTGCGGGCGCGGGCGCGACAAGGCACCCGCGCCGAGCGGTTACGCCGCGTAGAGGCCGAGCAGACGCTCGACCTCGGCGCGCACGACCGTGTTGCCGGCTGCGACATACGTGCGCGGGTCGACGGCCCCGGGGTTCGCGGCGAGGTACTCGCGCACGGCCGCGGTGAACTGCACGTTGAGGTGCGTCGAGACGTTGATCTTCGTCATGCCCGCGCGGATCGCCGCGACCATGCCCGCATCCGAGACGCCAGAGGAGCCGTGGAGTACGAGCGGCACCGGCACCGTCGCGGCCATGCGCTCGATGAGCGCAAGGTCGAGGTCGGCGCTGCGTTCGGTCATCGCGTGCGACGAGCCCACCGCGACGGCGAGCAGGTCGACGCCCGTCTTCGCGACGAAGTCGGCTGCGTCGTCGGGGTCGGTGCGCACGCCCGGCGCGTGCACGCCGTCTTTGCCACCGACTTCACCGAGCTCGGCCTCGACGGTGACGCCCGCCGCGTGGCAGAACTCGACGACCTCGATGGTCGTGGAGAGGTTCTGCTCGAACGGCAGGTGCGAGCCGTCGTACATCACCGACGTGAAGCCGAGGCCGACGGCCTCGCGAATGAGGTCGACGTCGTCGGCGTGATCGAGGTGCACGACGGTGTCGATCTTGGCGGCCTTCGCGACCTCGATCGTCGCCCGGCCTATGGGAGCGAGGTGGCCCCCGTGGTACTTCACGGCGTTCTGGCTGACCTGCAGCACGACGGGGCGACCGGCCGCGGCGGCCGCGTCGACGAGCACCTGCGCGGTCTCGAGCTGCACGACGTTGAAGGCGCCGAGGCCCTTCCCGGCCTCGCGGCTCGCAGCGGCAACGGTGGTGAGATCGGTGAGTGGCATGCGCCCTCCTCAGATAGTTGGAATCGCAACTTTGAAAAGTGGTATCGCAAGTATCGCAGGTTGTGGCGCATTCAGGCAGAGAAAGATTGCACGCGGCAAGCTAGAGAGCCAGCCAATTAAGGAGAACCATGATCTTCATCGTGGTCAAGTACGACGTGCTGCCTGAGTATGCCGACACATTCATCGAGCGCACCCGCGAGTTCACCGAGGCCACCCGTGCCGAGCCGGGCAACAAGTGGTTCGAGTGGAGCCGCTCGGTCGAGCGCGAGAACGAGTTCGTGCTCGTCGAAGCATTCAATGACGACGCGGGCGCCGCGCACGTGGGGTCGGAGCACTTCGCGAAGGGTCTCGAGACGATGCGCCCGCTGCTCGCGTCGACGCCGAAGATCATCAGCCGCACGATCGACGGCGACGACTGGGATGAGATGGGTGAGCTCCAGGTCGACTAGTTTCGCGGCACCCGAGTGCGTTCGCGCGATTTCCAGGTCCCTCCGGCAGGGTGGCGCCATGGATATCCGCGAACGCATTCTCGCGTTGAACATTGCCGGACGCATCGACAGTGAGGTCGAGCCGCCGCAGCTGCGCATGAACTTCATGACCGACGGTGCCGACCAGCAGACCGTGTGGAGTTATGTCACCGAGCCCGAGCTACTCGCTGCCTGGTCGCCGAACGTACCCGATCGTCCGCTCACCTCGGTCGGCCCGGCCGAGGCACGGGAAAACCCCGAGGATGCCCCGTTCTCGGTCGAGGTGCTCGCCGTCGACCCGGGCAAGCAGGTCACGCATCGCTGGGGTGACGACCTCATTACCTGGACCATCACCGGCGACCGCATCGACTTCGCGATAGTGCTGCGCGAGCTCGACGCCGCGGCGATGTACGCGGCCGGCTGGCAGGTCTGTTTCGGCGTGCTCGCTGCCCTCCTCCAAGGCGAAAAGCAGCCGCGCATCGTAGGCGAAGACGCCTTCCGCGTCGGTTGGCAGGAGCTCAAAGAGCGCTACGACGTCGAGTTCGCGCGCCCGTAGTATCGGAGCATGACCGCAGCCGTCCCGGCCCCTACGCGCATCCTCGGCCTCGACTACGCCCGCGCGTTCGCGATCTTTGGGATGGTCGGCGCGCACCTCGGCAACGCCCCGGCGTTCGTGCTCACCGACCCGAGCACGTGGGACGGCATTGTCCACGGCAACTCGTCGATCCTCTTCGGCCTGCTCGCCGGGGTGTCGATCGCGATTATGACCGGCGGCACGCGCATCCCGCAGCCGCACGAGCTGCCAGCGCTTCGGCTGCGCCTGCTCGGCCGCGGCGGTGTGATCTTCGCGATCGGCCTCATGCTCGAACTGCTCGGCACCTCGGTCGCGATCATTCTCACCTTCTACGGCTTGCTCTACCTGCTCGTGCTGCCCATGCTGCGGCTGCGACCCGCGGTGCTCGTCGCGCTCGCGGTCGGCATCGGGGTGGTCGGGCCTCCGGTGATCGCGACGATCTACAGCCTCGGCTATCTCATCTACGCACCGGGCTTCGACATGCTCTTCGGCGGCATGTACCCGCTCACCACGTGGTTCCCGCTGCTGCTGCTCGGCCTCGCGCTCGGCCGAACCGACTTCACCAAGACGATCACCGCGATCACCATGCTCGTGTTCGGCTTTGGCGTCTGGCTGCTCAGCCAGGGGCTCGGGATGCTGCTGACGCCGGTAATCGAAGACGTCGAGTTCACGACCGGGGGCGTGACCGCGACGATGCTGCGGGCCCTGGCCGACATCACGCCGCACGGCGGCGGCACCCTCGAACTCATCGGCTCGGGCGCGCTCGCGTTCGCGCTGCTTGGCTTCTGCCTGCTGATCCCAAGGGCCGCCGCGAACGTGCTGCGGCCGGTCTCGGCCGTCGGCGCGATGCCGTTGACCACCTACACGGGCCACCTCATCGTGCTCGCGCTCGTCTGGCCGGGCGGCGAGCTGCCGTACAGCAACGTCGTCTGGGCCATCACCGTCGTCATCATGCTCGTCGCGTGCCCGATCTGGTTGCGCTTCGTGCGGCGCGGGCCGCTCGAGCAGGTCACCGCGCACGTCGGGATGCTCGCGGCTGGGCAGCGGCTCGTCGCCCGACCGGTCGTCGTGCGCGCCGCGGAAACGCCAAACGGCGGGGCACCCTCCGAAGAGGCCGCCCCGCCGTCGGTGCGAGAGTAGCGCGCGAGCTAGTAGCGGTTGCCGCCGCGGTCGTCACGATCGCGGTAGTTGCCACCACGGCCACCGCCGTTATAGCCGCCGCCACGTCCACCGCGGTACCCACCACGGTCGTCGCCGTCACGGTTACCTCGATAACCGCCGCGGTCGTCGCCGTCGCGGTTACCGCGGTAGCCGCCGCGGCCGCCGCCACCGTAGCCGCCGCGGCCGTCGCGGTCGTCATCGCGACGACGCTTGGCGGGCCCGTTGTCGGGGCGAATGTCAATGTTCTGGCCGGCGACCCGGATGCCACCGAGACGGTTCAGGTCGTCGCGTGAGAGGTCGCGGGGCAGCTCGACGATGGTGAACGCCGGGTAGATGTTGATCGCACCGATGTCGTCGCGGCCGATGCCGCCCTCGTTCGCGAGCGCGCCAACGATCTGGCGGGGCTCAACGCGGTTGCGCTTGCCAACCTCGATGCGGTACGCCTGTAGGTTGCCGTTCGACTCGCGGCGCTCGCGGCGGCCGCCACCGTCGCGGTTGTCGCGGCCGTTGTCGCGGCGGTCGCGCGAGAAGTCGGGCTGGTTCGCTATCGGGTCGTTGTTGGGGTCGAGCAGCAGCGGGTCATCGCCCTGCGCGACAACGGCGAGGGCCGCGGCGACGTCCGACTCCGGCACATCGTGGTGACGCACGTAGTGGTCGATGATGTCGCGGAAGGCCTCGATTCGTGCCGTGTCTTCGAGCGCCGCGGTGATCGCGTCGTCGAAACGGCTCAGGCGCGTCTCGTTGACGTCGGCGACGGAGGGCAGGCGCATCTGCTCCATCGGCTGGCGCGTGACGCGCTCGATGTGGTTGAGCAGGCGACGCTCGCGCGGGGTGACGAAGCTGATCGCGGCGCCGGTGCGGCCCGCGCGGCCCGTGCGGCCGATGCGGTGCACGTACGACTCGGGGTCGGTCGGAATGTCGAAGTTCACGACGTGCGTGATGCGCTCGACGTCGAGGCCGCGGGCGGCGACGTCGGTGGCGATAAGGATGTCGAGCTTGCCAGCCTTGAGGTCGCTCACGAGGCGCTCGCGCTGGTTCTGTGCGATGTCGCCGTTGATGGCGCTGGCCGAGAGGCCGCGGGCGCGGAGCTTGTCGGCAAGCTGCTCGGTCTCGCTCTTCGTGCGCACGAAGATGATGAGGCCGTCGTACTCTTCGACCTCGAGGATGCGCGTGAGCGCGTCCACCTTCTGGTGGAAGGGCACGACGAGGTAGCGCTGCGAGATGTTCTTCGCGGTCGCGGTCGTCGACTTCACCGTGATCTCGGCGGCATCGTTGAGGTACTGCTGCGAGATGCGGCGAATCTGCGGGGGCATCGTCGCCGAGAAGAGGGCAACCTGCTTCTCTTTGGGGGTGTCGGCGAGGATCGTCTCGACGTCCTCAGCGAAGCCCATCTTCAGCATCTCGTCGGCCTCGTCGAGCACGAGGAACTTGATCTCGCTGAGGTCGAGGCTGCCGCGCTTGAGGTGGTCCATGATGCGACCCGGGGTGCCAACGACGACGTCAACGCCGCGGCGCAGTGAGTTGAGCTGCGAGCCGTACGCAGCGCCACCGTAAATCGGCACCATGCGCACCGCGGGGAGCTTCGAGGCGTAGCTCTCGAATGCCTCGGCGACCTGCAGTGCGAGCTCGCGGGTAGGCGAGAGCACGAGCGCCTGCGGTTTCTGGGCGCCGCCCTCGATGCGCGAGAGCACGGGCAGCGCGAACGCGGCGGTCTTGCCCGTTCCCGTCTGGGCGAGGCCCACGACGTCGCGGCCCTCGAGCAGGGTCGGGATGGTCGCGGCCTGGATCGGGCTCGGGGTCTCGTAACCGATCTCGGTGACGGCCTCGAGCACCGGGGCGCTCAGGCCGAGCTCGGAAAAGCTGGGGGTAGTTGAGTTTGAGTCGTCGTCGGGAACGTCGGTCGTGGGGTGCGTCATAGTGGCGCCTTCCTTCGGTGCGTGCTCGTCGGGATGCGTAGAGACGAACACACAAGTGCAAGGGGGCAGTCGTCGAGTCGCATCCGGGCCTGATGGCCGGTCTGAGGAATGACCACCGGTGTGGTGATCGAACGGGTGACGCCAGATCCGTGCGGCCGAGTTCCGGCGCAGCTTGGGCGTCAACCAGCCAAGTCTACCCCAAGGGTGCGCGTGCGGTCGAGACGCACCTTGCCGAGAAGAAATCCATGTCGCGGGAATATTCTCGCCGCGGACGAGTTCTACCTGGCATGCAGGTTCATGCAAACGCATGATTCAATCGCGAATCACAAGGAGTCACCATGCAGTTCGGCATCATGTCGGTCAGCGATGTCACCCGCAACCCCGTCACCGGCGAGACGCCGAGCGAGGCCGAGCGCATCAAGGGCATGATCGAAATCGCGAAGAAGACCGAGGAGGTCGGGCTCGACGTCTTTGCCGTCGGCGAGCACCACAACCCACCTTTCTTCTCGTCGTCGCCCACGACGCTGCTCGCGGCCATCGCCGCCCAGACCGAGCGGCTCATCCTCACCACGTCGACGACGCTGATCACGACGAACGACCCGGTGCGCATCGCCGAGGAATACGCGATGCTCCAGCACGTCTCGGATGGTCGCATGGACCTCATGCTCGGCCGCGGCAACACCGCGCCTGTCTACCCGTGGTTTGGCCAGGACATTCGTCAGGGCCTGCCGCTCGCGCTTGAGAACTACAACCTGCTCCACCGCCTCTGGCGCGAGGACGTCGTGAACTGGCAGGGCAAGTTCCGCACGCCGCTCAACGGCTTCACCTCGACGCCGCGACCGCTCGATGATGTGCCCCCGTTCGTGTGGCACGGTTCGATTCGCACCCCCGAAATCGCCGAGCAGGCCGCGTTCTACGGCAATGGCTACTTCGCCAACTTCATCTTCTGGCCGCCGGAACACTCGCTGCGCCTCGCGAACTTCTACCGCGAGCGCTTCGAGCACTACGGCCACGGCACGAAGAAGGAGGCGATCGTCGGCCTCGGTGGTCAGACGTACATCGCGAAGAAGTCGCAGGATGCCTACCGCGAGTTCCGCCCGTACTTTAACGAGGCGCCCGTGTACGGCAATGGCCCGTCGCTCGAGCAGTTCTCGCAGGCCACCCCGCTCGCGGTCGGCAGCGTGCAGGAGGTCATCGACAAGATCCTCGGCTTCCATGAGCTGTTTGGTGACTACCAACGCCAGCTGTTCCTGCAGGACCACGCCGGTCTGCCGCTGAACATGGTGCTCGACCAGATCGAGCTGCTCGGTACCGAGGTCGTGCCCGTCGTGCGCAAGGAACTCGAGGGGCGTCGCGACCCCGAGTCGGCGCCGGCCCCGACGCACGAACTCCTCGTTGCGAAGAAGTATGGCGACGGGCCCGCGCGCCAGCCCCGGCCCACGGCGAACCGTGGCGACAACGTCACCGGCGGCTCGCCCTACCTCGACTCCGACGAGGTCACCGCGAAGCGCGAGGCGGAGGCGGCTGCGCAGCCGACCGCCGAGGCTGACGCCTAGTTTGCAGCCCGCCGAGGAATCCGGAATGAAGCGGCGACGGCGCGCGTTAGATGAACCGAAGTAGATGGAGAGGAACGAGCACAGCGATGACTTCAGCATTCAATGAGCACACCGGCACGGGCGAGTCGGAGGAATTCCGCGTCGTGGTTGTCAATGCCGGCACCTCGAACCCGTCGTCGACCGCGATGCTGGCCGACCGCGTCGTCGAGGAGCTCATGAAACACGCCGATACGAGTGGCGCGAAGCTCAGCGCAACGGTGATCGAGTTGCGCGACCTCGCGCAGGAGATCGCGAACGGGCTCGTCACCGGGCTCCGCGGGGAGGGCCTCGAGCGGGCAAGTCGACTCATCGCCGATGCCGATGCGCTCGTTGCCACGACTCCGGTCTACAAGGCCGAGGCCTCGGGCCTGTTCAGCGGCTTCTTCCAGGTGCTCGACCGCGACCTGCTCGTCGGCACGCCGGTCGTGCTCGGCGCGACCGCCGGCACGAGCCGCCACGCCCTCGTCATCGACGGTCAGATGCGCTCGCAGTTCGCCTACCTGCGGTCGCTCGTGGCCCCGACGTCGCTGTTCGCAGCGACCGAGGACTGGAACGACCCGAACTTCGCGACGCGAATCCGCCGCGCCGCGGGCGAGTTGTGGCTGCTCATCGAGTCGCGGTTCGCGGCGCGTCTGCGCGCGACGAACTGGGACACCTATCAGCACGACTTCGGCAGCGCGAAGTCGTCGGGCGACAACGACGAGATCGATCTCTCGAGCGACCTCATGCGCCTCGCGACCGGCGGCAGCCTGGCCTAAACAAGCCCCATCCCCACCACGCACCGCGCCGTGTCATCGCCCCGAACGGGTGGTGCCGCGGCGCGGTGGCGCGTTGAGGGGGTCTTCGGGCCACGGATGCTTCGGGTAGCGGCCGCGCATCTCGGCGCGCACCTGGGTGTACGGGCCCGACCAGAATGACGCGAGATCGTCGGTAATCGCGAGCGGCCGTTGCGCCGGCGAGAGCAGGTGCAGCAGCACGGGCACGCGGCCGTCGACGAGGCGCGGGGTGTCGACCCAGCCGAAGCACTCCTGCAGCTTCACCGCGAGCACGGGCGGGCCGTCGGTATCGTGCTCGGCGTACTGCACGCGCACCATCGAGCCGGTCGGCACCTCGAGCCGCTCGGGCGCGAGCTCGGCGAGCCGGGCGGCGTCTGGCCACGGCAGCAGTCGTCGCAGCGGGTCGAGCAGGTCGATGGACGCGGCGGTCGAACCGCGTGCGAGCCGGTCGAGTTCCGGCGCGAGCCAGTCGTCGAGCCGTGCGAGCAGCGCGCCGTCGTTCACGTCGGGCCATGGCGCTCCAAGCGTGCGATGGAGCAGGGCGAGTCGACGCCGTAACTCGTCGGCGGCCGTCGACCAGCGCAGCAGCCCGAGGCCCACGCGCTCGAGCTCGCGTGCGACCGCATCCCGCGCCTCCTGCGGGTTCGGCGTGTGCGGCGACGACGCGAGCAGGATCTCGCCGAGCCGAGTCTCGCGGGTGGCCCTGACCCGACCATCCCGCCACTGCGTCACCGTCGTCGTGCGCACGAGCGGCCCGGCAAACTCACGGGCCGACTCGGGGTCGATCGGCACGGCGGCACGGATCACGGCGCCCGAGGCATCGGTCGTCGTTGCCCGGGCGACCTCGGCCACCGCGAGCCAGTCGTGCCCGGTGAGCGCACTGCCGCGGGGCAGCGTGGCGCCGGTGCCCGAGGCGAGCTGGTAGCCGCCGCCGCGCGCGCGGGCGAGTCGCTCGGGATACGCGAGCGCGATCACCTCGGCGAGACCAGCGTCGTCGCCGACCGACGTGGTGGCGCGGCCAGGTGGCACGAGTTCGCGCAGGCGGCGGGCATCGTCTCGCCAGCGCTGCGACGACGCATCCCGCCCATCCCGCAGCTGGCGCACGAGCGCCGCGAGGTCGCCGCCGGGCGCGCGGCGATCCGACTCGATGGCCGCTGCATACTCGGCGGCCCGTGTCGCGCCGAGTCGGGGCGCGGCATCGAGCAGCGCCCGGGCGATGCGCGGATGCGCCGGAATGCTCGCGAACTCGCGCCCGCGCGCCGTCAGCCCGGCCTCGTCGAGGGCGCCGAGGTTGCGCAGCGTCGCCTGGGCGCGTTGCAGCGATGCGACTGGCGGCCGCTGCGGGAGTGGCAGCTCGCTCGCGTCGGGGTCGCCCCAGGCCGCGAGCGTGAGGGCGAACGGGGTGAGCTCGGCCGAGGCGATCTCGGGCGTCGGTGCGGGCGCGAGCCGGGGCCAGTCAAGCTCGGCATAGCAGCGCACCACGCTGCCGGGGCCGACGCGCGCGGCGCGGCCCGCGCGCTGGGTTGCGGCCGCCTGCGAGACCGACACCGTCACGAGCTGGGCCATGTCTCGCGCGAGGTCGATGCGTGGCTCCCGCGAGAGCCCGGCGTCGATCACGAGCCGAACATCCGGCACCGTCAGCGAGGTCTCGGCGATGGCCGTCGCGACGATCGCGCGGCGCTCGCCGTTCGGGCGGAGCACGCGTTGCTGCTCCTCGAGCGAGAGCGACCCAGTGAGGCTCTCAGTGGGGATGCCGCGGGCGCGCAGCCCCTCGGCGACCCGATCGACCTCGCGCGCGCCCGGCAAGAAGACGAGGGCGCTACCCGCCGGTACGTCCGCGAAGGCGTCGGCGCTCACACGGGTGACGTGACTGAGGAAGTCGCGCGTGACGCCGCGCTCGTCGAGCGGGCGAACGTCGCGCGGCGGAGGCGCCCAACGCACCTCGAGCGGATGCGGGGCCACGTCGACCTCGCACGCGCGCGTTCCAGGGCCGAGCAGCTCGGTCCACGCCGCCACGTCGAGCGTCGCCGACATCGCGACGAGGGTGAGGTCGTCGCGCAGCTGCCCGAGCTCGCCGAGCATCCCGATCGCGAGATCGCTGTCGAGCGAGCGCTCGTGCACCTCATCGAGCACGACGGCATCGACGCCCGCGAGTTCGGGGTCGGCGAGCAGGCGCCGCACGAGCAGGCCCGCGGTGACGAACTCAACGCGGGTCGCGGCCGACGTGCGCCGCTCGCCGCGCACCGAATAACCGACCGCATCCCCGAGTCTCGTGCCGCTGAGTTGCGCGAGTCGGCTCGCGGCCGCGCGGGTCGCGATGCGGCGCGGCTGTGTGACGATGACGCGGCCGTCCGCGAGCTCGGCGACCGCGGGCGCCACGACCGTCGTCTTGCCCGATCCCGGCGGCGCGGCAACGACGGCCCGCGCGCCCGGCTTGGCGAGCGCATCCCGCAGTTGGGGGAGCAGGGTGGCGGCGGGGAGGCCCTCGGCGATCCGCGTGAGGTCGAACATCCCTTCCAGTGTGCCGCATCGATCAGCGTCACTCTGCGGGGTGATAGCGATACATCCACCGCCCGGCGCGGCGGGGCGGTCGGGCGTGGGAGATTAGTACGGACGATGCCCCTCCCCGGCAGCCGCGTGCGCTGCCGCCTCTCGAAAGGACACCCGTGGACCTATTTACCGGAGCCCTCGGCCTGGTCATTCTCATCGTGGTGATCGTGATCGCGGTCATCGCGCTCGTCGTGTTCATCATCATTTCCCGCACCTGGTACCGCACCGCCGCCGCCGACGAGGCCCTCGTCATCACCGGTAAGGCGAAGCGCGGCCAGGAGACCTCGAAGATCGAGGTGATCTCGGGTGGTGGTCTGTTCGTCAACCCGTTCACCCAGCGCTCCTCGAAGCTCTCGCTGCGCTCGCGCTCGATCGAGATCAAGCCGACGGCGCAGGCCGCGAACGGCGTGACCGTCGACGTTGAGGGCATCGCGCTTGTCAAGGTCGGCTCGGCGCCCGAGGCGATTCGTCGCGCCGCCGAACGCTTCCTCTCGCAGGACCGCGCCATCGAGGCGTTTACCACCGAGGTGCTCGAGGGTGCGCTGCGTGGTGTGGTCGCGACGCTCACCGTCGAGACGCTGATGAAGGACCGCAAGGCCCTCGCCGAGCAGATTGCCGAGGGCATCGAGGGCGACCTCGAGCGTCAGGGCCTTGTGCTCGACTCGTTCCAGATTCTCGGCATCACCGACCAGGGCGGCTACATCGAGGCGCTCGGTGCGCAGGAGCTCCGCCGCGTGCACCGCGAGGCCGAGACTGCGAAGATCGACGCCGACCGTGCCGTCGCAAAGCGCCAGATCGAGACCGACACCGAGACGCTCTATGAGCGCACCACGTTCCAGGAGTCGGAGGCCGCGTCGAAGGCGAAAGTCGGCCGAGCGATCGCCGAGGCCGAGCAGGCCGAGGCGCTGCGCCGTGCCGAGCTGCAGCAGGCGGTGCTCGACCAGGAGGCTCAGAACAAGCAGTCGCAGCTTGACGCCGATGTGAAGAAGGTCGCCGACGCGAACCTCTACGACCAGGAGCGTCGCGCCGACGCGCAGGCCTACCAGCAGAACAAGGAGGCCGAGACGCGCAAGCTCGTGTCGGAGGCCGACGCGACGGCCCGCACCACCGCCGCTCGCGGTGAGGCGACTGCCCGCACGACCGCGGCCGATGCCGAGGCGACCGCGCGCCGCGCGAAGGCGGATGCGGATGCGCATGCGCGTCGCGTCGAGGCCGAGGCGGAGGCGGAGGCGATCCGCGCCGCCGGTCAGGCCGAGGCCGCCGCGCAGCTCGCGCTCGGTGAGGCCGTTGAGAAACACGAGCAGGTGCTCGTGACGCAGCGACTCATCGATCAACTCGTGCCGATGGTCGCCGAGTTCGCGAAGGCGCAGCAGGCGATCGACGGCTACACCGTGATCACGACCGAGGGCGGCGCCGGTCACCAGGTCGCCGAGTCGGCGGCGACGATGCGCGCCCCGTTCGACGCAATCAAGAATGCGACCGGCATCGACCTGGGTGAGCTCATCCAGGCGAGTGTGCAGGGCACGCGCACCGGCGCGTCGCTTGCCGATGGGATGCGCGGGCAGGCCCCCGCGGCCCCGGCACAGGGCGGCAACGCGGCCGAGTAGTGCGACGAAGTGATGAAGGCCCGCGCCAAATTCTGGCGCGGGCCTTTTCTTCAGACAAGGCGCAAGCGGGCGGTGCTTGAATCGCGATATGACCACTTTGCACACCATTTCTCCCACGGGCCTCCGCGGTGGACCAACGCTGCTCCTCCTTCACGGCTTCGGTGCGGACGAACGCGATCTGTTCGGTCTCATCTCGCCGCTCGATGTGCCGCCGCACTGGGACATCCTGTCGATTCGAGCGCCCCTGCCCGTGCCGGAAATGACAGGTGCGTCCTGGTTCCCTTTCGACCCGAAGACCAAGCGCGGCGGCGTTGCCGAGGCGCTCGACGGTCTCGATGATGAGGCGATCGCGAAATCGCTGCAGCTGCTGCTCAATACCCTCGACCAGAAGGTGCCGACGAGCAAGATCGTGCCGATCGGGTTCTCGCAGGGCGCCGTCATGGCCGCCGAACTGCTGCGCGCCCGGCCCGAGCGGGTGCCAGCGGCCGTGCTGCTGTCGGGCTTCGTGCTGCCAACCCAGAACAGCTCGGTCGAGTCCGACGCGAAGCTCACCGAGCTCGAACGCCAGGTGTTCTTCGGCTGGGGCGAGCAGGACGACTCGTCCATCTCGCGCGCCGCGTTCCACCTCACCGAGGACTGGCTCAAGCGCCACACGAAGGCTGAGATTCACCGCTTCCCCGAGCTCGGCCACGAGATCTCGATGGACGAACTGCGCGAGGTGCGCGACTTCCTCGAGCGGCTGCGCATCCGCTAGGCGGATTCGATGATCGAGTCGGGTCACGACTACGTGCGCGGGGCGCTCGCGCGCGGGCACGAAGCACTGTGGTGGAAGTGCGCCGGCCTCGATGAGGCGGAGCTTCGCCGGCCGCGCACCGCGACGGGCACGAACCTGCTCGGCCTGGTGAAGCACGTCGCGTTGATCGAGGGCGGGTACTTCGGCGCGGTGCTCGGCCGCGACTGGCCGACTCCCGAGGAACTCATCACCGAGGCCGACTGGGACGTCGACCCGCAGGCCGACTGGTATGCCCGCGCGGACGAGTCGGCCGCGAGCATCCTCGATCTTTCACATCGCGTCGCCGAGTTCGTCGATGCCGCCTTCGAAGAACTTGAGCCGGATGCGCCGGGCGAGGTGCCGTGGTGGCCGCTCGAGCGCCGCTCGGTGACGTTCGAAGAGATCGCGCTGCACGTGCTCGTCGACCTCACCCGCCACGTGGGTCACGCGGACATCTTGCGCGAGGACATCGACGGCGCCGTCGGCCTGCGCGCCAGCAACACGAACATCCCCGACGATGTCGACTGGGACGCGTATCGCGAGAAGCTCGAACACCTCGCCGAGGGCGCCGAACGGACGTAGTGTGCGGCGCCGGACGACCCACCATTGGTGAGTGCGGTTTTCTACGGAAGCTGCTGTTACGGCTGCATCGATCGTAGAAAACTGCATCAGGGCGGGCGGATGCGGGCGCCTAGGCGGGGGAGTCGGCGTCGCGGAGCTCGAGGGTGCTTGAGCCGTCCTCGAGCTGGCGCACCTCGACGTGGGTGGGGATGCGCTCGTGCATCGAGGTCACGTGGCTGATGACGCCGACGGTGCGACCGGATGCGCGCAGATGGTCGAGCGTGCGCATCGCGACCTCGAGCGTGTCGGCATCGAGCGATCCGAAGCCCTCATCGATGAAGAGCGTGTCGAGCGCGATGCCGCCCGCCTGCGCCGAGACGACATCGGCAAGACCGAGCGCGAGTGCGAGCGAGACGAGGAAGGTCTCGCCGCCCGAGAGTGACTGCGGGCTGCGGTTGATGCCCGTATAGATGTCGGCGACCTCGAGCCCGAGCCCCGACTGCGCGCCGCGGCGGGCGAGCGAGTCGTCGCGCACGAGCGAGTAGCGGTTCGACGTGATTTCGCCGAGGCGAACGTTCGCCGCGATGATGATCTCTTCGAGGTGAGCCGCAAGCACATAGGCCTCGAGGTTGAGCTTGCGGTTATTGTCGCCGCGCAGTTCACCCGCGAGTTGCTGCCGCATGCGCGCCCGCGCGAGCGTGCGGTCGGCGCCGCGCAGGTGCGCGCGGCCTCGGGTGATGGCCGCGTCGATCGTCTGCCGCCGTGCTGTCGCCTCGCCGTGCGCGCGCTGGGCTTCACCGAGCGCGTCGGCGGCGCGCTGCGCCGCGTCCTTCGCCGGGGTGACATCGACTTGCTCTTCGGGCAACCCCTGCAACTCGGGTTCGGCGAGCGTCGCTCGGGCACCATCGATGCCCGAGTCGTGGGCGCGCTTGCGCTCGGTTAGCTCGGCGCGACGCGCGTCGCTGAGCGCCGCGGCCCGGGCGGCATGCTCGTCGGCGAACTCGCTCGCCGCAAGCCGCTCGGCGGCACGCTCGGCCGCATCGCGCGCGGTCTCGCGGGCGCCATCGGCGGAGCGCTGCGCCTCGATGACAGCGCCTAGCGCATCGGCCACGGACTCGACCATGGCGCGTCGGGCGCTCACCGTCTCGAACGTGCCGCGCAGCTCGCGCTGCTGCTCGGCGAGCGATGCGAACTCGGTGCTCGCGGCGGTGGCCGAGGCGAGCTGCGTCTCGGCCAGCTCGGCAAGCTCACGTTCGCGCTGCTCGTCTCGGGCGTCCTGCGCCCGGAGCGTGTCGGCGTTCGCACGGGTATGCGCAAGCTCGGCCGCCGCCGATTCAAGCTGCTTCGCGCGGGCGGTCGCGTCGCGGTGTCGCGTGGTGGCTTCGTCGACGTCGAGGCCACCAGCGGCCGCGGCGTGCTTGGCGTGCTCGGCCGCCACGTCGTCGTACGCGCCGCGCGCTTCGGCATCGGCATGCTTCGCCGACTCGACGGCGGCCGAGGATGCCTCGAGGTCGGCATCGGTGACCGGTTCGCCAACCGACTCGGCGGGGGAGGGATGCGTCGTCGAGCCGCAGACCGCACACGGTTCGCCGTCGACGAGGCGGCCGGCGAGCTCGGCGGCGCTGCCGTCGAGGCGGCGGGTAATCAGCTCGCGGTCGGCGGCGGATGCGCTCGACAGTGCGTCGGCGGCCTGCTCGCGCTGTGCCAGAGCGGCGTCGCGACGCTTGTCCAGGCCCGCGGCCGCCTTCGCCGCGCGCAATTGCCCGGCGAGCATCGTCACGAGCTCGTTCGCTTCGTCGAGCTGTCCAGCCTTTGCGGTGAGCTCGGCGACGGCGCCGTCGAGTGCCCGAAGTTGCGTGGGCCGATCGGCGCGGGCCTGCCGAAGCTGCTCAAACTGTTCTCGCGTGATTGCACGCTCGGCGTCGGCGGACCGCGCTGCGCGCTCAGCCCGCTCGACCCGCTGGTCGACCGACTCACCTTCGCGGAGCGTGCCGAGGCGTTCGCGCAGCAGCGTGTGTGCGGCCGTACGCGCGGCGAGCTCGGTGCCGTCGACGAGGTTGTTCAGCTCGGCCGCATCGGCCCGCGCAATTCGGGCGTCGAACGCCGCGGCGGCCGCCTCGAGCGTCCGCTCGCCGGATGCGCGGGTGCGTTCGGCCCGCGCGTGGGCATCGAGCACGGGCACGAGCGGCGAGGCGAGCCGGTCGCGTCGCAACGGCTCGTCGACCTCCCGCGCGATGTCTTCGCGCTCGGCCTCGAGGCGCGCGAGCTGCGCTGCAGCCGAATCTCGGCGCTGCTGGCGTTCCTGTTGTCGCTCAAGGTCGCGCAGCCGCTTCGCCGCGTCGTCGTGCACACCCTGCGCTGCCCCGAGTGCCGTCGCCGCGGCGGTCACCGAGTCGGCAACCTCGGCCGCGAGCGAGGTGAGAGCTTCGTCGGTGACGGCGGACTCGTCGTCGCCGAGGCCAAGCTCGCGGGCGACGCCCTGCAGGTCACGCTGCAGCCCCTGCCATTCCTGCGCGGCTTCGCGGGCGCGCTCCTGCGCGAACTCGCGGAGGTCGCGGTACCGGTGCGTGCGGAAGAGCTTGCTCAGCAAGTCTTGGCGATCCTTCGAGTCGGCGTGGAGGAAGCGCTGGAAGTCGCTCTGTGCGAGGAGGACCACCTGAAAGAACTCGCCACTCGTGAGCGGAAAGACCTGGCCAAGCTCGTCGGCGACATCGCTCGCCTTCGTCGCGACGCCCTGCCAGTCGTCGGCCGCCGCGTCCCAGCGATCGAACTGCTGTGCGGCGCCCTGTACCGTGGTGCCCTCAGCGACGCGTTTTTTGCGGCGCTCGTACTCGGGCGACCTGGTGATGCGGTAGCGCTCGCCGCCGTGCTCAAACTCGAGCGTCACCTCGGTTGGGTTGTCGAGCGACGCAAAGGTGCTGCGCACCCGGCCGACCGAGCCGTCGTAGCGCGGCACGCTGCCGTAGAGCGCGAACGCGATCGCGTCGAGCACGGTCGACTTGCCGGCACCGGTCTTGCCGCTGATCAGGAAGAGCGCGTCAGCGGCCAGGCTCGTGAAGTCGATTGTCTGCGAGTCGCGATACGGGCCGAACCCGCGAAACGCGAGGTGGAGCATCCTCATCGCTGGGTCTCCTTCGCACGCGCGGCGGCGAGTAGTTCGTCGAGTTCGTCGAGTTCGGCCTCGGTGGCCGATTCTCCGCGCACGAACTCGAAGAACGAGCGCAGTCGCTGCTCGTCGCTCGTGTGTTGCGAAAGCTGCTCGAGGTGCGAGGGGGCACCCTCGGCCGGGGCCGGTGGGTCGTATTCGAGATGCACGGCGTGGGGGAAGCGCGCGCGCAGGCGGCGCATCGCGTCGATCGGCCGGGCCGCGTCGGTGAGTTGCGCCTGCACCCAGTCGCCAGCGGCGTCGGCGTGAGCGGCGTTGGTCAAAAGCTCGTCGAGCTCGCCGCGCAGTCGCGTCAGCGCGCGGGGCACCGGTAGCTCTAGCCACGTCGCGCCGGCGAAGCCGTCGGCGTCGAGGTCGACGAGCCAGGCGCCGCGCGGCGCCCCCGCCTCGCTGAACGAGTAGTGCAGCGGCGCTCCCGAATAACGGATGCGCTCGGTCACTTCGACGCGCGAGTGGATGTGCCCGAGCGCGACGTAGTCGAAGCCCTCGAACAGCGAGCTCGGCACGACGTCGATGCCGCCGGCCGTGAGGTCGCGTTCAATGTCGTCGCCCGGGGTGGTCTCGGGTACCCCGGAGGCGAAGCAGTGCGCGAGCACGAGGGTGCGCTCGCCGTCGGAGCCGTGCGCCGTGAGGTCGGCGCGCACCGCCTCGGTCGCCCAGCGCAGGGCGTCTTCTTGCGAGCGCACCCCGTCGGCACCCGGCAGGTGACGCACGAGCGCCGGTTCGAGATAAGGGATGGGGTAGCACCGCACCGAACCGTGCTCGTCGCGGAGTTCGATGGGCGCGGCCGGCTGCGCCGGGTCGGCCGAAATGTGAATGTCGGCGAGCTTCGCCCAGGCCGAGGGAAATCGCAGACGTGCCGCCGAGTCGTGGTTGCCGCTCGACACAACGACGGTCGCGCCAGCGGCGCGTAGGCGCTGGAGCGCGGCGGCCAAGAAATCGAAGGCGGCCGCGGCCGGCGCTGACGAGTCGAAGATGTCGCCCGCGACAACGACGACATCGACGTCGTGTTCGGGCACGAACTCGGTCAGTGCACGCAGCACCTCCTCGAGGTGAGCGAGGGTGGATTCGCCATGGAAAGTACGACCGATGTGCCAGTCAGACGTGTGCAGGATGCGCATGCACGCAGGCTAGCGCGAGCCTGCGACATTGACCTCGCGCACCCCGATGAACCGCCGCGCCTGCGAGGCAACCAGCCACACGAGCACGAGGAAGAGCACCGCATCCGTCGCGATATAGAAGAAGTGAGCGAACGAGCCACCCTCGCCGCCGGCGAGCACGGCGTCCGTGTGCACCGCGAGCAGCGGACGAATCACCCCGAACTTGAGCACAAGCAGAGCGAAGGCGGCACCCGCGAGCGTCCAGGACCGTCGATCGGCACGGCTGCGCCACAGCGCGATGGCGAGCACGAGGGCGATGACGATCTCGGTGATGTTCATCGCGAGAAACACGAGCCGGCCGATGCCGAGGCCAAGCGGAATCGTGATGCCGGGTGCCTGGAATTTCAGCGGCGCCTCGATGAGGTCAATAGCGATGATGAGGCCAAGCCAGACGGCCGGAAGGATGAGGCGCAGAGCCTGCCACACGCGAATCGACATGGCCTAACTCTACGCTTTGTAGTGATCGCGCCCGGCGGTGCGATCAGGCTCCCGGAGCCGTCACGAAATCGATGAGTTCCTCGACCCTGCCGATCACCGAAGGCTCGAGGTCATTCCAGTTGCGCACTCGCCCGAGGATGCGCTGCCAGGCCCGCGCGATGTCGGCCTGTTCCTCGTGGGGCCACCCCAGGTGCGCGCAGATGCCGTGCTTCCACGACTGGCCGCGCGGGATATTCGGCCACTCGCGCATCCCGAGCCGCTCGGGTCGCACCGCCTGCCACACGTCGATATAGGGGTGACCGATGACGAGCACCGAGTCGCGGCCGAACTTCGCGGTGATGTCGTCGGCGATGCGCGACTCCTTCGAGCGTTCGACGAGGTGGTCGAGCAGGATGCCCGCACGTCGTGGGCCTCCCGGCGCGAACTCGCGCAAGACCTCCTCGAGGTGGTCGGCGCCCTCGAGGTACTCGACCGCAACACCCTCGATGCGCAGGTCGTGGCCCCACACCTTCTCGACCAGCTCGGCGTCGTGCCGGCCCTCGACGAAGATGCGGCCGGCGCGGGCGACACGGGCGCGGGCGCCCTCGACGTAGACCGAGCCGGAGGCGCTGCGGGTGGGCGTCTTCGGCGCCACGGCGGCGAAGGTCAGCAGCACCGCGCCGTCATCGTCAAAGAACATCTCGTGCCGCGGAAACTTCTTCACGGCGCCGTCGGCGTCGCGTAGCGTTACGGTCTCGCGATCGGCGGCGGCGAGCTGCCCGTAGAACTCTGTTACGGGATCCTCAAGCCACATGCCCTTGCGCGCGGTAACCTTACGAGGGCCCTTAGGCTTGCGTGATTCTCGCAATCGCGCAATCGGGTCAATGTCATACCGCTCGTCCATAATGAGCGCGAGTTTACTGGGCCCACGCCCATCCTTCAGATTTTGGCGTGCGCTAAGCTGATTGTTCTCATCGAGCAGGAGGAATACATGTCGCAGAACGACGGGCGCGACCTGGAGCACCCCCGCGGTGACGACGACCAGCACCCAGAGCAGTCGTCGACCATGTCATTCACCGGTGACTTCAGCGCTCAGCTCGCCGCACTCATCGCCGGTGGTGTGAGCAAAGAAGAAATGGACTCGATCGGAGCCCTGCCTTCGGGCTCGGCGCTGCTGATCGTTCGCCGCGGCAGCAACGTTGGCGCCCGCTTCCTGCTCGACACCGACCTGCAGATCGCCGGCCGCCACCCGAACGCCGAGATCTTCCTCGACGACGTCACGGTGTCGCGTCGCCACGCGGAGTTCACGCGCACGGGTCGTACCTTCCAAGTGCGCGACCTCGGCTCGCTCAACGGCACGTATTACAACGGCGAAAGCATCAACCAGGCTCAGCTAACGAACGGTGGCGAGGTGCAGATCGGCAAGTACCGGCTCACCTTCTACGCATCGCCGCTCGACGTGCCGGGCACGCAGACGGCGCAGTAGCCGATGGTGGCGTCAACTGCGGCGGCCGCGTCGAGTGGCGCGACCCCGAAGCTGTCGATCGGGCAGGTATTGCAGCGCCTCGGCGCTGAGCACCCGGAGCTCACTCCGTCGAAGATTCGCTTTCTCGAAGAGCAGGGGCTCGTGCACCCTGCCCGCACCGAGAAGGGGTACCGTAAGTACTCCGACCAGGACGTGCAGCGCATTCGCGTCGTGCTTGCTCTGCAGCGCGACCACTACCTGCCCCTGAAGGTGATCGGCGAGTACCTCGACGCGGTCGACCGTGGCGAGAACCCCAAGGTGCCGGGCGCCGCGGCGCCGGCGCGCGCCAAGGGTGAGGCGACCGCACCAGCGGGCCTCGGCATTCTCGAAACTGGGCTCGAGCTGCGCCGCGATGAGCTGCTGCAGCGCTCGGGCGCGAGCCGAGACCTGCTCGAGGCGGCGCACACCGCCGGTCTCATCGCGAGGGCGATGCGTTACGGCGAGGAGGAACTCGTGCTGCTCACGACGCTCGTCGAGCTCGACGGCTCGGGCATTCAGCCGCGTCACCTGCGGCCCTACCGTTCGGCCGCTCAGCACGACCTCGGCCTCGTCGAGCGCGCGATCACGCCGCTGAAGCGGGGCAAGGATGCGGAGGCTTCGGCCCGCGCGCAGGAGAAGGCGGATGAGCTCGCGACCGCGCTCGAACGGGTCCGCTCGGCGCTACTGCGCCAGGGACTGCGCGACCGCCGCGGCTAAGTCCGGACGGGCGAGGCAGGCCGGAGGTTACGGTTTGGTCTCACCCTCAACTTGAAGTTGAGGGTTTCGGCGTGCCACCTCTGGCGACGTGGAATTCTTTGACACGATCTCATCGTTGTAATTCGACCTCGATGAACGACGCTGGCTCGCCTACACTGAGGTGAGCCGACCTTCGAAATCGGATGCGTCATGCGACGCTGCACCGGCGAGCCGCACCTACGAATCCGGTCCGAAGGACAAGACTGACTGCAACGCAACTGGGCGGAACATCCGCACAAAGCAGACCGGCACGGTTCGGTTGGAAAGGGTAACGCCATGAGCGCACGCGAGGGTGCAGACGGACAGCCGCTGCACGGAGAGCTGCTGTTCACTGATGGTCTGCCCGACCTTGACCCGAACCTCGGGTACCGTGGCGCCGTCGCCGCGAAGGTGGCCGGCATCACCTACCGTCAACTCGACTACTGGGCCCGCACGGAGCTCGTGCAGCCGACCATTCAGAACGCTGCAGGATCGGGCTCACAGCGCCTCTACTCCTTCCGCGACATCCTCGTGCTCAAGCTCGTGAAGCGACTGCTCGAGACGGGCATCTCGCTCCAGCAGATTCGCATCGCCGTCGAGCAGTTGCACGATGCCGGCATCACCGACCTCGCCCAGACGACGCTGATGTCCGACGGCGCGAGTGTGTACCTGTGCACCTCGAACGACCAGGTCATCGACCTCGTCCAGCGTGGCCAGGGCGTCTTCGGCATCTTCGTCGGTCAGGTGCTGCGCGAGGTCGAGACGAACCTCGTCGACATCGAAACCGAGCGGGCCGAACCCGAAGACGAACTCGCGGCACGCCGCAAGAAGCGCGTCAGCTAGCGCATCCATACCTCAGAGAAACCGCGGACTTGTACGAAAAGTTCGCGATTTTCTTGTTTGCTTGAACATATCCACGAAATATCGCGTGTGCGCCGATCCGCGCGGTTTCCCCACGCAAATCCCGCCGCTCGACCGATAGTGTGAACTGCACCGCACAACAACGTGCACAATCCACTTCCACACCCAAGGAAGAGTGAGGGGAAGCGTGTTCAAGAAGATTCTCGTCGCGAATCGCGGTGAAATCGCGATCCGTGGATTCCGGGCCGCGGTCGAACTCGGGGCGAACACCGTCGCCGTGTATCCATTCGAAGACCGTAACTCGCTGCATCGCCTGAAGGCCGACGAGGCCTATGAGATCGGCTCGGAGGGGTCGCCGGTGCAGGCGTACCTCAACATCGACGAGATTATTCGGGTCGCGAAGCTTTCTGGCGCCGATGCTATCTACCCGGGCTACGGCTTCCTTTCCGAGAACGCCGACTTTGCGAAGGCCTGTGCCGACAACGGCGTCACCTTCATCGGCCCCTCGCAGACCGTGCTCGCCTCGGCGGGGAACAAGGTGCACGCGAAGCAGCAGGCCATCGGCGCCGGGGTGCCGGTGCTGAAGTCGTCCGAGCCGTCGACCGATGTCGACGCCCTCATCGCGGCGGCCGACGAGATCGGCTACCCCGTGTTCGCCAAGGCCGTCGCCGGAGGCGGTGGTCGAGGGATGCGCCGCGTCGAGCGGCACGAAGACCTCCGCAGCGCACTTGAGTCGGCCATGAACGAGGCAAAGAGCGCCTTCGGCGACGACACTATGTTCATTGAGCAGGCCGTGCTGCGGCCCCGGCACATTGAGGTGCAGATCCTCGCCGACTCGAGCGGTGACGCGGTGCACCTGTTCGAGCGCGACTGCTCGGTGCAGCGCCGCCACCAGAAGGTCATCGAGATCGCGCCCGCGCCGAACCTTGACCAGTCGATCCGCGACGCGATCTATGCCGATGCGGTGAAGTTCGCCAAGTCGATCAACTACGTCAACGCGGGTACCGTCGAGTTCCTCATCGACACCGAGGGCGAGCGCGCCGGCCAGCACGTGTTCATCGAAATGAACCCACGTATCCAGGTTGAGCACACGATCACCGAGGAAATCACCGACATCGACCTCGTGCAGTCGCAGATGCGCATCGCGGCGGGGGAGTTGCTGGCCGACCTCGGTCTCGAGCAGGACGCCATCGAGCGTCGCGGCTACGCGATCCAGTGCCGCATCACCACGGAAGACCCGTCGCAGGACTTCCGCCCCGATTCGGGCACGATCACGGCCTACCGCTCGGCCGGTGGGTCGGGCATCCGCATCGACGGCGGTACCGTCGCGACCGGCGCCGAGGTGCTGCCGTACTTCGACTCGCTGCTGCTCAAACTCATTGCCCACGGCAGCGATTTCCCCACCGCGGTGAGCCGAGCCCGGCGCGCGCTGAGCGAGTTCCGCATCCGTGGCATCGCCACGAACATTCCTTTTATCGAGGGCGTGCTCGGCGACGAGGCATTCGTCGCCGGCGAGGTCTCGACCGACTTCATCGAGAAGCGGCCCGAGCTGCTGCAGTACCGCAAGTCGGCGAACCGCGGCACGAAGATCCTCAACTGGCTCGCCGACGTCACCGTGAACAAACCCAACGGCGAGCGCCCCGCGACGGCGCAGCCGCGGCTCAAGCTGCCGGCGCTCAAGGCGGCAGGTGAGCCGACCGGCCAGCGGCAGCTGCTGCGCGAGCTCGGCCCCACCGGGTGGGCAGCACAGCTGCGCGCCGACCCTCGCCTGCGAGTGACTGACACGACGTTCCGCGACGCCCACCAGTCGCTGCTCGCCACCCGCGTGCGCACGACCGACCTGCTCGAGGTCGCGCCGCACGTCGCGCATCAGCTGCCCGAGTTGCTCTCGATGGAGGCCTGGGGTGGTGCGACCTATGACGTCGCCCTGCGCTTCCTCGGCGAAGACCCGTGGGAGCGACTCGCGCGCCTGAGTGCCGAGTTGCCGAACATCCCGGTGCAGATGCTGCTGCGCGGCCGCAACACCGTCGGCTACACGCCGTACCCGACTTCGCTCACCGATGCGTTCGTGCGCGAGGCGACCGACACGGGCGTCGACATTTTCCGCATCTTCGACGCGCTCAACGACGTCGAGCAGATGCGCCCGGCGATCGACGCCGTGCTCGAGACCGGCAGTTCGGTGGCCGAGGTGGCCATGTGTTACACCGGCAACCTGCTTGACCCGGCCGAAGACCTCTACACGCTCGACTACTACCTGAAGCTGGCCGAGCGCATCGTCGATGCGGGCGCACACGTGCTCGCGATCAAGGACATGGCGGGCCTGCTTCGCCCGGCCGCGGCGACGAAGCTCGTCGAGGCACTGCGCGAACGCTTCGAGGTGCCGGTGCACCTGCACACGCACGACACCGCGGGCGGCCAGCTCGCGACGCTCGTCGCGGCAAGCAACGCCGGGGTGGATGCGGTCGACGTCGCCGCCGCGCCGATGTCAGGCACGACGAGTCAGGTGTCGATGAGCGCGCTCGTCGCGGCACTCGCGAACACCGAGCGCGACACCGGCTTCGACCTGCAGGCCGTCACCGACCTCGAACCATACTGGGAAGCCGTGCGCGCGATCTACCTCCCGTTCGAGTCGGGCCTGCCGTCGCCGACCGGCCGCGTCTACCGCCACGAGATTCCCGGCGGGCAGCTCTCGAACCTGCGCCAGCAAGCGATCGCCCTCGGCCTCGCGAACGACTTTGAGCGCATCGAGGACATGTACGCCGAGGCCGACCGGATTCTCGGTCGCCTGCCGAAGGTGACGCCGTCGTCGAAGGTCGTTGGTGACCTCGCGCTCCACCTCGTGGCCGTGAACGCCGACCCGAAGGACTTCGAGGAGCACCCCGAGAACTACGACATTCCTGCGTCGGTCACGGGCTTCCTCGCCGGCGAGCTCGGCGACCTGCCGGGCGGCTGGCCCGAGCCATTCCGCACGAAGGCGCTGCGCGGTCAGCAGCCGAACATCGATGTGAAGCCGCTCAGCGCGCAGGACGAGGCTGACCTCGCGGGCGACTCGGCAACCCGCCGGGCGACGCTGAACCGCCTGCTGTTCCCACAGCCGACCGCGATCTTCGAAGACATCCGCGCGCTGTTCGGCGACCTGTCGAAGCTCGACACGCTCGACTATCTCTACGGACTCGAGCCGGGCGAGGAGTACCGGGTGCCGCTCGAGAAGGGCGTCGACCTGTTCATCACCCTCGAGGCGATCGGTGAGCCGGACGAGTCGGGCACCCGCACCGTCATGGCCACGCTGAACGGCCAGCTGCGCCCCGTGCTCGTGCGCGACCGCAGCGTCAAGGTCGAAGAAATCGAGCGCGAGAAAGCCGACCCGAACAACGCCGGCCACGTCGCGGCGCCATTCTCGGGCACCGTCACGGTGCGCGTCGAGGCCGGCCAGGAGGTCGCGCAGGGCGACCAGATCGCGACCATCGAGGCTATGAAGATGGAGGCGGCAATCACCGCGAGCGTCGCGGGTACGATTGAGCGGGTGGTGCTCCAGCAGGCATCGCAGTCGGTTGACAACGGCGATCTCGTTGCCGTCATCCGACCCGCAGACAGCAGCGGGCTGGTCGGCGCCGAGTAGCGCGCGCACGGCCATCCCCGCAGGACGAAGGGATGGCCGTGCCCCAGACCGAGTACGAGGAGTTCGACCTCATTATCATCGGGGCCGGTTCGGGCAACACGATTCCCGGGCCGGACTTCGCCGATTGGCGCATCGCGATCGTTGACGACGGTCGCTGGTTCGGGGGCACTTGTCTCAACGCCGGCTGCATTCCGACGAAAATGTTCGTGCACCCGAGCGACGTTGCGCGCGAGGTGCGCCAAGGTGGGCACCTCGGCGTGCACGGCTCGGCTGAGCTCGACTGGGCGGCCGTGCGCGACCGCGTCTTCGGTCGCATCGACTCGATCTCGCACGGCGGCGAGGCCTACCGCGACCACGGGGAGCCGAACATCTCGCTCGTGCGCGAGACCGTGCAGTTCACGGGGGAGCGCGAGCTCACGACGGTGAGCGGGCGACGCCTGCGCGGTGAGCGCATCGTCATCGCGGCCGGCTCGCGGCCGCGCGAGCTGCCGAACCTGCCGTTCGGCGACACTGTGATTTCGAGCGACGACGCCCTGCGGCTCGACGCGCTGCCCGCGAGCCTTCTCGTCATCGGTGGCGGTGCGGTCGCGTCGGAGTTCGCCGCCGTCTACTCGGCGTTTGGCGTCGAGGTCACGCAGCTCAACCGCTCGCCGCTGCTCCGCAGCGCCGACGCCGACGTCTCCGAGACCTTCACCAAGCTCGCGGGCGAGCAGTGGTCGGTGCGGACCGGCGTCACGGTCGCCTCGGCTGAGCACCGCGACTCGGGCTGGCAACTCACGCTCGATGACGGCAGTGAACTCTCGGCCGAGCTCGTGCTCGTGGCCGCCGGGCGCATCCCGAACACCGACCGCCTCGGTGTCGACGCGGCCGGCTTCGACGTCCGCGCCGACGGCACGCTCGCGGTCGACCTGGGCCAGCACGTGCTGCGCGACGGCGAGCCCGTCGACGGCATCTACGCGCTCGGCGACGTCTCGTCGCCGCACCAGCTCAAGCACGCCGCGAACCAGGATGCGCGCATCGTCGCCGAGAACCTGCGCCGCACAGCCCGCGGCGAAGCGCTCGCCGAGAACACGCTCGGGCCCGTGCCGTACGCCGTGTTCAGTGCCCCCGAGGTCGCCCACTTCGGGCTCACGCTCGCGGAGGCCACCGAGCAGGGCATGGACGCGTTCGAGGTGCGCCACGACTATGGCTGGACGGCCTGGGGGTGGGCGCTCGACGACGAGGTGAGCTTCCTCAAGATCGTCGTCGAGCGGGTCACCGGCAAGCTGCTCGGCGCCCATATCATCGGCCCCGACGCACCCATTTTGCTGCAGCCGCTGCTGCAGGCCGCGAGCTTCAACCAGAGCGTGCGCGGCCTTGCCCGCGGCCAGTATTGGCCGCACCCGGCCGCCACCGAAATCATCGAGAACGCCCTGCTGAAGGCGGAGGAGGAACTGCAAGCGTGACCATTCGCGACATCCGGTATTACGGCAACCCCGTGCTGCGCACGGAGGCCGACCCGATCACGAAGATCGACGACCGCATCCGCAGCCTCATTGCCGATCTCGTCGAAACGACCGACATGGATGGTCGCGCGGGCGTGGCTGCGCCGCAGATCGGCGTGCCCCTGCGCGCGTTCAGCTACAACGTCGACGGCAAGGTCGGCTATGTTATCAACCCCGTGCTCGAGGAGGTCTCGGGCGAACCGACCGAGATCGATGAGGGCTGCCTCTCGGTGCCCGGCCTTTGGTTCCCGACCAAGCGCTACCCATACGCGCGCGTGCGCGGCATCGATCTCGAGGGCGAGGAAGTCGTGCTCGAGGGCACGGGCGTGATGGCGCAGATGCTGCAGCACGAGACCGATCACCTCAACGGCACAGTCTACGTCGACACGCTCGCGAAGGACCAGCGCCGGCTCGCCCTCCGGGAAATCCGCGAGAGCGACTGGTTCTAAGAACCAGCCGCTCTCGGCAGTGGGGCGCGGGGGCTAGAGCGTCGGCACCGACGAGGTCTTCGAGTAGATCTCGGCGATGACCGGGGCGATGCGCTCGAGCACCACGTTGCGCTTGATCGACAGCTTCGGCGTGAGCGTGCCGTCGTCGATGCTGAAGACATAGTCGAGGATGCGGAACTCGCGAATCGACTCGGCCCGCGACACGCGCGTGTTCGCGCTATCGATGACCGACTTCAAGTGCGCGCGCACCTTGTCGTTCTCGGCGGCTTCGGCGAGCGAGAGATTCGGGTCAAGCCCCTGCGTCTCGAGCCACTTCGGCAGCATCTCGGGGTCGAGCGTGATCACGGCCGAGATGAACGGCTTCTGGTCGCCCACGACGACGCACTCGCCGACGATCGTGTCGGCACGGATCGGGTCTTCAAACGTCGCCGGCGCGACGTTCTTGCCGCCCGCCGTCACGATGATGTCCTTCTTGCGGCCCGTGATGGTGAGGTAGCCGTCCGCGTCGAGGCGGCCGAGGTCGCCGGTGCGGAACCAGCCGTCCTCGGTGAAGGCATCGGCCGTCGCTTCGGGGTTATTGAGGTACTCGCGGAACACGCCGACGCCCTTGACGAGAATCTCGTCATCGTCATCGATGCGCACGCCGACACCCGGCAGGGGCGGGCCGACGGTGCCGACCTTGAACGCACCGGGCAGGTTCACTGACACCGGCGCCGTCGTCTCGGTGAGGCCGTAGCCCTCGAGCACCTGCACGCCGAGCGCGCGGTAGAAGTGGCCGAGGAACAGGCCGAGCGGCGCCGAACCCGAGACGGCGTGCTCGACGCGGCCGCCGAGAGTCTCGCGCAGCTTCTTGAACACGAGTCGGTCATAGAGCTTGAACTGCAGCTTGAGGCCGAGCGGCACCTTCGCCTCGTCGAGGGCGCGCGAGTACGCCACGCCGATCTTCACGGCGCGCTCGAAGATCTTGCGCTTGCCACCCTCGGTCGCCTTCTGCAGGGCCGAGTTGTAGACCTTCTCAAAGACGCGGGGCACCGCGAGCAGGAACGTCGGGCGGAACGAGCCGAGCGCCGGCACGAGCTGCGAGGTGTCGTGCTGGTGGCCCACCTTGACGCCCGTCGAGACGCAGAGAATCGAGATGAGCCGGGCGAACACGTGCGCGAGCGTGATGAACAGCAGGGTGGATGAGCCAGGCTTACGCACGAACGGCGACAGCGGCTCCTCGATGTTGCGCACGAGTTCGACGAAGTTCGCGTGCGTGAGCACGGTGCCCTTCGGGCGGCCGGTCGAGCCAGAGGTGTAGATGATGGTCGCGACGTCATCGGCCTTCGCCTGCGTGCGCGCCTGCTCGAGCTGCGCATCCGTGACCGACGTACCGGCCTCACGCAGTTGGTCGAGCGCGCCTTCGCTCATCGTCCAGCGCCACTGGACCTCGGGCCGGCCCTCGCCGATTTCGTCGTAGCGGCCGGCGAGCTTCTCGTCTTCGGCCAGAATGCCCTTGGCGCCCGAGTCACTGAGCATCCAGGCGAGCTGCGAGGCCGAGCTCGTCTCGTAGACCGGGACCATCACCGCGCCGGCCGTCATGAGCGCGTAGTCGACGAGCGTCCACTCATAGCTCGTGACGCAGAGGAATGCGATGCGGTCGCCGGGCTGAACGCCAGCGGCGATGAAGCCCTTGGCGATCGAGTTCACGTCGTCGACGAACTCGCGGGTGGAGATATCGCGCCAAACGTCACCCTTCGGCACTGAGAACAGTGCGGCTTGGGGTCGCAGATCGAGCTGCTTGTGCAGCAGATCGGTGATGTTGAGTTCTGGGTCAGCGGGCACGACCGGAGGAGTGATGCGTTCTCGCACCCCGCCTCCCTGTGCTCCCGACTTCGGGGTACCGGACATATGGGGTGGCTCCTCGTCGAGTGGTGGATTGATTGCGCGACATCTTTGGCGGTTGCGTCATTGCATCTGCCTCGTTGGGATCCTATGAGGATTCTCCGAGCGGGGCGCCCAGGTGGGTATGATTGCAGTCGCGCAATTGGAGGTTATGGTCCCGCATGATTTATTGGCTGCTCAAGCACATTGTGGCTGGCCCCATCCTTCGGAGTCTTTTTGGACCAGAAGTTGTTGGCGCTGAACACCTCCCGCGGAAAAAGGGGGCAGTCATCTTTGCCTCGAATCACCTCTCGGTGATCGACTCCTTTTTGCTGCCGCTCGTGCTCCGTCGCCGCATCTACTTCCTCGCCAAATCCGAGTACTTCACGGGCAAAGGCATCAAGGGTGCCTTCGTGCGATGGTTCTTTACGTCGACCGGCATGCTCTCGATCGACCGCTCAGGTGGCAAGGCCTCCGAGGCGTCGCTGCGCACGGGCCTTGAGGTGCTCAACCGCGGCGACTGGCTCGGCATTTACCCCGAGGGCACTCGTAGCCCCGACGCCCGCCTGTATCGCGGTCGCACCGGCATCGCGCGCATGATCCTCGAGTGCAAGCGCCCCGTGCAGGTGGTGCCCGTGGTGATGGTGGATGCCGAGAAGATCATGCCCCCTGGTGCGAAGCGCCCGCGGCCCGGCAAGGTCGGTATCCGCTTCGGCAAGCCTATCGAGTTCTCGCGGTATCAGGGCATGGAACCCAACCGGTTCATCCTGCGCTCGATCACCGACGAGGTCATGAGCGAGATCGCCGCGCTGAGCGATCAGGAATACGTCGACGGCTACGCGTCGTCGTATAAGAACCGCGAAATCGCCGCCGCCTAGCTGTCGGGAATTCCGCCCGAACCCCACGCGTTGCCCGAGACAGACGGCACCCCCACACGTCCCCGAGCCCCATTGAAGAAAGACACTTCCGCATGACCAACACGCCCACTCTGCAGCCGACTTCCTCCCCGTTGCCCGGACTTGAGGCGTGGCGAGAGCTGCCGATCAAGCAGCAGCCGACCTGGCCCGACCCTGCCGAGGCGACGCGCGTGTTCGACGACCTGTCGAAGCGTCCGCCGCTCGTGTTTGCGGGCGAGGTTGACCGCCTGCGCACCCGCCTCGCCGATGCCGCGGCCGGCAACGCCTTCGTGCTGCAGGGTGGCGACTGCGCCGAGACCTTCGTCGGCGCGACCGCCGACAAAATCCGTGCGCGCGTCTCGACGATCCTGCAGATGGCGCTCGTGCTCACGTACGGTGCCTCGATGCCGGTCGTGAAGATGGGCCGCATGGCCGGCCAGTTCGCGAAGCCACGCTCGAGCGACACCGAGACGCGCGAGAACGTGACGCTGCCCGCCTACCGCGGCGACATCGTCAACGACTTCGCCTTCACAGAGGCGTCGCGCACGCCGAACCCGCAGCGGATGCTCGAGGGCTACCACGTTTCGTCGTCGACGCTCAATCTCATTCGTGCCTTCACGACCGGTGGCTTTGCCGACATGCGCGAGGTGCACTCGTGGAACCGCGGGTTCGCGCAGAACCCCGCCAACGCGAAGTACGACGCGATGGCGCGCGACATCGACCGCGCCCTGAAGTTCATGGCCGCCACGGGGACCGACTTCGACACGATGAAGGAGGTCGAGTTCTACGTCGGCCACGAGGGCCTGCTGCTCGAGTACGAGCGCGCCCTGACCCGCATCGACTCGCGCACCGGCTTGCCGTACGACACCTCGGCGCATTTCATCTGGATCGGCGAGCGCACACGCGATCTCGACGAGGCCCACATGGACTACTTCTCGCGGGTGCGCAACCCGATCGGTGTGAAGCTCGGCCCGTCGACGACGCCCGAGACGATGCACCGCATCATAGAGAAGCTCGACCCGAACCGCGAGCCCGGCCGCCTCACCTTCATCACTCGGATGGGCGCGGGCAAGATCCGCGACGTGCTGCCAGGCCTCCTCGAGGCGTCGAAGCAGGAGGAGTCGACCCCGCTGTGGATCACCGACCCGATGCACGGCAACGGCTTCACGAGCGAGCGCGGCTTCAAGACCCGCAACTTCGACGACATCGTCGATGAGGTCAAGGGCTTCTTCGAGTCGCACCAGCAGGCCGGCACCCACCCGGGCGGCATCCACGTTGAGCTCACCGGCGACGACGTGACCGAGTGCCTCGGCGGCTCGGAGCACATCGATGAGGACGCCCTGGCGACCCGCTACGAGTCGCTTTGCGACCCGCGTCTCAACCACATGCAGTCGCTCGAGCTCGCGTTCCTTGTGGCCGAGCTGCTGCAGCAGCGCCCGGCCTAACGACCGCAACGAAGAATCCCGCCCACGGAGCGACTCCGCGGGCGGGATTTCTCGTTGGTCGCTAGAACTCGTAGGTGGCGGTGATCTTCACCGTCGAGCCTCGCTCGACTTCCTCGCCGCCGCTTGGGTTCTGCGACGAGACCTTCGCGTCGTCGAGCAGCACCGATGGAATGCTGTGGTCGACGTCAAAGCCCGCGGCCTCGAGCTCGGCAATCGCATCCTTCGCCGGCTTGCCGGTGACGTCGGGCACCTCGACGAGGTCGGGCCCGAGCGACACGACGAGGTTCACCGTCGAGCCGGGCACCATCGGGTCGGACGTGTTCTCTTGCGAGAGCACGACCCCCGCGGGCACCGACGAACTGTACTGCGAGTCGACGACCGCCGGCGTGAGGCCGGCGTCGGTGAGTGCCTGCTCGGCCTCGCCCTGGCTCATGCCGCTGACCTCGGGCACCGAGCCGGCCGAAACGACGAGCCGAATGGTCTGCTGCTCCGCCATCTCCTGCGGCAGGGTCTCGCCGGTCTCGGTCGTGCCGCGGATGACGTGGTCGGCCTCGATCGAACCGCTGAACTCGGTCACGTGCGTCTCGGCGTCGACGACGAAGCCGGCGTCGGTGATCGCCTGCTCGGCGTCGGCGGTCGACAGGCCCTCGAGGGCGGGCACGGTGAGGATGCGCGGCCCGGCAGAGACGACGAGGTCGATCGGGGAGTCGGGTGCGAGCTTCGTGTTGGGGTCAGGGCTCATGCTGATGACGGTGCCCTCCGGCACTTCGAGCGAGTTGTCCTCGGTCACCTCACCCACGGTGAAGCCCGAGGCGACGATGGTCGCTTCGGCGTCGGACTGCGCCTGCGCGACGACATTGGGCGTCGAGCCGTAGGACCCCGGGCCGATGCCCTCGTACCAGCCGAGGCCCGCAGCCAAGAACGCCATGACCAAGACGACAAAGAAGGCGAGCACACCCGCACGACGCTTCTGCCCGTTGAGTCGCTGTAGGCGTCTAGCCGCGGGCGCGCCGCCCTCGACTGCCGGCGCAATCGTGGCCACATCGACCGACTCGACAGGACCCGTCGGCTGCATCACCGAGTTCGGCATGGAGTCGTTGTCGGAGACGGCGAGCAGGTGGGTGTCGTTGTCAGCAAAGTTCTGGATCGCCGTTTCGAGGGGCACAGTTGCCACGCCGCCGTTGGCAATGTCGCGCTCGGCCTGCCGCAGCGCGGCGAGCATGGCGTCGGCGTCAGCCGGGCGGTCCTCGGCGTCGCGCTCGGTCGCCCAGACGACCAGGTCGTCGAGCACTCCGGGCACGCTCGGCTGGGCCTCGCTCGGCGGCGGCACCGAGTCGTTCGCGTGCCGGTAGGCGATGTTGACCGGCTCATCGCCGCGGTAGGGCTGCTCGCCGACGAGCATCTCGTACATCATGATGCCGGCCGAGTAGATGTCGCTGCGCACATCCGCGAGGCCCTTGGTGACGAGCTCGGGCGCGAGGTAGGCAATCGTGCCAAGCAGCACCGAACCGGACGCGGTGTTGTTGGTCACCGCACGGGCGAGGCCGAAGTCCGAGAGCTTGATGCGGCCATCGTCGGCGAGTAGCACGTTCTCGGGCTTGATGTCGCGGTGGATGATGCCCTGGCGGTGCGCCACCTGCAGGCCTGCCAGCACCGCATCCATGATGTCGATGGTCTGCTCGACCGTGAGCCGGTGGTGGTCGTGCAGCAGGTCGCGCAGGGTGATACCCGGCACGTACTCCATGACGATGTAGGCGAGCCCCTCGTCGTCGCCCTGGTCATAGACATTGACGAGGTTCGGATGCGCGAGTCGTGCGGCTGACCGGGCTTCGCGAATGAAGCGGTCGCGGAACGATTCGTCGGCCGCGAGATGCGCGTGCATGATCTTGATCGCGACCCGGCGGTCGAGCCGGAGGTCGGTCGCGACGTACACCGTGGCCATGCCGCCTCGCGCGATGAGCGACCGAACCTGGTAGCGGCCGTCGACGAGACGGCCGATCACGGTGTCGGGATTCACAGGGCTCACGCTGGCAGGGTAGTCGGCCGCGACAAATCAGCGCGTGTGAAACTCCGCGGGCGATGCATTTTGCCGCGCGGTGGCAGGCGAGACGGAAAATCTGCAACCATGGAGGTGTGACCGATGTCAACACCGAATCCGTATACGCCGACCACGAGTGGATCTCGCTCAAAGACGCCGCCGGGCAGCTCGGAGTCTCCTCCGGCCGCCTCCACCGCCTGCTCCAGGAGCGCTACCTGCTCTCCGTCAAGTACGACGGCGAGAAGCAACTGCCGCAGGCCTTTATCCAGAATGGTGAACCGCTCGCCGGTCTGCGTGGCACGCTCACGCTGCTCGCCGACCAGGGCATCGATGGCGACGAGGCCATGGCCTGGCTGCTCAGTGAGGACGACAGTCTCGGCATGACGCCGGTGGCGGCGCTCACCGAAGGGCGCAAGTCCTCGGTGCGTCGCTCCGTGCAGCTGTTCGCCGTCTAAGGGCTACGAGTTGCGCTTCGCTGTCTGCTCGGCGAGCGCGGTCAACGACGACTGGGTCTCGGAGCTGAGCGGCGTCGCATCGATTGCCGCGACGGCCTCGTCGAGCCAGGCTTGGATGCGCGCCTCGACGGCCTCGAGCGCGCCGCTGTCGGTCAACGCCGCCTGCATCCGGCCGATTTCGTCGAGTGAGAGGTCGGGCCGCCCGAGGCGGGTGGCGAAGAACTCGCGCGTCGCCGCGTCGCCGCGGGCCGCCACCTCGGCGACGAGCAGCGTGCGCTTGCCCTCGCGCAGGTCGTCGCCCGCCGGCTTGCCGGTGACCTCGGGGTCGCCGAAGACGCCGAGCACGTCATCGCGGAGCTGGAAGGCGAGGCCGAGGGGTAGGCCGATGGCGCTGGCCGAGTTGAGCTCGGCCATGGATGCGCCGGCGAAGCTCGCGCCGAGGCGCAGCGGCGACTCGACCGAGTAGCGCGCTGACTTGGACGTCGCGATGGCGATGGCTCGGTCGGCCCAGCGCTCGACCGGAACGACCGGCCACGCGAGTTCCTCGACGACGTCAAGGTATTGGCCGGCCGTGACCTCGGTGCGCATGCGGCGGAACTCGGACGCCGCGGTCTTGGCGCGATCGCGACCGACGAGCCCGCGGGCCAGGTCGAGGGCGTCGTTGCTCCACATGAGCAGGAGGTCGCCCGCGAGGATGGCGGCTGAGGCGCCGAAGTGTTCGCGGTCGCCGGTCCAGCCGCGCTCGCGGTGGAGCGTCTCAAAGACCCGGTGGGTCGACGGGCGGCCGCGGCGGGTGTCGGAACGGTCGAGCAGGTCGTCGTGCACGAGGGCGGCGGCGTGAAAGAGCTCGACGGCGACACCGGCGTGTACGAGCGCCTCGTCAGTGCCAGATTCAGCGGAGGCCGCGGTGAGGCCCCCGCCGGCCGCGACGAACTGGGCCCGCGTGCGCTTGCCGCCACTCGAAAAGGCGATGAGCTGCTCGAGTAGGGGAGCGAGGTCGTCGCTCAGCGCAACAAGGTCTGGGCGGTGCTGGTCGAAAACCGTGGCAAGCGCCTGGTTGACGCGGTCCACGAAGAGCAAGCTTTCAGTCACTGTCTCATTCTATTCAGGGGACGGCAGCGTAGAATCAAAGTTCAATCCGCCAGCAGGTGGGCGCCTGCCCAGGGACAGCGAGGGAATCATGGCACTCTCAGAGCAAGAACAACGGTTGCTTGACGAGATGGAGCGCAGCCTCTATCAGCACGATGCCGATGTTGTGTCGACCGGTCGTCCCGCTGGTGCTGCCCTCACCGCACGCTCGATCACCATCTCGGTGCTCGCACTCGCGGTCGGGCTTGCCGTCATCGTCGGCGCGATGGCAATCCAGCAGCCTTGGGCCGGCCTCATCGGCTTCGCAATCATGATCGGCGGCGTCTATTGGGCGTTCGCTTCGTCGGGTTCTTCGTCCACGGGCGAGTCGACGAAGCTTCCCGGTACGCCGGGTCGACCGACCACCGACGATGGCGTGAAGTCGCCCGACGGCCGCGGCTTCATGGATCGCATGGAGGACCGCTGGGACCGCCGGCAGGATAACCAAGGCTAACCACCTCCCACCACCCCACTTCGCTCCCCGCGGGAGCAAAACGGGGCCAACCCACTCGGGTTGGCCCCGTTTTTGTTTCCTGCGCTCCCCACTGCCCCCAAAACGGCGGCAAAGCCGGCTTTCTCCCTCCACTGCGCTCCACCTGGCGACTGCCCAGTAGTTTCCACGGTTCTCTCAGGAATAAACCCCGCAAATCGCCCCACTTACCGTGAATCGTGGGGTGATGTGGAGTAAAGTGGTGCGAGATGGCATGAGGTGGTCTGAAGGTGGTGAACACCACCGCGAGCAGGAGGGGAGGGCGCACCGATGTTTCTCGGCACGTACTCACCGAAGCTCGACGAGAAGGGCCGTCTGATCTTGCCCGCGAAGTTTCGCGACCAGCTCACTGAGGGGGTCGTGCTCACCCGCGGGCAGGAACGCTGCATCTACGTGTTCTCGAATGCCGAGTTCGAGGGCTTTCACGACCGCATCCGCCAGGCACCTGTGACGAGCAAGCAGGCGCGCGACTACCTACGACTGCTGCTCTCCGGCGCCCACGCCGAAACCCCCGACAAGCAGGGGCGCATCACGATCCCGCAGCAGCTGCGGCAGTACGCAGGACTAGACCGCGAACTCGCCGTTATCGGCGCGGGCAGTCGCGCCGAAATCTGGGGCGCTGAGTCGTGGAACACCTACGTCGCCGCGAACGAAGCGGCATTCTCTGAGACCGCCGAGGAGGTGATCCCGGGCTTGTTCTAGCCCTGCCGCGTGGCCCCAGGTCGGTCACCCTGACGCACCTTCCCCGGCGCCAGGTTGAGTGACTCGGGACCACGAGGCAGGGAGGAACCCTCCGGAACGATATGGACCGTGACCTCAGCTCCATCCACATCCCCGTCATGCGTGAACGGGTCGTCGAGATGGTCTCGCCCTCGCTCACCAAACCCGGCCCGATCTACGTCGACTGCACCCTCGGCATGGGCGGCCACGCCGAGGCGGTGCTGCGGGCGAACCCGAATGCGCGCCTCGTTGGCATCGACCGTGACACGGCGGCGCTCGACGTGGCGCGGGCCCGTCTCGCCGACTTCGGCGACCGCACGCACTTCGCGCACGCCGTCTACGACGAGTTCGATGAGGTGCTCGATGACGCCGGCATCGACGAGGTTGACGCAGTGTTCTTCGACCTCGGCGTCTCGTCGCTGCAGCTTGACGAGGCCGAGCGAGGCTTCTCGTACATGCAAGACGCCGCGCTCGACATGCGCATGGACCAAACCCGCGGCGTCACCGCGGCCGACCTCATCGCCGAGCTCAGCGAGGCCGAGCTGCGCGAACTCTTCTACCGCTACGGCGACGAAAAGCTCGCGCCCCGCTATGCCGGGGCGATCGTTCGTGCCCGCGCCGAGTCGCCGATCACGACGACGGGTCAACTCGTCGGCCTCCTCCAGCAGGCAACCCCGGCCGCGCGCAAGAACGCCGGGCACCCCGCCAAGCGCGTCTTTCAGGCGCTTCGGGTCGAGGTGAACGGCGAGCTCGACGCCCTTGAGTCGGCGCTGCCGCAGGCGCTTGGGCGTGTACGGGTCGGCGGCCGAGTCGCCGTCGAGTCCTACCAGTCGCTCGAGGACCGCCTCGTGAAGCGGCTGTTTCAGCTGCGCAGCACTTCAGATGCGCCGCGCGGCCTGCCCATGACTCCCGAACAGATGCAGCCGGAGTTTCGACTGCTCACCAGGGGCGCCGAACAAGTTCACGACGAAGAAGCCCGCGAGAACCCGAGAGCCAAGCCTGTGCGCCTGCGCGCCGTCGAGCGAATTCGGAGCCACACCGCATGACCGCAGCAACGTCACCCAGCAAGCAGCCGCAGTCGACCCCGCGGCCGGCGCTCCGCCTGATTCCGGGACTGCGCCGCCGCCCCAACATTTCGGGCCGCATGATTGTCATCGCGGTAGTCGTGCTGCTCGGCGCCTTCGCGATTCAGCTCGCGCTGTCGATGGCGATCATCCAGGACGCCTACCGGGCCGACGACCTCGAAAGCCAGCAGCTCGAGCTCGAGCGCGAACACACGGCCGCGCTCGAGGCGTCCGACGCCGCATCCTCGCCCCAGCAGCTCGCGCAGCAGGCGACCGACCTCGGCATGGTGCCGAGCACGGGCAACTCCTACCTTGACCTCGCGACGAGCCAGATCGTTGACTCCGGCAACGGTGCGCCCGCGCAGGCGAGCCCAATTGACCCCTCGCTCGTGCCGAACCAGGTACTCGAACCCGAGGAGTCCGCGAAGGATGCTGAGAACGCCGACGGCTCCGGAGCGTCAAACACGAAGGCCGACGAACCTGCCGTACCGTCGGAGTTCGAACTCAGCTCGCCCTCGACGCACTAGCCAGTGCGGCCTCGGGCCGCTGGCCCACCGCATGGAAGGAGCGTACGGATGGCCAAGACGCGTCGGCGTCGAACGGGCAGTCGTGCGACTCCCATTCTCGTGGTGATCGCGCTCGTCGTGATCGTGTTTGCGGGGCGACTCGTGAGCCTGCAGGTCATCGACGCGAACGCGATCAGCGCTGAGGCTGACGGCCGACGCGGGCAAACCTCCACGCTCTACGGCACCCGCGGTTCGATCACTGCCGCAAACGGCACCATGCTCGCCTCGAGCGTCGACCGCTTCGACATCACCCTCGCCCCGGTGAACATGCGCGACTTCAAGCGGCTCGACCCCGAGACGAACAAGTATGTCGACGTGACGGTCAAGGAGTCGCTCGAGAAGATTGCCGAGCTGACTAACCAGGACGCCTCCGACCTCGCCTCGTCGGTGGATGCGGTGCTGGCGGCGAACCCGGACGCCGCGTTCGGCTACCTCGCGCAGGGCGTCACGCTCGAGCAGTACCAGGCCGTGCGCGACCTCGGCATTCCGTGGGTCTACTTCGAGCGGCACCCCGAGCGCACTTACCCGAATGGCGCCGTGGCCGGTAACCTCACGGGCTTCGTGGGCTCGGACGGCACCCCGCTGTCCGGTCTCGAGCTGCAGTACGACCAGTGCCTCGCCGGGCATAACGGCAAGGAGAGCTTCGAGCGTTCGGCCGACGGCGTCTCGATTCCCGGTTCGGTCGTCACGCTGAGCGAACCGGTGCAGGGTGGCACGCTCGAACTCAGTATCGACAGCGACACCCAATGGCGTACGCAGCAGATCATCGCCGAGCAGGTCGAGAAAACCAACGCGCTCTACGGCACCATCACGGTCGTTAACGTGAAGACCGGCGAGCTCGTGGCGGCGGCCGAGTACCCGACCGTCGACCCGAACGAGCCGGGCGAGAGCGACACCGATGACCGCGGTGCCAGAACCTTCACGGCGCCATACGAGCCGGGTTCGATCATGAAGCCGCTGACGGCGTCGATGCTTTACGACCAGGGCCTCGTTGACCCCGACGAGACCATCACGGTGCCCGACACCTGGGACCAAAAAGGTGCGAAGTTCGGTGACGATGCACCGCACGATCCCGTCGAAATGAATACGAACGGCGTGCTGACCGAGTCGTCAAATGTCGGCACGGCCACGTTCGCCGACCGGCTCTCGCCCGAGGCGCGACACGACTACCTGCTGAGCTACGGCCTCAATGAGCAGACCGGCGTCAACTTCCTCGGTGAGGAGTCTGGCATCGTCCGCCCCGCCGACGAATGGGATCCACAGACGAACTACGCGACGACCTTTGGCCACGGCCTCACCGCTACCGTCGCGCAGATGGCGAGCGCCTACCAGGCCCTCGCGAACGGCGGTTCGCACATTCCGCTGCAGCTCGTGCTCGGCTGCACGCAGGAGGATGGCACAGTTACCGACCAGCCCGACACCACACCGACGCAGGTGGTGTCGTCAGAGGCGGCGGAGCTCGCGCTCGAGGGCATGGAATCGGTTGCCCGCGAGGGCTGGCTCGCCGACCAGGTCGAGGTCCCCGGCTACCGCGTCGGCATCAAGACGGGTACCTCCGAGCGCGTCGATGCCGACACCGGCACGTACATCGTGGGCTCGAACAACGTGTCGATGGCCGGGGTAGCCCCAATGGATGATCCACAGTACGTGGTGCTGGTCACGCTGGCCGACCCGACTACCATCACTACCAGCGCTGCCACTGCGCCCGCATGGCAGTCGACCATGTCGTACGTGCTGTCGTCGAACAATGTGTCGCCATCGCCACAGCCGTACCCCGATATCAATATCGTCCACTAGCAGCAGGAAGACCTTGCCCACAGACAGTATTCGCCCCCACCATGCCGCGGCGCGCATCCTCTCCGAGATGTGCGCCGAGTTCGGGCTGAATGAACCCGAAGGATCCGATCTCGAGGCCATCGAGGTGACCGGCGTCAGCAGTGATCACCGCAGTGTTGAGGCGGGCGACGTCTTCGTCGCGATTCCCGGCGTGCGTACCCACGGCGCCGAATTTCTCGACGAGGTCGTCGAGGCAGGTGTCGTCGCCGTGTTGACCGACCCCGCGGGTGCTGAACGCGCGACCCACCTCGAGGTGCCCGTCATCGTCATCGACGAGCCGCGGCTGGCCCTCGGTCATGTCGCGAAGTGGGTCTACCGCACCGACCCCGAGCAGCCGCGGCTCTTCGGCGTCGCCGGCACGATCGGCAAGACGAGCGTGAGCTACCTCATCGCCGACCTGTTCGGCCGCATCGGTGTCGCGAGCGGCCTGTCGACCTCGATCGCCCGTCGCGTCGACGAGCAGCACGTCATCGCCACCCTGACGACGCCGGAGGCCGACGACCTGCACGCCCTCGTCGCGCGGATGCGTGAGGTCGCCGACCGCGTCGCCGCCATCGAGATCTCGGGTCACGCGCTCAGCGGCCAGCGCCTTGCGGGCCTCGAGTTCGCCGTGGTGGGCCCCTTCACCTTCAGTGCCAGTGATGACGCGGCGGCCGACTTCTTTGCGCTGCACCGCCTGCTGCTCGACCCAGAGGTCGCCTCGGCGGCGGTCATCAACATTGACAGCCAAGTTGGGCGCGACCTCGTCGAGGCAGCCCGCATTCCGGTCGCCACACTCAGCGCCGACCCCGAATCCGGCGCCGACTGGCTGGTCCAGTGGAACAGCATCGACGGCGGCACCGAGTTCACCGTGCGCGGCCACGACGACCGCGTTGTCGCGAGCCACATCACCAAGCCCGGTCGCCTCGCAGCGTTGAACGCAGCTGCGGCCATCGTCATGATCGCCGAGGGCGGCTGGGCCACCGAGCAGATTCAGGACGCGCTCGATCGCACGGGAGGCTTCGACGTACCGATTCCCGGCCGCCTTGAGCGCATCCGCGCCACTGGCGACGGGCCCGAGGTGTTCGTCGACGGGGATGAGCGCACCGACGCGATTCGCGGCTCACTTGAGGCCCTCCGCGGGGAGGGCGCCGACGCGCCGCACCTCGTGGTGCATCCGAGCGATGCCGCCGCCATCGAGGAGTTCGCTCAGCTGCGTGACCTGACAGCCAAGAAACCAATCGTGATTACCCAGGCCTCGGCCGACTCCGTGCCCGGGCTCCTGCTCGAGACGGATGCGGCGGCAGCCCTCCAGCGCGCGTCGCGTGACGCTGGCCGCGGCGGGCGCATCCTGTTCGTCGAACCCCGCGCCGACGCGCTGCGCGTCATCGACGAGGGCAAGGTCGTCGACCCGACCGTCGAACTCGTGCGCGACGCGCTCGCCGACGCCGGCTGGTAGCCGCGCTTCACCCATCCGCGCGCACCCGTGCGCATCCGACTACAAAGGCCCAAACCATGATTGCAATGACCCTCGCGGAAATCGCGTCCGCGACCGCGGGCACGCTGGTGCTGCGCGGCGACGCGACCGAGGCGACGACCGTGCGCGGCCTCAGCGACACCGACTCGCGCAAGATCACCCCAGGCGACATCTTCTTCGCGAAGCCGGGCGAGGTCACCGACGGCCACCTGTTTGCGCCCGCCGCGGTCGAGAACGGCGCGGCCCTGCTCATCGTCGAACACGAACTCGACCTTGACGTGCCGCAGGTTGTCGTCGCCGATACGGTGCTCGCGCTCGGTGCCCTCGCCACCGAGGTGGTCGCGCGGGTGCGGGCCCTCGGCCGCCTGCGCGTCGTCGCGGTGACCGGCTCGAACGGCAAAACCACGACGAAGAACCTGCTGCGCGAGACGTTCGCGCGCCGGGGCAACGTCGTTGCGCCGATCGGCTCGTTCAACAACGAGGTCGGGGCACCCACCACCTTCCTCGAGGTGACGGAAGAGACCGACTGGCTCGTCGCCGAGATGGGCGCGAGCGGCCTCGGCCACATCGAACGGCTCGCGAAGATGGCGCGACCCGACGTGGGCATCGTGCTCATGGTGGGCCTAGCCCACGCCGGCGAGTTTGGCGGCATCGACAACGTCGAGCGGGCGAAGTCGGAAATGGTCGAGGCGCTCGGCGCCGACGGTGTCGCGGTTCTCAACGCCGATGACCCCCGCGTTGCGCGGATGGCCGCGAAGGCACCGGGCCGCGTCGTCTGGTTCGGCCGGGGCGCGAACGCTGAGGTGCGCGCTGATGACGTGAGCGTTTCCGGCGACGGCACCCGCTTCACGCTGCGCGTGCCGGGGGAAGAGCCTGAGCAGATTCACTTCCCGGTCATCGGCGAACACCACGTCATGAACGCGCTCGCCGCCGCAGCGGCCGCGCACGTCGAAGGCGTGTCGGCGGCCGAGGTCGCCGCGGTGCTTCGCGAGGTGACGCGCGCGGAGCGGGGACGCATGGAGGTGCTCACGCGTGAGCCGCTCACGGTCATCAACGACGCCTATAACGCGAACCCGAACTCGATGTCGGCGGCCCTGCGCACGCTCGCGCAGATTGCGGCCGAGGGGCAGCGCACGGTCGCCGTGCTTGGACCGATGTCGGAGCTCGGCGAGTATGCCGTGACTGAGCACGACAAGCTCGGCGAACTCGCGGTTCGACTCAACATTGACCGAATCGTTGTAGTTGGGCGTGACGCCAGGCCGCTCTACCTCGCCGCGATCGCGCAGGGGAGCTGGAATAATGAGGCGTCATTCACCGAAGATGCCGATGCCGCATACGAGCTGCTTACGAGTGAGCTGCGCGACGGCGACCTCGTGCTGGTGAAGTCATCGAACTCCGCGGGGCTCATGAAGCTCGCTGACCGACTCGGAGAATATGTGAAGGGACGTATCTCGTGATTGCAATCCTCATCGCCGGCGCGGTCGGGATGCTGTTTACGCTGACGCTCACGCCGGTGTTTATCCGGCTATTTAACAAGCTTCGGTGGGGTCAGTACGTTCGCGAGGATGGTCCGAAGGAGCATTACGCGAAGCGCGGTACCCCGACCATGGGTGGCATCGTCTTCGTGCTCGCCACCCTGGTGGCCTACTTCTTCGCGGTGCTCGTCACACAGACGCAGCCGACCGCCGCGGGCCTGCTCGTGCTGTTCATGATGGTCGGCCACGGGCTCGTCGGTTTCATCGACGACTTCCTCAAGGTGCGCAAGCATCAATCGCTCGGCCTCGGCGGTTGGCAGAAGATCGCCGGTCAGGTCATCGTCGCGGCGCTGTTCGCCCTCATCGGCCTGCAGGTGACGAACGAGCTCGGCGTCCCCCTCATCTCGAGCGAGGTGTCGGTGATCCGCGACACCGGCATCGACTTCATGGCGCTCGGCGTCGTTGCGGGCACGATCCTCGTCGTCATCTGGATTGTCGCCATCACCACGTCGGCCTCGAACGCGGTCAACGTCACCGACGGCCTCGACGGGCTCGCGACCGGCGCGTCGATCTGCGCGATCGGCACCTACGGCATCATCGGCTACTGGCAGTTCAACCAGCTGTGCGGCAGCGACCGCCTCTCGAATCAGGTCGCGGGCGCGTGCTACGAGGTCTACGCGCCGCTCGACATGACCATCGTCGCGGCCGCCATTGTCGGTGCCCTCATCGGGTTCCTCTGGTGGAACACCTCGCCGGCGAAGCTCTTCATGGGCGACACCGGTTCGCTGGCTCTCGGCGGCGCGCTCGCCGCGTTCGCGATCATTACCCGCACCGAGCTCCTGCTCGTCATCATCGGCGGCCTCTTCGTCATCGACACCGGCTCGGTCATCGTGCAGCGTCTCTACTTCAAGGCCACGGGCGGCAAGCGCATTTTCTTGATGAGCCCGATCCACCACCACTACGAGCTCAAGGGCTGGGCAGAGCAGACCGTCGTCGTGCGGTTCTGGATCGTCGCCGGGCTCTTCGCCGTTGCGGGCCTCGCGATCTTCTACGCCGAGTGGTCGCTCGCGAGCGGGATGGTCGAATAATGAGCGCGCGCACCGACGCACTGACCAGCTGGCATCACGACTGGAGCGGCCTCAAGGTTGCTGTGTTTGGCCTCGGGATGACCGGGTTCGCCGTGGCCGACACGCTCGCCGAACTCGGCGCCGACGTGCTCGTCATCGCAGGCAAGCCCGACGACGATCGCGAGCGCATCCTTCAGGTGCTGAACGTTCCGCTCGTGCTCGCTCCGCAGCAGGATGCGGTGCCGAGCGAACTCGTCGACTTCGCCCCCGAGCTGGTGGTCACCTCGCCCGGCTACGCGCCGCACCACGCGCTGCTGCGCTGGGCTGAAGCGCAGGGACTGCCGGTGTGGGGCGACATTGAGCTCGCCTGGCGCCTGCGCGACAAGACCGGTACGCCCTCGCAGTGGCTGCTCGTCACCGGTACGAACGGGAAGACCACGACAACGCAACTCACCGCACACATGGTGGCTCGCGGCGGTGTGCGCGTCGCGCCGGCCGGCAACATCGGCATCCCTGTGCTCGACGCGGTGCGCGACCCCGAGGGCTTCGAGGTCCTCGTCGTCGAAATCTCGAGCTACCAACTGCACTACACCCACACCGTTTCGCCATGGTCGAGCGTTGTGCTCAACATCGCCGAAGACCACCTCGATTGGCACGGCAGCTTCGACGCGTATCGGGCGGCGAAGGGTCGGGCCTACGACCGCACGCAGCAGGCGTGTGTGTACAACCTCGGCGACCCAGAGACCGAGCGGCTCGTCGAGCAGGCCGACGTGATCGACGGGGCTCGCGCCATCGGCTTTGGCGTCGACGTACCAGCGCCGAGCAACTTCGGTGTGGTTGACGGGCTCCTCGTCGACCGGGCTTTCCTCGACGACCGCCGCAACTCGGCGCTCGAGCTCGCAACCCTCGACGACCTCCGGGCCCGCAACCTCGGCGCGCGTCACCTCGTCGAGGACGTGCTCGCGGCGGCCGCGCTCGCGCGCTCCTACGGCATCGAGCCGGCGGCGATTCGCGAGGCGATCATCACGTTCACGCCCGACCAGCACCGCAACGAGCTCGTGCTCCACGAGGCCGGCGTCATGTGGGTCGACGACTCGAAGGCGACGAACACGCACGCGGCTGAGGCCTCACTGTCGGCCTATCGCTCGGTGATCTGGGTGGTCGGCGGCCTGCTCAAGGGCGTCGACATCTCGCCGCTCGTGGCCGCGCACGCGCCCCGCCTGCGTGCCGCGGTCATTATCGGCGTCGATCGGCATGCTGTGCGCGAGGCGTTCGAGCAACACGCGCCCGCCGTGCCGCTCATTGAGATCGACGTGCGCGAAACTAGTGAGGTCATGCCGGAGGTCGTTCGTCGCGCCGCCGAAGTGGCACAGGACGGCGACACCGTGCTACTCGCACCGGCGGCGGCATCCATGGATCAGTTCGACAGTTATGGCGACCGCGGCGACAAGTTCCGCGCGGCAGTAGAGCGCATCGCGCAGGGGGGAGCAGGCCAGGATGCCGCAACCCCAGGCGACGAAGCGTAACGCGACGGGGGCCGCGACGAGCGGCTCGGCCTACCGCATCAAGCTCTTCTCGAGCGAGCACCCCGCGAACCTCAACGCGACGCTGCTGCTCGGCATCATCCTTGTGCTCGTGGCCTTCGGCCTCATCATGGTGTTGTCGAGCTCGGCAGTCGAGGAGTTCGCAGCGGGGAACACGTTCTCGACGAAGTTCCTCAAGCAGCTCATCTTCGCCGCAATTGGCCTGCCGCTCATGTGGATCGCGTCGCGCGTGCCGCTGCAGTTTTGGACCGGCTCGTTCGCCTGGCTCGCGCTCGGTGTTGCCGTGGTCATGCAGGCCCTCGTGTTCACCCCGCTCGGCACCGAGATCAACGGCAACCGCTCGTGGCTCGACCTCGGACCCACGACGGTGCAGCCCGCCGAGTTCGCGAAGGTCGCGCTCGTCATGTGGCTCGGCATGATCATCGCTCGCAAGGGTGACAAGCTGACGCAGCTGAAAGAGGTGATCGTACCGATCGGGCTGCCGGTCGGCGTTGTGATCCTGCTCGCGCTGCTCGGCAAGGACCTCGGCACCGTCATGGTGATCGGAGCCCTCGTGCTTGGCGCGCTTTGGTTCGGTGGCCTGCGCGCCCGCTACATCATCGGTGCGACGCTGTTCGCCGTTGTCGGCGCCGTGACGATGGCGGTTGTCTCACCCAACCGAGTCGCCCGCATCACGAGCTTCTTCGACGGCTCGTGCGACTACGAGGGCCTCTGCTGGCAAACCTCGCACGGCTTCTTCGCCCTCGCGAGCGGCGGCATCTTCGGTGTCGGGCTCGGCAACTCGACGGCGAAATGGTCGTGGCTCCCCGAGGCTGACAACGACTTCATCTTCGCGATCATCGGCGAGGAATTCGGCCTCATTGGCGCCCTCGCGGTGATTCTGCTCTTTGCGGCACTGGCGGTCGTGCTGCTGCGCATCTGGCGCGAGACCGACAACGTGGCGGGCCGCACGCTCGTCGGCGGCGTGCTCGTCTGGTTCATCTTCCAGGCGTTCGTCAACATCGCCGTCGTGCTCGGACTCCTGCCGGTACTTGGCGTGCCATTGCCGCTGTTGAGCTCCGGCGGCTCGGCCCTCATCACTTCGCTGTTCTCGGTCGGCCTCGTGCTCTCGGTCGCGAAGGACAACGCGAAGCGGCAGGCCGCAGCGAACCCCAAACCATCCTCCGGCTCCGCGAGCTCGCGGCCGTCGTCACGAAAGGCACCAAGGGCATGACCACATACCTGCTCGCGGGCGGAGGCACCGCCGGCCATGTCAACCCGCTGCTCGCCACGGCCGACAGTATCCGCGCAGCGCATCCCGACGCGACGGTGCTCGTGCTGGGCACCAAGGAGGGCCTCGAGACGCGGCTCGTGCCCGAACGCGGCTACGAGCTACTCACGATCGACAAGGTGCCGTTCCCTCGCCGGCTCAACGGGGCCGCGGTGAAGTTCCCCGTGCGATTCCAGCGCGCCGTACGGCAGGTGCGCGAAATTATCCGCGACCGCGGGGTGGATGTTGTGGTCGGCTTCGGCGGCTTCGCCTCCACTCCCGCGTATGTCGCGGCCCGCAAGCGCGTTCCCGTGATCGTGCACGAGGCGAACGCCATCCCTGGGCTGGCGAACCGCCTCGGAGCTAAGTGGGCCGCGGGCGTCGCCGTGGTGTTTCCGAACACGCCCCTCGCCGGGGCGAAAGCCCTCGGTATGCCGCTGCGGCGCGAGATCGCCGAGCTCGACCGCGAGGCGAGCCGTGCCGAGGCGATCGACTACTTCGGGCTCGACGCCGAGCGACGCACCCTTGTCGTGACGGGCGGCTCGCAGGGCGCGAAGCGCATCAACGAGACCATACGCGAGCTCGGCCCGAAGCTCGTTGGCGGGGCGCACGGCGACGACGCCTGGCAGGTCGTGCACATCGTCGGCCGGCTCTCGCCATTCGACGACCCACAGCTGCCGCACTACCACGTCGTCGAATACTGCGACCGCATGGACCTCGCGTTCGCGGCTGCCGACTTCATCGTCACTCGAGCCGGCTCCTCGACGGTCTCCGAGCTGTCGGCCGTTGGCTTGCCCGCGCTCTATGTGCCATATGCCGTCGGCAACGGCGAGCAGGCGAAGAACATCGCGACCCTGCTCGAGGCGAACGCCGCCATGACCATTGCCGACGGCGAGTTCCTCCCGGCGCGCGTCGAGGGCGAGCTCCTGCCCGTGTTGGCCGATGCCGCGCGGCGCACCGAGTTCGGTCGCCGAGCGGGCCAACTCGGTGCCAGGGATGCGGCCGAGCAGCTGCTCGCCATGATCGACGCGGCCGTCGCGGATGCGGCGCGTGGCGCCCGAGCCTAATTTGGCCGAGCCGACTATCCTGAAACGCTGGCGGCGGCGCGATTCGAGCGTCGCCTTGAAGGAGAAGCACCGTGATTAGCCCCGACGCGAACGCACAGATTCCTGAGGTGATTCGTCACGCCCACTTCATCGGCATCGGCGGCTCTGGCATGAGCGGCATCGCCACGATGTTCCTGCAGCGCGGCGTCACCGTCTCGGGCTCCGATCGCTCGGGCAACGACTACACCGAGAAGCTCGCGCAGGCTGGCGCGACGGTCTCGATCGGGCACGACGCCGCGAACCTCGACGAGTCGGTTGACACCGTCGTCGTCACCTCGGCGCTTTGGCCTGACAACCCGGAGCTCGTGCTCGCGCGCGAACGCGGCCTGAACATCCTGCACCGCTCGCAGGCGCTGGTCTGGTTGACTCGCGCCGCGCGCGTGGTCGCCGTCGCCGGGGCGCACGGCAAGACCACGTCGACGGGCATGATCGCAAGCTCCCTGCTCGAACTCGGGGCCGACCCGAGCTTCGTCAACGGTGGCGTCATTAGCTCGCTCGGCACGAATGAGCACCTCGGGGCCGACCGCGAGTTCATCGTGGAGGCCGACGAGTCCGACGGCTCGTTCCTCTTCTACGACACCTCGATCGCGCTCATCACCAACGTCGACAACGACCATCTCGACCACTACGGCACCGAGGAGGCCTTCGAAGCGGCGTTCGTGCAGTTCGCGAACCGGGCGAACGAGGCCGTCATCGTCTCGGGCGACGATCGACTCGCGGTTGAAATCACCGCGAAGCTCGAGCACCCCCACGTGGTGCGCTTTGGTGAAGGCGAGCACAACGATGTTCGCGTCACGAACATCACCACGGCCGACGGCGGGGTCGCGTTTGACCTCACCGCCAACGGCATGACAGTGCCCGCGCAGCTTGCGGTGCCCGGCCGCCACAACGCCCTCAACGCCGCAGGTGCCCTTGCCGTGCTGCTTCACCTCGGCTTCACGCTCGAGGCTGCCGCAGCATCCCTGCGCGCCTTCGGCGGCACAAAGCGGCGCTTTGACCTCCAGGGCGAGGTCGACGGCGTTCGCGTCTACGACGACTACGCCCACCACCCGGCTGAGGTCGAGGCGGCGCTCTCAGCGGCGCGCACCGTCGTGGGTGAGGGCCGCATCATCGCAGTGCACCAGCCGCACCTGTTCTCGCGCACGCAGGCCATGAGCGATGTGTTCGCCGAAGTCTACGAGCGCCTGGCCGACCACACGATCGTGCTCGATGTCGACGGCGCCCGCGAAGACCCGGTGCCGGGCGTCACGGGCGCGCTCGTGTCGGAGGCATTCAGCGACGCAAGCCTCGTCGAATACCAGCCCGACTGGAGTGACGCGGCGCAGGCCGTTGCCCGCGTCGCCGAACCCGGCGACTACGTCATCACCCTCGGCTGCGGCAATGTGTACCGCATCGTGCCGCAGCTGCTCGACGCGCTGCGTGAGCGCGACGCAGATGGAAGCGGGCGTGACTAGCGGCACTCCAGAGGACCAGGGCGGCGCGCGTCGTCGCGGTGGCATCGGCGCCGTCTGGCGCGCGAGCCTCGCTCGGCGTCGCCATGATCGCGCCGAGGTGCGTCGATTTACCCGCCGGCGCGTCGCTCGACGCCGCGGCTGGCTCATCGGGCTGAGCTCGTTCGCCCTGCTTATCGCGTTTGTCCTCGTCGCGGTGTTTACACCGCTCATGAGCGTGCGCACGATCGAGGTCGAGGGCACCTCACGACTCGACCCCGCGGCTGTGCAGGAGGCGCTTGCGCCGCTCGAGGGGAAACCGCTCGCGCAGGTGTCGAACGCCGACGTTGAGGCGCTGCTCGAGGAGTTCGTGCTCGTGCAGAGCTACACCGTGCAGCGCACACCACCCTCGACGCTCGTCGTGCAGCTCGTCGAACGCGAGCCCATCGGCCGGTATGAGCACGATGCGGGCGAGGCCGTTGTTGACGCGGCCGGCGTCGTACTCTGGCAGGTCGGCGGCGAGGGCGCGCCCGACGAGGAGCTCACGCTGCCGGTGATGGATGCGGGCTCGCTCGGCTCCGAGGCTTTCCTGGCTGCGGGGCGCGTGTCGCTCGCGCTACCGAGCGACTTCCGTGCGCAGGTCGCAAAGATCACCGCATCCTCGTCCGAAAGTGTCGTGCTGCACCTCACGAGCGGCGCGACCGTGACGTGGGGTAGCGCTGAGGACTCGCAGCGCAAGGCGCAGGTGCTCACCTCGTTGATCACTGCGACACAGGACGTCGGCATCTCGTCGTACGACGTTTCGAGTCCCGACACGCCGGTCACCCACTAGGCGGAAAGCTTCAACCCGGGGTTGAAGCGATTTGGGCCACCTGGGCAACACGCCCGGCATGCCTGGGGTGCGGGCGCAATTCCCGCTTCTAGGGTTGCTCTCGAAATCCCGCCCAACACGACCACGACAAAGGGGCCGCTCACGTGTCGAACACCAGTGCAGCAACGAACAACTACCTCGCCGTAATCAAGGTCGTCGGCGTTGGTGGCGGTGGCGTGAATGCCGTGAACCGAATGATCGACATCGGTCTGCGCGGCGTTGAGTTCATCGCGATCAACACTGACGCGCAGGCGCTGCTGATGTCGGACGCCGACGTCAAGCTCGACGTCGGCCGCGAACTTACCCGTGGCCTCGGCGCCGGCGCCGACCCGGAGATTGGCCGTCGCGCCGCCGAAGACCACGTTGAGGAGATCGAGGAGGCGCTCACCGGTGCCGACATGGTCTTCGTCACCGCCGGTGAGGGTGGCGGCACCGGTACGGGTGGCGCGCCCGTCGTCGCGCGCATCGCGAAGTCGCTCGGCGCTCTCACCATCGGTGTCGTCACGAAGCCGTTCTCGTTCGAGGGTCGTCGCCGCGCCGACCAGGCCGAACACGGCGTCGCCGCGCTCAAGGAGCAGGTCGACGCGCTCATCGTCGTGCCGAACGACCGCCTGCTCGCGATCAGCGACCGCGGCATCTCCATGCTCGAGGCGTTCGCCACAGCCGACCAGGTGCTCCTCGCCGGTGTGCAGGGCATCACCGATCTCATCACCAATCCGGGCGTGATCAACGTCGACTTCGCCGACGTGAAGTCGGTCATGCAGGGTGCCGGTTCGGCCCTCATGGGTATTGGTACCTCGCGCGGCGCTGACCGCTCGGTGAAGGCCGCCGAACTCGCGGTCGCGTCGCCGCTGCTTGAAGCCTCGATCGAGGGCGCGCACGGCGTGCTCCTGTCGGTGCAGGGTGGCTCGAACCTCGGCATGTTCGAGGTCGCCGAGGCCGCGCAGCTCGTACGCGACGCCGTGCACGAGGGCGCGAACATTATTCTCGGTACCGCGGTTGACGACACTCTCGGCGACGAGGTGCGCGTGACGGTCATCGCCGCCGGCTTCGACGGTGGCCAGCCCCGTCCGCTCGACGAGGCAGAGATCCCGAAGTCGGCGCCGAGCCCGCTGCCCTCGCTCGAAGAGGCCACCGCGCGCAACCAGTCGGCGAAGCAGGAGGAGCCGCAGGCACCGGCCTACGCCTCGACCAACACCTCGACCAACGCCTCGAACTCGGCCAACGCGGCAGGCTCGACCGAGCAGCCGGCCGAGCGCAAGCCCGCCGAAGAGGCGGCCCCGCGTCTCGGCGAGAGCCCCGCGTGGTCGACCGCCGAGGCGCCGACCATCTCGCCGCGCCAGACCGAGTCGCCCTATGCCGACGCCTCGTACGGTGAGGACGAGAACGACCTCGACATCCCCGACTTTCTGCGCTAGATCGTCGTGACCACTACGCCCGTTTCGCCCTCGTGGGGGAGTGACGCAGAGCTCGCGCACCGTCTCGAGACGGTGCGCGAGCGCATTTCTGCTGCCGCGGACGCAGCCGGCCGCTCTGCGGAACAGATCACGCTCGTCGCTGTCACGAAGTTCCACGACCCCGAAATCGTGCGCGCCCTTGCTGAGCTCGGCGTGCGTGACTTCGGTGAGAACCGCCACCCAGAATCGCGGCTCAAGGCCGAGGTTGCCCACGAGGTGGCGGACGCCCAGCTGCACTTCATCGGACAGCTCCAACGCAACAAGGCCCGGCAGGTCGCGCGCTACGCCGACGTCATCGAGTCCATCGACCGCGAGGACCTCGTCGAGGCCCTCGGGAAGCTCGAGGACGTGACGGTCGATGTGACGATTCAGCTCTCGATCGATGGCGACACGAGCCGCGGAGGCGTGCCGCTGACCGAGGCTGAGTCGCTCGCCGAGCGCATCCTCGCAACTCACACGCTGCGGCTTCGCGGCGTGATGACCGTCGCCCCGATCGACATGGAGCCCGAGGCCGCGTTCGCGCAGGCGCGCGAAACTTCGGAGCGCATCCGCACCCTCGCGCCCGACGCAGATTGGCTGTCGATGGGCATGTCTCACGACTTCCATTCAGCAATTTCACAGGGAGCAACACACCTGCGAATCGGCGAGGCAATCACCGGAAAACGGTCCGGCCAGCAATAACGTGGAGTAACACCAATCACAGGAGGCAACAATGGCTAACCCCCTTCGCAATGCCATGGTCTACCTCGGCCTCGCCGAGGAGCAGGAAGAGACCACTGCGACGACCGCATCCGCACGCCCGGCACCGGCGCCGGGGGCCGTGCAGACCGACCGCGTCGAGGCGGTGCAGGAGGAAGAGTTCTCGGCCCCCGTGACGCCGATCAAGCCGACGATGACCCCCGCGCCAGCTCCGAAGCCCTCGACCACAGCAGTTGGAGAGATGAACGAAATCCTCACCGTCCACCCGAAGGCCTACGACAAGGACGCCCAGCTCATCGCCGAGAGCTTCCGCGACGGCGTGCCCGTCATCATGAACCTCTCGCAGATGACCGACGCCGACGCGCGCCGCATCATCGACTTCGCGTCGGGCCTCACCCAGGGTCTCAACGGTCGTATCGAGCGCGTCACGAACCGCGTGTTCCTGCTCACGCCCGAGCACGTCAACGTGCACGGTGACGAGCAGCACGTTCGCAACGACGACCCGACCTTCTTCGCCTAGGCGGTAGGGCCTCGGGCCTCCAGGTGTGATCACCTCGGCGGTGCACCGAATACGGTGCGCCGCCGATGGCTGTTTTCCCAGAGCCTGGCAGAATAACTAGGTGGTCGCTCGCCCGACCGCTTGAACCTCACAGAAAGCGCGCCCCCTTTGGCTCTCATTGGCACGATCCTGCTGATCGCCCTGCAGCTCTACAACTTCGTCATGTGGGCGCGGCTCATCCTCGATTGGGTGGTTGTGCTCGTGCCGAGCTTCCGGCCGCGCGGCTTCGTGCTGTTGCTGGCCGAATTCGTCTACACGCTGACCGATCCACCGCTGAAGTTCGTGCGCCGCTGGATCAAGCCGGTGCGGGTTGGTCCTGTCGCGCTCGACCTCGCCTGGATCGTCGTGATCATCGCGCTGAGCGTGCTCTCGATCGTCGTGCGGAGCATCTTCTTCTAAGACTTGCCCGCTATCGTGGACGGGTTCACCGCTAGGGAATGTGACGAACGTGGCACAAGTACCGTAGTGTGATCGGTACCAAACTTCTTGTCGAAACGAAAGGGTCGGAAATGGCACTGACTCCGGAAGACGTGGTCAATAAGCGTTTTCAGCAGACGAAGTTCCGGGAGGGATACGACCAGGACGAAGTAGACGACTTCCTTGATGAAGTTGTTGTTGAACTGCGTCGCCTGATCGCCGAGAACGACGAACTGCGCACTGAAAACGAGCGACTGCAGTCGGAGGGTGCGTCCGCACCCGCGGCGGCAGCGCAGGCCCAACCCGAAGCACCTGCCGAGTCCGAGGCCGAAGCGCCCGAGGCACCGGCCAAGCAGGAGGCCCCCGCGGCTCCGGCTCCCGCAGCTCAGGCCGCTGCACCTGCCGCCGCGCTCGGCGCTGGCGAAGACGAGGCAGCGTCGAGCTCTTCGCTCCTTGCCCTTGCCCGTCGGCTCCATGACGAGCACATCGCCGAAGGTACTCGCACCCGCGATCAGCTCATCAAGGAAGCCGAGACGAAGGCGTCGAAGCTCGTTGCTGATGCCGAGGCCGAGGCGAAGAAGCGCAAGGCCGACGCCGAAGCGGTCGCGACCAAGCTTGTTCAGGAGGCCGAGGCCGCCGCGACTAAGCGCACTCAGGACTCGCAGACCAACGCGAACCGCCTGGTGAGCGAGGCTGAAAACAAGGCGAAGACGCTGATCACGAATGCGGAGACCCGCGAGCGCGAGATCACGACGAGCCTTGAGAACACGAAGAGCCGACTCGAGGAGCGCATCGAAGAGTTGCGCGGCTTCGAGGCGAGCTACCGCACGCAGCTGCGCAGCTACATCGAGGGTCAGCTCGAAGAATTCACTGCTTCAAGCAACGAGCTCGACGGTGGCGAGGCGAAGAACTAGCACCGCGTGAGCGATGAATTCCCCAAACGGCGAGTCCGGCCAGGAGTCCTTACACTCCTGGCCGGAATCGCTGTTGTTTGGTTTTCCCTCGACCAATTCACCAAGCACCTCGTCGAAACCAACCTGACGGAAGGCGAGGTCGTGCCGGTGCTCGGCAGCGCCCTGCAGTGGTATTTCGTGCGCAACCCTGGTGCGGCCTTCTCGATGATCGCCGACATGACATGGATCCTCACGGTCGTGGCCACCGCGGTCGTCGTCGTCATCGTCGTGCTCGCCCGGCGCATCCAGTCGAAGTGGTGGGCGCTCGTGTTCGGCCTCGTGCTCGGCGGTGCGCTCGGCAACCTCGTGGATCGACTGTTTCGGCCGCCGTCGTTCGGTGAGGGACACGTCGTCGACTTCATCTCGACGCCGTGGATGATGCCGGCGATCTACAACGTCGCCGACATCGGCGTGGTCGTGGGGATGTGCCTGTTCGTGCTGCTCACGATTCTCGACGTCGGCCTTGACGGTCGTCGTCGCAGGCGCAGCGACGACGAGCCGGCGGATGACGTCGAGTCGACGCCCGACGGAAGCACACGAGCCTAGGCATGGAATCACGCATGCTTCCGGTGCCCGATGGCCTCGACGGCGAGCGGGTGGATGCCGGGGTCTCGAAGCTCCTCGGGCTCAGCCGTTCGCGCGTTGCAGCGATCGCAGATCGGGGCACGGTGCGCCTGGACGGCCGGGTCGTCGGCAAATCGGACCGCCTGCGGGCCGGCGCGATGCTCGACGTCGAGTGGGAACCCGAGCGGCCCCTCCAGGTTGAGCCGATCGAGGTGCCCGAGCTCGAGATTGTCCACGACGAGACGAGCTTCGTCGTGGTGATGAAGCCGGTCGGCGTCGCCGCGCATCCCTCGGTGGGTTGGACTGGCCCGACTGTGCTCGGCGCGCTCGCTGCGGCGGGCTTCCGCATCTCGACCTCTGGGCAGCCGGAGCGCCAGGGCATCGTGCACCGCCTCGACGTCGGTACGAGCGGCCTGATGGTCGTGGCGAAGACCGAGCGCGCCTACTCGGTGCTCAAGCAGGCGTTCCGCGACCGCACCGTCGACAAGACGTATCACGCGGTCGTGCAGGGGCTGCTCGATCCGCTCTCGGGCACGATCGACGCGCCGATCGGCCGGCATCCCGGCTCGAGCTGGAAGTTCGCGGTGGTCGCTGGCGGCAAGCCGTCAATTACCCACTATGAGACGCTTGAGGCGTTCCGCCGCGGCTCGCTCATCGAAGTGCACCTCGAGACGGGCCGCACACACCAGATCCGCGTGCACACGTCGGCTCAGCACCACCCGTGCATGGGCGACCCACTGTACGGCGGCGACCCGAAGCTCGCGGCCGCGCTGGGCCTCGAGCGGCAGTGGCTGCACGCCGTGAAACTCGGTTTCGAGCATCCCGAGCGTGGCGGCTACGTCGAGTTCAGCTCGGAGTATCCGGCCGATCTGCAACATGCCCTCGAACTCCTCCGGGCAGGTCAGCCCGAGTAGACTCGAGGCTTCGCAAGAGCTTGGAGGAACACCGTGGCGGCATCAGACTCGTTCGTTCACCTGCACAACCACACCGAGTATTCGATGCTCGACGGCGCGGCGAAGATTGAGGACATGATCAAACGCGCGGCCGAACTCGGTATGCCGGCGATCGCCACAACCGACCACGGCAACATGTTCTCGGCGTACGAGTTCTTCCGCACAGCGAAGCGCTACGACATTAAGCCGATCATCGGCACCGAGGCGTACCTCACGCCGGGCACACACCGTTCAGACCGCTCGCGCGTGCGTTGGGGCAACGGCGGCGGTGACGACGTCTCGGGTGGTGGCGCTTACACCCACATGACGATGCTTTCCGAGACCACCGAGGGCATGCACAACCTATTCCGACTTTCGTCGTACGCGTCGATTGAGGGGCAGTACTTTAAGCCGCGCATGGACCGTGAGCTGCTGCAGCGCTACGCCAAGGGCGTCATCGCGACGACGGGTTGCCCCTCGGGCGAGGTGCAGACGCGTCTGCGGCTAGGGCAGTGGGATGCGGCGGTCGAGGCCGCGGGGGAGTTCCGCGATATCTTCGGCAAGGACAACTTCTTCCTCGAGTTCATGGACCACGGGGTCGGCGTCGAGCGCCGCGTGCGCGATGACCTGCTCAAGCTGCGCGACCACATGGACCTGCCGATGGTCATCACGAACGACCTCCACTACACGCACAAGGAAGACGCAGTCGCACACTCGGCGCTGCTCTGCGTGCAGTCGGGTTCGACCCTCGACGACCCGAATCGCTTCAAGTTCGACGGCGAGGGGTACTACCTCAAGACCGCCGAGGAGATGCGGCACCAGTTCCGCGAGTTCCCTGAGGGCTGCGACAACACCCTCCTGATCGCCGAGCGCTGCTCGGCCGCCTTCGACGAAGAGGCAAACTACATGCCCGCGTTCCCGGTACCCGAGGGCGAGACCGAGGCGACGTGGTTCGTGAAAGAGGTCGACCGCGGCCTGCACTACCGCTACGGCGACACGATCCCCGATGACGTGCGCAAGCAGGCCGACTACGAGATCGGCATCATCACCCAGATGGGCTTCCCGGGTTACTTCCTCGTTGTTGCCGACTACATCCAGTGGGCGAAGCAGAACGGCGTGCGCGTCGGCCCGGGCCGCGGCTCGGGCGCCGGCTCGATGTGCGCCTACGCGATGCGCATTACCGACCTCGACCCGCTCGAGCACGGCCTGATCTTCGAGCGCTTCCTCAACCCCGACCGCGTCTCGATGCCCGACTTCGATATCGACTTTGACGACCGTCGCCGCTCCGAGGTGATCCACTACGTCACCGAAAAGTACGGCGACGAGTACGTCGCGCAGATCGTTACGTACGGCACGATCAAGTCGAAGCAGGCGCTAAAGGATGCCTCGCGCGTGCTCGGCTACCCCTTCTCGGTCGGCGACCAACTCACGAAGGCGATGCCCGAGGCGATTATGGGCAAGGACATCCCGCTCGCCGGTGTCTACGACACGACGCACCCGCGCTACAAGGAAGCGGGGGAGATGCGTGCCGTCATCGAGTCGAACCCCGACTTCCAGAAGGCGTTCGAGACCGCGAAGGGCATCGAGGGCCTGAAGCGCCAGTGGGGTGTGCACGCGGCCGGCGTGATCATGTCATCGCAGCCGATCATCGACGTGATCCCGCTCATGAAGCGTGAGCAGGACGGCCAGATCGTCACGCAGTTCGACTACCCCTCGTGCGAGTCGCTCGGCCTGATCAAGATGGACTTCCTCGGGCTGCGCAACCTCACGATCATCTCGGATGCGCTCGAGAACATCACGCAGAACCGCGGCGAGACGATCGACCTCGAGACCCTCGAACTCAACGACAAGGCGACGTACGAACTCCTGAGCCGCGGCGACACGCTCGGCGTGTTCCAGCTCGATGGCAACGGCCTGCGCTCGTTGCTGCGCCTCATGCGCCCCGACAACTTCGACGACGTTTCGGCGACCATCGCGCTGTACCGCCCCGGTCCCATGGGCGCGAACTCGCACACGAACTACGCGATGCGCAAGAACGGCCAGCAGCCGATCACGCCGATCCATCCCGAGCTCGAAGAGCCGCTCGCCGACATCCTCTCGGAGTCGTACGGCCTCATCATCTACCAGGAGCAGGTGATGGCGATCGCGCAGAAGGTCGCTGGCTACACGCTCGGCCAGGCCGACCTACTGCGTCGCGCGATGGGTAAAAAGAAGAAGTCCGAGCTCGACAAGCAGTTCGCGATCTTCTCGGAGGGCATGAATCAGAACGGCTTCTCGGATGCGGCCGTGAAGGCGCTCTGGGACATCCTGCTGCCGTTCTCGGACTACGCGTTCAACAAGGCGCACTCGGCCGCGTACGGCGTGATCTCGTACTGGACCGCGTTCCTCAAGACGCACTACGCGCCCGAGTACATGGCCGGCCTGCTCACCTCGGTGGGTGACTCGCGCGACAAGCTCGCCGAGTACCTCAACGAGTGCCGCCGCATGCGCATCCAGGTGCTGCAGCCCGACGTGAACGAGTCGACCCTGCGCTTCCGCGCTGTCGGCCACGACATCCGCTTCGGCCTCGGCGCCGTGCGGAACGTGGGCGAGCAGGTCGTCGCCGAGATCATCAAGGCGCGCGAGGACCAGGGTGACTTCACCTCGTTCCACGACTTCCTCAAGAAGGTGCCGATCTCGGTCGCGAACAAGCGCACCGTCGAATCGCTCATCAAAGCAGGTGCCTTCGACACGATGGGCCCGACGCGCCGCGCGCTGCTCGAGATTCACGAGGACGCGATCGACGCGGCCGTAAGCCGCAAGCGCAACGAGGCCCATGGCCAGGTCGACCTCTTCGCGGGGCTCATGGAGTTCGAGGAAGAAGAGCAGGTGGTGCCGGAGCGCCCAGAGTTCACGCGCAAGGACAAGCTCGCCTTCGAGCGGGACATGCTCGGCCTCTACGTATCTGACCATCCGCTCAAGGGGCTTGAGGTCGAGCTGTCGAAGCTCTCGGCCACGCCGATCCTCGACCTCGTCGGCGACACCGAGGTACGCGATGGCGAGCAGGTGCAGATCGCCGGGCTCATTACGACGGTGCAGCACCGCGTGGCGCGCAACTCGGGCAACCCGTACGGCCTCGTCTCGCTCGAGGACTTCGGCGGCGAGATCACCGTCATGTTCCTCGGCAAGACCTACCTCGAATACCGCGATCAGCTCGAGAGCGACACGATCGCCGTGATTCGTGGCCGGGCGCAGCACCGCGACGACGGCATCAACATCACGGCGCAGGGAATCACGGTGCCGCACCTGTCGGTCGGCGACAACCCGCCGCTCACCCTGACGCTGCCCGATGTGCGGGCGACCGAGACGGTCGTGACCGAACTAGATGAACTCCTGCGCCGCAACATAGGCGAGTCGGAGGTGCGCCTGCACCTCGAGACGCAGCAATCGGTGCGCGTGTTCGAGCTGCCGCACCGGGTGTCGCTCGGGTCGGCGATCTACTCGGAGCTCGCTGCACTGCTCGGCCCCGGCTCGGTCAGCTAGCGACGGGTTCGGGGTGCGGGGCACCGCGCGCTCGTCATTAGAATGGGGTCACTATGATCCAGCTCATTGACCTGCGCGGCCGCGACCTTTCGGCCGCGCAGCTGCGCGACGCCCTGCCCCGCCCCGAGGTCGACGTGAGCCGTGCGCTCGCCGGCGCGACCCAGCTCATCCAAGACGTGCGCGAGCATGGGGCGGATGCGCTGCGCGAGCAGGCCGAGAAGTTCGATGGGGTGCGCCCTGAGCACCTCCGGGTGCCGCAGCAGGCCATTGATGACGCCGTCGCGGGGCTCGATGCGCAGGTGCGTGCCGGGCTCGACGAAATGATTCGCCGCGTGCGGCTCGGATCGGCGGCCCAGGTGCCGCCGCCCGCGCGCACCGAACTCGGGAACGGCGCCATCATCGAGCAGCGGTGGCAGCCGGTCGACCGCGTCGGGCTCTACGTACCCGGCGGTAAGGCCGTGTACCCCTCGAGCGTTGTCATGAACGTGGTACCCGCCCAGGCGGCCGGCGTGCGGTCGATCGCCCTCGCTTCGCCCGCGCAGGCCGAGTTCGGCGGGCTGCCGCACCCGACCATCCTTGCCGCCGCGGGCATCCTCGGCGTCACCGAGGTGTATGCGATGGGTGGCGCGGGCGCGATTGGCGCGCTCGCCTACGGTGTCGCCGAGCTCGACCTTGCGCCGGTCAACGTCATCACCGGCCCGGGGAATGTCTGGGTCGCGGCGGCGAAGCGGGCCGTCAGTGCCCAGGTCGGCATCGACGCCGAGGCCGGCCCCACCGAGATCCTCATCATCGCCGATGAGACCGCGCAGCCGCGGCTCATCGCCGCCGACCTGCTCAGCCAGGCCGAGCACGACGAGCTGGCCGCGGCCGTGCTCGTCACCGACAGCCAGACTCTCGCCGACGCGGTGGCGACCGAACTCGCGGCCATCGCCGCCGCGACCAAGCACGCCGAGCGCGTCAACGTCTCACTCTCGGGCCAGCAGTCGGCGATCGTGCTCGTCGACGACCTTCCCGCGGCCTGCGCCGTGTCGAACGTCTACGGCCCCGAGCACCTCGAACTTCACACCGCCGACGACGACGCGACGCTGCACAACATCACGAACGCGGGCGCGATCTTCCTCGGCCCGAACTCGCCCGTGCCGCTCGGCGACTACATCGCCGGATCGAACCACGTGCTGCCCACAGGCGGCCAGTCGGCGCACTCGGCCGGCCTCGGCGCCTACACGTTCCTGCGCGCCCAACAGATCATTCGCTACGACGCCGCGGCGCTCGCCGACGTCGCCGATCGCCTCAGCGCGGTGGCGCTCGCGGAAGACCTGCCGGCCCACGCCGCGGCGGTCGCCGCCCGCGCGACGACGGGGGAGTAGCGCCGTGCACTGCCCCTTCTGTCGCCACCCCGATTCGCGCGTCATCGACTCGCGCACCACCGATGACGGCTACGCGATTCGTCGTCGTCGCCAGTGCCCGAACTGCAATCGCCGCTTCTCGACGCTGGAGACCGCGAGCCTCAGCGTGATCAAGCGCTCAGGCGTCGCCGAGTCGTTCTCGCGTGACAAGGTGATGTCGGGCGTGCGCAAGGCGTGCCAGGGCCGCCCGGTCACCGATGCCGACCTCGCGCAGCTCGCGCAGAAGGTCGAAGAGACGATCCGGCAGTCTGGCGCTTCGCAGGTCGAGGCGAACGAGATCGGCCTCGCGATCCTGCCGTTCCTGCGCGAGCTCGACGACATCGCGTACCTCCGCTTCGCGAGTGTGTATCAGGGCTTTGCCTCGCTGAACGACTTCGAGCAGGCGATCCAACACCTCAAGCACGACGACATCGTGCCGAAGTACTCCGACGAGACCGTCGACGGCGAGCCGCTCGACCAGTCCGAATAGCGAAGGAATCCCAGTGCTACTGCAACTCGCTCGAGCCGGTTACCGCGTTGTCTTCAACTGCGTCTTTCGACGCATGGATGCCGAGAAGGCCCACCACTTCGGTGCCACGGTAATCCGCTGGATCGGGTCGCTGCGACCGCTCGCGGCGGTGCTCGGTCGCTTCACCAAGCCGGATGCGCGGCTGCGCACGAGCGCGCTCGGACTCGAGTTCCCCTCGCCCTTCGGCCTCGCGGCCGGCTTCGACAAGAATGCCGACATGGTTGACGGCCTCGCGGCGCTCGGCTTCGGCCACGTCGAGGTGGGCACCGTGACGCCGCTCGCGCAGCCGGGCAATCCGAAGCCGAGGATGTACCGTCTGCCCCGCGACCGTGGCCTGATCAACCGCATGGGCTTCAACAACGACGGCGCCGAGGGGGCCGCGGCGTCGCTGCGCGCGCGCCGCAACCGCGGTGCCATCGTCGGTGTCAACATCGGCAAGAACAAGCTGACACGTGATGAGGATGCGGTCGCCGACTACGTTGCCGCGGCGAAGGCCGTGCGCGACGAGGCCGACTACCTGGTCATCAACGTGTCGTCGCCGAATACTCCGGGCCTTCGCGGTCTGCAGGAGCTTGACGCGCTCGAGCCGATCCTGCGCGAGACCCTCGATGCGGCCGACGGTGTGCCCCTGCTCGTCAAGATCGCGCCCGACCTTGAGAACGACGCGATCCAGCGCATCGGCGAGCTCGTGCGACGTGTCGGGCTCGCGGGCGTCGTCGCGACGAACACGACGATCTCGCGTGCTGGCCTGCGCGCCCCCGCCCGCGTCGTCGAGGCGTACGGCGCCGGCGGCCTTTCGGGGGCGCCGCTCGCGAACCGCTCGTTCGAAGTGCTGCGCCTCGTGCGGGCCGCGCTCGGCGACGACCTCTGCGTCATCTCGGTCGGCGGCGTCACTGGCGCCGGCGATGTGCGCGCGAGGCTCGACGCCGGGGCGACGCTCGTGCAGGGCTACACGGCGTTCCTCTATGAGGGACCGATGTGGGCCGCGGCGATCAACCGCGAGCTGGCGCGCTAGCGGCCGGTGAACTCGACCTTGTCGAAGCGCTTCACCTGCGGCTTCGGCATGCGCAGCATGCGGATCTGCATGCTGCGGCCCATGGCTTGGAAGAGGAAGCCCTTTTCGGCCTTGTCGTCGCCGACGACCTCGCGCACCTTGCGGCGAATCATTACGCCGTAGAGCAGACCCTCGGCGACGCAGAGCGCGAGGTAGACCCAGATGAACATCATCGCCCAGACTGCGGCGTTCGTCTGCGGAATGAATGTGGCGAAGATCACGAGGAACATGAGGGGGAGGAGCCACTCACCGAGCGTGATGCGCGCGTCGATGAAGTCGCGCAGGTAGCGCTTCTGCGGACCGCGCTCGTTCGGGCGCAGGTAGCGGTCGTCGCCCCGGGCCATGCCCTCGCGCGCCTTCTGCTGCTCGACCTGCATCTTGGCCCTCGACTGGCGTTTGGCCTCCTTGCGGTCCTCGGGCACGAGCGGGCGGAAGTTCGCCGCCTCGGCGTCCCTACGGCGCGGCGTTGGTCCCTTCTTGGCCGGGGCCTGAGCGGCCTCGTCGCTCGACTCGGGGACGTTCTGCTCGCTCGCCGAATTCTTCGCCATGGTGTCCTTCTACGTTGACTGCGGTATCCGCCAATTCTAAGCGACGCGGATGCGTCGGGCGCAGGTCCCGCAAGAATCGGCCGCGACGTTCGCAATTAGCAAATCTGTCGACGTCGGCACAACGGCGAATCGCGACTGTGACGGGGAATGACGACACGTGACGAATCGTGACGACGTGGATCGTGGCGCTGCGAGACATCGGCTCACTGTTCACTAAGTTCGTGGGGGCTTTGGTGCACGTGCATATGTTTCCGAGGCAACCGATCCAACCCGCTCAAGGAGCTCTATGGCCTCGCGCATCCGCATCGTTCCGATGCTCGCCGCAGCTGTGCTCGCGCTTACCGGCTGCGCGGCCAGCACCACGACGACGAGCAGCGGCGATGCCACCACACCGCAGATGGGTGGCACGCTCGTGTACGGACTGCCCGACGACCTCGGCTGCATCGACCCGCAACAGGTCTCGTCGAACGACGCGATCGTCATGAGTAAGCCGCTCGTGGCGTCGCTGACGTGGCAGAACCCCGACACGGGCGAGATTGAGCCGTGGCTGGCAAGCTCGTGGGAGATCAATGACGAGTCGACCGAGTTCACTTTCCACCTCGCCGACGGCGCGAGCTACTCCGACGGCACACCGGTCGATGCGGCCTCGGTCAAGGCGAATTTCGACAGCATCCTCGAAATGGGTGCCGTCGCGGTGCTTGGCGCGCGGTACACCACCGGCCTCGAATCGGTCGAGACGCCCGACGATATGACGGTGCAGCTCACCTTTGCGTCGCCCCGCGGCGACTTCCTGCAGGCCTCCGCGTCGCAGGCACTCGGGATGATCTCAACCGAGTCGACGAAGAAGTCGCAGGCCGACCGCTGCGCCGGCGACTTCGCGGGCTCTGGCCCGTTCGCCCTCGATCGCTACGAGCCAGACACGATCGCCGTGCTGAAGGGTCGGAAGGACTACGCCTGGGCGCCGCCGAGCGTCGAGAACCAGGGTGCGCCCTACCTCGAGGAGCTTCGCTTCGCCGTCATTCCTGAGTCGTCGACCCTGACGGGCACGCTGCTGAGCAACCAGATTCAGGCGTCGAACAACATCTCGGCGCTCGACCAGGAGATCTTCTCGGAGCGCGGCTTCGAGCTCAACAACCGGGCGAACCCGGGCCAGGTCTACGGCTTCCTCGTCAACTTCGACAGCACGGTGGGCAAAGACCCGGCCGTGCGCCAGGCGCTCATGCACGCGATCGATCGCGACGCCGTCAACTCGCTACTCACGCCGAACGACCGCCCGGCCACCTCGGTGCTCAGCGACACGACGCCGCTCTACAACGACGTCTCCGACGAGTTTGCGTATGACGTCGACCTCGCGAACCAGCTGCTCGACGAGGCCGGTTGGGAGCTCGGCGCCGACGGTGTGCGCGAGAAGGACGGCGAGCGACTGAGCTTCACCCTCGACTACTGGCAGCCGACGGGCGACGCGCTCCAGCTGATTCAGCAGCAATTCAAGGACATCGGCGTCGATATGCAGCTCAAGCAGACCACCGTCGCGCAGCAGACCGGCACCATCGGGGACGGCTCGCGTGCCCTGTGGTGGGTGAACTCGACCCGGGCCGACCCGAGCGCGATGAGCAGCCTGATCGGTCCGAACGCGCTCTTCAACGAAAACCGCCCCGACACGAGCATCGACGAGGCGCTCCAGCGCATCGACGAGATCTCCGACCCCGAGCAGCGGCAGGAGGCGGTCGACGAGGCCGTCGCGCTCATCCTCGAGCAGGGCGCCGTGATTCCGGTCATGCAGCTCTCGACCACGATCGTGTCGTCGCCGACCACGCACGGCATCACGTTTGATGCCTCGAGCCGCGTCGACTTCGCTAGCGCCTGGACGGAGCAGTAACGATGGCGACCTACCTTCTGCGCCGCATCGGCTTCGGCGTCCTCATCATCTGGGCCGCGTTCACCGCGGCCTGGCTCATCCTCTTCTTCCTCCCCGGCGACGCGGTCGCGGCAGCGGGCGTGGATGCGTCCGACCCGGCGGCGCTCGAAGCCCGCCGAGAGGCGCTCGGCCTGAACCGACCCTGGTACGTGCAGTATGTTGCGGCCCTGTTCGGTGCCGTGCGCGGTGACTTCGGCGTCACCGTCGGCACCGGTGAGCCCGTCTCACAGATCATCGCTCGCTCGCTGCCGAACACCCTCGAACTTGTTGGCGTCGCGCTCGTGTTCGCGCTCATCATCGGCCTCGTCGTCGGCATCGCCTCGGTGTACCCCCGCGCCGCCTGGCTGCGCGGGCTGCTCTCGGCGCTGCCGCCCATCGCGATCTCGCTGCCGTCGTTCTGGCTCGGCCTCTTGCTGCTGCAGGCGTTCTCGTTCGGCCTCGGCTGGTTCCCCGCCTACAACACCGGCACGTTCGCCTCGATCGTGCTTCCTGCGCTCTCGCTCGCGATCACGACCGGCGCGTACCTCGCCCAGGTGCTCGCCTCGAGCCTGCGCATCGAAATGGCGAGCGCCTACGCCGAGCAGGTGCGGGCGAAGGGTGCCACGCGCCCCCGCATCGTGTTCGGCCACGCACTGCGCGGCGCGGCGTTGCCCTCCCTCAACATGGTCGGCATCCTCGTCGCCGGCATGCTCGGTGGCACCGTCGTGACCGAGACGGTGTTCTCGCGCAACGGCCTCGGCCGCGAGCTGATCGGCGCGGTCGAGAGCAGCGAGATTTCGGTCGTACTCGCGATCGTCACGATCGCGGCGCTCGTGTTCGTCGTGATCAACCTCCTCGTCGACTTCGTGACCCCGCTCATCGACCGCCGAATCGCGCTGACCGGAAAGGTGGCGGCATAGTGACCTCGCTCACCCAAGTCACCAGCAACGCTGGCGCTCGCTGCAAGGTCGGCCTCGCCGGCAACATTGGCCTCGGCGTCGCCGTGCTGATCGTGCTCGTCGTCGTCGCGTGGGCCATCTGGCCCGGCCTGTTCACCGCGACCGACCCGGCTGCGGTCGACACCGCCGACCGGCTTCAGGCGCCCTCGGGCGCGCATCCCTTCGGCACAAACCAACTCGGGCAAGATGTTTACGCCCGCACCGTCTACGCCGCCTCGGTGACGCTCTCGGCGGCTGCACTCGCGGTCGGGCTCGGCTTCGTGGTCGGCTCGGTGCTCGGCCTGCTCGCGGGCTACCTGCGCGGCTGGGTCGACGAGGTGGTCATGCGCATCGTCGACGTGTTTCTTTCGATCCCCGCCATCCTCCTCTCGATCGCCATTGTCGCCTCGCTCGGCTTCGGCATCGTCGAGATCGGCGTGGCCGTCGGAATCACGTCGATGGCGACCTTCGCCCGCGTCATGCGCTCGTCGGTGCTGCAGAACGCGCAGGCCGTTTACGTGGAGGCCGCGCTCATGAGCGGCGCCCGCTGGTATACCGTGCTCTGGCGCCACATCCTGCCGAACTCAATCACGCCGGTGATCTCGCTCATCGCGCTCGAATTCGGCGTCGCGCTGCTCGCCATCTCGTCGCTGAGCTTCCTCGGCTTCGGTGCGCCGCCAGACGTGCCCGAGTGGGGCGCGCTGATCTCGGCCGGCCGGGACTACATGGCGACCGCTTGGTGGCTGACGGTGCTGCCGGGACTCGTGATCGCAATCGTCGTGCTCGCCGCCTCCTACATTTCGAACCGAATCGCACGGGCAGGTAAGTGATGACGACTGCAACAACCACGCCGCTGCTGCGGGTACGCCAGCTCCACGTCGATTACCAGACCGACGGCGGCGATGTCGCCGGTGTCGCGGGCATCGACCTCGAGGTCAACCGCGGCGAGATCGTCGCGATCGTCGGTGAGTCCGGCTCGGGCAAGTCGACGCTCGCCCGAGCCGTCCTGCACCTGCTTGCGAGCAACGCCACGTCGCGCGCCGAGGAACTCGCGTTCAATGGCCTCGACCTCACCGGGTTGAGCCGCAGCGAGTGGCATCGCGTGCGCGGCGCGCAGCTCGCGCTCGTGCCGCAGGACCCGACGCTCTCGCTCGATCCGCTGCTGCCGGTTGGTCGACAGGTCGCCGAGACCCTGCGCATCCACGGCCTTGCCTCGCGGTCGGCCGCGCCGAAGCGCGCGATCGAGCTGCTTGCCGAGGCCGGGGTCGACCAGCCCGAGGTGCGTGCGCAGCAGCTGCCTTCGCAGCTCAGCGGCGGCCTGCGCCAGCGCGCGCTCATCGCCGCCGCCCTCGCGGGTGACCCCGAGCTGCTTGTCGCCGACGAGCCGACCTCGGCCCTCGACGTGACGGTGCAGCGGCAGATTCTCGACCGGCTCGAGCAACTGCGCAGCGAGCGCGGCCTCGCGGTACTCCTCATTACCCACGACCTCGGCGTCGCGGCCGACCGCGCCGACCGCATCGTCGTGATGCAGCACGGCAAGGTCGTCGAGACCGGCAGGGCCGCGGACGTGCTGCGGGCACCGAAGCACGAGTACACGAAATCGCTGGTCGCGGCGGCTCCGGGCCTCGGCCGCACCGTCGTGCGCGAGCGGCACTTCGTCGACGCGAGCGACGCGCCACTGCTCGAGCTCGAGGACGTGCACAAGACGTACCGCATTCGCCGAGGCGAGACCCTCGACGCCGTGGGCGGCGTGAGCCTGCACATCCACAAGGGCGAAACCTATGCGCTCGTCGGCGAATCGGGCTCGGGCAAGACGACGACGGCGCGCGTCGCGCTGCAGCTTGAACCGGCCACGTCGGGTCGCGTCAGGTTCGGGGGAGAGGACGTGACGGGCGCCCGCGGCGAGGCCGCTCGCGAGCTGCACCGCCGGTTCCAGCTTGTGCACCAGAGCCCGTTCGCCTCGCTCAACCCACTGCGCACCATCGGCCAGACCATCGCCGAGCCGCTTCGCGAGTTCTCGGTCGTCGCACCGAAGCAGCGGGATGCGCGGGTCGCCGAGTTGCTCGATTCCGTCGCGCTGCCGCCGGAGTTTGCCTCGCGCCGACCCGAGCAGCTCTCGGGCGGCCAGCGCCAGCGCGTCGCGATCGCCCGCGCGCTTGCTTCCGAGCCCGAGTGCATCGTGCTTGACGAGGCCGTCTCGGCCCTCGATGTCTCGGTACAGGCGCAGGTGCTCGACCTGCTCGCGCGCCTCCAGCGCGAGACCGGGGTCGCGTACCTGTTTATTACGCACGATTTAGGCGTCGTGCGCGAACTCGCCGACCGAGTGGGAGTATTGCGACAGGGCCAGATGGTCGAAACCGGGTACACCACCGAGGTGCTCGACCACCCAACCGAGGCATACACGCGGGCACTCGTGCAGGCGATTCCGGGCACCAATCTCAACGTTGCCGGGGCCTCGCAGCCCACCGGCGCGAACGAATCGAACGACTAGGAGCATGACAGTGACGAGCAAGTTCTCGATCGGACTCGCGGCCAAGGGAGCCGGCTGGCATGCCGGCGCGGATGCGGTGGGCGGCTTCGCGCCGCAGGACCCGGCCGCGTGGGCCAAGCTCGCGCAGCGCGCCGACGAGGCCGGCATCGACGTGCTCACCATCGAAGACTCGCTGGCGCCGCTCGGCACCTCGGCGAGTTTCGACTCGTTCATACTGACGAACTGGCTTGCGCCGCAGACGACGCGCATCGGCCTCGTGCCGGCCGCGACGACTTCGCTGCTCGAGCCGTTCCACACCGCGACCGCCGTGGCAACGCTCGACTACACGTCGGGGGGGGCGCGCCGCCGTGCGGCTGCGCACCGGTGGCTTCGCGGACGAGAGCGCCGCGGTCGGTCGAGAGGACACACTCGGCAACATCCGCGAGGCCCGCGCGCTGCCTGCTCAGGAATTCGAGCGACTCATCGCCGATCGCTTCAACGAGGGCGTCGAGTTCGCCGAGGTCGTGCGTCTGCTCTGGGACTCGTGGGAGGACGACGCGGAGATCCGCGACCTCGCGACGAGCCGCTTCATCGACCGCGAGCGCATCCACAACCCCGAGTTCACGGGCGAGCACTTCTCGGTGTTCGGCGCGTCGATTACGCCGCGCCCGCCGCAGGGGCAGCCGCCGGTGTTCTCGCTCGCGCACACGCACACGCCGTACCGCTTCGCCGCGGTGACCGCCGACGTCGTGCTCATCACGCCCGAGACCGAGGGCACGCTCGAGGAGATTCTCGCGTCGCTCGCCGAGGGCGCGAGCGCCGTCGACCGGCAGGGCAGCCCGCTCAAGGTCTGGGTCGACTACAAGATCCTCATCGCCGATGACGCGGCGGCTCGCCTCGCCGAGCTTGAGGCCGCGGGCGGTGAGCTCGCCAGCGACGCCGCGCTGATTGCCGGCACCGCCGATGAGGTGGCCGCACGCATCCTCGAACTGCGCGACGCCGGCATCGACGGCATCCGCGTGCGCCCCCTCGTGACTGACCGCGACACCGAGGCGTTCATCTCGGAGGTACTGCCGAAGCTGCGCGACGCCGGGGTCGAGCCCGCCGAGGGCGCCACCCTGCGCGAGCGGCTCGGACTCGCGCCCGCCGCCAACCGTTTCGTGACAACCCCGCCGTTCACCGCGAACGCGGCCGCCGTCACTGCCAGCACCCAGGAGGTCTCCGCATGAGCGAGCAGCACCGTCAGATTCACTTCGCCGCACACTTCCCGGGCGTCAACCAGCAGACCATCTGGAGCGACCCGAATGCGGGCAGCCAGATCGAGTTCGAGTCGTTCCGTCGCTTCGCGGAAATCGCCGAGCGCGGCGTCATGGACTACATCTTCCTCGCCGAGGGTTTGCGTCTGCGCGAGCGCAACGGCGAGATCCTCGACCTCGACGTGCTCGGCCGCCCGAACACGGTTTCGATCCTCGCGGCGCTCGCCGCTGTGACGAAGCACATCGGCCTCGTCGGCACGCTGACCACCACGTACAACGAACCCGTCGACCTCGCGCGCCAGCTGCGCAGCCTCGACGTGCTGTCGAACGGCCGCGCGGGCTGGAACGTCGTCACGACGACCAACGCCTTCACCGGAGCGAACTTCCGCAAGGGCGATCACCTGCCATACCCCGAGCGCTATCTGCGCGCGCAGGAAATGATTAGCGCGCTCGAGCAGCTCTGGGAGACCGAGCTCGGCGAGACCACGACGCTCGACAGCCGGTACTTCCAGGCCACCGCGACGCAGACGCTCCCCGCGAGCCCGCAGGGCCGACCGCTGTTGGTGCAGGCGGGCGCCTCGGGCGAGGGGCGCGACATCGCGGCCCGCAACGTTGACGTCGTGTTCTCGATGTTCGGTGAATTCGCCGAGGGCCAGAAGTTCCGCACCGACCTCGACGAGCGACTCGAGCACTTCGGCCGGGGCGCCGAAGACCTCAAGATTCTGCCGGCGATCACGCTCGCGATCGGCGACACCGAGGCCGAGGCACAGCAGCACGCGCAGGCGATTCGGCACGCGCAGGTGAGCGGCCCGAACGCGATCTACTTCATGGAACAGATCTGGGGGCGTGAGCTGAGCGGCGTCGACCCCGACGGTCCGCTGCCCGACTTCGACCCCGTGCCGCCGACGCACGCGACCGGCCGTGTGCCGCACTACGGCGACGTCGAGGAGCGCACCGCGCTCGTGAACCGCTGGCGCGCCGAGTCGGAGGCCGAGGGCCTCAGCCTGCGCGACCTCGCGGTGCGCGGATACGGTCGCCCGAGCCTCATCGGCACGCCCGAGCAGATCGCCGACGAGATCATTCGCCGGGTCGACGAGCGCGCCTGCGACGGCTTCACCCTCGTCGGCGACATCGTGCCCGACGGCCTCGCTGAGTTCGTCGACCGAGTCGTGCCGATCCTGCAGGAGCGCGGCGCCTACCGTACCGAATACCCTGAGAACCCCACCCTGCGAGAGCTGCTCGGCAGCGCGGCCGCACCTTCTGTACCGTTGGAGACCCCGGAACGAGTATGAGCCGACACAATCGCGCGATCCGTCTCGTCGACCGCGACGCCCATCAGCCGACCCGCTGCATCACCTTCGTTGGTGCCGGGCCGGCTGCTGCGGGCGTCGTCGAGCGAATCGCCGCGAACCAGGCCGAGATCGATGACCGGCCGCTGATCATCCACCTCGTCGACCCCTACCCACCCGGCGCGGGGCGGATCTGGCGCGACCAGCAGTCGGGGCTGCTCAAGCTCAACTCGATGGCCGGCGATGTGACGATGTTCACCGACGACTCAAGCACGATCGACGGAGCGATCGAGCCGGGTCCCGACCTGGCGGCCTGGGCCGAGTTCGTGCGAACCCGCCGCATCACCGACGTCGACATTGACGTTGACCGTGACCCGGAGCTCGCGGCAGAGCTCGACGGACTGCGGCCCGAGAGCTTCCCAACGCGTCGCCTGCACGAGCGCTACATGACCTGGTGCCTCGAGCGCAGCGCCGACCGCCTGCAGCCCGGCTCGAAGGTGATGTGGCACCGAGCGGCCGTGGTCAGCGTGAGCGACACCGAGACCGGCGCGCAGGTCGTCGAACTCGACTCGGGCGACGAACTCACGACCGATCTCGTCATCTACACCTTCGGCCACCTTGGCTCGCACGTGAGCGGTGAGGCGAAGTTTTTCACCGACTTCGCGCAGGCGAAGCAGGCGCGGTACTACGCGCCGGCGTTCACCGCCGACCTCGACTACGGCGACATTGCGCCCGGCGACGAGGTGCTCGTGCGCGGACTCGGCCTCGCTGCCATCGATCTCGTCGTCATGCTCACCCTTGGCCGTGGCGGCGAGTTCGTGCGCGACCGCGGCGAGCTGCAGTATGTTCCAAGCGGTCGCGAGCCGAAACTGCTGCTGAGCTCGCGTCGCGGCGTGCCCTATCGCTCGAAGGTCGCCGCCCCGCTGCGCGGCAGCCACTACGAGCCGCGCTTCTTCACGCCCGAGATCGCGCAGCAACTCGCCGACTCGGTCGCCGAACTGCAGTTCTACCGTGACCTCTGGCCGCACATCGAACGTGAGCTCCACCACGGGTACTACCTCGAACTGTTCACGGGCTCGCCCCGCCGCGTCTCGCTGCCGTGGTCGGAGTTCCTCGAGGGGCTCGAGACACTCGACCTCCACGGCGAGGACTACCGGGCGCTCGTCGAGCGCGCGGTGCCGGATGCTGCCGACCGGCTCGACGTGGATGCGCTCGACCGGCCACTCGCTGGCGAACGCTTCGAGAGCGCCGACGAGCTGCAGGCGCGCGTGCGCGAGCACATGCGCAACGACCTGCTGCGCCGCACCGACCACCGCTACTCGGAAAACACCGGCCTGTTCGTGGCACTCTTCCGGATCTACCTCGCCGTGGCCGAGCTCGCGACGGCGCGCAACTGGCAGCCCGAGTCGTACCTCAACGACTTCCAGCGCCGCTGGTACAAGTTCTTTAGCTACATCGCCTCGGGCCCTCCCGGCGAGCGCATCGAGCAGCTCATCGCGCTGAGCGAGGCGGGCGTGATCGAATTCGCCGGTGCCGACGTGCACGTGCGCGCCGACGGTGAGACGGGGCAGTTCGTGGCCACGAGCCCGAGCCTGCCCGGCGAACGCCGCAGCGACACGCTCATCGACGCGTGGCTGCCCGACCCGAGCATCCGCACTACCGATTCCGCGGTGCTGCGCGATCTCATCGACTCCGGTGCGGGCCGCGAGCAGGTCGTCGGCTCGACGCCAAGTGGCTACGTCGACGTGCGACTCAGCGACGGCCGGCTGATCCGCGCCGGCGGTGGCGTGCATCCCCGCCGCTACGCAGTGGGGCCCGGCACGAGCACGCCGCAGGGCGGCGCGTTCGCGCGACCGCACACGAACGCGCTCTCGTTCCGTATCTGGGATCGGGTCGCGCGGGCGATTCTTGGCGAGCTCGTCGAGATTCGCGGCGCGGGTGACCACTCGACCGTGCACACGGGCGCCTCCGACACCGAGCTTGAGCAGATCTTCGACGGGGCCGCGTACTTCCAGCCCGACACCGAGTCGACGCGCTAGCGCACGGCCTAGGCTGGTCGGCATGAGCAAATTCGATCCAGCCGAACTTGCCGAGCAGCTGCGCGACCGCGTGCAGCTCGGTATGCCGAACACCATTGACCGCCTCGCTCGCCTTGTGCGCATCCCCTCGGTTTCGTGGGATGCGTTCGACCGCGAGCACGTGAGCGCGAGCGCCGAACGCGTGCGCGAGCTGTTCGCGGGTACCGGCATGTTCGACGAGGTGGGCATCCACCAGTACGACATCGACGACGAGACGCCTGGGCAGCCGGGCGTGATCGCTCGCCGCGAAGCGAGCGAGGGCTGGCCGACCGTGCTGCTCTACGCCCACCACGACGTGCAGCCGCCCGGACGCGACGAGCTCTGGGACACCCCGGCCTACGAGCCGACGCTTGTGGGGGAGCGGCTCTACGGCCGCGGCGCCAGCGACGACAAGGCCGGCGTGCTGCTGCACGTTGCCGCGCTCGAGACATTGCACGACCTCTGGGAGGCCGACGGCGAGCGCTTCCCGCTCGGCGTTTCGATCTTCGTCGAGGGCGAAGAGGAAAACGGCTCGGGCAGCTTCACGAAGTTCCTCGATGCCCATCGCGAGGCGCTCGGCGCCGATTACATCATCGTCGCCGACAGCGATAACGCGGCAATCGACGTGCCATCGCTCACCGTCGCGCTGCGCGGCAATGTCACCTTCAACCTCACGGTGCGCACGCTGCGTCACGCCTCGCACTCAGGCATGTTCGGCGGCGCGGCACCGGATGCGATGCTCGCGGCAGTGCGTTTGCTCGACACCCTCTGGAACGCCGACGGCTCGGTCGCGGTCGAAGGTCTCGATAGCCACGACGCGCAGGTGCCAGAGATGCCGGCGTCGCAGCTCGTTGAGGAGGCGGGCGTCATCGGCGGTGAGTTGCTCGGCAGCGGCCCCGTGCTCGCGCGCACCTGGTACCAGCCGTCGGTCACCGTCACCGGCATCGACGCGCCCGACGTCGCGAACGCCTCGAACACGCTCATCCCCGAGGTGCGCGTGCGTATCTCGGCTCGCATCGCTCCGGGCACGGACGCCGAGGCCGCGGCCGAGGCGCTGCAGTCACACCTGCGGGCGAATGCGCCGTTCGGTGCCGAGCTCGAGTTCGATTCGCTGAATACCGGCCGGCCGTTCCTCGTCGACGTCGACGGCGATGGCGTCGAGCGGATGCGCGCGGCGATGGCCGAATGCTGGGGCGCGGACGCGCAGCTCTCGGGCATCGGTGGGTCGATCCCGTTCATCGCCGACCTGGTCGACCGCTTCCCGGCGTCGCAGATCCTCGTGACGGGTGTCGAGGACCCAGCAACCCGGGCGCACTCGCCCAACGAGTCGCAGCATCTCGGCGTGCTGCACCGCGCGATCCTCACCGAGGCGTGGTTCCTTGCCGACCTCGCCGAGAATCCGCCGCTTCGTGACGGATCGGCCGAACGGGAATAGAATTTTTCGAAGCGACGTTCTGAACGTCAGAGCGCTGGCGCTGTGACGGCGCGGCGAGGGCAGGAGAAGACATGACACAGGTACTCGATGGCATCACCATCACCGAAAACACGCACGGCGTGACGCTCACGCAGGCGGCCGCCGACAAGGTGAAGTCGCTGCTCACGCAGGAGGGTCGTGATGACCTGCGTCTGCGCGTTGCGGTGCAGCCGGGCGGATGCTCGGGGCTGATTTACCAGCTTTACTTTGACGAGCGCGAGATGGCGAACGATGCGTCGGTCGACTTCGACGGCGTCGAACTCATCGTCGACGAAATGAGCGCGCCCTACCTCGATGGCGCGTCGATCGACTTCGCCGACACGATCGAAAAGCAGGGGTTCGCGATCGACAACCCGAACGCGGGCGGCAGCTGCGCCTGTGGTGACTCGTTCCACTGAGTCTCTTGAGAACCGCGCACGGCGGGTCCGTACTGATACCGGTGCGGGCCCGCCGTTCGTTTCCGTGGCGGACCCGTGTCTGGCCGCCCGCCCGTTGCGAAGGGTCTACACTGAGAGTTGTCTGTATGCATCTTCTCGAAAGGTCCAACGTGCGGAAGAACCACCGGAAAATCGCGGCATCACTGGCGCTTGCTGCCCTCGCCTCGGTGACGCTGGCCGGATGTACTGCCCAGGAGCTCAATGGCTTCATGCCCGGCGAAGTTGGCACAAGCGACTTGGGCGACATGGTCTCGACGTTCTGGGTGAACTCGTGGATCGTGCTGCTTGTCCTCGGTGTGTTTGTCTGGGGACTCATCATCTGGGCGACCGTCGTCTACCGCCGCCGCAAGAACGACACAGGCATGCCGCGACAGATCCGCTATCACATGCCGATCGAGATGCTCTTCACGATCGTGCCGGTGATCTTGGTTGCCGGCTTCTTCGCATTCACCGCGCGTGACCAGGCCATCGCCGAAGAGGTCTACACCGAGGGTGAGATGGACGTACACATTGAGGTGTACGGCAAGCAGTGGGCGTGGGACTTCAACTACCTGCCCGTTGATGGTTCGGAGTACGACGGCAACGTCTACTACCAGGGCGTTCAGGCCGAAGAGGTACGCGACGAGAATGGCGACACGACCGGCGAGATCAACGAGGACGAGCTTCCCACGCTCTACCTGCCGGTTGGCGCGCAGGTGACGATTGACCTCAAGTCCCGAGACGTTGCGCACTCCTTCTGGGTGCCGGAGTTCCACTACAAGGAAGACACGATCCCGGGCAAGACCAACCACTTCTCGATGGTTGCGGAGCGCGAAGGCACGTACATCGGTAAGTGTGCCGAGCTGTGCGGTGAGTACCACTCGATGATGCTCTTCAAGGTGGAGGTCGTCTCTCAGGCCGAGTACAACGAGTACATCCAGTCGCTGCGCGACGAAGGCAACACCGGTGCCGTCGGCGACGAGGCCAACCGCAACAACCAGAACCCTGGCACCAAGGTTCCGGTCATCGAGCACGACGAAGCTGAATAATCTCTAGGGCAGGGTGAAATGACTACTACGCAGAACAGACCCGCGGCAGCGCAGTCGCCGCAGGCCGCAGAGCCCGATCTGACGCCGAGCAAGGTGGGCAACAAGGGCAATTTGATCATCGATCTCCTCACCACCACCGACCACAAAAAGATCGGGTACATGTACCTGGTCTCATCGGTCGTGTGGTTCTGCATTGGTGGCGTGATGGCGCTCCTCATCCGCGGGCAGCTCTTTGCCCCCGGCATGGAGATGATCGCGACGAAGGATCAGTACAACCAGCTCTTCACGATGCACGGCACGATCATGCTGCTGATGTTCGCGACCCCGCTGTTCTCGGGATTCGCCAACGTGCTGCTGCCGCTGCAGATCGGAACGGCCGACGTTGCCTTCCCTCGCCTGAACGCCTTCGCGTACTGGCTCTACTCCTTCGGCGCGATCACTGCCGTGATGGGCTTCCTCACCCCGGGTGGTGCGGCCGCCTTCGGTTGGACCGCCTACACGCCCCTTTCGCTGACGACGTTCTCGCCGAGCGTCGGTGGCAGCCTCTGGCTCGCAGGCCTAGCCCTGACGGGGTACGGCACCATCTTTGGTGCCGTGAACTTCATCACGACGATCGTCACGATGCGCGCGCCGGGTATGACCATGTGGCGCATGCCGATCTTCACTTGGAACACCCTCATCACCTCGATCCTCATCCTGTTCGCCTTCCCGGTGCTCACCGTTGCCTGGTTCGGCGTGCTGATGGACCGCGTATTTGGTACCCATATCTACGACGTGGATGCGGGCGGTGCGATCCTCTACCAGCACCTGTTCTGGTTCTTCGGCCACCCAGAGGTGTACGTCATTGCGCTGCCGTTCTTCGGTATCGTCTCCGAAATCTTCCCGGTGTTCAGCCGCAAGCCGATCTTCGGTTACAAGACGCTCGTGCTCGCTACCATTTCGATCGCCGCGCTGTCGGCTTCGGTGTGGGCGCACCACATGTACGTCACTGGTTCGGTACTCCTGCCGTTCTTCTCGCTGATGACCATGCTCATTGCTGTGCCAACGGGTGTGAAGATCTTCAACTGGCTCGGCACCATGTGGCGCGGTTCGATCACGTTCGAGACACCGATGCTCTGGTCGCTCGGCTTTCTCGTCACCTTCCTCTTTGGTGGTCTCACCGGCGTTATCCTGGCGTCGCCAATGCTCGACTTCCCGATCTCCGATACCTACTTCGTGGTCGCGCACTTCCACTACGTCATCTTCGGTACCGTCGTGTTCGCGATGTTCGCGGGCTTCTACTTCTGGTGGCCGAAGTGGACGGGTAAGATGCTCAACGAGGGCCTCGGCAAGGTTCACTTCTGGCTGCTGTTCGTCGGCTTCCACCTCACATTCCTCGTGCAGCACTGGCTCGGCGTCCTCGGCATGCCCCGTCGCTACTACACCTACCAGGCCGAGGACAACTTCACGTGGGCCAACCAGGTCTCGACCATCGGCGCCATCGTGCTCGCGATCTCGATGATCCCGTTCTTCCTCAACGTGTACCTGACGCACCGCAACGGCAAGAAGGTCACGGTCAACGACCCGTGGGGCTACGGCGGCTCGCTCGAGTGGGCGACCAGCTGCCCGCCGCCGCGCCACAACTTCACGGAGATCCCGCGCATCCGTTCGGAGCGTCCGGCGTTCGACCTCAACCACCCCGAGTACGCGGCGCCGGGTGCCCACCTGGAGTCCGACACCGTTGCGAGCGGAAAGGCGCACTAGTCCAAGATGAAAACCACACGCAATATTCTGTGGGGCCTCACCGCCTTCTACTTCGCAGTGTTCGTCGGTTACACCGTGTGGACCGCGGTTATCGAGAAGGAAGCTGAGTGGGTCGGTATCGTCGCCTTCGCACTCATGAGCCTCTTCTCCGCGTTCATCGCGTGGTACATGGGTCTCGAGAACAAGCCATTCGCTCGTAACCTCCTGCCGGAGGACCGCGAGGAGGCCGAAATCAGCGAGGCTGACCCCGAGCTGGGCGTGTTCGCCCCCCACTCCATGTGGCCCGTGATCCTTGCCGCGGCCATCGCTGCCGTGTTCGCGTCGATCTGCTTCGGCTGGTGGCCGGTCTTCTGGTTTGCCCCGATCGGGGTCGTCGGTCTGCTCGGCTGGATGTTCGAGTTCTACCGCGGCAAGTACGCGCACTAGCGATTCGCTGAACGGAGCCCTGCAATCTCACGGTTGCAGGGCTTCGTTCGGTTCAGGCGGATGCTCGATAATTGGGTGATGGTCACCGCGAACGAACTCGTCGAGCTGCGCATGATTGCCCAAGGGTTCGTCACGGCTCCCTTCGCGACTCCGGCCGCCGCCGCGGCACACCTCTCGGCGTCCCAGGGCCAGCACCTCGGCGGTGTCATTGCTTCCCTGGCACTCCGCACGACGAGCGGGGCGCGCGCCGACGTTGTGTCGGCCTTCGCTCGCGGCGAGATCGTGCGCGGCTATCCGATGCGCGGAACTGTGTTTGCCGTCGCCGCCGACGACCTCGCCTGGCAGCTCGCACTCACCGGGCCCCGCCAGCTCGCCTCCGCCAGGCGACGGCGGATCGAGCACGGGCTCGATGAGTTGGTGCCGCAGGCGGCCGAGCTCGCCCGGGCGGCGATCGCGGCGTCGCCCGACCGAGCCATCACCAGGGCAGCCCTCGGCGAGGCGTGGGAGGCCAACGACATCCCGACCGATTCCGGCCGGCTCTACCACCTCGTGTTCACACTCATGGCCCGGGGCGACGTCGCGTACGGGCCGCTGCGGGGCAGCGACCACCTGCTCGTCGACGCGCACGAGTGGCTGCCGGGCAGTTCGTCCCTCGAGGCGCGTTTCAACAGCGACGAGCGTGCCGCGCTCGGGCACTGGCTTCGGGCGTACCTCACCGGGCATGGTCCGGCGACGCTGCGCGACTTCGCGTGGTGGACGAAGCTGCCGCTTGGGCGCATCCGGGCCGCCGAGGCCGAGGCCACCTCCGAGCTCGAAGCGTACGGCGAGCTCGAGGGCGAGACCCGGTGGGGTCGCGCCGGCCTGCGCGAGGAGCGCGAGCGAATCGGCGCCGAGACGCTCGCCGTTGGCCGCCTGCTGCCCCCGTTCGACGAATTGGTACTCGGGTATCCCGACCGCCACTACATCGTGCCAGCGGAGCACCACGCCCGACTCGTGCCGGGCAACAACGGCGTCTTTCGCCCCTCGGCGGTCCGCCGCGGCGCGATTCTCGGCACCTGGAGCGCGAAGCAGCGGGCGGCGGGCCGCGAGTTCTTGCTCGAATCGTTCGCCGAGTCGGTGTCGGAGGCGGCGCGGGCCGAGTTCGCGCGCGCGTTCGCGAGCTATCCGCATCCAGAGCCGGATGCGGCGGGGGAGTAGCGCTCAGCCGCGCTAGTCGCCGTAGTGGTCGCGCACGATCTCGCCCGCGGTCACGGCGTCGCGGAAGCGCCGGACGTTGCCGGGGTGGATCGCGACGAAGCTGAAGAGGATGCCGACGATGGCAGTCCAGGCGAGCAGCGTCAGCACGTCGCCGGTCAGAGTCATGGGGATGAACCCGACGACGTACCCGCCGGCCATCGCGGCGGCGGCGTCGCCAGCCGAGAGGCGGGCCACGCGCGCCTCGGTGAAGTCCTTCGTGCCGGGCACGAACGAACGCATCACGACATAGCCGAGCGCGTAGCCGACCGACACGAGCGCGCTGACGATGAGCCAGCTGCCGAAGAGCGCCGGGAAACCGCTGGCGGCGAGATTCTGTCGGCCGGTCTCGGTGGCGTAATGAAAGAGGAAAAACGAAACACCCCAGGCGAGGAAGGTGGTGACACCGATTGCAACCGCCGTCGGGCGCACCGGGCCACGAATCGCCGAGGCGAACACGCGAACATCGTCGTCGTGCGCTGCGGCGCCCCCCGCCGGGGTGTTTCGCGGCATCGACTATTCGCCGAAGTTCGACTCAACGAGCGCGACGAGACCATTCACGGCGGCCTCGGCCTCGGGGCCCTCGGCGACGAGGGCGAGCTCGGTGCCCTTGGTGGCGCCCATGGCCATGATGCCGAGGAGGCTCTTCGCGTCAACGCCGTTGACGGTGACCTTCGCGTCGTACTTCGAGGCCTCCTTGACGAATTCCGAGGCGGGGCGGGCGTGCAGCCCGGTTTCGTTGTTCAGGGTGACGCTGCGGCTGATCTGATCGGACATAGTTACTCCTCGCGGTGATGCACTGGCGTGCTGCGGACGGCTTCTACCGTACTCAAACTTCGGTGTTGAACTTCTGGGATGCGGCCACGAATTGGTCAAGCTGTTCGATGGCCTTGCCGCTGTCGATCGCCGCTGCCGCGACCTCGATCTTTTCGGCGAGGCGATCCCGAATCGGGCGCTCGATCGACTCGGGCGACTTGGCGAGGTCGAACGCGACGAGACCACCAGCCGAGTTGAGCAGCACGATGTCGCGCACGGCGCCAGCGCGGTCGCCGCGCAGCGTCTCGCGGGCGATCTCGGCGTTCAACTCGGGCGTGCCACCGAGCAGCTCCTCGAGGTCGTAGGTGCCGAGGCCCACATCGCGGGGGTGCAGGTCATGCTCGGCGACGTCGCCGCCCGAGACCTCCCAGATGTGCGAGTAGCCGGTCACGGTGAGCTCGTCGAGGCCGTCGTCGCCACGGAACACGAGCGCGGCGGCGCCACGCGTGCGAAACACGCCGACGATCACGGGGATCGATTCGCGGCGGGCGACGCCGACGGCGGATGCCTCGGCTCGCGTCGGGTTCGAGAGCGGGCCGAGCGAGTTGAACACGGTCGGAACACCGAGCTCCTTGCGCACCTTGCCCGCGTAGCCGAAGCCCGGGTGGAACAGTGAGGCGTAGAGAAATGCCTGGCCCGTCTCGGCGAAGATCTGCTCGAGGGCCTCGGCGTCGGTGCTGTGCACGGCGCCGAGCGCAGTGAGCACGTCAGAGGCGCCTGACTTCGCCGAGGCGGCGCGGCCGCCATGCTTGAGCACAGGGGTGCCGGTGGCAGCGATCACGAACGACGACATCGTCGAGACGTTGACGGTGCCGATCATGTCGCCGCCGGTGCCGACAATGTCGACGCCCCAGGCGGGGAGCTTGGTGGGCACGGCCTTCGCGAGAATGGCATCCCGGAAGCCAATGACCTCTTCGACGGTCTCGCCCTTGGCCCGCAGCGCGATGAGCCATGCGGCAAGTCGAGCGTCGGTGACGTTGCCAGCCATGACTTCTTCCATGGCCCAGGTTGCCTGGCGAACTGAGAGGTCCTCGCCGCGAAGCAGGGAATCAAGCATTTCGGGCCATGTTTGCAGCGAAGTCATAACAAAAAGAGTAGCGGGCGAAGAAATGCCGCCCCGCCTGTCAACTTTGCGAACCTGGGAAATCGGTCATAATGGTCATGTGACTTCTGCATCTCCCACTCCGACTGCACCGCGGGTCCATCGCCCCAATACTGTGGCGATTGGCACGATCGTCTGGCTTGGCTCCGAAGTAATGTTCTTCGCTGGCCTGTTCGCCATCTTCTTCACGCTTCAGGCCATGGCCCCGGCGCAGTTCGATGCCGGGCACGCCATGCTGAACATCCCCTTCGCCGTTGGCAACACGATCGTCCTCATCTCGAGCTCGTTCACGTGCCAGATCGGCGTTTCGCACGCTGAGGCTGGCCGTCGCAGCCGCAAGGACAACGGCGGTCGCTGGGCCACCATTGAGTGGTTCTACCTCAGCGCGATCCTCGGTTCGATATTCATCGCGGGTCAGGTCTTCGAGTACGCCACGCTGGTCAGCGAGGGCTACGTGCTCAACCTGAACTCGTACACGAGTGCCTTCTTCATGGCCACGGGCTTCCACGGTCTGCACGTGACGGGCGGCATTCTTGCCTTCCTCATCGTGATCGTGCGCCTCTACGCCGTCCGCAAGATGGGCAAGCGCGAGATGCAGAGCGCCATGGCGATCTCCTACTACTGGCACTTCGTTGATGTCGTCTGGGTGGGCCTGTTCTTCGTCATCTACATCCTGCCGTTCATTCAGTAGCCGAGCCGAGGAGAAAGTTCGCTCATGTCTCTCACCACAACGAACCGCTCGGCCGCGAAGCGGAAGTCACGAGGGCGCGCACGTCGCAGCCCGCTCGCGACCGCGGCCCTGCTGGGAATCGGCCTGCTGCTGACGGGTGGCGCCTACGGTGCCATTGACACCGTCGTGGCCAACGCTGCCGAGGGTGGCAGCGAGGTCGACATGAACAGCGCGCAGACCATCGAGGCCGGCGAGACGCTGTTCAACTCGAACTGCGCCACCTGCCACGGTATGAACGCGGTTGGCACCACCGAAGGCCCGAGCTTGATCGGTGTCGGCGCCGCCGCCGTCGACTTCCAGGTCGGCACCGGCCGCATGCCGATGCAGAACAACGCGCCGCAGGCGCCCGCCAAGCCCGTGCAGTTCACCGACGAAGCGACTGCGCAGCTCGCGGCCTACGTCGCATCGCTCGCCCCCGGCCCCGCGATTCCGGACGACGAGTACCTGCAGGGTGACGGCGACGCCGCCCGCGGTGCAGAACTCTTCCGCATCAACTGCGCCATGTGCCACAACGTCGCCGCTGCCGGCGGTGCGCTCACCGAGGGCAAGTTCGCTCCCGAGCTGCAGACGGTCGCGCCCGAGCACATCTACGAGGCCATGGTCACAGGCCCGCAGAACATGCCGGTCTTCAGCGACACGAACCTCACGCCGCAGGACAAGGCCGACATCATCACCTCGATTCAGTGGATGACGCAGAACACCTCGATGGTCGGCGGCTACAACCTCGGGTCGATCGGCCCCGTCGCGGAGGGTCTGTTCATCTGGATCTTCGGCCTCGGTGCTGCCACCGGCTTTGCCATCTGGATCACTTCGCGGCCTAACTAGCCGTTCGATTCGTCACGTTTTTACTCCTCCACACTCCAGAAAGGCATCACCATGGCTGAAGACGAACACGGCGGCGAGCTTCGCACCGCCAATTCGTCGGACCGTGAGGTCAGCTCTGGCACGCTCGTAGAGCCCGCCGAGCCGCTCGAGAATCCGGGTCTGCCGGCGCATCACCACAAGGTGACCGACACGGATTCCGCTAAGGAAAAGAACACGGCGCGCGTCATCACGCTGCTGTTCTGGATCTCTCTCGCGTCCACGATTTTTGCGGTGCTCGCCTACTTCATCTGGCCGATCGACCGTGAAGACATCACGAGCGTTCGCTGGAACAACATGTTCGTCGGCCTCGGCATTGCCTTCGGCATGCTCTCGATCGGCTTCGGCGCGGTCGCGTGGTCGAAGTACCTGATGAAGGACGAGGAGATGGTCGAGGCCCGTCACAAGACGGGGGGCTCGCCGGCGACCAAGAAGCGCGTTGCCGAGATCTTCAAGCAAGCCGATGAGGAGTCGGGCTTCAGTCGTCGCAAGCTGCTACGCAACTCGCTCATCACCTCGGTGCTCGCGCTGCCGCTGCCCGGCATCGTGATGCTGCGCGACTTCTACAACGCGAACAACCCGAAGCCCGTTGAACTCATGCACGAAACGCTCTGGGACACCGGCGTGCGCCTCGTACGCGACCCCACCGGCACGCCCATCAAGGCGTCCGAGGTCACCATCGGGTCCGCGTTCCACGTGATCCCCGACGGCCTGCTCGAGGTCGAGCACGGCATGCTCAACGAGAAGGCAAAGGCCGTCGTGTTGCTCATGCGTCTGCCCGAGGAAAGCCTCAACGAGGCCGAGGACCGCAAGGACTGGTCGTACCACGGCATCGTCGCGTACTCGAAGGTCTGTACTCACGTCGGTTGCCCGGTCGCGCTCTACGAGCAGCAGACCCACCACCTGCTGTGCCCCTGCCACCAGTCGCAGTTCGATGTGACTGACCACTGCCGCGTCATCTTCGGCCCGGCGGGCCGTCCGTTGCCGCAGCTGCCCATCACCGTTGACAGCGAGGGTTACCTGGTCGCTCAGAGTGACTTCCACGAGCCTGTCGGCCCGACCTTCTGGGAGCGTCGCCATGACTACAACGTTTAAGGCACCTGCCGCCGAGACCGGCGCGGTCGCGAAGGCGGCCGTCTGGTTCGACGAGCGCACGAGCGTCTCGGGCGCCGTGAAGGAGCTCGGCCGCAAGATCTTCCCCGACCACTGGTCGTTCATGCTCGGTGAGGTCGCGCTCTACAGCTTTATCGCGATCCTCCTCTCGGGCACGTTTCTCACCTTCTTCTTCGACCCGTCGATGGCGCACGTCGAGTACGAAGGCTCGTACGTGCCGCTGCAGGGCATGGGTATGTCGGCAGCCATGGCGTCGACGCTCGACATCTCGTTTGATGTCCGCGGTGGTCTGCTCATGCGCCAGGTGCACCACTGGGCGGCGCTGCTGTTCGTGGCGTCGATCATGCTGCACATGGCCCGCATCTACTTCACCGGTGCGTTCCGCAAGCCGCGTGAACTCAACTGGGTCATCGGCCTCGTGCTCTGGGTCATCGCGATGCTCGAGGGCTTCTCGGGCTACTCGCTGCCTGACGACCTGCTCTCGGGTAACGGTCTTCGCATCGTCGACGGCATGATTAAGGGCGTTCCAGTGCTCGGCACCTGGATCTCCTTCTGGCTGTTCGGCGGCGAGTTCCCTGGTGACGCGATCGTCGGCCGCCTCTACTCACTGCACATCATGCTGCTGCCGGCCTTGCTCATCGTGTTCCTCGTGCTGCACCTGCTGCTCATGGTCGTGAACAAGCACACGCAGTGGCCTGGCCCCGGTAAGACCGAGGGCAACGTCGTCGGCAACCCGGTACTCCCGGTGTTCGCGGGCAAGGCCGTTGGCTTCATGTTCCTCGTGCTCGGCCTCATCTTCTTCATCGCGTCGACGTTCCAGATCAACCCGATTTGGAACTATGGCCCGTACGACCCGTCGCCGGTTTCGGCAGGTACGCAGCCTGACTGGTACATCGGCTTCGGTGACGGCATGCTGCGACTGATCCCGCCGGGCCTCGAGGTTCCGATCGGCACGAGCTACACGATCACGTTCGCGATCCTCATCCCGTTCGCGTTCATGGGTCTGTTCGTCATCGGCCTGTTCGTGTACCCGTTCATCGAGTCGTGGATCACGGGTGACAAGCGCGAGCACCACCTGCTCGACCGACCGCGCAACGTGCCGTTCCGCACCGCGCTCGGCGCCGCGTGGATCAGCTTCTACGCCACAATGTGGGCGGCCGCGTCGTCCGACCTCATCGCCACGCACTTCCACATGGCGATGGAGCACGTCATCCACTTCCTACAGTTCTGGTTGATCATCGGAACGTTCATCGTCTACTTCGTCGTGCACCGCGCGTGTATCGCGCTGCAGAAGGCCGACCGCAACCTCGCGCTGCACGGCCACGAGTCGGGCCGCGTCGTGCGCCTGCCGCACGGTGAGTTCCAGGAAGTCCACGTGCCCCTCACTGACGACGAGCAGTTCGAGCTGCAGTACGACAACTTCGTGCCGGTGCAGCCCTACACGGATGCAAATGGCAAGAAGCAGGGCAAGCTGCGTGCGCGCCTGTCGCGCTGGTTCTTCGCCGACCGCATCGAGCCGGTCACGAAGGCTGAGATCGAGGCAAGCAAACACCACCACGGTGAACTGCACTAACGCCGCAGAACGAGGGCGGGCCCGAAGCAATTGCTTCGGGCCCGCCCTCGTTTTCGCGTGAGTTTCGCCGCTCTCGAAATACTGCAGGGCGTATACAGTAAAGTGAACCGCGAAGTCCGCACGTGTGTGAACAAAGGAGTTGGCCAAGTGGCTGAGGCATACATCATCGATGGCGTCCGCACCCCCGTGGGGCGCTACGGCGGGGCACTCGCTTCGGTCCGTTCCGACGACCTGGCCGCACTCGTGATCGGCGAGGTCGTGCGCCGCAGTGGCATCGATGCCGCCGCGGTCGACGAGGTCGTGTTCGGCAATGCGAACGGTGCTGGCGAGGAGAACCGCAACGTCGCCCGCATGGCGTGGCTGCTGGCGGGGCTGCCACAGGAGGTGCCGGGGTTCACGATCAACCGGCTCTGCGCATCCGGCATGACTTCGATTGTTACGGCGTCACAGATGGTGCGCTCGGGCGACGCTGACCTCGTCGTCGTGGGCGGCGTTGAGTCGATGACGCGCGCGCCATGGGTGGTCGAAAAGCCGGGGAGCGCCTGGGCGAAGCCCGGCCAGAGCTACGACACGTCGATCGGCTGGCGCTTCCCGAACCCCCGCTTCGTCGACGGCGAGCTCGCCCGCGACGGCAAGATGACCTTCTCGATGCCCGAGACCGGCGAGGAAGTCGCCGAGGTCTTCGGCATCAGCCGCGAGGACGCCGATGCCTTCGCGGTGCGCTCGCACGAGAACGCCTTCGCGGCGATCGAAGCTGGCCGCTTCGACAATGAGATCGTGCCTGTCGAGGTGCGCGACCGCAAGGGCAACGTGACGGTCGTCGACACCGACGAGGGGCCGCGCGCGGGCACGACGCTGGAGGTCCTCAGCCGGCTTCGCCCGGTGGTGAGGCCAGGCGGCGTGGTCACCGCCGGCAATTCTTCGTCGCTCAATGATGGCGCCTCCGCGCTCGTGATTGCCTCCGACCGCGCGATCGAGCGCTTCGGTCTCACGCCTCGCGCCCGCATTGCGGGCTCTGGCTCGGCCGGTGTAGCGCCCGAGATCATGGGAGTCGGCCCGGTGCCTGCGACGCGCAAGGCCCTCGACCGCGCTGGGTGGTCGCTCGACTCGGTGGGCGCGATCGAGCTCAACGAGGCGTTCGCGACGCAATCGCTCGCCACGCTGCGCGAACTCGGTGCCGACCAAGGCCGGGTGAATCGCAACGGTGGCGCGATCGCGCTCGGTCACCCGCTCGGTTCCTCCGGTGCCCGCATCACCGTGACCCTCATGAACCGCATGGAGCAGGAGGGGGCCGACCGCGGCCTCGCCACGATGTGCATCGGCGTTGGCCAGGGCACCGCCGTGCTGCTCGAGCGCCCGTAGCCGCCCGCTATCGAAGAACTGGAGCACCTCCATGACGATTTCCGACCTCGTCGCGCGCGCGGCCGCATTCGAACGGCTTCGCGTCGACGTTGCCGCCGACCGCGTCATCGTGACCCTCGACCACGCGCCCACCCGCAACGCGATTGACCAGCAGATGGTCGATGAGCTGCACGTCCTGTGCGGCGAGCTCGAGCGCGAGCCACGCATCCTCATCATCACCGGCGCCAACGGCATCTTTGCCTCGGGCGCCGACATCGCGCAGCTGCGCGAGCGTCGCCGCGACGATGCCCTCGCGGGCATCAACTCGACGATCTTCGACCGCATCGCGAAGCTGCCGATGCCGGTCATCGCCGCGATCGAGGGCTACGCCCTGGGCGGCGGAGCGGAGCTCGCGTACGCGGCGGACTTCCGCATCGCGACCCCCAATGTGAAGCTTGGCAACCCCGAGACCGCGCTCGGCATCATGGCCGCGGCGGGCGCCACCTGGCGGCTCAAGGAACTCGTGGGGGAGCCACTCGCGAAGGAGATCCTGCTCGCGGGACGTCAGCTCGGCGCTGACGAAGCGCTCGCCTGCCATCTCATCACCGAGGTGCACGAGGCCGAGTCGCTGCTCAACGCGGCGAACGTGCTGGCCGACCGCATCGTGAAGCAAGACCCGCTCGCGGTGCGCATCTCGAAGTCGGTCTTTCACCTACCTCGTGAGGCCCACCCGGTCGTCGACACGCTCGCCCAGGGCATGCTGTTCGAATCGCAGCAGAAGTTCGATCGCATGCAGGCCTTCCTCGACCGACGCGAGGCGAAGCGAGCTGCCAGTGCGGCCGAAAACGAGAGCAAGGAGAGCAAGTCATGAGCACATCCGTGCTTCCCGCCCGCGTTGGCGTCATCGGCGGCGGGCGCATGGGCGCCGGCATCGCCCACGCCTTCCTCATCAACGGCGCCGACGTCGTCGTACTTGAGCGCGACGAGGCCGCCGCTGCAGCGGCGCACGATCGCGTGGTCGAGAGCGTCGCGAAGTCGATCCAGCGTGGATTTGAGCTCGACGCCGAGGTCACGGCCGCGCGGCTCCGCACGGCGGTCGACTACTCGGCGCTCGCCGACCGCGACCTGGTCGTCGAGGCGGTGTTTGAAGACTTCGCGGTGAAGCGGGATGCGCTGCGCGCGGCCGAGGCGCAACTGCGCGCCGACGCGACGCTCGCGTCAAACACCTCGTCGATCTCGCTCGACTGCCTCGCGGCCGAACTCAAGCGCCCCGAGCAGTTCCTCGGGCTGCACTTCTTCAACCCGGTGCCCGCGTCGACGCTGATCGAGGTCGTTATCGCCTCGGCCACGTCGGCGGCGCTACGCGAGGCGGCGCCCGAGTGGGTGCGCGCGCTCGGCAAGACGCCGGTCGTCGTGCGGGACTCGCCCGGCTTCGCCTCGTCGCGCCTCGGCGTCGCGATTGCACTCGAGGCCATCCGCATGGTCGAGGAGGGCGTCGCGAGCGCCGAGGACATCGACGCCGCGATGGAGCTCGGGTACAAGCACCCGCAGGGGCCACTGAAGACGACCGACATCGTTGGCCTCGACGTGCGCCTCGGCATCGCCGAGTACCTCGCCGAGCACCTCGGCGAGCGCTTCGCCCCGCCGCAGCTGCTGCGCGACAAGGTGGCTCGCGGCGAACTCGGCCGCAAGAGCGGCCGCGGCTTCTACGACTGGAATTAGGCGCGTCGGCACCGTCGCCGCCGCGGAGAGGACACAGCAACCATGACCCGGGTCAGCAACACCATCGACTTTGTGCCGAGCTACGTGCGCGGTGAATGGTGGACGCCGTCCGGCGAAACCGCCGGGCAGCTCGTGCGGGATGCCGCGACGGGTGACGTGATCGCGCAGGTCTCGACCGACGGCCTCGACCTCGCCGAGGTGGTGGAGTACGCGCGCACGGTCGGTCGGGCCGGGCTTGGCGCGTTCACGATTCACCAGCGAGCGATGATCCTGAAGCAGCTCGCGCTGCTGCTCACCGAGCGCAAACCCGAGCTCTACGAACTCTCGATGCGCAGCGGTTCGACCAAGGTCGACAACTTCATCGACATCGACGGCGGTATCGGCGTGCTCTTCACGATGAGCTCGAAGGCACGACGCGAGCTGCCGAACTCGAATGTCGTCATCGACGGGCAGCTCGAGCAGCTGTCGAAAGACGGCTCCTTCGTCGGCGAGCACATCTACGCCCGCACGCCCGGCATCACCGCCGAGATCAACGCCTTTAACTTCCCCGTCTGGGGCATGCTCGAGAAGTTCGCCCCGGCGTTCATCGCGGGCGTGCCGTCGATCGTGAAGCCCGCGACGCCAACGGGGTACATCACCGAAGCCTGCGTGCGCATCATGGTCGAGTCCGGGCTGCTGCCCGACGGTTCGCTGCAGCTCGTCTCGGGCTCGGCTCGTGAGCTGCTCGACCACCTCGACTTCCGCGATTCCGTCGCCTTCACGGGCTCGAAGTCGACGGCTGACAAGCTGCGACAGCACCCGAACGTTGCCGAGGGAGGCCTGCGCTTCAACGCCGAGGCCGACTCGCTCAACGCGGCGATCCTCGGCGACGACGCGACGGCCGACTCGCCCGAATTCGAGTCGTTCGTCCGTTCTGTGGTGACCGAGGTGCAGGCGAAGGCGGGGCAGAAGTGCACCGCGATTCGTCGCGTGATTGTGCCGAACGCGCTTGTCGAGCCGGTCATCAACGCGATCGCGCAGCGCCTCGACGAGAAGGTCCGCGTGGGCGACCCCCGCGCCGAGGGTACGACGATGGGCGCGCTCGCGTCGCTCGAGCAACTGCACGACGTGCAGGATGCGGTCGACCGCCTGATCTCGGGCGGCGGCGAAATCGTCTACGGCTCGAACGAGCGCGATGAGGAGGCCACTGCGGCCTTCATGTCGCCGGTCGTGCTCAAGTGGGATGACAACCGCGCGGAGGCACTCCACGCGACCGAGGCGTTCGGGCCGGTCACCTCGGTCACGGGCTACGACACGCTCGACGAGGCCGTCGAACTCGCTGCGCTCGGCGCGGGCTCGCTCGTTGCGACGATTGCGACGAACGACCCCGAGGTGGCACGCACGCTGACCACCGGCATCGCGGGCTACCACGGTCGCGTGCACCTGCTCAACCGCACGACGGCGAAGACCTCGACCGGGCACGGCTCGCCGATGCCGCACCTCGTGCACGGCGGCCCGGGCCGCGCCGGTGGCGGCGAAGAGCTCGGCGGCGTGCGCTCGATCTTCCACTACATGCAGCGCAGTGCGATCCAAGGCTCGCCCGATCTGCTCACCGCGGTGACAGGCCAGTGGCACACCGGCGCGGCCCAGCAGCGTGTCGGCGCGCCGAGCTACGGCGGCACGCCCGAGGGCGAGAACGGGGCGGTGCATCCGTTCCGCAAGTCGCTCGAGACGCTGCGCCTCGGCGATGCGTTCGTGTCGGAGCTGCGCCAGGCGACGCTGCAGGAGATCACCGATTTCGCGAACACGACCGGCGACATCTTCTACGCACACACCAATGCGGAGGCGGCCGAGGCGAACCCGTTCTTCCCAGGCATCGTCGCGCACGGCTACCTGCTCATCAGCTGGGCAGCCGGCCTCTTTGTCGCTCCCGGTCGCAGCGCCGTCTACGCGAACTACGGCATGGAGCGGCTGCGGTTCATCACCCCGGTCGGCGTCGATGACTCGGTGCGCGTCGAGCTCACGGCGAAGCGCATCACCCCGCGTGAGACCGAGGACTACGCCGAGGTCGTGTGGGATGCGGTGCTCCGCAACCAAGACGACGAGCTCGTCGCAACCTACGACGTGCTCACCCTCGTCGCGAAGCGCGAGGAACAGGCGCTCGGCTAGGCGACGTGCGCGAAGCTATGAGCTTCGCGCACGCAGGCCCTGGAAGACCAACCGCACGACGAGGTCGCCCAGGGCCTGTCCGTTGAGCGGGCCGTCGGTGCGGTACCACTCGGTGATCGAGTTGATCATGCCGAAGACGAGCCGTGTCGCCGCGCGAGGGTCGATGTCGGCGCGAATGTTCTCTTCGTCGGCCACGTCCTGCATCAGTTGGGCGACCGCGCGGTCGAAGTGGCGTCGGCGCTCGAGCACGCGGCGCTCGAGCTCGGTGTTGCCGCGCAGCCGCAGCAGTAGGGTCACCTCGGCGAGCTCCCCTGTTAGTACCGTGACGGTGCCGCGCATGACGAACTCGAGCCGGTCAACAACGTCGCCGGTCACGGCCTGCGGGTCGTCGAGCACGGCCTCGAGCGCGCCCATGGCATGGTCGAGCGCGGCGGCGAGCAGTTCTTCCTTGCTGCGCACGTGGTGGTAGATCGCCGACTTCGAGACACCGAGCTGGTCGGCGATCATGCCGATCGTCGTGGCCTCGTAGCCGTGCTCGTTGAACAGGCGCACGGCCGCTGAAATGACGTCGTCGCGATCGTTGCCGGGGCGGCCGCGGCGGGGCGCGTCGGGCTTGGTGCTGGAGATACTCATGTCTGGGGCAATCCTAGGCGGGAATGGGAGCGACGGGCACGTACGCAAACGGGACCCGCTGGTGTGGCGGGTCCCGGATGCGGTGGTCGCGTTAGCGCGTGAGCGGGCGGTAGTGGTCGGGTAGCTCCGACTGCGGCCGGTCGCGGTAGTCGAAAATGCGCTTCGCTTTGCCCTCGGAACGGGCGACGGTGTTCGGGTCGACGATGTGGATGCGCACCGAGGAGCCGATGCGGATCTTGATGTCCTGGCGCAGGTGCTCGCCGCAGGCCTGGGCCTCAGCCATGGTGAACTCGGGGCGACGCTCGATCACGACCGTGAGCTCGTCCATCCGCTTCGGGCGCGTGAGCTCGAGGTGGTAGTACGGGCTGAGCGCGCGCTGGCCGAGCGCGAGCTCCTCGATCTGCGACGGGAACATATTCACGCCGCGCAGGATGATCATGTCGTCGGTGCGGGTTGCGACCTTCTTCATGCGGCGCATGTTCGGGCGGGCGTCGCCTGGCAGCAGCGTCGAAAGGTCCTTCGTGCGGTAGCGGATGATCGGCATGGCTTCTTTGGTGAGCGAGGTGAACACGAGCTCACCGATCTCACCGTCTGGCAGCACCTTCGTGAGGTCGTCCTTGTCGACGATCTCGGGGCGGAAGAGATCCTCCCAGATCGTCGCACCGTCTTGATGCTCGACCGACTCGCCCGCCATGCCGGGACCCATGAGCTCCGACAGGCCGTAGATGTCGATGGTCTTGAGGTCGAAGCCGCGCTCGATCTCGGCGCGCATCTGCTCGCTCCACGGCTCGGCGCCGAGGATCGCGATCTCGAGCGAGGTGTCGCGGGCATCGAGGCCCTGCTGATGCATCTCGTCGAGGATCGTCAGCAGATACGAGGGTGTACACATGATGATGCGTGGCGTGAAGTCCCGAATCATCTGAATCTGGCGCGAGGTCTGGCCGCCCGACATCGGCACGACCGTAAGGCCGGCCGCTTCGATGCCGGCGTGGGCGCCGAGACCGCCGGTGAACAGGCCGTAGCCGTAGGCGTTATGGACGATGTCGCCCTTCCGGGCACCGGCGAGTCGCATGACGCGGGCGACGGCGCGGGCCCAGCGGTCGAGGTCGCCCTCGGTGTAGCCGACCACGGTTGGGCGCCCGGTCGTGCCCGACGATGCGTGCACACGGCGCACCTGCTCCATCGGCACGGCGAAGGTGCCGAACGGGTAGTTCTCGCGGAGATCTTCCTTCGTCGTGAACGGGAACTTCGCGAGGTCGGCAAGCTCCTGCAGATCGTCGGGGGTGACGCCGGCCTCGTCGAACTTCTTGCGGTACATCGGCACGTTCTCGTACGCGTGACGCACGGTCCACTTGAGGCGCTCGAGCTGCAGTGCGTCGAGCTCCTCACGGCTCATCTGCTCTTCGGGGTCGAGCGTGTCGAGATCAAATTTCTGGTCCACGGGAAATCGTTGCCTTCTCAGATCGATTGGTGGGGGAGTGGAGTCGGTGGCTACTCGGGCTTGCGGATGGTCCGGCAGCGGCCGCGGAAGAGGGCGATGCGTTGTGCCTCGGTGTCGTCGGGGCTCTGCGCGAAGATTTCGATGTCGCAGATGCCGCTTCGGGCCTGGTGCTGCATCTCGGCGCGAGCGGTGAGGGTTTGCCCCTGCGTCGCTTGGCGGAGGAAGTTGATGTCGACTCCCTGCGCGACCGTGATGGTGCCGTCGTCCTCGGGTGGATTGCACGCGAGAGCGAACGCCGTGTCGGCGAACGCGAACACCATGCCACCGTGGGCGATGCCAAATCCGTTGAGCATCTCCTGGCGAAGCTCCATCTCGATCTCGACCTTGCCGGGCGCGTACGAGCGCACGCGAATGCCCATCCACTTGCTCGCAAAATCGTCCTGCAGGATGCGGTGGGAGGATGCGAGCTCGTCGAACGTGGGGGTGGATTCGACAGCGGAATTCCTGGTGGTCGGCGACGGTGCCTGGGTCATGGGTTCACTCCTTCGTGAATTCCTGAACAGTCTTACAGAAAATTCGAAATATCGCTGAGAGTCGGTTGCTTGACCTTTCGAGTGGAACACATATACTGAACGCACGTTCTGTAATTGCTGACGTGTAGTCGCGTGCGCCCACGCGGCCACCGCCAAGTCGAAGGAGACACACAGTGACGAACAATGTGACCGAGCTGCCCGGCCGCGACGAACTCGACCTCGAGCGGGCGCAGGCGTACTTTGACCAGCTCATCGCCGACGACACGCGCGTCGAGCCGGCCGACTGGATGCCCGACGCCTACCGCAAGACCCTCACGCGCCAGATGGCCCAGCATGCGCACTCCGAGATCATCGGCATGCAGCCCGAGGCGAACTGGATCACCCGAGCCCCGTCGCTGAAGCGCAAGGCGATTCTCACCGCCAAGGTGCAGGACGAGGCCGGCCACGGCCTCTACCTCTACTCGGCCGCTGAGACGCTCGGCACTCCGCGCGACGTCATGACCGAGCAGCTCATCTCGGGCAAGGCGAAGTACTCGTCGATCTTCAACTATCCGGCCCGCACCTGGGCCGACATGGGCGCGATCGGCTGGCTCGTCGACGGTGCCGCGATCTGCAACCAGGTGCCGCTGTGCCGCTGCTCGTACGGACCGTACGGCCGCGCGATGGTGCGCATCTGCAAGGAAGAGTCGTTCCACCAGCGCCAGGGCTGGGAGATCCTCTACTCGCTCTCGAACGGCACGCCCGCGCAGAAGCAGATGGCGCAGGAGGCCGTGAACCGCCTCTACGGCCCCGCGCTGCAGATGTTCGGCCCGCCCGACGACCAGTCGCCGAACTCGCAGCAGTCGATGGACTGGAACATCAAGCGCTTCTCGAACGACGTGCTGCGCCAGCGCTTCGTCGACATGATCGTGCCGCAGGCCGAGGCGCTCGGCCTCACGCTGCCCGACCCCGAGCTCAAGTGGAACGAAGAGCGCGGCCACTACGACTTCGGCGAGCTCGACTGGACCGAGTTCTTCGACGTCATCAAGGGGCATGGCCCCGCGAACGCGCAGCGTCTCGCCCGCCGCAAGGAGGCGCACGAGAACGGCGCCTGGGTGCGCGAGGCTGCCGCGGCCTACGCCGCGAAGCAGGCCGACGTCGCCACCCGCGTGGCGTAGCCCGTACTAGTTTTCTCGTTGCGGTGGAGCACCGCGACGACTCGATGGAGAGTGTGAAATGTCCGAAACGACCGAATCCGTTCAGCCCGCGGGCCGCAACGAGTGGCCGCTCTGGGAAGTGTTCGTCCGTTCGTCGCGTGGCCTGAGCCATGTACACGCCGGCTCGCTGCACGCGCCCGACGAACATATGGCTCTGCGCAACGCGCGCGACCTGTACACCCGTCGCAACGAGGGCGTTTCGCTCTGGGTGGTGCGCAGCACCGACATCACCGCGAGCGACCCCGACCACAAGGACTCCTACTTTGAGTCGTCGCAGGGCAAGAGCTTTCGCCACGCGACCTACTACACGAAGTCCGAAGGGGTGAAGCACCTGTGAGCGGCTCGGGTTTCGATTCCGCGACCCTCATCTCGGCCGGCTACGCGCTCACGAGCGAGGAGCTCATCCAGCGCGACGTCAAGGCGAGCGAGGATGTCGCTCAGTACGCGCTTCGCCTCGGCGACGACGCGCTGATCCTCGCGCAGCGCAACCTCTGGTGGGTTGCCCGCGCGCCCGAGCTCGAGGAGGACATCGCGCTGAGCAACATTGCGCTCGACCTGCTCGGTCACGCGCGCGTGCTGCTCACCTACGCGGGCAGCGCGTGGGGCAAGAGCGAGGATGACCTCGCCTACTTCCGCGAGGAAGAGGAGTTCCGCAGCCTCCACCTCGTCGAGCTCGAGAGCGAAGACTTCGGCCGCACCATCGCCCGCCAGCTGGTGTGGGCACACTACGGCTTCGAGCTGTTCACCCGTCTGTCGCAGTCGCAGGATGAGATTCTCTCGGCCATCGCACAGAAGGCCGCGAAGGAGTACGACTACCACGTCGACCACGCCGAGCAGTGGACGCTGCGACTCGGCATCGGTACTGAAGATGCGAACGCGCGCCTGCAGGCCGGGCTCGAGCACATCGCGCCCTACCTCGACGAGCTGTTCGAAGACGAGGAGCTGTACGATCGCCTCGACGGCATCGCGCCGCGCCCGTCCGAGCTGCGCGAGCCCGTCATGTCGCGCGTGAACTCGGTGCTTGCGGAGGCCGGCCTGACGCTGCCCGAGGTGCCCCAGGCCCTCACCGGAGGCCGCCGCGGCGAGCACCGCGAGTCGCTCGGTTACCTCCTCGCCGAGATGCAGGTGCTGGCACGGAAGCACCCTGGCGCGAGCTGGTAGGTGGGGGCATGAACACGCAGGTGCATCCCCACACGTCGACGCGGCCCAGCGACGCCCGGGCGGGTGCGGTGTGGGACGTCGCCGCGCAGGTTGCCGATCCGGAGATTCCCGTGCTCACGATCGACGACCTCGGCATCCTCCGCGATGCGCTCGTCGCCGACGACGGCACGGCGCAGGTGATCATCACGCCGACGTACTCGGGCTGCCCGGCGATGGGCACGATTAAGCAGGACCTCCTGCACGCGCTCGAGTCGGCCGGCTACGCCGACCCCGAGGTTGTGCTCGTGCTCGCGCCGGCCTGGAGCACCGACTGGATTACCGACGAGGGCAAGCGCAAGCTCGAGGAGTACGGCATCGCGCCGCCCTCCGGCCGCTCGGCCGTCGGCGCGCAGCGCGGCGCGACTCGCCTCTCGCTCTCGGTACGCTGCCCTCGCTGCGGGTCCATCCAGACCAACGAACTCAGCCGCTTCGGCTCCACCTCCTGCAAGGCGCTGTATCAGTGCGCCGAATGCAAGGAGCCCTTCGATTACTTCAAGGTGCACTAGTGACTGCTACGAATCTGAACAAATCCGACTCATCGGCCGGCGAAGGCTCTGGCATGGGCAAGCGTCGTGCGACGTTTCACCCACTCGAGGTGTCGCAGGTGCGCAGGCTTACTGACAGCGCGGTCGAGGTGAGCTTCGCCGTGCCCGCCGAACTGCAGGACGAATACGACTATGTGGCGGGCCAGTACGTGGCGCTGCGCACCGAGATCGACGGCACCGAGATCCGCCGCAGCTATTCGATCTGCGAGGCGCCCACCCCGGGTGTGCTCAAGGTCGGCATCAAGAAAGACCTCGGCGGCGTCTTCTCGACCTGGGCGAACGAAGACCTCAAGGCGGGGGAGACGCTCGAGGTGATGAGTCCGCAGGGTGCGTTCATCTCGCAGCACCGGCTCACCGGCATGAACGATGCCGAGGCCGTTTCGGGCGAGGCGCTCGCGGCGGGGCGCACGCATTTCGTGGCGGCCGCAGCCGGCTCGGGCATCACGCCCATCCTCGCGATCGCGAAGACCCTGCTCGCGCATCCTGAGACGACGCTCGACCTGATTTACGCGAACCGTTCCGCGAGCGAGGTGATGTTCCTCGAGGAGCTCGCTGACCTCAAGGACCGCTACCCGTCGCGGCTCGCGATTCACCACGTGCTCTCGCGCGAGCAGCGCCAGGCGCCGATCTACTCGGGGCGCATCGACGCCGACCGCCTCGAACAGATCTTCACGCACCTCATCGATGTCGACAAGGTCGACGAGTGGTTCCTCTGCGGGCCGTTCGAACTCGTGCAGCTCATCCGCGACGAGCTGGATGGCCGCAATGTGCCGGCCGCGAAGGTGCGCTTCGAACTGTTCTCGACCGGCCAGCCGGGCGAGGGCGCCCAGGGCAGCGCCGGGCGACCGGTCGAGGTCGACCCCGAGGGCGAGAACTTCGAGATCAGCTTCCAGCTCGACGGCCTGACCGGCGACGTGAAGTCGCCGAAGACCGCCCGCGAGACGGTGCTCAACGCGGCGCTGCGCGTGCGCGCCGACGTGCCTTTCGCCTGCGCCGGCGGGGTCTGCGGCACCTGCCGCGCGAAAGTCACCGAGGGCACCGTCGACATGGCCGAGAACTACGCGCTCGAGGCCGACGACGTCGAGCGCGGCTACGTACTGACCTGCCAGTCGCGACCGACGAGCGATCGCGTCGCGGTGGACTTCGACGCCTAGGAGGCACGCCGTGATTACGACCCAGGTGACCGACCGGGTGATTGAGATTGTCCTGGATGCGCCCGAGCGGCTCAACTCGCTCGGCTTCGGCGACCTTGAGGAGCTCGCGACGGCGATTCGAGCGGCGGCCTCGGCCGTCGACTCGGGCGAGATTGGAGCGCTGGTGCTGCGAGGCGAGGGCCGCGCATTCTGCGCTGGCCGCGACATCTCGGGCGTCGACCCCGCCGAGGACGACGTGATCGGCTATCTCGAGGGTGGCGTCGAGACGGTCATGCGCGCGCTCAGCGAGTTTCCCGCGCCGACATTCGCGGCGGTGCAAGGCGCCTGCCTCGGGGTCGGGCTCGGGCTCGCGCTCGCGTGCGACGTCGTTTACGTCGCCGAACGGGCGAAGCTTGGTTCGCCGTTTGCGAACCTCGGGGCGACGCTTGACTCGGGCGGGCACTGGCTGTTCACGGAGCGCCTCGGGCCGCATCGCACGCTCGACCTCATCTACACGGCCGAGTTCATGAGCGGCCGCGAGGCGGTCGATCAGGGGCTGTTTAGCCGCTGGGTCGCCGACGATGAACTGCTCGAATTCACGCGCGTGCGCGCGGCGAAGGCGGCCTCGGGAGCCAGGCTCGCGTTCAACGCCTCGAAGGAGCTTGTGCAGCAAATCCGCGATCAGCGAGTTGGCCTGTGGAAGTCGATGTCGGCCGAGAACCACGCGCAGGCAGACCTCTGCGCGACCGAAGACTATCGCGAGGGCTTCGCCTCGTTCCAGCAGAAGCGCAAGCCCACATTCACAGGCCGCTGACCGGCCCCGCCTAGGCGGGTTGGCCCATCGCGCGACCCACGTACGCGACCGTGCCCTCGAGCTTGGTGCCCGACGCATCCCGGCGGGCGACCAGCTCGGGCAGCTGACGAATCGCGCCGTCCTTCGCATTCGCGTGCGCGGGGCCTGGGCCGACCCAGCCGATCGCAAGGGCCGATTCGCCGCGCACGAAGCGCTGCGCGCGCACGCCGCCGGTGCCGCGGCCCTTGGTCGGGTACTCGGCGAGCGGGGTGACCTTCGCGCTGCCCTCGACGTCGGCGAACAGCGCTTCGTCGCTCGGTGGCTCGGCGATGGTCACGACGACCGCGTCGTCGCGCTGCGCCGAGGTAACGACCGAGAAACCGATGACCCGCGCGCCGTCGCTGAGCCGCACGCCGGCCATGCCGCCGGCGCCGATCCCTTGCGGACGCACGTTCGACGCCTCGAACCGCAGCAGCTGGGCGTCGGACGTGACGAACACAAGGTCGTCCGCGTCGTCGGCCCGGGCGGCGCCCACCACCTCGTCATCACCCTTGAGCGCGATGGCCGAGAGCTCGTGCTGCTTGCCCCATTCGGCGGGGTTCACACGCTTGACGACGCCGTTGCGGGTGCCAATGGCGAGCGGCGTCGATACGCTCAACGGCACGAGGCCCACGATTCGCTCTGCCTTGTCGGTGATGCCGAAGTAGTCGCGCGCCATGACGCCACCGGTGAGCAGCACTGAGCTAGCCGGCGAGGCGGGCAGCGAGACGGCGGTCATGCGGTAGACGATGCCGCGGTTCGTTACGGCACCGATGTCGCTCAGCGTGGTGGTCGCGATCTCGGCGAGGATCGCGTCGTGCTTCGTGCGGCGCTTCGGGCGCACGAACGTCTCGCCCTCGGCCACGTTGACGCGCAGGATGCGTCCGCTCGCCGAGAAGATGACGCGGGTCGGGTCGTCGCTCGACTGCAGCGACGCCTCGCCCGACTTCGCGCTCTGCTTTGCCGCCCGAATCTCGGTGTCGTCGGCGATGAGCACGGTGCGGCGCGGCGTCGCAAACTGGTCAGACGTGTCGCTGAGTTCCTGGCTGACGGCCTGGCGCAGCAACTGCTCGTCGGCGAGGAGCGCCTCGAGGTCGGCAATCTTGCGTCGCAGCTCGTCGGCTTCGGTCTCGAGCTCGATGCGCGAGAACTTCGTGAGGCGACGCAGGCGCAACTCGAGGATGTATTCGGCCTGGCGTTCCGAAAGGTCGAAGACGAGCATGAGCCGGCTCCGGGCGGCCTCAGCGTCGTCGGACGACCGGATGATCTCGATGACCTCATCGATGTCGACGAGCGCGATGAGCAGGCCGTCGACGAGGTGCAGACGGTCCTTGTGCTTGTTCAAGCGGAACTGGCTGCGGCGCCGCACCGCGCTGATGCGGTGCTTGAGATACACGTCGAGCATCTCGCGTAGGCCGAGCGTCTTCGGCGCGGTGTCGACAATCGCGACGTTGTTGATGTGGAAGGAATCTTCGAGCGGGGTGTGCCGGTAGAGCTGTTCGAGCACGGCCTCGGGTGCAAATCCCGTCTTCAGCTCGATGACGAGCTTGAGGCCCGACTTGCGGTCGGTGAGGTCGGTGACCTGCGAGATGCCGGCAAGCTTCTTGGACTGCACGCCCTGCTTGATCTTTTCGATGACCTTCTCAGGGCCAACGAGGTACGGAAGCTCGGAGACGACGATGCCGAGGCGGCGGGCGGTGACGTGCTCGATCGATGCCGTCGCGCGCATGGTGAACGAGCCACGCCCGTTCGCGTAGGCGTCGCGTACACCGTCGAGGCCGACGATGCGGGCACCGCCCGGCAGATCAGGGCCGGGCACGTGCTCCATGAGGTCCTCGAGCGTGGCGTCGGGATGCGCGAGCAGGTGCCGCGCGGCCGCGATCACCTCGCCGAGGTTGTGCGGCGCCATATTCGTCGCCATGCCCACGGCGATGCCCGAGGCGCCGTTGACGAGCAGGTTCGGCCACGCCGAGGGCAGCACCTCCGGCTGCTGCAGCGAGTTGTCGTAGTTCGGCACGAAGTCGACGACGTCTTCGTCGAGCGAGTCTGTGAGAGCAAGGGCCGCGGCGGTGAGGCGGGCCTCGGTGTAGCGGGGCGCGGCGGGGCCGTCGTCGAGCGAGCCGAAGTTGCCGTGGCCGTCGACGAGCGGGACCCGCTGCACGAACGGCTGCGCGAGGCGCACGAGCGCGTCGTAGATCGCCGAGTCGCCGTGGGGGTGCAGCTTGCCCATGACGTCGCCGACGACGCGGGCCGACTTCACATGCCCGCGGTCGGGGCGCAGACCCATCTCGGTCATCTGGTAGAGGATGCGCCGCTGCACGGGCTTGAGGCCGTCGCGGGCGTCGGGCAGCGCGCGAGAGTAGATGACGGAGTAGGCGTACTCGAGGTACGACCCCTGCATCTCGCCCGAGACGTCAACGTCTTCAATGCGTTCGCCGTTTGCGCCCGTCGCCATTTGTTGCATCCACCTGCCTTGTCGCACGCCAAAACGGCGTTCCGGCCGGGCATTGCGAGTGTGAAAAGATACTCAGATGCCGTTTACGTTAGTGGAATCACCGGGTGATCAGCCGCTCCTCGCCGACGTGTTGCCGGATTGCCTTGCCGCGATGGGCGTGCCGTCGCCCGACGCGACGGGGCGGCTCGACCTCCCCGAAGTTCGCGGCGCCATCGTCATCCTCGTGGACGGCCTCGGGGCGCATCAGCTCCGGGCCCGCTCGGGGCATGCGCGCACGATCACGCGTGCCTGGAACGACGGCACCGCGCAAAGCTTCCCCTCAACCACGGTCTCGGGCATCACCTCGCTCACGACCGCGAGCCGGGCTGGTGACCACGGCATGGTCGCGTACTCGGTGTGGGACCGCGAGCAGCGCATGTACCTGAACCAGCTCTCGGGCTGGGGAACGAACATGCCGCCCGACACTTGGCAGCTGCGCGACACCGTGTTCGAGACGGTTCGTGGCGCGAGCCCCGTTGTCGTTTCGGTCGAGGATTACCGTGACTCCGGGCTCACACTCGCGAGCCTGCGCGGCGCCGACTACCTCGGTGCCGAGACGATGCGCGAGCGCAGTGAGGTGGCCGCGCAGGCGGCGCGCGAGCTCGCGCATCCGCTCATTTACCTGTACCACGCCGAGCTCGACCAGACGGGCCACTCGCAGGGCTGGGAGTCGGATGCGTGGACGGCCCGGCTCGAGGAGCTCGATGCGTCGATCGACCGCCTGCTCGAGCTCGTACCCGACGACATCGGCATTCTGCTGCTCGCCGACCACGGCATGGTCGATGTCGCTCGCGAGCGACAGCGCGACATTGACGACGCTTTGCCGAGCGACGTGGTTGCCGTCGCGGGGGAGCCGCGGCTGCGGCACATCTACCTGCCCGACGACGCCACCGACCTCGACCGCGAGGTGCTCGCGAGCCGGTTGCGAGCGGCCGAGGGCGACCTCGCCGTCGCGCTCACCCGCGACGAGGCGATCGCGCGCGGCTGGTACGGCGACGATGTCGACCCAGAGGTGTTCGACCGCATTGGCGACGTCGTGCTCGCGGCCGTCGGCGATGTCTCGTACTACGTGCGCCCCATGCCCGCGAGCATGCGCCAAATGATCGGCCAGCACGGCTCGGTCACACCGGAAGAGACAACGGTGCCGCTCGTACGCCTCGGGGCCTTCGTGCGCTAGCCGACTCGCGCGCGAGTCGGCGCTAGTCGTCAGTGCGAGTACCGAAGACGATTTCGTCCCACGTCGGCATCGCCGGGCGCGCGCCGGTGCGTTTGCGCGACTGCGACGGTGCCTGCTCGGCCTCGTCGACCGCGAGGTCGAGCTGGTTCGCGTCGTCGTCGAGCGCGACCGGATCGTGCTCGGGGTCGACCTCAGCCTCGGGCTCCGCCGGCGACTCGTCGGGCTGCGCGCTCGCGGCCGCGAACGGCGTCACGCGCGCCTGTGGCTCGGACGCGTCGGCCGGGCCGTCGATGACGAGCTCGTCGTCGTCCTGGTACTCGGCCATCTCGTCGTAGACCGTGTGCTGGCGCTCGCCGCGGCGGCGGCGCAGCTGCTCGAGCAGGTCGGCGGTCTCGTAGGTCGTGGCCGAGCTCGTGGCCTCGCTCGCTTCGGGCGCCGCGGGGGCGTCCTTCTCAGCGACGGGAATCACGCCCTCGGGATGCTCGTGGGCGACAGCGCGCAGGTGCGGCCCGCGCATGCCCTGCACCTCGCCCTGCTGCGACAGCGTGACGGCCGCGGGGGAGTCGGGGCGCAGCGCGTGGCCCTTCGTGTCGAACTTCCACAGCGCGTGGCGCTCGACGTCGCCCGTGACGAAGTTGAGGCCAACGTGCCAGCCGGTCTCGGGGTCGCGCCAGGCATCCCAGCGCACCTGCCGTGCCTCGAGCTGCTCGAGGCGCGCGTCGATCGCGACGCCGAAGCTCGTGGCCTCGCTCGAGAGCGGGTCAACCTGCTGCTGTAGTCGCACCGGCACCCCTCGCGCCTGTTCGACGATGTAGCCGCGCTCAGCAATGATCGGCGCCTCGAAGCGCTCGACCGTCTCACGGTCGGCGCCGGTCTCGGCCACGACCTCGTCGACCGTGTGGCCGGCGCGAATCAGCTGCTGGATCTCACGTGGCGGCACCTTCGGGCCGGCGCTGCGCACCTGGCGTTGCGGCCGGAGTGCGGCCTGCAGCGTGTCGTCGACACGAAGGCGGAATCGGTCACCGTTTTCGTTGGTGGCGAGCATCCAGCCGTCCTCGACGCTGACGAACCGCAGTTCCTGCATTTGAGCCTCCTCTATCGCCAAAAAGCTTCACAGATAAGCCCGAAAGAGTGCGGCAAATGGCTCGCGCGCCGCCGAAATATTCGCTCTCAGCGAGTTCCGCCCAAGGTCGCGTTGCGCGGGCTGCAAATGTCGTGCATAATTGCGCGCCAGCAGGGGTGTTTCCCTGCCACGTTCTTGAGCTATTGGATGGTAATGGCAACTGACTACGATGCCCCTCGTAAAACAGAAGAAGACACCGACTCGATCGAAGCGCTGAAGGAACGAGTACCCGCCTCGGCTTCCGCGAATGTCGACATCGACCAGGGTGATGGTGTTCACGGGTTTGACCTGTCGGACAGCGATCTCAGTGATATTGAGCTTGAGACCGTCGTGATTCCGCCGCAGGCCGACGAGTTCACCTGTATGGAGTGCTTCCTCATCAAGCACCGCTCGCAGCTCTCGTCGCACTCGACGCAGGGCAACCCGGTCTGTAAGGACTGCGCCGGCTAACTCACCGCCCGCGCGCTCAGTGGCTCAGCTTCGCTTCGGAAGCTGAGCCACTGCCGCATCCAGCGCCTTCGCAAGCTCCTTGGGGCGGCGGGTCGAGAACAGCCAGTAAGGGATCGGGTCGCGCTCGTCGGTGATCTCGACGCGCACGCTCGTGCGGACCCAGCCGCGCAGGCTCGTCCATGCCCGCGCATCCAGGCCTGGACCCGCTGCGTGGCGGGCCGCTGGCACGGTCTCGTTGGCGGTGACGGCGCCGACATGGCGCAGCGGAATCTGGGCGGCGCCGACGCGCAGGGTCGCGTCGCTGACCTCGATGACGGGGGAGCTGCTGACGAGAAAGGCGACGTACCCGCCGTACAGGGCGATACCGAGGATCACGCCGACGAGGGTGTTGATCGGCAGAAATACCACGATCATCGCCGGCACAATGAGTGCCCCGGCGATGTACATCCAGAGGGACGGGGAGACTCGTTCGCGGTAATTCACCCTGCTATGCAATCACCGTCACCGCGTGGATTCCTGAGTTCTCGGTGCTCGATTCATTAGAGCTTTCCCCGGTCGACTAGCCTACGTAGCGTGAGTGGCCACTACGACATCCCCTTTACCGGTACCCGGCCTTACCGGGCGAATCCGAACGACGCTGGCGCCGATTTGCTCTCGGCCGAGGAGCTGACCTTGCAACCGGGCGAGCGCGCGCTCGTTGGCACCGGCACCGCGATCGCGCTGCCGACCGGTACGGTCGGACTCGTCGCACCACGCTCGGGTCTCGCCGCGAAGCATGGCATCACGATCGTGAATGCGCCGGGCGTCATCGACGCGGGATATCGTGGCGAGCTCAAGGTTTCGCTGCTGAATACAGATGCTCGCGAGCCGTACACGATCAACGTGGGCGACCGCATCGCCCAGCTACTAGTAGTGCCGATTCCCACCGTCGTGTTCTCGCAGGTGGATGTGTTGCCCGAGGGTGAGCGCGGGGAAGCAGGATTCGGCTCGAGCGGATACGCGCACGGCGCGACCGCGACGCAGGCAGGAGAGGAGCCCGTGAATGGGTCTGTTTGACATGTTCCGCAAGCAGGAGGATGTGCCGAAAGCGGAGAAGCTCGTCGTCGAGGATGACGAGCTCGAGGTCGACGCCGAGACCGACGAGGTGGAGCCCGAGGAATTCGAGAAGGAGGCCCCGGCCGACCGTGCTGAGGAGGGCCCCTACGACGAGTCTGAGGCCGACGCCGCGACGAACCCGAGCGGCTACATCGACTTTGGCGCCCTGCGCATCCCTGCCCGCGAGGGGCTCGCGCTGCGCCTCGAGTTTCTCGAGAAGACGCGCCGGGTCATCGCCGTTGCACTCGACCTCAACGGCTCGACGCTGCAGGTGCAGGCGTTCGCCGCTCCGCGCTCGTCGGGCATCTGGGCGGATGTGCGCAGCAAGCTCAAGACGACCGTCACGCAGCAGGGTGGCGAGGTGACCGAGGTCGAGTCGGATCTCGGTACGGCGCTGCACACATTCTTGCCACAGGTGGCGAACCAGAAGGGCGCCGCGCCGCGCCGCGGCGCCTTCTTCTACGGTGTCGACGGCCCGCGGTGGTTCCTCCGCGGTGTCGTGAGCGGTGCCGCGACCCGCGATGACGAGAAGCTCGAAGAGATGCTCGCGCTGTTCCGCGGCGTCATCGTGGTGCGTGGCGGCCGTGCTGCGCCGCCCCGCGACCTGCTCGAGCTCACGGTGCCGAAGGCGATGGCCGAGCAAATGCAGAAGCAGGCCGCCGCGCAGGCGGCGAAGCGCAAGCTTCAGGCCTAACGGAACAGTGACGACATGAGCGACGAACCGCGCGAGCGCGACACGGCGGCTGAGGGCCCGAGCGGCGACGAACTGCAGCAGAAGTTTGGCGCCGCCGCGCGCAACTCGGCGCTCGGGCGCGTCGCCGAGACCGACTCGATGTCGGCAGCGCTGCTCACCGCGATGGGCGGCTGGCGCGGCCTCGTCGAGGCGCTGCTGCCGGGGATCGCGTTCCTCGTGCTCTACGTGCTCACGCAGGACCTCTGGCTCTCGGTGGGCGTGCCCGCCGTGATCGGTCTCGCATTCGTGATCGTGCGCCTGGTGCGCCGCGAGCCGGCCGCATCCGCGGTCGGCGGCCTGCTCGGGCTCGTCGTCTCGGGGTTCCTCGCGCTGCGCAGTGGCGAGGGTGCGCAGTATTTCGTTGTCGGGTTCTGGACCAACGGTGCCTACGCGGCCGGGCTGTTGCTCTCGATGCTCGTCCGCTGGCCGATCATCGGCGTCATCTCGGGTTTCCTGTTTGGCGACGGCACCAAGTGGCGCGCCTCGCGGCGGCTGATGTGGTGGATGCAGTTGGCGACTGGCGTCTGGGTCGTGTTTTTCCTGGCTCGCCTCGCGGTGCAGTTGCCGCTCTATTTTGCTGGCGCCGTCGAGGCCCTCGGGGTTGCCCGTTTGGTCATGGGGGCGCCCCTGTTCGCGCTCGTGATCGTGCTCACTGTGCTCTTTGTTCGCGCCGTATACCAAACCGCATCCGACCCCGCCAAGTCAGGCGAACCTAAGCAGAACCTGGCCGACGAATGAACTCGTCGCACCCGCAAATACGGTAAGATCTCTCTAAGTCGAGATATCTTCCGGCAAGTCAAAGATTAGGAGCATCGTGACTGCTATCAATAGTTTCGGCGCCAAAGACGTTCTGAGCGTCGAGGGCACGGATTACGAGATTTTCCGCATCGACAAGGTTGCCGGCTACGAGAAGCTGCCTTTCAGCCTCAAGGTGCTGCTCGAGAACCTCCTTCGCACCGAAGATGGCGCGAACGTGACGGCCGAGCAGATCCAGGCACTCGGCTCGTGGGATGCCTCGGCCGAGCCGAACACCGAGATCCAGTTCACCCCGGCCCGCGTGGTGATGCAGGACTTCACCGGTGTGCCCTGCATCGTCGACCTTGCCACCATGCGCGAGGCCGTGAAGGACCTTGGCGGCAACCCCGAAACGATCAACCCGCTCGCACCCGCCGAGCTCGTGATCGACCACTCGGTTATCGCCGAGCTCTTCGGTAGCGACGACGCCTTCGAGCGCAACGTCGAGATCGAGTACCAGCGCAACGGTGAGCGCTACCAATTCCTCCGCTGGGGCCAGGGTGCCTTCGACGACTTCATGGTCGTCCCCCCGGGAACCGGCATCGTGCACCAGGTGAACATCGAATACCTGGCGCGCGTCGCCTTCGTGCGCGAGGTCGACGGCGTCAAGCAGGCCTACCCCGACACCCTCGTCGGCACCGACTCGCACACCACCATGGTGAACGGTCTCGGCGTGCTCGGCTGGGGCGTTGGCGGCATCGAGGCCGAGGCCGCGATGCTCGGCCAGCCCGTGTCGATGCTCATCCCCAAGGTCGTCGGCTTCAAGCTCAACGGCTCGATCCCCACCGGCGTGACCGCGACCGACGTCGTGCTCACGATCACCGACATGCTGCGCCAGCACGGCGTCGTCGGCAAGTTTGTCGAGTTCTACGGTGAGGGCGTCGGCCAGGTACCGCTCGCGAACCGCGCCACCATCGGCAACATGTCGCCCGAGTTCGGTTCGACCGCCGCGGTCTTCCCGATCGACGACGAGACGCTGAACTACCTCCGCTTCACCGGCCGCTCGGAAGAGCAGGTCAAGCTCGTTGAGGCGTACGCCAAGGAGCAGACGCTCTGGCACGACGCCGCCAACGAGCCGAACTTCTCGGAGTACCTCGAGCTCGACCTCTCGACCGTCGTCGCGTCGATCGCCGGCCCCCGCCGCCCGCAGGACCGCATCGAGCTCGACAACGCGAAGACGCAGTTCGAGAGCGACCTGAACAACTACGCTTCGGAGGCCTCGAAGCCCGTCACCGTCAGCAACAACGGTGCCGAGTTCGAGCTCGACCACGGCCACGTCGGCATCGCCGCGATCACCTCGTGCACGAACACCTCGAACCCCTCGGTCATGATGGCCGCGGGCATTCTCGCCCGTAATGCGGTCGAGAAGGGCCTGCAGTCGAAGCCGTGGGTGAAGACCACGCTCGCACCGGGCTCGAAGGTCGTCACGAACTACTACGACAAGTCGGGTCTCACGAAGTACCTCGACGACCTCGGCTTCTACCTTGTCGGCTACGGCTGCACCACCTGCATCGGTAACTCGGGCCCGCTCGATCAGCCGATCTCGGAGGCCATTAACGACAACGACCTCGCCATCACGGCGGTGCTGTCGGGTAACCGCAACTTCGAGGGTCGCATCAACCCCGACGTGAAGATGAACTACCTCGCGTCGCCGCCGCTCGTCGTGGCCTACGCCCTCGCCGGCTCGATGGACTTCGACTTCGAGAACCAGCCGCTCGGCCAGGACTCGGACGGCAAGGACGTCTTCCTCGCCGACATCTGGCCCGACGCGGCCGAGGTGCAGCAGGTAATCGACGAGTCGATCGACACTGAGATGTACACGAACGAGTACGCCTCGGTCTTCGAGGGTGACGACCGCTGGCGTTCGCTGCCGACCCCGGCCGGCTCGACCTTCGAGTGGGACTCGGAGTCGACCTACGTGCGCAAGCCCACGTACTTCGACGGCATGACGCTTGAGCTCACCCCGGTGGCCGACATCACCGATGCCCGCGTGCTCGTCAAGCTCGGCGACTCGACCACGACCGACCACATCTCGCCCGCGGGTTCGATCCCGGCCGCGAGCCCGGCAGGTCAGTACCTCACCGAGCACGGTGTGGAGCGTCGTGACTTCAACTCCTACGGCTCGCGCCGCGGTAACCACGAGGTCATGATTCGCGGTACCTTCGCGAACATTCGCCTGAAGAACCAGCTCCTCGATGGCGTCGAGGGCGGCTACACCCGCGACTTCACGCAGACCGACGGCCCGCAGTCGTTCATCTACGACGCGGCGCAGAACTACGCCGCGCAGGGCACTCCGCTCGTCGTGCTCGGCGGCAAGGAGTACGGTTCGGGCTCGTCGCGTGACTGGGCTGCTAAGGGCACCAGCCTGCTCGGCGTTCGCGCGGTCATCGTCGAGAGCTACGAGCGCATCCACCGCTCGAACCTCATCGGCATGGGCGTTGTGCCGCTGCAGTTCCCTGCTGGCGAGTCGGCCGCATCGCTCGGCCTCGACGGCACCGAGTCGTTCTCGATCACGGGCCTCGAAGAGCTGAACAACGGCACGACCCCGAAGACCGTGCACGTCGTGGCAACCCCGACCGAGAACTCGGAGGCCGGTCGCGAGCCGGTCGAGTTCGACGCCGTCGTGCGCATCGACACGCCCGGTGAAGCCGACTACTACCGCAACGGTGGCATCCTGCAGTACGTGCTGCGCTCGCTCGTCGCGAACAAGTAGTTCACCGCAGACCGCGTCGGCGGGTAGCCTTAAGGGCTGCCCGCCGACGCGGTTTTCCGCGCGCGGGCGGTAGAATTACTGCTTACGTGAAGAAGGGAGTCCGAATGGCGGAGCAGCTCTTGCCATCGATTAAGGGGCCCCGAGATCTTGACCGTCTCTCGCAGGCGGAGCTCGAGCAATTGGCGGAAGAAGTCCGCGCGTTCCTGATCGAGCACGTCAGCCGTACCGGCGGGCACCTTGGCCCGAACCTCGGCGTCGTTGAACTGACGCTCGCGATTCATCGCGTCTTCGACTCACCGAAGGACGCCGTGGTGTTCGACACGGGGCACCAGTCGTACGTGCACAAGCTGCTCACGGGGCGCCAGAACTTCGACGAGCTGCGTGAACGCGGCGGCCTCGCTGGCTACCCGCAGCGCGCCGAGTCTGAGCACGACATCGTCGAGTCGTCGCACGCCTCGAGCTCGCTGAGCTGGGCCGACGGCATCTCGCGCGCCTGGCAGGTCACCGGCCAGCGCGACCGCGCCGTCGTTGCCGTCGTCGGCGACGGCGCGCTCACGGGCGGCATGACCTGGGAGGCGCTGAACAACATCAGCGACGACAACTCGCGCCGCCTCGTCATCGTCGTTAACGACAACGGCCGCTCGTACGCGCCGACCATCGGCGGCATGGCCCGCTTCCTCAACCGCGTGCGGACCGACCGCACCTACACGAGTCTCCAGAAGTCCTCCGACCGTGCCTTCTCGCGCTTCGGCGGCAAGTTCGGCCGCAGCGTCTATCGCGCGGTGCGCGGCGGTCTACACGGCTTCCTTTCGCGCTTCACGAACAACGAGTCGCTCTACTCGAACCTCGACGTCAAGTACCTCGGCCCGATCGACGGCCACGACGAGCGTGCCGTTGAGGAGGCACTGCGCCAGGCCCACGACTACGGGCAGCCCGTCATCGTGCACGTCATCACCGAGAAGGGGCACGGCTTCAAGCCGGCCACCGATGACGTGAACGACCAGTTCCACGCGGTCGGCCAGATCGACCCGATCACGGGCGAGCCGGTGGCCGAGTCAAGCGGGCAGTCCTGGACGGCCGTGTTTGGCGACGAACTCGTCAAGGTGGCCGACGAACGCGAGGACGTCGTGGGCATCACCGCGGCGATGCTGCGCCCGGTCGGCCTCGAACCGTTCGCGAAGAAGTACCCGAAGCGCGTGCACGACGTCGGCATTGCCGAGCAGCACGCGGTCACTTCGGCCGCCGGGATGGCCTTCGGCGGTCTGCACCCGGTCGTCGCGATCTACGCGACGTTCATGAATCGGGCGTTCGACCAGGTGCTCATGGATGTGGGCCTCCACCACGCGCCGGTCACCTTCGTGCTCGACCGCGCCGGCGTGACCGGCCCCGACGGCCCGAGCCACCACGGCATGTGGGATTTGGCGTTGCTGCAGATCGTGCCGGGCATTCGGCTCGCCGCGCCGCGCGACGCGACGCGGCTGCGCGAGGAATTCCGCGAGGCGGTTGCCGTGGAAGACGGCCCCACCGTGCTGCGGTATTCGAAGGGCAAGGTCGGCGACGAGATCGAGGCGCTACGTCGGCTCGACGATGGCGTCGACGTGCTGCATGTCGGCAGCCGTTCCGATGTCCTCATCGTCGCGGTTGGGTCGATGGCGGGCACCGCGATTGAGGTCGCGAAGCACGTCGAGGCCCAGGGCATCGGCGTCACGGTCGTCGACCCCCGCTGGGTCGTGCCCGTGCCCGAGAGCATCATCGCGCTCGCCGACGAACACCGGCTCGTCATCACGCTCGAAGACGGCATCGTCGTCGGCGGCATCGGCACCCGGGTGCGACAAGACCTGCGCGCGGCCGAGGTCGACACGACCGTGACCGAGCTCGGCCTGCCCGACGAGTTCATCGACCACGCGAGCCGCGGCCAGATTCTTGAGGATGCGGGGCTCACGCCCCAGCAGATCGCGCGAAACGTCGTGGCACAGGTGCTCGGGTCACGCATTCCGCACGCGCGACCCGAACGCGTTGGCGGCTCGACTACGCCGGAAAGTCTGCTTCGCCCTCGGCAAGCACCTCACCAGTGATCGTGAGCCGGGTACCTACCGCACGGATGCGCGTATCCGTGAGCTCAATGCCCGAGGGCAGTTGCTCGTTGATGGCGATGGTTTCGGGAATGCGCCCGTCGCGCAGCACGATGCGTTCGACCGCCTTGTAGGCGAGCGCGAGCACGGGGTTCTTGCTCGAGAACTTCACCTGCTTGATGTGCAACACCATGTCATCGTCGATGCTCGCCTGCGCATCGACGATGATGCTCGCGCGCACGATGCCGTAGCCGCAACGCAAGGCGATGCGCACGTGGGCCTCGCGGTCGCTCGGGGCCTCGACCTCGGGCGTGAACTCGAGCAGCTTCACCTTCGCGTCGGCGCGCTCGAGCACCTCGCGCGCGAGCGGCTCGAAGTCGCGTGTGTCGACCTCGAACTGCGCCGAGGCGTGCCCCGGCTTGCCGTCGGCCGACTTGAGGTGCTCGACCCAGAGGCCGCCCTTCGCGTCCTCGAGCCAGGCGTAGCGGATGTTCTCTGCCGAGCCGGTCGCCCTGAGCTCGAGGGGCCCCAGCTTGAGCGGCTGCGCCGAGAAGGATGCCGCGTCGACCTGCACGATCGTGGGCGATACTGGCTTCGCGGGCTCGTCCGGCACCTCCTGCTCTCGCTCCTTCGCCTGCTCGACGAGCTGGCGCGGGCTGAGCTGCGTGCCCGAGAGGTCGAGGTCGAGGCGCTCGATGCGGGTGCCCTCGTCGTGCACCTGGCTCGTCATGCGAATCGCGTCGACCTGGGCCCGGGTGAGGGCGCCATCCTCGGCGATGATGTCGCGCAGGAGCGCATGGAGTGACTCCGAGTTGGTCGGGCGGGGCGAGTCGATGAGGTATTCACGCATGCCACGACGCTAGCCGACGGCAGTGGCCGCAAAACTGAGTCGGGAAAACGAAGCGGGCCGGCTCCCGGTGGGGGAGTCGGCCCGCGTTCGGGCGTTCCTTAGCGCTGCGCGGCGCCGCGGATCGTCGGGGTGTGGAACGTGCCGCCGAAGGCGCGCTCGCTGGCGCCCACGCGGTCGAGGTACGGCGTGATGCCGCCATCGAGCAGCGGGAAGCCCGCGCCGAGGATGAGGCTCAGGTCGATGTCCTCCGGGGCGGTAACGACGCCCTCGTCGAGCATGATCTTGATCTCTTCGGCGAGCCCGGTCTCGAGGCGCTCACGGAGTTGCTCGGCGGTCATGGGGGTCTTGCCCTCGGTGCCGACGATCTTCTCGAACTCCTTCGTGTAGCCCTTCGGGCGACCCTTGCCGTCGCGCTCGATGAGCTTCGCGCCCGAATCGGCCAGCGCATCCAGGTTCTTCGACTCGAAGAAGCGGTCGGGGAACGGCGTGTGGTGCGAGGTGAGCACGTGCGCTCCGACCTTGAGACCAACCAGTTCGAGTAGCTCGAACGGGGTCATCGGCAGGCCGATGGGGTCGGAGGCGTGGTCGACGACGGCGATTGGGGTGCCGGTGTCGACGGCGTGCATCGCCTCACCGAGCACCTTGGCGAGCACGCGGTTGACGACGAAGCCCGGGCGGTCGCTGGTGATGACCGCGGTCTTCTTGAGGTTCTTCGCGACCTGCATCGCCGTCGCGAGCGTGGCCTCGTTCGTCTTCGCTGCGTTGACCACCTCGACGAGCGGCATGACGGCGACCGGGTTGAAGAAGTGGAAGCCGACGAGACGCTCCGGGTGGCGGAGCTTCGAGCCGATCTCGTCCACTGAGAGCGAGGAAGTGTTCGTTGCGAGGATCGCTTCTTCAGAGACGATGTTCTCGAGGTCGCCGAAGACGTCCTGCTTCACCGAAACCTCTTCGAACACGGCCTCGATCACCCAGTCGCAGTCGGCGAACTGGCTGCGGTCGGTCGTGCCGGTCACGAGGGCGGTGAGGCGGTTGAATTCGTCGTTGTCGAGGCGACCCTTGTCGCGCAGCTTCTCGAGCTCGGCGTGCACGTTCGCGACACCGCGGTCGACGCGCTCCTGGTCAAGGTCGGTCATGATGACGGGCACCTTGAGGCGTCGCACGAACAGCGTCGCGAACTGGCTGGCCATGAGGCCGGCGCCCACGACGCCCACCTTGGTGACCTTGCCTGCGAGCGACTTGTCGGGCGCACCGACGGGGCGCTTCGCGCGGCGCTGCACGAGGTCGAAGCCGTACATTGATGCCATGAACTGGTCGCCCGAGATGAGGTCGGCGAGCGCCTCGTTCTCGGCCTCGAACCCGCGCGCGAGGTCGTTATGCTTCGCGAGGGCGATGATGTCGAGGGCCCGGTAGGGTGCCTGCGGCACGGTGCCGAGACGCTCCTCGACCGACTTGCGCGCGATCTTCACCGCGATGTCCCATTTTGTGACTCGCTCGATCTTGCCGGGCTCGTTCGGGCGCTTCACCGTCTCGCCGCCGAGCACCGCATCCGCGAACTTCAGCGAGTCTTCGAGGAAGTTGACCGGCGCGATGAGCCGGTCGACGAGGCCGAGCTCGAGGGCCTGCTTCGGCTTGAGGGTGCGGTTCATCTTGAGCGGGTTCTCGATGATGACCTTGAGGGCGTTCTCGATGCCGATGAGGTTCGGCACGAGGGTGGCGCCGCCCCAGCCGGGCACGAGGCCGAGGTAGACCTCGGGGAGGGCGATGGCCGGGGTCGAGGCGTCGATGGTGCGGTAGGTCGAGTGCAGCGCGACCTCGACGCCGCCGCCGAGGGCGAGACCGTTGACGAACGCGAAGCTCGGCACACCGAGGTCGCCGAGCAGTCCGAGCGCGTGGTGCCCGATCTCGCCCATGAGGCGCGCGACGTCGCGGCTCGGGATGCGGTCGACGAGCGACAGGTCGGCGCCGGCCGCGAAGCTGAAGCGCTTGCCGGTGATGGCGACGGCGTCGATCTCACCGGCGGCGGCACGCGAGCGCAGCGACTCGAGCGTCTCGCCGAGCGCGGCGAGCGTGTTCGGGCCGAGCGTGTTCGGACGCTTGTAGTCCTTGTTGTTGTCCAGGGTGATGAGGGCGAGGGTGCGACCGGATGCGAGGCGTACGTCGCGCACCTTCGACTCGGTGATGACCTCGACATCGGCGGCCGACTCGAGCAGCGCCGCATACTTGCTGCGGTCAAACTTGGGGAACTTCACTTGTTCTGCCTACTTTCCTGCTCGCGCGTGCTTCTTGCCGTTCCAGGACGGGTTCTCCCAGATGATCGTGCCACCCTGGCCGAGACCGACGCAGAGCGCGGTAACGCCGTAGCGCACCTCGGGGAACTGCTCGAACTGGTTCGCGAGCTGCATCATGAGGCGCACGCCGCTCGCTGCGAGCGGGTGGCCGAGGGCGATTGCCCCGCCGAAGCGGTTGACCGAGGCGTCGTCGTCGGCGATGCCGAAGTGGTCGAGGAACGAGAGCACCTGCACCGCAAACGCTTCGTTGAGCTCGAACAGTCCGATGTCGTCAATCTTGAGGCCAGCGCGCTTGAGCGCCTTCTCGGTCGAGGGGATCGGGCCGAGGCCCATCACCTCGGGCTCGACGCCCGCGAACGCGAACGACACCATCTTCATCCGCGACTTGAGGCCGAACTCCTTGAGCGCGTCGTCGGAGACGAGGATCGACGCGGTGGCGCCGTCGGTGAGCGGCGAGGCGTTACCTGCCGTCACGCGACCGTGCGGGCGGAATGGCGTCTTGAGACCGGCGAGGCCCTCCATGGTGGTGTCGGGCCGCAGGTGCTCGTCGCGGTCGGCGAGACCCCAGCCGGCTTCGCTCTCGATGGCGACCGGAACGAGGTCACGGGTGAAATTGCCGTCCTCGTACGCCTTGGCGGCCTTCTGCTGCGAGGCGAGCGCGAAACGGTCGGCGCGCTCCTTCGTGTACTGGGGGTAGCGGTCGTGCAGGCGCTCGGCCGTGTTGCCCATGTTCAGAGCCTCGCCGTCGACGAGCCGCTCGGAGAGGAAACGGGGGTTCGGGTCGACCCCCTGACCCATCGGGTGGTGGCCCATGTGCTCGACGCCACCCGCGATGACGACGTCGTTCTGCCCAAAGCCGATGGTCGAACCCATCAGCGCCGAGGCGGTGAGCGCACCGGCGCACATGCGCTCGATCGCGAGGCCGGGGACGCTCAGCGGCAGGCCCGCGAGGATCGCGGTCGTGCGGCCGAGGGTGAGACCCTGATCGCCCTGCTGCGTCGTCGCCGCGATAGCGACGTCGTCATAGCGGTCGGCCGGGATCTGCGGATTGCGGTCGATGAGTGCCTTCATGGCCTTCACCGCCAGATCGTCGGCACGGGTTCCCCAGTACATGCCCTTTTCGCCAGCGCGGCCAAAAGGCGTGCGCGTGCCGTCAATGAAATGGACCTCTGATCCGGTCACTATTCCTCCTCGTGGTCCGCATCGTTACGGACCGTTGTGATCAGGGCGAGCCTATCGAGAGGAGATGTCGGAATCCGTAGCGCCTTGGGCAGCCTCGACAAATGACCTCGCGATTACGGGGGCCGTCATGTCGACCTGCCACTGTCGCGCTCCCAAATTACTGAGTTCAGTCCGAATCTCGGATTCAGTCTCGGCCGTGCCGTCCCAAGCAAGCTGTCGCAGGAGCGACGGCGTGAGCAGATTCTCGGTCGGCAGGTGCAGTTCTTCGGCGAGTTCGGCAACGGCGGGACGCGCTGCGCTGACCCGGGTGAACGCCTCGGGACGCTTCTGCTCCCAGGCCTTGATAGGCGGCACGCGGTTCGCATCCGGGGCTGCCCGCTTTGGCGGCACGGGGTTCTCACGGCCTGCGGCGACGGCAGCCCACCAGCGATCGAGCTGCGAGCGCGACTGCTTGCCCGTGAAGTCGCTCATCGCGCTGAGTTGTCCACGAGAGCGGGGCTGCGCCTTGGCGACTGCGAGCACGGCGCGATCGGGAACGATGCGACCGGGCGCCGTGTCGGTTTCGCGGGCGTAGGCGTCGCGGCTCAGCCAGAGTTCACGGGCGATCGAGAGCGCGCGCGGCGAACGAAGCTGATGCACGCCCGAGAGCGCACGCCACCGCTCGGGGTCGGCGTCGGGCTCGAGCGTCAGGTGCTTGACCGGATTGAGGGGCCGGCGCAGTTCATCCGCGAACTCCTCGCGCGCCCAGTCGGCCTTGCCCGCATCCGTCAGTCGCTTCGCGAGCTCGTCGCGCACATCCACGAGCAGCTCGACGTCGAGGGCCGCATATGCGAGCCACTCCTTCGGCAGCGGGCGAACCGACCAGTCGTCGGCCGAGTGCGCCTTCGCGAGCTCGATGCCGAGCAATTCCTGCACGACCGCGCCGAGCCCGACGCGATCCATGCCGAGCAGGCGCGCGGCGAGCTCGGTGTCGAACATCCGCGTTGGTTCGAGACCGATGTCGCGCATGCAGGGGAGATCCTGCGTCGCGGCGTGGAGGATCCACTCGTCGTCGGCGATCACCTCGGTCACTGACTTCAGCGAGCCGAACGGGATCGGGTCGATGAGCAGGGTGCCCGTCCCGCGACGGAAAATCTGAATGAGGTAGGCCCGGTCGGAGTACCGGTAGCCCGAGGCGCGCTCGGTGTCGATGGCGATGGGTCCGGTGCCCTCTTCGAGCCGGCCCAGGGCGTCGCTCAGGGCAATATGCGTGTCGATAACCTCGAGTCCGCCGCGCTCGAGGCGCTTGCCGTCAACCGCGGCCATGTTCACGCGCCGCGTGCCGCAGGATCGCGACGTCCTGCGAATCGACCGGCGGAAGTCCAGCGAGCATGCAGAGCAGCGTTGACCACGCCTCGACGTGGGTGGCAAGGTCGGAATTCTGCGGCGTCCACGAGGCGCGCATTTCGATCTGGGAGCCCTCACCCTGCTCGGTGAGCTCACCGAAGCCCTTCGAGTTCACCACTGTGACCGTGCCCGAGGGGAAGCGATAGTCGGCGCCGTTCTCGTCGAGCGCGTCGACGAGCCACGACCAGGCGACCTCCGGCAGCATGGCGTCGCCGCCAATGTCGGTCTCCAGCGGGGCCTGCGCGAAGCAGACGACGCGGAAATCACCGCGCCATGCATCCGGCTCGGAGGGGTCGTGCAGCAGGATGAAGCGGCCCGTGCCGAGCTGGGAGTCGCCCTCCAGGTTGCCAGGACTAACATCTGCTGCGAGCGCCAACGCATGAGGGGCCAGACCCTCGGGTGAACGGATTTCCTGCACCCGTAGGTCGCTGCGAAACTCGACAGCTCGAATTGACTCGACTGCCATGTCGAACGCTACGGGCACCGGATGCAAGCTGACCACCACGCCTGAAGGTTAGGCCGGGTGGTGCGGCCTGTGAGCTGCGGCGCGCCGACTTGCCGCGAACGGAGGAAAATGACCGAACGACCCCTCAGGAACGCGACCGCGCTTGCGGCCGGTGCCACCGTGTTTCTTGGCTCGCTCGCGGCAACCGCGGCGACCATGCTCGCGCGCCAGGTGGTGAACCCGCCGCGGAGCACGCGCGGGCCGGTGCGGGTCATCAAGTGCGACCTGCACAATCCCGAGGCAACGGCGGGCACGATCACGCTTGAGCGCACGATTGAATCGGAGACGTCGGGGGAGTACACCCTGTTGTGGGACTCGGCCCGGGGCCGCGCGCGCCTCGGCGAGATCGTCACCGCCGACTTGCGGACGGTGACGCGGCGCTTCAGCGAAGCGATCGGTACGCCAATTGTCGGCATTCGTACTGTGCGGGTGGCCTCTGCCCCGCAGCGCGACATTCGCGACCTCGGCCTGCACTGGCGCGAGGTGGAGGTGCCCGGCGAACTCGGCCCGATGCCCGCCTGGTTCGTGCCGGCCGACCGCGAGGGCAGCCACGACTGGGTCATTCACGTGCACGGGCGCGGCGCGGCAATGACCGAGCCGCTGCGCGCGGTGCCGCTCGTGCGGGCGCAGGGGTGGAACTCGCTCATCGTGAGCTATCGCAACGACCTCGGCGTGCCTTCGCCGGCCGACGGCAAGTACGGCCTTGGACTCACCGAGTGGCACGACGTCGATGCGGCGCTCGAGTGGGCAATTTCGCGCGGTGCCGAGCGAATCGTGCTCACCGGCTGGTCGATGGGCGGTGGCATCGTCGGGCAGACCTACCTCAACTCACGCTTCCGTAAGCGCATCGTCGGCCTCATGCTCGAGTCGCCGGCGGTGAACTGGCACGACACCCTCGAGTACCAGGCGGCGCAGATGCGCGTCCCCGCGCCGGTAGCAAAGCTCGGCATGTGGCTGCTCAACTCGCCCCTGCACCGGGGCCTGCTCGGCACCGACGAGCCGCTCGACCTCGCGGAGCTCGACCTCGTGGCGCGGGCCGACGAGTTCGAGGTGCCGATTCTGTTGCTGCACTCGACCGCCGACACCGTCGTGCCGGTGACCTCGAGCCAACGGCTCGCGCAGGCGCGGCCCGACCTCGTCGACTACGTGGAGTTCACGCGTGCGCGGCACACACGGCTCTGGAACGTCGACCGCGAGAGCTGGGAGACGGCGGTGGACGACTGGTTCGCCGGGCTCAGCGTGGAGGCTCAGGCGTCGTCGCGCACGAGCCGCTGATAGAGGAAGCCGAACTCGTCCTCGAGCAGCAGCTCGCGCCGGAAAGCCGAGTTGCGCGACGAGGAGGGGAGCGCCGGGGAGGTGTCGGGGCCGAACACCGGCGCCTGCGTGAGGCACACCTCGTCGAGGAGCGCCCCGTCGAGGAACTGACCGATCAGGGTCGTGCCGCCCTCGACGACGATCTGGTGTAGCCCGCGGCCGCGCAGCTCCGCGAGCACCGCATCCAGCGGCACCCGGCCACCCGACGTGTCGAACTCGGCGAAGTTGGCGCCGGGCATCGTCTCGGCCGCGCGGTCGCGCGCCGAAGCCGGCCCGCACACGAGCACCGAGGCAGCCGCATCCGCCTCGCTGATGCGGTGGCCCGTAAGGTTGCCAGACTCCGAGATGATGCAGAGCCAGGTGGGGCGGGTCGCGGTGTGGCGCTCCTCGCGCACCGTGTTCGCGCCGACCACGACCACATCGCTCATCTCACGGATGAGCCGGAGGATGCGCCGGTCGGCCCGGTTCGAGAGGCTGTCCGAGGTGCCGTCGCCGCCGGTGATGCGGCCGTTGAGTGAGCCGAGCATGTTCATGCGCACCCAGTCGGGCCGCGGCGGCGCATAGTGTTCGCGCAGCCACGACTCGGCGGCGCCGATGCCATCGCCGGTCAGGTCGAGCAGGTTGCCGGCACCGCCGAGCTGGCGGAGCCAGGCCGGGTCCGGCATGCGGCTGAGATCAAACGGCTGCGAAGTGTCGGGCACATCAACCAACCTACGCGCTCGTGGCCTCCCGGACCTGACGCTGCACGCGACCGAGCATGCCGACCATGCCGTTCAGGCGCAGCGGCGAGACCTGCTTGGTGATGCCGAGCTCGAACGGGAAGTCGACGGGGATGCCGATCACCTCGTCGGTCGAGAGCCCGTCGATGCCCTGCACGAGCACTGAGGCGAAGCCGCGGGTCGTGGGCGCCTCGGCCGGGGCCTTGGCGAACAGGTGCACTGTGCCGTCGTCGACCTCGGTCGTGATGAAGACCGGTGACTGGCACTCAATGACGCGCTCGAATTCGACGTCGGTGAAGCGTTCGGGCACGTCGGGCAGCTCATCAGAGAACTCGAGCAGCATCGTGAGCCGCTCGCGCTCGGGGATCGCGAGGAAGTCGTCGCGGATCTCCGCGAGCTGAGCAGGAATTGCAGACATCATTGCCTCTATCGGGTGGGCGCGGTGCCGGGCTCTTCGCCGACGACGATCGGGGCGCCAACGAGCGAACCCCACTCGGTCCACGAGCCGTCGTAGTTGCGCACCGTCGGGAAACCGAGGAGGTACTTCAGCACGAACCACGTGTGGCTCGAGCGCTCGCCGATGCGGCAGTATGCGATGACATCGTCGCTGTCGCCGAGGCCGAGTTCGCCGCGGTAGATCTGCTCGAGCTCCTCACGCGACTTGAACGTCGCATCCTCATTCGCGGCGCGCGCCCACGGCACCGAGTGGGCCGAGGGGATGTGTCCGCCGCGCAGCGCCGACTCCTGCGGGAAATCGGGCATGTGCGTGCGCTCGCCCGTGTACTCGGGGAAGCTGCGCACGTCGATGAGCGGCTTGCCCTCGCTCAGGTGCGCGACGACGTCGTCGCGACGGGCGCGCAGGCCGGTCTCGTCGCGCTCGACGACGGGGTAGTCCGAGGCGGTACGCTCGGGCACCTCTCGAGTGAGTTCCCGACCCTCGGCGACCCACTTCTCGCGGCCGCCGTTGACGAGGCGGATGTCTTCGTGGCCGAACAATTCGAACACCCACATGGCGTAGGCGGCCCACCAGTTCGAGCGGTCGCCGTAGAGCACGATGGTCGTGTCGCGGCTGATGCCGAGGCGGCTCATCAGCTCGGCGAAGCCCTCGCCGTCGACGTAGTCACGTACGACGGGATCGTTGAGGTCGGTGTGCCAGTCGACCTTGACTGCACCCGGAATGTGCCCGGTGTCGTAGAGGAGTACGTCTTCGTCAGACTCGACGACCACGAGGCCGTCATCGTGAAGGTGCTCGGCCAACCACTCGGTCGAGACAAGACGGTGGGGCTGCGCGTACTGCGCGAATTCCCGGGATTCGTCGAAGACGACGGACATGACTACTCCTCGAATACTGCGGCGTTCGTACCTAGGTCAGCGTAGTCTTGACCCAGCTTATTCCTGCGCAAAAGGAGACCTCTGTGACCGTAGGCACCCTCGTACATCTCACCGAACAGGTTCCGCAGATGACGCCGGATGAGATGGTGCGGGCCCTGGTGCCGCCGCCGCAGTTTGCGCACGCGAGTTTCGAGAACTACGTGCCCGATGAGTCCTATCCGTCGCAGATGCAGGCGGTCGAGATCTCGCGCGACTTCGCGAAGGCCGGGGGAGACCGCTCGAGCGGCCGCGGCTTCATGTCAAAGATGTTCAAGCGCGCACCGACGGTGAAGCCCGGCGTCTACCTCGACGGTGGCTTCGGCGTCGGCAAGACCCACTTGCTTGCCGCGACATGGCACGCCTTTAGCGGTCGCAAGTACTTCGGCACGTTCATCGAGTACACCTCGCTCGTCGGCGCACTCGGCTACCAGAAGGCCGTCGAGGCATTCACCGGCGCTAGCCTGCTCGCCATCGACGAGTTCGAGCTCGACGACCCGGGCGACACCATGGTCATGACCCGCTTCCTCGGCGCGCTCGTCGAGAAGGGCACCCACGTCATGGCGACCTCGAACACCCCGCCGAATGCGCTCGGTGAGGGACGATTCGCGGCGCAGGACTTCCTCCGCGAGATCACGAAGCTTGCCGACGTGTTCAAGACGGTGCGCATCGACGGCGTCGACTACCGTCGGCGCGCGGTTGAGGGCCACGCGATCGTGAGCTCGCCGGCCGAGGTGCAGGATGCGGTGGATGCGTGCATCAGCGCGGGCAAGACAGTCGCGCAGGACGACTTCCGCACCCTCATCGACTTCCTTGCCACCGTGCATCCCTCGAAGTATGTGCGCCTCGTCGACGGCATCAGCCTGCTCGCACTCACCGATGTGACCGAACTCACCGATCAGTCCGAGGCGCTGCGCTTCGTCGCCTTCATTGACCGGGTCTACGACGCCGAAATCCCGATTGTCGCCTCGGGCGTGCCCCTCGACGCGATCTTTGGTGGCGGCATGGTCGACGGCGGTTACCGCAAAAAGTACCTTCGCTCGGTGTCGCGACTCATCGCATCCACCGGCGCCGCCAGCGCGTAGCGCGCGCCGCGTTCGTCGCAGCCCGTAGCCCCGGAAAATTCCCGGGTTACGGGCTGATTCTTTGCAATTTTGCGCAATCTTCAACAAGGTTGCACGAAAGTTAAAATTTGTTGAGAGTGCAAAGTTACTCAAAATATGCACTGAAAACGCCATTTATTTTTGGCGTTCGGTCTACTCTCAGGAACCACACACCAACGGTTTCGGGTCGAGCGGTTGACCCGCCGGGTGTGATTGAGAGGAGAACTTCAATGGATACAGGTGGTGCGGCCTGGCTCATTACTGCGACGGCGTTGGTGTTGTTTATGACACCGGGCCTCGCGCTGTTCTACGGTGGCCTCGTTCGCGAGAAGGGCGCCATCTCGATGATGATGATGTCCTTCGGCGCGCTCGCGTTGGTCGCTGTGCTCTGGGTGCTGTTCGGACACGCGATGATCTCGGTCGACGGCTCGTCCTTCTTCCAGTTCGCGGGGAACCCGTTCACGGACTTCGGCATGGTGGCGACCTCGGGCGATAACGAAGCCATGATGGGCAGTGCCTACTCGGCGACATTCGCGATCATCACGGTGGCCCTCATCTCGGGCTCGATCGCGGATCGTGCACGCTTCGGCTCCTGGCTGCTGTTCGCGGGCATCTTCGCGACGCTGGTCTACTTCCCGGTCGCGGCCTGGGTGTGGGGCGGCGGCTGGATCTCACAGCTCGGCACGGCGCTCGGCTTCGGCGACCTCGGCGTCATCGACTACGCCGGTGGAACTGCGGTGCACATCAACGCGGGTGCTGCTGCCCTCGCTCTTGCGCTGGTGCTTGGTCGCCGCCAGGGCTTCGGCAAGAGCCTCAACCAGCCGCACAACGTGCCGCTCGTGCTCGTTGGTACCGCAATCCTCTGGTTCGGCTGGTTCGGCTTCAATGTCGGCGCCGAGGGCACGGGCAACCTTGTCGACGGCATCCCCGGCCTGATCACGGTCAACACGATCGTGGCCCCGGCTGCCGGTATCCTCGGCTGGCTCGCGATCGATCGACTTCGCGGCAAGAAGCCGACCGCGGTTGGCGCTGCCTCTGGTGTCATCGCTGGCCTCGTGGGTATCACCCCCGCGTGTGCCGACATTCTTCCCGGATGGGCTCTGCTCCTCGGCTTCGTGTGTGGTGTTGCCGCTGAGTACGCTTGCGACCTCAAGTGGGCCGCGAAGTACGACGACTCGCTTGATGTCGTGGGTATCCACCTGGTCGCGGGCCTCATCGGCTCGATCTGGCCCGGTCTGTTCGGAACTACCTCGGGACTGTTCATGGGCTTCGGTGTCCAGCAGCTGATCCTGCAGGTTGTCGCCTCTGTGGCGGTATTGATCTACTCGTTCGTGGTTGCGTATGTGGTGGGGATGGTCATTCAGAAGACCATCGGCTTCCGAATCACGAGCGAGGAGGAGCTCGCAGGTGTGGACGAAAGTGTCCACGGCGAACGCGCTTACCAGCGCACCGGCGAGCTCAACCAGGTTGGTGCGGCGTAGGCCACTGATCGTCCTACGACGAATGGATGGCGGTGCCGGAAGCACTCACTGCGGGCCAGCGTAATGCTGTGTGAGTGATTACGAAGCCGCCGACCACACCAACCACCAGGGCCCCGGAGTCATCGACTCCGGGGCCCTTATTAATTCTCCCGTTGCGCGCCCTGCGCGGCCGCTACGAGCGTTGTGGCCGTGCGTGCGCACCTGTGCCCGCGTATTCGCACTCGCACCAGATCGCGCCGCAGTCGATGTGGTTTTCTACGTTTGATGCGGTTGTACGCGCAGCGCTAGTAGAAAACTGCAGGGATCACCGGTTAGTGCTCTCGGAGTCGCGTGATGAGTTCGCTCTTTGTAGATCTGGACACTCCTGTGATGCCCAGCTCTCGCGCTCGCGCGCGGAGCTCCGGCACGGTCCGGTCCTCGTAGTTCTCAGCGGCTCCGCCGCGTTTGCCCACTGCGGTCCTGCCTTCCTTCGCTGCTGCGTTCGAGATCCGCGCTGCCTGTTCCTCAGACTTTCCCTCGGCGCGCAAGCTTTCGTACAGTTCCGGGTCCTTTAACGATGATCGACGTTGACGTGGCATGGTCCGCTCCAATCAGTTCGTTTGTGCGAGCACCTTCGCCTGCTTGACGGTGTCCCTCGCACGAGATTGTTTGCATGCAATTACCACCTTCGCGAATCTGGGCCGACACGTCTACCCGCGTTGAGGAGACGGACCGGGGCAGTACGGGTCGCACTCAGACACGCCCGCGCGGGATGCGCGGCATAGACCGGTCGGATGGCCGGCGACGGGGGAGTCGGGGAAACGAATCAGGGCCTCCCGTGGGAGGCCCTGTGAGGTGGGTGATACTGGGATCGAACCAGTGACCCCTTCCGTGTGAAGGAAGTGCGCTACCGCTGCGCTAATCACCCGCAACAAGGGTCTATCTTGGCACACGCGAGCTATGTCGCGCAAACCGGCTCCCTCGAGACACGCTGCTGGGAACGAATTTCATGCTGTTGATCTGGGATTTCTAAATTCCCCGCCGTCTCGATTTGCATTGCACGGAATGCTTGCATTAATGTAGTTCGAGTGCTGAGGCGCCGAAAGGAAGCCAAGGTCACGCGGATGTAGCGCAGTTGGTAGCGCATCACCTTGCCAAGGTGAGGGTCGCGAGTTCGAGTCTCGTCATCCGCTCGAGTGTGAACAAGACCACGTCTTGAGAGCACGGGCATAGACCCAGTACGGTGACGTGGCCGAGAGGCGAGGCAGCGGCCTGCAAAGCCGTTTACACGGGTTCGAATCCCGTCGTCACCTCGGTATCCTGTACGGGATGCACAATGCAAGTCTCGAAAGAGATGAGCGCGATTGGCGCAGCGGTAGCGCGCTTCCCTGACACGGAAGAGGTCACTGGTTCGATCCCAGTATCGCGCACGAGCAAAACCCCCTGAGTAATCAGGGGGTTTCTTCGTTAGGCAGTGACCTGGGGCGATGTTTCGGAGCGCGAACGGGCCCTTTGTCGTCGCCTCTCGGTAGGCTGCAGGCCGACGAATAGGAGCGGACGTGACAGCGAATCGAACCCCAAAGATTGTGGCGCCGATGGTTGACGAGCTGCGTCTGCCAGAGCTCACCGACGCCAGTGCGCTCGAGATCGTCGCTGCCGGCTACTACGAGGCACGTCGGTATGTCGATGCAGACCTCGGGGGTCGTGAACTTTCGAGCGTGAGCGTGAGCGAGTGCGAGTTCCTCGGGCTCGAGGTGCACGCGGCGCAGCTCCGCAACGTCAGCATCGCTGAGACTCGGCTCGAGCGAGTCAGCGCACCCGAGCTCAAAGCGGCCGGCTCTGACTGGCGCGACGTGCACATCGAAAGCTCCCGGCTCGGCGCCGTCGACCTTGCTGAGGCCGACCTCCGCGGGGTGCGAATCACCGCATCCAAGATGTCGTTTGTGAACCTTCGTGCCGCGACGCTACGCGATATTCGCTTCGAGAACTGCGTCATCGACGAACTCGACTTGACGCTGGCCCGCGCAGACCGGGTCGCGTTCCACGAGTGCACGGTGCGCACACTCATCCTCGATCAGGCCAGGTTGCAGCACTTCGATCTGCGCGGCGCTGAACTGAGCCGCGTGCGCGGCCTAACGTCGATGCGTGGCACGATCCTGACGTTTCACCAGGCCGTTGACCTCACCGAAACGTTCGCTGACCACCTCGGCATCACGCTCGCCGACTGAGCACGCTTGCAACCCGGGCGACGGCTGGGATGCGGCGGCGAGCGTCGCGAAGGACCGCTCGAGTGCTCGCCTTCGCAGACGTGAGCGCCTTCTTCACGCAAGCTATCCATACGCCGATTCAGGGCGAGCTGCCCAGGCTGCTCGGCGTGGGTGTGTTGAAGACCGCCTGGCGGGTCAGCGTGATGTTGCTCGCCTCGTCGCTCGCTGTGCCGATTAGCGCGCTCGTCGTAGAGATCGTCGACTGGCAAATACCGTTCGTGGCCACAGCCATCGCGTCGGTCGCGGGCCGCGCCGAGGGTTCCGTCGGGCCATAGCCGCTGCTCGTGGCCGCGCCTGTCTGTGCGGCGATGGGGGCGTTCATTCGCCGGCTGCCCATCAACGACGAGATCGCTGACGTGCTCGAAGCGGCGACGCCGACATCGTACGAAACACTTGCGGGCTTCCCGGGTCGATAGGATGGCCCGGTGAATCAGGTGAGTGGCAGCAGCATGCGTCGGGTCAAGGGAATCGGCATCGCGGCGGCGGTCGGCGCAGTGTTGGCCGGCTGCTCGGGCGGCGGGGAAGCGGTGCCCGCGGTGACCGGTGACGCGACCGAATTCTCGACTGTCGAGGAGCTGCGCGACGCGTATGTCGCCGCGGGCGGCACCTGCGAGGCCTGGGAGGAAATCGACCCGGGCGACTACGACGCCAAGGCTGGGCGCTGCTCCGACACCGTCGTCATGGCCGTCTACGCGAACCCCGAAGAACTCGCGGCCGCGGTCGATCGCTCGAAGAACCTCGCCGTGCAGACGCACCTGCTCGTCGGCGAGAACTGGCTGCTCAACGTTGACAACCCGCAGGACTTCGTCGACGCCCTCGGCGGCACCACGGTCAGCTAGGGCAACCCGCACCACCTAGAATCGTTCGATAGCCGACGCGCCGTGCGCCGGCAACTTAACCACCGCATCCGCGCAAGTAGGAGACGACGTGTCTGCACTAGACCTCAAGAACGCACCAGCACCCCTGCGACTCGAGGCCAGCACGACGACGACGGGCACCGAACTCTTCGCGGACGCCCCGAAGCAGCCCGCGATCGTCGCGATGCGCGTTGACGGTCAGCTGCTCGACCTCTTCCGCGAGATCGAAGCCGGCCAGACCGCCGAGGCGGTAACCATCGACAGCGAAGATGGCCTGAACATCCTGCGCCACTCGGCCGCGCACGTCACCGCGCAGGCCGTGCAGAAGCTGCACCCCGACGCGAAGCTCGGCATTGGGCCGTTCATCACTGACGGCTACTACTACGACTTCGACGTCGAAGAGCCCTTCACCCCGGCCGACCTCAAGGCCGTCGAGAAAGAGATGCAGCGCATCGTTAAGCAGGGCCAGCGCTTCGCCCGTCGCGTCGTGAGCGACGAGGATGCGCGCGCTGAGCTCGCCAGCGAGCCGTACAAGCTCGAGCTCATCGGCCTCAAGGGCAACGCGGGCAGCGACGCCGGCGAAAACGTCGAGGTCGGCGCCGGCGAGCTCACGATCTACGACAACGTCGACCCGAAGTCGGGCGACACCGTCTGGTACGACCTCTGCCGCGGCCCGCACCTGCCGTCGACAAAGCTCATCGGTAACGGCTGGTCGCTCATGCGCAGCTCGGGCGCTTACTGGCGCGGCAGCGAGAAGAACCCGATGCTGCAGCGCATCTACGGCACCGCGTGGCCGACGAAGGACGAGCTCGTCGCTTACAAGACCCGCATCGAAGAGGCCCAGAAGCGCGACCACCGTAAGCTCGGCGCCGAGCTCGACCTGTTCAGCTTCCCCGACGAAATCGGCTCGGGTCTCGCGGTGTTCCACCCGAAAGGCGGCATCATCCGTCACGAGATCGAGTCGTTCATGCGCGAGCAGTTGCTCAAGCATGAGTACGAGCTCGTCAACTCGCCGCACATCACCAAGGGCGCGCTGTTCGAAACAAGCCAGCACCTCAACTGGTACAAGGACGGCATGTTCCCCGCGATGCACCTCGACGAGGTCACCGACGACGAAGGCAACGTCACCAAGCAGGGCCAGGACTACTACCTGAAGCCCATGAACTGCCCCTTCCACAACCTCATCTTCCGCGCCCGCGCCCGCAGCTATCGCGAACTGCCACTGCGCCTTGCCGAGTTCGGCACGGTCTACCGCTACGAGAAGAGCGGCACGCTCTCGGGCCTCACCCGCGTGCGCGGCCTGACGCAGGACGACGCGCACATCTACGTGACGGATGAGCAGGTCAAGGGCGAGATTCAGCGCCAGCTCGAGTTCGTGTTCGAGACGCTGCGCGCCTTCGGACTGAACGACTTCTACCTCGAGCTCTCGACGCGCGACCCCAAGAAGTCGGTCGGCACCGACGAGCAGTGGGAGATCGCCGAGCAGACCCTACGCGAGGTCGGTGAGGAGTCGGGGCTCGACCTCGTCGACGACCCGGCTGGCGCCGCGTTCTATGGCCCGAAGATCTCGGTGCAGGCGCGCGACGCCATCGGCCGCACCTGGCAGCTCTCGACGGTGCAGCTCGACTTCAACCAGCCTGAGCTGTTCGAACTCGAGTACGCGGCGGCCGACGGCACGCGCAAGCAGCCGGTGATGATTCACCGCGCCCTGCTCGGCTCGATCGAGCGCTTCTTCGCGATCATGCTTGAGCACTACGCGGGCGCGTTCCCGGTCTGGCTTGCACCCGAGCAGGTCGTCGGCATTCCGGTCGCAGATGAGTATGCCGACTATCTCGGCGAGGTCATCTCGCGCCTGCGTCGCGAGGGCGTTCGTGCGCAGCTCGACGACTCGGCCGACCGCATGCCGAAGAAGATTCGCACGCACACCAAGGCGAAGGTGCCGTTCATGCTCATCGCGGGTGAGGACGACCGCCAAGCGGGCGCCGTCTCGTTCCGCTTCCGCGACGGCTCGCAGCGCAACGGCGTGCCCGTCGACGAAGCGATCGCGCTCATCACCTCGGCCATCCGCGAGCACACGCTCGTGAGCTCCGACGCCGACGTGCTGGCGTAATGACGGGCGAGCGCGAACCCTACGAACTGCAGCCGGCCGACGACTTCGTCGGCGTGCCCGACGGCTTCGAGCGCACCTGGGTGCCGCACCGCATGGCGTACATCGACAATGGCGAGGAACGGCGCAAGCCCGACCATGCCTGCGTCTTTTGCTCGGCGCCCGACAAGAGCGACGAGGACGGCCTCATCGTCAAGCGGGGCGAACTCTGCTACGTCGTGATGAACCTGTACCCCTACAATACGGGGCACCTGCTTGTCTGCCCGTACCGTCACATCGCCACCTACGACCTCGCGACCGACGCTGAGGTCATGGAGATGGCGCACCTCACACAGCGCGCGATGACGGTGCTGAAGTACCAGGGCGGCGTCGGTGGCTTCAACATCGGCATGAACCAGGGCGAGGTCGCCGGCGCCGGCATTGCTGGGCATCTGCATCAGCACATCGTGCCGCGCTGGCCGAACGACGCGAACTTCCTGCCGATCATCGGCCGCACGAAGCCGATGCCGCGTCTGCTCGGCGAGCAGCGCGCCGAGATCGCGGCCCTCTGGGACGCCGAGTAGCTCGCACGCGCTCGCGCTAGAGCGCCGCCCGGAGCCGCGCGAGTCCCTCGGCGAGTTGCGCCTCCGAGAGGTGCGCGTAGCCGATGACGATGCTGCCCGAGGCGGATGCGCTGCTCGCGCCGCTCGGGCCGCTCGGTGACGCACCGCTCGGCTCACGCCAGTACACGGCGCCGGGCGACACCCGCACGCCAGCCCGCTCGCACGCCGCCATGAGCTCGGCCTCATCGCGTCGCGTGTGAATCACGGCGTGGAGGCCGCCATCCATGGGGGAGACCTCGACCTGAGGCAGGTCGCCGAGCACCGCGAGCACCGCGGCGCGGCGCTGGCGATAACTGCGGCGCATCCGAGCGGCGTGTCGAGCCAGTTCACCCGAGGCGAGGTACTCGGCGAACGCCCGCTGGGTCACTGCCGAGACCGGGGTGCCGAGGTCGGCGCGCGTCGCGAGCAGCCGCTCCCGCAACGGCGCCGGCGCACCGAGCATCCCAATGCCGATTGTCGGCGCGACGGTCGACGAAAACGTGCCGAGGAGCGCGACGGTGCCGTCGCCCGTGCGGTCGAGCGCGGTGAGTGTCGGCAATGGCTGGCCGACGTACCGGAGTTCGGAGTCGAAGTCGTCCTCGACGATGAGCACGCCCTCGGTGCGCGCCCACGCGAGCAGGTCTTGGCGGCGGGAGATAGGCAGTGAGCCGCCAAACGGGTATTGGTGGCTCGGCGTGACGATCACGAGGTCGGGCTTCGCCGCGCCACGGGGGAGCCGGTCGGTGCGCAGCCCGTCACGGTCGACCTCGAGTGGCACGAGCTCGCAGCCGAGGCGCGCGAGCACGCGGCGCAGCGAGGGGTAGCCGGGAGACTCGACACCGACACGCACCGGCGCGGCGCCGGTCCGCTCGGCCGCGATCGTCTGCACGATGAGCGCGAGGCCTTCGCGGGCCCCGGCCGTGACGAGAAAGGTGCCGGCGTCGCGGGCGAGCCCGCGCATCCGCCGAAAGTGCTCGCTCACGGCGGCGAGGTAGCGCGGGTCGCCCGCGAGCGGCAGCGTCGCGAGGTCGGCGTCGGCCGCGTTGCGCCACGCGCGCCGCCACGCGGGCGTGCGCAGGGTGCCGGTCGAGGGTTGACCTGGGAGGAGGTCAATGGGGTCGAGGGAGGTCTCGGGTGCGCGGCCACCGGTACTCGGGAGCGAGGGGATGCCGGCTGCACCTCGCGCCGCATCACGCCGGCCAGGGTGCGTCTGCCCAAGCGCGGGGTTCACGGTGGTCGCGGCGCCAGTCTGCGACGTGAGATAGCCCTCGGCCGTCAGCTGTTCGAAGGCGGTCACGATGGTGCCGCGCGAGACTCCGAGCCGCGCGGCCCACGCCCGCGACGAGGGCAGCGCATCCCCGGCTCGCAGCACGCCGCGGTCGATGAGCGCCCGCACTGAACCCGCGAGCTGCTGCGGCAGTGGCAGCGGATGCGCGCGGTCGAGCGACACGGAAAGCTCGGCGATTTCGGGAGAGCGCATGGCTCGAGTCTGCCGAAGTGGTCTAACAAAGTCCAGCGATAGTGGATCTTCCAATGGGCCAATTGACCTCGCAGGATGGAGGACATGACCACTTCTGCAACTCCCCCCACCAACGCCAGCCCGAGCACCGACCGCGTCAAGCGCGGTCTCGCCGAGATGCTCAAGGGCGGCGTGATCATGGACGTCGTCACACCCGAGCAGGCCCGCATCGCTGAGGATGCCGGCGCCGTCGCGGTCATGGCGCTCGAGCGCGTTCCCGCCGACATTCGTGCCCAGGGCGGCGTCGCCCGCATGAGCGACCCCGACCTCATCGACGCGATCATCGCCGAGGTGTCGATACCCGTCATGGCCAAGGCCCGCATCGGCCACTTCGTCGAGGCGCAGGTGCTCCAGTCGCTCAAGGTCGACTACATCGACGAGTCGGAGGTGCTCTCGCCGGCTGACTACGTCAACCACATCGACAAGTGGCAGTTTGACGTGCCCTTCGTCTGTGGCGCGACCAACCTCGGCGAGGCCCTGCGCCGCATCAACGAGGGCGCCGCGATGATTCGCTCGAAGGGCGAGGCCGGCACCGGCGACGTTTCGGAGGCGATGAAGCACATCCGCAAGATCAGCTCCGAGATCCGCGCCCTTTCGTCGCTCTCGAAGGACGAGCTCTACGTTGCCGCGAAGGAGCTCCAGGCCCCGTACGCCCTCGTCGAGGAGGTCGCGTCAACCGGCAAGCTGCCCGTCGTGATGTTCGTCGCCGGCGGCGTCGCGACCCCCGCCGACGCAGCGATGATGATGCAGCTCGGCGCCGACGGCGTGTTCGTCGGCTCGGGCATCTTCAAATCGGGCAACCCTGAGGCCCGGGCTGCCGCGATCGTCAAGGCGACGACCCTGTTCGAGAACGCCGACGTCATCGCCGAGGTCTCGCGCGGTCTTGGCGAGGCGATGGTCGGCATCAACGTCGCCGACCTCGCCCAGCCGCACCGCCTTTCCGAGCGCGGCTGGTGAGCCCCGCGCCGATCATCGGCGTGCTCGCGCTGCAGGGCGACGTGCGCGAGCACGCCCGGATGCTCGAGCAGCTCGGCGTGCGGGTGCGGCTCGTGCGCACCCCGGCCGAGCTCACCGAGGTCGACGCGCTCGTGTTGCCGGGAGGCGAGTCGAGCACGATTGACAAGCTTTCGCGCATCTTCGAGGTGGCCGAGCCGATTCGTGCGCGCATCGCCGAGGGGATGCCCGTGTTCGGCACCTGCGCCGGTCTGATCCTGCTCGCCGACCGCATCACCGACGCGGCCCCCGGGCAGCAGACGTTTGGCGGCCTCGACGTCACCGTGCAGCGCAACGCCTTCGGCTCGCAGCTCGACTCGTTCGAAGCCGAGGTCGTCTCGCCGATCGAGGGGGAGCAGCCCGCGACGGTCGCCTTTATTCGGGCGCCCATCGTCGTCGAGGTCGGCGAGCGAGCCGAGGCACTTGCTAGCGTTACGGGCGATCGGGTCGTCGCGGTGCGGCAGGGCAATCTGCTTGGCATCTCGTTCCATCCCGAGGTGACCGGCGATACGAGCTGGCACCGCCACTTCCTCGAACTCGTCGAGGAGGCCCGCTAACCGACCCCGAGGAGCCGCGCGTGACGCCGACGATCGATACCACGTTTACCCAGATTCGTGACCTCGTAAGCGCGTCACCCACCGCGTTCCACGCTGCCGAGGAGGTGGCCCGGCAGCTGACGCTGGCCGGGTTCACCCGGCTCGAGGAAACCGACGAGTGGCACCTCGCCGCGGGCGGCTACGTCGTCGTCCGCGACGGCGCCGTCATCGCCTGGGTGCTTCCCGAGCACCGTGCGGCCGCCGCGCCAGTGCATCTCGTCGGTGCGCACACCGACTCGCCCGGCTTCCGGCTCAAGCCGAGCCCCGCATCCGCCCGCGAGGGCTGGCAGACGGTCGGCGTTGAGGTCTACGGTGGCCCGCTGCTCAACTCGTGGCTCGACCGCGACCTACGCGTCGGGGCGCGGCTCGCCCTCGCCGACGGCAGCACCGTGCTCGCCCACACGGCCGACGGGGTCGCGCGCATCCCGCAGCTCGCGGTGCACCTCGACCGCGGCGTCAACGCCGACGGCGTCAAGCTCGATCGCCAGCAGCACACCCGGCCCATCGTCGGCCTCGACACCGCCGGCCAGCTCGTCGACGCGCTCGCCGCATCGGCCTCGGTCGACCCCGCCGCGGTCGTCGCGCTCGACGGCTTTGTGGTCGACGCGCAGGCGCCCGCGCGCATCGGCCTCGAGTCGAACCTGCTCGCGTCGGGCCGACTCGACAACCTTGTCAGCGTGCACGCCGGGCTGCGCGCGCTCATGTCGGCGACGAACCCCCAGGGCGCAATCCCGATGCTCGCCGCGTTCGACCACGAAGAGGTCGGTTCGGCCTCGCGCACGGGCGCGGCCGGGCCGTTCCTCGAGGACGTGCTCGCGCGCATCCGCGCTGGCCTCGGCGCGGAGGTCGAGACCGTGAAGCGCGCCAACGCCGCGAGCTGGAGCATCTCGAGTGATGTCGGCCACGCCGTGCACCCGAACTACCCGAGCCATCACGACGACGAGGTGCGCCCCCACGCCGGCCGTGGGCCGATCCTCAAGATCAACGCCGACCAGCGGTACACGACGGACGCGGCGGGCGAGGCCCTCTGGCACGGACTGTCGACGCGCGCCGGGGTGCCGGTGCAGCGATTCGTCTCGCGCAACTCGATTCCCTCGGGGTCGACCATCGGCCCCATCTCGGCCACCCGGCTCGGCTTCCGCACCGTCGACGTCGGCATCCCGATCCTGTCGATGCACTCGGCACGCGAGCTCGCCTCGCTCGAGGATGTGCTCGGCCTTGAGCGTGTCCTGCGCGAGTTCTTGGGCCAGTCGTAAGCGGAGGGTGGGCTCGGCCCGCTAAAATAAAGCGTTCAGCAAGCGCAATCGATTCAGGGGGAACCAATGTCGGGTCACTCCAAGTGGGCAACTACCAAGCACAAGAAGGCCGTTATCGACGCCAAGCGCGCGAAGGCCTTCGCTAAGTACATCAAGGTGATCGAGGTTGCCGCGCGTACTGGCGGCCCCGACCCCGACGGCAACCCCGCGCTCGCCGATGCGATTCAGCGCGCCAAGAAGATCTCGGTGCCGAACGACAACATCGACCGTGCCGTCAAGCGCGGCGGCGGCCTTACCGGTGAAGTCGTCTCGTACGACAGCATCATGTACGAGGCCTACGCTCAGGGCGGCGTCGCAATGCTCATCGAGTGTCTGACCGACAACCGCAACCGTGCGGCCGCCGAAACGCGACTCGCCGTGACGCGGTCGGGCGGCACCATGGCCGACCCGGGCTCGGTCGCGTTCAACTTCGAGCGCAAGGGCGTCATCGAGGTCGCAAAGCGCTCCGGCGAGCCGAGCGAAGACGACATCCTGCTCGCCGGCCTCGACGCCGGCCTCGAAGAGGTCATCGACCACGGCGAGGCGTTCGAACTGCGCACCGAGGCCACCGACCTCGTCGCCGTCCGCACCGCGCTGCAGGAGGCCGGCATCGACTACGAGTCGGCCGAGGCGGAATTTGTCGCGAACGTGCTCGTGCCGGTCGACCTCGAGACCGCGAAGAAGGTGCTCGGCGTGATTGACGCGGTCGAGGACCTCGACGACGTGCAGAACGTCTACACGAACATGGAGATCCCGAGCGACGTGCAGGAGCAGCTCGACGCTGAATAGCGGCGAGCGATCCCGCGTGGCCCAACGCATCCTCGGCATCGATCCCGGTCTCACCCGTTGTGGGGCCGGGATCGTCGACGTTGGCCAGGCGCGTCGGGTCGACCTCGTGCACGTCGAGGTCATCCGCACGCCCACCGACGCCGAGCTCCAGCCGCGGCTCGGGCTCATCGGAGTCGCGGTCGAGCGGCTACTCGACGAGTATCGTCCCGAGGCGGTGTCGATCGAGCGCGTCTTCGCCGAGCAACGCAACCTCAACACCGTCATGGGCGTTGCACAGGTGACCGGCATCGTGATCCGCGAGGCGCACCGCCGTGGCATCGACGCCGAACTGCACACCCCATCCGAAGTCAAGGCGGCCGTGTCGGGCTACGGCAACGCCGACAAGGCCCAGGTGCAGCGCATGGTGCAGCGCATCCTGCGCCTGGATGCGCCGCCGAAGCCCGCCGACGCCGCCGACGCCCTCGCGCTCGCCATCTGCGCCGCGTGGCAGTCACCGCTCGCCCGCGTGCGCCCAGAGCAGCGCACCCACGGCTCCGGGCTCGGGCAGGTAAAGCCCGTCAGTGGCGCCACGCCGGCGCAGGAAGCTTGGCTCGCCGCCGAGCGTTCCGCGAATTCGGGTCGCCGACGCCTACGCTGAATTAGTGATTTCTCAGCTCACCGGAACGGTGTCCTACGTCGGCGCCACGCGCGCCATCATCACGGTCGGTGGCGTCGGATTCGATGTGCTCGTCACCGCGACGCACGCGCTCGAGCTGCGCGTCGGCGCCGAGCTCACGCTGACCTGCACGCTCATCGTGCGTGAGGACTCGCTGACGCTCTACGGTTTCCGGGATGCGCGCGAGCGCGAAGTTTTCGGGTTGCTCACGTCGGTCACGGGCGTCGGCCCGAAGTCGGCAATGGGCGTGCTCGCGCAGCTGCGACCCGACGAACTCGCGACGGCGGTCGAGAACGAAGACCTCGCGGTCTTCAAGAAGGTCTCGGGCGTCGGCCCGAAGACGGCAAAGCTCATCACGGTGCAGCTCAAGGGCAAGCTCTCGGGTGTCACCGTTTCGGGGACCACCGGGGGAGCCACGGTCTCCGGTTCGACCCGCGACGACGTGGTTGAGGCGCTCATCGGACTCGGCACGCCACAGAAACAGGCGCAGGAGGCCGTCGAGCGTGCGAGCGAGGGCGCCGCCGGGGTCGACGTGCCCATGCTGCTTCGCGCCGCGCTACGAGAGCTCGGCGGTGCGCGATGACCCAGAGCCCGCTCGACGCGCAACGGAACGACGGCGAACTCGAGTTTGAGTCGACGCTGCGTCCGCGGCTGCTCGATGAATTCATCGGCCAGGAGAAGGTGCGCGAGCAGCTGCACCTGCTGCTGCGGGCCGCGGAGCTGCAGCACCGCACGCCAGATCACATCCTGCTTGCGGGTCCGCCCGGACTCGGCAAGACGACCCTCGCGATGATCGTGGGCCAAGAGACAGGGCAGGCGCTGCGACTCACCTCGGGGCCCGCGCTGCAGAACGCGGGCGACCTCGCGGCCGTGCTCTCGAGCATGGTGCCGGGCGAGGTGCTGTTCATCGACGAGATTCACCGCATGGCCCGCACGGCCGAAGAAATGCTCTACCTCGCGATGGAGGACTTCCGCATCGACATCATGGTCGGCAAGGGTGCGGGAGCGCAGTCGGTGCCGCTTGAGCTTGCGCCGTTTACCGTCGTCGGCGCCACCACCCGCTCGGGCCTGCTGCCCGCGCCGCTGCGCGATCGCTTCGGCTTCACGGCGCACCTCGAGTTCTACGCCGACAACGAGCTCGAGCGCGTGCTGACCCGCACGGCGCGCCTGCTCGACCTGGATGCTCGGCCCGGGGCCCTCGACGTGCTCGCGTCGCGCTCGCGGGGCACGCCCCGCATCGCGAACCGGCTGCTGCGTCGCGTGCGCGACTACGCGCTCGTCCACGATCGCCCGATCGACGACGTCGCCGTGGGCGAGGCGCTCGCCCTCTACGACGTCGACGGCCTCGGCCTCGATCGGCTCGACCGCGCGGTGCTCGACACGCTCATCCGCCGCTTCGAGGGCGGCCCCGTCGGCGTGCGCACGCTCGCCGTCACGGTGGGCGAGGAGGCCGACACCGTCGAGGCCGTCGTCGAGCCGTTCCTCGTGCGCACCGGGCTGATTGCGCGCACCCAGCGCGGCCGTATCGCAACACCTGCCGCCTACGAGCACCTTGGCGTACGGCCAGGTGCCCTATAATCGTCACGTTTATCGAGCTTTCAGCTCGCTGCGCGATCCCTCACCCCACACGAACACTTCTGGAGTCACTTTATGGATCTCATGCTCGTCCTTCCCCTGCTGCTGCTCGTCGTCATGATGGTCTTCATGTGGCGGAGCAACAAGAAGCGGCAGGCGCAGCAGCAGGAGATGCGTCAGCAGCTCGTGCCCGGCACCGAGGTCATGACCCAGGCCGGCATCTACGGCACCATTGTCGACATGGACGAAGCGAACAACGTCGTCACCATCGAGAGCGGCCCGGGCACCCAGCTGCGCGTGCACTCGGCGACCATCGTCAACGTCGTGACGCCGACCGTGCCCGACGACGCCTCGTCGCTCACCGGTGAGGAGTCGGCCGACGACTTCAGCGAGCAGCTGGACGCAGAGACTGTCTCGCCCACCGACGCCGACACCTCGCTCGAGGCCGACTCGCGCTACGACGTCGACCCGGAGTCGACCGACGACGACGCTGCCGACGACGGCCGTTCGAAGCTCTAACCACGAAATTCAGCGCCGCGTCCGCGGCGTGAAAGGCACGATTCTTGGCAACCTCGAAACGATCCTCGCAGGCGGTGCGGGGAGCCAAATCCACCCTGCTCTGGTTCGGCATCATTCTCATCGTGCTCGGCGGCCTGAACTGGGCCTCTGTCGCGTTCCAGAATGGACAGTGGACCCCGAAGCTCGCCCTCGACCTTGAAGGTGGCACCCAGGTGGTGCTCGCGGCGCAGCTCCAGGAGGGTGCCGCCGCGCCCTCGGGCGACCAGATGGCGCAGGCAGCGTCGATCATCCGACAGCGCGTGGATGCCTCGGGCATCTCCGAGGCCGAGGTGACGACCCAGGGCGGCACGAATATCGTCGTGTCGGTTCCCGGCGAGCTCGATGCCGAGACCCAGAATCGCATCGAGTCGAGTGCCAAGCTCGAATTCCGCCCCGTGCTGTACACGGATTCGGCCTCGAACGTGCAGGTCGTCAAGCCCGAAGACTTCGGCATGGAGAGCTTCAACGCGACCCCGACCATCGAGCCGACCGATGGCTCCGATGTCGCCCAGCTGACCGACCAGCTCTTCGCCGACTTCCTCGCGTTCGACTGCGCCGACGTCATGAACGACCCCGAGGTCGCCGACCCCGAAGAGCCGATGATCGCCTGCGACGAGAGCGGCACCGAGAAATTCGTGCTTGGCCCCGTCGAGATCTCGGGCGAGCACATCAGCGACGCCACCTCGAGCATGGTGACGAACCAGCAGGGCGTCGCGACCGGCCAGTGGGGCGTCAACCTGCAGTTCGACGCCACCGGTACCGCCGAGTTCCGTGCGGTGACCGAGCGCCTCGTCGCGATTGGCGCGACGCCAGACCCGACCACGGGCATGGCCGACACCACCCGCTCGCGCTTCGCCGTGACCCTCGACGGCAACGTCATCGTCGCCCCGACCGCCAACGAGATCATCACCGACGGTAAGGCGCAGATCACCGGCAACTTCACCGAGCAGTCGGCGAAGGACCTCGCCGACCAGCTGAAGTTCGGCGCGCTGCCGTTCAGCTTCCAGACGCAGTCGACGCAGACCATCTCGGCGACCCTCGGCACCTGGCAGCTGCAGGCCGGCCTCATCGCGGGCGCGATCGGCCTCCTGCTCGTGCTGCTCTACTCGCTGCTGCAGTACCGCCTGCTCGGCCTCGTGACCATGGCGTCGCTCGTGTTCCTCGCGGTCGTCTCGTACCTCGTCGTCACGCTCATGTCGAATCAGGAGGGCTACCGCCTGTCGCTCGCCGGCGTCGCGGGCCTCATCGTGGCGATCGGCATCACGGCCGACTCGTTCATCGTCTACTTCGAGCGCATCAAGGATGAGCTGCGCGAGGGCCGCTCGCTACCGTCGGCCGTCGAGCGCGGCTGGGCGCGCGCGATCCGGACGATCCTCGCCTCGGATGCGGTGAACCTGCTCGTCGCGATCGTCCTGTTCTTCGTCGCGGTCGGCAACGTGCGCGGCTTCGCGATCACGCTCGGCATCACGACGCTCATCGACCTCTTCGTCGTGACGATGTTCACCCACCCGCTCATGCGCCTGCTGGCCACCACGAAGTTCTTCGGCGGCGGGCATCCGGCCTCGGGCCTCGACCCGCGCGCGCTCGGCGCCGCGTACCGCGGCCGGGGAGAGTTCCGCCGCGCGTCGACGGTCAAGAAGACGAAGGCCCAGGCGTCCGCGAAGGAGGCCGAGCGCCGCCAGTCACTGGCGGAACGTAAGGCAGCCGAGGCCGCCGCGAAGGGGGAGAAGTAATGAAGCGCTTCACGCAGTGGGGTAACGAGCTCTACACCGGCGAGACCTCGATCGGCTTCATCCGCCGACGCAACACGTGGTTCGTCGTCGCGATCCTGTTGATCTGCCTTTCGGTGGCATCGCCGTTCCTGCGGGGTGGCTTCAACTTCGGCATCGAGTTCACCGGCGGTTCGGAGTTCCAGGTGAGCGCGCCGACGAGCCAGGACCAGACGCTCGCGACCGACGACGTCGCCGCATACAGCGAAACGCCCGCGCGCGTGCAGCAGCTCGGCGACGGCTCGATTCGCGTACAGACCGACACCCTGACGCAGGAGCAGAACAACGCGCTCCGCGCCGACCTCGCGGAGTCGTATGGCACGACGGTCGAGAACGTCGCGGTGTCGACGATTGGCCCGTCGTGGGGCGCCGACATCACGCGTCAAATGGTCATCGGCATCATCGTGTTCCTCCTGCTGGCTGCGGCGCTCATGTCGTTCTACTTCCGCACCTGGAAGATGGCCGTGGCCGCGATCCTCGCGCTGTTCCACGACCTCATCGTGACGGCAGGTGTGTACGCGCTCACGGGCGTTGAGATCACGCCGGCGGCGGTCATCGGCTTCCTCACGATCCTCGGCTACTCGCTCTATGACACGGTCGTGGTGTTCGACAAGGTGCGCGAGAACACGGCGAACTACGGTCCGGGCAGCGCCCGCACCTTCGCCGAGTCGGTGAACCTCGCGATCAACCAGACCCTCGTGCGCTCGATCAACACCTCGGTCGTCGCGCTCCTGCCCGTCATGGCGATTCTCTTCATCGGTGCGTTTGTCATGGGCGCCGGTACGCTTCGCGACATTTCGCTCGCGCTGTTCATCGGCATCCTCGTCGGCGCGCTCTCGACGATCTTCCTGGCGGGCCCGCTTTACTCGGCCCTGCGTGCGCGTGAGCCCAAGATCCGCGAGACCGACGCCGAGATTCGCCGCCGACGCGACGCGGGCATCGAGCCCGACGCGGAGCCCGAGCATGAGGACGACGACGCCGACGGCGAACCGGCCCGCCCCGAGCGCGAGAACGACGGCGCTCAGGTATAAACTCGCACTTCTAGGTACCTCGCGGTGGCGGGGTGGTGAGGAAAGGCGGGCGGGATGAGCGAAGCGAGTTCGCTGTCGATGCGTCGGCTCGTGCCGCGGATCTTTACGAAGTCGGCGTCAGCGCCCGCGATTGAGCGGCTCGTGCGCGTCCTGCGGGGCCACGACTCGCGAGCCGATATCGGCCTCGTGCAACGTGCCTATGAGGTCGCCGTTCGCTTTCACGAGGGGCAGTTCCGCCGCAGCGGCGAGCCCTACATCACCCACCCCATCGCCGTCGCCGAGATCCTCGCGGGGCTCGGCATCGGCCCCGTCACGATCGCCGCTGCCCTCCTCCACGACACGGTGGAGGACACCGACTACTCGCTCGATCAGCTCCGCGAGGAGTTCGGTGACGAGATCGCGATGCTCGTCGACGGCGTCACGAAGCTCGACAAAGTCACCTATGGCGACGCTGCGCAGGCGGAGACGGTCCGCAAGATGATCGTCGCGATGTCGAAAGACATTCGCGTGCTCGTCATCAAGCTCGCCGACCGGCTCCACAATGCCCGCACGTGGGGCTTCATGCCTCCCGAGAAGGCACAGAAGAAGGCCACCGAGACCCTCGAGATCTACGCGCCCCTCGCCCATCGCATGGGTATTCAGGCGATGAAGAACGAGCTCGAGGAACTCTCGTTCGCGGTGCTGCACCCCAAGATCTACTCCGAGATCGAACACCTCGTGAAGGATCGCCAGCCGCAACGACAGCGCTACCTCGACCGAGTGATGAAAGAGGTCCGCGGCGACTTGCGCGATATGCGGGTACGTGGCCAGGTGAACGGGCGCCCGAAGGAGCTCTACTCGATTTACCAGAAGATGGTGGTGCGCGGCCGCGACTTTGACGAGATCTATGACCTCGTGGCGATCCGCATCATCGTCGACACGGTGCGCGACTGCTACGCCGTGCTCGGCGCGATCCACGCCCGCTGGACCCCGATGCCTGGCCGGTTTAAGGACTACATCGCGACGCCCAAGTTCAACCTCTACCAGTCGCTCCACACGATCGTGATCGGGCCCGACGGCAAGGCCGTCGAGATCCAGATTCGCACCCACGAGATGCACCAGCGCGCCGAATTCGGTGTTGCCGCTCACTGGCTCTACAAGCAGAACATGCAGAACGGCCAGTCGGCGCGAGGCTCGGGTGTGACGAGCGAGATGGCCTGGCTCGAGCGCATCAACGATTGGCAGCAAGAGACGAGCGACTCCGACGAGTTCCTCGACTCACTCCGCTTCGAGATCGGGGCGAAGGAGGTCTACGTATTCACGCCGCAGGGCAAGGTCATCGGCCTGCCGCAGTCGGCGACGCCGGTCGACTTCGCATACGCGATTCACACCGATGTCGGGCACCGCACGATGGGCGCGAAAGTTAATGGCCGACTCGTGCCGCTCGAGACGAAGCTGCAGAACGGCGACACTGTCGAAATCTTCACTTCGAAGAACCCGGATGCGGGGCCCAAGCAGGACTGGCTTGGGTTCGTCGCGTCGCCGCGGGCCCGCAATAAGATTCGCCAGTGGTTCTCGAAGGAGCGCCGTGACGAGGCGATCGAGCTCGGCAAGGAGCAGGTCGCCAAGGAGATGCGCAAGGTCAACATGCCGATGACCCGCGACATCGTGCAGGAGGCCTTCGAGACCGTCGCCTCGACCCTGCGGTACGTTGACGTCTCGGGGCTCTACGCCGCCGTCGGCGAGGGCCACGTGTCGGCAAAGTCGGTCATCGAGAAGATCCAGAACGAACTCAGCGCCGATCAGGAAGTCGACGAAGAGCTCGGCGACCGCCACATCACGGGCAGCCCGATCAGCCAGCCGGCCGTGAGCGACTCCGGAGTGCTCGTGCGGGGCTCACCCGACATCCTCGTCAAGGTCGCGAAGTGTTGCACGCCAGTGCCGGGGGACGAGATTGTCGGCTTCATCACGCGCGGCCAGGGCGTGTCGGTGCACCGCACCGACTGCCGCAACGTCACCTCGCTCGAGCTGCAGCCCGAACGCATGATCGACGTCGAGTGGGCGGCGAGCTCGAAGGCCGTGTTCCTCGTGAACATCCAAGTCGAGGCGCTCGACCGGGGCGGCCTGCTCAGCGACATCAGCCGCGTGCTCTCGGAGCACCACGTGAACATCCTTTCGGCGACGGTGCACACGTCACGCGACCGGCTGGCGATCTCGAAGTTCTCGTTCCAGATGGGTGACACGACGCATCTCGACCGACTGCTCGGGGCCGTGCGCCACATCGACGGCATCTACGACGTCTATCGCGTGCACAACGGGTAGCCCGGCGATCAGCTCGAGCGCGGCGGCGAACTCGCCGGCCTCGAGGGCGTCGAGGATCGTGCGCGCCGGGCTGGTGATCGTCAGCCCTGCGAGGCGGCGCACCTCGCGCGGCGCGTAGGTGCCGTAGCGGGGCGCGACACCGGGCAGGTCGAGGGTCGCGCGCCAACTGCGCCGCGTGATTTCGACCACGCCCGGCGCCGAACCGCCGAGATAGACCCAGCGTGCGGCGGCGCCACTCACGACGCGGCCCTCGAGACGTACCGACCAGAGACTGCGGGCGCGGTCGCGCAGCGTCGGCGGCTCGTCGAGCGGCAGATAGAACTCGAAGCCCGGGATGCCGTGGCGCGAGATTTCGCCCGCGCGCCACATGTGCTGCAGCTCGGTCGGGGTGAACTCGTCGAGTTCGGCGGGGGAGATGGTTTCCATGCCGGCATCCTGCCGGAAAACGATGGTGCCGGGCTGCGTTGTCCACAGCCCGGCACGGTCGAGTTGAGCGAGGAGCTTAGCCCTCGATGGCGCGCAGCCACGCCTGGCGGGCGGCGAGCGCCTCCTCTGCATCCTTGAGGCGCTTCGGGTTGCCCGACTCCTTCGCGGCGGCCACGTCGGCCTCGAGCTTCGCGATCGCGTCGTGGAGCTGCGAGGTCATGCCCGACTGGCGTGCCTGCTTCTCGGGGTTCGAGTTCGCCCAGTGGTCGTCGTCGAGCTTGCGCACGTGCGCCTCGATGCGGCGCAACTGCTCCTCGACGTCGCGGAAGCGGTCGCGCGGCACGCGGCCAACCGCATCCCAGCGGTCCTGCACGTGGTTGAGGCGCTCGCGCGCCTGACGGCGGTCGGTGATGTCGAGAATCGGCTTCGCGTCGTCGAGGATCGCGAGCTTGAGCGTCAGGTTCTCCTGGTACTCGGCGTCGTCCTGCGCATCCACCTCGGCCTTCGCCTGGTAGAGCACGTCGCCGGCGGCCTTGAACTTCGCCCAGAGCGCGTCGTCGTGCTTGCGGCCGGCCCGGCCGACGGTCTTCCACTCGTCGAGCAGTCGGCGGTACTCCTGCACGCCGTCGGCACCCTTCGGCGCGAGCGCCTCGGCGCGCGCGATGATGTCCTGCTTCGCGTCGCGCGCGGCGCGGTGCTCACTGTCGAGGTGGGCGAAGAACTTGCGACGCTCGGTGTCGAGGGTCGTGCGTGCCACGCGGAAGCGCTTCCAGAGGGCGTTCGCGTCGGCCTTCGGCAGGCGCGGGCCGGTCTTCTGGTGGTCTTGCCACTTCGCGAACAATTCCTCGACCTTCGCCGAGGTCTGCTTCCACTGAATCGAGCTCGGGTCTTGCGCGGCGAGCGTCTCGGCCTCGACGACGATCGACTCGCGGTAGGTCATCGCCTCGCTCACTGCTTCGCGGTGCTCTTCCTGCTGCTTCTCGCCGAGCTCGGCAACCTCGCCGCCGAGGGCGTCAAGGCGGGTGCGCAGGGCGGCGAAGTCGCCGACGGCGCTCGCGCCGTCGAGCTGGCCGCGCAGTGCCTTCACCGAGCGGGCGATGTCATTCGGGTTGGCGCCGGCCTTCGAGCGCTGCTCGAGCAGCGACACCTGTGCGGCGAGGTCGTCGAACTTGCGCACGAAGTAGTCGAGTGCTTCTTGCGGGGTGCCGTCGGGGTACTGACCCACCTGGCGTTCCTGTCCGTCCTCGGTTACGAAAACCGTCCCGTCGGCTTCTACTCGGCCAAATGGGTGCTCGGGCAGTCCAGTCATGTTGGGGAATTCCTTGATCGTCATCGATGGAATGGAGACTCAACAGAGTCTTGGCGGTACGGCAATGCTATTGCATGGCGGTGGGCGGGCCTGACCCCGCGTTGTTGGCTATTCGACGGTGATGTCGGTGATGACGGCGGGCGCGACGGGCGTGCCGTCCGTGGTCGGGCCGCTCGAGGGGTCAACACCCTCGTCGACGATCTGCGCCTGCAGCTCGTCGAGGCCGCTCGTGACCTGGCCGATCACCGAGTAGCCGGGGGCGGGCAGCTCGGTGTCTTCGTAGACGATGAAGAACTGCGAGCCCATTGAGTCCTCGGCCTGGCCGCGGGCCATCGCGATGGTGCCGGCGGGGTAGACGCCGTCCTCGGGGATGTTCTCGAGCGGACCGAACTGGTAGCCGGGGCCGCCGGTGCCGTCGCCGCTCGGGTCGCCGCACTGGAGCACGTAGAGGCCCTCGGTGGTGAGGCGGTGGCAGGAGGTCTCGTCGTAGAAGTCCTTCTGCGCGAGGTCGATGAGGTTCGCGGTCGCCTGCGGCGCGTTGACGCCGTCGAGGGTGATGCCGAGCTCGAAGGCGCCGTCGTTGAAGTCGATCGTGCCGGTCCACTCGCGGTCCTCGGCGATCGACGCGTCGGGCACCGCCGCATCCGGCGCCGCGGTCTCGACCGGCGCGGTCGTCTCAGCGGCCGGCGAGGCGGCGAATCCGCCGGTGGTGGTGAACGCAACCTGCCCACCGACGGCGACGAGGGCGGCGACGACCAGGGCGATGATGCCCTTGCGGTTGTCGGTGCGGCGACGGTCAGTCTGCACGTCATGCACGACAATTCGTGCCTCGTGCTCGCGCTGACGGCGCCGCAATTCCTTCGCGTTCTCTGCCACGGTTCTCCTTCGGCTGGGCATTCGACCCATGCAGCTTACTAACATTAGTGACGATGACTGGTCAGGTGACGCTTGGAAGCGACGGTGTCGCGCCGCTTGCTGCGCGCATGCGGCCGCGGGATCTCGATGAGGTAGTGGGGCAAGAGCACCTGCTGCGGCCGGGGTCGCCGCTGCGGCGGCTCGCGAGCGCCGAGGTGGCGGACAACGCTGGCACCTCGGTGATTCTTTGGGGACCGCCCGGCACCGGCAAGACGACGATCGCGCAGGCGCTGGCCAACAGCGGCGGGCGGCGGTTCGTGCAGCTCTCCGCGATCTCGGCGGGGGTGAAGGACGTTCGGGCCGTCATGGACGAGGCCCTGCGTCAGCGCGACTTCTACGACGAAGGCACTGTGCTCTTCCTCGATGAGATCCACCGCTTTACTAAGGCACAGCAGGATGCGCTGCTGCCAGGGGTCGAGCAGGGCTGGGTCACGCTCGTGGCCGCGACGACCGAAAACCCGTCGTTCTCGGTGATCTCGCCGCTGCTCTCCCGCTCGCTGCTGCTCACGCTGCGCTCGCTCGACGATGCCGATCTGGCCGGGCTGCTTGATCGCGCCGTGAGCGACAAGCGCGGCCTCGACGGCGCCGTCGGCCTCGATGAGGATGCTCGCGCCGCGATCGTGCGCATGGCGAGCGGGGATGCGCGCCGCGCGCTGACCACGCTGGAAGCCGCGGCCGCCGGCGCGCAGGCCGCCGAGCATCCGACCATCACCGCCGAAGACGTCGAGAGCGCGAGCGACCAGGCACTGCTGCGCTACGACCGGCAGGGCGACGAACACTACGACGTCATCTCGGCGTTCATCAAGTCGATTCGGGGCTCTGACCCGGATGCGGCGCTGCACTACCTCGCGCGCATGATCGTCGCGGGGGAGGACCCCCGCTTTATCGCGCGGCGCCTCATGATCTCGGCCTCGGAGGACATCGGCATGGCCGACCCGCAGGCCATGGTGATCGCGGAGTCGGTGGCGAGCACCGTCGCGCTCATCGGTATGCCAGAGGGGCAGATTCCGCTCGCGAACGCGACCGTCTATCTCGCGACCGCGCCGAAGTCGAACGCCTCGTACACCGGCATCGGCGCCGCGATCGCCGACGTGAAGGCAGGCAACGCGGGGCGCGTGCCGATGCACCTGCGCGATGCCCACTACCCGGGCGCGAAGCGGCTCGGCCACGGTAAGGGCTACGCGTATCCGCACGATGACCCAATCGGCGTCGTCGAACAGCAATACCTGCCCGACACGCTGCGGGATCGCGTCTACTATTCACCGACCGAGCACGGCTGGGAGCGGGAAATCACGCAGCGGCTCGACAAACTGCGCCGCATCACCCGCGGGGACGCGGGCTAAGCGCGTGCCGTGGTAAGCTAGTTCGGTTCATTTGACGCCTCGTCCACAGGGAGAGGCGGAGAGCACTATTTGTCTGCACGCTCACGCGTGTCATGCGAACATCAGAAAGGAAGACTTCGTGTCGAAGAAGTCGCGTACCCGTTCGAAGGTGCGTCTGTCGCGCGCCCTCGGCGTTGCACTTACCCCCAAGGCCGCCCGTCTCATGGAGAAGCGTCCCTACGCTCCCGGTGAGCACGGCCGCACCCGCCGCAAGACCGACAGTGACTACGCTGTCCGCCTGCGCGAGAAGCAGCGTCTGCGCGCCCAGTATGGCCTGCGCGAGAAGCAGCTTCAGATCGTCTTCTCGGAGGCTCGCCGCAGCGCCGGCCTGACCGGTGAGAACCTCGTCGAGCTGCTCGAGCAGCGCCTCGACGCCCTCGTCGTGCGTGCCGGCTTCGCCCGCACCACCGCGCAGGCGCGTCAGCTCGTCGTGCACCGCCACATCCTCGTCGACGGCAAGATCGTCGACCGCCCCTCGTTCCGCGTGCAGCCGGGCCAGACCATCGGCGTCAAGTCGCGCTCGGAGGACCTCGAGATCTTCCAGGTTGCCGCTGCTGGTGGCCACGCCGAGGTGCTCCCGGCCGTGCCGGGTTACCTCGAGGTGCAGCTCGACAAGCTCCAGGCGAAGCTCGTGCGTCGCCCGAAGCGCGAAGAGGTGCCCATCACCTGTGAGGTCCAGCTCGTCGTTGAGTACTACTCGGGCCGCTAAGCGTCCCGAGCGGTCCTCAACCGCCCGCTAGCATAGAGAGCGGATCGCCCACCGGCGATCCGCTCTCGTCATTTCAGGTTCAGGAGAATTTCGCTATGTCAGGTGGTGACATCGCCGGGCTTATCGCTGCGGGCGCGTTCCTGCTACTCGTCGTGCTGCTTGCGGTGCCGATCATCAAGCTCGGTCGAGTGCTCGACGAAGTTCGCCGCGGTGTCGGCGACTCGGTCGACAGCATCACGCCGACGCTGATTGAGACGCAAGAGACCATGCGTGAGACGAACCGCCAGCTCGCGAAGGTCGACGCGATCACCGAACAGGTGCACGAGACCACCAGTAATGTGAACTCGCTTGTCGCGCTTACCGCCGCCACGGTCGGTGGCCCCCTCATCAAGCTGGCGGGCTTCTCCGCCGCGGCGGCGGCCGGGTTCCGCGCGTTGAAGCCGCAGCGCGGCTCGCGCAAGAAGTAGTCACTTTCCTCCGTCGTCCCTCCAAGGAGCTCATCGCACTATGCGTAACGTCGTTCGTTCCGTCGCACTCGTCGTCGGAGGCGTCGCCGCTGGCTTCGCCCTTGCCCACTTCATGAACTCGACGCCCCGAGGCCGCGCCGCGTTCGCCGCGGTGAACGAGTTCACCGTCGACTTCACCGAGGCGGTCAAGCAGGGCTACGAGGCCCGCACCGAAGCCATCTACGCCGCCATCGAAGCTAACGAAAAGTAAGAGTCCCGCACAGCCATGCTCACCGCCGAAATCAAGCGCCGCTTCCTCTCCTACTTTGAGGAGCGCGGCCACACCGTCGTCCCCTCCGCCTCGCTCGTCAGCGACGACCCCACGGTCATGTTCACGATCGCGGGCATGGTGCCGTTCATTCCATACATGACCGGCATGGTGCCAGCGCCGTACCCGCGTGCGACGAGCGTGCAGAAGTGCATCCGCACGAACGACATCGAGGAAGTCGGCAAGACGCCGCGCCACGGCACTTTCTTCCAGATGGGTGGCAACTTCTCATTCGGCGACTACTTCAAGCGCGAGGCGATCGAGTTCGCCTACACGCTCCTCACCAAGCCCCAGTCCGAGGGCGGCTTTGGTTTCAACCACGAAGACCTCTGGGTCACCGTGTACAAGGGCGATGACGAGGCGTACGACGCCTGGCTCGAGCTTTCCGAGATCCCGGCCGAACGCATCCAGCGCCTCGGCGAGGACACGAACTACTGGTCTGCTGGTAAGCCCGGCGGCCCCGCCGGTCCCGACTCGGAGATCTTCTTCGACCGCGGCCCTGCCTACGGCGTCGACGGCGGACCCGCGACCGATGACGACCGCTATGTCGAGATCTGGAACCTCGTGTTCATGCAGTACGAGCGAGGCGCCGACAACGGTGACGGCACGTTCGAGCTGCTCGGCGAGCTGCCGCAGCGCAACATAGACACCGGCATCGGCATCGAGCGCATCGCGTTCCTGCTGCAGGGCGTCGACAACATGTACGAGACCGACCAGGTGCGCCCCGTGCTCGACCGCGCGAGCGAGATGGCCGGCCGAAGCTACGGCGCGAACCACGAGGACGACGTGCGCCTGCGCGTCGTCGCCGACCACGTGCGCTCGTCGCTCATGCTCATCAGCGACGGCGTCCAGCCGAGCAACGAGGGCCGCGGGTACATCCTGCGCCGCCTGCTGCGCCGCGTCGTGCGCAACATGCGCCTCCTTGGCGTTGAGACGGCGACCTTCCCCGAGCTGTTTCCGGTGTCGATGCAAGCCATGCGCGACGCCTACCCCGAGGTCGAGGCCGATTTCGACCGCATCAGCCGCATCGCCTATGGCGAAGAGGTCACGTTCCTGCGCACCCTCGCGCAGGGCAACACGATCTTCGACGAGGCCGTGGCCAAAGCGAGCCAGGCGGGTTCGTCGGTGCTCGACGGAGAAACCGCGTTCAAGCTGCACGACACCTTCGGATTCCCCATCGATCTCACGCTCGAGATGGCCGAGGAGTCGGGCCTGCGCGTGAACCGCGACAAGTTCGACGAGCTGATGCGCGCGCAGGTCGAGCGCGCGAAGGCGGATGCTCGGGCGCGCCGTTCGGCGCTTGCTGACCTCAGCGTCTACAGCGACTTCCGCGCGCTCGGCGAGACCGCGTTTGTTGGCTACGACCAGCTCGAGACCGAGTCCGAAGTGCTCGGCATTATCGTCGACGGCGTGAGCGTCCAGGAGGCCGCGGCCGGCCAGACGGCCGAGCTCATCCTCGGAGAAACGACGCTCTACGCCGAGGCCGGTGGCCAGGACGCCGACCAAGGCTGGCTGCGCTCGCCCTCGGGCGGGTTCACTTCGCGCGTGCTCGACGTGCAGAAGCCCGTGCCGGGCCTCATCGCGCACACCGTTGACGTGACGCAGGGCACGATCGGGGTCGGCGAGCGCGTCGAGTCGGTCGTCGACGCGGTCTACCGCCGCCAGGCCTCCGAGGCCCACACCGCGACCCACCTCATCCACGCCGCCCTGCGCGACACACTCGGCGGGGATGCGCACCAGACCGGTTCATATAACAAAGCCGGCTACATGCGCCTCGACTTCTCGTGGAACGACGCGCTCTCGATCGAGACGCGTAGCGAGATCGAGGAGATCGCGAACGGCGCCGTGCGCCGCGACTACGAGGTCATCACCCGCGAGATGGCGCTCGACGAGGCGAAGGAGCTCGGCGCCCGCGCCCTCTTCGGCGAGAAGTATGGCGACCGGGTGCGCATGGTCGAGATCGGCGGCGCGTGGTCGCGCGAGCTCTGCGGTGGCACCCACGTCGACACGTCGGCGCAGGTTGGCATCGTCAATCTCATCGGTGAGTCAAGCGTGGGCGCGACGAACCGCCGCGTCGAGGCGCTCGTTGGCCGCAACGCCTTTGCCGAGTTCGCGACCGAGCGCGCGCTCGTCCGCGAACTTTCGAGCGGCCTGCGCGTGCCGCGGGAGCAGGTGACTACCCGCGTCAACGACCTGCTCGCCGACCTGAAGCAGGCGCAGAAACGCATTGCCGAGCTCGAGACGCAGCAGCTGCGCGCGCGCATCCCCGAACTCCTCGCAGGCGGTACCCGAGTGGGCAATGTGACGTTCATCGGCGCGTGGATCGGCGCTGTGGGCAGCGCCGACGACGTGCGCACCCTCGCGCTTGAACTGCGCGAGCGCGCCGGCAGCGAAGCTGTCGTCGTGGCGCTCGTCGGTCAAGCTGGCGAGAAGCCTTCGGTCGTCGTCGCCACGAACCAAGCCGCGCGCGACGCCGGCGCGAACGCTGGCGCCCTCGTCAAGGTCGCCTCGGGCGCGCTGGGCGGCGGCGGCGGCGGGAAGCCGGATGTCGCCCAGGGCGGCGGCCAAGATGCGTCAAAGCACGAGGACGCGCTCGCCGCGATCCGCGCGGCCCTGCAGGCCAACTAGTGCGCCGCGGCGTTCGCTTCGCCGTCGACGTCGGCAAAGCCCGCATCGGGGTCGCCCGCAGCGACCCCGATGGGCTGCTCGCCGTGCCCGTCGAAACGGTGAAGCGCGACCTCGAGGGTGACACGCACATCCGCCGACTCGTCGAACTCGTCGACGAGTACTCGGTGATGGAGGTCATCGTCGGTCACCCGCTTAACCTGCGCGGCGAGTCGACGCCCTCGACTGAGGATGCGATCGGCGTTGCGCGCGAGCTCGCGGCCGCGATGACAGCACCCGTGCGGCTGCTCGACGAGCGCCTCACGACGGTGTCGGCGGCGAAGCAGTTCCGCGCGAGCGGCAAACAGGCGTCGCGCTCGCGTGACCAAATCGACCAAGCCGCGGCAGTAGTACTGTTGCAAGACGCACTTGAGCGGGAACGCTCGAGCGGAATGCCGCCGGGCGCCGCACTCGACTAATCCGCGAGGAGCCTCGTGACCAACGAAGATCACCAGCAGCCTGCCGATGATCAGCAGCCGATCACGCGACGTGAGGCTCGAGAGCGTGAGCGGGAACGACTCGCGCGTGAGCTGAAGGCGCAGAACACCGGGCCGCTCGACGTCTCGGCGGCTGCGGCATCAGCCCCGGCAGGGTCGCAAACCGAGCCAGCTGGCGCACCGCAGCCCTCGTCAACGCCGCCCTCGCGCGCTGAGGCAGCCGACCACGACCCCGTTGCCGAGATCTTCAGTTCGACGATCGACGAGCGGTCGTCGAAGGGTCGCGGTCGCGGTCGGCGTCGCCGTGGACGCGGTTGGATCGCGATGCTCGTGGCATTGCTCGTGCTCGTCGGCGGCGCGTTCTGGGGTTGGCAGCTCGTCGGCGACCGCATTCTCGGCATGTTTGGCATCCACAATGACGACTTTGAGGGCACCGGCAACGGCACCGAGGTCGACTTCAGCATTCTTGAGGGCGACACCGGCACGACGATCGCGACCCGGCTGCAGGAGAAGGGCGTGATCAAGGAGTCGACCGCGTTCATCCGCGAAGTCACGTCGCAGACCGAAGAGCCGCAGTTCTACCCGGGCACCTACGGGCTCGAGGAGGAAATGAGCGCGGCCTCGGCGCTCGAGGTGCTCACCGACGACACGGCGCGCATCGAAAACACCGTGACGATTCCCGAGGGCACGGTCGCGTCTGACATCTATACCCTCGTCGAGTCGAACGTCGGCATCTCGGTCGACGAGCTCCAAGCCGCGGCGAAAGACCCCCAATCGTTCGGCCTGCCCGACGAGGCCGAGAGCTTGGAGGGGTTCCTATTCCCCGCCACCTACACGTTCGAACCCGGCGTCGACGCGACGACGGTGCTGCAGACGATGGTCGACCGCACCTACCAGTCACTCGACGCGGCCGGCGTGCCCGACGACCAGGTGTGGGACATCATCCGCATGGCCTCACTCGTCGAGAAGGAGGCGCGCATCACCGAGGACTTCTACAAGGTCGCGCGCGTCTTCTACAACCGCCTCGACATCGACATGCCGCTCCAGTCCGACGCGACGGTGACGTATGGCACCGGCGAGTACGACCGGGCCGCGACGACCGACGACGAGCGCAACAATGAGGACAACCCGTACAACACCTACGTGCACACGGGCATGATTCCCGGTCCGATCTCGAACCCGGGCGACACCGCGATCGACGCCGCGATGAATCCGGCCGACGGCCCCTGGCTCTACTTCGTCACCGTCAACCTCGAGACGGGCGAAACGGTGTTCTCGGAGACCTACGAGCAACACCAGCAGGCGGTCAACCAGTGGCTCGCCTGGATGGAAGAGCACCCGGACTACGGATAGCCCGCATGACGAACGAACGCTACCCCGTGGTGCCCGAGGGCTTCAACGATAGCGAGCCACCGCGCGGCATCGGTTCGCAGCGGCTCGCCGTGCTCGGCGACCCCGTCGGCCATTCGCGGTCGCCGCAGCTGCAGCTCGCGGCGTACCGCGCGCTCGGGCGCCGGTGGGAGTATTCCCGGTGGCGCATCCCTGCTGGACAGCTCGCGGCTGCGCTCGACGCGCGCAGCCAGGGCTGGCGCGGTTTCTCGGTGACGGCGCCGCTCAAAGCCGAAGCGCTCGCGTTCGCGAGCGAGGTGAGTGCGGATGCGCGGCGCAGCGGCGCCGTGAACACGCTCGTCTTCGATTCGCTCGAGCCGGGCGCCCCCGCGCGGGGTGAGAACACCGACATCCCGGGTATTGTCCGGGCCTTTGGCGAACGCGGCCTCGAGCGCATTGAAGGTGTCGCCCACGTGCTCGGCGCGGGGGAGACCGCGGCGAGCGTCGCGATTGCCGCCCAGCGCCTCGGCGCCTCGCGGATTGAGGTCTACGCGCGTCGCCCCGAGCGGGCGGAGGCCCTCGCCGAGCGCCTCGGCGACGGCGTCACCGGCCGCACGCTCGCGGACTGGGTGCTCGGTGGCGACACGGCGTTCGTCGGCGATACCGTGCCTGGGGGCTACGTGCTGGCCAACGACATCGGCCCCGTGCCCGCGGGCGCCGCGCTGCTCTCGGCGGCCTATCACCCTTGGCCAACGCCGCTCGCTGAGCGGTGGCAGGACGCCAGCGCTCCGGTGGTCACCGGCCTCGACATGTTGCTCCACCAAGCGGTACTCCAAGTGCGGCTGTTCGGCGGCGACACGATCGACGAGCCGCTGCCGAACGAGGCCGAGGTCGTCGAGGCAATGCGCGCCGCGCTGTCGTGAGAGAATGGGGGAATGCTTCGTTGGCTGACCGCGGGGGAGTCTCACGGCCCCGAACTGCTCGCTGTTCTTGAGGGACTGCCCGCCGGCGTCCCCATTTCCAAGGCCGAGGTGCAGGCCGACCTCGCGCGCCGCAAACTCGGCTATGGCCGTGGCGGCCGCATGAAGTTTGAGGCCGACGAACTCACGCTCTCGTCGGGCGTGCGGCACGGCGTGACGATCGGGTCGCCCCTTGGCATTCGCATTCAGAACACCGAGTGGCCGAAGTGGACCGAGGTCATGAGCCCCGAGCCTGTCGGGCCCGAGGTGTTCGAGACCGGCCGCGGCACGCGCCTCACCCGCCCCCGACCCGGTCACGCCGACCTCGTCGGCATGCAGAAGTACGGCTTCGAGGAGTCGCGTCCCGCCCTCGAGCGCGCGAGCGCCCGCGAGACCGCCGCCCGCGTCGCACTCGGGGCCGTCGCGAAGAAGTTCCTCGCCGAGCTCGGCATCAGCACCGTCAGCCACACCGTCTCGATCGGCGACGTCGCCCTGCCCGATGACGCACCCCGGCCACTGCCCGACGACGTCGAGCGGCTCGACGCCGACCCGGTGCGCTGCGTCGATGAGGCGACGAGTGCCGCCATGGTGGCGCGCATCGACGAGATTCGCCACACGGGCGACACCATCGGCGGTCTCACCGAGGTGCTCGTCTACGGCCTGCCTCCGGGGCTCGGCTCGTACGTCCACTGGGACCGCCGTCTCGACAGCCGCCTCGCAGGAGCGCTCATGAGCATCCAGGCGATCAAGTCGGTCGAGGTCGGCGACGGCATCGAGACGACCCGCCGCCCGGGCACCGCGGCGCACGACCCGCTCTACGCGGTCGAGGGCGAGATTCACCGCTCCTCCGACCGCGCCGGCGGTATCGAGGGCGGCATGACGACGGGCGGCGTGCTCCGCGTTCGCGTCGGTATGAAGCCGATCGCGACGGTGCCCCGGGCGCTGCACACCGTCGATGTCGCCACCGGCCAGAACGCCACCGCGCACCACCAGCGTTCTGACGTCACGGCCGTGCCCGCCTCGGGCGTCGTCGCCGAGGCCATGACGGCGCTCGTACTCGCGAACGCCGTCGTCGAGAAGTTCGGCGGCGATTCGCTCGAGGAGGTGCGCCGCAACCTCGGCAGCTACCTCGCGTCGATCCCCGATCACCTGCACACGAACCCCGAACTCGTCGACCCCGACGCGGTCGATGAGGAGGTCGACGAGACGCCGATGGGCGACTCGCGCAGCGAGTGGCGCGTATGAGCCTCGTGTTCATCGGGCCGCCCGCGGCCGGTAAGACCCGGGTCGGCAAGCGGCTCGCGCGCAAGCTCGGGGCCACCTATGCCGACACCGACAAACTCATTGCACGCGAGCACGGCGCGATTGCCCAGTTCATTCCCGAACACGGCGAGCAAGAGTTTCGCCGCATCGAGCGCAACACTGTGCACGCGGCCCTCGCGGCCTACGAGGTGGTCTCACTCGGCGGCGGCGCGATTCTCAACGAGGACACCCAGACGCAGCTTGCAAGCGGCGAACACACCGTCGTACTGCTCGTCGCCTCGCCCGAGGCAATCAGCGAGCGCATCAGCGGCAAGACGAACCGGCCGCTGCTCAACGGCATCGACTCGTGGGTTGCGACCTACGAGGCCCGCCGCGAAATCTACGAGCGGCTCGCGCACCTCACGGTCGACACGAGCTTTCGCCCCATGTGGCAGGTCTCGAACGAGGTGCATCGCTACCTCAAGCGCATCGGTTCGCCGCTCATCCGCAATTCCAGCCCCACACAAGCCGACAACTAGGAGAATTCGTGACCAACGACATCACCACGCTCGAGGTCGAGGGCCCGCACGGGCCCGTGCTCGTGGGGCGAGGACTGATCGCGAATCTTGACCAACACCTGCCGAAATTGCTCGGCGACACGGCTGAGCAGGTATTCATCATCCACCAGCCGTCGCTTGGCGCGATCGCCGAGCAACTGCGGATGCAGCTCACGCCGCACTTCCGACGCGTGCTCATGGCCGAGATTCCGGATGCGGAAGACGCGAAGCGTGCGCAGGTCGCGGAGTGGCTGTGGCAGCTGCTCGGCCAGAGCGACTTCACCCGCACCGACGCGATTATCGGCCTCGGCGGCGGCGCGACCACCGACCTCGCCGGCTGGGTCGCGGCCTCATGGCTGCGCGGCGTGCGCGTTGTGCAGGTGCCCACCACGGTGCTCGGCATGGTCGACGCCTCGATTGGCGGCAAGACCGGCATCAACACGAACGAGGGCAAGAACATGGTGGGCGCGTTCCACCCGCCGGTCGGCGTCGTCGCCGACCTCGACGTGCTCGACCAGCTACCGCGCAACGAGCTCGTCACCGGCTTTACCGAGGCGGTCAAGGTCGGCTTCATTCACTCGCCCGAGATCCTCGACCTCATCGAGGCCGACCCCGAGCGCGCGACCGACCCGACGAGCGACGAGTTCCGGCGCATCCTCGAGCTGTCGATCCAGTACAAGCTCGAGGTGACCGCGGCCGACCTTCGCGAGAGCGGTGGCCGCGAGATGCTCAACTATGGGCACACGCTCGGACACGCGATCGAGCACACCGAGCGGTACCAGTGGCGCCACGGCGCCGCCGTCGCGATCGGCATGCACTACGCGGCCGAGCTTGCCCGGCTCTCGGGCCGGCTCAGCGACGCGGCAGCCGACCGGCACCTGCGCATCCTCAAGCTGCTCGGCCTGCCGACCGGGTACCCGGCCGACCGCTGGGCGACCCTGCTGTCGGTGATGCACCGCGATAAGAAGGCGCGCGGCAAGCTGTTGCGTTTCGTCGTGCTCGACGACATCGGCCACCCCACGATCATGACCGCGCCCGACGAGAGCCTGCTCTTTGCGGCCTACCAGGAGATCGCCTCCTAACCGCTCGAGGGCGCAACCGCGCGGCGAACGGTCGCGGGTACGGGCGCGCTATGCTAGAGCGTCGAAAATTTGAAAGGAAACTCAGATGGCAACCACCGCTGATATCAAGAACGGGATCGTGCTGATCATCGACGGTCAGCTCTGGCAGGTAATCGAGTTCCAGCACGTCAAGCCCGGCAAGGGTGGCGCCTTCGTGCGCACGAAGCTGAAGAACATCGTCCAGGGCAAGACGGTCGACCGCACGTTCAACGCAGGTTCGAAGATCGAGACCGCGATCGTCGACCGCCGCGACTTCCAGTACCTCTACCAGGACGGCGATGGCTTCGTCTTCATGGACCAGTCCGATTACGACCAGCTCACCGTCCCGTCGACGATCGTCGGCGACGGCGCGAAGTTCCTGCTCGAGCAGCAGGAAGTTCAGATCGCCATGTACCAGGGCGAGCCCCTCTACATCGAGATGCCGGCCTCGGTCGTGCTCGAGATCACCTACACCGAGCCCGGCCTGCAAGGCGACCGTTCGAACGCCGGCACGAAGCCCGCAACCGTCGAGACCGGCGCCGAGATCCAGGTGCCTCTGTTCGTGAACCAGGGCACCCGCGTCAAGGTGGACACCCGCACGGGTGACTACCTGGGCCGCGTGAACGACTAGTGAGCGCCCGCACCAAGGCCCGCAAGCGGGCCATGGACATGCTGTTCGTGGCCGATGTCATGGAGCGCGAGCTGCGCGACGTGCTCGCCGAAGAGCAGGCCAAGGCGCTGCACGAGCCCGAACGCGAGGCCTCGTGGCGCTATGCGCGCGAGATCATCGAGGGCTACCTCGAGCACGAGCACGACATTGACACACGCATTGAGGCGACGGCGAACGGCTGGACCCTCGAGCGCATGCCGAGCGTCGACGCCGCGATCCTGCGCATCGGCGTGTGGGAAATCATCTATAACGGCGAGGTGCCGGCCGAGGTCGCCATCAACGAGGCGATCACGGCGGCGGGGGAGTACTCGACCGACGACTCCTCGCGCTTTATTAGCGGCGTGCTCGGCACGATCGCCGATGGCAACGCCACCGCGTAACCAGCGCATCCCTTCACCGCGCCGTGCACCCGAGTCTGGCTCGGGGCACGGCGCGTTCGCATTCGAGGTAAGATAGACGCCGGTAGATCGTCCTTTAATGAGCCGTCCAGAGAGGCGGAGAAGGGGGTCGAACGTGACGGAACGCGAAGTGCTCCAGTCCGACGACGTCGAACGTGTCCTGAAACGGATTTCACACGAGATTCTCGAAGCCAACGCTGGTGGCGAGGAAGTCATCCTCCTCGGCATCCCCACTCGCGGCGTGCCCCTCGCTCGCCGTCTCGGCGAGTTGATCGCCCGCATCGAGCACCGCGAGGGCTCCGTCGACGAGTTCGTCGGCGAGATCGATATCACCCCGTATCGCGACGACCTGCGCAGCCGGCCCCTCACCGAGTCGCACCCGACGCGCATCCCGCTCAGCGGCATTGACGGCAAGACCGTCGTGCTCGTCGACGACGTGCTGTTCTCGGGCCGTACCGTGCGAGCCGCGCTCGACGCGCTCAGCGACCTCGGCCGCCCGCGGGTGGTGCAGCTTGCGGTGCTCGTCGACCGCGGCCACCGCGAGCTGCCGATTCGGGCCGACTTTGTCGGCCGCAACCTGCCCTCCGCGCGCAGCGAGCGCATCTCGGTCGAGCTGCGCGAAATCGACGGCGCCGATCGCGTCGTCATCACCGATGGGGGTCGCGCGTGAAGCACCTCATCTCGACCCGCGACCTGAGCCGCGACGACGCCCTGCTGCTGCTCGACACCGCCGCCGACATGGCCGCGACCCAGCGTCGAGAGGTGAAGAAGCTGCCTGCCCTGCGCGGGATCACGGTCGTCAACCTGTTCTACGAGGACTCAACGCGCACGCGCATCTCCTTCGAGGCCGCCGAAAAGCGCCTCAGTGCCGACGTCATTAACTTCGCCGCCAAGGGGTCGAGCGTCTCGAAGGGAGAGTCGCTCAAGGACACCGCCCAGACGCTGCACGCGATCGGCGCCGACGCCGTGGTGATTCGCCACCCCTCCTCTGGCGCACCGCAGCTGCTCGCCGACCGTGACTGGATCGACGCGCCCGTGCTGAACGCCGGCGACGGCATGCACGAGCACCCCACCCAGGCGCTCCTCGACGCCTACACGCTCCGCGAGCGCCTGCACGGCGACGCCGCGCGGGGGCACGACCTCGACGGCGTCCACGTCGTCATCGTCGGCGACATCCTGCACTCCCGCGTCGCCCGGTCGAACGTGTGGCTACTCACGACGCTCGGCGCGCGCGTCACGCTCGTCGCGCCGCCGACGCTCCTGCCGTCGGACACCTCGCACTGGCCAGCCGAGGTCAGCTACGACCTCGACGCCGTGCTCGCGACCCGCCCCGACGCGGTGATGCTGCTGCGCATCCAGGGCGAGCGGATGCGCGACGCCTACTTCCCCCACACACGCGAGTACGCTCGGATGTGGGGCCTGAACGCCGCCCGCTTCGAGCGGCTCGGTGGCGACACGCTGATCATGCACCCGGGCCCAATGAACCGTGGCCTCGAGATCTCCTCGGTCGCCGCGGATTCGCCGCAGTCGACCGTGCTCGCGCAGGTCGCAAACGGCGTGAGCGTGCGGATGGCCGCACTGTACCTACTTTGCTCCGGAGCTCGAGAGGCTGGCGACAAATGACCCTTCTGCTGACCGGGGCGCAGCCGTATGGCGAGCAACCGCGCGACCTGCTCATCGTCGACGGTGTGATCCGCGAGGTGGCCGAGCCCGGCACCATCACCGCGCCCGAGGGTGCCGAGACGATCGATCTCCGCGGTCAGGTGCTGCTGCCCGGGCTCGTCGACCTCCACGTGCACCTGCGTGAGCCCGGCTTCGAGTCCTCCGAGACCGTCGCCACGGGCTCCCGCGCCGCCGCGAAGGGCGGCTTCACCACGATCTTTGCGATGGCGAACACCTCACCGGTGCAGGACACCGCGGGCGTCGTTGAGGCGGTCTGGGCCCTCGGCCGAGACGCCGGCCTGGCCGACGTGCGTCCCATCGGCGCGGTCACGGTGAGCCGCGCGGGCGAGCAGCTCGCCGAGCTCGGCTCGATGGCCGACTCGCGTGCCGGCGTGCGCGTGTTCTCTGACGACGGTGACTGCGTGTTTGACCCGCTCATCATGCGGCGCGCGCTCGAGTACGTGCGGGCCTTCGACGGCGTCGTCGCGCAGCACGCCCAGGAGCCGAAGCTCACGGTCGGCGCGCAGATGAACGAAGGCGCCGTTTCGGCCGAGCTTGGCCTCGGCGGCTGGCCCGCCGTCGCCGAATCGTCGATCATCGCGCGTGATGCGCTGCTCGCCGAGCAGACCGGCTCCCGCGTGCACGTCTGCCACGTCTCGACCGAGGCCGCGATCGAGGTAGTGCGCTGGGCGAAGGCCCGCGGCATCGACATCACCGCCGAGGTGACCCCGCACCACCTCATCCTGACCGAGGAGCGCGTGCGCGGCTTCGACGCCCGCTTCAAGGTGAACCCGCCGCTGCGCACCGACGCCGATGTGGTGGCGCTGCGCGCCGCCCTCGCTGACGGCACGATCGACGCCGTCGCGACCGACCACGCCCCGCATCCGCGAGATGCCAAGGAGCGCGAGTGGGACTTCGCCGCGATGGGCATGGTCGGCCTCGAGTCGGCCCTGCGTGTCGTGTACGCGACCATGGTCGAGCCCGGCACCATCACGTGGCAGGACGTCGCGCGCATCATGAGCGAGGCACCGGCTCGCATCGGCCGCGCCGACGACGCCGGCCGCCCCATCGCCGTCGGCGAGCCCGCGAACCTCACCGCCTTCGATCCGTCGGCCGGGGGAGAATTCACCGAGGCTGACCTCGCGGGCAAGTCCACCAACTCGCCGTTCCTTGGCATGCACTTGCCGGGCGCGGTCACCACCACGATCTTCCGCGGCGTCCCCACGCTGCGCGAAGGCAACGTCGTTATTCCGGGGGAGGAGTCCTAATGCCCGGTCCGATCATCGCCACTTCGTGCATCCTTGCGGTCTGCGCCATCATCGTTGGTGCCATGGCCCTCGGCTGGCGACGACGACAGCGAACGCAGACCGCCCTCGGCACTCCGGATGCCCTACCCGAGGGCCTCGGCGAGCCGCGCTTCGCGGTTGACGACGCCCACTACGTCGCGACCTCGACGACGGGCAACGCACTCGACCGCATCGCGGTGCGCCCGCTTGCCTACCGCGGCCGCGCCACCGTCGAGGTGCACTCCGACGGCCTCGCGGTCGGTATCGCCGGCGAGGACGCCTTCTTCATCCCCGTCAACAAGCTTGAGACCGTTGCGGTCGCGCAGGCGACGATCGACCGCGCCGTCGAGCGCGATGGCCTGATCGTCGTGCGCTGGCTGCTCGACCCGGACCACTCGGTCGAGACGTACCTGCGCGTCGTCAACCCCGAGCACCGCGAAAAGCTCATCGCCCGCATCGGCGACCTCATTGAACCCGCACCCACCACCCAGGAGACCGCATGATCACCACCGAACCTGCCGTACTCGTTCTTGAAGACGGCGCCCGTTACGAGGGCCTGGCCTACGGTGCACGGGGCGCACGACTCGGAGAGCTCGTGTTTACGACCGGCATGACCGGCTACCAGGAGACCCTGACCGACCCGAGCTACGCGGGGCAGATCGTCGTGCAGACGGCGCCGCACATCGGCAACACCGGCGTGAACCCCACCGACATGGAATCCGACCGCTACTGGGTCGAGGGCTACGTCGTGCGCGACCCGAGCCGCGTCGTCTCGAACTGGCGCGCGACGGGCGACCTCGAGGACGCGCTCGACGAGCAGGGCATCGTCGGCATCTCCGAGGTCGACACTCGCGCCCTGACGCGTCGCATCCGCAGCGAGGGCGCGATGCGCTCGGGCATCTTCTCGGGCGACGCCTACAACGACTCGCCGGAGGCCCAACTCGAGCAGGTGCGCGCCCAGCCGTCGATGGCCGGCCAGTACCTCTCCGACAAGGTGACGACCGAGGCCGCGTACCTGAGCGAGCACACGAACGACGGCGACGCGCTCGGCAAGGTCGCGCTGCTCGACCTCGGCATCAAGCTCGCCACGATCCGCAACCTCAACACGGCCGGGTTCGACGTGCACGTGCTGCCGGCGAACGTGACGGCCGACGACGTGCGCGCGCTCGGCGTCGACGCGCTCTTCTACTCGAACGGCCCCGGCGACCCCGAGGCGAATCAGCAGCAGGTTGAGCTGCTCGCCGAGCTGCTGCGGGATGGCCTGCCCTTCATGGGTATCTGCTTCGGCAACCAGCTGCTCGGGCGCGCGCTCGGCTTCGGCACCTACAAGCTGCCGTTCGGCCACCGCGGCATCAACCAGCCCGTGCTCGACACCGAGACCGGCCGCGTCGAGATCACGGCGCAGAACCACGGCTTCGCGGTCGACATCCCGATTGGTGAGCCCGTCGAATCGCCCGCCGGCTTCGGCCGCGTCGAGGTGAGCCACATTGGCCTCAACGACCAGGTGGTCGAGGGCCTGCGCTGCCTCGACATCCCCGCCTTCTCGGTGCAGTTCCACCCCGAGGCCGCGAGCGGTCCGCACGACGCGGCCGCCCTCTTCCTCCGCTTCCGAGACCTCGTGCTCGGCAACACGACCCCCGCGACGAACAACTAGGAGCCGACGAATACATGCCAAAGCGCACCGACATTAATAGCGTCCTTGTCATCGGTTCCGGCCCGATCGTCATCGGCATCGCGGCGGAGTTCGACTACTCCGGCACCCAGGCGTGCCGCGTGCTGCGCGAGGACGGCATCCGCGTCATCCTCGTGAACTCGAACCCGGCGACGATCATGACCGACCCGGACTTCGCCGACGCGACGTACATCGAGCCGATCACCCCCGAGGCGATCGAGAAGATCATCATCAAGGAGCGCCCCGACGCGATCCTTCCGACGCTCGGCGGCCAGACGGCCCTGAACGCGGCCATGGAGCTCGACGAGCTCGGCATCCTCGCGAAGCACGGCGTCGAGCTCATCGGTGCGAAGGTCGACGCGATCCGTCGCGGTGAAGACCGCCAGGTGTTCAAGGAGCTTGTCGTCGAGGCGGGCGCCGACGTCGCGCGTTCGCACATCGCGCACACCATCGACGAGGCGAAGGTGGCCGCGGCCGACCTCGGCTACCCGCTCGTGGTGCGCCCCTCGTTCACGATGGGTGGCCTCGGCTCGGGCTTCGCCCACACCGAGGAGGAGCTCGTGCGCATCGTCGGCGAGGGCCTGCTCGCATCGCCGACCACCGAGGTGCTGCTCGAGGAGTCGATCCTCGGGTGGAAGGAGTATGAGCTTGAGCTCATGCGCGACAACTTCGACAACACCGTCGTCATTTGCTCGATCGAGAACTTCGACCCGGTGGGTGTGCACACGGGCGACTCGATCACCGTCGCGCCCGCGCTGACGCTCACCGACGTCGAGTTCCAGAACCTCCGCGATATCGGCATCGACATCATCCGCCGCGTCGGCGTCGACACCGGTGGCTGCAACATCCAGTTCGCCATCGACCCGGCCACCGGTCGCATCATCGTCATCGAGATGAACCCGCGCGTCTCGCGCTCGTCGGCGCTCGCCTCGAAGGCGACCGGATTCCCGATCGCGAAGATCGCCGCGAAGCTCGCGATCGGCTACCGCCTCGACGAGATTCCGAACGACATCACCCGCGTCACGCCGGCGAGCTTCGAGCCCACGCTCGACTACGTCGTCGTCAAGGTGCCGCGCTTTAACTTCGAGAAGTTCCCGGCCGCCGACCCGCTGCTCACGACGACCATGAAGTCAGTCGGCGAGGCCATGGCGATCGGCCGCAACTTCACGACGGCGCTGCAAAAGGCGCTGCGCTCGCTCGAGAAGCGCGACTCGTCGTTCACCTGGGGCGACGATCCGCGCAGCATCGACGAGCTGCTCGAGAGCATCGCGATTCCGACTGACGGCCGCATCGTCGACGTGCAGATCGCCCTCGCGAAGGGCGCGACGCCTGAGCAGGTCTTCGAGGCGACGAAGATCGACCCCTGGTTCATCGACCAGATCGCGCTCATCAACGAGGTCGCCGACCACGTGCGGCAGGCCGAGGGCCTGGATGCGCCGACACTGCGGCTCGCGAAGCGTCACGGCTTTTCGGATGCCCAGCTTGCGCAGCTTCGCGGGCTCGGCGAGGGTGAGGTGCGCGCCATCCGCCGCAACGCCGGCGTCGTGCCTGTCTACAAGACGGTCGACACTTGCGCGGGTGAGTTCCCGGCCTTCACGCCGTACCACTACTCGAGCTACGACAGCGAGACCGAGGTGACCTCGAGCGACCGCAAGAAGATCATTATCTTGGGCTCGGGGCCGAACCGCATCGGGCAAGGCATCGAGTTCGACTACTCGTGCGTGCACGCGAGCTTCGCGCTCTCGGATGCCGGGTACGAGACCATCATGGTGAACTGCAACCCCGAAACGGTCTCGACCGACTACGACACCTCCGACCGCCTGTACTTCGAGCCGCTAACGCTCGAGGACGTGCTTGAGATCGTCGACGCAGAGCGGGCGAGCGGCGAGCTGCTCGGCGTGATAGTGCAGCTCGGCGGCCAGACGGCCCTTGGCCTCGCGAAGGGCCTTGAGGCCGCGGGCGTGCCGATCCTTGGCACCGACCCCGCCGCGATCGACCTCGCGGAGGAGCGCGGGCTATTTTCTGAGATCCTCGACAACGCGGGGCTCGCGGCGCCCGCGAACGGCACCGCCGTCGACGCCGCCACCGCCCACGAGGTCGCCGAGTCGATCGGCTACCCCGTGTTGCTTCGCCCGAGCTTCGTACTCGGCGGTCGCGGCATGGAGATCATCTACGACTCGGCGCAGCTCAACGACTACTTCGTGCGCACCGCGAACCAGGTCATCATCTCGAAGTCGCACCCGCTGCTCGTCGACCGCTTCCTCGACGACGCCACCGAGATCGACGTCGACGCGATCTACGACGGCACCGAGCTCTACATCGGCGGCATCATGGAGCACATCGAAGAGGCCGGTATCCACTCGGGCGACTCGGCCTGCACGCTTCCCGCGATCACGCTCTCGAACCGCGTGCTCGAGGAGGTCCGCGACGCCACGCTGAAGATCGCCGAGGGCATCGGCGTCAAGGGCCTGCTCAACGTGCAGTTCGCGATTAGCGCCGGCCGACTGTACGTCATCGAGGCGAACCCGCGTGCATCGCGCACCGTGCCGTTCGTGTCGAAGGCGCTCGGTGTGCAGCTCGCGAAGGCGGCAAGCCGGGTCATGGTCGGCGACTCGATCTCGCAGCTGCGCACCGAGGGCATGCTCGCGGCCGAGGGCGATGGCACCATCCAGCCGATGGATGCGCCGGTCGCGGTCAAGGAGGCCGTGCTGCCGTTCAAGCGCTTCCGCACCCGTGACGGCAGCATCGTCGACGCGCTGCTCTCGCCCGAGATGCGCTCGACGGGCGAGGTCATGGGCATCGACAACGACTTCCCCCGCGCCTTTGCGAAGAGCCAGATCGCGGCCTATGGCGGACTTCCCGAGTCGGGCAAGCTGTTTGTGTCGGTGAACGACCGCGACAAGCGGTCCATCGTCGCGCCGATCATGCGGCTTGTCGATCTCGGCTACGAGCTCTACGCCACCGAGGGCACCGCCCGGGTGTTGGCGCGCCACGGCGTCCATGCCGAACTCGTCGGCAAATTCACCGCCGACGAGCACTCGACGATGCCGACGGAGCGCCCGAACATCGTTGACATGATTCACGCTGGCGAGATCGATATGGTCATCAACACGCCCTCGGGGGGAGCCTCCCGGGGCGACGGCTACGAGATCCGGACCGCCGCAGTCTCGGCCGACCTCCCCATCTTCACCACGATGTCGGAGCTGCAAGCCGCGGTCGCGAGCTTCCAGGCGCTGCGTGATGGCTACGACGTGACCCCGCTGCAGGACTACAACGCACGTAGGAAGGCAATCTCATGAGCGACACCACCCAGCCGGCCGTACCGGCATCGACCGGCCCTTCGTTCGGTGAGCGCCTCGCCGACACGATGGACCGCTACGGTCGGCTCTGCGTCGGCATCGACCCGCACACGCACCTGCTGCAGAAGTGGGACCTGCCCGTGAGCGCGGTCGGCGCGCACGAGTTTGGCCTGCGCATCATCGAGAAGCTCGCGGGCCGGGTCGGCATCGTCAAACCGCAGGTAGCGTTCTACGAGCGCTTCGGCGCGAGCGGGTACCGCGTGCTCGAGGATGTCTTCGAGGCGGCACGCCAGGCCGGGCTGATCGTGATCGCCGATGTGAAGCGCGGCGATGTGGGTACGACCCTCGAGGCTTACTCGGAGGCGTGGCTGACCCCTGGCATGCCCCTCGAGGCCGACGCCATGACGATCAACCCGTACCAGGGCTTCGACACTTTCCGGAAGCCGCTCGAGATGACCGAGCAGTACGGCAAAGGTGTGTTCGTGCTCGCCGCCACGTCGAACCCCGAGTCGGCGTCGGTGCAGACCGCTCGCCGCGTACGCGGCTCGCAGGAGGGCCGCTCGGTCGCCGGCGGCATCGCCGCGCGCGCGGCGCTCTGGAACCGCGAGCACTCGGTGGGGCGCGCGAAGGGCTCGGTCGGTGTCGTCCTTGGCGCCACCGTCGACATGCAGCTGCTCGATATCGATGTCGACGACCTGGCGACCGAACCCGACACCCCGATCCTCGCGCCGGGCTTCGGCGCGCAGGGTGCGGCGTTCGAGGACGTCACGAAGATTTTCGGGAAATCGGCCAAGAATGTCATAGTTACTTCATCGCGCTCGATGCTCGACGGCGGCCTCGCCGGCCTGGACGACGCGATCACCTCGAAACTCGACACCCTGAAGAACGCCTTCGCCGTATGACTTTGACCCCGCCTCCCGTTGACCGCTCCGCCGCCTCAAAAGCGGCGGTCGCCGCCCGGCGCGCCCGGGCCGAGGTGAAGAACCGCATCTCGTCGGGCGCCGCTCGACCCATCGACGTGCTCGACGCCGCGGGCGATCGGGAGCATCCGGCCTCGACGCTGCGCATCACGCAGTTCCTGCGGTCGATTCCGCACATCGGCGTCACGAAGACCGAACGCATCCTCGCTGAGCTGCAGATCGCACCCGTCAAGCGCCTCGGCGGTCTCGGTCGCAATCAGCGCGAGCGGCTGCGCGCCTGGCTCGGGGAATGGGAACACGCGAGCGGTGCGACGCCCCGGGTCGTCGTGCTCGCCGGGCCGACGGCGGTGGGCAAAGGCACGGTGTCGCGATACATTCGCGAGCACTACCCCGACGTGCACATCTCGGTCTCGGCGACGACCCGCAGCCCTCGTCCCGGTGAGGTCGAGGGGCGGGACTACTACTTCGTGGACGACGCCGAGTTTGACCGCATGGTCGAGTCGGGCGAGATGCTCGAATACGCGACCGTGCACAACTCGTATCGCTACGGCACGCCGGCCGCGCCGATCCGCCGCGAGCTCGCGGCCGCGCATCCGGTCTTGCTGGAAATTGACCTTCAGGGCGCGCGACAGGTGAAAGCTGCGATGCCAGAGGCTAGACTGGTGTTTTTGTTGCCCCCGTCATGGGATGAGTTGGTTCGCCGACTCATCGGACGCGGCACGGAAACGCCCGAGGAGCAGCAGCGCCGGCTCGAGACCGCGAAGGTGGAACTGGCCGCGCAGCACGAGTTTGACGCCCGAGTCGTCAACGAAACCGTTCCGAGGGCCGCCGGCGAAGTCGTCCGCCTCATGGGATTCGACGTTCCCCGAGACGACGCAAGCTGACGCACGAAGCCGACTGAATACAAGGAAGCACCATGATTGACAAGCCCAAGGGCATCATCGACCCGCCGCTCGACGACCTGCTCGAGCGCGTCGACAACAAGTACCAGCTCGTGATCTTCGCCTCGAAGCGCGCTCGTCAGATCAACGACTACTACACCGACCTGCAGGACGGTGCGATCTACGACAACGTCGGCCCGCTCGTCGACTCGGCCGTGGACGACAAGCCCCTGTCGATCGCCCTGCGCGAGATCAACCAGAACAAGCTCGTCATGCGCGAGCCCCAGGCAGCGCCCGAGATTGTTCTGCCCGGTGACGACGACATCATCGATTTCGGTGACGACGACGTCACCCCCGCCGAGTCCGAATAGCCTCAGGCGCACCGCGACGATGACGACAGCGAACGAGCACGCGGCCGCCAGCTGGCGCATCGTCGTTGGTGTTTCGGGTGGTATTGCCGCCTACAAGGCTGTCTCGGTCATTCGGCAGCTCGTGCTGCTCGGCCACCACGTCGAGGTGATCGCCACTCCGTCGGCCCTCGAGTTCGTCGGTGCGCCGACGTTCGAGGCGATTAGCCGCAACCCGCTGCGCCGCGACGTGTTCGAAAACGTCCATGCGGTGCAGCATGTCGCGGTCGGCCAGCATGCCGACGTCGTCGCGGTCGTGCCCGCGACGGCGAACACGCTTGCGCGGATGGCCGCCGGGCTCGCCGACGACCTGCTCACCAACACGATTCTCGCGACCGGTGCCCCGGTCGTGGTAGCGCCCGCGATGCACACCGAGATGTGGCAGCACCCCGCGACCCAGGCGAACGTCCACCGGCTCGACGAGCGCGGGGTCACCATCGTTGGCCCCGAGTCCGGGCGCCTCACCGGCACCGACGAGGGCCCTGGCCGGCTCGTCGATCCCGACGACATCGTCGCGGCGATCCTCGCCGCCGCTCGCACCGCCGAGCGCGAGCGGGCCGCGGCCGCGCAGGGTCGCGACCTGGCGGGCATCCGGATGCTCGTGACCGCCGGCGGCACCCGCGAGGCGATCGACCCAGTGCGGTATCTGGGCAACCGTTCCTCGGGCAAGCAGGGCGTCGCCCTCGCCGCCCGGGCGGCGGCGAGGGGTGCCGAGGTGACTCTCATCGCCGCGAACGTCGAGGTCGCCACCCCCGACGACGTACAGCTCGTGCGTGTCTCGAGCGCCGAGCAGCTCGCCGCGGCCGCGACCGAGCTCGCGCCGAAACAGGACGTCATCATCATGGCCGCGGCAGTCGCCGACTTCCGGCCCGATCGCGTCTCGAATGACAAGATCAAGAAGGAGTCGACGGGCGACACCCTGACGCTCACCTTCACGAAGAACCCCGACATTCTGCGCAACCTCGTCGAGGTGCGACCCGAAGGTCAGCTCATCGTTGGCTTCGCGGCCGAGACCGAGGCCGACGACGCGGCCCGGCTCGAACTCGCGCGCGCCAAGGTGAAGCGCAAGGGCAGCGATCTGCTCGTGCTCAACCGAGTCGGCTGGGATCACACCTTCGGCCGCGAGGAGACCGAGATTCAGGTGCTCAACCTCGCCGGCGACGTGCTCGCTGAGGACGTCGGCGACAAGCTGTCGGTGGCCAACACTATCCTTGACGTCGTCGTGGCCGAACGCGGCGACGACACCGCGAACTAGCGTTCGCACTTCACACAAGTCCTCCCACGCGGCGCCCGGCGCCGCGCACTCCTAGGGAAAGTGAGCCAATCATGTCAAATCTCCGACTCTTCACCTCCGAATCGGTCACCGAGGGGCACCCCGACAAGATCTGCGACCAGATCTCCGATCGCATCCTCGACAACCTCCTCGCCCAAGACCCCTCGGCGCGCGTCGCCGTCGAGACCCTGGTGACAACCGGCCAGGTGCACGTAGCGGGCGAGGTGCGCACCTCGGGCTACGCGGACATCGCGGGCATCGTGCGCAAGACCATCACCGAAATCGGCTTCACCTCGAGCGACTACGGCTTCGACGGCAACCTCTGCGGCGTCTCGGTGTCGATCGGCGAGCAGTCGCTCGAGATCTCGAGCGGCGTCGAGCAGTCGCTCGAGCATCGCGAGGGGTCAAGCGACGACGAGATCTCGAAGCTCGGCGCAGGCGACCAGGGCATCATGTTCGGCTACGCCAGCAACGAGACGCCCGACATGCTCCCGCTGCCGATTTGGCTTGCGCACCGCCTCGCCGAGCGCCTCACCGAGGTGCGCAAGAACGGCGTGCTCGGCCACCTTCGTCCCGACGGCAAGACGCAGGTGACCATCGGCTATGACGACGAACACCAGCCCCGCAGCGTCGAGACGATCGTCATTTCGACCCAGCACGACGCCGACGTCACCCTCGAGCAGCTCAAGAACGACGTCGTGCGCGAGGTCGTCACGCCCGTACTCGCCCGAGTGAGCGAACTCGATACGTCGGGCCTGCGCATCCTCATTAACCCGGCCGGCAACTTCGTGCTCGGTGGCCCCGCGGCCGACGCGGGCCTCACAGGTCGCAAGATCATCGTCGACACCTACGGCGGCATGGCCCGCCACGGTGGTGGCGCGTTCAGTGGCAAGGACCCATCGAAGGTCGACCGCTCTGCCGCGTACGCCATGCGCTGGGTCGCGAAGAACATCGTCGCGGCGGGCCTCGCCGACCGCGCCGAGCTCCAGGTCGCCTACGCCATCGGCACGGCCGAGCCGGTGGGCCTGTACTGCGAGACCTTCGGCACCGAAAAGGTCTCGAACGAGACGATCCTCGCGGCCGTGCGCCAGGTGTTCGACCTCCGCCCCGCCGCGATCATCCGTGACCTCGAGCTGCACCGCCCGATCTACTCGAAGACGGCCGCTTACGGTCACTTCGGTCGCGATTTGCCCGAGTTTACGTGGGAGCACACCGACCGAGCCGAGGCGCTGCGCGAGGCCGCCGGCCTCGAATGACCCACGCCGTCGCTCGAGTCGTACTCGAGTCGCCGCTGCCACAGCTCGACCGGGTCTTTGAGTATGAGATTCCGGTCGAGTTGCGTGGTCAACTCCGCGAGGGGATGCGCGTCAAGGTGCCGCTGCGCAGTGGCGGTCGCGTCGTGGGCGGCTACGTCGTCGAGTTGACCGACGACCCCGAGTACACGGGACGACTCGCGAAGGTCGAGCAGCTCGTATCGGGGGCGCGGGTGCTGCCGCCCGAGCTCGCCCGCCTTGCGCGGGCCGTGGCCGATCGCCAGGCCGGCACGATGTCCGACGTGCTGCGCCTCGCGATCCCGGCCCGCTCGGCGCGGCTCGAGGGTCGCTGGCTCGACGACGAAACGGGGGAGCGAGCCGGCCGCGCCGCCGCAGCCGCACCGGTGCTTAGCTCGCACACCTCGCTCGAAGCCAGCTACGGCCCCGAACTCCTTGACGCGCTGCGCGGCGACACGCCGGTGCGGTGGTCGCTGCGCGTCCCCGTCGGGGTCGCTGGCGCTACTCCGCGCGCGCTGCGCACGCTCGTCGAGATGGCCGCCGAACTTGTCGCGATGAGCCGTTCGGCCATCGTGCTCGTGCCGGACTACCGCGACCTCGATCTCGCGATCGCTGCGGCCGAGGAGGTGCTGCCGACGGCGTCGGTGCGCCGCTTCGACTCACGACTCAAGCCGATGCCGCGCTACGAACAATTTCTGCGGGCGCTTGAGCCGGTACCCCAGCTCGTGGTTGGCACCCGGGCGGCGGTCTACGCGCCCGCGCATCGGCTCGGCGGCATCCTCATGTGGGACGACGATGATGAATCGTTCCGCGAGCCGCACGCGCCGTACGCACACGCGCGCGAGGTGGCGCTCATGCGTGCGCAACAGCAGAACTGCGCCGTGATTCTTGCGGGCCATGCGCCCTCGCTCGAGGCGGCGCGGCTGCTCTCGACCGGCTGGCTGCACGAAGTCCGGCCGCTGCGGCCCCAGCGGCCGAAGGTCATCCCGGCTGCCGCGACGCTCGGTGACGAGTCGGCGCAGCGCGAGGCGCGCATCCCCTCGTCGGCCTGGCGCGCCGCGCGCGAGGGACTCGACCGTGGCCCGGTGCTCGTGCAAGTCGGGCGGGCCGGATATCGCCCGTATCTCGCGTGCGCGAGCTGCCGCACGCCGGCCTCGTGCTCATTCTGCGGCGGTCGGCTACAGCAGCACGGCCCTGGCGGCGTGCCCTCGTGCGCCGTCTGCGGTCGGCCACATGCCGATTGGACGTGCCGCGAGTGCGGCGAGGCGAAGCTGCGCTCCGGCGGCATCGGCCACCAGCGCACGGCCGAGGAGCTCGGCCGTGCGTTTCCTGGCGCGCGCATCGTGCTGGCCGATGGCGAGGAGCGCCTCGTCGCCGTCGACGCGACGCCGCAGCTCGTCGTGGCCACCCGCGGCGCCGAGCCGGTGCCCGAGGGTGGCTATCGGGCGGTGCTGCTGCTTGACGTCGAGGGCGCCCTCGCGCGCGAGTCGCTCGGCGCTACGGAGGCGGCGATGCGCGCCTGGTCGAACGCGGCGGCCCTCGTCGCCGACGACGGCGCCGTGATTCTCGCGGGGCAGCCGTCGCCTCCGCTCATCGCCCTGCGCGATTGGCAGCAGACCAAGTGGGCGAGTGCCGAGCTGGCCGAGCGGCGCGAACTCCACTTCCCGCCCGCTGTGCGGGTCGGGGTGATCACCGGTAACGAACTCGAGGTCGACACCGCGGTGCGGCGACTCACCGACCTCGACGCGGTCGAAGTGCAGGTGCTCGGTCCGGTGCCAGACCCCGAACAGCACGACCGGGCGCGGGCCGTGATTCGCTTCAGCTATCGCGACGGTGTCACGGTCGCGGCCGCGTTGAAGTCCGAGCTCATTGCCCAGGCATCGGCGAGTCGACGTCGCGCGGGCGGGCGGGGAACGCCGTCATCGACGCTGCGCGTTCAGCTCGACGCACCCGACGTGTTCTAGTCAGTAGCATCGTTTCAGGAGGATCCATGCGAATCGCATTTGCCGGAACACCGCAGGCCGCGGTGCCGACGCTCGAGGCGCTCGTCGCCGCCGGGCACGACGTCGTCGCGGTGCTGACGCGCGAGGATGCGCCCGTCGGCCGCAAGCGCGTGCTCACGCCGTCGCCGGTCGCCGCGCGGGCCGAGGAACTCGGGCTGCACGTGGTACGCGCGAACCGGGTGACCGACGAGGCCACCGCCGAGCTGCTGGACCGTGGCTTCGACCTCGGTGTGGTCGTGGCCTACGGCGGCATTCTGCGCAGCCCGCTGCTCGACACGCCCCGCCACGGGTGGATCAATCTGCACTTTTCGCAGCTGCCTCGCTGGCGCGGTGCCGCGCCCGTGCAGCGGGCGATCATGGCCGGCGACGCGGCGAGCGGTATCGCGGTGTTCCAGCTCGAGGCGGGCCTCGACACGGGGCCGACCTTCGTGAACCGATCGGTTGATATCGGCACGCACGAAACCGCCGGCGAGCTCCTCGAGCGGCTCGCCGAGCTCGGCGCGCCCGACGTCGTGACGACGGTCGCCGAGATCGAGGCAGGGACCGCCGAGGCGACGCCCCAGACCGGGCACGCGACCACCGCGGCCAAGCTCACGGTGCGCGACGGGCTTGTCGACTGGCACGGCAGCGCGGCCGAAATCGACGCGCTCGTGCGGGGCGTGACGCCCGAGCCGGGCGCCGCCAGCGAGCGCGACGGTCAGCGGTTCAAACTGCTGCGCGGCGCCGTGGCCGAGACCACGCACGCGGCCGGCTCGCCCGGCGACGTGAGCGAGCGCGAGGGCCGCATCTTGGTGGCGACCGGCGAGGGCAGCTACGAACTGCTCGAGGTGCAGCCCGCCGGCAAGAAGCCGATGTCGGCCGCCGATTGGTGGCGGGGCCAGCGCGGCGCCGCGGTGCGCCTCGGATGAGCCGCTCGCGGACCCCGCGCGAGGTCGCGCTTGACGTGCTCATCGCGGTGATCGAGGACGATGCCTACGCCAACCTGCTGCTGCCGAAGCGGCTCGAATCGGCCGATCTCCACGGCACCGATGCCGCGTTTGCGACCCAGCTGACGCACGGCACGCTGCGCGCGCTCGGCTTCTACGACTGGATCATCGCCGAGGTCTCGGGCCGGCCGCTACGCAAGATTGACGCCGTCGCGCTTGCCTCGCTCCGGCTCGGCGCACACCAGTTGCTTGACACCCGCGTCGCGGCCCACGCCGCCGTCAATGAGACCGTGAACATCGTGCGACGGCGGGCGGGCCGTGGGCCCGCGGGCTTCGTCAACGCGATTTTGCGGGGCATCGCGCGCCGAGACCGCGGCGAATGGCTCGCGCAAATCGAGACGAAGGTTTCGGATGCGCGGGAGCGGCTCGCGATCACGCACGCGCACCCGCGTTGGATCGTCGACGCGTTTGCGGCGGCGCTCAAACGGGAGGACCGCGCTGGGGAACTCGTCGCGCTGCTCGAGGCCGACAACGTGGCGCCGCACGTGCAACTGGCTGCCCTTCCCGGTCGAGCCGGCAGGGATGAGCTCGCGAGCGAGTCCGCACGACTCCGAGCGCAGCCCGCGGCACCGACCGCGCTCGAACTCGAGTCGGGTGACCCCGCCAAGCTCGAGGCCGTGCAAGCGCACCGGGCGCGAGTGCAGGACGCCGGCTCGCAGCTCGTCGCGCTCGCGCTGACCCGAGCCGAAGCGCTGCGGCCGGGGGAGCGACTCCTCGATCTTTGCGCCGGGCCCGGCGGTAAGTCGGCGCTCGTCGCGGCGGAGACCCTCGTCGCCGGCGCCGAGTTCACGGCGAACGAGGTGACACCCTCGCGCGCCGGTCTCGTGCGACAGGCGCTCGAGCCGCTCGGGGAATTCGAGGTGACCGAACTCGACGGTCGTGAATTTGCCGAGCGAGCCGGCCGCTTCGACCGCATCCTCGTCGACGCACCGTGCACGGGCCTCGGCGCTCTGCGGCGTCGGCCCGAGGCGCGCTGGCGCAAGTCCGAGCAGGATGTTCGCGAACTCGTGGTGCTGCAGCGCGAACTGCTCGACGCGGCGCTGCGGGCGACCGCGCCGGGAGGGCTCGTCGCGTACGTGACCTGCTCACCGCATCCGGCAGAGACGACGGAGGTGGTCGAACGCGCCGTCGCCGCTGGCGCCGCATCTCCCCTCGACACTCGAGCGATTTGCGGTGAGCTCGCGCCCGATCTCGACCTTGCCGAGATCCGCGTTGGCACCGGCACCGCGGTGCAACTGTGGCCACATCGCCACGGCACCGACGCGATGTTCCTCGCGCTGCTGCGCACCCCGAACGAAGAGGAGCCCCCTCGTGGCTGACGTCCGCATTAACCCGTCGATCCTCGCCGCCGACTTCGCGAACTTCGCTGGCGAGCTCGACCGCATCCGCACTGCCGATGCGGCCCACGTCGACATCATGGACAACCATTTCGTGCCGAACCTCACGTTCGGCCAACCGATGGTGGAGCGCCTGCAGCAGATCTCGCCGATTCCGCTCGACCTCCATCTCATGATCGAAGATCCAGACCGCTGGGCGCCGCAGTTTGCCGAGCTCGGCGTCTTCTCGGTGACATTCCACCTCGAGGCCGCGACCGCGCCCGTGACCCTTGCCCGCGCGATCCGCGATCGCGGCGCACGGGTGGGGGTGGCGCTGCGACCCGGCACACCGCTCGCTCAGATCGAGGAGCTGCTCGAGCACTTCGACCAGCTGCTGATCATGACGGTGGAGCCGGGCTTCGGCGGGCAGTCGTTCATGGCCGAGACGATGCCGAAGCTTCGGCAGGCGCGCGAGTGGGCCCGCGCGCACGACGCCGAACTCTGGTTGCAGGTCGACGGCGGCATCTCGGCCGACACCATCGAGATTGCCGCCGCGGCCGGAGCAGACACGTTCGTGGCGGGCTCGGCAGTATTCCGAGGCGAGCCGGCGGACGAAATCGCCCGCCTGCGCGAGCTCGCGAGCGCGCACGTGCACGCTGCTGACACCGCAACCCACTAGGGTGGAGCCGTGAAGAGCTTTGAAGATCTGTTTGCCGAATTGAGCGAAAAAGCCGCCACGCGCCCCGAGGGTTCGGGTACGGTCGCGGAGCTGGATCGCGGGGTCCATTTCATCGGCAAGAAGCTCGTCGAAGAGGCTGCCGAGACGTGGATGGCAGCCGAATACGAATCCGACGCCGAGTGCCAGGCAGAGATGTCCCAGCTCATCTACCACCTGCAGGTGATGATGCTCGCCAAGGGTTACTCGCTCGAAGACATTTACCAGCACCTCTAGGAGACCCCCACACATGCTTCGCATTGCTGTGCCCAACAAGGGCATGCTCGCGGCGACCGCCAACGAGATGCTCATCGAGGCGGGCTACCGTGGCCGCCGCGGCGACCGCGAACTTGTCGCGTTCGACCCCGTCAACGAGGTCGAGTTCTTCTATATTCGCCCGCGCGACATCGCGACCTATGTCGGCGAGGGCGTGCTCGACGCCGGCATCACCGGCCGCGACCTGCTGCTCGACTCCGAATCGAAGGCGAGCGAAATTCGCGCGCTTGACTTTGGTGGCTCGACCTTCCGCTTTGCCGCGAAGCCCGGCGAGTTCTCGGAGCTCGCCGACCTCAACGGCAAACGGGTCGCCACCAGCTTCGTCGGCCTGCTCGGCGCCTACTTCGCTAAGCACGGAGTTGACGCCGAACTCGTGAAGCTCGACGGCGCCGTCGAATCGTCGATTCAGCTCGGCGTCGCCGACGCGGTCGCCGACGTCGTCTCGACCGGCACGACGCTGCGCCAGGCCGGGCTCGAGATCTTCGGCCCCGTCATTCTTGAGTCGACCGCAGTGCTCATCTCGACGCCAGCCAAGGTCGAGCACACGCGCACGCTGATCAAGCGCCTCGAAGGTGTGCTCGTCGCGCGACGCTACTCGATCATGGACTACGACATCCCCGCCGAGAAGCTACAGGCCGCCATGGCGATCACGCCGGGCTTCCAGTCGCCGACCGTCTCGCCGCTGCACGACGAGACGTGGTTTGCCGTGCGCTCGCTCGTGCCGAACCGCGAGCTCAACCAGGTGATGGACCAGCTCTCCGACGTCGGCGCCCGCGCGATCCTCGTGACCGCGCTCCAGGCCGCACGGATGTAACCATGACGAGCTCCACCACCGACTCGCTCGCGGTTCGGGTCATCCCGTGCCTCGATGTGGCCGACGGCCGCGTCGTCAAGGGCGTCAATTTCCTCAACCTCCGCGACGCCGGCGACCCCGTCGAACTCGCGATCGCGTACGCGCAACAGGGCGCCGACGAGATTACCTTCCTCGACGTCACCGCGACGAACGAGAACCGGGCTACCACGTTTGACCTCGTCACCCGCACGGCCGAGAACATCTTTATTCCCCTCACCGTTGGCGGCGGGGTGCGCAGCGTCGAGAATGTCACGCAGCTGCTCGCGTCGGGCGCCGACAAGGTCGGCGTGAACTCGGCGGCGATCGCGCGGCCGAGCCTGATCGACGAGATCGCGGCGAAGTTCGGGGCGCAGGTGCTCGTGCTCTCGCTCGATATTCGCCGCAGCGACTCGACCGAGTCGGGGTTCGTCGTTACGACCCACGGAGGCCGCACCGACACCGGCATCGACGCGCTCGGTTGGGCGCGCGAGGCCAGCGAGCGCGGCGCCGGCGAACTCCTCGTCAACTCGATGGACGCCGACGGCACGAAGGCGGGCTTCGATCTTGAGCTGATCGAGCGGATGCGCGAGCTCGCGACCGTGCCCGTCATCGCCTCGGGCGGTGCGGGCAGGGTCGACGACTTCGCGCCCGCGGTCGCTGCCGGCGCCGATGCGGTGCTCGCGGCAAGCGTCTTCCACTACGGCGAGATCACGATCCCCGAGGTCAAGCGGTCCCTGCGCGACTCGGGTGCGGTGGTGCGCGATGTCTGAGCAGCCCGACCTCACGACCGAGCAGATCGAACAGATCATCGCCCAGGTGCAGTTCGCTGAGAACGGCCTCGTCCCGGCGATCGCGCAGCAGTGGGACACCGGCGAGGTGCTCATGATGGCGTGGATGAGCGCCGAGTCGATCCGACGCACGCTCACCGAGCGTCTGGCCGTCTACTGGTCGCGCTCGCGCGACGAACTCTGGCGCAAGGGTGATACCTCGGGCCACACGCAGGTCGTGAAATCGTTCGCGGTCGACTGCGACGCCGACACCGTGCTGCTGCGCGTGCACCAGGAGGGCGCCGCGTGCCACCTTGGCACGCGCACCTGCTGGGACTCCGACCCGAACGCGGTGCATTTCTCGTGAGCCCCCGCCTGAGCAAACGATTGAGCCTCCTTGGCCCGGTCGTGTTCGCCGCGCTCGCGATGATCGCGTGGACGCAACCGTGGGCGCACCTCGTCCTCGACGTTGAGGGCACCTCGGCCGACATCACGGCCTCGGGCAGCGATGCCTCGCTGCCCGTCATGGCGCTCTCGCTCGCGGCACTCGCGGGCACCGCCGCGATGGCGATGGCGCAGCGCAGTTGGCGGCTCATCCTGGCGATCCTGCTCGTCCTGCTCGGCGCGGGCATCGCGGTCACCGCGAGCCTCGCCTATGGCGATCCCGCCGCCGGCCTCCTCGCCCCGGTCGGTGAGGCGACCGCGATCGGCGGCGAAAACGCGATTCGTCAGGTCATCGCGACCGGAGAGGTGAGCGGCACCGCGTGGCCACTCATCGCCGCGATCGGCGGCGTCGGGGTGGCGCTCTCCGGCGCGTTCGCGGCGATCACCTCGCGCAGCTGGGCGAGCGGCGGCCGTCGATTCGATCGGGATGCGAGCAGCGAACAGGAGGCCGATGAGGCCGTCGGCGACACGCGCGTGAGCCAGTGGGACGCGCTCTCGGCGGGCGATGACCCGACCGACGAAGAATCGCCCACTCGCCAGGTAGACTGATCAGGTATCTGGCAGCGACACAAGGAGTCATGGGATGTCGAACGAGGACGTCGTTTTCTCGAAGTACCACGTCGAAGACGAAGGCAACTCGGTTGCGGGCTGGACGGGCTTCACGCTGATCTGCCTCGGGTTCTTGATCGGAACCGTCGGTCTCTTCCTCAACATCGACATCATTCTCTGGATCGGCGTTGCGCTGATCCCGATCGGTGCGCTTGCCTGGGTCATCATGCAGGCGGCTGGCCTCGGGCCCAAGGAACACCACTAAGCCATGATGCTCGACGACCTTCTTGCGGGGTCGCTCGAGGACGCCGCGCGCCGTCGCGCCGAAGTGCCAACTGCTGAGGTCGAGCGTCTTGCGCTCGCCCAGTCGCCCGCGCTCGACGCGGTTGCTGCGCTGTCTCCGCGCGACACCGTCAATATCATCGCCGAGGTGAAGCGCGCGAGCCCCTCGCGCGGCGCCCTGGCAGGCATCCCCGATCCGGCCGACCTCGCTCGTCGCTACGAGCGCGGGGGAGCCGCGGCCATCAGCGTGCTCACCGAGGAGCGCAAGTTTCTCGGCTCGCTCGACGACCTCCGCGCCGTGCGCGCGGCCGTCGACATCCCGGTGCTCCGCAAGGAGTTCATCGGTGAGGAGTACCAACTGCTCGAGGCCCGCGCGGCCGGGGCCGACCTCATCCTGCTCATCGTGGCGAGCCTCGACCAGGCGACCCTGACGCGACTCAAGTCGTTTGCCGAAGACCTCGGCATGACGGCACTCATTGAGGCGCACACCCGCGAGGAGTTCAACCGCGCGCTCGACGCGGGCGCCAAGGTGCTCGGCGTGAACGCGCGCGACCTCCAGACGTTCGAGATGCATCCCGAGCTCTTCGGCGAGCTTGCCCCGAGCTATCCCGAGGGCGTCATCAAGGTTGCCGAGTCGGCGGTGCTGCGCCCGGAACACGTGCGCGCCTACCGCGACGCTGGCGCCGACGCCGTGCTCATCGGCGAAGCGCTCGTGACGGGCGACGATCCAGAAACCACCATCAAGGAATACCTACAGGCATAACGTGACTCAGTACCGGAACGCGCAGGGACCATACTTCGGCGAGTTCGGTGGACGCTTCGTCCCCGAAAGCCTCATCGCCGCGCTCGACGAGCTCGACCGCGAGTGGACGGCCGGCAAGAATGACCCGGAGTTCTGGGGCGAGTTCCAGCGCCTCCTGCGTGACTATGCTGGGCGGCCCTCGCTGCTCACCGAGGCGCCGACCTTCGCGAAGTCGGCGGGCGGGGCGCGCATCCTGCTCAAGCGCGAGGACCTCAACCACACCGGCTCGCACAAGATCAACAACGTGCTCGGCCAGGCGCTGCTGACCAAGCGCCTCGGCAAGACGCGCATTATCGCCGAGACCGGCGCGGGCCAGCACGGCGTCGCGACCGCGACCGCGGCCGCGCTATTCGGCCTCGACTGCACCATCTACATGGGCAAGGTCGACACCGAGCGCCAGGCCCTCAACGTCGCACGCATGCGCCTGCTCGGCGCCGAGGTGATTGCCGTGGCCTCGGGCTCGCAGACGCTGAAGGACGCCATCAACGAGGCGTTCCGCGACTGGGTCGCAAACGTCGAGACGACGAACTACATTTTCGGCACCGCGGCCGGGCCCCACCCATTCCCGGCCCTCGTGCGCGACACGCAGCAGGTCATCAGCGTCGAGGCACGTCAGCAGTGCCTCGACCTCACCGGCGCACTGCCGGATGCCGTGGTTGCCTGCGTCGGCGGCGGCTCGAACGCGATCGGCATGTTCGAGGCCTTCCTCGACGACGAGACCGTCTCGCTGCACGGTATCGAGGCGGCGGGGGAAGGCGAGGACACCCCGCGCACCGCGGCGACGATTGGCACCGGCCGCACCGGTGTGCTGCACGGCGCCAAGACGCTGCTCATGCAGGACGAGGACGGACAGACGATCGAATCGCACTCGATTTCCGCCGGCCTCGACTACCCGGGCGTCGGTCCCGCGCACTCGTGGCTCGCCAGAGCGGGCCGCGTGAGCTACTCGGGCGCGACCGACACCGAGGCGATGGAGGCCATGCGCCTGCTCTCGCGCACCGAGGGCATCATTCCGGCGATCGAGTCGGCGCACGCGCTCGCCGGCGCGATCAAGATCGGGCAGCAGCTTGGCCCGTCGGCAACGATCATCGTGTCGCTCTCGGGCCGCGGCGATAAAGACATGGAGACGGCAATGAACTACTTCGAGCTCAGCGACGCGAGCCGCGTGATCGGGGGCGACAAGTGAGCACGTCGCAGGTCGAACGCGCGATTGACGCGGCCCGCGCGGAACGCCGCGGTGCCTTCATCGGCTACCTCCCGGCAGGATTCCCCGACCTTGACGCCTCCGTCGACGCGGCCATCGCCCTGTCGCGCGCTGGCGCCGACGTGATCGAGTTCGGCGTTCCCTACTCCGACCCGGTGATGGACGGCCCCGTGATCCAGGCTGCCTGCCAGCAGGCGCTTGCCTCGGGCTTCCGGGTGAGCGATCTGTTCCGGGCCATCGAGCGAGTGCGCGCTGAGGTCGACACGCCCATCCTGGTGATGAGCTACATCAACCTCATGCTGCAGCACGGCATTGAGGCGTTCGCGGCCGACCTCGCCTCGGCGGGCGGCGCGGGCGCGATTACGCCCGACCTGATCCCCGACGAGGCCGACGAGTGGCTCGCGGCGGCCACCACGCACGACCTCGACCGCGTGTTCCTCGCGGCACCGGCGTCAAGCGACGAGCGCCTCGAGAGGATCATCGCCTCGTCGCGCGGCTTCGTCTACACCGTCTCAACGATGGGCATCACCGGTGCCCGCGCCGACGTCGACAATGCGGCGCGCGTGCTCGCCGACCGGCTCCACGCGGCCGGCTGCGAGCGGGCCTGCGTTGGCATCGGCATCTCGACCGGCGAGCAGGTTCGCGACGTGCTCGACTACGCCGAGGGCGCGATCGTCGGCTCGGCGCTCGTGCGCTCGCTCGGCGAGGGCTTCGACTCGCTCACCGACACCGCCCGCTCACTCGCACAGGGAACGGAGCGCTAGTGCCCGCGCTGACCTCGATTCCATCGCCGCCCGCCGAGTGGGCGGCCTTCTCGATCGGCCCCTTGACGCTGCACGTCTACGCCCTCGTCATCGTGCTCGGCATCGTCTTCGCCGTGTGGTGGACGAACCGGCGTCTGACCGCGCGCGGCGGCGAGCCGTGGATCATCATCGACATTGCGGTGCCCGCGGTGATCCTCGGCCTGCTCGGCGCGCGGCTCTACCACGTGGCGACGCACCCGGCCGACTACTTCTACGAGGGCGCCGACTGGTGGCGCGTGTTCGCCATCTGGGAGGGCGGCAACGCGATCATCGGCGGCCTCATCGGCGGCGCGATCGGCGCATACATCGTCTGCCGCATGCGCGGCATCCGCTTCCTCAGCTTCGCGGATGCGGTGGCCCCGGCGCTGCTCGCGGCGCAGGCCATCGGGCGCATCGGCAACTGGTTCAACCACGAGCTGTTCGGCTGGCCGACCGACCTGCCCTGGGGCCTCGAGATTCCGCAGCCGAACGCCGCGATCCCCGAGGGGCTGCCCGCCGGCACGCTGTTCCACCCGACTTTCCTCTACGAAATGCTCTGGAATCTCGTCGGCATCGGTGTGATCCTTGTGCTCGAGCGGATGTTTCGGATGCGCTGGGGCAAGACGGTCGCGATCTACTTCATCTGGTACGGCGTGGGTCGCATGATGATCGAGTCGATCCGCGTCGACTACTCCGAGGTCATCCTCGGCCTGCGTTCGAACGTGTTCGGCGCGCTCGTGCTCGCACTGATCGGCGTCGTGCTCTTCATCGTGCAGACGCGGCGATACCGCACCGACGAGAGGTCCATCTACGCCGATGACCATGTCTGGAGCGACGAGGCGGAAGCCGAGGCCGAGACGCCCGCGCGCGAGAAATCTCCCGCGGCGGTCACGGCCGGCGTCAACGAAGCTGTAACCACTACCGACAAGAATGGCTCCGACGAGTCGAAGTAATCGACTCGTTCTCGCGAACTACGAAGAGGTCAACATGACACGACGCGCGAAAATTGTCGCGACGCTCGGCCCCGCGGTGTCCTCACCGGAGGGCATCCGAAGCCTGCTGACGGCCGGCGTCAACGTGACGCGATTTAACCTCAGCCACGGCGACCACGAGGTGCACACAACCAATTACGGTTACGTGCGCGACGCATCCGAAGAACTCGGCCTGCCGGCGGCGGTGCTCGTCGACCTGCAGGGCCCGAAGATCCGCCTTGGCAAGTTCGAGGCCGGCCCGTACCAGCTCGACAAGGGAGACACCTTCAAGATCACGGTTGACGACATTGTCGGCAACCAGCAGATCGTCAGCACCACCTTCAAAGGGCTCACCGGCGACGTGCGCCCCGGCGACCCAATTCTCATCGATGACGGACGCGTCGCGCTGCGCGCGACCGAGGTGACCGACACGACCGTCACGGCGGTCGTCGAGGTTGGCGGCCCCGTCTCGAACAACAAAGGCATCAACCTGCCCGGCGTTGCGGTCAACGTGCCGGCGCTGAGCGAGAAAGACGAAGACGACCTCCGCTGGGGTCTGCGCATCGGCGCCGACATCATCGCGCTCTCGTTCGTGCGTGGCCCCGAGGACATCACTCGGGTGCACGAGATTATGGACGAGGAGGGCGTTCGCCTGCCCGTTATCGCGAAGGTTGAGAAGCCCCAGGCGGTCGACCACCTCGCCGACATTGTCGATGCCTTCGACGGCATCATGGTGGCCCGAGGCGATCTCGGCGTCGAGCTTCCCCTCGAACAGGTGCCGATCGTGCAGAAGCGTGCGATCGAGCTCGCACGCCGGCGAGCGAAGCCGGTGATCGTGGCGACGCAGATGCTCGAATCGATGATTTCGAGCCCGCGCCCGACCCGTGCCGAGGCCTCGGACTGCGCGAACGCGGTGCTCGATGGCGCCGATGCGCTCATGCTCTCGGGCGAGACGAGCGTCGGCGAGTACCCGATCATCACGGTCGAGACGATGGCGCGCATCATCGAGTCGACTGAGGAGCACGGGCTGAGCATGATTCCGCCGCTCGGCACCCAACCCTTCACCCAGGGCGGCGTCATCACCCTCGCCGCGACGGAGGTCGGTGAGTTCCTCGGCGCGAAGTACTACTGCGTCTTCACCGAGTCAGGCGACTCGGTGCGCCGCCTGTCGCGGCTGCGCCCGCAGATCCCGATGCTCGGCTTCACTCCGAGCGCGGCGATTCGTCGCCGCATGAACCTCAACTGGGGCGTCGACGGCATCATCGTCGAGCGCAAGAAGCACACCGATGAGCTGTTCCTCCAAGTCGATGAGTACCTCATCTCAACCGGCAAGGCGCAGCGCGGTGACAAAGTCATCGTCATTGCCGGTTCCCCTCCGGGAGTTCCCGGCTCGACGAACGACCTGCGCGTGCACCGCGTAGGCGACGCCCTCGACGCGGTGGCGCCGGCCTACGAGGGGCGCCACTCCCGCAAGGGCTAGCGGCTCGCGCGTACGAACAGGGCTGCCACGATCGAACTGATCGTGGCAGCCCTCTTCGTACGCGGGCGAGCAGTTCGAGCAGTTAGAGCACGCGGCGGCGCAGGATGGTCCAGAGGAACACCGTGCCACCCACGAACTCGATGAGAATCGACACGACGCCCTGCGCATAGAACACGTGGTTCATGATGAAGTAGGCGCTCGTGAGCACGAGGAAGGCGAAGGTGATCGCAAGCGGGAACACGAAGCGGTGATCCGAGGTGTTCGCGAACTGGTACGCGAGCGTAGCGACGAGGAAGCCGAGGAAGGTCATCGGGCCAACCAGCGCCGTCGACACCGCCATGAGCAGCGTCACGAGGGTCAGCGTCGTCATGAGTTCACGGGTGTGGTTGAGGCCCAGGCCGGTGGCGATGTCCTTGCCGAGCGCCATGACGTTGAGCCGGCGCGAGCGCAGGTAGAGCAGCGCCGCGACGACGATGACGATGGGAATCGCGACCGGCAGATACTCCTCGCGCGCGTTGTTCACCGAGCCAAAGAGGCGAGCGGTGAGCAGGTCGAACTCGCTCGGGCTCAGCATGCGCTGCATGAAGCTCGAGACGCTGCCGAGGCCCGTTCCGATCACGATGCCCACGAGCAGCATGATCTGGAGGTTTGCGAACCGGCCCGAGAGCAGCCAGCCGTATAGGAGCGCCGCGAGGGCCACCATGACGGCGATTTGCGCGAGGAACTGGCCGATGCCCGAGAACGCAGTGAGCCCGGTCGAGCCGAGGAAGAACATCACGCCCGTCTGGATCGCGACGTAGAGCGACTCGAATCCCATGATGCCGGGCGTAATGATGCGGTTCGTCGTGATCGTCTGGAACGCGACGGTCGCGGTCGCGTGGCACACCGCGATGATGAGCATGACCAGCACGCTGCTCGCGCGGCGACGGGCGATCACCCAGAAGGGGTCGGAGCCGAACGCGACGGGGATGTTGTAGGTCAGAAGGCCGATCGCGAACAGCACGGCAAGCGTGACGCAGACGCCGAGGGTAAGCCAGTAGCGTCGGCGCGCTCGGTCGTTCTGGAAGGCAACCGAGCCGCTGCGCTGGCGGGGCAGCGTGGGGGATGCGGTGGTGCTAGCCATAACGTCGCTTTCGCAGCAATAGGAGCACGAATGCAATCGAGCCGAGCACACCGAGGATGAGCGAGACCGGCACCTCGAACGGCATGATGATCGTGCGGCTCACGATGTCGCAGACCGTGACGGTCGCGATACCGAGCAGGAACACCCACGGCAAGTTGCTGCGCAGATTGTCGCCGCGGAACATCGAGACGATGTTCGGCACGATCAGCCCGAGGAACGGCAAGTTGCCGACGACGACCGTGACGACGCCCGTCGCGACCGCGACGAGCGAGGTGCCGATGAGCATCATCCGGTTGTAGTTCAGTCCGACGTTCGTCGCGATCTCCTCGCCGAGCCCGGCCACCGTCAGACGGTCCGCAAGCACAAATACCGCCACGAGCACGATCGCGACGATCCAGAGCACCTCGTACTGGCCGCGCAGAATCGGCGCGAAGCTGCCGGCGAACCAGATGCCGAGCTGCTGCAGCATGTTCGTCTGCAGCGCGAAGAAGGTCGAGACCGAGCTCACCACCGCGCCGAGCATGATGCCGACGATCGGAACGATGAGCGAAGAGCGCAGCGAAACCCGACGCAGAAACGCGAAGAAGATCGTCGTGCCGATGAAGGCGGCGATGATCGCGCCGACCATGCGACCAAGCAGGCTCGCGGTCGGGAAGAAGATCATCACGGCAAGGAGTCCGAGGCCGGCCCATTCGGTGGTGCCGGTGGTGGTGGGCTCAACGAAGCGGTTTTGCGTGAGTAGCTGCATCACGAGCCCGCAGATCGCCATCGCCGCGCCCGCGAGCACGAGCGCGAGGGTGCGTGGCACGCGGGTGATCCAAAACATGTCTGGCGACCCCTCGCCGTGGCCATCCAGGGTGTACACACCGATGAACAGTGAGGCGCCAAGGAGGGCGACCACAGCGAGTGTCGCCAGATACAGCTTCCAGTCAAGACGGTCGCGGCGAACTGGAGCGGCCGCGACCGTCGAGGTTGAGCTGGGGTTGGTCATGAAGGGTGAGTTGGCCTTACGACGCGGCGTCGAACGCGTCGGCGAGCTGGTTCAGGTACTCGGTGTACGTCTGGATGCCCTCGTTGGTGTAGGTGTCAGCAGGCATCACAACGATCTGGTCCTTCTGCACCGCGGGCACCTGCTGCAGGGCCTCGGATTCGGCGATGAGGTCGGCACCGGGCTGGTAGCCTTCTTCGTCCGCCGCGACGGCAGCGTCACGGTCCATCACGAGAATCCAGTCGGGGTTCGACTCGGCGATTGCCTCGACCGAGACCTCGTCGCCCTCGTGGTCGTCGCTCGCGCCCTCGACGACCAGCGCCGGGGTGAAGTCGAACCAATCGAACAGCACGCCGAGGGTGCGGCCGACGTGCGGCGCGAGGTAGCCGATCTGGCCGCCCGAGGTGTTGACCGCCATGAAGGTCGCGTCGGCCGGAGCCGCCTCGGCGACGCGGTCGTAGGCGGCGTCGAACTCGTTGTTCAGCGCGGTGGCCTCGTCCTGCATGCCGAACAGCTCGCCGAGCACGGTGGTCTGGCGCTTGAGCTCTTCGGCGAAGTCCTCGCCCTCGCGGGGCTCAAGGTTGATGATCGTTGCGTCGGGCACGAGCTCAGCGATCTCGTCCTCGTAGTCGGTGAAGCGCTGGCCCATGATCACGAGCTCGGGCTCGACGGCGGCAATTGCCTCGAGGTTCGGTTCGCGGTGGTTGCCGATGTTCACGATCGACTCGTCGGTCTTGTAGTCGATGGTCTCGGGCATGAGGTCGAGGGGAGCCGCGGCGAGTTCGACGCCCCAGGACTGCAGCGTCTCGAACGTGCGGTTGTCGAGGGAGACGATCGACTGCGCGGGCATCTTGACCGTCTGCGTGCCGTTGTTGTCTTCAACGGTGATAGTGCCTTCGGCGCCCGCGGCCGAGGTCGCGTCGGTGTCGGCGGCGCCTGTGCTGCAAGCGGCGAGGGTGAGGGATGCGGCAATCGCGCTAACGACGCCGAGCAACCGCAGTCGAGGGGTTCGCATGGGTACGAGCTTCTTTCGTATCGATGGCGCGAGGCAGGGGGAGGCCCCGCGGGAGCTGGTCCAGAGGTTAGGCTAACCTAAAGGCTTGTTGTGCTCAACTTGTGAGTTGGGTGACAGCTCGCCATGTTTACTCGTTGCAACACCCCCGGAGGCCCCTGCGTGATCACCCTGGATTCCGTCGCGAAGCGATATGGCGACCACGTAGTCGTCGACGACGTTTCTCTCACGATTCCCGCGGGTGGCATCACCTCGATCATCGGACCGAACGGTGCTGGCAAGTCGACGCTGCTCGGGCTCATGAGTCGAATCGAGCCGCTCGAGAGCGGCATCGTCACGGTCGACGGGCTCGACGTCAGCGCGACAAAATCCTCCGTGCTCGCGAAGAGACTCGCCATCCTGCGCCAGGAGAATCACCTCGTGGTGCGGCTCACGGTGCGTGAGTTGGTCGCGTTCGGTCGCTTCCCGCACTCGCAAGGTCGCCTCACCGCCGAGGACGAGCGGCACATCGACGCCGCGCTCGAATTTCTCGGGCTCGCGGATTTGCAGGGCCGCTTCATTGACGAGCTCTCGGGTGGCCAGCGGCAACGCGCCTATGTCGCGATGGTGATCTGCCAGGACACCGACTACGTGTTGCTCGACGAACCGCTGAACAACCTCGACATGCGGCACAGTGTAAACATGATGCAGCACCTGAGCCGCATCGCCAGCGAGCTCGGCAAGACGATCGTCATCGTGATTCACGACATCAACTTCGCCTCGGTGTATTCCGACAACATCGTTGGTATGCGCGACGGTCAGGTGATCGCGCAGGGCTCGCCTGATCTCATCATGAACTCGGGCATTCTGAGCCAGATCTATGACATGCACATTCCGATCCACGAGATCGGGCGACACAAGCTGGCGACCTATTACTGGGCGTCCGAAACGGTCACTTCCTAGTGTGCCGGCTGGGGGACTCGAACCCCCACGCCCTCTCGGACAGCGCATTTTGAGTGCGCCGCGTCTACCGTTCCGCCAAGCCGGCCTGCTTGCCTCGACCACAGTAGCGTAATCTGGCAATGTGACTGAGAACACAACCGCTTCCGCACCCCGCCGAGTAGTCGTCGCTGAAGACGAATCGCTCATCCGCCTCGACATCGTTGAAACGCTTCGCGACAACGGTTTTGACGTTGTCGGTGAGGCCGGCGACGGTGAGACCGCGGTAGCGCTGGCCAAGGAACTCCGCCCCGACCTCGTCGTGATGGACGTGAAGATGCCGAAGCTTGACGGCATCTCTGCTGCGGAGCAGCTCTCGGAGGACAACGTCGCACCCGTCGTGCTGCTGACGGCCTTCAGCCAGAAGGAGCTCGTGGAACGCGCCACCGAGGCCGGTGCGCTCGCCTACGTCGTCAAGCCGTTCAACCAGAACGACCTCCTGCCGGCCATCGAGATCGTCCTTGCGCGTCACCAGCAGATCGTCGCCCTCGAGCGTGAGGTGGCCGACCTCGCGGAGCGTTTCGAGACTCGCAAGCTCGTTGACCGCGCGAAGGGCCTCCTCACCGACAAGATGGGCCTGAGCGAGCCCGAGGCGTTCCGTTGGATTCAGAAGGCGTCGATGAACCGTCGCCTCACTATGCAGGAAGTCGCGCAGGCGGTCGTCGAGCAGCTCGCGCCGAAGAAGAAGTAGCCGCTAACGACGGGTGCGCAGCATGTTGGTGATGCGCACCGTCGAGCACCGGCGCCCGTTCGCGTCGGTGATCACGACCTCGTGCACGGTCATGCTGCCGCCGAGGTGAATCGCGCGGCACTCGCCGGTCACCCAACCCGATGTGGCCGAGCCCGTGTGTGTCGCGTTGATGTCGATGCCCACCGCGTAGCGGCCCTCGCCGGCATGCAGCGAGGCGGCAACCGAGCCGAGGCTTTCGCCGAGCACGCAGTTGGCGCCGCCGTGGAGCAGTCCGAATGGCTGCGTGTTCGGCGCCACCGGCATGACCGCAATCGAGTGCTCGGGCGAAAGCTGCACCATGAGCATCCCCATGGCCGCGCCGAGCGCGCCGACGCCCAGTCCGCCCGTCACGGCCAACTGGTCGGGAATCTCGAGGCCGTTGATGACGGGCTCGGGCACCGGGGCCAGGTGCACAGATGGCTGAGACTCGGGCATCGCAATCTCTCGTCGACGTAGGCTGGTTGCGTGACTGCAACTCAGCCAAAGCCTACGCTCATGGTCATCGACGGCCACTCGCTCGCATTCCGCGCGTTCTTCGCGCTGCCGGTCGAGAGTTTCGTCAATTCCGAGGGCCAGCACACGAATGCCGTCCACGGCTTCATCTCGATGCTGCTCTCGCTGCTGCGTGACCACAATCCGAGCCACATCGCCGTCGCATTTGACGCAGGCTCGAAGTCGTTCCGCAACCGCGAATACGAGGATTACAAAGGCGGCCGCGACGAGACGCCGCCAGAGTTCCGTGGCCAGATCGGCCTGCTCAAGGAGGCCCTTACGGCGATGGGCATTGACTGGCTAGAGAAGGACGACTTCGAGGCCGACGACCTCCTCGCCACGCTGTCGCACCAGGGCGAGGAACAGCAATTCGACGTGCTCGTCGTGTCGGGCGACCGCGACGCGATCCAGCTCGTCAACGAGCAGACAACGCTGCTCTACCCGTCGGTGCAGGGCGTCTCGAAGCTCACGCGCTACACGCCCGAGAAGGTGTTCGAGAAGTACGGTGTGCTGCCGCACCAGTACTCAGACCTCGCGGCGATGGTCGGAGAGAAGGCCGACAACCTGCCTGGTGTGCCCAAGGTCGGGCCAAAGACGGCGGCGAAGTGGATTAATCAGTTCGGCTCGCTCGAAGGAATCCTCGAGCACGAGGACGAGCTCACCGGCAAGGTCGGCGAGTCGTTCCGCGAGCACCGCGAGAACGCGATCCGCAACCGCAAGCTCAACCAGCTGCTGCGCGACGTCGAGCTCGACTTGAAGCCGGACGATCTTGACATTCACCCAATTGACGTGGATGCGGTGCGCGAGGTCTTCACCCGCCTTCAGTTCCGCACGCTGCAGGACCGCGTGCTCAAGCTCGCGTCCGAACGCGACGGCGCGGTTGCGACGAGTGACGATGACGGTGCGCTCGACGACGTCGAGGTGCGCGAGCAGCTCGCGGGCGACGAACTCACGACCTGGCTGAGGGATGCGCAGGACCAGCCGCTCGGGCTGGTCCTGCGCATCGGTGAGTCGGGTCAGATCGATGCGGCGCTGGCGACCGAGCAGTCTGCCGTGTCGGTGAACGACGTGGCGGCGAATGAGCCACTCGTCGCGTGGCTCGAGAGTGACGCAGCAAAGTGGATGTTCGACGCGAAGCCGACCCTGAAGCATGCCCGCGCCGCCGGTGTCACGCTCGGCGGACCGATTCTCGACGGACAGCTCGCCGCGTTCCTCGTGAACCCGCTTAGCCCGCCGAAGCGACTGTCGGAGCTCGTGCAGCAGTACCTCGGCGAGTCGATGCCCGAGACCGACCCGAACCAGCTTCTCGAGGTTGAGGATGAGCAGGGCACCGGCTTCGCGGCGGAGGCCTGGTACGCGCTCCGCGGGGGTCTCGCCGCTCAGGCACGGCTGCCCGAGCCCACCGCCCCGGTGTTCACCGACATCGAGTCGCCACTCGAACTCGTGCTCGCGAATATGGAGTACACGGGTATCCACATCGACGTGCCACTGCTCGAGCAGCTCTCGTCGGAACAGGGCGAGAAGGTCGCGCAATACGCGCAGGAGGCCTTCGCGGCGATCGACGGCGAGGAGATCAACCTTGGCTCGCCGAAGCAACTGCAGACCGTGCTGTTCGAGAAGCTCGACATGCCGAAGACCCGTCGCACCAAGACCGGCTACTCGACTGACGCACAGTCGCTCGAGGAACTCGAGGCGAAGGCACCGCATCCGTTCCTCGGCGCGCTTCGGCACCACCGCGACGCCACGAAGCTCAAGCAGATCATCGACGCGCTCATCCGCGCGGTCGGCGACGACACGCGCATCCACACCACCTACCTGCAGACGGGCTCGTCCACCGGGCGGCTCGCGTCGACCGACCCGAACCTGCAGAACATTCCGATTCGCTCGGCCGAGGGCCAGCGCATCCGGGGCGCCTTCACTTGCGACGAGCGCTTTGAGGGCCTCCTCACTGCCGACTACTCGCAGATCGAGATGCGCATCATGGCGCACCTCTCGGGCGACGACGCGCTCATCGCCGCGTTCAACTCGGGCGAGGACACGCACCGTTTCGTCGGCTCGCAGGTGTTCGGTGTGGACCCGAGCGAGGTGACCCCGACGATGCGCAGCAAGGTGAAGGCGATGTCGTACGGCCTCGTCTATGGCCTGAGCGCGTTCGGGCTCTCGAAACAGCTCGGCATCGAGGTGGCCGAGGCCCGCGAACTGATGAACGGCTACTTCGAGCGCTTCGGCAAGGTGCGCGATTACCTGCGCGAATCGGTCGAGCAGGCGCGCAGCACCGGGTACACCGAAACGATCTTCGGGCGCCGCCGGCCGTTCCCCGACCTGAATTCGACGAACCGGCTCGCGCGGCAAAACGCCGAGCGGGCGGCGCTCAACGCGCCAATTCAGGGGTCTGCGGCCGACATCATCAAGCTCGCGATGCTCCGCGTGGATGCTCGGATGCGGGCTGAACAACTCGAGTCGCGCCTGCTGCTGCAGGTGCACGATGAGCTCGTGTTCGAGGTGGCTCACGGCGAAGAGACCGCCCTCGAGGCCATCGCGCGCGAGGAGATGGCGAGCGCCGCGACGCTGAGCGTGCCGCTCGACGTTTCGGTCGGTCGCGGCGCCAACTGGGAGACCGCGGGCCACTAGCGTGGGGGAGTTCGCGAGTGGTATCGGCCTCTTCTTCCGGGGCGTCGGGTTTTGGGCCCGGCGCCCGAAGCTCTTGGCCATCGGCGCGGTGCCCGCCCTCATTACGACGGTGCTCTACGGCATCGCGCTCGTATGGCTGTTCAGCAGCGTCGACGACTTCGCGGTGCGGCTCACACCCTTCGCCGAGTCGTGGGCCGAGCCATGGCAGACGATCATCCGGGTCGCCGTCGCGGGTGCGTTCCTGGTGGGTGGCTTCGCGGCCATGGTGTTCACCTTTGCCGCGGTCACGCTGACGATCGCGGCGCCGTTCATCGACAACATCCAGGAGCGCGTCGACCGCGAGCTCGGCGGCGTCGACCCCATCAACGAAGGGTTCTGGCCCTCGGTACGCCGGGGCATCGGCGACGGGGTGCGACTGTTCGGCATGGGCCTGTTCGCCGCAGTGATCGTGTTCGTCTGCGGCCTGCTGCCGCTCGTGGGCTCGCTCATCGGCTGGCTGCTCGGTGCGTACTTTGCCGGGCGCGCGTTCGCCGTCGATCTTACGGGCACGCCAGGGGAGGCCCGCGGCATCCCGCTGACCGTGCGGCAGCAACTGCTCTCCTCGAACCGCGCCAAGTCGCTCGGCTTCGGCGTCGCGGTGTACCTTTCGTTTCTCATTCCGCTCGGCGCCGTCGTCGGCACACCCGCGGCAGCGGTCGGCGGCACACTGCTGCTGCGCGAACTCCACGGCGAGCCCACGGAGCCGCGTCGGTAGGGTAGCGGCATGACGCACCGCGAGCCCACCGAAATTGATGCCCTTGCCGAACGCTTCGTCGACGCGACGACCGCCCTCCAGCCCGAGTCGCGCGTGTACCGGGGGAGCGAGGGAGACAAGACCGAGTACCAGGACTACTCGCCGAACGGTGTCGCCGCCCTGGGCGAGCTCTACGCCGCGACACGCCGCGAGCTGGCCGCCCTCGAGGCGGTGGACGACGTCGACGTCGTCACGAAGCTCGACCTCGACCGCGTGCTCGAGCTCGGTGGCCAGCGCATCGACGCGGGCTGGTACCAGCGCGACCTCAACAATCTCGCGAGCCCGCTGCAGGAGATCCGCGACATCTTCGACCTGATGCCCACCGACGGCGACGACGACTGGCACGACATCGCCGGTCGCATGGCGAACGTCGGCGGTGCGGTTGACGGGTACATCGCATCGCTTCGCGAGGGGCTGCGGGGCGGCAACACGCCGGCGGCCCGCCAGGTGGAGATCGGTGCGCGCCAGCTCGACGAATTCGCTCCCGGCGCCGGGTTCTTCCACGACCTTGCCGGCCGCGGTGCGGCGGCGTCGGGCGTCAACGCGAGTGCGCTTGCGTCCGGCGCCGAGGCCGCGACGGCGGCGTTCGCGCGCCTGCGCGGATTCCTCAGCGACGAGCTCGCCCCCGAGGCTCGCACCGACGACGCGGTCGGCCGCGACCTCTACGAGCTCGCGTCGCGCGAATTCCTCGGCGCCCGCGTCGATCTCGACGAGTACTACGAGTGGGGCACCGAGGAACTCGAGCGAATGCGCGTCGAGCAGGAGGCGATCGCCCGCGAGATCCTCCCGGGCGCCACCGTCGCGGAGGCCATCGCGCACCTCGACCAGGCCGGCGAACACCGACTCAACGGCACCGACGAACTGCAGCGGTGGATGCAGCGCACCGCCGACGAGGCCGTCGCCGCACTGAACGGCACCCACTTCGACATTCCCGAGCCGGTGCGGCGCATCGAGTGCATGATCGCGCCGACGCAGACCGGCGGCATCTACTACACCGGCCCGAGCGACGACTTTTCGCGGGCGGGTCGGATGTGGTGGTCGGTGCCTGAGGGCGTCACCGAGTTCGACACCTGGCGCGAGCTCACGACCGTCTATCACGAGGGCGTGCCCGGTCACCACCTGCAGATCGGCCAGGCTGTGTACCTGCGCGACTCGCTCAACTCGTGGCGGCGCGAGGCCTGGACGAGCGGGCACGGCGAGGGCTGGGCGCTCTACGCCGAGCAGTTGATGGACCAGCTCGGATACCTCACGACCCCGGCCGACCGACTCGGCATGCTCGACGGGCAGCGGATGCGCGCGGCCCGCGTCGTGCTCGACATCGGCGTGCACCTCGGCAAGCAGATGCCCGGCGGCGGCGCCTGGACGTTCGAGTCGGCGCTGCAGTTCATGAGCGCGAACGTGAACATGAACGCGCCGTTCGTGAAGTTCGAGGTCGAGCGCTACTTCGGCTGGCCCGGGCAGGCGCCCGCGTACAAGATCGGCCAGCGGGTCTGGGAGGACCTCCGCGACGAAATCGCGCAGCTCGAGGGCGACCGTTTCGACCTCAAGGAGTTCCACCGGCGCGCGCTCGGCATCGGGGGCTGCGGCCTCGACACGCTCCGCACCGCGGTGCGGCGGCTCTACGCGGACGGTGCTTCGCGATGACGCTCGTCCCGCCGGCACTCGACGCCAGCTTTCTCGCCGCGGCCGCCGCGTTCGTCGAGCTGGTCGATCGCGTGCCGGCGGGCATGCTCGCCGAGCCCGCGCTCGGCACGTGGAACCTCCGCGACCTCATCGGCCACACGACGCGAGCCCTGCGCACGGTTGCCATCTATCTCGACCGCCCGGCCGATCGCATCGAGCGTGCTGATGCGATCGAGTACTTCGAAGCGTGCCGCGACCCCGCGAACGCGCCGGTGGTCGCGGCGCGCGGCGTCGCCTCCGGCCGCGAGCTCGGCGACGACGTTCCGGCCGGCGTGCGACTCGCGTTCGACGACGTGGTCACCGCCCTCGGCCACGTGCGCGACACCGACCCGGTCATCGAAACTGCCGCGGGCGGGATGCGATCGCACACCTACCTGCCCACGCGAACCTTCGAACTTGTCGTGCACTCGAGCGACATCGCGCAGGCCGCCGGGGTGAGCTACGAGCCGCCCGCCGCGGCGCTCGCCGAGGCGACCGAGCTCGTCCGCGGCCTCGCCCTCGCGCAGGGGCACGGGCTCGCGCTGGTTCGACGCCTCACTGGCCGAGAGTCCGGCGCCGAGCTGCCGGGCTCCGTGCTGTAACTATCGCGGCGGCGAAGCCTCAGAACGACACCAGGCGGCTGGCGTATGCTCGCAGCACCGTGACAAGGAGGTCAGGGTGAGTTTGCAACTGTCCTACATGGGCGAGGTCATCGCGGCGTCGCGAGACCGTTCGGTGCGTGCGCTCGGTTCGCCCGACAACGCGATGCCGCGCGCGGCCATCGCGCTCGACGACGTGCGCGAATGGCGCGGCGAGACCCCGCTCGCGCGGTACCTGCCCATGGTTACCGAACTGCTCGGCGAACCCCTGCGCGAGAGCGGGCTCGTGGTCGCGCTCGGGGACGCGGCCGGCCGCCTGCTCTGGGTCGACGGCGATCCTCGGATGCGCGGCGCCGTGGCCGACATGGGCTTCGTTCCCGGCGCCGACTGGTCGGAGGACACCGTGGGTACGAGCGCGCCGGGCACGGCCCTCATCGCCAACCGAGCCGTGCTCGTGGCGGGCGACGAGCACTTCGCGCCGACCGTGCATCCATTCAGCTGCACCGCCGTGCCCGTGCACAACCTCGCGACCGGCGAGGTGCTCGGCGTGCTCGACATCACGGGTGGCGCCGCCGCCGTGAGCTCGGCGAGCCTCGCGATGCTGCGCGCCACGGCGCGCGCGATCGAGACCGAGGAGCAGCTGCGCCACTTCCGCACCGGCATGCGCGTGGCGCCCACACAGGCGGCGCCGTCGCGCCCGTGCCTGCGGCTGCTCGGCCGCGACGTTGCCCGCCTCGAGGCACCCGACGCCACACCGGTCGAGCTGAGCCGCCGGCATTCCGAGTTGCTCGCCCTACTCGCGGCCCACCCCGAGGGCCTGCGCAGCGGCGAACTGGCCGATCTCATGCACGAGCAGGGCATCCCTGCCGTCACGCTCCGCGCCGAACTCGTAAGGTTGCGGCAGGTGCTCGGTACGGCGCTGCCGGGGGTTCAGCTTGAGTCGCGCCCCTACCGGCTTTCGGTGCCGCTCGGCACCGACGCAGGCCAGGTGCTCGACGCCGTCGACCGAGGCGCGCACCGCCAGGCCCTGCGCGACTACCGCGGCGCCGTGCTGCCGGCTTCCGACGCCCCGGGCATCGTCGCGCTGCGTGAACGCACGCGCGCAACCCTGCGCGAGGCACTGCTCGAATTCGCGAGCGCCGAAGCCCTGCTCGCCTGGCTCGAGGTGCCCGGCAACGAGGACGACGCCGAAGTTCAGCTCGAACTGCTGCGCCTGCTGCCGCCCCGCTCGCCGAAGCGGGCTGCCCTCGTCGCGCAGCTCGGCACGCTCTAAGGGGCATGCAACTCGACTGCAACCTTCCCGTAGCTACGGTCATGACACGTGCATCACAGATGTACGAATCGGAGATCCACGACAACGAAGTCAAGGAGCATCATGACCGTATATGCGAACCCCGGCACCCAGGGCGCCGTGATGGAGTACCGCAGCCGCTACGAGCACTACATCGGGGGTGAGTGGGTGGCCCCCGTCAAGGGGGAGTACTTCGAGAACGTCTCGCCCGTCACCGGCCAGGTGTTCTGCGAGGTCGGCCGCGGCACCGCGGAAGACATCGAGGCCGCGCTCGACGCGGCCCACGCCGCGAAGGAGGCCTGGGGCAAGACCTCGGTCGCCGAACGCTCGCTCGTGCTCAACCGCATCGCCGACCGCATCGAGGAAAACCTCGAGAAAATTGCCGTCGCCGAGACCTGGGACAACGGCAAGCCCGTGCGCGAGACGCTCGCCGCCGACATCCCGCTGGCCGTCGACCACTTCCGCTACTTCGCCGGCGTGATTCGGGCGCAGGAGGGCACCCTCTCGCAGCTTGACGACAACACGACGGCCTACCACTTCCACGAGCCCCTCGGCGTCGTCGGCCAGATTATTCCCTGGAACTTCCCGCTCCTCATGGCGACTTGGAAGCTGGCGCCCGCGCTCGCGGCCGGTAACTGCGTCGTACTCAAGCCCGCCGAGCAGACGCCGGCCTCGATCCTTTACCTGTTCGAGCTCATCGGCGACCTGCTCCCCGCCGGCGTCGTGAACATCGTCAACGGCTTCGGCGTTGAGGCCGGCAAGCCGCTCGCGTCGAACCCCCGCATCTCGAAGATCGCCTTCACCGGCGAGACCACGACCGGTCGCCTGATCATGCAGTACGCATCGCAGAACATCATTCCGGTCACCCTCGAGCTCGGCGGCAAGTCGCCGAACCTGTTCTTCGAGGACGTCATGCAGCAGGACGACGCGTACTTCGACAAGGCACAGGAGGGCTTCACGCTCTTCGCGCTCAACCAGGGCGAGGTCTGCACGTGCCCATCGCGTGCGCTCGTGCAGGCGTCGATCTACGACAACTTCCTCGACGCCGTTATCGAGCGCACGAGCAAGATCGTGCAGGGCAACCCGCTCGACACGAACACACAGATCGGTGCGCAAGCGTCGAACGACCAGCTCGAGAAGATCCTGAGCTACATCGACATCGGCAAACAGGAGGGTGCCAAGGTGCGCATCGGTGGCGAGCGCGCCGACCTCGGCGGCGACCTCGCGGGCGGTTACTACGTCAACCCGACGATCTTCGAGGGGGACAACTCGATGCGCATCTTCCAGGAGGAGATCTTCGGGCCCGTCGTCGCGGTGACGAAGTTCGACGACTTCGACGACGGCATCCGCATCGCCAACGACACGCTCTACGGTCTCGGCGCGGGCGTCTGGTCGCGCTACCAGAACACCGCCTACCGCGCCGGCCGCGCGATTCAGGCTGGTCGCGTCTGGGTGAACCAGTACCACGCGTACCCCGCCCACTCGGCGTTCGGTGGCTACAAGTCCTCGGGCATCGGCCGCGAGAACCACCTGATGATGCTCGAGCACTACCAGAACACCAAGAACCTGCTCGTGAGCTACGACGAAAACAAGCTTGGCTTCTTCTAAGCCGACCGACCCCGCAACAAGATCATTCGCTGAACGTTCAAAGGAGAACCTGAAGATGAACACCCAGATCAAGGCCGCGGTCGTCACGGCATTCCAGCAGCCCCTGTCCGTCGAAACCAATTACGAACTGCCCGAGCCCGGGCCCAACCAGGCCCTCGTGAAGCTCGTCACGTCGGGTGTTTGCCACACCGACCTGCACGCCGCCGAGGGTGACTGGCCGGTGAAGCCGAGCCCGCCGTTCGTGCCGGGTCACGAGGGCGTCGGCGAGGTCGTCGCAGTCGGCCCCGGTGTCACCGACGTCAAGGTCGGCGACATGGTCGGCAACGCCTGGCTGTGGAGCGGGTGTGGCTCGTGTGAGTACTGCGAGACGGGTTGGGAGACCCTGTGCGAGCAGCAGCGCAACGGTGGCTATTCGGTCGACGGCTCGTTCGGCGATCACATGATCGTCGACACGCGCTACGCGGCACGTATTCCCGAGGGCGCCGACCCCGTCGAGGTCGCGCCGGTGCTCTGCGCCGGTGTCACGGTGCTCAAGGCGCTCAAGCGCACCGAGGCCCGCCCCGGCCAGTGGGTCGCCATTACCGGTATCGGTGGCCTTGGCCACATCGCGATTCAGTACGCGAAGGCGCTCGGCCTGCGGGTCGCGGCCGTTGACATTGCGGACGAGAAGCTCGAGCTCGCGCGCAAGCACGGTGCCGAGATCACCGTGAACGCGAAGAACGAGGACCCGATCGAGGCGATCCAGAAGGCGACGGGCGGTGTGCACGGCGTGGTCGTGACCGCCGTGCATCCCGCCGCCTTCGGCCAGGCAATCGGCTTCGCCCGCCGCGGTGGCACGATCGTGTTCGTTGGCCTGCCGGCCGGCGACTTCCCGGCACCGATCTTCGAGGTCGTGCTCAAGGGCCTGACGATTCGAGGCTCGATCGTGGGCACCCGCCGCGACCTCAAGGAGGCGCTCGAGTTCTACGCGCGCGGCCTCATTCACCCGACGGTTGCGACCCGGCCGCTCGAGGAGATCAACGAGGTCTTCGACGAAATGCGCCAAGGCAAGATCGATGGCCGCGTAGTCATCGACTACCGCTAGATTGGATTGAGCGCGGGCGGGAGGCGACCGTAGGTCGCCTCCCGCCCCGTCACCAGTTCAGGGAGGACGACATGTCCGAGATCAACGAAGAAGTTGTGATCAGCCCGGCGATCGAAGCGCGCCCGGTGATTGAAGGCGAGACCCAGTCGCGGGTCGGGCTTTCTGCGACGGCGGTCGAGCTGCTGCAGGAGCTGGCCGAGCGCAATGGCCCGCTAATGTTTCATCAGTCCGGTGGGTGCTGCGATGGTTCAGCCCCGATGTGCTACCCGGCGGGCGACTTTCTCACCGGCGATGCCGACGTGCTGCTCGGCGTGTTCGAGCTTCCGAACAGCTCGGGTGATGGCTCGAGCGAGCTCGAGTTCTGGATGTCGAGGGAACAGTTCGAGTACTGGCGGCACACTCGCTTGCTCGTCGACGCTGTGCCCGGCCGCGGCGCCGGTTTTTCGCTCGAGGGGCCGACCGGAAAACGGTTCCTGATACGGTCGACTTTGCTCGACTCCTAGGTGATTTCGTAGGGCGTACCAAATTGGAATTCCGGCGGATTCTCAGGTAGGCTTGTAGAGCACTTTTGTGCGTCTACAACTATCCGTTTCCCATTCGGCACAGGACAGCGGCGCGAGCTGCTGGCGTCGAATCGGGCCGACACAATTATCCAGCTGGAGTACCAACTACATGACGAACACCACGACCGAATCGGCTAAATCGCAGATCGCCGTCAACGACATCGGCACTGCTGAGGACTTCCTCGCCGCGGTCGAAGAGACGATGAAGTACTTCAACGACGGTGACCTCATCACCGGTACCGTCGTTCGAATCGACCGTGACGAGGTACTCCTCGACGTCGGTTACAAGACCGAGGGTGTCATCCCCTCGCGTGAACTCTCGATCAAGCACGACGTCGACCCCAACGAGGTTGTTGAGCTCGGCGACGAGATCGAAGCACTTGTCATCCAGAAGGAAGACAAGGAAGGTCGCCTCCTCCTCTCGAAGAAGCGCGCACAGTACGAGCGCGCCTGGGGCGATGTCGAGAAGATCAAGGAAGACGACGGCGTCGTCACCGGTACCGTCATCGAGGTCGTCAAGGGTGGCCTCATCGTCGACATCGGGCTCCGCGGCTTCCTCCCCGCTTCGCTCATCGAGCTTCGTCGCGTCCGCGACCTCACCCCGTACCTGGGCCAGGAAATCGAGGCGAAGATCCTCGAGCTCGACAAGAACCGCAACAACGTCGTGCTCTCGCGCCGTGCGCTCCTCGAGCAGACCCAGTCGGAGACCCGCGCCAACTTCCTCAACCAGCTCCAGAAGGGTCAGGTTCGCAAGGGTGTTGTCTCGTCGATCGTGAACTTCGGTGCGTTCGTCGACCTCGGCGGCGTTGACGGCCTCGTCCACGTCTCGGAGCTCAGCTGGAAGCACATCGACCACGCTTCGGAGGTCGTCGAGGTTGGCCAGGAAGTCACCGTTGAGGTGCTCGAGGTCGACATGGACCGCGAGCGCGTTTCGCTCTCGCTGAAGGCGACGCAGGAAGACCCGTGGCAGGTGCTCGCTCGCACCCACGCGATCGGTCAGATCGTGCTCGGCAAGGTCACCAAGCTCGTTCCGTTCGGTGCGTTCGTTCGCGTCGCCGACGGCATCGAAGGCCTCGTGCACATCTCGGAGCTGTCGAACCACCACATCGAGACCGCCGACCAGGTCGTCTCGGTTGGCAAGGAGCTCTTCGTCAAGATCATCGACATCGACCTCGAGCGTCGCCGCATCTCGCTGTCGCTGAAGCAGGCGAACGAGGGCGTTGACCCCGAGGGCACCGACTTCGACCCCGCCACCTACGGCATGCTCGCCGAGTACGACGAGCAGGGCAACTACAAGTACCCCGAAGGCTTCAACCCCGACACCAACGAGTGGATCGAGGGCTTCGAGGCACAGCGTGAGGCCTGGGAGCAGGAGTACGCGCTCGCCCAGTCGCGTTGGGAAGCTCACAAGGAGCAGGTCCGCGGCGCGATCGAGGCCGAGGCGAACGCCCCCGAGGCTACCGAGCAGGGCGGTTCGGCCTTCTCGAGCGAGTCGGAAGACGCGTTCGGCACCCTTGCCGACGACGCTTCGCTCGCCGCGCTTCGCGAGAAGCTCTCGGGTAACTAATTCCCGGTAGTCAGTAGACGGCCCGGCTCGATTCAATCGAGCCGGGCCGTTTCCTTGTTGGCGGGGCCCGCCTCAGCCGTTCCCCGTGGCGGAGCGCGCATTGCGCCGCGCGAGCATCCCACGCAGTCGCCGCGTCACCGCCACGGCCATGACGAACAGCCCGGCGAGCAGCACAAGCACGAGCACCGGCGCGAGCACGGCGCTCGCCACGAGGCCAAAGCTCATCGCGTCCTCGCCGGTACTGAGCAGCGGGGCGGATGCGCCGACCGTCATCGCGTTCACGGCGGCCCGAGTCGACGTCTTCGTGAGATGCGTCACGAGGGCGATGATCGCGCCGAGCGCGATCGCCACCCAGAGGTGCGCTGAGAAGAACTGCGACGGTTCGTCAAGGCTCACGGTCTGCGCCGAGGTGCCGGCGCCAAACACGATGCCGCCGGATGCTGGGCGAACGACGGTCTGGACGATGTCGTTGACGGTGTCGATGGCGGGAATCTTGTCGGCGACAAGATCGAGCACCGTCAGCCCACCGATCACGACGAGCGCGATATCGCTCGAAAGCCAGTCCCACGCTGCTGGCAAGGTCATGAGGTCGGTGAACCGATCGAGCAGCCCGAGGATGAGCATCGGGAGGAAGGCACCGAGCCCGGCCGCGGCGGCGAGTCCCGTTCCGGTGAGTAGTTCCAGCAATTGAACCTCCTGTGGCAGTAGTCTGACAGAACGGGAGTCACCGTTGATTCGAGGAGGTAGCGACATGACCACCATCGCGCTCACCGGCGGCATCGCCTCCGGCAAGACGACCATCTCCAATCGGCTGCGCGAGCTCGGCGCCGTGATCATCGACGCCGACGAGATCGCTCGCGAGATTGTCGAGCCGGGACAGCCAGTGCTCGAGGCGATCGCGAAGCAGTTCGGAGAGGGCATCCTCGAGGCCGATGGTTCGCTCAACCGTGCCGCGCTCGCTGACATCGTGTTCGCGGACGAGGACGCTCGCCGCGCGCTGAATGACCTCACGCATCCTGAGATTCGCCGCATCACCGAGGAGCGCATCGAGACGGAGCGCGCGGCTGATCCCTCGACCATCTTCGTGCACGACATTCCGCTGCTCGCCGAGACCCGCTCGAACTACGACTACGACGAGATCTGGGTGGCCGACGCCCCCGCAGAGGTGCGCGTCGATCGGCTCATCGCCGACCGCGGCATGACGCGCGAGGAGGCGCTGGCACGGATCGAGGCGCAGGCGAGCGACGAAGAGCGACGGCGGATCGCGGACGTCGTGCTCGACACGACCCGCCCGATCTCTGACACGATCGAGCTCGTCGACGAACTCTATTCGCGCCTGCGCATCACGGATCGCCTCGACGACGACGAGATCAGCTACGACGGCATGCCGGTGACCACGCCGCGCGAGGAGCGCATCAGCGACGACTAACGTCGACCCAGCTCGGTTCGAGCTCGGTCGGTGAAGCCTCGCCCGAGGTGATCGAGGCGAGGCGGGTGAGGAACTGCTCGCGGGCATCCTGCTGGTCGGGTACCGCGAGCCGAAGAGTCGCGCTGGCGGGTCCGTAGTCGGTGCCGAGCACTTCGACTCCCGCGGCCCGCAGCTCGTTTTCCCAGCGGCCTACCTGCGCGATGGGCGCGTCGACGGCGTAGCGGGCGAGCCGTTCGCGCGTCAGAAACTTGGCCGACGCGAGCGTTTGCGAGACGGTGTCGGAGTAGGCACGAACGAGGCCACCGGCTCCGAGCAATACGCCGCCGAAGTAGCGCACCACGACGATGATGATGTCGGAGAGATCGGGGCTCGGCGCGCCCGGCCGCACAAACTTCGTCAGGGCATCGAGCATGGGCACGCCCGCCGTGCCGCTCGGCTCGCCGTCATCGTTCGAACGCTGGATGCGGCGCTCCGGACCGAGCGTGAACGCGGTGCAGTGGTGGCGGGCGAGCCGGTGTTCGGCGCGAACGAGCTCGATGTAGTCGCGGGCCTCGGACTCGGTCGAGACGCGCTCGGCATAGCCGAGAAAGCGGGATCGTTTGATCTCGAGTTCGTGCTCGGCGCTTGCCGCCAGCACACCGTATCGAGAGTCATCCGCCACGTTGCGTAGCTTAATCGCTCGGATCAGGCCTTCAGCGGTGCCCGCGCGTGCCTGGATGCGCTCCGCGGCTCGTGTCGGTGGCCCGACGTAGGGTTGAAGGCATGGAACCCACACGCAGCGTGCGCCCGTTCGAAGTGGTGAGCGAGTATCAGCCGGCCGGCGATCAGCCGCAGGCAATTTCCGAACTCACGAGTCGCATTAACGCCGGCGAGACCGACGTCGTGCTGCTCGGCGCCACTGGTACCGGTAAATCCGCCACTACGGCCTGGCTCATCGAACAGGTGCAGCGGCCGACGCTCGTGATGGCGCACAACAAGACGCTGGCGGCACAACTTGCGAACGAGTTTCGCCAGCTGCTGCCCAACAATGCGGTCGAGTATTTCGTCTCGTACTACGACTACTACCAGCCCGAGGCCTACGTACCGCAGACTGACACCTTCATCGAGAAGGACAGCTCGATCAACGATGAGGTTGAGCGCCTGCGCCACTCGGCGACGAACTCGCTGCTGTCGCGGCGCGACGTGGTCGTGGTGTCGACCGTGTCGTGCATCTACGGTCTCGGCAAGCCCGAGGAGTACTACAGCCAGATGGCGGCGCTGCACGTCGGCGATGTGATCGCGCGCGACGACCTCATTCGCCGCTTCATTTCGATGCAGTACACGCGCAATGACGTGGCCTTTCAGCGCGGCACGTTCCGTGTGCGCGGCGACACGATCGAGATCATCCCGGTTTACGAAGAGCTCGCGGTGCGCATTGAGATGTTTGGTGACGAGGTCGACGCGATCTCGATGCTCAACCCGCTCACCGGCAACGTGGTGCGACAGACCGACTCGGTGAGCATTTTCCCTGGCTCGCACTATGCGGCGAGCGAGAACGTGATGCACCGGGCGATGGATGGCATTCGTGACGAGCTGAAGTGGCGACTCGACGAACTCAACTCGCAGAACAAGCTGCTCGAGGCCCAGCGCCTCGAGATGCGCACGTCGTTCGACCTTGAGATGATGGAGCAGATCGGCTTCACCTCGGGCATCGAGAACTATTCGTTGCACATCGACGGTCGGCAGCCTGGCGAGCCACCGCACTGCCTGCTTGACTACTTCCCCGACGACTTCCTGCTCGTCATCGACGAGTCGCACGTCACGGTGCCGCAGATCGGCGCGATGTATGAGGGCGATGCCTCGCGCAAGCGCACCCTCGTCGACTACGGTTTTCGCCTGCCCTCCGCGCTCGACAACCGGCCGCTGCGCTGGGACGAATTTAAGGAGCGCGTCGGCCAGACGGTTTACCTCTCGGCCACGCCGGGCAAATACGAGCTCGCGCAGGCCGACGGCGTCGTCGAGCAGATCATTCGCCCCACCGGCCTCATCGACCCGAAGATCGTCGTCAAGCCGAGCGAGGGGCAGATCGACGACCTGCTCGAGACGATCCGCGAGCGCATCGAGCGCAACGAGCGCGTGCTCGTCACGACGCTGACGAAGCGGATGGCCGAGGAACTCACCGACTTCCTCGGTGAGCACGGGGTGCGGGTGCGGTACCTCCACTCCGACGTCGACACCCTGAAGCGCGTCGAGCTGCTCAGCGAGCTGCGCGCGGGCGTCTACGACGTGCTCGTCGGCATCAACCTGCTGCGCGAGGGCCTCGACCTGCCCGAGGTCTCGCTCGTCGCGATCCTCGACGCAGACAAGGAGGGCTTCCTGCGCTCGGCGACCTCGCTCATCCAGACAATCGGCCGCGCGGCCCGAAACGTGTCGGGCGAGGTGCACATGTACGCCGACAAGGAGACCGAGGCGATGCGCTTCGCGATCGAAGAGACCGAGCGGCGGCGCGAGCGACAGATCGCCTACAACACTGAGCACGGCATCGACCCGCAACCGCTGCGGAAGAAGATCAACGACATCACCGCGGTGCTCATGCGCGAGGGACAAGACACGCAGGAGCTCCTCGGCGATCGCGCGACCGACCCGCGCCGCAAGGCGCCGCCGAACCTGCGCCACGAGGGCATCGCCGCCGAGGGGGCCGACCAACTTGAACAGATGATCGCCGACCTCAACGAGCAGATGCTCGCGGCCGCCGGCGAACTCAAGTTCGAGCTCGCGGCGCGGCTGCGCGACGAGCTCGCGGAGCTCAAGAAAGACCTGCGCAACATGGAACGGGCCGGGCACGCATAGTGGCGCAGATGCACGCTCCTTTCAGTCAGCTTGATACCTCCGCGCTTGCCGGCCGCGCGGGATCAGTGCGGGAGGCGTTTCGATCTGCGCGGGCAACGGCCATCTTCGTGCTGGTGTTCGGCGCCATCATCGGCGCGATTACCCTCTTTGCGGTCATCAGCGGTCTCACGCAGCTCATCACCGGCATCGACCGAACGGATGCGGCGACGCCGACGTCGGCCCGGCTCACCGCCGTGCCGGGTCTGATCTTCGCGCTCGTGATGTTTGGGGTCGCGGTGTTCTTCATCGTCCGCTTCTTTCGCGACGCCTTCCGCAAGCAGCGCGTGGCGGCGCTGGCACGGGCGAACGGGCTCGAATTCGTAGGCTACCGTTCCGGCGCGCACCTGCGCGGCGTGGGCTTCCAGGCACCCGGTGACGCTCGCTGGCACTCGCACGTGGTTCGCGGCGTCGCCCAGGGGCACCCGTTCGAGCTCGGCGACTTCGAGGTTACCGAAGAACAGCGTTCCGCCAAGGGCCGCAAGCGCACCGTCACGGTCACGCGCTTCGCCTACCTCGCAGCCGGCATGCCGCTAAGAATCCCACACACGTTCTTCGACGCGACACAGAACGGCAAGTGGCGAAGGTGGACCGGCACCCTCGTGCGCTGGGATCTCGAGGGGCACTTCCCGACGCAGTTTCGCACGTTCACTGAGCGCGGTCGTGAGCGCGAGATGCTCGAGGTGATCTCGCCCGACATCATGCAGGTGTTCTCCGTCCACGGGCTCGGCCACGACATTGAGCTCAACGGCGCTCAGCTCATTCTCATGCACCCCGGCGCGAGTGTCGCGAAGCGGGCCCAGCTCGATGAGCTGCTGCTGCGGGGTAGTGCGATCACCGCAGAACTCGATTCGCGCATTCCTGCGTGGCATAGGGGATAATTGGGCAGATGAGCGAGCAGACGAGCAAACGACTTCGCGAGCGGCGAGCCGCACGCCCGCAGGTTCGCCCCACCGCCGAGGGCTGGATTCAGCCGATGGGCGCCGATGGCCGACCCCAGCTGCAGTTCGCCGCCAAGCAGCGGCGCACGCAACCCCCGGTGCACCTCGCCGACCTGTCGATGGCCGAGCGCCAGGAGCGCCTCAAGGAGTTCGGGCACCCGGCGTTCCGCGCGAAGCAGCTGTCGACGCACTACTTTCAGCACCACACGGCGAGCGCCGACGAGATGACCGACCTGCCCGCCGCATCCCGCGAGCAGCTCGTCGCCGACACGATGCCGCCGCTGCTCGCCGAGGTGCGGCGCCTGCGCACCGACAACGGCGACACCATCAAGTTCCTGTGGAAGTGCTTCGACGGCGTGCTCGTCGAGTCGGTGCTCATGCGCTACCCAGGCCGCATCACGCTCTGTGTCTCGTCGCAGGCCGGCTGCGGCATGAACTGTCCCTTCTGCGCGACCGGCCAGAACGGGCTGACGCGCAACCTGTCAACGGCCGAGATTGTCGACCAGATTGTGCAGGCGAACCGCGCGATTGCAGCGGGCGAACTCGGAGGCACCCGCTCCGACGGCGTGCCGGAGCGCGTGCACAACATCGTGTTCATGGGCATGGGCGAGCCGCTCGCGAACTACAAGCGCATCATGAACGCCGTGCACCGCATGGTCGACCCGACACCCGAGGGCCTCGGCATGTCGGCGCGCGGCATCACTGTCTCAACGGTCGGCCTCGTGCCGGCGATCCGCAAGCTCAGCGATGAGGAGCTGCCGCTGACGTTTGCCCTGTCGCTGCACGCCCCTGACGACGAACTGCGCGACGACCTCATTCCGGTGAACAGCCGTTGGAAGGTCGATGAGGCGCTCGACGCCGCTCGCGAGTACTTCGACAAGACCGGCCGCCGGGTGTCGATCGAGTACGCGCTCATCAAGGACATGAACGACCACGGCTGGCGCGCCGACCTGCTTGCCGACAAACTCAACGAACGCGGGCGCGGCTGGGTGCACGTCAACCCGATTCCCCTTAACCCGACACCTGGTTCGATCTGGACGTCGTCCGAGCCCGAGGTCGCTGCCGAATTCGTCGAGCGACTGCGAGCAAAGGGAATTCCCACCACCATGCGCGACACCCGCGGCAAGGAGATCGACGGAGCCTGCGGTCAGCTCGCGGCGGCGAACGACTAGGCACTGCGCCGCCAGCGAATCCAGCGAACCATGTCGCTGGCGCGACGTACTCTTGTCGGGTGCCGAAATTATCTGCGAAGACTAGCCAGCTCACCTCGCTGCGCGTGCAGCACGCACGCGTGCACAACCTCAAAAACGTCGATGTTGAGGTGCCGAGAGACAGCCTGGTCGTGTTTACCGGGCTCTCGGGCTCGGGCAAGTCGTCGCTCGCCTTCGACACGATCTTTGCCGAGGGGCAGCGCCGCTACGTCGAGTCGCTCTCGTCGTACGCGCGCATGTTTCTCGGGCAGGTCGATCGCCCCGACGTCGATTTCATTGAGGGCCTGAGCCCGGCCGTCTCGATCGACCAGAAGTCGACGAACCGCAACCCGCGCTCGACGGTCGGCACGATCACCGAGATCTACGACTACATGCGCCTGCTGTGGGCGCGCATCGGCATCGCCCACTGCCCCGAGTGCGGCGAGCGCATCCAAGCCTCGACCGTGCAGCAGATCGCCGACACCCTCATGGAGGTGCCGGCCGGCACCCGCTATCAAGTCCTTGCGCCCGTCGTACAGCAGAAGAAGGGCGAGTTCGTCGACCTGCTGCAGTCGCTCTCGCAGCAGGGCTTTGTGCGCGCGATGGTCGATGGCGAGCGGGTGCAGCTCGCGAGCCCGCCGACGCTGAAGAAGTCGTACAAGCACGATATTTCGGTGATCGTCGACCGCCTCGTCGCGAGTGATGATTTGCTCGGTCGGCTCACCGACTCGCTCGAAACCGCGCTACGGCTGGCGCAGGGTCGAGTGACGATCCAGTACGTCGATGCCGAGGGCGACGACGCTGAAGAGTCGTTCTCTGAGAACCTCGCGTGCCCGAACGGCCACGCCCTCGCGCTGTCCGAGATCGAGCCGCGCACGTTCTCGTTTAACGCGCCGTTCGGCGCATGCCCCGCCTGCGATGGCCTCGGTATTCGCATGGCCGTCGACGAAGACCTGATGATTGGTGACCCCGACGCCTCGATCGTCGAGGGTGCGATTTTGCCGTGGTCGTCGCAGGGTAAGTCGCTTTACCAGTACTACGAGCGACTGCTGTTCGGCGTTGCCGAAGAGCTCGGTTTCGACCTCAACACGCCGTGGCGCAAGCTTCCGAAGGACGTGCAGCAGACGCTGCTGCACGGCAAGGATTTCAAGGTACGGGTGAAGTACCGCAACCGCTTCGGTCGTCAGGTCACGTACTCTTCGGGCTTCGAGGGCGTCATCCCCTACATCGAACGGCAGTTCGCCGAGGCCGAGTCCGACGCGAAGCGGGACCGCTGGTCGCAGTACCTGCGTGAGGTGCCCTGCCCAGCGTGCGACGGCGCGCGCCTGCGCCCCGAGGTGCTCGCGGTCACGATCGCCGGCAAGTCCATCGCCGACGCGACGTTCATGTCGCTCGACAATGCGCTCGACTTCTTCACCAACCTCGACCTCTCGGAGCGCGAGGCGAAGGTCGGCGCCCAGGTGCTGCGCGAACTTCGCTCTCGCCTCGAGTTCCTCACCGAAGTGGGGCTCACCTACCTCAACCTCGCGCGCTCGGCCGGCAGCCTCTCGGGGGGCGAGGCCCAGCGCATCCGCCTCGCCACGCAGATCGGTGCCGGCCTCACGGGCGTGCTCTACGTGCTCGACGAGCCGTCGATCGGCCTGCACCAGCGCGACAACCGCCGCCTGATCGAGACGCTCGAAAAGCTGCGCGACCTCGGAAACACGCTCATCGTCGTCGAACACGACGAAGACACGATTCGTACGGCCGACTGGATCGTCGATATCGGGCCCGGCGCGGGGGAGTACGGCGGCGAGGTCGTGCACTCGGGCAGCTACGAGGGGCTCATTTCGAACCGCCAGTCGATCACCGGCGACTACCTTGCCGGCCGCCGCGAGATCACGACGCCGTCGAAGCGCCGCAAGCTCGACAAGAAGCGGAAGCTCACGGTTGTGGGCGCGCGGGCCAACAACCTGCAGAACGTCACGGTCGATTTCCCGCTCGGTGTGCTCACGGCAGTGACCGGCATCTCGGGCTCGGGCAAGTCGTCGCTCGTCAACGACGTGCTCGAGAAAGTCCTCGCGAACAAGCTCAACGGCGCCCGCCAGGTGCCGGGCAAGCACACGCGAGTCAACGGCGTCGACCAACTCGACAAGGTCGTGCACGTCGACCAGGCACCGATCGGTCGCACGCCGCGCTCGAACCCGGCCACCTACACGGGGGTGTTCGACCGCATCCGCAATCTCTTCGCCGAGACGCCGGAGGCGAAGGTGCGCGGCTACCAGGCCGGTCGGTTCTCGTTCAACGTCAAGGGCGGCCGCTGCGAGGCCTGCCACGGCGACGGCACGCTGAAGATCGAGATGAACTTCCTCCCCGACGTCTACGTGCAGTGCGAGACCTGCCACGGCAAGCGGTACAACCGCGAGACGCTGCAGGTGCTCTACAAGGGCAAGAACATCGCCGAAGTCCTCGAGATGCCCATCTCGGAGGCGGCGGAGTTCTTCGCGCCGATCAGCGCGATCCACCGCTACCTGCAGACCCTCGTCAATGTGGGGCTCGGCTACGTTCGCCTCGGCCAGGCGGCGACGACGCTCTCGGGCGGAGAGGCGCAGCGCGTGAAGCTCGCGACGGAACTGCAGAAGCGCTCGAACGGCCGCACCGTGTATGTGCTCGACGAGCCCACGACGGGTCTGCACTTCGAGGACGTCCGCAAGCTGCTCATGGTGCTCCAGAGCCTCGTCGACAAGGGCAACACGGTCATCGTGATCGAGCACAACCTCGACGTCATCAAGAGCGCCGATTGGGTCATCGACATGGGACCCGAGGGCGGAGCCGGCGGCGGCACAGTCGTGGCCGAAGGCACGCCAGAGAAGGTGGCAACGGTCGGGGCGAGCGCGACAGGCGAGTTCCTCGCCGACATCCTCGGTATCGCCCGACGCTCGTGAGCACCTACCTCGAGTGGCGGCCGAAGCCGGCGGACATTCCCGACAAACCGGGCGTGTACCGCTGGCTCGACGCCTCGGGCCGCATCCTCTACGTCGGCAAAGCAAAGCGGCTGAGGCAGCGACTCGCGAATTATTTCGCGGCGCTCGAGACGCTGCCCGAGCGAACGCGGCGCATGGTCACGACGGCCTCGACGGTGCGGTGGACCGTCGTCCAGAACGAGATCGAAGCGCTGCAGCTCGAGTACAGCCTCATTCAGGAGTACTCGCCGCCATTCAATGTGCGGTTGAAGGACGACAAATCGTACCCGTTCATGGCGATCACGCTCGCCGACGAGGCCCCGCGCGTCATGGTGACCCGCAACACCCACATCAAGGGCGCCCGGTACTTCGGGCCGTACCCGAAGGTCTGGGCGGTGAACGAGGCCATCGACCTCATGATTCGGGTGCTGCCGATTCGCACGTGCAACGACACGAACTACCGCCGGGCGATGCAAACCGGCAAGCCATGCTTTGCAGGCCAGATCGGCCGCTGCGGCGGGCCCTGTTCGCAGCAAGTGTCGATCGAGGAGCATCGTGCGCGCGTCGACGAGTTCGTGCGCATCATGGAGACGTATGACCGCTCGATCCTCGACGACCTGACAGCGCAGATGCAACTCGCCGCCATCGAGATGCGGTACGAGGATGCGGCCACGATTCGCGACCGCATCAGCGCGTTCGAGGCGGTGCTCGCGAAGTCCGCCGTGGTGCTGCCAGACAAGGCCGACGCCGATGTCTACGGCCTCGCGGAAGACGAGCTGGCAGCGTCGGTGCAGCTGTTCTCGGTGCGCCGCGGCCGCATCCGCGGCGTGCGCGGCTGGGTGCTCGACAAAGAACTCGACGTCGACACCGCAACGCTCATGCAGCAGGTGCTGCAGGATGTGTACGGGGCACAGGAGCAGCATCCCGCCCGCGAGGTGATCGTGCCGTCGCTGCCCGATGACCATGTCGCGCTCGAGGAGGTGCTCACGAAGGTGCGCGGTTCACGGGTGCAACTCCGCACCGCCCAGCGCGGCGTGAAGGGCGAGTTGCTCAAGACCGCCCAGTTCAACGCGACCGAAGCGCTGAAGCAGTACAAGCTCAAGCGTACCGCCGACTTCGTCTCTCGCACCGATGCCCTGAACGACCTGCGCGAGGCGCTCGGCATGGCCGAAGCGCCGCTGCGCATCGAGTGCTATGACGTTTCGCACCTGCAGGGAACGGGCGTTGTCGCGTCGATGGTGGTGTTCGAAGATGGCCTCCCGAAGAAGCATGACTACCGTCGATTCAATATCGCGAACACCACTGACGACACAGACTCGATCTACCAAGTGCTCACGCGGCGCCTCGCGTACCTCAATGCCGAGGAGGCGCCGAAGGAGGGCGACAAGTTCGAGTACCGACCGCAGCTGCTGCTGATTGATGGCGGCCAGCCCCAGGTCGCGGCGGCCAAGCGGGCGCTCGACGACGCCGGGGTAGGGGAGATCACCATTACTGGCATCGCGAAGCGGCTCGAGGAGCTCTGGCTGCCCGACGACGACTTCCCAGTGATCCTGCCGCGCTCCTCTGAGGCGCTGTTCCTCGTGCAGCGACTGCGCGACGAAGCCCACCGCTTCGCGATCACGGCGCAGCGTAAGTCGCGAAGCCGCGACATCCGTTCGCAGCTGGCCGATGTGCCGGGTCTTGGCCCCGCGCGGATCCGCGAGCTGCTGAAACACTTCGGCTCGGTGAAGCGCTTGCGGGCGGCGGGCGAGGATGAATTGCTCGAGGTTTCGGGCATTGGCACGGCGACCGCGGCGGCGATCCGAACTGCGCTGTCCGCCGGAAGCTCAGGCGATGGTCGCTAGGCTAGTCGTCGACGGGGCGCCGTGAGATCCGTCTTGCGAGCAAGGAGCACAGCGTGACTTTTGGTGGAGCTAATGGAACTGGGTTGACCGTGCCTGGCGCGCAGGAGCGCCAGGAGATCACCATCGTCACCGGCATGTCCGGTGCGGGGCGCTCGACCGCGCTCAAGGGCTTTGAAGACCTCGGCTGGTTCGCGGTCGACAACCTACCGCCGCAAATGATTCGCCCCCTCATCGAGGTCGCGGCCAAGGCGCGAGACTCGCTGCCCAAGCTGACGGTCGCGGTCGACATTCGTGGTGGCCGCCTCATCGACGAGTTTGAGGACTTCGCAGCCGAGTTGCGCAAGACGCACGAGGTGCACGTGCTGTTCCTTGACGCGACCGACGACACGCTCGTCCGCCGCTATGAGTCATCGCGCCGCCCGCATCCGCTGCAGGAAGACGGTGACACGATCCTCGACGCGATTCACCGCGAACGCACCCGACTGCGCGAGATCCGCAGCATGTCAGACATCGTCATCGACACCTCCGAACTCAACGTGCACGAGCTTGCCCGACGCATCAGCGAGCGCTTCGGCGCTCCAGACCAAGACAAGATCCGGTTGACGGTGATGAGTTTCGGGTTCAAATATGGGCTGCCCGTCGACGCCGACCTCGTGCTCGACATGCGCTTTCTGCCGAACCCGTTCTGGGTGGCCGAGTTGCGCGCCTACAACGGCCGCGACAAGCGCGTCTCGGAGTACGTGGTCCACCAGCCCGGCGCGAAGGAATTTGCCGAAAGCTTTCTCGCCATGATTGACCCGGTGTTGTCGGGCTACGCTCGCGAGAACAAGCGCCACGCAATGATCGCGGTCGGCTGCACCGGCGGCAAGCACCGCTCAGTCGCGATGACCGAATACCTCGCCTCGAAGCTGCGCGAGCGCCGTGACGTCGCGGTCTCGGTGAAGCACCGTGACCTCGGTCGCGAGTGAGCCGAGGGGTAAGATTGGTTTTTTCGCAATGAAAGGATGTCTACGTGACGTTGACCGAGAAAGTGAAGCGGGAACTCAACGGAGTTAACCCAGGATCGAACCTGGCGCGTGCTGCCCAGATTTCGAGCATCCTTCGCTTTGCCGGTGCGCTGCAGATGATCTCTGGGCGTTATGTCATCGAAGCTGAACTCGACACCGAGACCCTCGCGAAGCGACTCGCCCACGAGCTCGCGGCCATCTACGGGGTTCGCCCCCGCATCGCGCGCAGTGCGGGCGGCGCCGCGAGCGACCCGCACACCTACCTCGTGCGGGTGCTCGACCAGGGCGAGACGCTTGCCCGGCAGACGGGGATGATGGATGCTCGCGGACGCATTGTCCGCGGGCTACCGAACCGGCTCACGCTCGGCACCGCCGATGTGCTCGCGGCCATTTGGCGGGGTGCGTTTATCGCTGCCGGATCGTTGACCGACCCGGGCCGCTCGGCATCGCTCGAGATCGTTTGCGCTAACCGCGAGACGGCCATGGCGCTCGTTGGTGCGGCCGGCCGGCTCGGCATCGCTGCGAAGCAGCGCGAGGTTCGCGGCGTGAACCGCGTCGTGATTCGCGACGCCGAGGCGATCAACCAGACGCTCTCAGTCATGGGCGCAAAGCATGTGCTGCAGGAGTGGGAGGCGCTCCGCCAGCGTCGCGAGACCCGCGCCACGGCGAATCGCCTCGTTAATTTTGACGACGCGAACCTGCGTCGTTCGGCGCAGGCGGCCGTCGCGGCGTGCGCCCGCGTGGAGCGCGCCTTCGAGATCCTCGGCGATCAGGTGCCCGACCATCTGCGCCAGGCCGGAGAACTGCGCCTTGCGTTCCGCGAGGCCTCGCTTGACGAGCTTGGGCAGCGGGCCGACCCGCCAATGACGAAGGATGCCGTGGCCGGCCGGGTGCGCCGTCTGCTCGCGCTCGCCGACCGCGAGGCGTCGCAGCAGGGCATTCCCGACACCGCGTCGAGCGTGCCCGAGGGCGAACTCCTCGACTAACGCGTCACGGCGCCGATTCTGGGAGGCGCGCTCACCCAAACTGGGTACCGTTGACCTGATGGAATTCCGCAGATTTCCGTCTCCATCGCGCACCTATTGAAGGAGCAACCGTGACAAAGATCGCCATTAATGGTTTCGGCCGCATCGGACGCAGCTACGCTCGCGCCCTGCTGGACAACAGTCACCCGAATCTTGAGCTCGTCGCGATTAACGACCTCACCGACAACGCGACTCTCGCACACCTGCTGAAGTACGACTCGACCTCGGGCGTACTGAAGAACGAGGTGACGCACGACGAGGGCAGCATCTCCGTCGACGGTCACCATATCCACGCCCTCGCCGAGGCCGACCCCTCGAAGCTGCCCTGGGCCGAGCTGGGCGTCGAGCTCGTGCTCGAGTGCACCGGCCGTTTCAACGACCCGGCCAAGGCGCACGCGCACATTGACGCAGGCGCCAAGAAGGTGCTGCTCTCGGCACCCGCCAAGGGCGACGCCCCGACGTACGTGTTCGGGGTGAACCACACCGACTACAACCCCGAGACCGAGCACGTCATCTCGAACGCGTCGTGCACGACCAACTGCCTCGCCCCCCTGGCGAAGGTGCTCAACGACAAGTTCGGCATCGTGTCGGGCCTCATGACGACGGTGCACGCCTACACGGCCGACCAGCGTCTGCAGGACTCGCCGCACTCCGACCTCCGCCGAGCCCGCGCCGCTGCGCTGAGCATCATCCCGACCTCCACCGGTGCTGCGAAGGCGATCGGTCTCGTCATGCCCGAGCTCAAGGGCAAGCTCGACGGCTTCGCACTGCGCGTGCCCGTTGAGACCGGCTCGATCACCGACCTGACGGTGAAGCTCGACCGCGAGGTCACGGTTGACGAGGTCAACGCGGCATTCAAGGAAGCCGCCGAGGGCGACTTCAAGGGCATCCTCAAGTACAACGAGGAGCCGATCGTGTCGCGCGACATCATCGGCGAGAACCACTCGTCGATCTACGACGCACCGCTCACCAAGGTGATCGGCGACCTCGTCAAGGTGTCGAGCTGGTACGACAACGAGTGGGGCTACACCGAGCGCCTCGTCGACTTCTCGTCGTACGTCGCTGAGAACCTGTAACCACACACCCACCACGCACACTGAGGGAGACCACTATGCCTCTGCGCACACTCGAATCGCTCGGCGATCTCGCGGGCAAGCGCGTCCTCGTCCGCTGTGATCTCAACGTCCCGCTGCGAGACGGCGAGATCACTGACGACGGTCGCGTCCGGGCGTCACTGCCCACGATCCAACGACTCACTGAGCAGGGCGCGAAGGTCATCGTGATCTCGCATCTCGGCCGCCCGAAGGGCGAGCCCGACCCGCAGTTCTCCCTTGCGCCGGCGGCGGCGCGCCTCGCGAAGCTGCTCGACCAGGATGTTCCGCTCGCCGGTGACACCGTGGGCGAGAGCGCAGCTGGGCTCGTCGCCGCCCTGGAAGACGGTGGGGTTGTCGTACTCGAGAACCTCCGCTTCAACGAGGGCGAGACGAGCAAGGACGACGCCGTGCGTCGAGCCTTCGCCGAGCAGCTCGCCGCGCTCGGCGACGCCTTCGTCTCTGACGGCTTCGGCGTGGTGCACCGCAAGCAGGCCTCGGTGTACGAGCTCGCGGAGCTGCTGCCCTCGGCGGCCGGCCTCCTCGTCGAGAACGAGGTTGAGAAGCTCGGCCGGGTGATCAACGACCCCGAGCGGCCGTTCACCGTGGTGCTCGGCGGGTCGAAGGTCTCCGACAAGCTCGGCGTCATCGAGAACCTACTGCCGAGGGTCGATCGCCTCGTCATTGGTGGCGGCATGCTGTTCACCTTTCTCGCAGCACAGGGCCATTCGATCGGCAAGTCGCTGCTCGAGTCCGAGCAGATCGACACCGTGCGTGGCTACATCGAACAGGCCGAGGAGCGCGGCGTCGAACTCCTGCTGCCAAGCGACATCGTCGTGGCGGCGGGATTTGCCGCTGACGCCGAGCATGAGGTGGTTGACGCTTCGGCGATCGAGTCTTCGAAGTTCGGTGCCGAGGGCATCGGCCTCGACATTGGTCCCGACTCGGCGCGCGCCTACGCCGAGACGATTCGCACGTCGAAGACCGTGTTCTGGAACGGCCCGATGGGTGTGTTCGAGTTCCCGGCGTTCGCTGATGGCACCCAGCAGGTAGCCCAGGCCCTGACCGAGGTCCACGGCCTTTCTGTGGTCGGCGGCGGCGACTCGGCCGCGGCGATCCGTACCCTCGGCTTCGCCGACGACGAATTCGGTCACGTCTCGACGGGTGGCGGCGCCAGCCTCGAGCTCATCGAAGGCAAGCGCCTGCCCGGCCTGGAGGTACTCGGATGGTAGCCACCCGCACGCCGCTCATGGCGGGCAACTGGAAGATGAACATGACGCATCTTCAGGCGATCGCCTTCGTGCAGAAACTCGCTTGGACGCTGAAGGATGCCGATCACGACTACGAGCAGGTTGAGGTCGCGGTTTTCCCGCCGTTCACCGATCTTCGTAGTGTGCAGACCCTCGTCGACACCGACAAGCTCAAGCTCGTCTACGGCGGCCAGGATCTCTCGAAGCACGACTCGGGTGCCTACACCGGCGACATCTCGGGAGAGTTCCTCGCGGCCCTCGGCGCGAAGTATGCGCTCGTCGGTCACTCGGAGCGTCGCACGATCCACTGCGAGGACGACGCCGAATGCCAGGCGAAGGTGCAGGCCGCGCTGAAGCACGGCCTCATTCCAGTGCTCTGCGTCGGCGAGACGCTTGAGCAGCGCGAGGCGACCGACACTCCGTGGGATGTCCCCGTTGCGCAGCTTCGAGCTGGCCTGGCCGAGCTGCCGGCTGACGCCGAGATCGTCCTGGCCTATGAGCCAGTTTGGGCGATCGGCACCGGTAAGGTGGCGAGCGCGGAGCAGGCCCAGGAGGTCTGCGCCGCCCTGCGTACGGCCCTCATCGAGGAGCTTGGTGAGGAGCGCGCGGCGTCGACGCGCATCCTCTACGGCGGCTCGGTGAAGCCTGACAACGTCGCGAGCATCATGCGCGAGCCCGACATCGACGGCGCCCTTGTCGGCGGCGCGAGCCTGAAGATCGACGACTTCGCGTCGATCGTGCGCTATCGCAGCCACGTCGGCATCTAATCAGACGTCGTCGCCTATACTCGGACGGGGCCTTTATCGGCTCCGTCCGAGTTTTTATTGTTGTCGAGAGGACACCGTGGACATTCTGCTGGTCATTTTGCAGGTGGTGCTCGCGATCACGAGCGTGCTGCTCATCCTGTTTATCCTGCTGCACCGAGGCAAGGGTGGCGGACTCAGCGATATGTTTGGCGGAGGCGTGACCACGAGCGCTCAGTCCTCTGGCGTGGCCGAGAAGAACCTGAACCGACTCACCGTCTGGACCATGGTGATCTGGGCCCTCGCGATCGTCGTGATCGGCATTCTGACGAAGTTCGTCACGCCTGTCGCGTAGCGGCGGCGTCGGCGTAGACGCGCACCTCGAGGCGTGCGCGGACGCGCGACACCGGTGACTCCTCGGCGCTTGCACTGCCCGTTCGGGCAAGTGTGAGCGCCGATTGCTTTTCCGCACCCGTGGCGAAAACCCAACAGCGGGCGGCGGCATCGAGCATGCGGAAAGTGAGCGTCACGCGCATGGGCGGCGGCTTGGGAGCGTCATCGACGGCAACCGCGAGGGCAGAAGTCTCGGCCGGTAGACGGCCGGGGAAGAGGGATGCGGTGTGCCCGTCGGGCCCCATGCCGAGCAGCGCAAGATCGAGGCTTGGCACGCCGTTCGACTCGCGGATGGGGACGTGCCGAATGAGTCGCTGCTCGTACTCCGCGGCCGCCTCGGCGAGCGACATACCCAGGTCCCGCGCGGCAGCGATGTGGAGTTGGCTGGCGGGAAAGTCCGTCGCCTGACGCATGGCCGCGACGACCGGCGTCGCGTTGCGTTCGTCGGTGCCGCGATTGACGAACCGCTCGTCAACGAACCAGACATGCACGCGCGACCAGTCGAGGTCGCGGGCATTGCCGAGCTCGACCATCGCCGGCACGACGACGGTGGCGAGGGAACCACCCGACACTGCGAGGTTCGCGGCTCCGTGTTCGGTGATCGCCCTCGCCAGCACGTCGACGACGTCGCTGGCGAGGATCTTCGCCAACTCAGCGGCGTCGGACCCAACGATGAGGTCGGCATCGGCGAACGTCGAGGTCATCGTTCCTGCTCCGTGAGCTCACGATTCGACGCGGCGATCTCGGGCACACCCTCGAGCAGAACTGCCGCGTAGATCGGGTCGGCGGCGAAGGAACGCAGCTCCTCGCTGAGCACCGAGAACCGATTACGGATCGCCAGCGGCACGATCTGGTCGGGCTGGTCGGGCTGGCTCAGGATCGCGGTGTCCTTCGCCGTGCGGCGGAGTTCGATCACGCCGTCGTGGCGGAATAGCTTGACGGCGCGAAGGTTGCCCGCGAGGTCGTCGTCGGAGAACTGCAGGGTGACCGGCACCTTGAGGTAGTGCGCCAGCCAGCCCGCCATGAGCAGCGTGCTCGTGGTGAGCTTGCGGTAGCTGACCTCGGCGCCCGTGATCGGGTCGTAGGGTGGCTGATCGAGCACCGAGGCGAGCTGGGCACGCCAGCGGGTGATGCGGGCCCACGCGAGGTTGGTGTCGCCGCTTTCGTAGCCCTCGGCGAGCTGCGCGAGGGTGGCGAAGGGTTCGGCGACTTTGAAGCTGTCGACGATGCGCAACTGCGCGAGCTCGCCGAGCGGGTTCTGGGCCGGATGTGTCTCGGAGCAGTCGGGCCACCACGTCACAACCGGCGTGTCCGGCAGCAGCAACGGTTGGATGAGCGACGCCGGCTCTTCCGAGGCGGGGCCGGAGGCGTGGAGCACTACGACCTCGCTCGCGCCGGCGTCGGAGCCCACGCGGATCTCCGCATCGAGCTTCGCGCCGTCGCCGTCGGGGTAGGTGTGCACCACGATGACGCGCATCGGATGCTCGCCAGAGGCCTCGTTCGCCGCCTCAATCGCATCTTCGTTGACGTCCGAGGTGGCGACGACGATGAGCGTGAGCACGCGACCGAGGGCGATCGCGCCGCCCTCTTCGCGCATGCGGATGAGTTCGCGAGCGATCGCCGAAGAATTCGTGTCGTCGAGCGTGACAATCATGGGCGCCTCCAGGTTCGGTTGTCGCGCGCGAGTAGTTCGGCGGCGGATGCGGGGCCCCACGAGCCGGGCGCGTAGAGTTCTGGCGCACCGAGCGACGACCAGTACTCCTCGACCGGGTCGAGAATCTGCCAGGAGAGCTCGACCTCCTCGTGACGGGGAAAGAGGGGCGGGTCGCCGAGCAGCACGTCGAGGATGAGGCGCTCGTAGGCCTCGGGGCTCGACTCGGTGAACGCGTGGCCGTAGCCCATGTCCATCGTCACGTCGCGCACGCGCAGTCCCGAACCGGGCACCTTCGAGCCGAAGCGCATCGTGACGCCCTCATCGGGCTGCACGCGGATCACGAGCGCGTTCGGGCCGAGCGACACGCGGTCGGTGGGGGAGAACAAATAGCCGGGAGCATCCTTGAAGGTCACGGCGATCTCGGTCACGCGGCGGCCGAGGCGCTTGCCGGTGCGCAGGTAGAACGGCACGCCGAGCCAGCGGCGAGTGTCGATCTCGAGGCGCAGGGCTGCGAACGTTTCCGTGGTCGACTCGGCGTTCATGCCGTCCTCGTCGCGGAACGCCGGCACGTAGAGGCCGCCCTGCCAGCCGGCCGAGTACTGGCCCCGTGCGGTGCTCTTTGCGAGGTCGTGGCCGAGATGCACGGCCGACAGCACCTTCTCTTTCTCGTTGCGCAGGTGGTTCGCCGCGAAACTCAGCGGCTCCTCCATAGCGGTGAGCGCGAGCAACTGCAGCAGGTGGTTCTGAATTACGTCGCGCGCTGCACCAACGCCGTCGTAGTACCCGGCGCGGCCGGACACGCCGATGTCCTCGGCCATCGTGATCTGCACGTGGTCGACCCAGTTCGAATTCCACAGCGGCTCGAACATCGTGTTCGCGAAGCGCAGCGCGAGGATGTTCTGCACTGTCTCTTTGCCGAGATAGTGGTCGATGCGGAAGATCGAGTCGCTCGGGAACACGCCCTCGACAATGCCGTTGAGCTCACGCGCCGATTCGAGGTCGTGGCCGAACGGCTTCTCGATGATGACCCGGCGCCACGAACCGTGCGGCGCCTCGGTCAGTTCGGAGGCGCGCAGCTGCCCGGTCACCTCGGCGAAGGAGCGCGGCGGAATCGAGAGATAGAACGCGTAGTTGCCGCGGGTGCCCCGCTCGAGGTCGAGGCGGGCGAGCGTGTCGCGGAGGCGCGTGAACGCCTCCGCGTCATTGAACTCACCGCTGACAAACCGCAGACCCTTTGCGAGTTGCAGCCAGACATCCTCGTTCCACTCGGTGCGCGCGTGGTCAACGACGCTCTCTCGCATGAACTCGCGGAACTGGTCGTCGCTCCATTCGCGGCGGCCGAAACCGACGATGCCGAACGAGGGCGAGAGCAGACCGCGGTTCGCGAGGTCGTACACTGCGGGCAGCAGCTTCTTGCGGCTCAGGTCACCCGTGACGCCGAAGAACACGAGGTTGCTCGGGCCGGAGATGCGGTCGAGCCGCCGTTCGCCGACCGGACGCAGCGGATTCGCTGGAGTGGAAAAAGAGGTTGGCACGATCTAGATGTCTCCGAGGAGTCCGAGGAGCTGCTGCACGCCGCCTCGAGCGTCGGTCAGGTTGAGGCGCAGCACCGGCATACCGTGGTCCTCGAGCACCGACGCGTCGCCCGCGGCCTGCGCGTGAATGAGTTCGCCGAAGCTGAACGGGCGGTCGGGGATCGCGAACTGCGTCGCCGAGTCGGTCGTGATCTGCAGGAACACGCCGACGCGTGGGCCGCCCTTGTGGAACTGGCCGGTCGAGTGGAGGAATCGCGGGCCCCAGCCGAAGGTCACAGGACGACGGGCCCGGTGCGCCACGGCATCGCGGATCTGCGCGAGATCGGCGAGGCCGAGCCGGTCGGCGTAGGCCTGGATTGCGACGTAACCGCCCTCGGGCAGCTGCGCGAGCAGTGCCTCGATCGCGCCGAGCACGGTGCTCTGGCCGTCGGTGAGCTCGGCGGAGCCGCGCACCTCGATGTCGCCCTCCGAGAATGCGGGATCGACGGGGGCCGGCGTGGCGTCGAGCAGTGCTCGGGCCGCAGCCTTCGCCGACTCGACGTCGGGTTGGTCGAACGGGTTGATTCCGAGGAGCTTACCGGCGACCGCGACCGCGACCTCCCAAAGCAGCATCTGTTCGGCGAGCGAGCCCGAGACGTTGATCTCGTCGCCGAGCGCGGGCTCGGCAGCAGCATCCGCGACGAGGCGAACCACCTGCAGGTCGGGGATTGGCAGGCCGACCTCGGGAGCATCCTGGTGGAGGACGACGGGCAGCAGGCCCTTGCCCTCCTTGCCGGTCGACTCCGCGATGAGCTGCTCGGCCCAGTCGCCGAAGCCGACGATGTCGGTGCCTTGCTCAACGATGCCGATGTAGGTCTTCACCGGCTCGCCGCCAGCAAGCGCCGCGCCGAGCACGAGGCCCGGGTTCTGGGGCGAGTCGGCCTCAAGGTCGTCCTTCACGGCCGCCACCGGGGCGAGAAAGGCGTCCAAGTCGAGCCCCGCCAGGCCTGCGGGCACGAGCCCGAACGCGGTCATGGCCGAGAAGCGGCCACCGACGGTGGGGTCGGCGAGAAAGACGCGGTAGCCGGCCTCCTTCGACGCCGCCTCGAGCGGCGAGCCCGGGTCGGTGACGATGAAGATGCGCTCGGTCGGGTCGATGCCCGCGGCGGTGAACGCTGCCACGAACGCCCGGCGCTGCGAGTCGGTCTCGAGCGTCGAGCCGGACTTCGACGAGACAACGACGGCGGTGCGCTCGAGGTCGGTGTTGACCGACGCGGCCAGCTGCTCAGGGTCGGTCGAGTCGAGCACGACGAGCGGAATGCCCGCGGTGCGAGTCATGACTTCCGGCGCGAGGGAGGAGCCGCCCATGCCGCAGAGCACGATTCGGTCGACGCCCTTGCCGTTCAGCTCGTCGCGGAGCTGCACGATCTCGGGCACGAGCGGTGCCGAGACCTCGGCCGCGTCGACCCAGCCGAGGCGCTTCGACGACTCGTCTTCTGCCGCGGCACCCCACAGGGCGTGATCCTTGGCGAACAGACGACTCGCGAACTTCGAGTCGATGAGCGACTCGAGGTGGCGCTGCACCGCTTCGGTTGCGGCGCCGGACGTAGATACCTTGATGCTCATGGGGTGCTCCTTCGCGGCGGGCTACTTGCTCTGTTCGAGCTGCTCGGTGACGGTGTCCTGGAGCTGTGACCAGGAGACCTTGAACTTGTCGACGCCCTCGACCTCGAGCAAGTCAACGACCTCGGTATACGAGATTCCGAGGTCATCGATCGCATCGAGCAGGATGTTCGCGTCGTGGTAGGTGCCGGTGACCGAGTCGCCGCGGATCTCGCCGTGGTCGGCGACCGCGTCGAGGGTGGCCTCGGGCATGGTGTTGACGGTTTGGTCGGCGACGAGCTCGGTCACGTAGAGCGTGTCGGGGAGGGATGGGTCCTTGACACCGGTCGATGCCCACAGGGGACGCTGCGCGTGTGCGCCCTCGTCGAGCAGCAGCTTGGCGCGCTCGGAGGCGAACGACTCCTTAAAGACCTGGTAGGCGAGGCGTGCGTTCGCGATGCCGGCCTTGCCCTTGAGGGCGCTTGCCTCGTCGGTGCCAAGGGCGTCGAGCCGCTTGTCGATCTCGACGTCAACGCGGCTGACGAAGAACGAGGCGACCGAGCGGATGGTCGAGAGGTCGATGCCGTTCGCGCGCGCCTGCTCGAGGCCGGTGAGGTAGGCGTTGATGACCTCGCGGTAGCGGGGCAGCGAGAAGATGAGCGTGACGTTCACCGAGATACCGTTCGCGATCGCCTCGGTGATGGCCGGGAGGCCCTCCTTCGTGGCGGGAATCTTGATCATCACGTTCTTGCGGTCGACGAGCTCCCAGAGCTGCTTCGCCTCGGCGATGGTGGCATCCGTGTCGTTCGCGAGCAGCGGCGAAACCTCGATCGAGACGCGGCCGTCCTGCCCATCCGTTGCTTCGGCCAGCGGCGCGAACAGGTCGCAGGCGTTGCGGACGTCGGTCGTCGTAATCACGGTGATCGCCTCGTCGGTGGTGGCATCGCGCTCGGCGAGCTCCTTCACCTGCGGGGCGTAGGACTCACCGTTCTTCAGCGCTGCGGCAAAGATCGACGGGTTCGTGGTGACGCCGACAATGTTGCGCTCGTCGATCAGGGTCTGGAGTGAGCCCGATTCGAGGCGGTCACGCGAGAGGTCATCGAGCCAGATGCTGACGCCCTGGTCGGAAAGCTGCTGGGTGTTGGGGTTCTGCATGAGGTCCCTTTCAGAAAACGCGGTGCTTAGTTGGCCGCGAGCGAGTCGTGGGCGGCTTCGATGACGGCCTCGGTGGTAATGCCGTAACGGCGGAGCATTTCGCCGCCGTCGGCCGAGGCACCGAAGGTCTCGACCGAGACCGAGCGGCCGCGCGTGCCGAGGAACGGCGCCCAGGTCAACGCGAGGCCGGCCTCGACGCTGACGCGGGCGGTGACGCTCGCCGGCAGCACCGCGCTGCGGTACTCCTCAGGCTGGGCGAGGAACCACTCCTGCGACGGCATCGCGACCACGCGGGTGGGAGTGCCTTCGTCCTCGAGCACAGCACGAGCGTCGAGTGCGAGCGAGACCTCCGAGCCGGTGGCGATGAGGATGACCTCGGGGGCGCCGCTGCGGGCCTCGGCGAGGATGTAGCCGCCCTTCGCAAGGTTGCTCGCCGCGGCGAGCGTGTCGCCGCTCGCGTCGCCGTCGCCGCGCTCGAGCACGGGGAGGTCCTGGCGCGAGAGCACGAGACCAATCGGGCCCTCGTGCTGCTGCAGCGTGGCGAGCCACGCCTGCGCGGTCTCCGCACCGTCGCTCGGGCGGATGATCGTGAGGTTCGGGATGGCTCGCAGCGCGGTGAGCGACTCGACCGGCTGGTGGGTCGGGCCGTCGCCACCGAGGGCGATCGAGTCGTGCGTCCAGACATAGATCGCGGGGATGTTCATGAGCGCGGCGAGGCGCACTGCCGGGCGCATGTAGTCGCTGAACATGAGGAACGTGCCGCCGAAGGCGCGCGTCTTCCCGTGCAACACGATGCCGTTGAGGATCGCCGCCATTGCGTGCTCGCGGATGCCGAAGTGGAGCACCCGGCCGTACGGCTCGGCGGTCCAGGTCGACGTCGAGTGCTCGACGGGGGCGAAGGACTTGGCGCCGTCGATGGTCGTGTTGTTCGAGCCGGCGAGGTCGGCCGAGCCACCCCAGAGTTCCGGAAGCAGCGGCGCGAGGGCGTTAATGGTCTTGCCCGAGGCCTTGCGGGTCGAGACCTTGGCGGTGCCGGCGAAGTCGGGCAGCGCATCCTCGATGCCCTCGGGCAGCTCGCCGGCCTCGAGCCGGTCAAGCAGCTCCTTGCGCTCGGGCTCACGCTCGGCCCACGCAGCGAAGTCGGCCTCCCACGCGGCGCGAACCTCGCGCATCCGCTCGCCGAGCTGGCGCGTGTGAGCGAGCACCTCGTCCTCGACCTGGAATGTGGCCTCCGGGTCAAAACCGAGGAGTTCTTTGATCGCGCGGATCTCGTCGGAGCCGAGCGCCGAGCCGTGGGCTGCGCCGGTGTTCTGTGCGTGCGGGGCGGGGAAGGCGATGTGGTTCTTGAGGATGATCAGGGTCGGGCGGGCAAGCTCGCCCTGCGCCGTCTCGATCGCCTCTGCGAGGTCGTCGATGTCTTCGGTGACCTTGCCGTCTTCGCCGAGCCAGTTCACCTCAAGTACCTGCCAGCCATACGCCTCGTAGCGCTCGGCGACGTCTTCGGTGAAGGCGATGTTGGTGTCGTCTTCGATCGAGATCTGGTTCGCGTCGTAGATGACGATGAGGCGGCCGAGCTGCTGGTGGCCCGCGAGGGACGAGGCTTCTGAGGTGATGCCCTCCTGCAGGTCACCGTCGCCGGCGATCACATAGGTGTAGTGGTCGAACGGGCTCGCACCCTCTTCAGCCTCGGGGTCGAACAAGCCGCGTTCGTAGCGCTGGGCGTACGCGAAGCCGACCGCGGTAGCGAGGCCTTGGCCGAGCGGGCCCGTGGTCATCTCGACGTGTGCGAGGTGGCGGTACTCGGGGTGGCCGGCAAGCGGCGATCCCCACTGGCGAAGGTGCTTGAAGTCGTCGAGCTCGACGCCGAAGCCGCCGAGGAAGAGCTGCGTGTACTGCGTGAGGCCCGCGTGGCCGTTCGACAGGATGAAGCGGTCGCGGCCGAGCCAGTCCTGGTCTGCGGGGTCGTGCCGCATGATGTGTTGATAGAGGAGGGTTGCCACCGGAGCCAGGCTCATCGGGGTGCCGGGGTGGCCGCCACCCGCGTTCTCGACAGCGTCAGCCGCCAAGAGTCGGGCGGTGTCCGCAGCACGCTGGTCGAGGTCGGTCCAAATGACGTTGGGCACAGGTGTCCTCCAGATAGCAATAACGAGGTCAAGGCACGCCGATCGGCGATGTCTCCACACTAGCGCCGCGGGATCGCGCGAAACCTTAGTCGTGTCCTCGAAGTCTGGCGCCAAACGGGTAGACTTGCAGCTATTGAGCAAGTAAAGGGCAGGTATCTGTGACAACCGATCGATTGACAGGCATGTCAAGCGCAGTTTCAGCAGCCGGTGACGGCGCGTCGAAGGCGACATCGATTGGGTTGAAGCGCAAACTGGCCGCCTACGTGGCGCTCACGAAGCCCCGCATCATCGAGCTGTTGCTCATCACGACGCTGCCGACCATGCTGCTCGCAGCCCGGGGCATCCCGTCGGTCTGGCTCATGCTCGGCGTACTCGTGGGGGGCGCGTTGTCCGCCGGTAGCGCAAACGCGTTCAACTGCTACTTCGACCGTGACATCGACCGTGTCATGAAGCGCACCGCGAAGCGGCCGCTCGTCACTGGCGAACTCGCCGACCGCGAGGCGCTCGTGTTCGCGTGGGTGCTCGGCGTCGTGTCGACTGCGGTGCTGTGGCTCGTCGCCAACCTGCTCACCGCAGCGCTTTCCGTCGGGGCCATCCTGCTTTACGTCGTGCTCTACACGCTCATTCTCAAGCGCCGCACCGACCAGAACATCGTCTGGGGTGGCGTCGCCGGCTGCATGCCCGTGCTCATCGGCTGGGCGTCGGTCACCAACTCGCTGAGCTGGGAGCCGCTGCTGCTGTTCCTGCTCATCTTCCTCTGGACTCCCGCGCACTACTGGCCTCTCTCGGTCAAGTACGCAGCCGACTACGACCGCGCCGACGTGCCAATGCTCTCGGTCACCGAGGGCGAGGGGTCGGTCGCCCTGCAGTCGGTCATCTACGCGTGGGCCACGGTCGTCGGCAGCCTGCTGCTCGTGCCGGTCGCGCCGATGGGCTGGATCTACACGATCGCCGCCCTAGCCGCTGGGGCCTGGTTCGTCATTGAGGCGCACCGCGTTTACAGCCACGTCGTGCGCCAGACCGGCCTCGCGCAGCCGATGCGTGTGTTCCACCTGTCGATCCTCTACCTGACCGTCGTGTTCCTCGCGGTCGGCGTCGACGCGCTCGTCTACCTGCCGCTGGTTCCATAGCCGCGCATCCGCCTGGCCCTCGGGCCGGTTGCCGGTCGTCGCGGTTCTCTCGTGACGATGCGGTTGTGGCTGCATCGATGATGGAAAATCGCATCGACGCCAGGAAACTGCGGCGGGGCTGGGCGGACGCGCGGCCCGCTACTTCGCGCGGCGGGCGTTGACCAGGTTCACAGTGAGCACCGCGATAACGGTGACCGCGAGGATCATGTGGGTGCCGACCGACCAGACCGGCAGGCCGGCTCGCGATTGGTAGACGCCGAAGGCGATCTGTATGACCACCAGGATGAGCAGGGTCACGCTTGACGCCTTCGTGCGCGCGAGCTTGCTGCGCAGGACGAACACCATCATTACGACGAGCGCCGCGGCGAGGGCGTAGGCCGGCCACGAGTGCACGTGCTGCATCACGACCGGGTCGAACCCGTTCCGCGCGGCAATTGTGTCGCCAGCATGGGGGCCGGCGCCGGTGGTGAGCACGCCGACGACCTCGGTGATCCACGTCAGCACCGTGACGACGATGAGGCTCACCCACAGGCCGCGCGGGGCACGGGGCGCATCCGCCGCCGGTAGCGGCTCGGCGTAGCGGACGCGCTGGAGCAGCAGCGCAGCAATGGCGACGATGGCAGCTGAAAAGAGGAAGTGCACGCCGACGATGCGCGGGTCGAGGTGGAAGATCACGGTGATGCCGCCGATGATTGCCTGCACGATGATGAGCACACCGATGAGGAACGCCGGGATGCGCAGGCCGAGCTGCTTCGGGGCGTTGCGCACGGCGAGGTAGGTCAGCAGGGCGACAATCACGAGCAGACCGGTCAGCGTGCGGTTGCCGAACTCGATCAGGCCGTGGATGCCCATCTCCTGCGTCGGCACGAGCGACTCGGTCGTGCAAAGCGGCCACGTCGGACACCCGAGGCCCGAGCCAGTGAGTCGCACGAGGCCGCCGGTGCCGACGATGAGGATGTTCACGACGAGGTTGGCCCAAGCCAGCCCCCGAGTCCAAGCGGTAACCGAGTCCGGCAGCAGGAACGATTGAACCGATTCCGGCAGCATGAATTTGGACCGTGGCACAGGGGCACCTCTCAGTTTGTGGCGAACACGCCCGAGAACCATGGGTGGTGGCTTAGACTCGAGGATGGTGTTCAGTTCGCGCGATCTTGGCCTCCCGGAGAACCCACGGGAAGGAATCGGCGCTGGAATTTGTTTCATTGTATGCGGGTCCCCACGATCCAGCCGCGAATCTGAACCGATGACGACAAGAAAGAGGTAGGGATGTCTGATCTGCTCATCGACCGCCCCGAGCTTAATGACCTTGGTCAGTATGAGTTTGGCTGGCACGACCCTGACGTAGCCGGGGCCTCAGCGAAACGCGGGCTCAGCGAAGACGTGGTGCGTGACATCTCGCGCATCAAGAATGAGCCCGAATGGATGCTCGAGCGTCGTCTCAAGGGACTGCAAATGTTCGGCCGCAAGCCGATGCCGACGTGGGGCGCCGACCTCAGCGGTATCGACTTCGACAACATCAAGTACTTCGTGCGTGCGTCGGAGGCTCAGGCCCAAACGTGGGAAGACCTCCCCGACGACATTCGCAACACGTACGAGCGTCTCGGCATCCCCGAGGCCGAGCGGCAGCGCCTTGTCGCGGGCGTCGCGGCCCAGTACGAGTCCGAGGTCGTGTACCACCAGATCAACGAGGAGCTCGAGCGCCAGGGTGTCATCTTCATGGACACCGACACCGCGCTGCGCGAGCACCCGGAGTACTTCGAGGAGTACTTCGGCACCGTGATCCCTGCCGGCGACAACAAGTTCGGTGCGCTCAATACCGCGGTGTGGTCGGGTGGCTCGTTTGTGTACGTGCCCAAGGGCGTCCATGTCGAGATTCCGCTCCAGGCCTACTTCCGCATCAACACTGAGAACATGGGCCAGTTCGAGCGCACGCTGATCATCGCCGACGAGGGCAGCTACGTGCACTACATCGAGGGCTGCACCGCCCCGATCTACAAGAGCGACTCGCTGCACTCGGCCGTCGTAGAGATCATCGCGAAGAAGAACGCGCGCGTTCGCTACACGACGATCCAGAACTGGTCGAACAACGTGTACAACCTCGTGACCAAGCGCGCCATCGCAGAAGAGGGCGCGACCATGGAATGGGTCGATGGCAACATCGGCTCGAAGGTGACCATGAAGTACCCGTCGATCTACCTCACCGGTGAGCACGCCAAGGGCGAGACGCTCTCGGTCGCGTTCGCGGGCCCTGGCCAGCACCAGGATGCTGGCGCCAAGATGATCCACATGGCACCGCACACGCAGTCGTCGATCGTCTCGAAGTCGATCGCCCGCGGCGGTGGCCGTGCCGGTTACCGCGGCGAGGTTCGCATCGCTGAGAACGCACACAACTCGGCCAACTCGGTCGTGTGTGACGCGCTGCTGGTCGACAACATCTCGCGCTCCGACACCTATCCCGCAATCGACATCCGTGTTGACGACGTGCAGCTCGGGCACGAGGCCACGGTCACGAAGGTGTCGGCGGAGCAGCTCTTCTACCTCATGAGCCGAGGCCTCGAAGAGACCGAAGCCATGGCCATGATCGTGCGCGGCTTCATTGAGCCGATCGCGCGCGAGCTGCCGATGGAGTACGCGCTCGAGCTGAACAAGCTCATCGAAATGAACATGGAAGGATCGGTCGGCTAAGCAATATGACGATCACTGAGACTCCGCGCCTGCCCGAGAGCGCCGGAAAGTTCGTCCCTGTCCAGACGCGTTCGGAGCGACCAGCTTCGTTTGCGCCCGAGGATTTCCCTCAGCCCACCGGTCGCGAGGTTGACTGGAAGTACGCGCCGATCAAGAAGCTCGCGCCGCTCTTCGAGGACGCCGCCGGCGACGGCAGCGTCACGGTCGAGGTCGCCGGGCCGAGCGAGGTGCGCACCGGCACCCTCGCCCCCGGCGAGGCGCCCCGCGGCACCGGATTCACCCCCGAGGGCCGCGCCGAGGCCATCGCCTCGAAGTACGCGACCGCGACGCACATCGTGATCCCGGCCGACGCATCCCTCGACGCGCCCGTGTACGTGCGTGTGACGGGCGCGGGCGCGCAAACCCGCGATCTCGTCCACCTCGTGCTCCAGGCCGAGTCGAACTCGACCGCCACGATCGTGGTGGAGCACTCGGGCTCGGCGCTCGTGAGCGAGAACGTTGAGATCCTCGTCGAAGACGGTGCGAACCTCGACGTCATTGCGATCCACGAGTGGGACGACGACGCGGTGCACACCGGCGCCCACCAGGCGGCCATCGGCAAGGATGCGACGCTCAAGCACACGCTCGTCACGTTCGGCGGCAACGTCGTGCGCGTCAATCCGTCGCTGCACCTCAACGGTGCTGGCGCCGAGGGCATCGCGAAGGGCCTCTACTTCTCGGATGCGGGCCAGCACTTCGAGCACCAGGTCTACATCGACCACGCCGGCGAGCGCACCACGAGTGACGTGAACTACAAGGGCGCCCTGCAGGGCGACGGTGCTCGCGCCGTCTGGATCGGCGACGTGCTGATCCGCCCGACCGCGGTCGGCACCCAGAGCTACGAGCAGAACCGCAACCTGGTGCTGTCGAACGGCGCGCGCGCCGACTCGATCCCGAACCTTGAGATCGAGACCGGCGACATCGCAGGTGCCGGCCACGCTTCGGCGACCGGCCGGTTCGAGCAGGAGCAGCTGTTCTACCTCATGGCCCGCGGCATCGACGAGCTCACCGCCCGTCGGCTCGTCGTGCACGGCTTCCTGAACGAGATCGTGCAGTCGATCAGCGTGCCCGAGGTGCAGGAGCGCATGCGCGAAACCCTCGAGCGTGAACTGGAGGCGAGCACCGAAGCGATGATGGCGGCGAGCGCCGTATGAGCTTCGAACGAGTCTGCGGCGTCGACGACGTCCAGGTTGACTCGCCGATGCGCGTCGAACTCGCCGACCAGGTGATCGCGCTCGTGCGCGACTCGGCTGGCGACGTCTTCGCAATCGGCGACCGCTGCACCCACGGCGACATCTCGCTCTCGGAGGGCTTCGTCGAAGACGGCACCCTCGAGTGCTGGGCACACGGCTCGCAATTCTCGCTCTGCACCGGGTGGCCCAAGTCGCTGCCCGCGTTTGAACCAGTTCCAGTCTTCGCCGTCAAGGTCGAAGACGACGCAATCTTCATTGACCCGACTCCGATCTACAAGGAGAACAACTAGCAATGTCCGTTCTTGAAATCAGCAACCTTCACGTCCAGGTCGAGACCGACCAGGGCCCCAAGGAGATCCTCAAGGGTGTCGACCTCACCCTGAACTCCGACGAGATCCACGCCATCATGGGCCCCAACGGCTCGGGCAAGTCGACGCTCGCGTCGTCGATCGCCGGCCACCCCGCCTACGAGGTGACCGAGGGCTCGGTCAAGCTCGACGGCGAAGAGGTCCTCGAGATGTCGGTCGACGAGCGCGCGAAGGCCGGCCTGTTCCTCGCGATGCAGTACCCGGTCGAGATCCCGGGCGTGACCCTCTCGAACTTCCTCCGCACCGCGAAGACCGCGATCGACGGCGAAGCGCCCGCGATCCGTGGCTGGCTCAAGCAGGTCCGCGGTTCGATGGACAACCTCCGCATGGGCAACGAGTTCCTCGAGCGCAACGTGAACGAGGGCTTCTCGGGTGGCGAGAAGAAGCGCGCCGAGATCCTCCAGCTTGAGCTGCTCAAGCCGAAGTTCGCCGTGCTCGACGAGACCGACTCGGGCCTCGACGTGGACGCGCTGCGCATCGTGTCGGAGGGCGTCAACCGCGTCAAGGGCGACACCGGCATGGGTGTCCTGCTCATCACGCACTACACGCGTATCCTTCGTTACATCAAGCCCGACTTCGTGCACGTGTTCGTCGACGGCCGTGTGGCCGACGAGGGCGGCGCCGAGCTCGCTGAGAAGCTCGAGAACGAGGGCTACGACAGCTACCTGCAGGCCGCGCAGGCCTAACTAACTGGAGGAGGGCCAACATGGCACTCGTTTCACTCGAACCCGCGCGCTACGACGAAATCGAAGAGGCGCTCAAAGAGGTCGTTGACCCCGAACTCGGCGTCAACATCGTCGACCTCGGCCTGATCTACGGTCTTGACTGGGAAGACGAGCTCGACGCCCTCGTGATCTCGATGACGCTCACCTCGGCCGGCTGCCCGCTGACCGACGTGATCGAAGACGAGACCGCGAAGGCGCTCGACGGGCACACTGAGCGATTCAAGATCAACTGGGTCTGGATGCCGCCTTGGGGTCCGGAGAAGATCACCGACGACGGTCGCGAAATGATGCGCGCCCTCGGGTTCAACATCTAGCGAAACGCGATCGAGCGGGGCTCGGCACTTCGGTGCCGGGCCCCGCTCGCGTTAGTCGAGCCCGCGCGCCCGAAGCGCGTCGGTGAGCTCATCCGCGTGCTGCAGCGTCAACACGAGCAGCGGGAACAGGATGCGCGGCGACGTGCCGCGGCGGCCGCGTGCGATGAGCGCCTCCCGCAGCTGCGCGGCGAGCGTGGCAATGAGTGGCACCGTTGAAATGGTGAGCGAGAGCAGAAGCGCAATGCGATCCGGTCGCACGCCGAGAGGGCGCAGGGGACGGAGCCCAGTCTCGAGCGCGTCGAGCAGCTCGGTCATGCGCGTCGTGCTCGTGACGAGCGCGGCGAGCGACACCACGATGGCGACCCTTGCGGTGTTCGTGATCGCGAGCTGCCACGGCAGGAAGATGAACTGCGGCACGAGCATGATGATGAGGAGCCAGCGCAGGCCCCACAGCTGGCGCCACAGTGCGGCGGGACCGACGCTGAGCAAGAAGGCCGTGATCGTCACGAATGCCGCTGAGGTCAGGACCCTCCAGTCACCGCCCCACACCGACAGCAAGAGCGTCGCGAGCACGAGTCCGAGCAGCTTGCTCCACGCCGGCGCGCGATGCAGCAGGCTCGTGCCGGGCACGAAGAGCGAGATCACGCGACGCTCGCCCGGTAGCGCGCGATGATGTCGGCGGGCCGGCCGACCGACGCGACCCGCGCATCCTGCACCCACACGAGCACATCGCAGCGCTCGGCGACCTCGAGGTCGTGGGTGACGAGCACGAGCTGATGGGGGAGAGCAGGGTCGAGCAGCAGCTCCGCGATGCGCGATCGATTGCGCAGGTCGAGCAGTGCCGTCGGTTCGTCGGCAATCACGAGGGCCGGCTCGGACGCGAGCACCGCGGCCACGGCGAGCAACTGCTGCTGGCCGCTCGAGAGCGAGTGGGCGGGTGCATCCGCGAGCTCGCTCAGCCCGACCGAGTCGAGCGTCGCGTCGACCTTCGCGGCGATCTCGGCGCGCGAGAGCTTGCGACCGCGAAACGAGAACGCGAGGTCCTCCCGCACCGTTGGCATAATCACCTGGGCCGCCGGGTTGGGGAAGACGAACCCGGTCTGCGCGCGCACCTTGGCGCCCTCACGCGCCGGATTCCGGCCGTGCACGCGCACCTCGCCGCTCGTCGCCGTGACGAGGCCGTTGAGCAGGCGCGCGAGGGTGGACTTGCCTGAACCGTTCTCGCCGACGACGGCGATGCGATGCTCCTCGAGCGTCAACGTGACGTCGTCGAGGGCAACGCGGCCCTCGCGCACGACGCGCACGCGGTCGAAGCGAAGCTCACGATCGGTCACGCGGCGTCTCGCTGGGGCCACGCGAACGCGCGGGGGTAGGCGCGCCACAGAGCCAGTGTGATGACGGTGGCGATCGCGACCTTGATGAGGTCGCCGGGCACAAAGACGAGGCTCGAGAGCAGGGTCTCCCACAGGCCGAGGCCGGTGATGAGCGACTGCAGCGGAATGCCGACGGCGTAGACGGCGAGCATGCCGCCGACGAGGCAGCCGAGCGCGACGCGCCACCATTGCGGTTTCGAGGCACCGGCGCGAACGATGACGCCCACGAGGAACGCGCCGACGAGCCAACCGAGTAGGTAGCCGACCGAGGGAGCCACGAAGACGCCGAGGCCGCCACGTCCTCCCGCGAGCAGCGGCAGGCCGAGCGCGACGAGCGCGAGCACGGTGAGCACGCTCGCGGCACCTCGCCACGAGCCGAGCACTGCGCCGGCGAGCATGACGCCAAGGGTCTGTGCCGTAATCGGTACCGCGCCGCCGAGCATGATCGTGCCCGGCAAGCCAAGCACCGCGATGAGGGCCGCCATCACGGCAATCCTGGCGAGGTCGGTAGTGGTGGTGGCGGGCTGCCGGACTGCAACGTCGGTCATGTTTGTCCTTGTCGATCGCTTCCTGAACGGTGTTCAGGCTATACGATAGTGCGGATGAGCCCGAACGCAACTTCTGAATCGTCGCGCACTCGCAACACGCGCGACGATGTCGTATCGACGGCGATGCGGATGCTCGCGAGAGGCGGCTTGCCCGCATTCAGCATGCGGGCGCTGGCGCGCGAGCTCGAGGTGCAGCCGAGCGCGCTGTACTGGCACTTCGCGGACAAACAGTCGTTGCTTGCGGCGATCGCCGACGAAATCGTTGCCTCGATGCCGGAACGACAGGCGGGGGAGACGCTGACGGAAGCGGCCGCGGCCCTGCGCAGTGCGCTGCTTGCGCACATGGACGGCGCGGAAATCCTGCTTTCGTCGATCTCGCTCGGCCTCGCCGACGACGTGGCGCTCGTGCGCCTGCAACTCGCCGGGGAGGATTGCGGTCTCTCGCGGGCGGCGGCCGAGGAACTCGCGAGCACCGCGCTTCACTTCGTACTCGGCTACGTGTCGCACGAACAGCAGCGCGCGCAGGCCGCGGCCGCTGGCGTGGCGGTGCGACCGCATCCGCTTGCTGCGGGCGACGCGAGCTTCGCGGCCGGCCTTGCGCGCCTTGACCCCGAAATGGAGGCGTAGGCCGTGCGGACAGGGCTGCTCATGCTGCTCATCTCGACGTTCTCGGTGCAGTTCGGCTCGGCATTCGCCAGCCTGCTCGTCGCCTCGTCTGATCCGGCGACCGCGAACCTGTTCCGGGCGCTCATCGCGGCTGTCGCCATGGGGCTCATTGTGCGACCGAAGCCGTGGAAGTGGACTTGGTCGCAGCTTCGTCCGGCACTGCTGCTCGGTGTCGTGCTGTTCGGGATGACCTCGACGTTCTATCTCTCGATCGAACGGCTGCCGATCGGCGTCGCGGTGTCGATCGAGTTCCTTGGCCCACTTCTGCTGTCTGCCTTGCTCTCGCGCCGTGTGTGGGACTTCGTGTGGATCGGCGTGGCCCTCTGCGGCATCGCGATCATGGGCATCGAATCGGCGTTGGCCGCCGACCACCTCGACCTCTGGGGCATCGTGCTCGCCGCGACGGCGGGCGTCTTTTGGGCCCTCTACATTCTTGCGGCCGCTAGAGTGGGTGAGGTGACCGAGGGCCAGGGCGGCCTGGCCGTGGCCTTTGCCGTGACGGCGTTGCTCGCGCTGCCGTTTGGGTTCGGGAGCGTGGCCACCGTAATCAGCGACGTGCACCTGCTCGGGCTCGCGTTATTGGTGGGCGTCCTCGCGGCGATCATTCCCTACACCTTCGAGTTCCTCGCGCTGAAACGGGTGCCGAAACGAGTATTCGGCGTGCTCATGAGCGTCGAACCCGCCATTGCCACGTTCACCGGGTGGCTCATCCTCGACCAGACCGCGAGCGTCTGGCGACTCGGCGCAATTGCGCTCGTGGTGATCGCGAGCGTGGGAATCACGATGGGGGCGCGTAAGATCGTGGAGGTTGACCTGCCGGCACGCGATCTTCACACGGGAACGATCGAGCTTCCCATCGCCCCGGCCCAGGTCGACGAACAACACTTGCCGAAGCGAAATGAGGATGCCGAGTAGTGCTTGCCGTTCAGGATCTCGAGATCACCGTCGGGGCGCGGACGCTCATGAGCGACGTGAATTTCCGCGTGCAGCCAGGCGACAAGATCGGCCTCGTCGGGCGCAACGGTGCCGGCAAGACCACCCTGACCAAGGTGCTCGCCGGCTGGTCGCTACCGAGTGACGGCAAGGTCGACCGCTCGGGTGAGCTCGGCTACCTGCCGCAGGATCCCCGCACCGGCGACCCGAAGCAGACCGCCCGCAACCGCATCCTGGATGCGCGCGGGCTCGGCTCGGTGCGGCAGCGACTCGCCGAGGCGGCCACCGCGATGGCCGAGGCGATGACCGACGCGGAGCAGGACAAGGCGATGCGCCGCTACTCGCGGCTTGACGACGAGTTTGTGACGCTCGGCGGTTATGCGGCGGAGAGCGAGGCCGCGGCAATCGCGTCGAACCTGAACCTGCCCGACCGCATCCTCGACCAAGAACTCGAGACGCTCTCGGGTGGCCAGCGACGGCGCATCGAGCTCGCGCGCATCCTGTTCTCGGATGCCGAGACGATGATTCTCGACGAGCCAACGAACCACCTCGACCTCGACTCGGTCGTGTGGCTGCGCGAGTTTCTCAAGACCTACCGCGGCGGGCTCATCGTGATTTCGCACGACGTGGAGCTCGTGGGCGAGACGGTGAACCGCGTGTTCTACCTCGACGCGAATCGGCAGATGATCGACGTTTACAACATGGGCTGGAAGCAGTACCTGCGCCAGCGCGAGGCCGACGAGGAACGCCGCAAGAAGGAGCGCGCGAACATCGAAAAGAAGGCGTCCGTGCTGCAGCAGCAGGCCGCCCGCTTCGGCGCCAAGGCCACGAAGGCCGCGGCGGCGCACCAGATGCAGCGCCGCGCCGAACGGATGCTCGGCTCGCTCGAAGACGTGCGCCAAGCCGACCGCGTGGCGAAGCTGCGGTTCCCGACACCGGCCCCTGTCGGCAAGACGCCGATCAAGGCCGAAGGCCTGTCGAAGTCGTACGGCTCGCTCGAGATCTTCACGAGCGTCGACCTTGCGATCGATCGCGGCTCACGCGTCGTCGTGCTCGGCCTCAACGGCGCCGGCAAGACGACGCTCCTGCGCATCCTCGCCGGCGTCGATGCGCCCGACACCGGCGACATCATCGCAGGCCACGGCTTGCGTGTCGGCTACTATGCGCAGGAGCACGAGACCCTTGACGTCGCGCGCTCCGTACTGCAGAACATGGTGTCGGTGTCGCAGCACCTCACCGAGACCGAGGCGCGCAAGGTGCTCGGCTCGTTCCTGTTCTCGGGCGACGACGTGCACAAGCCCGCGGGCGTGCTCTCGGGAGGCGAGAAGACCCGCCTCGCGCTCGCCATGCTCGTCGTTTCGAGCGCGAACGTGCTGCTGCTCGATGAGCCGACGAACAACCTCGACCCCGCCTCGCGCGAGGAGATTCTCGACGCGCTCGCCCACTACGAGGGCTCAGTCGTGCTTGTGTCGCACGACGAGGGTGCCGTCGAGGCCCTCAACCCCGAGCGTGTGCTGATCATGCCCGAGGCGATCGAAGATCACTGGAACCCGGAGTACTTCGAGCTCATCGAGATGGACTAGGCCCCGCCTACTCGTCGAGCAGTTCGTCTTCGATTTCGGCGTCGGTCTTGCGGCCGCGGCTGCGGCGCCGTTCCTCGGCGCGGGCGCTGGCGGCGAGCACGCGGGGATCGTCCTCGTTGCGCTCCTTAAACTCCTCGCGCAGCCCGTAGACGAGGCCGACCGCGGCAATCACGGCGAAGATGATCCACTGGAACGCGTAGCTGAGGTGGTTGCCCTCGGTGAGCTCGGGCTTCGGCGTGAGCTGGCCCGTTTCTGCGTCGACCGACTCGCTGCGAAGCAGCCCGTAGGCGCCGGTGTAGGTGCGATCGGTGCCGAGCTCCTCGGCGAAGGTCGGCAGGTAGATCGTCGCGATCTGCCCCTCGGGCGCGGTGCGGCCGGGAATCTCGCGCTCGCCGGGCTTCAGTCGGGCCGTCACGGTGAGTTCGCCCGACGGCGCCTCGGGCACGGAATCGGGGGAGTCCTGCTCGTTGCCGGTGGGGATCCAACCGCGGTTGACGATGAAGACCTCGCCCGAGGTCGTCTCGAACGGCGTGAGGATCTCGAAGCCGGGCTGCCCGTCGAACGGGCGTGCGCGAGCGAGTAGCTGGTCTTCGGCCAGGTAGTGCCCGGTCATTTCAACCACCGTCCACTCCTGATTCGGGTCGTAGGCGTCGAGCGTCAACAGCACCTCGTCGAGGGGCTGCGGGTCGGCGTCGAAGTGTGCGGTGACGAGGTCGTTCTCGGCGACCTTCTCGTCGCGGCGTTCGAATTGCCAGTGTGAGAGGAATCCGCAGGCGATCGCAAAGACGATGAGCAGAATGAAATAGCTGAGCCAGCGTCGGCTCAGCAAGAACTTCCATCCCTGTCGCGTGTTGGATTTTGAGGGTCGAGTGCCAGTTTGGGTCACTCGATGGGCTCCTCGTTGACGGGGTCATCAATGCGGGCAAGGCGTACCGGGAAGCGGCGCGACTCGAGGAAGCCGAGGAGGAAATCGAGGTGCTCGTCGCAGGCGAGCCAGATCTTCACGCGGTCGGCGTCGTGGATGCGCGGGTTGCGCCACTCGATGCGGTGCACGGCCGGTGCGTCGCACTGGGCGCGGGAGCACTGGGGCCGTTCGTCCCTCGACCCGAGGAAGCCACGGAGGCGGCTGCGCAGGTCAAACTCACCGCTGCTCATTCCGTCTCCTTTGCCGAGCGGAGGATAATCGCCCCCGCATCAGGAGATTCTACCCCTCGCTGTCGCCGGGCGCGAACGTGGTTCGCGAGCGCGACGGCGATCATGGGCAGGAAGATCGCGCCGAGAGCGAGCACCCAGAGCAGTGGGCCTCGCACCACGATCATGAGCAGGAAGCAGGCCGTGCGAATCGCCATAGTGAACATGTACTGGCGCAGGCGCGCCCTGCGCTCTTCTTCTTCACTCATCGTCATCGAGGTGACGTTGGTGACTTTGGCGTTCATGGTTCCCAAGATTCGTCTCGCGGTGGCTGCTTCAAGCGTACCCCCGAGGCGACCGTAGGATAGGGGAACGGGGCGTGTCTGCGACGCCGATATTCCGAACCCTTCCTGAGGAGCAACATGACGACCCAGCGCACCGTTCTCGTGACCGGCGGAAACCGCGGCATCGGTCGAGCGATCGCCGAGGAGTTTCTCGCCGCGGGGCACCGGGTGGCCGTGACGTCGCGCTCCGGCGAGGGCGGGCCCGAGGGTGCACTCACCGTTGCTGCCGACGTGACCGACGGCGCGTCGATCGACGCCGCCTTCACCCAGATTGAGGCCGAGTACGGGCCTGTCGAGGTGCTCGTCGCGAACGCGGGCATCACCAAGGACACCCTGCTGCTGCGCATGAGCGAGGACGACTTCGCGGACGTCATCGACACGAACCTCACCGGTGCGTTCCGCGTCATCAAGCGCGCGACGAAGGGCCTTTTGCGGGCGAAGTGGGGCCGCGTCGTGCTGATCTCGTCGGTCGTCGGCCTCTACGGCTCGCCTGGCCAGATCAACTACGCCGCTTCGAAGGCGGGCCTCGTCGGCATTGCGCGCTCGCTCACTCGTGAGCTCGGCAGCCGCGGCATCACCGCGAACGTCGTCGCGCCCGGCTTCATCGAGACTGAGATGACCGCAGTACTGCCGGAGGCCACGCAGAAGCAGTACCTCTCGACGATTCCTGCGGGGCGCTTCGGTGAGGTCAGCGAAATCGCAAAGACCGTGCGATGGCTCGCGGGTGACGATGCCGGCTATATTTCGGGGGCCGTGATCCCGGTCGACGGTGGCCTCGGCATGGGCCACTAGGCCCGCGCGGCGCTCAGCCGCGCAGACCCAGCATCGCGAGTAACTGGGTCATGTCGCGGCCGGGCAGCGACACAGCTGCCTCCTGGCGCACGATGGGCTTCGCGTCAAAGGCGACCGAGAGCCCAGCGATTTCCATCATCCCGAGGTCGTTCGCACCATCGCCGACGGTGATCACGCGTTCCATGGGCACGTCGAGCGACTGCGACCAGCTGCGCACGGTGTGCTGCTTGGCCTGGCGGCCGATGATCGCGCCCGACACCTCGCCGGTGAGGTCACCGTCCTCGGTGACCTCGAAGCGGTTTGCCCGCCAAAGGTCAAGGCCGAGCTCCTCCGCGAGTGGGTCGAGTACCTCGTGGAAGCCGCCCGAGACGGCGCCGACGCGACCACCAGCCGCGTGGATGGCGGAAATGGTCTCGGGCACCCCGCGGGTGACGCGGATGCGCTCCCGCACTCGTGAAATTTGGTCGAGCGAGATGCCTCGCAACAGGGCAACCCGCTCGCGCAGGCTGCCGTCGAAGTCGAGCTCGCCGCGCATGGCGCGCTCGGTGACCTCGGCCACCTGGTCGCGCACCTCGGCGTAGTCGGCGATGAGCTCGATGACCTCATCCTCAATCAGCGTCGAATCCACGTCGAAGACGACGAGGAAGCGGGCTCCCGCGGTGACGCGGCCAGTGCCGTGGACGGGGGTGAGGGTGAGGTCGGAGATGCTCATCGTTCGACGACACCGTTCTTCGGCACGACGGTCAGGCCGGACTCGGTGACGGTGAAGCCGCGGGCGCGATCGTGCTCTCGGTCGATGCCGATCGTCGCGCCGGCACGCACGACCACGTTCTTGTCGAGGATCGCGGAGCGCACCTGCGCGCCGGGCTCGATGGTGACGCGGTCGAAGGTGATCGAGTCGACGACGAGGGCGCCCGACTGCACCTTCGTCCAGGCGCCGAGCACCGAACGCTCGACGTGCGCGCCCGAGATGACCGAGCCGAGCGAGATGATCGAGTCGATCATCGTGCCGGTCGAGCCCCGCGCATCCCGCACGAACTTCGCCGGCGGCGAGTTGAGCGTCTGCGAGATGATCGGCCATTCCTCGTTGTAGAGGTTGAAGACCGGCAGCGTCTGGATGAGGTCCATGTGCGCGTCGTAGAAGGAGTCGATCGTACCGACGTCGCGCCAGTAGTCGCGGTCGCGCGGAGTCGAGCCCGGCACGTCGTTCTGAATGAAGTCGTAGACGCCGCAGTCGTTCTGTGCGACGAAGGCGGGGATGATGTCGCCGCCCATGTCGTGCTTCGAGTCATCGAGGTTCGCGTCAGACATGACCGCCTCGACGAGCTTGTCAGCGTCGAAGACGTAGTTACCCATCGACGCGAGGATCTCGCCGGGGCTGTCGGGCAGACCGTTCGTCGATTCGGGCTTCTCGAGGAACTCGCGAATGTGGGCCGGGTTGTCGGGGTCGACATCGATGACGCCGAAGGCGGAGGACATCTCGATGGGCTGGCGGATGGCGGCCACCGTGGCACCGAGGCCCGACTCGATGTGCTGGTCGATCATCTGCGAGAAGTCCATGCGATACACGTGGTCGGCGCCGACCACGACGACGATATCGGGCTTCTCATCCTGAATCAGGTTGAGCGACTGATAGATGGCATCGGCCGAACCTGAGAACCAGTGCTTTCCTCGGCGCTGCTGCGCCGGAACACTCGAGACGTACGAGCCGAGGATCGCGGGCAGGCGCCAGGTCTGCGACATGTGGCGGTCAAGCGAGTGCGACTTGTACTGCGTCAACACCACGATCTGCTGCAGCCCGGAATTCACCAGGTTGGAGATGGCGAAGTCGATGAGTCGATACTGTCCGGCGAACGGCACCGCCGGCTTGGCGCGGTCGGCGGTGAGCGGCATCAACCGCTTGCCCTCGCCACCAGCGAGCACAATTCCGAGTATTTTTTTCTGCCCCTTTGCCATGGTTCACACTCTAGGGCGAACAGATTAATGAAGTTGTACCTTTCGCTATCTAATGTGTAACCATGCGCGTCGATGTCATCACTCGTGAATACCCACCGCACGTCTACGGCGGAGCGGGGGTGCACGTCACCGAGCTCGTTCGAGCCATGCGGGCGGACGCCGATGTCCGCGTCCGCTGCTTCGGCGAGCCGGTCGAGGAGCCCGGCACGACCGGGTACGAGGTGCCCGGCGACCTCGCGAAGGCGAACGCCGCGCTCGGCTTCCTCGCGGGCGACCTGCGCATCGCGAACGACACCGAGGGCGCCGATGTCGTGCACTCGCACACCTGGTACGCGAACCAGGCGGGCAATATCGCGAAGCTGCTCCACGGCATCCCGCACGTCATCTCGGCGCACTCGCTCGAGCCCCTGCGGCCGTGGAAGGCCGAGCAGCTCGGCGGCGGCTACCGTCTGTCGAGCTGGATGGAGCGCGACGCGTATGCGAACGCCGACCGCATCATCGCGGTGTCGAACGGGATGCGCGCGGACATCCTCCGCAGCTATCCGCAGCTTGACCCCGAGAAGGTCGTCACCATCTACAACGGCATCGACACCGAGCAGTGGCAGCCGGTGCACGACGAGGCGGTCGTGCGCGAGCTCGGCGTCGACCCCGACGCGCCGACGCTGATCTTTGTAGGCCGCATCACGCGGCAGAAGGGCCTGCCGTACCTGCTGCGGGCCATTCGTGAGCTGCCCGCCGAGGTGCAGGTCGTGCTCTGCGCAGGCGCGCCCGACACGCCGGAAATCGAGCGCGAGGTTCGCGACTTGGTCGGCGAGCTGCAGACCGAGCGCACGGGCGTGCACTGGATCGAAGAGCACCTGCCGCGGCCGAAGCTGCAGGCCCTGCTGACCTCGGCCGACGTGTTCGTGTGCCCCTCGATCTACGAGCCACTCGGCATCGTGAATCTCGAGGCGATGGCCTGCGGCACCGCGGTCGTCGGCTCGGGCACCGGCGGCATCCCCGAGGTCGTGCAGCACGGCGTGACCGGCACGATCGTCCCGATCGACCAGGAGCAGGACGGCACCGGCACGCCGAAGGACGCCGACAAGTACGTCGCCGACCTCGCCGCGGCCCTCACCGAGCTCCTCGGCAACACCGAACTCGCGAAGCAGTATGGCGAAGCCGGGCGCGAGCGCGTCGAGCGCGAATTCACCTGGACACAGATTGGTGCGCAGACACTCGAGCTGTACCGCAGCATCCTGGCCGACTGAGCCGATACCCTGAATGTCATGACCGACGTCGTGAAGTTCGAGAACGTCCGCGTGCGCCGCGGTGGCCGCAACATTCTAGATATCGCCGAATGGCGCGTCGGTGAAACCGACCGGTGGGTGGTGCTCGGCCCGAACGGCGCCGGCAAGTCGACGCTGCTCGGCCTCGCCTCGTCGAACCTGCACCCGACCACCGGCACCGTCGAGGTGCTGGGGGAGCGGCTCGGTCGCACCGACGTCTTTGAGCTGCGCCCGCGCATCGGCATCGCCGGCTCGGAGATGGCCAAGCGCATTCCCGACAACGAGACGGTGCGCAATGCGGTCATGACCGCCATCTACGCCGTCACCGGCCGCTGGAATGAGCAGTACGACGAGATCGACGACGCGCAGGCGAACGACGTGCTCGCGCAGTGGCAGCTCGAGGGGCTCGCCGACCGCGAGTTCGGCACGCTGTCGGACGGGGAGCGCAAGCGCACGCTCATCGCGCGGGCCGTCATGAGTGACCCTGAGCTGCTGTTGCTCGACGAGCCGAGTGCCGCCCTCGATCTCGGGGCACGCGAGCGCCTGCTTGCATCGCTGTCGGAGTATGCCCAGAGCGAGTTCGCGCCGGCAATCATCATGGTCACGCACCACGTCGAGGAGATCCCGACCGGGGTGACGCACGCGCTGCTGCTGCGCGACGGTCAGATCGTGGCCGCTGGTCCCATCGGTGAGACGCTCACGTCGGCGAGCCTCGAGGCTACATTCGGCCTTCCGCTCGAACTGGTTCAGCAACACGGTCGATTCAACGCGCGTGCTATCGCGTAACCGGCGAACCACATGCTAGGCTTGCTGCTTGGCTTGCCCGCCCCGTCGGTCGCGGGCACTTAATCTTGCATATCCACTTGTCGAAGAAGGAACCGCGATGAAGACAGACATCCACCCGGACTACCACTACGTGGTGTTCAACGACCTCGCTTCGGGTGAGAAGTTCATTACCCGTTCGACGGTGACCAGCGAAAAGACCATCGAGTGGGAAGACGGCAACACCTACCCGGTCGTTGACGTCGAAATCTCGAGCGCCTCGCACCCGTTCTACACCGGTAAGCAGCGCATCATGGACTCGGCCGGTCGCGTCGAGAAGTTCAAGAACCGCTACGCGAAGTTCGGCAAGAAGGCCTAAGGCCCGACGCCAACTGGCAACGAGGCGGATGCTCCTTCCGGAGCATCCGCCTCGTTCGCCTTTCCGAGTGCGTTAGACGCGAACGGGCCACCCGCGGTCGGCGGTGAAGTTCGGGTCGCGCTGGCGGCGCATGTACGACTCGAAGTCGGCGGCCTGCTCGTCGTGCCAGCGCACCTGCGCGTCGAAGAGCTCGGCGAGGGGCACATCCACCTCGTTCGGGAACTTGCGGGCGATCGCGATGGCGACGAGGCCGGCCGCCACCGCATCCGCCGAGGCGTCGTGCGCGTCGAAGAGCTCGACGCCGTATGCCTCAGCCGTGGTGCCGAGCTTGCGGCCACCCTTGCGGTAGCGATCGACCTGCTTGTCGATGATGAGCGGGTCGACCACGACCTTGCCGAGCTCGGGCATCGCGAGCTGGTGTCGGGCGCACTCTGCCGCGAGCAGCGAGAGGTCGTAGGGCGCGTTGTAGACGACGAGCGCGATGTTGTTGCGCACGATCCACTCGAGCGACGCGATGATTTTCTGCAGCACCTGCGGCGCGGGCTCGCCCTCGGCCTGCGCCATCTCGGTGGTGATGCCGTGCACGGCCACAGCGGGCTCCGGAATCTCGACGCCGGGGTTCGCGAGCCAGTCGGTACCCCGCTCGAGCTCGCCTTCGGCGTTGAGCATGCCGATGAAGGCGGTCACGATCCGCGCCTCGAGTGGGTTCGTTCCGGTGGTCTCGGTGTCGAACACGGCGACGCGATTCGTCCAGCTCATGGTGCCTCGGCTTCAGATCGGAGGGATGTGGGTCGCCTACACTCTTCCACGATGCGGCCGAATAACCCCCTGGAACACAAGCTCGAGCAGATCCGGACTCGCCGGATCGATGTCGACGTCGCGGGCACGCGCACTGCGGTGTGGTTGTACGGCCCGCCCGACGCCGACGATACCGTCGTGCTCGTGCACGGCTTTCGTGGCACCCACCACGGGCTACTCAACCTCGTCGCGCTTCTGCCTGACGTACGCTTCATTGCGCCCGACCTGCCGGGTTTCGGTGAGTCGGGGGAGTTCGCGGGCGAGCACACGCTCGACGCGTACGCGGCGTGGCTCGCGGAACTGCTCGAGGTCGTCGACGCCGAGGCGCGCGCCGTGGTGCTCGGTCACTCGTTCGGCTCGCTGGTTGTCGCCCGCAACGTGGCGGCGCTCGACGACCGCCGCATCGTGCTCGTCAATCCCATCTCCGAGAACGCGCTCTCGGGCCCCGAGCGCATCCCCACCGCCGTCGCGGTCGGCTACTACCGGCTCGGCGCGGCCCTGCCTGAGGCCGCGGGCAGCGTGCTGCTCAAGTCGCCGCTCATCACGCGGGTGATGAGCGAGGTGATGGCCGTGACTCGATCGCGAGCCCTTCGCGCCTGGATTCATGACGAGCACGAGCAGCACTTCTCTGACTTCACCAGCCGGCGTGCCCTGCTCGAATCCTTCCGCGCCTCGGTCAGCGACGACGTCATCAGCCACGCGGCCGAGTTCCCCGAGGGCGTGCACCTCGTCGCCGGCGAGCGTGACCGCATCGCGCCGCCCTCTGGTAGCGAGCGGCTCCACGAGGCGATGGCGGGTTCGACACTGCACGTTATCGAAGGCGTCGGCCACCTGGTTCACTACGAAACCCCGACCGCGCTCGCGCGGATCCTCGCCGGCTTTCTTGCCGAGAAAGGTGCCCAGCATGACTGAGTCCACCCTGTCGTTGCCCGAACGCGTCGCCATCGTCGGCGGTCACGGCAAGATCGCGCTCGCCCTCACCAAGCTGCTCGTCGCCGACGGCGTCGAGGTGCGATCGCTCGTGCGCAATGCCGACCACGCGGCCGAACTCGAGGCGCTCGGCGCGATTCCCGTCGTCTGCGACATCGAGTCGGCGTCGGCGAACGAGCTCGCCGACGCGTTCGACCACTCGGATGCGGTGGTGTTTGCCGCGGGTGCTGGCCCCGGTTCGGGCGCCGAGCGCAAGAGGACGGTTGACCGCGACGGCTCGATCAAGTCGGCCGAGGCGGCGATTCTCTCGGGTGCCATGCGCTTCGTGCAGATCAGCTTCATGGGCGCTGAGCAGCCGAGCCAGAGCGACGATGAAGTATTCGCCGCGTACTGGGACGCGAAGCGGGAGGCCGACGAGGCACTTCGCCGGGTCGCGCTCGACTGGACCATCGTGAAGCCCGGCGGCCTCACGGACGAACCGGCGACGGGGCGCGGGCTCGTCTCGTTCGGGCCGATCGATCGCGGTGGGAAGACTCGGCGGGCCGACGTTGCGGCGTTGATCCGACTCGCCCTCGCCGATAGCCGCACGGTGTGGAAGGACATCTGTCTCGTCGAGGGCGACGCCCCGCTCGCTGACGCGATCGACGCGGCCGTCGCGGCGGCTACGCCGCAGGCGTAGCGACGCCGAGCAGCTCCGCGACGCGCTCGAGCACCGCCGAGGTGCTGCCGTCGACGCGGAACTGGGCCAGTGCATCCACCGGGGTTGCGCCGCGATTCACGAGCATCATGGGTTTGCCCTGGCGGCGCGCGCGGTGCACCATCTTCACGCCCGTGTTGACCACGAGCGAGGTGCCGACCACGAGCAGCGCGTCGGCCCGGTTCATGAGCTGCGTCGCCGCGCGGTTGTTCTCGGCGCTAACGAAGTTGCCAAACATGACGACGTCGGGCGCCATCGCACCGCCGCACTCAAGGCAGCGGGGCAGTACGAAGGTGTCGACGAGTTCTTCGGCGATCGCGGCGTCGCCGTCAGGCCCCTCTGTGACGCGCTCGTCGGCGAGCCACGGGTTGTCGGCGCGGATGCGCGCGAGCAGCGAGTCGGCGGTTTCGACATGGCCGTGGGGCAGGCAGTGCACCGTGCGCAGGTGCCCGTGCAGCTCGATCACGTGCTTCGAACCGGCTCGACGGTGCAGGCTATCGACGTTCTGGGTTGCGACGCCGACAACGTAGCCGCCGGCCTCGAGCGCGGCGAGCGCGAGGTGACCGGCATTCGGCTCGAAGCGGCCCATCCGCCGCCAGCCCTTGGCCGCGCCCGACCAGTAGCGCCGCTGCGCCGCCTCCGACTCGAGGAATTGCTGCCACGTCATCGGGTTGCGCTTCGGCGCGCCGGGGGAGCGATAGTCGGGGATGCCCGAGTCGGTTGAGATACCGGCACCCGTCAGCACGGCGGCGGGCTGTGTCGCGAGGATCTCCGCGATCTCTTCGGCCCCCGCGGCCTCGTAGGGAGCGATCACCGGATACCTCCGCGGTCGGTCGACGCCTCTGGCCGCGGAAAGTGGCAAACTTGCTCGGTGCGCATTCTCCCCATCACTTCTCTCGAACATCCGGACCTGCAAGATTATTCGCGTCTCACTGATGTTGCCCTGCGCCGCAAGCTCGAGCCGGCCGGTGGGCTCTACATGGCCGAGTCAGAAAAGGTCGTGGCGCGCGCGGTCGCTGCGGGGCACGTGCCGCGGTCGATGCTGCTGCAAGAGAAGTTTCTGCCGCAGGCCGAGCGGCTGCTCGTCGACCACCCCGACACTCCAGTGTTCGTCGGCAGCGAAGAGCTGCTCGAGCAGCTGACGGGATATCGGATGCACCGGGGCGTGCTGGCGGCCATGCACCGGCCCGAGCTGCCGTCGGCCGCGTCGGTGCTCGAGAACGCGAAGACGGTGCTCGTGCTCGAGGACATCGTCGACCACACGAACGTCGGTGCGGCGTTTCGCAATGCGGCGGGCCTCGGCGCCGACGCCGTCCTCGTGACCGAGCGCTGCGCCGACCCGCTCTACCGGCGCAGTGTGCGCGTGTCGATGGGCACCGTGCTGCAGGTGCCGTGGACCCGGCTGCCGAGCTGGCAGGAGAGTCGGGAACTGTTCCACGAGCACGGCTTCGAGATCGCCGGGCTCGCCCTCGATGAGCACGCCGCGCCGCTGCAGGATTACGCGCGTGAGCGGCCCGAGCGGGTCGCGTTGCTGCTCGGCACCGAGGGCGACGGACTCACCCGACGCGCGCTGGAGGCGGCCGACCGCACCGTCATCATCCCGATGCTGCACGGCGTCGACTCGCTCAACGTCGCCGCGACCAGTGCCGTTGCGCTCTACGCGTTACTGAACAACTAAGCCATGTCGGAGGTGAGTCGTATGGTGGATCAGATGTCTGAATCACAGCGTGCTGGAGCACAGGTGGGCCTGTATGCGGCTGAGCACCTGTCGCCGTCGTATCCGCAGCGCGCGCCCTGGGGTACGGCGGGTAACTTGCGTGCCTGGCAGCAGGAAGCGCTGCAGACCTACTTCGAGAAGGAGCCGAAGGACTTCCTCGCATCGGCCACCCCGGGCGCCGGTAAGACGACCTTCGCGCTTCGCCTCGCGGCCGAGCTGCTGCACGCGGGCACCGTCAACCGCATCATCGTCGTCGCTCCGACCGACCACCTGAAGACCCAGTGGGCGGCGTCGGCGGCGCGGGCGGGCATCCGACTCGACCCGAAGTTCTCGAACAACCAGCGCACCTATTCGCGCGAGTATCACGGCATCGCGGTCACCTACGCGCAGGTGTCGATGAAGCCGTACGTGCACGAGTACCTCTGTTCGTCGGCGCGCACGCTCGTGATCCTCGACGAGGTGCACCACGGTGGCGACAACCTCTCGTGGGGTGACGGCCTGCGTGACGCCTTCGAGCACGCCGAGCGGCGGCTCTCGCTGACGGGTACGCCGTTCCGTTCCGACACCGCGCCCATCCCGTTCGTGCGCTACGTGCCCGACGACGACGGCATCCGCGTGTCGAAGGCCGATTACACCTACGGCTACGGGCGAGCACTCCGCGACGGCGTCGTGCGCCCCGTGCTCTTCATGACGTACGCGGGCAGCATGCGCTGGCGCGACACCTCGGGCGAGGAAATGTCGGCTGGTCTCGCCGACGACAACACGAAGGACATCGTCTCGCAGGCCTGGCGCACGGCGCTCGACCCCGAGGGCGACTGGATGCAGCAAGTGCTCAAAGCCGCCGACCAGCGGCTGAGTGAGGTGCGGCTCGAGGTGCCCGATGCCGGCGGGCTAGTGATCGCGACCGACCACCAGTCCGCCCGCGGCTACGCGGCCCTGCTCGAGCACATCACCGGCCAGAAGCCCGCCGTGATCCTCAGCGATGACCCCGGCGCATCTGCCCGGATCGAGTCGTTCTCTGACTCAGACGAGCGGTGGATGGTCGCCGTGCGCATGGTGTCGGAGGGTGTCGACGTTCCCCGACTGTCGGTCGGTGTGTACGCCACGAGCTCGTCCACGCCGCTGTTCTTCGCTCAGGCCATCGGGCGCTTCGTGCGCGCCCGTCGCCGGGGCGAAACCGCGAGCGTGTTCATCCCCTCGGTCCCAAAGCTCGCGTCGCTCGCCGAGGCGCTCGAACTCGAGCGTGACCACGCGCTCGACCGACGCGAGGGCAACGGCGACGCCGAGGTCGACGGCATGACCGAGGAGGAGCGCGAGCTCGCTGCGGCCGAGGTCGAAGATCGTGCGAGCGAGGAACTCACGAAGTTCAAGTTCACGGCGATCTCGTCGGAGGCGCAGTTCGAGCGGGTTGTCTACGACGGGGGCGACTATGGCTACAGCGCCGAGGTCGGGTCGCTCGAGGAACTCGAGTACCTTGGGCTGCCGGGCATCCTCAACCACGACGAGGTTGCACAGGTGCTCGAGTCGCGGGCGCAGAAGCAGACGCGCATTCAGGATGCGCGGGCCCGCAATGAGGTGCACGACGGCCACCAGACGGTGCAGCCGCTGCATCGCAGCCTCAAGGAGCAGCGCACGCTCCTCAACTCGCTCGTCGGGCTCTACGCCCGGCAATCACACATGCCGCACGGCAAGGTGCACGGCGAGCTGCGGCGCATCTGCGGTGGCCCGGCCGTGGGCCAGGCCACCTCGCACCAGATTCAGCAGCGCATCAACGAGCTTCGTCGCCGTCTGCACTAGCGCGCCGCTGGCGTGCCTGCTTGCGCAGCTTGTAGAACACATAGAGTGCGATGAGGATGAGCACGATGGCGATGACGACGTACTGGAACCAGCCGGCCGCCTCCTCGAGCACGTGCCAGTTGTTGCCGAGCAGGTAGCCGCCGTAGACGAAGATCGTGTTCCAAATGCCCGAGCCGAGCAGCGTGAAGATGCCGAAGCGCCACCATGACATGCGCTCGACGCCGGCCGGCAGCGAGATGAGCGATCGGAAGATCGGGATCATCCGACCGAAGAAGACGGTCCAGTAGCCGTACTTGTTGAACCACTTGATGGTTGCGTCGATCTCGTCGCGGTCGACTAGCGGGAGGTACGAGAGCAGCCTGACGGTGCGGTCGTGGCCGAGCCACGCGCCGAGCCCGTAGAGGCAGTAGGCGCCGGCGACCGAGCCGATCGTGGCCCAGATGAGGGCCTCGACCCAGGTGAAGGTGCCGTCGGCCGAGGCTGCACTGAAGCCGGCCAACGGCAAGATCACCTCGGAAGGGATGGGCGGAAAGAGATTCTCGGCGAGCACGAGCAGTCCGACGCCAAAGGCGCCGAGGAAGTTCATGACGGCGACGGCCCAGTCGCCAATGACGCCGAAGGCGCTGCCGGACTCTGCGGCGGCCTGTTGCAAAGGGAAAAATAGATCGGGTCGCACTCGTCCACCCTACGTGAGGCGGGAGGTGCGACCCGAAGAGTCTGGCGCTAGGCGCTCTCGCCCGGGCCGATATTGAACATCCAGGAGATGCCGAACTTGTCGATCAGCGCGCCGTAGAGGTCGCCCCAGACCTGTCGTTCGAGCGGCATGATCACGTTACCGCCCGCGGCCAGGCCGTCGAAGTAGCCGCGGATTCGGTCCTCGTCGTCGCCCATGAGCGAGAGGTTGATGTTGTTGCCGGGCTGGTAGTCGTACGGGGCCATGCCCTCGAGGTGGTCGGCGGCGAAGAGCTGGATGAGGTCGGTCACCTCGAGGCTCGAGTGCATCACCTTGTCGGCGTGCTCGCTGTCGGCGGGTACTGCGTTGAACTCGCCGAAAGTCGAGAGGCGGGGTTCGACGCCGAACACCTGCCCGTAGAACTCCATAACCTCGCGCGTGTTGCCGGGGAAGTTGAGGTAGGGGTGAAGACCAGTAGCCATGATTTGCTCCTTGGTGATTCGGCCTGCGCTGGTCGGCGGGCACTGAGACGAGCGTAAAAAGCAGCGCTGGACTGGGCCTGTGACTCAGCCCCTGGCTTGAACGTTTAGGCCTGTCGCACCGTCTCGCCAGGCTTGAGTGGTCGAGCTCGGATGGCCGACAGGGTCTCGTCGAACGACACGTTCGAGTTCGCGCGCCAGCCGTCGCGCAGCAGCCGGTTCCAGAGCGTGTCGCGATTGAAGTCGGCCGCGTTGCCCTTGGGGTAGATGAACCACACGGCGCGCAGCGGCGCGAGTGCCTGGATGTGCTGGTCGAGCGCGGCGTCGACGTCAGCGAGGGAGTTGGTGAAGAGCACCGCCACGTCGGCGTCGGCGAGGTCGGTGGCCTCGATCGTGTCGGCGGTGAGCTCCGGCGGGTGCGTGTGCGTCTCGGGCCAGACCCAGAGGCGAGTGCCGGGCTTGAGTTGCAGTTTCTTTTGGAGGGCGGCGTGGTCGGCTGTGGTGCTCATTTCGCTCCATCGCGTTGTGAGTGTGATTGCCTGGTTCAACCGTAGGCTGTTGGTGTTTTGTCCTGCCAATGCCGAGACCGGGGGAGCGGAGCACATGGCGAGCGAAGTTCAAGAGCAACTCAAGACGCTGAGGGAAGGCACCCTGCCTGAGGTCCTCGCCTGGCTTGGTCCGGACGACGCGAAGTCGTGGCGAAGCCATGACCGCACGGCGCTTGCGTGCGCGCTGACGAATCGATCGACGGCAGATCGGCTCGAAATCGCGAACGCACTGCTCGACCGCGGCGCGGACGCGGGCTTTGTGTTGCAAGAGGACAACGTCGGGGCACTGCACCTGCTCTTCAGCCATTGGCGACGTTTAAGTATCCAGACGGGACGTTCCAGCCGTTCTATTCGGCGCTGATCGACTCGAGCAAGCTCGACCTTGCTACGGTCGACAAGGGCGGCCGCTCGATGCTCGAGAACATCGAGAAGAAGACCCGTCTTCGTCAATCGCTGTATGACCAGTTGCTCGACTACCGGGCCAGGACTAGCTACTGAGGAGGCCACATCATGTCCGAAGCGATGAGCAGCGTCGACCTGAACGAGTTGATCAATGAGCTGTTGGCGGCCGCGGGCGCGACGGGCAGCGGCAGGGCGACCCGCGTGTTTCGGGCCGTGCCGGGCGGCCAGCTCTCGCAGGTGCTGCTCGTGCTGCGCGACGGCCGCGAACTTTCTGAGCACGAGAATCCGGGCGAAGCACTGCTCCACGTCCTGCGTGGGCGGGTGCGGCTGACGGCTGGCGATGAGCGCTGTGATCTGAGCGCGAACGAACACATCGTGATCCCGCAGCAGCGTCACGGCCTGTTGGCGCTGGAGGATGCCGCCGTCCTGCTCACTGTCGTGGGGTCGCGCTCCTAGAGCTCTCTGCGGCGGATTGTTTCGAAGTCGCTGCCGGAGCGGCCGGCGAGTCGTCGCTGCATCGAGCCTGCGATCCGGGTGGCCTGGAGCTTTGCGCGGTCGGCGATCGGCCCACTGAACTGGGCGTCGAGGTTATTCGTCCAGAGGTCGAGCCACCGTTCGAAGTGTTCCTCACCGAGCGGGTGCTTGGTGTGTAGCGCAAAGTGGAGTTGGAGCGCGTTGCGGCGGTACTTGCCGGCGTTCCACAGCACCGTCTCCCAGAAGTCGCACATGATCGGCAAGTGGTGGTCGAGGTCGAGTTTGGCCACGTCAGTGAAGATCGGGCCGATCAAAGGATCCTCGAAAGCGGACAAGTAGAAGGTAGATACCAGCCGTTCGACGTCAGCGCGGTCTGAGAGATCGTGCATGCGGCAGCCTCCTCACCGAAATCGGAAGAATTGATTGTCGTTCAATTATAGGCTGTGCACCAACGCGAAAGGCCCCTGACCGGATTGAATTCCAGGTCAGGGGCCTTTTCGTTACTGTGCGCGAGGGGGGACTTGAACCCCCACGACCCCCTCGCGCCGCGAATCTGGGCCGAGTGTTCTGCCGCATAAAATCAACGATCTACGACATGTGACCTGTGGATAACTCCGCCGCGATACCCCGACATACAGGTTACTTAGCACTTTCGTTAGCACTTTTCGCAGTGTACGCGGCTCAGCTAGAGATAAGCGGTCAAGTAGCTGCGCCAAGGGGCGATGAACAACTCAGCGGTCATGCTGCCTCACCGAGCTTTTGCAAATCCAACTGACAACGCCAGACCGTCATGCCGGGTTCTGGCGCTGCCCCGGAGCAGGTCTGAACCATTCGTCGCGGCGTTCGTGTTGGTAGATGTCGGGAATGCCGTCTGCATCGGCGTCGATCTCATCCCGCTCTCGAATGCGACGGTACTGTCGGTTCCGCAGGCCGAGCACGAGCGTCGCGAGCAGCGCGGCAAGCACCGAGGCGGAGAGGATCGCGACCTTCGCGTAGTCGTGGGCGGGTGAGCCGGGCTCGAAGCTGAGCTCGGCCACGAGCAGGGATACGGTGAAGCCGATGCCCGCGAGCAGTCCGACCCCGGCGAGGTCGATCCAGCGCAGTTCGGGATCGAGGCGGCTGCGCATGAGCCGGGTCGTGACCCATGTCGTGGCGACGATGCCGATCGGTTTACCGAGCACGAGCGCGGCGATGATTGCGAGGGTCACCGGACTGGATGCTGCCGCTTGTACACCGTCCCAGCCGCCGAGCGAGACGCCGGCGGCGAAGAACGCGAAGATCGGCACTGCGAACCCGGCCGAGAGTGGACGGAAGCGGTGCTCGAACTGCTCGGCGAGCCCGGTCGACATATCGGGAAGATGGCGATGGCGTTTGCGATGGATCACCGGGATGGTGAAGCCGAGCAGCACCCCCGCGATGGTGGCGTGGATGCCTGACGCGTGCATGAGCGCCCATGCGACGACACCGATCGGGAGCAGGATGAGCCACGCCGCGAGCGGGTGAAGGCCGAAGAATCGGCGGTACAGCTGCGCGATGACCCCATAGACGACGATCGTTCCGAGAGAGAGCAGCAGGGGCACGATCTCGATCTGGTCGGTGTAGAAGATCGCGATGATGCTGATCGCGATGAGATCGTCCACCACGGCGAGGGTAAGTAGGAAGATGCGCAGCGCCGAGGGCAGATGGGAACCGATGATCGCGAGCACGGCGACCGCGAAAGCGATGTCGGTGGCGGTGGGAATCGCCCACCCGTGGGCGAACTCCGGCTGCCCCCGCACGATGCCGGCGTAGATGAGCGCAGGGACGAGCACCCCACCAGCTGCGGCGGCGATCGGAACGATTGCCGTGCTGAATCTGCGCAGATCACCGGCGACGAACTCGCGCTTGAGTTCGAGGCCGACCAGGAAGAAGAATATCGCGAGCAGCCCGTCGGCCGCCCAGGCGCCGAGGCTGAGCCGGAGGTGCCAGGCTTCGTAGCCGATCTCGAAGTCGCGGAGCGCGAAGTAGGAGTCGGCGAGCGGGGTGTTGGCCCAGATGATCGCGATCGCCGCGGCGATGACGAGGAGGATGCCGCCGACGGTCTCCTTGCGGAGGATCTCGCCGATGCGTCGCGCTTCGGCGAATGAGCCGTAGCGCGGGAACAGGGTGGAGGTTCGGGTGGTGGGGTCTGTCATGGGAGCTTTCTGAAGGCGGAGTGAGGCCGTGTCGGCCGGTGAATGGGTGACGAAGTGTCGGGGATCGGTCAGAGCGACTCGCGGGCCCACGCTTCGTGGAGCGTCGATTCGGCAACGTCGTCCCAGGTGAGGGTGAGATCGCCCCATTTGGGCGGTTCGGTGAGCGCCTCCCCGAGTCTGGCCCGGAGCAGGGCGGGGTCGTCGCAGTCGGTGACATCGAGCACGAGGATGTTCACATAGCGGGCACGGTCCCGCTCGAGGTCATTGTGGAGCTGGGTGGCGAGGCCGGCGGGAACGCGGACGAGTACCTGCTGCGGAAACCTTCTCGGTCGCAGACAGGCGACGCACACGCGCCGGATGCCCAGCACCGTGTCGAATTCGGCCTTCAGATTGGCGATTGCGTCGTGCCAGACGGTGCGTGCCTGCTTCCGGGTCGCGCACTCGGTGAGGTCGACGCCCCAGAGCATGCCGTGCGGGCGATCCTCGCGCGGAGCCTCCGGGATGTTCGCGAGCGCCGGGAGCGCATCTCCGCGTATCAGAAATGGTGCATTCATGGTGAGTGGTCTTTCGGGTTCTGATTCGTTCGTCTCTCGCCGACCAGACTTCCCGGCACACCATGCGTCATCGGGGCAGGCCCCGCAACGAGTCCCCATACTATGCCGTTAGAGGGTGTTCTCGCAGCCGTCGCCCGGAAATCCGCACGATTGCCGGCACTGGCGCTGGGCCTCGGGTATCGGATGGGGTCGCATCGGTGCGGTGCGTCGGGAAGTCTGGTCGACACGCCACCTCGAGTCCGAGGCGGCGTCGAAGCAACCGAAGGCAACCCAGATGAACACCGGTTCCCAGAGCAATGCCCTGCACCGGGCCCGCGACCTCGCTCTGCGGTTGCGCGGACGTGCCCGCTATGCGGCCGGGCATGCGCCGGCTAGGGTCGCGCTCCTGGTCTTCTCCGCCGCCACGCTCCTGTTCACGGGTCTGCTCATGCTCCCGGTAGCCTCTGCGGATGGCACGCGCACCGCACTTTCGGACGCGTTATTCACGGCGGTGTCGGCGGTGACCGTGACCGGGCTCACCACCGTGGACACCGCGGAGCACTGGTCGATGTTCGGGCAGGTTGTGATCCTCGTCGCAATCCAGACCGGCGCGCTCGGCGTGGTGACCATCGCGCTGCTGCTGGCGATGATGGTCACCCGCAAACTCGGCGTGTCGAGCCGCGTGTTCGCGAAAGAGAGCATCGGCGCCAACGGCATCGGTAGCGTCGGGCGACTCCTGCGCGTTGTCGTCACGACCACCTTCATCATCGAGAGCGTTCTCGCGCTCTTCTTGGTACCGGCGTTCATCGCTTCTGGCGAGTCGTTTGGCCCGGGGCTGTGGCACGGCATCTTCTACGCGATCTCAGCATTCGGGAACGCCGGGTTCACCCCGCACGCCGGCGGGCTCGCGGTTTTCGCCGACAACCAGGCCGAGGCCACCGAGCACACGGCAGGCGAGCAGGTGCGGGCGTCGTCGTGGTTCGGGAAGCGCCGCGCCCGCGACGAGCACGAGAACGCCCAAGCGCGAACCGCCGAAGCGCGCCAGCAGGTGACGAGCGAGTGGGGCGAGCCGCCGAGGTGGGACGAACGTGCCGATGCGTGGGTGGAACGAGTCACCCGGCCCAGAATCGACAGCGACCCGCGCGTGATCGATGCCGAGCAGGAGCACCGGGCGGCACGCGACGCGCTGCTGCACCGGCCAGAGCGGGCACAGACCGAACGACTCGTGGCGTTCGCGCGAGTGTTCGGCGCGGAGACCGTGATCCGCAATCAGCAGGCGTACCTCACCACGAACCCCATGCAACAAGCCACACGAGCAGCGAAAACTGCGAAGCAAGCGCGAGAGGAAGCCGAGCTGCTACGGTCGCTCACCCCGGCCGAGGCCACCGAGAGGATCGAGCAGACCCGCGCAGCGCAGGCCGAGCGGGAAGCTCAGCGTGCCGAGCGGGAGCGGGCCATGTCGCACGACTATGAGGAGCAGCACCGGAGCGCACCCCGGCGTGACGGCCCGACGCTAGGCCTGTAAGCAGCCGATATGTGGGCGCTGAGTATGCTTGACCTATGCCTACGCTCGAAGCCCTCGCCGCCTTTGCTCTGGCGTCGGTGATTCTCATCGTCATTCCTGGGCCGAGCGTGCTCTTCGTGATCGGCCGTTCGCTCTCCTACGGTCGGCGCGGCGGCCTGATGAGCGTGCTCGGCAACGGCCTCGGCGCGCTGCCGCTCGTCGCAGCGGTCGCGTTCGGAGTAGGTGCCATCGTCGCACAGTCGATCATGTTGTTCACGATCATCAAACTGCTCGGTGCCGCATACCTTGTCTATCTCGGAGTGCAGGCGATCCGCCACCGCAAAGACAGCGTGACAGACGGCACCGATTCAGCGCGGCGGTCGTTGACGCCCGCAGTGATGCTTCGGCAGGGCTTCATCGTGGGAGTGACCAACCCGAAGACCATCGTGTTCTTCGTCGCCGTGCTCCCGCAGTTCGTGAGCTTCGAGGCCGGGGCGATCCCGTTGCAGATGATGGTACTCGGGCTCGTGTTCGTCACCATCGGGTTCATCTGCGATGCGGTCTGGGCGATTCTCGCTGGAACAGCGCAAGCCTGGTTCGCGAAGTCTCCCCGCCGACTCAGCGGGATTCGCGCGACCGGCGGCGGGCTGATGATCGGACTCGGCGGTGGTCTCGCGCTGACCGGCAACAAGGCGTAGACGCAACTCTTCGCTTGCCGCTGAGCTTCTACAGGCCGAGGCTCGGGCCGCTGCGCCCGCTGTCAGGTGGGGCGTCGTATCCGAACGCATCCAGCGGAGGCAGGGCACGGCGGCGTTCGCGTGCGGCGTCCAACTCCCGGTCAAGCATGGCCGGGTCGCGGACGGCCTTGCGTGTCGTGAAGCCCTGAGTGTGTTCGTTCAACAGTTCCATCAGCCGGTCGTGCCGTGCGGCGTCCTCGACGGTGACGAGGTTTGGGCGAATCAGGGCATCGAGCCCGGAGTGGTCTTCCACGATGGCGAGGGTGCGGGCGTGGGCGAACACGTCGCCGGGAATCTGCGACCAGTCGATGCCCCATCCGGCGTCGCGGGCGAGCTGGTTGAACATGACGTGCTGACTGCGCGTGTTCACGTCGCGGAACGGATGAATCGCGGTCGTCTCGCCCCACACCCAGGCGAGCCCATCGGAGAACGCATCCGCTTCCAGCCCGTGCAGGTATTCACGCTCTGCGAGAGCGCCGAAGACGCGCTCGGCCTCGGGCGCGATGAACGGCGGGCGGCAGTGCGCGATGCCGGTGCCGCCCGGATGGGTGTCGGTGTCGCCGAGGTCACCACCCCACACATACAGGTCTTGCGTCAGGTGCCGATGGATCGCCTGCAGGTGGGCGAGGTCGAAGCAGCCGGGGATCGGGTGCTCGGCGAGTTCGACCATGCGCTGATGGATCGCCGCCGTCTCGACGGCTTTCCAACGGTCGTAGTCGGTGATGCCGAGCTTGTTGATAAGAACCCGACTGTTCGGGTAGCTGTAGCGGTCGGGCATTAGTGCTCCTGCCCGAGCGGGTTACTTCTCGGGGAAGCGGTCGAGGGCTGCTGCGATTGCCTCGCGCACCGCCTCATCCCCGGACAGTTCGCCGAGCACCTGTCGGCGGGCAATCTCCCGATCCGCGTCCGAGACGACCGCACCGGCCGTCTCCTGACCGGCCTCAACCTCCGCAAGCACACGCCGGACATGGGCCTCAGATACCGGAGTCTTGAGTGCCATTCGGGGTGCCTCCTTGTGGTTGGCGTTCTTGGGCTAGTTTACGTCGCTTGGCCGACATTCACATGGAAGCCGGGCACGGGGGTGCCGATTCGGCACAGCGGGCAGTGGAGAGGTCAGGACTCACTGTTGTCGCTCGCGGTGTCGGCGAAGAGGGCGAGGAACTTCTCGCGCGGGATCACGATGCGCCGCCCGAGCTTCACATACGGGATCGTGCCCTCGTTGATGCTCGTGGTGATCGTGCGCGGATCAACCCCGAGCGCTTCGGCGGCTTCTTTGCGGGTGATGACCAGGCTGCGCCGCTTGCGGAGGTCGTCCATGTCCAGGGTGCTCTGCCGCATGAGGTCACCGTCCGATCCAATACAGGGAGATTGAGGGGTGCCTACCACGGTAGAAGCCAAACCTGCTGTGTCAAGTACAACCATGTATGTTCTTAGTATGGAAACAGAGAGGGTGCGGGGCAACCCGCCAGGACACACCAACCAGTACGTCGCCGTAAACATCCGTGCGGCTCGTCAAGCGATCGGCATGGACTTGCGCACCATGTCGAAGCTGCTGACCGACGCGGGGCGAAAACTCTCCCCATCGGGGATCAGCAAGCTCGAAGCCGGGGATCGCCGCGTGGACGTGGACGACCTCACCGTGATCGCCTACCTGCTGCGCACCACCCCGGCCGCGCTCCTCACCCCGCCCGAAGCAGCAAGCGGCGTGACGGGGGTGCCTGGTGAGTATCTGACGGAAGAGATCGAGAAGTGGATGCAGGGCTGGCTCACGCTCACCCCGGAGGGGCTGCTGACCTATTGGCAGCAGGAATGGTTCGCCTGCCAGAACCGCATCCAGTATTACGAGTCCTCCCTCAGCATCCCCGGCAGCGACCAGCTCCCCAGCACCGAGACCTATATGCAGCGTCTCGCGGAGCAGCGGGAACGTGCACGGTTCATCCGGGTGCGAGGCGAGCAGATCGACCCGAGCGGGCGCGTATTCAGCGGCCCTGACTTCCTCGACCGCCTCGCCCCAGGCGGCACTGAGTAGTCCGCGCACACCCCAGCGAAACCGCTCACCCAGCAGAAGGGATTAGGCAATGGCACGAAAGGCCACAGCCGCCGGGCACGACCCCGGCGCAGACCCCGCAGGCGAGGGGGTGAAACCGGCGCGACGCTCCCGCTCTCGGCAGCCCGGCTCGATCCAGGGTTACGACACCGATAAGGGCAAGCGGTGGCGGTTCCAGATCTACGTCCTGAAAGACCCCGAGTACCCCGAGATGGGGATGCGGCGTCTCACCCGCTCCGGGTTCACCAGCACCGACGAGGCCAACGATGCCTTGCAGGAGGCGTTGAAGCAGCGCAAGCAGAACGAGAAGTTCGGCAACAAAGTTCCCTCCCTCGGCGTCTACGCCGACGAGTGGGCAGCGGGGCTGAAGCTCGCGGCATCCACGATCAAGGGGTACAAGAAGATCATACGCAACCACATCAAGCCGCAGCTCGGCACGATCCGGCTCGATAAACTTACCGCGACCAGGATCGCCCGCCACTACCGAGACTTGGAGAAGTCGGGCCGTAAAGACACATACGGCAAGGGCAAGCCGCTGTCGGCAAACAGCGTCCGTAAGGTGCACGTCGTGCTCGGCGCGATCCTCGACGCCGCGATCGACGACGGGCACGTGACAGTGAACCCGGCGAAGAAGAAGCGTACCGTGAAAGCTCCGACCACGAGCGAGGTGCGGGCGCAAAAGCCCGAAATCGTCACCTGGACAGCCGAGCAGCTCGTCCTGTTCCTCACCTGGAACGAGGACGAGCTGAAAGACGAGCTGTTCCCCATGTGGCGACTCATCGCGTACACGGGCATGCGCCGAAGTGAAGCCCTCGCCTTGAAGTGGAGCGACCTCAGCACCAAGGCAATGCGGGTCAGCATCCGCCGCGCGGTCGATACCGACGACTGGACGAAGACCAAGCCCCCGAAGACCGGCCACGCTCGGGTGATCGACGTAGACGAGGACACCCTGAAAGTGCTCGCCTCCTACAAGGTCGCCCGCGCGGAACTCTCGTTCACGCTCGCCAAGGCCGACGCCTACATCTTCGGCGACGACGATGGGAAGCTGCGCTCACCCGATGCGATGACCAGCCGATGGGATCGCCGCATGAACTGGCTCACCAAGAAGTAAGACACCATGCACCGGGTCACGATCAAGGGCCTGCGTCACACGCACGCGACCCTGCTGCTCGAACTCGGCGAGCATCCCAAGGTCGTCCAGGAGCGCTTGGGTCACTCAACGATCACCACGACGATGAACATCTACTCCCACGTCACCCCGACCATGCAACGGTCGGCCGTGACCCGCTTCGCCGCCCACCTCGGCAAGGCTTAGCACTTTTTCTAGCACTTCCGACGCGAAAGACCCCCAACCCGGAGAACTAAATCCCAGGTCAGGGGCCATTTCATTCGCGTGCGCGAGGGGGGACTTGAACCCCCACGACCTAATACGGTCACTAGCACCTCAAGCTAGCGCGTCTACCAATTCCGCCACCCGCGCGGGTGTTTTGTGCTCGTGGGCACGAATGACTACTTTAATGCTTCATTCGGTGCAGCGCAAATCGGCCCAGTTGCCCAACCGATCTGCCCACTTTTGTCGCGTGCAGACGGGTTATCCGACCTAGAACGGTGCCGGATCGTTGACGGCGTCGTAGCCCTGTTCCTCGACGGGTTTGAAGATCGGCCCGACTGGTGCGGGTGCGACCGTGACCCACTCGCCGCGCGGTGTTCTCCACCCGACCTTGCCGCCGCCGAGTTGTTCGCACTCCCACGGACGTTGATGTTTCAGCGTGTGGTGTTTTGGACAGAGGTGTCCCAGGTTGTCGACGTCGGTTTTGCCGCCCGCGGCCCACGGTTTCGTGTGATCAAGTTCGCTTTGATGCGCGGGTCTGCGGCAGCCCGGGAACAAACACACTTGATCCCTCGCCTGCAAGAACTGTCGCATCGATGGCGTCGGAGTACGCGAATCAACGGTCAATACGTGCCCGGTGATCGGGTCAGTGAGGATGCGTTGGAAGCACTTCGCCTTCGATGCCATTTCGTGGGCCTCGGTCATGCTGACCGGCGTCATCCCGTTGATCGTCGCGACATCGCGCGGTGCGTCCGGGTTCAGGAGATTCATGATCGGGATGACGATGCTCACCGTCGCGTTAACGCGCGGCCGGCCCTTGGCGTCGTATTCGCGCACGCTTTGCGGCGTCGAGGTCAGGAACGTCTCCACGAACAGGTCAGCCATGAGCTGGCGGACGGTGCGGGGATCCTCGATGAACTCGGCGTCTGCAGCGGAGAGTGCTTCCCCACGTGCCTGTGCGTCGCGGACGCGGCGACGGTGCTCGTCAGCCTCGTTCACGTGCTCCTCACGCAAAGCTTTCGCTTGCTGGTACATGAGGTCATACATCGCGTGGGCTTGCAGGGTCGGAACGTCGGCAGTGATGCGCGACATGCCAAAGTCGCGGTCTTCGATCGTGACGTGGCGGGCCTGGTATTCGTGCTCGAACGCCGCCTCGAACTCCTCAGCACCCAGTTGGGCGGCGAGCTTGCGTGCGAATGCGTCGGTTGCGGCGACGGTCTCGCCCTTCGCGAGCTCGAGCACCTTGTTCGCGTATTCATCGCGGCGCGCGTCAGGCACGATGCCCGCATGCCGCAGCAACGCGCGAGCATGCCGCATCGTCACCGCAGCCTCGCGCAGTGGGTCGAGCCACACAACAAAGTCAGTACCCAACCGGTGCGCGTCGTATGCGCGGTTCAGGAGGGCGGTGTCGGACTCGTTGGTGTGAATCCCGAACTCCGCCACGATCGACCGCAGGTTCAACCGCAGCAGGTCGTCGGGACTCGCGACCGAGGAACGTTCCTGCAGTTGCGCGTACGTGCGGTGCTCGGCGACTGCGTACGCCTGCGCGAGCCCCATCATCTTCATGTACGCGCCGACTTGCTCAAGTTTCGCCCCGTTGAGGACCATGCCCTCAATCGCCGCGAGCGCGTCATTGAGCCCGTCAGTCTCAGGTGGAGGGGTGGTGCCGTCTGGCCGGTGCTTCGGGGCGCGACGAATCGGCTCATCAGCGTCAGAGCCGGGTGGGGGAGTCGTTGCGGTCATCGGGCGTCACCTCCTCGAAGGCGCGTCAATGGGGGAACCGCTGTAGCAAGTATATACGCATCAAGGCAAAATGTGAAGGGAACATCTGTTCTAAACTTGCTGGCTTGGATGTTCGAGGTTTCGAGCATCCGCGGTCGGGTTTCTGAGACAAGTTCACTCTCGCACGAGCCACCGACATCAACTGGCCGCATGAGTGACTCGGTTAGTGACGGTTGGTGCCCGGGCTACTTCGTCGGCGTAGATCTAGCTCGCGTTGCTCAAGGAAGTACTGATTGCGATCTTGCCGTGGACGTGGCGGCTGCGCTGGTGTGAGATCGCGAGATGGAACTGGTCGAGGGTGTAGGTCGCGGCGATGGGGATGCGCAAGGACTTGGTGGAGATCAGCTCCAAGAGCCGGTCGAGCGCATCGGGCGACGCGTCGGAACCATTGACCCGAACAACACCGGCGGGCGGTTGGTCCGCCTCGATGGTGACCACGCGGTGTGGCGGGACGCCCGAGCGGATCGCAGCCTGAGCGGTGTCCGTTCCATGCAGGTCCGCAGTCGCAGCGATAGGTATGTTGCTCGCGGCAATGTCGGCGGCCAGCTCGTCGCCGTATCTCATGGGCCGCGCGCCGAGCGACCGAATGTAGTCGGTCGAAGCGAGTGACCCGGTTCCAATGACGTTGGCGCCGTGCCGAACGAGTAGCTGCGTGAGGATCGAACCAACGCCTCCGCCCGCCGCGCCGACGAGGACGGTCTCGCCGGGCTGCACAGACAGAGCGTCAGCGACGGCAGACGCCGTCCGTCCCGCGATGTCCAGCACTCCAGCCTCGAGGTCGGAGACCGTCGGTGGCGTGCGGCGCAGACTCGGATGATTTTCATCGAGGACGATCGAGGTCGCGACGGCACGGCCGCGGGCCCCGCCGAAGACACGGTCGCCGACGCTCCAGCGGCGCACGTAGGGGCCGGTCTCGACCACGATCCCGGCGAAGTCGTTGCCGAATCCCATCGGAAGCTCGAGCCCGAACACGGTGGCGAGGGCGCGAGATTCGACGATCTGCCAGTCCACGGGGTTGAGGCCCGCGACGGTGACACCGATGCGCACCTCCGTTGCCAGTAGCGGTCGCGTCTCGATGCGCGCGAGTCTCAGGTGATTGGTGTCACCGAACTGATCCAGAACAAGCGCAGAACCCATGACTTGCCCAACGATGTTTCGCGCGTGCCTATTCCGCTGGTGCACGAACCACTGACGCGCCGGCCGCACCGTCAAACAGCGTCAAGCGCGCCCCGCCCGCGCATCCACCGGCCTAGGCTTGATTTCATGACTGAGGAACACCCGCTTACTTCCGATCCGACCGTCAGCCTCACGCGCGAGCTCATCCGCATCGACACGCAGAACTGGGGCAATGGCAAGAGCTCGGGGGAGCGGGAGGCCGCGGGGTTCCTCGCCGAGCGCCTCCGCGCGCTGAACACCGAGCCGGTGCTGTTCGAGTCCGAGCCGAATCGCACGAGCGTCGTGGCGCGCATCCCAGGCCGTAACCCCGACAAGCCCGCACTCGTCGTGCACGGCCACACCGACGTCGTGCCGGCCGACGCCTCCAACTGGAGCGTCGACCCGTTCGCCGCCGAGGTGCGCGACGGCTGCATCTGGGGCCGCGGCGCCGTCGACATGAAGAACATGGACGCCATGATCGTCACGGCCCTCGACAACATCATCGCCTCGGGCGAGCTGCCGGAGCGCGAACTGATCGTCGCGTTCTTTGCCGACGAGGAAGACGGCGGCAAGCTCGGCGCCCACTGGGCGGTCGACAACAAGCCCGAGCTCTTCGCGGGAGCGACCGAGGCGATCAGCGAGGTCGGCGGCTATTCGATCAACATCGACGGCCAGCGGGCCTACCTACTACAGACCGGCGAGAAGGCCATGATCTGGCTGCGCCTGCGTGCGCGCCGCCCCTCCGGCCACGGTTCGAAAGTCGTGCCGACGAGCGATAACTCGATCTCCGAGCTCGCCCGCGCCATCGTGCGCCTCACCGAACACGAGTGGCCGGTGCAGCTCAACGAGACCTCCTCCGAGATGATCGCCGCGCTGTGCGAGGCCACCGGCGCGGATGCGGAGCAGGTTTCACCGGACGAGCTCGCCCTCCGTGGCGGCTTCGCGGCGGCCTGGTTGCGCGCCTCCCTGCGCACGACTGCGAACCCGACCATGCTCGATGGCGGCTACAAGCACAACGTGATCCCCGAGACCGCGTCGGTCGCGATCGACGTGCGTCCGCTGCCGGGCGAAGAGGATGCGGTGCTCGAGCAGATTCGCGAGATTGTCGGCGAGGGCATCGAGGTCGAGATCGACTGGCAGGCAATCGGCGCCCAGGCACCCTCAACGGGCCCGCTCGTCGACGCGAGTCTCGCATCCCTGCGCGAGTACGACCCCGAGGCCAAGATCATCCCGTACCTGCTGCCCGCCGGCACCGACAACAAGTCGCTCGCCCGACTCGGCATCAACGGCTACGGCTTCGCACCGCTGCAGCTCCCGGCCGAACTCAACTTCCCGGCGATGTTCCACGGCGTTGACGAGCGAGTGCCGCTCGAATCACTCGTCTTCGGTCGCCAGGTGCTCGAGCACTTCTTGCGCACCTACTAGCCACCGCGCGTCTCCCACGGCTTCTCGGGAAGCCTGGGCGTAATATCAACGGCTGGCATTAGGCGAGCGAAAGGAACAACGCACATGGGCTGGTTGGAGGCGATCGTTCTCGCCATCGTGCAGGGGCTCACCGAGTTCCTGCCGATCTCCTCAAGCGCGCACATCCGCGTCGCGGGCCTCGCGATGGGCATGGACGACCCGGGTGCGACCTTCACCGCCATCATCCAGATCGGCACCGAGCTCGCCGTCGTCGTCTATTTCTGGCGCGACATCGTGCGCATCATCACGAAGTGGGTGCAATCACTCACCGGCAAGGTGCCGCGCAACGACCCCGACGCGCGCATGGGCTGGCTCATCATCATCGGTTCGGTGCCGATTGTCCTACTCGGTGTGCTGCTGCAGGACCTCATCCGCACGCAGTTCCGTTCGCTCTGGATCATCGCGATCTCGCTCATCGTCTTCGGCATCATTCTCGGTCTCGCCGACGTGCTCTCGCGGCGTGCGAAGACTCTTGAGCACCTCAACTGGAAAGACGGCCTGCTCTACGGTCTTGCCCAGGCGCTCGCGCTGATTCCCGGCGTCTCGCGCTCGGGCGGCACCATTACCGCGGGTCGCCTCATGGGCTACGACCGTCCCTCGGCCGCACGCTACGCATTCCTGCTCGCGATCCCGGCCGTGCTCGGCTCGGGTGGGTATGAGCTACTTGGCGCGCTCACTGAAGACCAAACCACCGGCACACCGCTCAACTGGGGTGCCACGCTGCTCGCCACCGTCATCTCGTTCCTCGTCGGCTGGGTAGTCATTAAGTTCCTGATGAAGTGGGTCGAGACCCGCAGCTTCATGCCGTTCGTGATCTACCGCATCGCGCTCGGCACGCTGCTGATCATCCTGCTCATTACGGGCGTCGTCGACCCGCTCGCCGGGAGCGCTTAACGCGCCGCGCCCCGGTAGACTGTCGGGGTGAAGCGAATCGAGTCTTGGCCGCGTCCTGCAGTTCCACAGCTGGAAGGCGAAGCGGCCCCGGTTCGGCTGTTCGACACGGCCGCTGACGCCGTGCTCCCGCTCGAGGCGGATGCGGATGGCCGAGTGCGCCTCTACGTCTGCGGCATCACGCCCTACGACGCGACGCACCTCGGCCACGCGGCGACGTATCTCGCGTTCGACACGCTCATCCGGGCGCTCTCGCAGGCCGGCGTCGAGGTCGAGTACGCGCAGAACGTCACCGATGTCGACGATCCGCTGCTCGAGCGGGCGGCGAAGACCGGCGTCGATTGGGAAGACCTGGCCGAGTCGCAAACCGACCTCTTCCGGGGCGACATGGCTGCGCTGCGCGTGATTCCGCCGAACGCGTACGTGCGAGTCAAGGACATCGTCGACGAGATTGCGGAGGCGGTCGACCGCCTCGTCGCAGACGGCTTCGGGTACGCCGTGCCCACCAACGACGCCGACGGTGACGACATCTACTTCGACGTCGCCGCAGTGCAGGCCACCGGTCGGTACGGCCTCGGCGAGATGAGCCACTTCTCACCCGACAAACTCGCGAGCGCATTCGTTGAGTTCGGCGGCGACCCCGATCGCCCCGGCAAGCGTTCGCCGTTCGACCCGCTGCTTTGGCGCGCCCACCGCGAGGGCGAGCCGAGCTGGGATGCTGGTGTCGGCGCCGGTCGCCCGGGTTGGCACGTCGAGTGCGCCGTGATCGCCACCAGCGAGCTCGGTCCCCAGGTGACAGTGCAGGCGGGCGGCCGCGACCTACGTTTCCCGCACCACGAAATGACCTGCGCCCACGCCACGGCGCTGACGGGCGAGCCGTTCGCCCGCCACTTCGCCCACGCCGGCCTCGTCGGGTATGAGGGCACCAAGATGTCGAAGTCGCTCGGCAACCTCGTGCTCGTCTCGAAGCTCACGCAGGCCGGTCGCGACGCGGCCGCGGTGCGGCTCACCGTGCTCGGGCACCACCGCCGCAGCGACTGGGAGTGGTTCGAGGGCGAACTCTGCGAGAACGAGGCGCGCCTCGAGCGCTGGCGTGAGGCCGCCGGCCGCGCGACCTCGGGTGGTGCCGAAACCGTATCGGAAATGCGTGCGCGTATCGCCGATGACCTCGACACCGCCGGTGCGATCGCCGCGGTTGACGCCTGGGCCGCCGAGGCGACACCTGGCATGGAGGTCGTCGCTGCGGTCGATGCGCTGCTGGGCATCGACCTACTCGCAAGCTAGGTAGTTCCAGGCGCGCTGCGCCAACCGCCGCGGCCTACTTCGAGCCGTCGCCCTCGTCGTCCGAGCCCTCGGCACCGGATTCGTCGGTTCCGCCGTTCTTCGAGTCGCCGGGCTCAACGCGGGGCAGTGAGCCCGTGTCGCCGCGCGTCGCATGGCCACCGGCACGATTGGGATTGTTGCGACCATCGGCCAAAAAGCGCTCAAACTCGGCGGCGATGGCGTCGCCGGTCGCCTCCTCCGAGTCGACCACGTCGCGGGTCTGCTCGAGATACTCAACGTAACCACGCAGCTCGTCATCGGCCTCGACCGCCTCAGAGACGCGCTCCTCCCACGTGGTGGCTTCCTCGCGCAGGTGATCCGACTTGATGTCGACCTTGAGCAGCTTTGCAAGCTCGTTCACGAGCGAGAGCGTCGCCTTCGGGTTCGGCAGCTCGGGCGTCTGCGCGTAGTGAGGCACCGAGGCCCACATCGACACGATTTGGATGCCCGCGCCATGCGCCTCCTCGGCGATGGCCGAAAGGACTCCCGTGGGCCCCTCGTAAGACGACGCCTCGATGCCGAGCTCGTGCTGCGGGCCCTCGTCGTCGCTGCTCAGCGACACCTGGATGTCGCGGGTGTGTGGTGCGTCGGCGAGCAGTGCGCCAACGAGCACGATGCTCGAAATGTCGATGCGCTCGCTTGCAGCTACGACCTCGCTCGCGTAGCGGCGCCAGCGGAAGTTCGGTTCGACGCCAGTAAGCGTGTAGATACGCCCACCGCGCACCGGTCCGGCGAGGGTCGCGCCCGGCCAGCGGATCACCTTGCGGCCGTCGCCCGCGAACTCGACCCGAGGGCGCGCCACGCTGTAGTCGAAGAAATCCTCCGACTCGAAGCGCTCAACGAGCAGGTCGATGTTGAGCTGCTCTTGGAGTTCCTTCGCTGCCGAGCTTGCCGCCTCGCCGGCGTCGTTCCAGCCCTGCAGCGCAATCACTAGGGTGTTGCCCTCTGCAAAGGGGGTGTTCGAGTCGAAGTTCGGCAGGGGAAGCTGTGAGGTCACGCGGTTTCTCCGTAGGAAATTGGGTTCCGCCTAGCCTACGACGTTGCGATGACGGTCGCCGGTAGGATGTTCTCCTATGAGCGAGCGCGCACCCGTAGCCGTCCTCTGGGACATGGATGGCACGCTTGCCGACACCGAGCCGCACTGGATTCGGGCGCAGTCGGCGCTGTTGTCCCGTCGCGGCTTGCCGACCCTGACCCGGCAGCAGGAGATCGACCTGGTCGGCGCATCCTCCGAGCAGGTCGTAACCCTGTTCCAGTCGCTCGGCGTGACCGACGAGTTCGAAGAGATCGTCGACGAGGTCTTTGCCGACGTCTGCGACAGCGTCACCGACGATATCCAGTGGCGACCCGGCGCCGTCGAACTCCTCGCCGACCTCAATCACCACGGGGTACCGACGGCTCTCGTCACCAACTCAAATCGGGCGCTGGCGGATGCGGTCCTCCGGCATCTACCCGGCTGCCAGTTCACGCTGACGGTCACGAGCTCGGACGTGCGCCCGGGCAAGCCCGAACCCGACCCCTTTATTTATGCGGCGGGGGAGTTGGGTGTGGCGGTGACCGACTGCATCGTTATCGAAGACTCGATGAACGGCATCCGGGGCGCGCTCGCCGCCGATTGCGTCACCATCGCGGTGCCTCACGGCGTCGACATCCCACCGAGCCCCGACTACATCCGGCGCGACAGCCTCGTCGGCCTTGACTGGCCGCAGGTTCGCGCTCTCTACTCAACCTTCCGAACACGAGGAGTCCCCACCGAATGATTCAGTCGCCACCGTCCGGCCCCTTCCGCGCCGGCGAACGCGTGCAGCTGACCGACCCGAAGGGTCGACTTACGACCACTTGGCTCACTGAGGGCGGACAGGTCCATTCGCAGTACGGCACGATCGACCACGCCGCGATCATCGGCATTCCCGACGGTTCGGTTGTTACGTCGACCGGCGGCATGGAGTACCTCGCGCTGCGCCCACTGCTCACCGACGTGATCATGTCGATGCCCCGCGGCGCCGCGATCATCTACCCGAAGGACTCCGCGATGATCCTCGCGAAGGCCGACATCCGCCCCGGCGCCCGCGTGGTCGAGGCCGGCGTCGGCTCGGGTGCGCTCTCGCTTTGGCTCCTGCGGATGCTTGCGGGGCAGGGCGAGCTCGTGAGTTTCGAGCGCCGGGAGGAGTTCGCGGAGGTTGCTCGAGGCAACGTCGCGAGCGTGTATGGGGGTGAGCCCGACAACTGGCGCATCGCGATCGGCGACCTGCAGGATGCGCTGCCGCGCGAGTTTGAACCCGGCACAGTCGACCGGGTGATTCTCGACATGCTCGCGCCCTGGGAATGCCTGCCGGCGGTCGCGGAGGCGATGATTCCCGGCGGCGTGCTGGTGTGTTACGTGGCCACTGCGACACAGCTATCGCGCGTCGCCGAGGCGATTCGCGACTACGGCGGCTTCACGGAGCCCGAAGCCGACGAGACGATGGTGCGCGGCTGGCATGTCGAGGGCCTGTCCGTGCGGCCAGACCACCGCATGGTGGCGCACACCGGCTTCCTGCTCACCGCGCGCCGCCTTGCCCCGGGCACGACGCTGCCCGAGAAGCGCAAGACCTCGAAGGTGGCGGGCACTGACGCCGATCGCGAGGCGTGGACACCGAGCGACCCTGAGGCGTGGACCGAAGCCACGGTCGGCGAGCGAACCGTGAGCGACAAGGTCCTCCGCAAGCGCGGCCGCGACGCCCAACGTGGCGCCGAGCACGCGACGCGCGAATCGCACGAGATAATGGACCCAACCGCCACGGAAGGACAGGACTCCCTGTGATTGCTCGCCGCCGCCACACCCGCGCTTTGCTCGCGGGCACCACGATCTTCGCCGGCACCGTGCTCGCCGGCTGCGCCCAGATTCCAGCCAGCGAGAACGTGAGTTCGTGCGCGCCCGCCGACTCCGTGCAGACGCAGCGCGAGGGCGGTGGCAGCGGCCCCGTCATTAACGGTGACGGCGTCGCCGAGTTCACCTTCGCGATCTCGAGTTCCGATGGCACCGAGATCTACCCCGAGACATCGCTGCAGCAGGATGCTCAGGGCAACCCTGCGCCGGTTAACGTCGGCATCCTCGACGACTACGGCATGGTCGGCGTCAAGGATGCGCTCCAGTGTGCGCAGGGCGGTGAAACGATCACCGCGACGATGCAGATGAAGCAGATCTTCTCGCCTGATCAGTTTCAGCTGACCGAGGCGCAGCTGCAGCAGGAGGCGACGGTCACCCTGAAGGTGAACCGCGTCTACCACTCGGCCGCGACCGGCAGCATCGCGCCCCAGCACAACGGCATCCCGGCCGTCGTCACCGCGCCCGATGGCACGCCCGGCGTAACCATGCCGAGCGAGGTCGCGCCGACCGAGCTGCGCAGCGCGACGACGATCCAGGGCAGCGGGCCGAAGCTCGCCGCGGGCGACACGGTCACCATGAATTTCTCAGCGTTCGAGTGGACGTCGGGTTCGACGATCAGCACGACCTGGGGCGGTCAGGGCCCCGTTCAGACCACCGTCGGGGACACCGATGACGGCATGTTCGGCGCGACCGCCGAACTGCAGGGCATTGAGGTCGGCTCGCAGCGCGTGGTCGTGCTGCCGGCATCGACGGTCGCGGCCTACACCGCCGACGGTCAGGTGCCCGTCGGCAGCGGCGACGCGATCGTCGTGGTCATGGACGTGCTCGGCAGCACACCGGCAGCGCAGTAATGCGCCGGCCAATCCGCAGCGCCCTGTCGCTCACCATCGTCGTGGCGCTCTGCCTCACCGGCTGCGCGGGGGCGTCCGACCCGGCGCCGAGCGAGTCGGCTTCGAGTGACGCCGCGGCTCAGGTGACGGTCGTCGACGGCGGCGACCGTCTCGACGGCGTCGAGGTCTCGGGTGAGACTGGGCGGGAACCGGTCGTCAAGATCACCGCACCGGCCGAGCTGACCGGCGAAGAAACAGACATTCAGCGAACCGTTGTGGCCGAGGGTGACGGCGAACCGCTCACGGCCGACGACACGGTCGTGGTCGTGGTCGGGAGCTACTACGCCGAGGACGGCGATGCCCTGAGTGCCTACGGCTCGCTCGGCCCCGCGACCCAGCTTTCGAACACCGAGCTGCCGGCATTTGTCGAGCCGCTCTTCGTCGGCGTCAATGCGGGTTCGCGCGTCGTCGCATCAGTGCCGATCAGCCTGGTTGCGGGCGAGGGCAACGCCGGCGACCCCGTGCTCATGGTCGCCGACGTCGTCAAGGTGACGCCCGGCGCATCCGCCACCGGCACGCCAACCGGCGAGACCTTCGAGTACGCCGAGGTCTCCGACGGCGAGGGCGAACCCGATGTCACGATCAGCACCGACGCGGCTGAGCCGAGCGAGCAGCAGACCGCCGTCATCTTGCGCGGCGACGGCGAAACCGTCGCCGACGGCGATACGGTGATCGTGCAGTACACGGGCTACCTGCTCAGCGACGGCTCAGTGTTCGACACGAGCTGGGAGACCGGCTTGCCGCCAGCATTCCCGACCTCGATGGTCGTGGCGGGCTTCCGCGACGCACTCGTCGGCCAGCAGGTGGGCTCGCGCGTCGTCACGGTGTTCCCGTCTGACCTGGGTTACGGTGACGAGACATACGGTCCGATTCCTGGTGGCAGCACGCTCGTGTTCGTCGCCGACATCATTGCCCTGGTGTAAATATGGTAGCTCCGCTGAAACCCCAGCACGCTCGACAGAGCCAACTCCTACTTGCGCTCTTGAGCAGCGCGCATCCGCTGACCAGCGACGAGCTGTTCGGCAAGGTACCCGAGTATCGCGTGCAGCTCGAGCGCAACGGTGGTGAGCGCAACGACGCACTCGAGAAGAAATTCGAGCGAGATCGTGCCGAGCTCCAAGCGAGCGGTTTTCGGGTCGAGACCGTGCCCGACCCCGAGAACCCGGGCGACCGTGCGCAGTGGCGCTACCAGCTCGAGAGCAGCACCGCGTCGGTCGGGGTCGTGCGTCTTGACGCGCAGGAAACGCTGCTCATCGACTCCGCCACGCAGGTCTGGCTCGATCGTAGCCTCGACGAGGATGCGCGCCGCGGTTACCTGAAGCTGCTGCCGAGCGGCGCGAGCGGCGGCGAAGCGGCCGCGTCGCAGCCCACGGCGAAGGTGTCGACGCATCCGGTGTTCGCGCAGCTGCGCTCGGCGATCGCAAACGCGAAGCGCATCGGCTTCGACTATGTGAACCAGGACAGCCGCGACCCTTGGCCACGAACGGTGGATCCGCTGCGGCTTATCGTAAAGTCGGGTCGATGGTTGCTGCACGCCTGGGACGTCGAGCGTGACGCGCACCGCACCTATCTCGTGAACCGCATCGTTTCTGAGATTCGTATCGCGGGCGCTGCCGACGCTTCCCATACGGCCGAGCCAGGCCTTGAGGCAAAGCTCGATGCGCTTGCCGCTGAGCGCCCCGTGCGGGTGCGGGCGCGTGCGGGCACCGAGGCCGAGGCGAGGATGCGCGGCCGCGGCACCGAGCTTTGCCGCACGGACGAGTGGGTCACGTTCGACGTCTTCGACTGGGACCTCGGCGTGCTGAGCGATGAGTTTGCCGGGCTCGCCCACCTTCTGGTGGTGGAGTCGCCGAAGACTATTCGTGAGGGCGTGCGGGACCGCCTGCGGCGTGCCCTTGAACTGCACGAGGGGCAATCCGTATGACCGCCGCAGCCAACGCGAACGATGTGCTGCTCGTCTCGTCACTCGTCGACCTGCTGCGCGAGCATCCTTACGGCTTTGACCTGGGCGAGCTCGCCGCGACCTTCCGGCAAACGCCGACCCGCATGCGCGCACTGATCGACTACGTCTGGTCGCTCGAACTGTATGACAGTGATGGCCAAGTCGATCCGTCGCGAATGTTCGACTTCGACGCGGACGGGCTGGAGGCGGAGGAGCCGTGGGTCAAGCTGACGAGCGTACCCGTGGACGGCGCGCCTCGGAGCTTCAACGCCGACGAGCTCACCCTCGTGCTTACGGGACTCGACGTGCTGCGGGAGACCGCGACAATAAGCGACGCCACTCGCATCAATGAGCTCCAGGCGAAGCTTCGCGGCGCCACGACGACGGAGGCCCCGTCGAACCGCGATCCGCAGCTCGAGCTCATCCGCCAAGCAATCGATTCGGGACGCCAGCTGCGCATGCGCTACATCGGCGAGTCATCGTCGGCACCCGAAGAGCGGATCGTTGACCCGCTGCGACTCGAGTCTCGCAGCGGGCTCATCTACCTCAACACGTACTGCCACTTACGGCAGGCGCTTCGGTGGTTCCGGAGCGACCGCATCTTCGACATTGAGCTGCTCGACACCCCTGCCGAACCCCACAGTGAGGCGGAGCGCGACCGCGCCCTCGAGGTCACGGGAAAATCGCTGCTGACCGTCAGCGTCGCGATTCGCGCCGGCGCGGTCGCGGCGATCAGACCGTATTTCGGCACCGCGAAGGTGCCTGAAATCGGCCCCGATGGTTGGATTCGCGCGGATCTCCGCCTGCGCGGGCCCGAAGTTGCGGCGCGGCTCGCCGCCGAGCACGCGGGCGGTTTTGTCGTCACGGGGCCAAGCGATGTCCGTAAACTCGTCGCCGACTGGCTTCGTGGTGCGCTGATTGCCGCGGGCGATCAGGGTGACAACGTAAGCTAGCTGACTATGCCGTGGTGGTCGTGGGTAGTGATTTGGGTGGGGCTCGTCGCCCTACTCATTGCCGTGCTTGCCGTCGGCGCGATTTGGCTCTTCCGGAAGGCGCGTGCCGCCTTGCACGAGCTCGATCGCCTCGAGCTCGTGCAGCAGGAGGCGGCCCGCCTTGCGGAGGAAGCCGTCGAACTGCGCGAACGAGAGGCGGTCGCCGCGCGACAACCGATCGCATTTGGCCGGCACAGCGACGAAGTTCGCGACCACCACGAACAGCAACGGGAACTGCGCCGAGCGCGTGCGCTCGAGCGGCGGGAGGCGCGCGTTGCACGCGGCCGCGCACTGACCCATGCCGACCCCCTGCAGTACGCCCACCTGATTCACCACCCCAAGAAGGGATAGCCCCTATGCCGAACCTCTCCGGATGGCACCTGGTCATCATCCTCGTCATCATCCTGCTGCTCTTCGGCGCGCCCCGCCTGCCGAAACTTGCCCGCAGCCTGGGCGAGTCGATGCGAATCTTCCGTGGTGAAGTACGCACGATGAACGACGAAGACAAAGACTCGAAGACGAAGAGCGCCGACACGCCGGCTGTCGAACCACAGCCCGGCACGGTCGACAACACGAGCCAGGCGCCGCGCACCGACGACACCGACACCACGGGCGCTTCGCCGAGATAGCCCATGACCGCTCCGCAACAACAAAAGCGGAAGCGGGAGAAGTACTCGCGGAAGGTGAATCCGCAGGGCCGTATGCGCCTTGCGGACCACCTGATTGAGTTTCGAAATCGCTTCCTCATCTGTGCCGTCGCCATCATCGTGGCGATGGTGGGCGGTTTCCTACTCACCGACGCCGCCTTCGAGGTGCTGCGCCAGCCGATCGACGCTCTGAATGAGTCGCGCGGCGGGGGAGTGTCGATCAACTTCGGCAACGTCACGACCGCGTTCGACCTGCGCCTGCAGATGGCGCTGACCCTCGGCGTCGTCATCGCCTCGCCCGTGTGGCTCTACGAAGCCTGGATGTTCCTCATGCCGGGGCTGCGCAAGGGCGAGCGGAAGTACGTGCTGGGCTTCCTCGGCGCCGCGATCCCGTTGTTCCTCGCAGGCGTCGTACTCGGCATCATCATCATGCCCCGCATCATCGAGGTCATGGCGACGTTCGCGCCGACCGAGGACACGATCTGGTACGACGCGAAGACCTACTACTCGTTCGTGCTCACGCTCTGCCTCGCCGTGGGCATCGCGTTCGTCGTGCCGGTGTTGCTCGTCATGCTCAACTTCGCCGGGGTGCTGGAGGGTCGCGCCATCCTCAAAGCGTGGCGCGTTGCCGTCCTCATCTGTGCCCTGTTCGGTGCCATCGCGACACCGGCGGCCGACGTGCTCTCGATGCTGTTGCTCATGGTGCCGATGGTGGTGCTCTACTTCCTCGCGGTCGGAATTTCGCTCCTGAACGATCGTCGGCGTCGTAAGCGCGATGCTGCGGAAGCGGCGGCTACGCTGGACGCATGACCGATTCGAGCCCTGCCGAGCGGTACGCCCGCGCAACTGCGCGAGCCGCGCATCCGAATCTCGAGCTTTTTCGTGACCTGCAGCGGTTCGGCCTCGACGCCTTCCAGCTCTCGGCGTGCGAGGCCCTCGACCGGGGCAGCTCGGTGCTCGTGGCTGCCCCGACGGGCGCGGGAAAGACCGTCGTCGCCGAGTTCGCGGTGTTTCTCGCGATGCGCGACCCGAACGCAAAGATCTTCTACACGACGCCGATCAAGGCGCTGTCGAACCAAAAGTTCCAGGAGCTCGTGGCCGACTACGGCGCGAGCGAAGTGGGGCTGCTGACGGGCGACGTCAACATCAACTCGCGCGCCCGCATCGTGGTGATGACCACCGAGGTGCTGCGCAACATGATCTACGCGGGCAGCGAGCTGCTCGATGACCTGGCGTTTGTCGTGATGGATGAGGTGCACTACCTCGCCGACCGCTTCCGCGGCGCGGTGTGGGAAGAGGTGATCATTCACCTGCCGAGTGAGGTGCGCATGATCTCGCTGTCGGCGACGGTTTCGAACGCCGAGGAGTTCGGTGACTGGTTGCAGGCCGTGCGCGGCGACACCGAGGTCATCGTCTCGGAGGTTCGACCGACGCCGCTCTACCAACACGTACTCGTGGGCTCGCGGATGTTCGACCTTTTCCGCACGAAGAACGACCGCATCACTGACCAGGTCAATCCTGAGCTCGTGCGCGTGACGAAGGGGGAGCGGCAGGGGCGAGGCAAGGGTGGCCGTGGGCCGCGCAACATGCGCGTCGATCGAGGCGCCGTCGTCAACATGCTCGACGATGCCGCGCTGCTGCCGGCGATCTTCTTCATTTTCTCGAGGGCCGGCTGCGATGACGCGGTCAACCAAGTCACGGGTTGGGGTATCAACCTCAACACGCGCGCGGAGCGCGAGGAGATTCGCGAGATTGTCGAGGAGCGCACGCGGAACATGCTCGACGAGGATCTCGCCGTGCTCGGTTTCTGGAAGTGGCGCGACGGGCTCGAACGCGGCGTGGCCGCCCACCACGCCGGGCTGCTCCCGGCGTGGAAGGAAATCGTCGAGGAGCTGTTCCAGCGCCGCCTGCTGAAGGTGGTCTTCGCGACCGAGACGCTCGCTCTCGGCATCAACATGCCGGCGCGCACCGTCGTGCTCGAACGGCTCGAAAAGTTCAACGGAGTCTCGCGGGTGCCGATCACGCCGGGCGAGTACACGCAGCTCACCGGCCGGGCCGGTCGCCGCGGTATCGACCACGAGGGCCACGCCGTTGTGCTCTGGCGCGATGGCGTGCAGCCCGAGGCGATCGCGGCCCTCGCATCCCGCCGTTCGTATCCGCTCAACTCGTCTTTCCGCCCGACGTACAACATGACTGTCAACTTGCTCGACCGCTTCGGGCGTGACCGCACGCGGCAGCTGCTCGAGACCTCGTTTGCGCAGTTCCAGGCCGACCGCTCGGTGGTCGATATCGCGCGCACCGTGCGGCAGCAGCGCGAAGCACTCGAGGGCTACCTCGAGGCGATGCGCTGCGACAAGGGCGATTTCCTCGAGTACTCCGCGCTGCGCCGGCAGCTCAGCGACGTCGAGAAGCAGAAGATTCACGCACACGACCCCGGCAGCCATGGCGCGCGAGAGGAGCGACGCAAGCGTCTGGATGCGCTGCGCAAGGAACTCCAGCACCACCCCTGCCACGACTGCCGCGAGCGCGAGGATCACGCCCGTTGGGCCGAACGCTACTGGCGACTCGAGCGCGAGACCGACCGCCTCGTGCGCGATATCGAGCACCGCACCGGCGCTGTTGCCCGGACCTTTGATCGCCTGACCGAGCTGCTGCTGCAGCGCGGCTATCTCCGCGCGGGCGAGGGCGACCAGCTCGAGGTGACCGGCACCGGGCGTATGCTGCAGCGCATCTACGGCGAGCGCGACCTGCTCACCGCCGAGTGCCTGCGCCGCGAGGTTTGGCTCGGCCTCGACCCGGCCCAGCTCGCCGCGATTGCGAGCTGCTTGACCTACGAGCCGCGACGAGAAGAAGAGAACCCGCAGATGGGGCACATGCCGAAGGGCGAGTTTCGCCCCGCGCTCGAGCGGATGCAGGAGCTCTGGGTCGAGCTCGACGAACTCGAGCAGCTGCACCGCGTGCCGCGCACTTCGGAACTTGCGACGGGCCTTGCGCCGGCGATGTACCGCTGGGCGAGTGGCGTGCCGCTCGACCGCGTCCTCGAGCGCACCGACCTCGCCGCTGGTGACTTCGTGCGGCAGGTGCGCCAGGTGCTCGACGTGCTCGACCAGGTCGGCAAGGCCGCGGGAGGACGAATCGCGAGCAACGCCGACCAGGCCCGCCAGCTTATCCACCGCGGTATCGTCGCCTATTCGGGCAACGAGTCATGAGGCCCGCAGCTCCCCAGCCGCTCCCGTTCATCGCCGCGCTCGCCGCCATGTTCGCGGGCGCATTTGCGTTGACGCTCTCGTTCCCAGAGCGAGCCTGGTGGTGGGCGGCGCCGATCGGCGTCGCGCTGAACCTGCTCGCGATCCGTGGGCAGCGGCCGGGCATCGCGGCGTACCTGGGTTTCCTCGGCGGCCTCGCGTTCTACCTCATGCACGTCTCGTGGACCTCGCTGTTCCTCGGGCCCGTGCCGTGGGCCGCGCTTTCGGCCCTCATGGCGTTGTGGTGGATGCTCGGGTCGATCGCGATCGCCGTCGCGTACCGGCGTCTTCCGCTGCGTACCGGCCGCCCGCGCTCGCTTGGCGCGCTGCCAGTCGCGGTGGCGAGCCTGTGGACCCTGCGCGAGACGCTCGCGTCGAACGTGCCTTACGGCGGCTTCGCGTGGGGCAGAATTGCGCAGTCACAGTCGAATTCGCCGCTGCTCGAGCTGGTGTCTTGGGTCGGGTTCGCTGGCGTCGCGTTTGTCGTCGTGTGGTTTGTTGCGTTCACGATCGAGGTCGTGCTGCACCCTCGGGATGCGCAGGTCTCGCCGCGCCCGCGGGCCGGGTTCGTACTTCGCCGCGCGGCCCAGTTCACCGGCGTGGCCGCGGCGGGTGCCGCGCTACTCGTGTGGCCGCTCTGGCCCACGCAGCAGGGCGAGACCGTGCGCATCCTCGCGGTGCAAGGGGATACCCCCGGGGCGAGCTACTTCATCCCGTCAGACCCGGGCGAAATTCTTGAGTCGCACGCCCAGGTGACCCTCGATGCCCTCGAGAAGGCGGGGCAGGTCGACCTCGTGCTCTGGCCCGAGGGTTCGGTCGACGTGAGCCCGCTGCTGAACTCGTATTCGGCAGACTTGATCAGCTATGTCGAGCAGCGCGCGGGTGCCCCCGTGCTCATGAACACCGTGACGATGACGGGCGACTGGGACGACCCCGACACCCAGTACTTCAACTCGCAAATCGTGTGGCACGACGGCGAGGCGGGGGAGCAGTACGACAAGGCGCACCCGATTCCGTTCGGCGAGTATGTGCCCGACCGCGAGGTCTTCGAGGCGCTCGCGCCCGACCTCATCGGCATGATTCAGCGTGAGTACACGCCCGGCATCCGGTCGAACGTGCTTGACATCGATGGCACGCGGTACGGCGTGTTCATCTGCTACGACATCGTCGACGATCATCTCGTGCGTGAGGCCGTCGCCGGCGACGCCGGGGTGCTGCTCGCGCCCACGAACAACGCCGACTTTGGCTACAGCGAGGAGTCCGCGCAGCAGCTCGCGACGGCGCGCCTGCGTGCGGTCGAGTCGGGTCGACCGCTCGTGCAGGCGTCGACGGTGGGCTGGAGCGCCGCATTCGCGGCGGATGGAACGCAAATCGCCGGGCTCGATTGGTACGAGCCCGGCGCATTTGTTGCCGAGGTGACGACGGGTGTGGGGGAGACCCCCGCGACCGTCTTCGGTGACGCGATCGATCTGCTGGCAGGTGGAGTCGGCCTTGCGATCGTGGTCGCGGCGCCGCGACGGCGAGACTAGCGCTTGCCCGCGGCGCCCGCGGTCGCTACTTCTTCTTCTTCGGCGCGGCCGGCTTCTTCTTCTTGGCTTCCTTCGCGGCGGCTTCCTTTTCGGCAGCCGTCTGTGCCTTCGCGCGACCCTCGATCTCAATCTCGGGCGCGTCCGCGGCGTTCTGCGGCAGGCCCGCGGTTGGCTCGCGGCGCGCGGTGTTGGTGCCGCGGCGCTCACGCAGGTAGTCGAGGCGAATCTGCAGCACCTCTTCGAGGTCTTCAACGGTGCGACGCTCGAGCAGCATGTCCCAGTGGGTGCGCTGTGCCTTCGCCTCGGGAGCGTCGTAGGGCACAATGTCGCCCTCGGTGTCGAGCAGGCGGCCCTCGACGCCAGTCTTCGGCGACGGCCACACCTGCGGTGCCTCGGCGTCGGCGGCAAAGGTCACCACAAAGCGCTCGCCGTCCTCGGTCTGGTACGTGCGGAGCTGGTGATCGACGAGCACCACGCCCTCGTCACTTTGCAGGCTCTGCGCACCAAGGCGCATCCCTCGCAGGCTACGATCTGCCATTGGGTTCCTTTCGTGGTCTTCGACTGGCGTGAGCGCGCAACGCGCATATGCCAAATCTCTATTCTGCCAGGTATTCCCTGAGCACGCGCATACCGATGTCGGGTCGGTCGGTCACGATGCCATCCACGCCCCGACGAAGTAGCTCGAGCTGCTCGCTCGCGTCGTTGATTGTCCACACGTGCACCTCGCGCACGTACCGGTGCCACCAGGCGAGGCGCGGGGGAGTCACGAGGTCAATTCCTGCTGCACGCCAGGGCAGTTGCACCGCATCGACCGGTGCCAGCGTTCTCGATACCAACGCCCGAGAGCGCAGGCGTATTCCTGCGAGGGCCAGTGTGACTCGCTCGGTTGGCGCACCCTGGGTGGCCGCGGGCGCGAGTGACCGAAGCATCCCTGCCGTTCGTTCGTGAAACGACGTGAGCAGCACGCGGTCGAACGCGTGGGCGGCATCCACCGCCCGAATGACCGCTCGCGCGGCCGTCGGGGTCTTCACATCGATGTTGAAGTGGAGTCGGGGCAGTTCGGACAGCGTGGCAACGAGGGTCGGGATGCGGTGGCCCTCGACTTGTCGTTCGTCGAGCTGGGCAGCGCTGAGGTCGATGATCGGGGTGTCCTCGCCATTCCAGCGGGCGAGCGTCGGGTCGTGCCAGAGCACTGCGCTGCCGTCGGCCGTGACGTGCGCGTCGGTCTCGATGTGTGTGACGCCGACCTCGGACGCTGCCTCGAACGCCGCGATGGTGTTCTCGGGGGCAGTGAGTGCGAGCCCACGATGGGCAAGGATGCGGGGGCCGGGCGGATCAAAGTACGTCACCCCACTAGAATTACCTGCATGGTTGACTCATCGCTGAATCCGTTTGCGCCCGGCTCGCTCGCCGGTAAGCGCGTGCTCGTCACTGGCTCGTCCCGTGGCGTGGGTGCCGACACGATCCGCTACTTCGCCGATGCCGGCGCCAAGGTCGTCGTGAACTACCGCAACAAGGCCGCTCGCGCCGACAAGCTCGTCCAGGAAATCGAGGAGGCCGGTGGCACCGCGATCGCCGTCGCCGCCGACCTTACCGACGACGCCAGCCTGGCCGCAATGATGGCCACGATCGGCGAAACCTACGGCGGTCTCGACGTGCTCGTGCTCAATGCATCCGGCGGCATGGAGGCGAACCTTGGCGAGAACTATGCCCTGCGCCTCAACCGTGACGCCCAGGTGAACACCCTCAACGCGGCTCGCCCGCTGCTCGGCGCCGGCTCGCGCGTCGTCTTCGTCACGAGCCACCAGGCCCACTTCATCCGCACGACCGAGACGATGCCCGAGTACGAGGCCGTCGCGCAGTCGAAGCGCGCGGGGGAGGACGCCCTGCTGGAGCTCGTGCCGTCCCTTGAGGCCGATGGCATCGGGTTCGTCATCGTCTCGGGCGACATGATCGAGGGCACGATCACCGCGACGCTGCTCAACCGACTTAACCCGGGTGCCATCGAGGCACGCCGCGAGGAGGCTGGCAAACTCTATAACGTGGCCGAATTTGCCGCCGAGGTGGCTGCCGCGGCCTTCGAGCCCGTGCCCGCCGACCACCTTCGACTCGTCGGTGACGTGTCGAGCTTTGGCGTCGAATAGCGACGCGGCGAACTACTTTTCCGCGAGGTGCTTGTCGAGTTCGGCAAGCACCTCGCGCCATCCTTCGCGGGCTTCCTGCAGGATGACACCGGAGGCCGGGCTGTCGGAGCCCTCCTCGATGAGGCGTAGGCGTGACTTGTGCTTGAGCTGGCTGAAGAGCAGCGTCAGGCGTGTGTCGCGGTCGCGCGGCTGCGCGTTGACCTCGATCACGATCTTCGCGTAGGGCTCGACGCTCACCACCTTGCCGGTGAGCATCCGGTCGCGCTTTTTCTTTGGGCGCGGCGTGGTCAGCTTGAGCTCGCCGCCCTTGCGGGCTTCGATGTGGCCGCCATCGGGCCACCAAGTCGCGAACTCGTTGCGATCGACGATCGCATCCCAGACACGCTCGACCGGCGCAGTGAAGCGCACCGAAATGTCGAGCGAAGGCGTGTAGGCCACGCGGTCCTCCTGATAAGCAGAACGCCCCTGATTCGGTGGAACCAAGGGCGCAATTGCGGCTGTTATGAAGTTGTTACTTTCGGCCGTGGCCGACGATCTGCCAGGGAATGAAGAACGCGAGCGTGTTGAGCAGGACGCCGAGAATGAACACGAGCAGCGACAGCGTGTCGGTCGGCATCTGGAACGCGAGGCCGTAGCACCAGAGTCCTGCAACGAAGACGAGGATGCTGAAGATGGCGATGAGCGCGTTCAATGCGTTTCTCCCTAAGGTTGGCGAGCTAGAAGGGCCGGAGCCACTGCGTGTAATACTACGCGATGCCTGGGGATCCTCGGTGCACCGCGGCAAGCGTGGCGTTATCCGATAATGCACATTATGTCATTATCGCGAAGTTGGCTCCGCTCGCGAACTACGGCAGGAAGAACTGCGCCACTCCCCACGTTGCGAGGCAGCACACGACGGCGAAACTGAGGTTCCACAGCAACGCCGGCACCCGCGTGAGTTGCGTCAGTACGCCCGGGTCGCTGCTCGTGCTCGGCTGCGCCACGACGGCGCCGAGGTGTCGCCAGGCCCCAACGACGAGAACGATCGCAATGGCAATGAGCACGAGCGACTGAATCTCGTCGTCGCGCCACCACCAGAGCGCTGCGAAACCAGCGAGCGAGATCAAGGTGACACCCGCGGTGAGCCACGACCGTACGCGGATCATCGCGATCGCGAGCAGCAGCATGAGCAGCGTCACGGTCGGCGCGGCCCATCCTCGGCCGACGAACCACGCGAGGGCCGCGCCGAGGATCGCGGGCGCCGGATACCCCGCCCAGGTCGTCGCTACCCTGCCGAATCCCCTGGGCTTGCCCTGCGTCACCGCTGCGCCTGACATGTCGCCGCGCAGCACGAAGCCGTTGAACTTGCGGCCGACCATCACGCCGACGAATGCGTGCCCGAGCTCGTGCACGAGCGTGACGCCGAGCCGCACGCGCAGCCAGACGACCGGCACGGCGCAGGCGACGAGTGCCGCGGCAAGCACCCACCACAACACGGTCGCATCGATGCTCGGCGCGGTCTCGGGTGGCACAATTCGCGACACAATTGAGTCAAGCCACGGCAGATCTTCCATATGGGCAATTATCGTCTGCCAGGTGACAATTCTCGTAGATCCCGCGCGCTGGCCGGCCCACGGCCTGCGCTGGGCGCACCTCGTGTCTGACCACTCCCTCGCCGAACTGCACGCGTTCGCCCACAGCCAACGGCTCGCGCGGCGGCGCTTCGACCTCGACCACTACGACGTGCGCGAAGACGAACTCCCCGGGCTCGTCACGGCGGGCGCGGTGGCCGTGACCGGGCACGAACTCGTGCGTCGTCTCGAAGCCTCGGGGCTGCGCATCCCCCAGGCGCAGCGGGATGCGCAGCGGCCGCGGGCCCGGCTGGCCGAGCTGCGCGCGTGGTGGGCAGAGCTTGGTCACGGCTCCCCCGCCTGGGCGGATGCTGGCGAGCGGCTCCTCACGCGCTGGCAGGAGCCGCACCGCGGCTATCACGACGCCGAACATCTGCATGACGTGCTCCTCCACCTCGACCTGCTCTGGGCATCCGGCGCAGAGGTGCCCCGTGCGACGCTGCTTGCCGCCTGGTACCACGACGCCGTGTACGAAGGCGCGCCGGGTGCCGACGAGCGTGCTTCGGCCGAGCTGGCACGTGCCGAATTGCTGGCGCTTGGCCAGGGGTCGATGGTGGCCGATCAGGTTGCTCGGCTGATTCTCAGCACCGACCCGAGCGCCGTAGTTGGGGCGGTGCTCGAACCCGGTGATGAGGATGCGGCGGGACTGCTCCGCGACGCCGACCTCGCGATTCTCGCGGCGCCAGATGCCCGGTACCGCGCGTATGTCGGGGGAATTCGTCGCGAGTACGCGCACGTGTCGGCGGCCGACTTCGTCGAGGGGCGACTGCACATTCTGCAGGACTTTCTGGCGCGGCGGGAACTATTTCATACCCCGAGCGCATCCAAGCTCTGGGATCAGCGTGCTCGCATGAACCTCACCACTGAAATTCGACAACTTTCCGCAGAACGCTCAGCCTTGCGGTGATTGGATTCCTTCATGTCCGAAGAACAGCCCGGAGCCAAGCAGCACGGTCACATGCCCTCGCTTCCGCCGCTTGGCGCCCCCAATACCCCAGGTACCGCACCCTCGAGCACCGACTCGGGTGCGGGCTACTCCCCCTCCGGCGGCTCCCCCGCCGCGGGTGCGCAGGACGCGCCGATGACGCAGTTTGAGCAGCCCGCTCCTGCCGCAGCAGAGCCCGCGCCGACGACGCAGGTGAATTACGGCATCCCCCTGGCGCCCGGCGAGCAGGCGGCGGGACCGAACCAGGCCGACGCGCCGACCCAGCAGTTTTCGAGCACGCCGACGCAGCAGGTTCCTGGTGGGCGGACGCTCGCGGCGACCATGCATCCGGAATATCAGCCAGCAGGAGCAGCCGCGGATTCGTCGTCGGCGAAGCCCGCGAAGAAGCGCGGCCTGAGCACCGGCGGTGTCATCGGCGTCGCAGCGGCTACTGCACTCATCGTCGGTGCGGGTAGCGCCGTAGGCACGTGGGCGTTGCTGCCCGCGGGTGGCGGCATCAACACGTCCTCCTCCGGCACGGTCGTGCAGGCGGATGCGAACGATACGAACTGGACTGCCGTGGCGGCCGAACTTGAAAACTCGGTCGTTTCGATTCAGGTGGAGACGTCACAGGGCACGAGCCAGGGCTCGGGCGTCGTCTGGGATGGCGAGGGCCACATCGTCACGAACAATCACGTCGTCGAGGGGGCCTCTGGCGACTCTGCCGTCACCGTCACGATCGGCAACCGCGGCTACCAGGCGACCGTGCTCGGCACCGACCCGGCGACCGACCTCGCGGTGATTCAGGTCACCGATGCGCCCGACACACTCGTGCCAATGACGGTGGGTGACTCAACCGCGCTTGAGGTCGGCGACGGTGTCATGGCGATAGGGTCGCCCCTCGGCCTCTCAGGCTCGTACACGACCGGCATTGTCTCGGCGTTGAACCGCCCGGTGAACACCGGCGAGGTGAGCGGCAACGCCGTCGTCACCAATGCGATTCAGACCTCGGCCGCGCTCAACCCGGGTAACTCGGGTGGTGCGCTCGTCGACGCGACGGGCCAGCTCGTCGGCATCAACTCGTCGATCGCGACCCTTGGCACGGACTCGTCGGGCACGTCGGGCAGCATCGGCATTGGCTTCGCGATTCCGACCGTGCTCGTGCAGAACGTGGCGCAGCAGCTCATCGACACGGGCGAGGTTGAGCACGCGTGGCTCGGTACCGCGAATACCGACGGTCAGGCCGAGTTGGACGGCAGCACGGTGCTCGGCGCCGAGGTGCAGGAAGTGACCGCCGACGGTCCGTCGGACGATGCGGGCGTCAAGAAGGGCGACCTCATCATCGCGGTGAACGGTCAGGACATCTCGAGTTCATCGAGCCTCGTCGGCACCGTGCGCACGCTCAAGGCAGGCGACACCGCGACGCTGACGGTCATCCGTGACGGGAAGCAGATCGACATCGACGTGAAGCTCGGCGTCTCCCCCAGCCTCAACGGCTAGTTCTCGTGGGTCGGGCGGCGGCTGCGTCAATCGTGCGTTCCCAGCGATGCGGTTTTCTACGAATGCCGCGGTTGTAGGCGCGTCAATCGTAGAAAACCGCATCAGCGGCCAGGGAGAAGGCGGATGCGCGGGGCAGCCTAGGCGTCGATGAGCTCGGGAACGACGTGCTCGGCACCGTCGACGATGAACTCGCGACGCGGGGCGACCTCGTTGCCCATGAGCACCTCGAAGATCCGCTCGGCTTCGGCCGCATCCTTGAGGTTCATGCGCCGCAGCAGGCGGTGCTGCGGGTTCATGGTCGTATCCCAGAGCTGGTCCTCGTCCATCTCGCCGAGGCCCTTGTAGCGCTGAATGGGGTCTTGATACTTTTTGCCCGAGCGCTCGAGCTTCTTCAGCAGCGCCTGGAGCTCCTTCTCGCTGTACGTGTAGATGGTCTCGTTCGGCTTCTTGCCGGCGTTCATGACGACCACTCGGTGCAGCGGCGGCACAGCGGCGTAGACGCGACCGGCCTCGAGCATCGGGCGCATGTAGCGGAAGAACAGCGTGAGCAGCAGCGTGCGGATGTGCGCGCCGTCGACGTCCGCGTCGGACATGATGATGACCTTGCCGTACCGTGCCTGGTCGAGGTCGAATGAGCGACCTGATCCCGCGCCGAGCACCTGAATGATGTTGGCGCATTCGGCATTCTTCAACATGTCGGCGAGCGAGGCCTTCTGCACATTGAGGATCTTGCCTCGAATCGGGAAGAGCGCCTGATATTCGGAGTCGCGGGCAGGCTTCGCGGTACCGAGCGCCGAGTCACCCTCGACGATGAACAGCTCGGAGCGCTCGACCTCGTTCGTGCGGCAGTCGACGAGCTTCGCGGGCAGGGAAGAGTTCTCGAGCGCGGTCTTGCGGCGCTGCGTCTCTTTGTGGGCGCGCGCCGCGATGCGGCTCTTCATCTCGGTGACGATCTTCTCGAGCAGCATCGACGCCTCGGTTTTGTCCTGCCGCTTCGTCGAGCCGAAGCGCTCCTTCATGCCGTCGACGATCGTCTTCTGCACGATGTTGCGCGCCTGCGGGGTGCCGAGCACCTCCTTGGTCTGACCCTCGAACTGCGGCTCAGGGATGCGCACGGTCACGACGGCGGTGAGGCCTGCGAGGATGTCATCCTTGTCGAGCTTGTCGTTGCCGACCTTGAGCTTGCGCGCGTTCTTCGTGACTTCGTCGCGAACGACCTTGAGCAGGCCTGCCTCGAAGCCGCTCACGTGCGAGCCCCCCTTCGGCGTCGCGATGATGTTGACGAAGCTGCGTTCGACGGTGTCGTAACCGGCGCCCCACCGCAGGGCGAGGTCGACCTCCATGCGGCGCTCGACCTCGCGCGAGACCATGTGGCCCGTCTTGTCGTCGAGCACGGGAACGGTTTCGCGGTAGTGCCCCTCCCCCTCCATCCGCCAGATGTCGGTGAGGGCCGCGTCGGGCGCGAGGTACTCGACGAACTCCGAGATGCCGCCGTCGTACTTGAATGACTCCTGCTCGATGGCCTGCGGGTCGCGCTCGTCGGAAAGACGGATCTCGAGGCCCGGCACGAGGAACGCCGTCTGGCGGGCGCGGTCGCGCAGCTGCTCGAGCTGGAACGCGGCGTCGCGCACAAACACCTGCGGGTCGGCCCAGTACCGCACCCGCGTACCCGTGACGTTTTTGCCCACCTTGCCGACCACTCGCAACTCGGCGTGGCCGGGCTGCTCGGTGAAGGCCGATTCGGGCGAGGGCTCGCCGGAATCGGCGAAGACTCCGGCGTGGCCGCGCTGGAAGCTCATGGCGTAGGTCTTGCCACCACGATCGACCTCGACGTCGAGCCGGCTCGATAGCGCGTTGACGACGGATGCGCCAACGCCGTGCAGACCACCAGCGGCGCCGTAGTTGGTCGAGCCAAACTTGCCGCCCGCGTGCAGCTTCGTGTAAACCACCTGCACGCCGGTCCAGCCAGTGCGTGGCTCGATGTCGATCGGCACACCGCGACCCTCGTCGCGAACCTCGACGGAGCCGTCCTGGTGAAGGATGATGTCGATCCTCGCGCCGTGGCCGCCGAGCGCCTCGTCGACCGAGTTGTCAATGATCTCCCACAAGCAGTGCATGAGCCCGCGTGAATCGGTCGAACCGATATACATACCGGGTCGCTTCCGCACCGCCTCGAGCCCCTCGAGTACCTGCAGATCTTCAGCCGAATACGCCTGCGCCATGACCGGAACCTCCTAGTCCAAGCTTGAATCCTATCGACTGCCGGGCAGTCAGGCGGCAAGGCGCACCGCTGTCGCGGTAGCATCGAAGCCACTGTGTCGCCGACGGAAGAGGATTTTGTGCCTGGTGCATCCGCGAACAAGCTGCGTGTGAACTATCTCGTAGGGCGGGTGAAGGCACTCAATCTGCCGCGCGTGTGGCAACTCGCCGGTGACATCTCGAAGAACTTCCGCAAGCCGCGCATCGGCGTCGCCCTCGACATGTTCTGGTCGGCCGCGAAGTACGAGTGTGCGTTCCAGGACTACCAAGACTGGGACTTCGCGATTCTGTCGAAGGCCGAACGCACGACGTTCATGACGCATCCGAAGTCGGACCACTACGCGCGCCGCTTCAACACCGATAAGCAGGCGAACCTGCGGCTGGCCGACAAGTCGAACTTCAATGTCGAGTTCGACGACCTCCTCGGCCGCGAGTGGCTCGACGTGCGCACCGCGAGCGATGCGCAACTCGCAGACTTCGTCGAGCGGCACCCGAACCTCATGGCGAAGGTGCCCGATTCGCTCGGTGGCAAGGGAATCGAGCGCGTGCGCCCGGACGACATTGGCACTGACCTCGCGCGCTTCCGCAAGATTCGGATGAGCAACCGGCAGTTTCTGCTCGAGGAGTTCCTCGTGCAGCACCCCCACCTCGTGGCGCTCAACGAGTCGAGCGTGAACACCATGCGCATCGTCACGTTCAACAACGGCGACCGCGTCGGCGTGATTGCCGTCGCGCTGCGCATCGGCGCGGGCGGCGACGTCGACAACTTCTCTGGCGGCGGCATGTACACCATGCTCGACGAGGCCGGCATCGCGCAGTGCCCCGCCTTCGACGACAACAACGCGATCCACTCGATCCACCCGCTCAGTGGCGTGCCGATCGTCGGCTTCGAGGTGCCACACTTCGAGCGCGCGCTCGAACTGGTGGCGGCAGCCGCCCGCCGCATCCCGGAGGTGCCCTACGTCGGTTGGGACGTCGCGATCGCGCCGGATCGTCCCGTGCTGATCGAGGGCAACTACAACACCGGTGTCTTCCAGGCGAAGCCTTCGGTGTCGGGTGTGCGGCGGGGCCTGCTCCCGCGCTACCGAGCGGTTATCGGCGAATAATCCCCATCGGGGTCGACTGGTGACCCTGACCCAGCGGGTTGTCGCTGAGGATGCGCACGAACGTGTCGTTCTGCTCTCGCTCGAGCGTCGTGCCGAGGATGTTGCCGCCAATGTCGTTGATATCGACAACGAGCACATCGACCTTGTTGCCCAGCAGGATCTTGATGTCGCGAGCAACGCGCATTGGGTCCTTCGGGCCGAGCACGACGGACTCGTTGTACGGAGGAATCGTGTTCTTGGTCGGGCCGTCGATCGCGCGGGCCTTCTCGCCGGCAACCCGGTAAAAGTCGCCCGAACGGCCGAACGCCTTGGTCACCGCGGCGACACCCGAGGCGAGCAGGATGCGCGGGGTACCGCATTCGCGCAGCGCCATTTCCATGGTCTCGGGCATGCCGAGGCCGATGCCGTAGGGCGTCTTGGTGACGTACTTGGCGAGGAAGTTCGCGAGCGGGCGCGGCTTGATGTCGCCGGTCAACATCGAACGTCCCTGGGTGATCGCCACGATCTTCTCGGTGATGAACAGCACGTCGCCGTCCTGCACCTCGTCGGCGGCGTACGTGCGCACGACCTCGTGGAGGTCGTCACCCGGCATGACCACGCGAGTCTTGATCGGGATGCGGTGGTATTCGGTGCCGTCGACCGTCGAGGTCAGGGCCTTGCCATCATTCGCCTGCATACGCGTCTCCTTACTCGAGGTAGTCGCGCAGCGACTGCGAACGCGACGGGTGGCGGAGCTTCGCCATGGTCTTGGATTCGATCTGGCGGATGCGCTCACGCGTCACCCCGAACGTCTCGCCGATCTGGTCGAGCGTCTTTGGCATGCCGTCACCGAGGCCGAAGCGCATGCGAATTACGCCGGCCTCGCGTTCGGAGAGCGAGTCGAGCAGCGACTCGAGCTGACGCTGCAGCATCGTGAAGCTCACGGCGTCGGCCGGCACGACCGCCTCGGTGTCCTCAATGAGGTCACCGAACTCCGAGTCACCGTCCTCGCCGAGGGGCGTGTGCAGCGAAATCGGCTCGCGGCCGTACTTCTGCACCTCGACGACCTTTTCGGGCGTCATGTCGAGTTCGTGCGCGAGCTCTTCCGGAGTGGGTTCGCGACCGAGGTCCTGCAGCATCTGTCGCTGCACGCGGGCGAGCTTGTTGATGACCTCCACCATGTGCACCGGGATACGGATGGTGCGGGCCTGGTCGGCCATAGCGCGCGTGATGGCCTGACGGATCCACCAGGTCGCGTAGGTCGAGAACTTGAAGCCCTTCGTGTAGTCGAACTTCTCGACCGCACGGATGAGACCCAGGTTGCCCTCTTGGATCAGGTCGAGGAACTGCATGCCGCGACCCGTGTAGCGCTTCGCAAGCGAGACGACGAGTCGAAGGTTGGCGCCGAGCAGGTGGCTCTTTGCGCGCTTGCCATCGCGGACGATCCACTTGAGCTCGCGCTTGAGCTTAGCCTCGATGTCGGGCTGGCGAAGGAGCTTGTCCTCGGCGTACAGGCCCGCCTCGATACGCATTGCGAGGTCGACTTCTTCGGCGGCGTCGAGCAGCGGCACCTTACCGATCTGCTTCAGGTAGTCCTTAACGGGGTCGGCGGTGGCACCCGTGATGGTGCCCGAGTAGACCGGGGTGTCGTCATCGTCGGTGTTCTTGAGTACGAGGGCGCCAGCGGCCTTCACCGCGGACTCCGCCTTGATGGCGTCCTCCTCGGGATCCTCGCTCTTGTCATCGCGCTTGCCGAGGTCTGGGTCTTCGTCCTTCTCGGCGTGCTCTTCGTCGTCGGTCGAGGTCTCGATGTCCTTCTCGTCGACCTCGTGGTCTTCGTCGAGGTCGACCACGATGTGCTCGTCACCGTCAGCGGGCGTTGCCTTTTTTGCGGCCGTCTTCTTCGCCGGCGCCTTCTTCGGCGCGGCGGCCGACGCAGGGGCGCCGCCCTCGTGCGCAATGATGGCCCCGACGAGGTCATCCTTCTTCAGCGTCGAGGCGCCGGTCAGGCCAATTTCCTTCGCAATCGCGCGCAGGTCTGCGACCTTGAGCGCGGAAAGCTCTTCCTTCGAACGTGCGGCCGTCACGTTCGGCGTTGCTCCTGCTGCCATTACGGACCCCCTCAAGTGGTGCGGGCAAAACGAATGCCCAAGTCAAGTTCCGCCGAGGCGGAATAGATTGGGGCAGATAGTAAATGGTACACGCGCGGAGCCCGAACTATTCCCATGTGTCGCCTCGACGGCGCATCCGGCGGGCCAGAGCACGCCACAGCGGCGCGACCACGACGCCCTCTTCCGCGGCCATCCAGTTGCGGGTCTTGCCGCGGACGTGGAGCAGCGCAGCGATGCCGATCACTGTCAGGACGGGGAAAGTCCACATCGCGACGCGGAAAGCGTCCCACGTTGGCTCGGCGCCGCCGGTGACCGCGTCGATGCCGAGGCCAATCGTCAGGAACGCGATTGCGCTGGCGGTGAACCCGCCGACATTCACGATGCCGGAGGCCGAACCGTAGCTCGATGAGGGGTTGAAGGTTCGCGCAAAGTCGAAGCCGATGTTCGAGCCGGTGGTGGCAGCGCCGGTAACCACGAGCACGAGGATGTAGAACCAAAGGGGCGGCTGGCCGGGCCAGAGCAACAGGAGAGACCAGAAGATCGCGCTCGTGATCGCGATGCCGATCACGAGGTTCGAACGCCGCAGCGGGAAGCGAGCGGTCAGCAGCCCAATCACCGGGCCGACGAACATGCCGACCACGACCGGCAGGATGAGCAGGGCGGAGGCGAGCTGGGGCGCGTAGCCGAGCCCCTGCACCATGAGGGGGTACCCCCAGAGCAAGCCGAACACGTTGCCCGGGAACTGCGTCGTGAAGTGCGACCAGAACCCGAGGCGTGTACCGGGTCGGCCGAACGCCCCGCCGAGCGTGCTGAACGCGCCGGCAAGCGACATTGGCTGACCGCCGAAGCGCGAGCCGGGCACATCCTTCAGCCCCGCAATCGCCGCGACGACGACGATCACCGAGAGGGATGCGGTGGTGAGGAAGGCGACCGTCCACTCGCTGAGGTGGAGCAACGTCGAGAACGGCACAGCCGAGATGAACTGACCGAGTTGGCCAAGGTTACCCAACCATTGCTGCATGACCGGCACCTTGCGGGGCCGGAACCATGCCGAGATGATGCGCAGTCCGCTCACGAAGGTTGCCGCGTCGCCGAGACCGACGAGGACGCGCCCTACGACGGCCACCTCGATCGAAGGCGCGACCGCGACGATTACCTGGCCGACCGCCATCAGCGCAGCGCCGCTAATGATCAGGCGCGAGGGGCCGAAGCGGTCGAGCAGCATGCCGACGGGAATCTGCGCCGCGGCGTACACGACGACCTGCATGACCGCGAGCGTTGATAGCGCGGTGGCCGACGCATCGAATCGGGCAATCGCATCGACGCCGGCGACGCCGAGCGAGCTGCGCTGGGTCACCGCGACGATGTACGCGACGAGCGCGAGGGTGAAGATGATGCCGGGAAGGCGCGGTGGGATCAGGCTGAGCGAGTGGGTGTTTGGGGTGTCCGTGGACACTACTTTTCGTTGGGCTTCCGGCGCGCTGAGAGGTAGCGCTCGAGTTCGTTGGCGATGTCGTCGGCGCTCGGCATTTCGCCATCGGCGTCGGCAAATGGATTTTCACGGGGCGTGCCGCGCACCACGCCGTCGTATTGGGTTTCAAGCGCCTGAATGAGGCGCTGCATTTCTTCGTTCTCGGCGATCTGGGCGTCGACGTCGGTGCGGAACACGCGGTCGCGCTCGCGCAGCTGCTCGGTGTCGATCATGACGCCAGCCGCGCTCCCGATGCCTTCGAGGAGCTTCATGGCGCCGGCCGGCACGCTGGAATCGGCGAGGTAATGCGGCACCAGCACGACGAGGTCGACGACCGGCTCGTCGCTCGCCGTGAGCTCGAACTCGAGCTCGTGGAGGGCGTGTGCGGGCGCCTCGATATTCGTCTGCCACACCGAGTTGTTCTCGATGAACTCGTCGCGGTTGCCGGTGACCGCGAGTCGCGCTGGGCGCGTGTGTGGCACGGGCATTGGGATCGAATGTGCCCAGGTAGTACTTGACACCATGAAGTGGGCATGCAGACGAAGGAGGTCGCCGGTGAACTGGTCCCATCGAAAGTCTGGCTCGAAGCCGCTCAGCAGAAGGAACGGCTGTCCGAGCGAATCGTTGAGCAGCCGCAGGTCGAGACGCGGCACGCGGTACTCGGTGACGCGGTTCGACTCGAGCTTCACCACTGGGCGCCGCGCCCGATAGTCGAGCAGCTGGTCAGCGTCGAACGAGGCGACGACGCGTCCCTCGTCTTGCGAGAGCAGCGCCTCGATTCCTTGGCGCACCGTCTGCCCGGCATCCCTATACCCCGAGAGCAGCGCCACGAGTGGCAGGCCGGGAGGAATTTCATGCCATGCCTCGCCAGGACGGTACATCGAGGGATCAGAGAGCATGGCTTCAATGCTACGCCCTCCCCCAGTTTCCTCGGCGTAGGCTCGTGGCCATGACGTCTGCTGAAATTCGTATTGATCTCGAGCCCTATTCCTCCGATGTCGTCACCGTGATTCCGGTGCGCAAGGGCGATGTTCCGGAACCTCTGACTTCCGCAGACCTCGGCCTCGACGCCGACCGCCTCGAGCAACTCGGCGTGACCGGGACGACCGGCCAGAGCACGCGCATCCTGGTCGCCACCGATGACGAGGACGGCGAAGCTGCCGCGCTGCTCATCGGCATCGGCGACAGCCGCGACGAGGAGGCGCTGCGCCGCGCTGCGGGCACCGCAGCGCGCACGCTGAGCAAGGCGGCAAGCGTCGTCTACGACCTTGTCGAGCCGACCGATGCTGAGCTCGAGGCGCTGCTGACGGGCCACGTGCTCGGCGGCTACCGCTACGACCGCTTCAAGTCGACCGACGACGGGGTCATCGATGCGCAGCAGGTGAACGCCACCGGCACGACCGATGACATCGAGCAGCGCGTGACCTCGATCACCGACGCCGTCGTGCTCACTCGTGACCTCGTCAACACTCCCCCGAGCGCGCTCGTGCCTGAGGACTTCGCCGATGCGGTGGTCGACCTGTTCGACGACGAGAGCGTCGTAGTCGAGGTCTGGGACGAGCAGCGACTCATCGACGAGGGCTGCGGCGGCGTGCTCGGCGTCGGCGCCGGCTCGGTGAACTCGCCGCGCATCGTGCACCTCGAGTACGAGCCCGAGGACGCCGTGGCGCACATCGCGCTCGTCGGCAAGGGCATCACCTTCGACTCGGGCGGTCTATCGATCAAGCCGGCCGCGTCGATGGTTGGTATGAAGTTCGACATGGGTGGAGCAGCTTCGGTCGTCGGCACGATTCGCGCCGCAGCGTCGCTCGGCCTGCCGGTGCATGTGAGCGGTTGGTGCATGCTCGCCGAAAACATGCCCTCGGGCAGCGCGATCAAGCCCGACGACGTGCTTACGACGCACTCGGGCGTGACGGTCGAGGTCACGAACACAGATGCTGAGGGTCGCCTCGTGCTCAGCGACGGACTCTCGCTCGCTTCGGAGCAGCAGCCCGACCTCATCATCGACATTGCCACGCTGACCGGCGCCCAGGTGGTCGCGCTCGGCGACCGCACCACGGGTCTCCTCGGCAACGAAGAGGAGTGGCGCGACCGCGCACTTGCCGCTGGCAAGACCGTCGGCGAGCCCGTGTGGGCGATGCCGATTCCGGAAGAGTTCGACGAGAAGCTCGAGTCGAACATCGCCGATATCGTCAACTCAAAGCCGGGCGACCGCTCGGGCGGCATGCTGTTCGCCGGCGCCTTCCTGCAGCGCTTCATCGGCATCGACGACGAAGGCAATGACATCCCCTGGCTGCACTTCGACATCGCCGGCCCGGCCGAGACGAAAGCCCCCTACGGCTACGTCGCTAAGGGTGCGACCGGAGTGGCCGTGCGCACCCTCGTAGAACTGCTGTCGACACTGAATTAGTCGGTAACTCGCGGGTGTACCCTGGAAAAGGTTGTGTCTGCAAGATCCCTGTAGGCCTGTCCAGATCTCGTGCTGGGATCCCCATCCAAACTTCAAAGGAGCTTTCCGAGTGGCCGATCACAATTTCGACCTCGTAGTCCTTGGTGGCGGTAGCGCAGGCTACGCCGCCGCTATTCGTGCCAAGCAGCTGGGACAGACGGTTGCCCTCGTCGAGAAGGACAAGCTCGGCGGCACGTGCCTTCACCGCGGTTGTGTGCCCACCAAGGCCATACTCCACGCCGGTGAGGTTGCCGACGCGGTTGAGGATGGTGCCCGACTCGGCGTCAACCTCAAGCTCGAGGGCATTGATGGCGCCAAGATCGCGGCGTTCCGCGACGGCATCGTCTCGGGCAAGTTCAAGGGCCTGCAGGGACTGCTCAAGGCGAAGAAGATCGACGTCTTCGCGGGCGAGGGTCGCCTCGTTGACGCCAAGACGGTGCAGGTTGGCGACGACAAGCTCATCGCCAAGAACGTCGTGCTCGCGACCGGCTCGTTCTCGCGGAGCATCCCCGGCCTCGAAATCACCGGCAACGTGATCACGAGCGATCAGGCGCTGCTGATGGACTGGGTGCCGCAGCGCGCGGTCGTGCTCGGCGGCGGTGTGATCGGCCTTGAGTTCGCGAGCCTCTGGCGCGCACTCGGCGCTGAAGTCACCATCATCGAGGGCCTGCCTCACCTCGCTCCCGCAGAGGACGAGGCGATTTCGAAGGCACTCGAGCGCGCTTACAAGAAGCGCGGCATCAACTTCCAGCTCAGCACGAAGTTTGAGTCGGTCACGCAGGACGAGTACGGCGTGCACGTCAAGACCGACAAGGGTGGCGAGACCATCGACGGCGACGTGCTCCTCGTCGCGATCGGCCGTGGCCCCGTGACGCAGAACATCGGCCTCGAAGAGGTTGGCGTCGAGACCGACCGCGGCTTCGTGCTCGTCAACGACAAGCTTGAGACCAACGTTCCCGGCGTCTACGCGATCGGCGACATCACGCCGGGCCTCCAGCTCGCGCACCGCAGCTACCAGCACGGCATCTTTGTCGCCGAGCAGATCGCGGGACAGAGCCCGGTGCTCGTCGAAGACAAGAACGTGCCCAAGGTTACGTACTGTGAGCCGCAGGTTGCTTCGGTGGGTCTCTCCGAGAAGAAGGCCGCCGAAGAGTACGGCGCCGACAACATCACCGCTTATGAGTACAACCTCGCGGGCAACGCCAAGAGCTCGATCCTCGGCACCGCCGGCTTTGTCAAGGCGATCCGCGTGAACGACGGCCCCGTCGTCGGCATTCACATGATCGGTGCCCGCGTCGGCGAGCTCGTCGGCGAGGCGCAGCTCATCGTCAACTGGGATGCCTACCCCGAGGACGTCGCTCAGCTCGTCCACGCGCACCCGACCCAGGTCGAGACCATCGGCGAAGCGATGATGGCCCTCGCCGGTCGCCCGCTGCACGCGATCTAGTCACACGAGTCGAAACACTTTTAGGAGAAGTAATGAGCCAGGACGTAACGCTTCCCGCACTCGGTGAGAGCGTCACTGAAGGTACGGTCACTCGGTGGCTGAAGCAGGTTGGCGAGACCGTCGAGGTCGACGAGGCGCTGCTCGAGGTGTCGACCGACAAGGTGGACACTGAGGTTCCGTCGCCGTTCGCCGGCACGGTGCAGGAAATTCTCGTCCAGGAGGACGAGACCGTCGAGGTTGGTGCCGTGCTCGCACGCATCGGCGACGGCGCCGCAGCCGAGGCCCCGGCTGCTGAGGCTCCGGCTGCTGAGGCTCCGGCTGCTGAGGCTCCGGCTGCTGCTGAGCCCGCTGCCGAGGCACCCAAGGCGGAGGCGCCTGCCGCACCGGCTGCTCCTGCTGCCCCCGCAACCCCGGCTGCTCCCGCAACCCCGGCTGCGCCCGCAACACCGGCTGCTCCCGCGGCGCCGAAGGCCCCCGCTGCCCCGCAGCGCCCTGAGACGAAGAGCGACCCCCGCTATGTGACTCCGATCGTGCGCAAGCTCGCTGCGGAGCATGGTGTCGATCTGACCAAGATCACTGGCTCGGGCGTCGGCGGACGCATCCGAAAGGAAGACGTGCTCGAGGCCGCGAAGTCGCAGGCACCGGCGGCCGCGACTGCGGCCGCGCCCGCAGCCTCCGCCGGTGTGCCGACCGAGGCCACCCCGCACGAGGTGTCGCCACTGCGCGGCACGAGCGCGAAGATGTCGCGCCTGCGCAAGGTTGTTTCGCAGCGTGCCGTTGAGTCGATGACCACGACGGCGCAGCTCACCACGGTGATTGAGGTCGACGTGACCCGCGTTGCCAACCTCCGCGCGGCGAAGAAGAACGAGTTCCTCGAGAAGACCGGCTCGAAGCTTTCCTTCCTGCCGTTCTTCACGCTCGCCGCGATCGAGGGCCTGCAGTCCTACCCGATCATCAACTCGACCGTTCAGGGTGACGAGATCGTCTACCCCGAGGGCGAGAACGTGTCGATTGCGGTCGACACCGAGCGCGGTCTGCTCACCCCGGTGATTAAAAACGCTGGCGGTCTGAACATCGCCGAGCTCGCGAAGTCGATCGACGACCTCGCGACGCGCACGCGTGACAACAAGCTGCTCCCCGACGAGCTTGCCGGCGGCACCTTCACTGTGACGAACACGGGCTCGCGCGGTGCGCTGTTCGACACCCCGGTCGTGTTCCTGCCGCAGGAGGCCATCCTCGGCACCGGCGCGGTCGTGAAGCGCCCGACGGTCGTCAAGACGGCCGACGGCACCGAGAGCATCGCGATTCGTTCGATGGTGTACCTCGCGCTCAGCTACGACCACCGCATCATCGACGGCGCCGACGCGGCCCGTTACCTGACGCAGGTCAAGCAGCGCCTCGAAGAGGGCGCGTTCGAGGGCAACCTCGGCATTTAGTCACTGGCGAGTGAATGGGCGGGCGTGCAGCGAACTGGCTGCACGCCCGCCCATTTGTTTCCCGTGAGAATAAGCAGCAGCGGCAACGCTTACAGGAGCGGGGAAACCACCGCGACCGCGCAGCCGGCACCGACCAGGCCGAGCCAGACAGCCGGGCGAATTCCGCTCGCGCGCATGGCGATGAGCCGCCACCCGACGGCCATCGACGCCGTCACACCCACGCGACGTTGACTGGGCTGCGCTTCGATGAGCGGGTCGTCATCTACCGACCCGGCGTGGTCTTTTGCAGGCCGAGCCGGTCGTTCCGATAGTTGCCCAGGCTCGACGTGATGCGCGACGGGTGCCGCAACGGCGAGCGCCGCAGGCGGTGCCCAGGCAAACAGCGCATCAACGAGGCGTGGAATCGGGTCGGCTACCGGGGCTCCCTGGGCGAGCGTGGCAACCAGCTCGCGAACTTGCCCGCTCGCCTCGCCGCTCGAATGGGCGAGTAGCGCGTCGCAGAGGCGACCAAGACCCCGCAGGTCATCTTGGATTGCGAGGTCGCGGCGCATCCCGCTCAAGTCATCGAGATCGACGCTCGCCGACCATTCCTCGACCCACGGTTTGCCGCTGCTGTCGATTCGGCAGGCGGTGAGCGCGAGCGCCCCGTGGGTAAATCCACGCCGATGCGCCTGGGCGACCGATTCGAGCACCGGCACCGCGAGGGTGACCACTGCGCCAGGCGGCAGCTCAACTTCGCGCGACACGAGCGCCGCAAAGCTCGAGTCCTGCACTAACTCCCCCACGGTCAACCGGCGATGCCCGTCGCTGAGCAGTTCGAAGTACGGTCGCACGAAGTCACCGCCGTGTCGATGCCGAGTGCGCGCGTCGCGGCTCAACCGTGTCGCCGAGGCATCATCGGTGGCGATATTGAGGCGACGGTGCATGAGGGGCTCGGGTTGCTCGACGGAGAACCCGACCCAGTGGTTGCTCGAGGCGGCCCCCTCTGGGGTGCGTTCGGCCACGGCGACAAAGCTCAGCACACCGGGGATCTCCTGGGGCAGCGGCCGAACCAGCCGCCAGCCCGCCACGGTGGACCCGATGGCAGGTGCGGTCTCGGACTCGGGGCGGTGTTGTAGGCGCATATCGGGCATTGTGCGACGCGAACTTGCCGAGCGAACGGCTGACCGAGGGAAATTGTGGATAACGTTCGTCGGATCGAATCCTGTGGATGGCGCGGGGCGGGTATCCTAGGTGAACTATGGCTAAATCCTCTGAATCGAGCACCAAGGAGCCCGGTCGCTTCCGTCAAATCATCGACGTTGTGAAGATGACGGCGAAGTACGACAAGCCCGGCGTCGCACTGATGATCACTGCGGCGGTGCTGCCGATTCTCGCGGCGTTCTTCCTGTGCTTCTTCATGTACCGCGACAACTGGATCATGTGGATCATCTTCATGATCCTCGGCCTGCTGTTCGGCCTCATGCTGTTCATGTTCGTGCTGAACAACCGCGCCGAGAAGGTCGCCTACTCGAAGCTTGAGGGCCGCCAGGGCGCCACCGGCGCCGTGCTGCAGTCGAGTCTGCGCGGCACCTGGCGCACCAGCGACATGCCCGTCGCGTTCAACCCCCGCACGCAGGACGTCATCTTCCGCGCCGTCGGCAAGCCCGGCGTCATCCTGTTCACCGAGGCCGACAATGCCGCCTCGAAGAAGCTGCTCGCCGATGAGCGTCGCAAGGTGCAGCGCGTCGTTCCGACCGTCACCGTCCACCACATCCTCGTGGGTCAGGGCGGTGTCTCACTCGGCAAGCTGAAGCGCGAAGTGAAGCGCCTGCCGAACAAGCTCCGTCGCGACGAGATTCTCGCCGTGGATGCTCGCCTGCAGTCGCTCTCGAAGTCCGAGCTGCCGATTCCGAAGGGCATGGACCCCTCGAAGATTCGTCCTTCGCGGTCGCAGATGCGCTAAGACCGCACGTAGCGGCGCAGCACGAGTCCAGTCAGGACGTCGTGCATGCCCCGACCGTCCTCATCTGCAACGAGCGGAGGCAGGACGAGCATCACCAGCACCTGACGTACAAGCGGGCGCCACCAACCCGGGGTGGCGCCCGCGACTGTATTCAGGCGCATGCCACACAGCAGGTGTCCAAGCGAGCCACCGAGCAGGGCGATGCCGAGCCAAGACAGCCCGATGAAGATGCCCATGATGGCGACGGGGTTGTAATCGAACGCGAAGTAGGCGATCGCCACCGCGATGCCCCAGTCGATCGCGAGTCCGGCCAGCCGGCGGCCGAAGCCCGCCATCGAGCCCGGGCCTGCTTCGGGGAGGCCGAGTCGCTCCCCCTGATAGTGGCGGTCGGGTTCGGCGTTCGGGGAGGAATTTCGTGGCACAACTCAATCCTATCGATCCGTCTCCGACGGTTTTTGCGGGAAGGCGCGACAGCCGCACAGTCGATGCCGCGTAGTATGAAACCAGCCCGCAGACCCTTGTTAATCTCCCGAGATGGAGCGATATGTTCAAAACACCGTCCGAAGTGCTGGAATTTATTAAGGAGCAGGGCGTCGCATTCCTCGACATCCGCTTCACCGATCTGCCGGGCGTGCAGCAGCACTTCAACATCCCAGCGAGCACTGTCGACGAAGACTTCTTCACCGACGGTCAGTTGTTTGACGGCTCCTCGATTCAGGGCTTCGCCTCGATCAACGAGTCGGACATGCAGCTCATCCCCGACGTAACCACGGCCTACCTCGATCCGTTCCGGGCCGAGCCGACGCTCGTGATGATCTTCGACATCTACAACCCGCGCACCGGCGAGATCTACGCGCGCGACCCGCGCCAGACCGCGAAGAAGGCTGAGAAGTACCTCGCCTCCACCGGCATCGCCGACACCGCGTTCTTCGCCCCCGAGGCGGAGTTCTACATCTTCGACGACGTCCGCCACGAGGTCGCACCGAACCGTAGCTTCTACCAGGTCGACTCGATCGAGGGCGCGTGGAACACCGCGCGTGAAGAAGAGGGCGGCAACCTCGGCAACAAGACCGGCTACAAGGGCGGCTACTTCCCCGTCTCGCCGGTCGACAAGACCGCCGACCTGCGCGACGCCATCACCCTCGAGCTGATCAACGCCGGCCTTGAGGTCGAGCGCGCCCACCACGAGGTTGGTACCGGCGGTCAGCAGGAGATCAACTACAAGTTCAACACGCTCGTGCACGCGGCCGACGATATCCTCAAGTTCAAGTACCTCGTAAAGGGTGTCGCGAACGACTGGGGTCACGTCGCCACGTTCATGCCGAAGCCGCTCTTCGGCGACAACGGTTCGGGCATGCACACCCACCAGTCGCTCTGGAGCGAGGGTACTCCGCTGTTCTACGACGAGGCCGGCTACGGCTCGCTTTCGGACACGGCACGCTGGTACATCGGCGGCATCCTCAAGCACGCGAACGCCCTCGCCGCGTTCACGAACCCGAGCGCGAACTCGTATCACCGCCTGGTAAAGGGCTACGAGGCGCCGATCAACCTCGTCTACTCGGCGGGTAACCGCTCGGCGGCCATCCGCATCCCGATCACGGGCACGAACCCGAAGGCGAAGCGCATCGAATTCCGCGCACCTGACGCCTCATCGAACCCGTACCTCGCGTTCGCCGCACAGCTCATGGCGGGCCTCGACGGTATCCAGAACCGCATCGAGCCGCACGAGCCGATCGACAAGGATCTCTACGAGCTTCCGCCGGAGGAAGCCAAGAGCATTCCGCAGCTCTCGACCTCGCTCGTCGAGTCGCTGCGCGCGCTCGAGGCCGACCACGAGTTCCTGCTCAAGGGCAATGTGTTCGACGAGGACCTGATCCGCACCTGGATCGACTACAAGTTCGAGACCGAGGTGGCGCCGCTCGCGGCACGCCCCCACCCCTACGAGTTCGACCTCACCTTCGGCTGCTAGTAAGCGAGTCAGTTACGACGGGGCGAAGCGCACTGCGCTTTGCCCCGTCGGCGTTTCCGGTGTCGGTGGTTGCGCCTACGATTGGCAGTATGACGAGCAGCACCGGGCACGAGGCACAGCGAGCCGAACCGCATCAGATCACGGGGCTCGCCCAGCGGCTCAACTGGCTACGCGCCGGCGTGCTCGGGGCCAACGACGGTATCGTCTCGACCGCCGCCGTGGTCGTTGGCGTCGCGAGCGCCACAAACCAGTTCACGCCGGTGCTCCTTGCCGGCGCGGCCGCGGTTGTGGGTGGGGCGATCTCGATGGCCCTGGGCGAATACGTCTCGGTCTCAAGCCAGCGCGACTCGGAGAACGCGCTGATTGAAAAGGAACGCGAGGAACTCCGCGAAGACCCCGAAGGTGAGTTTGAGGAGCTCGTCGGCCTCTACGAAAATCAGGGCCTGAGCCGCAACACCGCCGAGCAGGTCGCGAAAGAGATGACCGAGCGGGGTGCGCTGAAGGCGCACCTGTCGCTCGAACTCAACATTTCGGAGGATGACGTGGTCAACCCCTGGCAGGCGGCGCTCGCGTCGGCCCTGTCGTTCTTCGTCGGCGCAATTCTGCCGATGCTCACGATTCTGTTCCTCCCCACAACCCTGAACATCCCCGTCACCTTCGCCGCGACCATCGTGGCGCTCGGCGTCACCGGCTCGATCGCGGCTTGGATCGGCGGTGCGAACCGCTTGCGCGCGATCGTGCGTACCTGCATCGGTGGCGTCATCGCCCTCGCCGCGACGTTCGTTGTCGGCATGCTGTTCGGCACGACGGTGCTCTAGGTACCGTCGAGGACGGGCCCGTCAGTCGCCGTAGAAGATGCGCTCAAACACGCCGCGCGCGCGCCGGGTTGCGTTGAGGTAGTCGTTCTCGAGTTCCACGCCGCTTCCGGGCTCGTAGCCGAGCAACCGTGCGACGCCCTCGAGCGCCACCGAGTCGCCGGGCAACACATCGGTTTGCGAATTCGAGTAGAGCAGCACGCCGGAACGCACGCGACTTGCGAGCAGCCACGCCGCACGAAGGGTCTCGGCGTCCTGGTGGCCGAGAATTCCGTGCTCGGTGGCGACTCGAAGCGCGGTCAGCGTTGACGTTGTGCGCAGCTCGGGAATGTCGTGGCCGCGGTCGAGCTGCAGCGTCTGCACGAGCCACTCGACATCGCTGAGCGAGCCTCGGCCGAGCTTGAGGTGGCGTTTCGGATCGACGCCCCGAGGCAGCCGTTCGTCCTCCATCCGTGCTTTGATGCGGCGGATCTCAATGAGTTCCTTCGCCGCGAGCCCCGACGAACGGTAGCGAGTGGCGTCGGCAATCTCGGTGAAGCCCGCAATGAGACTGTCGTCGCCGGCGACTCCGCGGGCGCGAAGCAGCGCCTGGGCCTCCCAGCCGAGCGACCACTTCGAGTAATAGTTCTGATACGCAGTGAGCGACCGAACGAGCTCGCCGCTCTTGCCCTCGGGTCGGAGATCCGCATCCAGGTCGATGGGCAGGCGGGCGTCCTCGAGGAGCTCCTGCACGCGACGCACGAGGGTGCGCGCGGCTCCGGCGGGGTTATCCCCCGCGAAGCCGTCGGTGCCATACACATAGAGCACATCGAGGTCGCTGCCGAAGCCCAGTTCGGCACCGCCGAATCGCCCCATACCAATGACCGCAAACGGCGGGTAGTGTCGGTCGTCGATCTGACGTGCTGCGGCGAGCGCCCCGCCGATCGCGAACTCGCCGATCACGGTGAGGCCCTCAGCAATCTCGTCGACCGAGTCGACGCTGAGCACGGCGGCGAGGGCGAGGCGCAGCATTTCACGGCGCCGTAGGCCTCGCAGGATGCGCCCGAGCCGCACGTCATCGTTATGACGCTTCAGCGCGCCGACGAACTCCGCCTGGAGGTCTTCGAGCGAGCGTGGTTTGAGCTGCGCATCCGAATCGAGCCACTTCACCGCCTCGGGGAAGAGCTCGAGGAAGGTGGCGCAGAACGCGCTGTTGGCGAGTACTTCGCAGAGCCGGCGGGCAGCAAGGTTTGAGTCACGCAGCAGCCGCAAGTACCACGAGGCTTCGCCGTTCTGCTCGGACAGCTTGCGGAACGCCAGTAGACCTTGGTCGGGGTTCGTTCCCTCAGCGAGCCACTCCAGCAGCACCGGCAGCAGGTTGCGCTGCATCGTCGCACGCCGAGACACGCCCTGCGTGAGGGCTTGGATGTGCCCGAGCGCACCCCGCGGGTCGCGGTAGCCGATCGCACGCAGGCGCACGAGCACGCGGTCGTCGGCGAGATGGAACTGGTCGGCGCTGAGGTGGGCCGCGGCGGTCACGAGGGGCCTGAAGAAGAGCTTCTCGTGCAACTGTCGCACCCGCCGGCGAACCTCCTCGAGTTCGCGCTTGAGCACCTCGACGCTGCCGATGCGCGAGCCGCGCACGAGAGCCCGCAGCGCGGCAGGATCGTCGGGCACAAGGTGAGTGCGCTTGAGGTCGCGCAGCTGCACACGATGTTCGAGGAGGCGCAGGAAGCGGTAGTCGTTCGCGAACTGGGCGGCATCGTCACGACCGATGTGGCCCTCGGCCGTGAGCGCGTTGATGGCGTCGAGGGTGCTCCGCACTCGCAGGTGTTCGTCGACCTGTCCGTGCACGATCTGCAACAGCTGCACCGGGAACTCGACGTCGCGGAGGCCACCCGGTCCGAGCTTGAGTTCGCGCTGCACCTCCGAGCGCGGGATGTGGTCAATGACGCGCTTGCGCATGCGCTGGACGCCGAGCACGAAGTTGTCGCGGTCGCCCGCGTTCCACACGAGGGGCGCCACGGCATCGACGAAGCGCTCGCCCAGGTCGAGGTCGCCCGCGATGGGGCGAGCCTTGAGCAAGGCCATGAACTCCCAGTTCTCGGCCCACCGATGGTAATAGTTCAGGTAGCTGTCGGGCGTGCGCACGAGCGCGCCGTCCTTACCCTCGGGGCGAAGGTTCGCGTCGACCTCCCAAAGCGGTGGCTCGACGGCGTAGTCCATCAGGATGTGCATCATCGTCGAGGCCAGCCGGGTGGCGATCTCGATCGCCCTCGGCACCGAGAGCTCGCTGTCGGCGGCCGGCTCGGCGACGAACATGACGTCGATATCGGAGATGTAGTTGAGCTCGCGGGCGCCGCACTTGCCCATGCCGATGACGGCGAGGCGCACGTTGTCGACCTCTTCGGCGGGGAAGCGACCGAAACCGCTCGGCGGCGCACTGAGCTCGTCTCGCGCGAGCATCAGGGCCACGTCGATGGTGACCGATGCGAGGTCGGCGAGCGCTTCGCCGATGCGATGCAGCGATACCGCCGGCTGCGGGAGTCGCAAATCGTAGAGGGCGATCTTCGCGAGCTCGACGCGGTAGCGCAAGCGCAGCCGCGCGGTCGCGTCCTCACCCTCGAAGCCGGCCACCGCATCAAGCATGCGGGTGCGCATCCCCGAGGTTGACGGCAATTCGTGTGACTCGGCATGCATCTCGTCGACGACGTCGGGGTGTCGGCGCACGAGTTCGACGAGGCGGCTTGAGCTCGCGAACAGCGAGACCACCGAGCGCAGCTTGGTGAGGTCATCCCGCCAGGCCGCGGCGAGCTCGGGCTGATGCTCGAACAGCGAAATGAGCTCGCGCAACGCGACCTCGGGCTCGGGATCGAACGGCTCGAAGAGCGACAGCACGACCGTGTCGCCGAGGTCGAGCACACCGCCGAGCTCGGTGAGCATCTCGGCGGCGCCCTGTGAATCTCGGAAACCCGCCCGCAGAATTCGGGTGCGAATGCCCTCGCGCATGCTTTAGAGCCCGAGCCCCTCGCGGAGCTCGTAGTCGGTGACCTGCCGACGGAAGGCCTTCCACTCGTTGCGCTTGTTCTCGAGGAAGAACTCGAACAACTGCTCGCCCAGGGTGTTCGCGACGAGCTCGGACTGCTCGGCAATGAGGAGGGCCTCGTCGAGGTCGTGGGGCAGGTCGTCGTACCCGAGCACGTGGCGTTCACGCATCGAAAGGTCGCGCAGGTCGCCGTCGATCTCCTCCGGCACCTCGTACTCTCCCTCGATGCCGCGCAGACCGGCTTCGATGAGCACGGCGAAGGAGAGGTAGGGATTCGCGGCGGAGTCGATCGCGCGGTACTCGACCCGTGCGGAGCGAGACTTGTTCGGCTTGTAGGTCGGCACCCGCACGAGCGCCGACGAGTTGTTGTGTCCCCAGCAAACGTAGCTCGGCGCCTCGTCGCCGCCCCAGAGCCGCTTGTAGGAATTGACCGACTGGTTCGTCACGGCGGCGATTTCGCGTGCGTGGCGAAGGAGGCCGGCGATGAAGTGGCGGCCGGTCTTCGAGAGCTGGTGTTGCGCGCCGGGCTCGTGGAACGCGTTTGTCTCGCCCTCGAACAGCGAGATGTGGGTGTGCATGCCCGAGCCAGGCCAGTCGATCGACGGCTTCGGCATGAAGGTCGCGTGCACGCCGTGCTCGGCGGCGACCTCGTGCACGACGGTGCGGAAGGTCATGAGGTTGTCGGCCATCGTGAGCGCGTCGGCGTAGCGTAGGTCGATCTCGTTCTGCCCCGGTCCACCCTCGTGGTGGCTGAACTCGACAGCGATCCCGAGTTCCTCGAGCAGCCGCACCGTGCGGGCGCGGAACGCGTGCGTGATGCCACCCGAGATGTTGTCGAAATAGCCGGCGCTATCGATCGGCTGCACGCCATTCGGCCCGACGCCGATCTCTTTGAGCACGTAGAACTCGACCTCGGGATGCACGTAGCAGTCGAACCCGAGGGAAGCGGCTCGCTCGAGCGTGCGGCGGAGTACATTGCGTGGATCACTGAGCGCGGGCTGGCCGTCGGGCGTCGTCAGATCGCAGAACATGCGGGCGCTGCGCTCGACGCCGTGCCAGCTGAGTTGCTGGAAGGTCGAGGGGTCGGGCTGCAGGAGCATATCGGACTCCGTGCGCCGGGTCAGACCCTCGATCGTCGACCCGTCGAAGCCGACTCCCTCGGCGAACGCTCCCTCGACCTCGGCGGGCGTCAGCGCGACCGATTTCAACGTTCCCAACACATCCGTAAACCACAACCGCACGAAGCGGATGTCGTTGTCGTCAATGGTCTGGAGCACGTAATCCTGCTGCTGGCTCATACTCATGAGCATAGAGACCGCGGGCCGAATGTGAGCGGGATAGGATGGCCACCATGTCGGAGCAGACCCCAGTGAAGCGTGTTCGAACCCGTCATTTTGCGAAGGCGAAAGCGGATGGCCTCAAGATCACCGGTCTCACCGCGTACGACGCACCCTCAGCCACGGTGTTCGACCGTGCGGGAGTTGACCTCCTGCTCGTCGGCGATTCCGCCGCGAACGTGATCCTCGGCTACGACTCGACCCTGCCCATCACGGTCGACGAGCTCATCACGATGACCCGTTCGGTCACGCGTGCGACGCAGCGCGCCTTCGTCGTCGCCGACATGCCGTTCGGCTCCTATGAAGAGTCAACCGAGCACGCGCTGCAGACCGCAGTTCGGTTCATGAAGGAGGCGGGTGCCCACGGCGTCAAGCTCGAGGGCGGCGTGCGGATGCGCAAACAGATTCGCCGCATCACCGAGGCGGGCATCCCCGTGCTCGGCCACATCGGCTTCACCCCGCAGTCGGAGCACAACCTCGGCGGGCACGTGATTCAGGGTCGAGGCGATGCTGAGCAGCAGCTGCTCGACGACGCGCTCGCGGTGCAGGAGGCGGGCGCGTTCGCGGTCGTGATCGAGATGGTGCCCGCCGACGTTGCCGGCCGCGTGACCCGCACCCTCGACATTCCAACCATCAGCGTCGGTGGTGGCGTCGAGTGCGACGGCCAGATGATGGTCTGGACCGACGCCTTCGGGTACACCACGGGCCGGAGCCCAAAGTTTGTGCGCAAGTACGCGAACCTCGCCGAGCAGCTCGAGCAGGCGGTCGGCAACTTCATCTCCGACGTGCACGAGCAGACCTACCCGAGCGCTGACGAGAGTTACTAGCTAGCGCTCGGGGGCGCGTTAGTCCTCGTCTTCGCGAGCATCTTCCTCGGCCCATTTGCGGGCGTTCTCGGCGAGCTTGTCGTTTGCGTGGGCCGCGTCCTCGCGGGTGGGGAAGGGACCGAGTCGTTCGGATGAGATCGACTGCTTGCCCTCCTCGACTTCGCCGGTGCGGGTGTTGAACCAGAATTCGGGCTGTTGTTCCGTCATAGACTTGACGATATGCCGAAAAACTCTGAAACCGGTCTGTTGATCCCCGGAACCGTTACGCCCGAACGCAAGGTTCCCACGAGCATCCCGCGTCCCGAGTACGTCGGCAAGAAGACGGCCAACGAGCCCGACGGCATGGGCGACCTCTACACCGAGGAAGAGATCGACCGCGTGCGCAAGGCCTCTCGCATCGCCGCCGCGGCGCTCGAATACCTCGAGCCGTTTGTCGTGCCCGGCACGACCCATGAGCGCCTCGACGAGCTCGCCCACGACTTCCTCGTGCGCCACAACGCCTACCCGTCGACGCTTGGCTACCGTGGCTTCATGAAGTCGATCTGCACCTCGCTCAACGAGTGCATCTGCCACGGCATCCCCGACGACACGGTGCTCGAGGACGGCGACATTCTCAACATTGACATCACGGCGTTCGTCGACGGGATGCACGGCGACACGAATCGCATGTACCTCGTTGGCGACGTGGCCGAGGAGTCGCGCTTGCTCGTCGAGCGCACGTACGAGGCGACGATGCGCGGCATCAAGGCGGCGAAGCCCGGCCGAGAGGTCAACGTGATCGGTCGCGTGATCGAAAAGTACGCGAATCGCTTCGGCTACGAGTCGGTGCGCGACTACACGGGGCACGGCGTCGGTCGCTCGTTCCACTCCGGCCTGATTATTCCCCACTACGACACGGATCGCTTCAACGACGTGATTCAGGCGGGCATGATCTTCACAATCGAGCCAATGCTCGTGACGGGGTCGCAAGATTGGGAGCAGTGGGACGACGACTGGACGGTCGTGACGCGCGACGGGTCGCGCTGCGCGCAATTTGAGCACACCATCGTCGTGCGTGAGGACGGCCCAGAAATTCTCACGCTGCCGCCGTCGCAACTCTAGGAAATACGGCGTTCGCGTGTCGAACTCTGCGTAGGCTATTCCTCATGGCAAAGAAGCACGCGCCGGTCGCAATCGGCATCGACATTGGCGGCACCGGCATCAAGGGCGCCCTCGTCAACCTTAATGAGGGCAAGCTCGTTGGCGAACGACAGAAGGTGAAGACCCCTGAGGGCGCCCCGATCGATGCCGTGCTGTCGGCCGTGGCGGAATTGCGCGACAAGATCCTCGCGCAGGACGAGGCAAACGACGATCACTACCACATCGGCATGTGTATGCCGTCGGTGGTGCGCCGTGGCGTCGCCTACTCGGCGGCCAACATCGCCGACGAGTGGATCGGCTTCGACGCGGCGACGGCATTCTCGGAGCACCTCGGCCAGCCGGTGTCGCTCGTCAACGACGCGGATGCTGCAGGCTACGGTGAGGCGAAGTTCGGCCATGCGAAGGACTCGCGGGGCTCGCTGCTTGTCATCACGCTCGGCACTGGTATCGGTTCTGCGCTGATCCACAACGGAAAGCTGGTGCCGAACACTGAGCTCGGCCACCTTTCGGTCGACGGTCACGACGACTACGAGAAGTTCGCTTCGGCCAAGGTACGTGAGCGCGAAAACGTACCACTCGAGGAGTGGGCGACTGATCGGCTGACGCCGTACTTCGCCAAGCTCGAGCAGCTGTTCTCGCCAGACTTGTTCATCGTCTCGGGCGGTATCTCGAAGCAGGCGGCCGACTTCCTGCCGCACATTTCGATCGCGACTCGCATCGACGCGGCCGAACTGACGAACAACGCGGGTATCGTTGGCGCCGCCCTGCTCGCCCAGGAGGGCTGGGACTAGCCAAGAAGTTGAGTGGGTCGGCCGGTACGCCGGGTTCTGTGAGGAGCGAACTCCCCGACGGCCATCTATCTCGGCGGCGCGTTACCACGTCGCTCTAGCAGCACACCCGGAAACTCGGCGAGCCGCGTCGACGTTTCCTGTTGGCCTTGCTCCGGACGAGGTTTACCGTGCGAGGAACGTCACCGCTCCCCCGGTGGGCTCTTACCCCACCCTTTCACCCTTACCCTTGCGGGCGGTTTGCTTTCTGTGGCACTGTCTCGCGGGTTACCCCGGGTGGGCGTTACCCACCGTCCTGCTCTGTGGAGCCCGGACGTTCCTCGGACCGCGTGATGCGGCACGTGACCGTCTGGCCGGCCCACTCATCCCACTATTCTAGCGTGCGGCGCATGGCTCAGAACAGCGAGTCGCCCGCGAGGGGATTCGGGCCCTGGTACTCGGCGGGGTGGTCCATCGCGGCGTTCGCCGCCGCATCCGCCCGGGAGTTCTGCGCGCGGGGTACCCACGTGAAGCGAACCTGCCGTGAGCCGATGAGGTCGCGCGCGATTGCAGCGAGCTTCTGCATGTCGGGGTGCTTGATCTTCCAGCGGCCAGACATCTGCTCGACGACAAGCTTCGAGTCCATCCGCACCTCGACCTGTGCCTGCGGGTCGATGCGGTAGGCCGCTTCGAGCCCGAGCACGAGGCCCGTGTACTCGGCGACGTTGTTGGTGCAGACGCCGAGCGAGCGCGAGATGGTTTCGAGGATCTCGCCGGTGTCGGCATCGATGATGACCGACCCTGAACCGCCCGGCCCGGGGTTGCCGCGAGATCCGCCGTCGGCCTCAACGACGAGGTTGCGCGGCATCAGACGTCCGACCGCTCGGTACGCACGAGAATCGCGCCGGTCATGGGGCAGAACAGCACCTCGTCGGCGGTCGCGCGACGCACGTTCGCCATGTCCACGACCTCGAGGGTCTCGTTCGAGGCCATCGAGACGTTACCCACGAGCTCGGCAGCGCCGATGCCGACCTTGCCGCGCACTTCTTCGTAGAGCGCGACGAGCTCTGCCGGGATGCCGCCAAGCAGCAGGCGACGCGCCGTGCCCAGCTCCTTCGCCTCGACCTGCAAGTTGACTCGGGCCAGGTCGCGCCGCTCGAGGAGGTCGCTCGCCTCGGCCTCGAGGGTGCGCATCTCATCGTGCCGGGCCTCGTACGTCGCGGTGAGTGACTCGACCTGCTCCTCGAGTTCGAGTTGCTCGCCCTCGAGGCGGTCGCGGCGACGCTTCAGCGCGGCGATCTCTGTCTCGAACGCTGTGATCTCTTTGCTCGTGGTCGCGGTCGCAAGGCGGGCCTCGTCGGCGTGCTGGCGCTGCACGACGGTCTGTACGTCGGACTCGACACGGCGCAGCTGTGCCTGCGCATCCTCGAGTTCGCCGAGGGCCTGGGCCGCGGCGGCCCGGCGCGCGCGGCGTTCGCCCTCAATCTTTTCGAGGCTGAGCTGTTCGGGAATGTGCTTGGCGGTGTGCTGGAGCCGGCCCCGTTTGGCATCGAGATTGGCCAATTCGAGCAGGCGCAGCTGGTGCTGTTGTGAGGCCTTCATAGTTCTCTATTGTCCCTGACTTGAAGCGGATGTCGTGCGCTGCGGGATATGCCACGTCCACGGATCCGTGTTGCGGGTCGAAACACGCACTTCGAGTTCGGGATGCGCGGCACGAAGGCGGTCGGCCAACCCGTCGAGCCAGAGCCATTCGCTTGCGAAGTGGGCGACATCGACGAGCGCGGGTCCCCCGCCGAGCAGCGATTGCTCGCGAGCCTCGGAAGCCGGGTGATGGCGCAGGTCCGACGTGAGGTAGACGTCGGCGCTCGTAACGAGCGGGTGCGCGAGCAGGCTATCGCCCGCGCCTGAGCAGCAGGCGACGCGGCGAATCGGTTGCTTCGGATCGCCAGCGACGCGCACTCCCCCTGCCGTCGGCGGCATGATGCGCGCGACACGCTCGGCGAATTCGCGCAGGGTGATGGACTCGGCGAACTCCCCGATGAGGCCGATGCCGCGTTCCGGGCGGCTCGCGAGCGGCTCGATCGGCCGGCGGCTGTTGGCATTGACGCCGAGGCGATCGAAGATCGTGCCGGTCGGGCCCGTCTCAACGATATCGGCGTTGGTGTGCGCGGTGTGCAGGGCACAGCCCTCTCGAATGAGTCGGGCGAGTAGCGCACCCTTGTAACGGTCCTCGCGCAGGGTTGTAATGCCGCGCAGTACCAGCGGATGGTGCGTCACCAGCAGTTGCGCGCCAAACTCGAGCGCCTCGTCCACGGTTGCCGAAACTGGGTCGACCGCGAGCAGCACTCGCGTTACCTCGGCGTCGGGATCGCCGGCTGCCGGGCCAACCGCATCCCACGGCTCGGCATCCGTCTCGGGAAATAGCGCGTCAAGGGTGGACTGCAATTGGCGCAAGCTCGTCATGTGTCGAGCGTAGCGTCGGCGGTCCCGGCGAGTACGCTGACGACATGGGAATCCCGCAACGCCTGCTCGGTGAAAATGAGCACGTCGTCTTCCATCTTCGAACCCACATCAAGCGCATCTTGGGCTGGTTGCTACTCGGGCTACTCGTGCTGGTCGCCGCCATCGTCGGCACGATCTTGCTGCCGCCGGACGCGCAGCCGATCGGCAGCTACGTCATCTGGGGTGTCTGCGTCGTGGTGCTCATTCCCGTCGCGCTCGTGCCGTGGCTGAAGTGGCTCACCACGACCTACACGATCACGGACCGTCGCGTGATTACCCGCACCGGCATCTTCAACAAGCGCGGCCACGATATCCCGCTGCGCGGTATCTCGAATGTCGCGTACGAGCGGTCATTTGTCGATCGCATCTTCCGCTGTGGCACACTCGTACTCGAGACTTCGGCTGACAATCCGCTGCGCCTCGACGACATCCCGAATATCGAGCAGGTGCACGTGCGCATGACCGAACTGCTCCACCGCATCGGCCAAGGGGAGTAGGCGTGGAGCAGACGAACCTGGTGACACCTCAGCACGTCACCGCCCCCACACCGGCTGAACTTGCGGATGCGCTGGCGCACGTGGGCAGCATCCCCGACTACCCCGAACCGGGAGTGCTCTTCCGCGACGTGCTGCCGCTGTTTGCGCAACCCGAGGCCTTCGACGTCTCGCTGCGTGCCCTCGTGGCGCCGTTTAACGGCACGTATGACGTCGTCGCGGGTGTCGAGGCACGAGGATTTCTGATCGCCGGCGCCGTCGCGGCGCGAGTCGGCTGCGGTCTCGTGCCGATTCGCAAGGCCGGGAAGCTGCCCGCGCCCGCGGCATCCCGTTCATATGACCTCGAGTACGGCTCGGCCACGATCGAGATGCAGCGCGATGTCGCGCCCGGCACCCGAGTCTTGATTCTGGATGACGTGCTCGCGACCGGCGGCACGCTCGCGGCGAGCTGTGAGCTTGTGCGAGACCTCGGCTTTGTGGTCGCAGGCGTGGGCGCGTTGATCGAGCTGGCGGACCTCGCGGGCCGCTCCCGCCTCAAGGGTGAGTCGCTGCATGCCGTCAAGGTGTTTTAGCCCGGTTCTGCGGACCTCGGGCGGCGGCTCGGGCAGCCCGCACCAGCTCGGCGATCGCGGCTAGGCGCTCCGCATCCAAACCGACGATTTCCCACCGAACATCTTCCTCGTCTTCTCCGACGGCGAGCGCGAGATCACCGTCACGGTGATGAGTGTCGAGTGTTCCTGACGTTGACGTTTCGACGCTGCAGACGGCGGCAAAGGTCAAACCTTGTCGTCTGGTCGCGTTCTGTCGAATTGCTGCATAGCGTCGATCATTTTTATACGTACAAATATCGTTCTTAACCGTCCTAGTGTGGCCAAACCTCCATTAGAGTTCTGGCAATCCGTCTGTTCGCGGAGATGCTCCTGACTCCCAGAGTCCCTGCTAAAAGGATCCGCCTATGACCGCTGTTCAACAACAAGGAACCTTGCGTCGCAACCTGGGGATGTGGGCCATCGTCGGCCTCGGCCTCGGGTACATGACCCCCACTGTCGTATTCGACACCTTCGGTATCGTCTCCGACATCACCGACGGCACCGTGCCCATGGCCTACCTCGTAGCCCTCATCGTGATGGTCTTTACCGCTATCAGCTACGGCAAGATGGCTGGCGCCATTCCGAGCGCCGGCTCGGCCTACACCTATGTGCGTGAATCGATGCACCCCAACCTCGGCTTCATGGTTGGTTGGACCTCACTGCTCGACTATTTGCTGCTGCCGATGGTCAACGCGCTCATCATCCGCCTCTACATGGAGCAGATGTTCCCCGACGTTCCCGCGTGGATCTGGGTGGTGCTCTACTGCATCGGCGTGACGGCGCTCGTCGCCACGAGCATGCGCGGCACCTCGAACTTCAACGCGCTGCTGCTGATCTTTGCGGTCATCGTGATCCTCGTCTTCATCGGCCTCGTCATTCAGCAGGTCCTCAGCGGAGAGGGCATGGGCACGTTGGTCAGCAGCCGGCCATTCGTGCACGAGGGACTCGACTCGCAGTCGCTGCTCATGGCCGCGACGGTGGTCTGCTTTAGCTTCATCGGCTTCGACGCGATCACGATGTACGCCGAGGAAGCTCGGGACTCGAAGACGATGCCGCGCGCGATTCTGCTCACCGTGATTATCGGTGGCGCAATCTTCTTCGTCGCGAGCTACTTCGCGCAGCTGCGGTTCCCCGACAACACCCCGTTCGGTGAGTTCACCGACGACCCGCTCCCCCAAATCGGTCTCATCATCGGGGGCCAGGTCTTCCAGATCATCTTCGTCGCCGCGGGCTTCACCGCGACGCTCGCGTCGGGCCTCGCCTCACACGCCTCGGTGTCGCGCATGCTGCTGGTCATGGGGCGCAACAACGTGTTCCCCCGCAAGTGGTTCGGTCGCATCAACGCGAAGAGCCACACCCCCGTGTTCAACGTCGTGCTCGTCGGTATCGTCTCGCTGTTGGCGATTGAGTTTTCGCTCGAACTCATTTCGGCCTTCATCAACTTTGGCGCGCTCATTGCCTTTAGCTTCGTGAACGCCTCGGTGATTGCCTACTTCGCGTGGCGCAAGGGGTTGCGCAAGACCCCCGGCGACATCTTCAAATACATCGTCATGCCGGGCATCGGTCTCGCGCTGACCGTGCTGCTCTGGCTGAACCTCCACCTTGAGGCGTTGATCGGCGGTGGCATCTGGCTGGCGCTCGGCCTCATCTATCTCGCGGTGATTACCCGCGGCTTCCGTAAGAAGGTCGTCGCGTTCGACGAGAACCAGCCAGTCACCGGGTTCAACAAGATTCCCGAGGGTGTCGGCGACGACGACGGCGAGCTCGAGCCTGTCACCGACGGATCGTCGCCCCGTAACTAACCCAATAGCGCAAGTTCGACGTCGAGTGCCCGAGCAACTGCCTCGACGTCGAACTCTGTGATGGTGGTGGGCGGTTTGAACTTGAGCACGTTCTGCCGCTCGCTCGCAGGCTGCACGATGATGCCGTGGTGCAGCATCCGTTCGCACACTAGTGCGGTCTCTTCGGTTGTTGGCTCGAGGGGCTCGCGGTCACGAACGAGCTCGACGCCGTGGTAGAGCCCACTGCCGTGCACCGCGCCGATCCAAACGTGGCGTGCCTGCAGCTCCTGCATCAGCTCGGTGAAGCGGGTGCCGGCCCGGACGGCGCGCTCCATGACGCGCTCCTCATCGAGGAGGTCGAGTACCGCGGAGCCGACCGCACCGGGCGGGAAGCCGTTGCCCGAGGCCTTGGCGACCGTGATGATGTCGGGGCAGGCGCCGGCAACCTCGGCGCCCCAGAAGTGGTTGCCGTGGGTGAGGAGAAGGCGATATGCAAACGGTCGAAGTTGGGACCGCGGTGATTCGGCGGTGAGTCGGTCGCAATTCAGGTGCTTCGGTGCGAATCGTGTGGGAAACGACAGGAAGCAAGGCCTCGTATGCCAAGGTCTTGCTTCCTCAATTTCTTACGTGGGCCCGGAGGGACTCGAACCCCCGACCCTCTGGGTGTAAACCAGATGCTCTAACCAACTGAGCTACAGGCCCGCAGCGATTAACTATAGCGGCTACTCTGCGCCTGCCCATTCAATGCCGCGCAGGTGGTCGTGCAGTTCGCGCGATTCCCCCGCCGCCGTGCCGGCCACGAGCACGCGCGTGCCATCGGAGCGAATTGCCCAGCTGCGCCGCAGTGCCATGCCGGCGTGCTCGTCGAACGAGCCGAGCATCGACGCCAACGAGCCGTGCGGCCAGTGGTCCGACACGCCGATGATTCGGCCGGATGCGTCTTCCGCCGCCAGCCACGCGGCAAGCGTCGCGGGGCTATCGCACGAGACGGCATAGACCTGCACGCCGAGTTGCTCTGCCCGGACAGCGAGCTCGCCGAGCTCACGAATTTCGCCCGAGCACAGCGGCGTGAAGGCGCCCGGAATAAAGACGAGGAGGCGAGGCGAGCCCGGCCCGAGCACGGTGACACGGTCACCGCGGTGCGTCGGCGCGGTGACCGGCTGGTCGCCCGAAACAGTAAAAGTCGGTTCCACGCAGCACAGCGTGGCAGCACATACTGCACATGATCTGAACTGGACGAATCATCAATCAAGCGCACAAATTCATTGTCGGAAGTCGCTAGGCTGTTGAGGTGGCGCAACATCGCAACCCGATGCGGCGTCTAGCACCGCGCTTCCTGACAACGAAAGAGGCCAACGTGGCACTCCACATCTCCGACCCGTATTCCGAGGACTACGTCGACACCGATCCGCAGGAAACTGCGGAATGGAAAGAATCTCTCGACGCGGTCATTGGCGAACGGGGCCACCAGCGTGCCCGCGAAGTCATGCTGGCGCTGCTCCAGCGCTCGCGCGAACAGCACCTGGGCGTGCCGATGCACCCGGTGACGGACTACATCAATACGATCGCGCCGGAAGATGAGCCGGAGTTCCCTGGCGATGAGTCGATTGAGCGCACCTACCGCCGCTGGATCCGCTGGAACGCGGCAATCACGGTGCAGAACTCGCAGAAGGCACACATCGGCGTTGGCGGTCACATCTCGTCGTACGCGGCGCAGTCGACCCTCTACGAGGTCGGTCTCAACCACTTCTTCAAGAGCTACGACCACCCGGCCGGCCCCGACCAGGTGTACTTTCAGGGCCACGCGGCGCCCGGTAACTACGCGCGGGCCTACCTCGAGGGTCGCCTCACGGAAGACAACCTCAACAGTTTCCGTCAGGAGGCCTCGAAGGCCCCGAACGGTCTGAGCTCGTACCCGCACCCGCGCCTCATGCCGGACTTCTGGCAGTTCCCGACGGTGTCGATGGGTCTCGGCCCGATGAACGCGATCTGGCAGGCGCAGTACAACAAGTACCTCACCAACCGTGGCATCAAGGACGCCTCGGGCTCGCACGTGTGGGCCTTCCTCGGCGACGGCGAGATGGATGAGCCCGAGTCGCGTGGCCAGCTGCAGATCGCGGCGAACTACGAGCTCGACAACCTCACCTTCGTCGTCAACTGCAACCTGCAGCGCCTCGACGGCCCCGTGCGCGGTAACGGCAAGATCGTGCAGGAGCTCGAGTCGTACTTCCGTGGTGCCGGCTGGAACGTCATTAAGGTCGTGTGGGGCCGCGAGTGGGACCACCTCCTCGCCCGCGACAGCGAGGGCGCGCTCCTTCGCCTGATGAACGAAACCCCCGACGGCGACTTCCAGACCTACAAGGCTGAATCGGGCAAGTACGTCCGCGACAATTTCTTCGGCCGCGACCCCGAAGCCCTCAAGCTCGTCGAAAACCTCAGCGACGACGACATCTGGGGCCTCAAGCGCGGCGGCCACGACTACCGCAAGGTATACGCCGCATACAAGGCTGCGCTCGAGCACAAGGGCCAGCCGACCGTCATCCTCGCGCACACGGTCAAGGGCTACGGTCTCGGCACGCACTTCGAGGGCCGCAACGCGACCCACCAGATGAAGAAGCTCACGCTCGCCGACCTCAAGAAGTTCCGCGACACGCTGCAGATTCCGATCGCCGACAAGGACCTTGAGGCCGACCTCTACAGCATCCCCTACTACAAGCCGGACGACTCCGACCCGGCCCTGCAGTACATGCTGGAGCGTCGCCGCGAACTCGGTGGCTTCGTGCCCGAGCGTCGCTCGAAGTACACGCAGATCGACCTCCCCGAGGAGAAGACCTACGCCATCGCGAAAAAGGGCTCGGGCAACCAGCCGGTCGCGACGACCATGGGCTTCGTGCGCCTGCTCAAGGACCTCATGCGTTCGGGCGAGTTCGGCAAGCGCATCGTGCCGATCATTCCCGACGAAGCCCGCACCTTCGGCCTCGACGCGTTCTTCCCGACCGCGAAGATCTACAACCCGCACGGCCAGCAGTACACCGCGGTTGACCGCGAACTGCTACTCGCCTACCGCGAGTCGCCGCAGGGCCAGCTCATGCACGTCGGCATCAACGAGGCTGGAGCGGTCGCATCGATGACCGCCGTGGGCACCTCGCATTCGGTGCACGGCGAACTCATGGTGCCGATGTACATCTTCTACTCGATGTTCGGCTTCCAGCGCACGGGCGACGGCTTCTGGGCCGCAGGCGACTCGCTCGCCCGCGGCTTCATCCTCGGTGCCACGGCTGGCCGTACCACCCTGACGGGTGAGGGTCTGCAGCACATGGACGGTCACTCGCACATCATCGCGAGCACCAACCCGGCCGTCGTGTCATACGACCCTGCCTACGTCTACGAGATCGGCCACATCATGCGCGCCGGTATCGAGCGCATGTATGGCGGAAACCACCCGGACCCCGACGTCATGTACTACATCACGATGTACAACGAGCCGATGGCACAGCCGGCCGAGCCTGAGAACCTCGACGTCGACGGCGTCGTGAAGGGCATTTACTACCTGCGCGCTCCCGAGCTTGAGCAGGGCCCGCAGGCGCAGCTGCTTGCCTCGGGCGTGGCGGTGCCGTGGGCACTGCACGCACAGCAGATTCTCGCCGAGGAGTGGGGCGTTCGTGCCCACGTCTGGTCGGTCACGAGCTGGCAGGAGCTGCGCCGCGACGGCCTCGAGGCGAGCGAGCACAACTGGACCAAGCCGTCCGAGGAAGCTCGCGTGCCGTACCTTCGCGACAAGCTGCAGAACTCCGAGGGCGTGTTCCTCGGCGTGAGCGACTTCAACCACCAGCTGCCCGACATGGTGCGCGAGTTCATCCCCGGTGACTACGCGACCCTCGGCGCCGACGGCTTCGGTATCTCGGATACCCGCGCCGCCGCCCGCCGCTTCTACAAGATCGACGCGCACTCGATCGTCGTCCGCACGCTCTCGGAGCTCGCCCGCCGCGGTGAGGTCGACGCGAGCGTCGTGCAGACGGCCATCGACCGTTACGACCTCAACAACCCGGCGGCCGGCGAGTCCGGCTCGGCGGGTGGCGACGCCTAGGAAGCGCACCCGCGACCAATGACGCCGAAGTTCGACAAAGATCGGGAGATTGCCTGGCTGCGCAGCATCACGGGCGACCTTGCCACGACGGTGCTGCGCCGGATGGAGCTCACGCTTCCCTGGTTCTCTGACATGCCGCCCGGCCGCCGCAGTGCGGTCGGCATGGTGGCGCAGTCGGGCATCGCCGCGATCGTGTCGTGGTTCGAAGACGACGGCGGGGCGCCGTGGGTCGCGCGGGACGTGTTCGACACGGCCCCGCGCGAACTCCTGCGTTCGGTGAGCCTGCAGCAAACGCTGCAGCTCATCCACGTCGTCGTCGACGTCTTTGAAGAGCGAGTTGCCAACGCCTCGCCCGAGATCCGCGAGGGCGTGTTGCGGTATTCGCGCGACATGGCCTTCGCCGCGGCCGAGGTCTACGCACGCGCGGCCGAACAGCGTGGGCTCTGGGATGCGCGCCTCGAGGCGCTTGTCGTCGACTCGATCCTCACGGGCGAGCATGACTCCGAGCTCCCGAGCCGCATTGCCGCCCTCGGCTGGAGCGGCCATGGCGAGGTGGCGGTGCTCGTCGGCACGACCCCGAAGGTCCTCGAGGTCGACCAACTGCGCCGCACGGCCCGCCACAACCAGACCGACCTCCTGGTCGGTGTGCAGGGCAACCGCCTCGTGCTCGTTATTGGGCGCGCTAAGCCGAGCGACGAGTTTGAGGGGCCGCCGATCAGCTTTCTCGAGGTATCACAGCTGCTCGAGGGCGGGTTCGGCGAGGGTCGCCTCGTACTTGGGCCCGAGGTGCCGAACGTGGTCAAGGCCGCGATGAGCGCCCGCGCCGCGCTGGCGGCTTTCTCGGTGGCCGGCGCGTACCGGCGGACCGATCGGCCCATCCTTGCCGACGATCTACTGCCCGAGCGCGCCCTCGCGGGTGACCCCCTCGCGCGGCAGGCGCTCGTGCAGCGTGTCTACCTGCCGCTCGCCGACCACCAGTCCGACCTGCTCACGACCCTCTGGTGCTACCTCGACAACGGCCGCTCACTCGAGGCCACCGCGCGCGAGCTGTTCGTGCATCCGAACACCGTTCGGTACCGCCTCAAGCGCATCAGCGAGGTCATTGGGTGGGACGCGACCGGCGCGCGCGAGGCCGTAATCCTGCAGTCCGCCCTGATCCTCGGCCGCATCGCCGATTCAAACTCCTATGACGGGCGCGTCACCCCGAAGCCGACAAAGCGTTCCCGCTAGCGTGGTTCGCAGCCACTTCCCGCAATTGACCACCCGAAGAAACGCAGATACATGACCATCATTACCTTCCCCGGTCAGGGGTCGCAGAAGCCCGGCTTTCTTGGCCCGTGGCTCGCGACGCCCGAACGCCGAGACACGCTGGCGCAGCTCAGCGACGCGGTTGGCGTTGACCTCGTTCGCCACGGCACCGAGTCGGACTCCGAGACGATCCGCGACACCGCGATCGCGCAGCCGCTCATTGTTGCCGCCGGCATCCTGACCTGGGATGCCCTGGTCGCGTCGGGCGCCGACCTCTCGGGTGTCGAGGTGGCGGGCCACTCGGTGGGCGAGATCGCCGCGGCGTACGCCGCCGGGGTGTTTGACGCAGCCACCGCGCTCGCGTTCGTGTCGCGACGCGCGACGCTCATGGCCGAGGACGCCGCGAAGCAGACTACGGGCATGTCCGCCGTCCTCGGCGGCAGCGAAGACGAGGTGCTCGCACGCCTCGCCGAGCTCGAACTCGAACCAGCCAACTTCAACGGTGCCGGACAGATCGTCGCCGCAGGCGACCCGGATGCGCTCGAGCAGCTTCGCGCCGAGCCCGCCAAGGGCACCCGCGTGATTCCGCTCAAGGTCGCCGGCGCGTTCCACACTCGCTACATGGCGGATGCACACGAGCAGCTTGCTGCGTCGGCCGGCGGATTCGCGGTGAACGACCCGAAGCTTGGTCTCTACACGAACTATGACGGCACCCGAGTCGACTCGGGCAGCCGCTACCTTGAGTTGCTTATCGACCAGGTGAACCGCCCCGTTCATTGGGACGCCTGCATGGCCGCGTTTGTGGAGGCCGGGCACACGACGCTCGTCGAGGCCGCACCCGCGGGCACGCTCGTCGGGCTCGCGAAGCGTGGCATGAAGGGCACGAACGGCATCGCCGTGAACGTTCCCGAAGACATTGACGCGGTAGTTGCCGCACTGGCCGCAGAGGATGCAGCATGAGCCCGAAACTCCACCAGGCAACTGGCCCCCAGTTCACCCGTATTCACAGCATCGGCGCCTACCGCGGCGAACTGACGGTCACGAACGACGACATCGCTGGGCCGATCAACTCGTCTGACGAGTGGATCCGCCAGCGCACGGGTATTATTTCGCGCCAGCGCGCCACTGACGACGTCAATGTCATCGACATGGGCATTCGCGCGGGCCAGGAGGCCATCGAGAAGGCGGGCATTGAGCCGAGCCAGATCGGCGCCGTCATCGTCGCCACGGTCACCAACGTGATGCAGACGCCGGCCGCCGCCACTCGCGTCGCTGACGGCCTCGGCGCCACGCCCGCCGCGGCGTACGACATTTCGGCCGGCTGCGCCGGGTACTGCTACGCGGTCACTCAGGCCGACGCCCTCATCCGTGCCGGTGTCGCCGAGTACGTACTGGTGGTCGGCGCCGAGAAGCTGTCGGACGTCATCTCCCCCACCGATCGTTCCATCTCCTTTCTGCTCGGCGACGGTGCGGGCGCGGCGCTCATTGGTCCGTCCGACGAGCCAGGCATTGCCGAGTCAGTCATCGGTTCCGACGGCAGCAAGTGGGACGCGGTTTCGATGAGCAGCCCGCTGCAGGACTACCGTCGCGGCGAGGCCGAGTGGCCCACGCTCCGCCAGGACGGCAAATCCGTGTTCCGCTGGGCTGTGTGGGAGATGGCGAAGGCGGCGCGCGAAGCGCTTGATCGCGCTGGCGTGACGGTCGATGACCTCGCCGCGTTCATCCCACACCAGGCGAACATGCGCATCGTCGACGAGTTCGCGAAGCAGCTCGGCGTGCCCGAGACCGTGGCGATCGCTCGCGATATCGAGACGATGGGCAACACCTCGGCGGCATCAATTCCGCTCGCGACGCACCGTCTGCTCGAAGAGCACCCCGAGCTGTCGGGTGGGCTCGCACTGCAGATCGGCTTCGGCGCCGGCCTCGCTTATGCGGCGCAGGTCGTTCGACTGCCCTAACGGGCCCCCAGCTCTCACCGACCCCCAATCAAACCAACCACCCATAACAAGGAGAACACCATGGCACTTTCGAACGAAGAGATCCTGGCCGGCCTCGCCGAGCTCGTGAACGAAGAAACCGGCATTGCGGCTGACACCGTGACCGGCGACAAGTCGTTCACCGACGACCTCGACATTGACTCGATCTCGATGATGACGATCGTCGTCAACGCCGAGTCGAAGTTCGACGTCGAGATTCCCGACGCCGAGGTCGAGAACCTCAAGACCGTGCAGGACGCGGTCGACTTCATCGCCAAGGCCCAGGACGCCTAGCGAGCCCGTGGTGGCCGCCCGAGCTGTTTGCGGCCACCACGGTTCGTTTCACCCCCACTGGCCCTGTCCCCTCGAGGAAAAGCTACGTTCATGACGAAAAAGATCGTGATCACGGGTATCGGTGCGTTCACGCCGCTGGCAACGGATGCACCCGGCACCTGGGAGGCACTGCTGCGCGGCGAGTCCGGCGCACGTACGTTGCCCGCCGAGACCACGCAGAAGTACGAGATCGACCTGCCGGTGAAGTTTGCTGCGACGGTCAAGGAATCTCCGAGTGAGATCCTTGGTCGCGTGCAGGCCAAACGGCTAGACCCGTCGAGCCAATACGCGCTCATCGCGGGCCGCGAGGCCTTCGCCGACGCGGGTCTTGAGAAGGGCGCGATCGAGCCGCAGCGGTTCCTCGTCGACTGGGCCACCGGCATCGGTGGCGTCTGGACCCTGCTCGACGCCTGGGACACCTTGCGTGAGCGCGGTGCCCGCCGAGTGCTCCCACTGACTGTTCCCATGCTCATGCCGAACGGGCCCGGGGCCGCGATCGGTATGGACCTCGAAGCCCGCGCCGGCATCCGCACCGTCGTGTCGGCTTGTGCCTCGAGCACCGAGTCGGTCATCAACGCGTACGACCACCTGCAGGCCGGCCTTGCTGACGTGGTCATCGCGGGCGGTTCGGAGGCGGCGGTGCACCCGCTGCCGATCGCCGCGTTTGCCGCGATGCAGGCGCTGTCGAAGCGTAACGACGACCCGGAGCACGCTTCGCGGCCGTACGACCGCGACCGCGACGGCTTCGTGCTCGGCGAGGGCGCGGCCGCGCTCGTACTCGAGACCGAAGAGCACGCGCTCGCCCGTGGAGCGAAGATCTACGCCGAGGTCGCGGGCGGCGGCGTGACGGCCGACGCCTACCACATCACGGCACCCGAGCCCGAGGGGGAGGGCGCTGCCCGAGCCGTCGAGGAGGCACTCAAGATCGCCGGCGCATCGCCCGAGGACGTCGTGCACATCAACGCGCACGCTACCTCGACCCCGGTGGGAGACATCGCCGAGTACAACGCGTTCAAGCGCGTGCTTGGCGACCACATTCACTCGGTGCCGGTTTCGGCGACGAAGGGCTCGACCGGTCACCTGCTCGGTGGCGCCGGTGCGATCGAGGCGATGTTCACGGCGCTCGCATTGCACAACAACGTGCTGCCTCCGACGATCAACATCGAGAACCTCGACGAGGAGATCCCGCTTGACGTGGTCACCTCGGCTCGCGAGGTTGCGCTCACCCCCGGCGCGCTCGCTATCTCGACGTCGTTTGGTTTCGGCGGCCACAACGCCGTGCTTGCGCTGCGCAAGTACGCGTAACGCACCACCCACATTGACGGATGGCCGGGGCCCCGGCCATCCGTCGTTTTCTTGCCTGCGTGCGCCGCAGCTCGCGCCTAGTCGGCTCGCCCAGCGAAGGAGGCGATCGTTCCGATCACGCGCAGAACCTGCCCGATAATCGAGAGCACCTCCATCACGATGACGATGCCCTCCATCGTGGTGCTGACGGCCTCGAGGTTCTGGGCGCGGATGCCGGCGGCGTCGAAGTGCGCGAACTCATTCGCCCATTGACGTTCCTGGCCGAAGAGCACGGCGTACGGCAACAGTTCTTCGGTGAGGATGATCTGGTCGAGCTGAAATTGCTCGACAGCGTTGGGCGCCTGCGGTACGCGTGGCAGTCCGAGCGCGTGCCCCGCCGGCGTGAGGTCGCCGACCGGGTCGCGCAGCGCCGTCCGCGGCGTCTGTGTGAATCGGAGTCGCTCCTGTTCGCCGAGGCGAACGTATTCGCGGAGGCCGGCGAGCCTGACACGTAATTCTTTACCTGCGGCGGTAAAGCGAAGAATTGGTGGCGCGGCGAGAAAAAGAATGAAGAAATATCCGACGAGGAATAGCGGCGCGACCACGACAAACCACCAGGCGCCGTCCAAGATAGCGCCAAGGATGAGTAGCGCGAGTACGGCGAAGCTGAGCAGGAATAGCAGCGACAGCGTTGCGAGAAAAAACCCGTTTTGCATACGTTTCGCGAGGCCCGCATCCCTGAGCGACTGGCGTGCATTGTCAAAGTAGCGCGCGAGCTGCCGACGCTGATACCGGCGATCCGCCCCGCGGCCCTTGAGAAAGTAGATGTCGGGTAGCTGCTGACCGTTGCTGGCGGCGATACCAAGTTCGGCGAGGCCCTCGCTGTAGCGACGTTGTTGTCGCTCTGTGGGGCGCGTGGGCGGAGGCAGTCGAGCAGCATCCGCTCTTGCGTCGTAAGTCCATTGCCGAGCATCGCCTCGAGCGCAACCGGGCCCCGGTCTCCGCTCGGCGCGAGCACCCGGACTCGCCTCTTGACCGCGAGGCCGACGAACGCGGCGCCAATCAGCCGGCGATCAGCACGCGTGAGGAGGCCATGCGTGACGACGTCGCCCTCGGGCGGCACGTACTCGGCGATGCGGTGCTTGGGCAGCCCGGAGGCGGCCGCCCGAGACCACAGGGCGACGCCGAGCATGACCGCTCCCTAGGCGGTGAGCAGAATCAAATAGCCGACGATATCGCTGGAGTCCACGCGCCGATGCTAGCCGACGCGGTGCATCCAGACGACTGGGCTCTCGTCACCGGCGGTGCGGAAGGGCTCGAGTTCGTCGTCCCAGGCCTGGCCGAGGGCGAGCGAGAGTTCGCGGTGGAGCTCGGTCGCGTTGCCGCCGGCGATCTCCATCGCGTAGCGAATGCGGTCTTCGGGCACGACCATGTTGCCCGACATGTCGACCTGCGCGAAGAAGATGCCAAGGCCGGGCGTGTGCATCCAGCGTCCGCCGTCGGTGTTCGCGCTCGGGTCTTCGGTTACTTCGAACCGCAGGTGCTCCCAGCCGCGCAGTTGCGACGCGATTGCCGCAGCGGTACCGGGGGTGCCGCGCCACGCGAACTCCGCACGAACCGAGCCCGGAATCACCGGCTGTGGAATCCACGGCAGGTTAGTGGGCTCGCCGATCGCCCGGCCAAGCCCCCACTCAACGTGTTGGCAAAGCGCGCGCGGTGCGGAGTGTACGTAGAGCACACCCTGAGTTGTTGGTGCAGCCATGTTGTCCTCCTGTTTCACGTGTGGTGCGTCTTCCCCTACGACCATTCGTGACTCAGGCATGCTGACCGCCGATATTCAATTCGACTGTCGTCACAGGAATTATGCCCGACTTTATCGCTGAATTACAACCCTGTGATTTAGCCGCACGGCGTGTTGGAACCCGATTATCCCGGGAATCGAACGAGCCCCATTTCTGCGGGCGAACGAAGCAGTTCGTGATTCGGCACGACGCGCACGGTGTAGCCGAATTCACCGGTCTCGTTCGTGCGCACCGCGACCTCGTAGCGGCCCTCACCGAGCGGCACCATCGGCAGGCGCACCGGGTTTTCAAGCTCGCCGAACTCGCCAACGCGTCCGGCCACGCCCTCCACCAGAACATCCTCGGGCAAGAGCGAGCCGAGGTCGACTTGTGCCGAGATCCGCGCATCGTCGCCGGCCGTCGGGTTGCCGACCTCGTTGTGCACCTCGGTCACCGCGACGCCGTTCCAACCCGCGATGACGCGCTGCTGCCAGTCAGCGAAGCGTCGGCTGCGGTCGAGGTCAGCGGCGATGCGAGCGGTGCGGCCGGCTGGCAGGTAGAGCTGCTCGACGTAGTCGCGCACCATGCGCTCGGCGGCCACCTTCGGACCGACCTGTGACATCGAGCGGCGAACCTTGTCGACCCAGGCCTGCGGGATGCCCTGGCTGTCGCGGTCGTAGAACATGGGCACGATCTCGTGCTCGAGGATGTCGTAGAGGGCCTGTGCCTCCCACGCGTCGCGTTGGTGCGCATCCGCGTTCGACACTGTTGGGATCGTCCAGCCGAGCTCGTCGTCGGCGATCTCGTCCCACCAGCCGTCGGAGATCGACATGGTGAGGCAGCCGTTCATGACCGCCTTCATCCCCGACGTACCCGAGGCCTCTTGAGGGCGGATCGGGTTGTTCAGCCAGATGTCCGATCCCGCGACAAGGAACTTGCCGAGCGAGATGTTGTAATCGGGAATGAATACGATGCGGTCGCGCACGCCCGCGTCGTCGGCGAACTGCACGAGCTGCTGCAGGAGTTGCTTGCCGCCCATGTCGGCCGGGTGTGCCTTACCCGCGATCACGAACTGCACGGGACGGTCCTCACTAAGCAGGATGCGGCGGAGGCGCTCGGGCTGCTGGAGCATGAGGGTGAGGCGCTTGTACGTCGAGACGCGGCGGGCAAAGCCGATCGTGAGCGCATCCGGGTTGAGGATGTTCTTAGTCCAGCCAAGCTCGGCTTCCTGTGCGCCGCGCTCCTCCCATGATTCGAGTGAAAGGCCACGCGCACGCTCGACGAGCTCTCGCCGGAGCTCGTCACGGATGCGCCAGAGCTCGGCCGAGCCAACCGCATCCGCGTTCTCCCAGCGGTCCGCGGTGGCGACGTCGCGACCGCCGGCCATCGAGTTGATGACCGACTTGATCGGGCCGCGCGTCCAGGTGGGTACGTGCACGCCGTTGGTGATCGATGTAATCGGCACTTCGGCGACGTCGAAGTTCGGGTAGAGGTCCTTAAACATCTCGCGCGAGACCGCGCCGTGGAGCTTGGCAACGCCGTTCGCATACTGCGCGAGGCGCAGACCGAGGTGCGCCATGTTGAAGCGCTGCGGGTCGTCTTCACCGCCGAGCTCGAGTACGCGGGCGACGGGCGCCCCGGCCGCGAGGCGCGACGTACCGTCGGCCAGTGGCTGCAGGTAGCGCTGTGCGAGGTGCATGTCGAAGCGGTCGATGCCCGCGGGCACCGGGGTGTGTGTCGTGAAGAGCGTGGATGCGCGCACGGTTGCGAGGGCGGTCTCGAACGACTCGCCCGCCGTGATGAGCTGGCCGATGCGCTCGATGCCGAGGAAACCGGCGTGGCCCTCGTTCATGTGGAACACATCAGGCTGTGCGAGACCGCTGACCTCGCAGAAGCGCTGCACCGCGCGCACGCCGCCAACGCCGAGCACGAGCTCCTGCTTGATGCGGTGCTCGGCGTCGCCGCCGTAGAGACGATCGGTGATGATCCGGTAGTCCTCGGGGTTCTCGGGCAGGTTCGTGTCGAGCAGCAGCAGCGTGATGCGGCCGATTGCGGCGCGCCAGACGATGGCGTGCACCTCACGCTCGTCCGGGAAGTTCACCGAAATGCGCAGCTGCTCGCCGGTCTCGTCGAGCACCGGTGAGACCGCGAGATCGGCCGGGTTGTGGCGCTCGTAGCCCTCCTGCTGCCAACCCTCGCGGCTCAGCGACTGGCTGAAGTAGCCGTAGGTGTAGAGCAGGCCGATGCCGATGAGCGGCACGCCGAGGTCGGAGGCCGACTTGAGGTGGTCGCCCGCCAGCACGCCGAGGCCGCCCGAATAAATGGGCAGCGACTGGTGCACACCGAACTCCATCGAGAAGTACGCGATGCTCGTCGCTGCATCCTCGCTGCCGCGCGTGGTGCGCTCGAACCAGCGCTCGACGCCGAGGTAGCCGTCAAGCTCATCGATTTCGAACTGGAGGCGCTGCAGGAAGTCGGCATCGGCCTCGAGCTCGGCGACGCGCTCGGCCGAAAGGCGCTGGAGCAGCGTGATGGGGTTGTGGCCGGTTGCGCTCCACAGCTGCGGGTCGATCGACTTGAACAGCTGGTGAGTCTGCTCGCGCCACGACCAGCGTAGGTTCATCGCCAACGTGCGCAGCGGCTGCAGCTTTTCGGGGAGGACGGGGGCAACGGTGAGCGTATCGAAGGCCTTCACGCATCCGAGCGTAGCGAGTTACGGGTGAACGCGAAGCGAATCTTCGCGAATGCGAACAATCGGCAGATCGTCGCTAGAATTGCTCAGGTTGCGGGGCGGTAGCTCAGCTGGTTAGAGCAGTGGACTCATAATCCATCGGTCACGGGTTCAAGTCCCGTCCGCCCCACCATTTGCCCGCGAGTCAGCGCGGATCTTGAGATGCATCGTGTGGCGCGCCGCACTCGGCCGCATCATACTGCTGCTGCTCGACACGAATCTGCCCGAGAACCCCGAGGACTACTTCCGGGCCCTGACGTCCTCCCGAGAAGGCGATGTTGTGTCGATCGTGCGCGTCTTCACCGCATCCTCTTTCGCATCGATTGCGAATGCGACGCGCCTGGTGAACGACCTTGGTGAGGTGCGTACGATGTGGAAGGCCGCGCTCAACGCGCGTCGTGGTTCCACTGCGCGTCGGGCGCTCGACGTCCTGATCCGACAACCAGTGGTCACCGTGCAGTACCTGGCCAGCCGCCTGGGGGTGAGCATGTCGCCGTGAATAGTGCTCTCCCCCCCACCTCGAAACGGCCGGAGTCCTCCGGCGGCGAAATGAGGGCAGACGAAACCGGCACTGGCAGGCCGACGGCGTGCTCGATGCCCTCGACGCGTTCGATGCCTGCGCCCGAAGCGCAACGCACTAGGTAGTAGCGACCGGCAGTTGCCGCGCCGGATCGGCGAAGGCTAAGGTCGCACCTGCCCGTTGCCCTCGACGATCCACTTCGTGGTGGTGAGTTCAGCGAGGCCCATCGGACCACGCGCGTGAAGCTTCTGCGTCGAAATGCCAAGCTCGGCACCGAGGCCAAACTCGGCGCCGTCGGTGAAGCGCGACGACGCGTTGACCATGACCACGGCGGCGTCGACCTCGTCGGTGAACTGGTTCGCGGCGGCGAGCGACTCGGTCACGATGACCTCGGTGTGGCCCGTCGTGTAGCGGCGGATGTGCTCGATCGCGGTTTCGATCGACGGCACGACCTTCGCCGCGATGTCGAGCGAGAGGTACTCGGTCTCCCAGTCGGCATCGGTGGCCGCAGTGGTGGCCGAATCTGCCGAGAGCTGCTGCGTGACATCGTCGGCGTGCACGGTCACGCCCTGCTCGGTGAGCGCAGCGGTGACGAGGGGCACGAACTTGTCGGCGATGCCCTCGTGCACGAGTAGCGTCTCGACGGCATTACAGACGCCGACCCGCTGCGTCTTCGCGTTGAGGATGATCGGCAGCGCCTTTTCGATGTCGGCTGACTCATCGACGTAGATGTGCACGTTGCCGGTGCCCGTCTCGATGACCGGCACCTTCGACTCGAGCACGACCGTCTGGATGAGCGCCGCGCCGCCGCGCGGCACAAGCAGGTCGACGAGGCCGCGCGCCTGCATCAGCGCTACGCCACCCTCGCGGCCGTACTCGTCGATGGTCTGCACGAGGTCGGCCGAGTAACCTTCGGCGACGAGTGCATCCTGCATCACCTGCACGATGGCCCGGTTCGTCGACATCGCCGCCGAGCCACCGCGAAGAATCACGGCGTTACCCGACTTCAGCGCGAGGCCAGCCGCATCCACCGTCACGTTCGGGCGAGCCTCGTAGATCATGCCGACGACGCCCATTGGCACGCGAAGCTGGCGCAGGCGCAGGCCGTTCTCAAGGGTCGAACCGCGCACGACCTCACCCACGGGGTCGGGCAGGTCGGCGACGTCGCGCAGGGCCTCGGCGATGGTCGCGACGCGCTCCTTGGTGAGCTGGAGGCGGTCGAGCAGGCCATCGCTCATGCCGCGTTCCCGGCCGCGAGCCATGTCATCTTCGTTCGCGGCAACGATCTCAGCCGCGGCCGATTCGAGGGCCGACGCGATCGAGAGCAGCATGTCGTTCTTCGAACCGCTGGACGCGCGCGACAGCTGAATCGATGCGGTCTTAGCTCGCTGCGCGGTTTCACGCACCGCGCGCACCGTGTCAGCGTTGATCGTGGAGGCAGCCGTTTCGGTCATACCCACCAGTCTAGATCGCGCGGAGCATCACTAGTCGAGCACCGGAATGCCTGACTGCGTCACCCGTCCCGTGACGATGTCGGTCACCGTGGGGCTCACGAGCGTGAGCTCGTCGCGGTGCACGACCGAACGCACGAAGTCGTCACCGAGACTTGCGCGCATTTCGTCGGTGCTGCGGCCGAGCATCTGCGGCAGCTCGCTCGAGTCGAAGTTCGAGATGCCGTGAGCGATGGCGTCGCCGGCTTCGTTGACAACCTCGACCGGGTCGCCCGCGGCGAATTCCCCATGCACCGAACGGATGCCAGCCGCGAGTAGGGATGCGCCCCGATCCCGCAGTGCGCGCTCGGCTCCCGGGTCGACGACGAGACGACCGTACATCTGCGCGGCGTGCTCGAGCCACACCTTGCGGCGGCGCGAACGGCCCGACGTCGGCACGAACCAGGTGCCCACATCTATGCCCTCGAATGCGGCGCGAACATTCGGCGCGCTTGTGAGCATGACTGGGATGCCGGTCGTCGTCGCCATCTCAGCCGACTGCAACTTCGTCACCATGCCGCCCGTACCGAACGCCGAACCCCGGCCCGTTACCTCGACCCCCGCGACATCCTCCATGCGCTCGACGGTCGCGATGCGTCGGGCCCCCGGCTGCTTCGGCGGGGCGTCGTAAAGCCCGTTGACGTCGGTGAGCAGGATAAGCGCATCGGCTTGCACGAGTTGGGCCACCAGCGCCGCGAGGCGGTCATTGTCGCCGAAGCGCAGCTCGCTCGTGGCGAGCGCATCATTTTCGTTGACGATGGGCACGGCGCCGAGTTCGAGCATGCGCTCAAACGCCTGAGCGACGTGCTGATACCGGTCACGGCGCAGGGTGTCGGCCGCGGTCATGAGGATCTGCCCGACTGTAATTTCGTACGCGCTGAACGCGTCGGTGTACTGCGCCATGAGCACGCTCTGACCCACAGCCGCAGCGGCCTGGGCACCGGCGACGTCGCTTGGCCGTACGTCGTAGCCGAGCGGCATGAAGCCGGCCGCGATCGCACCCGAGCTCACGAGCACGACCTGCTTGCCCGCAAGCGACTGTTCCGCGAGCACGTCGACAAGTTTCCGCAGCGCCGGTACGTTGAGGCGGCCATCCGCTCGCGTGAGCGACGACGAGCCGATCTTGACGACGACCCTCCCTGCGTTTGGAAGTTGGCTGCGATCGACGATGGGCGAGGTCATGTCTCTATTGTGCCGTGCGCACGGCACAATGAATTCATGATTGCAGCGATCTCCATTGCCCCCTCCGGCCCCGCGAGCGACCCGTCGGTCACCGCCGACGCGGCGGGCTCGTATAGCAACGCCGTCGCCGCGGTCGTGCGCGTGATTCGCGCGAGCGGGCTGCGCAACGAGACGACCGCGATGTTCACCTCGATCGAGGGCGAATGGGACGAGGTCATGGCCGTCGTCAAGGCAGCGGTCGACGAGGCCGGTCGCTATGGTTCGCGGGTCTCGCTCGTACTGAAGGCCGACATTCGCCCGGGGCACGACGACGAACTCACCGGCAAGGTGCAGCGCGTCGAAGCGGCCCTGCAGCAGCTCGGCGACTAGCTAGCGTTTCGGCAGCCCGTCGAGCGAGTGGTCCTGCTCATTGACCGAGTCGCGGCCGACCGACTGCACCGACTCGCCACGGTAGAGGCGCTCGAACAGCTCCATCGTCGTGTCGATGTCGTGCGCCTGCACGTCTTTCAACCCCGCGCGACCGAGTGCCTCGCGCTCGTCGCGCGGGAGGTCGAGCACGCGCTGAAGCTTCTCACGCGCATCCTCGACGCTGCCAGGCTCGAAGAGCAGCCCGGTCTCGCCGTCGTGCACGAGGTGCGGCAGCGCCATCGAGTTTGCGGCGACGACGGGCAGGCCTGAAGCCATCGCCTCCATCGTCGCGATCGACTGCAGCTCGGCGATCGAGGCGATCGCGAACACCGTCGCGTCGGCGTAGATCGTGCGCAACTCCTGGTCGGTCACGTAGCCGTGGAACTTTGAGCGGTCAGCAACGCCAAGGTCTTTCGCGAGCTTCTGCAGGTGTTGCAGTTGGTCGCCCGTACCGACGATGTCGAAAAAGAGGTCGTCGCCCTCGAGCTTCGCGAAGGCCTTGAGCAACACGTCGATCTGCTTCTCGCCAGTCACGCGGCCGACGAAGAGGATGCGCTTCGGCGACTTCTCTTCGAACTTCGGCGTGTAGTTGCTCGTACGTAGCCCGCACGAAATGGCGAGTACGTCGTGCAGGTTGCCGTTCTGCTCGAGGAAGTCGGCGGCACGGCGCGTGGGCGTCGTCAGCGCGGCTGTCTCGGCGAACGTCTTGTGGGCATCGCGCCACCAGATGCCCGATGCCCATCCCTGCAGAAACTTCGGGATATGCGTGTGCTCGAGCATGTTCTCGAGCATGAGGTGGTTCGTGCCGATGATGCGGATGCCCCGGGATGCGCCCTCGCGCACCGCCGCGCGACCGAGCACGACCGCGGACTGGTAGTGGATGACGTCGGGCTGCACACGGTCGAGCACCTCGCGCATGTGCGCCCGAGCGCGCCACGGCTTCACGTAGCGCAGCCAGTCGTGCGGCCACCAGCGGTCACTCGGCAGGCGGTGCACCGTGATGCGCTGCCCGTCGTATTCCTCGTACCAGGTGCCGTGACGCTTCGACGCGGCGGGCGTCACCACGTGCACATCGAGTCCGCGCGCCGCCATGCCGCTCGCGAGGTTCTGCGTGAACGTCGCCGCGCCATTCACGTTGGGCGGAAACGTATCGGCGGCGATCAACAGTCGAAGCGGCGAAGTCATGAAGTCCTTTGTCATCCAACATATGCACGCACTGGCCCTCGTGGGGCATCCGGCGCAGGCTGAGAGTCGATTCTAATTGCCGCGGCCGAGCGCGTGGTTGCGCACCGCCGACACCTCGTCATCCGACTGGGCCAGCTGCAGCAACAGTACGCCGACGATCGCAACGGCGCCCAGGGCCACGAACAGGACGTTCACGAGCAGGCTCGCCCCCTCGGTTTCGCGGAGCACGACGATGCCAATCGTCACGGCCACGAGCGGGTCGATCACGGTCAGGCCGGCGATCACGAGGTCGGCCGAACTCGAGGCGTAAGCCGTCTGCACGAAGTAGCCGCCGACGAGCAGCGAAATGATGACGCCGGCGAGGCAGGCGAGGAAGTACCAGCCGTAATCGCCCTGCTGCCAGCGCGCGAGCACGACTTTCGCGAGGGTGACGAGGAAGCCGTACATGACGCCGCCCGCGACGACGTAGAACAGGCTGCGCCACTTCGTGCGGCGCACGAGCGCAAACACCACGCCGAGCAGCACGACGAGCGCGGCGAGGATCACGAGCACGATGATGAGCTGCGGCTCGGTGATCTCCTTGTCGACCGCGACCGACGAGGCCACGGCGACGAAGCCGCCCACTCCAGCGACGCAGAGCGTGATCGACAGCGCCTTGCGCCGACCAACCGGCATGCGGCTCTGCTTGGCCGTGATGATCGCCGTGAGCACGAGCGAGATGACGCCGATGGGCTGTACGAGCACGAGGGGCGAAAACAGCAGGGCGCTGAGCTGGCAGGCGACCGCGATGCCGAGCAGTAGCGTGCCCGAAAGCCAGGTCTTCGAATTGAGCAGGCGCAGGAAACTGCCGAGGCCGAGTCCCTCACCGCCATCGCCGTTGCCCGCAGCATCCGCTCGGGCCACCCCGCGATGCTGCAGCATCGCGCTCACCGACATGAGCACGGCGCCGAGGATCGCAAGTGGAATGCCGAGGTACTGCACCCGCCAGAGTTTACGGCCGTTTGGGAAACCCCTGGCCGATACACTCCAGGTATGAGCGTCCTTCCCATTCGCATCTACGGAGATGCGGTGCTGCACACCCCTGCCGAAACCGTCGACGAGATCACCGACGAGGTTCGCGAACTCGTCGCCGACATGTACGAAACCATGGCGGCCGCGCCGGGCGTCGGCCTCGCTGCCCCGCAGGTGGGCGTCGGCAAACGGATGTTCGTGTACAGCTGGGTGGACGAGGACGGCACCGACCACCGCGGCGTCGCGATCAACCCGCGACTCTGGCAGGCGCCCCTCGTTCCCGAGAGCTTTGAGCAACTCGAGGAGGACGAGGAGGAAGGCTGCCTCTCGGTGCCCGGCGAGCGCTTCGAGCTGCGCCGCTCCCCCGCCGTGCTGCTTCAGGCGACTGATCTCGAGGGCAAGGCATACGAGCTGCGCGCCGAGGGCTGGCTCGCGCGCATCCTGCAGCACGAATACGACCACCTCGACGGCGTGATCTACGTCGACCGCCTTGCGGTGCCCAACCACAAGCAGGCCTTCAAGATCATGCGCAAGCGCGGCTGGAACGTGCCCGGTAAGTCGTGGCTGCCCGGCGACGAGAAGCTCGAGGGCTAGCGCCGTGACGCAGCCGGCGCTCGACCGCAAACTCGGCCTCTTCGGAGCCATGAGCATCGGCCTCGCGGCCATGATCGGCGCCGGCGTTTTCAGCGTCTTCGGCCCGGCCGCCCGGGTTGCCGGAGAGTGGCTGTTGCTTGGCCTCGCGCTCGCACTGCTCGTCGCCGCCTGCAACGCGACCTCGACGGCGCAGCTGTCGGCGAAGTACCCGACCTCGGGCGGCACTTACCACTTCGGCAACCAGGAACTCGGCGCGTGGCCGGGATTCATCGCGGGCTGGGGCTTCGTCATCGGCAAGACCGCCTCGGCCGCCGCGATGGCCCTCACCCTGGGCGCGTATCTCGTACCCGACCTGTTCTGGCAGCGCGCGATCGGCCTCGTCGCCGTCGCACTCGTGGTTGTGCTCAACCTTGTCGGCATCACGCGCACGGCCCGCGCCGCCGCGGGCATCGTGACGCTCGTGCTGCTCGGCCTCGCGGTCACCCTGATCGTCGCGTGGACCACCACGCCGACCTCCGACGCGACCTTCGTGCTCATCCCCGACGTCTCGGTCTACGGGGTGCTTCAGTCGGCCGGCCTCATGTTTTTCGCCTTCGCCGGTTACGCGCGCATCGCGACCCTCGGCGAGGAGGTGCGCGACCCGACCCGGGTGATTCCACGGGCCATCATCACGACGCTTGGGCTCGTCGCCGCTCTCTACGTGCTCGTGGCGGTCACGCTGCTAGCTCGACTGGGGCCGCTGCGCCTCGCCGCGTCGGATGCTCCGCTCGTCGACCTCGTCTCCGGTGCGCCGGGCGTTGGCATGGTTGTGGTCGTCACGGCCACGCTCGCATGCCTGGGGGCCCTGCTTGCGGGCGTCGCGGGCATTACTCGCACCGGCCTCGCGATGGCGCGCAACCACGATCTGCCGGTTGTGCTGTCGCGCCTGTCGCCGAGCCACAACGTGCCGGCGCTGCTCACCATCGTGGTCGGCGTCGCCGTAGCCGCGTTGATCCTCATCGGCGACATTCGCGACGTCATCGGCTTCTCGAGTGTCGGCGTGCTCGTGTACTACCTCGTCGCGAACCTCTCGGCGCTCCAGCAGCGCGGCGACGATCGCCGGTATCCAAAGTGGATGCAGCTGCTCGGCGCCGCGCTCTGCGCCGTCCTCGTCGTCACGTTGCCCGTGTGGTCGGTTGTCGGAGGGCTCGGGGTGCTCGCCCTCGGCGTCGTCGGTCGGTTGATCTTCCGACGGGGCAGCGCCAGCGCTAAGTCGTAATTACGGCCGTAGTCTTGGGAAAAGAAGGATGCCCTCCGCGCGAGGGCGGAGGGCAGAAGCTCCCCGAGTTGGACTCGAACCAACAACCTGCCGGTTAACAGCCGGCTGCTCTGCCAATTGAGCTATCGGGGATGACAACTCGAATAGCCTAACATCACCCGGCGCGCAATGTGAAATCGACCGCCGAGTCGCCCCGCTCGCATCCGATCACCAGTGGATGCGCCCCAGAGCGAGGTCGCCTAGTACCCCTTCACGGGGTCGGCCAGCCCCACGAATTCGCCGGTCGAGAGGAAGCCACGCACGTTGTCGTCGATTCGGCGTAGCAGCAGCGGCAGGGTCATTTCGGGGGTGTCGGCCGAGTGCGGCGTAATCAGGCAGCGATCGTTCGACCAGAGCGGGTGGCCCTCCGGCAGCGGTTCGGGGTCGGTCACATCGAGTGCGGCGCCGTAGATCTCCTCGGCGTTGAGGGCCGCGTCGAGCGCCTCGGTGTCGACGAGCGGGCCGCGACCAATGTTGACGAGCACCGATGTCGGCTTCATGGCGTGCAGCCGTTCAGCGTTGATGAGGTGATAGGTCTCGTCGGTCGAAGCGGCAGCGAGCACCACGACGTCGGCCTCCGGCAGCACGGCGTCGAACTCGTCGCTCGTCACGGTGCGGTCGGCTCCCTCGAGCGGCGCCGCGCTGCGGCGCACCACGGTCGTAGTCACATCAAAGGGCCGCAGCAGGCTGAGTAGCTCGCTCGCAATTCCGCCGGCGCCCAGAATAACGACGTGATTGCCGTAGAGCGAGCGGCCCAGCGACGGGCCCCACTTCGTGGCACGCGAGCGCAAGACGAGGCTGCGCTGCGCTGCGAGGGTGAGCGCGAGCGCGTGCTCCGCGACCGGCTGCGCGTACGCCCCCTTCGCCGAGGTGACCACGAGGCCGCGCTCGGCGTACGGTGCGAGGCGCTTTGCGTAAGCGTCGATCCCCGCGTAGGGCAGCTGCACCCAGCCGATGCCCGGGTAGCTGTCAAGCGCCTCGAACAGCGGCTCGATGTCGCGGTACGACGTGTAGATGAGGCCGCGCGTGTCGTCAGACAGCTCGACAACCTCTCCCCCAGCAGCGAGCACCGTCTGCGTCTGCGCCCGTCCCGACCCTGCGGGCAGCACCGTGATCTTGCCGGGCTCGGGACGCGCGTCGCCCTCGAGCTTCGTGGCCGGCGCACTCAGAACTTCGCGGTGGTGAAACTCGGTCAATTGGTGGTCTCCTCTTCATCGGTGTGGAATCGTGCAAACTCTGGGCGATCCTCGACGAGTCGATCGCGCTCGGCGGCGGCGACCTCATCGGGGTCGTCGTCGCGAAACAACCCGCCGGCCACCCGCTCGGCCGCGGCGACAAGGTCGCGGTCGACCAGGCCAGGAAGGGGCGCGCGGGCGAATTCGCGGGCGTCGCGCATCCGCTGCAGATACGGGTCGAACGGGTCGCGCAGCACCTCGTCGATCTTGCCCCGCGCGAGCACCGTGCCGCGGTCGGTGATGACGACGTTGCTCGTGAGTCGCTCAACGGTTGCGAGGTCGTTGCTGATGACGAGCATCGAGAGCGTGCGGCCACGATTGAGGCGTTCGAGCAGCTCGAAAAGTGCCGGGCGCGCAATGACGTCGACGCCCTGCGCCGGCTCGTCGACGATGAGCAGCCGCGGCTCGACGATGAGCGCGCGTGCGAACGCGACGCGTTGGCGCTGACCTCGCGAGAGCTCGAACGGAAAGCGGTTGAGCACGCCGAGCTCGAGGTCGACCGCGTCGATGAGCAGCGCGGCTGCCTTGCCGAGCGAGCGCTTGTCGAAGTGCCGGTCGCGGCTCAGTACCGGCTCGGCGATGTTTTCGGCGACAGTGAGGTCGTTGCGCATCGTCTGACCGGAGTTCGGCGCGAGGTACCCGACGGTTAGGGGCAGGCGGCGCAGGTCGGCCCGGGTGGGTTTGCGCAGGTTGACGCCGTCAACGTGCAGTTCGCCGCCCGAAATCCAGGGCCACGGATGCGGTGCTCCGCGCAGCAGGCCGCGGCCCGAAATCACGCGACCGAGCGACGTCTTGCCGCTGCCGGCCGAGCCGACGACGCCAAGAATCTCGCCCTCGCGCAGCTCAATGTTCACGCCCGAAAGGACTCGGGCCTCAGCGTCGCCGATGTGCGGACCGTAGGAAATCGACAGATCCCGGGCACTGATGACGCTGCTCATGCCACGAGCCTAGCGGTCGCGCGCTTAGGCCTCGACGGACTCGCGCAGCTCGCGCTTGCGGCGCTCAACCTCGACGAGCCGCTCGCTCAACTCGCGGTGTCCAAGCGGATCGGTCTCAATGTCGGTGCGCTTCAACTCACCGAGCAACTCCGCCTTGCGGCGAAGCAGGTCGCGCTCAACGAGCGCTGCCGTGACCGATCGTACGTACGCGGCCACCTGTTCGGGGCCGGGACCGGCGGGCAGCGGCGCCATCGACAGGTCGGTCACGAGCGGCACGAACGACGACGGCACCTCCTCGTGCACCTCCGGCAGCCACTGCGGCGTGCCGAGAGTTCCGCGGGTTGCCACGATGGCATTTCGCACCGTGTCGAGCGACGCATCCGAGAAGTTCGCCGCGAGCACGCCGTCGAGCTGCACCTCTGAAAGCATCCTCGGGTACTGCAGCACTGCACCGAGCGCGTCACGCTCGAGTCGGGTGATCGGGTCGTTTGGCAGGTCGCGCATGCGCACGACCGGCATGGCGTACGTGTTGTCGGCGATGCCACTCGGGTGGCCGTGGGGGTCGCTCGGCGAATTCGCCGCCTGCTCGTGTCGACGCACCTCGCGTTGAACCTGCTCGAGGTCCATGCCGAGCCAGCCCGAGAGTTGGCGCACGTACTCGGGGCGCAGCGCGCGGTCGCGAATGCTGGCGATGATCGGTGCGGCCTCACGCAGAGCGGCCACCCGGCCTTCGGCGTTGCGCAGGTTGTGGCGCTTGATCTGTTCCCGCACGACGAACTCATACATCGGCACGGCGTGGTCGATGAGCGAGACAATCGCCGCGTCGCCGTGCTTCAGGCGCAGGTCGCACGGGTCGAGGCCCTCGTGCGTGGTGTCGACGGCGACAAAGGTCTGCGCGACGAAGCGGTTCTCTTCGGCGAACGCCCGCATGGCAGCTTTTCGGCCCGCCTCATCGGGGTCGAAGTTGAAGATCACGCGCCCGCGGTTCGATTCGTCGTCCATGATGCGGCGCAGGATCTTGATGTGGTCGACGCCGAAGGCCGTGCCACAGGTGGCGACCGCAGTGGTCACGCCAGCCAGGTGCGCGGCCATGACGTCGGTGTACCCCTCGACCACGACGACCTTGTGGCCGCGTGAGATGTCGCGCTTGGCAAGATCGAGCCCGTAGAGCACTCGGGACTTGTGGTAGATCTCGGTCTCTGGTGTGTTGAGGTACTTCGGGCCCTTGTCATCGTCGAAGAGCTTGCGCGCGCCGAAGCCCACCGTCTGACCGGAGGTGTCGCGAATCGGCCACACGAGCCGGCCGCGGAAACGGTCGTAGCTCGAGCCACGGTCGTTCGTCGACACGAGCCCGGCATCCTGCAGCTCCTGCGTCGAGTAGCCCTTCGTGCGCAGGTGCTTCGAGAGCGCATCCCACGACTTCGGGGCGTAGCCGACGCCGAAGTGCGCGGCCGCCTGCGGATCAAACCCGCGGCCACCAAGGAAGTCGCGGCCGATCTGCGCGTCCGCGGTGGCGAGCTGGCCCTGGAAGAACTTCTCGGCCTCGGCATTCACCTGCAGCAGCCGCACGCGGTTGCTGTGGTCGGGCGCCTCGCCGCCGTCCTCGTACGTGAGTTGGTAGCCAAGGCGGCCCGCGAGCCGCTCGACTGCCTCAACGAAGGTGATGTGGTCCATCTTCTGCAGGAACGAGAAGACATCGCCCGACTCACCGCAGCCGAAGCAGTGATAGAAGCCGAGCTGCGGGCGAACATGGAACGATGGCGTGCGCTCGTCGTGGAACGGGCAGAGGCCCTTGCGCGAGCCGACGCCAGCCGACTTCAGCGCGACGTACTCGCCGACGACGTCGTCGATATTTGTGCGCGCTCGTACCTCGTCAATGTCAGTTCGTCGGATGCGCGCCATGGCACCGATTCTAGGCCGTGGCTACGCGGACGGCGGCGACGTTCGCATGCAGCGCAAGCGCCGACTGATCGGTGAGTGACGCGACCTGATCGACAATCACCCGGCGGCGAGCAGCGTCGTCGTCGGCTTCGTCGAACAAGTCGGAGAACTCGCGCTCGAGGTGCAGCGTGCCGGTGGCCCAGAGTGCCTCGAGCAGTTCGGTGAGCAGCTCACGCTGGCGGGCATACACCGGCTGGCGCGTGGGCAGGCTCATGACGAAGCCTGCCACGGCGCCCTTGAGCAGTGCGATCTCGGCTTCGATCTCGCGAGGCACGATCACCTCGGCACCAAAGCGAATGAGCAGGTTCTCGCTGCCGTATGCCTCGAGAGTCGCCGCAATTGAGGCTTTCGCAAAGCGGCCGATGAGCTGCGAGGTGAGGTTCTTCAATGCCGCGCGGTCGCGCGCCGCCGCCGAATAGTCGTGCACCCACCACGGCAGCGTGAGCAGCCGATCGAACGCCGCGCCGAGCTCGCCCTCGTCGAATTTGCGCCCCGCCCACTCGACGGCGTTGAACAAGATTGCCTCGCGGTTTTCGGCGTCTTCGAGTTCGGTCAGGGGCAGGAAGCCCTCGACCACGGCATCCTCGAGGTCGTGCACCGAGTACGCGATGTCGTCGCTCAAGTCCATGACCTGCGCCTCGATGCACTTGCGCCCGCTCGGGGCGCCGGCTCGCAGCCAGTCGAACACCGGCTTGTCGTCGTCGTAGACGCCGAACTTGCGCGTGCCGAGTGCGAGGCCGGTGTCGCGATCCCACGGGTACTTGCACGCCGCATCGAGGGATGCGCGGGTCAGGTTGAGGCCGTAGGCGAGGCCCGATTCGTCGAATACCTTTGGCTCGAGCCGCGACACGAGCCGAAGCGTCTGCGCGTTACCCTCGAAGCCGCCGATGTCGGTCGACCAGTCGTTGAGGGCGCGCTCGCCGTTGTGGCCAAACGGCGGATGCCCGATGTCGTGGGCGAGGCACGCGGTGTCGACGATGTCGGGGTCGAGCGCGAGCGAGCCGGCGATCTCGCGGCCGACCTGGGCCACCTCGAGCGAGTGCGTGAGTCGGTTGCGGGCAAAGTCCGCGCCCGTCGTCGGTGAGAGCACCTGCGTCTTCAGCGCGAGGCGCCGCAGACCCGAGGAGTGCAGCAGGCGCGCCCGGTCACGGGCGAAGGATGAGCGGCGACGGTTCTCGTGGAACTCCGGCAGGAACCGGGCTTCGTCGTCGAGCGAGTACTCGCTCGCGGGGCCATTCAGGCCGGGCGCGCGCATCCCTAGCCTCCCGAGACGTCAAGTTCGGCAGCCGCGATGTCGGCGCTCTCGGAATCGAGCAGGCGGCGCGAGTCGAGCCAGCCCTGCGGCAGCACGGCGCGCTTCGGGCTGCCCGAACGGCCGCGCGGGCCCTCGGCACCGACGCCCGGCCACGAGGAGTCCTCAAGCCCATCAGCGAGCTCGCGCAGCTCGTCGAGCGTGTCGATGAGCGCAAAGCGCTTGCGCAGCGAGCCACCGACCGGATACCCCTTGAAGTACCAGGCGACGTGCTTGCGGAAGTCGCGGCAACCGTGGCCTTCGTTGCCGAAGAAGTCGACGAGCAGCTCGGCGTGGCGCACCATCGCGTGACCGACCTCGCGCAGGCCGGGCTGGATACGCCGCTCGCTACCCGAGAACGCCGCCTCGAGATCGCCGAAGAGCCACGGGCGGCCGAGCACACCGCGACCCACGACGACGCCGTCGCAGCCGGTCTCAGCCATCATGCGCGGGCCGTCCTCACCCTCGAACACGTCGCCGTTGCCGAGGATCGGAATCGACGTGATGGTCTCTTTCAGCGTGCGGATCGCGTCCCAATCAGCCGTGCCCGAGTACTGCTGCTCGAGCGTGCGCGCGTGCAGCGTGATCGCGGCGACGCCCGCCTGCTCGGCGATCTTCGCCGCCTCGAGGTAGGTCAGGTGATCATCGTTGATGCCCTTGCGTATCTTGATCGTCAGGGGCACGTCACCGGCGCGACGCACCGCGGCTGCGCAGATTGCCTCGAATAGATCCGTCTTCCACGGCAGCGCCGAACCGCCACCACGACGGGTGACTTTGGGTACGGGGCAACCAAAGTTGAGGTCGATGTGGTCGGCGCGATCCTCGTCGACAAGGAGGCCAACGGCGTCACCGACGGTGATCGGGTCGACGCCATAGAGCTGGATCGACCGGATGTCTTCCGACGGATGGTGGTGGATGAGTCGCATCGTCGACTCGTTGCGCTCGACGAGTGCTCGGGTCGTCACCATCTCGGTGACATACAGGCCGGCGCCGTACTCGCGGCAGAGCCGACGGAACGCCTCATTCGTCACCCCGGCCATCGGCGCGAGCACGACCGGCGAGGCGACCTCGAGGTCGCCAATCTTCAGCGCGGGTGTGTGCGAGAGAGTTGCAGTCGGCATAACCGAACTATTCTCGCACCCCGCACCCGTATTGGCGACCCCGAACTGCGATTAGGCTCCGCGCAGGCGCTCGGCGACGTAGCCATAGAGGCGGTCGACGCTCACGCGCTCCTGCGTCATGGTGTCGCGGTCGCGTACGGTCACGGCGTTGTCGTCGAGCGAGTCGAAGTCGACCGTGATGCACAGCGGTGTGCCGATCTCGTCCTGGCGACGGTACCGGCGGCCGATCTGGCCGGCGTCGTCGTAGTCGATATTCCAGCGCCCACCGGCGCGAAGCTCCTCGGCGACGCGCTGCGACAGCGGGGCGAGCTCTTCCTTCTTCGACAGGGGCAGCACGGCGGCCTTCACCGGTGCGAGGCGCGGGTCGAGGCGCAGCACGGTGCGGGTGTCGACGCCGCCCTTCGCGTTCGGCGCCTCGTCCTCCTCGTACGCGTCGACGAGGAACGCCATGAGCGAGCGGGTGAGACCGAACGAGGGCTCGATCACATACGGCGTGTAGTGCTCGCCGGAAGCCTGGTCGAAGAACTGCAGCGCCGAGCCCGAGGCATCGGTGTGCGACTTGAGGTCGAAGTCGGTGCGGTTGGCCACGCCCATGAGCTCGCCCCAGGCGCTGCCGGTGAACCCGAACTCGTACTCAAAGTCGATCGTGCGGTCAGAGTAGTGCGCGCGCTCATCGTTGGGCACGTCGAACTGGCGCATGTGCTCGGGGTTGATGCCGAGGTCGACAAACCAGTTCCAGCAGGCCTCGACCCACTCATCGAAGTGCTGCGACGCATCCGCCGGCGGCACGAAGTACTCGATTTCCATCTGCTCGAACTCGCGGGTGCGGAAGATGAAGTTACCGGGCGTGATCTCGTTGCGGAACGACTTGCCGACCTGGCCGATGCCGAACGGCGGCTTCTTCCGCGCAGTCGTCACCACGTTGTTGAAGTTGACGAAGATTCCCTGCGCCGTCTCGGGGCGCAGGTAGTGCAGGCCCTCTTCGTTGTCGACCGCGCCGAGGTAGGTCTTCATGAGGCCCGAGAAGTTCTGGGGCTCGGTCCACTGGCCCTTGGTACCGCACTCGGGGCAGACGATCTCGTCCATGCCCGTCGCCTCGCGGCCCTTCTTTGCCTCGAATGCCTCGAGCAGGTGGTCCTGCCGCTGGCGCTTGTGGCAGTTCGTGCACTCGATGAGCGGGTCGGTGAACGTCGCGACGTGGCCCGAGGCCTCCCACACGCGCTTCGGCAGAATCACCGCCGAGTCGAGGCCGACCATGTCGGCACGGCCGCGCACGAAGTACTGCCACCACTGCTGCTTGATGTTCTCCTTGAGTTCGACGCCGAGGGGGCCGTAGTCCCACGCCGAGCGCGAACCTCCATAGATTTCACCCGCCTGGTACACAAAGCCGCGTCGCTTAGCGAGCGCGATGACCTGGTCGAGCTTGGAGGCTGCCATCTGTTGAACACTCCTGATGGTGGGCGGGCGCCGGCGCAGAGCCAGCGAGAATCAGCTTCCCATCTTAGCCATGTGGCGAGCGAGCACCTCGGTGGCTTCCTGACGCGCCGGGGTGTCGCTGTCGAGGTGCGCGAGCTGCTCCGGAATCGGGCGACCCTTAGCCTTGGTCGCTTGGGCCCACAGGCGGCCGGCCCGGTACGAGGAACGCACGAGCGGACCGGCCATGACGCCGACGAAGCCGAGCTCGCGAGCAATGTCGGAGAGCTCGATGAACTCTTCCGGCTTCACCCAGCGATCGATCGGGTGGTGCAGCTTGCTCGGGCGCAGGTACTGGGTCAGCGTGAGGATGTCGACATCGTGTTCGCGCAGCTCGCGCATTGTCGCCTCGATCTCGTTGCGGGTCTCCCCCATGCCGAGAATGAGGTTCGACTTCGTAACCATGCCAAGCTCGCTCGCCCGGGCGAGCATCCGCAACGATCGGTCGTAGCGGAACCCAGGGCGGATCTCCTTGAAGATACGCGGCACCGTCTCGATGTTGTGGGCGAACACCTCGGGTTCAGCCTCGCAGACCGCGACGATCGCGTCGTCGCCGCCGCGGAAGTCATCGACGAGCAGCTCGACGCCGGTGCCCGGATTCAGCGCATGAACTTGCCTCGCGGTCTCGGCGAAGAGCCAGGAAGCGCCGTCCGGCAGGTCGTCGCGCGCGACCCCCGTGACGGTCGCATAGCGGAGGCCGAGCTCGCGCACCGACTCGGCCACTCGGCGCGGCTCCTCGCGGTCGTAGTCGAGGGGCTTACCCGTCGCGATCATGCAGAAGTCGCAGCGGCGGGTGCACTGGTCGCCGCCGATGAGGAACGTCGCTTCGCGGTCCTCCCAGCACTCGTAGATGTTCGGGCAACCCGCCTCTTCGCAGACGGTGTGCAGGTTGCTCTGGCGCGCGAGGCGCTTGACGTCCTGGTACTGCTCGTTCGCGGTGGCGCGGGTGCGAATCCACTCGGGCTTGGTCTCAATCGGGGTCTCGGCGTTACGCGCCTCAACGCGCAGCAGCTTTCGCCCTTCGGGTGCGAGCGTGTTCATGCGGTCACCTCCACGGGTGCCTGGAAACGGACAAGTTGACGGTCGAGGTGCGGGTGCAGCACGTCGGCGATTTCGGCGAGGCTGGCGTCGACACCGAGCTCGGCAAGCGAGGTGACACCGGCGTCGCGGATGCCGCACGGCACAATGCGATCGAAGTCGTGCAGCTTCGGATGCACGTTGAGTGCGAGCCCGTGCATCGTCGCGTGCTTCGAGAAGCGCACGCCAATGGCACCAAGCTTGCGGTCGGGCACGCCATCGCGCACCAGCCACACGCCGGTGCGGCCGTCGACGCGCTGGCTCTGCACGCCCAGCTCGGCGACGGCGCCCATGACGGCCGCTTCGAGGGCCCGCACGTAGGCGACGACATCCTGCCGGCCGTGAATGAGCACGATCGGGTACGCGACGAGTTGCCCCGGGCCGTGGTAGGTCACCGAACCGCCGCGGTCGATGCGCACGATCGGCACATCCTCGTTCGGAATGTCGGCATCGGCGGTGCGAGAGCCGGCCGTGTAGACGGGGTCGAACTCCGAGTAGATCACCGTGCTCGGGTGGGTACCACCGGCCACATCGGCGTGAATGCGACGTTGAATCGCGTCGACGTCGAGGTACTTCGAACGGCCTGATTCAAAGAGGCGTAGTTGTTGCACGCCGTCCAGTAAAGCAGATTGTTGCCGTCAAGGTGTTTCCGTGGCCTGCTGCGGCGCGTCGACCGCACCGCCGAAGCGGCGGTCGCGAGACACGTAGAGTCCGATGGCGCGCCAGAGATCTTCTCGCGTGAAGTCTGGCCACAGCGTGTCGAGAAACACCATCTCGGCATAGGCCGACTCCCAGAGCAGGAAGTTCGAGGTGCGCTGCTCCCCCGACGAGCGCACGAACAGGTCGACGTCGGGCAGCTGTGGCTGGTACAGATGTGCCGCAATGTGCGACTCACGGATGCGTTCGGGCTTGAGCTTGCCCGCCGCGACGTCACGCGCGATTGCCTGCACCGCATCCCGTAGCTCAACGCGCCCGCCGTAGTTGACACACATATTCAGCGTCATGCCGGTGTTGTTGCGGGTAAGTTCTTCGGCGGCGAGCAAGTCCTTGATCACCGACTTCCACAGGCGGGTGCGGTTGCCCGACCACACGACCTTCACGCCCCAGGCATGCAGCTGATCTCGCTGCCGGTGCAGCACCTCGCGATTGAAGCCCATGAGAAATCGCACCTCGGCGGCCGAGCGGGCCCAGTTCTCGGTCGAGAACGCGTAGACCGAAAGGTGCTTCACGCCTGCCTGCACGGCGCCCGCTACAACGTCGAGCAGCGCGGCCTCACCAGCGCGGTGCCCCTCGGTGCGCGGCAGGCCTCGCTGGTTTGCCCAGCGGCCGTTGCCGTCCATGACGACGGCGACGTGTTCGGGAACTGAGCCGCTCGGAAACGCCGGCGGCGTGAGTCCCGTCCAGTCCAGGGGCTTGAACGTGCGGGCCTCGGGCGTAGTCATACCGATTAGGGTACGCCGGGGCCGGGGCGATCCTGGTCGTGCACCGCCATCGACCGAAGCCCGCGTTCGAGGTGAAACTGCGCGTACGCGCTCACGATGCGATGCGCGGCCGCGCGCGTGCCGTCGTCGCTCGCCTCAGCAACGCCCCAGTTGCCAGCGAGCAGGGCCCAGAGCAGGCGCATGGTGTCGACATCCGCATACATGACGGCACCGCTCGAGCGGGCGTCGTCGTCACACACCGCGCCGCCAGCGGTGAGCGAGATGCGCGAGTGCGGGCCGGGCTTGCCGCAGCGGGCGCAGTCGGTGAATGTCGGCCGCCAACCGGCCAGCGAGAGGGAACGCAACAGGTAGGCGTCGAGTACGAGCCCGGCCGGATGCTCACGCCGCGCGAGATACCGCAGCGAGCCGACGAGCTGGGCAAACTGCAGCGGCGCCGGCTCGGCCTCGAGGATGCGGTCTGCCGCCTCAAGGATCGCGGCCGACATCGTGTAGACGTCGAAGTCGTCAACCATCTTGGCCGCGAAGCTGTGCACCGTGACGGCCTGGGTGAGGGTGTCGAGGCCGGCGGGTCCGTGGCCACGAGTGTAGAACTGCGCGTCGATGACGTTGCCCGCCTCGACGCGTGCGCCGAATTTCGACGCGGTACGGCGCACGCCGCGGGCGACAGCATTGATCTTGCCGTGCTGTCGCCCGAAGCAGGTGAGGATGCGGTCGGCCTCACCGAGCGGACGGCCGCGAAGAATCACGACCTCGTCGGTATAGTTCGGCATCCTCAGCCCTCGTACTTAGTGCTGCGCGTTGCGCACCGCGCGGTTCACGCTTGACACGATCGCCTTGAGCGAGGCGTTCGAGATGTCGGGGTCGATGCCGACGCCCCACAGTCGCTGGCCGTTGACTTCGAGCTCGACGTAGGCCGCAGCGAGGGCGTCGCCCGATGCCGACAGCGTGTGCTCGACATAGTCGTAGAGCTTCACCTCGTAGCCGCGGTCTTCGAGCACGTTAAGGAACGCGTTGATCGGTCCGTTGCCGGTGCTCTCAATCGTGAGCTCTTCGTCTTCGCGGCGCAGCTTCACCGTAATCGCGGTGGTGCCGTCCATTTCGGTTGCCGTGCGGACGCCGAAGATCTCGAGGCGGCCCCACTTCTCAGCGTCCTCAGTTGCCGGCAGGTACTCGTCAACGAAGATCTGCCAAATGTCGTCGGGAGCGACCTCGCCACCCTCGGCATCGGTGCGCTGCTGCACCGTTGCCGAGAATTCGATCTGCAAGCGACGCGGGAGCTCGATGTTGTGGTGCTCCTTGAGCAGGTAGGCAACGCCGCCCTTGCCCGACTGCGAGTTGACGCGGATAACGGCCTCGTACGTGCGGCCGAGGTCGCGTGGGTCAACCGGTAGGTACGGCACAGCCCACTCGAGTTCGTCGACAGGTACGCCGGTCTCGTCCGACTTTGCGGCCATCGCCTCGAAGCCCTTCTTAATCGCATCCTGGTGCGAGCCCGAGAACGCGGTGTAGACAAGGTCGCCGCCCCATGGGTGGCGCTCCCCCACGCGCAGCTGGTTGCAGTACTCGACCGTGCGGCGGATCTCGTCGATGTTCGAGAAGTCAATCTCGGGGTCGACACCCTGCGTGAACAGGTTGATGCCGAGGGTGACGAGGTCGACGTTACCGGTGCGCTCGCCGTTGCCGAACAGGCAGCCCTCGATGCGGTCCGCGCCAGCCATGTAGCCGAGCTCAGCCGCGGCCACCGCGGTGCCGCGGTCGTTGTGCGGGTGCAGCGAAATGATCACCGATTCGCGGCGGGCGAGGTTGCGGTGCATGAACTCGATCGAGTCGGCGTAGACGTTCGGCGTCGACATCTCGACGGTCGCGGGCAGGTTGATGATGATCGGGCGCTCGGGCGTCGCGTCGAGCTCTTCGATAATCGCGTTGCTCACCTCAAGCGCGTAGTCGAGCTCGGTGCCGGAATAGCTCTCGGGCGAGTACTCGTAGAAAATCTCGGTTCCCTCGGCGATGGACTCGAAGCGCTTGCACATGCGTGCGCCCTCGAGCGCGATCTGCTTCACGCCCTCGCGGTCTTCGCGGAATACGACCTCGCGCTGCAGCACGCTCGTCGAGTTGTAGAGGTGCACGATCGCGCGCTTGGCCCCGCGCAGTGACTCATAGGTGCGCTTGACGAGGTGCTCGCGCGCCTGGGTCAGCACCTGAATGGTCACGTCGTCGGGAATGTGGTTCTCGTCGATGAGACGACGAACGAAGTCGAAGTCCGTCTGGCTGGCCGACGGGAAGCCGACCTCGATCTCTTTGTAGCCGAGGCGCACGAGCAGGTCGAACATGACCAGCTTGCGCTCGGGCGACATCGGGTCGATGAGGGCCTGGTTACCGTCGCGCAAGTCGACGGCGCACCAGCGTGGTGCCTTCGTGATGACCTGATCGGGCCAGGTGCGGTCGGGAAGGGTGACACCAAACTGGTCCGCGTACGAGACGTACCGGTGGGTGGGCATTTTGGACGGCTGCTGCAGATTGCGCATGTGCGAACTCTCTCCTGAAGATTCTTGGCCTAAGCCATGCTTCAACTCCGCGGCAGGGAAGGCTTAGTTGCTAAGCCCCGCCGCGGCATAGAAGGAGGAGGGTGCCGTACGAATGCATGCGATTAGCGTAGCACCGCCAAAATTGGCGCCCGTCGAGCTAGCGCACGTTGCGACCGAGCAGCCGCTGCACGCGCAGGGTGCCGCGCAGGTCGTTCGTGATGCGCCCGCCCTCGATCACGACGACGTGATTTGCCCGCGTGGCGAGGTCGACATCGCCCGTCGCGTGCACGACGCCGATGCCGTGCTCGCTGGCAACCGCGCGCAGCAACGACACGAGCAGGTGGCGCTCGCGCTCCGGGAGGCCACCGTAGGGGTCGTCGGCGGCGATGATGGCGGGCCTCGCGGCGACCGCTCGCCCAATGGCGACGCGGTACTGCAGCGAGAGCGGCAACTCCGACACGATAGCGCTGCCGGCGTTCATGAAGCCAAGCGAGTCGCGAAGCGTCTGCACTTCCTGCTGCCCGAGCGCCCCACGGTGATCAGGCAGAAGCCCCTGGCGCAGGTGCTCGTCAAGGGTGCGCCCCTGCGTGACCACCGGGTCGCGCAACAGTACGCCTACCCGCTCGGGGTCGGCAATCGGCTCGGGACCGGGGGCCGGCACGAAGCGCCGACCCTCGATGACGCTAAAACCCGACTCAACGGGCTCGAAGCCGAGGGCGGCACGCAACACGGCGCCGCCCGAGCCGTCGGGCGACAACAGCGCCGTGGTCTCGCCCCTGCGCGCAACAAAGCTGACGCGATGCAGCGGCGCATTGCCGGTGCGGTGGAGGCCGAACACTTCCATCCCGTACGCACCGGGGGCGTGTTGCCCGGCAGCGAATTTGGGTTGGGCGTTCATGCGATCCACGTTACGACCAGGCTCAGCATGATTCGTCAGCGACACATCCGAACGGGCGTCATACGCAGGTATGACTCTGTCGCCGGTGCGCAAGCTAGAGCAGCCCGTGCTCGTACGCGTAGACGACGAGCTGCACGCGGTCGCGCAGGCCAAGCTTCGCCAGGATGCGCGAAATGTGCGTCTTGACGGTGGCTTCCGAGAGGAACTCCTGGGTCGCGATCTCGCCGTTCGACATGCCCTTCGCTGCGAGGAAGAACATCTCGCGCTCACGCTCTGTGAGGGCCTCGAACTCCTCCGGTTCGCCCTCGAGCCGGTTCGGCGACTGCGAGAAACGGCGGATGAGGTCGGCGGTCGCCTGTGCGGCGAACACCTCCGAGCCGCCGTGCACGGTGCGGATGGCGGCGAGCAGGAACTCGGGGTCGGCGTCCTTGAGCACGAAGCCCGAGGCGCCGGCCGCGACCGCGCGCGCGACCGCCTTGTCGAGGTCGAACGTGGTGAGGATGAGGATGCGGCTTTCGAGTCCGCGGGCGACGATCTGCTGGGTCGCCTCGAGCCCATCCATGTTCGGCATGCGCACGTCCATGAGAATCACGTCGGGCTTCACCGACATCGCGAGGCGGACGGCTTCGGCGCCGTCGGAAGCCTCGGCGACATACGCCATGTCATCCTGCGAGTCGACCAGCATGCGGATGCCGCCGCGGAAGAGCTGCTGGTCGTCGACGAGCGCGACGCGGATCGGACCGCCGTGCTGGGGAGATTCGTTCATGGCAACAGATTACGTCGTGCCGCCAACATCCTCGTTCTGCAGGTTCGGCAAGCCCGGAGTTGCTGCCGCACGCGAGCGGTCCGAGTACGGCACCGTCGCGGTTACCACCCAGTCCTCGCCCTGCGGACCGGCCGCGACCGTGCCGCCGACGACGGCGAGTCGCTCGCGCATCCCGACGAGACCGTGGCGAGATCCGCTCTGGGACTTCGGCTTGCGTGAGACTCGATTGCGCACCGTGATCTCCAGCTGTTCGCCCCATTGGGTTTGCAAGCGCGTCGGGAATCGACCGTCACCGTACTTGAGCGCGTTGGTGAGGGACTCCTGCACGAGCCGGTAGATCGCCACCTCGGCGTTCGCACCCACCGGATGCGGCTCCCCCTGCATATTCGTCTGTAGGTTGAGGCCGGCGGCACGGATGCGGCCGATGAGCGGCGGGAGGTCGTCGAGCGTCTTGCGCTCGGTTTCGGCTTGGGTGTGCCGCAACTGCGAGAGGAGGCCGCGCACATCGAGCAGCGCGTCGCGAGCCGTCTCGGAAATCGTCGCGAGCACCGGCTCCACGGCCTGCGGCGAACTTTTCATGAGATAACGGCCGCCGTCGGCCTGTGCCACCACAACGGCCAGGGAGTGCGCGACGACGTCGTGCATGTCGCGGGCGATCTGGCTGCGCTCCTGTTCGACCACGAGCTGTTCCTGCGCCCGCTGGTACTCGAGCTCGGCGATCTGCGCCGAGTGCGCCGATCGGCTCGTTGAGATCTGCATGCGCTGCAGCGCGCCCGCAACCCAACTGATCATGGCAAACAGCGTCAACGGCACGGCAACGATCGAGAAGTTCACGATAATGCGGTCGAGGCTGACGATGCCGTCGCCCGCAAAAATCGTGATGAATGGCATGTCCTGCGGAAAGGTCGCGATGTAGGCCGACTGCACGACCGGGTACACGACGCTCGCGACGGCCGTGAGGTAGAACAGCGTGCGCGAGCCCCAGACGGCGCCCGTGTAAAGCACGATGAGGATCGCAACTTCCATGCCGTGCGGCCGCAGCCCCAGCAGCAGCTTGATGCAGAAACCGATCGTGACAAGCACGAACGAGGCCCACGGTGATATGCGTCGAATGACGCAGGCGGCGGTGAAGAGCAGCCACACGGGCACCGACGCCCAGTTGAAGAAGTAGCTCCAGTCGGCTCGGGTCGTAAACGGGAAGCCGATGGTCAGCATCATGCCGATGCCGAAGACGCTGTCGACGAGCCACCGGTGCTGCCCGTTGTGGCCAACCGTGTGGCGCAGCCACGCCGGTAGCGGCGAGTTGACGCGACGCCGCGGTTGCGGCGGAACGTCAGAAGCCGAGGCGGCCGAGCTGCTTTGGGTCACGCTGCCAATCTTTCGCCACCTTGACGTGAAGCGTCAATTTCACCTTGGTCGGCGAGATGGCGCTGATCTGCTTCGCCGCGTGCTGGCGCACCATCTTGAGGCGCGAGCCGCCCTTGCCGATGACGATGCCCTTCTGGCTGTCGCGCTCGACAATGACGTTGGCGAAGATCTCGCGGCTGCCATCGTCGGAGTCGAGAATGTCTTCGATCTGCACGGCGATCGAGTGGGGCAGCTCGTCGTGCACACCCTCGAGCGCGGCCTCACGAATCAGCTCCTCGACGCGCTGTGCGTAGCGTTCTTCTGTGACCATGTCGGCCGGGTACAGCGCTTCCGACTCGGGCATGAGCCCGATAAGTACGTCGACGAGCGGCTCAAGGTTGATGTCGTCGACCGACGAGACCGGGATGATCGCATCCCACTCGCGCAGCTCGGCGAGCGCAAGCAACTGCTCGGCGACCTTGGCCTTCGACACGAGTTCGGACTTGGTGACGAGCGCCACCTTCTTCGCGCGCTTCGCCTTGTCGACCCACTCGTTGATGAAGCGGTCGCCGGGGCCGAGCTCTTCGTCGGCAGGCACGCAGAACCCGACCACGTCGACCTCAGCGAGCGTCTCTTCGACGACGTCATTGAGCCGCTGGCCGAGCAGCGTGCGGGGCCGGTGGACACCCGGCGTGTCGACGATGACGAGTTGGCCGTGGTCGCGGTGCACGACTCCCCGCACCGCGCGGCGCGTGGTCTGCGGCTTCGACGAGGTGATGACGATCTTCTCGCCCACGAGCGCGTTGGTCAGGGTCGATTTGCCCACGTTCGGGCGCCCGATGAAGGTGACGAATCCGGCGCGGTACTCGCTCATGCTGCTTCCTCTTTTTCGTTCGTAGAGTGCGGTGCGAGCACTCGCACCTGGATGCGCGTGACGCGGTGGCGACGCCCGACGCGGTCGGCGAGGAGCGCGAGTCCCCCGATCTCGGCGTGGTCGCCGAGCTGTGGAATCCTGCCGAGCGCCGTGGTGAGCAGGCCGCCCACCGAGTCCACGTCTTCGTGTTCAAGGTCGATGTCGAGGAGCTCCCCGAGATCGGTAATGTTCATGCGCGACGAGACTACGAGCGTACCGTCCTCGAGTCGCTCGTACTCGTCACCGCCGCGGTCAAACTCGTCGCTGATCTCGCCGACGAGTTCCTCGATGAGGTCCTCGAGGGTCACGAGCCCAGCGATGCCGCCGTACTCGTCCACGACCATCGCGAAGTGCGTCGAGTCGCGTTGCATCCGGCGCAGCAGCGTGTCGGCGGCGAGGGACTCGGGCACGAACACCGGGGGCCGTGCCAACGAGGCGACCCGCAGCGTCGACTCGGGGTGTTCGAGCAGGTGCCGGGCGAGGTCTTTCTGATACGCGATGCCGCGGATGTCGTCGCTGTCACGGCCGACGATCGGCGCGCGCGAGATGCCGACCTCGAGCAGTGACCGCAGGCCGTCGTGCACCGTGTCGTCAGCGTCGACCGTAAGCATGTCGGTGCGCGCAACCATCACTTCGCGGACGAGACGGTCCGAAAAATCGAACACCGAATGGATGAGCTCGCGGTCATCCTCGTCAAGCACCTCCTGCTCGGTGGCGGCGTCGACCATCGAGAGGAGTTGCTCCTCGCTCGAGACGGTCGCGTGTCGATGCTTTTGCGAGGGGGTCACGATGTCGCCAAGCGTGCCGAGCAGATCGCTGATGGGCCCGAACACGACGCGGCAGCCGCGCGCGAGCCAGCCGAGCATCCGCAGCGTGTCGCGGGGGTGTGTTCGGCCGATCGTGCGGGGCGTCGACCCCGTAAACAGCACGTGCACCGCGAGCATGAGCAGCGAGGCGAACAGAAACGCGAGCCACGGTCCGGCCACGAAGGTGGCAAACCAGACCGAAATGAGCACCGTCGCGAGGGTCTCGGCGCCGATGCGCGCGAAGCCGACGGCCTCACGGTGCCCGGACATGTTGTCGCCGATGCGACGCAGCGTGTCGGGAGAGTTCGCCGCCTCGGCCTCATCCACCACGTCGGCGCGGGAAAGCACCGCAATGGCCGACTCGACGGCGGCGAGCAGTGCCGCGCCAACGATGAGGAGAATGGTGATGAGGACCACGAGCGGTCCGCTCACTTACTTACGACCCCGCTGCTTCTTGCGCTCTTGCGCCGCGAACCCCGCGAGGATCTCGTCTTGCAGCCCGAACATCCGCTTGTGTTCCTCGGGCTCGGCGTGGTCGAAACCGAGCAGGTGCAGGATGCCGTGGGCCACGAGAAAGCGAATCTCGTCCATCGTCGAGTGCCGGTTGGTGACGGCTTGAGCGGCCGCGACCTCGGGGCAGACGACGATGTCACCGAGCAAACCGGGAGGCGTCTGCCGCTCGATCGAGCCGGGGCGTAGCTCGTCCATGGGAAAGCTGAGCACGTCGGTCGGACCCGGCTCGTCCATCCACTGCACGTGGAGCTCTTCCATGACCCCGACATCGGCAAATACGATGCTGAGTTCGGCGTCCGGATGCACGTGCAGGTAGTCGAGCGCGAACGTCGCCAGGCCGAGCACCGACGACTCGTCGACCTCGGCGCCCGACTCGTTGTTGATTTCAATACTCATCGGCTGTGCTCCTGGCGGCTCGTGTACTCGTCATAGGCGTCGACGATCTTTGCGACGAGGCTGTGGCGAACGACGTCGTCGCTCGTGAGCTCGGCAAAGTGAATGTCGGGGATGTCGCGGAGCACCCGCGACGCGTGCCGGAGACCGGAGTTGCCGCCGGGAAGATCGACCTGGGTGACGTCGCCCGTCACGACGAGCTTCGAGCCGAAGCCGAGGCGCGTGAGGAACATCTTCATCTGCTCCTGCGTCGTGTTCTGCGCCTCGTCGAGGATCACGTACGCGTCGTTCAGGGTGCGGCCGCGCATGTACGCGAGGGGTGCCACCTCGACCACGTTCTGGCTCATGAGCTTGACGACGAGGTCTGGGTCGAGCATGTCGCCCAGGGCGTCGAAGAGTGGCCGCAGGTAGGGGTCGATCTTGTCGTTGAGGGTGCCCGGCAGGAAGCCGAGGCGCTCCCCCGCTTCGACGGCGGGGCGCGTGAGCACGATCTTGTTGATCTCGTTGCGCTGGAGCGCCTGCACGGCCTTCGCCATGGCGAGGTAGGTCTTGCCGGTACCGGCGGGGCCGATGCCGAAGGTGACCGTGTTGACGTCGATGGCGTCGACGTACCGCTTCTGTCCGAGCGTTTTCGCCCGCACGGCGCGACCGCGGGCGTTGACGATAGCCTCGCCAAACACCTGGGTCGGCGATGGACCCTCGCCATTCGAAAGCAGCTGCTTCGAGCGCGCGATCTCGTCGGGCGCGAGCATGGCGCCCGACCTTGCGAGCGACGCCATCTCGCGCACGAGCCGCTCAGCGAGCTCGACGTCGTCGACATCGCCCCGCAGATGCACCTCATTGCCTCGCACGAGCACCGTGACGCTCGGATGCTCGGCTTCGATCGTGCTCAGGAGGCGATCGCCCGGCCCGAGCAGGTGCAGCATCGAAGCACCCTCAATTACGACTGTTCGTTCAGTCTGCTCCAAGTGAGCCTTCCTCCAGCCCGCCCGCAAGGACGTGCGCGTGTACGTGGAATACCGTCTGACCGGCGTTCGCACCGGTGTTGAACACGAGACGGAAATCGCCGTCGCTGTGATCGCCCGCGAGGCGCTTGGCCGTCGCGACGACGTGCGCGAGCAACTCGGGGTCGCCCGCAGCGAGCTCGGTCACGTCACGATACTGCGGGTCCTTCGGCACGACGAGCAGATGCACCGGTGCCTTGGGGTGAATGTCGGTGAACGCGATGACGCGATCGTCTTCAGCAACGATCTCGGCGGGAATCTCGCGATTGATGATCCGGGTGAAAATGCTCTCGGCCATGCGGGTGAGTCTAGTCGCCTACCAGCGCCCGAGCTTGGTGAACATCGCCGCAAGTGCCGCTGGGCCCGCGGTCGAGGTGCGCAACACATTTGCACCGAGCCGTCGGCGCTCAGCGCCCGCCTCGGTGAGCAGCCCGAACTCACGTTCGTCGATGCCGCCCTCGGGGCCCACCACCAGCGCGAGATCCCGCGCATCCGGCTCGAGCTCGCTCAATGGCGCAGTGGCGATCGGGTCGAGCACCACGAGCCGAAGTGTGCCCGAGAGTTGCGCGAGCTGTTTCGTGGTGACCGGCGCATCCACCCGCGGCACTCGCGCCCGCACCGCCTGCTTGCTCGCCTCCCGAGCGATCGTCTGCCACCGCTCGTGCTGCTTCACGACCTTGTCGCCCCGCCACGTCGACACCGAGCGCTGCGCCTGCCAGGGAATCACCCCGTCAATGCCAAGCTCGACCGAGGCCTGCAGCGCCATCTCGTCACGGCCGCCCTTCGCGAGGGCCTGAACGAGCAGGATCCGGGGGCTCGGCGCAGGCTCGACCGTCGCGTCGGCGAGCGCTCGCGCGGTGAACTCTGCTGCGCCGACTTCGCTCGCCTCGGCGATGACGCTGCCACCCTCGCCGTCGAGCAGGGTGAGTTGTTCCCCGACGCGCAGGCGCGCGACGCCCACGGCGTGGCGCGCCTCGCCGCCGCTCACCGTGATCAGTTCGCCGGAGCGAACCGCGGCAAGACCGGCGGCGAAGTAGGCGTGTGCCACTAGCGGCCGAACTTCCCGCGCAGCTTCGAGAACAGTCCGGGCTGGTCCTTGATCAGGCCGGGAGCCTGGGGGTGCTTGTCGCGGGCCGCAAACTGCTTGAGCAGATCCTTCTGCTTGTGATCGAGTTTCGTCGGCGTGCGCACCTGCAGGGTCACGTCGAGGTCGCCGCGCATGGGGCTGCGCAGGCGGGTCACACCGCGACCGCGCACTGTGAGCACGTCGCCAGACTGTGCGCCGGCCGGGATCTCGAGCTCGATGTCGCCATCCACGCCGGGCAACGTGGCCGAGGTACCGAAAACCGCGTCGACCATCGAGACCTCGACGGCCGCGAGCAGGTTGTCTCCGTCACGCGTGAAGGTGTCGTCTTCGCGCACGCGGATCTCGAGGTAGATGTCGCCATAGGCGCCGCCCGCGGCACCCGCCTCGCCCTGACCTGGAAGGTGCAGGCGCAGGCCCGTGTCGACGCCCGCGGGAATGTCAACGGGCAGGGTGACCTGCGCGCGCACGCGGCCCTGGCCGTGGCACGTGTCGCAGGGGTGCTCGATGACGGTGCCGTAGCCCTGGCAGACGCCGCAGGGGCTCGAGGTGACGACCGGGCCGAGCACTGAGCGCACCTGGCGGGTGACCTCACCCGCGCCACCACAGGTCGAGCACGTGGTCGGGCTCGTGCCTGGCGCGCAGCAGCTGCCCTCGCAGGTCTCGCAGCGCACCGCGGTCGCGATCTCGATGTCGCGATGCGTGCCAAAGATCACATCGGCGAGGTCGAGGTCGACGCGCACGAGCGCATCCTGCCCCCGCTGGGCACGCGAACGCGGGCCGCGGCGCGAGCCCTGGCCACCAAAGAACGCGTCGAAGATGTCGCCGAATCCGAATCCGCCGCCAGCTCCGCCGGCATCGCCGAGGTCGTACTGCTGCCGCCGTTGCGGGTCAGAGAGGGTGTCGTAGGCAGCGGTGACGTCCTTGAACTTCTCGGCCGCCTCGGGCGACGGGTTGACGTCGGGGTGCAGCTGACGGGCCAGCTTGCGATACGCCTTCTTGATCTCTTCTGGGCTTGCCTCGCGGCTCACACCGAGTGTCTCGTAGTGGTCTGCCAAGACCTCTGCCTCCTGAGTGGATGAAATGAAGTGGTTGGAGCCGTAGTCAGCTCGGAGTGTCGAAGCTGCGCGAGAGGTATCGCGCGACCGCCCGAACGGCGGCGATGTTGCGCTGATAGTCCATACGCGTCGGACCGAGGATACCCACTCGGGCCTCACCGTCGGGGGTATAGCCGGTAGCGAGGATGCTCGTCTCCTCAAGCGCCGAGTTGAGGTTCTCGTGACCGATCGACACTGCAACGCCGCGTTCGTCGAGATCGAGTTCCCCGACGAGTCGCAGCAAGACTACCTGCTCTTCGATCGCCTCGAGCACGGGGAAGATCGACGAGAAGTCGTGCTCCGTCAGTGCGAGGTTGGCGGCGCCGGCGATGATCAGCTTGTCGTCGCGGTTCGCGAACACCTGCTGCACGAGCGATTGCAGCACCCGGTCGGCGACACCGCCGAAGTCATCGCCGTCATGCAGCTCGCGCAGCTCGGCCGCGGCGTCTTCGAGCCGCTTGCCAACGAGCCGTTCATTGACGAGGTCGCGCAGCGCGAGAAATTCCTCGTCGCCGGTGTCGCGTTCGAGATCGACGATGCGCTGTTCGACACGGCCTGTGTCGGTGATGAGCACCACCAGCACGCGGCGCACCGACAGCGAGACGAGCTCGATGCGATGGATGTGCGCGTCGAGGAGCGAGGGAAGGTGGCCGATGGCCACGGTGCCGGTGAGCTGCGCGAGCGTGCGCACCGAGCGGGTGAGCAGTTCCTCGGGCTCGAGCGAACCCTCCATGAACTGCTCGATGGCCCGCCGCTGCGCCGTGGTGAGCGGGCGTACGTCGGCGAGCTGATCGACGAAGACGCGGTAGCCCTTGTCGGTGGGCACACGCCCCGACGAAGTGTGCGGCGCTGCGATGAGCTCGGCCTCCTCGAGGACGGCCATATCGTTGCGGATTGTCGCCGCAGACACGCCAAATTGATAGCGCTCCACCAACCGCTTCGACCCCACAGGCTCGTGCGTGGCGACATAGTCGCCGATGATGGCGCGCAACACCTCTAGACTGCGTTCGCTCACCATGGCGACCAGTTTACTTCGGCTTAGGCGAGCGCTCGGGCAACCACGTCGGCAAGCAGCCGACCGCGAACGGTAAGTCGCAGCGTGCCGCGAATTGCGTCGGCACCCTCGATGAGGCCATCGGCGATGAGTTCCGCGACGGCGCGGCGATCCCGCAGCTCCTCGAGCGGCAAACCCTCAACCAGGCGCGAGCGCAGCAGTACGCGCTCGGCGTAGCGCTGCTCGTCGTCGAGCACCTCACGAGCCGCGGCGGGTGAAGTGCCCTCCGCGAGTCGCCGCGCGTATGCCGCGGGGTGCTTCACGTTCCAGAATCGTGTGCCGTTGACGTGGCTGTGGGCGCCCGGCCCGAAGCCCCACCAGTCGGTGTCGTGCCAGTAGGCGAGGTTGTGCCGCGACGGATGCGCGCCATCGAGCGACCAGTTTGAAATCTCGTACCACTGGAAGCCGGCCGCGGCGAACGCGGCATCGGCATACTCGTACATCTCGGCCTGCAGGTCGTCGTCAACCTCGGCGACCTCGCCTCGACGGATCTGCCGAGCGAGGGCCGTGCCAGGTTCAACGATGAGCGCGTACGCCGAGATATGCGACGGTTGAAGTTCGAGCGCGGCATCGACCGAGCGACGCCAGTCGTCGAGCGACTCCCCCGGCGTGCCGTAGATCAGGTCGACGGAGGCTTCGAGGTCGACCGCCTTCGCCGCGGCGACGACCCCTGGCACGCGGAGCGGGTCGTGCGTACGGTCGAGCGTGCGCAGCACGTGCGGCACCGCCGACTGCATCCCGAAACTCACGCGGGTAAAGCCGCCCTCACGCAGGGCCGAGAGATAGTGGGCGTCGACCGAGTCGGGATTCGCCTCGGTCGTAACCTCGGCGCCCTCGACGATGCCGAAGGTGTCGCGGAGCGAACCGAGCGTGCGCACCAGGTCGGCGGCAGGTAGCAGCGTCGGCGTGCCGCCGCCAAAGAACACGGTGCTGAGCGGCTCACGATGCCCGACCTGGTCGAGCACGGCCCGAGCGAGCGCGATCTCTTGCGCCACCGCATCCGCGTAGCTTGCCTGGCTCACGCCCCGCAGCTCGGTCGCTGTGTAGGTGTTGAAGTCGCAATAGCCGCAGCGAACGCGACAAAACGGGATGTGCACGTACGCCCCGAATTGCCGACCCGCGAGGCCCTCCGTGACGGACCCGGGCAGCGAGCCGTCCTGCGGCACCGGGGCGCCGTCGGGCAGCGCGCTAGGGGGCAACGCGACCGTTCGCCTGGAACACCTCGGCGGTCACGGGCATGTGCTGCGACCAGAGGTCTTCCATTTTCTCGGCGCACATCTCAATCTCGCGCTGCGGGAATGACGGGAACGTCGAGCCCTCGGCCTTGCGCCGCAGCGAGAGGAAGTTCATGAGCGAGCGGGCGTTCATCGTCACGTACATCGACGAGTAGATATTCAGCGGGAGCACGGTGCGCGCGACCTCGCGAGCGACGCCGGCGTCGAGCATCCGCTGGTAGCTCGCGTAAGCGGCCTCGGACTGGCCGCGCACCTCGGATTGCACGAGCTCGACCTGTTCGGCGCTGCCGGGGAAGAACTCGTACTTGCCGGGACGACCCTCCTGGCGGAGGTTGCGCTCGGCGTCCGGTACGTAGAACACCGGTCGCAGCTCGCGGTAGCGGCCCGACTCTTCGTTGTAGCTCGCCATGCGGTGGCGCTGGAATTCACGGAAAACGAAGAGCGGCGCCTGCACGTAAAACGTGAGCGAGTTGTGCTCGAACGGGGTGCCGTGACGGTCGCGCATCAGGTAGTTGATCAGACCGCGGTCGCGCTTTGCGAGCTCGGCGGTGTCGCCGGTCGCGGAGTCGAGGCTCTGCTCGCCCACGGTCGAAACGCGGGCCGCGAAGAGCACATCGCGGTCGGTGGCCTGGGCCCGGACGAGTTCGACGGTTACGTCGCTGCGGAATTCGATGTCACCACTCACACGTTCAATCCTAACCGCGTCGCAGGCGGCCCAGACTCGACTCAAACGGCTTGAGCCGGCGAGTGCGCAGTTAGACCCCGCGCTCGAGCGCGATCGCGCGACGAAGCGCCTGGCGAGCTCGCGGCGTGTCGCCAGATGCCCGGTACGCAAGGCCGAGCAGCACCCAGTTTCGCCAGTCGCCCGGGTTCGCCTCGACGCGGTCCTTCCACGACTCGAACTCGGCGTCGGCTGCGGCACGATCGGGGCGTCCGCTGTTTTGACGCGGCAGGTTGTCCTCCGGTAGTTCGCCGGACTCGGCCATGCGCTCGATGAGCCGGTTCGACTGCAGGACGAAGCGGAGGTCGCGGATGACGAACAGCACGCCGACGACCGGAAACACGATGAGCGCAAAACCCATGACGATACCGATGACCTCGCCACTCGTGACGAGCCCCCACACGATTCCTGCGATGGCAACCAAGTAGATCGCCATGAGCGCGAGCAGCACATAGACGCCAATCTGCGCCCCGCTGAGCTTCCGCACGGGTTAGCTCCCCAGCCCGAGGAGGGCGTCGAGCCCCACTGTGAGGCCGCGAAGCGTCGGGGCTTGCTGCAGAGCCAGGGTGATGCCGTGCACGTAGGCGCGATTGCTCACCGTCTCGTGACGGATGTTTACGAGTTCGCCCTCACCACCGAAGATCACCTGCTGATCAGCGACGACGCCGCGCAGTCGCAGGGCGTGGATGGGAATGCCCGCGACGACCTCGCCCCGCGCGCGCTGATCGGTGTTCGGCGACGAGACCTCGGCACCGCGTGCCAGCGCGATCGCTTCGGCGGTGCGCACCGCGGTGCCCGAAGGCGAGTCGACCTTGCGGTCGTGGTGCGCCTCGAGGATCTCGATCGAGTCGTAGAACTTGCCCGCGATCGATGCGAGGTGCGTCGAGAGCACCGAACCCACCGAGAAGTTCGGCACAACGAGCACACCCCGTTCAGCCGGAATGCTCGACTCAAGTTCGGTGACCCGATCCTTGCCCCAGCCGCTCGTGCCGATGATGACGTTGAGCCCGTGCTCAAGCGCAAACCGTGTGGCGCGCTCGGAGGCGTCGTAGTGCGTCACATCAATGAGCACGTCGGCACCGAGCATTTCGTCGAGCGACGAGGACGAGTCGAGGGCGGCGTGCACCTCGAAGCCGTCGAGGTCATCGACGATGCCTCGAATCAGCGTGCCCATGCGGCCGGTGGCTCCGCTGATGGCGACGGAAACAGTCATGTGCAAGGTGCTCCTGGGGTAGTTAGATAGCTGGTGTCCACGTCATACCGGTGCGCATGTCGCGCGGCAGGTGTGCCGTCGACCCGAAAAGGGTGAGCTCGCTGGGGCGCGTAGAGCGCAGTCGCAGCACGGTGAGGGCAGTGTTGCCACTACCGAGCGTCAGCCAGCGCCACTCGGGCATGCCAAGCGCGTGCGCGACGAGGTAGCCGATAACGAAGTTGTGGGTGACGAGCAGTGTGTGGACGTCTTCGCGCGGCCGGGTCATGAAGGCCGAGACGGCGTCTTGCATCTGCGCCTGGCCGGCCTCGATGTCTTCCTCGTCGACCCCGGAGAAGAACGCGTCGTAGCCGTCGGGGGCATCTTTCGAAGAAGACGGGATGCAGTCGAACAGCAGGTTGGTCTGCTCAACCGGCGGCCCCTGCACGTAGTTGCTGAGGATGCTCGAGGTTTCGAGTGCGCGGTCGAGCGGCGAGGTGAACGCCTGGTCGAACGGCACATCGGCGAGGCGCTTACCGAGCGCGTGCGCCTGTTGCCGGCCGCGCTCCGAGAGCGGGCCGTCGGTGATGCCGAATTCGGCATCACGCACCTCCCCGTGCCGCACCAGGTAGAGGAAATGACTCATGCGAGTGCCTCCAACTCGGCCCGAGCCTCGTCGGTTACGGGCCCGATCGTTTCGACCGTCATATCTCCCTGCAGCATGCCCGCAACCTCCCGCACCTGCTCGCGCGTGACCTCGGCGAGTCGCGCAACGGAGGCGTCGAGATCGAGGAACTCCCCCAGCGCGAGTTCGGCGCGGGCGAGGCGGTTCATGCGCGAGTGCATGGACTCAAGTGCCAGGGCACCCCCACCCGCGGCTGAGGTCTTCGCGTCGGCCAACTCGCTCTCGGTCACACCGTCTTGCGCCACGCGGTCGAGCTCATCCCGAATCACGCGCACCGCCTCGGCGGCCTTCTCGGGCAGGCAGGCAGCGTTCACCCCGGTCACGCCAACATCGGCGTGACTGGCGGCAAAGGAGAAGACGGAGTACACGAGCCCGCGCCTTTCCCGCACCTCGTGGAAGAGCCGCGACGACATCCCGCCACCGAGGATGTGGTGGAGCAGCCCGAAAGCGTGCCGACGGTCGTCACCCGAGACGAGCCCCGGTGTAGCGAGGATCAGATTCGTCTGCTCGAGCGGTCGCTCGATGCTTTCGAGGGCGTGATGACGCGTCACCTCGACGGGCGATTCAGCGGTGCGGCGAGCGACGGGCGCGGCGGTCAGGTCGAGGTCCCAGCCCCCGTTGCGAAGGCCTGCCTCGAGGCGATGCAACGCGGCGTCGTGGTCGACGCGGCCAGCGATGGCCACGACGAGCGTGTCGGGCCGATAGTTGCGGTGGTAGAAGTCCCAGACTTCGTCGCGCGTTGCCGCCCCGATGCTCTCGGGCGTGCCCGCGATTGGCCGGGCCAGTTCATGGTTGCCGAAGAAGTTCGCGTAGAAGCGCTCCCAGAGCACGTCATCCGGGTCGTCGGCACTCATCGCGATCTCTTCGAGAATCACACCACGCTCGAGCTCAAACTCGTCGTTGTCGAGCAGTGAACCGGTGAGCATATCGCTCAGCACGTCGATGGCCATGCCGAGATCTTCCGCGCGCACCCGTGCGTGGTAGACGGTTTGCTCGCGCGATGTCGCCGCGTTGAAGTCGCCACCGACGCGCTCGAACTCGAGCGCGATGGTGCGGGCGTCTCGGCTCGGCGTGCCCTTGAACAGCAGGTGTTCGAGGAAGTGGCTCGAGCCGTACTCGCGATCGCGCTCGTCGCGCGAGCCGAGGGGCACGTAGCAGCCGATCGAGACGGATGCCGCGCCGGGCACATCCTCGGTGATCAGGCGCACCCCGCTCGGCAGCACCGTGCGCTGAAGCCTGGCTGCTCCGGCGACCTCTTCATCGAGGTGAGTCGTGTTCAGTGGCAGCAAAATCGGTGCAGACATATCGGCTTGAGTGTAGCCGAATAGAGTAAAGCGGCGCGTGCGCTGCACGGGCCGCTTTACTCAGCCAGGTGTGGCTACTCGGCGTCGGTCGACTCGACCTCGGTCTCGTCGGCGCCTTCGCCCTCCTCGAGCACGGGCTCGAGTGAGAGCTTGCCACGGTCGTCCACCTTCGTGATCTTCACGAGCAGCTTCTGACCAACCGAGACCACGTCTTCGACGTTCTCGACGCGCTTGCCACCAACGAGCTTGCGCACCTCCGAGATGTGCAGCAGGCCGTCCTTGCCAGGCAGGAGCGACACGAACGCACCGAAGCTCGCAAGCTTGACGACGGTACCGAGGTACTGTTCGCCGACCTCGGGAACCTGCGGGTTCGCGATCGCGTTGACCTGTGCACGGGCAGCCTCGGCCGAGGGGCCGTCGGTCGCGCCGATGAACACGGTGCCGTCGTCCTCGATCGAGATGTCGGCGCCGGTGTCTTCCTGGATCTGGTTGATGACCTTGCCCTTGGGGCCGATGACCTCACCGATCTTGTCAACGGGGATCTTCACCGAGATGATGCGCGGTGCGGTGGCCGCCATCTCGTCGGGCTCCGAGATCACAGCAGTGATCGCCTCGTTGAGGATCTTGATGCGAGCGTCGTGCGCCTGCTGGAGCGCGGCGTCGAGCACCTCCGAGGGGATGCCGTCGAGCTTGGTGTCGAGCTGCAGAGCGGTAACGAACTCCGAGGTACCGGCGACCTTGAAGTCCATGTCGCCGAGCGCGTCCTCGGCACCGAGGATGTCGGTGAGTGCCTGGTACTTCATCTCGCCGTCGACCTCAGCCGACACGAGGCCCATGGCGATACCCGCGACGGGCGCGCGCAGGGGCACACCGGCGTTGAGCAGCGAGAGCGTGGAGGCGCAGACCGAACCCATCGAGGTCGAGCCGTTCGAGCCGAGGGCCTCCGAGACCTGACGGATCGCGTAGGGGAACTCCTCGCGGGTGGGCAGCACTGCAAGCAGCGCCTTCTCGGCCAGATTGCCGTGACCGATCTCGCGACGCTTCGGCGAGCCAACACGGCCGGTCTCACCGGTCGAGTAGGGCGGGAAGTTGTAGTGGTGCATGTAGCGCTTCGACTGAACGGGGCTGAGCGAGTCGATCTGCTGCTCCATCTTGAGCATGTTCAGCGTTGTGACGCCGAGAATCTGCGTCTCGCCGCGCTGGAAGATGGCCGAGCCGTGCACGCGGGGCACAACCTCGACCTCAGCGTCGAGCTGGCGGATGTCGGCAACTCCGCGGCCATCGATACGCTGACCGTCGCTGAGGATGCGGCCGCGAACGACGTCCTTCGTGACCGACTTGTACGCAGCCGAGACCTGGCCCAGAGCCGAGTCCTCGAGCTCGCCAGCCTCGACCTTGGCCGCAACGGCCTCGGTCACGCGCGCCTTGAGGGCGTCGTCAGCATTCTGGCGCTCGATCTTGTCGGCGATCTGGTAGACCTTGCCGAGCTCGTCCTTCGCCTCGGCCTCGACGAGCGCGCGAACGGGCTCGGTGTAGGCCGGGAATACCGGGTATTCCTTGATTTCCTTGTTCACCTGGTCGGCAACCGACTGCTGCGCCTTGATGAGCTGGGTGATGAAGGGCTTCGAGGCCTCGAGACCGCCAGCAACGACGGCCTCGTCTGGCTTCTGGGCGCCGTTCTGGATAAGCTCCCACGCGTTGTCGGGTGCCTGCGCCTCAACCATCATCACCGCGATGTCTTCGCTGCCGTCGGCGTTCGTCACGAGGCGACCGGCAACGGTCAGCTCGAAGACAGCCTGCTCCTGCTGCGAGTACTTCGGGAACGCGACCCACTGGCCGTCGATGAGCACGATGCGCACGGCACCGATGGGGCCCGAGAACGGCACGCCAGAGATCTGCGATGACATGGATGCCGCGTTGACGGCAAGCACGTCGTAGGTCTCGTCGGGGGCGATCGAGAGCACGGTCACGACGATCTGCACCTCGTTGCGGAGGCCGTCGACGAACGACGGGCGCATCGGGCGGTCGATGAGGCGGCACGCGAGGATCGCGTCGGTCGAGGGGCGGCCCTCGCGGCGGAAGAACGAGCCAGGGATGGCGCCCTTGGCGTACGAGCGCTCCTCAACGTCAACCGTCAGGGGGAAGAAGTCAAAGCGCTCCTTCGGGTGCTTCGAGATGCTCGTCGCGCTGAGCAGCATGGTTTCGTCGTCGAGGTAGGCGACTGCCGAACCCTGCGACTGCTGCGCGAGACGACCCGTTTCGAAGCGGACGGTGCGGGTGCCGAACTTACCGTTGTCAATAACGGTTTCGGCGAACTTGATTTCGGGACCCTCCAAAGGTCTCCTCCTTAGTGTCGCTCGCACGCACACAACACCTGTCGAGGCTCCCTCGGCTGACCATCAGTAATTGCGCTCCGGCGTCGCGTTTCAGACGAGTCCGGCTCGCCACCACCGACAATCAGCAATGCTGAGCCGCGTGCGAATTAGTACGAACCCCCTGATCCTAGCAGCGAGCGGTCTGGAAACCCCGAACGCCACCCCACCATCACGCTTGGCGGACGGGTGGGGTGGCGTTCGGGGCTGAGGAAGACTAGAGCGCGGCGTCGAGGGCGGCCTTGAGGTCGACGATGAGGTCTTCGACCGGCTCGATGCCGATCGAGAACCGCAGCAGGCCGGGCGTGATGCCGGCGGCATCCTGCGCCTCGGGCGTCATCGACGCGTGGGTCATGGTCGCGGGATGTGCGACGAGCGACTCGGTGCCGCCGAGCGACTCCGCGAGCGAGAAGAGCTCGACCGCCTCGACGAAGCGGCGTGCCGCGTCCTCGCCGCCGACGAGGTCGATCGAGAACATCGCACCGAAACCCGACTGCTGACGCTTCGCAAGCTCGTGGCCCGGGTGCTCGGCAAGACCCGGGAAGTTGAGCTGCTGCACCGCGGGGTGGTCCCTAATCGCGTCGACGACGGCGATCGTGTTTTCTTGGTGCCGTGCGAACCGCACCTCGAGCGTGCGCAGGCCGCGAATTACGAGGTACGAGTCGGCCGGGCTGGCCGTGACGCCGAGCACATTGCCCCACCAATCGAAGCGTTCCGCAAGCTCGGGGGTGCGACCGATGACCGCGCCCTGCACCACGTCGGAGTGGCCGTTCAGGTACTTCGTGACGGAGTGCACAACCACGTCGGCGCCGAGTGCAAAGGGCTTCTGCGCGAGCGGCGTGAGGAAGGTGTTGTCAACTGCAACGAGCGCACCCGATTCGTGAGCGGCCGCCGAGATGGCCTCGACGTCAGTCACGCGCAGCAGCGGGTTCGAGGGAGTCTCGAGCCAGACGAGCTTCGGCGAGAGCTGCGCGATGCGAGCCTTGGCCGCTTCGACGTCGGTGAAGTCAACGGGCTCGAAGCGGTAAAGCCCCTTCGAGCCGAGTTGCTCGAACAGGCGCCAGGTGCCGCCATAACAGTCGTGGGGGTAAGCAACAACGTCGCCCGGCTGCAGCAGCGCCACGGTCACGAGCGTAACTGCGCCCATGCCGGTCGCCACGATCGTCGCCCCAGCGCCTCCCTCGAGCTCGGCGATTGCCTCGCCGAGGATGGCACGCGTGGGATTTCCGGAGCGGGTGTAGTCGAACCGTCGCGGCTCGCCGAACTTCGCGAAGGTGTAGTTCGAAGAAAGGTACAGCGGTGGGACAACCGCGCCCTGCGCGGTGTCGGTCTCAATGCCCGCACGGGTGGCGCGAGTGAGGCTCGAAAACTCAGTCATGATGCTCCTGGAAAACGGTCGTTGCTGCCCGTAACCCTAGCTACGGGCAGCAACTGTCGCCGATTCGCTTCGACGCATTCCGTCACACGACGGGAAACTCCTCGGGGCGCTCGCCATCGTCATAGATCACGCGCGGAGAACCAACGATTTTCGGGTCAGGCGCGACTGCAACGGCTTTGTCCTTGTTCGGGTAGTCGAACTCGTTCAACACGTAGCGCATCGCCTCGAGCCGCGCTCGCTTCTTATCGTTCGACTTCACGACGGTCCACGGCGACTCGGCGGTGTCGGTGTAGAAGAACATCGCCTCCTTTGCGGCCGTGTATTCGTCCCACTTATCGAGCGATGCGAGGTCGGTCGGCGAGAGCTTCCACTGGCGTACCGGGTCGTCGCGGCGGGCAGCAAAGCGCGCGAGCTGCTCGGCTCGCCCCACGGAGAACCAGAACTTGATGACGTGAATGCCGGAGTTCACGAGCATCCGCTCGAACTCGGGCGCGGAACGCGTGAACTCCAAGTACTGCGTCGGCGTGCAGTACCCCATGACGCGCTCAACCCCGGCCCGGTTGTACCAGGAGCGGTCGAACAGCACGATCTCGCCGGCCGAGGGCAGGTGCTCGACATAGCGCTGGAAATACCACTGCGTGGATTCTTTCTCGGTCGGTTTCTCGAGCGCGACGGTGCGGGCACCTCGTGGGTTCAGGTGCTCCATAAAGCGCTTGATGGCGCCGCCTTTCCCCGCAGCATCGCGGCCCTCGAAGATGATGACCAGCTTCGTGCCCGACTCCTTGACCCACGTCTGCAGCTTGAGGAGTTCGATCTGCAAGAGGCGCTTCTGGCGCTCGTACACGGCGCGCGTGAGTTTGCGGCTGTACGGGTAGCCCTGCTTCCACGCGTCGATGTTGCCGGGCTGACGACCGGCCAACTCGGCCAGCTCATCGACCTCGGGTGTGGTGTCGGGCACGCCGGCACGATTGAGGCGGTAGGTACTCGCGTCGTCCGCCTTTGTTGCCTTATCGGTGTCGGACATAGCTACTCCCCTGGTGCGGTGCCGTTGCTGCGATAGGTACTGAGACAGCTATGCCCCACGTCGAAGACGTGGGGCATAGCCTTAGCACGATGCTTGGGTTCCTGAACCTAGCGGCGCAGGCCCAGGCGCTCGATGAGCGCACGGTAGCGTGCAATGTCGACGTCGGTGAGGTACTTCAGCAGACGACGACGCTGACCAACCAGGAGGAGGAGGCCACGACGCGAGTGGTAGTCGTGCTTGTGCTCTTTGAGGTGCTCGGTGAGCTCGTTGATGCGGGCGCTCAGGAGCGCAACCTGCACCTCGGGGCTTCCGGTGTCACCCTCGTGGGTGGCGTACTCGGCGATAATCGACTGCTTCTTTTCTGCGTTCAGCGCCATTGGCGGTGAGCCCCTTTCGTTCGCTGCGCGGCGTCGAGGGAAGGAATCCCGCGACTCTCTTTGTCCGCGGCCGATTTCACGGCAACCTCAGAATGCTAGCACGGTACGACGCTACTTGGCGCCGAGCAGGTCAATGATGAAGATCAGGGTGCGGCCCGACAACGGGTGGCCCTGACCGGCATCACCGTAGGCCAGGGCCGGCGGCACGGTGAGCTTGCGACGGCCGCCCACCTTCATGCCCGGAATGCCGAGCTGCCAGCCCTTGACCAGCATGGCAAGCGGGAACTCCACAGACTGGCCACGCGACCACGACGAGTCGAACTCGTCGCCGGACTCGTAGTCGACGCCGAGGTAGTGCACGTTTACGGTGCCGCCGGCCTGGGCCTCGGCCCCCTCGCCTACGACGAGGTCTTCGATGACGAGTTCGGTCGGGGCCGGACCATCGGGGAATTCAACTTCAGGCTTCGTAAGTTCAGTCATGCCTTCGATCGAACCATATCTTGCAGGTCTTTTCTGTCACGTCGGGTGACCGCGAGCAGCGACTTCTCGATGGCCCGGCGATGCGGGTCGCGTTTGTCGATCGAGGCATGCTCGCGCGCGAAGGCGAGCCTCGTCGCATCCTCAACGAAGTTCTTCATGGCCCGACCCTGCTCGGTCGACTGCGCCCGCGCCCACTGAATCGCCTTGCGCCGCAACTGCCAGTTCGTGATCATCTCGACCTCGGCGGTCGTGAACCAACCGGCGCGTCGATACTCGTCGAGTCTGTTGCGAATGATCTGTCGGTCGCGATGCTGCAGTTGCATCAGCAACCAGCCGAAGGCGAGGAAGAGCGGCAGTTGGAACAGTCCGTACGAGATGATCCAGGCAAACGGGTTCTGCGCGTCGACGCCGAAGAGCGGGAGTAGGTAGATGCTCGCTCCGTTCCAAAACGCGTGCAGACCAACGGCCATGACGAGGCCCAGCACGCCGGCGACAGCGAACTGCAACGGTTTTCGCTGCTGTGCCGCCCAGCCCAGGGCCAGCCCGATCACCCCCGTGAACATCACGTGCGCAAACGGCGAGAGAATCCCCCGCACCACGAGCAGCCACACGAATTCCAGCCCGGTCGAACCTGACGACGCGAAGTAGACGATGTTCTCGGTGAACGCGAAGCCAGCGCCAATCACCGCCGCGTAGACAAAGCCGTCGAGCGGGCCGTTAACCTCGCGCCAGGCGATGATGAGCAGCACCGCGACACCTACGCCCTTGACGAGCTCCTCCACGAACGGACCCTGGAGCAGGATCGACCAGGCCGCGAGACCGACGGAGTCTCTCGCGTAGGTGTTCGTCACCTCGAGGAGGAAGTTTCCGACAGTGAGGGTGCCGAGGATCGAAGCCCCCGCGCCGTAGACGAAGCAAAGCACGAGCAGGATCGTGGGTTCCGGCTCCCAGCGGTCAAGAAAGTGCACCGCGATGAGCACGAGCGTGAGCGGAATCAGCGCCGGGATTGCCATGACGATCGCGTCGAGCTGCCAGTTCACGAGCAACCAGCCCACCGCGATGAGACCGAGAGTCAAGACGATCGACAACACGATCATCCAAATGAACGGCCCCCGCCGATCACGGGGAAGCCGAAGAGGAACTTTGGTCGTTCCCTCAGCGAGCTCGGGCACCTCGTTCGTTGGCATCCGCCCAGCGTAGTTGTTTCACCGCCAGGTAGATTGAGTGCCATGAAGCGAGCCATATTTCTTCTCGGAACCGCAGTTGGATTTGTTGTCGGAGCCCGGGCCGGTCGTGCCCGTTACGAGCAGATCAAGGCGGCCGCGACGAGTGTTGCCGAGTCCGAGGCGGCGAAAAAGACGGCCGAAGCGGCACAGCAGGGCCTCGACTCGGCAGTGGATGCGCTGCACCGTGTGGGCAACCGCGTGACCGAGACCTCGCGTGAGATCCCTTCGCGGCTCGTGCACACCACGGAGTCGCTCCGACAGGAGCTCAACGAGGCGAACGAGCGCAACCGTCAGCGCCAGGCCGAGACGATCGTGACCGCGGCCGATCTCCGTGACGGTGCACTCGATGACCTCAGCGACAACGACGACGACGCCATGCTCGATGAGCATGACGCCGACGATCGCAATCTGAGCGAGTAACCGAGCTACACGATTTCGTGCATCGGCCCGGCGAGTTCCTTCGGGTCGAGCGAGTCGATGCGACGTTCCTGCTCGAGAATCTCGTCGTCGGTGAGCGAGCCGACTGACGTCGCTTCGGGGAAGCGGCCCGCGAGGGCCTCGGGGTGCAGCAGCTCGATCACGCGCTCGCGCTCGAGCAGGCCGGCCTCGACGACCAGGTCGACAACCTTGCTGTTGGTGGCAAGTGCCTTCTTCGCGATCTTCGATGCCTCGGCATAGCCGATCACCGGGTTGAGCGCGGTGATGAGGCCGACCGAAGCTGCAACCTGCGCCTCGGTCTTCTCCTTGTTGGCGGTGATGCCGATGATGCAGTTCACGCGCAGCGTGCGCATGGCGCGGCGCAGCCAAACCGAGTTCTGCATGAGCGTGTGCATCATGACGGGCTCGAACGCATTGAGCTGCAGCTGACCAGCCTCAGACGCGAACGCGACGGTGACGTCAGAGCCCGCGATGACGAAGGCAACCTGGCTCACGGCCTCGGGAATAACAGGGTTCACCTTGCCCGGCATGATCGACGAGCCGGCCTGGCGGGCGGGCAGGTTGATCTCACCGAGACCGGCCTGCGGGCCCGAGGAGAGCAGACGCAGGTCGTTGCAGATCTTCGACAGCTTCATGGCACAGCGCTTCATGACGCTCGAGAGCGACATGAAGACACCCGTGTCGCTGGTGGCTTCGATAAGGTCGGTCGCGGTCACGAGTTCGTCGTAGCCAGTGATCTCGCGCAGGTGACGCATGATTGCCGCCGGGTATTCGGCCGGCGCGTTGATGCGTGTGCCGATTGCGGTGGCACCGAGGTTAAGCTCAAGCAGCAACGGCCCAACGTCCTCAAGACGCTGGATGTCCTCGCCGACCGTCGTGGCGAAACCGTGGAATTCCTGCCCAAGCGTCATCGGCACGGCGTCCTGCAACTGCGTGCGGCCGACCTTGAGCACCTCCTTGAACTCGAACGCCTTCTTCATGATGGCATCCTGAAGGAGCTTGTACTCGGCGATGAGGTTCTGGGTCGAGTGCACAAGACCGAGCTTGACCGCCGACGGGTAAGTGTCGTTGGTCGACTGCGACGCGTTCACGTGGTCGTTCGGCGAAATATACGCGTAGTCGCCGAACTCACGGCCCGCGAGTTCGAGGGCGCGGTTGGCGATGACCTCGTTCGCGTTCATGTTCGAGCTCGTACCCGCGCCGCCCTGAATCACGCCGACGACAAACTGGTCGTGCAGCTTGCCATCGATGATGTCCTGGCACGCCTGCTCGATGTAGCCTCCGCGCTCCGAGTCAAGTATGCCGATCTCCTGGTTCGCGCGGGCCGCGGCCTGCTTCACCTGAGCGAATGCGACCAGGAAGTCCGGGTACACACTGATTTGGCGTCGCGCGATGTCGAAGTTCTCGACAGCCCTCGCGGTATTGACGCCCCAGTAGGCGTTCGCCGGAATCTTGATTTCACCAATCGAGTCGCGTTCAATGCGGAACTGATCAGACGTTGACAATGTCATCCACCTTCGTTGCGTTTGGCTCCGATGCCTCGGCTACCAGCATAATGTGAAAGACGTTCGTTTTTACAAACGAGCTACGCGTCAACTCCATTCTGGTAGATCCGCAGCCGCTCAAGCAACAGATTCACGATCGCGTCAACCTGAATGTCTTCGCTCGAGACCTCGCCGGTATCGGTGCCCTCGAGCGCACGCGCGGCGAGGCCTTGCTTCGCATCGATGAGCTCCGCGACGTGCGCATCCACCGTCTGCGACGCGATGATGCGCCACGCGGTAACGGGGATCTCCTGGCCAATGCGGTGCACGCGGTCGATGGCCTGGGTCTGCTCGGCAGCGGTCCAGCTCAGCTCGGCCAGCACAACATCGCTCGCAACCTGCAGGTTGATACCGACGCCGGCCGCCATAAGCGAGCACACGATGACCTTGACCTCGGGGTCGTGCTGGAATGCGTCGATGGCTCGGTCGCGCTGCGCCGTGGTCTGGTCGCCACGGATGTGCACCGCGCGAAGACCCTCGGCCTCGAAGACTTCCTCGGCCCGGTCCATCGCCTCAATGTGCTTCGCGAAGAACACGACCTTGCCAACCGAGTGGGCCAGCTGCGCCGTGTACTCGGCCGCGAGGCGCGACTTGGCGATACCGATGCGGTGCAGCATCGCGAAGATCGAGTCTCCGCCGCTCGCGGCCTTCGACTCCTCGACCTCCTGGCGCGCGAGCATCCGAAGACGGTTTTCATCGATCGTCGTCTGCGGCAGGTCGGCCGCGCTGAGCATCCGCGAGTAGCGCGCCAGGAGGCGGTCGACGAGCAGTCGCTCAGCGCGTCGAATCGACGCGCCCTCGTCGGTGTCGAGCTCGACCGGCATGTCGACGACCCGCTTCGCGGGAAGCGACTTCGCGACGTCGACCTTGCGGCGACGCACGATGCCAAGGTCGATGACGGCGCGACGGGCGGCCGCTGCGAAGCCCGCGTCGCTCGGCACGAGGCCAGTCTTGTCCAGCGCGTCGAGCAGCACAGGAGCGGGGCGATCGCCGTCGAGCCAGCCGAGCAGCTGCCAGATTGCACGGAAGTCGTCGACGTCGTTGATGAGCGGGGTACCCGTGAGCGCCATCATGAGCGGGTCGACGCCCGGCACACGGCTGCGAATGCTGCGGGCGAGCTGCAGCACGAGCCGGCTTCGCTGCGAGGTTGGGTTCTTGATGAAGTGCGCCTCGTCGACCACCATGCCCTTGAGGCCGATGCGCTGCAGCCAGCCAATGTGGCGGTCGAGGATCTCGTAGTTGACGATGAAGACGTCGCTGAAGGCGTCGATGTCATTGCCGTCACCGCTGATGATGGTGGCGCGGCGGGTTGGCGTCCACCGCGCGACCTCCTGCGCCCAGTTCGTCTTGACCACGTTCGGCACGACGCAGAGCAGCGGATACGCGCCGGCCACCGACGCCGACAGCACTGCCTGGGCGGTCTTGCCGAGGCCCGGCTCGTCGGCGAGCAGCACCGAACGCTGCCCCTGACGAACCGCCTCGATCAGCTGCGCCTGGTGCGGCATGAGTTCGAGCGACGGGGGCGACACGCGGTCGAAGCGCGGCGGGTCCGGCAGCTCCATCGACGCGGCACCGCCACCGGCGCCGGTCGCGAAGGCCTTGAGTAGCGGGCCGAGCAGCTCCCAGTTGGCGAGCCGCGTGTAGTGGTGGCTCGGTGGCCGAATCTGCGTGAGATCCGGCGAGAGGAACGGGTTCGAACGCACGCGCGCCTTAACACTAGGTGGCATCACCTGACGCTCGCGAATGCCCTCGGGCAGCAGCATCGTCTGCGGCTCGGGTGCCGTCTCTTCTTCTTCGTCGACGACCATGTCGACGCCGCCAGCGAAGAGCATCTGTTTGCGCAGCTCGCGTGCCTGCGGCGTCGTCGGCGCGTCTTCCTTGAGCAGGTTGAGCAGCGTCGTGTCGCGCGCCGCCGTCTTCGCGAGAATAGCACCGAGGCCATCGAGGCGCTTGAGCGACTCGTTGCGCTCCCCCGTCGGCACGGATGCGTCGGTCTTCAGCCGGGCGCGCTCCTCGCGCACCAGGAGACCCACAACCTGGAACTTCGTGCGCATCGAGGGCGAGATGCGCCCCCGCATTGCCGCAGTTTCGACCTCGCGGGCCGCCTTGGCCAGTTGCGGGATCACACCGGTGTTGTCGCCCTTAGAACGGCGACGCCGGGTGGATTGTGTGCTCATGTGCGTGTGCGATTTCGGCGACATGCGCCTCCTTCAACAGGTGAAACCGCGGGCCGAAAACCAGCGACTCGCGGGTGACTTCAGAACGTCGTGGGCCGTGCGACGGAACATACAGAGATCCGGGTACGCAGGGCGTCGCGACCATTCTACCCGAATCACCGCGCGCTCACGGAGCCACACAACTCAGGTGCCATAATTGCCAATGTGACACCCGATTCAGCATCCGAGCAGCCCTTGTCCAACGCGTCGTTCTCGCGCCCGGCCTCGCGCACCTCGGGTGACTGGAGCGCGCACATCGCGACCACGCTCGACCGCCTCGCCGACACGCTCGATCGCCTCGACGACGAACGGTGGGAGGCGCCGAGCATGTGCGGTGACTGGCGCGTGCGCGATGTCGCCGGCCACCTCATTTGGCGGCTCGGCCTCAACAGCTCCGACATGGTCGGATCGGCATTCGCGAGCATCGGCCGCAAGGGGTTCAACTTCAATCGCATCGTCGCCCAGCTGGCCCGCGATGAGGCCGCGGCGCCGACGCCCGTGCTCGTCGAGCAGCTGCGCGAGATCGCGAGCAGCAAGCTCGCGGGCGATCACCGCAACGGCATCATTGAGCTCACCGAAGCAGTCGTGCACGCCTACGACGTGACCGAGGCACTCGGCCTGCAGCTGCGGTTAAGCCCGCGCTCCACCGGCTCGGTCGCGCTCGCACGCACGAAGATGCCCTTCGGCGGTAAGGCAGTCAAGCTCGCGAGTAAGCGCTCGCTGCGGGCGACGGATGCGCGCTGGCAAATCGGCTCCGGCCCGACGCTCGATGCGACCGCCGGCGAGATCATCATGCACTTGTTCGGGCGTCGTCGCCTCGCCGTTAACTGAGCAGTTCGCGGGTGCGGGCGACGTCGTCGCCGAGGCTCGTAATGAGCGCCTCGAGCGAGTCGAACTTCAGCATCGGGCGAATGAAGTCGACGAACTCGACCGTGACGGAGTTGCCGTAAAGGTCGAGCGTCGCGTCGAGCACGTACGCCTCGATCTGCTTCTGCGGAACACCCTCGAAGGTCGGATTGTTGCCGATCGAGATAGCGGCCGGTAGCCGCTCTCCATCGACGTGCAACCAACCTGCGTAGACGCCGTCAGCGGGCACGTACCCCTCGAGCGTTTCAGGGCCGAGGTTCGCTGTCGGGAAGCCAAGCTCGCGCCCGCGCTTTGCGCCGTGCACGACCACGCCGCGCACGCGGTGGTTGCGGTCGAGCGCCGCCGCGGCGCCGCGCACATCCCCCTGCTCGAGCAGCTCGCGGATGCGTGTCGACGAGGCCCGGTGCGTGCCATCGTCCGAGGTGTCCTCGATGACGATGGTGTCAAAGCCGAGCTCGCCCCCGAGTTCGCGAAGATAGGCCACGTCGCCTGTCCCCTTGAAACCGAAACGGAAGTCGTTGCCAAGCACGATCGCGCGCATCCCAAGCTGTTCGATGAGGAACTTTCCGACGAAGTCGGCGGGGCTCATCTGCGAGAACTCGCGCGTGAACGGCACTACCACCGTGGCGTCGACACCAGAGTCGGCGAGCAGCTCTTCCTTCTGCAGCAGCGAGACCACGGGTTTCGGGGCTCGCTCGGGCGCGAATAGCGCGGCGGGGTGCCGGTCGAAGGTGACGACGACGCTGGTGAGGCCTCGCGCGAGCGACTCCTCACGCACTCGCGCGATGAGGTCGCGATGGCCGCAATGGAGCCCATCAAATTTGCCGATCGTCACCACGCTCGGTCGCAGCAGCGCCGGGAAGCTTGCGGGGTCGTTGACCAGAATCACGCGGTCACCGCCGCAGCGAAGCCGGCGCGCTCGGCACGTGAGCGTGTCTCGAGCACAGAGAAACCAGCGAGAGGAAGCACGAGAGGAATATACAGGTAGCCGCGTCCAAAGCCGCTCCAGACTGTTGCGGCGGGAAACAATTCGGGGTCGAGGCCGGAGAGCACACCGACCGTGATGACCCCCACGAATTCGAACCCGAGGGCCACCCAGGCGAGTCGACGCCACACAGCGCTGTGGTCCGCGAGGGCGAGCGCGATGCCCGCAAGGAGATAGACGACCGCGGCGACGGCGCTCAGCGTGTACGCGAGCGGCGCGACATCGAACTCCCGGATGATCTGAAAGGTGCTTCGGCCGCCTGCCGCGAGAAAGAGCACGACGTAGATGGCGACGAGGATGCGCGACTTGCCCATCAGCCCACCCAAATCGTTTGCATCCGGATCACCATAACCCCGACCGCGAACGCGGCCACCGCGAGCACCGCATTCGACCAACGCACGCGCTCGATGATCGCCCAGAGTCCGGCTAGTGGCGGAAGCAGCAGCGCGGCGATGAGATACATCCACAATTCGAGGCCGTCGCCGCGGATCGGATTGCCGACCGCGGGAGCGACGAGCACGGCGACGAGTTGGACGATGAGGAGCACCTCGACGAGCGCCAGCGAGCCGACGGTGACGTCGCCCGGCTTGCGATTCGCGAACGCCATGATGAGGCACAACAGGCCCGCGGCGGTGGCGACCGCGAACTGCACCCACGAGAACCACTCGCTCATTCGGCGCCCACGCTGCGCTGCGGCATGTTCATGAGGATCTTGCTCTCGCCGTCACGGATCTCGATGAGACCGATGAGGTTCCCCTCGGCGTCGAGGGCGGCGATCGGCTCGCTGAGACCATCGGTGCCCTCGGGGGCTGGGATGCGACGACCGTTCCGCAACGCGCTCGCCTGGACCTCGTCGGCGACAAAGGAAGGGAAGCGGGTCGTCGCGACCTTGGCGGGCGGTACGAGTCGGCTCGCGAGCTGCGCGTCGTCCACCGTCGTCGCGTTCGCCACGCGAAAGTCACCGACCGCGAGTCGGTTGAGCGCGGTGAGGTGTGCCCCCACCCCGAGGTCATTGCCGAGGTCGCGAGCAAGCGCGCGCACGTAGGTGCCCGACGAACAGCCGACGCGCAGGCGCACGTCGAGCACCGGCTGAGTCGTGCCGTCGGCGAGCCCCAGCTCGCGGAACTCGGTGCCGAGCACATGCAATTCGTGGATCGTGACGGTGCGCGCGGCGAGCTCGACCTGCTCGCCGTCGCGCACGCGCTTGTAGCTGCGCACACCGTTGACCTTGATGGCGCTCACCGCGCTCGGTACCTGCTGGATCTCGCCGCGCAGCTTCACCAGCGCGGCCTCGAGCCGGTCGTGAGTGACGGCCCGCACGAGCTCCGGGGACGCAAGACTCGTCACCTCGCCATCGGCATCCTCGGTGTTCGTCGCGATGCCGAAGCGCGCGGTGGCCTCGTAAACCTTGTCCTCGCCAACGAGGTACGTCAGCAGGCGAGTGGCGTCGCCGACGCCGAGCAGCATGAGCCCCGTCGCCATGGGGTCAAGCGTGCCCGCATGACCGACCTTGCGCGTGCCCAGCGCGCGCCGCGTCTTGGCAACGAGATCGTGGCTTGTGATGCCCGACGGCTTGTCGAGCAGCAGCAGGCCGTGCGGGCCATCGGAACGTTGAGACATCCGTACGATTCTATGCCCGCTCGTCGCTAGGCTGAGTCGATGCGAATTTCTGTGGTGGGCGTTGGTGCGGTCGGTGGAACGCTGACGGCGCTCCTCGCCCGCGCCGGGCACGAGGTGCACGCCGTCGCGCGCGGCGCGACGCTCGACGCGCTGCGCGAGCACGGCATCCGCTTGCGCGGCGCGCAGGGCAACTTCACGGTGGCCGTCAGTGCCAGCGACGCGGTTGCCTCCGACACGGAACTCGTCCTGCTCGCCGTGCGCACCTACCAAACCGAGGCGGCGGTGCAGCAACAGGCCGGAGCGATTGCGTCAACGCCCATTGTGGTCACCCAGAATGGCGTCCGCGGACCCTCCGAGGTCGCCCGGCTCCTCGGTCGGAGCGACGGCATCTACGGCCTTGTCTCGACGTTCCCCGCCACGAATCTCGGTGCCGCCGAGATCCGCGTAACCGGCCCCGGCAAGTTGACGCTCGCCGCCATTTCCGCGGGCGGCTACGGGGCCGCGCAAGAGCTTGCGGGCGCATTCACCGGTGCCCTGCCGTCGGCCGCCTCGCCGAATCTGGACGGCCTGTTGTGGATGAAGCTGTTCTTGAATCAGGTCAACGCCCTGCCCGCCGTCACCGGCCTCAGCGTGCAGCGCGTGAGCGCGCATCCCCTGCTCGCGCCGATCGTCGCCCGCTCGCTCGAAGAACTCGTTTCGGTGGCGGATGCACGGCGCATCTGCTTTGCCCGGGTGGCCGGCATGCACCCACACTTTGCCGACCTGGTGCGCGATGGCAGGGCGCTCGAGGTGGTCCGCGGCAAGCTGGGCCGCATGTTCGGCACGACCCCAAACCCCGCCTCAACGCTCCAATCTATTCGGCGCGGCCAGATAACCGAGATTGACGCGCTCAACGGCGAGGTCGTGCGCAGCGCCGCTGCTGTCGGCCTGGCTGTTCCCGTGAACACGCGAGTCACTCGGCTCGTGCACGAGGTGTCGGCGACGCAACGGTTCCTGCCGCCCCGCGAACTCGCCCGCAGGGTCATGGCATGACGTCGAAGAATGCGCTGGTCGGCACCGTCATTGACTGGTACGGCCGCACGGCCCGCGATTTCCCTTGGCGCAAACCCGACTGCAGCCCGTGGGGCATCCTCGTGAGCGAGGTCATGAGCCAGCAGACCCAGATGTCGCGCGTGTTGCCCAAATGGCTCGAGTTCATGTCCAAGTGGCCGACGCCCGCCGACCTCGCGGCGGCGAGCGACGCCGACGTGATTCGGGCCTGGGACCGGCTCGGTTACCCACGTCGGGCAGTTGCCCTACGCCGTTGCGCACAGGCGATAGTCCAGCACCATGATGGTGAGGTGCCGCGAAGCCGGGATGCGCTGCTGGCGCTACCTGGCATCGGCCCGTACACCTCGGCCGCGGTCGCTTCGTTTGCCTATGGCGAGGTCGTGCCGGTCGTCGACACGAACGTGCGACGCGTGCTCGCGCGCACGCGTCACGGCCAGCAGCACGCGTGGCTGCCGAACCATCGCCGCGACGACGCCGAGATGCTCGCGGTGCTCCCCATCGACCCCGACGAGGCATCATCGTGGAACGCCGGATCGATGGAGCTCGGCGCGGTCATCTGCGTCGCCCGCGCGCCATTGTGTGACGCCTGCCCCGTTGCGGAGCTGTGCGAATGGCACCTCGCCGGCAACCCCGAAACACCCGCACCGGGCCGTTCGCAGGCGAAGTTTGCCGGGTCGGACCGCGAACTGCGCGGCAGAATCATGCGCCTGCTGCGAGAACGTCACGAGGGTATCGCCGAGGATGCGCTCCCCCACGAACTCGGTGCAGCAGACACCGAATTTTCTGCCCGCATCGCTCGGCTCATCGACGCGTTGGTGGTGGACCAACTAGCAGTGCGGGAGGACGAATTTCTTCGCCTCCCGCACTGATTGATGGAGCTTATTGCTGCTCGTCGTCAGCGTCTCGATAGGGGTTGGACTCCCCCGCGAAACCCTTACCGTCGCGTTCGGACGCGAGTCGCGCATCCTCATCACGCGCCCGAGCCAGGAGGTCGTCGATGCGACCCGCGTTGTCAGGCAGGGCATCCAGCACGAACTCGAGCGACGGCGTCAGCCTCACATTGAGGTTGCGACCCACCTCGGAGCGAATCATGCCCGTCGCGCTCTTCAGCGCGGCGGCCGACTCGATCCGTTCCTCGTCGGTGCCATACACCGTGTAGAAGATGGTTGCGTGCTGCAGGTCGCCGGTCACACGCACGTCGGTGATGGTGACGAAGCCGAGACGAGGGTCTTTCACCCCTCGCTCGAGGGTCTTCGCCACCAGCACCTTGATGCGATCAGCCAGGCGTGCAGCCCGAGCGTTGTCAGTCACGAGGCTTCTCCACCATCTCCGTGGTTTCGATCTCGTCACCGATCTGGATGTCGTTGAACTTGCCGAGTCCGATACCGCACTCGAAGCCATCACGAACCTCGGTCACGTCATCCTTAAAGCGGCGCAGCGACTCGATGGCGAGGCCATCGCCAACGACAACACCGTTGCGGATGACGCGGGCCTTCGCGTTGCGCGTGATCGTGCCCGACTGCACGAGGCAGCCGGCGATGTTGCCAAACTTCGACGAACGGAAGATCTCGCGGATCTCCGCAACGCCCGACCGGACTTCCTCGTACTCCGGCTCGAGCATGCCCTTGAGCGAACGCTCGACCGAATCGATGGCGTCGTAAATGACCGAGTAGAAGCGGATATCCACGCCCTCGCGGGCCGCGGCGGCACGCGCCTTCTGGTCAGGACGAACGTTGAAGCCGATGATCACGGCGCTGTCGATGGTCGCCAGGTTGACGTCCGACTCGCTGATCGCACCAACACCGCGGTGGATGATGCGCAGCTGCACCGAGTCGTCGACCTCGATCTTGAGCAGCGAGTCCTCGAGCGCCTCGACGGCACCGGAGACGTCACCCTTGATGATGAGGTTGAGCGACTGCACCTTGCCCTCTTCGAGCGCGCGGGTGAAGTCCTCGAGCGACATGCGCTTGCGGGCCTTCGCGAGCTGCGCGTTGCGTTCGACCGCTTCGCGCTTCTCGGCAATCTGACGAGCCGTGCGGTCGTCCTCGGTCACAAGGAACGTGTCACCAGCGCGAGGCACCGAGCTGAGGCCCTGCACCTGCACGGGACGCGACGGGTAGGCCGCCTCAACCATCTCGCCGTTCTCGTCGAGCATCGCACGCACGCGGCCGTATGCCGTGCCGGCCACGATCGAGTCACCGACACGGAGGCTACCCGACTGGATGAGCACGGTCGCAACCGCACCGCGACCCTTGTCGAGCTTCGCCTCGATCGCCGTTCCGCGGGCATCCTTGTTCGGGTTCGCGCGCAGGTCGAGCTCGGCGTCGGCGGTGAGCAGCACGGCGTCAATGACCTCGCGCACACCCTCGCCGGTCTTCGCCGAAACGTTGACGAACATGGTGTCGCCACCATATTCCTCAGCAATGAGCTCATACTCGGTCAGCTGAGCGCGGACCTTGTCGGGGTTCGCACCCTCGGCATCGATCTTGTTGACCGCGACGACGATGGGCACGCCCGCCGCCTTCGCGTGGTTCAGCGCCTCAATCGTCTGCGGCATGATGCCGTCGTCGGCCGCGACCACGAGGATCGCAACGTCGGTGACGTTCGCACCACGGGCACGCATGGCGGTGAACGCCTCGTGACCCGGGGTGTCGATGAAGGTAATCGCGCGCTGGACACCCTCCTGCTCGCCCCACACCTGGTACGCACCAATGTGCTGGGTGATGCCGCCGGCCTCGCCAGCTTGAACGTCACTGCGACGGATCGCGTCGAGCAGTCGAGTCTTACCGTGATCGACGTGACCCATCACGGTCACAACCGGCGGACGAACCTCGAGCTCTTCATCGGTCTCCGCGTCCTCTTCGCCTTCGAGGTCAATGTCGAAGGTTTCGAGCAGCTCGCGGTCTTCGTCCTCGGGCGAGACGATCTCGATCTTGTAGCCGAGCTCCTCACCGAGCACCTGGAACGTGCCCTCGTCGAGCGACTCTGTCGCGGTCGCCATCTCACCGAGGTGGAACAGCACCGTTACGAGGTCACCGGGCGACGCATCAATCTTGTCGGCGAAGTCTGAGATCGACGCGCCGCGACGCAGCCTGATGCGCGTCTCGCCATTGCCGCGGGGAACCTTCACGCCGCCAATCGACGGCGCCTCCCGCATCTCAAATTCTGCCCGCTTCGTCCGCTTCGACTTGCGCGCCTTCGACTTACCGCCGCCGCGACCGAAGGCACCAGCGGTGCCGCCGCGACCGCGGCCGCCGGGGCCCGGACGTCCGCCGCCGCCACCGGCGCGAGGCGCGCCGAATCCGCCGCCACCGCCGCCGGCACCGCCTGGACGACCACCGCCGCCAGCGCCGCCAGCGCCGCCGGGACGACCGCGACCGCCACCAGCGTTCTGGGGACGCTCACCGGGCAACACGCGGGGCTGACCCGGGCGCGCCGGACCAGCGGGACCACGACCGCCGACGGAACCCGGCTTCGGGGCACCCGGACGGGGGCCACCGGGGCGCGGTGCGCCACCCTGGCCCTGCTTGGGGCTGAAGGGGTTGTTCCCCGGTCGCGGGCGTGCACCCATACCCTGCGCCGATGCGTAGGGGTTGTTTCCGGGGCGTGGGCCGCGGGGGCGAGGGATGTTGTTGCCGTCGGCGCCGCCGGGCTTCGGCGCAGCTGCACCGGGCTTCGGCGCAGGCGACTGACCGGGCTTGGCGCTACCTTGTGCGGGCTTTGCCTGCGCCTCACCGGGCTTCGGCGTGGGCGTTGGCGCGACAGCCGAACGAGCAGCCGGCTTCGGCGCGGCAGCCTCGGCGGGCTTGTTCGACGCAGGCTTCGGAGCCGACTGAGCACGGCTCTGCGCCGCCGGAGCGGCCTTGCCAGCACCCGACTTGGCGGCGCCAGGCTTCGCCGCACCGGTCTTCGCTGCGCCCGGCTTCGGCGCGGCCGAACGAGCGGCGGGCTTCGGGGCGCCGGGCTTCGGCGCACCCGATGCGGATGCAGGCTTCGGCGCAGCGGGTGCTGCCGCTGCGGCCGGCTTCGGTGCCTCGGCAGCACTTTCGGCGCCGCCCTGGTCGGCACGACGCTTCAGTTCGTCTCGCAGGCGGCGAGCCACGGGAGGCTCAACACTCGAGGACGCGGTCTTTACGAACTCGCCCATTTCCTGCAGGGTCGCGAGTGCGACCTTAGATTCGACGCCCATCTCGGCGGCGATCTCATGTACGCGTGGTTTTGCCACAGTTCTCCTCATCAGGGTCTGCCCCTGACGGGAGCAGACCAATTAACGGTTGTGCCTCATCGCGAGCCACTCATGATTGGTCCATAGTCCGATCAACAACCTTTGCTGGTAGTGCAGTTAGGTACGAACGAAGGGCGCTGTCATCCAACTCCCCGGCGCGCAATGCGCGTCGGAACTGCTTTCGGTCGAGCGCGTGAGTTACGCAGTCAACCTGCGGATGTAACCACGCACCCCGACCCGGCAGCGTCCGGTTCCAGTCAAGCTGGAGCCTTCCGGATACCTCGACAACTCTGATGAGTTGTTCTTGTGAGGCGCGCACGCGACATCCAATGCACGTTCGCACTGCATCCATAGTACTCCCATGTCGGCGCATGCGCCGCTATGACTCGTCGGGGTCTTCCATCACGCTGTCGGGCTGAATGTCAATCCGAGCTCCGGTGAGGCGCGCCGCGAGGCGGGCGTTCTGTCCTTCCTTGCCGATCGCGAGCGACAGCTGGAAGTCGGGAACGAGCACACGCACTGCCTTCGTCTTCGGGTCGAGTACGAACGAGCTCGAAACCTTTGCCGGGCTCAGTGCGTTCGCCACGAAGTCGGAGAGGTTGTTCGAGTAGTCGACGATGTCGATCTTCTCGTCATCGAGCTCGTTGGTGACGGCACGCACGCGAGCGCCGAGCGGGCCGATGCAGGCACCCTTCGCGTTGAAGCCCGGCTCGGTGGCGCGCACGGCGACCTTGGAGCGATGACCAGCCTCGCGAGCAACCGCGACGATGTCGACCATGCCGTTGGCGATCTCGGGAACCTCGTTCGCAAAGAGCTTTCGCACAAGCTGCGGGTGGGTTCGCGAAACCGTAATGCGTGCGCTGCGGGTGCCACGCCCTACGCGCTCAACGCGCTCCACCTTGGTCACAAACACGCGGATGCGGCGACCGTGGCGGTAGTCCTCACCCGGCACCTGCTCCTCGGGCGGCATGATGGCCTCGACACCGGGGGCGATCTCGATGCGCACCATCTTCGGGTCGTCACCCTGCTGGATGACGCCGTTGACGATGTCGCCCTCGCGACCACGGAACTCCCCGAGCACCTTGTCGGTGTCGATGTTGCGCATCCGCTGCGTGATGACCTGCTTCGCTGCCGAGGCGGCGATGCGGCCGAAGTCTTCGGCGGGCAGAAGGGCCTCGCCGATTACCTCGCCCTCGTCGTTGTACTGCGGCTCAACGATGGTGACCTCGCCAGTGCGACGGTCGAGGTTGACGCGCGAGCCCTCGGGCGGAGTGTCCTTGCCGGCTTCCGCGGTCGCGTGCTTCACGTACGCGGCGAAGATGGCCTGCTCGAGGATCTCGACGAGTTCGTCGAAGGGGATTTCCCGTTCCCGCTCGAGTGTTCTCAGCACTGCAGGATCGATCTTCATGGGCTCTCCTCCGTATTCAGATTTGGGTGCCGGCTACTCGCCGGAAACGATTATCTTACCGCACGGGCTGCCAGCAGCGCGGGAATTGCCTCGTCGATCGAAACCTGAGTCCGTTCGTTGCTCCGTCGGTTCCAGAGTTCGACGATGCCGTCTGCTGCCGTCTTGCCCGCGATCAGGATCCACGGAATGCCGATGAGCTCGGCGTCGCCGAACTTCACGCCGGGCGATTCCTTCGGACGGTCGTCGAAGAGCACCTCGAGACCAGCTGCCTCGGCGCCTTCCGCGAGCTGGGTGGCCACCTGCAGCGGCACCTCGCCCTTGCCAGTGGCGATGACGTGCACGTCAAACGGGGCGAGTTCCTCGGGCCAGATGAGACCGCGCTCGTCGTGATTCTGCTCGGCCACGAGCGCGAGGTTGCGCGTCACGCCGATGCCGTAGGAACCCATCGTCACGACGACCTGCTTGCCGTTCGGGTCGAGAACCTTCGCGCCGAGCGCCTCGGCATACTTACGTCCGAGCTGGAATACGTGACCGATCTCGGTGCCGCGTTCGGCGGTGATGGGGCCGAGCCCGCCGGGAGCCGGGTCGCCGTCGCGCACCTCGGCCGCCTCGACTCGTCCGTCAGCGACGAAGTCGCGACCGTACACCAGGTGTCGAACGTGCTTCTCGTTGGTGTTGGCGCCCGTGACCCAGGTTGAGCCGTCGCCGATGCGGGTGTCGAGGAAGTACGGAATGCCGGTGGTCGAGCCCTCGCCGAGAAACTGCTCGCCGTCCTTCCACGGGCCGATGTAGCCGCGGACCAGCTCGGGATGCGCCTTAAGGTCGTCCTCCGTCGCCGCCTCAACCTCCCGCGGCGCGAAGGCGATCTCGAGGCGCTTCATGTCGACCGCGCGGTCGCCCTGCAGGCCAACGATGGCGAGCTCACGCTTGCCCTCGTGGTCGGTGAGCGCGACGACGAGGTTTTTCAACGTGGCATCGCCGGTGATGTTTTCCAGTTCGCAGATCGCGGTGATCGTGCCCGCGTTCGGGGTGTCGAACACCTCGACGGCGGGGTCGCTCGACGCGTCACGAGGTTCGGCCGGAGTCGCCGTGTACGCCTCGACGTTCGCGGCGTAGCTGCCGTCAGCGGTGCGCACGAAGGTGTCCTCGCCGATTTCGGTCGGGTGGAGGAATTCCTCCGACTTCGATCCGCCCATGGCGCCCGAGTCGGCCGCGACGATGACGTAGTCGAGCCCGAGGCGGCGGAAGATGCGCTCGTACGCATCGCGCTGCGCCTGGTAGCTCGCGTCGAGCCCCTCATCGTTCCAGTCGAACGAGTAGGCGTCCTTCATGGTGAACTCGCGGCCGCGCAGGATGCCGGCTCGGGGCCGGGCCTCGTCGCGGTACTTGTCCTGGATCTGATAGATCGTGATCGGGAGATCCTTATACGACGAGAACAGGTCCTTCACCGCGAGCGTGAAGGCCTCCTCGTGCGTCGGCGCCAGCACCATCTCGGCGTCCTTGCGGTCGGAGAGGTGGAACATCCCGTCGCCATAGTCGTCGACACGGCCCGTGGCCTCGTAAAACTCCTGCGGCAGCAGCGCCGGGAAGAGCATCTCCTGCGCGCCGGCAGCCGCGAGCTCTTCGCGGATGATCGCCTCAACGCGTCGGCGAACACGCAACCCGATCGGCAGCCAGGCGAAGATACCCGGTGCCTGACGTCGGATGTACCCGGCGCGAACGAGGAGGCGGTGGCTCGCGACCTCGGCGTCGGCCGGGTTGTCGCGGAGCGTGCGAAGGAAGTAGTTCGACAGACGTTGGATCACGTCGGCCATCGTACCCCGCGCTACCAGGGTTGATCGGGCTGGCTCTGCCCGTAACCGCCCTCTTCGTCCTCGACGTCGTTCTGACGATCCTGCTGATTGTCGCCGAGCCCGTTCTCGAGCTCGTCGAGCGCGTCCGGGTCGGGTTGCGTCTCGGTGCCGCCATCACTTTCACCGCCAGGGCTATCGGAGCCGTCGCCGCCGTCCTGCGGCTGCTCCTGTTGCTCCCGCTGCTGCTCGAGTTCTTCGAGCTTCTCGGTGATGCGGGCGTCGCTGTCGGTGATCGAGCGGTTCGAGGTCGAGAACTCGCAGCTCACGTCTGCCTCATCGAGTACGGTCAACGCCTCCTGATACTTCGCAATGGCGGTTTCGGCGTCCTCCGCCTCGAGCGCGACATCGCCCTCGCGCTCGATCGCGATCGCGAGGTTCGCGCGAATCGGGCACTGCTCGCTGGGACTCGCCAGATCGAGGGCCGAGTGGAACTGCTCCTGTGCCTCGGCCAGTGCATCCAGTCGCAGGTAGTTCGTGCCCATGTTGTAGAAGGGCTTCCACGGCTCGACGACATTGGCAAACTTCAGCTGGCCGGAGGTATTCAGCGAGCCCTCATACTCGGCCTGCGAATACTGGCTCAGCGCGGTCTGGGCGATCGCGTGCTGCGAAATGAGCTTTGCCGACACCAACAGCAAGGCGATCGAGAACGGCAGGCTCCACAGCATGAGGCGACGGCGAAGTCGCCTGCGCCGACGCGCCGCTGAGATCGCGGGGTCCTGCACCTTCTGCTTTCGCTGGTGACGCACCGTGCGGTCGCTCACAAAGTCGTTCATCTCGTCACTCATACGTCGTCACCCGCCCCGACGGCACGCGCATCCTCGCGCCGCTCCTGCTCGCCCAGCGCATCGCGCACCTCTCGCCCGGCGCGCACGAGCAGGAAGCTCTCAACGAGCAACCACCCGACAATGACCAGCGCGAACACCCAGTAGACCGGGAAGCTCATGCGGTTGGCGGCCTCGGGTGCCAACGTGCCGCGGCGCACATCGACTTGCGCCGCCTCGGGTTCCGAGTTTGCGTCGCGGTGCTGGTAGCTCACCCGCAGCTGCTGCGCGATGCCGTCGAGCGTCTCCTCGTCGATCTTCGAGACTCCCGGCTCATAGGTGCCGTAGTCATAGAGGTAGTCGGTGTAGTTGCGGCCATAGGTGTCATAAGCTCGCACTTTTCCGCCGGCCTTCGTCCCATAACCGAGCACGCTGCCGCCCTGCACGAGTCCCGCGGATTCCGAGAAGTCGTTGGCATCGCTGCCGAGCGTGTCTTCGCCATCACCGAGGTAGTAGACGACGCGGGCGCGCTCGCCCTCAGGGTCGGCCTCGACCGCATCCTGCAGCACGTCGTGCAGGAGGTCGGCCGCAATCGTGGGTGAGGAGCCCATCGCATAGAAGCCATCTTCCGGCGTCAGCAGGTCGACCGCCTCCTGCAGCGCCGTCGCATCGCTCGTGAACGGCAATCGCTGCGAGGCGACCGAATTGAAGGTGATCATGGCGAAGCGGGCCCCTGGGTGATCCGCGGCGAGCTTCTTGATGTCGTCTTTCATGCCCTCAAGCCGCACCGCGGTACTCCCCCAGTCTTCCGCCCCGACCGACGCTGAAGTATCGACGACAAACACGACGTCGACCGCATCGTTCGCGACGTTCGCCGAGTAGGTGCCGATGCCCGGGCGTGCGAGGGCTCCCACGAGCGCGAGCACCATCACCAGGCGACCGAGCCACATCAGCCGGGCCCGCGCGGGCGCGCGGACGGCCGCGAAACCGACGTAGCCGACCAGCAGCGCCGCGATGACCACGAGGAGCCACGGCGGGAGCATGGGATCCCAGGTCATATGCGCAGCCTCCTCGCGCACACGAGGAACACCGGAATACCGATGAGCAGTCCCCACAGCCAGAACTCGGGGCGGTCGATGACGTAGAGCTGCGGAGCGCCCTGAATCTTGCTCGTCTGCTCGCTCGTGATCGTGTCCACGATCTCGTCGACCGAGTCCTCCGCGGTGAGTGGGAAGTACGGGAACTCGTACTCGGTCATGACGCCCTCGTACTCGGCCGCGAAGGCGTCTCGGTACTCGTTCGCGTCCAGACCGAACACCGTGATGAAGTTGTCGCGGGCGTACGCGGCCGCCTGCTCGAGCGACACGGTCGGGGCCCCGTTCACGACGTTGTCGGTGGCGAGAATGATCGACCTCGAGCGGCCGTCGTCAACCGGCGGTTCGGTGGAGGACGGCTCGGCCCCCGGGAACTGCATGACGCACGAGGCGAGGCCGTCGCCGACGAGCGAGGCGCCGGGCCGGGTAAGCGTTCCGCTCGTATACACCGCGGACCCCGTGCCGGACTTCATGGCGTCCCGTACCGTCTTGAGTTGGTCTTCGACGAACGCATAGTCGTCGGTGAGCGGGAAGACAGGCACCGCGGACGAGTTCCAGAGCACGAGCGACATGCGTTCGCCCTCGAAGCCGGGCAGCATTTCGAGGTAGCGATCAATCACGTCGGCGTCGTACTCAGTCATCGACCCCGACACATCCAGGCAGAGCACGATGTCGCGGTTGTATTTCTCGGGAGTCTCGACTCGCGTGTAGACCCAGCGCGCCGCCGCAACGGTACCGGTCGCGAGCACGAGGGCGAGCACCACGGCGGTGACGCCAATGAACAGGCCAGACCGGGCGAGTGCCGTTCGATAACCAGGCAGCTCGGTCACGCGCCAGGAATTCGCGATTGCTCGGCCGGCCGTTCGGCGCCGGCCGAGCCACCACCCCGCGGCAATCACCGCGATCAGCACCACGATTACGGCGATGGGCAACCACCAGAATGCTAGTTCCATCCCGAAATCACCGCCCTCGCATCTCGTGTTGCCGCCGCTACATCACGCTGCGCCTCGGGCGCGAAGATACCCGGGTAGAGCTGCGCCACCGTTCTCGTCGTGCCCTGCAGCTGTGTGCGCGAGAGGTCGGCCAGGGTCATGTGGTCGGCGGGAACGCCGGTGGCCTCGGCCACGAACTCGCGCATGGTCGCGCTGAGCTGCTCGTAGGCGGAGCGATCGTCGAGTTCACCCGAGCTGGCCTGTCGTTCGATGGTATCGACCCGCGCGAATGCCTGGGCCCGAGCGGCGTCCACATCGATGGTCTCGTCGTGCTCAGCTTCGTTCGTGCGCGAAGGGTCGCGGGTAAACACCCACACGAGCAGGTAGTAGACAACAACGAGCGCGATGAACCCGATGCCAAGCCAAAGCCAAAACGCGCTGTAGCCGACGAGCGGCAGCACCTCGCCCGGCAGCTCGGGCGGCGTGGTGGCGCTCGCGAAATCAAATCCGGGCATGCTGCCTCACTCGTAGGAGTTCGAGCAGCGCCGGCACTGCGCCATCGACGCGCTCGATGCGCGTATGCGACACGCCTCGGCGCTCGAGCTCGGTGCGCAGTTCGCGGGCGCGCTCGGCCATGGCGGCGTCAAGCTCTCGGCGCAGCTTCGGAGAGCGAGCGAGCGTGCGTGGCATCTCCCAGCCGCCGTCGACGTCAAAGCTGGTGGCTTGCCCACCGCGCCCGATGGGGTCGCCATCGCCGACCTCGATCCACACGAGTTGGTGCGCGGCCGAAAGCGCGCCGAGCTGCTCACGCAGCCGCTCATCCAGCCGCAGTTCATCGGCGATGACCACCACGAACATCCGCTGCTTGAGCGTGACGCGGGCGCGCTCGAGCAAGCTGATCACGTCGCTGCGGGCGCCATCAACCGCGATCGGTGCGCTCGCGGCCCGAAGACCGCGCTCGAGCGACCCCTCGGTCGCGCGAAACGGAAGTTGCTGGATCCCGTCGGCGTTGCCGCTGATGAAGGCGACTTCGTCGCCATGGCGCTGCGCGATGTAGCCGAGCGCACCGGCCGCCATGATCGCGATGTCACGCTTCGGGTCGCCGCCGGTCGAGCCGGTGGCCATGTTTCGGCCCGAATCCATGACGAAGCAGACGCGGTTGCGCCGCTCGTCGGCCCAGCGGCGCACGAGCGTCGTACCAGAGCGTGCCGAGGCGTTCCAATCGATGTCGGCCACCTCGTCGCCCGGCTCATATTCGCGCAGGTCATCGAAGTCCATGCTGCGACCGCGATGCATCGCCGCGTACTGGCCCTCAAGCAGGTGCGTCGCACGTCGCCGAGACCGCAGAAAGAGTTTGGTCTTGACGCGCGTCAGCAGTGCCTCTTCGGTCACGGGGTACGAACCGCCTGCAGGATCGCGTCGATGACCTGCTCGGGCCGAACGCCGGTCGCCTCGGCCTCAAAGCCGAGCAGCACGCGGTGGCGCAGGACGCGGTATGCGAGCGAGCGCACATCCTCGGGGATCACGTGGTCGCGGCCCTGCAGCAGCGCGACCGCACGGGCACCCGCGGTGAAGTTGATCGACGCACGCGGCGAGACGCCCGCCTCGACCAGGCGCGCGACGTCGGGGTCGAGGTACTGGTCGACGTGCCTGGTGACATAGGCGATCGACACGATGTACTCGGTGATCGCCGGGTCGACGTAGACCCGACGCGTGAGCTCCTGTAACTCCAGGACCTCCTCGAGCGAGGCCACGGGCGCCGGATGGTCGAGGAACACGCCCGCGTCGATGCGGCGCAGCACTTCGGCCTCCTCGTGCGGCTGCGGGTAGTCGAGCACGTCCTTGAGCATGAAGCGGTCGAGCTGCGCCTCGGCGAGCACGTAGGTGCCCTCCTGCTCTATCGGGTTCTGCGTGGCGATCACGAGGAACGGGTCGGGCAGCGGGTAACGCTTGCCGCCGATTGTGGTCTGACGCTCCTGCATCGCCTCGAGCATCGCCGACTGGGTCTTCGCGCTCGAACGGTTGATCTCGTCAAGCAGCACGACGTTCGCGTGCACTGGGCCGAGCCGGGTCTCGAAGCGGGCCTCGACCGCGTCGTAGACCTGCGTGCCGATGATGTCGCTCGGCAGCAGGTCGGGAGTGCACTGGATGCGCCGAAATTCTCCGTCGAGCGCCGCAGCGAGCGTTTCTGCCGCCGTCGTCTTCGCGAGACCTGGCACGGATTCGAGCAGCACGTGGCCGCCCGTTAGCAAGCCGATGAGCAGCGTCTGCCGTAGGCGGTCCTGCCCCACCACCCGACTTTCAAGTGCGGTGCCGATCCTGCCGGTGAGGTCGTACGCTCTTGCGAGATCGTCGTGGGTGATGCGGGAGGCAGTCATGCAGGCCATCGTACGCAGCCCTCGCTCGCGACTGCGTCAAACCGAAGTCGGCCCCGAAGCAGAACTAGGCGATGACTTCGGGCGTGCCCTGCACATCCGACGGCATCTCCGCCGCGATACGCTCGGCTTCCGCGATGAGCGTTTCGACGATCTGGTCTTCCTGCACTGTCTTGATGACCTCGCCCTTGACGAAGATCTGGCCCTTGCCGTTCCCGCTGGCGACACCGAGGTCGGCCTCGCGGGCCTCACCGGGTCCGTTGACGACGCAACCCATGACCGCGACACGGATCGGCACCGTGAGGTGCTTCAACCCTTCCTGCACCGAGTCGGCGAGCGTGTAAACGTCGACCTGAGCGCGACCGCAGGACGGGCACGAGACGATTTCGAGGCGACGCTGGCGCAGATTGAGCGACTGCAGGATCTGCAGGCCGACCTTGACCTCTTCGACCGGCGGTGCCGAAAGTGACACGCGAATCGTGTCGCCGATGCCGTCGGACAGTAGCGAGCCGAAGGCGACGGCCGACTTGATCGTGCCCTGGAACGCCGGGCCGGCCTCGGTCACGCCGAGGTGCAGCGGCCAGTCGCCGCGCTCGGAGAGCATGCGGTAGGCACGCACCATGACGACGGGGTCGTTGTGCTTCACCGAAATGCCGAAGTCGTGGAAGTCGTGTTCTTCGAAGAGGCTCGCCTCCCACACCGCCGACTCGACGAGCGCCTCTGCGGTGGGCTTGCCGTACTTCTGCAACAGCGACGGCTCGAGCGAACCCGCGTTCACGCCGATGCGCAGCGCAACCCCGGCGTCCTTCGCCGCCTTCGCGATGTCGCCCACCTTGTCGTCGAACTTGCGGATGTTGCCCGGGTTCACGCGCACGCCCGCGCAGCCGGCGTCGATGGCCTGGAACACGTAGTTCGGCTGGAAGTGGATGTCGGCGATGACCGGAATCTGGCTCTTCTTCGCGATGATCGGCAGCGCCTCGGCATCGTCACGGCTCGGCACCGCGACGCGCACGATGTCGCAGCCCGATGCCGTGAGCTCGGCGATCTGCTGCAGCGTCGCGTTGATGTCGGTGGTCGGCGTCGTTGTCATCGACTGCACCGAGACGGGCGCGTCGCCGCCAACGAACGTCGAGCCGAGCTTGACCTTGCGAGTCTTGCGGCGCGGGGTGATGACGGAGGGGACGCTGGGAAGTCCGAGATTTACTGCAGGCACATCGCCAGTTTACGCGGGAGCGCCTTCGACCGCGGTATTCCCGATTGCTCTATCAGCGATCACGCCGCTCGTTAGGGCGAAGAGAACAGGCTGATCGGGTTCACGATGTCGGTGAAGATGAACAGCGCGCCGATGAGGATGAGCACGGTCGCCATCACCATCGTGACGGGCAGCAGCTTCGCCGCGTCAAACGGGCCCGGGTCTGGCTTGCCGCGCAGACGCGCCCACCAGCGGCGCAGCCCGTCCCAGAGCGCGGCCGCGATGTGCCCGCCGTCGAGCGGCGGCAGCGGCACGAGGTTGAGCACGCCGAGCATCACGTTGAGCGAGCCGACGATCGAGAGCACCGTGGCGACCCGATCAAGCACCGGCGTGTCTTCCATCGAGACCACCTCGCCCGTGATGCGGCCCACACCGACGACGCTCATGGGACCGTAGGGGTCGCGCTCAGCGCCGAGGAACCCGGCTTGGAACATCTGCACGACCCGCTCCGGCATCGTCACGATCACGTTGGCGACGCTGGTGAGGTTGTCCCAGTACATCTCCCCCACGAAGGTGAGGTCTTGCTGCTGACGCGCGCTCACCGCCGTGAAGCCGACGAATCCGACCGTTTCGGTGATCGGGTTGCCGTTGTCATCCTCGACCACCTGACCGGTCTGGGGGTCGGTGACGTAGATCTCGTTCGGACGCGGCGTCACGGTGAGGTCAAGCGTCTCGTCGCCGCGCTCGACCGTGAGAGTGAGTGGCACATCCGCCGAAACGCGGATCGTGCTCTGCAGTTCGTCCCAGCCGCTCAGCGGCGAACCGTTCAGCGCGGTGATCGTGTCACCGGGAAGCAGGCCCGCGGCTGCGCCCGGCGCGGGTTCGTCACACTCGTCGGCCGACGTCTCGCTGCCGGCGGGCACGACGCACTCGTAGACATCGCCGACCCTCGTAGTCGGCTGGTAGACACCGAAACCAACCGCGACGATCGAGAAGATGATCGCCGCGAGCACGAAGTTCATGATCGGCCCGCCGAACATGATCAGCAGGCGCTTCCACACTGGCAGGCGGTAGAACGTCCGGTCTTCCTCGCCGACCATGATGGTCTCAGCGCTCGCCTCGCGGCCGTCCTGAATGAGTCGACTGAACATGCCCGTGCCGGCGGCCTTCGCCGTGTTGCCGGGTTCGGGCGGGTACATGCCGATCATCGAGATGTAGCCGCCGAGCGGGAGCAGCTTGAAGCCATACTCGGTTTCGCCGCGCTTGAATGACCAGAGCGTCGGCCCGAAGCCGATCATGTACTGCGGCACGCGCACGTTGAATCGCTTCGCGAAGAACAGGTGGCCGACTTCGTGCAGGGCGATGGAAATCCCGAGCCCGAGAACGGCCGCGAGAATGCCAACGACGAAGAGCACGATTCCAGTCACGAGCGGCAAGCCTAGCGCCGCAGGCTTGAGAGCGAGCTTAGGCGCGGTGCAGGATGCGCTGCCTCGCGGACTCGCGTGCCCAGCTTTCTGCGCGGGCCAGGGACTCTCGGGTCACGGGGCCGGGTTCTGCCGCATAGGTGTCGACCACTTCGCCCACCGTGTCGACGATGCCAAGGAACGACAGGGCACCGTCATGGAACGCGTCGACGGCGACCTCGTTCGCGGCGTTGAACACTGCCGGATGTGCTCCGCCTGCCTCACCGACGCGGCGCGCGAGCCGTAGGGCGGGAAAGTTCTCGTGGTCGGGTGCCGAAAACGTCCAGGTCTGCTCGAAGTCCGGGTCGCCCCACCGTATCGGTGCGACGGCGCCGGGGATTCGGCGCGGCCAGTCGAGCGCGAGGGCGATGGGAAGTTTCATGTCGGGGTTCGAGACCTGCGCGATCGTCGCCCCGTCGGAGAACTCCACCATCGAGTGCACCATCGAAGTCGGGTGGATAACCACGTCGATGCGCTCGAACGGCACGTCGAACAGCAGGTTCGCCTCGATCATCTCGAGGCCCTTGTTCACCAGCGTCGCAGAATTGGTCGTGACCACGCGGCCCATGTCCCAGGTCGGGTGCGCGAGCGCGTCGGCCGGGGTGACCTCCTCAAGCTCGGCACGGGTGCGCCCGCGGAATGGGCCGCCGGACGCCGTGAGCACGAGTCGAGACACCTCACCGCGGGTGCCGCCCGCGAGGCACTGGGCGATCGCGGAGTGCTCCGAGTCAACGGGCACGATCTGTCCGGGGCGCGCGACCTGGCGTACGAGGGGTGCCCCGACGATGAGCGACTCTTTGTTGGCGAGCGCCAGGGTGGTGCCCGTTTCGAGGGCCGCCAGCGTCGGGCCGAGCCCCACCGAGCCCGTGATGCCATTCACGATGACGTCGGCCTCAACGTCGCGCACGAGACGCTCCGCGTCTTCGGCGCCGAGCGCTGTCGCCGAGCTTTCAAGGCCAAACGCCGCGGCCTGCGCAGCGAGCTGCTCGCGATTCTGGCCGGCGCTCAGCCCGACGATCCGAAAATGATCGGGGTTCGCACGCGCGATGTCGAGGGACTGGGTGCCGATGGACCCGGTCGAACCGAGCACGAGGACGCGTCTGAGATCAGGCATAGTCCCCAAGGTAGACCGTCACCGGCGGCGGCTTGTGCGTAACATGGCCAGGTTGGAGCGATACAGCAGACGCGAGAGGTGCGGCGATGACCACGGCTACGTTCACGGGAGACAGCGCAGCCGAATTGGCGGTGGTCTCGCGCAATGGTTTTGTCGAGTCTCGGCACCTCGGCAGCGCGGTCGTCGTCGGCCGTGAGGGCGAGTTGCTCTACGAGCTTGGCAGCCCCGCCTCCCCCGTGTTCGCGCGCTCGACGCTCAAGGCCCTGCAGACGCTCGCGTCGCTTGAGGCCGGCGCGGAGCTCGATGGCGAGCACCTCGCGATCGCTTGCGCGAGCCACATCGGCACCCCGGGTCACGTCGCGCTGGTGCGGGATGTGCTCGGGCGCGCTGCGCTCGACGAGCGGGCCCTGCAGTGCCCGCCGGCGTGGCCGCTTGATCGGGCGAGTCGCGACTCCCTCATCCGTTCGGGCGAAGCCTCCGCCTCGGTCTACATGGAGTGCTCGGGCAAGCACGCCGGCTTCCTGGCGGCCTGCCGCGCCGCCGAGTGGCCCGTCGAGACGTACCTGCAGCCCGACCACCCCCTGCAACAGCTCGTGGCCCAGACCGTGGCTCGGTTCTCAGGTGAGCAGATTCGCGCCACCGGCGTCGACGGCTGCGGCGCCCCCGTATTTGCCATTTCCCTCACCGGCCTGGCCCGCGCGATGTCGCGGTTCGCGACGGCGCAGTCAAGCTCGCCTTTTGCCATCTTCCGCAACGCCGCAAAGATCTGGCGGGCGCAGCTCGAGCACCCCTGGACGATTCAGGGTGCCGGTCGCGCTGACTCGGTCGTGATGGAACAGCTCGGCGTGTTTGCGAAGTCGGGTGCCGAGGGGCTCCAGGTGCTCGTTGCACCCGACGGCACCTCGGTCGCGGTGAAGATGCTCGACGGCTCAAACCGAGCCGGCATGCTCGTCGCGCTGCAACTGTTGCTCGCCGCCGGCAGCATCGACGCTGAGGGTGCCCAGCGCGTGCTGCCAGCGCTTCACCTCGAGGTACTCGGCGGCAGACAACCGGTCGGCAGCATCATGCTGGGCAAGGATGTTCCCAGCACCTTGTAGTCGCTGACCTGCGGCGCGGCCGGCACCTCAACAGCGATCGGCACGCCGTCGCGCACCTGGAGCCGCCGCACCGAGCCGTCCGGCGCTCGCAGGAATCCGCGCGTGGCGAGGTCGCGCACTGCCGGCGGCAGCGGGTCTGCCCGAAAGAGGCTCCGCCATTCACCGGGTGTGATGCCGATGATGGCGATGTCACGGTGCTCAGCGACTCGTGCGAGCGAGCCATAGGCACCGAGCCACTGCTCTACGTCGCCGAGGTAGCTCGCGTCGCCGAGGCCCTGTTCACGCAGCGTGGCCGCTGTCGGCGGAGCGTTCACCGCCACTATGTGCTGTTCGAATGCCTGCGCAATCGGTGCGCAGCGGCGGGCGACGATGGCGGCTCCCGCCGTTGCTATCTCGAACGGTTCCCAGCGAGGCGACGCCGACTCGAACGCTGGCGTGGCCTCAACAACCGCGACCTGCACGAGGTCACGGCCGAGCCTGCCGCGCCCCGGCGGCCAGTTCGGCTGCCAGTCTGCGGGCTCGCCACCCTGCAAAATCCAGTCATTGCGCGTGACGTGCGCGAGCCGCAGCGTCTGATTGCATTGCTGCTGGATGCGCAGCAGCTGACCTCCGCACCGCCGTGCCGACACGACGATGCTCGTGGCCCGTTCTGACCCGCCCCGCACGAGGGCGTGCACCCGATCGAGCAGCGCCGCACGATGCTCGTCACCGAGGCGCTGCTCGATGGCGTCGAGGTCGTCGATCACGACGAGTCGACGTCGTGGGACGCCTTCCCCACCATCAGCGAGCCGCTCGATCGAGTCCCACGCTCCCTCGGCGTCAGGCGGCACGCGCACAACCTCCCATGCGGCCCGTCGAGCGGCCGCGGCGAGGGTCTCGAGCGCCGAGGTGCGACCGCAGCCCGCTGCACCGAGCACGAACAGTTGTTCTCCCGCGAGCAAGGATGCCGGGCGACGAAGCTGCTGCGCTGGCAGATCGAGTTCACCGAGAACAAGTTCGTCTGGCCGTCTCAGCGGCGACTCGACCACCGGCAGCACGCTCGGAAGCGGTGGATGCCAGACGGCATGGGGAGTCGGGGCGCCCGCACGCGCAAGCCGCGCACACTCGTCTCGAGCGATCCTCTCGATGAGTGGCTGATTCACCATCGCGACCTGCACGAGCGAGTTCGTGCCGCCGACGCGCAGCCACGCGCGACCTCGCTGAGCGGCCGGAATATTGGCGGCATCGGTGTTGCCGAGGAGCGTTTGCGAATCGCTGGCCTGCTCGACGCGCAGACAGATGCGGAGCGAACAGTTCGCGAGCAGTTCTTCACGAAACGTTCCGGTGGGTCGCTGGGTGCAGAGCACGAGGTGGATGCCAAGGCTCCTGCCCCGTGCTGCGACATCGGCGATCAACTCCTGCAACTGCGGATGCGCGCCGATGAGCGCCTGAAATTCGTCGATCAGCACAACGAGCCGACTCATGCCCGCGATGCCCTCGGCAGGGAGCTCGCGCAGCTCGTGGTCACGCAGCCACTGCTCGCGACGTCGAAGCTCGGCGCGCAGACTCTCGCTGACCCGCACCGCGTCGTCTCCGTCGAGGTCAGTTACGATGCCGGCGCAGTGTGGCAGCGATGCCAGCGCATCGAAGGTGGCGCCGCCCTTGAAATCGAGGCAGAGCAGGGTGAGTTCAGCGCTGCTGTGCTGGGAGGCGAGGGCCACGGCCCACGCGACGAGCAGCTCGCTCTTGCCGCTGCCGGTCGTGCCACCGATGACCGCATGTGGACCGTCGCTGATCAGATCGACGCTTCGCGGGCCCTGCGAGTCGAGGAGGAACGTCGCGGCGCCCGTGTGGCCCGCCGCTGCTGCGAGGTCGCCGAGCCCAATGCTGCTCGGCAGGAGCTGTTCTGCCCGCCGGCGAGAGTCCTGTGCTGCAACCACCGTCGGCAGCCACGCCCGAAGCTGGGGCGCGCCGAGTTGGGCTGGCACGATGCGAGTTACGACGCCCGAGGCATCAACGAGCGTCGCGGAGTGATCCGCCTCGAGCTGGAGCCATACGCGGTCGCCGACGTCTCGAGGTTCGTGCGTTGCCAGGATCAGGTCGGCATCGGCGCAACCGGCGAGTTCGACACCGATAGCCGCCAGCTCGGAACGAAGCGGCCCGAGGGCTTGCCCGGCGACGGCGACCCGTGCCTGCAGATCGGTCGCGAGCAGCCCGACCAGTGCAGCTCGCGCGAGGGCGAGGAGTCCCGGAGCCGCTCCGGCGAGAACGACGCAGCGCGTTTCGACGACGACCGGCATACCCGGGGTGGTCGTGACCCGAGTCGCGAGTTCGGCGTTCGCGCCGCTCGTGCGTAATTCGCCGCGGACGGATGTCGTGCCGAGGGCGACTCCAGGGCCGTTGACACGTGCGCCCCGGACGATGTCCTCCGGCACCGGCGCCGCGATACGAGCCCGCATGCGGATGCGCTCGTGCGCGGCCTCGGCCTGAACGAGGCACCGCTCAACCTCCCCCTCGTACTCCCGCAGCGCACGACGGTACCGCCGACGCCCACCCACCCGCTGGTCGATCACATTCGCGATGCCGAGCACCGGGCCAAATACCGCAAAGATCAGCACATAGGGGCTCTGCAGCACGGCGAAGAGCACCCCGGCGATCACAATCGGGGCCAACACCATCACATACGGGAAGCCGTTCGGACGGTCGCGTTTCGGGAGTTCGGGGAGGACCAGCGCGACCTCCTGCTGCTCGGCCGGGGTTTCGGCAACGTGCGAGAGCAGGGTCATTCGGGTACCGAGTCGTCGAGCTCGCTGTAGCGACCGGGGCCAGCGCATCCGGAGCCGACGACCCAGCCGGGCACGTACCCCTGGTCGATACGCTCAAGCACTTGGGCGGCGAGGGCATGATGGCCCGCACGCAGCGCCCTGCGCGCGTATTCACTCGCGATCGAGGCGCGCCCCGCGAGGCAGGTCAACCAGGCCAGGGCGGCCAGCGCGCCACGAGCCTCACGCTCGCTGACGTGGCTCGCGATGCTGCGCAGCGCGCTGATCGCCCGATCGACTCGTGCCAGGTCGGCCGGAATGAAGTCCGCGAACACTTCGGTGAGCCCCGTTAGTTCGGCCTCGGGCATGTTTTCGGCGAGGTCGAGCCAAATCGCCTCGACGCGCTCGCAGATCTCGCTGCCGAGCGCGCCGTTCGCGACGATGAGTTCGAGGGTGCGGAGCCGACGCAGGCCACGGCTGACGAGGGCTACGAGGATCGGCTCGTACTCAGGGTCGAGCCACCGCGCGCCGTCGAGGTAGAGGTTCCACGCGCACAGCACTTCGTCGTCGGTGATCTCGGCGAGTCGGGCGTGTTCTGCGAGCAGCTCTTCGACGCGCGACCTGGCCTCTTCGGGCGCTGAAGCGATCTCGGTCGCCTCGGACACGTCGGCGGGGATCACCGGCGCCAGCGCTGACACCACCTCGTCGCGGGGACCACCGCGTGCGCCCCAGTACTCCGACCACGCGTCACCCGCGACGCAGGCGCCACCCACGATGTGGAGTCCGAGTCGCCTCGACTGTCGTGCGAGTGTCTCGAGTTCGATCGTGTATGGCGCGATCTCGCCGGCGTGGGCCTTCGAGGTGAAGACGGCGAAGAACACACGCTCGACGTCACCCAGGCGAAGCACGTGCTCGAGCACGGCATGGCTGAAGTGTTCGGCGTCGTCGCCCGCCGGTTGCGGCAGGTCGACGCGGATCATGGCGCTGCTCGGGCCGCCGCTAAAGGGAATGACGACGAGGGATTCGGTCGGCGTAAAGCCGAGCACTTCGGGGATTGTGCGGAGGACTTCGTGGATCGAAGTGAGGATGCGTGGAGAGGTCATGCCGCTCAAGCTAGAAGGACCCGCCAGCTGTGCGCTGACGGGTCCAGAGAATCCGTGGATTACTCCGCGGGGCCACGATCTGTGGAGAACTCCCCCGATCGCGAACCTTGACGGTTCCTAGGAGTTATTGCGGTTGTAGTCGCCGCCGTAAGGGTTCTCGTTCGACCCTCCGTACGGGTTGTCGGAGACGCCGTTCGTGCCTGTCTGACCCGGCGTGCCTGCCTGCTGACCGTACTGGTTCGGCTGGCCCGACTGGCCGGGCTGCTGACTATAAGGGTTCTGCTGCTGGCCACCCTGCGTGGGCTGCTGGCCGTACTGGTTCGGCTGGGCGGCCTGCTGGCCGTACTGATTCGGCTGCTGGCTGTAACCGGGCTGCTGACCATACCCCTGCTGCGGGGGCTGTGCCGGGTACGACCCCGGCTGCTGCGCGTAGCCACCGGGCTGCTGGTAGCCCACAGTCGAGTAGGGCTGAACGCCCCGGTTCGCGCCGGCTGCCGAGGGGCCCGCAACCTTGCCATCGGGCAGGCCGCGCCACTTCGAGCTGTCAAATGCCACGATGGCGAGCCAGACGATAGGCAGGAAGATCCAGAGGACGACCCAGGCGCCCTCCTTGTTGAAGCCGATGCCGATGCGGTAGATCGAAATCGCGAGGAACACAACGGCGGCGATGGCGGCAAGCTGCCCGAGGAAGGGAATCCAGCTGACGAGGAAAGCCAGGGAAATCCAGCCAGGATTGCCACCGGCCTCGAGGAGCACCCACTGACTGTAGATGGGCACCCAAGCCTTCCAACCCTCGATGTTCATCTTCTCAAATACCTTCATGAGGAAGAAGGCGGTAATGGCGTAGCTGAGCAAGCCGATGACGAGACCGATGATGATCGTCCCCACGCCAAACGAGGCGGCATAGTGGTAGTCGTACATTGATTCGCTCCTAATGTGCGAGATGAGAGATACGTCAAGACCTTAACGCGGCAACCTCGCGCGAAGCGCACCAATGCGCAAAGTCACAACTCGGGTACGACGTCCGCTCCATCAACGGACGACGTCGAGGGTTCCGACGGCGCGTCGTTCCCAGCTCGCGAACGAACTGAGTGCATCCATCACCTCGGCGAGCGAGGTCGGCTCGGCCTCGCCAGCGAAGCGCTCGGCCATGGCCCGGATGAGCAGGCCCTTGTTCTGCTTGTTGAAGTGATTGAGCGAGCGAGTCGAGCCGTCGTCAAGACGTTCCTTCACGTCACCCCAAGCACGGTCGGCCCCGTGGTCGAGCGGCCCCAAACCGACGTACCCCTTCGAGCGGAGGTCGAGGATGGGCCCCCGATGCGCCCGCAGCGCGGTGGCGATGTGCGTGCGCCAGCGCTGCTTGAGGGGTGCCCCGGGCAGTCTGGAGTCGTGGGACAGCCGGTAGGCCGCGATCGGGTCGCCTGCCATGATCAGTCCATACAACGCGGAATGGATGGCGACGTGGCGCTCGACCCAGGCCCGGCCCTCGGTCGACAGTGTCTCGGCGGCGATGGCGTCGTAGAGCACGCCCGTGTACCGCTCGATCGCGGGTTTGCGCGGCGCATCGTCGAGGGCGCGATTGCGCTCGAGCTCAGTCTCAGCGAGCTTCGGCGAGATCTTGAGCGCCGAGCGCGCGGCGTCGGGTGAGCCATGGGCAAGCTGCAACAGGCTTTCGCGCACGTTCGCACGCACCGGCTCGAGCTCGGGCCAGTGGAGTTTCTTGCTGAGACGGCGATTGCCGCCGTCCGATTTGGTTTCGGACGGCGGCAATAGCACGAGGAATGACGAGGTCACTCGGTAATGGAGGCCTCACCGGCGACGACGGTCACCACGTTGTTCGCCACCGAAAGGAAGCCATCCGCCGCGTGCGCGTGGATCTGCTTGCCCTCGGCGGTGGTCACGCGCACCTTGCCATCGGCAAGGATCGCGAGCACCGGGGTGTGGTCGGCACGAATGCCGATCTCACCTTCGACGGTGCGGGCGATGACCTGGCTCGCCTGGCCTTCCCACACGGTGGCCGTCGCCGAAACGACGGTCACGTGCAGCTGGTTTGCGGAGTTGACCATGCGCTAGTTCATTTCCTTCTGCATCTGGGCCCACTTCTCTTCCACGTCCGAGATCGCGCCGACGTTGAAGAACGCCTGCTCAGCAACGTGGTCGAAGTCGCCGCGAACGATCGCGTCGAAGCCCTCCACCGAGTCCTTGATGCTCACGGTCGAACCCTCGACACCGGTGAAGCGAATCGCGGTGTAGGTGTTCTGCGAGAGGAACTGCTGGATGCGGCGTGCGCGCGACACGGTGATCTTGTCTTCTTCAGAGAGCTCGTCAACACCGAGAATCGCGATGATCTCCTGGAGTTCCTTGTTCTTCTGCAAAATCTGCTTCACCGCGGTCGCGACACGGTAGTGGTCGTCACCGACGTACTGCGGGTCGAGGATGCGGCTGGTCGAGGCCAGCGGGTCGACGGCCGGGTAGAGACCACGCGAGGCAATTGCACGCGAGAGCTCCGTGGTGGCGTCGAGGTGCGCAAACGTCGTCGCGGGGGCCGGGTCGGTGTAGTCGTCAGCAGGCACGTAGATGGCCTGGAGCGACGTAATCGAGTGACCGCGCGTCGAGGTGATGCGCTCCTGCAGCAGACCCATCTCGTCTGCCAGGTTCGGCTGGTAGCCCACGGCCGAAGGCATGCGACCCAGCAGGGTCGACACCTCCGAACCAGCCTGCGTGAAGCGGAAGATGTTGTCGATGAACAGGAGGACGTCCTGGTTCTGCACATCGCGGAAGTACTCGGCCATGGTGAGGCCGGTGAGCGCGATGCGCAGACGGGTCCCCGGCGGCTCGTCCATCTGGCCGAACACAAGGGCGGTCTTGTCCAGCACGCCCATGTCTTCCATCTCGTAGATGAGGTCGTTACCCTCACGGGTACGCTCACCGACGCCAGCGAACACTGACACACCACCGTGGTCCTGTGCAACACGCGTGATCATCTCCTGGATGAGCACCGTCTTGCCAACGCCGGCACCACCGAAGAGGCCGATCTTTCCACCCTGCACGTAGGGGGTGAGGAGGTCGATGACCTTGATACCGGTCTCGAAGATCTCGGTCTTCGACTCGAGCTGGTCGAATGCCGGCGGCTCGCGGTGGATCGGCCAGCGCTCGGTGATCTCGTACGGCTCGTTGATCATCGAGCCGTTGAGCACGTCACCGGTCACGTTGAAGACCTTGCCCTTGGTCACGTCGCCAACGGGGACCGTGATTGGCCCGCCGGTGTCCATGACCTCCTGGCCACGGACGAGACCGTCGGTCGGCTTCATCGCAATGGCGCGGACGAGGTCATCGCCGAGGTGCTGGGCAACCTCGAGCGTCAGCTCGAAGCTCTCCTCGCCCATGGTGACCTGCGTCTTCAGGGCGTTGTAAATGCCGGGCATCGCGTCGTGCGGGAACTCGATGTCGACCACCGGGCCCGTAATTCGAGCGATGCGACCGACGCCCGCGGCCGCAGGGGCCGAGGACTGTTCGAACGTCGCGTTCGTCGTCATGTGAGGTGTCCTTTTCTTCGTGTTCAGCGCGGGTTAAGAAGCGAGCGCGTCCGCGCCGCTCACGATTTCGCTAATCTGCTGCGTAATTTCAGCCTGGCGGGCGTTGTTGGCAAGCCGGCTGTAGTCACGCACCAATTCTTGGGCGTTGTCGGATGCTGCCTTCATTGCCCGCTGGCGTGCGGCCTGCTCGCTTGCCGCGGAGTGCAGCATGGCGTTGAACAGGCGTGCCTCGATGTAGACCGGCAGCAGCGCGTCAAGCACGGAGGCCGGGTCGGGCTCGAAGTCGTAGAGCGGGAAGAGGTCTTCCATGCCGGACTCGCCGGCTTCGCCCTCGACAACCTCGAGCGGCAGCAGGCGAACCGTGGTGGGGTCCTGGGTCACCATGCTGACAAAGCGGTTATAGATGACGTGGATTTCCTGCACGCCACCGGTGGTGTGGTGGTCGGTGAAGCGCTCGACAAGCGCCTTACCGATCTCCTTAGCGGTGCCGAAGACCGGCTTCTCGGTCGTGCCGGTCCACTCCTGCTCGAACGTGCGTCGGCGGAAGGTGAAGTAGCCAACCGCCTTGCGTCCGACAAGGTAGAACACGACTTCCTTGCCCTGCTCGCGCAGCATGGTCGCCAGTTCTTCGGATTCCTTCAACACACCCGACGAGAAGGCGCCGTTGAGGCCGCGGTCGCTCGTAAATACGACGATCGCAGCGCGCTTGACTTCGTCGTGCTCGTTGAGCAGGACGTGATCGATGTCGGCGTAGGTCGCGGCGGCCGAAACCGCCTGCGTCACGGCCCGGGCGTACGGGTTGGACTCTTCCATTCGACGACGAGCCTTGGCGATACGCGAAGTCGCGATCAACTCCATGGCACTCGTGACCTTCTGCATCGTCTGAGCCGACTTAATGCGGGCTCGGTACTCGCGAAGCTGTGCTCCCATGGTTCTCCTCTCGCTCCCGTCGCCGACTACTTGCGCTTACCGCGGACGATCTGCTCCTGGTTCACGTCCTCGGCTTCCGCAGCGTCGAATTCTTCGCGACCGGGCTTGCCGATGCCCCTGCCGTCGGAGCTACGGAAGCTCGCGGTGAAGTCGTCGATGCCCTTGTCCATGGCCGCAATGGTCTCATCCTCAAGCTTGCCCGAGGCGCGCAGACGGTCGAGCACGTCGGTGTTGCGCTTGAGGTAGTCGAGCAGTTCCTGCTCGAAGCGCAGCACGTCCGAGACCTCAACCTTGTCGAGCTTGCCGTTGGTGCCGGCCCAGATCGAAACGACCTGCTCTTCGATCGGGTACGGGCTGTACTGGCCCTGGCGGAGGAGCTCAGTGAGGCGCGCACCGCGGTCGAGCTGACGCTTGGTCGTGTCGTCGAGGTCGGATGCGAACATCGAGAACGCCGCGAGGTCGCGGTACTGCGCAAGGTCGATCTTCAGCGTGCCCGAAACCTTCTTGATGTGCTTGCGCTGGGCCGCACCACCAACTCGAGAAACCGACACACCGACGTCGACCGCCGGGCGCTGGTTCGCGAGGAAGAGGTCGGACTGCAGGAAGATCTGGCCGTCGGTGATCGAGATGACGTTGGTGGGGATGTACGCACCGACGTCGTTCGCCTTGGTCTCGATGATCGGAAGACCGGTCATCGACCCCGCACCGAGCGCATCCGAGAGCTTCGCGCAACGCTCGAGGAGGCGCGAGTGCAGGTAGAAGACGTCACCCGGGTACGCCTCGCGGCCCGGCGGGCGACGCAGCAGCAGCGACACGGCGCGGTAGGCCTCGGCCTGCTTCGACAGGTCGTCGAACACGATGAGCACGTGCTTGCCGCCGTACATCCAGTGCTGGCCGATGGCCGAGCCGGTGTATGCCGAGAGGTACTTGAAGCCGGCCGGGTCGGATGCGGGCGACGCGACGATAGTCGTGTACTCGAGGGCGCCGGCCTCTTCGAGCGCGCCGCGCACCGAAGCAATGGTCGAGCCCTTCTGTCCGATGGCGACGTAGATGCAGCGAACCTGCTTCGAGGGGTCACCGGTCTCCCAGTTCGCCTTCTGGTTGATGATCGCGTCGATCGCAATGGCGGTCTTACCCGTCTGGCGGTCGCCAATGATCAGCTGGCGCTGGCCACGGCCGATCGGGATCATCGCGTCAATCGACTTGATGCCGGTCTCGAGCGGCTCTTCAACCGACTGGCGGGCCATAACGCCGGGAGCCTGGAGCTCGAGGGCTCGACGGCCCTCGATACCGGTGATCTCGCCGAGGCCGTCCATCGGTGCGCCGAGCGGGTCGACAACGCGGCCGAGGTAGCCCTCGCCGACCGGAACCGAGAGGACCTCGCCGGTTCGGGTGACTTCCATGCCCTCGACGATGCCGCCGAACGGGCCGAGCACAATGGCACCGATCTGGTCTTCTTCAAGGTTCTGCGCGAGGCCGAGGGTGCCGTCGGCGAAGCGGAGCAGCTCGTTGGCCATGGTCGAGGGCAGGCCCTCGATGCGGGCAATACCGTCGGCCGCCGAGATGACGGTTCCGACCTCGGTAGCCTCGGCGCCCTGGGGACGGTAGGAGTTCGCAAAGTCGCTGAGCGCGCTGCGGATCTCCTCCGGGTTAATCGTAAGTTCTGACATGTTCTTCCCTTGTCGTTGGGGCGTCGCCCCGCGTTCGATGCGCTGCTAGGCGAGCTGCAGGCGAAGATTCTTCAGGCGTGCTGCGGCGGTGTCGTCGATGACTTCGTCACCGAATTCCACACGCATACCGCCCACTACCGAGGGGTCGATGACCTGGTTGACGGCCACATCGTGGCCGAAGCGTTTCGTGAGCGCGACGCGAAGGCGATCCAGCTGTGCCTCGGGCAGGGCCCGGGCGACCGTAACAATCGCGACCTGCCGACCAGCCTGGTCCGCCACGCTCTCGCGCGCGGTCGCGGCAAGGCGACGGATGCGCTGTGAGCTCGGGAGGGTCAGCAACGATCGCAGAACGTCGAGGGTCTCGGCGCTCAAGCTGCGGGCGAACAGTCGTTCGAGCAGGGTGACCTTGCTCTGACCATCCGCGAGGCGGGAGCCGAATGCGAGTTCGAGTTCACCGTTCGACGAGATGGTCTCGAGGAACTGGTCGAGCTCGGCGCCGATGCGCTCGTGTGCACCGCTTACCTGGGCGACGGCGCGGATGCCGGCGTCCTGGATGGCCTGCACGAGCTGCTGCTCCGACTGCCACTTCTGGCTGACCGCAGCGTCGAGCACGTTGCTCGCGCCGATGCCGATGCGCTCGCCAAACACGCGTCGTGCCAGCGCGCGCTTGGCCGACGCGTCAGCACTACGGTCAACCAGCGCCACGGCCAGCTGCTTGTTCGACGCGAGCGTTTCCGCCACGTCGAACAGCTTGCGCGCCGAGTCAGCGTCCGCAGCGGTGAGCGTGTCGACCTCGCGCTTGACGGCTTCGAGGGCGTGCTTGGTTGCAGTGCGCATCAGCGGTTCGTCTCAGCCTTCTCGTCGAGGTCAGTGAGGAAGCGGTCGACGTACGCTGCGGAGCGCTGGTCGTCCGAGAGGTTCTCTCCAACGACGCGCGAAGCGAGGTCGATCGCGAGGGTGCCGACTTCCTGGCGCAGCGAAACGATGGCCGACTGGCGCTCCGCTTCGATCTGCTCCTTCGCCGACTTCGTCATGCGGTCGAGCTCGTTCTGAGTCTCCTGCTTCTTCTCAGCCTTGATCGATTCGCCTTCGGCGCGTGCCTTTTCGCGAATCTCTGCGGCCTCGGTGCGGGCGTCAGCCAGCAGCTTCTCGTACTCGTCGCGACGAGCGTCAGCCTCAGCCTGAACGGCGGCGGCCTTTTCGATGCCGCCTTCGATCTTGGCGGCCCGCTCCTCGAGCATCTGGTTGAGCTGCGGAAGGACGAACTTCCAGAAGAACAGCAGGAGCACCACGAGCACGACAAGCGACCAGATGATGTCGTAGCTGGCGGGAAGCAGCAGGCTGGGGTCCCAGCCGAACGAGTTCCCGTCACCGACCTGCGCGAGGGCGGGTCCGTAGTTCATGATGCCCATTTGGAAGTGCCTTAGTTACCGAAGATGAACGGGGTTGCGATGCCGATGAAGGCGAGCACCTCGGTGAATGCGATACCGAGGAACATGGTGGTCTGCAGGCGACCGGCCATCTCAGGCTGGCGAGCCATAGCCTCAACGGTCTTGCCGGCGACGATACCGATACCGATACCAGGGCCGATTGCTGCGAGGCCGTAGCCAACGGTCGCAATGTTGCCCGAAATCTCGGCGAGCGTGGTGTTGTCCACAGGGGTTTCCTTCCGGTTGGAAAATCGCGCCAGGGTGGAGCGATCAGTCGGTGTTCAGTTGAGATTCATTGGGGAATCGTTCGCGCGGTGCGCTAGCCGAGTGGCTAGTGCTCCTTGGCGACCGACAGCTGGATGTAGCTCGTGGTGAGCAGAGCGAACACGTACGCCTGCAGCACGGCAACGAGGAGCTCGACGAGCGTCATGAAGAAGCCGCCAAACAGTGTGAGGATGCCCATGGTGCTCCAGACGTTCAGCATGCCGAAGAAGAACGCGGTCGCCGAGAAGCAGAGCACGAGCAGCAAGTGGCCGACCATGAGGTTGAGCATGAGTCGCAGCGCGAGCGAAAGCGGACGCACCACGAAGGTGTTCACGAGCTCGATCGGTGTGAGCAGAATGTAGAGCGGCCACGGCACACCCGACGGGAAGAGCGCGTTCTTGAAGAACGTGCCCGCGCCAGCTTCGCGGATACCCGCGTAGATGAAGGCCACGTACGTGCAAATCGCGAGTACCAGCGGCATGCCCATCAGCGCGTTACCCGAAATGTTGAGCAGCGGGATCACGCCGGTGATGTTCATAAACAGCACACCGAAGAACACCGTGAGGACGTACGGCAGGTACTTTTTGCCGATGCGCTCGCCGAGCATGTCGAACACGACACCGTCGCGGATCATGCCGACGCCCATTTCGACAAGCGACTGCAACTTCGTCGGCACGATCTTCGGCCGGCGGAGGGCGATCCAGAACAGCAGCAGGAGAATTGCGACCGCAATCAGACGAACGAGGATGACCCGGTTGATCTCGAACGGAGTCCCGTCAAACAGAAGCGCCGGAGGAAAGAGCTCCTCATCGATGTTCGGCGCGTGGAATCCTCCGTCACCGGAGGTGAACGAGAATCCCGTCATCAGATTCAAGGCCGAAGCGTACAGAGGGGTCTCCTGTCTCGTTGCACGACTCAAGAATCGCGATCGTGCGGCGGTTGACGGCTATGTCTTCGACGCTGTGCCAGGTGAACGGCCACTGACGTTTTTCGACTTAATTACTGTAGCAACAATTCACAGCCCACACACTCACGCCGGGGCGGTTGACGGAAATAAATCTACGACTTGTCGTCATTTTCACCCGGCAGCGCGACGTCGCTGACATACGGCTGTCGGCTGCGCTGCACCACGATGATGTCGATCGCGAGTTGACCCACCATCGCGGCCATCATCGTCGACCAGAGCATCCAGTCATGGGTGAAGTCGAAGGCCTTCACGATCGCGAGCACACCGAGGAAGGCGATGAATTTGAGGATCCACATGCCGAGAATCACGGCGATGAAGAACATCGGGTCGAACCGCGCGGCGAGGATGATCGACAACACCGTAAGCCCAGTGAACAGGAGCGTCACGCCGGCGGCCACGAGCGCCGACCAGACGCCGGGCCAGTCCGCGACAAAGTAGCCGATCACTCCCCCGATGACAGCGATCGCCAGGGTCAGCAGCAGCGACCACTTCAGCACACGTCGCATTACGGGCACGCTGGTGGGGGTGTTCGTGGAGGAGGTCATGAGTTTCCTTTGTCGTCGCTCGGCAAGGAGCGGGTGGGGATGAGACCGCGGAGGCGCTCTGTCAGCGCGACGGGAGCCGGATCAGCCGCCCGGTCACGATCGGACTGCGTGCCGCCAAGTTCGTCGAGCGGATCGTGGGCGTCGTCGTCGAGTTCGAGCGAGCGCTGTGCCTCGACCTCGAGTCGTTTGCGCAGCGACATCGGCGAAATCGTGAGGATGCTGCACACGATCATGCCGAGCACGAGGAACACGCCAGAAATCCAGATCGGCTGCACGAGGAACGCGAGCAGGGCCGCGACACCCACCACGGTGGCCCAGGCGTAGAAAATCAGCACGGCGCGACGCTGCGTGTGCCCCATGTCGAGGAGTCGATGGTGCAGGTGTTTGCGGTCTGCCGTGAACGGCGACTTGCCGGCGCTAAGCCGGCGCACCACCGCGAGGATGAAATCGACAAGCGGCACCACGAGCACCGCAAATGGCAGCAGTAGCGGGAGGAAGGCGGGCATGAGCGCATCACGGCTGATGAGGCTCGGGTCGATCTCGCCGGTGACGGCGATCGTCGACGCGGCCATGAGCAGGCCAACCAGCAGCGCGCCGCCGTCACCCATGAACATCTTCGACGGGTTCCAGTTCCAGGGCAGAAAGCCGACGCACACGCCGACCACGAGCGCCGACAACAGCGCCGCCAGGGTGAAACGGCTCGACGAGAGCGATTCGGTGAGGAAATAGCTGTAGAGCAGGAACACGCCGCCCGAAATGATCGCGACGCCGGCGACGAGTCCGTCGAGGCCATCGATGAAGTTGACCGCGTTCATGACGAGCACGACCGCGAGCACTGTCGCGAGCACCGACATCCACTGCGACGCCACCGTGACACCACCGATGGGCAGCGAGGTGATCGCGACACCCGAGAACGCGAGGATGAGCCCCGCGACGATCTGTGCCGCGAGCTTGATCATCCAGTCGAGATCGACGATGTCGTCGATCACGCCCACGATCACGATGAGGGTCGCGGCGCCGATCAAGCCCCAGAGTCTCGTCGGGTTCGCAAACACGAGTTGAAACCAGCTGATTTGCGTCGCAATCGCGATCGTCGCGAGGAACGCAAAGTACATCGCGACGCCGCCGAGTCGGGGCTTTGGGGTCGTGTGCACGTCACGTTCGCGCACGGCGGGGTACCAGCGATAGCGCATCGCCACGCGGTACACCAGCCAGGAGGCAAGGAAGGCCAGCACCGCGGCGATCAGGATGACCCTTGCGTAAAAGAGCACCTAGACGAGAGTCCCTCGATCTGGCTCAAGCTGGTCGCCGAGCACCTCCGCGATTTGCGTGCGTTTGAGCGCACCCGCTCGCACGATGCGGGCCGGCAGCGGGTCGCGCGCGGTGAGTCCCGTAGCGTCGACAATCGTCGAGGCGGCTCCGCCGACCTCGCCCGCGTCCAAGAAGATCTGCACATCGTCGCCGAGCTGGGCGACCGCATCCTGCACGTTGCCGGGCGCGGGCTCGCCGTGCTTGTTGGCCGATGAGACGGCGAGCGGCCCGGTCTCTTTGAGCAACTCGAGGGCGAACTCGTTGTTCGGGATGCGCAGGGCGACGGTGCCGTGCGTCTCACCGAGGTCCCACTGGAGGCTCGGCTGCGCCGGCAAGATTACGGTGAGGGGTCCCGGCCAATGCTGCTCGACGAGCGTGCGGATGACCTCGGGAACCTCGCGCGCCAACGCGTCGACCGCGGACGCGCTCGCCACAAGCACCGGCGGGGGCGAGGTGCGGTCGCGTCCCTTCGCCGCGAGCAGCTTTCCAATGGCGGACGCGTCGAAGGCGTTCGCGGCGATGCCGTAGACCGTGTCGGTCGGCATCACGATGACGTCACCGCGAGCGAGCGCGCCGCGGGCCTCGCGCATCCCGGCGAGGAGTTGCGGCGGCTGAGCGAGGTCATATACATCCGGCATAACGTCGCCCAGTCTAGTCGGGGCGACGTGCGAACGTATGGCGATCCCGCTCGGCGAGGTCTTGAATCGTGAACGAACCGACAAGACCCGCGTCGCCGAACAGCTGGCGTACCGATCCCCCTTGGTCTTCGGTGTGCTCCACGGCCACGAACCCGCCCGGCACGAGTCGCTCGGAGGCGACCTCCGCAATACGGCGAATCTCGTCGAGCCCGTCCGAGCCCGAGTAGAGGGCGGCCTCGGGGTCGAACAGTCGCACCTCGGGGTCGCGGGGGATCTCGCGCGCAGGAACATAGGGCGGATTCGAGACGAGCGCCGCGAACTCGCCGTCGATGCGGTCGATCGAGGCGCGCCAGTCGCCGAAGCGGGGCACAACCTCGGGTGCGAGTGCGTTGATGTTTCGGCGCAGCCAGGGCCAGGTATATGGAGAGGACTCGAAGGCAAACACGTCGCGCCCTGCCGCCCGGCGTGCCAGCGTGATCGCAATCGCGCCCGAACCTGAGCCGAGGTCGGCGATGTGGCCCGCGGGCGTGGCACTGAGTTCCTCGGTCACGCGTTCGACGAGCACCTCGGTCTCGGGCCGAGGCACGAACACCCCGGGCCCGACGGCGAGGTCCAACTCGAGAAAGGGCGCCGCACCCGCGAGATGCTGAAGCGGCTCGCGCCGGGCCCTCCGATCGGCGAGCGACAGGACGCGTTCCGCTTCGCTGACCTCGACCGTCTTACCGAGCAGCCGCGCGAGTTCGATGTCGCCGAGCGAACGCCCAAGGCCCACGGAGGCGAGCAATGCCGCATCCCGTGCCGTGAGCTGCGATCGCAGCAGCCGGCGGGTCACCATCGCGAGAAGTTGGTCCATGCGCACGCGTCAACTGTAGGCGGCGTACCAAGGTGACGGATCGTGACGCGCTTCCAGGCGTGGCTCACGGAGTGCTGATTGGATAACTGCCGTACGGTCCGCCGGGTTCGATCCCGGCTCCCACACTCTGAGAGGCAATCTTCACATGGCCAAGATCTACAACGACGTCACCGAAGTGATTGGCGGCACTCCCCTGGTGCGCCTCAACCGCATCAACGACTCCGACGCGAACGTCTACGCGAAGCTCGAGTTCAATAACCCGACCGCGAGCGTAAAGGACCGCCTCGGCTGGGGCATCGTCCGCGCAGCCGAGCGCAGCGGCGCGCTCCAGCCGGGCGGCACCATCATCGAGGGCACCTCGGGCAACACCGGCATCGCGCTTGCGGCGGTCGGCGCCGCGCGCGGCTACAAGGTCGTCATCGCGATGCCCGAAACAATGTCGCTTGAGCGCCGGCAGCTCATGCGTGCGTTCGGTGCCGAGCTCATCCTCACCCCCGGCCCTGAGGGCATGCGCGGCGCAGTTGCCAAGGCGCAGGAGTTACAGGAGAACACGCCGAACTCGATTCTCGCGAGCCAGTTCGAGAACGAGGCGAACGTCGAGATCCACCGTGAGACCACCGCGGAAGAGGTCTGGAACGACACCGACGGCGACATCGACATCTTCGTTGCCGGCATCGGCACCGGTGGCACTATCACCGGCGTTGGCCAGGTGCTCAAAGAGCGCAAGCCGGAGGTAAAGATCGTCGCCGTTGAGCCGAAGGACTCGCCGCTGCTCACCGAAGGCAAGGCCGGCCCCCACAAAATCCAGGGCCTCGGCGCCAACTTCATCCCCGAGATCCTCGACCAGTCCGTTATCGACGAGGTCATCGACACGACGCTCGAGGACTCGATCGCAACCTCGCGTGAACTCACGCGCTCAGAGGGCCTCTTCTCAGGCATCTCGTCGGGGGCGAACGTCTGGGCCGCACTCCAGGTCGCGCGCCGCCCCGAGAACGCGGGCAAGAACATCGTCGTGATCGTCTGCGACACGGGTGAGCGCTATCTCTCGAGTGTCCTCTTCGACGACCTCCGCGAGAGCAACTAACCAGTCACCGCATCGTGAACGGCGAGGTCGTGCGCAACTGCGCGCGCCCCGCCGCTTGCGTGCCCGACGGATGTGGAAAAATAGCAAGCATGGTTCGACTTCCCGGTGACGAGTTCTTCCGAGGTGTGCGCGAGGACATCACCGCCGCCCAACACGGCGACCCCGCGGCCCGCTCGCGCGCATCCGTTGCGACGATCTACTCGGGGCTGCACGCCGTCTGGGCGTATCGCATCGCGCATCGCTTCTGGGTCACCGGAACCCCGGGCAAGAAGTATTTCGCGCGGGCCATCTCGCAGTTCGCCCGCTTCGCGACGGGCATCGAGATTCACCCGGGGGCGACGATCGGGCACCGCCTATTTATTGACCACGGCATGGGCGTCGTGATCGGCGAGACCGCGGTCGTTGGCGACGACGTGAAGATCTACCACGGCGTCACGCTGGGCGGCGTGTCGAGCAAGCGCATCAAACGCCATCCGACCATCGGTGACCGGGTGATGATCGGCGCCGGTGCGAAGCTGCTCGGCCCGATCGAGATCGGTAGCGACACCAAGATTGGTGCCAACTCCGTCGTGACGCGTTCGGCGCAGCCGAGGTCGGTTCTCACCGGAATCCCCGCCCGCAACCGCCCGCAGTCACGAATCGCACTGCAAGAAGCCGGCGACTGGGTTATCTAGCGGTTACTCCCCGCCGAGCGCAGCAAGGCGCGCCTCTTCGTCGGCCGTGATGGCCGACTCGATGACCGGGCCAAGCGCCCCACTGAGCACCGCGTCCAAGTTGTACGACTTGTAACCGGTGCGGTGGTCCGCGATGCGGTTCTCGGGGAAGTTGTACGTGCGGATGCGCTCGGAGCGATCCATCGTACGAATCTGCGAGTGACGAGCATCCGCCTCGGCCGCGGCCTGCTCCTCCTGCTGGCGAGCGAGGAGGCGGGCCTGCAGCACGCGCATTGCGGCCGCGCGGTTCTGGATCTGCGACTTCTCGTTCTGCATCGACACGACGATTCCCGTGGGCACGTGCGTGATGCGCACCGCAGAGTCGGTCGTATTCACCGACTGGCCACCGGGGCCCGACGAACGATAGACGTCGATCTTGAGGTCGTTCTGGTCAATTTGCACCTCTTCGGGCTCATCTACCTCGGGGAAGACGAGCACACCGGTCGTCGAGGTGTGAATGCGCCCCTGTGATTCGGTCGCGGGAACGCGCTGCACGCGGTGCACGCCACCCTCATACTTGAGCGACGCCCACACGCCCTCGGCGGGGTCGTTCGACGACGACTTGATCGCCACCTGAACGTCCTTGTACCCGCCAAGGTCACTCGTGGTGGAGTCGAGTATCTCGACCTTCCAACCCCGTTGCTCGGCGTAGTGGCTGTACATGCGCAGGAGGTCGGCTGCGAACAGCGCCGATTCCTCGCCGCCCTCGCCGCCCTTGATCTCCATAATCACGTCGCGGCCGTCGTCGGGGTCACGAGGGATAAGCAGACGGCGCAGCTTCTCGGATTGCTCGGCAACGCGGGCGCGAGTCGTCTCGGCCTCCTCGGCGAACAGCTCGTCTTCCTTCGCGAGTTCGACCGCGGCCTCAAGGTCGCCCTCGAGCGCCGCGAGCTTGTCGTCGGCGGCGATGATCTGCGAGAGCTCCGCGTAGCGGCGGTTGACCTTCTTGGCGCGCGCCGGGTTCGAGTGCAGCTCCGGCTCAGCGAGCTGGTTCTGCAAATCGGTGTGCTCGGCGCGTAAGGTCGCAAGCGACTCCGCGAATTCGTCCCGGCGGCTCATCGGGCCGTCACCGGGCTGATCGGGTTGGCGCGCACCGACGCGAGGAATTCCTCGTTCGTCGTCGTCTGGCTGATGCGTTCGAGCACGGCCTCGAGCGACACCTGTGCGTCGCCGCCGAGGGCACGGCGAATCGCCCAAGTCGCCTCGAGCTCGTCAGCGTCGAGCAGCTGGTCCTCGTGCAGGGTTGAGGACTGCTGGATGTCGAGGGCCGGGAAGATGCGCTTGTTCGCGATCTCGCGCGACAGGCGAAGCTCCATGTTGCCGGTGCCGGCGAACTCCTCGAGGATCACCTCGTCGGTGCGCGAACCGGTCTCGACCATTGCCGTGGCGAGGATCGTGAGCGAGCCACCATTCTCGACGTTGCGGGCAGCGCCGAAGAAGCGCTTCGGCGGGTAGAGCGCGGATGCGTCAACGCCGCCGGCAATGATGCGGCCGGTTGCTGGCGCGGTCAGGTTGTAGGCGCGACCGAGCTGCGTGATCGAATCGAGCAGCACCACGACATCGAGCCCGAGTTCGACAAGACGCTTCGCGCGCTCGATCGCGAGCTCGGCGATCGTGGTGTGGTTCTCGGCCGGCATATCGAACGTCGACGAGATGACCTCGCCGTGAATCGTGCGCTCGAGGCGGGTGACCTCTTCGGGTCGCTCGTCGACGAGCACGAGCATGAGGTGTGTGTCGGGGCTGTTCTGGGCAATCGCGTTCGCGATGCGCTCAAGCATGATCGATTTGCCCGACTTCGGCGGGGCGACGATCAGCCCACGGGTACCCTTGCCGATCGGCGCAAACAGGTCGATCATGCGCTGCGCGGCGTGGCCGCCCGGGGTCTCGAGCGTGATCCGTTCCATCGGGTAGAGCGCGGTCAGCTTCTCGAATTCGGCGCGCTCGCGGGCCGGGTCGGGCTGCTCGCCGTTCACCGTGTCGATTTTGACGAGCGCGTTGTACTTCTGGCGCCCCGACTGGTACTCCCCCTCGCGCGGCTGACGGATCGCGCCAACGATGGCGTCGCCCTTGCGGAGGTTGTACTTCTTCACCTGGCCGAGCGAGACATAGACGTCGTTGCTGCCGGCAAGGTAGCCGCTCGTGCGTACGAAGGCGTAGTTGTCGAGCACGTCGAGGATGCCCGCGATCGGCAGCAGCACGTCGTCAGGTGCGATCTCTGGGTCGACATCATCGCGGTTGCGCTTGCGCTTGCGGTCGGCGTTCGTGCTGCCGCCCTGGTTGTTCTGGCCGGCCTGGTTGCTCTTCGCATTCTGGCCGGAGTCATTGTTGCCGGGCTGACGACCCGAGTCCTGCTTCGCGTCGTCGCCCTGCCGTCCGTTGCGATTGCGGTTGCGGTTGCGCTTGCGCCCGTGGCTCTCGTTCTGCTGCTCGTCGTCGGCCGAATCGGCCTCGTCCTCGCGCGCGGGCGGCAGGACGATGTCGTCCAGACTGAGCGGCGAGTCGCTCTTGGCGGCGCCGTCGTTGGCTTGTGCCTTGCGTGCGCTCTGCTTCGGCTCTACCTGCTGGGCCTCACCCGAGCTGCTCGCGCGGCGATTGCGCCGACCGCGGCCCTCAGCGGGCTTGGTCTGCTCGGCCGCGGCCGCGGCCGGCGCCGGCGACTTGGTGGTGGCGTCGGCCTCGGGTGCGTCCCCGGCGGACAGGCCGGACTCGGCCACTTCGGTGGACTCGGCCTCGGGTGCCTCGGGTGCCTCGGCGGCAGGAGCTTCGGCCTGAACAGCCTCGGGCTCGGCGTTCGCCTCGGTTGCCGGTGCCGCAGCGGCCTCGGCGGGCTGCGCCGGCGCGGCGGTCGCGCCCGCCTGCGCCTGCTGGATCGCGTCGATCAGCACGCTCTTGCGCATGCGTGCGGCGCCCTTGATTCCGTGCTGAGCCGCCAGGGCCTGCAGGTCGGCGACACGCATCTGTTCGAGCGAGCGCGACTCGTTCGGAGTCGTGGAATCGGTCATGAAGTTCTTTTCCTTGCGGTGACGCACCCCGCGCGTATGCGGGGCGCTGGGAAATCGACGCTGGCGAGAAACCTCACCGGTCGAGAGAAATGGCGAAGCGGGATGCCGATCGCGAGAAGTGCGACCGAGCTAACCGAGCGGCGCTGATGTCGCCTGGCCCGCAGCCGCACCAACTGTAGCACCCTGAACATCAACGGCGGTCATGAGCGCGCGCCATGTCGTGTCAGTGCGAGCGGCGGCAATTTCTGCTGCTCGCAGGCGTGCACCCGGGTCATCACAGAGCACGAGCACGCTTGGCCCGGCACCCGAGACTACCGCGGCCAGCCCCTGTTCGCGCAGCGCGTCGATGAGCGCCTTCGTCTTCGGCATCGCCGCGGCGCGGTACGTCTGGTGCAGGCGGTCCTCGGTGGCGTCGAAGAGCAGCTCGGGACTTTGAATCATCGCGGCGACCATGAGAGCCGAGCGCGAGAGGTTAAAAATCGCATCGGCGTGCGGCACGTGCTCGGGCTGAAGCGAGCGTGCGACCTTGGTCGACATCGTCTCGTCGGGCACCAGCACCAGCACTGAGACGCCGCGATGCACCGCGAGCTGCTTCGAATGCGCCTGCTCGTCGGCGTCCATCCAGGCAATCGTCAGCCCACCGAACAGGCAGGGAGCGACGTTGTCGGGGTGCCCCTCAAGGTCGGTCGCGAGCCAGAGCATTTCCTCGGCGGTCACGGTCCGCTGATCGGAGATCAGGCCGGATGCGGCGAGCACGCCCGAGACAATGGCCGCCCCCGAGGAACCGAGTCCGCGGCCGTGGGGAATCGAGTTCACCGCACGCAGTCGGATGCCCGGCATATCGAAGCCGAGCTTCTCGAACGTGTGCTGCATCGCGCGAATCACGAGGTGACGTTCGTCGCGAGGGACCGCATCCGCGCCGACGCCCGAGAGTTCAAACTCGTAGCGGCCGGGCGCGAGCGCCTCGACCTCAAGCTCGTCGTAGACCGCGAGGGCTAGGCCGAGGGTGTCAAAGCCCGGGCCAAGGTTGGCACTCGTGGCGGGAACTCGTACGTGGGCCCTCGCGCCCTCCGTCACGCGGCTCACTCGGCGCCTCCTTCGACGCGAAGGACACCGGCAATGCGCGTCACGACATCGAGCTCACCCAGCGACTCCACGAGCCGCTGCAGGGCGCCGTCGGTGGCGAGGTGCGTCACAATGACGATCGTCGCAGCGTGATCGTCTTCAGTGCGCGCCTGCTCGAGCGTCGACACCGAGACGTGGTGTTCAGCGAAAGTGCGTGCGACTTCGGCGAGCACGCCGGGCGCATCCGTCACGCCGAGGGCGATGTGGTAGCGCGTGCGGATCTCGCCCGAGTCGAGCACGGTGAGGTTCGCGTCCATCGACTCGCCGAGGCCGGGGCCCCCGAGCACGTGCCGGCGAGCGGCCGAGACGAGGTCACCCAGCACCGCGGATGCAGTCTGGATGCCGCCGGCGCCCGCACCGTAAAACATGAGCGGGCCGGCCGCCGCGGCCTCGACGAACACGGCGTTGTTGCCACCGTGCACCGAGGCGAGCGGGTGCGCCTCGGGAACGAGCGCGGGGTACACGCGGGCAGAAATCGCCTCGGCGCCGTCGGCACCGGGCACCCGCTCGCAGATCGCGAGCAACTTGACGACGAACCCGGCGCGCTTCGCATCCTCGATCTGTTCAATCGTGACCTGCGTGATGCCCTCGCGGTGCACCTGCTCGAGTGGCACCTCAGTGTGGAACGCGATCGACGCGAGAATCGCCGCCTTCTGCTGGGCGTCGTATCCCTCAATGTCGGCGGTCGGGTCGGCCTCGGCGTAGCCGAGCTCCGTCGCGATGCGCAGCGACTCCTCGAACGTGTCACCCTTCGAATACATGCGGTCGAGAATGTAGTTGGTCGTGCCGTTGACGATGCCGAGGATGCGCTCGATGCGGTCGCCCGCGAGGTTCTCGCGCAGCGGGCGGATGATCGGGATCGCGCCAGCGACGGCCGCCTCGTAGTGCAGCTGAGCACCCACACGTTCTGCGATGCCGAAGAGCTCGGGGCCGTGGCTAGCGAGCAGCGCCTTATTTGCGGTCACGACGTCGGCGCCGGACTCGAGCGCCTGGGTGATGAGCTCGCGTGCGGGCGAGATGCCTCCCATGAGCTCGATCACGAAGTCGGCCTGAAGAATGAGGTTCTCGGCGTCCGTGGTCAGCAGTTCGCGCGGGAGCTCAACGTCGCGCTTCGAATCAAGATTGCGCACGGCAATCCCGACGAGCTCGATTTTCGCGCCGGCACGGCGCGAAAACTCCTCGCCGTCCTCCAGCAGAAGTCGGGCCACCTGGCTCCCAACGGAACCGGCTCCGAGGAGCGCGACTTTCACGGTGCGCTGTTCGTTCACGAGCTCGCCTTTCCATTCCATGCGGCGTCGTAGGCCAGCAGGTCATCGATGGTCACACGCCGCACGAGAACTCGCGCGACTCCGTCGCGCACCGCGGCAATTGCCGGGCGCTCCAGATAGTTGTAGTTGCTCGCCATTGACCAGCCGTAGGCGCCGGTCGCGGGCACGGCGAGCAGATCCCCCGCGGTGACATCACCGGGAAGGTAATCATGGTTCACCACGATATCGCCGGACTCGCAGTGCTTGCCCACGACGCGCACGAGACGCGGTTGCGCGTCCGAAACCCGATTCGCGAGTCGCACGCAGTAGTCGGCACCGTAGAGGGCGGGGCGGATGTTGTCGCTCATGCCACCATCGACCGCGATGTACTCGCGCTCGCCGCCGGACTCCCCCGGCACCGTGACGATCTTCGTCGAACCGACGGTGTACAACGTCACGCCCGACGGACCCACGATGGACCTACCGGGTTCGAATACGAACCGGGGCAGGCTGCTCCCAGTCTCGTCGCAGACGCGCTCAACTTCGGCCGCAATCCCGCGGGCGAGCTCGCGCACGTCGGGCGCCTGGTCGCTCGGCAGGTAGTTGATGCCGAACCCGCCGCCGAGGTTCACCTCGGGCACCGGGCCGTCGGCGAGCAGCTGCGCGCGCAGGAGCATGAGCCGGCTGGCGGCGGCACCGAAGCCCTCGGACTCGTAAATCGACGAACCGATGTGCGAGTGCAGGCCGACGAGTTCGAGCGACTCGCTCGCGCGGATGCGCGTCACGGCGTCAATCGCCGCCTCGCGCGTCAGGCCAAACTTCTGGTCTTCGTGACTCGTCGCGAGGTAATCATGCGTCGAGGCGTGAATGCCGACGTTGATGCGCACCATGACGGGCTGGATGCGGCCCAACCGGGCTGCGACCTCGGCGAGCAGCGCAACCTCGCCCATCGAGTCGATGATGATGCAGCCGACGCCAGCGCCGACCGCGCGCTCGAGCTCGGCGCGCGACTTGTTGTTGCCGTGCATCCCGATCTTGGCCGGGTCGACGCCCGCCGCCAGCGCGACCTCGAGCTCGCCGCCGCTTGCGACGTCGAGGCCCAGACCGGCCTCGGCCATCCACCGAGCAATATCGATGGTCACCAGCGCCTTGCTCGCATAGTGGAGTTCGACCTCGGCGCCAATGGCGCCAAACGCGTCGGTGAATGCGCCGAGCGTGTGGGCGGCGCGACCCCGCGCATCCTGCTCGTCGATGACATAGAGCGGCGAGCCATGCGCCTCCAGCAGCTGGGCCGCGGAGACGCCGCCGAGTTCGAGCTCGCCAGAATCGGTGCGACGCGCTGTGACGGGCCAAACCCCGTCGTCAAGCGTTGCGGTGTCGCTGGGCAGCTCGAGCCAGTCGGGCGCGAGCGGTGCGTTCTCGGAGGCGTGCATCCTCGTCATCCTACTTGGGGGGCCAATGGTCAGGTGCAGCTGCCGAGCTCGGCGAACGCGGTGTCGTCGAGCGGAATGGCGCTCGTGCTGCGGAAGCTGATGTCGACGTGCTGTGCCGAGGGCTGCACGCTCGTGAGTTGCACCTCGGCAGGGAGGTGTTCGGCCAGGCACATTTCGAAGCTGAAGCGATCGGCATCGAGCTCGACCTGCGCCGAGCCGAGGCCCGAAGTGATCGAGACCTCCTCGGCCACGACGCGCAGGCGACCACCGCTGCGGGGTTCGAGATTGGCGACGACCGAGAGCCCGACTGTCTCGCCAAATACCTCGACCTCGGTGCCGTAGGAGATGCCGTCGTCGCGCAGTTCGATTGAGTGAATCTCGATGCCCGACTGCGCCGCCACCTCCTGCAGCAGTGCATTGAGTTCGTCTTCGTCGATGCCAATCGAGCCGTTCAGGCTGCCCACCGTGATCGGCGAGCCGAGCTTCACGTCGTGCGCGTCGACACTCGCGGCCCCGGTCACGTCGCCAAACGTCACGTCGTCGCTCGTTACGTGGATGCCCGAGAGCGAACCGCCAAGTAACTCGCACGTGATGCACGTGCCGGTCGCGGCCGCGCTGACGTCAGCCGAGAGCCCGTCGGGCAGTCGTTGCTCAACCTCCTGCGCCGTGATGCGGCCGACGAGCACCCGAGCGACGATCTCGACCACGACGAGCAGCACCACCACGGCGATCACGATGATCGCCGCGATGATGCCGGGTCGGGTGCGTCGACGCGCTGCTGCCATCGGCTACATGCGCTCCGGCGCGGTCACGCCGAGCAGCTCAAGCCCGGTACGCAGCACCTGCGAGGCCGCCTGATTGAGCACGAAGCGGCTGTGGTGCAGCGCCTCAACCTCGCCGTCGCCCTGCGGCAGCACGCGGGTCTGGTCGTACCAGCGGTTGTAGCGCGCGGCCAGGTCTTCGAGGTAGCGGGCCACACGGTGCGGCTCGCGTTCTAGCGCCGCAAACTCAACGATGCGGGGGAACTCGCGCAGCTGGCCGAGCAGCTCGTTCTCGCTCGCGTGCGCGAGCAGCGCTGGGTCGAAGCCGCTGCCGTCGATGCCCACCGCCTCGGCGTTGCGCGCGACGGCGCGGGTACGCGCGTGGGCGTACTGCACGTAGTAGACTGGGTTGTCGTTCGTGCGGCTCACGAGCAGGTCGAGGTCGATGTCCATCGACGAATTCGTCGAACCACGCACGAGGGCGTAGCGTGCCGCGTCGACACCGACCGCATCCACCAGGTCGTCGAGCGTGACGATCGTGCCCGCACGCTTCGACATGCGCACCGGCTGGCCGTCCTTCACCAGATTGACCATCTGGCCGATGAGCACCTGCAGGTTCACGTTGGGGGTGTCGCCGAATGCCGACACCATCGCCATGAGGCGACCGATGTAGCCGTGGTGGTCGGCACCGAGCAGCATGATGCACTCGTCAAAGCCGCGCTCGCGCTTGTTCAGGTAGTAACCGATGTCGCCCGCGAAATAGGTGGGCTCGCCGTTCGACCGGATGATCACGCGGTCCTTATCGTCACCGAAGTCGGTCGAGCGAAGCCACGTCGCGCCGTCCTCGACGAACACCTCGCCGCGCTCCTTGAGTCGTTCGACCGCGAGGGCGACCGAGCCGTCCTCGTGCACCGAGTCCTCGTGGAAGAAGACGTCGAAGACCACGCGGAAGTCCTCGAGCTTTTGCTTGATCTCGCCGAACATGCGCTCGACGCCGCGGCTTCGGAAGAACTCCTGCTGCGCCTCACGCGACTCGGCGGCAGCCAGCTCGTCGGCGAACTCGTCGGCGACCGCGGCGGCGATCTCGGCGATGTACGCCCCGCCATAGCCGTCGTCGGGCGTTGCCTCGCCGAGGTGCGCGGCGAGCAGTGACTTGGCGAAGCGGTCGATCTGCGCGCCGTGGTCGTTGAAGTAGTACTCGCGGGTCACCTGTGCACCGGCCGCAATGAGCACGCGGGCGAGCGAGTCGCCGACGGCGGCCCAGCGGGCACCACCGAGGTGGATGGGGCCGGTCGGGTTCGCCGACACAAACTCAAGGTTGATGTTGTGACCGGCGAGCGCGGCTGATGTGCCGTAGGAGCCTGCCGCCTCGACGATCTTGAGCGCGAGCGCACCCGCGGCCGCCTCGTCGAGCGTGATGTTGATGAAGCCGGGGCCAGCAACCTCGACGCGCTTGACGCTCGGGTCACCCTCGAGCCCCTCCGCGATCTCCTGCGCGAGCTGGCGGGGATTCGTGCCCACCCGCTTCGCGTAGCGCATCGCAATATTCGAGGCCCAGTCGCCATGCTCGCGATTACGCGGACGCTCGAGCTTCAGGTCATCGTCGCTGAGCTCAACGGCACCGGCATCGTGACGGGAAAGCGCTGCGGTCGTGGCGGCAGCAAGGACGTGCGAAAGGTTCTGGTCAGTCATCACGCTCAATCGTACGCAAGTTGCGTGCCCGGTTGCTGCTACGCTTGTCGCTTGTTCGCCTCCGTAGCTCAGTGGATAGAGCGCCGGTTTCCGGTACCGTAGGTCGCAGGTTCGACTCCTGTCGGGGGCACTCAGTTGTCACTAGCGAACCCTCACGCGCGTTCGCGAACCTCGGCTCGCAGCCCGGTCAAGAGGGCGGGCAGTTGCGAGGGCTCGCTCGACTCCGATTCTGGGTGCCACTGCACCGCGAAGACCGGCGCGCTCACGTGCTCGAGACCCTCCGGGGTGCCGTCCTCGGCGTGCGCGCTGACGCGCAGTCCCTGGCCCGGCTCCGCCACGACTTGGTGGTGCGCCGACTCCACCGCCTCGAGATGCTCCCCCAGGTACTGTGCAAGCAGCGAGCCCGCATCGATGTCGACCGGGTGCCGGATGAAGTCGCCGTCGCGCGGCGGAAGGTAGCGGTGCGCATCCGAGTTCTCGAGGTGCTGCACGAGCGTGCCGCCGCAGGCGACGTTGAGCAGCTGCAGACCGCGGCAGATCCCGAGCAGGGGGATACCGTCGCTGATCGCGCGACGGATGAGCTCGCAGCTGCGCTCATCCGCCTCGCGCAGGTGCGTGCCCGACTCGGGGTAGTCGGTGCCCATGCCGTAGAGGCTCGGCGTCACGTCTTCGCCGCCCATGACGACGATCGCATCGGCGCGCTCATAGGCAGCCTCGACCTCCTCGGCGGTGGCGTCACCGATCGCGAGCCGCTCGGGCGTCAACTGCGCCGCCTCGCTCACGCGCGCGACCTGCTGGCTGAGGGGTTCGAGCTGGCCGGTGAAGCGCGTGTCCGCGCGCAGCATGGTCGCGTCGACGATGAGGACGCGTGGGGAAAGAAGTGACATGGCCACCGTTATAGCAGTCGGCAGGCGCCTTCTGCGTCACGGTGGCCATGTCGGGTTGTGGAGCGTGATTAGTCTCGCGGTTCGGGGGCTTCCAGGATTTGGAACGCCGATGCGAGTCGGTCGAGGAAGTCGTCCACATCGTGCTGGTCGTACCCCTCGCTGAGGTGCGTGGGGGTGAACCGAACGTTGTTGACGAACTGCGAGGTGATCGGCGGATGCTCGAGACCGACATCGCTGGTGCGGATGTCGCTGTGCACGGTGCCAGACTCATAGATTTTGAGCGTGGCGGCCGCCCGGTCGATGAATGTGTCTACTTCTCGCTGGTCGTACCCGTAGGAGTACTTGGTTGAACGGAACTGTTGATTCAGTAATTCATCACTGCGCATATTTATTTCTCCGAGATAGTCATTTCCATCTCGCCACCAGATGTTAGCCCGGGGCCTACGGCGTGACTAGCCACACGCAGGGGTACACCAATTGTTCACCTCGTCGCGTCGCCGCTCTGGCTCGGCTGAGGGGTTCAGATAGATCCCCGCATCGTGCCCTAGTTTCGGTAGGGACTACGTTCGATTCCTCTCGAATCCCCCGGTTCGATGAGGCTCGACATCTGGAGGGACTGGATGCTCACACTCCGCCGTACCGCTGCGCTGTTGCTGTCGCTGTTCTTGGCGAGTTGCCTCGCGCTTCTCCCCGCGCAGGGCGCATCGGCGGAGGAGCCGATGGAACTGACTGGGCTCGTCACCGACACGACGAACACCCTCTCGAACAGCGACATCTCTGAGATCGAAGACGCTTCGGCGAGCCTCGAGTCCGCCACGGGCAGCAGCCTCTACGTGGTCATCGTCAGCACCTTTGAGAACCCAAACGTCGGCAATGACTGGGCGAGCGCGGTCGCCCTCGACAGCCAGCTCGGCATCAACGACATCGTTCTCTACATCGGCACTGACGCAGGCGAGTACGGGCTCAACGTCGACCAGAGCCTCTCGCTGTCAAGCGCCGATCGCGAGTCGATTCAGAACGACATCCTGCCGCTCGTGAACCAGCGCGACTTCGTCGGTGCCGCGGTGCAGGCGGCGAGCGAACTCGAGCAGGCGCTGAACGGCTCGTACTCCGGCGGGTCCGGGAGCTCAGGCAGCGACACCTCCGGTGCCACGAGCACGAGCAGCGAGAACTCAAACGTCTTCACGATCGTGCTCGGCGTGCTCGTGTTGGTGGTGCTCATCGTCGTCGCGATCGTGTTCCTCAACGGCCGCCGCAAGCGTCAAAAACAACTTCGCGAGGCCGAACAGAAGCAGGCCGCCGAACTCGAGGCGCGCCGGCAGCAGGCGTCAATCCAGCTTGTGCGGATGGACAACCTGATCAAGTCGTCCGACGAGGAGGTCGCCTTTGCGAGCGCCGAGTTCGGCTCTGACGAAGTGAAGGTGTATCAAAACGAGCTCGGCATGGCGAAGAAGGCGTCGAAGGAGGCCTTCGAACTCCAAGGCAAGCTGCTTGACCATATCCCCGATGCTCCCGAGGACCGCGAGGCGTGGATCGAGCGCATCCTGACCATCACGGACACCGCGACCAAGCGACTCGGCGACCAGGCCAGCCACTTCCAGGAGCTCCGCGTGCGGCAGAACGACGCACCGAAGCTGCTCGTCGCTCTGCGCCAGCGTGCGGAGGCCGCCCGGCCGCGCCTCGCCGAGATTTCGAGCTGGTTCGACGGCTTGGATGCGCACTACGACCAGTCGGCGCGCGACCGCATCGGCGCGGACATCGGCCAGGCTGGTCAGTTGCTCGATCTCGCCGACGATGAGATCGAGGGGGCCACGGCATCCGCCGAGGCCGGCAATGCCGGCGCCGCGATCGTCGATATCACCGACGCCGAGAACGCATTCGCCCAGTTCGACGGACTCGTGAAGGGCCTCACGGCCACGCGCGAGCTGTTTGAACGAGCACCCCGCCAGATCGCCGACGAGGCCGCCCAGCTCAAGCGCACGCTCGCGCAGGTTGAAGACCTTACCGGCACCGCGTCGGTCACGCCGTCGGCGACTACGACCGAAACAGTCACCGAGGCACGCAAGCTGCTCGCCGACATCGACCAGGCTGCGGGCCGATTCACCGACCCGGCGGGCACGATCGAGCGGCTCCACGCGGTGGCGGGTCGCCTCGACGACGCACTCGGCGGCCTGCTCGACGCGAAGGAGCGCGTTGATCACGCGCGCGCCCGGCTGCCCGAAGCGCTGCGCAACGCGAGCGCGGAAATCAGCGCCGCAGCGCAGTTCATCAACTCGAAGCGCGGCGCCGTGTCCTCCGGGCCCCGCACCCGCCTCGACCAGGCCGAGTCTCAGCTCGCCCGCGCCGAGGCCCTCCGCAACGATGATCCGGTGCAGGCGCTGCAGCTCGCGAACGATGCCGATCACCTCGCCCGCACCGCGCTCTCCACCGGCAAGCAAGAGGTCGACAACACGTACTCGTTCAGCTCGTGGGACTCGACGAGCCATGCAGGCTACGGGCGACACCGCAATTCCTACGGCGGTGGCGGTGACCAGTTCCTTTCGAGCATGGGCGGGGCAATCCTCGGCGGCATCATCAGCGGCATCTTGAGCGACTCGGGCTCGTCGCGGCGCCACGACAACGACTGGAGCGGCTTTGGCGGCTTTGGTGGTTTCGGCGGCGGCGGAGGCGGCGGCGGTTTCTCGGGCGGCGGCGGCAGCCGAGGCGGCTTCGGCGGGGGCGGCGGAACCCGCTAGTCGCCGCTATCAGCCAACTGGTCAGACACGCAACATAAATTCAGTTCACGATCATCCACCGATTCGATCACCAAGGAGCATTCCCATGGCCCAGAAGCAGTCAATTTTCGGCCGCATCTCACAGCTTGTTCGTGCCAATATCAACAGCCTGATCGACCAGGCGGAAGACCCGCAGATCATGATCGATCAGCTGATCCGTGATTACTCCGCGAACATCGCCGACGCCGAGGCCGCGATTTCGCAGACGATTGGCAACCTGCGCATGCTCGAGGACGACGCGCGCCAGGACGAGCAGGATGCGCGCGACTGGGGCCAGAAGGCGCTCGCCGCGTCGAACAAGGCCGACGAGTTCCGCAACAGCGGCGACATCGCGTCGGCCGACAAGTTCGACAATCTCGCGAAGGTCGCGATTCAGCGCCAGGTCGAGGAAGAGGGCAACGTCAACACGGCGCGCCCGCAGATCGAGCAGCAGACCCAGGTCGTCGACCAGCTGAAGAACGGCCTCGAGGGCATGCGCGGCAAGCACAACGAGCTGATCCGCAAGCGCGACGAGCTCTCGGCACGCGCCAAGACGGCCGAGGCACAGGGCAAGGTCAACGATGCCCTCTCGCAGATCAACGTGCTCGACCCCACCACCGACCTCGGCCGCTTCGAGGAAAAGGTACGTCGAGAAGAAGCTCGTGTCCGTGGCCAGCAAGAGTTGCAGGCGTCGAGTCTTGACAAGCAGTTCGAAGAGCTCGAGAACGTCGGCCAGATGACCGAGGTCGAGGCTCGCCTCGCCGCGCTCAAGTCGGGCAACTCGCAGTCGAGCATCACCCAGTAGCCCTTGCGACTTCGACAACTCATCGGCGAAGTAGCCCTCGACTCGCCACTGTCGCGACTCGGCTGCCGCTTCGCCACGGCGGTGGCGCTCCTCTACGGGGCGCCACTGTCGGTTGGTCGCATTGAGCGCCACGACGGCATGATCGTGCTGCATGGGCTGCCCAAATGGGCATTCAAGCGGGGCGGCGTCTGCATCGGCCGGGTCTATCTCACCGACACGAACGTGAGCTCGCGCGTGCTGCGGCACGAGCTCAGGCATGTACGCCAGTGGGAGCGATACGGCATGCTGTTCCCGGTCCTCTACTTCCTGGCCGGCTCAAACCCGCTCAAGAACCGCTTCGAGATTGAGGCCGGGCTTGCCGACGGCAATTACGTGCGCACGGGCGGAGGCCGCCGAAAGGCGAGCTGAGCGGCGGCGCTGCGGCGTGCGCGCCGGGGCTAGTCCGCGATGGTCCACCCCGGCGCCCTGCGCTCGTGCCAGGCGAATTCGCGCTCGAGGTCGCGCGCGAGGCGCAGCAGCGTCAGTTCGTCGCCCGGGCGGCCAATCGCATGTATGCCCATCGGCAGTGCCCCCTGGAACACCGGCAGCGACATCGCGGGCAGTCCGACGACGTTCACGTAGCTCGTGAACGGCGTGTACTGACACTGCTGCATGAAGTTACGCTCGCCGTCGTGCGGGTCGAACCAGCCGAGCGGCCGGGGCAGCATCGCCATCGCCGGCGTGAGCACGACATCAAACGGTTCGTAGGCGGCGACCATGCGCCGCTCGAACGCCGACAGCGCCGACAGCGCTCGCGAGAGCTCCTGGATGGGCAGCTCGCGGCCGCTGCGCACGAGCCACGCCGTCAACGCCTCTACGCCGTCGAGCTGGGCATCGTCGAGCGGCAGACCCGCCGCTCCCCCGCGCCACACGGCGCGGAACGCGTCGAAGTACTCCGGCGCCGCGGGCGGGGTGAACTCCGCCACCTCGTGGCCCAGCGCGCGGACCGCTTCGAGCCCGGTCTCGAACGCCTCGATCGCCTCCGCGGCCAGCTCGATGTCGTAGCTCGGTTCCCACGGAGTCCACGTGTTCCAGGCCACGCGAAGGCGCGGGCTGCGGTCGACTTTGCGCAGAGCCTCGACATAGCTCCGCGGTGGTTCGCTCGCGGCCGCGGTCGTGAACCGGTTCGCCGGTCGACCCTCGGCGTCCCGCGCGATCATCGCGTCGAGCAGCAGCGCAGCATCCTCGACCGTGCGGGCGAGCGGGCCGGCGACGCCGAGGCCGGCCAGCGCATCCAGACCGCTGCCGTCGGGCACGCGGCCGCGCGACGGCTTGAGGCCCACGAGGCCGGTCGCCGCGGCAGGAATACGGATCGAGCCTCCGCCGTCGCTGCCAGGCGCGAGCGGAAGCAGACCCGCGCTCACGGCGACCGCGGCGCCGCCGCTCGAGCCACCGGGGCCTCGCCCGAGGTCCCAGGGGTTGCGAGCGACGCCGCCCGGCAACTCGTTCTCGCAGTAGCAAGGGAAGCCGAACTCCGGCGTGTTCGTCTTGCCGAGCGACACGGCGCCGTGTGCGTCGAGCGTCTCAACGAGCGGGTCGGAGACCTCCGGCACGAAGTCGGCCATTGACCGCGAGCCGTAGCTCGTCGGCACGCCGGCGCGGTTCGTGAGGTCTTTGTCGCCAAGCGGGAGGCCGTGCAGCACGCCCGGGCGGCCAGCCTCATCGAGCTCGGCCGCGCGTTGCCGTGCGTGTTCCGCATCGACGGTTGTGAAGGCCCGCAGCGTGGGGTTCGCTCGCTCGATGCGGCCGAGATAGTGCTCGGCGAGCTCGGTGCTCGTGAGTTCGCCCACCGCGAGCAGGCGCACCTGCTCGCTGGCCGTGAGTTCGTGGAGCTCAGTCATGGCTATTCCTCCGGTACCTCGACCCGCCAGTTGATGGGCTCGGCGCCCTGTTCTCCGAGTAGCGCGTTGACGCGCGAGAACGGCCGCGAGCCGAAGAACCCGCGCGATGCCGAAAGCGGCGAGGGATGCGCGGATTCGACCGTCGGTGTCGCGCCGAGAAACTCCTTCGCCTTGCGCGCATCCGCACCCCACAGCAGCGCGACGAGCGGCGTGCCGCGGGAGGCGAGCGCACGCAGGGCGGTCTCGGTCACGGCTTCCCAGCCCTGCCGCCGATGCGACGCCGGCGCCCCCGGCCGCACGGTGAGCACACGGTTGAGCAGCAGCACGCCCTGATCGCTCCAGCGGCTGAGGTCGCCGTGGGCGGCCGGCGCAATGCCGAGGTCGTCGTCGAGCTCCCGATAGATATTGCTGAGGGAACGAGGCAGCGGGCGCACGTCGGGGTTCACGGCAAACGACAGGCCGATCGGATGCCCTGGCGTCGGGTAGGGATCCTGGCCCACCAGCACGACACGCACGTCGGCAAGCGGCTGCGCGAACGCGCGCAGGATGTTCTCGGCCGCCGGCAGGTACTCGCGGCCGGCTGCGAGCTCGCTGCGGAGGAACTCCCCCGCACGTCGCAGCTCGGCCTGCGCCGGTTCGAGCGCAACCGCCCAGTCATCGGCGATCACGCCCTCGGCTGCGAGCTCCCCCAGCGACCTCGCCGTCACGCCGAGACCCGACTCGTGCGTACGAGTACCCCGTCCTCGGTCCGAAGGAGCTCCCACATGCTGCCCGGGCCGAGCAACTCGAGTGCGCCATCCCGGATCGAAAGGGTGGTCGCGTCGTCGAGCCCGATGATGCGATCAGTGAGACCGGCCTCGATCGTCGCGACGCCGAGGCCAATGCGACCCGATGCCGCCGCGTGCGGCAGTACCGTGAGGTCAATGAGGCCGAGCCCGGCGGTGAGCTCAACCTCGCGCTCGGTCTCGCTCGTCGTCGGCGCGACCGGCACCGAGCCGACCTCGCTACCGCCCAGCAGCGCTTGTTCCGCCGCGATAGCTGCGCCAGAGCCGATACCGGCGTAGCTGGCGCCGCGATGCACCAGCCCGCGCAGATCGCTGATCGTCTCGCCAAACGCCATGAGCTGCTGCGCCGCGTCCCCGTCGCCGACAAGGACACCCGCGAGCATCAGCAAGTCGCCGGTCTGCGGAGTCTCGGGCAGGTGCACTGCGTCGACACCGAGCGGCGGCGCTACGGCGTCGACGACCTCGCGTGTCACGGGGTCGCCGCCGGCGAGAACGCCGAGCCGCGCCTGCGAGGCGCCCGCTTTACTCGCAAGCTCTCGACAGAGCCGATCAACAACCCGGCGCACCGCCTTGCGGTCGCCACCTCCAGACAACAGCACAGTCACCTCTTCATCGTCCCACACCCGGTGTCTCCGTATTACAAGTGGATTTCACATGGCCTCGCCACCTCGGTGATGATTGGGGTGCGCCGGCACCCCTCCGTGTCACCGCTGCCACCTCTAGGAGATTTCATGTCACAGCGCTTCGAAACCCGCCAGATTCACGCGGGCACGCGGATTGACCCCTCGTCCAACGCGGTCATCACGCCGATCGTCCAGACGACCGCGTACGCCTTCAACGACGCCGATCACGCCGCGAACTTGTTCGCGCTCACCGAGACCGGCAACATCTACACGCGAATCACCAACCCGACGACCGCCGTGCTCGAAGAGCGCGTCGCCGCGCTCGAGGGCGGCACCGCCGCGCTCGCGGTCTCGAGCGGTCAGGCCGCCGAAACGCTCGCGATCCTCAACATCGCGGGCGCAGGCGACCACGTCGTCTCATCGACCTCGATCTACGGCGGCACCTACAACCTCTTCAAGTACACGCTCGCGAAGGCGGGCATCGAGGTGACGTTCATCCTCGATGAGAACGACCCCGAGCAGTGGCGCAACGCGGTTCGCCCGAACACGAAGGCCTTCTACGCCGAAACAATCGGCAACCCCGCCATCAACGTGCTGGACATTCGCACCGTCGCCGACGTCGCCCACGAGGCAGGCGTGCCGCTCATCGTCGACAACACCGTCGCGACGCCGTACCTCATTCGCCCCTTTGAGCACGGCGCCGACATCGTCGTGCACTCGGCAACGAAGTACCTCGGCGGTCACGGCGCCGTGGTGGCTGGCCTCATCGTCGACGGCGGCTCGTTCCCCTGGTCGCAGCACGCCGAGCGCTTCCCCGGCCTCAACGAGCCTGACCCCAGCTACAACGGACTCAAGTACGCCGAGGCCGTGGGAGACGGTATCGCCTACATCATCAAGGCTCGCGTGCAGCTACTGCGGGACGTCGGTGCGGCGCTCGCGCCCGCCTCAGCGTGGCAGGTGCTCCAGGGCATCGAGACCCTGAGCCTGCGCCTCGAGCGACACGTCCAAAATGCCCAAGCCGTTGCCGAGTGGCTCGATGGCCACCCGGACGTCGTCAGCGTCAATTACGCGGGTCTGCCCGGCAACCAGTGGCACGAGCTGGCACGCAAGTACGCGCCAAACGGCGCGAGCGGCTTGCTCGCCTTCGAGCTTCGCGGCGGCGTCGACGCCGGCCGTCGCCTCGTCGAGTCGGTCAAGCTGTTCCGCCACGTCGTGAACATCGGCGACGTGCGTTCGATCGCGACGCACCCCGCGTCGACGACGCACGCGCAACTGACCCCCGAGCAGCAGCTCGAGGCGGGCGTCACGCCCGGTCTCGTGCGGCTCTCCGTCGGTCTCGAGCACATCGACGACATCATCGCCGACCTCGAGCAGGCGATCGCGGCCGCGGTCGCCGCCTAGGCACGGGAAGGCAATAGACTCCAGGGATGCAGTGGTCTGACGATGATTTCCGGGTCGGCGTTCGTTCGCAACGCGTCGACCTCGAGACCCGTCAGCCGGCGCGGATCCGTCCTCCTGCCACCGGCGCGTGGCTGGAGGGCGATCACCCGGGCAACCGGCAGTTTGCCGCGCTCGACGACTTCACCGTCGAACAGGGTGGCACCGTGCCGTTGCGCATTGCCTACGAGTCCTGGGGCACGCTGAACGAGGATCGTTCGAACGCGGTACTCATCTTCCATGCGCTCACCGGCGACACGCACGTCGCTGGCACCGCGGGCCCCGGCCACGCGAGCGCGGGTTGGTGGCCCGGCATGGTCGGCCCCGGCATGCCGTTCGATACCGACGAACTCTTCGTCGTCGCGCCGAACATGCTCGGCGGTTGTCAGGGCACGACCGGCCCCGCTTCCATCTCGCCCGACGGCAGCGAGTGGGGTGCGCGGTTCCCGCGCACGAGCATCCGCGACCAGGTGCGGGCGCAAGCGGCCCTGGCAAACGCCCTCGGCATCCGCAAGTTCCACAGCGTCGTCGGTGGTTCCATGGGCGGCATGCAGGCCCTCGAGTGGGCGATCATGTACCCGGATCGCCTCGAGAACCTCGTCGTGCTCTGCGCGCCCGCGGCGATCGACGCGATGAACATCGCGCAGAATACCCTGCAGGGCGACGCGATCCGGCTCGACCCGGCCTGGCGCGACGGCAACTACTACGACGCCGGCGCGGGTGAGGGCCCATATCGCGGCCTCGCCCTGGCTCGACGCATGGCCATGCTCAATTACCGCAGCGACAGTGAACTCGAGGACCGCTTCGGTCGTGCCTGGCAGTCCTCGGTCTCACCCGCGGGCGGCCACGGTCGCTACTCGGTTGAGTCGTACCTCGACTTCCACGGCAACCGATTCACGCGTCGCTTCGACGCGAACACGTACATCGTGCTCGCCAACGCGATGAGTACGCACGACGTCGGTCGCGGCCGAGGCGGGGTGGATGCGGCGCTCGAGCAGGTGCGCGCCCGCACCCTCGTCATCGGCGTCGACTCGGACACGCTCTTTCGCATCGATACCCAGCACCGCATCGCCGCCGGAATCCCGACCTCGGTTACCGGCGATGTCGCGTTCACGGTGCACTCACCGTTCGGCCACGACGGCTTTCTCCTCGAGATTCGCGAGGTCGGCGGCGCCGTGCGCGCGTTCCTCGCGGACGAGCCGTTGCCGCCGCACGCGGCGGCAACGGCCTAGTTAGCGAGGGTGCCCTCTTCGGAGCTCGCGTCCTCGTCGTCCGTGGTCGCGGCCGGTTCGGCGTCCGCGGCAACCACGGCCCTCGCCGCCTTGAGCGGTCGCATGTACAAGACCGCGGACACGAGTAGCACGACGAGCAGGGCGTTGCGCACGAACAGCGCGAACGCACCGATCGGTGCAGCACCAACGACGGTCCAGTAGAACCACGGGTAGATGTACTGGGTGAGCCCCGCGATGACGAGCGAGATCCACGCGAGCGGCGCGAATCTGCGGCCATCCCAGACCAGCCCGAGCACGATGATCGGCGCGAGCCAGGTCATGAACTGCGGCGATCCGACCTTGTTGAACACGATGAACGAGGTGACCAGCGCGAGCAGCAGCGCTGGGAACACGCGGGCAATGCCGGCGCCCTTGCGGTGCCACCAGAACCCAAGGGCGAGCAGGAGCAGCACCATCACGAACATGAGGGGCGTGAGCACGTCACCGACGAGATCGACGCCCGGGCCCGAAATCTGCTGCGTCAGAATGTCGTAGTCGAATCGCACCTCGTAGTCGCTGTTGCCAAGCGACTTGAGCACGAGGAAGACGCTCGCGGCCGCGGACTCGAGCTGCAGGCCACGGCCGGTCTGCCCGGTGACGAAACTGAAGGCGTTGCGCAGCCCGTCGGTACCGTTGAACACCATGACCGGCAGCAGCACCACTGCGCACGCGATGAGCGCGCCCTGCACGAGCTTCCAGCGGCGCTCGATGATGGCGAATGCGCCGGCGAACGCGGCGGCCGGCCAGACCTTGAACCAGGCCCCGATAGTGAGCCAGAAGCCCGAGGTGCGCACGCGCGAGCGGATCTCAAGCAGCGCGATGAGCACGATCGGCACCGTCAGGGTGTCGATGCGCCCGAGCGCGATGGGCCCGAGCAGCACAAGGAAGGCGAGCCACCACCACGCCGCCGCGCGCCGGAGTCCGGCCGAGGCGTTGCTGTTCTGACGCATCGTGAGCCACCACAACGCGATGCAGTCGAGCACGATGACGATGATCATCCACGCGAGGCCATACGCCTCGCCTGGACCGATCAGGTTCGTCAGGAGCATCGGACCGAGCGCGCCGACCGGGTAAACGAACGCCTCCTGGACACCGGGGAATGAACCGGTGGCAAAACCCGACTCAACCCAGCCGCGGTACACGCCAGTGACATCGTTAAACGGCACCGAAGGGTGCCAAGACGCGACCCAGCCGTAGAAGGCGTGCACGCCGATGAAGAGGAGCCAGAGGGTCCAAAGTTCGTTCTCGAGCGTCCACCGGCGGGGTCGGCCCGGGGCAAAGATTCTCGTCGTCATTTCGCGAGCACCGCCGCGATCACGCCGGGCAACGCCGTTGCGACATCGGACGCGAGGATCGGCCCCCCGTGCGGTCCGTGGTCGAGCATGCTCAGGGGCGCGTGCACCGTCGTCGGCGCCACCTCGATGCCCGCGTTGCGCTGCGACGCAAGCCAGCCAGCGCGGGCGTGCAACCAGGCTCCCGCTGCGACGGTGGTCGCGAGGCAAAGCGGGGCGCCGCGGCCGGCCTGCCCGGCAACAATCGTGCCGATGATGCCGGCGAGCACGTCGCCGGTGCCCGCTGTCGCGAGCCATGAGTTCGGTGCGCGCAGCTTGCGGCGGTCCGCCCCCTCGACGACATAGGTGACGCGGCCCTTGAGCAGCACGGTGCAGCCGAGCAGTTCCGATGCCTCGATGGCGGCTTCTCCCTCGGAGCGCGCCACGTCCTCGGCCGACCAGTCGGCCAGACCGAGCCGGCGCATCAGTCCGGCGAGCTCGCGAGCGTGCGGGGTCACGACGACGCCCTTCATGCCGGGTTCGACGAGCGAGAGGGCCCCAGCGTCAACGATCGCCGGGACACCGCGCTCGAGCGCCTCGGCGAGCAGCCCGCCGCGGTCGTCCTCGCGGGCATCCGGAATCCCGGAGCCGATCACGAGACACTGGTACTGGCCGTGACCGTGCACCACCTCGGGCCGCACGGCGAGCACCGCCGCGGCGACGCGCTCGGGGCCGGCGTAACGAACCATGCCCGCGCCGGCCCGGCAAGACGCCTGCGCGCTCAGCACGGCCGCGCCCGGATACGTCAGCGAGCCCGTCGCCAACTGCACAACGCCGCGACGATACTTATCGTCCTCTTCGCCGGGCAGTTCGAGGGTCGATCGCACATCGGCGGCCAGCACCGCCTGAAACCGCTGCTCATCATCTGACGCAATCATCCCAGCCAATCTACCGGCAAAGACGCTAGCGCCGTGCCGTCGCGTCGTGGACCTCGCCGACGAGCACCTCGATCACGTCCTCGAGGAAGAGCACGCCGATGGTGTCGCCGGTCTTGCTCACGACCCGCGCGAGGTGGCGGCTGGTGCGGCGCAGCGAGGCCAGCGCATCCTCGAGCTCGGTGCCCTCGTAGAGCGAAGTCAGTGAACGAATGCTCGTGGACGGCAGCGGCGAGTCGAACGCGTCATCGGGCACATCGAGCACGTCCTTGATGTGGACGTAGCCGACCGGACCGCTCGCGTCAGCGATGACGTATCGCGAGAAGCCGTACTCGGCGACAGCCCGCTGGAGGTCGTGCGGGGTGCAGTCGGTGGCGAGCGCTCGAATGGCCCCGACGGGCACGGCTACCTCGCCGACGCGCTTCGAGGTGAACTCGAAAGTGTTCGCGAGGGTGCCGGCGTCGTCCGCGAGAATGCCCTCGCGGGTGGACTGCTCGACGATGCCAGCGACCTCGTCGAACGTGAATGCGCTGGTCGCCTCGTTCTTCGGTTTCACGCCCACCGCACGTAGCGAGAGATTCGCGAGCTCGTTGAGCAGCCAGATGACCGGCCGGAACACCTTCGAAAGAAACACGAGCGGAGGCGCCAGCAACAGCACCGCGCGATCCGGCACCGAGAATGCGAGGTTCTTCGGCACCATCTCGCCAAACACGACGTGCAGGTAGGTCACGAGCAGGAGCACGATAACGAACGCGACGATGGTGACCCACTCGGTGCTGAGCCCCAGCCACGCGAGCGGCCCCTCAAGCAGGTGGTGCAGCGCGGGCTCGGAGACGTTGAGAATCAGCAGCGAGCAGATCGTGATGCCGAGCTGCGTGGTCGCGAGCATGAGCGTCGCGTGCTCCATCGCGAACAGCGCGGTGCGCGCCGACTTTGAGCCGCGATCGGCCCGAGGTTCGATCTGCGAGCGTCGCGCCGAGATGACGGCGAACTCCGCCGCCACGAAAAATGCGTTGAACAGCAGCAGCACGACAAGCCAGACGATGCCCATAAGATCGCTCATCGGTGGCTCCTCTGCCCCTCGTCACCGCGTTCGCGTCGAAGGTGCTCCTCGCGGCTCACGTAACGCTCGCCGGGAACAAACGCGAGGCGGGCGGCGCGACGACCGTCCATCGCCTCGACCTCGAATCGTCCCTCTGGATGCTCCACAACATCACCGACCACCGGCACGCGACCAAGTTCGCGCATGACATAGCCGCCCAGGGTTTCAAAGGGCCCGTCCTCGTCGAGGTGCACGTTGAGTCGCTCTCGCAGCTCGTCGGGGCGCAAGAGGCCGTCGATACTGATGCGGTCGCGGCGCCGGATGATCTCGACCGCCGCGTGGTCGTGCTCGTCGACGAGGTCGCCCACGATCTCCTCGACGAGGTCTTCGAGGGTCACGATGCCGGCCGTACCGCCGTACTCGTCGAGGACAATGACCATCTGGAAGCCCTCGCGGCGCACCTGGCCAAGCACCGCATCCACCGACAGCGTCTCGGGCACGAACACGGCATCGTTCTTAATCGCGCCGACCGGCACGCTGGGACGTCGCTCGCGCGGCACGGCGACCGCGTGCTTGAGGTGCGCAATGCCGGTGATGTCATCGACATCGTCTTCGACCACCGGGAACCTCGAAAAACCAGTGGTGTGCGCGAGCTGGATGAGCTGAGCGACGGAGGCGTCGGCCTGAATCGACTGTACGCGCGAGCGGGGCGTCATGACGTCCTCGGCCGAAAGCTCGCTGAAGCGCAACGTGCGGTTGAGGAGCACCGCCTTGTCGGCCTCGAGTACCCCGACGAGCGCGCTGCGGCGCACGAGACTCGAGAGTTCCTCGGCCGACCGCGCGCCCGAGAGCTCCTCTTGGGGTTCGACGCCCATCGAGCGGATTACGCCGTTTGCGGAGCCGTTGAGCACGCGGACGGCCGGGCGAAACACCGCCGTGAAAACGTTCTGAATGGGCACCACGATCTTCGCCAGCTGCAGCGGCAACGAGAGCGCAAAGTTCTTGGGGATGAGCTCACCGATGACCATGGAGAGCACCGTCGCGATGATCATCGCCACGATCGTGCCGACGGCCGACACCCAATCCACGGGCAGCCCGAGGGCAACAAAGAAGTCTCCGAGCAGGTTCGTGATGGCCGGCTCCATCGTGTAGCCGGTGAGCAGCGTCGTCAGCGTGATGCCCAACTGCGCGCTCGAGAGGTGCGTCGAGGTGTGCTTCAGCGCCGAGATGATCGGACCGAGCCGCTTTTCACCGCGCTGCTGGCGCAGCTCGAGGTCGTTGCGGTCGAGATTCACGAGAGTGAACTCGGTCGCGACAAACACCCCGGTGCCGAAGCAGAGAAGGATGCCGACGGCGAGGAGTAACCAGTCCATAGTTGCGCGGAACTCTACCAGCGACGCCTACCACGAGACCGGCAGCGGCTTGCCCTCCTCGTAGCCGGCGGCCGACTGCAGACCGACCTTGGCGCGCTCGTGGAACTCTCGAATCGAGCGCGCGCCCGCGTAGGTGAAGCTTGAGCGCAGGCCGGTCGTGATCATGTCGACAAGGTCGTCGACGCTCGGTCGCTCCGGGTCGATGAGAATGGTCGAGTTCGAGATGCCCTCCGCGAAGAGCAACTTGCGCGCGCGCTCGTACGGGTCGAGCTTGCTAAACCGGCCCGCGACGGCGCGTGACGACGCCATGCCAAACGACTCCTTGTAGCGGCGTCCCTGGGCATCCGTGAGCACCGTGCCGGGCGCCTCGACGGTGCCTGCAAACCACGAACCGATCATGACCGCGCCCGCGCCGGCCGCGAGGGCCAGCGCGACATCGCGCGGGTAGCGCACGCCGCCGTCGGCCCACACCGTCGCGCCATACTTCGCCGCTTCCTCCGCGCTCTCGAGCACCGCCGAGAACTGGGGTCGCCCCACGGCCGTCATCATGCGCGTCGTGCACATCGCGCCGGGGCCGACGCCGACCTTGATGATGTTGGCGCCGGCGTTGACCAGGTCACGCGTGCCTGCGGCCGAGACGACGTTGCCCGCGACGATCGGCACGCCGAGTTCGGCGCCGCGCACTCCCTCGATCGCGCGCAGCATCGATTCCTGGTGTCCATGCGCCGTGTCGAGCACGAGCACATCGGCGCCAGCCTCGACGAGACGGCGCGCGCGAGCGACGACGTCGCCATTGATGCCGACGGCGGCGGCGACGCGGAGGCGACCCAGCGCATCCACCGCGGCCGGATAGATGCTCGAGCGCAGCGCGTCGGCTTGCGAGAGCGAACCGATCAGTTCGCCGTCACGACGCACGGCCGCGAACTTGCCCGGCAGCGCTTCGAGTTCATTGAATGCAGATCGGGCATCCTGCGATACCGAAAGTTCGGGAGCGGCGAGGTGCGTGAGGTTGTCGAGGGTGGCATCGGCGGGGATGTGCTCGAGGTCGCTCGCCTGCAGCAGCATGCTGATCCCGGCGTCGCGTTCGACGGCGATCGCCTGGCCCGCGACGGCCGGCACGTGCGTGAGCACCTCCGCAACGGTGGTCTCACCAGAGAAGCGGAACGGGCTGGTAACCAAGGGGTCCTGCCCCTTCACCCAGGCGAGCTGCTCAAGCGCTGCCTCGTCGTCGAGGTCCTGCGGCAGCACTGCGAGGCCGCCGCGACGCGCGAGGGCCGCGGCCATACGCTCACCCGACACCGCGTTCATGTTGCTGGCAACCAGGGGGATGCGCATGCCGGTCTCGTCCGGCGTCGAGAGATCGACGTTGAGGCGCGAGCCAACGTCGGAACGCGACGGCACGAGGAAGACGTCGGAATAGGTGAGGTCATGCTGAGGCACTTGGCCGTAGAACTGCATATCACCAAGCCTAATCTTTCCCACAACTGTGCCTGGGGACTGATGTAGGTGTCTGCAAGGAAAAGTCGTTAGGCTTGACGACCGGACGCTGCCTCTTCTTGGTGGCGTCAAGAACGTCAATTTGAGTAGAAGGCGGCGATTTTCGCGTGTCGACGACCACCGGTCCGGAATCCACCAGCTCAGTGCCTGACTTCGGAGCCAATGACTGGCTCGTAGAAGAGATGTACGCGAAATTCAAAGAGGATCGGAGCAGCGTCGATGAGGCCTGGTGGCCGACCCTCGAGCGCTACGCCGCTTCGCAGTCAGCCTCAGCACCCGTGAGCACGTCAAAGCCGACCGCGCCCGCCCAGCCTGCTGCCTCGGCGACCGCGCAGCCCGCCGCCAGCAAGCAGAGCCGCACGACGGCCCGCCCGGCGACCGCCGCACCGATTCCCGCCGAGGCTCCCGCCAAGACCGAGAAGAAGGATGCCGCGCCCGCCGCCGAGCGCCAGGCCGAGACCACCGCGCTCAAGGGCATGGCAAAGGCCATCGCGAAGAACATGGACGACTCGCTGTCGATCCCGACCGCGACGAGCTACCGCGAGATCCCCGCGAAGCTGATGATCGACAACCGTATCGTCATCAACAACCACCTGCGCCGCACGCGCGGTGGCAAGATCTCGTTCACACACTTGCTCGGCTACGCGCTCGTGCAGGCGCTGAAGAAGTTCCCGAGCCAGAACGTCTACTACGACATCGTCGACGGCAAGCCCTCGGTCATCCAGCCCGCGCACGTGAACCTCGGTATCGCCATCGACGTGCAGAACAAGGACGGCTCGCGCGGCCTCGTCGTGCCGAGCATCAAGGCCGCCGAGGAGATGAACTTCCGCGAGTTCCTCGAGGCCTATGAAGAGCTCATCAAGAAGGGCCGCACAGGCAAGCTCACCGCGGCCGACCACGCCGGCGCGACCATCTCGCTCACCAACCCGGGCGGCATCGGCACCGTGCAGTCGGCCCCGCGCCTCACGCGCGGCCAGGGCGCCATCTTCGGTGCCGGCGCGCTCGACTACCCAGCCGCCTTCCATGGCATGGCGCAGGAGACGATCGACAACCTCGCGATCTCGAAGCGCCTGACTGTCTCGTCGACCTACGACCACCGCGTCATCCAGGGTGCCGGCTCGGGCGAGTTCCTGAAGATCGTGTCGGAGCTGCTTACCGGCGGCGAGGGCTTCTACGAGGAGATCTTCGCGTCGCTGCGCATCCCGTACAAGCCGATCACCTGGTCGAAGGACGTCCACGTCGACGTCGCGGCCGCGGTGAACAAGACCGCCCGCGTGCAGCAGGTCATCAACATGTTCCGCGTCCGCGGGCACATGATGGCCGACATTGACCCGCTGACCTACGTGCAGCGCACCCACCCCGACCTCGAGATCGAGTCGCACGGCCTCACTTTCTGGGATCTCGAGCGCCACTTCGTGACCGCGGGCTTCGGCACCAAGCGCACCATGAAGCTGCGCGACATCCTCGGCATCCTGCGCGACACCTATTGCCGCACGATCGGCATCGAGTACATGCACATCCAGGACCCGGAGCAGCGCACCTGGTTCCAGGAGGAGCTCGAGCACCCGTACGTCGCCCCGACGCACGACGAGCAGCTGCGAATCCTGACGAAGCTCAACCAGGCCGAGGCCTTCGAGACCTTCTTGCAGACCAAGTACGTCGGCCAGAAGCGCTTCTCGCTCGAGGGCTCGGAGTCGGTCATCGCACTCATCGACCAGATTGGCCAGGATGCGGTCGACGACGGCATCCAAGAAATCGCCATGGGCATGGCGCACCGCGGCCGCCTCAACATGCTGACAAACATCGCGGGCAAGACCTACAACCAGATGTTCCGCGAGTTCGAGGGCGCGAAGGCGGGGCGGGTCACCGGTTCGGGCGACGTGAAGTATCATCTCGGCATCGAGGGCACGTACACCTCGCCCAAGGGCGGCGAGATCCCGATCTATCTCGCCGCGAACCCGTCGCACCTCGAGGCCGTCGACGGCGTACTCGAGGGCATCGTGCGTGCGAAGCAGGACCGCACCGACGCGCAGACCTACGACGTGCTCCCCGTGCTCGTGCACGGTGACGCGGCCATGGCGGGTCAGGGCATCGTCTACGAGACCCTGCAGATGTCGCAGTTGCGCGGCTACCGCACCGGTGGCACGATCCACGTCGTCATCAACAACCAGGTCGGCTTCACGACCTCGCCGCAGGACGGCCGCTCGTCGATGTACTCGTCGGACGTCGCGAAGTCGATTCAGGCGCCGGTCTTCCACGTGAACGGTGACGACCCCGAGGCCGTCGCACACGTCGCGTCGCTCGCGTTCCGCTACCGCCAGCGCTTCAACCGCGATGTCGTGATCGACCTCGTGTCCTACCGCCGCCGCGGCCACAACGAGGGCGACGACCCGTCGATGACGCAGCCGCTTATGTACGACCTCATCGAGAACAAGCGCTCGGTGCGTAAGCTCTACGCCGCTAACCTCGTCGGCCGTGGTGACCTCACCATGGAGGAGTACGAGAAGGCGCAGTCGGACTTCCACTCGGAGCTCGAGCGTGCGTTTGCCGAGACCCACGAGGCGCACACCGCATCGATCTCGGCGCAGGAGCTCTCGACCGTCGGCTCGAACGAAGAGCAGCGCCCGTCGGAGCCCGAGTCGACGGCCGTCGACCAGGACGTCGTGACCACGATCGGCGAGGCGCACAGCAACCCGCCGGAGGGCTTCACTGTGCACCCGAAGCTCCAGCGCGTGCTCGATAAGCGCGCGAAGATGTCACAGGAGGGCGACATCGACTGGGCCTACGGCGAGCTGCTCGCCCTCGGCTCACTCGTCATGGAGGGCACCTCAGTACGCCTGGCCGGCCAGGACTCGCGTCGCGGCACGTTCACGCAGCGCCACGCGCTGCTGCACGACCGCAAGACCGACCAGAACTGGATTCCCCTCCAAAACCTGTCGGAGTCGCAGGCGAAGTTCACGGTCTACGACTCGCTGCTGTCGGAGTACGCCGCGCTCGGCTTCGAGTACGGCTATTCGGTGGAGCGCCCCGACGCGCTCGTGCTGTGGGAAGCCCAGTTCGGTGACTTCGTCAACGGTGCGCAGGTCGTGATCGACGAGTTCATTTCGTCGAGTGAGCAGAAGTGGGCCCAACGCTCGAGCGTCGTGCTGCTGCTCCCCCACGGCTACGAGGGCCAGGGCCCCGACCACTCGTCGGCGCGCATCGAGCGCTTCCTGCAGCTCGCGGCGCAGGACAACATGACGGTCTCGCAGCCGTCGACGCCGGCGAACTACTTCCACCTGCTGCGCCGCCAGGCCTACGCCCGACCGCGCAAACCGCTGGTGGTCTTCACACCGAAGTCGATGCTGCGTCTTCGCGGCGCGACCTCGCCGGTCGAGGGCTTCACGTCGGGCAAGTTCCAGACGGTCCTCGACGACACCCGCGTGGCTGACAAGGCCGCGGTGAAGCGCGTCGTGATCCACTCCGGCAAGCTCCACTACGACCTCCAGCAGCAGCTCGAGAAGTCGGGCGACCAGTCGGTCGCCCTCGTGCGCCTCGAGCAGTACTTCCCGCTGCCCCTCGACGAGCTCAAGCAAACCCTCGCGCAGTACCCGAACGCCGAGCTCGTCTGGGCACAGGAAGAGCCCGAGAACCAGGGTGCCTGGAGCTTCCTGCTGTCGGGCCTCGCGCCGAAGCTCGACCGTCCGCTCGCCTCCGTGACGCGACCCGAGGCATCCGCCCCATCGGTCGGCACCATGAAGGCGCACCAGGAACAGCAGCAGGCGCTCATCAACAGAGCCCTCGGCCACTAACGCCAACACGCAAACGGCCGGCCCGGAGCAACAGCTGCGGGCCGGCCGTGTTGTTGACGAGGGGCGCTGTCAGTAGCCCTTGACGAACTTCTTGTTCGTGCTGGTTCGCAGCCACGCGGGCGATCGGCCTCGCCCCGAGAAATAGCGAATCTCGACGTGGGTGCCCGCCGGCACGTGGCGCCTATGACCCCCCATTCGCCCAACACGGCATACCTTCGTTAGCTACGAACTGCCCCGTCGCCTGAACGAACGTACCGATATTGAACTGGCGTGCCCGCTCGCAGGCATCCGTCACCTTTGCGGTCATCAGATTGCCGACAGTCCTGACGCGGCTGCTTCGCTCGTTTCGTCCCCTGGCGCGCTGCGTGATCGCTACAACGATGAGCCGCGCCTCGATGTCGAAGCGCGCCGAACATCGCGGTGCCGACCGCGCCGCAGAACAGCATGCCGGGGATGTTGAACCGGGTCGCGGCGGAAACGAAAGCCGACCCCGTAGCGTGCTGCGGGGTCGGCTGCGTCTCGGCCTCGGGTGCCGAAGACGGGGTCTATGCAGGTGCGCCACCGCGCAGCGAGCTGAGGACCCGGGCGCGCAGTTCCTCGGGCGCGACTTCTTCATTGCACGAGCGACGAACAACCTGCGTGATCACCTGGTTGACGTGGGCCTCGCCCGAGCAGTCTTCGCATGTCGCGAGGTGCTCCTTGATGGCCTCACGATCCGTGGTGCATATTTCCTGACGCAGGTACTCCTCGAGTTCCAGACGTGCTTTATCGCAGCCACAGTCGGTCATGATTCCTGCTCCCTTCCAATTCCGTATTCCCCGGCGTAGTCGCGGAGTCGATCCCGGAGCAGCTTGCGCCCTCGGTGCAATCGACTCATGACCGTGCCCGTGGGGGTGTCCATGATTTCGGCGATTTCCTTATAGGAGAAGCCCTGCACATCAGCGAGCAGCACCGCGACCCGGAACTCCTCGGGAATCTCAGCCAGCGCATCCTTCACGGCATCGGACGGAAGGTTGTCGACCGCCTCCGCCTCAGCTGACCGTGAGGTGGTCGTCGACGTGTACGACTCGGCACCGCCAAGCTGCCAGTCCTCAAGCTCCTCGAGTGGATTCTGGTAGGGCGTGCGCTGCTGCTTGCGATAGTTGTTGATGTAGAGATTCGTCTGGATGCGGTACAGCCAGGCCCGGAGGTTGGTGCCCTGCTTGAACGACTTGAACGACTGAAACGCCTTCGTGAAGGTCTCCTGCACGAGGTCTTGGGCGTCGGCTGGGTTGCGCGTCATGCGCATCGCATGGCCGTAAAGCTGATCGAGCAGCGGAATCGCCTGTTCCTCAAAGAGCGTTGCGAGGCTCGTCAAGTCGACGGCGTGGTCGCTGGCACGCCGCGGTGCATCATCACTGGAATTCATCGCAGACGAGTCTACGGTGAGAACGCTGGTTAACACGGCGCTCATCGTCCTCCATTCCCGGTCTGCCGATGCAATGCTTCATCCCTCGCGCGCGGTTGCGCGATAGTGTGTGTAACCGATGGAGATCTTCAGATATTCCGGCGATGAGTTCGATTTGTACGGCGACGGCGTACACGAGGCGACTTCCGGCGAGCCCGGCTATTGGCGGGCCCCGATGGCCGAGGTGCCGCTCGATGCCGATATCGAGGTACCCGGTTCGAAGTCACTGACCAACCGCGAGCTCGTGCTCTCGGCGATCGCCCACGAGCCGACCACGCTGCACGCTCCGTTGCACGCGCGCGACACGATCCTCATGGCACAGGCCCTCGAGGAGCTCGGCACGGGCATCGAGCGGGTAGCCAGCTCACACAACGCTTCCGACGATCTCGTCATCACGCCGACGGAAGAGCTCTCCGGCGGTGTCTCGATCGACTGCGGTCTCGCGGGCACGGTCATGCGCTTCGTCCCGCCACTCGCCGGCCTCGCGCTGGGCCCGGTCACGTTCGACGGTGACGAGGGCGCGCGCCGACGCCCGATGGCCCCCACGCTCGCGGCGCTTCGCGGCCTCGGGGTCAAGGTGAGCGGCGACACCGGCGAGCGCCTCCCGTTCTCGGTGCAGGGCACCGGACGCATCCCCGGCGGCGTGCTCGACATCGATGCCAGCGCATCGAGCCAGTTCGTCTCAGGCCTGCTGCTCGTGGCGCCCCGCTTCGAGCAGGGGCTCACGCTGACGCACACCGGTCAATCGCTGCCGTCGTTGCCCCATATCAACATGACGCTCGATGTCCTGACGCGTCGCGGGATCAGCGCCGAGGCGATCGACTCGCGTACGTGGCGCGTCGAGCCGGGCGACATCGCCGGCGGCGAGATTACGGTCGAGCCCGACCTCTCGAACGCCGCGCCCTTCCTCATCGCGACCATCATTGCGGGCGGCACAGTGCGCATCCCCAACTGGCCCGCGTCAACCACGCAGGTCGGCGACCTCTTGCGCGAGCTGCTGCCGCGCTTCGGCGCCGAGATCACGCTCGAGCACGGTGTGCTCACATGCACCGTCGAGCGCGGCATCGACGCCGGCACCCGCCCCGCCGGCGTCGACCTCGACCTGTCGGTCGGCGGTGAGCTCGCCCCGAACATCGCGGGCCTGCTCGCGCTTTGCGAAGGCGAGAGCAATATTCGCGGCGTGGGTCACCTCCGCGGGCACGAGACCGATCGCCTCGCTGCCCTGGCAACCGAGCTGAACCGCGTCGGCGCCGACGTCGAGGAGACCGAGGACGGCCTCATTATTCGGCCGGCCCCGCTGCACGGTGCGCTCTGGCAGTGCTACGCCGACCACCGCATGGCCACGACCGGTGCGCTGATCGGACTCGCTGTCGACGAGGTGCAGCTCGACGACGTCGAGTGCACCACGAAGACGTTGCCCGACTTTCCGGGCATGTGGCGCACCCTGCTCGGCGAGCAGGACGACGCTGAGTCTCCGATTTCGCTCGATTCGCTGCTGGAACTCTAATCGTGGGGTGGGACCGCACCGACGCATTCGACGCGTACGGCGATTTCGATGAGGACCGCGTGCGTGTGCGCGCACCGCGCCGGGGCTCGCGGCCCCGCACCAAGCAGCGCCCCAGCCACGAGGATGCGGTGCCCGGTTTCGTCACGACAGTGAACCGGGGGCGCTATACCTGCCTCGTCGGCGAAGGCGCGCCCGTGATCGCGGGGATACCCGAAGGCGCCGCACACCGCGTGGTCGCGACCACTGCGCGCGAACTCGGCAAGAAGTCGGTCGTTGTTGGCGATACGGTTTGGCTCGTCGGCGACGTCACCGGCGGCGACGGTTCGCTCGCGAGGATCATCCGGGTCGAGGGCCGCCGCACCCTACTGCGTCGCTCGGCCGACGACTCTGACACCGTCGAACGCATCATCGTCGCGAACGCCGAGCAACTCTGCGTCGTGGTCGCGGCCGCGAATCCTGAACCCCGTCCTCGGCTCATCGACCGCTACCTCGTGGCCGCCTTCGACGCCGGTATCTCACCGCTCCTCATGATCACGAAGACCGACCTGGCCGACCCCGAGGCGGTGCGCGAACTCGTCGCGCCGCTCGATGTGCCGGTGTTTACCTCGGCGCTCGGCGAGCCACCCCACGAGGAGTTCCTCGCTTCGCTCGCCGACCGCGTCACCGTCATGGTCGGACACTCCGGCGTCGGCAAATCGACCCTCGTCAACGCCATTTCACCCGACGCCCAGCGCGCGACTGGGCACGTTAACGAAGTCACCGGGCGCGGCCGACACACGAGTTCGTCGTCGCTCGCCCTGCCCGTCGTCCCCTCCGGCTGGATCATCGATACCCCCGGCGTTCGCTCGTTCGGGCTCGGGCACGTCTCCCCCAACGCGGTGTTCGCGCCGTTCGGAGAGCTCGCGGAGATCGTCGCCGAGTGCCCCCGCGGATGCACGCATCTCGAGGATGCCCCCGACTGCGAGCTCGATGCCGCGGCCGAACGGGGCGAGCTTGATGCGCTCGGCCGGGCACGCGTGGCCTCGCTGCGCCGACTCATTGTCTCGATGAGCGCGTCCGAGGGCTAAGGTCGCGGGCGTGCTGCGATAATCCAGCTATGGCCCTCGAACTGCTGCATCCCATCACCGCCGATCTTCGCCTTGCCCGGCAGCTCGCCGATCTCGCGGACGAGATCTCGATGCGGTACTTCACGGCACGCGACCTCGGCGTGTATGTGAAGGAGGACCGCACCCACGTCACCGATGGCGACCGCGCCGTCGAGCGGGCCATCCGCCAACGTCTCGAGCAGGAACGCCCGAGCGACTCGGTCTTCGGCGAGGAATACGGCACGCAGGGCACCTCTCGCCGGCAATGGATCATCGACCCGATCGACGGCACCGCAAACTTCATGCGCGGCGTACCAATCTGGGCCACCCTGATCTCACTCGTCATCGATGGTCGCCCCGAAGTCGGCGTCGTGTCGGCCCCCGCGCTCAACCGCCGCTGGTGGGGTGCTACCGGGCTCGGCGCCTACCTCGACGATGACCTCGCCGACTCGAACACCGCGACCGACCGCCGCATCGAGGTCTCGGGCGTCGAGTCGTTCGATAAGGCACAGATTAGCTACGGATCACTCAAGTACTGGCAAGAGGAGGCCTCAGTCGAGCCGATTCTCGAGCTCAACAAGCGCGCGTGGCGCTCGCGCACGGTCGGTGACTTCTGGCCGTACATGCTCGTGGCCGAGGGCGCGTTCGATCTCGCGTGTGAAGTCGGCCTGCAGCCCTACGACCTGGCCGCGCTGGTGCCGATTATCGTAGAGGCGGGCGGAACGTTCACGGCCATCGACGGCGCCGAGGGCCCCTGGCACGGCACGGCCCTTGCAACGAATGGCCTGCTCCACGAAGCGGCGCTCGCGCTGTTCAGGAGCTAGCCGAGGTCTCTCGCCGTACGCGCGGAACGTCGCTGAGCGGCGAAGTCGAGGGCGGCGATGATCACGGCGACCACGCCGACGGCGATCACGAAGACCATGGCCCACGCGAACGCCGCGCGAAACGCGGTTTCGGTGCCCTCGTTCGAGAGGGCGAAGTAGATCGAGGTGCCGATCGCGATGCCCATTGCGTTGCCGAGTCGCTGGCCCACCTGCATGAACGAGCCGGCGACGCCGGCCGACTCGAGCGGCACATCCTTCACCGTACGCATTTGATTCGCGGGCATTACTATGCCGGGCGCAACCCCCGCGAAGGCGAGCACGATCGCCATCAGGATGGGCATGGCGGCGCCGTCGGCGAAGGCACCGAGCAACGCGAGCGCGACCAATGCGAGCGTGAACAGCGACGCGCCGATCAACACCATCGAGGCCGCGTGACGATAGGTGTAGCGGCCCGCGATGGCCGAGACGATCGCCGAGATGATCGCGTAGGGAATCGTGATCATGCCGACGATGACCGCTTCATGGCCGAGGCCCTGCTGATTGAACAGGGTCATCAGGAAGAACATCGGCGGCATGATCGCGAAGAACAACGACGTAAAAATGACCCCGTACCTGTACGAGGGATGCTGGAACAGGGTGAAGTCGATGACCGGGCTCTTGCCCTCCCGCACGTAGCGGCGCTCCCACAGGTAGAACGCGACGGCAAACACGACTGCGCCGAGCAGCATCCACCATCGTGCCGGGCTGTCGGCCGAGGTGCCGGTCGTCAGCACGAACGGCAGCATGATGAGCAATACCGTTCCGGCCATGAGGAACACGCCGGGGAGGTCGAGGTCGTTGCTGGCGTTGTGACGCTGGCGCCCCGGCAGCAGCCAGATCGCGAACGGCAAGATGATGAGGCCGATCGGCACGTTCATGCCGAAGATCCAGCGCCAACCCCACTCGTCGCCGAACGCACCGATGAACAGGCCACCGATAGTCGGGCCGAATGCCGTGCCGAGGCCGATCGCTGCGCCGAAAATACCGAACGCCGACCCGCGCTCCTTGCCCTGAAATAGGTTCTGGATGAGACCGATCACCTGCGGCATGAGGATGCCCGCGGCCACACCCTGCAGCAGTCGCGAGAGCACGAGGATGCCGGACGACGGCGCGAGCATGCACGCGAGGCTCGCGGTGACATAGACCGACAGCCCGATGACGAACATCGCCTTGCGGTTCCAGATGTCGCCGAGGCGACCCGCTGGCACGAGGCAAATGCCGAACGCAAGGATGTACCCGGCGACGATCAGCTGCGCCTCGGACGACGAGGCGCCGAGCGTTGTCTCGATCGGCGCGATCGCGACGTTGACCTTCGCGAGGTCGAGGATCGTCGCGATCGCGACGGCGATGCAGACGATGAAGGCGGGCCAGCGGTTCTGCTGCGTCGTACGGGTTTCTTGCACCTGCGCAGTCTAGGCCGCCGCGGCGACGCCCTAGGACATCCGGCGAAGCAAACGAAGCGCGTTGTGGAATGTGACCGAGTTTGACAGCGTGGCCGGCGGCTCGGGCGGCGGACGATACGGTGAACAAACCAAGACTGAAGGATAACTATGTCGACCGAACGGATCCGCACGAGCCACGTTGGCTCGCTCCCCCGCACCAAGCGCCTGCTCGAAACCAACGCGCGCCACCAGGAAGGCGCCCTCAGCTGGGACGAGTTCACCGGTGTTCTGCACGAAGAGGTCGTTGCCGTCGTCCAGCGCCAGATCGACACTGGGATCGACATCGTCAACGATGGCGAGTACGGCCACCTCATGACCCAGTCGGTCGACTACGGCGGGTGGTGGAACTACTCGTTCACGCGCCTCGCGGGTCTCACCCCGAGCACGGCCGGCGACCGCTGGGACGAGAACGGCGAGGTCATCACGTCGGAGCCCGGCAAGGTTCGCCTCGCCGACTTCGCTCACCGTCGTGACCGCACGCTGTTCCACGATGCCTACCTCGACCCTGAGAACGGCGTGCTCGCGGGGCGATCGAAGGCCACGCCGCCGGCGATCACCTCCGAACTACGCTACATCGGCCAGGACGCGGTGGCGGCCGACGTCACCGGCCTCCGCTCCGCACTCGACGAGCTTGGCGCCGCCAATGACGGTTTCGTCGCCGCGCTCTCGCCCGGCTCGGCAGCCCGACTCAAGAACACGTTCTATGAGACCGACGAGGACGTCGTGTGGGCCAGCGCCGAGGCGCTGAAGGAGGAGTACAAGGCGATCGTCGACGCCGGATTCATCGTGCAAATCGACGACCCGTCGATCGCCGAGAGCTGGGACCAGGTCGTGCCCGAGCCGACGGTCGAGGACTACCTTGCCTTCACACAGGTTCGCGTTGATGCCCTGAACCACGCGCTCGAGGGGCTGCCCGCGGACCGCGTTCGCTTCCACCTCTGCTGGGGCTCGTGGCACGGTCCGCACACGACCGACATCGAGTTCCGCCACCTCATCGACCAGATGCTGACGATCAACGCGGGCACCTACTCCTTCGAGGCGGCCAACGTTCGCCACGCGCACGAGTGGAAGCTGTGGCGCGACGTGAAGCTCCCTGCCGGCAAGCAGATCGTGCCCGGCGTGGTCTCGCATTCGACGAACGTAGTCGAGCACCCGGAACTCGTGGCCGACCGCATTGAGAACTTCGCGTCGGTCGTTGGCGCCGAGAACATCATCGCGTCGACCGATTGTGGCTTCGGCGGCCGCATCCATCCCGACATCGCGTGGGCGAAGCTCGAGTCGCTGACCGCGGGCGCGCAGCTCGCGTCGCAACGACTGTTCGGCTAGTCTCGCCAGGCGCTATGCCGACGGGTTCTTGTCCTCAAAGGTAATATCGCGCAAGTCCTTGATTCGATCAAACGGCAGCCCGTTCGATCGGGTCGAGGGCTTGCTGCGTTTCTGGTGCTGCTCAACTAGGTATTCGATGGCGAGCTCGTAGCCGAGCGTTCCCGCACCCGCGATCACCGCATCCGCCTGGGGCGACACATATGAGGTGTGCCGGAAGGGCTCGCGACGGTGCACATTCGAGATGTGCACCTCGACGGTCGCCGTCTCGGCGTACTCCAGCGCGTCGTGGATCGCCACCGACGTGTGCGTGTAGGCCCCGGCGTTGAGCACGATGCCCTCGGCGTCAGTACGGGTGCGCTGGATCAGTTCGATGAGCTCGCCCTCGTGATTCGTCTGGTAGCACTCGACCGTCGCGCCGTGCTCCGCTGCCCGGCGCGCGCACCGCGACTCGATGTCAGCGAGGGTTTCGGTGCCGTAGACCTCGGGGTTGCGGCTGCCCAGCGTGTTGAGGTTGGGGCCGTTGAGAACAAAGATGCGCATGCTCGCAGTGTAGGCGCGCATCGACGAGCGCCAGGCTCGGCGAGCGGTATGGCGCCCGACCCATCGAAAAAGTCCCGAGCCGCATCGGTGTCAGTGACACCGATGCGGCTCGGGACAATCGTGGAGGTGGAGGGAATTGAACCCTCGTCCATCGCGACGAGTCTGCGGCTTCTCCGGGTGCAGTTTGCCAAACGTTTTACTTGGTCCCGACCATTGGGGCAAACACCTTGGTCGACGGACCCAGTCACAGTTAGAGTCCCACGAAACCCTGCAACACAGTTTCGTAGCAAGCGTTCAAAATGACGTCAGGATCTAGGTCGAACGCAAACCTAGCCTGACGGACTCGAGCTCGCTACTTAGGCAGCGAGGGCGAAGTCAGTGCGCTTGTTATTGGCACTTATGTTTTGCGAGGGGCGTTTACGAGATAACCCCGCGTCCTCGACCCGCTTCACGCAGTTTCCCCAACGATGTCGAAACCGATCACCCCCGAGACTGCGAAGCTCGTGCATCGCTATTGAGTTGTATCCGATGAAACACCGGGACGTTCGAGTATATTCCATTTCGGCGTGTAACCCAAGCCTGATTTCTGCTGCGCCCCGCGTCATTTCGCCCACCGACTCCGTATTGTTAGCTCTATGAGTTGGAACGATGGCAGCGCCGGCCCGTTCGGCCGCAACAATGACGACAACAGGCCCGAAAACGAGCCTGAGCACAACCCCACGGCGGGTGCGGGTGCGATCGACGACGCGTCGTCGACCCCGGCGATGCCCGACCTTCCCCCGCTGCCGCCGCTCGGCACCCCCGAGTCGGATGCGGCGAGCGGCCCGAGCGCCGAGCCCCAGGCCCCCGCGGGCAACGACACTTCACAGACCGAGTCTTCGGGCGGCTGGTCTGCCTTCGCCCCACCCGCGTTCGGCGCGAGCTCGAGCGACTCGACCGCATCCGCCGACGCACCCGCGCCGCCCTCGTTCGTCGCCTCGCCGAGCGAAGCAGACGAGAACGCGAGCGACGGCTCGTTCGCCGCGGCGCTCGGCGCGGATGGCGATGCCCACGCCGCACGCGAGGAAGCCGCGCACGACGAGAGCGCAACCCAGGCATACCCGACCGCGGGATTCCCGGCCGACGTCGCGGACGATGCCCCCACAACTCCGTACGAGCGCGAGGCCCTGAACGAGGGCGCGAGCTCGTCGCCTGACTCACAGCCAACGCAGGCGTACACCATGCCGTCGTTCCAGACCGAGGCACCCGCAACCCAGCCGTTCGGGGCGCCGCCCGCCGCGTTCCCCGGTGACTCGCGCAACGGTCCCAGCGCCGGCTACGGTGCTCCCACGGCTGGGCCGGGTGGCCCGGGCGGCCCAGGCAGCAATGAGCCGCCCCGCTCCGAGCCGAAGAAAAGGAAGCCGTGGTTCCGCCGCACCGGCTTCATCGTGACCGCCATCGTCGCCGTCATCGTCATCGCCGCCGCCGCGATCGGCATCCCGTGGTTCATCCACAATCAGAACGTGCAGCGCGGCGACGACCTCGCCGCCACGTTCCAGCAGGAGTTGAAGGACTACAACGCCGCTTGGAACGCCGAGAACCTCGCGGCTGTGACCGCGCCCGAGATCTCCTCGGTACTCTCGGCCTCGAGCCAGACGTTCTTTGACCTCACCACCGACGGCATCGACTCGCTGAGTTCGGCGTGCGGCGACATCGCGGGCGGCCAGGACACGCGCCAGCACCTCGCCGACACCACGGTTCCGGAGCTTCCTGCCGATGAGGGTGCCGAGGCATCCGAGGCATATCAGCAAGCGCAGGCCGATGCCGACGCGCTTGCCTCCTCGCGAGACGCGGCCGAGACCTTCCTCACACAGTCAGACGCCTACCTCGCGGCGCAGCAGCAAGTCTGCGACTCGCTGCCCGCCTACGCGGAGCTGCAGCAGAACTACCGCGACGACCTCAACACGACGATGCCGGACGCCTACGTCATCGAGAACGGTGGCGAAATCACGACGAACGACGGCGCGATCTACTTCCCGTGCTCGAACGCGTCGGGTTGCCCCGACCTCTATAACGACGACACGCGCGAAACCTTCGCCGCGGCCTACGAGTCGACCTATGTCGACTACTACGCCGGGCTCGCGAAGCAGTACAGCGAGAACTGCTTCCTCGACGCATTCCAGTCGGTCTGCGATGTCGCGGCGACGGAGTACCAGAACGCCGCCGACGCGAACCAGGCGGTCGTCGACCACCTGCGCAACACGGCCCCCACGGTTGAGGTTGGGCAGACGCTCTACCCCGACCTCGACGGCCTGATCCAGGACGCGCAGTCGGCCGAGGACGCGGCGGCTACCGCCGTGCTCACCGAATGGCAGTCGATCGAGCCGAACGTCGGTTCCTCACTCACCCGCACCGGTTCATCGATCGCGACCTACCTCGATGGCCTGAAGAGCGACGCCGACTCGACGGCGAGCGCGATTATCGGCTAATCGAACCTCCAGCCCAATGGAGGAGGGTCCCGCACCAATCGGTGCGGGACCCTCCTCCATTGTCGAGAGCGATCTGCCGGCCGCGGGCCTAGCCCTCGCCCACGTAGCCGCGGGATCGCATGGCGCGACGCGCCTCAAGGCTGTCCTGTCGCTCACGGAGCGCTTGCCGCTTGTCGAACTCGCGCTTCCCTTTGGCGACCGCGATCTCAACCTTCGCGCGGCCGTCAACAAAGTACAGCTGCAACGGCACGATAGTGTAGCCGCCCTCGCGGGTCTTGCCGGAGATCTTGCGAATCTCGTCGCGGTGCAGCAGCAGCTTGCGCTTGCGGCGCGGCGCGTGGTTGTTCCACGTGCCCTGGAAGTACTCGGGGATGAAGACCGCCTCGAGCCACATCTCGCCGTTCTCGACGTGCGCGAAGCCGTCGACAAGTGACGCGCGGCCTTGCCGCAGGGCCTTAACCTCGGTGCCGGTCAGCACCATGCCTGCTTCGTAGGTGTCTTCGATGTTGTAGTCGTGCCGCGCCTTGCGGTTCGACGCCACGACCTGACGACCATCGTCTTGCTTCTTCGCCATCGCGTCCTCCTCCGCCGGCTCGTCGCTGTTCCGGGCAAAGTCTTAGTCTAGGGCCTTGCCACGGATGCGATCAACCGGTCCGCTAGACGCGAAGGTAGCGGCGAATCGACATACTCGAGGCGAGCCCCGCCAAGAGGACGCCGATGGCGACGACAACGCCGGCGGAGATCGCCGCCTCCGGCCAAATCGAGACCAGCTGCATCCCCGGCATCCGGGGTTGGAGGTACCCCTGCACGAAGAAGTGCGTGCCCCCGAGCACGGCCGCTGCCGCGAGCAGCGAACCGACCAGGCCAGCAAACACACCCTCGAGGATGAACGGCGCTTGAATGAAGCCGTTCGAGGCGCCAACGAGGCGCATGATGCGCAGCTCGCGTCGGCGCGAGAAGGCCGAGAGACGGATGGTCGTGGCCACAAGCAAGACGGCCGCGACGAGCATGACGAGCGCGACCGCGAACGCGGTGATGCTCGCGCCGTTGAGCACGGCGAAGATACCGTCGAGGAACTGCCGCTGGTCGGTCACCGATTCGACGCCGGGCATGCCGGTGATCGATTGGATGACGATGTCGGAGTCCTCGGGGTTGACCATGTTCACCCAGAACGCCTGGTTGAGCTGCTCGGGCGTCACGAACGAGACGAGCGGGTCGTCCTTGAACTGCTCGACGAATCGCCCGTAGGCGTCGTCCTGCGACTCAAAGAAGTACTCGTTCACGTATGGCGACAGCGCGTCTCCCTGGATTTCCGTCTCGACCGCATCGATCTGATCCTGCGTCGCGACGCCGCCGGTGCAGTTTGGTGACTGTGACTGCTCGGTGCAGAAGTCGACTGCGACCTGCGCCCGGTCGTACCAGTACGTTTTCATACTCTGGATTTGGAACTGCAGCAGGATCGCGGCGCCGACAAAGGTCAGCGAGACGAACGTGACGAGGATCACCGAGATGACCATCGAGGTGTTGCGGCGCAGGCCCTGCCACATCTCGCCCATGATGAAGCCGAACATTAGCGCTCACCCCCATTGCTCGCGGTGCCGTCGATATTGTGCTCGAGTTCTTCGCCATCGTCGTCCTCGGTGAGGCGCGAGGTGGGCGAGTCGATATCGGAGTCGGCCTGGTGGGCGCGCTGGTCTGGTTCTGCGACACGCGCCGCCATCGACTCGGCGATGGTTGGCTTGCGCTTCGTCGCCACCTCGGGCGCCTCGGGCTCTTCGTAAATGACGATCTCGGGGGTGTACACGCCGCCCGACTCGTCGCGGACGAGCTCACCATCGGCGAGTTCGAGTACCCGCTGACGCTCCTCGTCGACGACTGACACGTCGTGCGTGGCCATCAGCACGGCGGTGCCGTTCTTATTGATTCGCCGGAGCACGCGCATGATCTCGCGCGAGGTCGCCGGGTCGAGGTTACCGGTGGGCTCGTCGGCGAGCAGGATCGCGGGCTTGTTCACCACAGCGCGGGCAATCGCGACGCGCTGCTGCTCACCGCCGGAGAGCTCGTGGGGGAAGCGATCTTCTTTGCCGGCGAGACCAACCGTGTCGAGCACATCCGCCACCGAGCGACGGATGTGGGCACGCGAACGTCCGATCACCTTCTGCGCGTACGCGACGTTCTCGTAGACCGTCTTGTTGACGAGGAGGCGAAAGTCCTGAAAAACCATGCCGACGTTGCGGCGGTAGAAGGGCACCTTGCGGTTGGAGATCTTGCTGAGATCCTGGCCGAGTACGTGCACCTGGCCGTCTGTGGGGTGCTCCTCGAGGAGCACGTGCCGCAGCACGGTGGATTTGCCAGAGCCCGACGGACCGACAAGGAAGACGAATTCGCCTCGGAGAATCTCGAAGGTCACGTCGTCGAGCGCAGCGCCGTGCTGCTCGCGGTAGACCTTGGAGACGTGATCGAATCTAATCATGACGCCCCATACGCTACGGGGCGCCGCGGCGATTAGCCGCGCGACGCGCGGTTAGTCATCACCATCTGTGCTGCGCTGGCGAAGGTTGATGAACGCAGCAACCATCCCTCCCCAGATCACGACAATTGCGACAACCATCATGACGATTGCATCGCCGTTCATGACGTGGCCTCCGTTCCGTTCGTTGCGCTCCGCTCGTCGCGTTCGCGGGCGAGTCGCGCCTCGTAAATCTCGTCAACTTCAGCATCTTCCGCCGCCTCGTCAAAGCCCGTGTCGATGCGTCTCGACCAAGGCAGGGCCGCGAGAATAATCGCGACCACGACGAGCGCGATCACCATGCCCCAGCCGAACACCGCGACGAACTCGGGCGGGTACCCGCCGTAGACACTCGAGAGGTCCTTCGTGAGCTGCGTGTAGAGCATGTAGGCGAGCGCGAGCGGCACGATCGCGCCCACGAAGAGAATCCAGACCCAGTTGGCAGGGATGCTCGAGAGCTTGGACAGGTGGCGCGAGAACAGTGGCAACTTGCCGCAGATCCAGCCAACGCAGATGATCGCCACCAACGCGGCGGCGAGGATGCCGTACTGGTTGACGAACGCGTCGAACACGTCGAGGAAGTACAGGCCGGCGGTCGTCGGGAACAGCAGCAGCGAGATGATCGCCATCGGCACGATGACCACGAGCGAGGCGACCTGGCGGGTGAGCCCGAGCTTATCGCGCACGCCGGCGACGACGACTTCGATGATCGACACCATCGACGTGAACCCGGCAAACACGAGCGAGCCGAAGAAGAGCACGCCGATGAGTGCACCAAGCGGCGCCTGCGAAATAATCGTTGGGAACGCCACGAATGCGAGGCCGATGCCCGAGGTCGCCGTCTCATCCACTGTGGTGCCGGCAGCCTGAGCCATGAAGCCGAGCGCCGCAAACACGCCGATGCCCGCGAGGATCTCGAACGCCGAGTTCGAAAAGCCCACGACAAGGCCCGATCCGGTGAGGTCGGACTTGCGCTTGAGGTAGGACGCGTAGGTAATCATGATGCCGAAACCGACCGAGAGCGAGAAGAAGATCTGGCCCACAGCCGCGGCCCACACCTCGCCGCGCCCGAGCGCCGACCAATCTGGTGTGAACAACGCGTTGAGGCCGTCCATCGCGCCGGGGAGGAAGAGGGCCTGCACCACCATGATCACAAACATGATCACAAGCAGCGGCATGAAGATGAGGTTGGCGCCGGCGATGCCCTTGTTCACCCCGAGGAAGATGACGATGAAGGTCACGACCCACACCATGAGCTCTGGCCAGAAGATGTGGCCGACGAACTCGCCGGTGAATGCGACCGTGTCGCTCATCTGCAAGAAGTCGTTAAAGAAGAAGCCGTTCGCGTCGTCGCCCCACGCGCCGGTGATCGAGTAGATCATGAACATCGCGGCCCAGGCCACGATGACCGCGTAGTAGAGCCCGATGATGAAGCAGATGAGCACCTGCCACCAACCGATAGTCTCGAGCCAGCGCGAGATGCGGGCCATCGACAGCGGCGCTGAGCCGCCGTAGCGGTGCCCGATCACGTAGTCAAAGAAGAGCAGTGGGATGCCCGCGCAGACCACCGCGATGACGTACGGCACGATGAAGGCGCCGCCACCGTTCTCGTAGGCGACGTACGGGAACCGCCAGATGTTGCCGAGCCCAACGGCCGAGCCGATGGCCGCGAGGATGAACATATTGCGCGAGCCGAAGAACTCACGCTTCTGGCGTGGCTGCGGTGTGCCTACTTCGTGGGACACGGTCATGCTCCTTTGCAGTGGCCGGCTGGCTCCTTCGAGAAACCCCGTTCGCGCCGATGCTACATGGATTCCGACTGGGTCGTCTTGCGCCAGCGAATGCCCGACGAGATGAACTCATCGAGATCGCCGCCGAACACGCGATCGGGATTGCCCGACTCGTGACCGCTGCGGAGGTCCTTCACCATCTTGTAGGGGGCGAGCACGTACGAGCGCATCTGATCGCCCCAGCTCGCGGTGATGTTGCCCGCGAGTTCCTTCTTCTTCGCCTCTTCCTCTTCGCGGCGCTGCAGCAGCAGGCGCGACTGGAGCACGCGCATCGCGGCGGCCCGGTTCTGAATCTGCGACTTCTCGTTCTGGCAGCTCACGACGATGCCCGTCGGCAGGTGCGTGATGCGCACCGCCGAGTCGGTCGTGTTGACCGACTGGCCGCCGGGGCCCGACGACCGGAACACGTCGACGCGAATGTCGTTGTCGGGAATGTCGATGTGGTCCGCCTGCTCGATCAGCGGCACGACCTCGACCGCGGCGAAGCTCGTCTCGCGCGAGCCGGCCGAATTGAACGGGCTCATCCGCACAAGGCGGTGCGTGCCCGCCTCGACCGAGAGGGTGCCGAAGGCGTACGGTTCGTCAACCTCAAACGTGGCCGACTTCACGCCGGCCTGCTCGGCGTACGAGGTGTCGAGCACGTTGACCCGATAGTCGTGCTGTTCGGCCCAGCGCGTGTACATGCGCAGCAGCATCTCGGCAAAGTCCGCGGCGTCGACGCCGCCGGCGCCGGCGCGAATCGTGATGACGGCCGGGCGAGGGTCGAACTCACCGTCGAGCAGCGTCTGCACCTCGAGGTCACCGATCACCTTCGTGACCGCTTCGAGCTCCTGCTTGGCCTCGGCCGCGGTCGCCTCGTCGTCGCCCTCGTTGGCAAGTTCGATGAGCACTTCGAGGTCGTCGAGGCGCGCCTCAATGCTCTGGATGCGCTTGAGGTCGGCCTGCGCGTGCGACAAGTCGCTCGTGACCCGCTGCGCATTCTCGACGTCGTCCCACAGGTCGGGGGCCGAGGCAACGGCCTCAAGCTCTTGCGCCCGAGCGGCGAGCGCCTCCGGGTTGAGCACCTCGGTGATCGAGGCAAACGTCGACCGCAAGTCAGCGATCTCGGCGGAAAAGTCGAGATTGATCATGATCCCTCCAGCCTACTCGTGCGCGGTCGGGGTCAGGCGTCGTGTTCGCGGCGCGCGACCGAGGCAAGTAAGTGTGCCCGCATGGCCGCGTTCGCTCCCACCGCATCCTGCGCCTCGATCGCGGTGAGCACCGCGCCGTGTTCGGCGAGCATCGCCGCGGTGGCGGCACGGTGCGAATCCGTCAGGCGAGCCGGGGGCAGCACGATCGCGCGGGGCCCGAGCCGGTCGGTCGCTTCGAGCAGGAAGCGGTTGGCCCCGGCTTCGGCAACGGCCCGGTGAAAGGCGACGTCGGCCTCGACGGTGTCTGCGGGGCGGCTCGCGTCGGCGAGTCGTTCGAGCGCGCGAGCGATCGCCGCGAGCTGCCGCGCTGACGCCCGTCGCGCGGCGAGGGCTGCCGATTCGGCCTCAAGGGCGATACGGAACTCGTGCAGTTCTGCACGCTCCTCCGACCCGGATGCGGTGAGCCAGTCGGCATCGTCCGCCCGGGGCGCAGGTGGGGCCAGGGCGTAACTCCCCGACCCCACCTTGGTGTGCACGAGGCCCCGAGATTGCAGCCGGTGAACCGCCTCGCGAATCACCGTGCGGCTTGCGCCGTAGGCCTCCGTGAGGCGCTGCTCGCTCGGCAGCCGCTCCCCCGGCGCGATTTCGCCCGCAACGATTCTTGCGGCGAGGTCGTCGGCAATCTCTTCGGCTCGCGTCATGCGATTAGCTAACCACGCTCGGTGACCGTGACCGACTCGGTCACCCACGCGCGAGCCTGGTCGCTGAAGGTGATGCCGAGGCCCGGGCGCTCAGGCACGAACATGCGGCCGTCACGGGTCTCGAGGCGCTCCTCGAACAGCGGGTCGAGCCAGTCGAAGTGCTCGACCCAAGTCTCGCGGGGGTAGCACGCGGCGAGGTGCACGTGGATCTCCATCGCAAAGTGCGGTGCGATGTCGAGGCCCGCCTCGTCGGCAAGGGCGAGGATGCGCAGGAAGTTGGTGATGCCGCCGACTCGCGGGGCATCGGGCTGCAGCGTGTCGCAGCCGCGCGCTGCGATGAGCTGCTTGTGGTCGCCGACCGAGGCGAGCATCTCACCGGTGGCGATCGGCGTGACGAGGGCGCGAGCAAGCTCGGCGTGGCCCTCGAAGTCGTAGGCGTCAAGCGGCTCCTCGATCCACACGAGGTTGTACTCCTCGAGCTGGCGGCCGAGGCGCATCGCCGTTGCGCGGTCCCACTGCTGGTTCGCGTCGACCATCATCGGCACGTTGGGGCCGACGTGCTCGCGCACGCGACGCACGCGCTCCATGTCCTCCTTGCGGTCGGGCAGGCCAACCTTGATCTTGATGCCGCCGATGCCGGCCTCGAGCGACTTCGACGCGTTCTCGACGACCTCGTCGATGGGCGAGCTCAGGAAGCCGCCGGAGGTGTTGTAGGTGCGCACCGAGTCGCGGTGGCTGCCGAGCAGCTTTGCGAGGGGCAGGTTTGCGCGCCGCGCCTTGAGGTCATAGAGCGCGATGTCGATCGCGGCGAGCGCCTGTGTCGCGACGCCGGCACGACCAACGGATGCGCCGGCCCAGAGCAGCTTGGTATAGAGCTTCTCGATGTCGTTCGGGTCTTCGCCGATGACGGTCGAGGCAACTTCCTTCGCGTGAGCGTACTGGGCGGGGCCGCCTGCGCGCTTCGAGTAGCTGAAGCCGTGGCCGTTGAAGCCCTGCGCGGTCTCGATTTCAGCGATAAGGAAGATGACCTCGGTCATCGGCTTCTGCCGGCCGGTGAGAACCTTCGCATCGGAAATCGGGCGTGCGAGGGGCAGTCGCAGCGTCGAGAGGGTGATCGAGGAGATGGTGTCGGGCGTGTATGTCATGGTTCCTTCACCTTTGAGGTGACCTGTCGGATCACACCCAAAGCTATCAGACAGGTTTGCGATCCGTCATACAGATTCGGCATCTATCCCAGATTGATCGTGCGAGCTACCGGAGTTCGGATACCGCGGTCGCCGTCACCGTCACCTCGATGGTCGCCGGCACGACGTCGTTGACGATCGGCGCGTACCAGGTACCGGTCACCGTGATCGCGACCGTGTCGCCGCTCACGTGCACTTGCGTGACCCGCGCATCCTCGGGTCCATAGCGGGCAACGTAGTCGGCCGCTCGCTCACGGACCTGCTCGGGATCCAGTTGCACCCGCACGCCGTCGACGTCGAGGTGGACGGAGTCGAGGTCGTAGGACTGCGCAGCGGCGAGCGCGGCCGCATCCGCGAGCTCGAGCAGCTGCTTACGTTCGAGATATAGGCTGCCAGCGGCCGCGATGACGAGCGCGACGAGGAGCGCCACGACAACATAGACGATCGCGAGCGGTGTGATCGAACCGCGGTCTTCGGCGACGTTTCGGTGCATCACTCCCCCGTCGCGAATCGCTGTTGCGGAAATGTGCTGCTCGCCTCCACGGGGATGCTGAGCAAGTCACTCGTGCCGAACATCAGTGGCAATTCGAGTTCGTAGCGCACGGTGACAGTCAGTGTCTCGCCCGCCACCGTGCAGTCCGGGGTTGGCGCACAGCGCACGTCGACCGACGCGAGTTCCGGGTCGAGCCCATGATTCTCAAGGGCGATCGTAATGTGGTGATTCGCGAGGCTGAGTTGGTCGATGCCGTCGGCCGCCAGGACGCGCGCCGCGTTCCTCGCGCCAAGTTCGCTACCGAGCACGGCCTGTTCCGCCTGCCCAAGCGTGAGGGTGCCGTAGGCGACGGGCACGAGCAGTAACACACCGACGCCGAGAAACTCGAGGCTTGCCGAGCCCCGTTCGTCGCCGAGCCGCTGGCCGAGTCGCTGGACGAGGTCATTCCATCGGTGCATGGGCGACGACCTCCATTCCGTCCGGGAATCCGAGCAGTCCGATGAACGGCAGCGGTGCGGTGACTCGCACTTCAATGAGCCCGCCGGTCTGCGAGACGACAATGTCTTCCGCGTACGCCGCCGAAAGCGCGGTCGTGACGAGGTATTCGGTGCGCTCGGCCCCGGCCGCGGGCGAGCCCTCTCGCAGCCCCGCGACCCGCGCACCTTCGGCCGCCGCGTCGATGATCGTCGTGCGCACGTGCATGAAGAACGCCAACTGCAAGACGGTGAGGAAGAGCAGCGTCAGTATCCCGGCGACGAGCGACCACTCGGCCGGTGCCGCGCCCCGGTCAGAAGTTACTCGTGACGCGATTGACCGCATCTTCGAATACCTGGGTCAGGAGCGGACCAGCGAGGGCCCAGATCAGCACGACCAGCCCCGCGCTCATGATGGCGATGAGGATCCAGCCGGGTACGTCGCCGCGTTCTTCGTCGCGGGTTCGCGCGCTCACGGAGATCAGGGTGGTCTGGAGCCAGAGGAGGAGTTGCACGGGGTTCCTTTCGATGCGGTGGAGCGTGTCGGGTGGCGTTAGAAGGAGGTGGAGATGATGAAGAACGACGGATACAGCGCGAAGAGCACCGTGACGGGGAGGATCAACATGACGAGCGGCACCATCATGCGGAGCTCGTTGCGGCCCGCGACCTCGAGCAACTCGCGCTTGCCAAGGTCACGCGCGTCGCTCGCCTGGGCTTGCAGCACCTCGACAAGTGGTGCGCCGCGCTCCATCGCCGTGAGCAGGTGGTCACAGGTGCGGGCAAGCGGGACGTAGCCGAGGTCTCGGCCGAGTTCCCGAAGCGACGGGCCGAGTGCGGCGCCGGCACGAACCCGGCGCACCACACCCGCAAACTCGCGCCCGAGCTCACTGTTACCGAGCGCGCTCACCCGCACGAGCGAGTCGAAGATTCCCTCGCCGGCGGCGAGCGACAGGCTCATGAACTCGAGCACGGTCGGATACTCACTTGCGATTCGGCGGATGCGGGCGCTCGCCGCGTGTCGCAGCAGCAGTTCGCGGACCGCGACCGCAATCACCCCGCCCAGGAGTGGCATCACGATGATGACGAGCGCCTGGTTGGCCGCGCTTCGGAGGCTTGCCAGGGCGAACACCAGACCGAGCACGATTCCGACGAGTGCCCAGACTGCCTGCTGGGTGCGAAATCGCTCGACGCTCGTCGTCTGGCCCGCCTGGCGCAGTCGCATGGCAACGAGGTCGTTGCCGCCGATGACCTCGCCGAGGATGCGACGTAACCACGCGATGAGCGGCGAAAGCAGTTGCCCAAGGATTGGGAGCGGGTCGATGACTCGGCGCAGAGCGTGCTCGCGCGCCGCTGGTGCGATGTCGACGAGATGCGGTGCGACGCGGTCGATCAGCCGGGGGCGACGCAGCTGCGGCAGCGTGGCGACCACCGACCAGAGACCAAGCCCAAGTACCGTGCCGAGTAGCAGGGCGAGCGCAAGCGGCTGCGACGTGATCACGCGAACCACCGTCCCTCATCCGGGATACGGCCCAGAGCGATCATGAGGCGGTACGCCAGCACCGTGATGCCGAGCCCGAGCAGAATCACGATGAAGCCGACGGGGGTGTTGTAGGCCGCCGCGGCCTCGGGCCGACTCACGAGCAGCAGGAGTACGAGCCACGGCGCGACCGCGCCCAAGCGAGCGGCGTTCACCACCCATCCCTGCCGTGCTTCTGCCTCGTGTCGCACGGCCTGGGCTTCGCGCAGGTGTTCCGAGAACGCGCGCAGCACCGGCACGAGCTGGGTGCCGCCGACGTCGCGCGCCATGCGCAGTGTTTCGAGCAGACGGTCGCCCACCGGGTCGGCAAGCCGCTCCTTGACTTCGTCGACCGCGGTCGCGAACGAACCCGTTGCGCGGTAGCGACGCACAAACTGCTCAAAGTCGTCGCGCAGTGTCTCTGGTCCCTTAGTCGCGAGCTGAGCCACTGCATCGGGCAGGCCGAGGCCGCTGCGGATCGACGCGATGAGATGGTCGACCGCGTCTGGCCAGGCGCCCCGATGTGCTTCCCGGCGTTTTGTCGCCCGCATGCGGATCGCAAGAATCGGAAGCCAGCAGCCTGCGACCGCGCCGAGCACCCCGAGGGCGATCACGCCACTCAGAGCCAGTGCGATTGCGGCGGTCGCGATGCCACACACGGTGACAAGCGCGATGAACGCGAGGGCCGGAAACTTCGGCAGGCCAGCGCGCAGCAGCGCATCTTCCACGAAGCCGAGTCGTGAGTGCGCCACGAGCTCGTCGTCGTGCTCGCGCGGCCAGATCCAGGTTGACAGACACAGGGCGACGCCGAGCGCCGCGACGATCGCGATCAGCCAGGCCGTCACGAGACTGCCCCGATGAGTTGCGTGCCGTCAAGGCCGTGGCGACGGAGCTTCTCGTCGCGCTGCAGTGTCATGCCAGTGGCGACAAGCTCCTCGCGCTCACGGCGGAATAGCGTCGTGGCTTCGATGACCCCGGCATTCACCGCGCCCGTGGGGGCGAGGATCTCGGCGACACGGCGCCCGCCGGTTGGCGTGTGCTCGAGATGCACCACGAGGTCGATCGTCGAGGCGATGGTCGGCACGACGAAGCTCGCGTCGATATTGCGGCCCGCGAGGAGGGGTAGCGTCGCAAGCTTGACGAGGGCATCGCGGGCGGAGTTCGCGTGGATGGTGCACATGCCCGGGACGCCCGAGTTCAGCGCCACGAGCAACTCGAGTGCCTCGGCCTCACGCACCTCGCCCACCACGAGCCGATCGGGCCGCATGCGGAGCGCCTCTTTCACGAGTCGTCGGAGCGTGATTTCGCCGCTGCCCTCGAGCGAGGGCGGTCGACACTGGAGCGCGACGACGTCGCGCGTGACCACATCAAGCTCGAAGGTCTCTTCAACCGTGATGACGCGGTCACTCGCTTCGCCCGCCGCCAGCAACGCGCCCACCATCGTGGTCTTGCCGGTGTGTGTGGCGCCGGACACGAGAATGTTGAGCCCGCAGCGCACGGCCCCACGCAGGAGCCTGGCTGCCTGCGGCGTGAGCGAGTCCCGCTCAACGAGCGCCTGCAGGTCGCGGATGCGGCGGATGAATTTGCGGATGTTGATGGCCGGGTGTCGTCGAGCGATCTCGGGAATCGCGACGTGCAGTCGGCTGCCATCGGGCAGCGAGGCGTCGACAAACGGGCTGCTCAAGTCGAGTCGGCGACCGGTCGACCGCAGCATCCGCTCGACGAGATCGCGCAACTCGTTCTCGCTGATGACAGTGTTTGTCAGCTCTGAGCGGCCGTTCTTGGCGACAAAGATGCGGCTCGGCGCGTTCACCCAGATCTCTTCTATCTCAGGGTCGTCGAGGTAGGGCTGCAGCGCTCCGAAGCCAGTGACGTTTGCGAGCACGTCGCGCACGGTCGCGTGCTCGTCATGCAAGAGGCGCGCTTCTTCGCCCGTGGCGCGCTCGCCGTAGGCCCGGACTTCAGCCCGCACGAGTTCGCTCGCCTGCTTCGACCCGGGGGCGAGTTCGATGCCCTCGCGTTCGACACGGTCGCGGACCCGATCGGCAATGGCGCTCACGGCAATGTTCACGAGAGCATCATGACGAAATCGCAAGAACCATGTTCGAGTTATCCACAGGTCGGCCCAAATGCATAGACTGGCCAGGTGATTGACTTGCATGCTCGCCGGCTGCCCGTCGTTCAGGCGCCGATGGCAGGAGGCCCCACCACGCCGGAACTCGTTGCCGCCGTGAGTAACTTCGGGGCTCTCGGAACCCTGGCAGGTGGCTACCTCTCGGCCGAGGCGTTCGCCGAGAAACTGGCCGCGACCCGCGCCCTCACCGCTGAGCCATTCGCGGTCAACCTATTCGTCCCCGAGTCGACTCCGGCCGACGTCGCTGCGGCTGAACGCTACCGAGAGCGGCTCATCCCCCTCGCCGAACGTCTCGGTGTCGAGGTGCCCGAGGTGTGTGACCCGGGCGACGACGCGTTCTTCGAAAAGATCGAAGCCCTCGAGGCGTCTCCCGTCCCGCTCGTCACGTTCACGTTCGGGATGCCCGATCTCCAGGTCGTGAAGCGGCTCCGCGCCGTGGGCACGGCCATCGGCGTCACGATCGCGAGTGTCGAGGACGCCGTGATGGCGTTTGAGACCGGGCCTGAAGTCCTGATCGTGCAGGGCCCCGCAGCAGGTGGCCACCGCGCGAACTTCGATCAGTCCACGATCCCCGACTCGCTCTCGCTCGACCAGTTGCTTGCGCGCATCCTGCCCCTCGCACGCGTGGCCCGCGCCAGCATCATCGCAACCGGCGGCATCGACACACCCGAGCGCGCCCGGAGCCTCCTCGACGCCGGTGCGGATGCGGTGGCCCTCGGCACTGCCTTCCTCACCGTGCAGGAGGCGGGCACGCGCCCGCCTCACCGGGAGGCGCTGCTCGCCGGAACTCGCGAGACCGTCGTGACACGCGCCTACTCCGGCCGCAACGCTCGCGGCCTCCGGAATCGCTTCATAGATGAGTTCGATCTCGTCGCACCAGCGAGCTATCCGATCGTGCATTTCCTGACCAAGCCGATTCGTGATGCCTCAAGCGACAGCCCCGAGTACCTCAACCTGTGGGCGGGCGAGAACTACCGCAGTTGCCGCGACGAGACCACCGAGGAGCTCCTCGCCCGCTTCAGCGAAGCGCTGTGACACCGCCACTCCCCAGAAACCCTTAAGATGGGGAGTCGCGCGGGAGTGGTGAAATTGGCAGACACGCAGGATTTAGGTTCCTGTGCTTTCGAGCGTGCGGGTTCAAGTCCCGCCTTCCGCACTTGAGGCCACGGCCCGACTCCCCCAGCAATTTGCCGGGCAGTCGCGCCGTCGCTGTTTCCGCCGCCAGCCCAGTCCCATCGTGGACGCCGCTGATCGCAGTTGACGTGCGTTCGATACGTCAGCCACCACGAGCGCTCGGTTGTGCCACCCACACGAACGACCTTGCCGGCAGGCGTCGCCAACACCTCCATCGAGATCACGGTGATGTACCCGCGTCCAGTCACGTCGACGAGCGGTCCGCTCCTCGGCGTTGGCCCCGTCACAATGCCCGGCCACCGCGTCGTCTTCGCCGACCGCGAGGTGCTCGGCGACCAGGCCAAGGTCGTCGCTCCGGCGTCGAGCATCCTTCTCGTCTTCCCGCTCACCGAGGCCTAAGCGTCAGCCCACCAGCGCACAGGGCAGGCGACTACGCCTCGCTCAGCAGGCGCTGCAGCTCGGGCGCAATCGCCTCGAAGGCCCGTCGGCGGTGACTCATGCTGTCCTTACGCTCCGCCGACATCTCGGCGGCCGACTCCGTCTCGCCCTCGGGCAGAAACACCGGGTCGTAGCCGAAGCCACCCGCGCCGCGCACCTCGCGCACGATCTGGCCCGGCCACTCTCCGCGCACCGTGAACTCAGTGCCGTCGGGTAGTGCAACCGCGGCGACCGCCACGAACTGTGCCGCGCGGGCCGAATCGGGTACATCGCTCAGCTGCCAGAGCAGCAGGTCGACATTGTCGGCATCCGAGCGGTCGGGCCCCGACCACCGCGCCGAGAAGATCCCGGGCATACCGCCGAGCACCTCGACGCAGATACCCGAGTCGTCAGCAATCGCAGGAAGACCGGTTGACTGTGCCGCCGCGCGGGCCTTAATCAGCGCGTTCTCTTCGAACGTGAGGCCCGACTCAACGGGGGCCTCGCCGTCGTACGACAACAGTTCGAGCTCGGGCAGCTGAGCGCCAAGGATGCGCTGCAGCTCCGCGAGCTTGTGGGCGTTCTTCGATGCGAGGACGGCCCGCTGCGTCATCGCGCGAGCACCTCGGACTGGATGCGGGCAAGGTCGGCGTTGCCCTTGATCGCCAGGGCAAGCAGCGCATTGAGCTCGGTCCCATCGAACGGCGCCTTCTCGGCCGTGCCCTGCACCTCGATGAACTTGCCGGTGCCGGTCATCACGACGTTCATGTCGGTCTCGGCGCGAACATCTTCTTCGTAGGGCAAGTCGAGCATCGGCGTGCCGTCGATGATGCCCACCGAGATTGCCGAGACGGATGCGGCGAGCACCTCGGCCTTGCGCGGGATGTGCTTCTGTGTGCGGGCCCAGTCCACGGCATCCGAGAGGGCCACGAACGCGCCGGTGATGGCCGCGGTTCGCGTGCCGCCGTCGGCCTGCAGCACATCGCAGTCGAGCACGATCGTGTTCTCGCCGAGCGCCTCCATGTCGATCGCGGCGCGCAGCGAGCGGCCGATCAGACGCGAGATCTCGTGGGTGCGGCCGCCGATCTTGCCCTTCACCGACTCGCGCTGCGAACGCTCGTTCGTGGCGCGGGGCAGCATCGAATACTCGGCCGTTACCCAGCCGGTGCCCTTGCCCGTGAGCCAGCGCGGCACACCCGGCGTGAACGACGCCGTGCAGAGCACGCGCGTGCGGCCGAACGAGATCAGGGCCGACCCCTCGGCTTGCTCACTCCAGCCCCGCTGGATCGAGACTTCGCGAAGCTCGTCAACGGCGCGACCATCAGCACGAGTGGTCATGAGTTCTCCTTCTGAGTGTGGCCGGCGAGGTCAATTACGCCGGTGGGGTGATGTTCAACTCTCGACACCTCGCCGCCGAGGATGCGGCTCGCGAGGGTGACAAAGGCAGCGGTATTTTCGCCCGTTGCCCGGTATTCATATGTGGGTTCGGTGGTGCCGTCGTGCAACAAGCCGCGCGTGAGCAGCGTGCGATAGACATCCTTCGCCGTCTCGACATCGCTCGACACCAGCCGCACGTCGCCGCCCATGACATAGCCGAGCACACCCTGCAGCAGCGGGTAATGGGTACACCCGAGTACGAGCGTGTCGATTTGCTGCTGCTGCAGCGGCGCGAGGTATTCGCGGGCAATCGCGATGAGCTCTTCGCTCGTCGTATCGCCGGCCTCGACATGCTCAACGAACGCCGGGCACGCCTGCGAAAACAGTTGCACGTTGACGGCGGCAGCAAACGCGTCGTTGTAGGCGCGCGAACTGATCGTCGCGTGCGTGCCAATCACGCCGACTCGGCCCGAACGAGTGGCGCTCACCGCCGCGCGCACAGCCGGCGCGATGACCTCAATCACCGGCACCGAATAGCGCTCGCGGGCATCGCGCAAAACAGCCGCGGAGGCCGAATTGCAGGCGATCACGAGCATCTTCACGCCCTCATCGACTAACTGATCGAGGATCTCGAGCGAGAACTTGCGGATCTCGGCGATCGGCCGCGGACCGTAGGGCGTGTGCTCGGTGTCGCCGATGTACACGATCGACTCGTGCGGCAGTTGGGCGCGCACTTCGCGTGCAACCGTGAGACCCCCGACTCCGGAGTCGAAAATGCCAATCGGTGCGTTACTCACAACCGGCAATCGTACCCGGCTGGCGATCGCAATGCCTGCGGATGCGACCAGGTACAGCGGCGGCACTCCCCCGATTCGTTACTCTGTGCCTATGTCGAACCCCGAAGCACGCCCGGCACTGCCCTCAGCGACGTCGCTCCTCACCGACCACTACGAACTCACGATGGTGGAAGCCGCCCTGCAGGACGCCACGGCCGATCGTGAGTGCATGTTCGAGCTCTTCGCACGACGCCTGCCAAACGACCGGCGCTACGGCGTCGTCGTGGGCTTCGGGCGCGCGATCGAGTTGCTCGAACGATTCCGGTTCGAGGATTCGGAGCTCGAGTTTCTGCGCGACACGAACGTCGTTTCTGCGCAGACGCTCGATTGGCTCGCGAACTACCGATTCTCGGGCTCGATTCGCGGCTACCGCGAGGGTGAGGTCTACTTCCCGCAGTCACCGCTGCTCGAGGTGCATGCGACGTTTGCCGAGGGTGTGATCCTCGAGACCCTCCTGCTCAGCGTCTTCAACTACGACTCCGCTGTCGCGTCGGCCGCCGCCCGCATGGTTTCGGCTGCCGAGGGTCGGCCGCTCGCTGAGATGGGCTCGCGCCGCACCGGCGAACGCAGCGCCGTCGCTGCCGCGCGTGCCGCGTACATTGCAGGATTCTCGGCCACCTCGAACCTCGAGGCGGGCCGCAGCTGGGGTGTTCCCACGATGGGGACCGCGGCGCACTCCTGGACGCTCCTGCACGAGTCGGAGCGCGCGGCCTTCCAAGCCCAGGTGGATGCGCTCGGCGTCGGCACGACGCTGCTGGTCGACACCTACGACGTCACCGAGGGCGTTCGCCTCGCGGTCGAGGTCGCAGGCACCGACCTCGGCGGAGTGCGCCTCGACTCCGGCGACCTCCCGGTGCTCGTGCGGGAGGTGCGCGAGCAGCTCGATGATCTCGGCGCCGTGAACACGAAGATCACCGTGACAAACGACCTCGACGAGTACACCCTCGCGGGCCTCGCCGCGGCGCCCGTCGACTCCTACGGCGTGGGTACAAGCGTCGTCACCGGCTCCGGTTCGGTCGCCTCCGGCATGGTCTATAAGCTCGTGGCCCGCAAGAACGAGGCCGATGAGTGGGTTTCGGTCGCGAAGGCCTCACCCGGGAAGAAATCGGTGGGTGGCGTGAAGTTCCCGCTGCGCCGTCGTGAAAACGGCGTCGCGACAGGTGAGCTCATCTCGCTCGGTGGTGCGCCGATCGGCGACCATGACGACCGCCCGCTCTATGTCGACTACGTCGTCAACGGCGAACTCGACCGCCAATGGCTTGGTGCCGCCGGCGTTGCCGCGGCCCGCGAGCACTGCGCTGCGGCGCTCGCCGAGCTGCCTCGGACCGCGCGCCGGCTCGGAAAGGGAGAACCCGCCCTCGCGACGTTCTACGTCGACGAGGACGGGATCACGACACGGGCCTAGGCCTATTCGCCGCGCATCCGCTCATAGATGCGCTTGCAGTCAGGACAGATCGGGAACCGGTCGGGGTTGGAATTCGGCAGCCACTTCTTGCCGCAGAGCGCCCGAACCGGCTTGCCCGTCACGGCCGACTCGACAATCTTCTCTTTGCGCACGTAGTGCGCAAACTTGTCGTGGTCGCCGTCGTCGTACTGCTCATCTTCGATGAGCTGTTCGAGTTCGCGGTCGAGCACATCCGTGCTGCCGCCCGACCCAATCGAGCCGGGATCTTCGGTACGTGCGAATCCAGTCATGCCCCAAGACTACTCGCGGCCTCGAGCCTCAGTCGATGAGGGTGGCGCGGTTGAGTAGGTGGGTTCGCCGAGCGGTGAAGACCTGGCCGCCGATGAGAATGCCAGCCACGCACGCGAGCACACCGGTGCCGAGCGCGACGCCGACCGCGAGCAGCGCATCCGACCAATCATCCGACAGTAGGGCGAGCACGCTGAGCCAAATCGCGGGTGCGCAGATCGCGAGTTCGACGAGCAGGCTGATGCCGTGGACGGCGAACGAGCCGCCCCACGTTGAGACCGGCTGTGACCAGGGCGACTCGCCGGGTCGCGCCACCGGGTACGGCGACACCGCCGACATGATCGACGAGCCGCCCACCCCGGTGCCGAGCAGCGCCAGTGACACCGAAGCAACGAGGACGGCCCGGAGCGCGTCGTCGGTAACCCAGAGCACGAGCGCCGAGCCCGCGAGGATGAGCACCACACCCGTAATGAGCGTGGGAATTGCGCGGCCGAGGCGGTCGGCGCGGCCCGGCAGCCCACCCGTGACGTGGAGCCACAGGGCGGTCGAGTCGTAAGCGATGTCGTTGTGCAAGGCCCAGCCAAACAGCAGCGCAAAGATCGGCACGGGCAGCAGCACGAGCTCAGCCGCGCCGACACCGGCGATCCACAACGGGATCACGAGCAGCGGCGGCAAGATCGCGATGGTGATGAGCGTCAGCCGGTAGCGGCCGTCACGCAACCACGCGAGCCAGGTGCGGGCCGCGATCGACCAGGTCGCAGACCCCGGTGCTGAAGCGAAGATGCCCAGGTTGACGCGGCCGCCGCTGCCCCGCACATACATTGCGCGTTGCGCGTCGCGGCGCGAAAGCAGCCATTCGAGCACCGCGGCCAGCAGCACTACGGCGACATTGACTCCGACGATCGTGCCGAGGTCGCCGACCGAACCGGCCAGCGCGAGGCTCGCGCCGGGCACCCAGTCGAGGCCTCGGGCGATGAGCTGGGCCGCCTCGTCGGCCACCTCCTGCCACGGCAGGAACAGCAGCGCGAAGGCGACGGTCGCGCCGAGCACCGACACGGCATACCAGAACAGGGCGCCAACCTCGCGGGTCGTGCGGCGCGCTGAAACCGCGCGTCCGGCACGTGCCCCGAGGCGATGCGCGAGCACGCAGCCGGCCCAGCCGACGGCGGCGAGCAACCAGGCGACGCCGGGGTCGAGCCGCTGCTGCAGCGCGAGGCCAAGCGCACCATAGGGCACAAGAGCGATGGCTGAGGTGAGCTGAACAAAGCCGAGCGCGAGCGTCGTACTCGCCGCACGTGCGGGGCCGCGTCCGTGCACGGCGATACGGCGCGCATCGAGGGCATCGCTCGGATGCCCGAGCACGCCGAGCCCGAAGGCCGCGATCGGCACGAGCAGCACCAGCAGCGGGGTCCACAGCAGCGCCGCGGCATCGCTGCCAGCGGTGCCGCTGTGAATGAGCACGCCGGCACTGAGCGCACCGACAATCGTGAGCAGGAGCATCCAAAGCGTAGAGGCCCCGATTTGCGCGCGGGGCCGCAGGGACGCGGCGACGCTCCCCCAGCTCACCCGAAGGAGATTTCGAGCCAATCCAGCCCCTCCGTCTGCCCCGGGCCACGAACGAGGTCGCGGAATCGTTCTTCGAGCGAGACATTGCCGCGAACGTCGTCGACGGTGCCCTCAGCCAGCAGCTCGCCCTTGGCAATGACGGCGACGTGATCGCAGACTCGCTGCACGAGGTCCATCGAGTGGCTCGAGAGCACGACCGTGCCGCCGCGGTTCACATAGCTGTTGAGCACGTCGATGAACGTGCCGGCCGACACCGGGTCGATCGCCTCGAACGGCTCGTCGAGCACCAGCAGCTTCGGCGCGTGTATAAGCGTCGCGGCGAGCGCGAGCTTCTTCCGCAGACCGAGTGAATAGTCGACAACCAATCGATTCGCCTCGTCACGCAGGCCGAAGTCGTCGAGGAGGTATTCCATGCGCTCGCGCAGCGTCTCTCCCTTGACGCCGCGCACTGCGCCGACATACGACAAGAACTGTGCGCCGGTGAGCTGGTCGAACATGCGCAGGCGGTCGGGCAGAATGCCGATGAGTTGCTGTGCCTTCGCGCGGTCACGCCACGCGTCGATGCCGAACACTTCAACCGTGCCATGGCTCGGCGGAAGCAGACCGGCAATCATCGAGAGCGTAGTGGTCTTGCCGGCACCGTTCGGTCCAACGATGGCCGAGAAGGAGCCCTGCGGAATGGTGAAGCTCAGGTGATCGACCGCGGTGTGTCGACCAAACTTCTTCGTCAATTCGGCGAGGTAGAGGGCCTCACCACCGTGCGTTCGCGGCGCTGCCTCGGTCTGACGCGCCATCGGCGTCATGGTCGACAGGCCCTCAGCCGTCTTCTTGCCGAGGCCGAGATCGCGGTTTTCCCCGCGCTCTCCCTGTTCGTCTGTTTTCGTCACATCTTCCAAGCTAGCAATCCCCCCCCACAGCCAACTTAGTCGGACGCGCGCACCGTGTACTTACGAAGACGTAACGCTGGGTTTTGATCTCGGGCTGCGGCGACCTCTGCCGGATCCAGCCAGGCCATCGCCACACCGGTGTCGGTGCCGAGCGTGGCGATGGTGACGCCGCGAGGGTCAACGACGCTGCTGCCACCAACACCGGTCGGTGCCGGGTGGTCGGCCGCCACGACGTAGGCGACGTTCTCGATCGCTCGCGCGCTGAGCAGCGTTCGCCAGTGGTGTTCCTTGAGCGGGCCGCGCACCCACTCGGCCGGCACCGCGAGCACGTCAGCGCCCGCATCAACGAGGCGACGGCTCGACTCCGGGAAACGCAGGTCGTAGCAGGTCTGCAGACCGATCGTGAGACCGTACGCCTCAAACACTGCCGGTTGCTCGCTCGGGTCGCCGGCGGTCAGCCACGCGCTCTCGCGTCCAGCGAACGCGTCATAGAGGTGCACCTTGCGGTACGCCGCGAGCAGTTCACCGGTGTCACCGAACGCGACGAGCGTGTTCGCGACGCCATCGCCGACCTGCTCGAGCATCCCGGCCACGAGGGTGACGCCGAACTCTGCCGCCAGCTGGCCGAGCGCCGTCGCGAACTCGCCGTCGAGCGGTTGCGCGACCGAGTGCATCCAGTCGCCGTAATCGCGGTCGAAGCCCGAACTGTATTCGGGTGCGACGAACATGCGTGCGCCGCGGTCGGTCGCGATTGCGAGATGGTCGCGAAGCAAGCGCAGATTCTTCGACGTGTCGAGGGTTGGTGCGAACTGACTCACTGCGCATGCAATTGCCTCTGACATGCGGCCAGCCTACGGGCATTTCCCCAAATCCCCTGCGCGGCCGCCGAGTCACTTGTTTCCTACGGAATAGCGCGCTAGCGTCAGTCGTGGTCGCGACGCACCGGGTGTCGCCGTTGAGAGGAATCCCCCATGCCGAAGTATGCCGTGATGCTGCGGTACGAGGTCGTCTCGGGTCTCGTCGTCGAGGCCAAGGACGAAGACGAGGCCGCCATGCTCGCGACCGAGCACGAGGCAAACCTGCACGACAGTCTCGAGGACTCTGAAGAGATCGAGGTCGTCGTCCGCAGTTGGGGCGGTGGCGACGTCGAGATCGAAGAGGCCGCCGACTCCGACGAGGCCGCCGAACTGCTCGACGAATGGGCCGACGACTACGAGGTCGACGACGAATACGACGAAGACGACCTCGACGACGAAGAATTTGACGACATCGACGAGGGCGACGACGAGCCCGACGAGGGGGAAAAGCGCGTCTAGCGCAACCACAAAACAAAGGGCCGCTCCACCAATCGGTGGGCGGCCCTTCGTCTTGTTGGTGTGACTAGGTAGCGAGCATCGTCTTGTCGTCGATGACCGCGCCCTTGATCGCGGCGAAGCGGCCGAGGAGGTCCTCCACGGTGGTCTTCGACTTCGCCTCGCCCGCGACTTCGTAGATGATGCGACCGTCGTGCATCATGACGAGGCGGTTGCCGAGGTCGATCGCCTGCTGCATGTTGTGCGTCACCATCAGGGTCGTCAGACCCGACTCCGACACAATGCGGCGGGTCAGCTCCGACACGTGCGCGGCGCGTGCCGGGTCGAGCGCGGCGGTGTGCTCGTCGAGCAGGAGGATGGACGGGTTCGTGAACCCGGCCATGAGCAGCGACAGCGCCTGCCGCTGACCACCCGAAAGCAGCCCGACTAGGGTCGTAAGCCGGTTCTCCAGCCCGAGGTCGAGGTGCGCGAGTTCGTCCCGGAAGAGCTGCTTGCGCTTCGAGGTGATGCCCATGCCCAGCCCGCGTGGCTTGCCGCGACGCAGGGCGAGGGCAAGGTTCTGCTCGATCGTGAGGTCGGGCGCCGTGCCCGCCATCGGGTCCTGGAACACGCGGCCGATGTAGCGCGCGCGACGGTAGTCGGGCATCCGTCGCACCGAGGTGCCGTCGATGCGCACGTCACCGCGGTCGACGTTGAGCTTGCCCGACACCGCGTTGAGCAGTGTGGACTTGCCGGCACCGTTCGAGCCGATGACGGTGACGAAGTCGCCGTCGGCGAGGTGCAGGTCGAGGTCGGCGAGCGCCTTCTTTTCGTTGACGGTGTTCGGGAAGAACGTCTTGGAGATCTTGTCGATGTCGAGCATTACTGCTGCGCCTCCTTTGCCGGTACCGCTGCGGGTTCAGCCTCGGTTGCGGACGGAGCCGCGGCCGGTTCGGTCTGTTTGCCACGCATCAGGCGATCGAGTCCGAGTCGTTTGCCAATGCCGAAGCGCGGAATCAGCAGCGCGATGACGACGATGACGGCGGTGATGAGTCGAACGTCGGTGTTGCTGAGGCCCGCTGAAAGTGCCGCGAAGATGACGAGGCGGTACAGCACGGCGCCGACAATCACGCCGAAACTCGCAAGCCACACCCAGCGGTTGCCGAAGAACGCCTGGCCGAGAATGACCGACGCGAGGCCGATGAGGATCAGACCCACACCCATCGAGATGTCCGCCGAGCCGGTGTACTGCGCGACGAGCGCGCCGCCCACCGCGACGAGACCGTTCGAGAGCGCGAGCGTGAGAATCTTCATCGCGTCGGTGTTCACGCCGAACGAGCGAATCATCTGCTCGTTGTTCCCCGTCGCCTGAATCGAAAGACCGAGGTCGGTCGACAAGAACCAGTCGATCACGAGTTTCAGGACGAACACGGCGACGAAGAGGATGCCGACGGCACCCCAGGTGCCGAGCAGGCCGGCCTCGCGCAGGCCACTAAACGCGCTCTCCGAGCTGCGAATACCGACATTTGAAAGGGCGGCCGTGCCATTGGATATCCCCATGATGCGCAGGTTGACCGACCACAGGGCGATCATCGTCAGGATTCCGGCGAGCAGACCGTCGATCTTGCCGTAGGTGTGGAGCACACCGGTAATCGCGCCCGCAATGGCGCCCGCGGCGAATGACAGCAGGATCGCCAGGACGGGGTTCATGTCGTAGCTCAGGCACACGGCGGCGACAGCGGCGCCGGTAGTGAAGCTACCGTCGACCGTGAGGTCGGGGAAGTTCAGGATGCGGAAGGTGAGATACACGCCGAGCGCCACCACGGCGTAGATCAGGCCGAGTTCAAATGCACCAATCACGTGCGTCTCCTCTCAAAAATGGTGGGTTTTGAGCACAAACGGGTGGCCGCAATTGTGGCGCGGCCACCCGTGTGCACGTGGGATTGGATTATTCGACGACCGTAGCGGCCTCGTCGAGCAGCTCCTGCGGAATCTCGAGGCCGACGGCCTCGGCACCCGCGGGGTTCACGACGAGGTCGAACTCGGTCTGTTCCTCGACGGCCATCGTCGCGGGGTCTTCGCCGTCCTGGAGGATGCGAATCGCCATCTCGCCGGTCTGGACGCCGAGCTTCGTGTAGTCAAGGCCGAGCGTCGCAACGGCGCCCGACTCGACGGGGCCCGTGTCGCCCGAGACGACCGGAACCTGCTTGTCGGCGGCGTAGGTCAGCACGGTGTCGATGCCCGAGACGACGGTGTTGTCGGTCGGCACATAGATCGAATCGACGTCACCGAGCGAGTCGAGCGCGGTCGGCACCTCGCCCACGTTCGTCACGGTGGCGGTCTTCAGCTCGAGGCCGAGCTCGTCGGCCTTTTCTTGGGCCAGGTCGACCTGGACCTGCGAGTTGACCTCACCCGAGGAGTAGACGATGCCGACCGACTCAACCGACGGGTCGAGCTGGGTGATCAGGTCGATCTGGTCGGCGACCGGGTTGAGGTCGGTGGTGCCGGTGACGTTGCCGCCCGGCTCCTCGGCGCTCGCGACGAGGTCGGCGGCGACCGGGTCGGTGACCGCGGTGAACAGCACCGGCACGTTCGTGATGGCGGTCGCGGCCGACTGAGCGGCTGGCGTCGCGACGGCCAGCACGAGGTCAATGTCCGGGTCGCCGGCAAAGCCTGCGGCGATGGTCGCGGCGGTCGACTGCTCGCCGTTCGCGACCTGCACGTCGAATTCGACGTCGATGCCCGCGTCGGTGAAGGCCTGCTCGAAGCCAGCGGTGGCAGCGTCGAGCGCCGGGTGCTGCACGAGCTGAATCACGCCGACCTTGAACGAGTCGCCCGAGGCGGCGCCATCGGTCGAGGCGGCGTCGCCACCACCGTTCGAGCAGGCGGAAAGCGCCAGCGAGCCAACAGCCAACATGCCGAGAGCGGCAAGAGATTTACGGATACGCATTTTCTACGACCCCTTTGTCAAATACGTGTCTGTCCCTAGTGGGATTAACACTGAAAACTAGCAGGAGATTGCCGGGAAGGCCCAACTAGTTATACATTCTGTCAACAGTCCTCACGAATGCAAAGGTGCACCTATGGATCGACTCGACTTCCAGATCGTGGAGCTGTTCACACGGCGGCCGGACTCCAGTGTGTTGTCGGCCTCACGGGACTTGGGCGTGGCCCGCCCCACCGTGCAAGCGCGGCTAAACCGCCTGCGTGAACGCGGCATCCTCGTGGACATCGTGCCGAAGCTGCAGCCAAGCCAGATGGGCTATCCCGTGCAGGCGATGGTGATGTTGCAAATTGATCAGCGGGTTGGGCATGAAGGCTTACATGATCGGCTTCTCGGCATCCCCGAGGTGATCGATTGTTCGACCATGGCCGGCCCCTGGGACATGCTGCTTCGGGTCGTGGCCCACTCAAACACCGACCTGCAGCGCGTCATCGACCGCATCGGCTCGCTCGAGGCGGTCGGTCGAACGAGCACCTCGATCGTGCTTCGCGACCTCGCCCGCGACCGGGTGCTGCCGCTCATGGACGACGCGACACAGGACGGAAAGATCACCGAATAGATGTTGCCCTCCTACACCGGCACTCACCCCCTGGCTGACGGCCGCTGGCTGCAGTGGGTGCGCTTCGGCGATGCGCAGGCACCTCCCGTGCTCTCGTTTCACGGTGCGCCCGGTTCGCGCTTCGAGGCCGCTCTGTACAACCGAGCGGCCTCGCACTTTGGCGTTCAGGTCGTGTGCCTCTCACGACCCGGATTCGGTCTGTCGACCTGGCGCCCGCACCGCCACGTGGCGAACTTTATCGACGACGTCGAATCGTTTGTCGCCGCGAGGTCGTGGTCGCGTTTCGCCGTCGTTGGCTATTCCGCCGGCGGCGCCTACGCGCTCGCCACAGCGCTCGCCATGCCGGAGCAGGTATCCGGCGTCGGCCTCCTGGCGCCTGCGGGGCCCCCGCAGTACACCGGGATGCCCATGGGTCCGAACCTTGCGATCTTTGCGGGTGCCGCGGCGAGCGTCGGCGCCCTTGGCCACAACTCCCTCTTCACCTCGGCAAGACAGCGCGCGGGCCTCGGACTCGACCGCAGGTTTGGGTTGCCGGATGCCTCCGGCGATGCGTTTCTCGACTCGGTCGTCGGCGCCTTCCGTCGCGGCCCCCGCGGCGTAGCTCTGGACCTCTCGCTCGTGCTCTTCGACTGGGGCTTTGATCCGGCGGAACTCGACCAGAGCATCCCCGTCACGATGTGGCAGGGCAAGCGCGACCTTTCGGTCCCTTGGCGCGGCAGTATGCAGCTCGCCCGACGCATCCCCAATTGCGAGTTTCATCTCGACCGCACGGCGAATCACTTTTCGGTCTATACGCGGCACGCCGACGAGGTTCTCAGCAAGTTGGCACGCTAGCCTGACGCCTCATGACTGAGCAATCCGCAACCGAACGAACCTCATCGCGTGGCGATGTGCTCGTGCGCGCGCTCGACCGCGCGCTGCGCGTGCAGCGCCCGGCGGCCCTCGCGTTTGTTCGTCGTCTGAGACGGGCCGCTCCGGAGGCCACTCCCGATGACCTCCTGCGCGTGGTCGAGAAGTGGTATCGGCGCACCGCGATGGGTACGGGCGGTGGCGTCGGCGCGGCGAGCGCGATTCCCGGCATCGGTACCGCGACCGGTATCGCGCTCATTAGCGCCGAAGTCGTGTCGTTCCTCGACCTCACGGCGCTCTACGCGCTCACGGTGGCGGAGCTCCATGGCGACGCGACCGACGACCCCGAGCGCGCCCGGGCGCTCGTGATGGGCATCCTGCTCGGTGACCGCGGGCGCAAGCTCGTCACCGAGTTTGTGCGCACCCGCGCCCCGCAGACGCTGCTGAAGTCGGCGGCCTGGGGTGAACTCGTCACCGAGGCGCTCCCCCAGGTGTTCGTCGGCGAGTTGGGCCAGCGACTCTCGACGTCGTTCCTGACGAAGTTCGCGGACACGCACCTCGGCGGGCTCATCGGCAAACTGCTGCCTTTTGGTATCGGCGCCGCCGTCGGCGCGCTCGGTAACCGCGCCCTCGCGAACGACGTGATCCGCACCGCCGACGGCGCATTCGGGCCGGCGCCGCGATGGCACGTTGGCGACCTCAGCGACGACACGCTCGCCCAGCTCGATGCGGCGAACCCGAGGTTTCAGCGACGGCAGGCGAAACTCGAGCGCGGCCTGGAGCGCAAACAACTGCGGGCGAAGAAGACAAAGTAACCACAAATTTACTTGATCCTTCAAGTAAATTTGTGGCAGAATCGGCACATGGCGCAAGAAGAACCGAAGTGGCTGTCCGTTGACGAACGTGCCGCATGGATGCGCCTCCTCGGCGTCCTCCAGTTGCTGCCGAGCGCCCTCGACTCGCACATGCGCAAGCACGCGCACCTCACTCTCACCGAGTATTACGCCCTGGCGATGCTGTCAGACGCGCCGCACAACCGCATCCAGACGAAGCAGCTCGCGGTGTTCACCAACACGACCCTCTCCCGTCTCTCGCGCGTGATCTCCGGACTTGAGGACGAGGGCCTGCTGCGCCGCGTGCCGAACGAGCATGACGGCCGGGCGACCGACATTGAGCTGACCGAGGCCGGGGCCGCGCGCCTCGTCGAGTCGGCGCCCGAGCACGTGAATTTCGTGCGGCAGGTGGTGTTTGCACCCCAGGGTCCGGATGGGGTCGGCGAACTCCACCGGTCAATGGACGCAATTCTCAATGAGCTCGACCCCCACCAGCAGCTGCATCGAGACCCCCTGGAGCTGCAGCCGAGCTGCTCGGGTGGCAACCCAGAGGAGTCCGCGAGGTAGCGCACTCCCCCGGCGGGTTGGTGAACGTCGTTCAAAAAACTTGAACGGGAATTTTGTCAGAATTCCGAAGGACCACTCTGGGTTGATCCCACCTGCAAAGGAGCTTGCTACATGGAAACCCCCGCCACTGGCGCGATTCCGACGATTGACGTCGTCACCGCACAGATGAACCAGCTCGTCGAGCGCAAATCGGCCGGTCATCAAATCGTCGAGTCGCTCGAGGCGCACGGTGTGAAGCGCGTGTACGTGGTGCCGGGTGAAAGCTACCTCGACGTGCTCGACGGCCTGCACGGTTCGTCGATCGACACGATCGTCTGCCGTCACGAGGGCGGCGCGGCCTACATGGCCGAGGCCGACGGCAAGCTCGGCGACTTGCCCGGCGTCGCCATGGTCACGCGCGGACCCGGCGCGGCGAACGCCCACGTTGGGCTCCACACCGCGTGGCAGGACTCGACGGCCATGGTCCTCTTCGTCGGCCTCATCCCCTTCGAGCACCGCGAGAAGGAGGCCTTCCAGGAGTTCGACCCGAAGCGCTGGTTCGCCTCGGGCGCGAAGCGCGTCATGGTGCTCGACCATCCGGCCCGCGCGAGCGAGGTTGTCGCCGAGGCGATGTTCTCGGCCTCGTCGGGTCGCCCGGGCCCCGTCGTCGTCGGTCTCCCCGAGGACGTCATCACCGAGCTCATCGACACCCCGATTCACCCGACCATCCCCGTGGCCCTCGGCGGCATGACCGTCGATGACTGGAAGTCGCTACGCACGGCGCTGCTCGAGTCCGAGAAACCGCTGTTCGTCACGGGTGGCAACGACTGGAGCGTTCAGTCGACCGAGGCCCTCACGAAGTGGCTCGAGGAGCACTCGCTGCCCGCCGCCGCCGAGTGGCGTACCGAGGGCACGGTGCCCTTCGACTCGCCCTCCTACGTCGGCCCCCTGGGCTACGGTCGGCCGAACTTCTCGGCTGACCTGCTCGACGAGACCGACCTCATTGTGTTCGTCGGCACGGTTCCCGGCGACGTCATCACAAGCGGGTTTACCTCGCGCCAGAACTGGAACCAGCGCAACTTCATCGTCACGATTGACCCCTCGCTGCGGGGTCGCAGCGGACCGATCTCGCACCAGATCGTCGCCAAGCCGCACAGCTTCGTGCGCGACCTCGTACGCATGGACCTGCCCGAAAAGGCCTCGTGGCGTGAGTGGACGCAGCGCCTGCGCGCGAAGCAACAGACCTGGTCGGCCGCACCGAGCTCGACGCCGAACGACGGCAAGGCGACCATGGAGACACTCATGGGCAACCTCGTCGAGCGTCTGCCCGAGGATGCCATGGTCACCTTTGGCGCGGGCGAGCACACCAACTGGGCGCACCGCTACTTCCCCACGCGCGGCTACGCCTCGATGATCTCGGCCCGCAACGGTTCGATGGGCTACTCGGTGCCCTCGGCAGTCAGCGCCGCCCTGAACTTCCCGGGTCGCGTCGTCGTGACGATCGCCGGTGACGGCGAGTTCCTCATGAACGGCCAAGAGCTTGCCACCGCCGCGCAGTACGGCGCGACGCCACTCGTCATCGTCATGGATAACGGCGAGTACGGCACGATCCGCACGCACCAGGAGGCCCACTACCCGGGTCGCGTCTCGGGCACCCAGCTCAAGAACCCCGACTTTGCGAAGTTCGCCGAGTCGTTCGGCGGCGTGGGCATCCGCGTCGAGACCGACGCCGATGTGCCGGCCGCGGTCGAGCGCGCACTCGAGACCGTGCAGCGCGGTGAGACCTTCGCACTGATTCACCTCATCGTCGACCAGCGTCAGAAAGCGTTCTAGCCACCAATGCAAGCGGGCCTGGCGATCGATTCGATCGCCAGGCCCGCCGACGTTTCCGTCGCCACCGGTTCGCTAGACCCAGTCGCGTGCGCGCTCCGCACCGATGGTGGTGTCGTCACCGTGCCCGGTCTTGACGACGACCTCGTCGCCGAGCGGGAAGAGCTTCTCGCGAATCGACTGCTCGAGCGTGCCGCGGTCGCTGAAGCTGCGGCCGGTGGCGCCCGGGCCGCCCTGGAACAGCGTGTCGCCGCTGAAGACGACGCCGAGTTCGGGCACCGCGAGACACACCGCGCCAGGCGCGTGGCCGGGGGTCGCCAGCACACGAACGACGCTGCCCGCGATCTCGAGCGTGTCGCCGTCGTGGATCTCACCGTCGGGACGGCGCTCGGGGTGCGTCAGGCCCCAGAGCTGCAGGTCGTCGGGGTTCAGCAGGATGCGCGCGCCCGTACGCTCCGCGAGTTCGGGAGCGACCCGCACGTGATCGTCGTGGGCATGCGTGCAGACAATGGCCTGCACCTTGCGATCGCCGACGACCTTGAGAATCTCGTCAACGTCGTGGGGTGCGTCAATGACAAGGCACTCGGAGTCGTCGCCGAGCACCCAGACGTTGTTGTCGACGTCAAAAGTCTCGCCGTCGAGCGAGAAGGTGCCGGTGATGACTCCGTGATCGATGCGTGCGGTCACTGCTGTGCCTCCTCGAGAATGACGACGCTGCGCAGCACTTCGCCGCGGTGCATCTTTTCGAATGCCGCGTCGATGTCGTTGATACCGATCTCCTCCGACACGAACGCGTCGAGTGGCAGGCGGTCCTGCAGGTAGAGGTCGGTGAGCATCGGGAAGTCGCGCTCGGGCAGACAGTCGCCGTACCAGCTCGACTTCAGCGCGCCACCGCGGCCGAATACCTCGGCGAGCGGCAGCTTGAGCTCCATCTCGGGGTTCGGCACGCCCACGAGCACGACGCGGCCGGCGAGGTCACGAGCGTAGAACGCCTGCTCGTACGTCTCGGGCCGTCCGACGGCCTCGATCACCACATCCGCGCCGAAGGTGTCGGTTGCGGCGCGGATGGCTTCAACCGCATCCACCTTGCGCGAGTTGACGGTGTGAGTCGCGCCGAGTTCCTTCGCCTTCTCGAGCTTGCGGTCATCGACGTCGACCGCGATGATCTTCGTCGCGCCCGCGAGCTTGGCGCCGACAATCGCCGCGACGCCAACGCCGCCGCAGCCGATAACGGCGACGGATTCGCCGCGCTGCACAGCGCCGGTGTTAATGGCCGCGCCGATGCCCGCCATGATGCCGCAGCCGAGGAGGCCCGCGGCCGCCGGGCGTGCCGCCGGGTCGACCTTGGTGCACTGGCCCGCAGCAACGAGGGTCTTCTCAATAAACGCGCCGATACCGAGCGCCGGCGAGACCTCCGTACCGTCCTCGAGCGTCATCTTCTGCGTCGCATTGGCGGTGTTGAAGCAGTACCACGGCTGACCGCGTTTACAAGCGCGGCACTCGCCGCACACTGCGCGCCAATTGAGCACGACATAGTCGCCGGGCGCCACGTTCGTGACACCGTCGCCAACCGCCTCGACGATGCCCGCTGCTTCGTGACCGAGGAGGTACGGGTAGTCGTCGCCAATACCGCCGCGCACATAGTGGAGATCGGTGTGGCACACGCCGCAGGCTTGCACCCGCACAACCGCCTCGCCAGGGCCAGGGTCGGGAACATTGATGGTGACGAGTTCTACGGGCGCGTCCTTCGCCCGGGCGATGACGCCCTGTACTTGCTGCATGAGTGCTCCTTTGCGCGTGCCTACGAATTCAGATTACGGGTGAACAGCGACAGTGGCGGGGCGATCAAATGATCCCCCCGCCACTGCTGCGGACGATTTACTTGCCGCGAAGCTTGTCGATGCCGTCCGAGATGCCGTCCTTGACATTCTCGAGGCCCTGCTTGATGTTGGCCGAGGCCTGGTCGGCTTTGCCCTCGTTCTCGAGGTCCTTGTTGTCGGTCGCGGCACCGACGCCTTCCTTGCCTTTGCCAACAAGCTCTTCACCCTTGTTGCGGGCGTCATCAGCGAATCCCATACAATCCTCCTTCGGTGATTACCACCACTGGTGCGGCGGAACTCCACCTACCCTTACAGGCCAGTCTGGGCAGAGCCTCCAATGGTGGCGAGTGCCCGGCGAGTTAGGCCGAGGGCTGCTCGTCGTTCTTGTCGCCCTCGTTGCCAAGCTTGCCGTCCTTGATGTCCTCGACGAAGTCCCCAACCTTGTCCTTCGCGTCGTTCACGAAGTTGCCGACGTTTTCCTTCGCGTCATCGAGAAAGCCCATGATCACTCCATATCTTCGGTTTGGCGCCACGCTTGTGGCACAGGGATGCTGACACGTCCGCCTGCATGTTTTCCTGAGTTCGTGAACCCGATTCAGTATTGGCCAGCGCGGGGCGCGGGCTGAGTTCAGTACGCTGTTGCCAACGAGCGTCCCTCCACCGAAGTAGGCAGACCATGACGAACTGGCGCATCCGCGATCTCCAACCGACCGATCTCGACGGCTTTCTGCGCCTCTGGGAGGGCTATGCCGCATCCGGAGTCGAGCCGGTCTACTCACTGAACGAGGTGCTCGCGTCGACCCGGGTAGACACCGCGGTAGTGGCCACCTCGGGTGACGAACTCGTTGGTGCCGCGGTCGCGCGAGCCGCCCACGACCAGGCCTGGGTGGTCTTCATCGCGGTCGCCCCGACCTGGCGCCGGCGCGGCATCAGCGGCGCGCTGCTCGGCGCACTCGAGCGCCGCCTGGCTTCGCAGGGCAGTTCGAAGATGTCGATCCTCGTGCCCGATGGCGAGGAGCACGCCGGCTCGCTGACGCGGGCTGGCTTCGTCGACAAGCGGCACCTGCGCTATTTCGAGCGGGCGATCCCCATCCGGCAGGAGCAGGTGCTCGTGCTACGCGATCTCGGCGGGCGCGTGCTCGACCGCAATCGCTGGGACAACATCGGCGGCATGCAGCACGAAAAGCAGACCCTCGAGCGCCGCCTCGTGCTGCCGCTCTCCGACCCAGAGCTCGCCGAACAGTTCGGCGTCGTGCCGCCGCGCGCGATCGTGCTGTTCGGGCCTCCGGGCACCGGCAAGACGACGTTTGCGAAGGGCATCGCCTCGCGGCTCGAGTGGCCGTTCGTCGAGGTGTTTCCCTCGCGCCTGGCCGCGTCGCCGAAGGGGCTCGCCGGAGAGTTGCGTGAGACCTTCGAGAAGATCGACGAGCTCGACCACGCGGTCGTCTTCATCGACGAGGTGGAAGAGATCGCCGTGCGTCGTGGCGGCGAGCCGCCGTCGCCGATGCAGGGCGTGACGAACGAGCTGCTCAAGATCATCCCGAACTTCCGCGAGAAGCCCGGCCGCCTGCTCATCTGCGCGACGAACTTCATCCGCGCCCTCGACCCGGCTTTCCTGCGGCATGGGCGCTTCGACTACGTGATTCCGATCGGCCTGCCCGACGCCGAGGCCCGGGCCGCGATCTGGCGGGGCTTCATGCCCGAGCGGTCGAAGGATGCGGTTGACTACGCCGCGCTCGTCTCGGCGACCGAGGGCTTCTCCCCCGCCGACATCGAGTTCGCGTCACGCAGCGCCGCCCAGAACGCGTTTGAGCGGGCGGTCGCGGCGGGCGGCGAGGCCCTCGAGCGAGGTCCCAGCCAGGCCGACTTCGAGGCGGCGATCCGCCAGACGCGCACGACCGTGTCGGCCGAGGTCGCGGCCGAGTTCGAAGAGGACATCACGAGTCTCGCGAGGCTCTAGCGGGAGTGATACCCACCGATTTACGTGGGTCGTGCGACTGCAGTCGGATGCTCCCGGCGGCAGCGCTGTGGCGAGATCGTCGCCGTGATTATTTGGCGTGGGTGGGGTGTGCTGGCGTTCGGCTATGGCGCGGTCGCGATGGTACTGTTTGCCGGGCTCGGCAGCACATTCCTTGACGAGTGCCCAATTGCCTTCTCAGCGGCGATCGGCCTCAGCCTCGCGGCCGTCGCGACCTGGTTTACCGGGCGCGCGATGAACATCACCGGCCCGCTGCGCAAGGTCGAAGAGTGGCGCGTACACCGGGAGCTCCAACTCGCGGAGCTCGTCGAGTCGGGCCAGTTCTCGCTCGGATCCGGCCAGCCGCAGCCCCGCTCGTACGAGGAAGCTCGGCAGATGAGCGCGCAACTGCTGCAGGCCGAACTCAGCGCGGCGCAGCGGGTGAAGAACGTCCACACGCTGTTCTTCATCCCCATGCAGTTCTGGGCGTTCATCTTCGCCGCGCTTGCCGTCTTTGCGCTCGTGTCGGGCATCATCGGCGCCACGTCGTAGCGGCAACGGTTCAGTCGGCCTCGATCTGGTGGGCGCCCGAGTCGTTGTCGAAGCGCGCCGTTTCACCGACGCGGCCCCGACGCAGGAACTCCTCGACGAAGGGGAATCGATCGACGAACGAGGCGACCGCCCAAATTTCGTGGTTCGCGCTATCGGCCATGTACGCCTCGGATTCGAACCCGGTGACCGACTGCAGCCCGCGATCGGTGATCGTCACCCAGCGCGGCGGATGCTCGTAGTGAAGCTTCGACAGCATGACCGGCTCGTTGTCGGCAACGCCGCTCGGCTCAACGGATTCTTCACGTTCGACGTCAAGAAGTGCGTCGACTGAGCCGACCTTCGCCCGCAGCGCGTCGAACCCCTCACTCGCGACGACGCCGGCCTCGGCGTCGGTGAGCATCCGCAGCGTTCGCACGTGGCCGACTACCGTGCCATCCTCGGCCCGCACGTCGTCAAACTCTGCACCCCAGCGCGACCCGGTTGCGACGATCGACGTGATCGCGGTACCAGTGAGGAATGGCTCGGTATTGCGCCACGGCGCGCCGACGGGAGGCACGCGCCGGTTCTGCGATGTCATCGCAGACGATCCGCAACGCGATGAAGCCCGCGCCCTGCTGACCTTCGACTACTTCGACGGCAAGTTCTACTGCCTCGCCGGAGTCGGTCGGCAGGTTGGAGGCACCAGCCGTCATGAGCGTGATCGGTCCACCCTCCGGTCGCTTCTCGATGACCATGACGACGCCCCCAAGCTTTTCCTCGAGCATGCGCGGCGCTTGGCCGAAGGCGTTGAAGATGTGGTTGGGGAACGCGTCGTGTCCGCTCATGGCTGCCAGCCTGCCAGACGCGAATATGAGCCGCATCGACGACGCGCGCCTGCGGAAAACGCAGAACGCCCCGGCTCGTGAGAGCCAGGGCGTTCGTGCCGCATCTGCGGAATTGGTTGCGGGGGCAGGATTTGAACCTACGACCTCCGGGTCTGGCGCCTTGCGAGGCGCGAAGCGATAGCACGGCGCACTACAACTAATTGAGCATTCATATTCTATGACTTTACGCGCTCGTGAGCCGGGTGCAGTCCTGTCAAGTAGGAGCAGGGCGTCTACACTCACAATTTGCTAGCCCACCGCAGGGCGCACGTTAGGAGCACTCGAATGACCCATGTAACCCGCCGTCCATCTATTCTTCTCCTGGGGGCAGTAGCGCTATTGACAGCAAGCTTGGTAATGGCATCTCCAGCTCAAGCTCAATCTGCAGTTTCAGCAGACGAGACCTCACCCGATATTGTGCATGACGAAACCGTAGGTAATACGCTTAGTCTCGCGGAATCACCACAGGTTTCCGCCGAGTCCTCTTCATTAAATGGTGGAGTCACAACACTCAGTGCCGCCGGGTACAAAATTACTTGCACGGTTGACGCTCAGAATCCGCACATTTCCGAAGGCGCTCGAAAACAAGGTAAGATTTACGTTATTTTCAAGTCCAAAGTTAAGTGCACGGGAACCGGCTCCCACCCCGCAAAGGCAACGATTCGGGTGCGGAGCGGCCTCTTCTGGGACAGCGCGAAGTACTCAGGCGACACAAGCAATGGGATTAACTGGTCAAAGTTGCGATCAAACGACGAAGTACGCACTGTGTCGGTCGATGGCTCGGTGAACATCTTCTACACGCCGAAGAACGGGACGGCTGGCGCGTACTTCACCGGTCACTATCAGGGCACAACGACAGTCGAGATCACATCGCCTAGCGGATTCAAAGTTGGCTCGGATACCTCGTCCGTTATGTTCTGCAAACCGACTACAAAGACGGCGAAGTGTTCTTCCTAGTCACCTAACTGCTCCATGATGATCTCTGGGGGTGGGGTTAAGTACATAAGAGCAACCCCTCCCCCAGACTGATCGAAGCGGGCAGCCAAGGAGAAGCCAGCCCCACTCGCCGCCTCAGTTGCCCACGTAAATGCTTCTTGGACACTTGCCGCGTCGACGTTATACGCGGTTACCCGCCGCCCGGGGTGAACTACGAATACGCGGAAACCGTCAGCTCTCATTTCAAGCTGCGCATCCCGCTCATCAACCAACGTAACCTGCATATGAGCCACGGTAGTCGATCCTCAGCGATCAGTGTGCCCCCAGGACAGCCGCGACGACGGCGCCTGAAACAGTCGTGTTCAGGCTACGTAACTGTACCTCCCCGTGAACTCCGTAAGCGCAACCCACTCCTCGAGCAGGAATCTGAGGTCTGACTCTTTGCCATCGCACACCTGTCAAGCGCTCTATGAGTCAGGATAAGAGTCGGACATCACCGACCAACCCTGCTCCTTGAGCGTCGGAGCAAGGCGAGTGAACGCTTCTGTGTCGACGCCGTTGGCGACCACTACAGCCACACTCAGCGGTTCCCTGTCACGTACGCCGGGGATGGCGAGATAGTGGTCGACATGATCCACCTCGAGTGCGATCCCAGCGAGCTGATGTACCTCAACCCCCAGCGTGCCGCGTCCGAGGTTGTCACCCACTCTCGGCACGCCGGCGGCGCGCAGATCTTCGCGGAGGATTGACCCAAGGTATTGTTCACCCTGGTCGAAGAGGTCGATGCGGACTCCGACTGCGACACCGCCGCTCACGACGTTGTCTGGATTCATGGTGCTCTCCTATCGGGTCAGAGGCTGCCACGGTGCTGGGCGCCTCCACGTCACACTAGGCCGCCTGGATGCCCGACGAAAGAGCCTTGCCGCGACGTCTGACGACGGCATACCCGACAACTTCGTCCTACAAACGGCCGTTAGTGGACGTCTCGCTTAGAGGTCGTCTATTGAATCGAGGACTGTCGCCAGGTCGTCGAGGCGGTATGCGGATTGGCGGATCAGCTTGGCAGCCGCGGACGTGTCCCTATTGGCGGCTCTTCGGACATTCGGTGGGGGTAGGGCTCGCCGGGTGAGGTTCGACGGGTAGGGGTCGAGGTCCCCGAGGATCAGAAGCGCTAACCACCTGATCCATTACGAGGACCTCGACGTGCTTCACCCTACTTCGGGGTGCGCTGACGCGCGCTCTGCCACTGACCCGTGTTCCCGCTGCGACCTCCTGCTCGGCCTCGACGGCGTCCATGTCGAGCACGTGGACCGCCGCAACGGACTACTGATCGTGACGGTCTCGAGTCCTGCGGCGCCTGCCGGTTGCCCGTCGTGCGGGACCGTGGCGACCGGCCGTGGACGTCGCCGCCGGCTGCTTCATGACGTGCCCGGCATGACACGGGTGCGAATCGTGTGGCGGCAGCGAGTCTGGCGGTGCGACGAGTCGGGCTGTGCACGACAGACGTTCGTGGAACAGCTGCCGTCTCTTGTCGCCCCGCGTGGGGCACTCACCCGACGCGCGGTCGTCTGGGCAGTCGGTCAGCTGCGTCGCGAACACGCCACGATCGAAGGATTGCGTCGCCAGCTGGGCACGTCGTGGAAGACGGTGTGGCGGGCCGTCGAGCCGGAGCTTGTGAAGCTCGCGGCCGATGAGTCCCGGTTCGAGAACGTGACAACGCTGGGCGTTGACGAGCACATCTGGCATCACGTCGACCCGCGCAAGCGCGGTCCGAAAGAGCTGACCGGGATGGTCGACCTCACCCGCGACAGCACCGGGAAGACGCGGGCCCGGCTGTTGGACCTCGTGCCGGGCAGGTCGGGGAAGGCCTACGCGACCTGGCTCAGCGCACGTGGCGACGCATTCCGCGAGCAGGTGAAGGTCGCGGCGCTGGATCCGTTCGCCGGTTACAAGACCGCGATCGACGACAAACTGCAAGATGCCACCGCCGTGCTGGACGCGTTCCATGTCGTCAAGCTCGGCACCGTCGCGGTCGACGAGGTTCGCCGTCGGGTCCAGCAAGACACTCTCGGCCATCGCGGTCGGAAAGGTGATCCGCTCTACGGGATCCAGACCATCCTCCGCGCCGGGGCTGAGAACCTCACCGACAAGCAGTGGGCGCGCCTGACCGCAGCCATCGAGGCGAACCCGGCCCACGACGAGGTGTTCGTCGCATGGCAGTGCGCGCAGCAACTTCGCTCGGCCTATCACCAGAAGGACCTCGCTGAGGGGCGACAGATCGCCGAGAAGGTCGTCGAGTCGTTCCACACCTGTCCGATCCCCGAGATCGCACGCCTCGGCCGCACCCTGCGACGCTGGCGCTCAGCGTTCCTCGCCTACTTCACCACCAGCCGAGCAAACAACGGCGGCACCGAAGCAATCAACGGGATCATCGAGCTGCATCGTCGCCTCGCTCGCGGCTTCCGCAACCGCGAGAACTACCGCCTACGAATGCTCCTCGCCGCCGGCGGACTCACCCCATGACCCCACCGAATGTCCGAAGAGCCCCATTCACGTACGTTCGGTACCAAGCAAGGAGTGCACACTTGAGATCATCACTCAGAGGCAACCACTCCGACTCGACAGCACAGAGTTCCGCATCCCAAACAGACCACTCATAGCCAATGGCCGCAAAGAATCGAAACTTTCTGAGCGAACCTCTCCTCCGAGCCTGGACACGACGGACGGCTTGAGCACGGTCAGCGTAGTCTGGCACTCGCATGAAAAAGGGAAACAAGGGGACGAGGATCCACTTCCATTGCCATCTACTATTCACCAATCCACCTTTTAACATTAAATGAACTACGAATACCTGCAGATTAGGATTGCACGTATATCATGAAGCCGGACACGAAGAGATAATCTGATTGTTATTCAACGACCAGACAACTTCATATCGCACTCACCAGAGGCACTTCTTCAGAGCCGTCGCCATCTACAAGGATCCAACCATCGTCCGATTCCGCTACGAGGTACAATTTTTGATCGGAATTCTCATCGGCCAGAACTGGCTGAATTGCAGGAAATGTGAACGCGAAAGATAACGCCAAAATTCCTATTGTTCTACGCAGCACGTGGTTAGGCGCCATTTCCCCACCTCTCGTCTATGAGCAGAATCCCCGAGTCAGGATAGATTACGAAGATCGTTGAAGGTACGAGTCCGAGGGTCTGCCGATTTACGAAGAGCCGACCACAAGGCAGCATGGACTAGGTACAAGCTTGGGCCTGACCACCCTGCGACAGGCAATCGGGAATCGAGCTGAGGCGGGGCGACCTAACCTGGCGCCGTTTCGGCTCCGAGTGGTACAGCGATGGCATCTGTTTGCTCGTCAATCAATGAAAGCCAGTCAGTCTCGTGGAAGTCGGGGCGTGGACTTGCTGCAAATAGCCTGTGCCGCACTCCCCGCGGTAATGTGCGGTGCGGGCCCTCATGAGCGCAGTGAGTTCCTCAACGATCGCCGGGTGCTGGAACTAGCACTGTGGGAGCGTCTTCGTCGAGATTCTGAACCGGGCCGTCCACCACCCTACAAACACGCGCAGCCGCTCCCACGTGGATGCGCGCCCTTCGCCAATGAGTTCCTCCCGCCTGATCGCGCCCTCCGAGGGGCGAAGTGCGTCGAGTTGGCATCGACAGGTGAAGCCCACTGTGTCCGTGCCGTCAACGTTGCTGTCGAACGTGTCATCTTCCTCCAGGTCTGCCGGCATCGCGAATTCACTGAGCCAGTCTTGCAAGCCCTCATCGGTGCTCATGTTGCGTCTCCGTCGCCAGCGTCGATCGAGATCCCGAGTGTTCGCTCGAACAAGTCGTTGAAGCTCGTCGACATCCGGGAGCCCGACGTGCGAAAGGTCTGCCGGACTTTGCGGGTACCGAGGACCCCTCGACGTCGCGGAGGTGGTCGATGTTCGATGCGCAGCCAAGCAGCACTTTCGCGATCGACGACGACCAGATCAGTTCCGCCTCCGCAGGCAATCACGCGGTCTCCGCCTGCGACAGTGCCTGGAGCACAACCAACATCCAAATGCCCATACCACCACCATCCGGCAGGCGAGGAACTCGTCCGAGCCGAACAGTGGATCATGCCTGGTTGGGATCATCCTGCGCACTCTCGCCGAAATGCTCGAAACGTCGGTCGCCTACCTCGTCGGCGAAGCAGACGACGACGTGCCGCTGCGGAAAACGCAGAACGCCCCGGCTCGTGAGAGCCAGGGCGTTCGTGCCGCATCTGCGGAATTGGTTGCGGGGGCAGGATTTGAACCTACGACCTCCGGGTTATGAGCCCGGCGAGCTACCGAACTGCTCCACCCCGCGGCACAAGAGAAAACATTACCGGATGTTTTCGTTGTTGTCCAGTTCACGTCCGCTTCACCCGAGATTCGGCGCGCGTACCCCGGAAAAGCGCCTCGCGGCGCGCCCCGTAGTGGGCACGCCGCGAGGCTGACAATCCGAGCTGAGACTATTCGCCGTTGTTGATGCGGTCCTGCGCCTCCTGCGCGCGCTCGAGCGCCTCGGTCATCCGCGCATCCGCCTCGGCCGCCCCCACGAGGTCGTTGTCGGCGTAGGCGTCCGTGCGATCCTGAAGGGCCGCAGAGGCGTCCGCCAAGGCCTGGTCGAGGTCTTCCTGCGCGCTACCGCTCGAGCCGCCCGTGCTGCCGTCCTGCGTCGCGTCGGGCGTCGACGTGGGTTCGGGCGTCGCCGTCGGTTCGGTCGTCGAGTCCGTTCCGCTGGTGTCATCAGGAACGTCCTGCGAGTTGTCACCGCCAGTGTCGGGCACGATGACATTCGGGTCCTCGGGCACCTCGTCGGCGTTCTGGTCACCCGCATCCGCGCCAGCATCACCGGCGAAGAGTTCGTCGAGCGCGGCATCCAGGGTGTCCTCGAACGCGATCTCGTCGCCGAAGGCAACGAGCACGCGCCGCATGAGCGGGTAGCTTGTCTCACCGGTCGACTGCACGTAGACCGGCTGCACGTACAGGAAGCCCTCGCCGACGGGTAGCGTCAGCAGGTTGCCTCGCAGCACCTGGGTCTGGCCACCTCGCTCAAGCAGGTTCAGCTGGTTCGCGACCGTCTCGTTCGAGTTGAAGATGTTCTGCACCTGACCCGGGCCATTCACCGAGTCATTCTGAATCTTCAACAGTGTGAGCGTGCCGTAATCGTCGGAAACCTCCCCGTCGCTCGACCCCGCATTCGCATTGGCCGAGAGATAGCCCGTCAAGACGTTTCGAGAAGTTGAACCGCTCGACACCATCGGGATGTACGTCGAGTAAATCGAGAACGCCGGCTCCTGGCCCGGCATCTGCATGGTCAAGTAGTAGGGCGGCTGACGCAGTTGCGCATCCGCCGACGACGTCGGGTCAACCGGCACCTGCCAGGCGTTCGTCTGGTTGTAGTACTCACCCGCGTTCGTCACGTGGTAGGTCGAAAGCATCGCTCGCTGCACCTTGAAGAGGTCCTGCGGGTAGCGGACGTGGCTCAGCAGGTCACCCGACATCTCGCTCACCGAGTGGAGGGTGTTCGGGAAGATCTTCTGCCAGGTCTGGAGGATCGGGTCCTCGGTGTCCCAAGCGTAGAGCGTGACCGACCCGTCGTACGCGTTCACGGTTGCCTTCACCGAGTTGCGGATGTAGTTCACTGCCTCGTTCGGGCCGGCCGTGGCGGGCGTGTTCGAGTCGGTCGCGGCCGCCTCGATCGAGGTCTGCGTCGAGTACGGGTACGCATCGCTCGTCGTGTACCCGTCGACGATCCACACGAGCTCGCCGTCGACCACCGAGGCGTACGGGTCGCCGTCGATCGTCAGGTACGGTGCCGCGGCCTGGACGCGCTGCGTGGGGTCACGGTCGTAGAGGATCTGCGAGTTCTCGTTGATCGCGTCTGAGAGCAGGATCTGCTCGGACTGGAACTTGATGGCGTACACGAGGCGGTTGAAGATGTTGCCAAGCGACGGGCCGCCCTCACCGGTGAAGGTGTAGTAGCTCTGCGAGGCACCATCGGCACCCGACACATGGTCGAACTCGGCCGGGTCGGAACCCTCCGGCGCGCCAACAATCGAGTACTCGGGCGAGCTCTCACCGAAGTACACGCGGGGCTCAAACTCGTCGAGCGCGCCCTCCTGCGGCATGCCCGCTTCGAAGAACAGGGGCTGACCGTCGGGGCCGCGCTGCGAACCGTAGGCGGCCACAAGACCGTAGCCGTGGGTGTAGACGATGGCCCGGTTCACCCACGACTGCGCGTCGGCGCCAAGGCCGTCGACGTTGATCTCGCGCAGCGCCATGACGGCGTCCTGCGTCTGGTCCTCAATGTCGTAGCGGTCGACGTCGAGCGTGCTCGGGAACTGGTAGTACGCGCGTTCCTGTTCGAACTGCGCGAAGGTTTGGCTGATCAAGGCGGGGTCCATGATGCGGATGTTCGCCGTGGTCTCGGCGTCCTCACGCAACTGGCCGGGCTCGGCCGTCGTGACGCCGGCGTAGTCGACCTCCTGCACGTCCGCCACGTCGTAGGCGTCGCGCGTGGCCGTGATGTTGCGGTCGATGTACTCGGACTCGAGTGACTGCTCGTTCGGGCCGACCTGCAGGTTCTGCACGAACCACGGGTAGACCATGCCGACGACGAGGCCGACAATAACGAGGCCCGCGACACCCATTGCCGGGAGCGTCCAGCGGCCGGCAATGGCGGCAAAGATGAACAGCAGCGCGACGATGACCGCGACGCCCGCGAGGATGGCGAGACCGGGCACGCGCGCGTGCACATCGGTGTAGAGCGCACCCGTCCACCGACCGTTCGACTCGGTGAGCGAGTTGTAGCGGTCGAACCAGAACGACACGCCCTGCGTCGCGACGAAGAGCGCCGCAACGATGGCGATCTGGATGCGCGAGGCCTTCGAGATGACAACCTCGCGGCCGGAGATATGGATGCCGCCGTAGAGGTAGCTCACCGCCACGGTCAGGACGAGGCAGACGAGCAGTGTCGAACTGATGAACGTGACGACGCCGCGCCAGAACGGCAGCTGGAAGACGTAGAAGCTGACGTCGTGACCGAACTGCGGGTCAGCAACGCCGAACGGCGTCGAGTTGAAGAACGCCAGCACGCTCTGCCAGCTGCCCGCGACAGAGAGACCGCCGAGCACGCCAAGGAAGATCGGAATCACGATAAAGACGATGCGACGCACGGGCTCGAGTGCGCGCTGGTACTCCCCCAGCTGTTGCGAGAGCTTCGCGTAGGTCGGCCGCGTGCGGTACGCGAGCTGCAGCATCGCATAGCTCGGCACCGCCAGACCGATGAGGCCGATCAAGAACATCGCGCCGGTAGCGAGCCACTGCGTGAAGAGCACCTGCTCGAACCCGAGCTGCTGGTACCAGAGGACGTCGGCGTAGATGCCCGAGAACCAGAAGAACACGATGATAAGCGCGACGACGATGGCAATCGTCGTGATGAGCGGTCCGAAGCGACGCGCCCCGGGGCCGCGCTGACCACCGTCCCCTGAACTACTTGCGGATGGACGTGGTGCTGCCGTTGCGCTCACTGAGGTCCCGTCGTTGTCGCTGTCGACACCGCTGGCACGAGCAAATCGTCGCGAGCCCGCGGCGTTATCTCGCCTATCCTAGCGGCTCGCTACGACTGCGGGACGCCCGCATCCACCGCATCCTGGCACGAGCGCAGGCCGTCGGTCGACTTGTCGGCGGCGTTCGTTTCGACGATGTCGAGCGCCTCGTCAAGGTTTCCAACGGCATAGACGGTCATGTCACCGGGAATGCCGCCGTCGAGCACCTCAGCACAGTTCGCCTCGGGCGCAATAAAGTAGTCCGCTCCAAGCGACACCGCCTCATACATCTTCTGCCGGATGCCGCCGATCGCGCCCACGGTGCCGTCGTCCGACATCGTGCCGGTGCCGGTCACCTGGTCGCCGCCGGTGAGGTCACCCTCGGTCAGCTTGTCGTAGGTGGCGAGCGCAAACATCATGCCCGCGCTCGGTCCACCGACGTCGCCAAGGTCGATCGAGACGTCGATCGGGAATTGGTACTCGTACTGCAACTGAACACCGAGCAACGGCACCTCTCCGTTGTCGGTCTCGGTGAGCTTCGGCGTGATCTCGACGCGGTGTTCCTTGCCGTCTCGCGTGAACACGACCTCGGTGGGTTCCTCGGTGAGCGTCAGCGCGCTGAGTTCTTCGGTATTCGTGATCGGCTTGCCGTCGATGGTGACGATGACGTCGCCCACCTCGAGCTCGCCGGCGGCGGCAGCATCCTCACCGACCGACGCCACGCTCATCTGTTCGGTGACGTCGTAGCCGAGCTCCGTGAGGGCCGCCGCGATGGCGGTGTCCTGAGCCTGCGTCATCATCAGCGCCGATTCTTCGTTGCGCTGGTCGACGGTCGTGCCCTCGGGGTAATAGGCCTCGACGGGCAGGACATCCTTCCCCGGCGTCATCCAGGCCCCGAGCACCTGCAGCCAGTTCGGCTGCGACTGCGGGTTGCCGACGATGTTCACCGTCATGACGTAGAGCGAGCCGTCGCCGGTGTCGTACGTCTCGGCGCCGGAGATCTGAATGACGTCCTGCTGCGTGCCATCGTCGTTCTCTTCCTGCCCGAGCGCGTTGAACGCGGGGCCGGGCTGGCGAATGACATAGGGCGCGGGTGAAACCGCCAGGATCACCAACGCCACGACCCCAAGAATGAGGCACCAACGACCGAACCGCTCCCGACTCCAGCGCCGACGCGCCGGTTTCTCGTCACCGATCCCGTCGGGCAAAGCGGCTTCGGGATGCTGGTGGCTTGCGGTCATGAATGAGCTTTCGCGTGATGGCTGATCGCCCTCGGTGAACGGAGCCGGTTTCCCCGGCTCCACCCGGGGGCACCCTGGCTACTCTAGAGCGAACCCCTGAGAGGAACGAAGCCGATGCCGAATAGCAATGGCCCCCAGAACAACGAGGACGACAACCGCTCGCCCGAAGAGGAAATGCGACGGATGCTCGAGCAGATGCTCGGCGGCGGCGGGATCGACTCCGACAAGCTCGCCGGCGCTGCGGGCTTGCCCGCCGACCCCCAGGCACTCGCGCACATGCTGATGCAGTTGCAGCAGGCGATGCAGAACCCGACCGACGGCGTCGACTGGGATCTTGTCCGCGACGCCGCCCGCCGGACCGCGACGCCGAACGAAGAGGTCGACGACGAGGATGCGCGCGCGTACGACCGCGCCTTCCAGGTCGCTGGCCTGTGGCTCGGCGACGCGATGGGCGACTCCTTCGGCGCGTTCTCGGGCATCCCGCAGACCATCACGCGGTACGAGTGGCTCGAACTCACCCTCGACGGCTGGGCCGAATTGACGAACCCGGTCGCGACGAGCATCTCGAACGCGCTCGTCGAGGTGCTTGCCGAGCAGGCGCCGGAAGAGATGAAGGACATGGTCGCACGCTCGGGCCCGATCGTTCGTTCGCTCGGGCAGTCGATGTTCGCGATGCAGCTCGGCCAGGTGCTCGGCCAGCTCGCGAAGGAGGTGCTGTCGGGCGGCGACATCGGCATGCCGGTGTTGCCCGACCACAAGGCCGCCCTCGTGCCGCAGAACCTGCAGGAGTGGTCGACCGATCTCGAGCTCGACCGCGACGAGGTGCTCATCTACTTTGCGCTGCGCGAGCTCGCGCACGCCCAGCTCTTCGCGCACGCCCGCTGGCTCCGGCTGCACCTCGTGTCGTCAATCACGGAGTTCGCCCGCGGCATCCGCATCGACACCGATCGCATCGAGGAGACCATCCGCGAGCTCGACGTGTCGAACCCCGAGGAGATCCAGCTCGTGCTCAAGTCGGGCCAGCTGATTCCGCCCCGCAGCCCCGAGCAAGACCAGGCGCTCGAGCGACTCGAGACGGTCCTCGCCCTCATCGAGGGTTGGGTCGACGTGGTGACCGAGGACGCGACGAGTCGCCTGCCGAACGCTGGCGCGCTCAGCGAGATGGTGCGGCGGCGCCGCGCCACCGGCTCGCCGGCCGAGCACGCGTTCGGCTCGCTCGTCGGCCTCGAGCTGCGCCCGCGCCGCTTGCGTGAGGCGATGAGCATGTGGCGACTCGTTACGGAGAAACTCGGCGTGGCCGAGCGCGACGCGCTCTGGGACCACCGCGACGCGCTGCCCGGCGCGGAGGATATCGACGACCCGTTCGCCCTCGTCGAGCGGCTGCAGGGTGGCGACGGCGAGCCGGATGAGCTCGACAATGACCTCGCGCGCCTGCTCGGCGACCCGGGTTCGTTTGGCGACGCGCCCGCCGGTGGCGATCTGAGCGACGACGACGCCAAGTAGGGCACCGACCCGCGCTGGCGCCTGTGGATAATTCCACGGGCGCCGGCGCTTTTTCGCAATGATGCGAGAGTGCAATATCGACTCGCCGCAGACACCCCCGTGACCTGGGTCGGCAACGACCGGGTGCGCGTGGGCGGGGTGGTGCGCGCGGTCACGGTGGCCGACACGCAGCTCACCCACGACCTCATCTCTGAGCTCCGCAACGGCGCGGAGCGGGAGTACCTCGAGCGCATCGCCGCGACGCACCCCGACCGCAAGCGCGCCGACGAGCTCCTGGTTGATGCGCTGTTGTCGGTGTGCTCCCCCGTCGCAGAGCAAAGTGCGCGGCGCGCCCGCGTGCTGGTGCGCACCCCGTCCTCGTCAGTGTCGTTCGCCCGAAGCGTCGCGGCCGAGTTCGCGCGGCGCGGGCACCACGTGGTGTTTGCGGCGGCCGAAGCCCGCCCGGCAGCCGACACCGACCTCGTGGTCGAGGTGACCGAGCGAGTACTCTCACCCCGACGCTACTTGCCGCTCATGGCCGACGATCTCGCGCACCTCGTCATCGCGCGAGACGACGAAGGCATCCTGCTCGGCCCCTTCGTGTTGCCGGGCCGAACCCCGTGCCTGCGGTGTGATGACCTCCGCAACGCCGCCGAAGACGACATGTGGATCGCGACGGCGACGCAGCTGCATGACTTGCCGCCCGCGCATCCGCCGCTCGAACTCGAGTGGCTCGCAGCGGTAGTCGGGGCGCAAAGCGTTGAGCCGTTCCTCGCCGGCGTGCAGCCGGCCCCCGGCGAGGGCCTCACGTTTCGCCGCGAACGCCTTACCGGTCTGCGTCGGGACGGTGCAGACGTGGAGTTCCAGCCCGGATGCGGTTGCCAAGCTCCGGGAGAAACCGTGTTGGCGGCTGTACCAGCGCGTGCGAAAGGTGCAGTTGATCTCGGGCTCGCGTGAGGGCAACGTAGAAGAGGCGACGCTCCTCGTTGACCAGCTCGGGCTCGTTCGCGGCGGCCGAGGTCGGGAGGAGGCCCTCGCGCAGGCCGACGACATAGACGTGATCCCACTCAAGGCCCTTGGCCGCGTGCATCGTCGAGATCGTCACGGCGTCGATCGGGAGCTCGAACTGGTGCGCGGCGCGGTTCTCGAGCTCGGCGCTAAATTCTGCGAGCGTCGTGCCAGCCTCCGCGCGGTCAGCAAACTGCATGATCGCATCCATCGCACCCCAGGCCTCGCGGAGTGGACCTGGTTCGGCCGGTCGCTGTTGCTGCCAGCCGCGCGAGCGAAGCACGTTGCTCACGGTCTGAAAGAGCGGCCCACCGTCTTGCTCGGCAACGACCGCCGCGTGCAGCCCCGCAAGCACGGCCCGAACCTCCGGCCTGCGGAAGAATGGCATGCCGCCCGCGAGCCGGAACGGCACACCGGCCGCCTCGAGCGCCCGCTCGAGCACGCCGACCTGAGCGTTCGTCCGCACCAGAATCGCGACGTCGCCGGGCGCACGCCCCGCTTCGAGATCTTGGCGGATGCTCCGGGCCACACCGGCCGCCTCGGCCTCATCACTGTCGTACGACCGAACATCGGGCTGCGGAAACTTGCCGGTGTGTGCCCGCAGCGGGTCGAGCTGAATCGCGTGCGAGATGTGCTTCGCGAGTTCATTTGCGGCGGCGACGATCGGCGGCGTCGAACGGTACGAACCGTCGACCCGAATCACCCGCGCGTCGGCAAACTCGCTCGCGAACCCGGTGAGGTAGTTGGCGTTCGCGCCCGCGAACGAGTAGATCGTCTGGGCGGGGTCGCCCACGACGCAGAGTTCGCGGCGATTACCGAGCCAAAGCCGCAGCAGCTTGTGCTGCAGCGGCGAGATGTCCTGGTACTCGTCGACGACGAAGAAGCGGTACTGCGACCGCACCTGCGACGTGATCCACGGCTCGCTCTCGAGCATGCCCGCGGTGGCGAGCAGCACATCCTCGAAGTCAAGCTGGTGCCGCGACTCCTTCGCGCGCTCGTACTGCACGGCGAGGTCGTGGAGTTGTTCGGCCGGCAGACCGGTCTCGTTGGGGCGCCGGCCAGTCGCGAGATCTTCACCGAATTGGTCGAGCGTGCGCTCCGACACCTTGCGCCATTCGAGCTGTTCGGCGACCTTGCGCAGCAGCTGTGGGCTGAGCCGCACGCCGGCGCGGTCGGCCGCCTCCGAAATGATGGGCGACTTGCTCGAGACAATGCCTGGGAAGCTGCCGCCCACGGCCTGCGGCCAAAAGAAACTGAGTTGGCGCAGCGCGGCCGAGTGGAAGGTGCGCGCCTGCACGGCCGAGGCGCCAAGCGTGCCGAGTCGGCCGCGAAGCTGCCCCGCAGCGCGGTTCGTGAATGTGAGCGCGAGCACGCGATCTGGCGCGTAGACGCCTGTGCGCACGCCGTACGCGATTCGCCGAGTGATGGTGTGGGTCTTGCCGGTGCCCGGCCCGGCGAAAATGCAGACCGGGCCGACGACCGCGAGGGCGGCTTCGCGCTGGGCGGGGTTGAGATCGGCGAGCAGGCTGGCGCCGGCTGAATCAGCCGATCGGTCCGCCATACCACTCCTCGATGATCGCGCGGGCGATAGAGATTCGGCCGGGCAGCTGGTCGACGTGCTCGACGATTTCTTCGCGCGTGAACCAGCGAACCTCGGCGATTTCGACGCCGTCGCCGACGACCTCGGCAGGGTCCTGGCTCGGGTCGAGCTCGGCGAGGAAGCCGAGCATGAGGCTCGCAGGGAACGGCCAGGGCTGCGAGCCGAGATAGCGCGGGTTGCGAACGCGCGCTCCGGATTCCTCGGCCGCCTCGCGAATCACGGCGTGCTCGAGCGATTCGCCCGGTTCGACGAATCCCGCGAGCACCGAGTACCGTTTCGGGGTCCAGTTCACGTTCGCGCCGAGCAGGATGCGGTCGTTCTGGTCGATGACGCCGACGATGATGGCCGCATCAGTGCGCGGAAAGGTCGGGTCGCCGCCCTCCTCGCCGCGCAGCACCCAACCGTTGTGTTCGGAAACGGCGCGCGCACCGGTCGACGGCGAGAACGCGTGGGCGGAGTGGAAGTTGCGCATGGCGAGCGCCTGCGCCGCGAGGCCCGTGTCGAGGTCGTCGAACCCGGCGCCGCGCTCACGGAGGTCCGCCCACCGCTCGCTGTCGGGCTCAAGCTCGCCCGCCTCGAAGTCGGAGATGGCCGCAGCAAAGATCGGGGTGCCGACTTCGTCGACGCGCCCACCCGGGTTCTCGCGCGGCTGCGTGAGCTTGCCGAGATAGATCATCGCGGGTCCCTCACGCAGTTGCTCGACGCCGCCGAGCTGGTCGACGGGGCGAAGATCGAGTCGCAGCGCGCGACCTTGTTCGGTTTCACCGACGAGGGTCGCGTCCCGGCGCTGAACGAGGATGCGTACATCCGGGTGCTCGAGCAGAGTCGCGTCGCTGCGATGGGCGTCGTCACGATCGTGGGCTGCGCGGGACAGGGCAAGGCGATCGACAAACTCGTTCATGATGCAGCCCATCCTAGGTCGGTGTGGCAACGCGGCTCCTGGATCCCCTCCCCCTAGGCTCTCGGCTATGAGTGGTCAGTTCCTCCAGCTTGCCGGCCTCGCGACTGCGGCCATCGAGAATCTCTGCGTCACCGAAGCAGCAGACTGCGGCTACGACGACACCCACGACTACGACTCCGCGCTGCTGCGCACCCGCGACCACGGCAATCTGCTCGTCCGTCGCGCGGCCTCGCCGTCGGCGGCCCAGGAATTGCGCAGCCGCAGCGCGGCACTGGTCGCACTGACGCCTGGCGTGCGAGCCCGGCTGCCCTTTGACGTGCCTCGCCAGCTCGGTGGCGGGCTTCGCAGCGAGCCGCCGTTCGCGGTGTACTCGTTCGTGAAGGGCTCGCCGGCCGACCGCACCCCGCTGGACTTTGACTCAGAGCTCGTGCCCGAGATCGGGCGCGCCATCGCGGCGATCCACGGGCTACCGAAGCAGACGCTCGTCGACGCCGGCCTGCAGCAGTGGTCGGCCGCCGATGTGCGCGAGTCGACCGAGACGCTCATCCGCCGGTCGGATGCGACGGGTCGCCTTCCTGGAGCCCTCGCCGACCGCTGGGGCAGCGCCGTCGACGATCCCCAGCTGTGGGAGTTTTCGCCGAGCGTGATCCACGGTTCACTCGAGCGCTCGTCGTTCTTGGTCACCGGTGCAACGGTCTCGGGCGTGCTCGGCTGGAGCGACCTTCGCATCGGCGACCCGGCTGCGGACATCCGCTGGGTGCAGACGCTCGACGGTGCGGTGATGCGAGCCCTGCTCGACGAATACACGGATGCGCGTGGCGCCTCGGTCGACCGACAGCTCCGCCAGCGGGCTCTGCTTTACGCCGAGCTTGAGCTCGCGCGCTGGCTGCTCTTCGGCGTCGAACACCGCAACCCCGAGGTGGTCGCCGACGCCGAGCAGCTGCTCGACGGCCTCGTCACGCGCGTGCGCAGCCTCGACGAATCGGAGCTGCGGCACGCCACGCTGCCGGTGCTCGACCTCGAAGAGGTGCAGCGGTTACTCGCGGATGCGGGCGACCGCTCTCGGGCCCAGCAGTTCCAACGGCGTCGTGCTGAGACCGAGAGCGCGCCCGAGGATCTCGGCGACGAGTTCGACGACGACCTCCCGGCCGGGGAAGCGCCGTCGACCTCGTCGGAGCGCGACGAGCTCTAGCTCTTCTGGGCAACCCTCCCCTGCGCTTCGCGGAGGAGCGCGACGAGCTCGTCGACGCTGAGGAGTTCGGTCACGCTGATCTCGAGATCGTCGGTCACGTAATAGAGCGTCGCCCGGATGCGCTCGATCGGCTCGTCGAAGCTTGCCGCGTAGGCGTGGGCGTAGCTCATGAGCTGGTACTCGCGCCCACGGCGTTCCTCCGCGGTACGCGGGGCGCGCCCTGTCTTCCAGTCGACGATTTCGATCGTGCCATCGGCATCGCGGTAGACCGCATCGATCTTGTTGACGACCGTGAACTCGCCGAGCGGCGCGTCGACCGGGAGCTCAACCGCGCTCGGGCGGCGGCCGCCGGCCGTGAACCGGCTCGCGAGGAACGTCGACTGCAACTGTTCAAGCCGCTGCCGATCGTCGTCGTCGAGCTGCGTCAGACTTGCGGAGGTGAAGTCGGCATCGTCGAGATCGGCGCCCTCGAGTGCGGCTCCCCCGCCAGCGACGTCCTCATAGAGGCTTTCAACCCAGCTGTGGAAGAGGTTGCCGACGAGCGTGGCCCGATACGGACGGCTCGGCATTGGCCGCGCCGCGTTGCGGGCGATCGTCGACGGGTCATCGAACAGGTCGTGCAGGAGGGACGCGCCAAACCGCGCCGGAAGGCGCAGCTCGGGTGGCGTGTTCGCCTGTTCACGTTCGGCGACGAGGAGCTGAATGAGCCCATCGTACGGCGACTCGACCGTGGCGGACTCGGCCGCAGCACCGACTTGGTTCGCGATTTCGGCGGTGGTTGCAAGGTCGTCGCGTGCCATCGGGGCGGGCGGCCACGCCTGCGGCAGGGCGTCGCCCTCGAGGGGGTTCGTCGACAGCGCGTCTTTGATGGCTTTGAGATCGTCATCCATTTCTGCGTCGAGTTGCGCAAGGGTGAAGACCACGGGCTGGTCGTCGACGCAGGCCCAGGGCGCATCGAACTGCGTGTGTTCGAGCGGCAGCGGGTCTCGTAGCTCGAGTTGGAACATCGACGGGGTCGACGAGTTCTTCAGTCCCGGCTTCCAGCGCGCACTCGTCAGCAGCAAGCCGTGCTTCGCCCGCGTCATGGCAACGTAGGCGAGCCGGCGGTCCTCGCGAATCAGCTGGAGGAACTTCTGTGTGACGAACGACTGCTCGCGTTCGTTGCCCGCCCCGTCGCGATCGTGCATGAGCACGGCCTTGAACTGCTCTTTCAGGTCTTCGCCCGTTTCGATCTTGCTCAGTGGCAGGTAGGGCAGGTCTGCTCGGTCTTCGCGGAGCGCGTTCGGCAGTTGTCCGCTGCCCACGAGCTGATTTGCTCCCTGCGGCCCCGGCAACTTGCCCTTCGCAAGGTTGCCGAGTGCGACGTAGTCCCACTCGAGGCCCTTCGCCGAGTGAATCGTCGTGAGCTGCACGATTCCCTCCTTCGGTGGGGCGGGCGCGTACTCGGCGAGCTGGTCGTCGCGGAACGTGAGTTCGAGCCAGTCGAGGAACTCGTGCACGTCGGCCTCGGGCACCGCCGAGGCGTATTGCACGACGGCGTCGACAAAGGCGTCAAGGTTCGCTACGGCAACCGCGTTGCGGGGATTCGCCGCGGTTTCGACGCGAAGCCGTGACAACGAGATCGTCCTAGTCACCCAGTCGACGAGCGGGAGGTCCATGGCACCACGCACCCGGCTGATGAGCGTGCCGGCGTCGCGGAGTCGACGCTCGCCCTCCTCGGTCAGCTCGGGAACAAATCGGCGTACGGTTTCGGAGGTCGCGGTGCGAACGAACTCGAGTGCCTCGGCGAGTGAGGTGCCCGACTCGGTGTCACGGATGTCGTCGCGCACGGCGCGACTGCGCTGCTCGTCCAGCTTGCGGCCGTCGGCGCCGAGGCGCGTGAGTGCCCCGGCGAGCTCGCTGAGCTGGTGTACGTCGGCGAGGCCGAGCTCGAAGCGGGCGCCGAGAAGCAGGCGCAGTAGTTCTGAGCCCGCGTACTCGTCGGCGGCGGCACGCAGCAGCGAAGTGAGGTCGACCACCTCGGGGGTGCGCACGAGGCCGCCGAGGCCAATCACCTGGTGTGGCACGCCCGCGTCGTGGAGTGCCTGCGCGTAGGCGGCCATGCTGCTGCGGGCGCGCACCAGCACCGCGCCGGTCGCGTCCGGGACCTGTTCGAGTTTGCTCGCGAACCATTGGGCGACGTGCTTGGCCTCGTCGGGTTCAGTGAGGAAGTGCCGAACGTGCACCTCGCCTTCGCCCGCCGACGCCGCAGCCTTGAGTTCTTCGCCCCGTTCGGTTGCCGGCAGCGGCGCAGCGATCGTGTTCGCCACGCGCAGGATCTCGCGGTCGTTACGCCACGAGGTCGTCAGCGTGAACTGGTGGTATTCGCTGCCGTTCGCAAAGTCGGCCGCGAAGCGCTTCATGTTTGCCGCACTTGCGCCCCGCCAGGCGTAGATCGACTGCTTGGGGTCGCCGACCGCCATGACCGCCTGCCGACCGAACAACTCGGCGAAGAGCCGTGTCTGGCCGACCGAGGTGTCTTGGTATTCGTCGAGGATCACCTGGCGTGTTGCGCCCCGCACTTCTTCGGCGATCGCCGGATCGAGGGCAATGATCTGCGCGGCGTAGGCCACCTGGTCGGTGAACTCGATCGCGCCGAGTTCGACCTTGCGGGCCTCGTACACCTCTGCGAGACGGGCATAGATGGCGAGCTGGTCGAGACGCTCAAGCTGGAGGTTCGTGGTGCGCAACGCTTGGGTGAAGGGCTTCGCGGAGCGCCCTTCGATCTCGTCGGCGCGCGTCGCGACCTCGGCCGCATAGTCCGCCACCTCTGCCGCGGTGCGACCGTTCTCGCGCATTGCGCGTGCGATCTTCAGCGCGCTGGCTGCGACCGAGCCGACCGAAGTCGTGCCGAGGCCTTCGAGCCCGGCATCTTCGGAGGCGAGCACCACCGAGCGCATCAGCGAAAACGCGCTCGGCTCGTCAAGCAGCAGGGCATCGGGCTCACGGCCCACGAGCAGGGCGTACTGCTTGTAGATGTCGCTCGCGTACGAGTTATAGGTCGACACCTGCGGCAGGTTGAACTCGTCGACGTCGATGTGCCCGGCGAGCCGCAGCCGTTCGAGCCCCGCCTCGACGCGCTCGCGAAGCTCGCCGGCGGCCTTGCGGGTGAAGGTGAGCCCGAGCACCTCGGACGGTGCGACGCCGCGGTTCGCGACAAGCCAGAGGATGCGCAGCATCATCGTGTGGGTCTTGCCGCTGCCCGCCCCCGCCGTGACGATCGTCGGCGCGAGCGGCGAATCGACGATCTGCCGCTGTTCTTCGGTGATCGGGTAGGCGGTGGCGCCGGGCTTGGTGGTGAGCTCGGCGAGCTGTTCGAACGTGATCGGACTCATTCGGTGACCTCTCCGATGGCGTGAATTAGGCAGGAGCGCGAGCCACTCAGGCAGTGCCCCTCGGGTTCATAGAGATATTGCGCGGGAGCAGCCACATCGGGCTCGTCGCCGTCGAGCTGGTACGCGGCCTGCTGAATGGCAACGGTCACGAACTCGTCGATCGCCGCGTCGACGTCCGTCTCGCTCGGTCGCTCCTGCAGCACGACCTTCCACGGCACCTTCGCCGCCCCCCGGCCGCTGGGAACCCTGGGATACACGAGGGCCGCGCCCTCAAGTGCAATACCTCCGAGCTCGAACTCACTAATGCCGCCCCGCAGCGCAGCGACCTGGTAGGCGCGTAGCTGGTCGTTCTCGTCGGCCTTCGTCTGCGCGCTCGTGCCGGTCTTGAAATCGACGATGCGGATGCCGCTGTCGCGATGCTCTTCGATGCGGTCGATTCGTCCCCGCACCTGCACGTCGACATCGACGCCGTGGTCGTCGCGGGCAGCCCGATCGAGTTCGAGTAGCATCGCGCGCTCACCCGCAAGCGGTGTGACGCCCTCACGCTTGAGGTAGTCCCACAGCGAGATGGTCGCGTCGCGGACGATCTGCCGGTTGGAGGTGCGCAGCCAAGGTGCATCGAACTCGAGCTGATCGAGTTGCTGCAGCGCGAACTCGACCATGGACTCGATGGTCGCGAAGTCGGCCTCGTGCTCGGCGGCGCTGTGGAGGATCGTGCCGAGCGACATGGCGAGATTCGAGGCGCCGCCCGCGTGTTGGTCGACGAACCAGTTCACGGAACACTCCTTGAACGACTGAATGCCCGACGGGTACAGCGTTAACTGCAGCGTGTGCTCGTCGGGCGTGACGAGTGGCGCGGTCGAGGAGCGACCATGGATGCCGAACCAGTTCGCCGGATCGGCCGCCTCGACGCCGTGCCGGGCCAGTTGGGCGAGCGCCGCGACGCGCTCGGCGCGCGCCACCGGTGCGCAGCGGGCTGCCTCGCGACGGAGGCGGGCCGCGAGCTGGTCAAGGCTGAGGTGCGCGTACTCGAGCCCCTCGATGCCGGTGAAGGCGAAGTCGGGCGCGAGTTCAGGCAGGTCGAGGCGATGCACAAATTGCGAGGGTGCGTTCTCGTCGTCGCGCACCGCGGTGAGCAGGAGCCGCTCGGTTGTCCTCGAAACTGCCGCGGCAAGCAGCCGCTGTTCGTCCGCGAGCACGACGGCGCGTCGGTCGAGGTGGGTCGGTGTTTCGGCCGAGGTTTGTGCCTCGGTGAGCCGACCCGCGCCGAGAAGGGAGTCGCGCACTCGCAGATTCGGCCAGGCCCCCTCGTTGACGCTCGCCACTACGACAACGCGCCAGGTGCGCCCTATGGCGCCGGCCGGCGTCGTCAGCGTGACGGCATCGACCGCGCCGCGACGCGCGAGTGAGTCGTCGACGACCGAGTCGCGTTGCCAGTCGGCGAGAAACCCGTCGAGCGAGACCGTGGGTTCGCGCTCGACCACGCGCTTGGCGCGGTCGAACAGCGCCACCACGGCGTCGAGCCGCCGATTCATCGCGACCGCGTCCTCACCCACACCGAGCGCGGTGTCGCGCCAGCGCTGCTCTCGACGCGCATCCGTCCAGGCTTCGAAGAGCACGGCGTCGATCGTCGCACCCGCGGCGTGGGCCGTGTGCATGCGCCCGAGCGACTCGAGTAGGTTCGTGACCGACCGGGCAGCGTGAGCCGCCGCCGAAGCGGCGAGCGAGTCGATCGCGGCCTGCGCCGACGCATCCGCCCCGCCCCGAAGCACAGCGTTGACGTGGCTGGCCAGCACCTCGCCGCCGCCTCGCCCCGACCCGGCCGACTCGCCGATACCGAGATCGGCAAGGTAACAGGCTCGGCGCAGGCGACGAATCAGGAGGGAGTCGACGCGATACAGCGGCGACGCGAGGATCGAGAACAGCTCCGCCTCGGTAAATTCACCGCGCACGATGCCCGCGGCCATCGTGAGAATCGCCCGGACGGTCGCGTCGTTCGCGGCCGGAATTGGCGCGGAGTCCTGTGCCGCGACGCCGGCCCGATCGAGCCCGCGGCTCAGGGCCTCGAGTCGCGTCGAGTTGCGCGCGATCACCGCCATGTCGCTCCATGGCACGCCGTCAATGAGGTGGGCGTGCCGCAGGTAGCCCGCAATGAGGTCGGTCTCGTGGTTCGCCGACTCAAGCACCGCGTGTTCCGCGCGGCCGTCTTCGCCCCCATCGACCTTGGGGCCCGATCGTCGTCGCTCGCTCGGTCCGAGCGGGGGCAGGCCATTCACGGCGCGCGATACAACTCCGCGGAGCACCTCGTCGTGTCGATACTGCTGCTGCAGTGTGACGGTGGCCGGCGCCGAGTCGCCCTCGTCGCGCCAGTTGACCGCGAATGCTGCGTGACCGGCGTGAAAGCTGCCGGTCGCGATATCGGGGTCGCCGAAGGAGATGACGCGGGCGCCCTGACGCTCGAACTGCGCGACGAGCGCGCGGGCCGATTCGGTGAGTTCCTGCGCGTCGTCAACACACACAAGCCGCACCCCGTCGAACACGTCGATGCCGCTTCGGCCGAGCGCGCGCCGAGACAACAACTGTGTGGCGAGCATGAGCGCGCTCGCCGTGTCGAACGCCTCGCGCTCGTCGGCCCCCGAGATCGAGCGGTCAAAGCGCGAGTTCTCATAGTCGCGAATGAGCGCGGCCGCCCCGGCCCAGAGCACACGGTGACGCTGCCCACTCGGCGCAGCGGTTCCCGGTTCGAGCGCGAGCGCGGCGAGGTCGTCGGAGCTCATGCCCCGCTCGGTGAGCGCGGTGATCAGGTCGCGCAGTTCGCCCCGGAATCCCGCCAGCGTCATGGTGTCGGCGGTGAACCATTCGGGCCACGGAAGCCGCTTGCCGAGACGTTCCATCGTGCCGTCGAGGTAGCCCTCGATGAGTTCCGAGAGGATGTCGTCCTGTGCCGAGCCGGTGAGCAGCACCGGCCTCGGCCCGCCCGAGCGCACTCGAGCGTCGGCGATGATCTCCATCGCGATCGAGGCCGGGGTACGACCGAGCGTCGCCCCGCGGGTTGCTCGAGCGAGGCGGCGCTGTAGGCGTTCGCGCAACAGCTCGGCGCTGCGGCGGTTCGCCGCGAGCACGAGCACCTCGTCGGGGCGAAGACCGGCCTCGACTCGCTGTGCTACGAGTTCGACCAACGTGGTGGTGCGACCAGAGCCCGGCGCACCAAGCACGCTGAGCGATTGATTCTCTGCCGCCGAGAGTACCCCGAGCTGGCTCTCATCGAGCGCCGTTGCCAGCCCCTGCGCCTCGCGTGCATTTTGCTGCATCTCTGCCCCTTCCGACTGTTCGCTCCACGCTATCCGCATCCACCGACATGACTCGCCAAGTACCGATTGCACGCCACCGGCGAACGCCGAGCGGATGTGGTGAGAGCGGCAAGTAGGCTAGGCCCACACGCCGTATCGATCAGGCGACGAGGCATAACGAAAGGCATAGACGTGGAACTGCGCATTGGCATTCTGCACTCCCCCCGCGAACTCGCGTTCGAGACCAACCAGACCGCGGCCGAAGTTGAGCAGGCGCTCACCGACGCAGTGGCGAGTGACAACGGCATCGCGCGCTTCACCGACGACCGCGACCGCGTGTTCCTCGTGAACGCTGAGAAGATCGCCTTCGTCGAGATCGGTGAAGAGGCACAGCGCCGCGTCGGATTCGTCGCATAGCGATGGAGGTCTTCTTCGCCGGCATCTTCGGCATCGTTATCGGGCTCATCAGCTACTCCTTCGCGAAGCCGAAGGATGCGGTTGGCAGCGCCCTCATGCCCGCGCTCGGCGGCATCACCGCCCTGCTCTGGTGGGTCGTCGCGACCTGGGGTGCTCGCCTACTTGGCCTCACCTGGCTCTTCTACGACGCGTTCTGGATCTGGGCGCTGCTCGTCATCGTGACCGCCGCGGTCACCGTTCCCGTCGCTCTGTCGCTGCCACGTCGGCGCGCCGCGGCCGACGCCGACCTGCTTGACCGTCTCAGCCACCGGAGCCGCGTGCGTGCGTAGTCTGTCCGCATGTCGAATGACTCCGTTGATCCCGTAGCAGCTGCCCGCGAGGCCGTCGAAAAGGCCCAGGCCGAACTTGCCGCCGCCGAGGCGGCCGCCAAGCAGGCCGCCGAGTCCGCTGCCATCGACGCGGCGGCGCCCGCACCAGAAGAGTCGTCCGAGGCCGCAACCGCTGAGCCGTCCGCGGGCGAGACGGCTGGTGCCGCATCCGACGAGCCGGCCACAACCCCAGCGCCGGATGCAGCGGCCGAGTCGCCCGAACCTGAGGCACAAAAGGAGCCCGCCGCCGCCAAGCCTGGCGCGGCCGGCGGGCCACTCGCCGAGGGCGACGTCGAGGCGATTCGCTCGGGCTACTCGTTCGACGCGCCCGCCCTTGAGCTTGGCGCGCTCGTCAACGGCGAGGTTGATGCGGCCGTGCCCGTGCGCATCCCGCTCGCCATGACCAACCGCCACGGTCTCGTGGCGGGCGCCACTGGCACCGGCAAGACCAAAACGCTGCAGGTCATGCTTGAGCAGCTCTCGGCGGCAGGTGTGCCGGTGTTCGCGGCGGACATCAAGGGTGATCTCTCTGGTGTCGCAACCGAGGGTACGGCCAGCGACGGCCTGCTCGCCCGCACGAAGTCGATCGGGCAGGATTGGCAGCCCACCGCTTTCCCGAGCGAGTTCTACAGCCTAGGCGGTCGCGGCACCGGTGTGCCGATCCGCGCCACGGTCTCGAGCTTCGGCCCGCTCATGCTCGCGAAGGTGCTTGGCCTCAACGAAACGCAGGAGTCGAGCCTCGGGCTCGTCTTCCACTTCGCCGACCAGCAGGGCCTGCCCCTCGTCAACCTCGACGACGTGCGCTCGCTACTGCAGTACCTCACCTCCGACCTCGGCAAGAGCGAGCTCAAGGGCATTGGCGGCGTCTCGAAGCAGACCGCGGGCGTGATTCTGCGCGAGCTCACGAACTTTGCGGCAAACGGCGCCGATGTGTTCTTCGGCGAACCCGAGATCGACACAGCCGAGTTCCTCCGCACCGCCGCGGATGGTCGCGGCATCGTCTCGCTGCTCGAGCTGCCCGGCGTCGCGCAGCAGCCGCAACTCTTCTCGACGTTCCTCATGTGGCTGCTTGCCGACCTGTTCTCGGCGCTGCCAGAGGTCGGCGACCTCGACAAACCGAAGCTCGTGTTCTTCTTCGACGAGGCGCACCTGCTCTTCGCGGATGCGTCGAAGGAGTTCGTCTCGCAGATCGTGCAGACCGTGCGGCTCATCCGTTCGAAGGGGGTCGGCATCTTCTTCGTCACGCAGACGCCGAAGGATGTGCCCGACGACGTGCTCGCGCAGCTCGGCTCACGCGTGCAACACCAGTTGCGCGCGCACACGCCGAACGATGCGAAGTCGCTGCGGGCGACGGTGCGCACCTACCCGAACTCGGGATACGACCTGGAGCAGGTGCTCACACAGCTCGCGACCGGAGAGGCGATCGTCACCGTCATGAACGAAAAGGGCGCGCCCTCCCCCGTCGCCTGGACCCGGATGCGCGCACCGCAGGGCTCGATGGACCCGACCCCTGCCGCGCAGATCGAGTCGACGGTCAACGCCTCGCCGTTGCTCGCGAAGTATGGCACGGCGGTCGACCCGGAGTCGGCGCACGAGATCCTGACCGCGAAGATGAACGCCGCGGCCGAGGCCGAGCGCGCCGAGGAGGAGCGTGAGGCGGCCGAGAAGGAGCGCGCCAGGGAGGAGAAGGAACGGGCGCGCGAGGAAAAGGAACGGGCGCGCGAGGAGAAGGAGCGCGCCGCGGCCGAGAAGGCCCGGAACCGCCAGTCCACGACCACTCGCACGTCGTCGCGCCGCGAGAAGTCGGTCGTCGAGGAGGTCCTCGGCTCCCGCGCGGCTCAGAGCGCCGTGAAGGAAGTCGTGCGCAGCGTCTTCGGCACGCTCATGAAGAAGCGCTAGGCGCTGCGGAGCCCAGCCAACAATGTGGCTGGGCTCCGAACCTCACGCGACCCAGTTCATACACCAAACGATCCAGGGAAGCGCCACGAGGTCAATCAGCACCGCCCCGGCAAGTGGCACAATGATGAAAGCTCTTTCGGATTTAACGCCGAATCGAGCATTGAACGCATCCATATTCGCAAGAGCGTTTGGAGTTGCCCCCAAACCGTGCCCAATTAGGCCAGCGACCATAGTGGCAGCATCATAGTTCTTACCCATCATTCTGAAAACAATCTGGGTAGCAAATACGAGGATAAAAGCAACCTGCACTAAAAGAACTGCGACCAGCGGCAGCGCAAGGGCCGCGAGTTCCCAAATCTTCAGGCTCATCATCGCCATCGTTAGGAAGAATCCAAGCGTGAACTGCGAGATGAGGTCGACTGCCTGATCATCCAATTTCACCAAATTGAACTTGTCATTTAGATTTCGGAATATCACGGCGATCAACATGGCACCCACATACGCCGGAAGTGAAAAACCGGTAATCTCCGACAACCGGCTCTTCGGACATTCGGTGGGGGTAGGGCTCGCCGGGTGAGGTTCGACGGGTAGGGGTCGAGGTCCCCGAGGATCAGAAGCGCTAACCACCTGATCCATTACGAGGACCTCGACGTGCTTCACCCTACTTCGGGGTGCGCTGACGCGCGCTCTGCCACTGACCCGTGTTCCCGCTGCGACCTCCTGCTCGGCCTCGACGGCGTCCATGTCGAGTACGTGGACCGCCGCAACGGACTACTGATCGTGACGGTCTCGAGTCCTGCGGCGCCTGCCGGTTGCCCGTCGTGCGGGACCGTCGCGACCGGCCGTGGACGTCGCCGCCGGCTGCTTCATGACGTGCCCGGCATGACACGGGTGCGAATCGTGTGGCGGCAGCGAGTCTGGCGGTGCGACGAGTCGGGCTGTGCACGACAGACGTTCGTGGAACAGCTGCCGTCTCTTGTCGCCCCGCGTGGGGCACTCACCCGACGCGCGGTCGTCTGGGCAGTCGGTCAGCTGCGTCGCGAACACGCCACGATCGAAGGATTGCGTCGCCAGCTGGGCACGTCGTGGAAGACGGTGTGGCGGGCCGTCGAGCCGGAGCTTGTGAAGCTCGCGGCCGATGAGTCCCGGTTCGAGAACGTGACAACGCTGGGCGTTGACGAGCACATCTGGCATCACGTCGACCCGCGCAAGCGCGGTCCGAAAGAGCTGACCGGGATGGTCGACCTCACCCGCGACAGCACCGGGAAGACGCGGGCCCGGCTGTTGGACCTCGTGCCGGGCAGGTCGGGGAAGGCCTACGCGACCTGGCTCAGCGCACGTGGCGACGCATTCCGCGAGCAGGTGAAGGTCGCGGCGCTGGATCCGTTCGCCGGTTACAAGACCGCGATCGACGACAAACTGCAAGATGCCACCGCCGTGCTGGACGCGTTCCATGTCGTCAAGCTCGGCACCGTCGCGGTCGACGAGGTTCGCCGTCGGGTCCAGCAAGACACTCTCGGCCATCGCGGTCGGAAAGGTGATCCGCTCTACGGGATCCAGACCATCCTCCGCGCCGGGGCTGAGAACCTCACCGACAAGCAGTGGGCGCGCCTGACCGCAGCCATCGAGGCGAACCCGGCCCACGACGAGGTGTTCGTCGCATGGCAGTGCGCGCAGCAACTTCGCTCGGCCTATCACCAGAAGGACCTCGCTGAGGGGCGACAGATCGCCGAGAAGGTCGTCGAGTCGTTCCACACCTGTCCGATCCCCGAGATCGCACGCCTCGGCCGCACCCTGCGACGCTGGCGCTCAGCGTTCCTCGCCTACTTCACCACCAGCCGAGCAAACAACGGCGGCACCGAAGCAATCAACGGGATCATCGAGCTGCATCGTCGCCTCGCTCGCGGCTTCCGCAACCGCGAGAACTACCGCCTACGAATGCTCCTCGCCGCCGGCGGACTCACCCCATGACCCCACCGAATGTCCGAAGAGCCACTTGTCACCGAACCGGGTGTGACGCCAGACGTGCTCGTCGACGCCGATCGTGGTGACGCCGTCGAACCTGGCCGGATCGTCGATCAGCCGCCGCTTGCCCTCGGCGAGGATCGCGGTGTTCGCGGTGTGCCACGACACCCCCAGGCCTGCCGCGGCGCGGGAGACGGTGAGGTGGTCGACCACGATCGCCTTCAGCGCCCACCCGACCCCGCCGCGGGAGATCTTCGCCCGCGGCGCCGCCGCGTTCGTCGTGTCCTGCCGCCAGGTGCGGCGGCAGTGGCCGCACCGGTAGCGGCGCACCCGCACCAGCAGCGTCGTGGGCCGGTGACCGAACGGCTCGTGCGCGAGCGGACGCGTCACGGTGTCGCGCGGCACGCCCTCGGCGCCACACTTCCGACACCACGGGTCATCGTCAACGACGCGGCACTCGAGTACCGCCCGGTCGGGCTCGATCAACTGGCCGATGGCTTCGAGGCCGAGCTCATCGAGACGGCAGAACGTGGTGAGGTCAGGGGTCGCGAACGTAGGGTGGTGCAAGTCGAGGTCTTCCGGCAGATGGGCAGTGTGAGAACTTCCATCCTGGAAGACCTCGACGTCTATCCGCGAACCAGCCGCCGACCCTCGACTACACCCTCAACTGCGAAGAGCCGCTCAATGCCTGGCTCGTCTCGAGGACGAGCCTGATGTAGTGCTGCTTCCGGTCTGTAACTCGCGGCACTGGGGCCATTAGCGTCACGACGCCTTGGAGTACTTCTCTGCCGTCAACCACTGGCGCGCTCACACCCCACACGCCTTCATCTAGCACTCCCGCACTGATTGCATATCCGACGCGTTCCGCGGTCCGGCAGGAGTCCTCAATTTCTTGCGATTGCTTTCGGTCTAGGCCATGGCGCGAAAAGATCTGAGTTCGGCGAGTGCTAGACATATGCGAGAGAATTGCAGTTGCAGTCGCGCCTCGAAGCAATGGCTGAGATGCCCCGAGAGTGTAGCAACACCGAAGGGCGTAGCGAGGTGACTCAGCAGCATCCACGCAGAGGATTTCGTCGTCGTGAGGAACCATGTAAGCGGCAAATTCTCCCGACTGCTCCGAGAGGCGCCGAAGCGACCCAGTTATTGCGCCCGTAGTGAGTGCCTGGTCCCGATATCGCTGCGCAAGTTTGACCGATACGGCGCCCGCGCTGTATCGCCCTGGCGAAACGCGCTGCGCAAAACCCGAGTCGACAAGCATTCGAATGAGGCGGTATCCCGTACTTACCGGGACTCCGCATTGTTGGCTAATTTCTTCAACTGTCACCGTTGGACGATCTGCCAGACATTGCAAAAACCGCATCAGTCGAGCGATAAGTCGTTCGTCGCCATCAACCACGCCTAGCCGCCCCTTTGCAATCCAATTTCCAGCGCTGTCACGCTATAGAACTGCATCCCGCGAGTCTCGACAACACGAATTTCTCACTAAATGAGAATTTTAGGCGCGGCGGAGGACGTCCTTCGGGTCGTCGACCTGCACGGGGTGTCCGTCGAGTGAGAGTCGGCGGATGCCCTCGTTGATCATCCGGAGGGCGACGCGGTCGCCCGAGGTGACCCGGGCGAGGTCGAGGTGCACGGGCACGCGGCCATCCGGGATCTCCTCGAACGCGCGCAGCACGCGCTCGGACTGCGAGAACCGCAGCGGGCCCTGCAGGACGAGCAGGAACCGCGGTTCGGTCCCCTCGTCGTCACGCGTGAAGGTGTGCACCGCGGCATCGCTCGCCGGTGGCACACCCATGAGGTGCATGCCCATCTCCTGGCTCAGCCGCTCGAACAGCGCGACGCCGCGCACCGAGTTACCGAACGTGTCGAGGCGCGGCGAGAACGTCGCCACGGCGACCTGGCCGGGCAGGACGCCGAAGATCCCTCCACCGACGCCCGACTTCGCGGGGATCCCGACGTCGGTCATCCAGTCGCCCGAGGCGTTGTACATGCCACAGGTACTCATGACCGAGAGCACGCGCTGCGCGGTGCCCTCGCTGACGACGCGGTGCCCGGTGATCGGGTTCACCCCGCCCAGGCCGAGGGTCATGCCCATGACGGCGAGGTCGCGCGCCGTGACGCGGATCGCGCACTGGCGCGTGTACCCGGCGACGACCTCGCTCGGCTCGAGCTCGAAGTGCCCGGTCGAGCGCACGAGGTACGCGAGCGACGTGTTTCGGTACGCCGTCGCGATCTCGGAGTGATAGACGTCGCCGTCGACCTCGAGGTCGCGCCCGGCGAAGGCCGACAGGCCCGCGCGCACGTGCTCGAAGCGCTCCGCTGGCGTCCAGTCGTCCGGCGCCGTGAGCGCGTAGGTCGTGATCGCGCCGATGTTGATCATCGGGTTGTCGGGCCGCCCGGTCGTTTCGTCGACGCTCGCCGAGTAGAAGGGGTCACCGCTCGGCTCGACGTTCACGTGCTCCTCGACGCCCGCCGCGCCGCGCGTCTCGAGCGCGAGGGCGTACGCGAACGGCTTCGAGGCGGACTGAATCGAGAACTCGACCGCAGCATCCCCCGCGTCGTACTGCATGCCCTCGGGCGTGCAGAGCGCGACACCGAACTGGTCGGGGTCGACGTTCGCGAGCTCGGGGATGTAGTTGGCCACCTCGCCACCGTCGTGGCATTCGAGCATGGCCTCTTTCAGGTAGTCGAGCAGCGGGGATTTCATGCCGCGAGCTTCAGCCGATTCATGCGGCGCGAGTGGTTCGCGAGCAGCTCGCCGGCGAAGGCCTCGGCCCCCGCTTCGGCGCCCTCCACGACCGTGTCGGCGCTCTTGCCGGGCGCAATGCCCGCGAACTGGCGGGTCCACACGACCCCGTCGCCGGCGGTGCGGCGGCCCCACATCGCGAGCCGATCGTCGATGTGAATATCGCGCTCAAACAGGGCCTGCAGCGTCGCCACGATCTCGTCCTGCCAGGCCGACCAGTCGAGCTCGTCGCCGAACTCCACGACGGGCGTGTGGAGCGCGCCGAAGCCGAGCACCGCATCCTGCACGATGCCGTTCACGAGAAAGAGCGAGAGCAGCTGCTCGTATGCGGTGCGACCGCTCACCCGCGCCCAGAGGTCGTCGAGGAGCTTGGTGACCGCGTCGGGCTCGGTGCCCTCGTCGGCGCGCACGAGGTCGCGGATGCGCGGGATCGCGTCGGCCTCCGGCGTGCGGGCCAGCTCGCGCTCAAGGTCGTCGAGCGAAAGCCGGGTGCGGCGCAGGGTGCTGGCAGCGACGTCGCGCAGCAGCTGGGGCTCCGGTGCGAGCTCGGCAAACGGGTTCGCCTCGGTAGCCGAGGACTTCTCTGCGTCTTCACTACTCACCGCGTCATCTTCTCACGAGCCGGATGCGAAATGGCTGCCCAGAGTAGGGTGGACAGCGGTGCTGTCGACCGCACCCGTGCGCCCTGGAGAATTCGGGCGCCCATGATCCACCTGAATAAGGGCTATTTGTGAAGTTTTCTGAACTCGGAGTCGCGCCCGATCTCGCCGCGACACTCGCCGAACACGGCATTGAAGAAGCGTTCCCCATCCAGGAACAGACCATTCCCCTGGCGCTCAAGGGCCAGGACATCATCGGTCAGGCAAAGACCGGTACGGGCAAGACCCTCGGCTTCGGTCTGCCCCTGCTCCAGCGACTGGGCGAGAACCCCGAGCCCGGCGTGCAGGCGCTCGTCGTCGCGCCGACGCGTGAGCTCGCGATGCAGGTCTTTGAAGACCTCGACCGCGCGGCCGCGAAGCGCGGCACCGTCGTCGTGCCGATCTATGGCGGTAAGGCCTACGAGGGGCAGATCGACCAGATTAAGGACGGCGCGCAGGTCATCGTCGCCACGCCCGGTCGCCTCATCGACCTCATGAACCAGCGCATCATCTCGCTGAAGAATGTGCGCGAGATCGTCCTTGACGAGGCCGACAAGATGCTCGACCTCGGCTTCCTGCCCGACATCGAAAAGATCTTCGCGGCCGTGCCGCAGGTGCGCCACACCATGCTCTTCTCGGCAACGATGCCCGGCCCGATCCTCAACCTCGCGCGCCGCTTTATGACGCAGCCGGTGCACATTCGCGTCACCGACCCCGACGAGGGCGTGCTGCAGAAGAACATCCGCCACATCGTCTACCGCGCCCACCCGCTCGACAAGGATGAGCTGATCGCGCGCATCCTGCAGGCCACCGGCCGCGGCAAGACTGTCATCTTCATGCGCACGAAGCGCGCTGCCGCCAAGCTCCTCGAAGAGCTCCGCGACCGCGGGTTCTCGGCCGCCGCGGTGCACGGCGACATGAACCAGGAGCAGCGTGAGCGCTCGATGGCGTCGTTCAAGGGTGACAAGAAGGACGTGCTCATTGCCACCGACGTTGCCGCGCGCGGCATCGACGTCGAAGAGGTCACGCACGTGATCAATCACACGATCCCCGAAGACGAGAAGGCGTACCTGCACCGCGTCGGCCGCACCGGCCGCGCCGGCCACTCGGGCATCGCTGTGACGTTCGTGGACTGGGACGACCTGCACCGCTGGTCGCTCATCTCGAAGGCGCTCGAGCTCGGCGAAGAGGACCCGCGCGAGACCTACTCGTCGAGCCCCCATCTGTTCGAGGAACTCGACATTCCCGAGGACACGAAGGGCCGCCTGCCCGGCGCTTCCACCCGGGGCAACGACGCGCCGCCGAAGGAGGCGAGCCGCTCGTCGCGCTCGCGCTCGCGAAGCCGCAAGCGCACGACCGATGGCGGCGCCGAGAGTGCGACCGCCGAGTCGCCCGCCGAGGGCACCTCGGCATCGGAGGGCGGCGAGCCGTCGCGCGCGCCGCGCCCGCGTCGTCGCCGGCGTCGCGGTGGCTCGGGCGAGGGCTCGGCACCGACCGAGGCCAGCGCCGAGTAGCGCTAGCGCTCGCTATGCGGCACGACCGGCTTCGTGCCGGTGGCCCGCGCAATAATCCGTTCCAGCTCGACGGGATCCGTAGTGTTCTCACCGAGCTGGTTCGGTTTTCCGGCGCCGTGATAGTCGCTCGAACCGGTCACGATGAGGTCATGTTTGCGGGCGTAGCCGCGCAGGAGTGAGCGGGCCAGCTCGTCGTTCTCGCGGTGGCCGATCTCGACGCCATCGAGCCCAGCCGCGACAAGCTTCGGGAAGTTGCCGTCGCTCATCGCTCGACGCCCGCGGCTCCCGCCGTGCGCGAGCACCGCGACGCCGCCGGCCTCGTGGATGAGCTCGATGGCGTGCGTGGGATGCGGGGCCCGGTGGGGCTGAAAGTAGCCGCCGCGCCAGTGAAGGATCGACGCGAACGCCTCGTTCCGGTCGGCGACGAGGCCCTTGCGGGCCAGCGCATCGGCGATATGGGGGCGACCGATCGTCGCGCCCTCCTGCGCCTCCGCGAGCACGTCATCCCACTTCAGCGGGAAGTCGCGGCCGATCGCCTCGACCATCCGCTCGGCCCGCGTCACGCGATCGTTGCGGATGCGGTCGAGTTCGGCGACGAGGTGCTGATCGTGCCGGTCGAGCAGGTAACCCAGAATGTGCACGGAAGCGAGTTCGATCTGCGTCGAGAACTCGATTCCAGGGATCAGCGCCAGGCCGAGCTGGCGCGCGGCCGCCCCCGCCTCATCCCAGCCCACCATGGTGTCGTGATCGGTGAGCGCGATTGTGCCGAGCCCCGCATCCGCGGCCGCCTGCACGACCTGCGCCGGCGATTCGGTGCCGTCGGACTCGTTCGAGTGCAGGTGCAGGTCGATCGGTTTGGCTGGATCGAAGGCGCGCGCGGTCATGCTTCATGGTAGGCCGAGTTCAGGCGGCGCTTTCGGCAGCCTGCCCAGGTACCCTTGAGCGGTCATGTCGAAACGCAAACGAATCTCGCCGGCGTGGGGCATCAGCGGCGGCCTGCTCGCTGTTGTGGTGCTCATCTGCGGCGTTGTGCTGATCTGGCCACAGCTATTTGGCCTCCAGCGGACTCTGCCCTTTACGCAGCTCATCTCATTCCGGCTGGTTGGGCTGCTCTGCCTCGGCGCGGCGTTGATTCTCGTGCTGATTCTGCTGCTGATTTCGCGCCAGTCGCGGGCGCTGTTCGGCGCGACCGCCGTGGTGCTGACGCTGGTCCTCGTTGTCGGCAGCGGTATCTATCTCGTACGCGGCCTTGCGACGAATGTGCCAGCGAGCAATGCCGAGGGGTCGATCAAGGTACTGAGTTGGAACACGCTCGGCAACGAACCCGGCTCGCCGACGATCGCACAGCTCGCCCTCGAACGCGAGGCCGATGTCGTCGTGCTGCCCGAGACGACCGAGGACATGGGCGTCGAGATCGCCGGCATTATGTCGGAGCAGGGCAGCCCGATGTGGGTGCTCTCGAACAGCGGCGCACCTGGGTATGCCGCAGCCGAGACGACAATCCTGATTTCGTCAGATCTCGGCGAGTATCAAATCAACTCCGACCTCGGTGACACGTCGGCGCTCGCCACCGTAATCGCCGAGCCGGTGAGCGGCGACGGCCCGCGGTTCATCGCCGCTCATCCAATAGCCCCGACGCCCCAGTACATGGATCTGTGGCGTTCCGACCTCGAGTGGCTCTCAACGGTCTGCGACGGCAACACGATTCTTGCCGGTGATCTCAATGCGACGCTTGACCACCTGTGGGGCCTTGGCACGACCGACGGCGCTGCCCTCGGCGCGTGTTACGACGCGGCCCAGGCTGCGGGTGCTGCCTCCTCCGGTACCTGGACAAGTGGTCGCCCGCCCATGCTCGTGCCAGCAATCGACCATGTCATGTCGACGTCGCAGTGGGAGGTCACTGGCTTCGAGGTCATCACCTCGGCCGATCGCGCTGGCTCGGACCACCGCCCCGTCTTCGCCGAACTCTCCCCCGCCTCCTAACGAGGGGGTTGAGTGGTCGTTTCTTGTAGTTCTGGCGGTGCCAGAACTACAAGAAACGACCACTCAACCCCCAGTGGGAGAATGGGGGTATGAGTGAAACCGCCACGAGCAACCACGACCGCACCGCCGAAGAAGGCGACGCACAGGTCAAGAACGCGAACCGCAGCACAACTCCAGGTTCGACCTTCTTCCGCGACTACATTTCGCAGGGCTGGGAGGCCCGTCAGGACGAGCCGACCCCTCGCTCCGAGGTAGCTCCGTACGCCAAGGCCCGCCGCGACGCCATTTCAGCGCTGCATCACGGCGAGCGCCTCGTCATCGCCGCGGGCGACACGAAGGTGCGCTCGAACGACGACGACTACGCCTACCGCGCGCACTCAGCGTTCGCGCACCTGACCGGCTGGGGTTCGGCGACGGTGCCGGGCTCGCTGCTCGTGTTTGAGCCGACCGCCGATGGCCACGACGTCACGCTGTTCTTCCGCAAGGCCGCGGGCCGTGACACCGACGAGTTCTACGCGAACCCAAGCATCGGCGAGTTCTGGACCGGCCCCCGCCCGAGCCTCGAGCAGGTCAGCGCCCACCTCGACATCGCGACCCGCGACCTCGGTGAGTTCTCGGCTACCCGCGGCGATGTGAGCGAGGCTGACCCGCAGCTCGCCCAAGAGCTCAGCGAGCTGCGCCTCGTCAAAGACGAGTGGGAAGTGCAGCAGCTGCGCGACGCCGTCGCTGCGACCTCGAACGGCTTCGACGAAATCCTGCGAGCGCTGCCTCGCGCGACCGAGCATCCTCGAGGCGAACGCGTCGTCGAGGGCGCGTTCACGGCCCGGGCACGCCTCGAAGGCAATGACCTCGGCTATTCGACCATCGCTGCCGCGGGCCCGCACGCCTGCTACCTACACTGGTCGACGAACGACGGCCCTGTGTTGCCGGGCGACCTGATTCTCGTCGACGCCGGCGTCGAGGTCGACTCGTACTACACCGCCGATGTCACCCGCACCATGCCGATCGACGGCGCCTTCACGACGGTACAGCGGCGCGTCTACGAGGCCGTACTCAAGGCGGCCGACGACGCGTTCGCCATCGTCAAGCCCGGCATCACATTCCGAGAGGTGCATGAGACTGCGCTCGCCTCCATCGCGAAGTCGCTGGATGCTTGGGGCGAGATTCTGCCGATGTCGCTCGACGAGGCGCTCAAGCCCGAGCACCAGCCGCACCGCCGCTACATGGTGCACGGCACCAGCCACCACCTCGGCCTCGACGTGCACGACTGCGCCCAGGCACGCCGCGAGATGTACCTCGATGGCATCCTCGAGCCGGGCAACGTGTTCACGATCGAGCCGGGCCTCTACTTCCACCCAGGCGACCTCACGGTGCCCGAGGAGCTGCGCGGCATCGGCGTCCGCATCGAGGACGACATCGTCGTGACCGAGACCGGTGCCGAGAACCTGTCGGCCGGCATCCCCCGCTCGGCCGACGACGTCGAGGCGTGGCTCGCCGCCCACCGCTAACCCCAGAACACAGTTGAGTGGTCAGTTTTTGTAGTTCTGGCGCTGCCAGAACGACAAAAACTGACCACTCAACTGTGTTCTGTTAGGCGTCGGAGGTGTTGCGGATCGAGTGGACGAGGGCCGCGACGAAGGCGAAGAGGATGCCCGCGACCGGCCACACGAGCCACGATTGCTGCCAGGCATTCCAGCCGAAGCTCCACACGAGGAAGACCGCAACCGCCAACAGCCAGTACGGGCCCGCGATACGCGAGATGAGCGAGTTCGACTTCTGCTGCTCGTCCGAGACCAGCTCGAACTTGCCCTCGCCGAGCAGCTTCGAGAACGTGCTGCGGCGCACGGCCCCGTGCAGGATCAGCGCGACGCCAATGGCCACGCCGACGAGGATGCACACCGCGCTGCCGTCGCCGAACCCCATCCCGTCGAGCGTGGCGGTCGCGGCCACGCCGAGGATGATGATGACGATGCCGCCGACGAGCTGCGTCACGAACGCCGACTGCCCCGCGCGCATCCGGCCACGCAGCTCCTGCTCGTAGGGTTCTTCGAGCTGCACGCGCCGTGATTCGAGGTGCTTGAACTGGGCCGCCTGCAGGCCACCAAGCACAAAGAGCCCGACGGCGATCGCGACCGTGACGAGGAACATCCCGCCGCTCAGGGGCGACACGGCCAGGTCGCGACCCTCGAGCAGCACCGTGAGGCATAGACCCGCCATGATCACTGCGACGCCGCCGGCAATTAGCCACGCCATGCGGCCCCGGCTGCGCAGCAGCGCCTCGCCCTCCGCGCGGTCGACAAACGCAAGCTGCGTCGGGTCGACCGCCGCACCGAGCTGCTCGCGAATGCCGAGGTCGTCGGCGATTTCCACGAGGTTGCCGAACTGCGCGATGACCCGGCCCACCGCCTCGTTCTCGCTCACGCCCTCGGCGCGCAACTCGTGAAAGCGGTCGAGGCTCATCTGCTCGAGTTCGCCCCGCGCCCGCAGCACTTCCGCGTTCCGCGGCAGCCCACGAAACATGTGGTCAATGTAGGTAGTGATGGCGTCCATGACTAAGCCCCCTGTTGCTGGCTGGATGCATCGGTTTCTGGAATGTCGCGGATGAAGCGGCGGATGAGGTCGACGGTCCGATACCACTCGTCGACCTTGTCGCGGTAGGTGCGCACCCCCGCCCCGGTCAAGCGGTAGTAGGTGCGGGCGCGGCCGTGCGTTTCGGAGCCCTTGAACGAGGCGATTGCCCCGCTCTTCTCGAGTCGGCGCAGCGCCGAGTAGAGCGTCGTCTCCTTGAGCTCGTACTCACCATGGGCCAATTGCTCGATGCGCTTCGAGATCGCGTAGCCGTAGGAAGGCTCGTCGAGGAGTGATTCGAGCACGAGGACGTCCACGTATCCGCGAATCACGTCGGCGCTGATCATGATGTGCTCCTATGTCTGACGTAGTAGTTACTTTGCCACACGTACTACGTCAGATCAAGTACTTTTCGCCGAGGAAAAACCGCGCGGCACGAGTCCCCTCGCGCCGCGCGGTAGCGGATGCACCTAGGCTTCGCCGCGCTCCTGCTTACGCCGCAGCTCGTCCTGCATTTCGCCATACGTCTTCGGCGGGCCCGCGGGCGCGGCCGGCTTCGGCGCATCCTCGCCTCCCGCGCCGGGCTGCCCGGACTGCTGCGGCTGCGGCGCGTTGCCGGGCTGCTGCGGCGCGGCCTGCTGCCCCGGCTGCTCCCCCTGGCCCGCCGGGCCAGACTGCCCCGGCCACTGCGGCTGCTCCGGCTGCTGGCCGTGCTCCTGCCCCTGCTGCCCCTGCTGCCCCCAGCCGCCGTGCTGCCCGGGCGCGTGCCCGCTGCGCAGGATGCTCGCGGCGTCGTTCGCGAGCTCGTTCGGCACGACGAGGTCGAAGCTGCCCGCGGTGAGTTGCATCACCGAGGTGAACTCGCGCTTGTTCGGCGTCATCGCATAGATGATGAGCGCCCAGATCACGCCGAACGCGATCGAGAGCAGCAAGATGCCGAAGAGCACGAGGAAGCTCGTGATCGGGTACACGATCATCCACATGAGCGACATGAACAGGCCGATCATCACACCCGTCATGGCGCCGTTGAGCGCGGCGCGGCCGACGCTCATGCGGCCGGTTACCCGCTCGACCGAGCGGAGGTCGCTGCCGACGATCGAAATCGCCTGCACGGTGAAGCCCTCGTTCGCGACGAGGAGATCGACGGCCTGCTTGGCCGCCTCGTAGGTCTGGTATGACCCGACGGTGCGCCCCTGCGGGAGCGTCGGGAATTGCGAGTTGAGGCCGGGTGCGGGAGATGTCATATAAAAACTATCGCGCCACACCCGGAGAAGATTCTGGGAGACCACTAGCATTGTGCGAGTGAGTGCATCGAAGGTTTTTGTCGCGCGCCTCGCCAACACCCCGGTATTTAATCCCGACGGTGACCGCGTGGGGCGCCTTCGCGACGTCATCGTGAATTACCGCTCCGAGCACGCACCCCACGTCAACGGCCTGCTCGTCGAGGCGGCAGGTTCGCGCCGCCTCGTGTTCGTGCCGATGCAGCTCGTCACCGCCATCGGCTCCGCCCAGCTCATCGTCGAGTGGGACGAGGTCGACACCCGCACGTTCGAGCAGCGCGGCGAAGAGGTGCGCGTGCTCGCGGACCTACTCGACCGCACGGTCTCGCTGGGCGAAAAGAAGATTCGCGCGACGATCGAAGACGTCGCGATCGAGGAGGACGACGCCGGCGAGTGGTCGATCGGCCAGCTCTACCTGCGCCTCCCCCGCACCTCGAAGTTCACCTTCGGCAAGGCGCCGACGCGCTACGCCGACTGGGACGAGATCGAGCTCGACATCGAGCCCGGCGACGAGGCCCAGGCCACGCAGTTCCTCACGGCACACTCGGAAATGGAGCCGAGCGACCTCGCGGATGCGCTGCTCGAGTTGCCCGAGAGCCGTCGCCTCGCGGTCGTGGAAGAGATGCCGGATGAGCGGCTCGCGGATGTGCTCGAGGAGATGCACGAGGACGACCAGCTCGTCATCATCGAGCACTTCGACCAGGAGCGCGCTGCCGACGTCCTCGACCAGATGCAACCGGACGACGCGGCTGACCTCATCGGCCGCCTCGACTCGGCGCAGTCCGCCGCCCTCCTCGAGCTCATGGAGCCGGAGGAGGCCGAGGACGTGCGCATGCTCCTCGAGTTCGAGCCGAACACGGCCGGTGGCCTCATGACGACCGACCCGATCATCGTCTCGGCCGACACGACGATCGCCGAGGCGCTCGTGCTCATCCGCCGCAGCGAGATCGCCCCGGCGCTCGCCACCGCGGTGTTCGTGACGGCGTCGCCGTACGAGCCGCCGACCGGCCGCTACCTCGGCCTCGTGCACTTCCAGCGCCTCTTGCGCTACCCGCCGCACGAGCGCGTCGGGTCGATACTCGACAATCGCGTCGAGCCGGCCCACACCTCGACCCGTGACATCGACGTGGTGCGCTCGCTCGCCCGCTACGACCTCGTCGCGCTCCCCGTCGTGGACGACGACGACCGCCTTGTCGGCGTGATCACCGTCGACGACGTGCTCGACCACATCCTCCCCGACGACTGGCGCGCCAAGGCCTCCGCCGACGATGGCGACGACCTCGGCCCGGTCACCGCCGCGATCACCCTGCCGAAGCATCCAAACCCCACCCCCGTTGCCACCGAAGTGCGTCAGCGCCACGGCGGCACCGGCCGACCGCCGGGAGGTGACCGTGGCTGAAATCGACCGCAATGACGACCTCCTGAGTGTCCCGAAAACGGCCAAGACCTCCCGGCGCGACCGCAAGCAGGCGCGCGACCGGGGCAAGCAGAAGGAACAGCCGAAGGGCGACCTGATCGGCCGCATCATGGAGGCCGTCGCCCGCGGTATGGGCACGCCCGCGTTCCTCATCATCCTCACGCTGTTCGTCGCCACTTGGATCGCCTGGAACTCGCTCGCGCCCGACGCCTGGCGCTTCGACTCCGCCGATCTCGGCTTCATCGCCCTGACCCTCGCGCTGTCGCTGCAGGCGTCCTACGCTGCCCCGATGCTCCTCCTCGCGCAGAATCGTCAGGACGACCGCGACCGCGTGCAGATCGAGCAAGACCGCCAACGCGCCGAGCGCAACACCGCCGATCTCGAGTACCTCACGCGCGAGGTCGTGGCCCTCCGGATGCTCATGAACGAGCTCGCGTCGAAGGACTTTATCCGCGCCGAGATCCGCGCCCTGCTCGAGGACATCGAGGAGCTCGGCGACGAGGACGTCGACGCCGAGGCACCCGCCGACCGCCGAGGCGCACCGAAGCATGGCTGACGCGCGCGCAGCGAGGATTCTCGCCGAGCTCGCGCACGTGATCGACCCGGAGCTGCGGCGACCCCTTACCGAGCTCGACATGATCGGCGCCGTCACCGCCGTGTCCGGCGCACCTGCCCACATAGACCTCCGCCTCACGATCGTCGGCTGCCCCGCCGCATCCCAAATCGAGCGCGACGTGCGGGCCGCCATCGAGCGCGCGATCGGCACCGACCCGTACGACCTCAGCGTCGGCGTCATGACCCGCGAGCAGCGGGATGCGCTGACGGCGCGACTGCGCGGCTCGCGGCCGAAGACGCATCCGTTCGGCAAGGACTCGCTCACGCGGGTGATCGCAGTCTCAAGTGGCAAGGGTGGCGTCGGCAAATCCACCGTCACTGCGAACCTCGGCGCCGCGATGGCCGCTGACGGGCTCGCCGTCGGCATCGTCGACGCCGATGTCTACGGCTTCTCGATTCCGGGCCTGCTCGGCATGGCGTCCGGCACGCAGCCCACGCAGGTCGGCGAGCTGATGCTGCCGCCCGTCGCGCACGACGTGAAGGCGGTGTCGATCGGGATGTTCCTCCCCGACCCCGACGAGATCGTCGCCTGGCGCGGGCCGATGCTCCACCGCACGCTCGAGCAATTTCTGCGCGACGTCTTCTTCGGCGAGCTTGATGTGCTCTTGCTCGACCTGCCACCGGGCACCGGCGATGTCGCAATCTCGCTCTCACAGCTGTTGCCAGGCAGCGAAGTCGTCGTGGTTACCACGCCGCAACCGGCCGCCGCCGACGTCGCGTGGCGCTCTGGGGCGCTCGCCGCGAAGACCGGCCAGCGCGTGGTTGGCGTCATCGAGACGCTCTCCCCCGCCACCCTGCCGAATGGCGAGACGCTCGACCTCTTCGGCGCCGGCGGCGGGCAGGAGGTCGCGTCGCGCCTCGACGCCCCGCTGCTCACGCAGGTGCCGATCTCGACGGTGCTCCGCACAGACGGCGACGCGGGCACGCCGATCGTGCTCGCGCATCCCGACGACCCAGCGGCTGTCGCATTGCGGGCGGCGGCGCGGGCCCTCGCGATCCGACCGCGCGGACTCGCGGGGCGCTCGCTCGGCCTACGGCCCAGCTAAGCCGCGGCTACGTCGCCTCGGTGTCGAACGGTGCCATGCCGGGCACGAGGTGTTCAGCGGCCGCGGATGCGCCGAGCGACGACGCCCAACTCGGAGCCGAGTCGGCGGTTGCGGTACTCGCGGTGCCGACGGCGACCGCCGTCGCGGCGCCCGCCGTCGCGCCAGAACTCGCCGTTGGCCCAGCGTCGTTCCAGGCATCGCGCACGATGCGACGAGGATCGTACTGGCGTGGGTCGAGCTTGCGCCAGTCTTCCTCGGTGAAGTCCGTGCCCATTTCGTCCGACACGCGCTGCTTCGTGTCGTCCACCCAGTGGCGCGCCCGCTTCACGAGGTTCGCCGCGCTCTGTGCCAGGCCGGGCAGCCGATCGGGGCCGAAAATGAACATGGCGATGACCGCGATCACGAGAAGTTTCTCGAAAGTCAATCCGCCCATACCCTTCAGGGTAGCCTGGTGCAATGGCCGAATTCGAACTGGCAAGGCGCTATCTCGACGAACAATCAGTCGAGTCCAAGGCGCAGCTCGCGGCCCGTCGCTATGCGCAGGCGGAGGGGCTCCCCGCACTCAGCCCAACTCTCGGCAGCCATCTCGCCTTTCTCGCGGCAGCAACGAGTGCGACGCAGATCATGCAGATCGGCACGACTTCGGGGCAGGCGAGTTGCGCGTTTCACCGCGGCGCCCCCGAGGCCACCGTCACATCGATCGACGACGATGCCGAACGGCTCGATCAGGAGCGGCGCTCACTGCTCCAAGCGGGGCACGCTCCGGCCTGGATCCGCAATATCAGCGGCGACCCGCGCGTGGTACTCCCCCGCATGAGCGAGTCGAGCTATGACCTCGTGCTCATCGCGAGCGATCTCGAGCACATCGCCGCACACCTGCAGCACGCGCTGCGCGTGATCCGCTCGGGCGGCAGCATCCTTGCCCTCAACGCCCTCAACTCGGGCCGCGTCGCCGACCCGGCGCGCCGTGACCCCGTCACGAACTCCCTGCGCGCCCTGATTCGCGAGTTCGGGCGCCACCCCGACCTCATTTGCTCGGTGCTACCCCTCGACGGTGGGGTGCTGCAGCTCACGACCCCCGCCCGGCGCTAGCCGAACCGCGAACGAGGGGCACGCATCCGCTTGGATGCGCGCCCCTCGTTCTCGTCAGTAACCTAGCTCTCGACGGCGCCACTCAGTGCCGAGGCGAGCTCCTTCGCCTCGTCGTCGTTGACAGACACGACCAAACGGCCGCCACCCTCCAGCGGTACCCGTACGATGATGAGTCGGCCCTCGCGGACCGCTTCCATTGGTCCGTCGCCAGTGCGCGGCTTCATTGCAGCCATGAGTCTTCTGCCTTCCGTAGTTGTAGGGACGACTCCTATTATCCCACTTCCCTGCAATGGCGCCGATGAATGGCCTTCACTTGCGTCATAAACCATGCGTGGGAATGATTTTCGGACCGGTCGGGTTGCATCAAGAAGCAGGCGATAGTCTCGAGGAAGTTGATCCGGCAAACCCGTTGATTAACTCTGTCTCGCGACATCGTGTTTCGCGTCCCTACGAAAGGAAATGCCTTCTAATGGCTGAGTTCACGCTTCCCGACCTTCCTTACGACTACAGCGCTCTCGAGCCCCACATTTCGGGCAAGATCATGGAGCTGCACCACGACAAGCACCACGCGACCTATGTGAAGGGCGCGAACACCGCTCTCGAGCAGCTCGCTGACGCCCGCGACAAGGGCGACTTCGCGAACATCAACAAGCTCGAGAAGGACCTCGCGTTCAACGCCGGCGGCGTGAACAACCACTCGATCTTCTGGACCAACCTCACCCCCGACTACGAGGAGCCGGCTGGCTCGGCCAAGGAGCTGCTCGACACCGAGTTCGGTGGCCTCGAGAAGTTCCAGGCGCAGTTCACCGCAGCTGCCCTCGGCATCCAGGGCTCGGGCTGGGCTGTGCTCGGCCGCGACAACGTAACCGGCAACGTCTCGACGTTCCAGCTCTTCGACCAGCAGGGCAACGTGCCATTCGGCGTCACACCGCTGCTCATGCTCGACATGTGGGAGCACGCCTTCTACCTTGACTACCTCAACGTCAAGCCCGACTACGTCAAGGCGTTCTGGAACATCGTCAACTGGAAGAACGTCGCCGAGCGCATCGACGCCGCGAAGTAATTCCGCTGGTACATGAGGGCGGGTGGCAATTGTCACCCGCCCTCATCCGTTTTCCGCCTCGCTAGCCCTTCAGGCCAGGGAAGTCAGACTCCCGATACTCGTTCGGGATGCGCTCGTTGCGGCGCGCAAACTGCTGCTCGCGGTCGCGCAATTCGACGCGGCGGATCTTGCCACTTGCGGTCTTCGGCAGCTCATAGAACTCGATGCGGCGGGCGCGAAGGAACGGCGGCAGCGACTCGCGCGCGTGCTTGAGAATCGCGAAGGCGACGTCGGCGCTCGGCTCGCGGCCCGGGGCGAGCTGGATGTACGCCTTCGTGATGTTGAGGCGGGTGTCGTCGGGCGCGCCGACCACCGCAGCCTCGGCCACGAACTCGTGCTCGATCAGCGCCGACTCGACCTCGAACGGGGAGACCTTGTAGTCGCTCGACTTGAAGATGTCGTCGGTGCGGCCCACGAACGTGAGCCGGCCGGCATCGTCGCGCTGCGCGACGTCGCCAGTGTGGAACACACCGCCGCGGCGCCGATCCTCGGTCGCCTTGTCGTTACCGAAATAGCCCGACATGATCGAGATCGGCCCGCCGTCGGTCAAGTCGATGCACACCTCGCCCTCGACGCGCATCCGGTCGTCGGGGATGCGCTCGTCGGTGTGCTGGTCGACGAGCACGGCGCGGATGCCCGGCAGGGCCTTGCCCATCGAGCCCGGTGCCACCACCGAGCCGGGCGGGTTGCCGATCGCCGCGGTCATCTCGGTCTGGCCGTAGCCGTCGCGGATCTCGAGACCCCACCATTCGCGGATGCGCGCGATCACCTCGGGATTCAGCGGCTCGCCCGCCGAGATGACCTCGCGCAGCCCCGAGGGCCGCTGCGTCTGGCCGTGCTTGATGAGCATGCGCCAAACGGTCGGCGGCGCGCAGAAGGTGTTCACGCCCGCGCGCTCGAGATGCTGCAGCAGCTGGTCGGGGTCAAACTTCGCGTAATTGTCGACGTAGATCGCGGCCTCGGCGATCCACGGCCCGAAGAACGCGCTCCACGCATGCTTCGCCCAGCCCGGCGACGAGATGACCATGTGCGTGTCGCCCGGCTGCACGCCGATCCAATACATTGTGCTGAGGTGGCCGATCGGGTACGAGCGGTGCGAGTGAATCACGATCTTCGGCTTCGAAGTCGTGCCCGACGTAAAGTAGGCGAGCGCCGGAGCGTCGCCGCCCGCGCCCCGCTCGATCGGCGCATCCGAAACGCCCTCGGAGGCCGAATAGTCGTGCCGCTCTCGGTTCAGGTCAACGTCGTTGCTGATGCCGATCGCGACACGCTCGGGCCCCCGCGCCTTGGGCACCGCGATGACCTTGATGTCGCCCTCGAACCAGTCAAACTTCTCGGCGTCGGCTTCGTCGGTGATGACCCACTTCGCCTCGCCGCGCTGCACACGGTCCTCGAGGTCACCCGAGGCGAGCACGACCGCGGTCGGCATGACGACGGCACCGAGCTTCAGCACGGCGAGCATTGATTCCCACAGCTCGACCCGGTTCGCCAGCATGAGCATGACGGCTTCGCCCGGGCGCACCCCGAGCTCGAGCAGCCAGCGCGCGACCTGATTTGAGCGCCGCCGCAGCATGTCGAATGAGTATTTCGCCTCAGATTCGTCATCTTCGACGATCCAAAGCGCGGTGTCGTGGTTATTGTCGGCGATGACATCGAACCAGTCGTGTGCCCAGTTGAAGGCGTCACTCACCTCGGGCCAGGCGAACTCCGCCTGCGCGGCGGCCGCGTCGGTGCGGTGGCGCAAGAGGAGGTCGCGGGCGGCCCGAAAGCGCTCGGTATCGGTGGATGCGGGAGTTGCGGTGGGGTCCATTTCGCCAGTTTACGGCGGGGTCCAGTCGCGTCCGATGACAAACCACATCCAGTGCAGCCAGAGTACCTGCGAGAGGAACGCGACCAGCGAAACGAGTACCCGATAGAGCGGAGATCGCGGCAGGGCAAGCGGCGCGGCGGCCGGGAACAGCGGGAATAGGAGCCGAAACGTCGACGACTGTGGAAAGAACACGGCGAAGATGTAGCTGAAGTAGGCGATGCCCCACAGCCGAATCTCAATGCCGAAGCGGCTCAGTGTGCGTGAGCCAAACCAGATGATCATGACCGCGACGATGGCGAGGACGAGCAGCGCGCCAACCACCGGCCCGAACCAGAAGTCGGCGCCAAAGAACCAGGCAGTGAACGGGGGCGTGTGTACCCCGCCGGTGTAGTGCCGGCGCCACGCAAATTCGGTCTCGAGATACGCGTCGAAGCGCCCCGTTGCGACAGCGGCGACGATGAGCCACGCAAGCCCCATAATGCCCGAGAAGATCGCCGCCAACCACGCGCGCTGTTGTTCCCGGCGGTCGAAGCGCTCCACCCGCGCTCGGTAGCGGTTCCAGTAGCGGTAGAGGATATAGAGGAATAACGTGAACGCCCACGCGAGTCCCGTGGGGCGGGTGAACGAGGCGATCGCGACGAGCGGCAGCATCAGCAGCCAGCGCCGCTCGACCAGCAGGTTGAGCAGCGTCACGAGCATCCAGAGGTGGAGGCTCTCGGCGTAGGCCACCTGGAACAGCGGCGAGACGGGCCCGATGCAGAGCAGCGTCACCGCGAAGATCGCCACGTTCTGGCTCACGAATCGGCGCAGCAACTTGAAGAAGCCGAGGGCGACGCCCAGGCCCGCAACGGCTGACACGAGCACTGCGCAGACCTCGAACGGCAGCGTCGTCATGATCGAGATACCGCGCACGAGGAACGGATAGACCGGCATGAACGCCCACGCGTTCTCGGTGACGAGCCCCTGCTCGTTCACTGGCAGCTCGGTCGGATACCCGGAGAAGGCGATGTAGGAGTACCACTCGCCGTCCCAGATATTCGCGAAGGTGAAGTAACTAGGGTTTGACGGTGTCTGCCAGGTCTCCTCCTGGTTGCTTGCGTAGATGAGCATCACGAGAGTCGTCACCACGCGCGAGGCGACGTAGATGAGCACGACCTTGAGCCATGCGGGCACGCCGCGCCACCAGTTGAGGATGGGGCCGGTAGCGGGGATTCTCGTGATCTCGAAGTCGCGGCGATCGACCGCCGGCGACACGTAGCGCGCGGGTAAGGTCGGCAGTGCAGCACGGATGCTCAAGCAACGACCTCCGCATTCGCGCCGGTGAGCCACGAGCGCAGGCCGGCCTCGACCGCGCGAATTTCGTCGACGAGCACGCGCTCGTCGTCGGCGTGGGCCTTCTGCGGGTCGCCCGGCCCATAATTCACGGCGGGTACCCCGAGCGCGCTGAAGCGGGCGACGTCGGTCCACCCCTGCTTGGCCACGGGCTCACCGCCGACGCTCGCGAGGAACGAGAGCGCGAGGGGCGCATCCAGGCCTGGGCGCGCGGCCGGCGAGCGGTCGAGGCACTCGAGTTCGAAACCGTCGAACACCTCAGCCAGGCGTGCCTCGGCCTCATCGAGCGACTTGTCGGGTGCGAAGCGGTAATTGACGTGCACACGGCACTCGTCGGGAATGACGTTGCCGGCAATGCCTCCGGTGATGCTGACGGCGTTGAGCCCCTCGCGGAACGTGAGGCCCTCGACGGGCACGTCGTCTGGCTCGTACTCGGCAAGGCGGCGAAGCACCTCGGACGCGTCGTGGATCGCGTTGTGCCCCACCCACCAGCGCGCTGAGTGGGCGCGACGGCCGCGAGTCACGACCTCGGCACGAATTGAGCCATTGCAGCCGCCCTCGACGCGCGCGCTCGTGGGCTCGCCGAGAATCGCGAAGTCGGCCTCGAACAGCTCGGGGTGGGTCGCCGCGAGCTTGCCGAGGCCGTTCGCGTCGGAGGCGACCTCTTCGTTGTCGTACCAGAGCCAGGTGATGTCAGCGATCGGCTCACGCAGCTCGGCCGCGAGTTTAAGCTGCACCGCGACGCCGGCCTTCATGTCGACCGTGCCACGCCCGACGAGGTACTCCCCTGGTTTAGCGGCGGGAACAGCCGAGGCCGCTTCACCTTCGCTCAACGTCGTGAACGACGTCGGCAGATTCTTGTTGATCGGCACGGTGTCGATGTGCCCCGCGATCGCGACGCGCTGCGCCCGTCCGAGCTCGGTGCGGGCAATGACCGTGTTGCCATGGCGCAGCACCCGGAGGTGCGACAGCCGGCGCAACGCCTCTTCGAGCGTGTCGGCGAGCGTCGCCTCGCGACCCGATTCCGAAGGGATATCGCAGATCGTCTGCGTGAGATCCACGACATCTGCGGTCAGGTCAAGGGATCCATCCGTCGTCAGTGCGGGCATGCGCACCAGTCTAAGGCGTTGCGAGTGTGCGACCTCGGTAGGCTTAATGGCATGACCGATTCTTCGAACGCCCCCGCACGTCTTGCCTGGGCCGACGGCCTGGCAACCCTGACAGAAGCCGGGCAGATGCTCGACTGTTGGTTCCCCGCCCCGCAACTCGGCAGCATCCCCTCAAGCCGCGACCGGTCGATCGCGCCCCGCGAGCTCGAGGCCGCCGCACGCGTCGATGCGCGCCGCGGCGTGCGCCAGACGCCCGTCGTCGTCGAAATCGACCTCGACGCCACCGTCGCCTCGACGCAGGACGCCTACCTGCGCCTGCACCTGCTCTCGCTGCTGCTTGTGCGGCCGAACGAACTCAACCTTGACGGCATCTTCGGCCACCTGCCGACAAATGCCTGGACGAATGTCGGCCCGACGAGTCCCGAGTTCGCGGCCTCGCGCCGCGCGCTCCTGCGCCGCGAGGGCATCCAGGTCTATGCCGTCGACAAGTTCCCCCGCCTGCTCGACTACGTGATTCCCGACGGCGTGCGCATCGGCGACGGCGGACGCGTGCGCCTCGGCGCCCACCTCGCGCCCGGCACCGTCGTCATGCACGAGGGCTTCGTCAATTTCAACGCCGGCACGCTCGGCACCTCGATGGTTGAGGGCCGGATCTCGCAGGGCGTCGTCGTCGGTGAGGGCAGCGACATCGGCGGCGGCGCTTCGATCATGGGCACGCTTTCCGGCGGCGGCACGCAGCGCGTTCGCGTTGGCGAGCGGTCGCTGCTCGGCGCGAACTCAGGCGTCGGCATTTCGATTGGTGACGACTGCATCGTCGAGGCCGGCCTCTATGTGACGGCCGGCACGAAGGTGCGCCTCGGCGACGGCTCGACGGTGAAGGCCGTCGAACTCTCGGGCACGCCCAATCTGCTGTTCCGCCGCAACTCGCTCTCGGGCGCCGTCGAGGTCGTCTCGCGCGACGGTACCGGCATCGAACTCAACGCGGCCCTGCACTAGGTCAGCGCGCCCCGACACGCAGAAACGGCGCCAACTCCTTCGGGAGTCGGGCGCCGTTGTTGCGTGCGCTGCTTAGCGAGTGATGAAGTCGCGGCCCTGCGGGTACTCGCGCTCCGTCTCGCCGAGGTAGAGCTGCTGCGGGCGGCCGATCTTCGACTTCGGGTCGAGGTTCTGCTCGCGCCACTGGGCAATCCACCCGGGCAGGCGACCGATCGCGAACAGCGGGGTGAACATCCGGGTAGGGAAGCCCATCGCCTTATAGATAATGCCGGTGTAGAAGTCGACGTTCGGGTACAGGCGACGGTCCTGGAAGTAGCTGTCGTTGAGGGCGACCTGCTCGAGCTCCATGGCAATCTCAAGTAGCGGATCAGCGACGCCGAGCGCCCCGAGCACCTCGTCGGCCGACTCCTTGACGAGTTTCGCGCGCGGGTCGTAGCTCTTGTACACCCGGTGGCCGAAGCCCATGAGGCGCACGCCGTCTTCCTTGTCCTTGACTCGCTGCACGAAGCGAGCGACGCCGTCGCCCGAGTCGCGGATCTCGCCGAGCATCGTCAGCACGGCCTCGTTCGCACCACCGTGCAGGGGGCCGTAGAGCGCCGAAATGCCGGCCGAAATCGAGGCGTAGATGTTCGCTTCAGTCGAGCCGACGAGGCGCACAGTCGAGGTCGACGCGTTCTGCTCGTGGTCGGCGTGCAGGATGAGCAGCCGGTCGAGGGCGCGCGACAGCACCGGATTGACCTCGTAGGGCTCGGCGTAGTTGCCGAAGTTGAGCTTGAGGAAGTTCTCGACAAAGCTGAGCGAGTTGTCGGGGTACATGAATGCCTGGCCGACCGACTTTTTGTGCGCGTAGGCCGCGATCACAGGAAGCTTCGCGAGGAGGCGGATCGTGTTGATCTCGATCGCCTCGGGGTCCTTCACTGACAGCGAGTCCTCGTAGTACGTCGCGAGGGCCGCGACGGCGCTCGACAGCACCGACATCGGGTGCGCGCTAAACGGCAGCGCGTCGAAGAGCATCTTGAGGTCTTCGTGAAGCAGCGTGTGGCGAGTGACGCGCTGCTCGAAGTCCTGATATTCGCTTTCGCTCGGCAGATTGCCATAGATCAGCAGGTAGGCGACCTCGAGGAAGGTCGAACCCTTCGCCAGCTGTTCGATGGGATACCCGCGATAGCGCAAAATGCCCTTGTCACCGTCAATGTAGGTGATGTTCGACTGCGTCGACGCCGTGTTGACGAAGCCGTAGTCGAGGGCGGTGTACCCGGTCTGCTTCATGAAGGTCGACACATCAATCGCGTCGCGGCCTTCGGTTGCTTCAAGGATTGGGAACTCGGCGGTGCCACCGGGGTAGTTCAGGGTTGCAACGTTCTTCGGTGCATCCTGGTTCGCGTTCTGCTCGCTCACAAAACCTCCTGGATAGGTGGGGCAAGGTGGCACAAGCCGCTCGTAACGGGCAGCGCCTCGTCTAGCCTACTCGCCCGGACACCGTGTTCACGGGTTGCACAACAATTGCCCGGAAGTGATTGACGTTCACTACAACGATGAGTGGGCAAGGCGCCGAACGGCCTCGGCGATGGCCTCGTCTGACGCCGTCAGCGTGAGGCGCACGTGCTGGCGTCCGGCGTCGCCGTAGAACTCGCCTGGGCCGATCACGATGCCGAGCTGCGCGAACCACTCGACAGTACGCCAGCAATCCTCGCCGCGGGTCGCCCAGAGGTAGAGACCGGCCTCGGAATTGTCGATGCGCAGGCCCGCCGCCTCCACCGCCGGCCGCAGTGCCTCGCGACGGTGCCGATAGCGCAGGTACTGTTCGCGCGCATCCGCCTCGTCGCCGAGCGCGGCCACAAGCGCGTGCTGCACCGGTGTCGGCACCATGAGTCCGGCGTGTTTGCGACCGACGAGCAGCCGAGCAAGCACCGCCGCGTCGCCTGCGACGTAGGCGGCGCGGTAGCCGGCAAGGTTGGATCGCTTCGAGAGCGACGAGCAGGCGAGCACGCCCGTGCGATCGCCGCCGACGACCTCGGGATCGAGAATCGACGGGATGCGGCGGTCGGCCCAGGCATCCCAGCCGAGCTCGGCGTAGCACTCGTCGTTGATGATGACAGCGCCGAGTTCCCGGGCGCGTGCCACGGCTTCGCGCAGCTGACCAGCATCGAGCACTCGGCCGTTCGGGTTGCCCGGCGAGTTGAGCCAGACGAGCTTCGTGTTGCCGGGCCAGTGGGCGGGATCGTCTGCGCGCACGAGTTGCGCACCGGCAAAGACCGCGCCCATCTCGTAGGTGGGGTACGCGACCTCCGGCTGCACCACAGCATCCTGCTCGCCGAGGCCCAGGAAGAACGCAGCGGTCGCGACGAACTCTTTCGAGCCCACGGTGAGCAGCACCTCGTCACGGGTGAGCCCGGGCACGCCTCGATCGCGCGCGAACCACTCGGCGACGGCATCCCGTGCCGCAGCGCTGCCCGCGCTCGTCGGGTAGCCGTGCGCATCCGTCGCCTCGGCGAGGGCGTCGCGGATGCGCTGAGGCGTCGGGTCGACGGGTGAGCCGACCGTGAGGTCAACGACATCAACGCCTGCCGCTGCGGCGCGCTCAGCCGCGGTGGCGCGGTACGGCGCGAGTCGATCCCAGGGGTACTCGGGCAGCGCGCCGAGGCCCACGCTTAGGCCTCAGCCTGCGGCGGAAGCGCCTCGATCAGTGGCACGTCAAACGACTGCGGGCCGAGCTTCGCGGCGCCACCGGGCGAACCCAGTTCGTTGAAGAAGTCGACGTTGGCCTGGTAGTAGTCGGACCACTCTTCAGGGAGGTCATCTTCGTAGTAGATGGCCTCGACGGGGCAGACCGGCTCGCACGCACCGCAGTCGACGCATTCGTCGGGGTGGATGTACAGCGAGCGCTCTCCCTCGTAGATGCAGTCGACAGGACACTCATCCACGCAGGCGCGGTCCTTCACATCGACACAGGGCAGCGCGATCACGTACGTCACGACCGAATCTCCTTGAGTGTGGTTCGAATGGGACTGCTTCCAGCCTATCCCTTGCGGACGGCGGCCTCGCGTTTGGCGCCCCGCACATCCGGCCAAATCACCGGTGAGAACGCGGCGATCGCCGAGCCGAACGTCCAGATTTCGCCGACGCCGAATCCGGATGCACTGGCCGGCACGAGCACTGAGTGCTCGGCTCCGGACATGCTCAAGATGAAAACCGCGCCGACGACGCCAATTGCGTAGGCGAGCACCCACGCGCGTTCTTCGAGGTACATGCGCAGGCCGACGGCGACGAGGAGCACTCCGAGCAACGCGACCACGATGCCGAGCCAGAGGTCGATCCCCCACAGCTCGAGCCGAGCCCGGTGGCCGACGGTGCCAATGGCACCGGCGACCACACCGAACACGAGGTACGCGGCGAAAGAGAGCACGCGCTCGCCGACCTGCTTCAGGCGCATCCGCCTACGCCTCACCGCGCTTTGCGCGCGCGGTTGCCCGGGCACGCGTGTTCGCGTCGAGGTTGATCTTGCGGATGCGCACCTTCTCGGGCGTCACCTCGACACACTCGTCCTCGCGCGCGAACTCGAGCGACTCTTCGAGCGTGAGCTGGCGCGACGGCGTAAGGCGCTCGAGCTCATCCGACGTCGAGGAGCGCATGTTCGTGAGCTTCTTTTCCTTCGTGATGTTGACGTCCATGTCGTCGGCGCGCGAGTTCTCGCCAACGACCATGCCCTCGTACACCTCGTCGGTCGGCTCAACGAAGAACGACATGCGCTCCTGCAGGCCCATCATGGCGAACGGGGTCACGACGCCCGCGCGGTCGGCAACAATCGAGCCGTTCGTACGGGTCGTGATCGTGCCCGCCCAGGGCTCGTACTCGCCGGCAATCGAGTTGACGATGCCGGTGCCGCGAGTGATGGTCATGAACTCGCTGCGGAAACCAATGAGGCCACGGGCTGGCACGGTGAACTCCATGCGGATCCAGCCCGAGCCGTGGTTCTCCATCGACTCCATGCGGCCCTTGCGGGCGGCCATGAGCTGTGTGATCGCGCCGAGGTGCTCCTCTGGCACGTCGATGGTCGCGTGCTCGAAGGGCTCGTAGGTCTTGCCGTCGATCTGGCGGGTGACCACCTGCGGCTTGCCCGCGGTGAGCTCGAAGCCCTCGCGACGCATGTTCTCGATGAGGATCGCGAGCTGGAGCTCGCCTCGACCCTGCACCTCCCACGCGTCCGGGCGGCCGATGTCCTCGACGCGGATTGACACGTTACCGATGAGCTCGCGGTCGAGGCGATCCTTCAGCATGCGTGCCGTGAGCTTGTGGCCCTTCACCTTGCCGACGAGCGGCGAGTTGTTGGTGCCGATGGTCATCGAGATCGCCGGCTCGTCGATCGAGATCTGCGGCAGCGGGCGAACGTCGTTGGCGTCGGCGATCGTGTCACCGATGGTGATGTCTTCGATACCCGCGATGGCGACGATGTCGCCGGGCGCAGCCGATTCCGCGGGCACGCGGTCGAGGCCCTTTGTCTCGAGCAACTCGGTGACGCGCACCGTGCGGGTCTCGTCACCGTGTACCCAAGCGACGGTCTCGCCCTTCTTCAGCGTGCCGTTGTGGATGCGCAGGAGCGCGAGACGCCCGAGGAACGGCGACGAGTCGAGGTTCGTCACGTGCGCCTGGAGCGGCGCCTCGGGGTCGAACGTCGGGGCCGGGATGTTCTTGAGGATTGCTTCGAACAGCGGCTCGAGGTCGTCGTTGTCTGGCAGTTCGCCATTGGCGGGCTGGTTGTACGACGCGGCGCCGGCGCGGCCCGAGGCGTAGAGCACCGGCAACTCGAGCAGCGAGTCGATGTCGAGGTCGGGCACGTCGTCGGCGAGGTCGCTCGCGAGGCCGAGCAGGAGGTCCTGGGACTCCCCCACGACTTCCTCGATGCGCGCATCCGAGCGGTCGGTCTTGTTCACGAGGAGGATGACGGGCAGCAGGGCCTCGAGTGCCTTGCGGAGCACGAAGCGGGTCTGCGGTAGCGGGCCCTCGGACGCGTCGACGAGGAGGACGACACCATCCACCATCGACAGCGCGCGCTCAACCTCGCCACCGAAGTCGGCGTGGCCGGGGGTGTCAACAACGTTGATGGTCACGGGACCGTCGACGGCGTTCTTGCCGTCGTAGCGGATCGCCGTGTTCTTCGCGAGGATCGTGATGCCCTTCTCGCGCTCGAGGTCGTTCGAGTCCATCACCCGTTCTTCGCCCTCGTGGGCGGAGTGTGCACCGAAGGTTCCGGTCTGCTTCAGCATGGCGTCAACCAGCGTGGTCTTGCCGTGGTCAACGTGTGCCACGATGGCGACGTTTCGGAGATCCTGTCGGCGGGCGGGAGATGCGGTCATACGCGGAGAACTTTCGTTGTGCCTGAATCGGACACTTCAGTCTACGCGGTCGTAGTGAATTCGCCGGGTCGGGCTCAGAAAATCTGTGGAAATAGCGCGAGCGCGAACGGATAGCCAAGAAATGAAACGGCGTCGAGGATGAAGTGCGCCACGACGAGGGGCAGCACTCGGCTGCGCTTCGGCTCGCCCGCGTCGCGCTTGCGATTGAGCAGCCAGAGGAAGATGGTGGCGAACAGCAGCCCCATCGCAACGTTGCCGAGTGCCATTGGGATGCCCTGGTAGAGGTGATAGCTTCCGCGCAGAAGTGCGCTTGCCAGGACGATTGCGGTGGGGCGCCAGCCGAGGGCGCGCAGCCGCAGCGCGAGATACGCGACCACGACGACCTCCTCGATGAGCGCCGCGCGCGCCGCGGAGAGCACGAGGGCGATGGTGGAGTCCCATTGGAAAGTCGGGTCACCCGCGATGACCTGAAGCGTGTAGCCCGCAAGCCGGGACCCCGCGTAGAGCGCGAGACCCGGGATGCCGACGCTCGCGGCGAGGAGCGCGCCGCGACCGATGTCGCCCCACCCCCGCCAGTTCAGTCCGAGTCGGTGGAACCCCGTTTCGTGGCGCTGCCAGAGCAGCCAGACGACGAGCGCGACGGGCGCGACGCCGGCGAAGAAGCGCACCACCCGGTTGAGTGTGTCGAGGATCGCGGTGTCGGACACCTGCGGGTTCAACGTGGTTTGCGCATCCGCCACCGGTGTGGTCGATAACGCGAGTTCGACGAGGTCGAGCACGGCATAGAGCGCCGACGGCAACAACGACAGCGACAGCACGATCGCGATTTCCCACCGCAGGCGCCGCCGCGCCATCACAACATCCACCCCGCCACCCTAGCCCCGCCCCACTGCTCCCCTCCCTGAACGGTTGAGTGGTCGGTTTTTGTAGTTTCCAGTCTGTGGAAACTACAAAAACCGACCACTCAACGGATGGGGGTGTGGATAACGGGGGCGGGCGCCGGATGCGGTGGCTAACGTGCGCCGCATGAAACGAAGGATTGTGGTGCCTGCCGGCTTGTCGCCTGACGGGTTTTCGGTGGTCGATGCACTCGCGCAGGGCATGTCGTGGGGGCAGCTCCGCGGCCAGTACTGGCAGCGGCCGTTTCGTGGCACGCGGTCGATTGGGGCGACGTCGACCCTGCTGCAAAAATGCCATGCGTATGCGCCACGAATGGGCCCGTTCGAGGCGTTCAGCGGCCTCACCGCCGCCGCGATTTGGGGGCTGCCGATGCCGTCCCGCTGGGTCGCCGCCAAGCACATCCCCGAAATTGTCGTCCCGAAGTCGCACGGCCGCGACCGCACCGCGGGGCTGAAGCCCCGGCGAATCTTGGATGCGCGGTTCGAGCGAGTCGAGCACCTCGGCTTGCCCGTGGTGCCACCGCTGTTGGCGCTGTTGACCTCCTGCCGCGACCTCACGGCGCTCGAGGCCACGGCGATGGCCGATGCGATGCTCACTGGCTCGACCAACTACCCCGGCATTACCGCGCTCGAGCTGCCGATGGCAACCGAGGACGAGGTGCGGGACTCGCTGCGCCAGATGAAGCGCACCCCTGGCATCACGGTGCTGCGGGAGGTGCTCGAACGGATGCGCCCGCGCGTCGAATCGCCGAAGGAGACCGAGCTGCGGTGCCGGCTCGTCGATGCCGGCATCCCAGAGTTCGAGGTGCAGCCCGAGTTCGTGACACGGACCGGTCGCGTGCTGCGCCCGGACCTCGGTCACCCGCCGTCACGCACCTACCTTGACTACGACGGAGCCGAGCATTTCGGCGACGAGCAGAAGCAGCGCGACGATCTCACCCGCTCGCGCCTCATCACGGCCACCGGCGCCCGCCACATCCGCCTCACGAAAGAGGATCTCGAGCCGGGCCCCTTCAGCACGCTCGTCGCCGAACTCCGCCGCCGCATCCCCTAACACGCAGTTGAGTGGTCGCTTTTTGTAGTTCTAACGGTGTCAGAACTACAAAAAACGACCACTCAACTGTTTGTGAAACGCGACCCGGGTGGGTTAGCGGTGGCGAGGATTAGCTCAGGTTGTCAGCGCCCTCGACGAAGCCAACCATCGTCCAGTCGGGGATCGACGCGAAGCCCGGAGCGCCGAGGTTCGCGAGGTCCGGGTCAGCGACGAAGAAGTCGTAGGCCTGGAACAGCGGCAGGTTGCCGGCGACCTCCCACAACTGCTGGTCCGCCTCGTTCAGCAGCGTGATCTGCTGGTCGGGGTCGGTCGTCGCGTTGAGTTCGTCGAGCGTCGAGTCGAGCTCGTCGTTGCCCACGCCCGAGAAGTTCTGCTCGCCGTCGGACTTCCAGATCGACACCGACGAGGTGACGAACGGGTTACCCGCCCAGCCAAACAGCGTGACGTCGTAGTCGCCAGGAATCACGTACTTCGAGAACAGGTCGGTCGGCGGCACCTGCTCGATCTTGAGCTCGATGCCAGCCTCCTTCAGGTTCTCGGTCGCGATCGGCGCAACGGTGCCGTTGGTCTGCGAACCGGCGTTGTAGACGTAGCGAACGGTGAGGGTCTCGCCGTCCTTCGCGTAGTAGCCGTCGTCGCCCATCTCCCAGCCAGAGGTCTCGATGAGTTCCTTCGCCTTCTCGACGTCGGCGGTGCCGTAGTCGCCCGCGTTGTTCTCGTAGCCGTTCTGGTTCTGCACGAGCATGTGGTTGCCGAGCAGGTCGTCAGCCATGCCGTCCGGGTACGGCATCGTGCCGTTGAGCGCCTGGAAGATGCTCTTGCGGTCGATGGCGTAGTTGAAGGCCTGACGCAGGTTCTGGTCGGCGAGGATGTTGCCCTCGCTGCCGTTCAGCGTGAAGTGGGTCCAGTCGGGGCCGGCGGCCGAGCGAAGCTCGTAGTCGCCCGACTCAACCTGCGGCGAAACAACGGTGTACACGGCCTGCGTGCCGGCGTCGACCATGTCGAGCTGACCATCCTGGAACGCCGTGGCGCTCGCCTGCGGGTCCTCATAGGTCGTGAACGAGATGCGGTCGAGGCGCGCCTTGCGGTCGCCGTTCCAGTTCTCGTCGGGCACCAGCGTGACGACCTTGTTCGCACCGTCGGCCTTGTCGATCTTGTAGGGACCGGCGGTCACGAGGGGCTTTTCAACCCAGCCGCTGTTGAACATGTCTGCCGACTCGACGAGCGCGTCGGGCATGGCCGAAACGAGGCCCTGCCAGTCAGCGTAGATCTCGCCCTCCTTGAGGGTGATGACCGCGGTGTACTCGTTGTCGCCCTGCTCGACCGAGTCGATGAGCTCCCAGCCCTCGCGCGACGCAACGTCGAAGTCGGGGTTCACCATCGCGTCAGCACTGTTCTTCACCGAAGTCCAGTCGAGCGGCGTGCCGTCCGACCAAGTGATGCCCTCCTTGAGCTTCACCGTGATGGTCATCGGGCTCTCGCTTGTGAGCTCGAGGCTCTCGGTGTAGAGGTCGTTCGCGACGATCTGACCATCGGCCGTGTAGGTGTACAGGTTGGGGTACACCGCATTCATGATCGCGACGGTGTTGACCTCGTTACCGTCGTTCGAGGCCGTGTTGAAGTTCGCCGGGTAGGCGTTGTTCCCCAGACGCAGCGTGCCGCCTTCGCCAAGCTCGTCGTAGTCCTTGGGGTTGATCTCGTTCGCAGTGATGTCGAGGTGTTCCGTGCCACCGTCGCTCGTGCTGTTCGGGTCCTCGTCCGCTCGTGCACAACCGCTCAGCACAAGGCTGAACGCCGCAAGAGCAGCAAGGCCACCGATCATCCGCTTCTTCATGGTGCCTCCTTAAGAGAGCGCAGTCGGTATTTCCGTGGGGATTGGTTCGTACTCTGCGGTCAACTCGGGGTAGTAGCACGCGACGGCATGGTCGCGCTCCCCCCGAGCTTCGAGCGGAGGCATCTCGCTATCGCATTTCGCGCGCTGCTCGTCGCCGAGCAGGTGTTGATATACGTAGCAACGGCTGACGAACCGGCAGCCGGTTGGGGTGTCCGCCGGCGACGGGAGGTCACCGGTGAGCACGATTCGTTCCCGTTCCCGCTCAACCTTGGGGTCGGGGATGGGGATGGCTGAGAGGAGGGCGCGGGTGTACGGATGCGACACCTGGCCCCCGAAGACTTCCTCGGTCGTGCCGAGCTCGACGATCGTGCCGAGGTACATCACGGCGATCCGGTCGGCGATGTGCTGCACCACCGAGAGGTCGTGCGACACGAAGAAGTAACTGAGCCCGAGACGATTCTTGAGGTCGTCGAGCAGATTAATGACGCCGGCCTGAATCGACACGTCGAGGGCCGAAACCGGCTCGTCGAGCACGAGCAATCGCGGGTCGCACGCGAGGGCGCGCGCGATGCCGACGCGCTGGCGCTGGCCGCCCGAGAACTCGCTCGGGTAACGCGAGGCCTGCTCAGGGAGGAGGCCCACCGTCTTGAGCAGCCAGTCGACCCGCTCATCCATCTGCTCGCGCGTGAAGTTGTGCACTTCCATCGGCTCGCGCAGGATGTCGCCGATCGGCATGCGCGGGTCGAGCGACGCCATCGGGTCTTGGAACACCATGGCCATCTGTGCGCGCAGGTCGAGCTTCTCACGGCGCGACAACGTGCCGACGTCGCGGCCGTCGATGCGAATCGAGCCCGCCTGCGGCTTGTCGAGCTTCATGATTTCCATGATCGTGGTGGTCTTGCCCGAGCCCGACTCCCCCACGAGCGCGAGCGTCTCGCCCTCGCGCAGGTCGAGGGTCACACCGTCGACGGCGCGCACCTCGCCCACGCGGCGCTTCACGAGCGCGCCCTTCGTGAGCGGGTAGACGCGCTCCAGCTGGTCGAGTTCGAGCACCACGTCGCGCTCCTCGCGCGGCGTGTGGATGTGCGTCTCGGCAAGCTCGGGCAGCGGGAAGATCTCCTCGCCCGCGCGCAACTCGTTGCTGTGATGGCACGCCGCGAAATTGCCCTCGACGTTCGTCGGTTCGAGGTCGGGTTCGACGGTGCGGCACAGCTCGGTCGCGATCGGGCAGCGCGCGGCGAACGGGCAGCCCTGCGGCAGCCGGATGAGCGAGGGCGGCGTGCCCTCGATCGGCGTCAGCGGCGACTTCTCGGTCGCGTCGATGCGCGGCACCGAGGCGAGCAAACCCTTCGTGTAGGGCATGCGCGGGTCGGCGTAGATCGAGTCGACGTCGCCGAACTCGACGGCCTTGCCCGCATACATGACCATGACGCGGTCGGCGAAACCGCTCACGACGCCAAGGTCGTGCGTGATGAGCACGGTCGCTGCGCCCGTCACTTCCTACGCCGTCTCGAGCAGGTCCATCACCTGCGCCTGAATCGTCACGTCGAGCGCCGTCGTCGGTTCGTCGGCGATGATCAGATCGGGGTCGTTCGCGATCGCCATCGCGATCATCGCGCGCTGGCGCATTCCGCCCGAGAACTCGTGTGGGTACGACTTCGCGCGCAGCGCGGCGTTGGGGATGCCGACGGCGTCGAGCAGCTCGACCGCGCGCTTCTCGGCGTCGGCCTTCGACGAACCCTTGTGAATCATGATGGTCTCGGCGATCTGCTCGCCGATGCGGTACACGGGCGTCAGCGCCGAGAGCGGGTCCTGGAACACCATCGACACGGTCTTTCCGCGCAGCTTCGACAGCTGCGCATCCGTCTTCGTCAGAAGCTCCTCGCCCTGAAGCTTGATGGAACCGGAGATGCGTGCAGAGTCGGGCAGTAGCCCCATGACGGCGAGCGACGACACCGACTTACCAGAGCCTGACTCGCCCACGATCGCAAGCGATTCGCCGGGGTACACCGAGTAGCTCAGCTTGCGCACCGCCTGCACGACGCCCGCCTCGCTCGGGAACGAGACCGAGAGGTCAGAAACTTCGAGAATGGGTTGCGTTGTCATGTCTAGTGGCCCCGTCCGCTCGTCGGGTCAAGGGCGTCGCGCAGCGCCTCGCCGACCATATTGATCGAGATGACGAGCAGCGCGAGGATGGTCGCGGCCGGCACCCACGTGTGGGGGAAGGCAATGTTGTAGCCCTGCAGCACCGAGCCGAGCGAGAAGTTCGGGTACAGGATGCCAAAGCCCAGGAACGACAGGCCGGTCTCGGCGAGGATCGCGCCACCGACGCCGAGCGTGGTGTCGATGATCATCCACGACGAGATGTTCGGGATGATGTGGCGCATGATGATCTTGCGGTGCGGCACACCCATGAACCGCGCCGCCTGCACGTACTCCATGTTCACGACACCCTGCGTCAGCGCACGAAGCACACGCGCCGTGAGCATCCACGAGAAGATCGCGAGCAGCGGCACCATAAGAATCCAGTGCGCGCCCTGCAGGATCGGGCTGAGCAGCAGCATCATGAGCAGGGCCGGCACGACGAGCAGGAAGTTGATGAGGTTGACGACAACCCAGTCAAGCGCGCCGCCGAAGTAGCCGGCAAGCGTGCCGAAGAAGGTCGCGAGCACCGTCACGACGATGGCCGTGCCGAAGCCCACGACGAGCGAGATGCGCAGGCCGGCCATGATCTGGGCGAAGAGATCCTGCCCCTGGGCGTTCGTGCCGAACCAGTGGTACTGGCTCGGGCCCTTGAGCTGGTTCGCGTAGTCGTACTCGATCGGCGTGTACTGGTACACCATCGGCAGGAAGATCGCGCAGAGCACGAGCAGGCCGAGCACGCCAGCGCCGATCCAGAACGACGGCATGCGGCGCATGCGGCGCCAGACGAGGGTCGCGCGGCCGACCGCAGCGCGGCGGGTCAGCGGCTCGGAGACGCCGCCAACGGAAGTGTCGGACTGACCGAGGTTGATGACATCGGTCTCAGAGTCGGTGGCGGTGACGTCGGGAACGGCGACGCCGACTCCCGAGGGTCCGTTGCTGGAGCGATTACGACGGGCCATGGGTATCACCGGATCCTCGGGTCGAGCACGGCTTGGATGAAGTCAGCGAGCGTGGCGGCGATGAGCGTGAGGATCGCCGTGTAGAGCACAACGGCGGCGGTGCCGTTGACGTCGGCGATCTGCATCTGCACGAGTGCCCAGTTGCCGATGCCTTGCCAGTTGAACAGACGCTCCACGAAGAATGAGCCGGAGAAAGCCCCCGCAAACGCGTAGGCGAAGTACTGCCCCATCGGAATCAGCGCCATGCGGAAGCCGTGCTTGCGCATGGCCTGCCCCTTGGTGAGGCCCTTCGCGCGGGCGGTGCGGAGGTAGTCAGCGCCGAGCACGTCGAGCGTCGTCACCTTCATGTAGCGCGAGTAGCTCGCGACCCCCATGAGGGCGAGTGCGATGGTCGGCAGAACGAGCGCGAGGATCTGGAAGGAAATGTCGTCCCAGCTGCCCGGCACGGCGTTCGGGTCAATCGCGTTCACCGAGGGGAAGCCAAAGCCGGTCGCGCCCCGCATCGCCATGGTCGCGCCCTGCAGGACGAGGATGATCACGGGCGTCGGCAGCGCGAGTACGACGAAGCTGATGAACGACACGGTGCGGTCGCTCAGCTTGCCGCGTTTGACGGCCGTCCAGGCGCCGAGCACGATGCCGCCGATGACACCGATGAGCGTGCCGAGCACGACGAGTCGAAGCGAGATGCCAACGCGGCTGATGACCTGGGGGAAGACGGGGAGCGCCTTCTTGTCAGTGCCGGTCGTGACGCCGAACTTGTCCTCCCACGGCGCGGTGAAGAGGTTGCCGAGCCAGTTGAGGTAGCGCTGCCAGACCGAAACATCGGGGTTGATGTTTCGTGCGTCAAAGTACGCCTGCTGAACGTCGAGTGGAATCGGTCGGCCGCCGGCCGTGTTCGGTGGGTACATCACCTCTTGCGGATGCAGGAGGGAGGACGCGAGGAGATAGGCAAGCGACGTGGCCAGAAAGGCCAAAATCGCATAGTTAAGGAATCTCCTGAGCAAAAAATTTGGAAAGCGCCATTGCGTAACTACACCGGTTGAGACTGATGTGGGAGACGCCGTCGTGCAGCGACCCCCGAACAGCTATTGAGAAAACTCACACCGATTAGGCAGTGAACTCTCAACAAACGTTCGGCGCAGGTTACGTTAGTCCATCACTCGCCGCGCTGGGCAGATTGCGCGACACTTGTTGCGATATTGCTACCAAGAATCTCGTCAAGCAACAGTACGGTTCCGTGGGCATCTGCCAAAGGCAGCGTCCAATTCGGGTATTCGCGGAAGGTTCCGGGCTGATTAATCGGTCGGCGATCCCCCGCCATGTCCGCGAGCGACACGCCGAACAGCTTCGCGCTGGATGCGGCCATGCGCTTGTGCAGGCCGAGCACGAGATCCTCGGTGCTCGCGTTTTCCCCGACGAGGCCGTCGTCGACAAGCTGCTGCCGGTACGCGTCGACAAGCTCCTGCTCAGCAGCGCGCTCCTCCTCGACCGAGCGGGTCAGCAGACCGAGCTGGTTGCGAATGTCGACGTGACGAAGCTCGAGGAAGCCCGCGGTTGGCGGCAGGTCGTGCGTCGTCACCGAAGCGAGACACTCGCGTCGATAGTGCTCTGGCCGCTTCGGGGTGCCGTCGTCTTCGAACTCGAACCACATGATCTGTGTGCCGTAGACCTGACGTTCGGCCATGACCTCGCGCGTGAGTTCACTCACGACACCGAGGTCTTCACCTATCACGAGCGCGCCAGCGCGCTCGGCCTCAAGCAGCAGCGCCCCGATCATCGCTTCGTGGTTATAGCTGACGTACGTGCCTTCACTCGCGTCGCGCCCCTCAGGCACCCACCAGAGTCGGAACAGGCCAAGGATGTGGTCGATGCGCAGCGCGCCCGCCCCGGCGAATGCCGCGCGCAGCACGTCACGCAGTGGCTCGTAGCCGAGCCGCTCGAGCGCATCCGGACGCAGCGGCGGCTGCGACCAGTTCTGGCCGAGCTGGTTGTACTGGTCCGGCGGCGCGCCGACCGACACACCCCGAGCGAGCGAGTCGACGAGTGACCATGCGTCGGCACCCGAGGGATGCACGCCAACCGCGAGGTCATGCATGACGCCGATGCGCATCCCAGCATCGCGCAGCCGCTGCTGCGTGGCCGCACCCTGGTCGCGCAGCACGAACTGTACCCAGCAGTAGAACTCGACTCGCTCGGCGTGCTCCTGCCGGAAAATATCGACGGCCTCACCGCGCGGCGAGCGGTACTCTTCGGGCCAGTCACGCCAATTGCCACCGAGTTGCTCGCAGAGCACCGTCCAGGTGGCGAAGTCGATGAGCCCCTGCCCCTCGAGTTCGCAGAACGCGCCGAAGTCGTGCCAGCGCCCCTCGTCACCGTGTCGCGCCGCGTCGTAGCACAGACCGAGCGCCTCGCGCTTGGCGAGCCAGGTGCCGTCGCGGTCGATGACGTCGCGATTGTGGTTCTGTCGGCAGAACATCGCGAGCTCGGCGAGTCGCTGGCCGGCCTCCTGGCTGACGGGCTCGGAGGCGACGAGGTCGTCAATGCTGATGAGGCTCGGGTCGAGGAACCGTCGCGTCGTCGGCAGGTAGGGCGAGGGCTCGAGGGGCGTGACCGGCGACGGCGCGTGGAACGGGTTGACGAGCACGAAATCACCGTCATGCTCGGCGCTCCACTCGCCGAGTGTGCGCAGGTCACCGAGGTCACCGAGCCCCCACGAGCGCGAGCTGCGCGCCTGGTAGAGCTGGGCCATGAGCCCCCACACTGGCTCGGGCACGTCGAAGTTGCTCGCGTCGGGTGCGCTGATGAGTGTGCCGCGCGCCTCGATGATCGGCTCGCTTGCGCCGCGCTGACGGCGTGCGCTCACATCGAGCACGGCGCGCGCCTCGGGCGAAATCTCGGCGCCGTCGAGGGTCGCGACGACCTCGTGCCAGCCGGCGGGGATGCGCGCGGGCAGGGCAAACTTTGCCTCGCCCACGGCGAGACCGTTGACCTCGTGCGGGGCAACGAAGTGATCGAGCTGCTCGAGCTCGACGCGGCCACCCTCTTCGAGTTCGACGGCGAGCTGCACGCTCGCGCCATCAGGAACGTGGACGAGTACCTCGGTCGACTCGCCGACGCGCGTCACGACGGTCGGTGGCACCACGTGCCGCCAGCGGCGATTCGCCAGCTCGGCCAGGGCGGTGCGCGCCAAGTCGTCGGACGAGGCGTCAACGTCGAGTGCCCCGAGCACCGAGATCAGCGTTTCGTCTGATACCTCTCGATGTTCACCGAGCCAGTCGGTGAACTCGGTCGCAATGCCGAAGTGGCCGGCAAGTTCTTGAAGTACATCGTGGGAAACCGCAGCAGTCACAAGCCTGAGTGTATGTCGCTGCCGTGACGTTCGCTTAGCTGATGCTGAGTTCGTCGCCGTCCTGCGTCACGGTGAGCTCGGGCAGCGGCTCCAGCGCAGGCCCCGCTACCGGCTCGCCCGTCACAAGATCGAAGTAGCTGTTGTGGCAGCCGCAGTGGGCGCGATCGCCCTGCACATCCGAAAGCACGCATCCCTTGTGGGTGCACACGGCCGAAAACGCGTGGAACTCGCCCTCGACTGGCTGCGTCACGAGCGCCTTGTACTGCGCAAGCACGATGCCGCCGCCGACCGGCACCTCCGACGCCGGCACCGTGAACGGCGCGGTGGTCTCGCCGGCCGCGCCGCCCGACTCACCACACGCACTGAGCAGCGCGGCGAGCGCGACACCCCCGCCCGCAACGGCCGTCGTGCGCACGAGCGCGCGACGGCTCATCAACCCAGCAGCAGCGGCGTCAGACGTCATGTCCTCAGCGTAGTCACTCGAGCGCGCGGCCGCGCTGCTCGGGCAGTACGAGCGCCGCACCCGCGGCAATCGCGAACGCAATCGCGAACACGGTGAACACGGGCACGATGCTGCCGCCGCCGACCGCGACGAGCGCCGGCACGAGCAGGGGCGCGATGATCGACGCAATGCGCCCGAACCCGGCTGCGGCACCCGCGCCGGTGCCCCGGATGTTCGTCGGGTAGAGCTCCGGTCCGATCGCGTAGAGCGCGCCCCAGGCGCCGAGGTTGAAGAACGAGAGCAGGCACCCCGCTGCGATGATCCAGCCCTCACCAAAGCCACCCGAGAGTCCATAGAAGGCTGCGGCCACGGCCGAGCCGGCGAGGAACACGGCGAGCGTGCCGCGTCGGCCCCACACCTCGATGAGCCAGGCGGCCACCGCATACCCCGGCAGCTGCGCGAGCGTGATGATCAGCGTGAACTGGAACGACTTCACGAGGGTGAACCCATCGGCGACGAGCAAGCTCGGGATCCAGATGAAGGCCCCGTAATAACTCAGGTTGATGCAGAACCAGATCGTCCAGAGGGCGATCGTGCGGCGGCGCAGGGCAGGCGACCAGATGTGCGGCCGCTCCACCGCATCGGACTCGTCGACTGCATCCGCCCGTGCCGGCGGCTGCTGCTCAGCTTCGCGGATGCGCTGCAGCGTCTGCTGCGTCTCGGCCGAGGCCTCGAACTCGCGCACAATGCGCTCGGCCTCGTCGACCCGGCCCCTGCCCTCGAGGAACCGCACCGACTCCGGCAGGCCCATCCGCACGACAATCGCGTAGGCGGCGGGCACCATGCCGAGGGCGAGGGCCCAGCGCCAGCCTTGCTCGCCGCTCGCCACGACGAAGGTACCGACGAGCGCCGCGAGGATCCAGCCGACGGCCCAGAACGCCTCGAGCCAGACGACGAGTCGACCGCGGATGCGCTTCGGCGCGAACTCCGACACGAGCGTCGAGGCGACCGGCAGTTCGGCGCCGAGCCCGAGCCCGACGAAGAAGCGCAGCACCATGAGCAGGGCCGCGCCGCTCGCCAAAGCCGAGGCACCGGTCGCCAAGCCGTAGATGATCAGTGTGATGGCAAACACCTGGCGACGGCCGATGCGGTCGGCGATGAGCCCGCCAAGCGTCGCGCCGACAGCCATGCCGACGAAGCCGAGCGACGCGATCCAACTCGCCTCGCCCGTCGTCACAATCTGCTGCTCGATCAGTGCAGCGATGACGAACGAGATGAGGCCGACATCCATAGCGTCGAGCGCCCAACCGACGCCGCTGCCGAAGAGCAGGCGACCGTGCTTGGCGGTGAACGGGAGACGATCAAGTCGCTCCGAGCGGGAAGGGGCAATGCGTGCCGCGTCATTGACGGCGGGTCCTGTCATTCGATCAGCATATTCCCACGCCCGAGCTGTTGCGGTTTGTGTTACGTCAGGCAACTGCGGCCGCCCAGATCCGAACGCGCTCAGCGGCCGCGTGATGAAGTGGCTCGGTGCGCGACCGGACGCGCACCGAAAGGACCGGCGCAGATGGCAGCAGCGAGTTCGGGATTCAGCGCCGAGCAGCGGCGGCTGCTGCCGACGATTCTCGTACCCGCGTTCATGTCGCTGCTCAGCGTTTCGATCGTCAACGTAACGCTGCCCGCCATCGGTGATTCGCTCGACGCGAGCACCTCGGGCCTGCAGTGGGTGATTTCGGGCTACGCGCTCGTGTTCGGCGTGCTCCTGGTCGCCTCGGGTCGCGCCGGGGATGTGTGGGGTCGCGGCCGATTGTTCGTGCTCGGCCTCGCCGTGTTCGGCCTCGGCGCTCTGTGTTCGGGTCTCGCGCCGAACATCCTGGTGCTCAACCTCGCGCGGGTCATCATGGGCATCGGCTCGGGCCTGCTCAACCCACAGGTCACGGGCATCATTCAACAGTTCTTCCAGGGCGAGCTGCGCGGTCGTGCTTTCGGCGCCTTCGGCGGAATCGTCGGCATCTCGGTCGCAATCGGACCAATTCTCGGTGGCGGGCTCATCGCCATTTTCGGCGAGGAAATCGGTTGGCGAGCCTCGTTCCTTGTCAACGTGCCCATTGCGATCGCCGGCATCTTCGCCGCCCGCGCCTACCTGCCCGCGTCAACGTGGCGGGCCCTCGCGATCGACGACCCGAGCGCGACGACACACGAGATCCCCGTCATCACCGACGCGAACGCATCCCTCGTGCGGCGCACCCGCTCGGACTTCGACCCGGTCGGTATGGTGCTGCTCGCCTTCGGCACGCTGTTCGTCATGCTGCCGTTCATGGAGGCGGCGCTCGGCTGGTGGGTGTGGAGCTCGCTCGTGCTCGGCGTAGGCCTCGTCGTGCTCTGGGTTCGGTGGGAGCTGCGCTATCGGGCCAAGGGGCGCACGCCGATGGTCGACATGGAGCTGTTCCGCACCCGCTCGTTTTCAAATGGCGCGCTGCTGATTGGGCTCTACTTCGTCGGCAACACGAGCATCTGGTTGCTCGTCGCGCAATACATGCAGCGCGGCCTCGGGCACGACGCCTTGACGGCCGGCATGGTCGGTCTCCCCGCTGCCCTGGCCGGCGCGATCACCGCACCGATCGCCGGGCGCTACGTCGTACGCATCGGTCGGATCATGGTGCTCTGGGGCTTGCTGCTCGTCGTGCTCGGTCTTGGCCTGAGCATCGCCGTCGCGCTCCTGCATGGCACGGCGGGCGTGAGCGAATGGTGGCTGCTCGGCACGCTCGCGCTCACCGGCATCGGCCAGGGTCTCATCGTCTCGCCGAATCAGACGCTCACGCTCGCCGACGTGCCGCTGCGTTATGCGGGCAGCGCCGGTGGCGTGCTGCAGACCGGGCAGCGCATCGGTACTGCGATCGGCATTGCCGTGATCACGAGCATCGCGTTCAGCATGGCCGCATCCAGTGGCTGGGACAACGCCCTCGCCATCGGCTTCGCCGCGATTATCGTGGTCGCGGCGCTGGCGATCCTCGTCGCGCTCATGGACCTGCGGGGCACCCGCAACTCCATGAGCTAACCCAAATTCGGCGCTATTCTGCGCCGAGGGCGGCGACGCACTTCGATGCTGCCTTGCCGCCGAGCATGCCGACGTGCACCGCGAGCACCGAGCCGTCACCGAAGACGATGACGATGCGGCCGGGCTCGAGGAAGCGCGAACGCTTGAAGACCTTGCTGAGGCTGTCTCGCTCGCTCTGCCACTCGAGCTCGGGCTCGTCGAGGTTGTTCACGTCGACGGCCATGAGGCGCTGGTCGGTGATCAGCAGCTGGCTGGTCGGCGGTTCGAGCGCCTTGCGCAGCTGCGAAGCTTGGCTGCCGCGCCAGCCGTAGTAGGAGCCGCCGTCGAGGAGCTCGAGAACGCGACGTTCCCAGGTCTCCTCGTCGTCGTTGTTCTGCAACGCGGCCGAGCGGTCGGTTGCGACGTCCTCGCCCGCGCGCTCGTCGGCGTCATCAAACCGGAAGTCAGTGAGTTCAGATTCACTGTCGACGCACCGGGCCATCTGCATGACCAGCGGGTGCTCTCCGTTACGCATGAGCTCAGCGACATGCGGTGCAAAAGTAGGGCTTGAAGTGGACACGATGGTCAATCGTGGCACTTTTTCTCGCGGCGCGCTACATCCTCGCCGTTGCAATCAGGTCAACACGTTCGCGCACGTAACTTTCCAACTCCGTTGCCTGCTGCAGCGAGCATGCCGCAGCCCAGCGAACCACGACGGCGCCGTGGCGCAGGCTCACCGGGTTGCTCGCCTCGTCGATTACGCCAAGCGGTGTCGAGGCGTAGTGCACCACGGTGCCCTCGGCGAAGCCACCGCGAATGGCCGCATGCCGCAGCTCGTCGCGCTCGCGCGCCGACTCTGAGGTGTAGCCGAGGATGGGCGGGGGCTCGTGCGCGCGCAGGCTAGGCCCAGCACCGAGGAACTCTGCTGGCTCGCTCGCGCGCAGGAGCAGCACGCCGAGGCGCCAGACTTCCCCGACTTGCTCGATACGGGCGGGCCGGGTTCCGAGGAGTCGGCGCCGTGGCGCGACGAACTCTCCCAGGGCCTCGGGTGCGACGCCACCCGCGCGCAATTGTGTCGCGGTGGCCGCCGCGACGGCGCGCAGGTGGTTTTGCGCTTCGCCCATGCGGTTCCCCTCTCGTGCGGCCCGACCGTGCCAAGATTTACACATGTCCGACGTCAGCCGCCACTCCGCTCCGCTCAAGTCGAATGTCCACGACACAGCGCTCGTGATCGAGGGAGGTGGGATGCGGGCAAGTTACACCTCAGCCGTGATCTCGATGTTCATCCGCGAGGGCATCTGGTTCGACTGGGTCGGTGGCATTTCGGCGGGCTCGAGCTGCGTCGCGAACTATCTCTCGCGCGACGAGTGGCGCACGCGCCAGTCGTTTGTTGACTTCGCGGCCGACCCGAACTTTGGCAACATGCGCACTTGGTTGCAGGGCAAGGGACTCTTCTCGTCGGAGTACATCTACGAGCAGACCGCCGCGCCCGGCAAGGCGCTCCCCTACGACTACGACACCTATCTCGCCAACCCCGCCGACTTCGCGGTCGGGGCGTTCGAGATGCGCTCCGGTCGAGCCCAGTACTGGTCTCGCAGCGACATCCACGAGCTGTACGACCTGCTCGTGCGGGTGCGCGCTTCATCGTCGCTCCCGCTGCTGATGCCACCGGTGGAGATTGACGGCGAAGTCTTTGTCGACGGCGCACTTGGCCCGACAGGCGGCTTCGCGATCGATGCTGCAAAGGCGGCCGGCTACGAGAAATTCCTCGTCGTCATGACCCGCCCTCGTGACTACGTCAAGCCGCCGGCGAAGGTGACGGGCTTCTACCGAAGCACCTTCCGCAAGTACCCCGCCATGGTGAACGGCATTCTGCAGCGTCCGCGCCGCTACAACCACACCCGCGCCGAGCTCTTCGACCTCGAGGCCGAGGGCCGCGCCTACCTCTTCACGCCCACCAACCTAGGCGTTTCGAACAGCGAGACGAACGTGCGCAAGCTTCGGCAGCAGTACGCACTCGGCGAGGCCCAGGCCGGTCGCGAGCTCGATGCGATGCGCGCGTTCCTTGGCCTATAGCCTCGCCGGTGGACTAGCGAATCGCGGCGCGCTACTGCAGCGCGGCAACCGCCTCGTCGTAGTTCGGCTCCTGCTTGATCTCGGGCACGAGCTGCGTGTAGGCGACCTTGCCCTGCTCGTTGATGATGAGGACCGAGCGGGCGAGCAGGCCGGCGAGCGGGCCATCCTGCTGCACGACCCCGTAGTCTTCGCCAAAGCTCGAGCGGAAGGCGCTCGTCGCGACAACGTTCTCAATGCCCTCGGCGCCGCAGAAGCGGGCGAGCGCGAACGGCAGGTCGCGCGAGACGGTGACGACGACCGTGTTGTCGAGTCCGGCGGCAATCTCGTTGAACTTACGCACGGAGGCGGCGCAGACGCCGGTGTCAACCGACGGGAACACGTTCAGCACGACGCGCTTGCCGGCGAAGTCTGACAGCTTGACGTCGCTGAGGTCGGTGCCGGTCAGCGTGAAGTCGGGCGCTGCAGCGCCGACCTCGGGCAGCTCGCCGGACGTCGTGACGGGGGAACCCTCAAATGCAGTGGTAGCCATGGCGCCAGTCTGACAGTCGCGAATGGCGAACGGCTGAGTACGCCGCTCGCTCGATACACTTTCGTAATGCCCGAACTCATTTCACGCATGCGCCGCTTCGGCACGACAATCTTCGCCGAAATGTCGAGGCTCGCCCACGAGCATGGTGCGATCAACCTCGGGCAGGGATTCCCCGACACCGACGGGCCACGCGAGGTACTCGAAGCGGCCGTGGCGGGCATCCGAACGGGTGACAACCAATACCCGCCCGGGCGTGGCGTGCCCGAACTGCTCGACGCCATCGCAGCGCACCAGCAGCACTATTACGGGCTGCGGTACGACCCCGCCAGCGAAATCCTTGTGACGGTCGGCGCCACCGAGGCATTGAGCGCGAGCCTGCTCGCGCTCTGCGAGCCCGGCGACGAGGTGATCGCGTTCGAGCCCTTCTACGACGTCTACGACGCGGCGATCACGCTCGCTGGCGGCACCCTGGTGCCCGTGCGGCTCGAGGCGCCCGAGTTCACGATCGACCCCGCCCGGCTCGAGGCCGCGGTGACCGAGCGCACCAAGGTCATTCTGCTCAACACCCCGCACAATCCAACTGGGCATGTCTTTGGCCGCGAGGAACTGCAGCGGATCGCTGACGTCGCTCTGCGCCACGACCTCGTCGTCATCACCGACGAGGTCTATGAACACCTGACGTTTGACGGGCGGGAGCACACGCCGATCGCGATGCTGCCCGGCATGCGCGAGCGCAGCATCCTGATTTCGTCGGGAGGCAAGACCTTCGCCACCACCGGGTGGAAGGTCGGCTGGGTCTGTGCATCTCCCGACCTCGTCACCGCAGTCACGACCGTGAAGCAGTTCCTCACTTTCGTCGGCCCGGCGCCGATGCAGCGCGGCATCGCCGCGGGCCTGCGGCTGCCGGATACGCGCATCGCCGAGATTCGCGACAGCTTGCAGCGCCAACGCGACGTCCTCGTCGAGGCGCTTGAGGTCACCGGGATGCGCGTGCACGTGCCCGAGGGTGGCTACTTCATCGTCGCCGACGTCGGGCCCCTCGGCGTGACCTCGGCCATCGACTTCTGCCGCAAACTCCCCGAGCGCGTCGGCGTGGCCGCGGTGCCAATGACGGTGTTCTACCGCGACGCGACTGGCGTTGAGACGCTGGTGCGGTTCGCCTTCAGCAAACGCGTCGAGGTGCTCGAGGAAGCCGCCAGCAGGCTAGCGGCGCTCGGCACGTCGATCTAGCGCGCTACTACTGTAAGCGCACCTCTCTATCGAAGGATCCAGATGGCTATCGGTCTCGTTGCACTCCTTGATGACATCGCGGCGCTCGCCCGCGCAGCCGCGGCAAGCGTCGACGACGTCGCGGGCATGGCCGCCAAGGCCTCCGCGAAGGCAGCCGGCGTCGTGATCGACGACGCTGCGGTGACGCCGCAGTACGTTGCTAGGCTGAGCCCGGCCCGCGAGCTGCCGATCATCTGGAAGATCGCACGCAACTCGCTCCTCAACAAGCTACTGCTCATCCTGCCCATCGCCCTGTTGCTCGCCGAGTTTTTGCCGATGCTGCTGCCGCCTCTGCTCATGCTCGGCGGCGCATACCTCTGTTTCGAGGGCGCCGAGAAGCTCATTGAGAAGTTCTGGGGTGGCCACAGCGAGGCGGGCGAAACCACAACGGCCACCCGTGACGAGAAGTCGATCGTGGCGAGCGCGACGCGCACCGACATCATCCTCAGCGCCGAGATCATGGTGATCTCGATGAACGAAGTGCTCGACCAAGCGTTCTTGGCGCGGCTCGCGATCATGGTGATCGTCGCGATCCTCATGACGGCGGTGGTCTACGGCGCCGTGGCGATCCTCGTGAAGCTGGACGACGTGGGGCTCGCGATGAGCAAGTCGAGTCGCGCACCTCGGGCAAAGTTCGGGCGCGGCCTGACGAACGTCATGCCGCATGTGTTCGACGTCATCGCCTGGGTCGGCACCATTGCCATGCTCTGGGTTGGCGGCCACCTCTGGCTTGTAAATCTCGCCGAGCTCGGTGTCACCGCGCCGTATGAGTTCGTGCACCACCTCGAGAGCTTTGGCGAGGCCGTACCTAGCGTCGGTGCCGCGCTCGCTTGGCTCATCAACACGGCCTGCTCGTTCGTGCTTGGCCTCGTGCTCGGCAGCGCGATTGTGGGTGTGCTGCACCTGCTGCCCTTCGGCAAGTCGGCGAAGCCCGAGGCTGCAGAGGGCCACTAACCCGCTCTCGGATGCTCCGGGTTCGGCTGGTCAAGGAAGTACCGCAGGGTCGCAAGGAATCGCTCCGGCTGCTCCGAGTGCACCCAGTGCCCCGAGTCGCGAATCGTCACCTTGCGCACGCGCGGGAACAGCGCCCGCATCAGCGCGTCGTCTTCCTCGCGGATGTAATTCGACTTCTCCCCCGCGATCCACAGGACCGGGCCGGTGTACGGCGGCGCCACGAACTCCGGCCAGCCGAGGATCTCATCGAGGGCACCCGTGAGCATCGCGAGGTTGGGCTGCCAGGCGTAGCTGCCTCCGCTCACGGGACGCAGGTTTTGCAGCAGGAACTGGCGAATCGTGGTGTCGGGAATCCGGTCGAGCAGTTGCGCGTCGGCGTCGCTGCGGCGGGTCACGGTGGTCAAATCGACCGTGGTCATGCTCGTGAGCAGGTGCTCGAAGCCGCCGGGTGAGCTGCCGGATGCGCCGGGTGCAATGTCGACAACCGCGAGCCGTTCGATCAGCTCCGGATGGCGCAGCGCGAGCACCATCGCGGCCTTGCCACCCATCGAGTGGCCGACGAGCGCGACCGACTCGGGCTTCCCATCCGAACTCGCAAATTCATCGCGCACCACTTCCGCGAGCGCGTCGGCCATGTCGAGGTAGCTGAAGGATTCTGTCCAGGCCGACTCGCCGTGATTCGGCATGTCGACGAGCAGGCTCGTGAACTCGTCGCCGAGGCTGCGGGCAATCGCGCCGAAGTTACGGCCGCGCCCCATGAGTCCGTGGAAGAAGACGAGCTTTCGCGCGCCCGAACCGACCAGTTGATACGCGATGTCACCCATGATGCTCGAGCCTAGTGCCGCCCGACACATCGATCTCGATCGGGTACTTGCGCCGGCCCCGACAAAGGAGGAATATCGTCGCTCGTGAAAACCCCTGGCGGCCCCCTTCGCCCCACTAAATTGTCTGCGCTCGCACTCGCCGCACTCGGAGTCGTGTTCGGCGACATCGGCACGAGCCCCCTGTACTCGCTGCAGACCATCTTTGCGCTGCATAACGGGGCGGTGCAGCCGACCGAGCGCGACATCCTCGGCATCATTTCGCTCATCACGTGGTGTCTCATCATCATCGTGTCGGTGGCTTACGCGGGGTTCATCCTCCGCGCCGACAACGATGGCGAGGGCGGCATCCTGTCGCTTGCCGCGCTCATTCACCGCAAGCTCGGCACCGGCACGGGGCGCGCGAGGGCCGCCCTGGTGCTCTCGGTGGTCGGGGCGTCGCTCTTCTTCGGCGATTCATTCATCACGCCCGCGATTTCGGTGCTGAGTGCGGTCGAAGGCCTCGAGACGGTGAACCCGCAACTGACCACGTGGATCGTGCCGCTCGCGCTCGTCATCCTCACCGTGCTCTTCGCGGTGCAGCGCTGGGGCACCGGGGTGATCGGTCGGGCGTTCGGCCCCGTCATGATCGTGTGGTTCGTCGTGCTGGCGCTGCTCGGCGCGGCCCACATCCGCGAAGATCTCAGCATCCTGCGCGCCGTCTCCCCCACCTACGCGATCGAGTTCGTGTTCGCGAACCCACTCATCGGCTTCTTTGCGCTCGGCGCGGTCGTGCTCGCCGTCACCGGCGTCGAGGCGCTCTACGCCGATCTCGGCCACTTTGGCCGGCGCCCCATCGTGCTCGCCTGGTTCGCGCTCGTCATGCCGTCGCTTCTGCTCAATTACTTCGGGCAGGGCGCCATGCTGCTCGCCGACCCCTCGACCGCATCAAACCCGTTCTTTCACCTCGCGCCGGCGTGGGGCCGCATCCCCCTCGTTATCCTCGCGACGCTCGCCACGGTGATCGCTTCGCAGGCGGTGATCTCGGGGGCGTTCTCGGTGGCCCGGCAGGCGGTGCGACGTTCGTTGCTACCACGTCTCCGCGTCAAGCACACGTCACGGAACCACATGGGGCAGATCTACCTACCGCTCGTGAACTGGGTGCTGTTCGTCGGCGTCGTGCTGCTCGTCGTGACATTCCGGAGTTCGACCGAACTCGCCGCCGCCTATGGGCTCTCGGTGACCGGCACGATGCTGCTCGAACTCTCGCTGTTCCTCTTGCTCGCACACGCCGTGTGGCAGTGGCCGACCTGGCGGGTGGTGCTGCTCGGCGCGATCATCGGCGGCCTCGAGTTGCTGCTCTTCGCCGCGAACGCAATCAAGATTGCCTCGGGCGGTTGGGTGCCGCTCGCCATCGCGGCGGTGTTCATTACGATCATGCTGACCTGGCGCCGGGGTGCCGAAGTGCTGTTCGGCAACCGTGCCAAGCTCGAGGGGTCCCTGCCGGAGTTCGTGAGTGGGCTGCGGCGGGATGCGGTGCAGCGGGTTCCTGGTGTCGCGGTCTACCCGCACGGCAACCCCGAGACTGTCCCGCTCGCACTGCGCGGCAATGTGAAGTTCAATCGCGTGGTGCACGAGCACGTCGTGATCATCACGATGGTCCACGTCGCGGTGCCCCATGTGGCTCGCGCCGACCGCATCGTCACCACCCCGCTCGGCGACCCCGACGACGGCATCGTCCAGGTGCTGTATCGGATCGGCTTCAACGACTACCAGGATGTGCCGCGGGCGCTGCGTCAGGCGATCGACCACTCGCCGGAGTTGCACTTCGCCCCGGAGGACGCCATGTACGTGCTCTCGGTGTTCCGCATCGAGCCCGGCCGCTCGCGAGTGATGGCCCGGTGGCGCAAACAACTTTTCCGCTGGCTCGAGCGCGGTTCGGCGAACCGCACCCATGTGCTGCACCTCCCGCCCGAACGCACGATCATCGCGGGCGCCGAGGTCGAGTTTTAGCCGCGCCGGTCGAGTTTCTCTCAAGGTGACTGCGTAGCCTCGCGAGCACCAAGCGTTCGGGCGCCCGACCCGACGTCGAGGCGAACGAAGGAAGCACATGTCACAGCTCGACTCGCAAGACATCATCGACTTTCCCGGCACGCCCACCGTGGTGGTGCGGGTCACCGACTACCCGGTGGCTGAGATGCCGCAGTTCATGGACCCGGCGTTCACCGCGCTCGGCGAGGCGATCTCGGCCGGCGTGTTTGTGCCGGTCGGACCGGCCTTCGCACGACACGAGTACGTGCCGACCGAGACCGCCTCGTTCGAGGTTGGGTTCCCGGTCACCGCGCCGCTGCACGAACCCGTGACGTTCGGCGACTACGAGGTCGTTCCATCAGAACTGCCGGCCGGTCGCACCGCCATCGCGAAGCACCGTGGCGGCTACGACTCGCTCGGCGACTCGTGGGGCGCCTTCATGCAGTGGGTCGAGCAGCAGGGGCTCACCGCCGGTCTGCCGTTCTGGGAGGCCTACGACACCGAGCCCACGCCCGAGATGAACCCCGACGACCTCATCACGGGGCTCGCGGTTCCCGTCTCCTAGTTCGCGGCCGCGGTCAGCTGCCCGGCAGGGTCGTTGCCGCAGGTGCAATAGAGCTCGAGGCCGTTGAGCAGGATCGTAATTTCGGTCTCGAAGTCGTCATCGGCGGCAATCGAGTTCGCCTCGGCCTCGAGCGGGTAGCCGCCCCCGAGCTCGAGGCGCATCTGCTCGCGCCGCTCGTTCTCGAGGTGACGCTGGCGCCCGAGCGACGCGCGCCCCGAGAGCCAGATCAGGATGATGTTGCGCGCGAACCGGGGCGCCACCCCGGCTGTCTGCGCGTACGACAGGAGCATCTCAGCGAACTCGAACGACTCCTGGCCGAGCCGAGACTGGTGTTGAAAGAGGTCGAGTAACTCGCCCGAGTGCGTCTTTGCAATGCCTTCAAGCAGGCCGCGCAGACCACAGCGCCCGCATGCAGTGTCGGGCGTCGCGGCGGGCAGCACGAGGCCGAGCTGGCGCTCTTTTGCCTCGTGCCACACCGCATTCATCGACTGAAAATAGGTATAGATGGCGTTCGGCGCCACCCCGAGCTCGCGTGCAACCATGCGCAACGACACCGCGCTGATGCTGCCTTCGCGTTTCAGAACGCGCATCGCTGCGTCGAGGATCACCCGCTGATCAATATCGCCCCGAGGGCCGCGTCTTGTCATAGTTCATCAACTGTACTCATGAGGGTGCATGTATACGTCGCGGCGAGCCGCAGTGCGTGAATGCCTCAGTCAAGGCCGCCTCAGGATCGGCAAGCAGCGTGCGCTGAGGCACCGCTGCAAACCTCAGATTGCGGTTCTGCACGACCATGCTGCCCGGAGTGAAGCTACCACTGGTCCAGTTGCAATATGGAATCGCCCATGCAGTCGGGATGTCGCTGAAGTCATCGCTCACGGTGAGTCAGCCCGAGTCACTAACTCGGACGTCGAACTGGTCGCCGAAGTCCGCGCCGAGCCTTACGGCATCGACCCGAGATGCGGCATCGAACCGTGCGAGCCCGGTGCCTTCGACACCCGGTAGCGCATCCTTCTCGGCACGGAATTGCACGGTCGAACCGCCCCGATTTCGACGTGGCCCGACCGCACACTCTTCCGTACCGACCATTTGATCTGTAGAATTGACTGCATGTTCGAATTGTCAGCTCCCAAGCACCGTGCTGGCGCCCGCGAATGGGCCGCGCTCGCGGTGCTCGTGCTCGCCGTGACGCTGCTCGCAATCGACGGCACCGTGCTCTCGCTGGCCGTTCCGTCGCTCAGCGAATCACTGCATCCCACCGCGACCCAGCTGCTCTGGATCGGCGACATCTACTCGTTCGCCCTCGCGGGCTTGCTCATCACGATGGGGAACGTCGCCGACCGCATCGGACGCAAGAAACTCCTGCTGCTCGGCGCGCTTGGCTTCGGCGTCGCGTCGGCGGTTGCGGCGTTCGCGCCGACCGCCGAGGTGCTCATTGCCGCCCGCGCGGTGCTCGGCCTCAGCGGCGCGACCCTCATGCCGTCGACACTGTCGATCATTCGGCACATGTTCCGCGTGCCGAAGCAGCGCACCCGCGCGATCGCCATCTGGTCGGCCGGTGCGGCCGGCGGCGCTGCCCTTGGCCCCCTCGTCGGCGGCTTCCTGCTCGAGCACTTCTGGTGGGGCTCGGTGTTCCTCATCAACATCCCCGTCATGATCGTGCTCGTCATCGCCGGCGCCTGGCTGCTGCCCGAGTCGAAGAACCCGACCGCGAACTCGATCGACGTGCTCTCGTCGGTGCTCTCGATCACGACGCTCGTGCCCATCATCTACGCGATCAAGGGGCTCTTCAGCGGCGACTTTGGCGTGATCGCCATTGCGATGCTCGTCGTCGGGCTCGCGAGCGGCTGGTGGTTCATCCACCGGCAGCGGCACCTCGCAACGCCGCTATTCGACCTCGAGCTCTTCAAGGTGCCCGCGTTCCGCGGCGCGGTCGTCGCGAATGGCCTGTCGATCTTCGCGCTCAGCGGGCTGCTGTTCTTCTTCTCGCAATACCTCCAGCTCGTGCGCGGCCTGGAGCCGCTGCAGGCGGGGCTCGTCGAGCTCCCGGCGATGGTTGCCTCGATGATCGTCGTCGTGTTCGTCGGCATGTTCGTGGCTCGCCTCGGCATGGGTGGCAGCATCGGCATCGGCCTGCTCGGCGCCGCCCTCGGCCTCGCGGGTATCGCCGTCGCCGAGGGACTCGAGGGCTACGTCGTGCTCATCGCAGCGCTCGTCATCGCCGGCTTCGGCATCGGGCTCGCCGCGACCGTCTCAACGGACGCGGTGGTCGGCTCAGTCCCCCGAGCTCGCGCCGGCGCCGCCTCGGCGATCTCCGAGACCGCCTACGAGCTCGGCGTTGCCCTCGGCATCGCGATCCTCGGCTCGATCATGACCATTGGCTACCGCCAGCGGCTGCCCGACCTCGGCGAATTGCCGGGCGACACGCAGCACGCGGTCACCGAGTCGCTCGCGGGCGGACTCGAGGCGCTCGGCGACACGAACGCCGGCCTCGTCGAGCAGCTGCAACATGCGTTCATCGGTGGCATGCAGTTCACGGCACTGGTCGCGGCGGGTATTCTCGTGGTCGCCGGCATCAGTGCCTGGCGCACGATCCCTCGCAAGTTCGAGGTCGACGAGCAGACCGGCACGATTGAAGTGGTGACGCAGCGGTGACGAGCGAAACAACACGTAACTCCGAGCGTACGCGGCGAGAGATCCTGACCGCAGCGCGAGACGAGCTCAAGGTGCGAGGCATGGCCATGTCGCTGCAGCATGTCGCGACCACCGCTGGCATCTCGAAGAGCGGCCTGTTGCACCACTTCGCGAGCAAGAATGAGCTCCTCCTCGCTGTACTCGAGGAGTACCTCGTCAACATCCGTCAGGGTGTGCGCGACTACGTCGATCTCGCCGAGAACCGCCCCGGTAAGACGCTCCGGGCGTACGTGCGAGCCCTGTGCGATCCGGAGTCGACGCTGCGGGTGGAGTTCGGGAACTTCGCCGACATCAGCATGCACCTCGGCGATGTCCAGGGCGTCGACGCTCTGGAGGAAGAAGACAACCTCTACTGGCGGGAATTTCTCGCGAACGATGGGCTCGACCCCGACCGCATCTTGCTCGTGCGCTATGCCGCCGAGGGCCTCGCGAACGCGAGCTGTTATGACCCCGCCGTGTTGGCCGAAGATCTGCCGCGCGCGCTGCCCATGCTGTTGCGCATGACCGAGGAGTAGCTACTCGCCGCCCTACTGTGTGAGTTGTTCGGCGAGCGGGACGATGATGCCGCTTGGCCCGCGCAGATACGTGAGCAAGAGAATCTCGCGGTAGTTGGCGAGACCGCGCAGTGGCGTGCAGCCGTGCCAAGCGGCGATCGCGCGCGGTCACCGAGGGTTCCCACAGGCATGCCCTACACTCTCCGCGTGACCACCGAAGCAGCTGCCGCACACCTGGCCGCGGTGGATGCTGCCGTCGAGTTCGCGATTGAGCGGCGTGGATTGCTCACGGCCCGCGACCTTGCCGACCACGCCGGTTACAGCCCGTTTCACTTCTCACGGCTCTTTCTCGCCCGCACCGGAATTGGTCCCGGGCAATACCTCTCTGCCCTCCGCATCGACGCGGCGAAACGGCTGCTGCTCGCCGATCGCGACCCCGTGATCGACATCGCGGCGGCGGTCGGCTTCGACTCGCTTTCGAGCTTCAGCCGCCGGTTCAAGGAGTCGGTCGGCGTCGCCCCGGCGCGACTGCGCCGACTCGCCGACGAGGTCGCGGATCGCCCGCCGAGGCCGTTCGCGCTTGTGCCGGATGCTCCGGCGTCGGCCCGCGTTCGGCTCGAGTTGCCGGCGCAGTTCAGCCCACGCGGCGATGCCAGCGTCTGGATCGGCTGGTACCCGCAGCCCGCGCCGATCGGTCTGCCAAGCGCAGGAATGCTCGCCGCCGGAGTCCCGGAGGTCTCGCTGCCGCTGGCGCCGAGCGCACCGTACTTGCTTGGGTTCGCGGTCGAGGCGCACAGCGATGCACCCGAGCAGCTCGTACCGGCGCGGCCGATGGTCGCAGTGCATCCGAGCCCAATCACCGGGCCGTGCGAGGTGACGCTTCGCTTCGCGGCCGCAACTCCCGGGCAGGTGCCGCTGCTGTCGGCGCTGCCCGTGCTGTGTCGACACGTGCACAATTAGTGCCCAGGCGTGGGATGTCCGCACTTTTGGACAAACTTCGCCCGCACCACGTTCATACAGTGGGCAGCAGAGCGCGGCACCGACGCCGCGTCGCACCCCACAGGAGGAATCATGGCTCGCGCACTCGGCACCTCGACATGGCTCGACCTCGGCTCGACCGATTTGGCCGCCGCCAAGGAGTTCTACACCGGTCTGTTCGGTTGGCATTTCGACGACGCCGGTGAGGAATTCGGCCACTACAACATGGTCTATAGCGGCGAGACCCTTGTCGGTGGCGCCATGGACGTCGCCGGCATGACCTGCCCGGCGGGCGACCCACTCCCCTCGTCGTGGGGCGTCTACCTCGCCGTTGACGACGTGGATGCGCGGGTCGCGACCGCGGTCGAGCACGGCGCCACCGTCGTGGTCGAGCCTGGCGATGCCGGCGACGCGGGTCGCTTTGCCGTGATCCTCGATCCGACCGGAGCCGCGATCGGACTCTGGGGTGCCGGCACAATCGACGGCTACGAGTTCACCGGCAACCCGGGATCCCCCGTGTGGTTCGAAGACATGAGCCTCGAGTTCGACCGGTCGAGCGAGTTCTACACGAAGGTGTTCGGCGCCAACCTCGTGCCGATGGGCGAGCCAATGGAGGGTGACGGCTTCCGCTACGCGACGAACGGCACGCCCGACAGCGCAACCTGGGGTCTCTGCGACGCTGCCGGTTTTATGCCCGCCGAGGCCGCGGGCTGGCGCATCTACTTTGGCGTCGAGGCGAGCGACGCGGCCATCGCCCGCGTGCAGGAACTCGGCGGCAAGGTGCTTGACGGGCCGACCGACTCGCCCTTCGGGCGCATCGCCACGATCGCCGACCCTACCGGCGCGACGTTCCAGATTTCGGCTATGAGCGAGGCCGTCCCCGAGTCCTAGCCCGACTCGCTGTTGGGTCGCTCCGGCGCGTTAGGTGTCGGGGCGGCCCAGCGCCGCCAGGCCGGCCCGGCGCATCCGCTCGGTCATGGCGTCACCGCGCGAACGGTCCAAAGTAGACGAGCGCCGTGTTCACCGCGGCGATCACGCCGAAGGCGATACCCCACCCGAGGTTCGTGACAATGCCGAGGGGACCACCCCGGCGCCGAGAATGACAATTCTCAGCACGACCTCGAGCGCGGGCACGTCGAACACCGATTGTGGCGAGACGAAGAGCGCCCTCAGGGCGACGGCAACCACCAGCACGGCGACGAGGCCGATCCATTTGTGCAACAGCGGACCGCCGGAGCCGAGCTGCCAGCCCCAGATGCCAAGGCTCACAAAGGCGACCACCTCGACGAGGAACGCCACGATGTCGTTCGCGTTGACGTCGCCCATGTCGCCCCCTCGCTCGGGTGTCTTCCCGCGTCGGGTGATCCTACGTTGGCGGGTAACGCGCTCCCAGCTTGCTACGCCGACACCGCCACCGTGGCCGCGCTCCGCATGCGCGCGACGAGATCGTCGAGCCAGGCGCCGACGTTCTGTCGGGCTTCGAGTGTGTCGGGGAATCGGCAGCGCAGGTGAATTCCGGCGTGGTCGGTAATGAACCAAATCATCACGCCGTCAGCGCGAATTCCGGCGCCAATGTATTGCGCATCGAGCACCTGCGGGTCGAGCGACACCGGCAGGCGGCGCATGTCGAGCCACGACACCGCAAACATGCCGGGCACCTCGGGCATGCCGCCCCAGGGCGCCATGACCTCTTCGAGCGGATGCGAGCCGAGGCGCAGCGACTCCTTGATCGCGGCCGAGCAGGCGGCGGGGTCGGCGTCGTCAGACTCGAGAATCGAGTTCGTGATGAACCAGCCGACCGAATCGTGCCAGCGCTCTTCGTACCGGCTGTGCACGGGGAACAGCACGCGCAGCGGTACGCCTGCCAGCGACCGGGTCGTGCTCGTCATGGCCGAGATGGTCAGCGCGAGCGCCGAGCCCCCGCGTTGCCTCGCGGTGTTTGAGAACGCGACGAGGCCGTCGTGGTCGAGCACGTCGCGCACCACGACCCGCTCGGGCTGCGGCGCGGGCGCGCCGAGCGGCAACGGGAAGGCCGGCATGCCGCCGTTGCCGGCGTCGATGAGTTCTCGCCAGCGCGCGTGAATCTCGGCGGGCGCGGCCGGGCGGTCGCACAATGCCTGCGTGTGCTCGGCGAACGCGGGGGCGTCTATGATCGTCGGCCGCTGCCCAGAGTGCACTTCCGCGAGCGCGTCGAGCAGGTCGCGGACGACGACGAGCATCGACCACATGTCGACGTGCGTGTGGTCAGACGCGATGACGAACGTCGGCCCATCGGCCGTTTCGATCACGCAGAGGCGGTGCGATGGCCCCGACAGGGGGCGGCAGTGCGCATCCAACACGCCCTGCAGGGCCGAGTTCATCGTCTGCCCCGGCGCGATCTCGTGTTCGACCCAGGTGCCGGGGCCGAAGGACACCTCGTGCAGCGTTGGCGTGCCGGTGCCCTCATCGACGAACGCGGTGTGCAGCGTGCCATGCGTCGCAACCACGGCCCGCCACGCTTCGGCGAGCTCGTTGCGATCGACCTGCTCGGTCAGCCGAAACGTGATGCCCATCCATGAGCCCGCCCGGTCGCCGAGGCTGGCGTGCCGCGCCTGGTCGAAGGATGCGGGCAGGGCGCGTCCCAGCGCCGCCACCGGAAGTTCGTAGCTGTGCAACGGTCCGAATGGCAGGTTGAGGTAGGACACGTGCGTGAGACGCATGGCGCTACTATATGCGCAACACAGCGTGGGTAGGACGGCGGCGAAATGCACAAGTTTGAGGTTGACGGGGCACGCCTAGCCTGGGCATTTAGCGATGAAGACGGCCAGCCGGTGGTGCAGTTGCACGGCCTCACGTCGAGCCGTTCGCGCGACCGGGTGCTCGACCTCGACCTGGGCCGTGGGCTTTCGGGCACCCAGCTGCTCCGCTACGACGCGCGTGGCCACGGTCATTCGACCGGCCGCCCGGTGCCCGACGACTACCGCTGGACCACGCTCGCGGACGACCTGCTGCGCCTGCTCGACTACTGGTTCCCCGGCGAACAAGTGCACGGGGTAGGCCCGTCGATGGGCACCGGCACGCTGCTGCACGCCGCGGTACGCGAGCCCGATCGCTTCAGCGGCTTCACGCTGCTGCTGCCGCCCACCGCGTGGGAGACCCGGGCCGAGCGGGCCGACGAGTACGAACGCGCGGCGAAGTTCATCGAGCAGCACGGCGTCGCGCGGCTCATCGCGGCGCACCGCGCGATGGAGCAACCGCCCGCGTCGGTCGGCCACCCCGACAGCGTGCCGCACGTGAGCGAGGCGCTGCTGCCTTCCGTGTACCGCGGCGCCGCGTTGAGCGATCTGCCGACGCCCGAGCAACTCGCGACGCTGTCGCAGCCGACGACGGTGCTCGCGTGGATCGACGATCCGGCGCATCCCGTCTCAACGGCCGAAGCGCTCGTCTCACTCATGCCGAACGCGACGCTGCAAATCGCGTCGACGCCCGAAGACGTGCACGGCTGGCCCGCCGTGCTCGCCGCGGACGTCGCGCGCGAGCACGATGCGGTCGCGAAGGGCGCAGCCGCCGGCTAGGTGTTCTTCCCATTGACGTTGTGGACGCGGTCGATGGGAAGAACAGCTAGATTACGCCGTTGGCTGCCGCTGCTATAGCGCCGTTCGCATCCGAGCCGCAGGCGTCGAGAGCACACCCGCCAGCTAGCCGGGGATCCCTCCGGCCCGATGGCAGCTGCCATCGACCGCAATACCTACTGAGGTCTCAGATGGATCCCGGTAGTGCGGTGTAGCGTCACAGAGCAAACCGATGGCGCTCTGCCCGGAGGGGTCGGCACCTGTGAGCGCCGCCAGTGAGGGATGAGAACAGGCGATGCCGCACTACATCATTTACTTCAACCAGCAGTGGGTCGGCGAGCACAGCCCCGAGTGGTTTGCCGAGCGGGGCCCGCTCGCGGCTGCCGCCGTCGAGGAGATGCAGCAGGCCGGGGTGCTCCTCTATGCCGCAGGCGTCGACGAACGATTGGATGCTGCGGTCACCGCCGAGCCGACCTGCGCCGGGGCGAAGATCACGAACGGCCTCTTTGCCGCGTCGGAGCAGCACCTCAGCGGGTTGACGCTCATCAATGTCGCGGACGACGCGGCGGCCGCCGATTGGGGCGGCAGGCTCGCCGAGGCGTGCGGCTGGCCGCAACAGATTCGCCGCGTCTTCTGACGGAGCTAGAGGATGAGCGTCGTGGGTTCGGGGGGGGGCTCGCCCTCGTGCGACCAGATATAGATCTCGTCGCTGCCCGGCAGTAACACGAGCGCGTCGCCGCTGCCGTCGCCCGCGATGGCCACCACGTCGGCCGGGAATTCGTCCCACTCTCGGGCGGCCTCGGTCTCGCGCACGATGTCGTTCGCGGTGCGACTCAGTCGCTTGCGATCGCTGTCGTCGCGCACCGGGTGGAGGAACCAGCCGTCGCCGTTGTGGTCCTCGGCCTCGCCGCCGTTGTCCGCGAGCAGTCGTTCGCGCAGGGCCGTCGGGAGTGACCGGCCGAGCGCGGTTCCGCGGCCGCGATCTTGTCTTCAGATACTGGGAATGCCATCGTCAGTGCCTCTTTCGATCGGTTGGGACGAGGTGCATCACGCGGTCACTGTAGCGAGGCCGGGTGACTTGAACGGTGACGCTTCAGGACTGCGCGACTGCCGCGAGCTGGTCGGCGACGAAACCCCATCCCTCGACGAGGCCGAGCTCATCGTGCCGGGCACGCGCCTGTTCGTCGCCGTGGCGAGCGGTGATCCGGTAGAGGGTGCCGTCGGCATGATCCTCGAGAGTCACCTCGCCGGTGACCGCGACCGGCATTGGGTTCGCGGGGCGCAACGTGCTGTCGACGGCGTTCGTAAACACGATGCGTTCCGCCTCGTCGACGACGAGAAACGCCGCGTCCATGTGCGGCGTAAAGGTAAGGCCGTCCTCGCTCATCGAAGTCACGAATCCTCCGCCCGCATGCGGCGCAAATGATTCGACGCGGCACTCGTATGGTTCGGGAATCCACCACTTCGCGAACAGCTCTGGTGTCGTCCACGCTTTCCACACCGCCGCGCGGGGCGCATGGATGACTCGTTCAATAACCGCATCAAGTTCAGGATTCATAGTTGCTCCGTGTCTGCCTGCCGCAGGCACGCAGATGGGCTGCTGGCAGGCGCGATCAACGTCGACGCTAATCACCACACCCGAGTGTCTCCTCCAGTTGTGTCGATACGTTCTACGGCATGAGTAGCCAAACTGATTTCCAGTCCGACGCTACCGACTTCTTCCAGGGCTATGGTCATGCCCCGCTGCGCCGGGATGCCCCCGCCATCGCCGACTTTTACGGGGTGCCAGGACTCATCGAGTTCCTTGACAACGCTGTCGCAACAAACACGAGTGCGCTCAGACCCGGGGCGGCTCATCCGCGAAGGTCCACCGGCTGTTCGGGTACAGAAAGGGCGCCCCTGGCCCCCGCGGCACCGGGCCGCTCTCGCCGCTAAACCGCATCCCGTGGAACTTGTAGCCGCTGCGCCAGACGTCATCGTGCACCTCGGTGAGAAAGACGACCGCCTCGGCGTACCGCAAATCGGCAAAGGCATAGACCTGCCAGATCGAGCCGAGCCCGAAGCGGCCGACCCACGAGTCGTCAATGAGGTCGGCGAGGTCTGCCTCGTATTCGACGCCGTTCGCCGCGACGTAGCGCACGCGCAGGATCTGCATCCCTTCACCGTCGTCGGTGTTGGCGACGACACGGGCCGGTCTGGGCCGACGATCGAGCGCCGGCAGCCGCCCCCGAGTCTGCAGCCACATGCCAACGATCAGCAACAACGCGAACCCGACGCCCCCCCCGATCACCGTGAGCCACAAGCCCGCCCCAGGCCCATCCATGAAGATAAGCGCGACTCCCGAGGCAAGCGAGATGACCAGGCCGCCCCAGGCGATCGCCGCGACCGCCTGCCCCGCCCAGACGGTCCTGAGTTCGCCCGACGAGTAGCTACGCAAGGCTCGGAGGAGCCCGAGCAAGGTGAGGACGACACCGAGCACGATGCCGAACCAGAACAGTGCGGCGAGGCCCCAGCCCACATTCACTAGTAGGAGGACCCCCGCAGCCACGAGCAGGACCGCTCCTACAAGCAGCGGAAAGACCGGTTCCTTCCACACCGGCGGCCTGTCGTCGCGCTCGTCCATCCGAAACTCCCCACCCCGAAGTCAGTTCGTTGCCGCCGCAGCTTTCGTCGGTGCGGCGAGGACGCCGACGCGACGAAGCTGCGGGCATCCTTTCACGGCGAGGTCACCAACACCATGACCGTCACGACGACGGCAGTGCGCGGGCGAACCGGATGTGCCAGATTGGACGCATATGAGCGCGAGCGTGGGGTGGATGGAGCGGCATCAGGTCGCGCTCTACGTCGCAGCCCTCGGCGCGGGCGCGGCCATCGGCCTCCTCTGGCCAAGCGTGGCCAGCCCCGCCGAGCTGGTGGTGCAGCCCATCCTCGCGCTGTTGTTGTACGCCACGTTCCTCGGCATCCCGATGCGCCGGCTTGGGCGAGGGCTTCGCGACTGGCGGTTCCTGTCGACGGTGCTGGTGCTGAATTTCGTCGTGGTGCCGTTCGTGGTCTGGCCGCTATCGCGCATCGTCGCACACGACCAAGCGGTGCTCGTCGGCGTGCTCATGGTGTTGCTGACGCCCTGCATCGACTACGTCATCGTGTTTGCGGGGCTCGCGGGCGGCGACGCTGAACGGCTATTGACCGCTGCCCCGATGCTCATGCTCGGGCAGATGCTGTTGCTTCCCGCCTACCTCTGGCTCTTCGTCGGGCCCGGCTTCGCCGAGCACATCGAGCTGCGGCCGTTCGTCGACGCGTTCGTGTTCATCATCGCGCTGCCGCTCGTGGCCGCCGCCCTCACCCAGCTCGCCGCCGCTCGCTGGCGGGCGGCGCGGATGCTCGACGCCGCCGGCAAGTCGGCGATGGTGCCGCTCATGGTCGCCACCCCGGTCGTCGTCGTGGCGTCGCAGATCAGCGGCGTCGGTGCGCGACTGAGCTCGCTCGTCACGGTACTCCCCCTGTTCGTCATCTTCGCCGGTGTCATGGTGCCGATCGGGATGCTCGTCAGCCGCGTCGCGGGGCTCGAAACTTCGGGGCGCCGCGCCGTGGTGTTCAGCGGTGCAACTCGGAATTCCCTCGTGGTGCTGCCGCTCGTGCTCGCTCTGCCGGCGGCCTTCGACCTGTCGCCACTCGTCGTCGTCACGCAGACGCTCGTCGAGCTCGTGGCCATGGTCGTCCTCATTCGGCTCGTGCCACGCCTACTCCCCGAGTCGAAATCGAGCTCAGCGATGCGCGATCATAGGTAGCGCCGGGCACGCTGCCGTGGCATGACTCTCAGAGAGGAACACGGCTTGCACCGGTGGCTACTGCTGGCTGGCGCGATTGTCGCCGAAGTCACCGGAACCCTTGCACTGCGCGCCGCAACAGAGCACGCCGGCTGGATCGTGCTCGTCGTGGCCGGCTACGTCGCGGCCTTCTCCTTGCTCGGCCTGGTGCTGCGCGCGGGCATGCAGATTGGCGTGGCCTACGGCGTTTGGGGTGCAACGGGCGTCGCGCTTGTCGCGGTGCTCGGCTACGTCATCTTTCGCGAAGCCCTCAGCGCAGGCGACATCATCGGCATCGCCGCAATCATCGCGGGCGTCGCGCTCGTCGAGTCCGGATCGCGCCCGCCGAGCGATCTCGAGCCTTCGGAGGAGCTCGGATGAGCTGGGTCTGGATGCTGCTCGCGATTGCGAGTGAGGTCACGGGCACCCTGTCGATGCGCGCGAGCGACGGGTTTCGCAAGAAGCGGTGGCTGGTACCGATTGCGCTTTGCTACCTCGCCGCATTCACGTTCCTCGGCCTGACACTGAGTTCGGGCATGCACGTCGGCGTGGCGTACGGCCTCTGGACGGCGATCGGCATCGTGCTCGTCGCGGTCGCCGCCCGAGTCATTTGGAAGGACCTCTTGACCCGAAGGATGCTCGTCGGCATCGGCCTGATCGTGGTCGGAGTCGTCCTGATCGAGGCTGCCTAGCTTCGGTTTGCTGCGACGAGCCGCCGGGATGCGTCATTGTCCTGTCGCCAGCCGTAGCCCACGATGGTGAACCGCGTCGCAGGTCTCGGCGGTAGTTTGGTGCGCGATGAGCACACAGCAAGAGCGGACAGTTGACCTCCTGATTTCGCACAGCCAGATCCTGATTCGCGCTCGCGCCTACGACGAGAACCTCTCGCAGTGGGGCCCCGGCAACGGTGAGCAGGGCGCAGTTCTCCACCCGGACTATCTCATCTTCGACCCGCTGCCAGACGAAGCCTTCGGCGCATTCGTATACCTTCGGCGCGCGGATTCCTTTTCGCCAGACCCGAATGCCGCGCGGAGCATTGTTGCGCCCATCGTTGTGGCCGCCCCCTCGGCCGTCGAGGTCGCATCCGCGGCCGAGGAGTTTGCCGTTGACCTGGGACTCCAGGCCGGCAACCATTCCGTCTTTTTCGAGGTTTGCGAGGGCGACGAGGAGATCTACTACCGATTCACGCTGGTGCCCACCGCCACCCCAGAGGCGCCGCGGTTCCTCCTCGACGACGAATGGGACGGCACGGCCGGAGCACCGCTGCAGTTCGGCATCTTCTGATCTGAAATCGTCGTGCGGCGGCACTGCCGCTGACTAGCGATGGCCGAGCAGCTCGGCCTGTTGCTGGAGCAGCGAGCGCACGCTGACGACGACGATTCCCGCCACGAGGAACACGGCGCCGAGCGTCAACATGACGACGCCTGCCCAAGTCATCGCGATCGCGTCACCCTCAACGGGTGGATTGGTCACAAACCGGTGCATCGCCACGACGATGAACGCACCGAGCGCGATGAAGATCGGCGAAATGAAAAACAGCCAGAAGATGGCGCCGGGCGTCTGAAGGCGCGGCTTCTGCTCGGCCGAAGTGCCCTGCGGGGTCGGGATAGTCACACGCGAACTCTACCCGGGCGTCCGTACCGCGCCCCGCCGGGCCGCGCCTCGCATCCGCTGCGTTCGACCTAGTGAGTCGTCGGGATCCCGGCTCATTTGTTATCGCGTTGGCCGGATGCGGTGGTCGGCTTCACAAGCGCGTCGGTCGGGGCGTTGCCTGCCCAGAGCCAGTGGTAGCCCCAGAACAGCAGCACGGCGGCTGCGAGACTCGTCACGATGAGGGTGTTCGTCTGCACAACGCGGGCCTCGCTGCACGCGAGGTCGGCGCGAGCATCATTAAGGTTCATCTGCAGGATCACGAGGTCGTACGCCTGCCGATTCGGGTCGCCGGAGAGCTCCCGCCCTTCATCGACGATCGGTGGGTCCCAGCGCGCCGAGCCCGCATACGAGCACGGCCACGTGCTGTAACCGCTCTCGGCGTTATCTGAAGCGATGCGAATTTCTGGCGTTCGAAGCCACGTGAACAACACGACCGCGGTCGCGGCCACAATGAGCAGGAGGTACGCGCTGCGCTTCCAGAGTCCGCCCTCGCCGAGCTGCGGCTTTTCGTCGGTCATGCGTCTCACTACTCCCGGTGGGGCTCGAACAATTCCGTTCAGTCTTGCGTAGGCGCCGGCGGGCGCACGAATCTCGGCGAAAATGCCACTCCGGGGGATGCGAATTTTTTTGAGCAGCCCCGCACTCCTCCGCCTACGCTGGGCGAATGACCGCGCGACCCGATGCCGAGTCGAAGCTGCTCAACCCGAGTTCGGCAGCCTCGATCTCGATGATCTTGCTCGCGGTGACCGGGCCCATCGCGCTCGGCGCGACCACGATCGACGCTCCGGTCGATCATCCGCTGCTGTATGCGCCGTTCTATTACTTCGCTACGACGTTACTTGGGCTCATCGGCATCCCGATCGTGTTTTGGGCCGTCGCCAAGGTCGCTGGTCGACGCGGCGATCCAGCCCACGGCTGGAATCCCCTCGCGTTCGTGTTCTTGCTCGCGCTGCCGGTAACGGTCACGGCCGGCGCACTCATCGCAGGGCCTGGTCTCGCCGTCGGTTTCGCGGCCAACAGTCTCGGAGCATCCATCGGGCTGCTGTGGTTCACACCGAAGTCCGCGGGCGCAGCCTGGCCCCGGGCACTGTTGTTTTGTGCTTCGCTCGGCGCCGTTGTCGCGGGCGTGCTCTGGACGGTTCAGGCCGGCCAGGCCGTCGCCGTTTGAGACCTCGCGCGTCGCCGTGCACTTCGTTACTGAAGTCGAGTATGACCAGCTTCAGTCGTCCGAGTCGGCTTCGACGACGTAGTCGCGAGCGATTCCCGCCGTCTCGCGACCCCACTCGCTCACTCTTACCCGGGCCTGATGCGCGTCGAACGTCACCCGGTTCGAGAATCGCTCCGCGACGGTCCAGACCAGCGGATCGTCGGTTGCGTCGACGTCAAAGCTCAGGCACCCGGGCTCGGCTCGCGACAACTCGACGTGACGAGGCAAAAATCGCCGCACAATCGCTGCCTGCCCCTCGTCCTGGCAGACGAGCCGGCCAGTCAGACGGATGTTCCCTCGCTCGCGAGCCAAGGACTCGTCGCGGGCGTTCGAGGTGGCCGGGGTTATCGCATCCGGCTCGGGCAGGCCCGGTGTTGTCATGTGAGGTCTTCCTCGTGCTTGTGGGTCTCTCGATCACGGAGGCCGTCGATGAACGCCTGCGCCGCTGGGCTGGGGTTGAAGTCGCTCCAGGCTAGGTACTCAATGCGAGACGGACCAGCGGTGATCGGAATCGTGCGCAGATCTTCGGCGCCCTTCGGGATGACCGCCGGCGCGAGCAGCGCGATCACGAGCCCCTCCCGAACCAGGTCGAGCATGAGGTCGGGGGTCATGGCTTCGAACACGACGTCTCGCTGCACTCCCGCGGCCCGAAACGCAAGGTCTGACTGGATGCGGCCGGGAGACCCCTCGGGGAAGTCCACGAACGACTCGTCGGCCAGTTCCTCGAGTCGCAACCTTCGTCGCCGCGCCAGTGGTCGGCCTTCGGCGACAACCGCCACAAGGCGCTCGCGCGCGAGCACGAGGGTCGCGACTCCCTGCGGCGGGGTGGTCTCCGAGAGCCCGAGCACGGCCACATCCATGCTGCCCGACCTGATCGCTTCGGCGAAGTCATGGCTGCCGCCACTGCGCAGGCGGATGCGCACGCCCGGGTGGGCGCGGTGAAATCGACCGAGCTCCTTCGGAATGTCGAGCACCGTCGTCGTCGGGATCACGCCGACCGTGAGGGTTCCCCGCACTTGCCCGCCCGCGCCGGCCGCTTCCGCCACCGCGCGCTCGGCCGCTGCCAGGCTCACGCGGGCCTGGGCCACGAACGCCGCGCCGGCTGCCGTGATCTCGACCCTCCGGCTCGTTCGCGCGAACAGCTGCACCCCGAGTTCGCGTTCGAGCGCCTTGACCTGGTGGCTGAGGGCCGACTGCACGACGCGACAGCGCTCCGCGGCCCGCGTGAAGCTGCCCTCGTCGGCCACCGCGACGACGTACCTCAATTGCTGGAGCTCCATAGATACATGATCTGCATTCATCGCTGATATCTCAACAATGTCTTGGACTCATGCGGGCCGGTGGATGACGATTGCTTCATGACCACCCCCATCGTCACGTCAGCACCTCAAGCCATCGCGTCCAACCGAGGCGGCTGGACCCTGCTGACCGCGCTCGCGCCGGCGGTCTGGGGCACGACGTACATCGTCACGACGCACCTGCTGCCGGAGGGGCATCCGCTCTTCGCGGCGATGATGCGGGCACTCCCCGCGGGACTCATCGCACTGCTCATCTCTCGGCAACTCCCCCGCGGCTCCTGGTGGTGGAAGAGCCTCGTGCTCGGCGCGCTGAACTTCGGGGCGTTCTTCCCACTGTTGTTCGTGACGGCGCAGACCCTCCCTGGCGGGGTCGCCGCGACACTCGGGGCGACGCAGCCGATTCTCATCGCGTTCCTCGCCGTCATCGTCTTGCAAGAGAAGTTCTCGCTGTGGCGAGCGGGCTGGGGCGTGCTCGGTGTGCTCGGCGTCGCGCTCGTCGTACTCGGCCCGGATGCGGCGATGTCGCCGATCGGAATCCTCGCGGGCCTCGGTGGGGCGGCCTCGATGGGGCTCGGCGTCACGCTGACGAAGAAGTGGGGGCAGCCGAAGGGAGTGTCTGCCATCAGCCTGGCAGGTTGGCAGCTGACCGCGGGAGGGCTCGTGCTGCTCCTGCCCGCGCTGCTCATCGACGGCATCCCGGCCGACATCGACGGCCCAGCGATGGCTGGGTACGCCTGGCTCACCGTCGTCGGAGCGCTCCTGACCTACACGATCTGGTTCACGGGCATCCGCCGGCTGCCCATCACCGCAACCGCCCTGCTCGGGCTGCTCTCACCGCTCGTCGCCGCGGCCCTCGGTGCGCTCATCGCGGGCGAGTCGCTGACGCCGATCCAACTTCTTGGCTTCGCGATTGCCCTCTCGGCGATGTTTGCAGGTCAGCTTCGCGCGAGACCACGTCGGCGACAGACGTAGACTCCCTGCATGGGTTGGGCGGATCGACTATTCAGGCGTAAGGCCGAGCCGACCGACGCCGACCCGGCCAAGAAGTTCTCCGACGTGGGCGTCCCCGAGCTCACCCACCCGAGCTATGCGCGGGCACTAATGCTCGACACGGGTGGCGACCGCACCGCGACCGTTGAGGTGCAGCCGCCGGGGCAAGCTCCGTACCGCGCCGAACTTCGCAGTGGAACTACGCCGGGCAGCTTGGAGGGCCTGGTGATCCGGTGGCACTGGCCCGTCGTCTACGACGCGCAGCAGCCCGATGTCGTGTACGCGCTTGAGCCGCCGTGCGGACCAGACCTGCCGCTGATTTCAGCGGAGCTGCAGGCCGTGCGCGATGCCCGGGACCTCCGCACGGCCACGCTGGCGGAAAAGTATCCCCCACCACCCGCGGCGCAGTTGGCCGTGCTGATGCGGCCGACCGCGTCCGCCGTGCATCCGGCGTGGGATGCCGTTTGTTCTCGCATGGGATTGATGACGACGACCGAGGCGCAAGCCGTGCTCGACAACATCCGGGCCGACGGCAACGGCTGGGATCGCGCGCAGGCCCACCTCTATTCGTGGGGCCCGGATGTTCCAGACGACCTCAGAATGCAGTTCGGCAAGTACATTTCGCACCTGTACTACGTTGCCCCGCAGGGCCGAGAGCTCGACCGGCAATCGTTCTGGACCCTGGGCATCGCCGCGCTCATGCGCGACCTCAAGCCGAGCGAGGTCGAGCCCGCCGTCTTCGAGCGCGTCATGCGCCCGTTCACCGACGCCTGCGGCCCGCTTCCCGACTCGCTGCTCTAGCGTTCGCCGTGCCGACCGGGCGCAGTCGTACTTTCCTGCCACCCGTCGAAGAGCACATCGTCGAGCGCATCTGGGTCAAGCGAATTGTGGCGGAACCGAATCGGTCCGCCGACTCGCCGGTCGAATCCCTCGCCCTCGAGGTGGAGGCGCCGACGCAGCATGCCGCCGTCAGCGCGTGGCGCTGATCCGCAGGTCGAACCAGGTCTGGTCATCGCCGCTGCCGGGATGCTCGATCGCACGTTCGACGACGCCTTCGCTGACGTAGCCGTCGGCGAAGCAAGCGCGTTGCCGACGGCGATTTCCGACGACGCTCGTTGTAATTCCGCACGCGAGCACCGCGATCGTGGCGCCCCAAAGCCACCAGAGCATCCCAGTGGGCTCCGCAGACGAAAAGGTGGCCCAGATTCCGGTCGCGATCGAAGCGACGACGGCCGCGAGCAACAGCGCGAGGCTCGCCAGCAGCAAGAGCATGCCGGCTCGCTCGACTCTCGCCCAGCGACGGATGCGCTGTTTGGTCGCGGGCGTGCGCGCCGACGCCACCCACGCACGGATTTCCTCGTCGCTGGCGATCAGCCCGAAGCCGAAACTGCGCTTGTTCAGGGGTGTCATCTGGTCACCGGCCTACTTCGAATCTCAACGCTGAGGTTGCGTCATCGTAGCGCCATGGCCGGTGAGCGGGGTGTTGCGGCCAACCGAAGTCCAGTGCGGCATGCTGCCCGGGGCGGACGCCTCGATGACCAGGCAAACACTAGGCTGGCGCATGCCGACGAGAGGACCCCGATGCAGATCACCGCGAGCAGTGGATTCCTTCGAGCGCGACGGCGACGCCGAGCATGGATCTGGACCGCCGGCGGAATCACCGGGCTGCTGCTCCTCGTGCTCATCCCGGAGTGGCTCGAATTGCAATGGCTGATCTACCCGTTGCCGCGCGTCTTCGTTGAAATTCTGCAAAACCTGTTCTGGGCATTCACGACCTCGACGATCTTCATGCTGTTCGAAAACAGCGTCAACAGCGGTGGTTCATTGTTGGAGCGATACCGCGACATCGAGTCGTCCGTTTCGCCGCTGCCAGAGACGATGTTCAGCAATGACTTCATGAGCCGGCCGAGCGATCCCATCGAGGCGGCAGAGTACGACGCCGACCTGCGCATCGCCTCGGCATCGAACAGCGAAACACTTCAGGCATTCGTAGAGCAATGGAGTCACACCATCAGTTTCGACGCCTGCGAGCGAACCTTGCGCGACTACCGCGACTATGCGGAAAGCTGGACGCAGCAAATCGCACGAAACCAACTGGTGTTTTCACCGGATGGGCTCGAAGACGACTTCGAGCGGGCCTTCGAGGAGCGCTGCACGCGGTTTCTCGACATGCTTGGTGAGTTCAGCCATCGAGGGCTTCGACACGGACCATATTGGGTTCTCGAAGAAGATATGGGTTGGACCTCGGTTCTGGAGTTCTACGACGGCGTCGATGTCGCCGATGAAATGATGTCCCGTCTTGAAGGTTTTATGGACGCAGACCCGCCTCTGCTGTCAGCGACACAGATTGCTTCCGACAACAAGTTCATGGTGAACCTCAACTCGGACATCTTGCACTGGGGTTTCTTCTATAGCCCCATGGGCGAAGACGAGGATTGGGCGACTCAATACGGAAGCCGCGAACTCGAGCATCCGATCGCCCAGGGTGGCGCTGTCCTGGAACGAAAGTTTTGGCTGGCTCCCCCAAGGCTCATGCTCACTCCCGGAATGCTATTTGCGCTCTGGAGCGAGGCAGTCAACCTGACGCATCTGGCGGCCAAGTACAACGAAGCGCTCGAGCTGGATCTCCAGCGTGCCCGCGGCTACGCGCTCGGCGATTCGGGCAAGCGCCCAGAGAAGAGCGCTATTTAGCCCACCTCAGTAGTTCTCGAGGATCCAGGGGTGTGCCACACGTCCTCGTACCCCGGCGCAATAACGAACCGAGTGCCCGGCTCGTGCTCGAGAAGTCGACGTAGCGACGGGTCGACTGCGAGCAGGTGCGAGGTATGCCAAGGCAGAAAGAAGTCGTCTTCCGGCCCCATCTCTCCGGTCCAGAGGTACCAGCCGCTCGTACTCTCAGTCGGTGGGATGCGCATGCCGTGAATCGGCCACTCCCAGTCGCCGTGCACGATCGACGCTGACACGCCAGCCTTCAGCTCCAAGTCCATCTGGCGCATCGTACAAGCGCGAGGTTGCTCAGCTAGTCAACGGCCGGCAAGAACGGCCGCCACTCGTCGGGGATGTCGTCGTCGATGTCCGTCAGCTCCGAAAGTTCGACCTTGCCTGTCCAGTAGCCGCCTCGCCCAATGTCGCCCATCGTCCCCAGGTATCTGCCCTCCGGCCCGTGGCGCGGCTGATGTCGCTCAAATCCGACCCACACGGTGCCGTCATCGTCGACGGTAAGCGTCTCCGCGTATTGCCCGAGAAATAGCGCGGATGGATTCACGCCCCTCCACGGTTGCTCTTTTCTCGCAGCCACCGGCATTTCACGCGTCAGTTGACGGGCACCCGGATCGACGGGAACGAGGATTTCGGAAGTCTTGTCGTTCGGCGAAGCCCCGGCGGACTTATAGATGACACCGTCGAGCAACAAGTATTGACCCCAGTCGAGCGGAATCAGCCGTCGAGCATTTCGTTGACTTTCGCTCATCTCGTATCCCTCCGTTGTGCCGTATGCGAGCTCCGCTGAGCCTCAGCCGATGCCTCGGTAAACCTATCGAGGGCTCGATTGCCGAGGGCGAGACGTTGGCCGTCGACGATAGCGACGGCTACCTGTGTAGCTCGACCATCTCGCGATATGTCCCGCCGCGGGCGATGCCATCGGGATGCCGGTTGCTGTTGTCAAAGGTCGTTCGGCGCAGGCTCCCCTGGCTTCCAACCAGGGAGTCCGCCTGCCATCGCCTCAACCTGGCGCGCACGACGCCGGCGCTCCTCTGTCGAATCGGAACCAGCGCACCTCCGAAGAGAGCGCGGTGGCGGTATAGCCTGATCACATGCCACACGTCGTCGACTTCGTGAACGTATCCACTGCCGGGCTGGAGTCTTCGCCCAACCCTGATGCCCTTGCGGGCCTCCGAGCCAATGAGGCGCGCTACATGCGCAACTAGTACGACATCATCTTCACCACCGAGCCTGCGGAGGGCACGGAAACCCTCGCTTGGGTGACGAAGATTCTCGCCGATGAGCGCGGCATCGTGATCGCTTCGCCGGCGCTCGAGGTCGCCGAGCCGCCCGTGCCAGACACCCGTTGGGCGTACGTGTTCTACGAGTCGGGGCTCTCGATCAACGTCCTCTACGAGCTGGCCGAGGGCGGCAAGCGCGCGGTTGGCTTCAAGCTCTCGGACGGCATGGATGTGCCCGACGAGCTCGGTTCGTTCAAGTTCGCCCGGCAGAAGTCGAAGCTCGCCGGCACGATCCGCGGCTCTTACTTTGTGATCAAGGGCGAGTACTGACTCACGTCAATCCCCGAGCGGCCGCATGGCCGCCTCCACTCGTCGCGGCGACATATGCACCCGAGCCGTGAGGTCCTCGCCGGGGAAGGTCTCGTCGATGCATTCTTGCCAGAAGGCGACGTGATGCTTGTCGAGCCAATGTTCGGACTGGTCAACTGACTGTCCATCCTCGCCCTGCACGCTATACCAGTAGAGATAGTCAACGCCGTCCACGACTTCGTGGAAGATCGTCTCGACATACATCTCTTCCGGTTCGAGAGTCTCGCGCACAGCATCCTGATTTTCGTTCAGGAACGCCATCCACTCGTCAACTTTGGCGCGCGCCCCTTCTCGCACCCGAAACCTGGTTAGCTCGATTCGCATACGACCACCCAACCATGCAAGGTGCGTCGCCGACGAGATCAATCACGAACATGGCGGGCGCGTGACGTTTACGAGGCGCTCCACGGATTGAGGATCGGCACGTCCAGTGCGGCAAAGTCCTTGACGTTGCGCGTCACTATGGTCAGGCCGTGAACCGCAGCCGTCGCCGCGATGAGAGCGTCGCGTTCGGGGCGTGGGTCCGGCACGTGAACGCGGGCTGCCCGACGGGTAACCGGGGCATCGACAGGCAAGATCCGCCCGGCGAATGCGTCCAGCAACTCATCGTCGAGCCAGGCCTGCAGACGCTCTCCCCGCCGGGCGTCGCGGCGTGCGATTCGGCCGATGCCGACCTCGACCTCCAACACGGTGATCACCGACAGATACAGATCCGACGGCGCTCGGCGGGCTACCCACGCTCGCACGCGAGAATCGGCCTGCCTGGCAGACTTGCGCAGTTCGCTGATGAAGTTGGTATCGAGCAGGTGACTCACAGCTCAGGCACCCGCAGGTCGAGGCGCGCAGGCTCGAACTCGATGTCAAGATCGTCGTCCATGCTCAGCCGCTCAACCAGTGATGCGCCCCGTTCACCCATGCGCCTGTACTCATCGATCGATAGGAGGACGTAGGCAGGCTCACCCCTGTCAGTGATCACGACTGATTGGCGATCGGTCACACCTTGAATCTGAACTCCACCGCATTCCGGTACGTACAGCCACCTGTCTGCCACCAGTGCCATTCGCTATGCATCATCCGTTCCCGCACGGCTCTCCGCCCTTCATCAGGTCTCAGTATCCCGACTCGCTGTCCAGCTCCGCGGCGCGCTTATCGTGGGGCCACGCCCCCCGCCGAGCTGATAGCGTGAACGTCCATGTGCGCGATCAATCTCTGGGCGGTGAACGCCGCGGCCTTCACCACCGAGTTCCAGCGATTCACCACGGAACGGCTCAGCGTCGCGCCCGTCGCCGAAGAGATGAGCATCGGCTCGAGCCGTGTGCGCAGCTCTTCGCGCGTCTTCACCCTGACAACACGCATGTGCGACTGCGACTCGCTGATCGGCCGGCGGGCCGATCCTGCCCTCGAGGACGAGATCAGCGCGGAACGCTGGCTCGGCTGGCTTCGCGAACTACCCGATCATGTCCCGCATGTCTCCCGCATCGCCGTCCTTCGCGCGTGGAACCCCGGAAACGATGTCATCACCCCGCAGCGATCGCGCAGCATCCGGATCGGCGAACTCGATGAGACGACTCTGCGCGACATCCGCGATGACATGCTGCTGACGCTCGACTATCCACGAACCTGGTAGAAGACGATCGCCCCGGTCGCCATCGACGACCGGGGCGATGCACGCAGAAGCGGCAGGTCACACGTTGAAGCGGAACTCCACCACATCGCCACAGATAGGAACGACCCCGGACCTGTGGGAAACGCCGGGCAGTGCACCCTAGCGTTGTTCCCAGTCTGATCGGGACAACGCGAAGCGTGAGTACGTGGAAGTCACCCCGAGAAACATGTCGTCATCACCTGCGCCGGTGCGCGTCATGCCGATCCGCTCCAGCACGCGGAGCGAACCGACGTTGGCGTCGACCGCCTCCGCCCATACGGACGAGAGCTTGAGCACGTCGAACCCATACTCGAGCCCCGCCGAGGCCGCCATTGTCCCCAAGCCTCGACCCCACCGAGAGGAAGGACCGATGACGAAGCCGAGTTCGCGTGTGCTCTGCTCATCGCTGTGGAGGTCCACGTATCCCACGACGTCATCTCCCGACACGGCAGACAGCCGGACGAGCTGGGGATCCGGAGCTGCGATGAATGCTACCCACCAGACAGTCAATTCCTCGACCGTCGCACGGCCGCTCCACCCGGCATGAGCAAGAAACACCGGATCAGATCCCCAATCGGCGAACGTGTCGGCATCAGACACGTCCATCGGCCGCAGGCGCAGTTTCATGAATGACAGTCCGTGCGATGCATCATGTATCGGCCCTCCTCGGATCGGAATGCCGCATCTGCCTGCGGATAGTTTGCCGCGACAAATGAACGCGCACGGTCCACGAATTCGTTCACTCGGATCACCCGACCGCGCCAGGGGAGATGACATCGAGCCCAGCCGTCTCTGCCGCTTCCCCAAGCCGACGGTCATAGGTCAAGACAGCATCAGCGTCAAGACGAATGGCAGCCTCCAGATGCAGGGCATCAAGAGTACGCAGATACTGCATCGGCAGGAAACCAGCGGATCGATACGTTGCGCGGTCGAGGGCCGCCAGCGACACACCCTCCACGAGTGCGCTCACTTTCGACTGGTCCCGGCCTTCCCGGACCGCCATGCGACGCAGTTCGGTCTCAAGAAGATCACTCGAGACAAGGCACGCATCCTCGCGATCAAGCCAGTTCACTAGCTCTTGAGTCTCGGGCTGAGCAACAAGCAGTGCGCCGAGCGCGGACGTATCTACATACACCAGCGGAGCGGTACTCACACCCGGTCTCCCCGCAGTTCGTCGAGGATTCGGTTCATCGGCCGGTCGCGGTCAGTCGGCTGAGGCTTCAGGTCGGACCAACCACCGACTCGCTTGGCCGGTCGCGAGATGGGTAGCGCGGACGGCGGGGCATCGAGCGGAACGATGCGCCCGACGGGGATACCGCGATTGGTCAGCACGAACGAATGCCCCTCGCTCACCTCACGCAGCACGCGTCCAGATTCGTTGCGCAACTCGCGCTGCGAGAGGCTCTCACTGTGTGCTTCAGCCGTACCCATGCACCAAGCGTAGCACCCGTGCTACACGTTGAACCTGAATTCAACCGCGTTCCGGCACGGAGAACCATCTGCAGTCAGCGACTACCAAGCCCGCCCGCGCAGGTCGACGTCTCCGTCAGGCCATGTCTCGAGCGGGGCGATTGGCAGGATGAGGATCGGCGGGCCGGGCTCGTCCACGACAGATTCGCCATCACGCCCGATCGACTTCTCGCGAGCAAGGATCCTCTTCCAACCACATGACTCGTAGAACGGGACGACTTGCTCTCGACAGCCCAAGTAGCCGAACGCGAGGCGACCGCGATCGTGCATCGATTGCGCTGCCCAGCTCATGAGTTCGCGCCCGAGACGCATCCCTCTTGCGTCAGCGGAGATCAAGACACCGCCGACTCCCGCGATCGCGAGGGTCTCCGTACCGACAGCGATCTCGCGGTGCGCCCATCCCACGTGGCCAATGACGCGGCCTTCGATCCGCGCCATGATGTGGACATCATGTGACGCGTAGCCGTATGGCTCTTGTGGATCCCACTCTCCGAACTCCTTGAGGTACTCGTTGTCGAAGAGCAGCAGAAGTTCACCCAGATCGGCCTCAGTGAGTTCCTGGTGGGCGAGGACCTCGATCGAATGACGCTTCACGCGTCCACCTTCCATGGGTCCACCAGTTCGACGCCGGTGTGCTGGAAGTCCTTCACATTGCGCGTAGCGCAGGTGGCCCCGTGCGCCAGGCAGATCGCGGCGATCTGGGCGACGGCTGTCCTGACCGGCGCGCCTGCTGCCTCACGCGACGCGAGCACCTCCGCGTATCGCTCCGCCGCGTCAGTATCGAAGGCGAGCACCGACCGGCTCCCCCGATACGGCGCTACCGCTTCATCGATCCTCTGCGCCAGCTCGTCTTTGCGTTGGCCGTTCGGGAGCCTGCGCACACCGGCAAGCAACTCCGCGAGAGTGATGGAAGTGATCGCGACGTCGCCCGTCAAGGACACAAGCCACTCGACGACACGAGGCTCCGGAGAGGGCCGAAAGATCTCCGAGATGACGTTCGTGTCGAGGACGATCATTCGAAGTCCGCCGCCCTTGCAACATCATCGCGCGTCGGAATCGGCAACTCGTCAACCCCTTCGACATCCCGTGCCGCAGACAGAAGAGCCATGCCGATGTGCGGCCGTCGAGCGGCCTTCGTGAGGATGTCGCGGACCTCGGCCTCCATGGACCGCCCGTGCTCCTTCGCCTGCGATGCGAGCTGCTGCTTCACGTGGCCATCGAGACCGCGCACGATGATGGATGACATCCGGGCCACCTCCTTCTGCTATCAATCATGATAGCGCAGATGGCTGGATGCGGACAGCCCAGAACAAGCCAACGAAGCCCCGCTGATCACGAAGATCGACGGGGCCCGCGGAGCAGGATCGGCTCACATCACACGTTGAACCGGAACTCCACGACGTCGCCGCAGATACCAACCTCTCAACAGTCACCACGCGCGGAATCACGCCCTGCGGTGCGATTCTGGCCAGCCGCGTCCGAGCGCCTCGATGGAGTCGGCAAAGTCAGCGACAGGATGACGCCCATCGAGCTCAAGGCTCGCCCCACGCCGGAGCAGCGGCTCAACATCGGCCACATATCGCCGCACCTCACCCTGTTGCTCCAAGGTGCGGCCATAAGGGTTATTGGTTCGCGACGAGATGCGTTCGATCAGCACCTCGACCGGCGCGCTCAGGAGCACTACATGATCGAACCGGTCGTAGAACACCCCCTGATTCTCGACCGTACCGGACACGATCACGTCGCCGTGGGTGGCGAGCAGTTCACTCATCCGCCGTTCATCCCATGCGCTGCCTGGCAACTCCCAACCGTCATAGTCCGTATCGACGGTGAGATGGCCGCGGCGGTCCAACTCATCGAGCAGGGTCGACTTCCCCGCTCCAGACATTCCCGTGACAAGAACCCTAGGCACGACAGTCAGCGTACTTGGACGGACCGCCCCACGCCACGGAGCAGCGTCCGACAACTCATACGTTGAAGCGGAACTCCACCGAGTTCCGGCACATAGGTACATCTGAACACGGGGTTCACGTGCGCCCTCTCCCCACGGTCAGTGCTCGCTACTGATCAGGGGACACTGAAGCGCCCTGGGTTTCGTTCCGAGGTCAGGACGCAACGGGCGCTGAATCCTGATCGTGAGTGTAGGCGGCCTCGACCTCTGCGGGAGTGCGGTAGCCGAGGGTCTCGTGGAGGCGGGCGGTGTTCCACCAGTGCGCCCACCCCATGGTGGCCAGTTCGACCGCCTCGACGGACTCCCAGATCCGCTTGGAGTGGATGAGCTCGGCCTTGTAGAGCCCGTTCACGGTCTCGGCCAGGGCGTTGATGCTCCTATAGTTGTCAACTCATGATTTCGCCGGTTCTCGGGTCGGTCTTCACGAGGTGGTAGACCTCGCGGATCACGTAGCGTTTCAGGCAGCGGATGATGTCTCGTTTGCTCTTGCCCTCGGCGGTGCGTCGGGCGACGTAGGCGATGGTGGGTTCGTGGAATCGCATCCTGACGATGACGGTCCGGTAGATCGCCGCGTTGAGCTGCCGATGGCCACCGTGGTTGATGCGATGCTTCCCGCTGGTCATCCCGCTCCCGGTGGGGACGGGGCTGATCCCGGCGAGTTTCGCGAACGCGGCCTCGCTCTTGATGCGTTCAGGGTTGTCTCCCGCGACGATGAGAATCTCTGCGGCGGTGTCGACACCGATCCCGAACTCGTCCAGCAGGTGCGGTGCGCGCTGGAGCACGAGCTGCTCGATCTGTGCTTCGAGGTCTTTGATCTCCTCGTTCAGGGCGATCCAGCGTCTCGCGATCGAGCGGAGCGCATGACGGTTCGCGTCCTCCGGTGTGGCCAGCCCGCGGGGGCGGAGCGCGGCGCAGTGCCTCGCGACCATCTTCTGCGTCTTCTTCGCGGTTTCCTTGCGCAGCTCCTCGGTGGCGTGGATGAGCATCGCTTTGAGAGTGACCATCGCGCCGGTGCGGTCCTTCACCGCGGTATCGTGCGCTACTTTCAGCTGACGGATCATCTCGACGACGCCGTCCGCGGTCTTCGGAATCGCGGTCGCGAACCCTGCGAGCACGGCTCGGGCGGCGTTCTCCGCGTCCAGGGTGTCGGACTTGCCGTTGAGCCTGCGCAGCCGCCGATCGGGTCGTGAGACCTCGATCACCTTATGCCCGTGGCGACGAACGAACGAGGTCAGTCCGGCCCCGTAGGAACCGGTGCCCTCGATCCCGAACGCGATGATCTTCCCGAAACCCGCCGCCCACTCCAGCAGCTGCCTGAACCCGGCGGCATGGGTCGGGATCGTCAGCGTCGCGAGGATCCCGCCGATCGAGTCCATCACCGCGGCGACATGGATGTGCTTGTGGGTGTCGACGCCGATAACGACGTGCCCCGAACGGGCGGTCTCAATCTCGGTCATGTTCTTCTGTTCTCCTGCCGTTAGCGTGGTGTCACGCTGGCGCCGGCGGGTGGACAGGACTGTCATGGGGACGCGTTGTCGAGACTGCTCCAGGCTCCTATCAGGTCACGCCCGATCCGGCGGCAGCGGTTACTGCGCGCCCGGCCGGAGGCTCGACAGATCAACGCCAAGGCACCCTGCGGGCCAATCGTAAGCAAGGGTCAGAACACTCCGGCCAGGACTACCCCATCCTCGCGAGATCGGGCAGAAAGAGACTGACAGTCGTAGGAGTCGCCCACGGTGCCTACCGAAGCCGTCACCCCGGCGGTGATGAGCGCGTCCGAGTACGCCAAGCTGACGTACTGGCTGCCGCGATCCGAGTGGTGCACCAGGCCTTGGCGGCCACGGCTTGCACCGGTGCTCACGAGGGCGTGCTCCAGGGCGAGCAACGGCAGCCCCGCGGTATGAAGGCTGCCCGAGACCGCCCATCCCACGATCCGCCGGGAGTACACGTCGGTGATGAAAGCGACGTAGCAGAACCCCGAGATCGTGCGCACGTAGGTGATGTCTGCGACCCAGAGCTGGTGCGGGCCTTCCGCGGTGAAGCGGCGCTCGACCAGATCTGGGCGGGCATCCAGCTCGCCTGTCGGCCTCGTGGTGATCGGCTTACGTCCGCGCCGCACCCCTTCCACGCCGGCGAGCTTCATCAGTCGGGCGACCTGGTCCCGGCCGATCTCCCACCCGGCGCGGGCCATCGCGTGGTGCATCTTTCGGACGCCGTAGACGCTGTAGTTCTCCGCGTGGATCCGGCGGAGTTCCTCCACGAGGATCTCGTCCCGCAGCGTTCTCGAAGACCTGGGTCGTGTCTTCGCGGCGCGGTAGCCGCGGGAGGTGATGAACCCACATTCCGTCGCACGAAGGGTGCGGCAGATGGCCTCGACCCCGAACTGATCGCGGTGTTCGTCGATGAACGCGATCATCTCGTCGTGGGGCGGTCGAGCTCCGCTGCGAAAAAAGCTGAGGCTTTGCGCAGGATCTCGTTCGCGCGGCGCAGCTCGAGGTTCTCCCGGCGCAGCTTCTTGATCTCCTCGGCTTCAGCGGTGCTGAGCCCTGGGGCTTTACCGTGATCGACGCGATCTTGCTTCCACCAGTTCCGCAGGGTGTGTGGGGAGATCCCGCCGAGGGCTTCGCCGACGGCGGTGCAGGCGACCCAGGCGGAGCACTGCTTGGCGCGGACGCGTTCTTCGATGAGCTTCAGGGCTCTTGCCTTGAACTCGGGGGTGTACTTCTGGGGCATGATCCGATCCTCCTTGAGGAAGTAGGTCGGAACGAAACCCAGGGCGCTTCACACAGGCTCACCCTCGACGTGGGTCAGCCTGCTGGACGCCACGAAGGCGGTAGCGCGCCATCACGGCGGCAGGGAACCCGGCTGAGACGCCACATACTAGGGATCTGAAGAGGGCTCGACCATGCCAGCGGTCGGCCCCTATTCCTTCGCGAGCACGGCGTTATCCGTCAGGCAGAAGTCATCGTTGATCTTGATGACCAGCGCAACGAGTAGGCGGAGCGCTGTTAGATACGTGTGGCGGTGAACGCGGTCGTCGTCACCGTCTGCCTGTGATCCATGGAGGTAGCGGTTGCGCAGGCTAGGTCCGTTGCTGAACTCCTTATCGTTAAGGAAGTAGTTGAAGTAGCTGACCTCCGCGGCGCTGAGCAGCGTTGATCGATGCGCCAGCCATCCGGCGCTCACCATCTCGTCAATGGCTTTCTGGCCGGCCGCCGAGTGATGGAGACAGCTCGTCACCTCGCACTCCCAGAGTTCCTTGAGCACATGCAATTGTGGCGCGCTTGCAAACGCAATTCGGTCACGATCTCCGGTCAGGATGCCCTTCTCGACCAGGAAGTCGATGTTGCGCTGTTGGTACTCGTGGAACTGGTCGTAGGCGATGTCATTGGCGATGACCAAGTGGAGGAAGCTCTCTGCCTCCAGATCGCTGCTGATGTGCACCAATCGGGATTGGTCCGAGAAGAGCAGGTGCTGAATTCCTTGGATGTCTGCGTTGTTGGCAACGTAGGCGTACTTATCCACAACCTGACTCGGGATGTCGCCGTAGGAAAGCTGCTCCGATGTGATTGTCAGCAGCTCCGGGTCAACCTCGCCGTAGTCGACATGCAGCGTGAACTGCTTGAGGACGCTCTCCATCTCTGAGAACAGATGGCGGCTCTTCTCAAGGTAGGTAGCGGTCGGGCTGGAGGCGCGGTACTTCAGCCCCTTGGCACCGAACTCCTGCTCAAGGTAGTCCGTGAAGAACCAAGCGATGACCGACTCGAGCTCTATACCTTCGGAGCTGAGGAAGCGCTCGTACATCAAGGTCTGGAGCAAGGACGCCTGGTCCTGGAGCCTGAACGCCGCCCCCGTCCGGTAGTCGCCCTTGCCCGGCGTACCCATGAACCGCTCGAAGACGCCAAGTTGCGCTCCGTAGGAAGGGAGTTCCAGGAGCATGTGGTCGTTGGCGAACTGGAACAGGTGAACGAAGTTATTCAGGATAGTCGGGTAGTCGAGGTTCTCCGTGAGCCAGGTTCGACTGTAGGAGTACTTGCCAACCATGCCGTCCAAAGACTGGACGACCTCTTCGACCTGATCGGCCGAGATGCCCACTTCGCAGCCGGTCTTGATCCCCTCCGTGGACTCGAACATCTTCTTCGTGAGCGCATCTGCCTTGCGACGAGCCTTTAGCTTCAGTCGTGCATCGACGCCGGTGTTCTTGTCAGCTCGTGCGGATGCGATCAGCTTGACGAAGTTGAGGTTGGGCTCTTCCTCATCGAGGTAGCGGTCAAACAGGCCACGCTGATCCGCGGGAGTGAAGCTCTTCGGAAGATGGATTGGATCCCGCCCCTCGGACTGGAGGAACTTCCGCGCAAGCAGCTCAGCATTGCGCGGCCCAGCGAGTAGCAGGGCCCGAATCTCCTGGTCGTAGACACGCACGAGTGCCTGGCATGAGAGCAGATCGTGCGGGTGGAAACTCTGCTCTTGAAGTGCAGCAAGCACGATCGAGTCAGTGCAGCGCTCGAAGACCTTGTTCTTTCCGAGGAGATCGAGGACGTCTGTGCGGTACTGAAAGTCAACGTCCTGAACGAGCGTTGAGAAGGTGGCGTCAGTCACTTTGCCGAAAAACCTGCCGATGACTTTCCGGATCTCGGGGACGTGCGCCAGAGGCGCGTCTCGCTCTGCTTCGGCCAGGTCCTTCGGGAGAACTTTGTGTTCTAGGAACAACGCGAGATGATGCAACTCAACGATGTCGTTTATGCCTTGATCGCCACGAGTAGCATCGAATTCACGGACGAGCTCTAGGAGGCGGTCGGCCTGCCAGAAGGTTCCGTAGTCGCTGAGGCCGAAGAACTTCAGTCTCTTCTCTGGTCCGCTTTCCGACACTCGAATCTCCCTCCCGGTAGGCGTCACTCTATACAGTTCGGGGGCGCCTAGTGGCACGAATTTGAAGTTGTTGCCTGATCGTGCAGCAGTCCCCTTGGGCGGAGCCGTCGTCCACGTCGATCGTTGCGCCGGCTCCTCGTTCTGTCGTGGAAGCGAGCCGAACTAGCGGCGCATCACCCCGAGGCGGACACGACCTACGTCTCCATGGGCATAATCCCGCGCCCCATCGGGCTCCTCCCCACCGCGGAGCGGCGCACGACGGACGATGCACAACTACGCGGGTAGGTCCCTTGCAAAAGCGCCGGGCACTAGTCCTGACTCAACACTCGACAAGAATCATCAACGAATCTCACTAGTTATTGAAACGGAACTCCACCACCACGTTATGGACAGAACTATCGTCACGAGCGCTCAAACTTGCGCGCGCTTGACAGGCCAGGTAGGATCGCGTCAAGTTCTAGATCACCGCGACCGCAAGGTGTTCGAGGAGGGATCACCCCACGTGGGCTGTGGTGAGCAGCGCATAGTCAGCACCGGGTAGCGCCGGGAACCACGTCGAGATTGAGATACAGACGACCCGGCAGGGAGTGACTTCTCCCGTAAGGCACGGAGGTCCCTCAGGGCCCAGTGGAGCATCGCGCACGGCGACCGGGAAAGTAGCCGGACAACTATTCCCCCGTCTCCGGACAGTTCAAGCTGTCTGGAGTTGTCATGGGGTACTCCCCGCCTCCCTCGTCCGACCTCACCCACTACCTCAACCTCACCGATGCCGTCGAACTTGGCTTCGGCGCGTATCAGACCCTTCGGCGATACATCGCCCAGGGCAAGCTTCCTGCGGTCAAGGTTGGAGGCCGCATCAAGGTTCTGCGGTCTGACCTTAATGCCCTCGCGGTCCCAAAGCGACAGCCCACCTTCGAGGAGGTCGAGGCCGCCGCAGAACGTCTCGCCAGCTCTGCTCCCCCGCTGAGCGACGCCCAGGTCCGCCGCCTCAGCGCGATCTTCGGCGGTGCGGCATGAGCGCCGGGCTCGCGTGCACGAAAGACCTCTTCTTCACGCGCGACACCACTGAAACCCCTGGTAGAACGGCAATGGCGGCACCGCCGTATGGGGAGCAACCCCATGACGCCGCCGCCGCCGATGCTCGCGACCCGATCGATGCGGCGGGCTGGTCTCGGACAGTGGTGGCGGACTCGGCGACGTCGCGGAAGCACCCGGCCGAGTTCGAGGTCCTGACTCGTTCAATAGCACGCGGAGCGCGCGGCGCTGCCGGCTTCGGGCAGTACCCCTCGGTGGCCGCGATGTCCACGGATCAGGATTCCATCGTCATCGGCTTCGACACCGAGTTCGTGACTGTCGATCTGATGGATGCCGACCGCGTATGGGTCGGCGAGGACGAGCACATGGTGCGGAAGATTGTGTCTTATCAGTTCGCCGCGATTGACCCTCTCGATGATTCCCAGCTCCGGCTCTGCGTGGTCATCCCCCGGAGCTACAGGGGGCCGCGCGGCTCTCGTACGGCGCGACTGTCCTTCGAGAAGGGCCTTGAGATCGCGATCATGAGCCTGGGTCTTCATGAGCACAGGCTCGCAGTTGGGTGGACTGACAAGGGCGTCTCGGCGCAGTCTGCCATCGGTGACGACGGCAAGTCCCACCCCTCAGTGTGGTTCAAGCACAGTCCCGAGGGGACGCCCAGGGCGTTGCCGATCACTTTGGTGGCGCACTACCAGCACGCCGACCTGACTACTTTCGTCGACCGCCGGAAGGCGATCAACGTCTGGAACCAGGCGTATCCCGGTCGGTCGAAGACGCTGTCTGATCGTGCGGGTTGGGACGGTCGACGTGCCCGGTGGCTGGACGGTCGCGCCCCGGACATTCTCCGCACGGTGATCTCGGCCAGCGCGGGCATGGTGTCGACCAAGCCCGCCCGCATGGTGCTTTCCGGCGAGAACTGGCGGTGGAAGCTGCCGGTGGAAGTCTCGATCCGCGACACGATGGCGCAGAGCGGTGCTGAGCCGCTCAAGGCACTCGGTGCGGCGATCGGAGCGCCGAAGCTGGATGTTCCTAGTGACTGGATCACCCGGATGGACGAATACTTCGACATGCATCCTGCGGAGTTCCTCGACTACGCGGCGAATGATGCCGTGATCGCTCTGGAATACGTGAGCCAGCTATACGGCGATCACCGTGCTGTCCCGTTGACCTTGCCCACTGCTGCGGCGAAGGCGGTGAAGGGCCTTATCCAGGACGAGCTGGGCGAGGGGCGCGACTTCAATACCGTCTTCGGCGGACTCCACAAGGTGACGAAGACCCGCGAGGGTGCTCCCGGTGTAGACGAGCAGCAGCTCGACTTCTACCGCGTCCGGGCGCTGGAGCCGATCGACGGTGCTGCGGCGACGTGGATCCATGCTGCGGCGATGAGCTTTAGAGGCGGGTACAACATGTCTGCCGAGCTTGGGCTGTTCGCGCGCGTGACCAGTGACTTCGATCTTCAGTCCTGCTACCCCACGTCCAGTTCGACGATTTGGGATGTCGACTACCAGCATCCCGATGGCGTGATTCTGAAGACGGTGAACAACGCCGACCTCACGCTGTCCGACTTCAAGAGCCCACTCACGCCGTTCCTCGGGTTCGTGAGCTTCGAGTTCCCGAGCACGGTCGCGTTCCCTTCGTTGCCGGTTCCGGTCGAGGGGTCGATGGTCTATCCGCTCACAAGCGGTGGTGCTCGTGGGGTCTGGGCAACCGGTCCCGAGGTCTGGCTCGCCCTCACGCTTGGCGCGACTGTGACCTGTCAGATCGGCCACTTCGGACGGGTCCTCACCGATGAGCATGGTGAGCCCTCTCGGCTTCTCCGGGGTGCGTACAAGCAGCTCCTCGATGACCGTGCGCGGGCCAAGGCGGAGTTCGGTGCGAAGTCGTTCGAGCAGAACGTCCTGAAGCTGATGGCGAACTCTCCCTACGGCAAGCTGGCGCAGGGAGTTATGGGCCAGCGGGGCTGGGATGCCTGGGCGCAGGAACGTGATGCGGTCGGCGGGTCCGCGATCACCTCACCCTGGCACGCGTCCATGACTACCGGCCTCGTGCGCGCGGTTCTGCTTGCGACGCTGAACCAGCTTCACAACCTGGGCTACAGCACGCCGTCCTGCACTACGGACGGATTCATCACGGATGCCGATCTGGACGTGGTCGACAGCCTCGACCTTTTCGGGCTCGGTCCGATCTGGCGTGAGTCCCGGCTCGCGCTGACCGGTTCGCAGGGGATGTGGGAGCGCAAGCACCAGCAGACCGACCTGCTCAACATCACTACCCGGGCGAACTTCAGCCGACAGCCTGCCGGCGTCCTGGCACACGGTGGCTACAAGCTTCCAGAGGGCATCGAGCAGGACAGCCAGGCCGACCGCGAGCTCATGTACGAGCTCATGGCGAGTCGTGAGGGCGCACTCCCGGTGACGATGAAGGTCTTTCCCTCGGTGCAGGAACTGACCCGCATCGACAACCGGCTGGACTTCGCGCCGCGCGTGGTCCACAAGGAGCAGACCATCGAGTTCGACCGAAAGCGCCGCCCCGTCCCCGATGGGATGTCGGTCGACGTCATCGACATCGACGGCGTCCAGCATGAGGTCGCCCATGTGCACACCGTGCCCTGGGATTCTCCCGAGCAGGCCACGTTGGGGCGTTCGGTCGACCAGGGCCTCAAGGAGTGGGACGACGGCCTCGGCGAACCCGTGTGGATTCGCTCCCCCGTTCGGCGGACTGTCGAGCAGTGGAAGGACTACTTTGCGCGGCTCGACGCTCTGCTCGATGAGGACGGTTCGATCGCCCATGCAGAGCAGCTGGAGCACATCGCCAAAGGCATCGTGATCGCCTTCCGCCAGGAGATCATCGACATCCCTTGGCTCCATCCGGGACAGCCTCTGGCAGACAGGCTCGATGCGTTCGAGGCATTCGGGCTGCCTCGCGTGAAGGAGCGGTTCTGGTCGCACGCCCGGTCGAAGGCCGAGCGCCAGATCGACATCGACCTGGAGGCGATCCGCCCCTACGTCAAGTGGATGCGGGCGATCGACCCCTTTGACGAGTCGGCTTCTGCTGGCGCTTCGTGAGGTGGTGACGATGAGCTACAGCCTCGGAGGACTTGCCTTCGCCACCAAGCAGAAAGTCGCCAACCACGCCAGTGCCGTGCTGAACCGAGCGGGGCTCGGGGAGGTCCTGCGCGGTTCCGATGAGTCGTTCGCCCGTGACCTCCTCGCCCACCATCCAGAGGCCGACCGCAAGCACGGCGCTGGCGTCTTCTGGATCACCGTCGCCCTCATCCCTGAGTGGGGCACGAGGAACTTTCTCGTCTTTCGGGAGGACGGGTCGATCGACAACTGGTCGATCAAGAAGTGCATCAACAACTTGCGACCGGAAGGTCACTGAACCGAAAGGCACTGACCATGAGCAACAAGACCACGACCAATCTCGACGCGCTGATCGAGCAGGAGCGCCGCCGTGCGTCCGAGCGCATCACCAAGCTCAAGCGTGCCGTCGCTGCCGAGCAGCGCCGCATCGACGAGAAGGTCATCGATCTGCTGCGCGACCAGAGCCCCGACCTCTACGACCGGCTCTCCGAGGAGGCGGCCGATGCCTTGGAGGCAGAGAAGGCGAAGAGGTCGAGGCGTGCGAAGAAGGCGGCATCGTCTTCGGGATCGGTGAACGACGGAACTGCCTCGCAGACGGTCGATCCCGAGCATGAGGAGGCGGCACAGTGGAACGGCTGACGACTCCGATCCGGGACTTGCGTCAGTGTCCCGGCACCCCCTCGCCCGCAGGGAGCGCAGCGACCGAGGACGAGGGCCAGCGGTTCTTGGAGGACATGAGCGTCAGCGAAATGTCCGACAAAAACCCTGCTGGCCGTCTTCCGTACGCCCCGGAGAGCGAGCCCGACTCCCCAAGCAGCGCTGGTCGGGCTCGTGCGGAGGGGTGTGCGGAAGACCCGGCCCTGGCAGCGGAGCAGCACCACGACCCCCAGGTGAACACCGGTCGTGGTGCTGCGCAGAGGGCAGAGTCGGCCGAGGCTCCGGTGGAGCCTCGGAACAGCCGTCGTCGGGAGGTCTCTCTCGACGTCCGGCTGACGGTGGCTGATCGCGATGCGATCCGCCGCCGTGCCCACGTGCTCAGCGTCAAGCCGAGCGCATGGGCTCGTGCCGTCATGCTCGACGCGCTGGACTCGAGGTCCTCGAAGGTCGATCAGCTGGAGAACAACGCGGGATTGAAGGAGGCGGCGCTCACGTCTCTTGCTCCGGCAGTAGAGCAGCTGCGTCGAGTTGGTGTGAACCTGAACCAGGCGCTCCGCAAGGGTGCTGCCGTCGATGACAGTCTCCTTCACGCGGTGATGGTTGCGGTGGACGAGATGCGTGCCTCGCTCGGCGATCGGACACGGGTATGAGTACCGTGAACGTCCGCCCCTCGACCAACGCTGCAGGAGCTGTTGGGTACATCCTCTACGGGCGTGACCCTGAGGTGCGAAAGGAGCTCCTCAAGGTCGGATCGACACGTGCAGCCGCGTATGCGATGTCGGGTCCGCTGAAGGTTTGGTTGACCTCCGGGTTTATGCCGCCAGTGTAGCGGCTGGGTTCATGATGAGTTCGAACTCGATGGGGGTGAGTTTCCCGAGTCGGCGTTGACGGCGTTTGCGGTGGTACTTGCCCTCGATCCAGGACACGATGGCCAGGCGCAGTTCCTCTCGTGTGCCCCAGGATCGACGGTCGAGGACGTTCTTCTGCAGGAGCGCGAAGAACGACTCCATCGCGGCGTTATCGCCACATGCCCCGACCCTGCCCATCGAGCCACGTAGCCTGTGGCGCTTCAGCGCTTTGCGGAAGCGGCGCGACCGGAATTGGGACCCTCTATCGGAATGGACGATCACCCCAGCGGGCCGGCCTCGGTGGGCCACTGCCATCTCGAGCGCGTTGACGGCGATCCGGGCCTTCATCCGTGAATCGATCGAGTAGCCGACGATCCGGTTGGAGAACACGTCCTTGATCGCACACAGGTAGACCTTGCCCTCGCGGGTGCGGTGCTCGGTGATGTCGGTCAGCCATAGCTCGTTGGGGCCGTCGGCGCTGAACTGCCTGTTGACCAGGTCATCGTGAACCGGCGCGCCGGCCTTCTTGTAGCGAGTCTTCCGCGTGGTGAACACCGATTGGATGCCGGCGACCCGGCACAACCGCCACACTCTGCGCTCGGACAACTCGTAGCCCAACTCAGCGAGGTCGTCTGCCAGCACCCGGTAGCCGCCCTCCGGGTCGTCGTTGTGAAGCTGATGCAACACCGAGATGAGCTCTTGCTCCTCGGCCTCACGGGCTGACACCGGTTGCTTGAGCCACTTGTAGTAGCCCTGTTTGGAGAATCCCAGTATCCGGCACGCGACCGCCACCGGCACCCTCACCCGGGCACCGACCGCGGCCATCTCCTTCACGAGCGGATAGATCATTTTGGGGGCGTGATGTGAGCCTGCGACAGATACGCCGCCGCGCGCCGTAGCACCTCGTTTTCCATCTCCAACTCCCGGATCCGACGCAGTGCCTGCGACATGTCCTTGCGCGCCTCTGGATCGGTGGTCGGGGTCATCCCATGGGACTTGAACCTCGCGTCACGGAGCCATGCCTGCAGCGTGGTTTTCGCCACTCCGAGGTCCTTGACGACCTGCTTTTGAGGGATACCCGACTCGACCAACGCGACCGCGTCGCGCTTGAACTCGTCGGTGTAGGTGATCTTCGGCATGGTTGCCATCCTTTCAGCACGACGCCCTCTCAGGAATCATGCGGTCTTGGAGTCAACCAAACCTTCGGCAGTCCCACGCATCCGGGACGTAGCCGTCGAACTCGCGGAACGCATGCACAGCGCTGACTACATGGTCGCGGTGCACTCTGATTCCGCCGGAGGTCACGGGCATGCACACATCCTGGTCATCAACCACGACAACCTCACCGGTAAGAGCCTCCAGCGGTACACCTCGTGGAAGCACGGACTGCGCCAGCTGAACGACGAGCTGATGGCAGACGAGGGCCTGCGGGTGCTCCCCGATCCCGCGGAACCGAAGCCCGACTGGGAGCTGCGGCGCGAGGACTTCGCGCCGGGCGGATTCGAGCAGGCACTCGGGGACAAGGTCTATGACGCACTGACCGACTCGCGCTCAACGAATCGCGAGGCGTTCGAGCACGTCCTCGCCGAGCGCGGGGTCACGCTCGCGGTGACGAGCCGCGACGGTTGGAGTTACAAGATGCGCCGGGATGACAACGGGAAGCTCGGACGGAAGAAGGCCTCGGCGCTGACACCCGAATTCACCGCCGAAGGTGCTCAAGAGATCTTCGACTATCACGCACAGAAGGGACAGGCTCATGGGAGCGCTGGACAGGATCAAGCAGGCCGACGAGCAGCAGAAGACTACGGAGCTCCTGGAGAACTTGATCTCACAGCACGACGCCGACATGCAGCAGATCGCGCAGCTGACGAAGACCGTCGCCGACCTGACCGAGTACGTGAAGGTGATGGACGAGGAGCAGATGACGCGGCTGGATCGCCTATCGACCTCGCGGCAGCACGAGCTTCCCTCCACGCTGCCGCTCGACGCCGAGACGAAGAAGCGGCTGAACGAGATCGAGAAGACGCTGAGCGCCGTCGCGCAGCAGCTGAGCAGCAGCGAGGTCGTGAAGCTGCCCGACGGGTCCTCGGTCACCAGGGCGGACCTGGCCGCGTACTCGATGACGACGAAGATCAGCGAGGAGCTGAAGTCGACGACTTCGGCCTCGGCTGACCTCGCCGAGGCCGTCCGTAAGCGCGGCAACGTCCGTATCGACACGGACAAGCTCACCGAGCACGCTGTGAAGGTGCTTGATCAATGTCTGGCGAAGGCTGTCGAAGCTCCAGTCCAGAGGGTCGAGCAGACCGTCGCGGGGCTCGAAGATCGGGTGGGCAGGCTCGGCACTGAGAAGCTCGCTGAGGTGACCGGCCGCGCCCACGAGGTGGTCGGTGCTGTCGGGCGGGCCGAGCGGCGAGTCGAGCGGCTCTCGGCGAAGGTCACCTGGACATCGGTCGGTCGTATGTGCCTTGCCCTCATCCCGTTCACTGTCACGTTCATCATGCTCACGGGGATGGTCGGCGGGATCACGCAGGTGCTCGGCCTCGGGCCACTGCTCGGATGGGCCTGGGACTCGTTCGCCGCCGCGAGTGCCTGGTGGGCGAAGGCACTCATTGCCCTCGCCGCCCTGGGCGGATGCGCTCTGTTCGGCTGGCTGCTCTGGTGGCTCGGAAAGAAGCTGTACGAGAGCTATCGGGGCTGGTAGTCGGAAGAAAAGCGAGTGCCCGTAGCCGAAGCTACGGGCACTCTGGACTCAGTCGACGTCGGGGTCATCGCCGAACAGTTCGGCATCGGTGTCGTAATACCCGAGAAGGTCGCGCTGCTGGCGGATCAGCTCGACGGTTGCCTTGTGCAGGGCGAGCAGGTCATGGAGGTGAGCCTCCTCATCGCCCATCTCGGGGTTGCCGACCCACCAGCGAAACGATTCGGCGTGGCTGTAGGCGTTGGACTCAGCACTCATGATCGTTCCCTTCACAGGTCCCTGAAGACGTACACGGAGATCGCGTCGGCGCGGACGACCGTGTAGTCGTGTTCGAGGTCGCGGGTCCAGGCAACCCAGTTGAAGTAGCGCACAAGCTCTTCCGGCGCGTCCTGCGGGATGAGGCCGATCTCCTCGGCGAGAGTCTCGGCGTAGTCCCGGAAACTGCCCCAGGTTCCGCAGAAGCGCTCTTCGAAGTCGGAAACAGACGGCAGGTCTCCAGTGCCTTCGGCGACGTAGCTGCCGGAGGCCGTCCAAGCGCACAGAGCATCGCGCTGGTGCTCGGGGACCCCGAGGAGGACACGTGCCCACTCTGCGGCTTCCGACGGGCTCATCTCGCCCGAGGTGGGGATGTTCTCGTGGTCCATGACCCACAGCTCCTCGCATCCAGGGCGCACGCGATGAGCGCCGCCGTGGACGTCAGCAAGGGTGACTTCGTCGGCGGTCTCGGCGTCGAACCATTCGCCGACGAGACGAGCGTTGTTGTAGCAGGCGAGGCAGCCGATCCAGGCTCGTGGAGTGATGTCGGTGTTCGTTCGGGTGGTCATGGCGGGTCTCCTCCGTGGTTGAGGAGAGCGGCGGGCGCGACAGGCAGTCGTGCTCGGTGAATCGACGCGCTTACGCCACGTCGCCGCTCTCAAGAGGTCTCCCGGCCACGCTCCGCGTGGCTACCCAATCAGGTGGTCTACCTCCAGTCGACGACGACGGACTCGGTCCTGAACCCCTTGCGCCCGCGCGGCTGCGGGAGAAGGGTAACCGTGGCAACGGTGTCGATGGTCTGACGACGGAGGTCAAGTGACGCTTCCCGGAATGCTGAGGCAGGGTCATCGACGCCCAGGATCGGCGACAGCGCGCCTGCGCGGCCTTGCATGAGCTTTTCGGCTTCCAGCTCCTGGATCCGCGCTTCTGCGGCGTCCCGTACGCGCTTGAGGTCGCGGGCCTCGATGATCTCGGCGTCGTAGTCGGCCTCAGCGCGCAGAATGCGCGCCCGCTGGTCACTGATCGCCGAGTCGATGCCTGCCGCGTGCGGCCCGCCGTCCGGAATCTCGACCATGACCCTCGCGTCCTTGCGCGCAAGACGCTTGGCGACGACCGTCGTGACGAAGTCGTCGATGGCGGCGCCCGAGCGCACGATGTGCCCCGCGCACTTGTAGCCGCGCGGTGCTCCGGTTACTTTCCTCCCGCACACCTCGCCGGTCTCCTCGTCGGCGTATCCGCACCGGTAGAGCCCGCTCCCGAGGTGCTTGCGCTTGGTCGAGCCGGATGTGTTCGTCACCCGCTCCGTGTCGTCGAGGACTTGCTGAGCCTTCCACCACGTCTCGTCGTCGACGATCGACTCCCACTGCCCTCGGATCGGCTCTCCGGCGTCGTCTCGGAGGATCTGTGCCTTCCACATCCGGCGCCGCTTCCCGTCCGCCTGGGCAAACTTCGGGGTGTACGTGCTCAGCGCCGCATAGCGCGGGTTCCGCAGGATGCCCAGCACGGTCGAGGGAGACCACGGACCGTCCTCGATGATCGGTCGAGGTTCGAGGCCCTGCCGCTCGCGGGCGGCGGCGCGCTCGACACTCACGGTGTGCGTGTGCTTGGGAAGGTGCGAAAGGCCATCGATCTTCTCGGAGCCGCCGAGCGCCCGCGCGAGCGAGCGCAGCGACTCGGGGTGCTCGATCCTGGTGAACAGGTCGTAGATCGCCCTCACGGCCTCTGCCTCGTGGGGAATCACCTCGCCGTCTACGGCGTAGCCGAGTGGGCGCATGCCCTTCGGAGCACGCCCCTGCATGGCGCGTTGACGCTGGGCGGCCGACTGACGGGCGCTCTTGCGCTCCATCTCAGCACGTGCCACGGCGGCCTTGATGCGTGCATACATGCGCCCGCCGTCGGTGGAGAGGTCCGCGTCGCCGTTAGCCGTGACGAGGGCGAGACCTCGCAGCTCGGCGGCGTCGATCCAGTCTTCCAGCTGCCGGGGCTGCCGAGTGAGTCTGTCGAGGTCATAGCAGATGATCGCGTCGAACCGTCCGAGCAGGTAGTCCGCAACCATGCGGTCGTAATCCGGACGGATCGCTGTTCGGTCGGTGGCGCTCTTGGACTGGTCCACGTAGGTCTCGATGACGTCCCAGCGCCGGAACTGGGCGAGGTTCTCGCAGTCCTCGCGCTGGCGGTCGATGGCAAGTCCGTCCATCTCGCGGTCCTGCGAAATGCGGAGGTAGATGGCTGCCTTGCGAGGTGCCGTGGAGCGCTCGTGCATGTATTCAGGATACGCGCAAACCTAAGTGATGTACAGAACTGCAATTACTGCCCTCACCCTTCTGCGCGTCTCGTTGACTCCATCTATGACGCCCATTCAACGCACGCCGCGCCGTTCTGCGCTGCCGTGGTGGCGACAGACCTCCGTGCCATCTGACGCGCCAGGAACGGCACCACGGGAGCACCTCAGCAGGGACGCTGTAGACCAAAACGAGAGATAGGCCCAATCACATCGAACAGGCCCGCTGGCGCTCAGAACTGTCGGCGCCGCTCAGGCGCTTCTGACGTGCTCGGTGTCAGCGGGCAACAGCGCCGCGAGTTCAGGTGTCCCATAAGTCAGGAAGACCAGGTCAGCGTCATCGCTCTCATCCCAGGTAGCACGATCGAACGTCACCGGCAGTGGTGCGAGCGGCGACGGGTCGAAGTATTCCTCGATGTCGTGCACACCATCGTCTTTCTGGAAAGACAGAGCCGAGAGTGCTTCCGCCGGGGGCTTGAGCCAATACACCCGAGGGCGGGAAGGGTCGGACTCGAAGACAGCACTGGTTAGGCCGTTCGCGGTGAGTACACGTTCCAGGTCTCGCAGAGATGTCCCGCCCTCCAGCGTTGGCGGCTGCTTGATCCGACCGCCACCTCCTGGTTCGCCCATGTCGTCGTTGCCGACAGGCTCATTCTGGATGTCCTCGACCTGCTGTCGAATCTGTCCGACTTCGGAGTCGATCTCGGTGGTCGTTGCGTGGCCGGTCAACGCCAACCGCTCGATGGCCTTCTCAATATTGGCGAGCACTGGGGCCGCGTCGCCCACGATATCGGTGAAGTCACCGTAGTCCTCGGCGATGCCCTTGTAGACCTGCTCCTCAACCGTGTCAGCGTAGAAATAGTTGCTGATGCGGATATCTTTGTACGACGCACCGATGCGGTCAACGCGCCCGATTCGCTGCTCGACGCGCATGAGGTTCCAGGGCATGTCGTAGTTGATGAGTCGCCCGGACGTTTGCAAGTTCAGACCTTCGCTCATGGAGTCTGTACCGATGAGGACTTCAAGCTCGCCACTGCGGAACCTGGTCTTGATCTCCGACTTCGTAACCTCGGTCCAGCTTCCAGACTCGACGTTGTAGACCTCCCCACCTCGGCCCGAGTAGCAGCCGAGGCGGCGGTACCCCGCCGTGAGAAGCCGCTCGCGGACGTAGTCCATCGTGTCGGCGTACTGGGTGAAGACGACGACAGAGGAGTACGTGTTCAGAGCCTCTGTCACGTCTGCAACAAGTTTGCTCGCTTTGCTGTCTTCGCCCGTGATGCTATCGAGGTCTTGGAGGAACGACTTGAGCTCTGCGATTTCGTCACGGAGGCGGTCGGCTCTCGTGTCGAAGGCCTCTGGCTCGAACAGCGAACCTTCGACATCTACGTTGTCGTCGTCGGTAAGCAGCTCGGCGAGGTTTTTGCCGTTCTCCAACACACTCAGGCGACGGCGAAGAGACCGTTTGATCGCTTCGAACGAGGAGGTCAGTCGGCGGCGATAGACGGTCATGATGAACCCGAGCGCCTGATTGCCAGCCTCGGCCATGTAAGCGTTGTAGTGGCGGCGGATGTACTCCTCGATCCGCTCGTACAGGCGTCGCTCGTTCGGTTGTAGCGGGATAAACTCGTCCTTGACGTGGCGATACGGGATCACCACGTCGTTAGGGATGATCCCGGCTGCCTGGTAGTCGCGCATGGTCTTTCGGGTGTTGCGGAAGACACGATCCCGCATCGGAGTGTGGCGACGGAGCCACTTGTCCATCCACTCGGAAGTCTCGTTCGGGAACTTGGCTTTCAGGTCCGCGCTCGGTGGATTCCCGGCCAGAGCTGTAACCACGTATGCACCCGTCCAGCCAAGCGCGTCGTCGATCTGTTGTTCGAGGTCACCATCCCGCTCGGCCTGCTGGTCGGAGAAGTAGTCCTCCAGCATCGCGCACAGGAGGTCCCAGTGGCGGTGCATCGGGTCGATTGCCAGAAGCTTGAAGTATCGAATGAACTCTTCCGCACTCACGCCCCACCGCCCCTTGAGCCCGAGTAGGGAGATCAGGTCCCAGGCTTCATGCGGGTTCATCTGCATCGGTGTTGCCGTGGCGAGATACAGCGCGCGCCACATCTCCTTGTCTCGCATCTCTTGGAGCAGTGCCAGCAGCGAGTTTGGAGTGTCGGTCGGCTTGGAGCCGCGTCGACGGGCGTGGTGGGCTTCGTCAACCAGGACGACATCCCACGGTCCGGCATCGAGAATCTGCCGCCGGCGGTCGCGGCGGCGAGCGAGGTGCGATGAAGCGAGCACGATGGGGAACGCTGACCATGGATTGGCGTTCGGATCGACCGGGATCGGCTCGTCGTAGCGATCCACGAAGGTGCGCTTGTCGAAGCGGGCAACATCGAGGTTCATCTTCTCGTGAAGTTCCTCTTGCCACTGCTTCATCACAGACGCAGGCACGAGCAGTAGTGCCTTCTTCCCCCGGCCCGACGTGAAAAGTTCGCGGAGGACCATGCCCGCTTCCACGGTCTTGCCGAGCCCAACCTCGTCGGCGAACAGGTAGCCGCGCGGGTAGGTGCTCACGACACGGCTGATGAGTTCTGCTTGGTGCGGGAGGGGCTGTGCCCATGCTGATCCGACGCCCGTCCAGGGCGATTCGGTTGGTGCATCGCGCAATGCGACGAGCTCGTCCCATGCCGACTCGACATCGAACTCTTCGGTGTCGTCTTCTGAGAAGGTCGGCGCCTCCGAAGGAGGCAGGGTGACGCCCGGTGGTAGAGGTGGAGTGTCGGGTGCGTGCTCGACGAGGTGCATCCGCACTGCCGACGGCAGGTCGATGACAGCCCACCCTTCGTCAGCGTTGTCTGTCCAGTGCTTCTCGAAGTCGAGCACCTTGTGCACACCCAGGTAGTCCCAGATCGGGACATTCCAGGATGGGTAGGCGTCGAAGGTCTCATGGTTCTTCGCCCAGGCTGTCACCGATGAGTTGTTCGACCCGTTGAAGGCGACTCGATTTCCGTAGCCATCCGCGAAGATGCCGTACTTGGTGTGGAAGTAGCGCCCCGACTCTCGATGCGTAAGCAGCTCACCGTTCTCTCCTCTTGGGACACCGACACGAATCTCAAGTCGGTCGGTGGCGACCATCCACGCAAGCACGCTCAAATGCTCGCTCTGAACGATCCGCGCCCCGGCAAGGTCCGGGTCGGCGAGCAGCCTCTCCGCCACTACGTCGTCGAGCGGCTTGCCTTCGATGACAGCGTCCACGTCTCGCTGCGCAAGCTGCGCCCCGACAATCAGGCGCATCTTCCCGCCGTTCGCGAGGAAGTGGGCGGTGCCCTGCGCTGCGTACTGAAGCTCGGAGGCTGACCAGTAGCCCACGGCTCTGTCGTAGGTCACCGCCCGGGACAGCAGCGGCATGTAGAACGTCTCGAACGGACGGTCGTCCGGCGAATAGGTCGCTCCAAGATCAACGGTCTGGAACGAGTCGGGACACGAGATTGGGTCGTACGGGAGCAGCCCGGAGATCACCGGCACGGCTGGTGGTGCCGGTGATCCAGGTAGTAGAGCGTCGCCGTCGTCCGAGGTCATGTCACTCCACGTCGAATAGTGTGTTCTCGTTGGGGTCTGCCAGTGCGGCCATCTCCTCTGCCTCCGGTAGGAGGACATCATCGAAGTAGAGGGTGCAGAGAGTGTCGATGAGTCCAGCCTCCGGCACCACCCAAGCGCCTTTGATCTTGGTACGTGGGATTGCGTTCGCCAGACCTTGCAGGGTGGAAATGAACCCGGCGTTGCTGGTGTATCCATGACGGTCGAGGAACCGCTTAGCAGCCTGCTGACCGTCCACCTCGGCAACGTAGAGCGCAGTGTCAACGGCGTCGATGACGTGCTCGAACGACGACGCTTCCGGCGTCACGCCCGGCAGTTCAGAATCGACGCCGCGACGTAGGCGTTCCTTGGGTGTCAAAAGCTTGACCTTCCCGGATGCCTTCGAGACGATCTTGGCGCGTTCCAGGTCATCGACATCCAGACCACCTACCGCCAGGGCGAGGAGGCGGGCCGTATCGAACGGGAACTCGCGCGCACCGAACGTGTCCCATGCCAAGAGGACGAAGTCAGTGAGGCCATCCACCTTTGCGGCCTGACCGACGAGGCGGGAACGGCGAAGGTCCACGATCTCCTCACGCGCCAAAGCCAGAGCATCTTCGGGGCGGAGCAACTGGTCTCGCCCATCAACGTCCGGAGTGGACGAGTAGACGGGCCAGTTCTGCGAGATCACCGAAAGCGTTGGCCCGTAAGTGGAGAGCAGGAGGTCAACGCCGTTGATGCCGTCGTGCTGGAATCGCGTTGCAGCGTCGCGGGCTGCCTGACGGATGTCGTGCTCGATGTCATCGAGATACACTTTGTGATCGCTACTGCGTTCAGTCCGCTTCCGGCAAACGAGCATGATGGTGGAGGCTGCGGAGTTCATATTCGCTTGGTGCAACGACGACTCAGCTTCGGTGTTCACAGGCCAGGACGTTTCGATCGTAAAGCCGGCCTGCAGAAGCCCCATACCGAGCGTGTCCCAGGCTTCAGCACGCTTGTGGGTGAACATGACGGACAAGACACCATCGTCCGATAGCACGCGGCGAGATTCTTCGAATATCGCCGTCATCTTAGTCTCATAGTCGAGGTCGGCGAGTTCCTTCTTCCGCCTACCCATGCTGGCGAATCGCGCCAGGTTCGCGACCGCTTCGTTATCCTTATCCGTTAGCTCGTCGTGAAAGAAGTCAGGTAGGAGTCGGCCGAGCGTGCGCTTCTCCCAGACGTAGAAGTAGTCTGCTAGCTCGGCATACATGACATTGTCGTAATATGGCGGATCCATGCAGATGTGCGTGACGGAACCGTCACCGAGCGTGAGAGTGGCGGCGCTTCCTTGAGTCACGATGACATCACGGGAGAGCAGGTCCCCGTGGCTGAGTTCTGACCCGCCGGTAGCGTCGAACAGTGTGGAAATCTCCTCGTAATTCGCGACAAGGCGCGCCAAACACCAGCCAAATAAAGCGGTCGCTCCCTCGAACTCAGCAAAACTCCACTTGAACGCAAAGTCGTGTCTGTCGAAAACGCTACGCAAGGTCTGTTGTCTTACATGCCACGAAGCGAGACGCGAGTTGTAATTGAGAGCTTTACTTTGCATCATTGCTAGTTCGATCAGCACGTCGTCTGCACGCTCGCCTATCGCTTCTCGAACCTCGGGTACCAGCTCAGCAAACTCCTCAGCAAATGTTCCATGCACGAGTGCTTGTCGAGGTGTGAAGAAATCTATCCATCGCTCAAGGCCGTAGTTTTTCGGCCGCATGTCGTTGCCATCAGGAAACTCTTCCGTCGGAAGGATGCCGTTGGCGAACCACTCGTCCTTACGTTCAGAGAATTTCTGACTGGCAGCGGACAGTGCCGTGATGTCCTCGCCGGTCGGCGCCCGGAAAGTCCTCTCGCCACTCGGCTTTCTGATGGCGACTGCATAGAGAATCTGCGTCATACGCCCGCTCCTGGCGGACTCCTTGATGTACTCGGCATCGATGACCAGATTGTCGTATGGCGAGATGGCCTTGCCCCGTGAGATCGTCCCGATACTCGCGTCAGTCTTGTCTACTGCGTTGCCCAGCGCAACTTCGAATCGAGGCTCGTCCAACTCCACGTCATCTATGGACGTTATGATTCGGACCGCGGCTTCCTTGCCGGCCGGCTTCCTCAGCCACTTGTCCGTGAGGAGTGGGACTGTGCGTCCTGTACGCGGACAAGGCACAGCGTTCGTCCAGATGTAGGCGATCACACTTTCTCCGCCTTGAAGCGGGAAGAATTCCTTGAGCCGCCGCTCAACACGGGTTACCAGTTCGCCTCCCCAACGCTTGATCTCTCGCGTGAGGGCAGAGCCGCTCGTGGCAGGAATCTCGACACTCGCCTTCAGCACACTCGCCGCCACGCCGTTTAGGTCGTTCGCTGCAACCGGCAATCCGAGACGACTGGCAGACCACGGGATCGAACCACCTCCAGCAGTCGGGTCGGCGATAACAGGCAGCTTCCCCCAAGTACGTTCCAAGACAGCGTGGAGGAGATCGACATCGCTTCGAGGGACGCTGTTGCGGAAGGCCTGTTTATAGCCGTACCCATTCCCCTTCAGCTTGACACCCGAAGCATTAGCAGCATCGATCATCTGCCGCCCCTTCACAGGGTCCCCCCAGATACCAATGAGGCGGAGCAACCAGCATCGATACGACACCTCGTCACGCAATTCATCCGATTCCGGGAATGCAGCGGCAAGACCCTCATGCCATGCCGGGAGAACACCCGCAAGTGCCACCGCCGCAGCTGTCACGATCGGTCGACGCGCCCACCAGATGTGAAGAGAGTTCAGTGCAGGCAGCGCTGTCACGACAGCCCTCTCCCGCCGCGATTCGATTCCGAGCTCTGCGACGGGTAGCCAATCCTCGATGAGGACTCGTGGTCTTGAAGTGGTCACATCGTGTCCTTAGTCAGCGAGGAGGGTTCGGAGTGCCTTGCGGGCGCGGTTGCCATCGAGTCCCATGCACTTGGAGTACCAGTAGTAGGTCTCCTCGACGCTCATGGCATTGATTCCGGCGACGAGGGCCCGAACTCGCTCATGCTTGGCAATGGGTTGGGTCGCGAGCAGGACTAGCGCAAGGCGGACTCCCTCGGCTTCGCCTAGGCGAATGGGCGCCTTACGTTTGAAAGCCAGCACGCTCGGCTGGTGTCCGGCTTTGCGAACCGCGACGAACAGCGCATCGACCACGCGACCAGCTTGAACAGGTGTGGCCTCGCTGACCGGTGCCGTGATCGAGTTGCCGCTCTCGCCGTAGGTCTCTTCAAGCGTTACTCCGAAGGTTTCACCTCGGCCCGGCGTTACGACGAGTCGGAACCCTCGGACGCCTTCGACCAGTGAGAGATGGGATGCGGGGCGGAACCGCTTGACCGCACTCATTTGGTCACCTCGGCCGTCATCGTGGTGCTCTTCATGCCGAGGTTCTTGACGACCGTGTGAATCTGGTCGAACTGAGCGTCGGTGATGTCGAGAGCGGGGGTGAAGCGGAAGACGAGGGTGACCTCCCCCGCTACCTTGTTCGCTCCGCCGATGGCCTTCTTCACATGGTTGTAGGCGGACTGGAAGTCTTGACGGTCTGCGGTGCCCTGGAACTGGACTCCGCCGTTGACCCCCTTGAACTCAGCGCGGATCGTCGCACGAACGGTGATGTGCTGCTTTTGCAGCATGCCGAGCGCGGCTACGGCGAGGTCGATGTCGCTGGTGCCTGAGGCCTCGTCGGCGGTGACCTTCAAGGTCATCGTGCTTACTGTCGGGACCGTGAAGTCCGAAATCTGATCGAGTAGGCTCTGCATTGCCGCGCCGCCCGGGCCGGCTGCATTGAAGGTCTTCGAGTTCGGTGTGCGGGTCGGCACCTCGATCTCTTGTGCGTCGGCTGCTTCTCTGCTGAGGATGCGGAGGCCGTCGAGTCCCTTGTCCTTGATCGCGGAGGGCGACAGTGCTCGGACGCCTGGTGCGGGCTGTGCATCGAGGACAACAAACCACTTGTAGTCGCTGGCCTGTACCGCAGTGGCGAGCAGCTCCAAAACGTCGGTCTTGGTGGGTTCGCCGCCGCACTGGGCTTCGAGGCGGGAACGTATCTCGGCTCCTGTGAGGTCATCGTTGGTGATGACGGCGCGCAAGTCGGTTTGAGTCGGCTTGCGAACGAGCAGGCCCCGTGACTGTGCTTCGGACGCGGTCATCACCTCGGCGTCAGGCTTCATCTCTGGCGAGAACCCGGTCATCGTGCTTGCCGTGTAAGTCTTGCCCGTGCCCGCGTCGTAGTAGACCCAGTTCTCGTTCTTCACCCCGTTGACGATCGCTTCACGAATAAGGTTCGGGTTGCGGACGATCTGGATCGTGTGATCGGTCCAGAAGTAGTCGGCGATCGAGCGTGTGGTGGCGGAGCTTGCAGCGTGCCAGGTCTTCGACCGGAGATAGGAGGCTGTGAAGGGACTGCTTCGAATCTTGTCCTCATCTTCGAGCAGACTCAACACCGCCGAGGTCGCGTTCTTTGTGTCGCCCTGTGCCTGAGTGGGAAGCTCACGATGGCGCAAGTACCCCGTGCCCTTGTCGCCGGAGGGGAAGTAGATGTGCTTGTAGCAACGCGTCACGGCGATGCGAGCGTTGAGGGCGGCCTCCTTGTTGTACACCTCCACCTTCTTGCGCACCTCGTCACTGAACTGTGCGAGTCGAGCGGCGTCGCTGGCAAGGTTGTTGGACGCGATTAGGGCGCGGGCACGGTCCTTCAGAACCTCGACCTGCTCCTCGTCTGGGACCGCGAACACCACAGCGTTGCGGTAGGTCCGCGGGCTGCCGACGGAGCCCACTTTGTCAAGCATCTCAACGATCGCTGCGGGCGGCTGTTCTGCGCCCTTCTGCGTGACGGCCACGACGTTATAGTCAAGCACCACGACTCTCAGGCCCGATTCGTCGTGGACCTCGGCGGGGCCCGACGGGAAGTGCACGGCTTTGGCGCCACCATCGTTAGCGAACGCATTGCGGATGAGTGTGTCGACCATCGCCGCGACGGCGGTATTGGCGACGTTGCGCTTCTCGGTCTCGATGATGGCGTTGACGTTCGGTTCGATGTTGAAGCGCCATCGCCCGCCATCGAAAGACAGATGCCAGAAGACCTTCTCGGATTCCGTGAGCGCCTTCTCGAAGATGGCGGTGTCTTCGCCTGGGCGGAGTGTGCCGACGACCCAGTCGTTGCGGCCGGCTCCTGCGGTCGCCACCATTTCAAGCGAATGTGTGAACACCGTGCGTGCGACGCGGGTGGTGTAAGCAGGTTTGCCGGGGAAGATGTCAGCGTCGACTGCGGCGGAGTGCGACTGTTTGCCTGCGAAGTCGCCCTCTGCCACCGAGGCGTATTCGGCCCGTCCGAGACCATCGGTGAGGTGGTTCAGCACCGGGTCGTTGTCGTAGTCGATGTCACCAACATTGATGATCGCGGTGTCATCGTTCGTCGCGTAGATGTGAGCCACGACCTCAGCCAGCAACTTCAACGCGCCTCTTGCTCGCTGGAACTGTGTGATGTTGCCCAGGCGCTTGTCCAGGACACGAACGAGCTCGGGGTGGAACGGGTACGTCTTGGTGACCAACTCGCCGTAGGTCGCAGGGTGTTCGGCGCCGCCCGCCAGCTGCTCGGTCTTGCCGAGTGTCTCGTACAGGTCTCGGTAGGCGTCACCAGCAGCAGTCGCCGCAGTCTGATCGACCGAGGCAAAGATGCGTTTCTTGAGGATTTCACCGATCTCGTTGTCGTCGGCAGGGCGGATCACTGCGGACGGTTGCACGGCGCGGGTCAGTACGTCCCCGGTCTCTTCCGCTGCCTTGACGGAGGCGGCGTTCGCCGCGTCGGCCCGTTCTTTCTCGTCGCTGGTGAGGTCGCTGATCTCGGTGGTCTCTGCACCGAAGGCGTTGGTGGTGGCCGCCAGGGTGATGATGACTGAGACCCGATTGGTCGGGTCAGACGCGACTTCGAACATGTTCCCCAGGAACACCGGGATCGCACGGGCCATGCGACGCACGTCCTCGCTGCCCGAGGACGACACCGCTCGCAGGTACTTGGCGATCTCGTCCACGATGACGATCGTTGGCCTGCCGCCGAACGCCGCCTTGATGGTGCCTGTTCCCGGCGCCGTGCGATCGGCGTCATTGGCAGCCATCACCGAGAAGGCGTTGTCACCGATCTGTGCCGCCATCTCGCCCCACAAGGTGTAGGTGCGGTGGCCATCGGTGTCAACCCCGGCGGTGGGGTCGAGAGCATCGCCGACGAGCGCGGCAACCTGAACGGCACCGTCCGGAAGCAGGCTTGGGTCGATGAACTCTGCGATGTTGGCGGGTCGCGCCCCACCGGCCAGGTGGTAGACCGCTGTGAGGCCGTGGGTCTTGCCGCCACCGAAGGAGGTAGTGGGCCGCAAGACCCCGTTCTCTCCTGCCACGCCTTTCGCCCCAGCAATACGACCGAAGGTCTTGGTGAGAAGGGTCTTCAACCCGGAGGTCGGGTAGGTCTGAGCAAAGAACGCCCCCGCGTCGCCGTAAACCGGATAGTGCTCGGCGTCACGTACAACCTTGTCGAGCTGTGCTGCGAAGTGGTTATCGGCGAGACCTCCTTGAAGCACATCCTCTCGTGGCACACAAGCGTTACGCAGTGGAATCAGATCACTCATGCCAGCGCTCCCAGTCTCGTCTTCACTTCTTGCCTCCTGACGTAAGCCCCGTCCTAAATTCCACCACGTCGCCGTCCTGCATGACGTAGTCCTTGCCCTCGATGCGCACCTTGCCGGCCGCCTTGGCGTCCTGCATTGAGCCCGCCGCGAGGAGATCCTCGAACGAGACGACCTCGGCCTTGATGAAGCCGCGCTCGAAGTCGGTGTGGATCACGCCGGCAGCCTGGGGTGCCTTGTCGCCCTTGCGTATGGTCCAGGCGCGCGCTTCCTTCGGGCCGGCCGTGAGGTAGGTCTGGAGGCCGAGCGTGTCGAAGCCGACGCGCGCGAGCTGGTCGAGACCCGACTCATCCTGGCCGAGTGCCTCGAGCAGCTCGGCAGCTTCGTCGGCGGGCAGGTCGATCAGCTCCGACTCGGTCTTCGCGTCGAGGAATACCGCCTGAGCGGGCGCAACCAGCGCGGCGAGCTCGTCGAGCTTGCCCTGATCGGCGAGGATCGCCTCGTCGACGTTGAAGACGTAGATGAACGGCTTCGCGCTGAGCAGGCCGAGCTCACGAACGGGCTCGAGGTCGAGATCGCTGCTCGAGAGCAGCTTGCCCTCGTTGAGCACAGCGAGTGCTTCCTTCGCGGCGTTGAGCACGGACGCGTCGAGCTTCTTCCCCTTAACCTCTTTCTCGAAGCGCGGAATCGCCTTCTCGAGGGTCTGCAGGTCGGCGAGGATCAGCTCGGTGTTGATCGTCTCCATGTCGCTCGCGGGCGACACCGCGCCGTCGACGTGCACGACGTCGGGGTCGGAGAATCCACGCACGACCTGCGCGATCGCATCCGCCTCACGAATGTTCGCGAGGAACTGGTTACCGAGCCCCTCACCCTCACTCGCGCCCTTCACGATGCCGGCGATGTCAACGAACGACACCGTTGCCGGCAGCAGCCGCTGCGAGGCGAAGATTTCGGCGAGCTGGCCGAGCCGCGCATCCGGCAGTTCAACGACGCCGACGTTCGGTTCGATCGTCGCGAACGGGTAGTTCGCGGCAAGCACCGTGTTCTTGGTCAGCGCGTTGAAGAGGGTGGACTTGCCGACGTTGGGCAGTCCGACGATTCCGATAGTAAGAGCCACGGCGCCCTAGTCTACCGGCCGGGCGGATCGCCTGCGGCGGCCCCGACAATGTCAGGGGGTCGTGCCACCATTGAGCCACATGTCAGTCAGTTTCACCGCCGTCGACTTCGAAACGGCCAACCGCTCCCCCGCCTCCGCCTGCGCGGTCGGCGTGGTGCGGGTGCGCGACGGCGAGTTCGTCGAACGCGAGACCTGGCTGATCCATCCGCCCGAAGGTCATGACCAGTTCGAGCCGTTCAACATTCAGCTCCACGGCGTGAGCCCGGAGCGCGTCGCCCGCGCACCACGGTGGCGTGAGAGCTTGCAGCGGCTCATCGACTTTATCGGCGATGACGTCGTCGTTGCCCACAACGCGGGCTTCGACATCGGAGTCATCGTCGCCGCCTCGCGCGCGAGCCGACTGCCCGTGCCCGGCATGCGCTATTTCTGCTCGCTCCGACTCGCCCGCACGAGCTACCAACTTCCCTCGTACAAACTGCCTCGCGCGGCGGCCGCCGCCGGTTATACCCTGGAGAACCACCACGACCCCCTCGCGGATGCCGAGGCGTGCGCGGCGATCGTCGTCGACGTCGCACGCACTGGCGGTTTCACCGACATGGACGAGCTTGCGAGCTCGTCCCGAGTGCAGATCCGCGACCTGCAACCCGAGGATGCGCCAGCGCACGACCAACTCGTGGCCGACGCAACATTTTGACCACCGCAAGGAGCATCCCTTGACCGCACCCCGCTGGCAGCACCTGCTTGAGCGCCCCGAGAACATCGACGCCACGGGCATCGCCATCGCAATCATCGCCGATGGGGGCGACGCGGCCTACCGCAAGTCGTTGGCTCGGTGGAACTCGCTGCGCGACCGCAATGACAAGGATGCGCAGGCCGGCATCGCGCTGATTCTCGCGGACGCCTTCGACGACCACCGCGCGATCGACGAGATCGCGGAAACGTGGCCCGAAGTGTTCCCCGAGCAGTTCGCGTGGCGCACCGTCATCGCCGAGCCTGGCGCTCGCACGCGGCGCGCGTTCGGGGAAAAGTCGCTCGCCGCGCTGCGGGAATGGGGCGAGCACGGCACCGACGCCGATCTACCGGCCGAAGCGGCGCAGGCCGCGCGGATGCTGCACCCCGACGACGCCGAAGAGGTCTACCTGCCGCTGCGTCGGCTGCTGCTCGAGCGCGCTCACGAGGCGATCGTGCGCCACAATAGCGCGGCGAGCGCGGCAGCACAGGTCACCGAAGACGAGTCGTCGGAGCACGAAGAGGCTACCGAGCAGCCAGCCGAACCGACGGCCACAGATGACCTGACGCAACTCGAGGCCGCGATGGCCGCGTCCGATCTCGTCGACACCGCCGAGCGCGCTGCCGACAATCTCCTCGTCGCCGCGGCCCGGGCCACACCAGATTCCTACGATGTGCAGCGCGTCGTGCTCTCGTACTGGGGCGAGGCCGAACCACTCGACGCCGTGCCGACCGCGAACCCGCGACCGGGCGACCCGCCGGCGTCGTGGACCGCGACCTGCGAGGTGCTCGCGGGCACGCGCTCGCCGAGCGTCGCCGAGCAGTTCAACCAACTCGCCGAGGGCTACGACGAACTGCACGGCCGCGAACTCGAGCAGTACATCGACGCCCTCGAACGCACCAACGCGCCGTTTGCCGACACGAAGCTGCTCGAACTCGCGAAGTCCGACAGCGGCGCCGCCAGCCTCGCAGTGCGGGCCCTTGCCGACCGGCGCCGCCGTCTCGCGAAGGCCCAACCGCCAATGACCGAGCGGTTTGACGTGCTCGTCGAGGCACTGCACGAGCACGGCATCCTCACCGAGCTCCCTGGTGTTCAAGCCCGCGCCGCCCTTGCCAAGCAGCGCACCGCCGACGAAGAACCGCTGCAGGCGGCGCTAGCGATTGCGGACGCCTACGGCCGACCGACCGGCAACGAACTCGCGCTCGAATGGGCCTCGTTTGCGAGTTGGCTCGAGACGGCAACGCTTCCGGGCCCAGCACCCGTACCCGCCGCGACGCCGTCGCCGCGTCAGCGACCGGGCGGCATTCGCGGCCTGTTCCGTCGCAACTCCTAGTCGTTGGCGGGCCATGTCGCAGGCTCATGGCACGCTGCAGGCATGGACATCGCAGGGCTCATCATTGGTCTTCTCATCGGCGTCGCGCTCGGCGCGGTAATCGGCGTGCTCGTCACACGCGGGCGCGCCCTGACGGCCGAGGCCCGCGTCGACGAGCTTCGCCAGGCACAGACGCAGGCCGAGCTTCGCGGCTCGGGCGACGCGCGAATCCTGCAAGAGCTCGCGCCGATGCGCAGCGAACTCTCGCGCTTGCGGCTGACCGTGCACGAGCTTGAGCAAGAACGGCTCGAGCTGCACGGTCGGTTGAGCGAGCAACTGCGCGTGCAGGCGAGCTCCGACGCCGAGCTGCGGGCGGCCACCGAGCAGCTTACCGCGGCGATGCGCTCGGGCACGGCCCGCGGCAACTGGGGGGAGGCCCAGTTGCGCAACCTCTTTGAGAGCGCGGGGATGCTCCCCCACGTCGACTTCGACACCCAGGTCTCGGTCGAGGGTGACGACGGCCGGCTACGGCCAGACGCCGTCGTGCGCCTGCCCGGCGAGCACGCGCTCGTCGTCGACGCGAAGGCGCCGATGTCACGCTTCCTCGAAGGGATGCGCGTGCCCCAGCCCGGCACCGAGGCCGACGCCAAGCTGCGGTCGCGGCTTCTCCGCGAGCATGCGCAGGCAGTGCGGGGCCACGTCGACACCCTGCGAGCCCGCAACTACCAGGCCGTCGTACCGGGCTCGCCGAACTTCGTCGTCGCGTACCTCCCGAGCGAGGCGGCACTCTCGGCGGCGGTCACCGCCGACCCGGCCTTGCTCGACGACGCCTTTGCCAAGGGCGTCGCGCTCGCGTCCCCGACCACGCTCTGGGCGATCCTGCGCTCGATCGCCGCCGCGTGGCAGCAGGAACGCGTGAGCGAGTCGGTCGAGCAGGTGTTGGCGCTCTCAAGCGACCTCTATCGCCGCATCGGCACCGCGTCGGGCCACCTCGCGAAGCTCGGCCGCCAACTACGGGGTTCGGTCGAGGCCTATGACCAGTTCGTCGGGTCCTACGAGAGCCGAGTACTGCCAACCGCGCGTCGGCTCGCCGAGTTCGATGCCGCGGCGAAACCCATCGAGACGCCGAAATCGGTCGAGAAAACACCGCGGGCTGTCATCGCCCCCGAGCTCGTGCCCGACGCAAAAGTCGAGCCCGAGCACCGGTAATCGGCGCCCGGGCTCGACCAGGGTTCGGTGTGGTCTACGCCTCGTCAGCGAGCCACTTCGATGCGCGGTGCACCGCGGTCACGCGACGGAACGTGCCCGACCGGGCGCGCAGCACGACCGAGTCGGTGGTGATGCGGTCACGCTCGCGGTTGACACCCTTCACGAGGCCACCGTCGGTCACGCCGGTACAAACGAAGAAGGTGTTGTCGGTGCGTACGAGGTCGTCGGCCGACAGCACGCGACCGAGCTCGTGACCAGCGTTGACCGCCTTGCTGCGCTCCTCGTCGTTGCGCGGGTAAAGGCGGCCCTGCATGACGCCGTCGAGCGCCTTGATCGCGCAGGCCGTGATGATGCCCTCGGGGGTGCCGCCGATGCCGACGCACATGTCGACGGTGCCGTCTTCGAGGGCGGCATTAATGCCGCCCGCGACGTCACCGTCAAGCAGCAGCGAGGTGCCGGCGCCGGCGGCGCGGATGTCCGAGATGAGCTCTTCGTGGCGGGGACGGTCGAGCACGGCGATTGTCATGTCATCGACGTGCTTGCCCAGGGCCTTCGCGAGGCCGGTGATGTTCTCACCGATCGGGCGCTCGAGGTCGATGATGCCCTTCCCTGCCGGGCCCGTGACGATCTTCTCCATATAGAAGACCTCTTTGGTGTTGTACATCGAGCCGCGGTCGGCCACCGCGATCACGCTGATCGCGTTGCGGCGACCGGCCGCGGTCAGGCTCGTGCCATCGATCGGGTCGACCGCGATGTCGCACAGCGGGCCGGTGCCGTTGCCGACAATCTCGCCGTTGAAGAGCATGGGCGCTTCGTCCTTCTCGCCCTCACCAATGACGACCTCGCCCTGGAACTCCACCGTGGCGAGGAACTTGCGCATCGCGTCGACCGCGGCGCCGTCGGCGCCGTTCTTATTGCCGCGACCGATCCACGGCACGGCACGAATGGCAGCGGCCTCGGTGGCGCGCACCAGCTCCATCGCGAGGTTGCGGTCGGGGTGCTCGATGAGCTCCGCTTCAATGACTTCGGACACGCTGAACCCTTTCGGTCGTGGAAAATCTGACTTCAGACTACCGGCGCGACACAACCCACAGATGACCATTCACCTGCAAGGTGCGTCCAACACACATCGATACACTGCGAGAGTCGATGCTCGTGTCGATCGACAGTGAAGGAGTCGCTATGCCCATCGCCACACCCGACCAGTATGCAGAAATGCTCAACCGCGCCAAGGACGGCGGATTCGCCTACCCGGCGATCAACGTCTCTAGCTCGCAGACCATCAACGCGGTGCTGCAGGGCCTGACTGAGGCCGGCTCTGACGGCATCTTGCAGGTCACCACCGGCGGCGCCGACTACTTCGCCGGCCAGACCCGCACCGCCCGTGCCTCCGGCGCGCTCGCCATGGCGGCGTTCGCCAAGGAGGTCGCGAAGAACTACCCGATCACGGTGGCGCTGCACACCGACCACTGCCCGAAGAACGCGCTCGACACGTTCGTGCTGCCGCTCATCGAGGCCTCGGAAGAGGCCGTGAAGCGCGGCGAAGAGCCGATCTTCCAGTCGCACATGTGGGACGGCTCGGCCGTGCCGCTCGCCGAGAACCTCGAGATCGCGAAGGAACTGCTGCCCCGCATCAAGAACAACGGGCAGATCCTCGAGGTCGAGATCGGTGTTGTCGGCGGTGAAGAGGATGGCGTTGCCGCAGAGATCAACGACAAGCTCTACACCACGATCGACGACGTCGTCGCCACCGTTGAGGCGCTTGGCCTCGGCGACGCGGGCCGCTACATGGCCGCGCTCACCTTCGGCAACGTGCACGGCGTGTACAAGCCCGGCAACGTGAAGCTTCGCCCGGAGCTCCTCGCCGAGCTCCAGGCCGGCATCGCCGAGAAGTACGGCACCGCCGCAAAGCCGCTCGACCTCGTGTTCCACGGTGGCTCGGGTTCGTCAGCCGAAGAGATCGCGACCGCCGTGAGCAACGGTGTCATCAAAATGAACATCGACACCGACACGCAGTACGCGTTCTCGCGTTCGGTGGCCGACACCGTGCTGAAGAACTACGACGGCTTCCTCAAGATCGACGGCGAAGTCGGCAACAAGAAGGTCTACGACCCCCGCTCGTGGGGCAAGAAGGCCGAGACTGCCATGTCGGAGCGCATCGTCGAGGCCACGCAGCAGCTCGGTTCGCACGGCAAATCGCAGTCCATCTAGCGCCACCCGTGACCCAACCCCCATCCACCGGGCCCCGCGGCAAGCAGCCAGGGCCCGGTGGCCAGTTTTCACCAGAAGAACTGCGCCGCCTTCGGCTGCGCGGTGACCGAATCATGGGCATCGGCCTATTTGTGGTCGGCATCTTCGGCACCATCATCCACATGTCGAGCGTCACCGAGCAGTCGCTCGTGACGCAGGTCGCGTTGCTCTATCACCAACTCGACCTCGGCGACTACACGCGACCTGCCGACCTCGGCCTCGTCGCCACGACCGGCGTGATCGCCCAAGTCGTGAATTACGCCGTGTGGCTCTACGTCGCCGTGCGCCGCTGGAACGCGAGCAAGCGAGCGATGTGGTGCGCCGCCGTCGGCGCCGTCATCGCGGTCGCCATCACCCTCGCGGTCGTCACTGCCGCGATGTTCGCGCATCCCGAGATCATCGACTGGTTCGCGAACGGCGCGCCCGCGCCGAGCCCAACGCCGACACAGTAAACGGGCCGAGCGGGCGGTTCACGCCGCGCTCGACCCGAGTTGCGGGGCTGGCGGATGCGCGCATCCGTCAGTCCCGTTCTGCTTATGACGTGCTGCTCACGACTTTGACGAGACGCCGCCGCCGTGGCCGCCGAGGCCGCGGTCGTCGTGCTCGAGGTCCTTGCGCAGTTCCTTCGGTAGCGAGAACATGAGGTCCTCCACCGCGGTCTGCACCTCGTCAACGTCGCCGTAGCCGGCGGTCGCGAGGGCATCGATCGTCTCTTGCACGAGCACCTCAGGCACGGATGCGCCGGAGGTCACGCCGACCGTCTCGACACCATCGAGCCACTCCTGCTGGATCTCATCGGCGTAGTCAATGCGGTACGACGCCTTCGCGCCGTGCTGCAGCGCCACCTCGACGAGGCGCACCGAGTTCGACGAGTTCGCCGAACCGACCACGATTACGAGGTCGGACTCGGCCGCGACCTTCTTGATCGCAACCTGGCGGTTCTGCGTTGCGTAGCAAATGTCGTCCGAAGGTGGGTTCTGGAGGTTGGGGAAGCGCGCGCGCAGACGGTTCACCGTCTCCATCGTCTCGTCGACCGAGAGCGTCGTTTGCGAGAGCCACACCACGTTGTCGGGGTCGGGCACGACGACCGTGTCGGCCTCCTCGGGCGAGTTCACGATGGTGACGTTGTCGCCGCCGTGGCCCGCGGTGCCCTCGACCTCTTCGTGGCCGACGTGACCGATGAGCAGAATCTGGCGGTCTTGCTTGGCGAAGCGCGTGGCCTCGCGGTGCACCTTCGTCACGAGCGGGCAGGTTGCGTCGATGGTCTGCAGCTCGCGATCGGCCGCAGCCTCCTTGACCATCGGTGACACGCCGTGCGCCGAGAACACGAGATGCGACCCCTCGGGCACCTCGTCGACCTCGTCGACAAAGATCGCGCCGCGCTGCTCGAGCTCCGATACCACGTGCTTGTTGTGGACGATCTGCTTTCGCACATAGACCGGGGAGCCGTAGCGCTCGAGCGCTTTATCCACAGCTACCACGGCCCGGTCAACGCCGGCGCAGTATCCTCGAGGGGCGGCAAGCAGCACCCGCTTGTGACCGTCCACCGGACGATCCTCAAGGGTGACAGCAGGCCGCGGAACGCGGGGCATGGAAAGATTTACAGCTCGGCCACTCATATCGTCACCATTCTAGGTTGACTCGCTCAGGTAAGGCAGGTGATTTCGCTTGGCGGTGAACCAGTCCTCCCCCGAGCAGCCGTTCCAGGTGTCGTATATCTCGCAGGCGATCCACGATTGGGTCTCTCGGCTCGGCTCGGCCTGGGTCGAAGGCGAGCTCACGAGCTATGACATCCGCGGCGGCCACGCCTACGCCAAGATTCGAGACCTCGAACAAGACGCCTCACTCTCAATCGTCATGTGGCGGTCGGTGCGCGAGCGTCTTGCCGAAGAGTTCCGCAAGGGCGACCGCGTCATCATCAATGCGAAGCCCGACGTCTGGGTCAAGGGCGGCTCGCTCTCGCTGCAGGTCTACGACATGCGCCACGTCGGCCTCGGCACGCTGCTCGAGCAGCTCGAGCGACTGCGCCGCAAGCTCGCCGACGAGGGTCTGTTTGATGCCAGCCGCAAACGGCCGCTCCCCTTCCTGCCGAACAAGATCGGCCTCGTCACCGGCCGCGACTCCGACGCCGAGAAGGATGTGCGCCGCAACTCCGAGCTCCGCTGGCCAGCCGTGCAGTTCCGCACCGAGTATGCGCGCGTGCAGGGCGACAACGCAGCCGCCGAGGTGCTCGCCGCGATGCAGCGACTTGACGCCGACCCCGAGGTCGACGTCATCATCATCGCCCGCGGCGGTGGCGACTTCCTGCACCTGCTGCCATTCAGTGACGAGACGCTCGTGCGCGCCGCAGCGGCCATCACGACGCCGCTTGTCAGCGCGATCGGCCACGAGGCCGACCGGCCAATCCTCGACGAGGTGGCCGATCTGCGCGCATCCACCCCGACCGATGCCGCGAAACGGGTCGTGCCAGACGTGGCCGAGCAACTCGACCTCGTGACCCAGCTGCGGGCGCGCATCCGCCGCCACGTCACCGAGCTGGTGCGCGTCGAGGGCCGACGCTTCGAAGACCTGCGCTCGCGCCCCGCCCTCGCGAACCCGAGTTGGATCATCGACCAGCGTGGCGACGAGGTTGGGCGCCTCGCCACGCGCGGCAGCGAACTCATGGACTGGCACCTGCGCCGCGCCTCCGACGAGGTGAGTGGCCTGGGGCACCGCCTCGCGGCACTGTCGCCGCTCGGCACCCTGCAGCGCGGCTACGCGATCGTCGAACGCGTCGACGGGGCCGCACCCGGGCTCGTCACGACCACATCCGGCGTCAAAGCCGGCGCGAAACTCAACATCCGTGTCACCGACGGCAGAATCGAGGCAACCGTAGAATGAGCACCATGGCCGAACCCCAGGCATCCGAGCCCACCCCCGTGGACGAACTCAGCTTCGAGCAGGCCCGCGACGAGCTTGCCCTCGTCGTGCAATCGCTCGAACAGGGCTCGCAGCCTCTCGAGGAGTCCCTACGACTGTGGGAGCGCGGGGAGGCGCTCGCCGCACGCTGCGAACAGTGGCTCAAGGGCGCTCGCGAGCGCCTCGAGCGGGCCCGCGACCAGCACAACCCCGAATCCTCCCAGGAGTAACACTTGGCCGAGCGCCCCCAAGATCCCCCGGTTGTCGCCGAACTCGGTCGACCGGAAACCCCCGAAGAGACTGCCGCCCGCAAGGCAGAATCGTCGCGCAAGTACCGTCAGCGCAAGACGATTCAGAACCTCATTGCGGCGCTCGGTGTCAGCGTGGTGCTCATGTTCGTCATGGTGCTGATCGTGCCGCGAAATGACGCGGAAGAGCTCCCCGACATCGACTTCACGGCGGCCGCCGAAGAGGCGCAGCCGCAGTTCGAGGTTCCCCTCGTGGTGCCGGAGTTGGGCGACAACTGGCAGTCAAACGGCACCGAGATTCGCACCGGCAACGACGACGTCACCGAGTGGTACATCGGCCTGCTCGACATCGTCGATGGCCAAGCAGACGAGTTCGTCGGCATTCGCCAGGGCGTCAACGCAAACGACACCTGGACCTACGACAAGGTTGGTAACCGCACGCCGACTGGCACGGTCGAGGTTGGCGGAGTGATGTGGGACGAGTACGACTACATGGACCTCTCGCGCGAGGATGCCGGCAACAACCGCTACGTGCTCGTCGCGACCCGTGACGACGCGACCTACATCGTTTTCGGTTCTGGCTCGGTCGAGTCGGTGCAGCAGGTCGCCGAGTCGATCGCCGACCAGATTCCGGCCAACTAGGGCGACCAAGCTCACGCGGCAACGAAGAAGGGCCCGGGCAATGCGCCCGGGCCCTTGCTCATCGCTGACCCGCTAGAGGTTCGGCGAGGTCATCTTGAGCACGTCAAGCTTGACGTCGAGGTCGGCCTCGGTGATCTCGCCGCGCTCGACGAAGCCGAGGTCGATGACGGCTTGGCGCACGGTGACCTTGTTCGCCACGGCGTACTTCGCAACCTTGGCGGCGGCCTCGTAACCGATGACGCGGTTCAGCGGCGTCACGATCGAGGGCGACGATTCGGCGAGGTCACGGGCGTGCTCGACGTTGGCCGTGAGGCCGACGACGGTCTTGTCGGCGAGCACCCGCACCGAGTTCGAGAGCAGGCGAATCGACTCGAGCAGCGCCGTGCCCATCACCGGAATCTGCACGTTGAGCTCGAATGCGCCCGAGGCGCCGGCGAAGGCGATGGTCGCGTCGTTACCGATGATGCGCGAGGCGACCATGAGCACGGCCTCGGGCACAACCGGGTTGACCTTGCCGGGCATGATCGACGAACCGGGCTGGAGGTCGGGAATCGCGATCTCACCGAGACCGGTGTTCGGCCCCGAGCCCATCCAACGCAGGTCGTTGTTGATCTTCACGAGCGACACGGCGAGCGTGCGCAGCGCGCCCGAGGCCTCGACGAGGCCGTCGCGCGCGCCCTGGGCCTCAAAGTGGTCGGCCGCTTCGTGCAGCGGGAGGTTCGTGTTCGACGCGAGCTCGGCGATGACCTGCTCCGAGAAGCCGGCCGGCGTGTTGATGCCGGTGCCGGTCGCGGTGCCGCCAAGCGGAACCTCGGCGACGCGCGAGATGGTCGCGTTGACGCGGTCGATACCGAGGCGAATCTGGCGGGCGTAGCCGCCGAACTCCTGGCCGAGGGTGACCGGGGTGGCGTCCATGAGGTGGGTGCGGCCCGCCTTCACGACGTCCTTCCACTCGGTGGCCTTTGCCTCGAGTGCCTCGGCGAGGTGCGTCAGCGCGGGCACGAGCTCCTCGAGCAGCGAACCGGTGACGGCGACGTGGGCCGAGGTCGGGAAGACGTCGTTCGACGACTGCGACGCGTTGACGTGGTCGTTCGGGTGCACCTGCTCGCCAAGCGAGGCGGTGGCGAGGTTCGCGAGCACCTCGTTCATGTTCATGTTCGACGAGGTGCCCGAACCGGTCTGGTAGACGTCGATCGGGAACTGGTCGAGGTGGGCGCCGCCAATAATCGTTTCGGCAGCCTGCACGATTGCCTGGGCGCGAGCCGAGTCAACGATGCCGAGGCGCTCGTTGACGATCGCCGCGGCGCGCTTGATCTGCGCGAGCGCGATCACCTGGCGGTCCTCGAGTCGGCTGCCCGAAATCGGGAAGTTCTCAACGGCACGCTGGGTCTGCGCGCCGTAAAGGGCTTCTTTCGGCACGCGCACCTCCCCCATCGTGTCGTGCTCGATCCGGTACTCGGTCTCGGGGGTGTTCACCACGTGTGTGCCTTTCTCCACGGCGAAAATTCGACCTTTTTAGCCTAGTTGACCGGCGTGTACGCCGCCGGAGAGTTCGCCAATGGCGGCGACCCAGAAGCCGACAAGCAGCCACGGGCCGAACGCGAGTTGAGCATCCCGCTGGCGCGTGCGCACCAGCGTGACCATCGCGGCAAGCCCACCGGCGACGAACGCAACGACCAAGCCAACCAACGGGGTTTGTCCACCGAGCAACCCGAGCCCGACTGCGAGCGGCACCGCAAGCTTGACGTCGCCCATGCCCATGCCAGCGACGAGCGCGAAGGCGCCGAACAGCACGAGCGCGAGCACGCCCGCGAGCACCGCGGCGACCGGGAACTGCGCCGTGATGCCCCACTGCAGCAGCACACCGACGCTCGCGGCGACCCACCCCGGCAGGGTCCACGCGTTCGGCAGCCGGTGCTCACGCAGGTCGACGCGCACGAGTGGCACCGTCGCAACCGCCGCGTAGCCGATAACCAGGATGCTCCCCCACACGCGCCCGAGCGTAGCGAGCAACGACGACGCGGCCGCCGACTTATCCACAGGACGAGTCGGCGGCCGCGTCGCAGTTCGCTAGAAGTTGTAGTCCTCGAGCAGGTCGGTCACGAGCGCCGCGATGTCGCTTCGCTCGGAACGGGTCAGGGTGATGTGGCCGAACAGCTTGTGGCCCTTGAGCGTCTCGATAACCGAGGCGATGCCATCGTGGCGGCCAACGCGGAGGTTGTCTCGCTGTGCAACGTCGTGCGTCAGCACCACCTTCGAGTTCTGGCCAATGCGCGAGAGCATCGTGAGGAGCACGTTGCGCTCGAGCGACTGGGCCTCGTCGACGATCACGTAGGCGTCGTGCAGCGAACGACCGCGGATGTGCGTCAGCGGCAGGATCTCAAGCATGTTGCGGCTGATGACCTCGTCGATGACGTTGTCCGAGACAATCGACGAGAGCGCGTCATAGACGGCCTGACCCCACGGGCTCATCTTCTCGTCGGCGTCGCCGGGCAGGTAGCCGAGATCCTGGCCGCCCACCGCGTAGAGCGGGCGGAAGATCATGATCTTGCGCTGCAGTCCTCGCTCGAGCACGTTCTCGAGCCCCGCGGCCAGCGCGAGCGCCGACTTCCCCGTTCCGGCACGGCCACCGATCGAGACGATGCCGACCGTTGGGTCCATGAGCAGGTCGAGCGCGAGGCGCTGCTCGGCCGATCGCCCGTGCACGCCAAAGACGTCGCGGTCGCCGCGCACGAGTCGCACCCGACCGCGGTCGACGACCCGGCCGAGCGCCGAGCCGCGTTCGGAGCTGATGACGAGCGAGGTGTTGATCGGGTGCTCGGCGACCTCGTCGGTCGAGATTTCCTCGTGCTCGTACAGGTCGCTCATGTCGTCGGCGCCAAGGGCGAGCTGACCCGTGCCGGTGTAGCCGGTGTCACGCGCGAGCTCGTGCCGGTACTCGTCGGCCGACATGCCGATCGCCGAGGCCTTGACGCGCATCGGGGTGTCCTTCGACACCACCGTGACGTGGGCGCCCTCGTCGGCGAGGTTCGCTGCCACGGCAAGGATGCGGGTGTCGTTGTCGCCCTGCTGCATGCCGCTCGGCAGGATCTGCTGGTTCGAGTGATTGAGCTCGACGCGGATCGTGCCGCCCTGCTCGCCCACCGGCATCGGGAGGTCGAGGCGACCGTACTCGACCCGGAGTTGATCGAGCAGGCGCAGCGACTGGCGCGCGAAATAGCCGATCTCGAGATCGTGACGCTTCTTCTCGAGTTCGGTGACCACGACGATGGGGATCACGACTTCGTGCTCCTCAAAGCGGAACATGGCGCGCGGGTCGCTCAGTAGCACGGAGGTGTCGAGCACGTAGGTGCGCACCGCGACTTCCGCGCCCGACTCACCCCCGTTCAGCTGCTCGAGCTGAGGCCCGGGCTTACCCCGGCTAGCGTCATCGAGGTGGTCGGGAGTGGTGGTGCTGGTCACGGAAGCTGCTCCTCGCCGAGCGGGATGCTCGTTGCTGGTGCAAAACGGCCACTGGGTGTCGAAACGAACTTGTGTGGCCGCTTCGATCAGGACGCATACCTGATACCTGCAAGCTACGCCGACACACCTCACAAACTCGGTAGCGGGGCGCGGAATCCGAAGATGCCTCCGAACTCGTAACCGGAAGTTCACTCAGGGCGTGACGGATGTGACTGGAGTGATAGAAGTCGACTAGTGAGCCGACCGAATGCGGCGAAAGTCGCAGGCACCACTTGAAGCTTCCGGCGTGTCGCGCGCATCCCCCGGCGCGTCGCGACCTCGGCGCGGGATGGGCCGGGTCGAACCGCAGGATGCGTTGGGCCGGCTACGAGCCGTAGCGACGCTCGCGCTTGCCGAAGTCACGCAGCGCCCGGAGGAAGTCGACCTCGCGGAGGTCGGGGCCGAGCGCCTCGACAAAGTAGAACTCCGCGTGCGCCGTCTGCCAGAGCATGAAGTCGCTGAGTCGCTGCTCGCCCGACGTGCGGATCATGAGGTCGGGGTCGGGCTGGCCGCCCGTGTAGAGGTGCTCGCCGATCATTTCGGGCGTCACGATGTCGGCGAGCTCCTGAATGCTCCCGCCAGAATCGGCGTGGCTGCGCACAATCGAGCGCATCGCATCGACGATCTCGTTGCGGCCGCCGTAGCCGATCGCGAGGTTCACGTGCGGGCCCGTCGCGCCGCTCGTCGCCGCGACGACGCGCTCGAGCGTCTCGGCCAGTTCGGGGGCGAGCCCCTCGGTCGAGCCGACGTGTTGCACCTGGAACCGGCCGGACTCGGCGATCTGCTCCGCAAGGTGCCCGATGATGGTCATGAGCTGGGTGAGCTCGTTCGACGAGCGGCTCGTGAGGTTGTCCCGCGAGAGCAGGTAGAGCGTCACCGTGCCAATGTGGGCACGATCGCACCACTGCAGAAACTCGATCATTTTCGCGGCGCCCGCGCGGTGGCCGGCCGCCGCATCCGTCAGCCCGACCTGCTTCGCCCAGCGGCGGTTGCCATCGATGATCATCGCGACGTGCTGCGGACGCACCTGCGTGCGCACGAGCGACTTCCACAACCGTCGCGCATAGACCCGATAGAGAAACCTCGGGATGCGCACAACGGTTCGTCGATTCACATCCGCAAATCTAGTCGACGGCGTAGCATCGCTAGCGTGATGATGACCCGTGCGCCGCGAACCAACGACCCCAGTGCGGTCGAGGGCGCCCCTGCGCAGGACAACTATCTCGCCGTTGCACGCCCGCTGCTGCGCGGCTGGCTCCACACCGGCGCGGCCCCGCTTGCGCTCGTGCTCGGCACGCTGCTCTTCCCGTTCGTGTCGACCGCGCGTGGGGTCTTTGCCGTCAGCGTCTTCACGCTCTGTTCGATCATCCTCTTCGGCATGTCGGCGCTCTATCATCGCTTCGACTGGAAGCCGCGGACGAAGGCGGTGCTGCGTCGTTTCGACCACGCGAACATCTTCCTGCTGATCGCCGGCACGTACACCCCGCTGGCCCTGCTCGCGCTGCCGCCCGAAAAGGGCTGGCTGCTGTTCGGCCTTGTCTGGGGCATCTCGGTCGTCGGCATCGTCTTCAACGTTGCCTGGATCACGGCACCGCGCTGGCTGTACGTCGCGCTCTACCTCGTCACCGGGTGGATCGCGGTGATGTACATCGTCGACCTCGTGCATGCCTCGGTCGGCATGATGGTGCTCGTCGTCGTTGGCGGCCTCATCTACACGGGCGGGGCCGTCGTCTACGCGCTGAAGCGACCGAACCCGTGGCCGAACACCTTTGGCTTCCACGAGATCTTCCACGCGGCAACCGTCGCCGCGTGGGTGTGCCACTGGGCCGCGATCCTGCTGATCGTCCTGCACCCGGTCACCGTCTAGCAACCGGGCGCAGCCTCGGCCTCACTATTTGTGGTCGAAGATCTTCGCCATCGAGTCGGCAAAGTTCGCCTCGACGACCCGCCGAATCAGCTTTGTTGAGGCCGATACCTCACCGCGATCCTCGCTGAACATCCTCGGCACGATCTCGAACTTGCGGATCGACTCGGCGCGCGACACGTGCGTATTGGCTTTGTCGACCTCGGCCTGCAGCGCCTTCAGCACAGTCTCGTTCGTGCGCGCCTGCTCGAGCGTGAGCGATCCGACGCCGTGGTTCTCGAGCCACCCTGGCAGCATCGCCTCGTCGAGGGCGATGAGCGCAGCGATGAAGGGCTTGCCCTCGCCGACCACCATGATCTCGCCGACGAGCGGATGCGAGCGGAGCGCGTTCTCGAGCACGGCCGGCTGTACGTTCTTGCCACCCGCCGTCACGAGGATTTCCTTCTTGCGCCCAGAGATGCGCAGGTAGCCGTCGGCGCCGAGCTCGCCGAGGTCACCAGTGCGGAGCCACCCTTCGGCGTCGATCGCTTCGGCCGTCGCCTCGGCGTTGTTGTGGTACCCGCGGAACAAGCTCGGCCCCTTGATCAGCACCTCGCCGTCTTCGGTCACTGCGAGTGACATGCCCGGGTAGGGGGCACCCACGGTGCCGATCTTGATGCGACCGGGGCGGTTCACGCTCGCGGGAGCGGTCGTCTCGGTGGCCCCGTAGCCCTCCATGATCGTGACGCCGAGGCCGCGGAAGAAGTGCGCGTGGCGCAGCGACAGCGCTGCACCGCCCGAAATGGCATAGTCGACCTGGCCACCCATGACGTCGCGCAGCTTGCCGAGCACAAGCCGGTCGGCGAGCGAGTGTCGGGCCCGCAGGCCTGCCCCAGGCCGACCCCCGTCAAGCGCCTCGGAATATGCGACCGCAACGTCAACCGCCCAACGGAAAAGTCGGAGCTTGACGCCCTTACCGGCCTTCGCATCTGCCGCGTTGTACACGGTCTCGAACACGCGCGGCACGGCGATGAGCCACGTGGGTTCGAAAGATTGCAGGTCGGTGACGAGGTTCTTCGTGTTCGGCGCGTAGCCGAGCACGGTGCCGGAGTGCACGCAGAGGAACTGGGCGAAGCGACCGTACACGTGCGCGAGCGGCAGGAAGAGCAACGTGCGCTTAGCGACGCCCTCGTCACTCGGAAGCACGACGCGGCCGAGCCCGGGCTCGCTGACGCCATTGATGACGTGCGCAAGCCAGTTGTGGTGCGTGAGTTCGACGCCCTTCGGGCGACCGGTCGTGCCCGAGGTGTACACGATCGACGCGAGGTCTTCGAGCCCGACGCTCGCGGCGCGGGCATCGAGGTCTGCGTCAGAGATGTCGGCTGCCGCCCCCGACTCGACGAGACCGTCGAGGTCGCCGCGGTCGATCACGAAGACCTGTTCGAGGCCGGTGGAGGCGCGCACTTCGGCGGCGAGCTCGGCGTGCTCGTCGGTCTCGACGATGAGGGTGCGGATCTCGGCGTCCGTGCACATCCACACGAGCTGCTCGGCCGACGAGGTGTGATAGATCGGCACGACGACGGCGCCGACTGAAAGCACCGCGAAATCCGCGACGGTCCACTCATAGCGGGTGCCGGCCATGATGCCGACCGCGTCGCCCGACTGGACTCCTGCCGCGACGAGGCCGCGGGCGAGGGCTCGCACATCGTCGTCGAGCTGACCGATCGTGATCGGGGTGAAGGTACCGTCAACGCGGTGTTCGGCGAAGACCGAGTCGCGGTCGGCCTCGACCCGGCGACGCAGCATGGTGGTCAGCGTGTCACGTGGTTCGAAGGTCCCGAGGCCCTCGACGTGCGCGGTGGCGAGAAGTTCGGTCATGCCCGTGGCTCCTCGTCACCCGGCGCTTCCCGCGTCGGGTCGTTGCCCTCTGCATCCTGGGCTGAGCCGGGGGCTGACGCCTCAGCATCCGTCTCACCGGACTCGCGCTCGCGGGCCTGGCGCTCGAGCTCCTCGCGCTCGAGCTGCTCGCGAATGTCGTAGCGCGCGTTGGCGCGAGCCGAGCGGCGCATCAAGCTCATCGCGATGAGACCGACCGCGATGAATAGCGCCGCGGTCGCGAAGAATCCGACCGGACCGGGCGTGACGTCGACGGGGTCGAACGGCTGGTTGGTGGGCGTCGGCGTCGCGGTCGCCGCGAGGAACACCGTGGTGACTACCTGATTCACTTGCTCTCGGCCTCCGCATCGATGCCGTTGAAGAGGTCGGTCTCGGGCAGCTCACACGCCACCCGGCTCGCGACGAGCTCGTAATCGTCGTAGGGGTAGGCCTCGCGCTCGAGGTCGCGCGGGTACCCGAAGAAGAACTCGTCCTCGGGCCCCACCTGGCTCGCGTGCGCGCGGAGCGCAGCGTCGCGCACCTCGAAGTGGCGCTCGATCGAAATCTGCGTCGTGAGGTTCGCTTCCACGCTCATGAGTCGTTCGAGCATCGCCTCCATGCGCTCGGTGAGGTGCACCTCGGGGTGGTCCTTAATGAGGTCGGCCATCGATTGCGCACGGCGCTGATTCATCGTGCGGTCGTAGTAGAGCTTGCTCGGAGCCCAGGGCTCACCAAGCTCGGGGTAGCGCTGCTCGCCCGCGAGCTGCCACGCGAGCATCGACACCTCGTGGGTGCGGATGTGGTCGGGATGCGGATAGCCACCGTTCTCGTCGTACGTGACGAGCACGTGCGGGCGGAACTCGCGGATGAGCCGCAGCAGCGGCCGCACACTCACTTCAAGCGGGATGCGCGCGAATGTACCGGGTTCGAGCACGCCATCTTCGGGCATGCCGGAGTCGCGGTAGCCGAGCCAGCGGTGCTCGACGCCGAGCACCCGCTGCGCCTCGGCCATCTCGAGTCGGCGCAGGCCGGGCAGGTCACGCTCGGCGTGCAAACGCGCGTGCACGGCAGTGTTGAGGATGCTGCCGGCTTCGCCGCCGGTGCAGCTCACGATCATCACCTCCGCACCGTCATGAACGTACGACGCGTACGTGGCGGCTCCCTTCGACGATTCGTCGTCGGGGTGGGCGTGGACGGCAAGCAGCCGAAGCGACACAGGAGACTCCTGATTCCGTTGCTACAGAGTGCGGGCGGTACGCTGGCACTAAACGAAAATCTTATCGTGAGGATTGCACGACGTGACCGATCTTGACGCCAGGTATGGCAAGTCGCCCCGCGCGTCGAAGCGCCGCACCGGAGTCTCGATCGGCGTGACGGTTGCCCTCGTCATCGGCGTCGTCGCGTTTTGGGCCATCACCTCGCTCAACCCCGCGGCGACAATCGAGTCGGAAATGGGCGGGTTCACGGTCGAGTCGCCGAGCGAGATCACCGCGACGGCGCGCGTCTCAGTGCAGCCCGGCACGCCGGTCGCCTGCGCGATTCAAGCAAGCAACGAGGGCTCGTCGATCGTCGGCTACCAGGTGGTGCAGCTCGACCCGCAGGCGGAACAGCACCAGACCGTGCACGTGACCCTGCGCACCACGAGCGCCGCCGACACCGTCGAAGTGCGCGAATGTTGGGTTAACGAACTCACCGACTCCGCCGACGTCGAATAAAACCCCGATCGCGCGGCGTGTCTGCCTGCCGTGCAAACCAAGGGGCTAGACTGTGGGGATTGCTGCAGCCTCGACGCCGTCGAGGCTGCGCTGTTATATCCAAGGAGAATGACCGATGACTACCTCTGAACCCACCTGGCTCACGCAGACTGCGTACGACCGCTACACGCAGGAACTCGAGTTCCTCTCGACGACGCGACGTACGGAAATTGCCAAGGAGATTCAGGAAGCGCGCGAAGACGGCGACCTCAAGGAGAACGCCGGTTACCACGCAGCGAAGGACGAGCAGGGCCAGATCGAGTCCCGCATCACCGAGCTCGAGGCGCTGCTCAAGACCGCCGAGGTGCGCGAAGCACCGAAGGCAAACGGCAGCGTCGTGCTCGGCACCGTCGTGACCGCGAAGGTCGCCGGCCGTGAGCAGCACTTCCTCTATGCGAGCACGGAGCTCGCCTCCGAGACCGAGCTGCGCGTCTTCTCGCCCGACAGCCCGATCGGCAAGGTCATCGACGGCCTGAAGATCGGTGAGAAGACGAGCTACGACGCCCCGAATGGCAAGCAGGTCGACGTCGAGATCGTCAACGTCGAGACCTTCGAGAGCTAGGCGCTCAGCCAGCACCCCTGCAGAGGCGGGCTACACCGTCGCGTTTCGATCGATGCGCGGCTCGTAGCCAGCCTCTCGCAATGCCTGGACAACCTGGCGAGCGTGGTTCGTGCCGCGCGTTTCGACGGAGACCTCGAGCTCAACGCGGTCGATCTGCAGCGCCTTATTGTGCCGCGTGTGCAAGACCTCGATCACGTTCGCGCCGATCTCGGCGAGAATCGTGGCGATGCGCGCGAGGTGACCCGGCACATCCTGCAGCCCGATGACGAGCTTGAGGTAGCGGTCGGATGCGGTGAGGCCCTGCGAGATCACCTTTTCGAGCATCATCGGGTCGATGTTGCCGCCCGACAGCAGCGCAACAGTCGTGCCGGTGTCACGCACCTGCCCGCTGAGGATCGCGGCCACCGCTGCGGCACCGGCCGGCTCAGCGACGAGCTTCGCCCGTTCGAGCAGCAGTAGGATCGCTCGTGAAAGGTCGCCCTCCGACACCGTGATGATGCGGTCGACGTACTTGCGCACGACTTCGAAAGTGAGCTGACCCGGCTCGGCCACGGCGATGCCATCGGCGATCGTCGGGCGTGCCGTGATCTTCACGGGGTGCCCTGCGCGCATCGAGACAGGGAACGGCGCCGTGTTCTCGGCCTGCACGCCGATGACCTGGATCTCGCGCCCCTGCTCGGCCGCGTAGTGCTTCAGCGTCGCGCCGAGGCCGCTCGCGAGGCCACCACCGCCGATCGGCACGATGACGGTGTCGACGTCGGGCAGTTGCTCGACGATGTCGAGGGCAAGCGTGCCCTGGCCCGTGATGATGTCGGGGTGGTCGTACGGGTGGATGAACACGGCGCCGGTCTCTTCTGCGAATCGCTGCGCGCCCGCGAGCGACTCGGCCACGTTGTCACCCTCGAGACGAATCTCGGCGCCGTAGCCGGCCGTCGCCTCAAACTTCGGAATCGGCACGCCCTTCGGCATGAAGATCGTCGCCGGAATGTCGAGCTCGCGCGCGGCGAAGGCCACGCCCTGGGCGTGGTTTCCTGCCGACGCAGCCACCACACCGCGGGCCCGCTCGTCGGCGCTGAGCTTCGACAGCCGGTTGGTCGCGCCGCGCAGCTTGTACGAGCCAGTTCGCTGCAGGTTCTCGGCCTTGAGGAAAACCGGCGAACCGACGTACTGCTGCAGGAACCGGGCCGAGTCGAGCGGCGTCATGCGCGCCGTCTGGCGCACGATAGCTTGGGCGGCTCGCACGGCGTCAAGGGAGGGGACGAACGAGGTGTCGAGCGAATCACTCACCAGGAGTGGCCTTCTTTCTCACACGGATTTTGATGGGACGCCGCTTCGGAACCTTGGCGGCGTTGGTATCGAGTTGCATGACCATGCCCTCGGTCGGGTCTGGTTCGTCGCGCCACTTGCCGGAGGCAATGTAGCGGACCATCACGTTCGTCGCGGCAACGATCGGCACGGCCACGACGGCGCCGGCAACTCCGGCGAAGATCGAGCCGGCGCTCACCGACACCAGGATCGCCAGCGGGTGGATCTGCACGGCCTGCCCCATGATCAGGGGTTGCAGGACGTTCGACTCGATCGCCATGACGGCAACCACGATCACCAGCATAATCACCGCGGTCCACAGGCCGTGTGACAGCAACGCCAATACGACCGCGACGGCGCCCGAGAGAAACGCGCCGATGAGCGGGACGAAGGCGAACAGAAACACGATGATGCCGATCGCGAGAGCGAACGGCACTTGGAGCACGACGGCGCCGATGAAGATGCCGACGGCGTCAATGAGCGCGACGACCACCTGCACGCGGACGTAGTGCCCGACGGTGATCCACGCGCGCTCCCCCGCACCGTCGACCGCAGCGCGGGCCGCGCGCGGGAACAGGCTCACGACGAACAGCCAGATGCGTCGGCCGTCAAGCAGATAAAAGACGAGGGCAAAGAGTGCGAAGGCGAAGCCCGTCGCGATGGCCCCGAGGGTGCTGCCGGCCGTGAGCGTCGTTTCGATCAGCGTACCGACGTTGGTCTCGAGCCAGGTGCTCACGCCCTGGAACCACCCGATGAGCTGGTCTTCGCCGAGATGCAGGGGCGAGTTCTCGGCCCACACCATCAGTTCCTGATAGCGTTCCTCGATCAGCGTGAAGTCGATGCGCTCGCCAGATCGGAACGCTTGCACCACGAGCCCGACGAGGATCGCGATGGCACCAAATAGGGCCACGAGCGCCGCCAGCAGCGCGAACCCCTTCGGCCAGCGAAGCTGATTGCGCAAGTAGTTCGTCAGCGGCACGAGGAGGGCGGTAAGGAGCACGCCGACAACGAGCGGAACGACGATGAACGTCGTCTTCGCGAGCAGCCAGAAGATCGGAATGAACGCGAGCGCGATGATGATCCATCGCCACGCCCAGGCGGCCGCGATGCGCACGGGGCGCGTGACGAGGTCGCCTTCCCGCTCCTCAGCCTGTCGAGGGTCCTCGGCCCGGGTGGATCCTGCCATATGCGCTTAGAACTGCACGCGTGGCGGTTCGGAGATCGCCGCGCGGTCGGCGACGTCAAAGAACTCGCGCTCGCCGAACCCGAATGGGCCGGCAACAACGTTGTTCGGGAACACCTTGATCGAGGTGTTGAGCTCACGCACGCTGCCGTTGTAATAGCGGCGCGACGACTGAATCTTGTCTTCCGTCTGGACGAGATCGCGCTGGAGCTGGGTGAAGTTGTTGCTTGCCTGCAGCTGCGGGTACGCCTCAGCAACGGCAAACAGACTGCGCAGCGCTCCCTGCAGGTGGTTCTCGGCGACCGAGGCCTCGCCCGGCGTCGACGCCGAGAGCGTTTCGCTGCGGGCCTGCGTCACCTCGGAGAACACGCGCTGCTCGTGCTGCGCGTAGCCCGAGACGGTGTTGATGAGGTTCGGAATCAGATCGGCCCTGCGCTTCAGCTGCACCGTGATGTCACTCCACGCCTCGTCGACGCGAATGCGATTCTTCGTGAGTCGGTTGTACGTCACCCAGATCCAGACGATCAGCAGGACGAGCACAACGGCAATAACGATGAGCGTGATAAGGAGTGCCGGTTCCATGGTGGCAGTCTAGCCAGCCCGTGCGCGCACTTGCTCACAGCCCGACGCGGGACTCCCGCAGCTCGGCCAGCACGCGCCAATGTTCGGCGCCGATCAGGCTCGCCGGCGTGACGCCGATGTGCCCCACGCGGCCCCACGTATTTTCGATGGCAATGCGCAGATCGAACGGCGAAATCGTCGCACCGGCGGTGTCGCCGAGACGCCCCCAGAGGCCGATCGAAATCGTGATGCGCTCACGCTCGCCGACACCAAAGCGCGCGGCGAGCCCGTCGGCGAGCTGCGCTGAGTAGGTCGGTGGTTCGTCGTTGAGACCAAACGAGTCCCACAGCGTAATGGCGTTACCCGTGTCGAGCACCGCCGCATACGCGTGCCCGGACTCAGCGCGGTCGGCACCCGGATCGTCCCAATTCACCCGCATCTCGATGTCGATGAGCGTGCCCGGAAGGGTGACCGACGCGCACTGGGCGATCAGCTCGGTGAGGAGCTGGGTGCGCCAGGCCACGACGAGCGGATCGAGCGTATCCGCCCGCCCCGCCTCGTCGCGCGGAAAGTCGCGCAGCCCGGTCATTTTGGAGAAGAGTTCGCGATCGCTATCGCCGAAGCTCGCCTCGAGGATGAGCGAGGTCAGCGAAATGCGTGCCGGTTGGTAGCGGTCGCTCGCCTCGCGACACAGCGCCACGAGGTCGGCACCGAATTTGCCCCGAGCCAGGCTCGAGATCGAGGGCAACTGCTCGCTTGAGGCACCGTCGGCGAACACGCCGGCGCTCGCCGGCTCTCGTTGAATGTGGCGCGGCGCCGTCACCTCGATCACGAGGGTGATCTCGAGGTCGGCCTCGATCGACGCCAAGGCCCCCAATGCCCGCGCAACCGGGTCGTAGTCCGCCGAAACCCCGGGCGCCCATTCGTCCCGGTGGGCGTTCCAGGGAAACAACAGCAGCTCGGGTCGGCCGACCTGGAGTGCGACCCCCGAGGCGCCGGCCCGCTCGAGGAGGTTCGCGAACGCATCCCAGTCAAATGTCGGATCAGCGAGGGTGTCGAAGCCGACGCCGATGGTGAGGCCGGTACCGCCGGGTACCTCGGCCGGGGTGATCATGCTCGAGTGACCTCTCTGCGCCAGCAGCGTCGCCGTGACGCAACTGGACTCACCGTAGACGCCACGCTGCGGCGAATTCGGCGGGTGGGCAGAGTTCACCACCCGAGCGTCACCCCGGCCAGTGGCCGAGGGTCACCCCCTCGCCATTACGGGCGAGGGAGGCCCTCCGGGTTGAGCTCCGACTGCTCGACTGCCTCCGCATCGAGCGCCCAGCGGTCGATGACCTCTTGGTAGCTGCCCGACTCGATGGCGGCGTTGAGCACGAGTTGCACGGGCTCGATCAGACCGTTGTCTTTTGCGGTCGTGGCACCGATCTGCGCCGTGTCCGGCCAGCCGCCGCTCAGAGTGCCGACAACCTCGGTTTCACCAGTCTGGGACGCGGCGTACGCGAGGGTCGCGTTCGGCGCGAGGATCGCATCCACTCGGCCCGACTGCAGCGCGAGGACTGCAGCGGCGTTGTCGTCGTAGTAGACAAACTCAACCGGATCGAGCCCGTTCGCGACGTTCTCCTCATCCCAGTTCTGCAGGATCTTCTCTTGGTTCGTTCCCGAACCGACGACGATCTTGAGCCCGGCCACGTCCGGGGCCGACTCGATCGACGTGATCTCGCTGCCCGACTTCACCGAGAAACCGAGCACGTCATTGCGGTAGGTCGCGAAGTCGAAGAGGTCCTTGCGCTCCTCGGTCACCGTCACGTTCGAGGTGATGAGGTCGTACTTGCCCGACTGGATGCCGAGGGGCCAGTCGGCCCACGACACGGCTTCGAGCTTGAGCTCGAGGTCGAGGCCGTCGGCGATGAGCTGGGCGAAGTCGGCCTCGCTGCCGATGATGGTGTTCGGGTCGTCCTCCGCCGCGAGGGCGAGCGGTGCCGTGTAGGGAGAGATTGCGACGGTGAGGTAGCCCTCGTTGATCGGGGTGAAATCGCTCGCCTCGAGGGCGTCGATCGCCGCCTGCACCGGCTCCTGGTGCGGGCGGTCGTCAGCGTTCTTCGACGTGAGGTCGAGGCTCGGGCCCGAGTTCGTGGCGTCGGTCGACGCTTCGCTAACCGGGTTCGCGCAGGCGGTCAGTGCGATGGCTGCGGCCGCGAGTACGGGCACGATGCGGGTCAGGCGGTGGCGAAAAGTGGTCAACGGAGTCTCCTTGAAGTTGGCCAGAGGGTTGGGGTGGATGAGGTGGGCTAGTCGCTCGGCTGCAGGAACCGGCGCAGAAAGTCGCGGGTGCGGGCCTCGGCCGGGTTACTGAGCACCTGCTCGGGGCTGCCCTGCTCGACGAGCTTGCCGTCGGCCATGAATACAACGCGGTCGGCAACTTCGCGGGCGAAGCTGATCTCGTGGGTCACGACGATGAGCGTGCGCCCCTGCTCGGCAAGGTCACGGATCACCGCGAGCACCTCGCCGACGAGCTCCGGGTCGAGCGCCGACGTGGGCTCGTCAAAGAGCATGACGTCGGGGTCGAGCATGAGGGCCCGGGCGATCGCGACGCGCTGCTGCTGACCGCCCGAAAGCTGGCGGGGGAAGCGGTCGGCCAGCGCACCCAGACCGACGCGCTCGAGCAGCTCGCGGCCGCGAGCCGCCGCATCCGCCTTGCTGCGCAGCTTGCGAGAGGTCACCGGAAGCGTGACGTTGTCGAGCACCGTGAGGTGCGGGAACAGGTTGAACTGCTGGAACACCATGCCGACCCGCAACCGCCGAGTAAGGATCTCGCGCTCGGGCAGCTCGACAAGTTCGTCGCCGCGTTCGGCGTAGCCGATGAATTCGCCGTCGATGGTGATCTCGCCGCGGTCAATCGTCTCGAGGTGATTGATAGCGCGCAGGAGCGTCGACTTGCCGGAACCGGATGGCCCGAGCAGCACGACAACTTCGCCCGGTCGGACGGTCAGGTCGATGCCGTGGAGCACTTCGGTTTCTCCGAAGGACTTGTGGACGCCACGGAGCTCGACGAGGCCGCGGGTGGTGGTAGTCGAAGTCATGACGGTGTCCTATCGGGTGATGATCGGGGCGTTCGCGTCGCCGGCGCTGATGGCGACCGAGCCTGTCTGCGCCGTGACGTCGGCACGGTCGAGCGATGTGGCGACGACATTCGGCCGGCGGGCGGCGAACCAGCGGCGCACTCGCTGTGCCGGTGTCGGCGGCAGCTGCGCGGTCGTGCCACGGGCGTAGTGACGCTCGATGTAGTACTGCACGACGTTGAGCACGGTCGTGATCACGGCGTACCAAACCACCGAGACGAGCAGCAGCGGAATCACGAGTTGGTTGCGGTTGTAGATGACCTGCACCGTGTAAAACAGCTCGGGCAGCGCAACGATAAAGACCACCGAGGTGCCCTTGACGAGGCCGATCACCGAGTTGAAGGCGTTCGGCACGATCGAGCGCAGGGCCTGCGGCAGCACGATGCGGAAGAAGCGGGTGGCGCGGGGCAGGCCGAGGGCGCGGGACGCCTCGAGTTGGCCGGCGTCAACCGAGAGCAGGCCGCCTCGGATGATCTCGGCGGAATACGCGGCCTCGTGCAGCGAGAGACCGAGAATCGCAGCGGTGAAGGCCGAGATGAGCTGCACCGTATTCACTTCGAGGAGCCAGAAGTCGGTGGTGAACGGCGTGCCGATGCCGAGCGTGGGCCAGAGGTAGCCGAGGTTGTACCAAACGACCAGCTGCACGACGAGCGGCACCGCGCGGAAGAACCAGATGTAGACGCTCGCGAGGCTCGAGAGAATCGGCGAGCCGCTCATCCGCATCACCGCGAGCACGCCGCCGAGCACGAAGCCGATCGTGGCCGAGACGACGGTGAGCACGAGCGTGAGCCCAAGGCCCTGCACGACGGACTGCGAGAAGAAGTACTGCGCGAAGACGTCCCAGCGCCACTGCGGGTTCCGGAACAGCGAGACGACGAACTGGGCAACGACGAAGAGGGCGATGGCTGCGAAGATCCAGCGACCCCAGTGACGCTGCCGGCGGATGCGGCGGGCCACCGGGCGCGCGGGTGCCGCCGCCGACGTGGTTGCGGCGGCGCTCGGCGCAGCGCGCTCAGTGCTGGGCGCCGGGTCAGCAGTGACGGTGTCGGTGATGTGCGTCACGGGGTCTCCTCGGTTCGACGGGGTGGTCGGGTGAGGATGACTTCAGCACGGAGGACGCCCGCGTGCGACTTTGTGACGACACGAAATGACGCGGTCGCGTCATCTTCGTCATGGAGGGAAATATGACGCGCCGCCGGCTCGACATTCTCGCGGTGAGCAGCGATAAGCAGTCGTGCCGGCGGCGCGCCGCTCCCTAGGGCTTTCGGGCGATGAGTTCGCCGAAGTCGACGAGGTCTCGCACAGCGCGCGCGGGCAGTTGCGAGGCATCCTCGCCCTCGACGAGCGCCTTCGTGTACGGGTGCACCGTGAATGCGTCAGGGTCGAAGTGCGCGGTGTAGCCGTTTCGCGCGTACAGGCGGTCAGCCTCGGACTGGCGGGGCCCGGTCGTGAGGAACACTTGGCGATACCCGAGCCGTCGGGCCTCTTCCTCGAGCTGAGCGAGCAGGCGGGTGGCGAGGCGTTCACCACGGTGCGCCGGGTTCGACCAGATCTTCTTGAACTCGCAGATGTCACCGTCGTAGGCCCGCACGGCGCCCGCTGCGAGCGGGGTGTTCGCGTCGAACAGCACGAGGAAGGCGCCGCGCGCCGCCTCGGTGAACTGGTCCTTCGCGCCACCGTAGACCTCTTCACGCGAATCGTGCCCACCGAGGTCGCCGTAGCGGTCGTGGTACTCGCGCACGAGATCCTCGAGCACCGGAATCACGCGCTCGTCGAAGGGGTTGACGATCTCAAATCGCGTCGTGGTCTGGGTGTCGGTCATGTGGGCTCCTCGGGAAGGGCTGGGATCTGCGGGAAAACTTCAGCACCGCACATCGCGGATGTAAACCGCCGAGGTAATACGTCGACGCAGTGTTACGTCGCAACGAAACTTGGTCCCCCCGGTCGGGTTCGAACCGACACTTTCGCGATTTTAAGTCGCGTGCCTCTGCCAATTGGGCTACGGGGGGGGTGAACGGCGATCGCCGCCGCATCCAGTCAAGAATACGGCGGCGATCGCCAGGTGCTGTGCGGCGTCTACTTGGCGGCCGAAGCCTTGTCGTCGGTCGACTTCGGAGCAGCCGGCTTCGGACGAGCGGCGAAGCGCTCGAAGAACGCCTTCGGCTCGCTCAATTTGCTCAGCGAGACGAAGTCGCGGCCGAGCACGAGCTGGCCGAGCCAGCCGCCGAAGACGCGAATCTTGCGCTCGTAAGTCGGGATCGCCATGCCGTGGTAGCCGCGGTGCATCGCCCACGCGGGAAGGCCCGTGATGCCGGTCTTGCCCGACTGGAATGCGCCAACGCCCATGCCGAGGCCCGCAACCGCACCCATGTTCTCGTGGTAGTAGTCGGTCGGTGCGTCGCCGCGCAGCGTCGCCACGATGTTCTCGGCGAGCATGCGAGCCTGACGAACAGCGTGCTGTGCATTCGGCACGCAGAAGCCGTTGACGCCGCCACCCGAGAGGTCGGGCACCGCGGCGATGTCGCCAGCGGCCCAGGCGTCCTCGACGATGCCCTCGTCGCCCTCAATGCGAAGGTCGGCACGGGCCCGAACGTTGCCGCGCTCGTTGACGGGCAGGTCAGTGAAGCCCTTGACGAGCGGGTTTGCCATCTGGCCAGCGGTCCACACGATGACGTCGGTCGGGAACTTGTCGCCGTTGGAGGTCTCGACCACACCGTCGACAGCCGAGCTGCACTGGGTGTTGAGGTGCACGGTCGCGCCACGCTCGGCGAGGTTCTTGATGACCCACAGCGCGGTCTCTTCCGAAACCTCCGGCATGATGCGCGGCGCCGCCTCGATGAGGTGGAACTGCACGTCGTCGAACTGCAGCGACGGGTAGTCGGCGAGCAGCGCAGTCGCGAGCGAACGCATCTCGGCGAACGTCTCGATACCGGCGAAGCCGCCACCGACGACCACGAAGGTCAGCAGGCGCGAGCGCTCGGCGCCCGGCGCCATGGTCGATGCGCGGTTGAAGTTGTCGATGATCTTGTCGCGAACCCAGACGGCCTCTTCGATGTGCTTCATGCCCACCGCGTTGTCGGCGATACCCGGAATCGGGAAAGTGCGCGACACGTTGCCCGCGGTCACCACGACGATGTCGTAGCCGAGCGTGTAGGCGTCGCCATCTTCAGGCGTGATGGTCGCGGTCTTCGACGCGTGGTCGATCTGCGAAACCTCGGCGGTGATCACGCGCGTGCGCTTCAGGTGACGGCGCAGCGACACCACTGCGTGACGGGGCTCAATCGAACCGCTCGCCACCTCGGGCAGGAACGGCTGGTAGGTCATGTAGGGCAGCGGGTCGACGAGCGTCACCTGCGCCTCACCAGGGTTGAGCTGCTTTTCGAGCTGTCGGGCTGCTGTGAACCCGGCGTATCCACCGCCGACGATCAGAATTTTCGTCACGCGTTCACTCCTCACTGTGTTGTCAAGCTTCGAGACGTATCAAGACTACCCCCGCGCCGTGGCTGTCACCTGACGGGCGGGGTGACCTCGGCGGACGCTATGCGTCGGCCGGCGACGCGGCGTTTGCACCGCGGGGATTCGCGCACTGGCACACGCTCGGCGACCACGCCGAAACTCGCAGCGCCCAGTCGCCGATCGGGTTCACGCCCGGGCCCGCGGCGAGCGCGTGCGCGCTCAGCGCGTGCAGGCACTTCACGCGCGTCGGCATGCCCCCGGCCGTCACGTGGGCGATCTCCTCGACATGGTCGACCGACTCGCGGGCGGCAAGGTACTGCTCGTGAGCGCGCTGGTAGGCCGACCGCAGCTCGTCATCGCTCGCCAGCGCATCCTGCATCTCGACCATCAGGTGCGCGCCCTCGAGACGCGACATTTCGGCCGTGGCCTCGGGGTGCGAGAGGTAGAAGAGCGTCGGGAACGGCGTGCCGTCGGGCAGCCGGGGCGCTGTGATCACGACGACTGGATTGCCGCAGACGCAGCGCGAGGCAACCCCGAGCACGCCGCGCACCTGGCGTCCGAGCTGCTCGGTGAGCGTGGCGAGGTCCTGTTCACTCGCAGGGCTCCAGTTCGGATGCTGGTCGATGAGGGCGTTGGTCACTGGTCCTCCTGAGGCGCTTGCGCGTCGTTGGCACGGATGAGCGAGTCGAGGAAGAGCTCGGTCGAGTCCGTTTTGGTTTCGTGCAGCTCGGAGCTGACGTCGGGCTCGTCTTCGACCGCGGGCAGCGACGCGTCGTCGATGACGACGTAGGTGGTGTCGCCCGGCTCGACAAAGAGCAGGCGGCCACGGGCTTCGGCCTTGATGTAGGCCGGGTCTTCCCAACGGTTCGTCTGCTCATTGACCTGGGTGATCTGGTCTTGCGACTGCGCGATCTCGGATTCGAGTTCGGCAATGTGCTGCCGCTGGCTGATGAGCTGCTGCACGGTCGGCACAATCATCGCCACCGAGACCACGAGCACGATGAGCAGCAGGATGGACCCGCCCGTCGGTCGGCGCGTGGCACGGGTGGTGGTGGTTTTGGCCATGGGGACATTCTTCCAACAATGGCCGACGGGCCGAGCGTTACGCTCGGCCCGTCGGCCAAATCACGGTGGACTTTGCGGTTAGGCCTCGGTCGGCGTGAAGCGCGGGAACGCCGAAGTGCCCGCGTAGATCGCCTGGTCGCCGAGGATTTCCTCGATGCGCAGCAGCTCGTTGTACTTCGCGACGCGGTCGCTACGCGCCGGCGCGCCGGTCTTGATCTGGCCACAGTTGGTGGCGACGGCGAGGTGCGCGATCGTGGTGTCTTCGGTCTCGCCCGAGCGGTGCGAGAGGATCGCCGTGTAGCCGTGGCGCTGCGCGAGCTCGACGGCGTCGAGGGTCTCGGTGAGGGTGCCGATCTGGTTCACCTTGACGAGGATCGAGTTCGCAACCTTGAGGTCGAGACCCTTCTGGAGGCGCTCGGGGTTCGTGACGAAGAGGTCGTCGCCGACGAGCTGCATGCGGTCGCCGATGCGCGCCGTGAGCTCGACGTAGGCATCCCAGTCTTCCTCGGCCAGCGGGTCCTCGATCGTGACAATCGGGTAGTCGTTGATCAGCTGCTCGTAGAAGTCGACCATGTCGGAAGCCGAGTGCTCGTTGCCCTCGAACTTGTACACGCCGTTGTCGAAGAACTCGGTCGAGGCGACGTCGAGGCCGAGCACGATGTCCCGGCCGAGCACGTAGCGGGTCTCGCCGATCGACTCGACGATGAGGTCGAGTGCCTCGCGAGTCGAGCCGACGCTCGGTGCGAAGCCGCCCTCGTCGCCGAGGCCGGTCGACAGTCCCTTCGAGCCGATCGTCTTCTTGAGCTGGTGGTAGACCTCAGTACCCCACTGCAGGGCTTCGCGGAAAGTTTCGGCACCGACCGGCAGGATCATGAACTCCTGCACGTCGACACCCGAGTCGGCGTGGGCGCCGCCGTTGATGATGTTCATCATCGGCACGGGCAGCACGTGGGCGTTCGCGCCGCCGACGTAGCGGAACAGCGGGAGCTCGCTCACCTCGGCCGCGGCCTTGGCGTTGGCGAGGCTCACACCGAGGATGGCGTTGGCGCCGAGGCGCTGCTTGTTCGGCGTGCCGTCGAGCTCGATCAGCTCGGCGTCGAGGGTGCGCTGGTCGGTCGAGTCGAAGAATTCGATCGCGGGGTTAATCTCGTCCGCAACGGCCTGCACAGCCTTCTCGACACCCTTGCCGAGGTAGCGGTCGGCGTCGCCATCGCGAAGCTCGTACGCCTCGAATGCGCCGGTGGATGCGCCCGAGGGCACGGCGGCACGACCGATGGTGCCGTCTTCGAGTGTGACCTCGACCTCGACCGTCGGGTTGCCGCGCGAATCAAGAATTTCACGTGCGTAGACATCAGTGATGAACGTCACCATTGGCTCCTCTGAGTTGGCATGTGGGGATGCGCCGCCAGTCTATCCAGCCCACCTCCCCACCACCTCCGACAGCTGGGGGTTGAGTGGTCAGTTTTTGTAGTTCTGGCGGCGCCAGAACTACAAAAACTGACCACTCAACCCCCAGAGCCGACAGAGGTGGGGGCCGTTAGGGCATGGGGTGGCCCGTGTCGAGGGCGCGGCCCGCGGGGGCGCGTCACATTACTTCGAATGACTCGCCATTGAAGTGAATTACCGCGCATGAATGCGCGTGACTCGTCATATTCGCGCACCGCCCCGGCGCCTCAATAGTTTCGACCACACCAGCGCACCCCGCCTACGAATTGGAGCGTCGAACATGGTCAACGTTATTGGTCTCGACATCATCAGCAATACCCCATCGGCCGAAGGAATTCAGCTCACCGACGTCGAGCGATTGAATTCTGTGGTCGAAAATGCGGTGCGATTCGAAGAACTCGGTTTTGACGGCTATGCCGTTGGAGAGCGTCACCACGCACCATTTCTATCGAGTGCGCCGCCGGTAATTCTCGCGAATATCGCAGCCCGCACCTCGACCCTTCGGCTCTTCACCGGCGTGACCCTGCTCTCGGTGCTCGACCCGGTTCGCGTCGCCGAGGACTACGCGACCCTCGACCTGCTCTCGGGTGGGCGCCTCGAACTCATCGTGGGCAAGGGCAACGGCTCGGAACAGGCCGAGCTGTTCGGCGTTGCCCGCGACGACGCTCACGTTACCGAGCACGAGAACTACCGCGTGCTCCGCCAGCTCTGGTCGGGCGAGCCCGTGCACTGGGCACCGACACCGGGGCGACCGACGACCCGCACCGTGCCGCTCGAGGGCTGGGTGAGCCGACCCCAGCCGCTGCAGCCGCGCATCCGTACCTGGCACGGCTCATCGACCTCGACCGAGACCGTCGAGCTGGCGGCCGAGTACGGCGACCCGATCTGGGTCGCCAACGTGCAGAAGTCAATCGAGGGCTACGCACCCCTCGTCGAGCGGTACCGCGAGGCGTGGAGTGCGCACGGTCGCGACCCGAAGGACGCGAGGGTCGGCGCCGGATTCAGCCTGTTCCTCACGCGCAATTCGCAAGACTCGGTCGAGGCATTCCGTCCGTTCTATGAGCGCACCGCGGCCGGCCGAGTCGACACCTATAACAACTTCGCCCCGGAAACGCTCTTCCAGGATTACGACGACTACGTCGCCCGCAGTTCGTTTCTCGTCGGGAGCCCGCAGCAGGCCGTCGACAAATTGACTCGATATGCGCAGGTGTACGGCCTCGACGCCATTTCAATTCCCGGTAATCGAGGCAATCTCACCGAACGCCAATGGCTCGAAAGCCTTGAGCTACTGAAAACCGAAGTTCTCCCGGCAGTTGAGGCCAATCTCGGCGCCGCCCTCGTCTCCTAATTCGCCTCCCGATTCGATTGGACCCACTCATGACCACTGCACCCTTCACTCTCGCCCTCGAGCTCGACGGAGCCGGCGCGCATCCTGCCGCCTGGCGCTTCGCCGCGCACTCCCCCGCCGAGTCCCTCACCCCGCGGCGCCTCGCCGACAAGGTGCGCGCCGCCGAACGCGCGGGGTTCCACCTCGTGACGCTGGGTGACAACACCGGCGCGCCCGAGGCAGCCGGGCCGAGCGCCGCACGACTCGACTCGGTGTTGCTCGCCGCCTTTGCCGGGCCGCTCACCTCGACCATCGGCCTCGTGCCCGTCGCATCGCCGGTCTGGGCCGAGCCGTTCCATCTCTCGGGCCAGATCTCGAGCCTCGACCACGCCTCGGCGGGCCGCGCCGGCTGGCTCGTCGACGGCACCACCTCCCCCGCCGCGAGCGCGACGCTCGGTCGACAGGAACTCACCGGCGACGAGCTGCTCGCCGAGACGAACGATGTCGTCACGGCGGCGACCCAGCTCTGGGATTCCTGGGAAGACGACGCGGTGATCGTCGACATCGACTCGGGCCGTTTCCTCGACAACCAGCGACTCCACGCCATCAACTTCGCCTCCGAGCGCTTCACTGTTCGGGGCCCATCGATTACCCCGCGGCCGCTCCAGGGCCGCCCGCCCGTGTTTGGCCGCATCGGCGAGGTCGACCCGAGCCTCATCGACGTCGCCCTCGTGCGCGGCGACTCGGTCGAGGCGATCACCGAAGCGGCTGCACGCGCCCGCAAGCTCGGCATCGACCGGGTCGTCGCCGAGGTCGAGGTGGTGCTCGATGCCCGCGGCGAGACCGCCGCATCCCGGCTCGCCGCGCTCGACGCCGCGGCGGTCGCCGACGGGCTCCCCGCATACGTCCCTTCCTCGCTGCGCATCGTCGGTGACTCGGCCGAACTCGTCGAGCTCATCGCGCAGCTGCGGCGGGCTGTCGATGGCGTGCGCCTCCTGCCGGCGGTGCTCGAGGTCGACGGCGACGAGCTCGAGCGGCTCGTGCTGCCGGAGCTGCGCCGGCTCGAGATCGCCGCGGCGCCGACGTTCGGCGCCACCCTGCGCGAAGCGCTCGGCCTCGAGCGCCCCGCCAATGTCTTCGCCACCGCAGCGACCACCCGCGCGTAGCCCGCACCACGACGAGAACGGACCAGACTCATGACCACCACGACCGACTACCCACGCCCAAACGCCCACGTCCACTTCGGCGTGTTCTACGCCGGCGTTAACGAGGGCGTCGACTGGCAGTCGCCCACCGCCCTCAACCAGATCGACTTCGAGGCCTTCCGCCAGACCATCCAGACCGCCGAGCGCGGGCTCTTCGACGCGTTTTTCTTCGGCGAGGGTCTGCGCCTGCGCGAGCACCTCGGCGAGGTCATCGAAATCAACGTCGCGGGGCGCCCCGACTCGCAGACCCACCTCGCTGCCCTCGCGGCCATCACCGACCGCATCGGCCTCGTCGCCACGCAGAACGCGACCTACCACGAGCCGTACGCCCTCGCCCTCCGACTCGCAACGCTCGACGTGCTCTCGGGCGGCCGCGCGGCCTGGAACATCGTCACCACGGTGAACGGCTGGACCGGCGAGAACTTCCGCCGCGGCGGCTACGTCGACGTGCCACCCCGCTACGAGCACGCCGAACAGAACGTGCGGCTCGTGCGCGCGCTCTGGGACTCGTGGGCGAACATCGCGCCGAGCGACTCGACGCGCGCCACCGAGTGGTCGCAGGCCCCCGAGCTCATCGAGGGCGACGGCGACTTTTCGTCGGTGCAGGCCCGGCTCAACGTGCCTGCGAGCGCCCAGGGGCATCCCGTGCTCTTCCAGGCGGGCGACTCGGCCGGCGGGCGCGATCTCGCGGTCAAGCACGCCGACGTCATCTTCTCGCGCCACCTGCAGCTCGACGACGCGCTCGAGTTCGCGGCCGACATCCGCGCCCGGCTGCGCGCCGCCGGAAGGCCGGAGGACGACGTCCTGCTGCTGCCCGGCGGTTCGGTCGTCATCGGCGACACCCTCGCCGACGCCGAGGACCGCTGGCGCGCCGAGCAGGAGGCCGCGCTGACCGACGCCCACGTCGTGCAATTCGTCGAGCACACCTACGGCGAGGCGCTGCCCGACTTCGACCCGAACGGCCCGCTGCCGAGCTTCGCGCCGTCGACGAGCGAGATCAGCGTCGAGCGCGGCACCGTCGGCCACTACCGCACGCCGCAGGACATCGTCGCCGAGTGGCGCGACATCAGCGAAGCGAAGGGCTTCGCGACCGCCCGCGAACTCGTCGCCCACCTCACGAGCTCGCGCTCGTTCGTGGGCACGCCCGACTCCCTCGCCGACGAACTCGCGCACGCCGTGCGCAGCGGCGCTTACGACGGGCTCAATCTCGGGCTCCGCCACGTACCGCATGGCCTCGACGACGTCGTGAACCGGCTCGTCCCGGCCCTGCAGGAACGCGGCGCCTACCCGACCGAATACGTCGGCACGACCCTGCGCGAGCACCTCGGTCTGCGCCCGCCACTCGGCCGCCGCGCATCCGCCTAGGCACCAACAAACCGGATGCGGCACGCCGCGGCCGCGCATCCTCACCAACTCCCCCTCCCGCGCTCGCGGGCGGGCCACACCTCGAAAGGGACTCCCATGTCTTCGACCCCACCAGCTCGACCCCGCGCTCGCCGCAGCGCCTTCGCCCCACTCGCGGCCATGGCCGCCGTCAGCGCGCTGCTGCTCAGCGGTTGCGCCGGCACCGCAACCTCGGCCGACAGCGGCGCCACGAGCGACCCCGTCGCGGGCGGCGAGCTCGTCGTCGGCGTGCAGAGCGTCAACCAGCTCGACCCCCAGCAGGGCGGCAACAACGACGGCGTCGCCGTGCAGCGCCAGCTCGTCGCGTCGCTCACCATCTCCGACCCCGACAACCCGGGCACGACCCTGCCCTGGGTCGCCGAGTCGTGGGAGGTGAGCGAGGACTCGTCGGAGTTCGTCTTCCACCTGCGCGACGACGCCGTTTTCCATGACGGCACCCCGATCGACGCCACCGCCGTCAAGGCAAACTTCGACGCGATTCTCGAGCTGGGCGCGGACGCGGCCGGCGCATCCCAACTGCTCGAAGGCGCCGAGACGACCGTCGTCGACGACACGACCGTCGAGGTGTCGTTCCCCAGCCCAAACCTGCAGTTCCTCGAGGCGACGAGCACGTCGACGCTCGGCCTCATCTCGACCGAGTCGACGAAGCTCAGCATTGAGGACCGCCAGAACGGCGAGTTCGTCGGCTCGGGGCCGTTCCAGGTCGAGAGCTACACCCCCGAGCAGGAGATCGTGCTCACCAAGGTGCCCGACTACAACCTCTCGACCGAGGTGGACTCGAACCAGGGTGCGGCCTACCTCGACAGCATCCGCTTCACCCAGATCGATGAGATCAGCGTGCGCTCGGGCAGCCTCACCGCCGGCGACATCCATGCCGCGAGCTTCCTCACCTCTGCCGAACTCGACAACTTCGCGGCGACGCCCGGCTACCACGTGGTCGAGCGTACGAACCCCGGCACGGTGTTCTCGCTCACGCCGAAGCTCGACCGCGACACCCCGCTGCAGGAGCTCGCGGTACGCCAGGCAATTCAACTTGCGATCGACCGCGAGGAGGTCTCGCGCATCACGTACGGCGACGACGCGATCCCCGCGACGAGCCTGCTCGCCGAAACGACTCCGCTCTACACCGACCTCAGCGACGAGCTTGGGCTCGACGTGGATGCGGCGAACGCGCTGCTCGACGAGGCCGGATGGGAGCCAGGCGCCGACGGCATCCGCGAGCGCGACGGCGAGCGCCTCGAGTTCACGGTGATCTTCTGGCAGGCCTCCGACCCGCTCGTCGCGGTGCAGGAGCAGCTGAAGAAGATCGGCGTCTACCTGCAGATCACGCAGGTGAGCGTTTCGGAATCGACCGCCCGCGCCGACCAGTCCGACCTGCAGTACGCGAACGTCTCGCGCAACGAGCCCGACCGGCTCCGCCAGGACTTCCTCCCGTACCTCCCGGTATGGATCGAGGCCGGCATCGACGAGGCCGAGGCCCCCGACCTTGCCGAGATCCAGGCCGAGCTCGACGAGCAGGTCGGCGAGCAGGATCCGGAGGCGCGCCAGGAGCTGCTCGCCAACGTGCAGACGCAGATCATCGACGACGGCTACCGGTTCCCGCTCTACACGCTCATCTCAAGCATCGCGGTGAGTGACCAGGTGCACGACCTCAAGCTCGACGGCACCTCCCGGCTCACCTTCATCGACACCTGGATCGAGCAGTAGTCCAACCCCACCGGCTCGGAACACGAGTTCATCTGAAAGGAGGCAGCGACGTGACTCGCGCACTCACCCACATTGGGCAGGCCATCTTCGTCATCTGGGCGGCCTACACCCTGACATTCCTCGTCCTCTACCTGCTGCCCGGCGACCCGGCCACGATTCTCGTGCTGTCGGCCACACAAGAGAACGACACGCTCGATCGGGGACAGATCGACGCGCTCCGAGCCGAGTGGGGCCTCGACCGGCCCCTCTACGAGCAGTACTTCACGTCACTCTGGGGTGTGCTGCATCTCGACTTCGGGCTCTCGTACGAGACCCGCGGTTCTGCCTGGGAGCGCGTCGTGACGCTGCTGCCCCAGACCGGGGCGCTCGCGGCCGCGGCCCTCGGGCTCGCCGTGGTCTTTGGCGGGGCGCTCGCGATTGCCGCGAACTCCGCTCGCCAGCGCTGGGTCCGCCGTCTGCTCGCGGCGGTCCCACCGCTCGGCGTGTCGCTGCCCGGCTTTTGGATCGGCCTGCTGCTGATTCAGTTGTTCTCGTTCCGGCTCGGGCTCTTGCCCGCGTCGGGCAGCTCGGGGGTCGCATCCCTCATCCTCCCGGCGATCACTCTCGCGATTCCAACCGGCGCGACGCTCGCGCAACTCTTCGCCCGGAGCCTCGAGGTGACGCTCACCGAGCCGTTCATTACCGTGCTTCGCTCGCGCGGTGCCGACCACCGTCGGGTGATCGGCCACGCGGTGCGCAACGCCGTGCTGCCGGTGCTCACGATGGTCGGCATGCTCGTCGGGCAGCTGTTCGCGGGCGCCGCCATCACCGAGACCGTGTTTAGTCGCGACGGCATCGGCAAGCTCACGGTGGACGCGGTGAGCCGGTTCGACGGGCCGGTTCTGCTCGCGATCGTGGTCGTCGTGTCGGCCACCTTCGTGATCTCGAGCCTGCTCGTCGATCTCATCTATCCCTATGTCGACCCGCGCCTGCGCACCGCGGGTCCGCGCAGCCGCACGAGCCAGGCCGACAAAACCGACAAGCCCGCCAGCGAGCAGTCGACGTCGCTCGAGGCCACGATTGGAGCCGCATCATGACCAGCGCCACCTCGGCACGACCCGCCGCTCCGCCGGCACCTTGTGCCGTACCCACCGACACCGAGGCGCCGCGCCAGCCGGTCGACGACGGCCAGCCTCCGCTGCGGCGGCGGCTGCGCGCCCTGCGGCGACGCATCCTGCACGACCCGCTCCTCATCAGCGCGATCGCGGTATTCGCGGTCGTCATCGCCTGGTCATTCTGGCCGAGCGTGTTCGCGTCGGGCAACCCGACCGCCATCGACGCCGACGCGATGCTCCTGTCGCCCTCGGCTGAGCATCCGTTCGGCACCGACCAGGTCGGCCGCGACCAGTTCACGCGCGTCGTCTACGGCACCTCGCTCTCGATGCTCGCAACCCTCGTCGCGGTGCTCGTAGGGCTCACGATCGGCTCGGTCATCGGCCTACTCGCCGGCTACTTCCGCGGCGCGTTCGACGCCATCGTCATGCGCATCATCGACGTCGTCATCTCGGTACCCTCGCTGCTGCTCTCGCTCATCATCGTCACCGCGACCGGCTTCGGCACCGTGAACGTCGCGATCGCTGTTGGCCTCGCGAGCAGCGCCAGCTTCGCGCGCATCATGCGCGCCGAGGTGATCAAGGTCGCGAGCTCAACCTATGTCGAGGCGAGCTGGGTGTACGGCGGCGGCGTGTTTCGCCGGCTCTTCCGCCACGTCTTCCCGAACTCGATCGCGCCGGTGCTCTCGCTCGCGGCCCTCGAGTTCGGCACCGCGATCCTCGCGGTCTCGGCCCTGAGCTTCCTCGGCTTCGGCGCAACGCCGCCGACCCCCGAATGGGGCGCCCTCATCTCGGACGGCCGCAGCTACCTCGCGACCGCCTGGTGGCTCACCGTGATTCCGGGCTTCGTGCTCGCCATCGTTGTCGTCGCCGCCAACCACATCTCCCGTGCCTTTCAGAAGGGAACCTCCGCATGAGCACGACCGACACCACCCCGCCGCCGCTGCTCTCGGTGCGCGACCTCACGATCGACTACGTCGTCGGCGGCCGCGAAACCCGAGCCCTGCGCGGCGTGAGCTTCGACGTCGCCGACGGCGAGCGCGTGGCCCTCGTCGGCGAGTCCGGCTCGGGCAAGACGACCACCGCGAACGCCATTCTCAACCTGCTCGGCGGCAACGCCGAGGTTGCGGGCGAGGTCGAGTTCGACGGCGGTTCGCTGCGCGGCCTCTCGTCGCGGCAGTGGCGTTCGATTCGCGGCGCGAAGATCGGGCTCGTGCCGCAAGACCCGGCCGTCTCGCTCGACCCTGTGCGGCGCATCGGCGATCAGGTCGTCGATACCCTGCGGCTACACGACCTCGTTCGCGGCTCGAATCGCCGCGAGCGCGCGAGCTATGCCCGCGCCCGGGCCCTCGAGCTCATCACGAGCACCGGCATTTCGCGGCCGGAGCAGCGGCTCGACCAGTACCCGCACGAGCTCTCGGGCGGGATGCTGCAGCGCGTGCTCATCGCCGCGGCGTTGGCGACGGAACCACGATTGCTTATTGCCGACGAGCCGACAAGCGCCCTCGATGTCACGGTGCAGAAGCGCATCCTCGATCTACTCGACGACCAGGTGCAGAGGCTCGGTGCCTCGCTGCTCTTCGTCACGCACGACCTCGCCGTGGCCGCCGACCGGGCCGACCGCATCCTCGTCTTTTCGAATGGCGAGATCGTCGAGCAGGGCACTCCGCAGCAGATCCTCGAGGCACCCGCGCATCCCTACACGAAGCGGCTCATTGCCGCGGCGCCCCGATTCCGTGCGGGTGCCGGCGCCGGCATTCGCGAGCTGCCCGCGTCGCCCGAGCGCGCGACCGTGCTCGAGGTGCGCGACGTGAGCAAGCGCTACCGCGTCGGCCGCGGACGGCAGGCCGAGCAGGTCGCCGCGCTGAGCGGCGTCTCGCTCGACGTGCGCGAGGGCGAAACCGTCGCGCTCGTCGGCGAATCGGGTTCGGGCAAGACGACGCTCGCGAAGGCCCTCGTCGGCATCACCGACGTCGATGCCGGGTCGATGAAATTTCAGGGCACCGAGCTGATTGGGCTCGACGCCAAAGCCCACCGGCAGGTGCGCAAGTCGCTCACCCTCGTGTACCAGAGCCCCTTCGCCTCACTGCCGCCGCACCTCACGGTGGCGCAGACGATTACCGAGCCACTCGTGAATTTTGGGCTGGCCGGGCGGCGCGAGCTTGCAGGCCGCGCGGCCGAGCTGCTCGATCAGGTGCGCCTGCCGCGCGCGTTCGCGCATCGCCTGCCGAGTGAGCTGTCGGGCGGGCAGCGACAGCGCGTCGCGATTGCGCGGGCGATTGCCCTCGACCCGAAGCTGATCGTGCTCGACGAGCCGGTTTCGGCGCTCGACGTGACCGTGCAGGCGCAGATTCTCGAGTTGCTCGTCGAAACGCAGGTGCGCACGGGCGTGAGCTACCTCTTCATCACCCACGACCTCGCGGTAGTGCGGGAGGTCGCGCACCGCGTGGTCGTGCTCCAGCAGGGCGAGGTGCAGGAGGTCGGCGCGACGCGCGACGTGCTGTTCGCGCCCGAGTCCGCGTACACGCGTGAGCTCACGGCCGCGGTGCCCGGCGGTGGGCTGCACGACGACCGTGTCGTCGAGGCAATCGCGTGAGCCCGGCCCCCGGCCAGCACCCGCGCGCTGGCGAGGCGGCGGGCTCGCGGCCGGCATTGAATGTGCTCGACGTCATCACGATTCCCGAGGGTGGGGATGCGGCGGGCGCCATCACCGCGTCGACGGATGCGGCCGGTCACGCCGAGCGCGCCGGTTACCGCCGCTACCTCCTCACCGAGCACCACCTCAACGCGGGCATTGCGGGCGGGCCCATTCCGACCCTGCTGCCGTTGTTCGCCGAGCGCACCGAGCGCATCCGGGTGGGCACCGCCGCGACCCTGCTCGGCAACTATCGGTTGATTCAGGTCGCTGAGACCTTCGGGGCCCTCGCCTCGCTCTACCCCGGCCGGATCGATCTCGGGCTCGGGCGCTCGGGCGCGGTGCCCGCGTCGACGCCCGAGTTTCCGAAGCACCTCACCGCGAAGTTCCAGCTGCAGCGCCGCCTGTTCGGGCGCACCGACGGCGATACGACCGACCTCGAGGCGCTCATCGACGAGCTGCGGGCATTCTTTGCCGGCACTTCCGTCGACGAGGAGGCGGGCCCGTTTGTCGCGCCGCCGGCAACGGCCGCGACACCGCAGCTGTGGGTGCACGGCACGAGCGCGGGCATCAGCGCCCGCGTCGCCGGCGCCCTTGGTCTGCCGTTCGGCTCGAACTATCACACGTCACCGCGCACGACGCTCGACGCGATCGCCGAGTACCGCGCCGCGTTCCGCCCCTCGACGACGCTCGCCGCGCCGTATGTGATGGTGTCGGCCGATGTCATCGTCGGCGACACGGATGCGGCGGTGCAGCGGGCGGCGAAGGGCTACGGCCACTGGGTCGCGTCGATCCGCAATGGTCGTGGGCAGGGCGCGATCCCGTATCCCTCGGCCGAGTGGGCGGATGCGCATCCCCTCGGGAACGACGACCGCGAGCTCGTCGCCGACCGGCTCGCGACCCGCATCGTCGGCGCGCCGGAACCGGCCGCGGCGCGTCTCGCCGAGCTGGCCGAGCGCACGGGTGCCGACGAACTCCTCATCGCCGTCGAGACGCACGAACCCGACGACCGCCTCACCACCCTCGCCCTCCTCGCCGATTCCTGGCGTTGAGTGCTTGGGGGTTGAGTGGTCGTTTTTTGTAGTGCTGGCGGTGCCAGCACTACAAAAAACGACCACTCAACCCCCGAAGCGGCGGGCAGCTGCCGCGCCGTCGGGCGGGTGCGGCTAGGCGAGGGGTTCGAGCGTGGGGGGTTCACCGTCGGCGTGGGCGTGCGCGACGTGGGTGAAGCCCTCGTTGACGGCGCGCTCGAGCAGATTGCGCACGTTCTTCGGGCGGCGCTCGAGCCGCACACGGCGGCCGGGCTGCGCGAGCTCGCGCTTGATGCGCAATTGCGCGTCGATTGGGAGGCGCTTGTCGACGAGCACGAGCACCGCCTCGCCAGCGGCGCCCTCTTGCTCGGCGACGAGGTCGACGATGCGCTCGAAGCCAATCGAGAAGCCGCACGCGGGCACATCCGTGCCGAGGAAGCGTCCGATCATGCCGTCGTAGCGACCACCGCCGCCGACCGACGAGCCCGACGCCGGGTGCGCCACCTCGAAGATCGTGCCGGTGTAGTAGCCCATGCCGCGCACGAGCGTCGGGTCGAACACGAGCGGCAGCTTGCCGCCGCCGGCCGCGACCGCCTCGGCGAGCTCGGCAAGCGAGCTTGCCGCGAGCTTGGCGCCCTCGCGGGCCGCGAGCTCCGCCGGAAGCGAGTCGAGCACGTGCGCGAGGTCGAGTCCGCGCTCGAGCTGGGGCGCCCATCCCTCGAGCGCCTCACGGATTCGTTCGGCCGCAGCCGCGTTCGTTTCGGCGAGCTCCGCAACGACGCCTTCGACGCCGATCTTGTCGAGCTTGTCGACGGTAATGAGTGCCGCGGGCGCCTCGTCGGCGCCGAAACCGCACCAGTCGAGCAGCTCGTTGAGCAAGCGGCGGTCGTTGACACGGATCGTGCAGTCGCTCAGCCCGAGTCGGTGCAGGGCGTCGCCCCCGGCGACGAGCAGCTCGGCCTCCGCAAGCAGCCCCGGCTCGCCGAGGATGTCAATGTCGCACTGCACGAACTGGCGGTAGCGGCCCTTCTGCGGGCGCTCGGCGCGCCAGACGGCGCCGATCTGCAGCGCACGGAACACGCTGGGCAGTTCGCCGCGGTGCGACGCGGTGTAGCGCGCGAGCGGCACCGTGAGGTCGAACCGCAGGCCGAGGTCGCTCAGCTCGAGCGGGTCGCCCGCTGCCGCGGCCGCGGCCAGATCGTCGGCGCCGAGCCCGCGGCGCATGATCGCGAACGAGAGCTTCTCGTTGTCGCCGCCCATGCCCGAGTGCAGCCGCTCGGAGTCCTCAACCACCGGCGTCTCAATCTCGTCAAATCCATGTTCGCCGTACACCTCGCGAATGGTCGCGAGCACGCGCTCACGACGGCGCTTGTCGGCGGGCAGGAAGTCGCGCATACCGCGCGGCGGATTGATCTGAGTGGCCATTGCTCCAGTTTACGTAGCCGCGTCGGCCGACTGTGACGCTTCCGCGTCGCGAATTCGACCTTCGAGTCGGCGGACGGCGCCGCGCAGCGCGCGTTCCGCGTCAATTCCCTCACTGCGGGCCACCTCGATAGTCGCCAATAGTTCGTCACCGAACGCGGCCTCGGCCGCATCCTCGTTGCCGTCGAGCGGCGCCGCGAGCTGCGCATCCACGCTCGTGCCCCGACCGAGCACCTTCTCGGCGAGCGCGAGGGCTGGCATCGAACGGGCAATGCCATGGAGCACCGAGGTGCGGTCGCGCTTCTCGATCGCTTTCGCTTCCTCCCACATACGGATGATCTCGTCGATGTCGCGCGTCGGCGTCGGCCCGAAGACGTGCGGGTTGCGTCGCACCAGCTTGTCGCGTTGCTCGTCGGCGACGTCGTCGAGGGTGAAGGCGCCGCGGTCGGCCGCGATGTTTGCATGGAAGAGCACCTGGAACAACACGTCGCCGAGCTCCTCGCGGATTTCGGTATCGTCGCCCGCCTCGATCGCGTCGACGAGTTCGGCAGTCTCTTCGACGAGGTACTTCACGAGCGAGCGATGCGTCTGTGCCTCGAACCAGGCGCAGCCGCCGTCGCCGCGAAATCGCTCCACCGTTGCGATCAACTGCTGCATGGCCTCACTCGTCATGCGCTCAAGGCTAGTTACCCTTGACCACATGCAGAAACTCCGCCCGGTGCCCTGGCAAGTCTGGCTGATCACCGCGGTGGCGTCGCTCATCACGGCCGCCGCGGTCTCGGGGCAGCACTGGGTCGAGGTCACCGGCGCCGACGATTCGGGCCTGCTCTACCCCGTGCTCGTCGCGATCGTGCCGGTGTTCACGTGGATCGCCACGGGCATCGCCGACTCGATTCTGCTCGTGCGCCGCAGCCGCGCGCGCCAGCACGCGGAGCAGCTGCGCACGGGCTGGGCCAAGCGCGTCACGACCTCGTTCGGCTGGGTGCTCGGGATGTTCATCCTGGCGGTCGTGCTCGTGGGCCTGATCTGGCTTGCCGTCGATGTCTGGATTGGCAACGCGTCACCCACGTACAGCGGCGCCGGCGACGAGTTCGCGTTCCCACGCACGATCGCGATCACCGTCGGCCTCGTGTTCGCGCCGGGCCTCGCGTCGGCGGTCCCGGCCGTACTCATGTCGTCGAGCTCGGGTCCGGTCGAGGACCTCTAGCGCGTGGTTCGCGACGCGGTGCCGTTACTCGCAGCGCGACTCGACACGCGCATCCCTGGTAGAAAACCGCATCGCTGGGGCCCAGAACCGACGCCAGCGTCGCCCAATCGCTGCGGTTTTCTCGGAGAGCGACGGTGATGGCCGCATCGATCGTAGAAAACTGCATCCAGCGGCGGCACGGATGGGGTCGACACGCCGGGATGCCGCGACCCGCCTACGGCTTGCCCTTCGCCGCCGACTCGGCCTCGTCGCTCGGGGCGACGTCGTCTTCGGGCTTCGCGTCGAAGAGCGCGAGGAAGACGCCGCGGATCCAGTCGAGGAACTCGCCGTCGCTGAGCGGCTCGCCGATGCGCTTGCCGCCGGGGAGCGGCAGCATCAGCAGGTGGTTCGCCTCTTGATACTTCGCCTCGGGGTACATGCGCCGAAGTCGAATCTGCTTCGAATCGGCCAGCGTAACCGGCGTGATGCGCAGCACGCGCCCGACGGCGGCGAGCTCGCTGAGCTGCAGCCGCACGGCCATTCGGCGGATGCGCGACACGGCAACGAGCGTCTCGACCTCGGCCGGCAGTTCGCCATAGCGGTCCTTGAGCTCGTCGATCACGAGATCGATCTGCCCGAGTCGCGCCGCCGCCGAGGCCGCCGACGACAGCTTCTGGTACGCCTCAAGGCGCAGCCGCTCCGACGCAATGTAGTCCTCGGGAATCCGCGCATCGACCGGCAGCTCCATCCGCAGCTCGGTGTGCTGCTCAGGCGCCTCGCCCTTAAACGCGTCGACGGCCTCGCCGATCATCCGCAGGTAGAGGTCGAAGCCGACGCCCGCGATATGCCCCGACTGCTCGCCGCCGAGCAGGTTGCCGGCACCGCGAATCTCGAGGTCCTTCAGCGCCACCTGCATGCCCGAGCCGAGCTCGTTGTTCGCGGCGATCGTCTCGAGTCGGTCGTGGGCCGTCTCGGTGAGGGGCTTGTTCGCGTCGTAGAGGAAGTATGCGTAGGCGCGCTCTCGGCCACGACCGACGCGACCGCGCAGCTGGTGCAACTGGCTCAGGCCGTAGCGCTCGGCGTCATCAATGATGAGCGTGTTCGCGTTCGGAATGTCGAGGCCGGTTTCGACGATCGTCGTCGTCACGAGCACGTCAAACTTCCGCTCCCAGAAGTCGACGATGACCTGCTCGAGGCTCGCCTCGCTCATGCGGCCGTGAGCGACCGCGATGCGGGCCTCGGGCACAAGCTCGGCGAGGTGCGCCGCAACCCGGTTGATGGATGCGGTGCGGTTGTGCACGTAGAACACCTGGCCCTCGCGCAGCAACTCGCGCCGGATCGCGGCCGTGACCTGCTTGTCGCTGCGGCCTCCCACGTACGTGAGGATCGGGTGGCGGTCCTCCGGCGGCGTCGCCAGCGTCGACATCTCGCGAATGCCCGTCACCGCCATCTCGAGCGTGCGCGGAATCGGCGTCGCACTCATCGAGAGCACGTCGACGTTCGTCTTGAGCTGCTTCAGCTTCTCTTTGTGCTCGACACCGAAGCGCTGCTCCTCATCGACGATCACGAGCCCGAGGTCGTGATAGCTGAACGACTCCGACAGCAGGCGGTGGGTGCCGATGACGATGTCAACCGAGCCGTCGCGCAGACCTTGCTGCGTCTCGTCAATCTCGCGAGGCTTCTGGAAACGGCTCACGCCGCGCACCTGCACAGGGAAACCCGCCATGCGCTCGGTAAAGGTCTCGAGGTGCTGACGCACGAGCAGCGTCGTCGGCACGAGCATGACCACCTGCTTGCCGTCCTGCACCGCCTTGAACGCGGCCCGCACCGCCACCTCGGTCTTGCCGAAGCCGACGTCGCCCGAGAGCAGCCGGTCCATCGGCATCTCGCGCTCCATATCGTGCTTCACCTCGTCGATGACGGTGAGCTGGTCGGCCGTCTCGGCGTACGGGAATGCCTCCTCAAACTCATGCTGCCACGGGGTGTCCGGGCCGAAGGCGTGGCCCTTCGACGCGACCCGCGCCGAGTAGAGGTTGACGAGACCCACGGCGATATCGCGCGTCGCCTTGCGCGCCTTCGACTTCGTCTGCGCCCAGTCGCTGCCGCCCATCTTCGACAGCGCAGGGTCTTCGCCACCGACGTAGCGACTCAGCTGCGAGAGTTGGTCGGTCGGCACGAGCAGTTTGTCGCCCGGGTGTCCGCGCTTCGACGGCGCGTATTCGATCACGAGGTACTCGCGGGTAGACCGCTGATTCGGGCGGCCGGGCACGGGAATCTCTCGCTGCTCGAGCCGCAGGAAGCGGCCGATGCCGTGCTGGTCGTGCACGACGATGTCGCCGGCCTTGAGCTGCAGGGGGTCGACCACCGCGTTCGCCCGGCGACGCGCGAGCTTCTTCGGCCGCGTCGTGTTGTAGCCAACCGCGCGCCCGTAGAAGTCGGACTCGGTGAGCAGCGCGAGGCGCTCGTCGGGCAGCTGCACGCCGGCGGTGAGGGGCGCCTGCACGAGGTAGGCCACGCCCGGCTCGAACTCGTCGGGCAGCTCTGTCACCATTCGTCCGGCCGCCTCATGCTCGGCGAGCACCTGCTGCGCGCGCTCGACGAGGCCCGGCCCGTTCGCGGCCATGATGACACGCCAGCCGTCGCGCAGCAGCGCGATCGTGTGCTCGATCGCCCCCTCCGCGTTGCCAGCGAAGTTCGGCACCGATTCCGAGGGCACCACGACGTTGCCGTCATCTTCGTTGCCGAACGGCGAGAGCGTCCACCAGGTGCGCTCCCCCTTCGTCGCCTGCAGTTCGCGCATCGACAGGAAGTCGCCGCTCGTCAGGTCGATCGGGGCTTCGGCGCCGGCCGTCGCGGCCGACCACGCGGCCTCGAGGAACTCGTGGTTCGTCTCTCGGAGGTCCTTCGCCCGATTCGCGACGCGCTCGGGCGCGAGCACGGCGATCGCCGCATCCTCGGGCAGGTACGCGGTGATCGGCACGAGGTCGGGCACGAGCGCGGGCGCGAGCGACTCCATCCCTTCCACCGGGATGCCCTCGGCAATCTTCTCGAGCATGGTCTCGATCGCGGGGAATTCGCCCTGCATCTCACGGGCACGCGCCCGCACATCGTCGGTGAGCAGCAGCTCGCGGCTCGGCGAGAGCACAACGGAGTCGAAGGCCTCGTCGTACGATCGCTGGTCGGAGACCGCGAACGGTCGAATCTCGTCGACCTCGTCGCCGAAGAAGTCGATGCGCACCGCCTGGGCGGCGTCGGGCGGGAACACGTCGAGAATGCCACCGCGCACCGCGAACTCGCCGCGGCGGGTAACCATGTCGACACGCTGGTACGCGAGCGACACGAGCGTCGCCGCGAGCCCATCCAGGTCGTGGCCGCGACTGCCGACCGCGAGGTGCATCGTCGCCGCATGGTCGAGCCCCGGCAGCAGCGGCTGCAGTGCCGCGCGCACGGAGGCGAAGAGGATGAACGGCGCGGTCGGGTTTTCGCGCCATTGCGCGAGCTGGCCCATCGCCGCGAGCCGTCGCCCGGTCGTGTCGGCCGACGGGCTCAGCCGCTCGTGCGGCAGGGTCTCCCAGGCCGGGAATTCGACGATGGTTGCGTCGGGCAAAAATGCCCGCAGATCGGATGCGTATTGCTCGGCCTCGCGGCTCGTCGCTGTGATCGCGAGCATCGAGGCGGCCGAGCGAACTGTGGCGCGGCGCTCAAGCAGGCTCGCCAACAGGGGCGCCCGCAACCCGTCGCCCACCGTGAAATCGGTGTCGACGCGGCTCTGCGAGACCGCCTTGTTCAAGCTTGCGTTGTCGCCCGCGGCGACGAGGAATCCGTGGAGGCTCACTCAGCCCATTCTAGGCCCGCACCCCGCGCGGGACACTGGCAGCTGCCGCTATTCGCGGCCGAGCCGCCGGTAGCGGCGGTAGAGCACAGCCACCAGCGCGAGCAGCGCCACGGCCATCAGCGTGCCGAGCGGGTCGAGCGGGATGCGCATGACGAGGCATGCGGCGACCGAGAACACCGCCATGAACGCGAAGAAACTCACGAAGCCGAGCCAGAGTTGCAGCTGATTGCGCTGCACCTGCGTATTGCGGGGCATCAGCTCTTCACCCCGCCCGCGGTGAGGCCGGCCACGATGCGCCGCTGCAGGATGAGCACGAGGATCACGAGCGGCACGGTCACGATCGTGCCGGCGGCCATGATCGCCGCATAGGGCTGAATGTAGGGGTTCGCGCCCGCGAAGCGCGCGATCGCGACGGTAACCGGCTCGACGTTGGGCCGCGAGAGCTGGCTCGCGAGCAGGTATTCGTTCCAGGTCGCGATGAACGCGAGGATCGCCGTCGTGAACACCGCGGGCGCCGCGAGCGGCAGAATGACCCGGGTAAACGCCTGACCACGGGTCGCCCCGTCAACCCGCGCCGCCTCCTCGAGTTCCCAGGGGAGGTCGTGGAGGAACGAGGTGAGCGTGTAGATCGTGAGCGGCAGCGCGAACGAGATGTTCGGGATTATCAGGGCCTGATAGGTGCCGAGCCAGGAAATGTTCGTGAACAGCTGGAACAACGGCGTCACGAGCGCGATGCCCGGGAACATCGAAGCGGCGAGGATGATACCGGTCACGAAACTCTTGCCCGAGAAGTTGAGCCGGGCGAGCGCATACGACACCGTCACACCAAGCACGACCGCGACCACCGTCGTGACGCCGGAGATGAGCAGCGAGTTGCCGATCGACCGCAGCAGGTTGTTGCCGCCCGAGGCGTCGAGGGCCGCCGCGAAGTTGTCGAGCGTGAGGTACGTCGGCCACGGGGTGGTGTCGAAGGTGTGGCTCACATCGCGGAAGGCAACGACCATCATCCAGTAGAACGGCAGCAGGCACCAGATCACGATAATCGCGCCGCTGAGGTAGCTGCCCCAGCCCTCACCGCGGCGGGGCTTGCGCTGAATCACCTGCGAGGAGTCGGTTGGAGTCACGTCACTTCTCCTTCGTCGTGACCGCGCGGGTCGACAGCGGTTCGGTCTGGAGTGGGCCACGGCGCTTGCGGCCCGGCGCGCCCGTCGTGAGCTGGCGCGCCGGCTGCGTCTGGGCCACCGCGTTCGCGCCGAGCACCTTCACCATGATGAACGCGCAGGCGAAGATGATGAGGAAGACGATCGTCGACAGCGCCGAGGCGTTGTTGTATTCGTTCTCGCGCATCGTGGCGGTGACCAACAGTGACATCGTCGTTGCGGCGCCCGAGGTGTTGCCCTGCATGATCGCCGGCAGGTCGTACATGCGCAGGGCGTCGAGCAGGCGGAACAGCACCGCGACCATCAGCGCGGGGCGTACGAGCGGCATCGTGATTTGCGTGAACTGTTGCCACTTCGTCGCCCCGTCGATGCGGGCCGCCTCGTAGACATCCTTCGGGATGAGCTGCAGGCCAGCGAGAATGAGCAGGGCGACGAACGGCGTCGTCTTCCAGACGTCGGCGACGATGACGGCCGACAGCAACTCCCACGTGCCAGTCGTCCATTGCAAGTCGAGACCGGTGAGCGAGTTGATGATGCCCTGGGGCGCGAAGATGAACGCCCAGAGCTTCGCCGTGACGGCGGTCGGGATGGCCCACGGCACGAGCACCGCCGCGCGGAGCAGGCCACGCCCGACGATGTTGCGGCCCATGATGATCGCCATGCCGAAGCCGATGATGACTTCGAGCGACACCGTGACGACCGTGAGGAAGAACGTGACGCCGATGGATTGCCAGAACTGCGAGCCCGTCGTGCCCGGCGGGCAGGAGTTCACTCCCCCGCCGCAATCCTGAAGAATCCAGTGCGCGTAGTTCGCGAAGCCTGCGAAACCGCCCTCCTGGAAGAAGCCCGTCTCGGCGTCGTAGGTGCGGTCCTGGTTGAACGACTGGACGATAGCGCTGATGATCGGGTACCCGATCACGATCGCGAGCACGATCAGCGCCGGCGCAATTAACCAAATGGCCGACCTATTGTCGGTGCGCCAGCGACGCTGCTTCGGCGTCGCATCCTTGCTCGAATATTCGGTGGTCGCGCTACTCATGTCCCATCCCTCACCATCGAGTCCTGAGAATTGCCGCTGCGGAGGGCGGCGCCGGGGCCCGCATCGAGCCCGGCGCCGCACATCCCTAGCCCGAGGTGCTCGAGGTGATGGCCGATGACATATCGCTCACGGCCTGATCGAGATCTTGGCCCTCGACAATCGCCGCGTAGGCATTGTCGGCAATGGCCTTCGACACGGCCGCGTAGAACGGCGTGACGGGGCGCGGCTGCGCGTTGTCGAGCGCATCCTTCAGGGCGGGCAGGTACGGGAACTGCTCGATCAGCGACTCGTCCTCGTAGATCGACGCGAGCACCGGCGGGAACGACTGCTCGGCGAAGCCACGCTGGTTCTCTTCCGACAGAATGAACTGCACGAAGTCGAACGCCGTCGCCTTGTTCTCGGAGTAGACGTTAATGCCGTTGTTGTAGCCACCGAGCGTGGATGCGCCCGGGCCGTCGGGCCCAACGATCGCGGCAACGTCGAACTTGTCCTTCACCTGCGACGAATCCTCGCTCGTCGCCGTGTCGTACATGTACGGCCAGTTGTACGCGAACACCGCGTTTCCCTCGAGGAACTCGAGGTTTGTCTGCTCCTCGGTGTAGCCGTTCGCGCCCTTCGGGATGTCGCCGTTCGCGTACGCCTCGGCGAGCGCCTGGATGCCGGCCTTCGCCTCGTCGCTGTCCACCGTCGGCGTCTTGCCATCGGCGTCAACAACCGAGCCGCCCCACGAGTTGATGGCCTGCGTGGTCTGCACCGTGAGCCCCTCGTAATTCTTCAGCTGCATGATGAGCAGGTCGAGGTCCTCGGCATCGGCCGCGTCGCGGTACGACAGCAGTTCGTCCCATGTCGCCGGCGCCTCGTCCACGATGTCGGTGCGGTAGAACATGAGCTGCGCGTTCGTGTTCTGCGGCGCCGCGTACAGCGTGTCCATGTAGGTGGCCGAGTCGACGGTGGCGGGCAGCAGGTTCGACGTGTCGAGCTGCAGGTCGCCATCGAGCGGCTGCAACCAGCCCTGGGCTGCGAACTCGGCGGTCCAGGTGACGTCGAGCGCCATGACGTCGTAGTCGCCGCTCTTGGCCTGCAGCGACTGCACGAGCGTGTCGCGCTGCCCGTTCGCCTCTTGTGGCAACTCAACGAGCGTGACTTCCTCGTCGGGGTGGTCGGCGTTCCACGCCTCAATTATCGGCTCGAGCTTCGCTGAGTCGTTTGAACCCATCGCGAATGAGATCGGGCCGCGCGAGTCGAGGCCCGAACTTTCGGCGCCGCTGCCGCCACCCCCAGCAGTGCATCCTGCAAGAACTAACCCAGCTACTGCGGTGACGGCGACCGCACTGAACTTTCGCTTCATGAATTGCTCCCTTACATTTCTTCAGCGTGTGTTCGGTTGTGTATGGTGGTGCCCGGCGTCGGCGACGAGCCCATCTTCAGTCTTGCACGGTGTACCGACAACTGCGGTGCAATCTTTGCGAGCGCGTCACACTCCGCGTTCGATGCGCTGCCCAGAGTCAGTGTCGAACAGGTGAAACTGCTCGCTGCGGGCACTGAGCCGGAACGCGGCGCCCTTGCTCGGCGGCGTGTCGTCCTCGTGCCGCGCGACAACGAGGGGCTCGCCCGGCAACTCGGCGCGGCCGTAGATGTAGGCGTCCGAACCAAGCTCTTCGACGAGGTCGACCTCGAAACCGAAGCCCTCGGACTCGGAGAATCGCAGGTGTTCGGGGCGGATGCCGACGGTGACGCGCTGCCCGGGCCTCACGACGCCGTCACGGGTCGGCACGGGAATGTCGCCGAGGCGCACGGCGCCGCCTGATTCGACCGTCGTCTCGATGAGGTTCATTGCCGGCGAGCCGACAAAGCCGGCCACGAACACATTGTTCGGGTGGTTGTACAGCTCGCGGGGGGTGTCGACCTGCTGCAGCACGCCATCGTTGAGCACGGCGACGCGGTCGCCCATCGTCATCGCCTCGACCTGGTCGTGCGTGACGTACACGGTCGTGACCCCGAGACGGCGCTGCAGGCTCGCAATGTGCGAGCGGGTCTGCACCCGCAGTTTTGCATCGAGGTTGGAAAGCGGCTCGTCCATGCAGAACACCTGCGGTGAGCGCACGATGGCGCGCCCCATCGCGACGCGCTGGCGTTGACCGCCCGAGAGCGCCTTCGGCTTACGGTCGAGAAACTCGGAGAGATCGAGCAGCCCCGCGGCCTCTTCGACGCGCCTGCGAATCTCGGCCTTCGGCGTGCCTGCGAGCTTGAGGGCGAAACCCATGTTGTCGGCGACCGTCATGTGGGGGTAGAGCGCGTAATTTTGGAAGACCATCGCGATGTCGCGGTCTTTCGGATCCTTCTCAGTGACGTCGTCGCCGCCGATGAGCACGGAGCCTGCGGTCACCTGTTCGAGCCCCGCGAGCATCCGGAGCGTCGTGGATTTGCCGCAGCCGGAGGGGCCGACGAGGACGAGGAACTCGCCGTCCTCAATCTCGAGGTTGAGGTCGCTCACCGCGGGGCGCTCGCCGCCCGGGTACTGCAGCGACACGTGATCGAATGTTACGGATGCCATCGTTGGTGTCCTTCCTGGCGGGTACGCGCCAGACGATCCGAGTGAAGGGATGCTTGGATCCTAACCACACCGGCTGTGCACCGCAGCCGTCGCCGAACTACTCGGCATACATTCGCGCGTACGCGGCGACATCGCGCGCGTACTCGACGGGCAGGTTGTACGCCGAAACCGCGGTGTTCCAGCCGTTGTCGCTGACGAGCTCGCCGCTCCGGTCGCAGAGGTAGACGGCCGCCGTAAGCACGGCATCGTCGAGCTGATTCGGGTCGGCCGTGCCGTCGAGGTTCGCGTCCTGCCCGAACTGCGCCCAGGTCGAGGGGATGAACTGCATGGGTCCGACCGCGCGATCCCACTCGGTGTCGGTGTCGATGGTGCCACCCTCGGTGTCGGGAACCGCGAGGGTACCGTTCGTGCCGTCGAGTGGAATGCCAATAATCGGTGGATCGATGCTGCCGTTCTCGGCGACCTCGCTGCCGTAGATGGTGCCGTGGTGCGACTCGACACGGCCGATGCCGGCGAGGGTGTTCCAGCCGATGCCGCAACCGGGCGTCGTTTGCGCGACACGGATCGAGGCGCCCGCATACGCCGCGACGACGCGCGGGTCGATGTTGGTACGCTCGGCCGTCGTGGCGAGCCAATCGGCGTCTACGAGCTCCACGAGGGGCACATCCGCGTCGGTGCTCGCCGCCTCGGGCAGTTCCTGCGCCGGCGCGGTCGGGTAGCCGCGCTCGGTGAAGGAAGGTTCGGACTCGCCGGCGCAGCCGCTCAGAATAATCGCCGCGGCGAGCGCCGCAAGGGGCGCCACGAACCGGCGAGAGCGTGGCGTGGAGGGTCGCATCGGCGGAGTTCCTGACTCGTCGTCGGTCGGCTGGGCGGTCGGGGCGAGCGAAACCCGGTTGCTACGCAATCTCGGCGGTATCGAGCAGGATCGTGAACGGCCCCTCGTTCACGCTGTGTACGCGCATCATCGCGCCGAAGCGACCTGTCTCGACGTGGAGGCCGCGAGCGGCGAGGCCCTCGACCAGCGCATCGATGAGCGGCTCCGAAACCGGGCCTGGCGCAGCCTTCGACCAGTCGGGTCGGCGGCCCTTGCGCGCATCCCCGTAGAGCGTGAACTGGCTCACGACGAGCACGGGCGCGTCGAGGTCAAGCGCACTGCGCTCGTCGGCAAGGATGCGCAGCTCGGCAATCTTGCGCACGAGCTTGGCGACGTCGTCGAGATCATCTCCGTGCGTGACGCCGACCAGGGCGAGCAAGCCAGGGCGTGGGAGTTCACCGACGGTATCGCCAGCGACCTCGACGCTGGCCGAGCTGCAACGGGTGACGACCGCGCGCATCCGCTACTTGCCTCGCGAGTGGACGACCTGCTGGGCGTCGACGAGGCCACGCTGCACGAGCAGTTCGACGGCGTCGGCCGCGTCGGCCACGAGCACCGGCAGGTTGTCGCGCTCGTCGCTTGAGAAGGGGCGCAATACGTAGTCGGCCGGGTCTTGGCGGCCGGGAGGCCGGCCGATCCCGACGCGCACACGAAGATAGTCGGCGCCGATGGCCGACGAGATGTCGCGCAACCCGTTGTGGCCGCCATGGCCGCCGCCGCCCTTGAGTCGCACGCTGTCGAACTCGATGTCGAGTTCGTCGTGCACGACGATGACGCGCTCGGGGTCAATGCCGAAGTACTGGACGAGCTGCGAGACGGGCCCGCCCGAAGTGTTCATGAACCCGGTCGACTTCGCGAGCACGAGCTTCGGCCCGCCGGGTTCGGTGCGGCCCTCGGCGACGAGGGCGGTCGCCCGCGGGTGGCGCTTGAACGAAGCGCCAACCCGCGCGGCGAGTTCGTCAACCACCATGTGGCCGACGTTGTGACGCGTGGCTCGGTAGCGGTCGCCGGGATTCCCGAGACCGATGACGAGCCACGCGTCGGACGCCACTACTCGGCGTCCTCGGCAGCTGCCTCTTCGCCCTCGGCGTCCTCGTCAGGCTCAACCTCGACCTGCGGTTCCTGGATCGAGAAGAGGGCGAGCTCGCTCTCCTCATCAACGAGCTTGACGCCCTCGGGCAGCGCAACGTCCTTCTCAATGACGGTGGTGCCAATCTCAAGGCCCTCGACGCTGACCTCGATGCGCTCGGGAATGCGGGTCGCCTCAGCCGACACCAGGATCGTGTTGGCGTCCTGGATGACGATAGCGCCCGGTGCGGGCTCGCCGAGGGCGTGCACGGGCACCTCGACCTCGACGCGCTCGCCGCGGCGAACGATGATGAGGTCGACGTGCTCGATGATCTGGCGAACCGGGTCGCGCTGAACGTCCTTCACCAGCGCGAGCTGCGAGGTGCCCTCGATGTCGAGGTCGATGAGCGCGTTTGCCTTGCGCAGCAGCAGCATGGTCTCGTGACCGGGCAACGTGATGTGGTTCGGCTCGGTGCCGTGACCGTAGATGACGGCGGGGATTTCGTTGTTGGCGCGGATCTTGCGCGCGGCACCCTTACCGAACTCGGTACGGTGCTTCGCCGGGAGGCGGTCGGTGGCGTCAGCCATGAGATTTCCTTTCGTGTGACAGCGGTGAGAACACGAACTCGTGGCCGCCCACGCAAGGTGAGCCACTCGACCGCGTCGATAACGGGCACGGATGCGCCCCTCGCCGAAGTACAGCGACCAAGTTTAGCAGCCTGGCGGCGGCCCGTCGACAGCTCAGGAGCGCCGGCCACGCGCGTACCGCACGGCGCGCTTAAACCCACCGCGGCGCGCGAAGTGCACGGCGACGCCGGCGAACAGCATGGCTGTGCCCACGCCGATCGACATCGAGGCAAACAGCGAAAGATTCTGCATGAAGTCGCTCGGAGTCACGGAGACCGCGACCGAGATGGCATAGACAGCGTTGGCAATGAGGCTGCCAATCACGATCAGGCCGCCGACGAGCCCGGCGCCCAGCCCCGCCATCGCGAGCGAACCAGCGATAACGGCCCACGCAATAATGAGTACGCCGTTGGCCACCAGTTGCGACCACGGACCAAACGTGCCGAGCCACTCCGAGACGAGGTTCGCCTGCCCCGTCGTCACCGCAAGCGCCGAGAAAATCCCCGGCGCGACCGCGATCAGGGCGCCAAGGAGCGCGACGAAGATCGAAGCCACCCGCGCGCCACCACCCGGCCCGTAGGGCGCATCCTCCCAGTCGCGAGGCGAAGGAATCGACGGGGCCGCCGGTGCCTCGCGCCACTGCTGCTGGGGCGCGTAAGGCTGCTTGACGTAGTCGGACGAACTGGCCGCGGCCGGCGCCGGATGCGAAGCTCGCTGCGGCGCCTGCTGCTGCGGCAAGACCGTCGTTGCGTCAGCGCGGTCTTCGCCGAAGTCATACGCCCGCGTTGGCACGGTCTGCTCCTGCGAGGTCGAGGTCACGGGCATGCGCTGCGTCGGCGGCACGGGATCGATCTCGTCGGTCGTCGCCTCTTGCCGGTGAATCGGCCGCGTCGGGTCGGCTTCGTACCGGCCGCTCGCCTGCGCCGACTCGGCCTCGTCTTCGCTGCCAAGATTCCAGTTGTACCGCTGCGTACGATCGTCGTTTTCGTCGGCCACGTGCGCCCCCTTTGCTCGGTGCCGAAAGCCTAACTGGCGCATCCGACGCACCCGAGGTGCCACGCGCAGCCAGCATCCGTGCTCGGCGACCATAATGGGCAGTGGCGCGCAATCCCTCGAGAGGTAGAACATGAACGACTCCACTGCATCCGCAAACATCGGCGTGGTCGGTTTGGCGGTGATGGGCGCGAACCTCGCCCGCAACCTCGCGTCGCGCGAGGGCAACACCGTCGCGGTGTACAACCGCAGCCACGAGCGCACCGAGAAGCTCGTCGCCGAGCATCCCGAGGCGGGCTTCGTGCCGGCCTCGACGGTCGACGAGTTTGCGGCCTCGCTGCAGCGTCCGCGCACCGCCATCATCATGGTGCAGGCCGGCAAGGCGACCGATGCAGTCATCGACCAGCTCGTCGAGGCCTTCGAACCGGGCGACATCATCGTCGACGGCGGCAACGCGCTGTTCACCGACACGATCCGCCGCGAGGCCGCGGTGCGCGCGAAGGGCCTGCACTTCGTCGGCGCGGGCATCTCCGGCGGCGAAGAGGGCGCGCTCAACGGCCCCTCGATCATGCCCGGCGGCACAGCCGAGTCGTACGAGACGCTCGGCCCGATTCTCGAGTCGATCGCGGCTCGCGCCCCCGAAGACGGCTCCCCCTGCGTCACGCACATCGGCACCGACGGCGCCGGCCACTTCGTGAAGATGGTGCACAACGGCATTGAGTACGCCGACATGCAGCTCATCGGCGAGGCCTACGACCTGCTGCGCGGCGTGGCCGGCCTCACCCCCGCCGAGATTGCCGACGTGTTCACGGAGTGGAACCAGGGCGACCTCGAGTCGTACCTCATCGAAATCACGGCCGAGGTGCTGCGGCACGTCGACGCCGACACCGGCAAGCCGTTCATTGACATCGTCGTCGACCGCGCCGGTATGAAGGGCACCGGCACCTGGACGGTGCAGAACGCGCTCGGCCTCGGCGTGCCCGTCTCGGGCATCGGCGAGGCGGTCTTCGCCCGCGGCGTCTCGGGCCGGGTCGCCCAGCGCGAGGCCGTGCGTCCGACCATCACGAAGCGCCCCGAGGCCGCCCCGATTCCCGGCGACTTCGTTGAGCAGGTCCGCCAGGCGCTCTACTCGTCGAAGGTCATCGCCTATGCGCAGGGCTTCGACCTCATTCTCGCGGGGGCCCAGGAGTACGGCTGGCAGGTGAACCCGGGCGCGATCGCAAAGATCTGGCGCGCCGGCTGCATCATTCGCGCCCGCTTCCTCAACCGCATCGCCGACGCGTACGACCGCAACCCGCAGCTCGACTCGCTCATCGCCGACCCGTACTTCGCGGGCGAGGTGGCGAACGGCGTCGATGCGTGGCGTCGCGTCGTCGCGACCGCGGCGCTCTCGGGCGTGCCCGCGCCGGTCTTCGGCGCATCGCTGAGCTACTACGACTCGCTCGCCGCCGAGCGCCTGCCTGCCGCGCTCATCCAGGGGCAGCGCGACTTCTTCGGCGCCCACACGTACGGCCGCGTCGACCGCCCCGGCACGTTCCACACCGAGTGGTCGGGCGACCGCGCCGAGCACGAGGTGCGCTAATGACCGACGCATCCGAGAACACTGCCGGGGTGCCCGCCGAGGCGATCGAGCTGGCGAACCAGCTCTTCGATGCTGCACGCCAGAACCAGGCAGCGTCGCTCGCCGCCTTCCTCGACGCCGGGGCGCCAGTGAACATGCTGGATGCGCAGGGCAACTCAATGCTCATACTCGCGGCGTACCACCACGCGGCCGCGACGGTGACGATGCTGCTCGAGCGCGGTGCCGACGTCGAGCTGACGAACGACCGCGGGCAGAACGCGCTCACCTGCGCCGTCTTCAAGCAGGACGTCGAGTCGGCGCGGGCGCTGCTCGAGGCCGGCGCGAGCCCCGACGCGGGCTCGCCGTCGGCGCGCGAGACCGCGAAGATGTTCAGCTGGCCCGAGTTCGACGAGCTGCTCGCCGAGCTCTGGGGCTAAGCCACCACGAGCACGGGCCGGCCGCGGAATTCTCCGCGGCCGGCCCGTCCTCGTTGCAGCGGCGTGGTTACGCGACCGGCGCGCTGATGCCGGCGCGAGCCTGCTCGGTGGCGGCAACGAGGTTGCGCAGCGACGCCACCGTTTCGTCATAGCCGCGCGTCTTCAGGCCGCAGTCGGGGTTCGCCCAGAGCCGGTCGGCCGGGATGCCCCCAAGAGCCAGCTCGAGCAGCTCCGCGATCTCCTGCTGCGATGGCACGCGCGGCGAGTGGATGTCCCACACGCCGGGGCCGATGCCGCGGGCGTAGTCGTGCTCGTGCAGGTCGGCGACGACCTCCATGCGCGAACGGGCCGCCTCGATCGAAGTGACGTCGGCGTCGAGGCCGTCGATCGCCTCGATGATCTCGCCAAACTCCGAGTAACAGAGGTGCGTGTGCACCTGCGTCTCGGGGCGGGCGACCGAGGTCGAGAGGCGGAACGCGTCGACGCTCCAGCGCAGGTAGGCCTCGTGGTCGGCGCGGCGCAGCGGCAGCAGCTCGCGCAGGGCGGGCTCGTCGACCTGGATGATGCCGGTGCCGGCAGCCTCGAGGTCGGCCACCTCGTCGCGCAGCGCGAGGGCGACCTGGCGGGCGGTGTCGCCGAGCGGCTGGTCGTCGCGCACGAACGACCACGCGAGAATCGTGACCGGGCCCGTGAGCATGCCCTTCACCGGCTTCGCGGTGAGCGACTGCGCGTAGCGCGTCCAGTCGACCGTGATCGGCGCGTCGCGGTGCACGTCGCCCCAGAGGATCGACGGGCGCGTGCAGCGCGAGCCGTACGACTGCACCCAACCGTTCGCGGTGGTCGCGAAGCCGCCAAGGTGCTCGGCGAAGTACTGCACCATGTCGTTGCGCTCGGGCTCGCCGTGCACGAGCACGTCGAGGCCAAGGTCTTCCTGCACCTCAATGACGCGGCGAATCTCCTCGCGGAGGAACTCGTCGTACTGCGCTTCGGTGATCTCACCGCGGCCGAAGGACCGGCGGGCGCGGCGAATCTCGCCGGTCTGCGGGAAGGAGCCGATCGTCGTGGTCGGCAGCACCGGCAGACCGAGTGACGCCTGCTGCGCCTCGGCACGCGCATCCGCATCGCCGCGCGAGAGCTCGATGTCGCTCGCGGCGCGCTCGCGCACCTCGGGGATGCGCACGCCAGCGGCCTGCGCGCGCTCGGCCAGCGCGTCGCTCGCGGCCGTGAGCTCGGCGTCGATGGCCTCGCGGCCCTCGGCGAGGCCGCGGGCGAGGGTCGCGATCTGCTGCGCCTTCTCGTCAGCGAAGGCAAGCCAGTTGCGCAGCTGCGCGTCGAGCTCGGTCTCGTCGGCGACGGTGTGCGGCACGTGGATGAGCGAGGTTGAGGTGCTCACGCTCACGAGCACACCACGCTCGGCGAGGCCGCTGAGCTTGTCGAAGGCCGCAGTGAGGTCGCCGCGCCAGATGTTGTGGCCGTCGATGACGCCCGCGACGACGCGTACGCCGGGGAACTCGGCGACGTTCTCGGGCGCAACACCGCGCACGAGGTCGATGCCGATCGCCTCGACGCCGGCCTTCGCCAGCGCGCCGAAGGCCGCCGCCGGCAGGGCCGCGTAGCTCGTCTGCACGAACAGCGCCGGGCGCTCCTCTGCCTGCGCGAGGCGCTCGTAGGCGCGAGCCGCCGCATCCACCAGCTCGGTCTGCGAGACGCCGAGCACCTCGCTCACGAGGGCCGATTCATCGAGCTGCACCCACTGCGCACCCGCGGCGCGCAGGTCGGCGAGCACCTCGACGTAGGTGTCAAGCACGTCGTCGAGGCGGTCGAGCGGGGCGAAGCCCGCGGGGGCATCGTCGCTCGGCTTCGCAAGCGCGAGGAAGGTCACGGGGCCGACGAGCGTCGGGCGGGTCGCGTAGCCGGCCGAGGCCGCCTCGCGCACCTGCTCGGCGCGCTCGTGGCTGCGGTAAGAGAAGGTGGTCTCGGGGCCGATCTCAGGCACGAGGTAGTGGTAGTTCGTGTCGAACCACTTCGTCATCTCGAGTGCCGGGTGTTCGGCGTCGCCGCGGGCGAGTACGAAGGTGAGGTCCTGGTCGGCGAGCTCAGCGACGTCGGCGAAGCGTGCGGGCACGGCGCCGACGGTGACGAGCGTGTCGAGCACGTGGTCGTAGCTCGCGTCGGCCTCGGGGATCGACGCGTCGTCGCGGCCGAGGCCGGCGGCCTCGAGGGCAGAGCGGGCAGCGGCGCGCACCTCGGCGCGAGACGCTGCGAGCGCGGCGGCGTCGCTGGCGCCACGCCAGTACGACTCAACGGCGCGCTTGAGGTCGCGGTTGCGACCGATGCGGGGATAGCCGAGCACGGTGCCGGCGGGGAATTCGATGGTCATGGTGTCCTTTCGCGGGCGGCTAGGCCGCCGACGTCACTCGCCGCGTGTGGGGTGCGGCATCGGGGCGATCAACGAGGCCAACTCGGCGCAGGAGTTCGAGCGGTTCGTCGATGCGGTTGTGGGTGTAGATGTGCAGGCCTGCCTCGCCGTAATCGATGAGGTCGTGGCACATGCCGGTGGCGTGGGCAATGCCGAGCTCGCGGCGGGCTTCGTCACTGCGGCAAGCCGCAAGTGAACGGCGCCAGCGGTCTGGCACCTCCTCCCCCGCGAGCTGCGACATTCGCTCGAGTCGCGGCAGCGAGGTGATCGCCATGATTCCGGGGCGGATGGGCATGGTCACGCCGTGCGCGCGGGCCCCCTCGACGAAGGCGACGTAGTCGTCGACCTCGAAGAACAGCTGCGTGATCGCGAGCGTCGCGCCGGCGGCCTCCTTGGCGAGCAGCGTGTCGTAGTCCTGCTCGATCGAACGCGACTGCGGGTGGCCGTTCGGGTAGGCCGCGACGGCAGTGACGCCGAGCTGCGGGGTGCGCACGTGCCAGCGCCCGGCGATCGGGCCGAGCTCGCGCGGCAGGTGCTGCTGCCGCACGCCCTCGATGAGCTGGGCGAGTTCGGCGCCGGTGCGGAGGTCGCCGAGAAACTCGTCGGTCTCGCTCAGGCCGGCCGGCGGGTCGCCGCGTAGCGCGAGGAAGTCGAGGATGCCGTGGTCGAGAAACGCGCCGATGAGTTCGCTCGCCTCGTCCATCGACGAGCCGACGCAGGTGAGGTGCGCGAGCGGGCGCGCCGTCGTCTCGTCACGGATGAGCTGGAGCACGTCGAGCGAGGCGTCGCGCGACGAGCCCCCGGCACCGAAGGTCACCGAGATGAAGTCCGGATGCGTTTCGCCGAGCGTCCGCGCGATCTCCGGCATCCGCGCCGCGACCGAAGCGGAGCGCGGCGGGAAGAGCTCGTAGGAGAACGGAATCGGCATGGCAACCAAACTAGGGGTTCTTCCCCGCTTCTAGTTTGGTTATGACTCTGTGTGACGATGTGACGAAGAACGACGAAGCGCCGGGCCCAATCGGGCCCGGCGCTTCGTCGGAATACTTGGGGCGGCCTACGCGGCGCCGTCGAACATCGACGTCACCGAGCCGTCCTCAAACACCTCGTGGATCGCGCGGCCGAGCAGCGGCGCGATGGGCAGCACGGTCAGCGTCGGGAACAGCTTGTGCTCGGGCATCGGCAGGGTGTCGGTGACGACGACCTCGTCGATCGCCGGGTCCTGCAGGCGCTCGACCGCGGGGCCCGAGAACACCGCGTGCGTGGCCGCGACGACGACGCGCTCGGCGCCGTGCGACTTCAGCGCATCCGCCGCCTTCTGGATCGTGCCGCCGGTGTCGATGAGGTCGTCGACCATGAGGCAGGTGCGACCCTTTACGTCACCGACGATGTCGTGCACCGTCACCTGGTTCGCGACCTTCGGGTCACGACGCTTGTGGATGATCGCGAGCGGCGCGCCGAGTTCGTCGGCCCAGCGGTCGGCGACGCGCACGCGGCCCATGTCGGGCGAGACGACGGTGAGGTTCTCGACGTCGCCGAGCTTGTCCTTGAAGTACTTCATGAGCACCGGCATCGCGAACAGGTGGTCGACCGGCCCGTCGAAGAACCCCTGGATCTGCGAGGCGTGCAGGTCGACCGACATGATGCGGTCGGCGCCGGCCGTCTTGAAGAGGTCGGCGATGAGGCGGGCCGAGATCGGCTCGCGGCCGCGGCCCTTCTTGTCCTGACGCGAGTAGGGGTAGTAGGGCACGACGACGGTGATGCGCTTCGCCGAGGCGCGCTTGAGCGCGTCGACCATGATCAGCTGCTCCATGACCCACTCGTTGATGGGCTCACCGTGCGACTGGATCACGAATGCGTCGGCGCCACGCACCGATTCGCCGTAGCGCGCGTAGATCTCGCCGTTGGCGAAGGTGCGTGCTTCCGTCTCGAGGACCTCGGTGCCAAGCTCCTTGGCGACTTCGTCCGCAAGCTGCGGGTGCGCTCGTCCCGAAATCAGAACAAGTCGCTTCTCACCAGGGTTTACAATGCCGGACACCAAATACCGCCTTTTCTCGTTGTCGGGCACGAACGAGAACCAAGACTACTCTGCTTCGGCGCTCGAATCTGACTCGGCCGGCGAGCTGGCGCCCGCGGCCGCGGCCGACTCGGCCGAGGCGGAGCCCGGCCGGTGCTTTGCGACCCAGCCTTCGAGATTGCGCTGCGGCGCGACGTTGAGGGCGAGCGCGCCCGCGGGGACATCCTTACGGATGGTCGTGCCCGCGCCCGAGTACGCGCCGTCGCCGACCTCGACCGGCGCGATGAGCACGTTGTCCGAGCCAATCTTCACGTCGCGGCCCACCACGGTGCGGTGCTTGTTCACGCCGTCGTAGTTCGCCGTGATCGTGCCGGCGCCGAGGTTCGAGCCCGAGCCGATCTCCGCATCCCCCACGTACGAAAGGTGCGGCACCTTCGCGCCGTCGTGGAGCGTCGCGTTCTTCGTCTCGACGAACGTGCCAACCTTCGCGCCATCGCCGACGACCGAGTTCGGGCGCAGGTAGCTCCAGGGGCCGACCGTGGCGCCCGCGCCGATGACCGCGAGCGTCGCATCCGTGCGCTTCACGGTCGCGCCCGCGCCCACCTCGGTGTCGATGAGCGTCGTGTCGGGGCCGATCACCGCATCCTCGCCGATGCTGGTCGCGCCGCGCAGCTGCGTGCCGGGCTGAATCTCGACGTCGGCGGCGATCGTCACATCGGCCTCGATGATGGTCGTGTCGGGGTCGACGATCGTGACGCCCTCGCGCATCCAATACTCGAGGATGCGGCGGTTGTACTCGCGCGCGGTGCCGCCGAGCTGCGCACGGTCGTTGATGCCCTGCACGAGCCAGGGGTCAGTGACCGCGACGGCCGCGATGCGACCGCCGTCGTGCTTGATGAGCGAGGCCGCATCGGTGAGGTACTTCTCGCCCTGTGCGTTGTCCTGGCCGATGCGCGAAAGCGCGTCGCGCGCGGCCGAGGCCGTGAATACGTAGACGCCCGCGTTGATCTCGGTGATATCGAGCTGGCGCTCGCTCGCGTCCTTGTGCTCGACGATCGCCTCAAACTCGCCGTCAGCGTCGCGCACGATGCGGCCGAAGCCGGTCGGGTTCTCGTAGATCGCGCTGAGCAGCGTGAGCTGGTCCGCGTCGAGGCGGTGAGCCTCGAGCAGGCGGCGCACGGTCGGGGCGTCGAGCAGCGGCACGTCACCCGAGAGCACGACGACGTCGCCGTCGAAGTCAGCGGGAATCTGCTCGAGGCCGGCCTCGAGCGCACGGCCGGTGCCGGGCACCTCATCCTGGTCGGCGATGAGCGTGTCTGGCGCGAGCTCGCCAATCACCTCGACGACGCGGTCGCGCTGGTGGCGCACGACGGCGACGGTGTAGGCCGGCTCAAGCTGCGCCGCGGTGCGCAGCACGTGGCCGAGCAGCGGAATACCGCCGAGCTTGTGCAGCACCTTCGGGGTCTTCGACTTCATGCGGGTGCCGGCACCCGCCGCGAGAATGATGACGGCCAGGTTCTGTGCGGGCATGCGCTTCCCCTCCAATGAGCTGATGTTCCATTGCGGTGACGGAGTTCCTCCCCCAGGATTCGAACCTGGACCTAACGGCTCCAAAGGCCGTCGTGCTGCCGTTACACCAAGGAGGAAGGTGCGGGCCTAGTCTGCCACGTCATCGAAAACAGTGTGAACTGCGACTTTTGCCGGCCACGCAGCGAGAACGTGCGGTCCTGCGCGATACTAGAGGGTATGCATTCCCACGAAACCGACGCCGTCGACAACATTGTCGATGACTGGACGCGCGTTCGTGGCGACCTCGATTTCTCGCCCCTCGCGGTGTTTTCGCGCGTAAAGCGCATCGCGAGGCAGCTCGATGTCGTGCGCAAGCGCGCGTTCGCCGAGGCCGGCGTCGAGATGTCCGAGTTCGACGTGCTCTCCGCCCTGCGCCGATCGGGCGCGCCCTACGCCCTCACGCCGAAGCAGCTGCTCGCGAGCAGCCTCGTCTCGAGCGGCACCATGACCTATCGCATCGACCGCCTCGTGCAGCGCGGCTTCGTCGTGCGCGAGGACGACCCCGCCGACGGCCGCAGCGTGCTCGTGCGCATGACCGACGCCGGTGGCAAGCGCGTCGACGCGGCGATTCAGGGGCTGCTCGAGGTCGAGCGCGAACTGCTCGCCGACATCTCCGACGACGAGTTCGCGGTGATCGAGCGGGGGCTGCGCCAGCTCTCACTCGCGATGAGCGTCGAGGAGCCCAACTAGATGGCGCATCTGCTTGGCGCCGAGGGCATCCACCTCGAATTTCCCACCAAGGTCGTCTTTGACGACATCACCATCGGCATCAACGAGGGCCAGCGCATCGGTGTCGTCGGCCGCAACGGCGACGGCAAGTCGACGTTCCTGAAGATCCTCGCGGGTCGGCTCGAACCCGACGCTGGCAAGGTCACGGTGCGCGGCGGCACGACCATCGGGATGCTCGACCAGGCCGACCGCGTCGACGAAACGCTCACGGTGGGGCACGCCGTGGTGGGCGACCTCGACGACCACGAGTGGGCCTCGGATGCGAAGATTCGCGACATTGTGCGCGGACTCGTCGGCGACCTCGACTGGGATGCGCGGGTCGGCGACCTCTCGGGTGGTCAGCGGCGCCGCGTCGCACTCGCGGGCCTACTCATCGGCGACTGGGACGTCCTGCTGCTCGATGAGCCGACGAACCACCTCGACGTCGAGGGCGTCGCGTGGCTCGCGAAGCACCTCAACTCACGGTGGACGAAGAACGCCGGCGCGCTCGTCGTCGTCACGCACGACCGGTGGTTCCTCGACGAGGTGAGCACCGACACATGGGAGGTGCACGACCGCGTGATCGAGCCCTTCGAGGGTGGCTACGCGGCGTACATCCTGCAGCGCGTCGAGCGAGACCGGCAGGCTGCCGTGGTCGAGCAGAAGCGCCAGAACCTCATGCGCAAGGAGCTCGCGTGGCTGCGTCGCGGGGCACCCGCTCGCACGGCGAAACCGAAGTTCCGCATTGCCGCGGCGAACGAGCTCATTTCCGATGTGCCGCCGGTGCGCAACGCGATCGAGCTGACGAAGCTCGCGACGGCCCGGCTCGGTAAGGACGTCGTCGACCTCGTCGACGCCGGCGTGCGCTTCGGCGAACGCGAAGTGCTCCACGACATCACCTGGCGCATCGCGCCCGGCGAGCGCACGGGCATCCTCGGCGTGAATGGTGCCGGCAAGTCGACGCTGCTCGGTCTCATCACCGGCGCGATCACGCCCACGTCGGGCCGCGTCAAGCACGGCAAGACGGTAAAGATTGCCGAGCTGACCCAGCAGCTTTTCGAACTCGACGAGCTCGGCGACGACCGCGTGCGCGAGGTCATCGCGCGGCAGAAAACGAGTTATGTCGCCGACGGCACCGAGCTCACGCCCTCGCAGCTGCTCGAGCGGCTCGGCTTCAACTCGGCGCAGTTGCAGGCGCCGGTCAAGGACCTCTCAGGTGGTCAGAAGCGGCGCCTGCAACTGCTGCTGATCCTGCTCGACGAGCCGAACGTGCTCATTCTCGACGAACCCAACAATTCGATGGGTTGTTCGTTCCGGACGCCTCGATTCTACCGTCGTGGCAGGGCAGCGTCACACCCCGTTGCTGGGTGTCGTACCCGTGCGAGGCGGGTTGCACCGTGCCGCACCGCGCTGGTCGGGAAGGGTGGTCGCTGATGGCTACACCTCTTCTGGGGGCCGAAGGGCTGCACTTGGAGTACCCGACGCGGGTGGTCTTCGACTCGCTCTCGGTCGGGATCGAGGAGGGCGACCGGATCGGGATCGTCGGTCGCAACGGTGACGGCAAGTCGAGCCTGCTGGGGATGCTCTCGGGGCAGATCGAGCCGCAGGCGGGTCGGGTGACCCGGCGCGGCGGCGTGCGGTTCGGCGTGCTCGGTCAGAGTGACGACCTCGATCCGGAGGCCACGGTCGGGTACTCGATCGCCGGCGACGCGCCGGAGCATGAGTGGGCCAGCGATGCCCGCATCCGCGATGTGATCGGCGGGCTGGTCTCGGATATCTCCTGGGATGCGGTGATCGGCCGACTCAGCGGAGGGCAACGGCGGCGCGTGGCCCTCGCTGCCCTGCTGGTGGGCGACTGGGAACTCATCGCTCTCGATGAGCCTACGAACCATCTTGATGTTGAGGGCATCGCCTGGCTGGCCGAGCACATGAAGCGACGCTGGCCCAAGAACAGCGGCGGACTGCTGGTCATCACGCACGATCGCTGGTTCCTCGATGAGGTCTGCACCGAGACGTGGGAGGTGCACGACGGCACGGTCGAGCCGTTCGAGGGCGGCTACGCCGCCTACGTGCTCCAGCGGGTCGAGCGAGATCGGATGGCCGCTGCGGCCGAGAGCAAGCGGCAGAACCTGATGCGCAAGGAGCTGGCGTGGCTGCGGCGAGGCGCTCCGGCGCGCACGTCGAAGCCGAAGTTCCGGATCGACGCGGCCAACGAGCTGATCGCTGACGTGCCGCCGGTGCGCAACCCCATCGAGCTGCAGCGGGTCGCGGTGGCCCGGCTGGGCAAGCAGGTCGTGGACCTGGAGAACGTGAGCGTGAGCTTCGGGGATCGGAAGGTTCTCGATGACGTGACCTGGCGGATCGCTCCGGGTGAGCGCACCGGCATCCTGGGCGCGAACGGGGCGGGCAAGTCCACACTGCTCGGGCTGATCTGCGGCACTCTGGAGCCGACCGAGGGTCGGGTCAAGCGAGGCAAGACGGTGCAGGTCGGCATCCTCGATCAGCAGTTCTCCCAGCTCGCCGACATCGGCGGCGACCGGGTGCGCGAGGTCCTGGCACGCACCAAGACCACGTTCCAGATCGACGGCAAGGACCTCACGCCGGCGCAGCTGCTCGAACGGCTCGGCTTCGCCCGCGAACACCTCTCGGCACGGGTCGATGACCTCTCCGGCGGGCAGAAGCGGCGGCTGCAACTGCTGATGCTGCTGCTCAGCGAGCCAAACCTGCTGCTTCTCGATGAGCCGACGAACGATGTTGACGCGGACATGCTCGCGGCGCTGGAGGACCTGCTGGACTCGTGGCCTGGCACGTTGATCGTGGTCTCTCACGACCGCTACCTGCTGGAGCGGGTCACCGACCAGCAGTATGCGATCCTCGACGGCGGGTTGCGGCACGTGCCCGGCGGGGTGGACGAGTATCTGCGGCTGCGAGCCGCACAGGAGCAGCAGGCCGTGACCCCGTCGCCGATGAGCGCTCAGAGCAGCGAGGAGAAGACGGCGGCGTCGTCTTCGGCTTCGGAGTTGTCGGGTGCGGAGCGCCGGGCGGTGCAGAAGGAAATCGGCGCGATCGAGCGCCGGCTGGAGAAGCTGTCGGGAAGCATCGAGCGCATCCATCAGCGTCTCGCCGACCACGACCAGAGCGACTACGAGGGCTTGCAAGGCCATACCGATGAGCTGCGCCAGGCAGAGGACGAGGTCGCCGAGCTCGAAGAGCGGTGGCTGGAGCTGTCCGAGTCGATCTCCTGACGGGCCAGGGCTTCCGTCCCGCATACATGGGTTCGCGCCTGCCGCTTCGTGAGTGACAGGCGCGAACTGTGTATCGGGGAAGGTCGGGTGGTTAGTCGAAGGGCGGATCGTCTTTCTCGGTCTCGGCATCGCCGTCGATGCGCCGGGCATCGGCGATGCTCAACTCGTACATCGACCCTCGCACGCAGTCGTCGAGGACGGGGCCGGTGAGGATGCCTGTGGCGACGTGGACGGTGACCCCGGCTCGGTCGAGAGCGTCGCCGGTGCGCAGGTTGGCCACGGGGGCTCGGCCGAGGCGCCATATCTCGGCGACGATCACGTCGGTGACCTCGCCCTTAGCGGCCGGGTCGAGGAGCTGGGCGAGACCGGGGCCTGTGTGGCCGGCATCGGTGAAGACGCCGTCCTCGGTCAGGCCTCGCTCGTGCAGATACTCCCGGCAGTCTTCTGCCTGCTGGTTGGTCTGCGCTTCGCTGTCGGTCGCGCTGCGCAGGTAGAGAACCGCCTTGGTCATGACGCACCCCCTGCCATGATCGGGGCGGAGGAGACGCCCTGTGCCTGGCGCCGCTGGCGTCGCTCGGTGTGCTCGTGGATGCGCACGCGGGCGAGCAGGACCAGGCTGACGGGGCCGATCCAGAGCATCTTGAACGCTGACCAGATCGCGATGAGCACGACGAGGTTGAGCCAGCCCGGCCCGCCGTCACGGATGATAACGGTCAGCAGGCTCGCGGTGTAAAAGTATGGGATCGCGAGCAGCATTGCCGGGAGGCCCCACTTGAGGCCGTGACGGGTGCGGACCTTGTCGAGCACGATGTTGGTCGGCATCCATCGGCGCATGAAGATGCGGATGTGGATGCTGGCGAACCAGATGAGTCGGAACATGATGCCTCCAAGCACGTAACTGTGGTGAGGCAGTACGTGTGGAGTGTCCCGGAGGACGGCCCCGAGGGGGCCTACATGGTGAGGGGTGAATCTGCCTCTGTGCTTCTCACTCTACGCCGCACGTACGACACGCGGTAGCCCCCGTCGGCCGTGCTCGGTCGCTGGCGGTGCACCTTGCCCGTGACTGTCTGGGAAGGGGCACAGATCATGGCGAAGCTGGCAGAGCAGGCGAAGGGTGAGCAGCATGCGCGGATGATGCTGTCGATGATCGCCGAGCCCGACGACGCGGCCACCGGCCGCGTCCTGCACCGAGTCGGCGGGGTCGAGACGCTGCGGCTGCTCGAAGACGACCAGGCCACAGTACCGGAGATGAACCGCGCCGATGCGATCGCCTGGCGCAACCGCGTCGCCCCGCGCATTGAGGGCGACATCCCCGCCCGTGTCGCGGATGCGGAACGAGCCGGTATATCCACGCTCATCCCGACCGATACGGACTGGCCGCTCTCGCTCAACGACCTCGGCCCCCGCGCCCCGTACCTGCTGTGGACGCGTGGGGCGACATCGCTCCTTTCCGGTGCTCTCACGGATCGGGTCACGATCACCGGCTCCAGAGCCGCCAGCGAGTACGGCGTGCAGGTCGCCGGGCACCTCGCGAGCGATCTCGCGCACCACGAGCGCACGATCGTCGCCGGTGGCGCCTATGGCATCGACGCCGCAGCACACCGCGCTGCGCTGACCGCAGGCGGGAGCACGATCGCGGTGCTGGCCGGCGGCGTTGACCGCCCTTATCCGCGCGGCAACTCTGATCTGCTGGCCCGGATCGGTGATCTGGGGGTGCTGGCCAGCGAGGCTCCTCCGGGGGCGACGCCGACCCGGTGGCGGTTCATGGCCCGCGCCCGTCTGCTGGGTGCGCTGTCGGGCGCGACGGTGATCCCGGAGGCGGGCTTCCGGTCGGGATCGCTGCTGGTGGCGACAGAAGCGCACCGGCACAGCCGCGCCGTCGGCGCGGTCCCTGGCCCGGTCACGTCGGCGGCGAGTGCGGGTCCGCATGAGCTCATCAAGCGCGGACGCGCCGAGATCATCACCGATACCGCGGACGTGACCGCCCTGCTGGACTCGCTGCATGATCCGGGCCGGCTGCTGAACCGCCAGGCACCTGGCCGGCAGCTCGATACCCCGCCGCAGAACACGGCGTCGCAGGAGGGGCCGCGCCTGTAGTGCGCCTCATGATCCTGACGGGCTCGGGCTCAGACTTGGAGGAACAAGTCAGCAGAGAGCCATCTCCCGGCGTGTACGGCAGGAACCGACATCGAGAGCGTCCAACCTGCACAAGGAACTACTGTGACGTCGTGTCAGCCTTAAAGGGCCATTCGCGGTTAAGCGTGGAGGTGTCGTGGGTCAAGGGGCTCGCGCCCTTGTTGGATGATGGGTTCTGCGAGGAATCACATCGTCTACACGAAGGACGCGAGCTATGTTCCAGCCTACGGGCACTGACCTGTCCCTGCCCACTGCCAGCAGCACTGCCGAGCTCTTTCGGGATCCGGTCTCGGTGGTGTTCAACCTCGACGGCTACCAGGTGCTCTCAGCGTGTGATCTGCCGATGGGTGGCCGCCGGGTCATCGCCGCGGCCAACAGCAGTGAGGCGGCCTGCCCTGACTGTGGGGTGATCTCGGCCCGGGTGCATCAGCGCACCCGTCAGCGGGTCAAGGACCTCGGGGTCGGCGGCAAGAACATCGAGCTGATAGTCATCAAGCCTCGGTTCCTGTGCACCGAGGTTGCCTGTGCTCGGCGGACCTTCACTCAGGTCACCAGCCAGCTGCCCTTCCGTGCCCGGTGCACCGCCCGGTTGAAGGCCGCCGCTGTCGAGTCGGTGCTGGATGAGGGGATGCCGATCTGGCGGGCTTGTGCCCGTCACCGGTTGGGCTGGGCAACGATCAACGCCGCAGTAGTAGCCGATACGCTCACTATCCCTGACCCGGACCTGGTGCCGGTGCGGGCGCTGGGGATCGATGAGCACCGCTTCGCTCGAGCGAAGTGGTTCAAGCACCCCGAGACTGCTCAGTGGTGCCGGGTTGAACCGTGGATGTCGACCTTCGTCAACGCCGACAACGGCAACATCCTCGGCGTCGTCGACGGCCGCTCCAGTGCGAACATCACCCGCTGGCTGAAGCAACGCTCCCAGGCATGGCTGGACTCATTGGAGGTGGTCGCGATCGACCCCTCTTCCGCGTTCCGCAACGCGGTGCGCCAGGTGCTTCCGGCCGTGGAGATCAGCGTTGATCACTGGCACGTAGTGCGCCTCGGTAACCAGATGCTCACCGAAGTCCGTCAACGAGTCACCCGCGAAGTCCTGGGCCGCAGAGGCCGCAAAGAAGACTCCGTGTGGGCTCACCGGATGCTGTTGCTAAGAGCCGGAGACCGACTCACCGATGCTGGGCTGCACCGGCTCGAAGAAGTCCTCGCCGACGCCGACTTCGAGCAGGTCGCAGCTGCCTGGGCAGTCAAAGAGCGCCTGCGGGCCATGCTGGCCGCCAAGGACATCCCAGCAGCCCAGAACGCCCGGATCGACTTCGAAATGGCGGTCACCGCCGCTGACATGGTCGAGACCGATAAGCTCGCCGCCACGGTCGCGAACTGGTGGACCGAGATCAAGGTCTTCGTCCGCACCCAGGTCACCAACGCCAGGACCGAATCCGCGAACACCGGGATCAAACAGATCAAGCGTACTGGCCGCGGATTCCGCAACCAGAGGAACTACCAATCACGTATTCTGGGTACCAGCGTCAGGCAGACACGCCGACGCCGCAGGATCCCCCACCAACAGGGACTCCACGCTCAACGGTGAATAGCCGGCATACTCGTCCAGATCGACTTCATGGTCGAACAGGAAGTTCAAGGCGTACTCCGTGGCACTGATACCGGTCACTTCAGCATCAGCAAGACTCGGCGGCGCGTAGCGCTGAAGGATCCGGGTCCGGAACAGCGCGATGAGGTCAGCCCGATTGCCGACATAGTGCCGAATATGGCTGCGACTCATTCCGCTCTCGGCGGCAACCTTCTCCAGGGTGGTGCCATTTACGCCGTTGCGGGCGATAGAACGACCGGTCGCAGCAAGGATCGTCGCGATCCGCTCCTCCGCCAGACTTGGACGCCCCACAACCACTCCTCCCTTTTGTTTGTCATTAATGACAATAGAGCAATGATCAGAACCTGTGGATGGCCCTCGGCGGGGTGACGTGAAAGTGGCGTACCTCCCGAGCAAGATCTGAAGCCCATACAAGTTCTGATCAGGGTCGGCGTTGGCGCGCCGGCTCGGGAAGGTACGCCCATGCTCAAGGTAGTCCAGGAGAGCACCAAGTCCAACGTCGACGCGACCACCGTTGGGGGTGGGTCGCTGCTGGATGAGATCGTGCGCGATGGCGCCAGGCAGATGCTCGCGGCCGCGCTGCAGGCCGAGGTCGCCGCCTACATTGAGCGGTTCATCGAGGAGGTCGACGAGCACGGCCACCGGCTCGTGGTGCGCAACGGGTACCACGCGCCCCGGGTGGTGACCACCGCCGCTGGTGCGGTCCCGGTCCGGCAGCCTCGGGTCAACGACCGGCGGGTGGATGAGGCCACCGGTCAGCGCAAGCGGTTCGCCTCGGCGATCCTGCCCGCGTGGGCCCGCAAGTCCCCGCAGCTGGCCGAGGTGCTGCCGCTGCTGTACCTGCACGGCCTGTCGAGCTCGGACTTCGCTCCGGCGCTGGAGCAGTTCCTGGGCACCGCCTCCGGACTATCGGCCAAGACGATCACCCGGCTGACCGAGCAGTGGCAGGCCGAGGCCGCCGCGTTCAACCAGCGGTCGCTGGCCGAGACCGACTACGTGTACGTGTGGGTCGACGGGATCCACCTCAAGGTCCGCCTGACCCAGGACAAGGTCTGCCTGCTCGTCATGGTCGGCGTCCGCGCCGACGGCACCAAGGAGCTCGTCGCGCTCGAGGACGGGCACCGCGAGTCCACCGAGTCCTGGGCAGACCTGCTGCGCTCGTGCAAGCGTCGCGGCATGGCCGCCCCCGTCCTTGCCGTCGGCGACGGCGCCCTGGGGTTCTGGCGTGCGCTGCGGGACGTCTTTCCCGAGACCGCCGAGCAGCGGTGCTGGTGGCACAAGATCGGCAACGTGCTCGCCGCGCTGCCCAAGTCGGTGCACAAGGACGCCAAGGCCGCCCTCGCCGAGATCTACAACGCGCAGGACCGCGAGCACGCCGAGGCCGCGGCGCAGGCGTTCGCGGCCGCCTACGGTGCGAAGTGGCCCAAGGCGGCCGCGAAGATCACCGAGGACCTGGACGTGCTGCTGGCGTTCTACGACTTCCCGGCCGAGCACTGGGTGCACCTGCGCACGACCAACCCGATCGAGTCCACGTTCGCCACCGTCCGGCTGCGGCAGCGCGTCACCAAGGGACCGGGCTCGCGCGCCGCGGGCATCGCCATGGCGTTCAAGCTCATCGAGTCCGCGCAACGACGCTGGCGCGCGGTCAACGCACCCCACCTCGTGGCCCTCGTCCGCGCCGGCGCCACCTTCGAGAAGGGAAAGCTCGTCGAACGACCCGAGGAATCAGCAAACCAGCAACACGTAGCGTGACACGCCGATCCACAGGTCTTGACAATTACTCATGACAATATACTATCAGCCTGTACGCGGTGAGCGACGGAGAGAGGAAACGATGGAAAAGATCCGCCAGGAGACCCCAGTGGTCGAGACGGCATATGGTCCGGTGCGCGGCACCGTCGAGGATTCGATATTGGCTTTCCGCGGCATTCCCTATGCCGCACCGCCAGTAGGTGACCGGCGGTTCAAAGCGCCTGAGCCCCCGGAACCATGGACTGAGCCGCGAGAGGCGACGCAGTTCGGCCCGGCCTGTCCCCAGGAGTACAGCGAGCTGGAGCTTCCGGAAGGCCTGGAGCTTCCGGAAGGCTCGCCCATCTCTGAGGACTGCTTGACCCTCAACGTGTGGTCACGCTCATTGGAGGGCAATGATCCGGTGATCGTGTTCATCCATGGAGGCGGCTTCGTCGCAGGATCGGCCAGCATTCCTTGGTATGACGGTGCAGACCTCGCCCGGCGCGGGGCGACGGTGGTCTCGATCCAGTACCGTCTTGGCCCGTTCGGCTGGCTCGATCTCAGCGACCTCGGCCCCGAGTACGCACAGAGCATGAACAACGGCCTGAAGGATCAGATGGCCGCACTGCAGTGGGTCCGGCAGAACATCGCTGCCTTCGGCGGGGATCCGCGGAACGTGACGGTCTCAGGTGAATCTGCTGGCGCGATCAGCATCTCCGCACTCATGGGAGCCCCGGAGGCTGATGGACTCTATGATCGGGCCATTCTGCAAAGCGGCACCGCCGGCACTGTAGCCTCCCGCAAGTGGGCCGCAGGCGTGGCGAAGACCTTCGCCAAGAAGGCTCGGGTGAAGAACCTGGCGGAGGTGCTCGAGCTCAGCACCGAACAGATGCTCCGGGCCGCATCGAAGCTGTACTCCTCCGAGTTCTTCGACACTGTGTTCCACCCGGTGGTCGATGGCGGGCTCATCCCCGAACTGCCGTCTGCGCGGATCGCCTCACCAGATGGCCCGAGCACACCGGTGATCATCGGGACCACACTCGACGAGGCCCGCTACTGGTACTACCCACTGCCTGTGATCCGACGACTCCCCTTGGTCTATTCGCGTCCCTGGCTGGAGGCCCTGGTCAGCGACCGCGCTGATGAGGTCATCGAGGCGTATCGGACCGAACGCCCGGATCTGACTGACTCGGAGCTGCAGCTGGCGATGATCGGCGACGTCGGGTTCCGCATGCCGGCGATCCGCATGGCCGATGCGCTCTCAGCCCGCGGCGTCGAGACCCACATGTACCTCGCGACCGTTCCGACCATAGACATGGACGGCGCTCTGGGCTCCCCGCACGCGGTGGAGCTTCCATTCGTCTTCGGCACCACCGGCGCCGCCACGACGTTCGTCGCCGACGATGCCGCCAACCGTCGCCTCTCCGAGCAGGTTCAGGATCTGTGGGTCTCCTTCGCCCAGGGGCAGACTCCGACCACCGCGGAGACAACCTGGACTCAGTACGACGAGGACACCAGGTCCACCTTAATCATGGACACTGACCTGCGCGTCGAGAGCGACCCATATCCGGCCGCCAGACAGGCGTGGGGCGAGCTGTCCTTCAACGGTGCCGAGCCCGGCTTGGAAGGCCTCACCCCATTCCAGTACGCCGGCACCAACACATACGACCCACGAGTCATCGGTGCTGTCATCGGATGGGGGCGGGTCTGAGCTGCAGGTGCAGTGCTGCTCGGTCTGGCGGCCGGGGCATTGCTGCTGGGGCGGCGTCTCTGGCGCGGGTGATGCCGGCGGCGTGGACGACGATCTGGTGCGTCCTGTGGAGTAGCGTCCGGGATAGTGGTGTACGAGCCTCGGTGAGCTGGCTGTTGGAATGACAGTGACGGCCACCGCGTGTTCTTTCGAGTGAACCTCTCACAGCACTCTCGAAAGGAGCCACGACGATGACCGTCACCCCTTCCAGTATCGACCTGAAGGCCCTTCTGGAGAAAGAGGTCCTGCAGGCCTCTCCGGACCTGATTCGGGAACTGCTGCAGATCTTCATCAACACCCTGCTCTCGGCCGAGGCTGACGCGGTCTGTGGGGCCGAGTACGGTGCCCGTGATGCATCCCGGAGCAACCGGCGCAACGGCTACCGGCACCGAGAGCTCGATACCCGGGCTGGGACCATCGATGTCGCAGTCCCGAAGCTGCGGGAAGGCTCCTACTTCCCCGACTGGCTGCTGGAGCGCAAGAAACGCGCGGAGCGGGCTCTGACCTCGGTGGTGGCCACCTGCTACCTGCTCGGTGTCAGCACCCGCCGGATGGACAAGCTGGTCGGCTCTTTGGGGATCACCAGCCTGTCGAAGTCCCAGGTCAGTGACATGGCCGCCGAGCTCGATGAGCAGGTCGAGGCCTTCCGCACCCGGCCGTTGGATGCCGGGCCCTACACCCTGGTCGCCGCAGACGCGATGGTGATCAAGGTCCGTGAGCATGGGCGAGTGATCAACGTCCACGCGCTGATCGCTACCGGAGTCAACAGCGACGGATACCGTGAGATCCTCGGGGTCCAGGTCACCTCTGCTGAGGACGGAGCCGGATGGCTCTCCTTCTTCCGCGACCTGGTCGCAAGGGGCCTGTCCGGGGTCAAGCTGGTCACCTCTGATGCCCACCCCGGGCTGAAGGCCGCGGTGGCCGCGACCCTGCCTGGGGCAGCCTGGCAGCGGTGCAGGACCCACTACGCGGTGAACCTGATGAGCATCACTCCCAAGCAGCAGTGGCCAGCAGTGCGGGCGTTGCTGCACAGCATCTATGACCAGCCCGGCCCTGAGGCCGTCCATGCCCAGTTCGACCGAGTCGTTGAGGACCTCGATGCCAAGCTGCCCAAGGTCGCTGACCACCTCGCCGCCGCCCGGGAAGACATCCTGGCCTTCACCGCCTTCCCCAAGGCCATCTGGCGCAAAGTCTGGTCCAACAACCCCAACGAGAGACTCAACCGCGAGATCCGCCGCCGCACCGATGTCGTGGGGATCTTCCCCGACCGCGACTCCATCACCCGGCTGGTCGGAGCGGTGCTGGCTGAGCAGCACGATGAATGGGCAGAAGCCCGCCGATACCTCTCGCTGGAAGCCATCGAAGCAGCCCAGGCCCTCGAGCCCACCAGCAGTCAGGAGGTGAGCACCACAGAGCCCACCCTCGAAGCCATCCCCGCCTGAACACACCCTGAAACGAGAGCACACCGCGAACACGACTCATACACCACTACTCAGGACTTGACCTCCTGTGGGGATCGAACCCACAATCAGCGGGTCAAAAGTCGCAGCACCTTGGGTAGCACCCTGGCTGCCTACCCAGGAGGTACCGAACACACCCACACAGTACCTACCCTCGGCTACCAAACCAGCCAGAACAGCAGTGTGAGGGAATCGAGGCAGTCTTCCAACCGCCACCATTCAGCATCACTGCTGTAATTCTGCGTAGGCAGTCAGCGCCGCCCAGAGGTTAATCCGCTTTTGAACTCGACCACGTCGCCGTCCTTCATGACGTAGTCCTTGCCCTCCAGGCGGACCTTTCCGGCGGCTTTGGCCTCGTTCATGGAGCCGGCAGCCACCAGATCATCGAAGCTGACGATCTCGGCCTTGATGAAGCCACGCTGGAAATCAGTGTGAATCACACCAGCCGCCTCCGGCGCTGTCGCGCCCTGCGGGATAGTCCAGGCGCGTGTCTCCTTCGGGCCCGCCGTCAGGTAGGTCTGCAGCCCCAGGGTGTTGAAGCCCACGCGTGCCAGCTGATCCAGACCGGACTCCTCCTGACCGTTGAGCTCCAGCATCTCGCGGGCTTCCTCCTCAGAGAGATCCACCAGATCAGACTCCAGCTTGGCGTCAAGGAACACCGACTCAGCCGGTGCCACCAGATCCGCCAGCTCCTTCTGACGCTCAGGAGAACCCAGCACACCCTCATCTGCGTTGAAGACATAGATGAACGGTTTAGCGGTCAGCAAGCTGATCTGCGCCAGCTGATCCATATCCAGTGATGAAGCCTTGGAGAACACCGTCTCCCCCGCCTCCAGCACGGTCAGCGCCTCCCGGTAAGCATCCAGGGTGGCCTTATCAGCCTTCTTACCCGAGACCTGCTTCTCCAACTTCGGGATCGCGTTCTCCAGGGTCTGCATATCAGCCAGGATCAGCTCAGTGTTGATGGTCTCCATGTCAGAGGTGGGATCCACCTTGCCGTCCACATGGATGACATTCTCATCCTCGAAGACACGCACCACCTGAGCGATCGCATGAGCCTCACGAATATTGGCCAGGAACTGGTTGCCCAGACCCTCACCCTCGGAGGCGCCCTTCACAATGCCGGCGATGTCCACAAAAGACACCGTGGCCGGAAGGATCTTCTCCGAGCCGAAGATCTCGGCCAGCTTCCCCAACCGCTCGTCCGGCAGGTTCACCACGCCCACATTGGGTTCAATGGTCGCGAACGGGTAGTTCGCCGCCAGGATCGTCTGCCGGGTCAGTGCGTTGAAGAGGGTCGACTTACCCACATTGGGGAGTCCCACGATTCCGATAGTCAGTGCCACGATCCCCTAACCTACCGCGGGAGCCCCCGCTATGCCGAGTCCAGTGTCCGTTCCACCGATTCCCGTCTCGGAGCACCCTGTGCCAGTATGAGGTGATATTGCCCACAAATAGGACCCGTTATCGTCTTGCTCCTTTCCGCGTGACTATGCGCCACAATCAAGAATCCGCCCCCTCCTAATTCGCGAGTCTCACTTCAGATTCGAAATAACGTAGGGATGTTTTGTGCACAAGCATGTTTGGTCCGCGCAAGGCTGCCCCGTCAGCCGTGCGCCTGACTGACGAGGTAAAGAACTGAAAGGTAGAAAATCATGGCAGCTGCGTCTGCAGTCTCCAAAGTGAATTGGCCGGTGTTCATCGTGTCCGCGGTGCTCATCCTGGCCTTCACGCTCTGGGCCGCCCTTGCACCGGGCACCGCCTACACCACGCTGGAAACAGCGTTCACATGGCTCAGTGAGTACCTGGGCTGGTACTTCATTCTTACGGCGGCGATCATTGTCATCTTCGTACTGATCGTGGCATTCTCACGCGTCGGTAAGACGAGGCTTGGCCCCGACCACTCCAAACCCAAGTTCAGCCTTTTCACCTGGGCCTCCATGCTCTTCGCCGCCGGTATCGGCGTAGACCTGATGTTCTTCTCCGTAGTTGGTCCCGCCACGAACCTGCGAGTAGGCCCCGGAGCAGCCGAAGGCACCCTCCAGGCCGCTGAAGAGGCTGCCCTGTGGACTATGTTCCACTACGGCATCCCAGGTTGGGCGATGTACGCCCTTACCGGTATGGCATTCGGGCTCTTCGCCTATCGCTACCACCTGCCGCTGTCTATCCGCAGCGCGCTCTACCCCATCATTGGCAAGCGTGCTAAAGGGGCTATTCACCGTTGAGCGTGGAGCCCTTGTTGGTGGGGGGTCCTGCGGCGTCGGCGTGTCTGCCTGACGCTGGTGCCTAGGATACGTGATTGATAGTTCTTCTGGTTGCGGAACCCGCGGCCGGTGCGCTTGATCTGCTTGATCCCGGTGTTCGCCGACTCGGTCCTGGCGTTGGTGACTTGGGTGCGGACGAAGACTTTGATCTCGGTCCACCACTTCGCCACCGTGGCGGCGAGTTTATCGGTCTCGGCCATGTCAGCGGCGGCCACGGCCATTTCGAAGTCGATCCGGGCGTTCTGGGCTGCTGGGATGTCTTTGGCGGCCAGCAGGGCCCGCAGGCGCTCCTTGACCGCCCAGGCAGCTGCGACCTGCTCGTAGTCCTCATCATCGAGGACTTGCTCTAACCGGTGGAGTCCGGCGTCGGTGAGTCGATCTCCTGCCCGGAGTAGCAGCATCCGGTGAGCCCACACCGAGTCCTCTTTCCGGCCCCGCCGGCCCAGGACTTCGCGGGTGACTCGTTGGCGGACCTCGGTGAGCATCTGGTTACCGAGGCGGACTACGTGCCAGTGATCAACGCTGATCTCCACCGCCGGCAGCACCTGGCGTACGGCGTTGCGGAACGCGCTGGAGGGATCGATCGCGACCACCTGCAGCTGCTCCAGCCACGCCTGGGAGCGTTGCTTCAGCCAGCGGGTGATGTTCGCGCTGGAGCGGCCATCGACGACGCCGAGGATGTGGCCGGTGTCGGCGTCGACGAAGGTCGACATCCACGGTTCGACCCGGCACCACTGAGCAGTCTCGGGGTGCTTGAACCACTTAGCGCGGGCGAAGCGGTGCTCATCAATCCCGAGTGCTCGTACCGGCACCATGTCGGGGTCGGGGATGGTGAGGGCATCGGCAGTGACGGCGGTGTTGATTGTTGCCCACCCAAGCTGGTAGCGGGCGCAGGTTCGCCAGATCGGCATCCCCTCATCCAGCACTGCTTCGACGGCGGCTTCCTTCAACCGGGCGGTGCACCGGGCACGGAAAGGAAGCTGGTCGGTGACCTGGGTGAAGGTCCGCCGAGCACAGGCGGCCTCGCTGCAGAGGAACCGGGGTTTGATGATCACCAGTTCGATGTCTTTGCCGCCGACGCCGAGGTCTTTGACCTTCTGGCGGGTGCGCTGATGCACCCGAGTCGAGACCACCCCGCAGTCAGGGCAGGCCGCCTCGACGCTGTTGGCAGCGGCGGTGACCCGGCGGCCGCCCAGCGGCAGATCACACGCTGAGAGCACCTGGTAGCCGTCGAGGTTGAACACCACCGAGGCCGGATCCCGAAAGAGCTCGGCAGTGCTGCTGGCAGTGGGCAGGGACAGGTGTGGGCCCGTAGGCTGGAACATGGCTCGCGTCCTTCGGTAGACGATGTGATTCTTCGCAGAACCCATCATCCAACAAGGGCGCGAGCCCCTTGACTCACGACACCTCCACGCTCAACCGCGAATGGCCGACATAATGGGGTACGTCTTGCGCGAGCAAGACGACTATAGCGACGTCTTCCACCTGCGCAAGTTTCGAGGTAAGCATAGGGAGTGGAAGCCATTTCTCGCGCACCTGCTCGGATTCAATGCAGAGTTGACCGTGGAGCTCTACGATCAGGTCGATGAAGAAGAGAAGCTTGACCAAGCGATATATCACCATCAACGCGAAGCTGGAACTGCAGATAATGCCGATGTCGGGAAGCTCGACGGAATTATCGCTATAAGAACCCGCGAACTTGACCAATTCCAGTCAACATTGGACACTTTCGACTTCTCGCGTGCAGATGCCGAGGCCACTGAGGACTTGGTTGAAGACATTGAAGAGAAGATCGCCGCGGGAAACGAGGAAGCGTATAGGCTCTCGCAGCTGCTGAACAGACTAAACGATTCTCTCAACGAAGACGCGATCCTTTTTAGCCCGAGCCAGACCGAGAAGCTCTTTGCTGAAGCCGGCGTGGCCTTCCCAGACCAACTAAAAAAGGATTTTGAACAACTTATTGAGTTCAATCGAGCCATCTCCCAGGAGCGTCGTGACTACCTCCTTGAGCAGCGCACCGAAACTGAAGAGAGATTGCAGGCTCTGACGCCTGAACTTGAGTCCTTGCAACGTGAGCGTGCAAGACTCTTTGAGTTCCTTGATGGTTCAGACACTATTGAGAAGTACAAGGAAGTCTCGAACCAGGTGATCAGCATTCGGGCAGATATTGCTTCACTGGACCGGCAGCGTGAGGCACTGTCTCAGATCGTGCACTTGCGGCAGGAAAAGCGACAGGTTCAGGAACGTAGAAATCACCTTCAAACTGCTATCGAGCAAGATGTCTTAGTCCAGTCTGAGACGGCAGGCAATCGCTATCGTGAGATCCAACAGTACTTTGATGAGATCGTGCATGACGTTCTCGATGAGCACGCCCTACTTTCGGTAACCGTGGCATCCACCGGTAGTCTTGAGTTTTCGGCTGAGATCGTAGATTCGACGGGCTCTGAAACAAGTGCTGGTAGAGGATTCACGTTTAAAAAGTTGTTGTGCATCGCGTTTGATTTGGCGGTTTTGCGCACTTATCTGGGGCAGCAGTTTCCTAGGTTTTCCTTCCATGACGGCGTGTTCGAGAGTCTCGAACCACGCGCAAAGAGGCGCCTAATCTCGGTCTTGCGTCAGTATGCGGACTTAGGATTGCAGCCTGTTATCACAACTCTTGATTCTGATCTTCCGGAGGCGATTTCCTCGTCGCCTGATGCTATTGAGACGAGCGAAGTGGTATGTACATTGCATGACGATGGGGCTGAGGGCAGGCTATTTCGCACTAAGTCTTTCTAGCCTGGATCGCGCTGTCATCAATCACTGTTTGTAGGCGATGGCCGCCCCCTTTGCTCATATCCTGACTTCGTCCAGATGTCGGCCGCGAAGTAGTGTCTTCTGCCGAGGATCAGCGTCCAAAGGTGATGTTGGAGCCCAGGAGCCCTACACGCATTTCCTGAGCCAAGGTTTGATTCGCTTCCACCGTGAGCACGCGTAGCGCTGCGTTGGCTCGGGCGTGGTCGATCTTCTGCGGGCCGGTTTGCGGGGCCGGGCCGAGTGGGGTGTCGTCGCTGATCTGGTAGCGGTCGCGGTAGGCGGCGATGGTTCGGGCGTCGCGTCGCCAGCGTGCCTGCTCGCGCCTGCCGGCGGGAGGGGTGCCGAGCGGCTGGGTCCAGGGCTCGCCAGTCTGGCGGGCAGTGTCGAGGATCGCGTCGGCGCGGGTCTCGATCAGCTCTCGTCGCTCGGTCAGCGCCTGCCGCATGTTTGCGGCGATCGAGCCTTGCACGTGTGGGATGAGGCCGGCGATCAGCCGCGGAGTCTTCCTCGTGCGCCCCGACCCGGCCGGCTGGGCGGTGGCGCGGGCGAGGCGGTAGTGCATGACCTTGGCGAGGTCCTCGGCGTCATCGAACCCGCGAGCGGCCACCAGGCGCGGGAACAGCGCGTCAACGTCGTGGTGGTTGGCCTCGGCGCGTCGCAGCTCGGCAGTTAGCGCTCCGAACGCGACCGACCCGATCGCGGCGTCGGCCTGCTCCTCGGTCAGGCCCGAGCCGTGTAGGAGGGCGGCCCAGCGGTCGTGCTGGGCGGCTGCGGCGATGGTCTCGTACTCGGCGGCGAGCTGCGCGATCGAGCCCCACTGGTCCTGCTCGGCGGTGATCGTCTCGTGCGCGGAGACCTCGGCCCCCGAGTGCTGCACCACCCCGTAGAGCACGCTGCGCGAGCTCGCATCGGGATTGTCCGCCGGATGCGGTTCAGGATGGTTGGGGTCGAGGCGGTCCAGGATCACGTAGGCCAGATTCGCCAGCCGACCGCGAGTCATCGCGACATAGAAGTTCTCACGGGTCGAGGACGGCTCGACCAGCACATGCGCGGTATCGACCGTGACGCCCTGGGCCCGGTGCGCAGTGACTGCGTATCCCAGATCGACGTGCTCTGCCACGTAGTCGGAGGGCAGCACGATCGACCCGAAACGGTGGCCGGGCTTGCGGATCGTGATCGACCCGTCATCGCGCACGTCGGTGATCTGCCACCGTTCGCCGTTGCGCACCCAGCCACGGCCGGTGCCGGTGCGCAGGCGCCGGTCGTTGCGGCGGGTGATGATCGTGTCCCCGACCCCGGCGGACGTGCCCTCGGCTAGCGCGACTTCGCGGCCGGGCTTGATCTTCCCGGTGAGGATGAGATCGGCGCGGGCTCTGGCGTTTAGTGCGGTCACGTCCTCGCGGGTCTCGGCGATCAGTACCGAGGCCCGTCCGGCGTCGCGGTCGGCACGCCAGGCGGTGTAGGCGGCGTCGATCATGCCCTCGGCATCACCGTCGCTGACGCGGTCGTGAGCGAGGTACGTGTCGATCACGCGGGTGCGGCCGTGGCGCAGATCGAGGGAGGCGGTCTTCTCCCATTCGTGGACGAAGCGGTGCACGTCCACGAGCTCGGGGGCGTCGTCGCGGTCGGCCACGAGCATCCCGAAGCTCCCACCCGCATCGACGGATTGGAGCTGCCCGTAGTCGCCGACCAGCAGCACCTTCGCGCCCGCCTCGGCCGCGAGGCCGGTGATGCGATCCAGCGACAGGGTGCCGGCCAGGGAAGCCTCGTCGATGATGACGAGCTGCCCGGCCTGGAACGTCTCCCCGTGGAGGAGATGGTTCTGCCACCATTTCGCCGTGTTCTCGGTCGCGATCCCGAGATCCTCGCCGAGGACCTGCGCCGCCACCGCCGACGGTGCCAGCCCGACCACGGACCCGTTCCCGTGCTGCTTCTCCCATGCCCGACGCAACGCCGACATGGCGGTGGTCTTCCCGGCTCCTGCCGGGCCGACCAGCACGTCGAGAACCCTCCCGGAGACCGCGATCTGGGTGAGCGCTTCGGCCTGGTCGTCACCGAGCAGGCGCCCTTCCCGGTCGGGCTTCGCGGTGATCTTCTCGACCGTCTCGACCTCGACCACCGGGCCGGTCAGGGTGCGGGAGCGTTCCAGGAGACGGTCTTCGGCCTCCAGCAGCACCGTGGAGGAGAACACGGTCGAGTGGCGGGGCCGGAACACGCTGCTGCCGTCTGGGCGGCGGAACGCGGCCGGGCTGGTGGCGAGCTCGGGCGGCGTCAGCCGCAGCGAGGCCTGCTCGGCGGCATCGGCGATCATCTCCACGATCGCCTCCCGGTCGCTCACTGTCGCGAACCTCCATGCCATCGACTGCCGGCTCGCCTCGGAGTGCAGGTTCCATCGCCGCCAGGTCGAGCGTTTCTCGCCGACGACCTCGACCACCGCCTGCCCGAGCTCGGAGATCACCTCCAACGGCACATCATCAGCCCGCAACGGCCGCACCTGCTGCGCCTCGGCGAGAAGGCCGCCGGCCCAGCCGGTCGCGTCCTCACCCAGCAGACGACCTGCCCGCTCACGCCAGCCGCTCGTCAGGTCGGCCAGGGAATGGACCTGTTTCTCGGGGCGTGTGGCGAGGGTGGCCTGGGCGCGCAGGCGCACGATCGTCCGCGCCGAGGGCCGGCGGCCGTGCTCGGCGGTGTAGGCGGCGATGAGCCGGTCGGTCTCGGCATCGATATCGCGGGCGCGGGAGGAGAACTCCTCGATCAGCTCCTCGCTGACCCCGGTGATCTCCCACGCCGGGTTACGGTCCCGGCCCCGATCCCGCGCCTCCCACTCCACGCCGAGCGCGCCGGTGAGGCGGTCGGCCAGGACCGCGTTGTAATGCTCCGAGAGCGCGACGACCGCCGCGTGCATCGGGCGGCCATCCAGTGACCGCCATCGTCCGTCCAACGCGGTCTGGACCTTGTTGGAGATCACGACGTGAGTGTGCAGCTGCGGGTCCCCGGAGCGGCTGTCGTAGTGATCGAAGGCCGTGGCGATCAGTCCGGTCACGTCGACCTGGGCGACCGCGCCGTCGGCGGCGGTGTAGCCGGTGCGGGTCGCGGCGACCTCGCGCTCCATGAAGTTCACGACCTCGGCGATCGCCTCGTGATGCGCCTGGGCGATCAGGGCCTGCGTGCCGGCGTCGGCCACGCCCCACAGCACGGAGACGGACTTCGGCACCGAGAACGTGTAGTCGAACCCCGCGACCGCACGGCGGTTGCCCCGCTCGATCTCCTCGGCCTCGATCTGGCTGATCTGCTCGGCACGCTCACCCATCCCCAGGCCGGGGTCGAGGTCGGCGGCGCGCTTCTCGATCCGGTCGGCGACCGAGACGTACCGTGGGAAGGCCCGCCCGAGCGGGTCGCCGCTGACGGGATCGCGGCCCATCCCGATCAGCAACTGCAACTGCGACTCCGAGACCTCATCGCCGAGAGCGATCCGCCCGTCTCCGAGGCCGCGAAGGGCCGACCCGATCCAAGTGCCCGGTGGTGTTCCCTCTTCCGTGTAATACCTGGTCAACGGGGTCGAGAGGGAGCGGTCGCCGTCGGCGGCGGCGATCGTGCGCATCAGGTACTTGTACCCGTCGCCCGCGCTCATCACCCGCATCGAGACCGTCATGCAGACCAGGTGGACAGACTCACCACGGCATCGGTGTGAGCCTCAATGCCGGAGGTTGGCTACAGGGCCGGCCCGTCGTCGGACGGGCCGCGCCGCCGGGGAGCCTGCACGGTGGGCTCGAAGGTCGAGCGAAAGGGGTTCGGGAGCTGTCGGCGTGTTGCACTGGGGTTGCGCAACTGGTCGATCTCGCGCCGTTGCGCCTGGAGTTGCTCGTTCAGACCGTCCATGCTTGTGCGCAACTCGGCGAGCTGCTCGCTGATCTTCGCGTTGGCTTCGGTCAGGTAGTGCATGATCGCGGCCTCGTAGCGCTCGGCATCAGAGGGTTGCAGCTCCGCGTTCACCACAACGAACTCAGCGAGAGCAAACGATCCGTTCCCGGCGGCCTCACTCATGCGACGGGAGGCCATGCGGGAGAACATTGCCGTGCGAGCGGCCCAAGGGGGAACTCGCCACCGTAGATGTCGCCGAAGGCTTCCTGGATGAGCTGGACCGTCTCCGGAGTGAGCAGCAACGGGTTCTCGCTCTCGATGACGGAGGCCATCGCCATGCAGCTCTCAGCAACCGCGTGGTGCGAGGCAGTCCTGCCCTTGATCTCCTGCGTGAGGTTCGGAGGCTCCAGCTCGTGCGGCTTCTGCTTCGTGAACACGTTCCAGAGATCGACTCCCGTGCGCTCATGGTAGGCGCCGTAACGACGTAGATCGTCAGCGATCTTGCCTCGCTCAGCTCCGTGATCGCGAGCTCCACCCGTTCCACCATGACCTGTCTCCTGTCCCTTCGCTCGGCCCGCCGCGGGGCCTGTCGATCTCCAGGTGACCGCGCGATCCCGCCGCCGCGAAGCCTTGTCAACCTGGGTTGACACCTTGATCTGCAAGAGGTGTGGACTAACTCTGAGCGGTAGGTGATCAGGCTGGCGACGAGAGAACGCCGAGCCAAAAATTATGCCGTGGGAAGCCCGGTAAGGGTCGCGCAGGTGACAGGGAGGTGAGTGGGAAGCGCTGGAGAAGTTCGGCGCCGGAGACGGACTCGCTTACCTGGCAGCAACCAGACCGGTAGGGCAGGCAACCGCTCAGCACCGGGAAAGCCAATCACCCGGAGCAACTTGTGTCTGCACGTCGCACTTCCCCCCGTTTCCTCGCCGCGAATTGGCTCGACCTTCAGCGGGTACGGAGGGCTCGACCTTGCCGTCGAACACGCCACTGGTGGGGGATACGGTCTGGTTCTCCGAGATCAACACCTCGGTCGCGCAAGTCTTCTCTCACAATTGGTCGGATGCCCCAAACCTCGGCGACATCTCCGTCATAGACTGGAGTACCGTACCGCCGGTCGAAATCGTGATAAGCGGCTTCCCCTGCCAGGGCGTCTCAATCGTCGGCAAGGGTGCAGGCATCGCGCCAGGTACTCGCTCGGGGCTCTGGTCGTGCATGGCACGCGCAATCGAGGAGCTGCAACCCGCGTGCGTCGTGATCGAGAACGTAAGGGGTTGCTCTCGGCCCCCGCTACCCGACCCGCGAAGGGGTATCAAGTGGACCCGTTGACCGTGATCCTACAGCCGCTGGCCATGCAACCGTTTGCGACTTGGCATCCGACCCGTGCGGTCTGGGGGACGCATCAGCCCGACCTCTTCGGACGGCAGGCGCCGTACTCGGAGACCTGGCCGACTTGCGGTATGACGCACGATGGATCGGCCTACCGGCTTCACTTTCCGGCGCTGATCACCATCGCTTCCGTATCTTCATCGTCGCCTACCGCAGGGGCGCTGTTCCGGACGCCGCTAGCAACGGACTCCTCTCGGGGCGGAGAGACGATGGAGACGGTCAGAGCCCGCGGCGGCACTATCGCACTGAGTCATCAGATAATCGACCTCGCACTTAACGGACCGGGCGGCTCGACCATCAACTCGAACGCAGCGGAGACCCTGTTCGCGCTAGTCGACAGCATCTTCGTCGCTGGGGGCGATACGCCGACGCCGTCGCACGATGGGAGCACATCACCCGACGCGGCGCCCCTGCCCCCGCAGTTCTGAACGAGGACAGAGGGCCACGTTCGTCGCCGGAGTTCGTGGAATGGCTTATAGGTCTGCCAGTCGGATGGATCACCGACCCGATGGGTGATCTGACTGCAAATCAGCAGAACACCGCGTTGGGTAACGGGGTCCTGCCACTTCAAGCGCTCCTTGCCCTGCGCAGTCTTGGACTACGTATGGAACCACGCTGATTTGGGCGATCGTCAACTGCCGCGCAACGATCGGCGGAGTTCGGGAACAGTTCGACGGCCGAGCCTCAGATAATACCGTCGAGGCGCTGCTCGATCTGCGGCTTCGGCATCGCCCCGATGATCTCGCGCACGATCTCACCCTTGTCGAAGACCTTCATCGCAGGGATCGAACTGATGTTGTAGCGCGAGGCGATGTCGGGGTTCTCGTCGACATTGAGCTTGGCGATGAGAAGCTTTCCATCCTGCTCGGCAGCAATCTGGTCCAGGACCGGCGCGATTGCACGGCACGGGCCGCACCAGGCTGCCCAGAAGTCCACGAGAACGGGAACGTCGCTCTGGAGCACAACCTCATCGAAGGTCTGGGTGTCGACGGTGGTGACTTCGCTCATGGGACTGATTTCCTTCCTGTTACACGTTGCGTGCGATAGACCGCACGCACACCACAACACCCTACCCCCTGGGGGTATTCCCGTGGTGCTGGTTTCAGGCCAGTCGCATCGTGGTCAAGCAGGTTTGCGCATCGTCGTCGACGCTCGAAAGTTTGGAGGTGGCGGTCTGGCCGTCGTGGGTGATCGAGATCGACGTCTCGATGCCTCGGGGCAGCCAGATCCCGACGAAGCCGTTGTCGAGGGTTCTCATCTCCTCGTCGACGATCGTCTCGCCGGTCGTCGCATCCGTCACCGTGACGGCCACGTCTGCGTTGCGCAGCTCACCCAGGCATCCGGTCGGGCTGTGGTAGTAGCAATCATGGGTCTGCGACCGATACGGGGCGACGGATACGTAGATCTCGTTACTTGGCAACCGCACCTCTGCCGTGTGTTCGTGCTGATCGGTGAGCGTGACCGCCTCCGCAGTGATCGACGTGGTCAAGGTCTCCGTGCGTTCGTCCAGCGGGATCGCATCGAGCGTTTCGACCAGCTCACGCACGTCGAGGCCATCGAGACCGTTCTCGGCAAGGATCTCGGCTCCGCTGGCCGAGGAGGCTGAGGGTGAGTCGTTGGCGGCCGTGCATCCGGTGAGCAGGAAAGCGCCGACCACGACGGTGATTGCAGCGGTTTTCGTTCCGCCGTACTTCGGGAATGGCCTGAAGTTTTTCATGGGATTCCTTGCCGTGTCTGCCGTGGTGCCAATTGGCCATACTACCCCATAGGGGTAGTGCCTACCTGCGTGACGCGGAAGCCCCCGGAACGAGCCCGGGAGGGGGCACTGCGTTCAGTCGTGCTTGCTGATTTCCGGTTCATGTTCGGCAATGTGCTCGGTCTCGATCTGGAAGGTCGAGTGATGGATGGAGACCTCGAAGTGTCCTGCGACGCAATCTTTGATCTCGTGGAGCGTCTGCGCGGCATGACCGTCGGTGAAACACTCGTCGTCGACGACGACGTGGGCGGTCAGGGTCGGCAGGCCGGTCGCCACAGTGGAGGCGTGCAGGTCATGGACATCTTTGACATGGTCAAGTTCGAGGATGTGCGAACGCACCTTGTCGAGGTCGAGGCCCTTGGGAGTGAACTCCATAAGGACGCCGGTGGTCTCGCGCATGAGCTTGAACGCGCGAGGCACGATCAATGTGGCGATAAGCAGTCCGGCGATGGCATCGGCCTGCATGAACCCGGTCGTGGCGATGACGATCGCCGCGATGATCACTCCGAGCGACCCGAGGGCATCATTGAGAACTTCGAGGAACGCGGCACGCATGTTGAAGTTCGAACCGCGGCTGGAGGCGAGGATGGTGATGGCGATGATGTTCGCGACCAGGCCGATGATGCCGAATATCAGCAGTTCGCTTGCGGGCACCTCCGGCGGCTCGAACAGTCGCCGGATGCCTTCGATGGCGGCGTAGGTGCCCACCGCCAGCAGCAGTGCCGACTGTCCGAGGGCTGCGATCACTTCGATACGCCGGAACCCCCAGGTGCGCTTGGAGTTGGCGGGCTTGAGCATCAGCGTCGCGGCGATCAGTGCGACCAGCAGCCCGGAGGCATCGGTAATGGCATGGGCGGTGTCGGTCAGCAGTGCGAGGCTGCCGGTGATGATCGAGCCGATGGCCTGGGCGACGACGATCGTCGCGGTGATCGAGAATGCGATCCAGAGTTTCTTGCGGAAATCTCCGGGGTGACCGGTCTCGCTGGCGGCGGGGCCGTGATTGTGTCCTGCGCCCATGTCTACTTCTTGTCCGTATCTGTCGCGTGGTGGGTATGTGGGAGTCGCAGGTGCGTGCAGAGCAGGGCCTGCGTGCCGGTGGCATCGAGGAGGCGTTCGGCAGCGGCGATGAGGGTACGCAGGAGCTCGGACTGTGCCAGCGAGTACCAGGTGGAGCGCCCTTCCGGGCGCATCGTCGCCAGGCCGCACTCGACGAGGAAGCCGACATGCTTGCTCACCGTGGACTGGGCCAGGCCCATGTGCTCGACCAGGTCCCGGACCCGGTGCTCCCCGGAGGCGAGGTGCTGCACGATCGCTAACCTCGTCGGCTCCGCAAATGCCTGGAACAGGTGGGCGTACGCTACTGTCGCCACTTCGTCGAGGGTTGCCCCCTCCTCTTGAATCATCGTCATAGGGCGATCATATCGCGCTAGAGCGATATTGTCGAGTGTGATCTGTTGCTCCGACACGGAATGAAACTCAGGGGTCCCGTCGCACCCGAGGATGGGCTACCTGGGGGATGGTCGGTCGCATAGCTGCAGTGGGGAGCTACGTCAGCTGACCATCGGCCCCGGTGGAGAGCAGGCGGGGTGGGGAGCCGATGTCGATGAGTCGGGTGAAGTAGTCCTGTGCGCAGGTGGCGAAGACCCCTACCTGCGGGTGGCTCCTCCTCTGCCCTGGCCAGGTCAGCGCCACGGTCACCCGTGGGGCATCCTCGATGGGCAGATAGACCACCTCCGGCGCGCGGTGATTGTGCGTTGTCGCCTCTGCAGTGATGCCGATGGCGTCGCCGACAGCGATGCGGGTTAACCACTCGTCCGTGTTCGCCACCGAGATCGTGCGCGGCATGCGAGCAGTCGTACTCCACAGCTCCCCGGTGGCCGTCGGAGCGGTCGCGCAGACCGCCACCGGCCCGTCAGCGAGATCGGCTAGGGTCACCGACTCCTGCCGGGCACGCGAGTCGGTACTCGTCACCGATGCAACCAGGCGTTCGGTGAACAGCGGTAACCGCTCCAAACCCGGACCAATGGCACGTTTGGGTGAAGAAGAGCGGATGAGTGCGGCATCGATCGCCCCCGTCGCGCAGGGCCCAGATCGGGTCCGTCGGGCGACTGTATTCGATGAGCTCAGCGTGCCCACGCTTCCATTCCTGGAACAGAGGCAAGGTGTGACGGCCAAAGCCGGCCCAGGCGCAACGGCACCAGGATGCGCAGTGAGGCCGTGGTGCGATCTTCCAGGTGAAAAGGTAGGTTTGAATCCGGTTCCGAGAAGGGCACATGGGCCTGGGTCCGACGATCAGACTCTGTTGTGAGCCGCGGCCCGCCCTCGCCCTCGCAACGTTCAAGTGAGTAGATCCTGGAACGGCCGAACTTCAGACGGATGCCGTAGCCGCCGTTGGGTCCGTCAGGCAGAAACTCTGCCCCAATTCTTCGAGGGCGGCCCGCACACGCTCCTGCTTCTTCTACGACAAGTCGTGTCGCCCCTTCTCGAAGTCGCGCAACTCTTCCTTGGTCACGTTGGCTTCACGGGCGATATATTGGGCGCTCACCTTCACGAGGATGCGCGCGGCGCGTGTCATGTCACCGTTGAAGATGTGCTGGCTCTCCATCACTCGCCTCCAACGACGTGTGTCCTATTGGGCTCAGCGGGAAGTGGAGGTGCCTACGGGATTCGAACCCGTGTAAACGGTTTTGCAGACCGCTGCCTATCCTCTCGGCCAAGGCACCAAGTCGCCGGCGAAGTCAGTCGCCCGGCGTGAGGCCAGCAACCAGGTTGAAGGCGCCGGTGAGAATGTTCAGCGACACGACCCCGACGACATCAGAGATCTCACGGTCGCTGTACCCGTATCCCCGAAGCTCGTCAATCTGCTCGTCGGTGATCGACGTAGGCTCACGGTAGACCTGGAGGCCGAGCGCGATCATCGCCGCGACCGGGCCGGTCATCGCCGTACCCTGCTGGGCGAGTGCGATCTCGTCATCGCTGACCCCGAGCGATCGTGCCGCGCTGATGTGCGAGGCCAGGCACATTCCGCATCCCTGCTTCGACTGCACGGCGATCGAAACGAGCTCGCTGACCTTACGGTCGAGCTTGGCGCGACGCATGGCTTTGCTCAGCTGCAGATAGCCGCCGAGCACCGCCGGGGAGTGCGCCATCGTCGAGACCATGTCTCCGACCTGGCCGTGCCGCTCGACGAGATCGCCGAGCAAGTCTCGTGAGGCCCCCACTGCGGTCTCAGGGGTCAATCGGGAAAAACGGGGCATGATGCCTCCTCTGTCAGTTCGGTCGCGAGTTCGAGGTGGGAGAACCCGCACGAGTGCGTTCCTGCTGCTGATGTTCGGCATGGAAGATCGCAGCCTCAGCCAGCGCCCCGGCATGCACACCGTTCAATAGGTAGAAGTCGCCGGACTCGCGTCGCTGCCGACTCACGATCCCGGCCGACTCCAGGCGGTGAAGCTCGTGGGAGGTCTGGTCGACGGGAAGGTCGACGATGTCCGCCAGGTGATTGGCAGAGACCTCGATGTCGCGAATGGCGAGGATCATCTTCACACTCACCGGATTCGCCAGCAACGCGAAGACTCCGACCGCCGCATTCAGATGCGGTGTGTCATACGTGGCGTGCACGTGCTCAACCTTTTTCATAGTCATCAATACTACCCCATACCCCTATAGGGTATCAAGGGTTATTCAATCGATGTGACGGACTCGGAAACGCGTGGCCGGGTGCGGCGGATCGGGGTGAGGCCAGAGGCGACGGGTCCGCGCAGGAGCACGTGTCCAGTCGGGAGGGTCAACCGCGTCCAACGGCCGGCGGTTGAGATCGTGGCCCCGTTTCCTCGGCTGAGGAACCCGAAGACGTAGGCGGCGAACGCAACGCCTTGTGGCAGCGATGCGAGTGCCGTGTCCGGGGTGCCCCAAACCGTGCCCCGGATCTTGCGGACGACATCGTCGCCGGGTTTGTCGGGAAGTGCTTGGGCGACGGCCTCGATGCCGGCACGGGCGCTGCGCATCAGCGTCAGGCTGGACACATCCGCAATAAGTCTCCACCCGTGTTGCGGGGGTTCGACGCTGGTCCAGGCGGGTGCCAGCGCGGTTTCCGGCAACGCCAGGGTAAGAGGGACGGCGGTCGCGGTCAACGTTTCCACGGTGACGTCGCACTGCAGCTGAGGGTCGGAGCGGAGCGTGCGAAGGACGAGGATCGTAGGAGTGCGGTCGAGCGGACCACGGGGCGTTAGCGCGGCTGCGCTCATGCGCAGCAGCCCGGCCGCGGCCTGCAAGCGCACGCCATGGGCACCGGCCTGCGCGGCCCGCTTAGCGAAGGTGAGCGCGTCGCGGGCGGACGGCGCGTCGGCAAGGATCAAGCGCGCTGGCATCCTGAGGGTTTGTGCCCGCCGTGTCCTGGAACGCGGTGATCGGGGTCCGGGTTCAGGAGCGAACGAGCCGGTTGATGGCGTCGGTGGCTTCCTGGATCTTCTCGACGGCCGCCTCGTCGCTGAGCTTGGCGGCATCAAGCACGCAGTGCTTGAGATGGTCGTCGAGCAGACCAGTCGCAACCCCCTGGAGGGCACGGGTCAGAGCGGAGACCTGGGTGAGGATGTCGATGCAGTACTTCTCCTCATCGATCATCTTCGCGATCCCACGCGCCTGTCCTTCGATGCGCTTCATGCGGCCGAGATAGCGCTCCTTGTCGCTGATGTAGCCGTGCTGGTGGGAATCGGTATCGACAGACATGGGCATGTCCTTACTTCTGGCGCTCCAGGACGGAACGCGTGCTGGCTTCGGGTGTGAGGTCGATGCGCCGCAGCAGCTGGGCGTTGAGCGCGACAACCACGGTGGAGGCTGACATCAGGATCGCGCCGATCGACATTGGCAGGACGAATCCCACCGGTGCCAGGATACCGGCCGCCAACGGCACCGAAAGAAGGTTGTAGCCGGCGGCCCACCACAGGTTCTGCTTCATCTTGCCGTATGCGCGTCGCGACAGCTGGATGATCGAGAGCACGCTGCGTGGGTCGGAACTGGCCAGGATCACCCCGGCCGAGGCGATGGCGACATCGGTGCCCGCGCCGATCGCGATGCCGACATCGGCCTGCGCCAGAGCCGGGGCGTCGTTGACGCCGTCGCCGACCATCGCGACCCTCTTGCCCTCTTCCTGCAGCTGGGAGACCTTCGCGGACTTGTCCTCCGGGCGCACGCCGGCGAAGACGCGGTCGATGCCGAGCTCCCGTCCGACCTCGTTCGCGACCGCCTCGGCATCGCCGGTGATCATGACGACCTCGACACCGAGGGCGTGGAGGGCGTCGACGGCGTCGCGGGATTCTGGCCGGACCTCGTCGGCGAGCCTCAGCCCGCCGACCACCTGGCCGCCGCGGAGAACGTGCAGAATGATCGCGCCCTCGGAGCGCCATGCCTCGGCCGTGCCGACCTCGTGCTGACCGGTCTCCTCGAGCAGCCGGGGCCCGCCGACGCGGACCTTCTGGCCGGAGACGGTCGCGGTGACGCCGACGGCGGGCGAGGATGAGAAGCCGCTGGCCTGCTGGAGGGCAAGGCCCTTGTCCTTGGCGGCGGTGACGATGGCCTTGGCGAGCGGGTGCTCGCTGTCGGCCTCGGCCGAGGCAGCGAGGGCGAGGACCTGGTCGGCGTCGAGTTCGCCGGTCGGCTCGACGCCGGTGACGGTGGGCTCGCCCTTGGTCAGCGTGCCGGTCTTGTCGAACAGCACCGCGTCGACCTGCCGCATGGACTCCAGCGCCAGGCGGTCCTTCACTAGGACGCCTCCGCGGGCGGCTCGCTCGGTGGCGATGGAGACGACCAGCGGGATCGCCAGGCCGAGGGCGTGGGGGCAGGCGATGACGAGCACGGTGATGGTGCGCACGACGGCCTCGTCGGGCATGCCGATGAGCGTCCAGACGACCGCAGTGACCAGCGCCGCGCCAAGAGCGAACCAGAACAGCCAGGCCGCGGCCTTGTCGGCGATCCGCTGGGCGCGGGAGGATGAGTTCTGCGCCTCGGCGACGAGCCGGTTGATGCCGGCCAGGGCGGTGTCGTCACCGGTGGCGGTAATCTCCACCCGCAGGCCGGAGTCGGTGGCGACGGTGCCGGCGGTGACGGTCTGGCCCTCGCCGCGAGAGACCGGGCGGGACTCGCCGGTGATCATGGACTCGTCCATGTCGGCGCGGCCGTCGACGATGGTTCCGTCGGCCGGGACGCTGCCGCCGGGGCGCACGATGACCACGTCGCCCACGTCGAGGTCGGCTGGGGCCACCTTGACGACGTTCTCGCCCTCGACGCGCTCGGCCTCGTCTGGCAGCAGTGCCGCCAACGAGTCGAGCGCCGAGGTGGTCTGGGCCAGGGAGCGCATCTCGATCCAATGGCCCAGCAGCATGATGACGATCAGCAGCGCCAGTTCCCACCAGAATTCGAGCTCGTGATGGACGAGCCCGAGCGTGGCGGCCCAGGAGGCGAAGAAGGCCACCGTGATCGCCAGAGCGATGAGCAGCATCATCCCGGGCTTGCGGGACTTCAACTCGCTGACGGCACCGGTGAGGAAGGGCCTGCCGCCCCAGACGTACATGACGGTGCCCAGTGCCGCGGCGACCCAGCCCGCCCAGCCGGGGACCTCGTAGCCCAGCAGCATGGCGAACATCGGTGAGAGGGCAACCGCGGGGATGGCGATGACGAGGTTGATCCAAAACAGCCGGCGGAACTGGCCAACGTGGTCCCCGTGCCCGCCATGGCCGCTGTGATCTCCGTGCCCACCGTGCTGGGCATGCTCATCGTGGCCGCCGTGCTCGTCGAGGCCCGTGTGGCCTGAGTGCTGCCCGTGGTCCATGGCGTGGCCCTGATGCCCGGTGTGCTGACCCTCGCGCGTGCCGTGCGCATCCGCCGAGGCGTGCGCGGACACAGACCCGTGGTGATGCTCGCCGTGGGCGGGTGTATCGGTTTCGTGGCCGTGGTGCTGGTGTGAGTTCGGGTCCGTCATGATTCCTCTCCTCCGTCATCGAGCCAGGCCGATTGCCGCTCACCCGGTGGCCGGGCAAGCGAACGTCGGCTCAGGACGCTGGTTGGATCTCGCTCTCGACGACCCACTTGTGGTTCGTCATCTTCATGCCGTCCGTCTCGTAGTCGACCATGTAGACCGTCTCATCGGTGGACGAAGCGATGGTGGCCTTTACGCCTTCCATGCCTTCCATGTGCTCGGCGAGCAGAGTCACCTCTGTGCCGTCGGCCAGAAGCTCGTCGCCGGCATCCTCAATTTCTTCCTGCACGACCCACTTGTGATCAGTGACGGGGTCGCCGCCACCTGCGGGCGTGTAGTTCACGGAGTACGTGTACGTGTCGAATGCGCCGGAAATCGTTGCTGTAGCCCCTTCCATGCCTTCCATGTGGTCGGCCGTGAGCTGCACCTCGGTACCGACAGGGTAGGTGGGCTCACTGGCTTCGGCGATACCCTCGGGTGCCGGTCCGCCGTCCATCGGGTGCTCCATCTCCTCATCACCGCTTTCTGCGTTGTTGCCGCCGTGGCCCTGATGCTCCTCAGTAGCCGAAGGGTCGGTCTGCTGGTCGTCGTCTGCTCCGCTGGCGCAACCGGCGAGCACGAGCGCCACTCCGAGCGCTCCCGCTGCCAGTCCTGTTCGCAGTCTCCTCTGCATGTCATTTCCTTTCATCAATATGCCTACCATATACCCCTAGGGGGTACTAGTCAAGGCTTGTGTGTTGTGTCGGTATGGATCAATCGGAAGCCCCTTCTCAGAGGGTCTGCTCGTGTTGGATGGGCAATGCGGCGATGAGGGGATGGTCGAAGCCCGTCGGTCCGATCTTCGCGGCTCCTCCGGGAGAACCCAACTCGTCGAAGAACTCGACGTTGGCCTTGTAGTAGTCAGACCATTCGTCGGGCAGGTCGTCTTCGTAGTAGATGGCCTCGACGGGGCAGACCGGTTCGCAGGCTCCGCAGTCGACGCATTCGTCGGGGTGGATGTAGAGCGAGCGTTCGCCCTCGTAGATGCAGTCGACAGGACATTCGTCGATGCAGGCGCGGTCCTTGACGTCCACGCAGGGAAGCGCGATCACGTAGGTCATGGCTGCTCCTCTCGGTCGGGTGCGGATCGGCGGTGAGAGCCGGTGGGAGGCTCGGGGAAGTCGTCAGTCTCTGCCGGGCCTGCGGCCGGGTGCGGGATGCGCAGGCGCAGGACGGTGGCGACGAGGCTGAGGGCGATGATGATCGCACCGAGGATCGTCATCGTCCCCGACAGGGTGAGCACCGGCACGAGCAATCCGGCGACGATGGTGGGCACGCCGAATGCCAGGTAGGCAACTGTGTAGATCACAGCCATCACGGCGGCGCGTTCCGACGATGCCGTGTGGGGCATGAGTGTGCGCAGTACCCCGAGGAACGCTGTGCCGAACCCGGAACCGACGATCGCGACCGAGGCGACATAGGCTGAGTAGGAACCGAGTGCGAGGGCGCCGATGCTCACTGCGGTGCCGAACGCCAGGGCACTGGTCGCATACAGGCTGATGGTGCGGGCGGAACGCCGCTGTAGGACGGACGAGGCGGTGACTCCGGAGATCGCCAGTGCGAAGATGACGATCCCAGCTTGGGTGTGCGTGGAGCCCCCAAGCTCACTGCCGACGAGGTCGGCTCCGAGCGCGAGGAAAAGCCCGTTGGTCGCCCACCCGGCGATGATCACGGGCACTCCGGCGGTGAACATGCGGCGCAGGTGCGGTGGCACGGTGAACCGCGGACGGAGGTCGCCACGTCGTATCCGGGTCTTCGGGGCCAGTTCCGGTGTGCTCCACACGACCGTTGCCACGATGAGGAAGGCAAGCACGAGCGACCCGAAGACGGCAGTTGTCGGTTCGGAGGTGAGATCGAGGAGAAGCGCAGCACCGAGAGCCCCGGCCCCAAGGCCAATCATCGGGCCGATCGTGTTCCACAGGGCTGCGATGTTCCGATGCGACGGGGACTCGAAGTCGATCATCATCGCCGACAGCGCCGGGATCAGCAGACCCGCTGCGAGCCCTTGCAAGGCTCGGGCGACCAGGAGCGCCGCGAGGCTACCGGCGAACCAGAACATGGCCACGCTCAGCGCCAGCGCCAAAGAACCGGCGGCCACGACCGGACGTCGGCCGACGTGGTCGGAGAGTGGTCCGAGGTAGAGCAGCGCGGCCAGGAGGGTGAAGGTGTAGACCGCGAACACGAGTGTGGTGGCGACGGGGATGAGTCCGAGCCGTTCGGCGATCTGGGGGTAGAACAAGGACGGCGCGCTGGCAGCGGCCATCATGAGAATGGTCGCTGCCAGCGAGAGCACGAAGCCCCGCCGTGGGATCTGCCTAATACAGTCTCCCGCCATCGCCTATGCCCGCACGCCGTGGAGCTGCTGCCCCCACTGGTAGACGGTGCCGACTGCGTCGATGCCAGTGACGCCGACGACGATGCCGTCGGTCTCGTGGCGGACGATGAACTCCTCACCGGCTTCCAGGTGGGCGTCTGCGCCGGCTGTGTACCCGACTCCGGAGATCATCTGACCGTAGACCATTGCCATGTAAGGGCTGCGTGGCAGGTAGGCGCCCGGATCGTCGCTAATGCCGAGGTCGTGCAATGCGGCCTGCGCGGCATGCGCACCCTGTGCGGCGGCGTCTTCCCAATGGTCGATGCGCCAGGCGCCCAGTGCCTCGTCGTGGTGCGTGGCCACACCTCCGGCTGCGTAGACGTGTTCTGCCGCGGCGCGGAGGTGATCGTCGACGTCGATACCGTTCGTCCACGGTGACGGGGCTGCGGGCGTCGTGCCGAGCGCGAGGAGAAGGAAGTCAGCCACGACGGGATTTCCGTCGTTGAGGGTGATGGTGACACCGGATTCTGTTTCGTCGACATGCTGGAGAGTGCGACCGAATCGGGCCTGCACCTTGGCGGCATGGTCGGCGGCGAGGCGCTCAGCCACGGGCGCCCCAAACGCTCCGACGCCGGGAACTGAACTGCGGGAGACCAGCGTGACCATGCGTCCGTCGGCTTGCAGAGACGAGGCTGTCTCGGCTGCGATGATTCCACCGCCGTAGATCGCTACCCGCGCGGGTCGCCCCAGTCCGGTCAGCAGCTTTCGGATGCCCAGGGCATCCTCCACGGAGTGAAGAGCGGTGACCCGCCCTTGTCCGGCGTCTTCGCCGCCGAACACGTCAGCGGGCAGGGAGCGAGGCATACTCCCGGTCGCGACGATGAGCGCGTCGTAGGAGACCTGTGCGCCGGAGGTCAGCTGGACCTGCTTCGCCGAGGTATCGACTTTGAGCACGGTGTCGGCGATGACCTCGATCTGAGGCAGCGGGAGCTTGATCATCTCCGGCGGTGTCGGACCGAACGCGATTCCCTTGATGAGCATCCGCGTATAGGGCGTCTCCCCGGTGCGGGTCACCAGCGTCACCCGGACATCGTCGCGTGAGGCGAGAGTGCGGGCGGCTGCGGCCCCGGCTGCTCCCGAGCCGAGGATGAGAACGTGCTGTGGGGTCATAGAAGAACTCCTGAACTGCTGGTCGTGATCGAACTGATGCGCCGGCGTCAGGAGCGCACGAGGCGGGCGATGGCCTCGGACGCCTCGCCGAGCCTCTGCTCGCTCACTGGTCCGCCGGCGAGTGCGGCGTCGAGGACACAATGCTTGAGGTGATCGTCGAGCAGGCCGAGGGCGACATTTTCGAGTGCCCTGGTGACTGCGGAGATCTGGGTGAGGATGTCGATGCAGTAGCGGTCCTCGTCGACCATCCGATCGATGCCGCGGATTTGGCCTTCGAGGCGCCGCAGACGATTGCGGTACTTCGTCTTATCGCTGATGTATCCGTGGACGGACGCGTCGCCGTCGCCTCCTGCGGGGCAGGTGTCGAGGTGGGTTTCGGTGGTGGGAGTCGTAGTGGTCATGTCGGTTCGCTCCGATCAGGTGGCGGGGTGCCGCAGCGGTGCCGCGGCACCCCGCACGCTGGTGGATTACGCCATGTTGGCGGCGTACTTGGCCGGGTCCGAATCGAACGCAGGCCCACAACCAGCGCAGCAGAAGTAGTAGCGCTCATCCTCGAAGTCGCGGTAGAGGCCGGCGGCCTCGGCGGTCTTCTTGCTGACCGGGGTGCCGACCATGACCGGGCAGGTGGTCATGTCATCGGCGCCCCCGCCAAGAAGGTTCTCGCGTCCACCGTTCTCCACGGCCGGGTTGGTCTCGTTCGTGCTGCAGCAGCTGCTCATTCTCTGGTGTTCCTTCGTTATTGGATTCGTGTGGATGGGTGGGTTCTCGTACGTCACTTCGAGGCGACGCTCGTGAACCCGCGCAGGCGGAGGCTGTTGCCGACGACGAAGACGCTGGAGAACGCCATCGCCGCACCTGCGAGCATGGGGTTGAGCATGCCGAGCGCAGCGACCGGGATCGCGGCGGTGTTGTAGGCGAATGCCCAGAACAGGTTGGTCTTGATCGTCGACAGGGTCTTCCTGGACAGGCGGATCGCGTCGACGGCGGCCCGCAGGTCACCGCGCACGAGCGTGATGTCGGAGGCCTCGATCGCGACGTCCGTGCCGGTGCCCATCGCCAGGCCCAGATCAGCCTGCGCGAGCGCGGGGGCGTCGTTGACGCCGTCGCCGACCATCGCGACGATCTTGCCCTCTTCCTGGAGGCGAGTGACGACGTCGACCTTGTCCTTGGGTAGCACTTCGGCGATGACCTCGTCGATGCCGACCTCGGACGCGATCTGGCGGGCCACGGCCTCGTTGTCACCGGTGAGCAGCACCGGGGTCAGGCCGATCTCCTTGAGCCCGCGGATCGCCTCGGCGCTCGTGGGCTTGACGGTGTCGGCGACGACGAGGATGCCGCGCGCAGCACCGTCCCAGCCGATCGCGACGACCGTCTTGCCCTCGCCCTCGGCCTGGGCCTTCGCCTGTGCGACCTCCGGAGAGAGCTTCTGCGACCAGTCCGCCAGCAGAGACTCGCGGCCGACGACGACCGGGGTCCCCTCGACGATGCCCTGCACGCCCTTGCCCTCGACATTGGCGAAGTCCTCTGGAGTAGGCAGCTGGCCGACTTCCTGGGTCGCGCCCTTGGCGATCGCCTGCGCAATCGGATGCTCCGAAGAGTCTTCCAGTGCACCGGCGAAACGCAGCAGCTCCGTACGATCCACACCGGGCTCAGTGATCACGTCGGTCAGAGTCATCTTGCCGCTGGTGACGGTGCCGGTCTTATCGAGCACGACGGTGTCGACCTTGCGAGTGGACTCCAGCACCTCCGGGCCCTTGATGAGGACGCCCATCTGCGCACCGCGCCCGGTGCCGACGAGCAACGCGGTCGGGGTCGCCAGACCCAGCGCGCAGGGGCAGGCGATGACGAGCACAGCGACCGCTGCGGTGAACGCGGCGGCGACGGGGAACCCGCCTCCCAGCCAGGCGCCGAGGGTGATGAACGCGACGACGATGACGATCGGCACGAAGATGCCGGAGATACGATCGGCCAGACGCTGCACCTCGGCCTTGCCGGTCTGCGCGTCCTCGACGAGCTTCGCCATCTGTGCGAGCTGTGTGTCCGAACCCACACGAGTCGCCCGCACGACCAGGCGGCCGCCGGCGTTGACGGTGGCACCGGTGACCGAGTCGCCCTCGCGGACCTCGACCGGCACGGACTCGCCGGTGAGCATCGAGGCGTCCACCGCGGAGGAGCCGGAGGTCACGAGACCGTCGGTGGCGATCTTCTCGCCTGGACGGACGATGAACTCGTCGCCGACCGCCAGCTCAGAGGTGGGGATCTTCACCTCTACGCCGTCGCGGAGTACGGCGACTTCCTTCGCGCCCAACTCCAGGAGGGCGCGCAGCGCGGCCCCGGCCTGGCGCTTGGATCGCTTCTCGAAGTAGCGGCCGGCGAGGATGAACATCGTCACGCCCGCGCCGACTTCGAGATAAATGTTCGCCGCGCCATCCGACGGAGCGATCGTGAACTCGAAGGGGTGCGTCATGCCGGGAGTGCCGGCAGTGCCGAGGAAGAGCGCATAGAGCGACCACAGCAGCGCGACGGAGGTACCCATCGAGATGAGCGTGTCCATCGTCGCCGCACCGTGCTTGAGGTTCGTCCACGCCGCCTTGTGGAACGGCCAAGCTCCCCAGATGATCACCGGTGCGGCCAGGGCGAGTGAGGCCCACTGCCAATACGTGAACTGCAGCGCGGGGATCATCGCCATCGCGATCACGGGAACAGTGAGCACGATCGCGCCGATCAGCCGATGCCGCAGCGAGGTGAGCTCACTGTCTTCCTCCTCCCCGGCCTCGGTCTCCGACATGTTCGCCGTAGTGTCCTTGGGCTTGGGCAGTGCGGCCGTGTACCCGGTCTTCTCGACCTCGGCGACCAGCAGTGACGGATCGTAGCCGGCAGGCACGGTGACCTTAGCCTTCTCAGTGGCGTAGTTGACGGTGGCCGCGACGCCATCGAGCTTGTTCAGCTTCTTCTCGATCCGGTTCGCGCAGGAGGCGCAGGTCATCCCGCCGATCTCCAACTCGATGTCCGGCCCACCCGTTGGGGGCGCTGATGTGCTCATCCTCTTCCTTCTTTCTCAGCTCTCGTGCGACGCCAGGCCCTGCGGGTCAGTGGCCGTCGGAATGCGAATCGTCTGTCTTCGAACCGTCACCGTGCTCGGCGTCGATCACGAACTCGGCGGTGTGCACCTGCCCGTCGACCTGGAAGTCCAGGTAGAGCAGGTAACGGTCGGCGGTCGGGGCCTCCGCTGCGAATCGGATCTCGGGTCCGGCCGTGTCCCCGGCCTGGGGCTCGTCGCCCTCGGCGTGGACGTGCAGGTAGGCGAGGTCACCCTCGCGCAGCGCCACCAGGTGGCCGAACGCGCCCAGGTAAGGCTCCAGCGTGGTCACCGGCTGACCGTCACGCTCGACCGAGATGGTGAGCTCGCTTGAGGTGCCCGCAGTGAGGTCGCCGTTGAGGGAGACGGTGTATCCGTCGACCTCGTCGGTGGTCTGCGCCTCGGTCTCGACAGGGGTGAAGTCGCCCGCGACCTCGATTGCGCGGGTGAGAGTGATGCCTTCGGCTTCCTCGCCCGCGGGTGTGAAGTCGGCGTACACGCGGTAGGTGCCCGCCTCGTCCCAGGTCCACGGCACCGACCAGGTGCCTGTGCTCGTGTCGAGTTCGGGGTGCACGTGCTGGAAACCGGCGCCGTCGGTGCGCACGGCGATCAGATGCAGGTCCTTCTCGTGCGCGGTGGTGTACTCGGTCACCGGTTCGCCGGACTCGTCGAGGATCTGGAAGCTCAGGTCTCCATCCTCGCCTGCGGCCGTGGGGGCCTGGACCGGAGAGAGCACGAAGCCGTCCGCGCTTGCGGAGACCCCGTTCAGAGCGGGCTCCGCGGTTTCCTGCGCAGCGTCGCCGTGCCCTTCACCGTGTGCGTTCACGTTACTTCCTTCTGCCCATGCTGCTGCGAAGCTATCGGGAATGACGGCGCCGGCGAGGCCGAAGGCCCCGCCGAACGCCACCACCAACCCGGCCCCGTAGAGCGCGAGCCGTCCTCCGGCCTTCATCAGACGCGCACCGCCGAGTAGCCGGCCTCCTCGACCGCCGCGAGGACCTTGGCGTCGTCGATCTCACCCTCGGCGGTGACGTTGAGCTTGCCGGTCTGCGCGCTGACTTGGATGTCCTGGACGCCGGGGATCTCGCTGACCTCCTCGCGGATCGACATCTCGCAGTGGCCGCAGGTCATGCCCGTCACCTGGTAATCGTTCGAAGCCATCAGGTATCCTCCTTGTATGTCGGTAGTACCCCTACCGGGTACGTGTACAAGTCAACGCTATACCCCTGTCAGGTATTCCGCAAGGAGGGAGGCGATCGTGTGAGCTGCATCGCGCAAGTGCTGCAAACGATGGTTGGAGCGTCCGAGGTGTGCCTTGTGGTGCACCGATGCTGCGGGGCGATCCGCTGGGTTTTGTCGATGCGCGTCGGAGAGTAGTGACCCCTCGGCTCATCAGAACCGTGGACTGCCTTGCCGCATCGACGAAGGCAGCGAAGACTGGTACGAAACCGACTCCCGCCCCACAGCGATCATGCGCTATTGCTGTTGGTTCGGAACTGGCGAGCTCGTCCGGCTCCACAGGCGTTCGAGATTAGTGAGCGGATCAGACAAGAGCCAGCAAGAGTGCGCGGCCACGCCAGAGGCAGCGAGGCACTCCTGTGATGCACATTGGCGTAGCCCGCTGGTCGCCCAGACGCTTGCCGTCCACCGGCCTGTCGGCCCGGTGGTTTACGACTGCCTCAACATCTTGTTCATTAGGTCGGGCTCGGCAATCATGTTCAGCGAGTTCGGTCGTCAGCCGGTCAGCGTGGGCGATGCGATCCTTCTCGGCCCGAACGTATTGTTCAGCTGCGAGCCCGAGTGCCAAGTGTCGGTGACGTCGATCCGTGTCGATACCGATTTCGCTCTCGATCAGTTCTTCTGGCAGCACTCTGCGGTGCTGCACGATCGGCTTGACGCCCCCGGTTTCGCGGAGAAGATCTACTCTGAACCAGCGCAGATCCTGCGACTCGGCAGAGATCGGGCCGGGATGGTTGTGCCGTGGATTGATGAGATGGTCGCGCTCAGCGTTGAGAGACGGTTCCGAGAGAGATTCAACCGACTCCAGGCACTCTGGTTCGCTGTCATGGATGTGCTCGGACCATTCATCCGGGTCTCGCCTGCGAGGCTGACACCATTGCAGCGTGCACGCGCGCGTCCAGTGCTGCCGCGCAGTCGCAGGTTAGCCCCTCTCCGTCCGGAGGCGCTGCTGGCACGGGAGGCACTGCATGAAAACGTCGCCTATAGGTGGACACTCCACGAGCTGTCCGAGAGGGTGCGGCTCTCCCCGCAGCAATTGACCCGTGTGTTCGTCGATGCCTTCGGGAAGACCCCGATCGCGTATCTGACGATGCTTCGCGTGCAGGAGATGGCCAGGCTGCTGCGCGAGTCCGATCTTTCTGTCGCAGCAGTAGGTCGTTGCGTCGGCTGGTCCAGCCGTTCACGGGCGACGGAGGCATTCATCGAGCACGTCGGGCTCAGCCCGAGTCGCTACCGCTCCATGCGCCCGGTTGTCGCGGATAGATAGCAGCAGAGTCGTCCGGGAAATCATCACTTCGTCCGGCGTCCGACCGGACTCAGCTGCTTCCAGCCCTACGCAGGCTCTGAGGCTGATACGCCAGTAGGTCCACGTCAGGTGCCGCCCGTGTCCTGACGGCCAACCTACCGACTGTTCCGTTCGCTGACCGTCTGACTCGCCGGAAGCTCCTGGCTCACCTCGCTGGTGCAAGGCCAGCCGCGACCTCGCGGCTGGCCTGCCGAGAGGAGGCCGACGATGGCGACGAGGGAGGAAGCCCGCCAACAGCGGGAAGCGAAGCTCGACGAGCTCCACGAGAAGCTCACCGGTGCCGTCGAACGGCTGGTCACCGGTGAGGACTGGGCCGATGCGATGCGGTTCGCTGCCCGGTTCCGGTCGCGGAGCTTCAACAACGTCTGCCTGATCTGGGAGCAGCACCAGGCCGCATTCGAGGCCGGCGGGGTGCCCGAACCGTTCCCCACCCTGGTCGCGGGATACAAGCAGTGGCAGCAGCTGGGCCGACAGGTCGAGAAGGGCCAGGCCGGGTATCAGATCCTCGCCCCGGTCACTGGCAGGTTCGCCTCGACGAACCCGGCCGATCCGGACTCCTGGCGGCGTCTGAACCGGGGTGAGAAGCCGAAGCCCGGTGAGGTCGTGCGCTCCCGCATGGTCGGCGTGCGCCCGGCCTACGTCTGGGACGCCTCCCAGACCAGCGGCGATCCGATCCCCGAACGGCCAGCGCCACGGCTGCTCGCTGGCGAAGCCCCCGAAGGTCTGCGCGAGGGTCTGGCGGAGCAGGTCACGGCGGAGGGGTTCGAGCTGCTGTGGGTGCCGCACGAGGGCATGATCGGCGGCGCGAACGGGCTGACGAACTACTCGACCCGGCAAGTCGCCGTGCGCACGAACATGGACGACGCCGCGCAGGTGAAGACTCTCGCCCACGAGCTCGGGCATGTGCTGATGCATGGGCCGGACCAGGAGGAGGCGCGGCAGCATCGCGGGATCGGTGAGGTCGAGGCCGAATCGGTGGCGCTGATGATCGGCGCCGCCCACGGCATGGACACCACGGGCTACACGATCCCGTACGTGGCCGGGTGGGCGGCGAACGTCGACGGGAAGAACCCGGTCGAGGTCGTGCAGGCCGCCGGTGAGCGCATCCGCAAGACCGCGCTCAGCATCCTCGACGGCCTCGACACGAACCAGGTGCCCGACGGCACACCGCCCGGGCTGGAACGCGACGGCCCGGCCCCGAAGAGCCCACGGCAGGACACGCCCGGTCGGCAAGTGGCGCCGTTGCCGGCGCCGGAGCGGGCCGCTGCGGTCGTGTTGGGGCGGGGGCTGTGATGTCCGAGAGCAGGTTTACTCGGGCGGTCCGGCAGATGGATGCGTCCTGGCCGCTGGGGCGGGCCGCGATGGTGTTCGCGCAGTCCGGGGTGCCGGTGTTCCCGTGCGCGCCGGAGGGCAAGCAGCCGATCACCCGACGCGGCTTCCACGACGCCACCACCGACCCGGCGCAGGTGGAGGCCTGGTGGCGCAGGTTCCCGGCGGCGAACATCGGCATGCCCACCGGCCGAGCCTCGGGCGTCTCCGTGGTGGATGTCGATGTGCACGGCGTCAACGGCTTCGACGCGATCCGCGCCGCGCGGCGGGAGGGGCTGGTGCATGGCTGGGAGACGATGGCGCGCTCACCGACCGGCGGCCTGCACATCTACTTCCCGGCCGCCGACAGTGAACAGCCGTCGTGGCAGGCCGGCCGTGCCGGGGTGGATTTCCGTGGGGATCGCGGCTACATCATCGTCCCGCCCTCGCGCCGCCAGATCGACGGCGAGAGCGTGCTCTACCGCCCCACCTCGTTCGCCCCCACCGACGGGCGGGCGCTGGATGCGCAGCGCCTGCGGGAGTTTCTCACCCCGCCCCGGCCCCGCCCGAAGACCGGCCCGATCTCGGATGCAGGGGCGATGGTGGATGCGGGTCGGATGGCGTCCTGGCTGAGCGGGCAGTCCACGGATCGCAATCTCAAGCTGTTCTGGGCCGCCTGCCGCCTCGCCGAGGGCAATGTGCCGGTCTCCGAGGCGCTGGATGCGTTTGCGAGCGTGGAGCAGCCGGATTTCGGGCAGCGGGAGATCACTCGCACCGTCGAGTCCGCCTACCGCACCATCACCACCGGTGTCGGCACCTCGACCCGGGCCGAGTCCGTGCCGGAGAGATTCGGGCCGGTGCCGGCTGCGACGCGGGCGGGCCGGGGGCTGTGATGGGCGGGCTGTCGGGGCGGCGATGGGCGGTGGTCGCGGCCGCGTCGGGGACGGTGCTGATCGGCGGCGGCGCGTTCTGGCTGAGCTTCGTCGCTCTGGCCGATCTCGCGGTGCGCTCGGGCATCACCAGGAACCAGGCGTGGATCTGGCCGCTCTTGGTGGACGGGCTGATCGTGGTCGCGACCGTCGCGGTCGTCGCCCTCGACGGGCATCGGGCGGCCTGGTACCCGTGGGTGCTGCTGATCGCCGGGGCGCTGATGTCGGTGAGCGCGAACGCCGCGCACGCCCTCGTCGCCGCTGACGCCTCCGTGCCGGGCCTGCTCGCGGCCATCGTCGCCGCGGTCCCGCCGCTCGTGCTGCTGGCCTCCACGCATCTGACGACGGTCCTGACCCGCTCCACCAGAACCCCGGTCCCCACGCCGATCACCCCCACCCCGGAGTCAGGATCGGCGCTGGAGGTCTCCGAGACCGCTGGCGCGCAGGCACAGGCCGCACCGCTCCTTCTGCCGGAGCTTCCCGAGCGGCCACGTTCGGCCACGGGCATCGCGGTAGCGACACCGCCGGCCCCGGCCGCCAAGGTGCTGGGCGAGCAGACAGAGCCTGACCGATCGGATGTGCCCGTGCTGGAGGCGGTGGCCGAAACCCCATCGGCTGAGCCCGACCCGCCAACGTTGGCAGGTGCTGGGCGGCGGGAACGGGCGGCAGTGCTGCGGGGGCGGGGCTGGTCGAACAAGGCGATCGCGCGCGAACTCGGCGTGCACGCCTCGACCGTCGGCCGCTGGTTCCCCCGCACCGATCCCGCGCCCGCCGCAGACCAGGAGACCTCGGCAGTGCCCGAGCACCACAACGAATCAGATGAGGAGAAGGAGCAGAAATCATGAACCCCTACGAGCAGAACAACCCCGGCAGGCAGGACACGCCCCCGCCGGAGACGACCCGCCCTGACCGGGCGGAGACACCGGGTGCTCCGGAGGCGATCCAAGCCGCCGACGTCACCCGCACAACCGGTGCCAAGACTGAGACTGCGGATGTTGATCCGGCACTGCGCAAGGCGCGCGGGGTTGACTGGGTACGCACCTCGGACCTGATGGCGAGAGGCACCGGGCAGATCTCACGCCTGGCGATCGACTTCGAGGCGAACCTCGCACACAAGGCCCACGACGGCCTCGCCCGCGGCGTCACGCGCCTGGGTGCAAAGGAGCGTGAGCTGCCCCCGATCTCGGCGTTCGGCCGCAGTACGAGCCGTGACGGGGCCGGGCGCGGCCCGGTCGGAATGAACTGAGGTGACCGGCCATGACCACGACCATGCCCGGCGCCGAACGCCGAGCACCAGGTGTCGGAGAAGGCGAGTGCACCTGCCTGCCAGGAGGTGCCGAACCCATGACGACCACGACTCACACAGGTTCCCCGCAGCGGGGGCCTGAGAACTACACGACCAGCGCCGGGCTGCGTGCCCTGCTGGCCCGGCTCCACGCGGCCGGGCCCGGGGCATGGGCGCGGGACCCGGTCGCCGGCGAGCTGATGCAGTATGCGGCGCAGAAGTACGCCGCGCTGGCGCGCAAGCACTCGTTGGACCCGTGGGAGGCCGCCAGCGCCGCGTTCGATGTGATGCGCACCCGCTCCGCCCGGGAGGCGATCGACCCGTGGGGCGTGGTCACGCACGCGGTGCGGATCACCTGCATCGCCGAGGAGCGCGCCCAGGGGCTGCTGTGCTCGACCCATCAGGCCCGCCGCCCGCACATCTCCGCGTTCCACGACGCCGAGCGAATCTCCGACAGGGAGACGCCGCTGTCGGAGTATCACCCCGCGTTCCAGGTCACCGACCCCGAACCCGATCCCGACGGCACCGGAGACGCCGGAGACGGTGACGGTGGCGGTGGTGGTGTGGTGGGGGTGGCGATGTCGGCGTCGTCGGCGGCTGAGGACGCGATCGCGCTGGTGACGATGCTCGGCTGGGAGCCCGCGACCGCGCGGGCGTCGGTGGAGCACATCTGCGGGGCGCTGGCGAAGGCCGGGGCGCGGCATACCGCGTTCGAGACCCTGCGACGTGACCAGCACGCCCGCGCGCTGCTGGATCTGCCGGGCCGGTCCTGGACCGGGCTGCTCAAGGCGCTGCTGGGCAACCCGCACCCGGCGCTGGCGGCGACCAGCGCGGGCCGCGGGGTGCTGCTGCGGCTGCTGATCGGCGAGACGATCCCGATGCTGCTGCGCGATGACGATCTCGTGCTCACCATCTGCCTGGCCGCCCCACGACAGGCCCGGAAGTAACCGGGGACCACGAAGAGAGGACTGAGAGGGGTGAGTGGTGATGAGTATCGAACTGCAACGCACCGTGGAGTCGATTCAGGTCGGTGCCCGTCATCGCGCCGACCTCGGCGATATCCAGGCTCTGGCTGACTCGATCCGCGAGCACGGCCTGTTGCAACCGATCACGGTCACCCCCGAAGGGGTGCTGGTGTGCGGGCGACGCCGGCTGGAAGCGATCCGGCTGCTGCACTGGCGCACGGTCAGCGTGTGGGTGCGATCGGGTGTCTCGACCCGGTTGGGGCATCTGCTGGCCGAGCAGGACGAGAATGCGCACCGCAAGCCGCTCAACCAGCTGGAGGCCGCCGCCCTGTACCGCGAGCTCAAGCAGCTCATGACCGAGGACGCCCAGCGCCGCGATGTCGTAACCCGCTTCTCGGCGGAGAATCAGCCCGGTGCTGACGGGGGTGCCAAATTGGCACCCCCGTCAGGGGGTGTCGGTGGGAGGAGCCGCGCGCAGGCCGCGCGGATGGTCACCGGCCGCGCCTCGTACACGACGCTGGAGAAGATCTCGGCGATCCAGGCCATGGCCGAGAACCCCGAGAATCCCGAGGCGCTGCGCGAGCAGGCGACGACGGAGCTGGCGGGGATCGAGGCCGGCGGGCCGGTCGACCCCGCCTATCAGCGCCTGCGCGGCCAGGTCGAGCAAGCGGACGCCTCTCGCCAGGCGTCGCTGCGCGCGATGGCCCAAGAGGCCGTCGCCCGTGTCACCGCCGCTGGACGCACCAAGCCCCGCACGCACACCTCGGCCCGGCCGGCGGTGGTGCCGGGGCGGTGGCCGGTGACGGCGTTCGTGCAGACCTGGACCTCCCTGGCGGAATGGTGGACCCACTACGACGTGGACGAGCTCGCCCGCGACCTCACCGAGGAGCAGGCCGGCATCTTCCTCGACGTCGCCGACGGCACCAGCGCCTTCGCCGCCCGCCTGCGCATCTCCCTCGACACCACCGGCCACGACGTCGAGACGACAACCGAGGAGCCCCGCACCGACGAGGACACCGGCCCCGGCGCTGATGCCGAATCAGGCGAGAGCGTCTCTCGGCAGCATCTGCGTGCTCTGTGACCGGGTGCGTGCACCTGGGCGGCATGAAGACTTTCGCTGACTCCCGCCCGCGCACCCGCCTGATCGTCCTGCTCGCCGCCGGCCTGGTGATCGTGCTCCTGGCCGGCATCGGGATCTACGGCCTGATCCTCGGCCCCGACACCAGCCCACCCCACGACCGTGACCCCGAGCCGGGCGCGTCGTCGAGTCCGGTCGAGTCCGGCACGCCACGGCCGGGGCGGATCGCTGCGGTGGTCGGGTCCGGGGACCCGGAGGAGTTCGCCCGCAACGTCGCGACGGCGGTGTTCGCCTGGGATACCGGGTCGGGGCTGATGCCGCTGGACTACACGAGCGTGCTGATGGAGGTCGCCGACCCGACCGGCACCGAGCAGGCCGGCCTCGCCTCCGATATCGCCGCCTATCTGCCCACGCGGGAGGCATGGGTCGAGCTGCGCCAGTACGCCACCACCCAGCACCTGGAGATCACCGATGCGTTCGTGCCCGGAGCGTGGGCGACCGCGCAGGAGCAGGCGCAGCCGGGGCAGCTGGTGGAGGGGACGACGGCGATCACGATCGAAGGCGTCCGCCACCGTGCCGGGGTGTTGAACGACGAACCCGTCGACTCCGCGCACGAGGTGGCGTTCACCGTGTTCGTGGTCTGCGAGCCCGCCTACGACACCTGTCATCTGCTGCGGCTGTCCGAGCTGGACAACCCCCTGCGCTGACCCGAGAGGTCTGGGGAGAAAGGAGGGGCGTGGTGCTCAAGAAGCTCGCTATCGGACTGCTCGCACTGGCGCTGGTAGCACCGTTCCTGTCGATGGTCGGGATCGGGCTGCTGATGAACCCCGCCGCGACCTGGGCCTGCACCGTGCCCGGCGGCGGACTGCAAGTCGGCGAGGTGCCCGACGAGCTCGCCGTCGAAACGCGCGATGGGGAGTCGTTCACGCTGAACAAGAAGCAACTCACGCACGCGGCCACGATCATCGAGACCGGCTCCGGCGTCGAGGGCGTGAACCGTGACGGACTCCAGATCGCGCTGATGGCCGCACTGACCGAGTCGACCCTGCGGCAGCTGTCGAACACGAGCGTCTACCCGGAGTCAGCGGACTACCCGAACGATGGCGATGGCAGCGACAACGACAGCCTGGGGTTGTTCCAGATGCGCCCGCAGGCCGGGTGGGGGTCGGTCCCAGAGCTGATGGCCCCCGAGTATCAGGCGCGAGCGTTCTTCGGCGGCCCGGACGGCCCGAACCATCCCTCGCCGCGCGGGCTGCTGGACATCCCCGGCTGGCAAGACATGGGCAAAGGCGAGGCCGCCCAAGCCGTGGAGGTCTCGGCGTTCCCCGACCGGTACGAGAACTACAGCCCCGTCGCCGTCACGATCCTCGACACCCTCCTCGGCACCACAGGCACGAACGTCGAAACTGACCCTGGTGTGGTGCCTGCTGTGGCCGGGGCGGCGGAGTCTTCGCGGGTGGTGTTCCCTCTGCCCGAGGGCACGTGGACGGCGACCGACCCGTACGGGCCGCGCACCCACCCGATCACCGGGGAGCAGTCCTTCCACACCGGCAGCGACTTCGCCGCCCCGGACGGCACGCCCATCCTCGCCGCCGCCGACGGCACGGTCACCGTCGCCGAGTACACCGATGCGTGGGGCGGGAAGGTCGTCATCGAACATCAGGTCGGCGGCGAGCAGGTCGCCACCGGGTACATCCATTCCTGGGCCGACGGCATCCACGTCGAGGCCGGCGATAGGGTGCGGGCCGGGCAGCACATCGCCGACGTCGGCTCCTCGGGCCAGTCCACCGGCCCGCACCTGCACCTTGAGGTCTATGTCGGGGGCACCGGCGGTGAGCACACCGACCCCGCCGCCTGGCTGAACGCCCACGACGCCGCGGACCTGCCCGAGGCCGAGACCGGCCCACCGGCCGGCGACTGCGACCCCGACAGCAATGGGCCTGGTGGGGAGCCTGACCCTGCCCCGGCCGGTGACCCGGATGAGCTGGTCGACGACCCGACCAGTAACGGGCAGATCACCCGCCGCACCCTGCACCTGTATCAGCAGACGATCGCGGCGTTCCCCGAGACGACCTGGTCGTGCTACTCGCCACGGCCGGGCACGGTCTCGGAGCACCCGCTGGGTCGGGCCTGCGATATCGCGTTCGGCAACGCCATCGGGCAGATGCCCACGCCCGCGCAGATCGAGGCGGGCTGGGAAGTCACGAACTGGATGAAAGACCACGCCGAGACCCTCGGAGTCGACTACCTCATCTGGCAGGACAAGATCTGGTCCCTCGCCCGTGACGACGAGGGCTGGCGCGACTACACGCGCGGCACCGATATCACCACGAGGCATCAAGACCACCTCCACGTCACCCTCGCCGATTCGGGTGGTGGGGCCTGATGGACGTGTTCCCCGATTTCGAGGGCCTGGGCGGCATCGGCGACCTGGAAGAGGTCATCGGCGCCCTGTTGACGTTCGTGCTCATCATCGCGGTGCTGATGCTCATTATTTCCGGCATCGTCTGGGCGATCGCGTCTGCGTCCGGGAACTACGCCGCCGCCGGCAAGGCCCGCACCGGCGTGCTCGTCGCCCTCGGGGCGGCGATCCTCGCCGGCGCCGGGGTCACGTGGATGAACTGGTTGATCGGCATCGGCCAACAACTCTGAACCCCTGCGCTGAAGCTGCTGCGCCCGCCCCCGGTCTTGTGGGGGCGGGCGCTGCTGCGTGTCTGGCGGGGTCGGGTGCACCTGGTCGAGAGAACACCTCTGTCTCATCTGTCGAAGGAGCGCCCTGCCATGACCATCACGACCCTCGCCACCTGGACCCTCGCCCGCTTGGCGATGCTCCCGATGCAGATCGACATCGACCCCAACGACTCGGGGCTGCCCGGCATCGACCAGCTGCGCACCATCGTCGGTGCCGTCATGACCGTCGGCCTCATCCTGTCCGTCCTCGCGCTGATCGTCTCGGCGATCGTGTGGGGCTTCGGCTCCAACTCCAGCAACCCCCACCTGGCCGGCCGCGGCAAGATCGGCGTCTTGATCTCCTGCGGTGCGGCGGTGATCTGCGGTGCCGCGGTCACGCTGATCAATTTCTTCTGGGGCGTCGGCCAGGCCGTCTGAACCCGCCTATCTGTGTGAGGGAGGTCTGTGATGGCGCTGTGCGATGTTCCCGTCATCTCCACGGTCTGCGACTCCGCCGGTGAAGCGGCCGCGTCGCTGATCGCCGCCCCGTTCGACTGGTTCGCGCAGGCCGTCGGCGGGGCGGCGGGCTGGCTGATCGAGGCCATGTGGACAGTGTTTGACACGACCACGCTGGTCGACGTCACCCAAGAGGGGTACGTGTCGGTGTACAACCTGCTGTTCGGGATCGGCGTGTTCATCGTGCTGATCTTCTTCTGCTTCCAGCTCATCCTCGGCCTGATCCGCCGCGACCCCACCGCGCTGTCCCGCGCCGCCCTCGGGGCCGGCAAGGCCGTGCTCGGCTCCTTCGTGGTCATCACCCTGGCCGCGCTCGCGCTGGAGATCACCGACCAGTTGACCATCGGGATCATCCAAGCCGCCGGCGAGACCACGGCCACGATGGGCGACAAGATCATCCTGCTGGCCGCCGGACTGACCGCCATCAACATCTCCGCCCCCGGTGTCGGGGCGATCGTGACGATCTTCCTCGGCGGGCTCATGGTCGCCGCGGTCGCGATCGTGTGGTTCTCGCTGCTGATCCGCAAGGCTCTGCTGCTGATCGCGATCGTGCTCGCCCCGCTCGCGTTCGCTGGTGCGGCGTGGGATGCCACCCGCGGGTGGATCGGGAAGTGGGCGGCGTTCGTACTCGCCCTCATCATCTCCAAGCTGGTGCTCGTGGTGGTGTTCCTCATCGCGATCACCCAGATGGCAACCCCCATCGAGGCGGACCTGACGGCGATCACCGAGCCAATCACCGGCATCGTCATGCTCGCGATCGCCGCCTTCGCCCCCTACATGGTCTACCGGGTCATCGCGTTCCTCGGCTTCGACCTCTACAACACCATGGGATCGGAACAAGAAGCCAAGAACGCCATGAACCGACCCGTCCCGGTGCCCGGCACACCGCAAGGCGAAGGCCCGAAGAAGATCCTCGACACCAACGGCAACGGCGGCGGAGGAGGTGGGGGCGGGGGTGACGAACCGCCCCCACCCGGAGGCGGAAACCCACCCGGCGGTGGCGGCGGCGGTGGGGGCACGCCGCCACCACCAGGCGGCGGAGCAGATGCCGGAGCAGGTGCGGGCGGTGCGGGCGCCGGCGGTTCGGCGGCCGGTGCGGGAGCTGCCGCGGGACCGGTCGCGGCGGTGGTCATCGGCGCGGAGGTCGCGAAGAAGGCCGCGACGGCCGGCCCCGAGGCCGGCAAGCAGATCGGCGCCCAGGCCGAGGCCGCCACCGACGGCGCCAACCAGAACACCGGCAACACCAACACCAGCGGGAACGGTGAGAGCGGTGGGAGTGGGCCGGGCGCGCAGGCACCGCCGCGCAGCACCCCGCAGCCGAACCTGCCGACCGGCCCGAAGCCCGACGACGGGCCCAGTAAGCCGCCGACCGGTGGGAAGGAGTGATCCTCGTGAGCAACAAGCACAGCGCCGAAGAAGCGCGTACGGGCACCGACCTGGTGCCGGTGAAATTCAGCAGATTGACTCGCCGCGGCATCTTGCTGGGATTGTCCGCGACCCAGCTGGCGACCCTCGCCGTCGGAGTGCTGTCCCTGGTGGGCGCGTTCTACGCCGGCGGGATGCTCATCGCCTACACCGCCCCGATCTGGGTGTCCTCGATCGTGCTGACCTGGATGCCCGTCGCCGGGCGCCCGGTCGTGGAATGGGTGCCCGTGGCCGCCTGGTGGCTGTGGCGGACCACCGGCGGACAGTTGGCCTACCGGCGCCGCATCGTCGCTCCGAGGCCGGCGGGCACGCTCGCGCTGCCCGGTGACATGGCGCGGCTGCGCGAGCACGTCGACCCGCAGAGCGGGGCGGGCATGATCCACGACCCTCACCAGGCGACGCTGACGGTGGTGTGCGAGATCCGCCATCCCGCGTTCGTGCTCCTCGATCCCGGCGAGCAGGCCCGCCGGGTCTCCTCCTGGGGGCGGGTGCTGGCCAGCGTCTGCCGGTCCGGGCGGATCGCGACCGTGCAGGTGCTGGAGCGCACCCTGCCGGACTCGGGCACGGGCCTGGCCGAATGGTGGGCCGCCCACGGCAGCCAGGACGACTCCTTCGCATCGAGGACGTATGCCGAGCTGATCGAGCGCGCCGGGCCCGCCGGGGAGCGTCACGCCACCACGATCAGCCTCAGCCTGGATATGAAGACGGCGGCCCGGCAGATCCGGACCGCCGGCGGCGGGCTGCGGGGCGCGGCCGCGGTGCTGCGCCAGGAGATGAGCACACTGACCGCGGCGCTGCGCTCGGCGGACCTGACCCCTGCCGGGTGGCTGAGCCCGGGGCAGATCGCCGTGATCCTGCGCAGCGCCTACGACCCGGCCGTCGCCGCGACCCTGGAGCGGCACGGGGAGATCGGCCAGTCGCTGGCCACCGCCGGCCCGGTCGCGGTGACCGAGACCTGGACGAGGCTGCGCACCGATACCGGCTACCACGTCGTGCTTTGGATCAGCGAGTGGCCCCGCTCGATGGTGTATCCGGGGTTCCTCGCCCCGCTGGTGCTCTCCTCAGGGATCGGGCGATCCCTGTCGCTGCTCTACACCCCGCTGCGCACCGATCAGGCTGCCCGTGACATCCGCAAGAAGAAGGTCGAGCACATCTCCGATGCCGCGCAGCGCCGCCGGATCGGACAGATCGAGGACGCCGCCCAGACCGCCGAATACACCGACGTGCTCCAGCAGGAAGCTGACCTCACCGCCGGGCACGGCGTGCTGCGCGTGACCGGTCTGGTCGCCGTCTCGGCGCCCACCATCGAGGAACTGGACGCCGCGGTCGCCGCGGTCGAGCAGGCCGCCATCCAGGCCTCCTGCGAAACCCGCCGCCTCGTCGGCCAGCAGGCCGCCGCGTTCACAGCCGCGGCCTTGCCCCTGACCCGGCCCGTATGAGCCGGCTCAGTTGTCCTTCGGGGGCTTCTCCTGTGCTAGGAGTTGGGAGAAGTGCGCGTCGTTTGGGGCGATATCTGGTCGGAGCCAGTGCATGACCTGATACGTGTTGTTCACCAACATGAAGCCGTCCGACGCCATCGCACCGGCGGAGAAGACAACCTGATCATCTCCGAGCGCGTCCAGCAATTCGGCGTTGTCATCGCCATGGACGAGGTCACCGTAGAGGAACATACGTGCGATCTCGTTGTCCCAGGCATTGACACGAACCCCGGCTGCTTCTGGGTCGATCGGGGCCTGCATAATCCGCATTCGGCGAGGCGGGTACTGCGCCCAGTTCTCACGCAACTGTGTCAAATGCTCAGAGACATTGGTGGCGTCCGCCGGCCGAAAGTACTCCAACGCGGCAAGAACCGTTACCCATGCGAGCCGGTCGCCCTTCTTCGTGAGCGTGAGTGGACGGATCAGTGTGAGTGCGTAAGCCACCTGCTCTTTGGGAGGAATGACCTGGCGAATGCCTGCCAGAGACGACTGGCCTGTGGCTTGATCGACAACGAAGTTCATGTGCAGCTGTTGCCCCAGGTTCATCGCATCGTCACGACGTGCGAGCTCGCACGAGAAGAGCTCTTCCGCTCGGCGTTTGAACAGTCGCAGGGTCTGAGTGTGCCTCGCTGCGAGCTGATCGCTGGCCCTATCCTCACCGCTCATGTGCTCCTCCGGCTGGTTCGTGCTCTGAATGCGTACCTCTCGATCACCACAGTCAAGGGGAGGAACCGTGCCTACATTCTACGATCCCGTCGCCGACGCCGAGGAGGCATCGCAGGCGCTGCGCGGCCTGGCGCACGCCAGCCGCGACTTCACCCACCCCGAGGACGCCTACGGGGTGATTGGGGACCTGCTGGCCGGGGTGCGCTCGATGCAGCAGTCGATCCAGCAGCTCGCCACCCGCCACGCCCGCCATGACGGGCGCGCCTTCGACGATGCCGGAGACCCCGCCGCCGGTATCCGTGATGCCCGCCTGGCCGCCGGGGAGCTCTCCGAGGCCGCTGCCGCCCTGGACCGTGTCGAGGAGGGGCTTAACCGTGCCTCGCAGGCTGCCGGTCGCATCGCCTGGCACCCCGCCCCGCCCGCACCCGCCGAGACGGAGATGACCAGGGTTCAGGGGCCGGTGTCGCGGTGGGTGAACATCGTCTTCCTCCAGGGCGGTGAAGCCGATGCGGTGCTGTGGCTGATCGACTGTGACGGCCCGGACGCCGCGATCGAGCACCTGGCCGGCTTCGACTACGGCGAGGAGACCACGGACGCGGCCATGCTCAACGGCTACGTCTACGACACCCCACCGATCGGGGCGCTGGACAAGGAAGCACGCACGGGAGAGTACACGCTGACCTACAACCCGGACCTCGGCCACGTCGCCCTCTACCGCCACCACCAGATCGCGCCCGAGGACAGCCTCGACACCGACACCCCCGCACCGACCATGGACCCCGACATGGGCAGTGCCGGCGGTGCCGCCTCGGCCGGGACTGCGATGGGCGCGGCGGGTGCTGCCGCTGCGGCGCTCTCTGATCGCGGGGTACGCGCCACCGGACGAGAAGCGGGCAGTGCCGCCGGGCGTGGGCCGGTGAGCGAGGGGTCCTGGTTCGAGCATCCGGGCGTCGCGGCGGTCAAGCGTGACCGCGGCCTCGGCCTCTGACCCGACTACCTCCCGTGGTGCCGCCGCCCTGTGGGGTCGGCGGCACCGGCATGTCCGTGACCGGGCGGGTGGGGTGCACCTGCACCACATCCCCGTCGTTCTCGTGCCTGGGAGGCCATCATGTCCGCCGTCTACTATCCCGCCGCGTTCGCCACCGAGGCCGCCCGCAACCTGCGCCACCTCGCCGCGGACAGTGAACTGCAGGCCACGGGTCCCGGCACCGCCACACTGCTGGGCGACCTGCGCGATGCGGCCACGGCGATGCGGGAGGCGATCGACCGGATCGCCGTCGCCCACACCCTCCCCGGCGCCCCGGCCCTCGCACGGGATACCGGGCTGCAGATCGGTGACGAGCTCCATCAGGCCGGCACCGCACTGGAGGAGACCACGACCCGCCTGACCGGTGCCGTCACCGCCATCGAACACCCCACCACCGTTCCGAAGCACACGACGCGGCGTTCCCTGCGCGCGGGGAGGCAGGCGCGGGTCGCGCAGCCGGCAGGGTCGTGGTTCGACCCGCACCCCGCCGGGTCCAGCAGAGGTCAGGGGCGGGGGTTGGGACTGTGAGCGAGAAGGAACGCCTACATACCTCCGTGCTGGTCGCCCCGGCCACCGAGCGGCGACGGCTGCGGGCGCAGCGCCGCCAGGCCGCGGCCCGGTTGCAGGCCGAGCAGCGTCGCCGCGAGGTCGCGGAAGCGAAAGCCAAGGCCGAGGTCGAGCGGGCCGAGCGCAAGGCCACTCGGTATTTGCCCGCCGCCGGGGAGCCCGGCAAGCAAACGTTGCGGACGCCGGGCCGGTTCCGGCTGCCCCGCCACCAGGACACCTCCGCGACCCTGTCGGCCCAGTACCCGTTCCTCGCCGAGGGCGGCCTGGGCTCGGCGGGCGTGTTCGTCGGCCAGGACCTCTACTCCGGGGGCTCGTTCGTCTACGACCCGTGGGTGCTGTATCAGACCGGGGTCATCACCGCCCCGAACGTCGTGGTCGCAGGGATCGTCGGCAGCGGCAAATCCTCCCTCGCCAAGAGCCTGTACACGCGCAGCCTGCCGTTCGGGCGGCGGGTCTACGTTCCCGGTGACCCGAAAGGCGAGCACACTGAGATCGCCCGCGCCGTCGGCGGGCGGGCGATCCAGCTCGGCCACGGCCTGCCCACCCGCCTCAACCCCCTCGACGAGGGCTACCGCCCCTCCGGGCTCAGCGATGCGGAGTGGGAGACGACGGTCGCCTCCCGCCGCCGCGACCTGATCGGCGCGCTCACCGAGACCGTGCTGGCCAGGCCCATGTCGCCGCTGGAGCACACCGCGATCGACACCGCCCTCGCCGAAACGGTACGGGAGAACGAGGTGCCGATCCTGCCGATGATCGTCGACCACCTCCTGTCTCCCTCCCACGACCCTGACGGGCGGCTGGCCGAGGACGGCCGCATGGTCGGACACGCGCTGCGACGACTGGTGGCTGGGGACCTCTCCGGCCTGTTCGACGGCCCGTCGACGGAGGTGTTCGACCCGACCCTGCCGATGGTGTCCCTGGACCTGTCGCGAGTCACCGAGAACTCCACGCTGGTGTCGGTGTTGATGACGTGCTCCAGCGCGTGGATGGAATCGGCGCTGCTGGACCCGAACGGCGGGCAGCGCTGGTGCATCTACGACGAAGCCTGGCGCCTCATGTCCGAACCCGCGTTGCTCAAGCGCATGGATGCGCACTGGCGGCTGGCGAGGGCGTACGGGATCAGCAACATGCTCATCTTCCACAAGCTCACCGACCTGGAAAACGTCGGCGACCAGGGCTCGGCCATGCGCTCGCTCGCGAACTCCCTGCTCGCCAATGCGGAGTCCCGCATCATCTACCGGCAGGAATCCGACCAGCTGGGCACGACCGCGAAGACCCTTGGACTGACCGGCACCGAGCGCGAGCTGCTGCCGACGCTGGGCACCGGACAAGGGCTGTGGCGGATCAAGGAACGCTCCTTCGTCGTCCAGCACCAGCTCCACCCGGCCGAGTACGAGCTCTTCGACACCACCAGCCGCATGTCCGATCCCGGAAAAAACCAACCCCGCGTAGGGTAAGAATCCGCGTGATTCCGCGGATCTCCAGACGTTCTGACCTTGACTGTGGGGTCGCATGTTCGTTACAGATGCAACCGTACGAGCGATCGGATCGATCTTTGTCGAAGCGGTCGTGGAGGGCATGAGCGCTCCCTGTGCTCATCGCTTGTGAGCTTGCACGAGAGTGCGGGACGTAGCGCTCCAAGCAGTGGTGGCGAGGACCGCGCCGAGAATGCCGATACCGACGAGGACGAGAGCCACGGCGGGAAGGCCGATAGCGGCGCCGAGAACACCGGCGAGGGGGTACGTGATGAGGAAGCAGGCGTGGGACAGGGAGAACTGCGCGGCGAACACCGCGGCCCGATTCTCTTCCGTGCTGCCTCGCCGCAGCAGCCTGGCGGAGGGGGTGAGGATCGTGGAGGTTGCCGCCCCCATCAGCGCCCACACGCTCAGCAGCCCGACCCACTGGGGCGTGCCATCGGTCCAGGCGAGCACCCCGGCTCCGGCCAGGAGAAGGACGGGCAGGGCGATGCCGCCGGTGAGCATGACTCGCCGGTCCGAGACGGCTTCCAAGAGCTTGGGCATGGTCAGGGCCACGATCATGGAGCCGCCTCCGTAGGCGGCGAGCAGGAGCGCAGCATCGGACTGGGTGCGGCCCAGATCGCCCAGGACGAGGACAGTGGTGTTGACGATCACCATCGCCGTGGTCGTCGCCACGACGAGGTTCAGCGCCATCAGGCCCTGCAGCTCCCGGCTGGCCCAGAACGCACGGGCGCCGCGGGTGAGGCGATCGAAGAACGGCGCCGGAGCGGGAGCCTCGAAGCGAGGAAAGCGGGAGACAAGCACCAGGGTCGCAGAGGCAAGGAACCCGACCACGGTGCCAGCGAAGAGATTGTGGAAGCTGACGACCGTCAGTAAGGCGGCGGCGAGCATCGGGCTCACCAGCGACTCCAAGTCGTAGGCGAGCCGCGACAGCGACAGGGCACGTGTGTACTGTCCCTCGTCCGGGAGCACGGACGGGATCACGGCCTGAAACGCGGGCGTGAACGTCGCCGATGCGGACTGCAACAGGAAGATCAGCACATAGATCTGCCACACCTCGGTCACGAACGGCAGCGAGAGCGCGACCCCAGCCCGGATGAGATCGGTCCCGATGAGTAGTGGCTTTCTCTTGAGACGGGTGGTGAGTGCCGTCGTGAGGGGGGAGACGGCGACGTAGGCCACCATCTTGATCGTCATCGCCACACCCATCACCACGCCGGCGTCGCCGCCGGCGATTTCGAAGGCGAGCAGTCCGAGCGCGACGGTGAGCAGGCCCGTGCCCAGCAGCGCGATGACCTGCGCGCTGAACAGTTTCGCGTAGGTGGGATTGCGCAGGACAGCAAGCATGAGACGAGGCCTAACGAACGAGAGTTTGTGCGACGAACGGGCTACTACTGCCGGGGTGCGTGGTGGTGGGGCGGGATCTGCCCGTTCGCGACCGCGTGCTCGGCCTGCTTGATCGCCTCGACCACCAGGGCGACCGCGTGTTCGTCGGTGAGGCGGTAGAGCACGCTCGTGCCCTCCTGCCGGGTCGTGACCATCCGCGCCATCCGTAGTCGGGCCAGATGCTGCGACACCCCCGAGGGCTTCTTCCCGACCAGTTCCGCCAGCGCGTTCACCGGCAACTCGTCGGCCTGGCGCAGGGCCAGCACGATCCTGATCCGCGTCGGATCGGACAACAGTCCCAAGACCTCCGCGGCGAGATCGACGTATTCCGACGCGGGATCCATGCCGCACATCTGCTTATCTGCATCCATACGCAGATACTAACAGCGGCGTATGGGTGAGGGAACCCTGCCGTCGTGTGCTGGACGAGGCCCGGCAGCTGCGCCAGCAGCAGCCAGGATGAACGGTGCGGGTACGGGATTGTGCACCTGGCCGGCATGAGACGACATGCGAATCTCCCTGAGCCGGTGCCGGTGTCGATGCGCACCGTGATCCTCGATATCCACGCCGACGGGTCGATGACCGTGATGATCGACGGCACCGTGTATCCGCCCGACGACGACCAGCGGCCGTGGTCGCGGGCCGCGTTCCCGCAGATCATCGACCACGCCAGCCAGGAGCGTGCGGTGCCGGTGCGGGTGGAGGTGCACGAGGCCGACGGCACGAGCTTCACCGAACTCGTCGCCGCACAACCACGCCGCGCCGACCCTGCACCCGAGCCGGCCCCAAAGACGAGACGGCCCAAGGCGGTGCCGGCGCTGATCGAGGTCACCGGGGAGGGGTTCGTCGCCGGGGAGGACATCGCCTGCACCGTGCTCGTCTCCGACACCGACGCGGCCGGCGACGGCACTGCACGGGGGCTGCTCGATCCGCGACGGGTCGGGGATGCCGGAGAGGTGCTGCTGGTCGGGCGCGTCTCCGGCACGGTCGTGGCGCGCAGGCTGCGATGAGCGTCCCGCAGGGCCGCCAGAGCGGCAGTTTCGGCGACGAGCTGACCAACGCCGCGATGATCGGGCTGGTCGGACTGTTCGGCCTCGCCCTGATCCTGCGCGGCGCCGGATCGGTGGCCGCGTTCCTCACCGGCACCGACCAGCCCGCCGCTGGGCCCGCCTCCGGCATCTCGGTGCTGTTCCGGCCCGGTGATCCTGCCGCCGCGCTCGACGCGCCAGGGATGAGCGCGGTCGCCTACTGGGCCGTGACCGTCGTGCTGCTGGCCGGGCTGGTCGCCGGCGGCTGCTGGGTGTGGACGCGGCTGCGCCGTCACGCCCGCAAGACCGAGGTCGACCCGCACACAACCGCCGGAGTCGCGACCCGCCACGAGGTGGCCACGGTCGCCTCACCTACGGCGCTGCTCACCCGCGCCGGGAACTTGCGACCCTCTCTCTCCAAGCCGACCCCGGCGGATGTCGGCTACCGACTCGGGATGTGCCGGGGCCGGGAGGTGTGGGCCAGCGTCGAGGACTCGATCCTGCTCATCGGACCACCCCGCTCCGGCAAGGGCCTGCACGTGGTAATCCCCGCGATCCTCGACGCGCCGGGGGCGGTGATCGCCACCAGCACCCGCCCGGACAACCTCACCGCGACCCTGCGCGCGAGAGAGAAGCACGGCCCGGTCGCAGTGTTCGACCCCCAGCACCTGGCCGAGGGCGTCCCGGCGGGGATGCGCTGGTCGCCCGTGCGTGGCTGCGCCGACCCTCTCACCGCGATGATCCGCGCTACCGGCCTCGCCTCGGCCACCGGCCTGTCTGCCGGCGGGGTGGAGTCTGGCGGATTCTGGGAAGGCAAGACGAGGACTGCGCTGCAGGCTCTGCTGCACGCCGCTGCTCTTGATGGGCGTTCCCCGGCGGAGCTGTTCCGCTGGACCCTGGACCCCTCGGCTGCGGCGGAGGCCGTCGCGATCCTCACCAACAGCCCGGACGCGGCCACGGGGTGGGCGGACTCGCTGGAATCCATGATCGACGCCGACCCCAGGACCCGCGATTCGATCTGGCAGGGCGTCTCTCTGGCCCTCGGTGCTCTCGCTGACCCGCGGGTGCTCGATGCCGTCAGCCCCGGCCCCGGGGAGGAGTTCGACCCCGAAGCGTTCATCCGTGATCGGGGCACCCTGTTCCTCCTCGCGACCGGTGCTGGAGCCGGAGCCTCCGCAGCACTGGTCGCCGCGTTGGTGGAGGATCTCGTGGAGACCGCCCGGCGGATCGCGGCACGCTCACCCGGAGCCCGTCTCGACCCGCCACTGCTGCTGGCGTTGGATGAGATCGGCAACCTCGCCCCGCTGCCGTCGTTGCCGACGCTGATGGCCGAGGGCGGTGGCACCGGAATCACCTGTTTGCCCGTGCTCCAGTCTCTCGCGCAGGCGCGCGACAAGTGGTCGGAGAACCAGGCCGGCGCGATCTGGGACGCCTCCATCGTGAAGATTCTTCTCGGCGGGGCTTCGAACAGCAAAGACCTTCAAGACCTGTCCACGTTGATCGGTGAACGTGATGAGTACACCGACTCGATCACCCTCGGTGATCACGGCACTCGCCAGAACCAGCGCTCCGTGCGCAGGGTCGCGATCTTCCCGCCCGACCGGTTGCGGACCCTCCCGTTCGGCACCGCGGTGACCCTGCTGCGTGCGGCCCCGCCGATCGTCACCGATCTGCGCGCCTGGCCCGCTCGCGCCGACGCCGACCAGCTCAAGACCGACCGGGCCGAGATCGAGGCGCTGCTGCGCCGCCCCGACCCGCCTCGGTAGGTCCGGGACAGCTCGTGTGCACCTGCCTGTCACGACGGCCGCCACGACAGGTGGCCGCATCAGGAAGACAGGAGCAGCACGATGGCCGAGCACGAGAACCCAGGAACCGGCCCCGAGACCCAGCCCGAGCAGGGCGCGGATGTCCGCGAGTCCTTCAAGGGACGCATCAAGTCCGAGCCGACGCTGGGCACCACTCAGAAGGGCAAAGCGGCGTTCTACGCGAAGGTCGAGCAGCGTCATTGGGACTACGAGGACGACGGCACCTACACCCGTCTGCCGAACACCTACCACGACCTCGTCGCCTACAAGGGCGTCGCCGTGCGCGCCTACAAGCAACTCGCCAAGAACGACTTCTTCATCGCCGAGGGGCGCATGGAGGACTACCAGTCCAAGAGCACCGGCGAGACGAAGCAGCGGTTCGTCGCGACCGCGCTCGGTCACGACATGGCCCGCACCACCTACGAGGTCGACCGCACCCCGCGCCGCGAACAGGCCCAGCGACCCACCGTCGAACGTGACGCAGCCCAGCAGTCCGCCGGTTCCGGTGTTCCCGAGCAGCCGGAACGGCAGGTGGCGCAGCAGCAGACGCCTGCCGCGTTCGCCGCGCCCGAGTACCGGCCCGACCGGCAGTCGCCGGACATGGGCCTGTGAGCACCGAGGAGTCCCGATCATGACCGACGACCGCGACCACGAGACCCCCGGTGAGCCCGCCGTGGAGGAGCTGCCCGAGGACGAGCTCGACCTCGACGACGAGGGGATGCTCGAAGACGAGGACGAGGAGGACCCCGGCCCGCCGCACCCAGTGAACTGGTACCTGCTGCGCGCCGACGAACTCGAAAAGGAGTGGTACGCCCTGAACCGGTGGGTCGAGACGACACGCCGCACCTACGGGCTGCCCGCCAGCGTCATCCCACCGTTCTGGCACCGCCACGACGAACTCGTCTGGGAGCTCTCAGCGCTGCATCTGCACTGGCTGTGTGCCTACCACCCCGAGCAGAACGGCAGTGCCCCGTTCGGGTGGCATCGCGACTTCGCCGACGCCCGCGCCAGGCTGCGCGAATGGGTCGCCGCCTCCGGTACCCGCCTGGACCGCGACCGGCCAACCAGGCAGACGACCTGGCCCGGCGAGGACCCCGCCGACCCGGTCGAGGACGTGTTCGTCGCCGACCGCGATGCCGACTTCGTCGAGTACGTCGCCGCACGAGTCGCCGAACGCCGCGCCGCCGAGGACGCCTTCTTCGCAGGCGCCGATCCGCGCACCGGGGAACTGCGATGAGTACCGCAGCTCAGCAGACGAGCGCCGAGCTCTCGCGGCTCCAGGAGCTGGGGCGAGAGCTCGGCGCGTCGTTCCTACCGCCGACTGACCGTCAGGGCGCAGCGGTCAGGACGATTCTGGTCGCCTCCATTGATATGTCTCGGGAACCGAGAACCGAGGAGTGATCTTGATCCGTGCCGGATCAAAGCGGCCGCCCATGGTCTTGGCCTTCTCGATCCGGATGTCGAGCAGCATCTTGAGCATGCGGCGCTTCTCGACCAGGTCGAGAGCTTCCCATGCGGCATCCAGATCCTTCGTCTGGATCAGTGCGAGGAGTTGCCTGTCGGCGACCGGGGGAACGGCGGCTTTCGCGGCACGTTCGATCTCGGGCTTGAGGCGTTCCTCGACATCGGCCAGCATCGTCATGCTGATCCGGCCCTGTGCATACTCGCCCGCTGCGTCGGCGAGGCGCCTGCGCAGTGCTGCGACATGGTCCTGGGCTTCGCGGACCCGCTCGTTCCAGTTGTCGTCCGGGCCCAGAATGACCGCTAGGCTCTCAGGCTTGGACAGCCAACCAAGTAGTGCGCCGGTGACGTAAGCGTCCGTGTAGGGAATGTCGATACTGACCTTCCGGCACCCCACTTTCCCGCAGATGTAGTTGTCTCGAGGCATCCCAGTCCGCTTGCGATCCACGGCACCATGAATGCGCACCAAGGGGTGCGAACAGAAGCCGCACCTGGCAATGAATGACAGCAGCCACCTGGGGTGACTATGGTTGCCTTCCTCCACGTACCGAGTACGGCGAGCCCGGTCCGCAAGGATCTGGTTGACCTTCTCCCACTTTTCGACCGGAACGATCGCCGGCCAGTCCGCTTCACCGATGACCTCGCCCTGATACATGCGCAGGCCCGCAATCGTTGGACTCTTGATGAGTTGGCGCAGGGTTGAGCTCATCCAACCTCGCGACTGGTCGGACGTCGGCTTCATCGGGGTCGGCACCCCCGCGCGATTCAGGCGAGTCACGATGTTGTTGATCGAGACCCCGTCCAGAATCTCATCGACGGCCGTGATGATGATCGAGGCCTTTCCCGGGTCGATCTCCTGACGAACCAGCGCACGCGTCTGCTCGTCATACACCCTGCGGTACCCGTAGGGGAGCCGACCGTGTGGGCGACCCTTCTGCGCGTTGAGCCGCACAGTGCGCAGCTGCCGGTCCCGGATCACCGCGGCGTCCTTCTCCGCAGTGAGGAACTCCAGCCCCATCATGAAGCTGTCGTCATGGCGGGAAAAGTCATAGACCCGGCCCTTCGTCAGGTAGAGCACACCGGCTTCCTGACAAGCCGCACGCAGTTGCACGTACGCCAGTAGCTCACGTCCGGCGCGGGAGGGCTCCCACGTCACGAACGCGTCATACTTCTTGGAGGCGATCAGGTGGAGAGCCTCCTCGAACCCCTCACGCTCGCGGGTGCGCCACTTCGATGCAGATCGATTGGCATCGGTGATGACCCTGCCGACATTCCACGTCTGCTGCGCGCACCAGGCGCGGCAGTCCGTCTCCTGATCGTCGGTCGAGCGCATGAGGTAGTGACGATCCATCGAGGCTCGCGTGTATATGAGAGCCTTGATCTCGGAAGCCGGTGGTCGGGTGGGTAGTCGAGTCTCCATGACAGACAGGTGCTCCTCTTGCATCTGCCATCTAGCTGCTGGGTGAGCCGACGAACGACCTCGACACCGACATGCTCGCGGCGATGGAGGACCTCCTCGACACCTGGCCGGGCACGATCATCGTCGTCTCGCACGACCGCTACTTGCTCGAGCGTGTGACCGACCAGCAGTACGCCGTGATTGACGGTGGGTTGCGCCATCTGCCGGGTGGCGTTGACCAGTATCTGTCGCTGCGCGATGCCGGCGCAGGCAAGCCGATGACGGCCTCGGCGTCGAACCCCGCGCAGGCGAGCGCAATCACCGGATCCGCCACGTCGGGCCTGTCGGGTGCCGAACTGCGCGCGGCCGAGAAGGAACTCGCGTCACTCGAGCGCCGCATCGAACGATTGCAGCAGCAGTCGACGGATGCGCGGGCCAAGCTCGCCGACCTCGACCAGTCGAACTACGAGTTGCTCGCGGCGGAGATGGCCGCCATCACCTCGCTCGACGACGAGGCTGCCGCCCTCGAGGAACGCTGGCTCGAGCTCTCCGACACCCTCGACTAACCCGTTGAGGGGGTTGAGTGGTCAGTTTTTGTAGTTCTGGCGGTGCCAGAACTACAAAAACTGACCACTCAACCCCCTTCGCGCGCTCGTTAGGAGCGGACTAGACGACGGATCGCCTCGGTGGCTTCCTCGATTTTTTCGGTGGCGGCCTCGTCACTCAGCTTCGCGGCGTCGAGCACGCAGTGCTTCAGGTGGTCATCGAGGAGGCCGGTGGCAACGCCCTGAAGGGCGCGGGTGAGGGCCGAAACCTGCGTGAGGATGTCGATGCAGTACTTTTCGTCATCGATCATCTTCGCGATGCCGCGGGCCTGCCCCTCGATGCGCTTCATGCGGCTGAGGTAGCGGCCCTTGTCGCTGATGTAGCCGTGGTGGTGCTCGCGGGAGTCGATTTCGACTGACATGGCTGGTCCTTCACTCTGTCGTTCCGGTAGGAACGAATACTGACTTCGAGGGTAGGGGTTACTTCGAGGCGACGCTCTTGAAGGCACGCAGGCGAAGGCTGTTGCCGACGACGAAGACGCTCGAGAACGCCATCGCCGCACCCGCGAGCATCGGGTTGAGCATGCCGAGCGCTGCGAGCGGAATCGCGGCGACGTTGTAAGCGAAGGCCCAGAACAGGTTCGTCTTGATCGTGCCGAGCGTCTTGCGCGAGAGGCGGATGGCGTCGACCGCGGCCCGCAGGTCGCCACGCACGAGCGTGATGTCGGAGGCCTCGATCGCGACGTCGGTGCCGGTGCCCATCGCGAGGCCCAGGTCGGCCTGCGCGAGCGCCGGGGCGTCGTTCACACCGTCCCCGACCATCGCGACGACCTTGCCCTCACCCTGCAGGCGGGTGACGACGTCGACCTTGTCCTTCGGCAGTACCTCGGAAATGACGTCGTCGATGCCAACCTCGGCGGCAATCTGGCGGGCCACCACCTCGTTGTCACCGGTGAGCAGCACTGGCGTCAGCCCAAGCGCCTTGAGCCCGCGGATCGCCTCCGCGCTCGTCGGCTTGACGGTGTCGGCGACTACGAGTAGGCCGCGAGCCTGCCCATCCCAGCCGATCGCGACGACGGTCTTGCCCTCGTCTTCGGCTCGCGCCTTCGCCTCCGCGAGCTGCGGCGACAGCTGCTGTGCCCAGTCGGCGAGCAGCGACTCGCGGCCGATCACGACGGCGGTGCCGTCGACGATGCCCTGCACGCCCTTGCCTTCGACGTTCGCGAAGTCCTCGGGCGTCGGCAGCTGACCGACCTCCTGTGTCGCGCCCTTGGCGATCGCCTGGGCGATCGGGTGCTCCGAGGAGTCTTCGAGCGCGCCCGCGAACCGCAGTAGTTCCGCGCGGTCGACGCCTGGCTCGGTGATGACCTCGGTGAGCGTCATCTTGCCGCTCGTGACGGTGCCCGTCTTGTCGAGCACGACCGTGTCGACCTTGCGAGTCGATTCGAGTACCTCAGGGCCTTTGATGAGGATGCCCAGTTGGGCGCCACGGCCCGTGCCGACGAGCAGCGCGGTCGGGGTCGCGAGCCCCAGGGCGCACGGGCAGGCAATGACGAGCACCGCAACCGCGGCGGTGAAGGCCGCGGCAATGGGGTGGCCACCGACGAGCCAGGCTGCAAGCGTGGCGATGGCGATCACGATGACGATCGGCACGAAGACGCCCGAGATTCTGTCGGCGAGCCGCTGTACTTCGGCCTTACCCGTCTGCGCGTCCTCGACCAGCTTCGCCATCTGGGCGAGCTGCGTGTCAGAACCGACGCGGGTGGCGCGCACCACGAGGCGACCGCCGGCGTTGACCGTCGCGCCGGTCACCGGGTCGCCGGGGCGAACCTCGACCGGCACGGACTCGCCCGTGAGCATCGACGCGTCGACCGCGGATGCGCCCGAAGTCACGACGCCGTCGGTCGCGATCTTTTCGCCCGGGCGAACGACAAACTCATCGCCGACGGCGAGCTCGTTCGTCGGAATCTTCACCTCGACGCCGTCACGCAGCACCGCGACGTCCTTCGCGCCGAGCTCAAGCAGGGCGCGGAGCGCGGCACCGGCCTGGCGCTTCGAACGCTTCTCGAAGTAGCGGCCGGCGACGATGAACATGGTCACGCCCGCGCCGACCTCGAGGTAGATGTTCGCCGCGCCGTCGGACGGGGCAATTGTGAACTCGAACGCGTGCGTCATCCCAGGCATGCCGGCAGTACCGAAGAAGAGGGCATAGACCGACCAGAGCAGCGCGGCCAAGGTGCCCATCGAAATGAGCGTGTCCATCGTCGCGGCGCCGTGCTTGAGGTTGATCCACGCGGCCTTATGGAACGGCCAGGCCGCCCAGATGATCACCGGCGCCGCGAGGGTCAGCGAGAGCCACTGCCAGTACGGGAACTGCAGCGCGGGAATCATTGCCATCGCGATCACGGGAACCGTCAACACGACCGAGCCGATCAGGCGGTGCCGAAGCGAGGTGAGCTCGCGATCTTCCTCGGTCTCGCTGTCGCCGCCTTCAGGAGTCCCCCTGGGGTTCTTCGGCTTCGGCAGGGTTGCCGTGTAGCCGGTCTTCTCGACCTCGGCGACCAGCAGTGCAGGGTCGTAGTCGGGCGGCACTGTGACCTTGGCCTTCTCAGTGGCGTAGTTGACCGTGGCAGCAACGCCATCGAGCTTGTTCAGCTTCCGCTCGATCCGGTTCGCGCAGGAAGCACAGGTCATGCCGCCGATTTCGAGTTCGATAGCCGGGCCTCCCGTGGTGGGAGCTGATGTGCTCATCCTCTTCCTACTTTCTCAGCTTTCGTACGACGACCGGCTCGAGGGGCTGTGGCCAGAACGCGAACGGTCGGGCTGCGCGCGTCGTCGCTCGCGAGCTTTCCTGACGCGTACGTTAGACGCGCACCGCCGAGTAGCCGGCCTCCTCGACCGCAGCGAGCACCTTCGCGTCGTCGATGTCGCCATCGGCGGTAACGCTGAGCTTGCCGGTCTGGGCGCTGACCTGGATGTCCTTGATGCCAGGGATCTCACTGACCTCTTCGCGAACCGACAGTTCGCAGTGGCCGCAGGTCATACCGGTTACCTGGTAGTCATTCGAAGTCATTGGAGTTCCTCCTCGCGTTTCGATACCCCCACTGGGTACCTGCTCGAGTCCAACCATATACCCCCAGCGGGTATTCCGCGACGCGTCAAAAACCTTGCACGGCCCCCACTTCTGAAGGGGGTTGAGTGGTCGGTTTTTGTAGTTCTGGCGGTGCCAAAACTACAAAAACCGACCACTCAACCCCCTCAGCCGTAGTGGTGGCGGTAGCGGGCCGCGGCGGCCGGATGGAGCGGCACCGGCGCCGTGTCGATGAGGTTCGCCGAAGTGAGGTATTGCACGCCGACCGAGCCCGCGGGCACGAGGCGCTCCGCATCGGCGATGAGCACGTCGACGAGCCCGGCGGCGACCTCGTCCGCGAGGTCGGGCCTCGCGAGCAGGTAGTTCGGCGTCCCCACTGTCGGGGTCTCGGCCGAGCTCCCGTACGCGCCCGACGGCAGCGCGGTCGCCAAGTAACTGCCCGGATGCTGCTCATCGAGCCCGGGCAGCGCATCCGTCAACTCGACAAATCGCACGCCCGGCGACGCCGTGAGCTCACTAATCACCGGCGCGGGAATGCCGCTCGACCAGAACAGCGCGTCGATCTCCCCCGCCACGAGCGCATCGCTCGCCGCTTGGATGCCAAGCTCAACCTCGTCGACCGCGTCGTCACCCTCGCGCAGACCCGCTACCTCGAGAATCAGTCGCGCGGTGTAGGCCGCGCCCGAGCTCGGTGCACCAACGCCCACACGGTGCCCGCGCAGATCAGCGAGCGCGACGATGTCGCTGTCGTGGCGCACGACGCACTGCAGATAGTTCTGATAGACGCGGCCAATGGCGACGAGGTCGTCGTCGCGCGAGGCCACCGAGTCGGCGAGGGCGATGCCGAGGTCGGCGCGGCCCGACACGAGCTGTTCAAGGTTGTCGAAGCTCCCCTTTGTCGCGCGTACCTCGAGCTCAGCAACCCCTGCCCTCGCGGCGGCATCCCGCAGCAGCGCGCCGAACTGCAAGTAAGTTCCGCCTGCCTCACCGCTCGCCATCGCGAGCGGCGTCGCCTCGCGCCGCCGGCCACACCCGCTTACGCCGAGCAGCGCGACGGTGCCGACCGCCACGAGAAATCCGCGTCTCGTCAGCCCGCTCACTGCGGCACCACCTCGACGCGCACGAGGAGACCGCCCGCGGCAGATCGGAGTACACGCATCTCACCATCGTGCGCGAGCGCGAGTTGGCGCACGATCGCGAGCCCGAGTCCGGTCCCGGGCAAGCCACGATGGCGATCGGACCGCCAGAAGCGGTTACCGGCCTGCGCGAGATCGTCGGTCTCGAGCCCGGTGCCATCGTCACCTACCTCGAGCACGGTGCTGCCCGCTTCGTCGCGCAGCGACACGGTCACGGTCGGCGCCCCGCCCGCGTACTTCGCCGCGTTCTCGAGCAGAATCTCGGTGATCTCGACGAGGTCGCCGAACGCGCCGAGCACCGGAACGCGCTCCCCCGCGATTGCTCGGATGCGCAGCCCGTCCGGCGCGTGCGCAGCTGCGACCACCTCGGCCGCGTTCGCCCGATCGGTGAGGTCGAGCTGCTGGGTCATGCTCGTCGGCGCCTCGCCGCTCGCGGCCGCCGTCGCGCGGTGCGAGGCATTCGCGAGCACGAGCATCCGGTCAACGATGTGCTCGAGACGATCGAGGTCGCCGTCAACGGCGCGCGTCTCTTCGCTCGGCGGCAGGCCGTCGATGCGCAGCCGAATGGCCGCGAGCGGGTTACGAAGCTGGTGCGAGGCCTCGGCGACGAAGCCGCGCTGCTGCTCGAGCGCATCCTCGACGCTGCCGGCCATGCGGGCGAACGAGCGCGCGAGCCGGCGCAGTTCGGGCGGCCCAGACCGCTCGGGCAGGCTCACGGCCCGATGTTCTTCAATCGCGTGCGTTGCCCGGTCGAGCGCGTGCACGGGCCGCAAGATCCAGTTCGTCCAGCGGTAGAGCGCGAGCAGCAGCGCGCCGAGCAGCACGAAACCGATCATTGTGATGAGCGCCCATGACGTCGTCACGTCGGTGCGGGCCTCGACGAGATTCGTCTCGACGACGACGGCACCGGCGGTCACGCCCGGGAGCCCCTCGAAGGGCGCTGCAAGCAGCGCCGTCGAATCGCTCCAGGGGCGGATGGTCGGGATCGTCAGCCGGGGCACGGAACGGCCCGCCGACAGCGCGAGCGTCGTGACGTCGTCGCGGTGCGTGTCGAGGCCACCGGAGTCGGCCAGCACGACACCGCGGCCGTCAATGACGGCAACGGCATCGCCATAGGTTTCGGCGAAGCGGTCAAGGTAGCTCTGGAGTTGGCCCGTATCGCCCGCCGTCACCGCGATTTCGGCTCGGCTGACGATCTCGTTCATCGCCGCCATGCGCTGCAGCGTCGCCTCGTGGGTGCGCGTCACGGCGATTCCATGGCCGGCCGTCACAAGAATCACGATCACCGTGATGAGGCCCAGAAGCACCGAGGGGATGAGCACCCGACGCCTCACGGCGCCGCCTCAAAGCGATAGCCGAAGCCGCGCAGGGTGGTGATGGTGCCGGGCGGCAGCTTCTGTCGCAACTGCGCGAGGTGCACGTCAACTGCGCGCGAACTCGTGGGATACTCGGGACCCCACACCCCGCGCACGAGCTCGGGCCGACTCACGGCCGCACCCACGTTGCGCGCAAGTTCCGCCAGCAGCGAGAACTCCGTCGGCGTCAGCGAGATTTCCGCGCCGTCGACCGTGGCGCTCCGCGCGCCGAGATCGACCGCGACCGAGCCCGCGCGAATCTCCTGCGCATCCGGCTGCCGCTGCACGTAGCGACGGCGCACCGCCTCGATGCGGGCGAGCAGTTCATGCACGCGCACCGGCTTGATTAGGTAGTCGTCGGCGCCCCGACGCAGCGCGACCACGGTCGAGCGCTCGTCGCCTCGCGCCGTGACGACGATCACCGACACCTCGCTGCGCGATCGCAGCAGTCGCAACGCCTCAAGCCCATCCATGTCGTCGAGGCCGAGGTCGAGCAGCACCACGTCGGCGCCCTGATAGCTCTGGAGGAGTCCGGCGCCGGAGGTCACGTGCGCGCACTGATGCTCGGCCCGCTGGAGCACCGCGGTGAGCGCGGCCGCGACCGAGGCGTCATCCTCAACCACCAGCACTCGCATGAGTGTCATCTTATGCGGCACCAGCACTCGGCGAGTGCGTGTTAAGGCCCCGTAAGGATTCCCGGCGGGCCGTTCTGCGCCTCGATACGGTAGCCAAGCGCCACCGTGGACGCAGATGTCGACGGTGGCGCAAGACCCGCACAACCCCGCATCCGATAGGACACGCATGTCGACGACAACCGCGCCCGCAGCATCGCTGCGGCGATCTATCTCCAATACCCTGAAGGGTTCGACCGGCAATCTTGTCGAGTGGTACGACGTCTACGTCTACTCAGTGTTCGCGACCTACTTCGAGTCACAGTTCTTCGATGCCGACGACAAGAACTCGACCATCTACGTGTGGGCCATCTTCGCGGTGACCTTCCTCATGCGCCCGATCGGCTCGTGGTTCTTTGGTCGCTATGCCGACCGTCACGGCCGCAAGCAAGCACTCACCGTGTCGGTGACGATCATGGCGATCTGTTCGTTTGCCGTGGCGATCACCCCGACCGCCGAGACGATCGGCATCGGCGCCGCGGTCATCCTCATTCTTTGCCGCCTGCTGCAGGGCTTCGCCACCGGTGGCGAGTACGGCACGAGCGCGACCTATATGTCCGAGGCCGCGATTCCCGGCCGCCGCGGTTTCCTCTCGTCGTTCCACTACGTCACCCTCGTCGGTGGCCACGTGCTCGCACAGACGACGCTGCTCATCATGGTGCTCACGCTCGACACCCAGGCGATCTCCGAGTGGGGCTGGCGCATCGCGTTCGGCATCGGCGGCGTCGCCGCGCTCGTCGTGTTCTGGCTGCGTCGCACCATGGACGAGTCGCTCTCGGCCGAGGTCATCGCCGAAACGAAGGCGGGCGGTGCAAAGGCCTCGGGCTCGATGCGCGAGCTGCTCGTGAACCAGTGGCGCCCGCTGCTGCTCTGCTTCCTCGTCACCATGGGTGGCACGGTCGCGTTCTACACCTACTCGGTTACCGGGCCAGCGATCGTGAAGTCGGCGTTCGCCGGCGACGACGTCATCACGGGCACCGTCATCAACCTCATCGCCCTGACGATCCTGATGCTGCTGCAGCCGCTCGGCGGCTGGATCTCCGACATCATCGGTCGCAAGACACTGCTCGTGTTCTTCGGCATCGGCGGCGTGCTCTACACGTGGGTGCTGCTCACCCTGCTGCCGCAGCAGACGAGCGCATTCACGGCCTTCGCGATTCTCGTCGGTGGCTTCGTCATCCTTACCGGCTACACCTCGATCAACGCGGTCGTGAAGGCCGAGCTGTTCCCGTCGCACATCCGCGCGCTTGGCGTCGGCTTTGGCTACGCCATGGCGAACTCGATCTTCGGCGGCACGGCGCCCGTGCTCTACCAGGCGGCCGGCGCGGCCGAGCAGGTACCGATATTCATCGTCTACGTGACGGCCGTCATCGCCGCCTCGCTCGTCGTCTACGTCTTCTTCCTCAAGAACCACGGTCGCACCTGGCTCGACCACGAGCAGGAGCTCCACGCCGAGGCCGACGGCCACACCCTGGAGCGCCAGCCCAGCTAACGCCCCCTCCGGTCGCCCCTAGCAGTTGAGTGGTCGTTTTTTGTAGTTCTGGCACCGCCAGAACTACAAAAAACGACCACTCAACTGCATTCGGGATTGACTTGGATAGTTGTAACTGCAAGTGTTTGGGGTGTTATGAACGAGAAACTTGCCGCCGATACCACCATGGGTGCCGTCACGCTGTTCGTCGACCTCGACGCGATGATCCGCTTTTACCGCGACGGCGTCGCGCTCGACCTCCTCGCACAGGAGGGCGACACCGCCTACCTCGGTCGCGGCGCCAAGACCCTCGTGATGCTCAAGCACTCCCCTGCGTTGAAGCACGCCGCGCCACACCAGGCCGGGCTCTTCCACACGGCCATCCTGTTCGACACCGAGGCCGCGCTCGCAGCATCCGTCTACTCGACCGCACAGCAGTACCCCGGCCAGTTCACCGGCAGCGCCGACCACCTCGTGAGTCGCGCGTTTTACTTCGACGACCCCGAGGGCAACGGCGTCGAGCTCTACTGGGACCGCGACCGCACCGAGTGGTCATGGGTCCACGGCCAGGTCGAGATGGACACCCTCGTTCTCGACCCCAACGCCTACCTCCGCGAACACCTCACCGCGGCAACCGTGGCGGCGCCGAACGTCGGCGACGCCACCGTCGGCCACGTGCACCTCAGCGTCGGCGACCTCGAGTCGGCCCGCGAGTTCTACGTCAACCAGCTCGGCTTCGACACGACCAACGACTTCCGCGGCGCGGCCCTCTTCGTCAGCGCCGGCGGCTACCACCACCACATGGCGATGAACATCTGGAACAGCCGCGGTGCCGGCCGCCGCCAGCCGACACTCGGGCTCGGTGAGGTCGATATCGTCGTGCCGACGCTCGACGAGGTCGGCACATTGACCGAGCGGATGCGCCACTACGGCGTCGATGCACGCAACGACGGCCGCTCGGTCACCTTCGACGACCCCTGGGCAAACCAGGTGCGCGTCACCGTCGCAGCCTAGGCCGTCTCGCCACCGCGGCGCCGCAGCATGAGGACCGAGTCATCGATCGTCGACGGCGTGCCGTCGGGCGCGGCAATCTCGCGCGGGCGCCGCTCGGCCACCTCGACCTCCCAGCCCGAGGGGTCGAGATCGAGCGCCGCGAGTTCGTCGTCGGGCTGAATGAAGTGGCCCGGCCCGTGCCCGGCTCCAGCGCCAGCGCCAGCGCCAGCGCCAGCGCCAGCCCCACCATGCCCGGCACCGGCACGCTCGGCAGCCCAGGCGGGCGGCGCGGCGTGCGAGGTCAACAACAGTCGGCCCCCGGGGCGGATGCGCTCGGCAGCGGTCCGCAGCACGGCCGTGCGGGCGAGCGCGACGGGCGACTGGAAGAAGCTCGCGGTCACGAGATCGAACTCCTGGCCCGACAGCTGCTCGAGCGCATCGCCAACATCAGCGGCGATGAACGTGGCACCGCTCACCCCGGCCTCGGCCGCCGCGGCCTGCGCCCGCGCCACCGCGCTCGACGAGAGATCGATGCCCGTCGCATCCCAGCCACAGGCTGCGAGCCATAGCACATCCGCGCCCTCGCCGCAGCCGAGGTCGAGCGCGCGTCCCGCTGGCAGCGTGGCCGCGACGTCCTCAAGCACACGGTTGACGCGCCCCGACCAGACGCGCTCGCCGCCGTACTTCGCCTCCCAGTACTCGGCGGCGACGGCGCGTTCGCCATCCTCCTCGACGAGGAACCAGTTCACGATCGCGCCGGTCATGGTGCCGCTGCCGAGCGACATCGGCACGTTCGCCATCGGGGTGACGACGTTGCCGGTCGCCCACACGCGCGGGTGGCTGGTGAGTCCGGCCTGGTCGACCTTGATGACCGAGCCGAACGGCGTCTCGTCACGCACGAGTTCGAGCCCGGCGAGCATGCCATCGTGCGGCACGACCGCACCGGCGGCGAACACCGCGTCGACGTCGATCGAACGGCCGTCCTCGAGCTGAATCTGCTCGAGCGCCAGCTCGTCACCCGAGAACGCCACAACCGCGGCGTCGGCGACGACCTCGACGCCACGCGCGCGCAGGCGATGCGCGACCTCATCAGGTAACGAGACCGCAGGCACCACGAGCTCCCCCGCCGCGTCGCGTGCGCCGCCGACGAACACCGTCACGCGTTCGCTCAGTTGACGCACCAGTTGGGCTTGATGCAGCGCCGCCTCGCTCGTCACGAGCACGCCGAGACGCTGGTCGCGCACCTCATAGCCGTGGCAGTACGGGCAGTGCAGCACTGACAGCCCCCAGCGCTCGCGCAGACCGGGCACGTTCGGCAGCACGTCGGTGAGCCCGGTCGCCACAACGAGCGACCGGGTACGCACCGATGCGTCGCGGGTCACGACCTCGAGGGCATCGCCACGATCGCGCACCGTGGCAACCTCGGCCGAGCGGAACTCGACGCCGTAAGCGGCGGCCTCGTCGCGACCCCGAACGCGCAGCGCGGCGGGCTCGGCACCGTCGAAGCCAACGACGCCGTGCATGTGCTCGGCGAAGCGATTACGCCCACTGCCCGAATCGAGCACGAGCGTGCGGCGGCGCGAGCGCCCCAGCAGCTGTGCCGCCGCGAGGCCAGCCGGCCCCGACCCGATGATGATTGCGTCCCACTTTGAAGTCTGCATGATTCAAGGTTGCGCCGAACTTGTTATTCTTGCAATCCAGTTTGCAGAAATAGCAAGTTAGGAGCATCGCATGCACGCCGATCTCGAACTCCTCGGTGCCCGGATTCGGGCCGCCCGCCAGGCCCGAGGCATGACTCTCGCCGAGCTGGCCGCGGCCGCCGACATGTCGACGAGCACGCTCTCGCGCCTCGAGTCAGGCAAACGCCAAGCGAACCTCGAACTGCTGATCCCGATCAGCCGCCGCCTCGGCATCCGGCTCGACGACCTCGTGCATCCCACCGCGCCCGACCCGCGCGTGCGCCGCGACACCGAGGAGCGCAGCGGCATGCGCATCACGCCCCTGACACCCGAAGATTCGCCGGTGCAGACATTCCGCGTCACGTACCCGGCAACCGCGGAACTCCCCCAGCTCCGCATGCACGACGGCTACGAGTGGTGCTATGTCCTGACCGGCAAGCTGCGCCTGCGCGTCGGCGAGCACGATCTCGAGCTCTCCCCCGGCGAAGCGGCCGAGTTCGACACGCGCACGCCGCACGCGATGTCGGCGGCCGGAGGCGATCCCGCAACGGTGCTCAGCATTTTCAACCAATCGGGCGAGCGGATGCACACCCGGCTCGGCGAAGCGGGCGCGGCCCCCAGCGCCGGCAAGTCCGCGACCGAGAGCTAGTTCAGCTCGCCACGGCCGCCGACGCTGCGCCGAATGAGCCTTAACCGGTGCGGATCGGCCCGGTGCCCGAGGCCGCGAGCGCGCGATCCCGAGCCGCCCGCTCCTCCTCGGTCACCGAGGTGGAAGCGCCAGCACCCTGGCGACGGTCACCGGCGAGGCTGAACAGCACGAGCACGAACCCGACGCTCGCGAGCGTGAAGCCGACCCAGCCCGGCGCGAAGTAGCCGAGCCCCTGGGCGATAACGAGCCCGCCACCCCACGCACCGATGCTGTTGCCAATATTGAAGGCCGCGTGATTCGTCGCCGCGCCGATGAGCGGGGCATCACCGGCGAGCGCGATGAGCCGCGACTGCACCGACGGCGTGAGTGTCGACGAGGTGCCTGCAACGAGCGGCATGAGCACGAAGAGCAGCACGGGCGTCGTCGCGAGGGTTGAGAACAGTGCGAACATCGTCAGCAGGGCGATGAAGCCAGCGACGATGCTGCCGCGCGGGAAGCGATCGCTGAGCCAGCCACCGACGAAGTTGCCAATGGTCATGCCGACGCCGACCATGGCGAGCAGCCACGGTACCTGCGACGCTTCGAGGCCGACGCCAAGCACCGCGATGTCGGCGATGTAGGAGTACACGGCAAAGAAGCCGGCGAAGCCGATCGCGCCGATGAGGATCATGAGCAGGAATGGCCAACGCGTGTACGCACGCAGCTCGTCCTTGGGGTTGCGCTCAGGCGTGCCGGCAAGGCGCGGCAGGCTCAGCCAGGCAAGCAGCAGCGACAGAGCAAAGATGCCCGCGACGGCGACGTAGGCCCATCGCCAGCCTGCGGTCTGGCCGAGCCAGGTGCCGAGCGGCACGCCAAAGATGTTCGCGATCGTCAGGCCCGAGAGGGCGATCGAGATGCCGAGCCCCTGCTTGCCCGGCCCCATGATGCGGGCGGCGAGCAGCGACGCGACGCCGAAGTAGGCGCCGTGCGGCAGGCCGGACAGGAAGCGGGCGATCGCGGTCATCGCGAAGTCGGGAGTCAGCGACGAGAGCGCGTTGGTGATCGCGAGCGCCGCGAGCAGCAGCATCGCGAGGCGGCTCTGCGACATGCGCGAGCCGAACACGGCGATCGTCGGCGCTCCCACGACCACACCGAGGGCATACGCCGTCACGAGCCAGCCGGCGTCGGCGATCGCCTGCTCGCGGTGGCTCTCGAACGCCGGCACGAGGTCGGCAGCAATCTGCGGCAGCACACCCATCGTGCTGAACTCGGTGGTGCCGATGGCGAACCCACCCAGAGCGATCGCGAACAGCGCCAGCAGTGTGCGCGCCTTCGACATCTGAGGCATCTCGAGACCTTCCCACGGTTTGAACGGACGTGGAGCCTCGTTGCGCCAGGTGCCAAGACTACGACGAAATCGCGGTACGAAACAGACCTGGAGGTTCGCTGGGCGCGCACGGGCGCCGCTCGCCCAGCCGACTACCCCTGGCCGAGTTGCATGGTGCCGTTGTCAATGACGGCCTGCGCGCTCTCGATCGATGCAGAGCGGTAGGTGCCTGACGAACGAGCTTCGATCAGCGCGGCGTGCTCGGTCGTGAGCACGATGCGCTGCAGCTCCGCGTGCTGCGCCCGCACCCCGTCCGCTCGGGTGTGCTCGAGCAGCTGCGCATCGCCCTGTTCGAGCATCATGGTGTTGCGGTCGAGGATGCTCTGGAGGATCTTTTCGTCGAACTTCGAGCCGTCCGGGCGGCGCAGCTCGGGGCTGCGCAGCGCGTCGTTGGTCGCGGCCGCGAGCTCGCGCAGCAGCCGGATGCGCTCTCGCGCGAGTTCTTCCTCCGGCGTCCCCCGCACGCCGAGCAGCCGGATGAGCAGGGGCAGCGTGCCACCCTGCAGCACGAGGGTCACGATGGCGACGGTGAAGGCGATGAGCACGAGCTGCGGTCGGTACGGGATGTCAACCGGCAGGTTCTGGGCGGCCGCGAGCGTGACGACGCCGCGCATCCCCGACCACGCGAGCACCGCCCCGCCCCGCCAGTCCAGCCCCTCGTTGACGTAGAACTTTGCGTCGGCGACCCGATGTCGAATCGCCCGCTCGATGCGCGGCGAGGTCGCGTGCAACGTACGCTCGGGGTCGTCAATGGTCGAAATCACCCGTTTGTAGGCGGTTATTCGGTCTTGGTGCTTCGCCTGGTTTTGCCCCAGCCAGTACACGAGGGGCACCATAAACACCGCCCGGAGCAAGATCAGCGCGACAGTGGCCATGAGGCCAATGCCGATGGTGGCAGCCACGCCGAAGTCGGCCGAGTCGACGCCCTCGAGGATGTGCGTGAGCTGCAGGCCCATGAGCAAGAACACGCCGTTCTCAAGCAGCAGCTGAATGGTGCGCCAGTTCGTGCGCTCGGATACTCGGTCTTCCGCACTGAGCTTGCGCGGGCCCAACGCGCCAGTGACGAGGCCGGCCGTCACGACCGAAAGCACGCCCGAGGCGTTGAGTTCCTCGGCTGGCAGGTAAGCGAGGAAGGGTACGACAAACGACACGGCCGTCGTGAGCTGCACCTGGCTGATCTTCGAGCGGAAGTAGGTGGTCAGCAGCCCGACGACGGCGCCGATCACGATGACGACGATGACGGCGTAGCCGAAGTCGACCACCGCATCCCAGGCCGAGAAGGTGCTGCCGATCGCGGCGATCGCCGAGCGCAGCAGCACGAGGGCGGTCGCGTCGTTGACGAGCCCCTCCCCCTCGAGGATGGTCACGAGGCGGGTCGGCAGGCCGAGCTTCTTCCCGATCGACGTCGCCGCGACGGCGTCGGGCGGGCTGATCACGGCGCCGACGGCAACCGCCGAAGCGAACGAGAGGTTCGGGAACACGAGATAGATGAGCGCGCCCGCGCCGAACGCGGAAACGATCACCAGGACGACCGAGAGGGCAGAGATGGTGCCGAAGTTGCGCCGAAAGTCGGTCGTCGGCATGTTCACCGCGGCGCCATAGAGGATCGGCGGGAGCACGACGGCGAGGATGAGCTCGGGCTCGACCTCGAAGTTCTCCATGCCGGGCAGGAAGCTCACGCCGAGGCCGAGCAGCGCCACGATGATCGGCACGGCAACCCCGAGCCGCGACGCGAACACCGAGCCGAGCACGATGACGAGCACGCCAATGACGACAACTAGTTCGGTTTGGAGCACTGCTCGTTCCTATTTATCTCTGGAAACGGCTCGGCGGGGACGTCGGAAGCGCTCCGTCGTCCCCGCCGTTTGGAACATTATTCGGTCACACCCGCGGATTCGCTGGTTTCTGCCTCCTCGTTCGCCACGGTCGTCGCGAGGTTCTTCTCCTTGACGAAGAAGACGAGCACGAGCCCGACGAGAACGAGCGGCACGATGTAGAGCAGAATCGGCAGGAGCGCCTCGTTGTACGCCTCGATGATCGGTTGGCGCACCGCATCCGGCAGGCCGTTCACCACGGCGGGCGTGAGCGAGGTCGCGCCGAGGTCACTGCCCGAACCCGAGGGCAACTGCGACATCTTCTCGGTGAGCAGGTCAACGAGCCGTGACGAGAAGAACGAACCGACGACGGCCGAGCCGATGGTCGCGCCGACCTGACGGAAGTAGTTGTTGGCGGCGGTCGCCGTGCCAACCACGCGGCCGGGGAACTCGTTCTGCACGACGAGCGTGAGGATCTGCATGCTGAAACCGATGCCGATGCCCATCACCGCGAGATAGGCGCACATCACCCAGATCGGCGAGTCGACGGCGAGCGTCGACAGCAGCGCGAGGCCAATCGAGAGGATCACGAGGCCGACGAGCGGGAACGCCTTGTAGCGGCCCGTGCGCGAGACGACCTGGCCCGAGACGATCGAGGTGACGAGCAGCGAGCCCATCATCGGCGTCATGAGCAGGCCGGCCTCGCTCGCCGTCACGCCGGTGACCATCTGAATGTAGGTCGGCATGTAGCCGAGCGTGCCGAACATCGCGATGCCAACCGCGAGGCTGGCGCCGGTGGTGAGCAGGAAGTTGCGGTTCTTGAACAGGTAGCCCGGCAGAACGGGGCTCTCGGCCTTGCGCTCGACGAGGGCAAAGGCAACGACCGCCACGACGGCGCCGGCGATGAGGCCGATGATCGTGGGTGAGTTCCATTCGTAGGTGGTGCCACCCCAGGTGCAAACGAGCACGATGGCCGTGGTCGCGGCGGCGATGAGCGCCATGCCGAGGTAGTCGATGCGCGGGATGTCGCGCTCGCGCTTGTGCGGGTGGAGGAAGAGCAGCACGGCAATGATCGCGAGCACGGCGAGCGGGATGTTCATCCAGAACGCCCAGCGCCAGCCTGGTCCGTCAGTGAGCCAGCCGCCGACCAGCGGGCCGGCCACCGAACAGACGGCGAACACGGCGCCGAAGATGCCCATGTACTTGCCACGCTCGCGGGCGGGGATGACGTCGGCCATGGCTGCCTGCGAGAGGATCATGAGGCCACCGCCGCCCAGGCCCTGAATCACGCGGGCGATGATGAGCCACTCCATGTCTTGCGCGAGACCACCGATGACCGAGCCGATCATGAAGAGGGCAATCGCGACGACGAGGATGGCCTTGCGGCCGAAGATGTCACTGATGCGGCCGTAGATCGGCATCACGACGGTGCTGGCGAGGATGAATGCGGTCACGACCCACGCCATGTGGTCGGCGCCGTTGAGTTCGCCGACGATCGTCGGCAGTGCGGTCGAGAGCACCGTCTGCCCGAGGGCAGACATGAGCATGGCGACGAGCAGGCCGACGAACAGCATGACGATGCTCTGCTGTTTCTCGGGCTGAGCCTGCGGGAGTGCGCCCGCGGTTGGGAACGTCTTGGTCATTCCACTTCTTTCAATGCGGCTCGGAAGGCGCGAATGGTGGGCTCGAAGGCCTCGCGCGTTGGGTTATCGAAGATGTCGGGGTTGCGGCGGAAGCTGTACTTCAGCACCGCGCCCGCGAGGGTGATCACTGCCTCGGCGAGCGCGGGCGTCTCGCCCTCGCCCTCGCCGGTCTCCTCGAGCTTGTCGATGGCAAGCTCAGCGACTTTGTCTTGGATCTCTTGGAATCGCTGGTGCATGCGCTCGCGCAGCTCCGGGTACTCCGTGGCGAGGCGGTGGAGTTCCTGACGGCTCGTGCCGCTCTGTCGCATGTTCAGCGTGGTGCGGGCGAGGAGGACGACGATGCGGGCGAGCCGATCGCCGCTCTCGCGATTCTCAAAGAACTCGTCGATCGCCTCGGCGGAGATGATCGTCTCGGCCAGGCCGAGCACCGCATCCTCTTTGGTTGCGTAGTAGTTGAACAGCGTGCGCCGAGACACGCCGGCACGCTCCGCGATGGCCGCGATCGTCGTCGCGGCGAAGCCATTCGCCTCAACGAGATCGCGCGCGGCCTCGTGGATCTGCTTCAGCGACTCCTGCCGCTGGCGCTCCCGAAGCCCGGGTGCCGGTGCACACTCAGTGACCTGATCAGTCGAAATTGAATTTTGCACCCGTGCATCTTATGCACTGATGCACCTTGATCGCAAGCAGCACGCACAACAAACTCCCCACCACGAGACGTGATGGGGAGTTGTGACTGCGCCGAGCTGCTAGAGTTCCTGCGCGAGCAGGGCCTCCTTGAGCTGCTTGCGGGCGCGATTGAGCCGCGAGCGAACCGTCTGCACCGGCACCTGCTGGTACTCGGCGATCTGCTCGTAGGTGTAGTCACCGAACTCGCGCAGCACGAGCGCCACTCGGAAATCCTCACCGAGGGTGCTGATCGCCTGCTGCACCCGGTCGCGCACGGCGTGGTCCTCGGCGAAGTCCGGCCCGCCGTCGCCCTCGAATACGAACTCGGCCTCGTCATCGACCGTAATCTCGCGTCGCTTGCGCACGAGCGCGAGCGCCGCGTTCGTCGCGATGCGGAATGCCCACGTGCTGATCGATGCCTCGCCGCGGAACTTCGGCAGGTTCTGCCAGATCGCGATCATCGCATCCTGCAGCGCGTCCTCGGCGTCTGCCCGATTGCCGATCGTGCGCACGCACACGGCGAAGAGCCGGTCGCGGTACGGGTGCAGCAGCGCGCTGAACGCGGCACGGTCGCCCTGCTTCGCCTTTGCAAGCAGGGCGGCTTCGGTGGCGGATGCGGCCAAGATTACGTCTTCCTTTACGTCGATTCCCCCGGATCCATCGCGGTGCCGATCGGTCGGCCGCGACGCGTAATTGTTCGATCGTAGCCGTCACATGCTAACGAGAGTCTCCGCACCCGCCAGGCGTACGCGGGGATTCATCCAAAGTCGGATGCGACGGTCAGGCGAAGTTCTTCATGATGTTCTTATTGCCGTGGGAACTTTCCGCGCATCCGGCACATCCAATCTTCGTTCTGCACGCCAGATACAGGGAGAACCCAATGACTACCAACGGACCCGAAGCGACCAACGGCTACGCGAGCCAGACCGGCTACGACACCGACGGGGACGGCAACGTCGAGACCGTCGAGTACGACGTCTACGACCAGGGAGAGGTCGACGAAACGCACTACGACACGAATGCCGACGGCAAGATCGACGACATCTACTCGGACACCGATGGCGACGGCTACATTGACGCCCGCTTCATCGACACCGACGGCGACGGCGTGATCGACTACGCCGATGTCGACACCGACGGCGACGGCATCATCGACACCACGATGTACGACACCGACGGCGACGGTGTGCTCGACGAAGCGCACGTCGACACCGACGGCGACAGCTACGCCGACGAGTACTACTCGATGGCCGACGGTGAGGCGCCCGCCCCGAACGTCACGCCAAACGCCGACGTCGACGAGAGCAACACTGCACCCGAAGGCGAAACTCCCGCCGAGCCCGACGCCCCGGCCGACGAGACCGGTGCCGAGGACATCCCCGGCAGCGAGGATGGCCAGGGCGGCGACACCGCCGAGGACGACGGCACGATCGACACCGACAGCGTCGACTACTCCGACTCGCAGTACCTCGAGGGCGAGGCGACGGTCGACAGCGACGGCGACGGCGACGCCGACAGCGCCGAGGTCGACATCGACGGCGACGGCGAGATCGACGGTCTCATGACCGACCTCGACGGCGACGGCCTTGCCGAGGACATCGCCTATGACAGCGATGGCGACGGCGTGTACGACACCTTCGGCCACGACACCGATGGCGATGGTGTTGCCGACGAGTACTCCATCGACACCGACGGCGACGGCGTTGCCGACACCCCGGTCGACATGTAACTCGACGATTGGGCCCGACCGCGTTGCGGTCGGGCCCTTCCGCCGTTCATGCCCATCCCCCAAGATTTAGTTAACGAGGATGCTCGGGCCGGGAACTTTACCGGCCCCAGCCGCATCCAATAACCGATCGCAGCCCACACCACCAACAAAGGACGAGGATCATGAGCAACACGAACGGCATCCAGCACTCCGACGGCGCCCAGGACCCCACCACTGACACGACGACCGGCAACGCCGACGAGTACAGCAACTACTCGTCGGACGGCACCAGCCAGTACGTCGACACCGACGGTGACGGCCTCGGCAACGTCTACAACGTCGACGAAGACGGAGACGGCTACGCCGAGTCGACCTACATCGACACCGACGGCGACGGTACCCCCGACTCGATCGTGACCGACACCGATGGCGATGGCGTTCCCGACGAGAACTGGTCCGGCAACGACACGACCGACGAGTACTCGAGCGACAGCTCGACCGACTCGAGTGAGTCGGAGCCGATCCCCGCGAGCCCGGACTCGACCGACACGACCGAGTCAACGGACACGAGCTACACCGAAGACCCCACCGACCTGATCAACCCCGAGGTCACCGGCTACGCCTCCTCGGTGCAGTACGACGTCGACGGTGACGGTGTCATCGACGCGACCGAATACGACGTCGACGGCGACGGCTACGTCGACACCACCACCTACGACAACAACGGTGACAGCGTCGCGAACGAGATGATCATCGACGCGGACGGCGACGGCTACGCCGACACCCAGGTCATCGACACCGACCGCGACGGCAACTACGACTACGCCGAGATCGACACGAACGGCGACGGCGTGACCGACGTCTGGGCCTACGACACCGACGGCGACGGCAAGATTGACACCGTCGACTACGACACCGACGGCGACGGCCTCGCCGACGTCACCGAGAGCGCCAATGGCGCCGAGGCGCAGAACACGAGCTACGCGGCCCCCACCACCGGCGCCCAGCTCGACCTCGACGGCGACGGCGTCAACGAGTCGACCTACGTCGACGTCGACGGCGACGGCGTGATCGACGGTATCGGCAGTGACTTCGACGGCGACGGCATTGCCGAGACCGTCTACGTCGACACCGACGCCGACGGCGTGGTCGACACGGTCATCATGGACACCGACGGCGACGGCTACCTCGACAGCGCGGCGACCGACGCCGATGGCGACGGCTACGCCGAGACCGAGGTCTCGTTCTAGCGCGAACGCGGCTCGACAAAAATCTCGCATAAAAATTCTGCGCGGGGCGGGAACTTTTCTCCCGCCCCGCGCATCTCATACGTAACGCGACATTTGTAATCGAAGGATCCGATCATGGTGAATGAACCACAAGAAGAGTCACTCCTCGGCGATGTCCCCGCCGTCAGCGACGCGCAGTGGGACAGCATGCTCTCGTCGACGTTCAGCGCCCCTCCGGGCTTCGCTGACTACCTCGTCGACATGTTTGACTCCGTCACGGAGGATGGCACGACCCCCGACGCGGTGGCCGGCGAGAGCGACACCGCAGACGACGGCTCGATTGATCTCGACGCGATTGACGACCTCGACGCCGACGACACGCAGCCCGAGGCCGAAGCAGCTGACGACACGCAGGCCGACGACGCGAGCGCCACCGACGGCCAGGTCGGCAACGACCACGTCGACGACACCTTCGTCGACGCCGACCCCACCGACTCCCTCACGGGCGCCGGCGAGTCCGCCGACTCCGACTACGACGCCTACGACTCGACCACCGACTATGCCCACGACGACGCGCTCGGGGGCGACGACATCGACCTCGGCGACCTCGGACTCTAGGCACATCCCCAACGTGGCCAAATAAGTTTTCGCCACGGGAACTTTCAACCGCCCAACCGCATCCAATCTACGTCCCCCAGCAGCAAGCACAAACAAGGGAAAGCAGACATGAGCAACTACCAGCCCAACGAGAGCATCGACCTCAACCAGGACGGCATCACCGACGCTCAGGCAGTTGACACCGACGGCGACGGCTACGCCGAGTCGGTCGTGATCGACAGCGACCAGGACGGCGACATCGACATGTCGGTCTCCGACCTCGACGGCGACGGCTACGCCGAGACCACCCTGCTTGACACCGACGGCGACGGCGCCGCGGACACGCAGCTGGTCGACACCGACGGCGACGGCCTCGCCGACGACGTCACCACCCTCGACGGCACCGAGCCGGTCGCCCCGAGCGACACCACCACCGAGACCGAGACCGACACGGTCACCGACACCACCACCGACACGACGACCGACACCGGTTCGGGCTACTCGGGCGGCTCCGGCTACACCGACGCGCAGTACGACACCGACGGCGACGGCGTGAACGATTCGGCGTACTTCGACCTCGACGGCGACGGCTACGAAGAGACCTTCGGCACCGACACCAACGGCGACGGCTACATCGACACGGCGGTCATCGACACCGACGGCGACGGCTCGTTCGAGACCTACGCCGAGGACACCGACGGCGACGGCGTGCTCGACTCGACCTCGAGCGCCGACGGCACCAGCTCCGGCACCGAGACCGACTCGGTCTCGAACGAGACCTCGACCACCGACACCTCGGGCACCGAGACCGAGACCTCGACGTCGACCTCGAGCGACGGCTACTACGACCTCGACGGCGACGGCTACGAAGAGACCTACGGCGCCGACACGAACGGCGACGGCGTCGTCGACGTTATGGCCTCGGACACCGACGGCGACGGCGTCTACGACCTCTACGGCGAGGACACCGACGGCGACGGCGTGATCGAGAGCTTCGACACCGACGGCGACGGCATCATCGACACCGTCTACTAGGCCTCGAGCCACTCCCTACAGCGAAGATCCCCGCCAGGCACCAGCCTGGCGGGGATCTTCGTTGCGCACACGGCAGACGAACCGGTGGGCAGCGGATGCGCCGGTGCGTACCGCAGTTGGCTCAGCCCTGGCGTACGGCCATGAGCGTGAACGAGCGGTCGAGGATCTGGTAGGCGTTCTGCCGCTCCGGGTACGGCTCGACGACGGCCGCGCGGCGCGCTTCAACACTCCAGCTCAGCGCCTGCTCGCGCAGCTGCATCGGCGAGCTCTGCGCCGGCATGGCGAGGCGCTCGGCGTCGTTGCGCGCCGAGAGCTGGCGGTCGAGCATCCCGACGAGCGGGTGGTTCGGTTCAATGGCGGCGAGGCGCTCGAGCGCGTCCAGCTCGGCGAGCGGATGCAGTTCGGCCCGCAGGCGCGCCTCGGCCACGATCGCGCGCAGCGGCGGCGGCGCACCGTTCGACCAGGCGAGCCGGTCGAGGGCGTCGAGCGCACGACGCGCCTTGACGTGGGCGTAGCGGCCCACGTAGCGGTTCGCGAGGGCGCGGCGCAGGTCGTCGATACCGGAAGCCTGCACCAGCCAGTCACTCATGGCTCGTGCGCCGCGACGCGCCTCGTTGCGGCCGTGCCGTATGCCATACTCGCCGATGAGATCGGCCAAGCGCGAGATCTCGGCGCCCGGGATGCCCGGGCCGACGACGCCTTCGCCGCTCGGGTCGCGCAGCTCGAGGTCGAGGTCGTCAACGTTTGCGAGCTGCGAGAGCGTGCCGGCGTCGTGCTCGCGCACGAGCCCGGCGCGCGCGGCCTGCGCCATGTTGCCCGCCACGGCGATGACCGTGCCGAGGTGAGCGCCGTGCTGACGCGAGAACTTCTCAGCGCCGGTGCGCGCGAGCTCGATCGGGTCTTGGTTGCCCCAGGGCGTGCCGCCGAAGGTGTCGGCGTGGCTCAGCACACCGATCGCCCGCGAGGCCGACTCGGCCGGGGTGTCGGTGATCGAGCGCCACTCGTGCAGGAAGTCGGTGTCGTCGCGCAGCATCATGTCGTGGAACACGTAGATGAGCGCGTCGGCCTGCTGCACGCTCTCGTGGCCGAGCACGGTACGCCGCGCCGCATCCTCGAGCTCGGTGGTGGTGGTCGACAGACCCGGGGTGTCGATAAGCGTGAGGTCGCGCAGCACCTCGGATTGCAGGAACACGACCGCGTGCGCGATGTGTTCGATCGGCACCGGCAGCCGCTCGGGCAGGCAGCCGTGGTCGAGGTCGAACGGCACCTGCTGGCCGTCGCGCGTGATGACGAGGCCGCGTTCGGGACCGCCGAAGGTGTAGTGCGTCGAAATGCGCGTGCACTCGGTTGCCCCCGTCGGCGCCACCACGCGACCGACGAGCGCGTTCACGAGTGTCGACTTACCCGCCTTGACGCGGCCGACGACCGCGAGGCGAATCGTCTCGTTGAGCTGCCGCCGAACACTGTCGGTCACCCTCGCGGTGCCGCGCCGGTCAACTTGGTCAAACGCGTCGCACACGTCGAGCACGGCCCGACGCATGAGTTCGGTGACGGTAGCCCATGTGCTCATTAGTTGCTTGAAGACGTGCGGTCGGTCGTCGCGACGGCGTACGCAACGTCGGCGAGGGGCTTCGGCGTGAAGCGACCCTGGATGTCCGAGAGGTTGTCGTGGTTGCCGCTGTCGTCGTTACCGAGGGTGATGAAGACTCCGTAGGGCTGGTCTTCGTAGACGTAGTAGTGCGAGTAGCCCCCACCAGCGTCGGTGTACTCGCCCTCGAACTGCGTGCCTGCGACCTCGTCGCCGATCTTCCAATCGGTGTCGGTGTCGTACGACGTCTGGCCGTACTCGAGGGCCTGGTCGTAGCTGTCGAACTCCATGACGTAGAGGTGCGTGTTCGAGCGGTCGTACCAGGTGCAGTCGATCGTCGATTTCACTCCGAGATCGGCGTCAGTGCAGCTCGCACCGTCGACCTTGACGACCCATTCGAGCCCCTGGGTGCCGGTGAGCTCAGCACAGTTTTCCTGCCCGGAGACGGTCGAGCCGTCCCAGCACTCGATTTCGCCCGAGGGAACCTCCGGCGAGAGGGCCTCTTCTGCGGGCTCGGCATTCTGGTTGCCGAAGAGCGCAATGCCGCCCCAGATGCCACCCCCGATGACAATGACGGCGATCACGGCGATGACCGAGATGAGCAGTCCGCGGCGCGTCTTCTTCGGCTGGCCGCCCGAGTTCGCGTCGGGGCCGGAGCCGTAGGCGGCCTGCGCACTCGGCGTGTAGCCGCCGCCGTAGCCGGAGCCTCCGCTGTTCGAGGACGCATACGCACCGTACGGCGGGGCGGAGGAGTTTGCGTCCTGTCGATCGCCACCGCCGGGGCCGCGCCCGGTCTGCGACGAGTCAAGGCTGCCGAAGCTGCGCGTCGGCGTCGACGACGTGTTCTGCCCGTAATTCGGAGCGCCCGAGTTCGGCTGCTGCTGCTGCGGAGCGCCGTACTGCTGCTGGCTGCTGTTGAACTGCTGCGTGTTGTATTGGTGCGTCGGCTGCTGCTGATTGCCCTGCTGCTGGCGCGGAATGCTGCTCGTTTGCGGCGGCACCGACGGCTGCACGGCGGTTTCGTTCGGCCGCTGACCCTGCGGGCCCGTCGGGCCGGCCGCGGCGCTCGGCGCGGGCGGGAAGTGGCCGGTCGGGGGCACCGAGCCTGGCGCCTGCGCGGGCCGGGTCGAACCGAGCGGGGCAACGTAGAGGGCCCCCTCGGCGACGACGAGCTTCGGGTCGTCAAGCGTGGCAATGCGAATGCCGGTGCGCTCGCGAATCATCTCGCTAATCGCGGGCGTGCGCGATGAGCCACCCGTGAGGTACATCACCTCGGCGCCCGGGCCCGAGACGGTGTCGAAGACTTCCTTGAGCAGCTTGCCAGCCCGGTCGAGGTCTTCGGCGATGAGCGTCTCATACTCCTGGCGCGTGATCGTCACCACGGCATCCTCGTCGCCGAGGCTCACCGCAATGTCGGCGTCGGGGCGGGTCGAGAGTTCGGTCTTCGCGGCCGTCACGGCGCGGCTCAGCGAGGTCTGTGCGCGCAGCTCGGCCATCGTTTTTGGCTGGTGCAGGCGCTTCGCGAGTTCCTCGCTTCCCCTGTTCGACAGTGTGTCGAGGGTCCAGTCGAGCAGACGTGCATCGAACGAGCGGCCACCGAGCACCGGGTCGCCACCGTACGCGAGCACCCGGTAGCCCTGGGGCTCGAGCGGCGCGCGCTCGAGCACGGCGATGTCGAGGGTTCCGCCACCGAAGTCGAACACGGCGACGCGCGAACCGGGCGCCGCCTGGTGGTTGCGGGCGTAATGCGCTGCGGCCGCGATCGGCTCATTCACGGTGCGGATGCTCTCGGGCGCGAAGCCCGCGGCCACCGCGGCGCTACGCAGTGTTTCGATCTGCGAGGGCGCCCAGGCGACGGGGTGGGTCAGCCATACCTCGGCCGGCGGCTCGTTGTTCTGGCGACGCAGGCTCGCGGCCCGCACGTAGCTGTAGATCTCGCGCGCGATTTCCTCGGGGTCGACGATCTTGCCGGCGAGCACGACCTCGCTGCGTCCGATGAGCGTCTTCGGCGTGCGCTCGAATCCGTCAGGGTGGCGCAGCTGCGCGTTAATCGCCTCGTCGCCGACGCGGTAGCCGTTCGGCGTGAGCACGATTGCCGAGGGCATCGAAATGCTGACGTCAGACAGGGCGACGGGACGAACGTTGCCGTTCGTGTGGATCGCCGCAGCCGTGTTTGACGTACCGAAATCGATCGCGAGTCGCCAAGCCATCTGTGCGGTTTCCTTTACTGGTGAGGGGGTGCGTGCGCGGGTTCTCCACGAAATCCGCAACGCGTGTGCAAATTAGGATACGAGGTTAGGGTTTCTCGCCCGTGCGTTTCTGTTCAATTGCACGCGCTTCCTGCTCCGCGAGCGCAATTGCGTCACGCAATTGCTTGATCTGGGGGTCGAGTTTGCCGATGCGTTCACGGCGCTCGGCCTCGGATGCACGTCGCGCCGACTCGAGTCGCTGCAGCTCGGACTTCGCGGCATTCGCCGACTCGCGCAGGTCGCGATCAAACACCTTCTTTGCGTCGGTCGTGATGACGCCGAGCACGCCGCGCACGGCACGGTCGAGTACCTCGCGCATCTCGGTCGAGGCATCGGCGACGACCTGAATCACCGACTGCCGCTTCGCCTGGCGCCGCGCCAGTACGAACGACAGCGAGCCCATGACACCGGCGCCGATCGCCGTACCGATGCCTGGGAAGATCATCGAGCCAATACCCGAGCCCATGAGGAAGCCCGACATCAGCATGCGAGGGTCGGAGCTCGCCGCCTTGCGGTCACCCAGCTCACGCTTGCTCTGGCCGGCCTCGTGCGCGCGGCGCTCGACCTCGCCGAGCAGGCTGCGCTGCGGATCCATGCCCGCGGCCGAGTAGAGCTCGTGGAGCAGCATCGTCGAGCGGTGCACGATGCCCTGCATGGCGCGGCCGATCTGCACCTCGACGTCGGCGGCCATCTCGTTCGTCATGGCCTGCGACTGCCGCGCACTCATGCCCGTGCCCTTGCTTTGGGCGAGTTCTTTCCAGTGGGTGCCGAAGTCGCGGGCGAGCCGCGAGTTCGCGCTCGTGAGGTCGACGCGCACGCGGTCGACGTTCGCACCCCAGTCGTACTTCGCATCCTCAAACTTGCGCAGCAGCTGGTCGCGGTGTTCCTTCACCGCCGTCATCGACGACTGGTCTTCGACCACGCCGCCGAGTGCCTCTCGCTCGGTTTCGAGGGCGATGAGCGGCTCGCGCAGCAGGTCGGCGCCGCGTCGCAACGCGTTGAGCGTGGGCAGCTGGCCCGCCATGCGCAACGGATCGCGCAGGGTTGCTGCGAGCTGAGGGATGCCGCTCATCTCGAGCAGACGACCGCGGCGCTGCTCGTCGGGCTCGGCGGCGGCACGCTCACCCCAGGCACCCGAAACCCCGACGATCGGAATGTTGCCGAGGCGCGGCTCGCGCTGGGCGAGAATCTGGCGGTTCTCTTCAAGCACGGCCTGCCAATTGCCCCGGTAGAGGTCGATCTTCGTTACGGCGAGAACGAGTTGGTCGATGGTCGCACTGCAGCGCACGAGAAACTCGAGCGCCGGCGCAGTGATACGGCCGGATGCGTCGGTCACGAGCAGCAGCACGCTCGCGTCGTGCGAGCGGGCGATCGCGCGCATCGCGTAGGCCTCGCTGAGGCCGCCCGAGCCCGGCGTGTCGACGAGGGTGGCATTCGGTACGTAGCCAGGTCGCACGGCGAGCGATGCCTGCAGCGGCTGCTCTTCGGCGTTCATGAAGATCGGCGAGTCGACCTGTACCCAACCCGGCAGTTGCTGGGCCGGAACCCGCCGGCGCGTCGGCTCCGACGCAAACTCAAGTTCGGCGGTGCCCTGCGGAAACTCCTTGGTCGCCGGCGTGTAGTTCACCGCGAGGGCGGTCGTCTCGATCGGCGCTGTCGGCGCGAGCCCGGGGGCCGCGAGCAGGGCGTTGATGAGCGTCGACTTGCCGCGGTTCATCTCGCCAACCACCACGACCGAGGGGGCGACGCCCTGGGCGTTTTTCACCATCCGGGCGATCGCCGAGAACTCCCGGCCGAGACCGTGCGCTTTCGCGGCCTGGCCCACGCAACGAAACGCGACGGTCGCCGGGTTCGCCTGCTTGGCGGGCCGTTGGGCGGGGACAGTCGTCGTCATGACGTCCACGCTACTTGCTCAGCGCGCCCGCCTGCCACCTTCCGCCGGTGCACGAGACGTACTACCCCAGGCGGTTTAGCCCGCGAACTGCGCCGCTTGCGCCGACACGAGCTCACCGATGGTGTGGCCGGGCTCGAGCGGTTCACGGATTTCGCCGGGCGCCGTGCCGTCGCCGAAGGGCGAACCGCCGAGCTGTTCGCGGTGGTGGGGCGTGAGCCAGTTCGCGTAAAGCGGGCCCTGCGGCACGATGCGGGTCGGGTTGATGTCCTCGTGCACCTCGTAGTAGTGGCGCTTGATGTCGACGAAGTCGATCGTGTCGCCAAACCCTGGGGTCTGGAAGAGGTCGCGGGCGTAGGCCCACAGCGTCGGCATCTCGCTGAGTTTGCTGCGGTTGCACTTGAAGTGACCGTGGTAGACCGCGTCGAATCGCGCGAGGGTCGTGAACAAGCGCACGTCGGCCTCGGTGATGTGATCGCCCAGGAGGTAGCGCCGGGTCTCGAGGCGCTCGGAAACCTGGTCGAGCGCGGTGAATAAGCGCAGATAGGCCGCGTCGTAGGCATCCTGGCTGCCCGCGAAGCCGCAGCGGTAGACGCCGTTGTTGATCTCGGTGTAGATGTGCCGCATGACCGCGTCCATCTCGTCGCGCAGCGCCTCGGGGTAGAGCTCGGGTGCGCCGTCGCGGTGAAACTGCGTCCACTCCGTCGAGAAATCGAGGGTCATTGAGGCAAAATCGTTCGTCACGCCCCCGCCGGTCGGCACGTCGACGATCGCCGGTACGGTGATGCCCTTCGGGTAGTCGGGGAATCGCGCGAAGTAGGCCTCCTGCACGCGCTCGTAACCGAGCACGGGGTCGCGGCCGTCCGGGTCCTTGTCGAACGTCCACGAGCGCACGTCGTGCGTCGGCCCGCAGACTGCCATCGAGATCGCGTCCTCGAGGCCGAGCAGGCGGCGCACGATCGTCGTGCGGTTCGCCCACGGGCAGGCACGCGACACCACGAGCCGGTAGCGGCCCGCCTCGACCGGCCAGGTCTGGATGCCTTCGCCGACCGAGCGGCCATCGCGAGTGATGCGATCCTCGATGTAGTTGGTGTCGCGCGTGTACGCCTCACCGGTGCTCATGTACGCGCCCTTTGTTGAAAAGTCATCGACCATGCTGCCAGCTTAGGCGGCCAAAGTGCGCGCCGCATGGATGCCCGGTGCGGGTCGGCCGAGATCTCGACCGGATGCCGGGGGCTCAGTCGGCCAGGATGCGCGCGCCGCCGCTCGGCCCGTTCGCCCGGACGACGGTGTCGCCGCGCGCGCGAAACGACGCGGCGAGCGCATCCGCCGCCGCCGCATCCGCCGCGAGGAACGCGAGGGTCGGGCCAGAGCCCGAGACGATGCCGGCGAGGGCGCCGGCGCCCTCGCCGTATTCGAGCGCCGCGACGAGGTCGGGACGAAGCCGCAGTGCGGGCGCCTGTAGGTCGTTGTGCATGGCGTCGGCGAGGGCGACCGGGTCACCCGACCGCAGCGCGAGGAGCGCGGCCTGTGGCACAACGGGCACCGGCTTCGTGAAGAGCTGGCTCCCGTGCTCGGCGCGGTGCTCGTCGAGGGCCCGGTAGGTTGCAGGGGTGGACATGCCTTCGCCGCTGAGGCGGAGCACCCACTCGAAGGTGCCGCCGGCGAGCGTCGGCGCGAGCTCGGTGCCGCGGCCGGTGCCGACCGCGACGTTGCCGAACAGCGCGAACGGCACGTCGCTGCCGAGCTTCGCACCGAGGTCGGCGAGGTCTTCCCGCATCAGGTTCGTCTGCCAGAGCGCGTCGAGCGCGACGAGTGTCGCGGCCGCGTCGGCCGAGCCGCCACCCATACCGCCCGCGATCGGCACCTGCTTGCGAATCACGAGTTCGGCGCGCGCCTCGCGGCCGGTGAACTCGGCGAGCAACCGGGCCGCACGGATCGCGAGGTTGCCTTCGCCCACCTCGAGCCCCTCGGTGTCGATGGGGCCGGGCGCGAAGCGCAGTGACAGCATCTCGGCCTCGCGGGCCTCGACCTGCTCGACGAGGTTGAGCGCCATGAACAGCGTCGCGAGGGGGTGGTAGCCGTCGTCGGCCACCTCGCCCACCGATAGCGTGACGTTGACCTTGCCTGGGGCCGTCGCCGTCACGCGCCGCGGTGCGTCTGTCATGACACCTAGCCTACCCGGCAGGTCCTGCTCGGATTCGCGGCTAGGAGGCGTCGCGCGCGAGCCGCAAGAAGTCGTCGGCCGACAACTGCTCGCCGCGCGCCGTGGGCTCGAGCCCGACCCGTTCGAGTGCGGCCGAGGCCTCCTGCGCCGAACCGCCGAAGCTCGGCGCGAGCGCCTGGCGCAGCATCTTGCGGCGCTGCCCGAAGGCGGCGTCGACGAGCTCGAAGAGGCGCCGGCGCAGCGCGTCGTCGCCGAGTGGTTCGTCGTGGGCGCGGAACTCGACGAGGATCGAGTCGACGTTCGGCACGGGCCAAAACACCTTGCGACCGACGAGGCCGGCCGTGCGCCATTGCCCGTACCAGGCGGCTTTCACGCTCGGGGCCCCGTAGATCTTCGAGCCGGGGCCGGCGGCGATGCGCTCGCCGACCTCGCGCTGCACCATGACGACGCCGCGGCGCAGCGAGGGAACGCGCTCGAGTAGGTGCAGCAGCACCGGCACCGAGACGTTGTAGGGCAGGTTCGCGACGAGCGCGACCGGCTCGTCCTCGACCGCATCCACCTTGAGCGCATCCGATTCGACGACGCGCAGCTCGGCGCCCGGCGCGCGCTCGGCGACTGTGAGCGGCAGCTGCTCGGCGAGGCGCGGATCGATCTCGATCGCGGTGACCCGCGCCCCCGCCTCGAGCAGGGCGAGGGTGAGCGAGCCGAGGCCGGGCCCGACCTCGACCGCGTGCTCGCCCGGCGTCACCTCGGCGGTCGCCACGATGCGACGCACCGTGCCGTGATCGTGCACGAAGTTCTGGCCGAGCTTCTTCGTCGGCTGCAGGTCGAGCTGCTCCGCCAGATCGCGAATCTGGGCTGGGCCGAGCAATTGCACGTCAACCACGTCGCGCCGCCCGCCATGCTACGCGCTGCTCGACCTCGAACGGGCCGTACAGGTCGAGCGTGTTCTGCGTGAGCTGCGCCGCAAGCTCGTCGGCTTCGACGCCGAGTTCGTCGGCCATGAATCGAATCGTGACCGGAATCAGGTACGGCGCATTCGGTCGGCCGCGGAAAGGCACGGGCGTGAGGAACGGCGCGTCCGTCTCAACGAGGATGCGCTCACGCGGCACCACCTGGAGCGCGTCGCGCAGCAGTTGGGCATTTTTGAACGTGACGTTGCCCGCGAACGAGCAGTACCAGCCTTCGTCGGCCGCGATCTGCGCAAGCGCGGGGCCGCCCGAGAAGCAGTGAAACACCGTGCCCTCGGGCGCGCCGACGCGGCGCAGCAGGGCAACCACGTCGTCGTGGGCGTCGCGGTCGTGAATCTGCATCGGCAGCCGCTCACGCTTCGCGATGTCGATGTGGGCTTCGAACGACGCGTGCTGCGCGCGCAGCGCGTCGTCGCCCGAGGTGCGGAAGTAGTCGAGGCCGGTCTCGCCGATCGCCGCGACCCGGGTATCCTGCGCCAGCCGCGCGATCTCATCGAGCGCCTCCTCGAGCTCGCCCGCCTCGGCATACCGGGGCGCCTCGTTCGGGTGGATCGCGACGGCGGCGAGGAGGCGCGCGTGCGCGTTCGCCGCCCGCACCTGCCACTGGCTCGACGGCACGTCGCCGCCGACCGTGATCGCACCGACGACGCCGGCCTGCGCCGCGAGCTCGAGGTGTTCCTCGAGGGCGAGCCCGGCCTCGCCGTCCTCGATCTCGAGGTGCGTGTGGTTGTCGTAGCTCGGCACCGCGAGCGCCTCGGGCACGTCCGGGTACCGCAGGTCGCGGCGTTGGCCGTGCTCGGCGGTCGAGTCGCGCTTGCGCGGATGCTGCGAGACCGTCACGAGGCTAGTCGGCCTGATCGATGCGTGGGAACAGCGCCTGCAGCTCGCCAACGCGACCGGTCGAGCGCCACTCGAGCGCCGCATCCGGTCGGATCTCGCCGAGGTCGCCCTCGCCGCCGACCGCAGCCCAGAGCTTCTCGGACGCCAGCGGGATGATCGGGTGCAGCAGCACCGCGAGCACGCCGAGCCCGCGAACCGCGGTGCCGAGCACACCCTCGAGACGCTCGCGCAGCGAGTCGTCCTTTGCGAGCTGCCACGGCGCCTGGTCGGTGATGAACTGGTTGAGCGCGTCGACGAGGCGCCAGACCTCGGCGATGGTCTGGTCGATCGCGAAGCGGTCGATCGCGTCCTCAGCACCCGCCACAGCGGCCTTCGCGATATCGAGGAGCGCGGTGTCGTCGACGTGCGTCGAGGCGACGGACGGGATCTCGCCGTCGAAGTACTTGTTCACCATCGCCACAGCGCGCGACGCCAGGTTGCCGAGGCCGTTCGCGAGCTCGGAGTTGTAGCGCGCGTGGAGGTCTTCCCACGAGAACGAGCCGTCCTGGCCGAGGTGAATTGCGCGCATGAAGTAGTAGCGGAACGCGTCGGAGCCGAAGGTATCGGTGATCTCGCTCGGCTCAATGCCGGTGAGCTTCGACTTCGACATCTTCTCGCCGCCAACGAGCAGCCAGCCGGTCGCGAAGACGCGCTGCGGAGGCTCGATACCCGCGGCCATGAGCATGGCGGGCCAGATCACCGCGTGGAAGCGGATGATGTCCTTGCCCACAATGTGGTTCGCGGGCCAGCGACGGTCGAAGTTGTCGTCATCGTCGCCGTAGCCGATCGCGGTGATGTAGTTGAGCAGCGCGTCGACCCAGACGTAGACGATGTGCGCGTCGTCCCACGGCACGCGCACGCCCCAATCGAAGCTCGTGCGCGAGATCGAGAGGTCGTGCAGGCCGCTGCGCACGAAGCTGACGACCTCGTTGCGCGCCGACTGCGGCTGCACGAAGGTCGGGTTCGCCTCGTAGAAGTCGAGCAGGCGCTGCTGGAAGTCGGAGAGCTTGAAGAAGTAGTTGCGCTCGGCCATAAGCTCGAGCGGCTTCGAGTGAATCGCGCAGACCTTCTGGCCCTCGTACTGGCCCTCGCCGTCGACGATTTCGCTGTCGGGCTTGAACTCCTCGCAGCCGACGCAGTAGAGCGCCTCGAACTCGTCCTCGTAGATGTAGCCGGCATCGTTGAGGTGCGTCAGGAACTTCTGCACGCGCGTCTCGTGCCGCTCCTCGGTGGTGCGAATGAAGTCATCATTCGAGAGGTTGAGCGTCTTGAGCATCGGCTTCCATGCGCCATCGACGAGCTTGTCGGCCCACTCGCGCGGCGTCATGCCGTTTGCGACGGCCGAGCGCATGATCTTCTGCCCGTGCTCGTCGGTGCCGGTGAGGAACCAGGTGTCATCGCCGCGCTGGCGGTGCCACCTGGCAAGCACGTCAGCTGCCACCTCCGCATACGCGTGCCCGATGTGGGGCACGTCATTCACGTAGAAGATGGGAGTGGTGACGTAGAACGATTCGCCAGAAGCCATGCCGGAAAGTCTATCGGGTTGCGTGAGCGTCAATGACACGGCCGTTGCCGACGGTCATACAGCGCCGCCGACGCTCCGGGCCGCGAGCGCAGCGTCGTAGAGCGCGCGCTTTCGCAGGCCGGTGCGCGCCTCGACCTCAGCCGCCGCATCCTTCAGCCGAAGGCCGCCCGCGGCGAGTCGGAGCACCTCGGCAACTGCCTCGTCGAGCTGCACCTCGCGGGCTTCGGCGCCGGCGAGCACGAGCACGATCTCGCCGCGCACGCCCTCACCCGCCCACTGGGCGAGCTCGGCGCACGTGCCGCGGCGCACCTCTTCGTGGAGCTTCGTGAGCTCGCGGCAGACGACGGCCTGGCGCTCAGGCCACGCCGCGGCGAAGTCGTCGAGCGTCGTCGCGAGCCGGTGCGGCGACTCGTAGAGCACGGTTGTGCGCGGCTCGTCGCCGAGCTGCTCGATGAGCTTGGCCCGGTCAGACTGCTTGCGCGGCACGAACCCCTCGAAGCAGAAGCGGTCGGTCGGCAGGCCCGACACCGCGAGCGCGGTGATGACCGCGGTTGGGCCGGGCACCGACGTGACTGTCACGCCCGTCTCGGCACATGCACGCACGACGCGAAAGCCCGGGTCGGAGATGGCCGGCATGCCCGCATCCGACACCAGCACAACGGTCTGCTCGGCGGCAAGCCTCGCCACCTCGTCAGCGGCCTCGTGCTCGTTGTGTTCGTGCAACGCGATGAGCTTCGGGCGTTCGGTCACCTCGAGCAGGCCCAGCAGCTTCGCGGTCGTGCGGGTGTCTTCGCAGGCGACCACATCGGCGGCCCGCAGCGTATCGATGAGCCGAGGCGACGCATCCCCGAGATTGCCGATCGGGGTTCCGGCAAGGATGAGCATCGCCTAGTACCAGCCCGGGAGCCAGTGGGTGAGGTTGAAGTACCAGTCGGGAATCTGCAGGCCGGTCCACACCGGGTAGAAGAACGCCGACACGAGGACCGCGAGGGCGAAGAACCCGGCGATGAGGTTCACCGCACGCGTGCGCTGTTTTCGCGGATCCTTCGCGTCGCCCGCCAGCGTCTGCAGCGCGAGCGCGGCCGCGAGGAACATGAACGGCAGCCAGACGATGACGTAGAAATGGTAGACCGAGGTGCGGCCGGTGAGCAGCCAGGGCAGGTAGCCCGCCGCGTACGACACGAGAATCGCGACGTAGGGCCAGCGCGGCTTCACGAACATCATCATGATGAGGAACACGACGGCGATCGTGCCGAGCCAGTAGAGCAGCGGGTTCGACAGCGACGTGACCGCCTGCACGCACTGGTCGGCGTGACAGCTCGGGTCGACCGCCGGGTCGATGTAGGTGTACTGGAACGCGGTGGGGCGCAGCAGGAACGGCCACTCGTACGGCGCCGAATTGTACGAGTGCCCTGCCGCGAGGCGCGAGTGGAACTCGTAGACCTGTGCCTGGTAGTCGACGAAGTGCGAGAGCGACAGCTTGGCCCACTCGAAGAAGTTGCCGCCCTGCCAGGCGCCGGTGTCGATAATCCCGTTGAAGCCGCGGCCGGTGATGAACCAACCGGCGTAGCTCGCGAGGTAGATGACGATCGTGAGCGGCACCGCGAGCAGGAAAGAGACGGGCCCCTGCTTCAGCGTCGCTGACGAGAGCCACAGCGTGATGCCCGCCTGCTTGCGGTTGTAGGCGTCGAGGGCAACGGTGAGCACACAGTAGAACGCGAGGTAGTAGAGGCCCGACCACTTCACGCTCGTCGCGAGCGCGAGGGCCACGACCATGGCCAGGAACCAGGGGCGTCGCCAGAGCACCGGGCCCCAGTCGGGGCCCGTCGGCCGCGTCGCCGGCGGGTCGATCGTGCTGGTCCACTTGACCGGCGTGCTCTCGAGCGGCACCGAAGGGTCGTTCGCGTGTTCGCGCTGGCGCCACGCCGCGACCCAGCTCGTCAGTTGACGCCCCTGGTCGTCGCGGTCGTAGAGGAGGAACAGGAAGCCGAGCAGCACGAAGAACATCACGAAGATGTCGAGAATGCCCGTGCGGCTCATCGCGATCGCGTGGCCGTCGATCGCGAGCATCGCCGCCGGGATCGCACCCATCGCGATCGAACGGAATAGCTTCTTGCCGACGAGGTAGAGCAGCGGCACCGAGGCGGCGCCGAAGAGGGCGACGCCGAAGCGCCAGGCCCAGACGTGCTCGGCGCCGAACAGGTGCATGAAGATGCCGATGAGGTACTTGCCGAGCGGCGGGTGCACGACGTACTCGGCCTTGTCGAGGTACTCGTCGTAGCCGCCGGTCGCCCAGAGGTCCTCTTTGTTCTCGGGCCATTCGGACTCGTAGCCGTTGTTCGTGATGGTCCAGCCATCGGGCACGTAGTAAATCTCGTCGAAGACGATGCCGTTCGGCTGGTCGAGCCGCACAAACCGTACGAGCACCGCCACGAGGGTGATGATGCCGACGAGAATCCACTCGGTGCGGCGCCGAGCCTGCGGCGATGCCGTCCACCGACCCCAAAGGTCGTCTGCCCACGACCCCACCGGCGTCGTCGGTGTGCTCGCGCCGTCACGTTGGAGTTGGGTCGGGGCAGTCACCCGACCATCGTAGGGGATGCCCCCTGTCACCTAGACTGGAGGGCCGATGGTCGCCATTCACTTCCCACCAGAGCTGCCGGTCTCGCAGCGCCGTGACGAAATCGCCGCGGCGATTCGCGAACACCAGGTGGTGATCGTCGCGGGCGAAACCGGTTCGGGCAAGACGACCCAGCTACCGAAGATCTGCCTCGAGCTCGGCCGCACCGCGATCGGCCACACGCAGCCGCGACGCATCGCAGCCCGCACGATCGCCGAGCGCATCGCCGAGGAGCTCGGCGGTAAGGTCGGCGAGCTCGTGGGCTATCAGGTGCGCTTCACCGATGCCTCGAGCGAGTCGACGCGCATCAAGCTCATGACCGACGGCATTCTGCTCGGCGAGCTGCGCCGCGACCGACTGCTGCGGCGCTACGACACGATCATCATCGACGAGGCGCACGAGCGCTCGTTGAACATTGACTTCCTGCTCGGCTACCTGAAGCGGCTCCTGCCCGAGCGGCCCGATCTCAAGCTCATCATCACCTCGGCGACGATCGACCCCGAGTCGTTCTCGAAGCACTTCGACGACGCACCGGTGATCGAGGTGTCGGGCCGCACCTACCCGGTCGAGGTGCGGTACCGGCCGCTCGTCGGCGAGGTGTCAACCGACGACGTGGCGGATGCGCAGGATGCGCCGTCGGCCACCGACGACCGCGACGTGAACGAGGGCATCGTCGCGGGGCTGCGCGAGCTCGCCGGTGAGCGAGCCGGCGACGTGCTCGTGTTCTTGCCCGGCGAGCGCGAGATTCGCGAGGCCGAGGCGGCGATTCGCGCCGCCCTCTCGACACGCGAACTCGAGTCGACCGAGCTCCTCCCCCTCTATGGCCGGCTCAGCGCACACGATCAGCACCGCGTGTTCGAGCCGAGCAAGCGGCCCGGCGTGCGCCGCCGCGTCGTGCTCGCGACGAACGTCGCCGAGACCTCGCTCACGGTGCCCGGCATCGCCTACGTCATCGACGCGGGTCTCGCCCGAATCTCGCGCTACTCGGTGCGCGCGAAGGTGCAGCGGCTGCCGATCGAGGCGATCTCGCAGGCCTCGGCAAACCAGCGCTCAGGCCGTTCGGGCCGAACGCGCGAAGGCATTGCAATTCGTCTCTACAGCGAAGAAGACTTCGAGCGGCGGCCCGAATACACCGACCCCGAAGTTCTGCGCACGAACCTCGCGAGCGTGCTCCTGCAGATGCTCGAGCTTGGCCTCGGTGCGATCGAAGACTTCCCCTTCCTCACGCCGCCCGACTCGCGCGGGGTGAAGGACGGCGTCGACCTGCTGCGTGAGCTCGGTGCGATTCGTGGCGGCACCGGGCGGGGCGTGCCGCAGCTCACGAAGACCGGGCGTCAGCTCGCATCCCTGCCGATCGAGCCCCGCTTCGCCCGCATGGTGGTCGAGGCGAAACGGCTCGACGTCGCCCGCGATGTGCTCATCATCGTCGCCGGCCTCACGGTGCAGGACATCCGCGAGCGACCGCTCGAACAGCGCGCCAAGGCCGACCAGCTGCACGCGCGCTTCCGCGACCCGTCGAGCGACTTCATGTCGCTGCTCAAGCTCTGGAGCTACCTCGAGGAGCAGCAGCGCGAGCTCGGCTCGTCGGCGTTCCGGCGCCTCTGCAAAGCCGAGTTCCTGAACTACGTGCGACTGCGAGAATGGCAAGACCTCTTTCGGCAGCTGCGCGAGACGGCCAAGCCGCTCGGCCTGCGCATCCAGCGGCCGGATGCGGGGGCCGAGCCGGGCGCGAACGCCGACGCCGTGCATCGCGCGCTGCTGTCGGGCCTACTGAGCCACATCGGCGTGTTCGACCGGCAGCGCCGCGACTACCGCGGGGCGCGGAACACGCGCTTTCGGGTGTTCCCCGGCTCGGGACTCAAGGGGTCGAACCCCGAGGCGGTCATGGCCGCCGAACTCGTCGAGACGTCGCAACTGTTCGCGCGCACCGTCGCGAAGATTCAGCCCGAATGGGCCGAGTCGCTCGCCGGCGAGCTCGCGAAACGGCAGCATTCAGAGCCCCACTGGGAGCGCAAGCAGGGCCAGGCCGTCGCGCTCGAGACCGTGACGCTCTACGGCGTGCCGATCGTGACGCAGCGCCGAGTCGGCTTCGCCGCGATCGACCCGTCGTGGAGCCGCGACCTGTTCATTCGGCACGCGCTCGTCGAGGGCGACTGGACCGGCCGGTACCCGTTCGTGCGCCGCAATCAGCAGCTGCTGCGCGACGTCGCCGAATTTGAGGAGCGCACGCGAACCCGCTCGCGCCATGACGACACCGAGGTGCTGTTCGAATTCTTCGACGAGCGACTGCCCGCTGACGTCGTGTCGCAGCCGACGTTCGACCAGTGGTGGCGCGTGGCGCAGCAGGAGCAGCCGAAGCTGCTCGACCTGCGCCGCGGCGACCTGCTCGAAGACGACGACGCGACCGAGAATGCCGAGGCCTACCCGCGAACGTGGCAGCAGGGCGAGCAGCAGCTGCGCCTGCGCTACAAGTTTGACCCGCAGGCGCCCGACGACGGCGTCACGGCCGTCGTGCCCGTGCAACTGCTCGCGATGCTCACGCCTGACGGCTTCGACTGGCAAGTGCCGGGCCTGCGCGAGGAGCTCGTTACGGCGCTGCTGCGTACCCTGCCAAAGGCGACCCGGCGCAACTTCGTGCCCGCCGCCGACTGGGCGGCGCGGCTACTCGACCAGGTTGGCGAGGTGCGTCCCGACCGGGGCGAGCCCGTCACAGCACCCCTCACTGAGGTGTTGCACGGGCACCTCCAGCGACTCGGCGGCATCCGCTTCGACGCCCGCGAGTTCGAACCCGAGCGCGTCCCGACGCACCTGCGGATGCGCTTCCTCGTTCTCGACGATCGTGGCCGCGAGCTCGGCGAGGGCAGCAATCTACTCGAATTGCAGCAGCGGCTCAAGCGCCAGAGCGAGGCCGCGCTCGTGCGTGCCACCGAGGCTCCCCCGACTCCCAGCAATCGGCGCGGTCGGGGCGGCCGCAAGGATGCGCCCGGCAGCGATGCCAAGGCCGCGGCCGAGCCGTCGCGCGGGTCGACGGAGTCGGTCGCTGAGCAGCGCGAGCTCACCGGATGGCCGGAACGCGACTTGCCCGAGACCTTCGAAATTCGGCGCAAGAACGGCGTGATTCGCGCCTGGCCGACGCTGCAGCTGCGCGACGCCGCACGCCCCGCGACGAGCAAGGTCGACCTCGTGCTCGCGACGACGAGCGCCGATCAGGTGCGCGAGCATCCGCGGGCCGTCGCCGTGCTGCTTGCCCGCAGCGTGCCCTCGCCCGCGACGTACGTGCTCGCCCACCTCACCTCGCAAGAAAAGCTGGCGCTCGCGGCGAGCCCGTACCCTTCGACCGAGCAGCTACTCGCCGACGCCACCATCGCGCTCGCGCAGCGGACCGTTGACGCAGCCGGCGAACCGGTGCGCACGAAGGCGGCCTTCGATGCCATGCGCGAGCAGTTCAACGCCGAGCTCATCGACGCACTGTTCGAGGTCGTGCGTCTCGTGGGCCAGGTGCTCACGGCGCACCGCGACGCGCTGAGGGCGGTCAAGAGCAGCAACGCGATGGCCTACCTCGCGACGCTGACCGACGTGCGGGGGCAGCTCGAGGCACTCGTGTTCGACGGCTTCGTGTCGCGCACCGGGCTCGAGCAGCTGCAGCATTTGCCGCGGTACCTGCGAGCCGCGACAGCGCGTATCGAGCGGCTCAGCATGAGCGCGGCGACCGAGCGCGCGGGCGCTGCCGAGCTCGAGCAGGCGCTCGCGCTCTTCCGGGATGCGGGCGGCACGTTGCCGCTCGCACTCGACGCGCCGGAGCACCTCGTCGCGGCGCGCTGGCTGCTCGAGGAGTTCCGCGTCAGCCTCTTCGCCCAACAGCTCGGCACGGCCCAACCGGCCAGCCTCAAACGCCTCCGCAAACTCTTAGGGGGTTGAGTGGTCACTTTTTGTAGGTTTGGCGGCGCCAAACCTACAAAAAGTGACCACTCAACCCCCTCTAGTCGCGAGAGGCGAGGGGTTATTCGTCTTGTTCGGGGGCGTCCGGGGTGCGGGTGAGCACGGCGACGAGGAAGTCCTCGGCCGGGGCGTGGAGCTGCCACGTCGAGTAGTGCTGCTCGAGTACGAGACCCGATTCGAACGCATCCGCCGTGAAGTCGACGAAGTCGTAGCCGCGGCCCGCGCCGAAGCCGACGACGAGGCGACCGTTCGGCGCGAGGTGGCCACGCAGGCGCTCGAGGGCGGGCTTGCGCTCGGCCTCCGAGAGGAACGTCATGACGTTGCCGGCAGACACGATGATGTCGAACTCCTGCAGATCGCCGAACTCATCGTCGACCGCGAACGTCGCGAGATTGCCGGCTTCCCAGCGTGCCTGCGGGTAATCGGTGCGCGCCACCGAGATGAGGTACTCGTCGAGGTCGACGCCGACCACCTCGTGCCCGCGCTCGGCGAGCCAGCCGCCGATGCGGCCCGTACCGCAGCCCGCGTCGAGGATGCGGCTGTGTCGTTCAGCCATCGCGTCGATGAGCCGTGCCTCGCCATAGATGTCACGGCCCGCATCGGCGAAGCTGCGCCACCGCTTCGCGTAGTTCTGCGCGTGATCGGGGTTCGCTCGCACGGCGGCGAGCCAGACATTTTCTTGGGGAGCGGGCATTCCTCCAGTATCCCGCACCCGGGCCCGGCCCAGCTCCGAGCGCCGCGGTGAGTAACGTATCGGCCCGTGACTGACGGGCCCCGCGCCGTCCCGTGTGCCATGGGTAGTGTGTCTGACCCCGTTCGACGCTCGTATTCACGATCGTTTTGGGGCGAAACGCAACACCTATGCTTCGGCGGGCGCCTCGACGAATGCCGGGTCGGGCTCAGTAATGTCGACGCGCTCGGCGCCGAAGTGGGCGAGCAGGTCGTCGCCGTCGAGGTAGATCCCAACCGAGTACGCCCCACCGCCGACGGTGATGGGCCCGGGCTCAACGAGCGCGTCGGCCACGACGTCGAGCGGCGTCAACGTGCCGAACGGCGTGATCGTGCCGCGCGCGAAGCCGGTGACCGCCTTCGCCTCGTCGGCCGAGGGCATGGCGGCCTTGTTCACGCCGAGCACGGCGCGCAGCTTCGGCCACGAGATGACCCGGTCGCCGGGCACGAGCACCACGTGGTATTCCCCCGTGCCGTCCTTCACGATCATCGACTTCACGATCTGCCGGGGTCGCACGCCGCGCAGCGCCGCCGCCTCGGCGAGCGACGACGCCTTGCCGTGCGTGCGCACCTCGTGGCGGATGCCCGAGGCTGCGACGGCCGCGACCGCCCGGTTGTTCGCGGGGTCGAGCTCGGGTGATTGCACAGAAGTCATACGAAAGAAGACGACGCAGCGCGGCCGATTATTCCCGTTGTTGCGCACCGAAGCGCGTCGCCGGGCGCACGCGCTGGCCCTCAATGGCGAAAACAAGTCCCGGGTTCCGAAATCCTGCGGCTGCAGGACTTCGGAACCCGGGAGTCTTGTCGGGCGCTGCTACGCCTGGTGGCGGCGGCGCAGCACGAGCGCCGCGCCCGCGGCGATGGCGCCGGCTGCAAAGAGGCCGATCAGCGCGGTCGTGCCCGCGTCGGCACCGGTGGTGGCGAGGTTGCCGTCAGCGTCGGTGTCGGTGTCGCTCGGCGAGGCGGTCGACTCGGATGCGCCGTCGGTCGACGCGGCGCTGGCCGTCGTGGTCGGCACGGCGGTCGTGGTCGGCACGGTCGTGCCGGTCGGCTCGGGCGACTGCGTCGGCTCCGGGTCGGTGCCGAACACGTCGTCCGCCGAGCCGAGGCGGAGGAACACCGTCTCGCCGGTGGCGTCGTCGAGGCCGTCGTTGTCGGTCACCGCGTAGAGCTGGCCGTCGGCCGCGATGGTGAAGCCCTCGAGCTTCTCCTGGGTCGAGCCGTTCACGGCCTGCAGCTCGGGCAGCACGTCGATCGCGAGGTTCTTCTCAACGGGAATCACCGCGCCATCCGCGTCGGCGATCGCCTGTGCGTCCGGAACCTCGACCGTGTAGATGCGCTTGATCGCGGCATTCGGGCCGTTGAGCTTGTCGCGCTCGATCACCGCGAGGGTCTTGTCGTCGACGACGGTGATCTCCGAGAGGCCCATCCAGTCGCCGGCGACGTCGGTCGACTCGAGCTCGTAGCCGAACCAGGCGAACTCGCCCGTCGCCGTCGAGAACTGGCCGATGCGGGTCGTGTTCGCGCCCTCGAGCGGCTCAAGCGGCGACGCGGCGGGGTCAACCCACAGCGGGCGCTGCACCGCGAAGTAGAGCACCTCGTTGCCGTCGGCATCCTGGGTCACCGTGACGCCCTCGAGGCCCCACTTGCCAATGTGCGCCGAGACATCCTCCGGCAGCGAGATTTCCTGCACCACGTTGAGGCCGGCGTCGAGTTCGACGAGGAGGTTCTCGGCGCCGGTCGCACCCTCCGAAGCGAGCCAGAAGCCGCCGTCGGCCTTCGCCGCGATGCCCTCAATGTCGTACGAGGTGACCACGCCATCCTTCGTGACGTCGCGGGCCTCGGTGATGAGGGCGGGCTCAGCCGACACGTCGATCGTGCAGATGCGGTTGTTCTTCAGCGCCGCGTCGGTCGCCGAGTAGAGCAGGTTCGCGTCGCTCGGGTCTGCCGTGAGCGCGCCGAGCGCCGACCAGCCGATGGGCAGGCCGTTCTCGTCGTTGCCCGAGACGATGCTCGGCTGCGCCGGGGTGGCGTCGCCGAACTCGAAGATGTTTACCGAGCTGCGGACGCCGGCCGAGGCCTCGTCGACCTCGCTCGAGACGAGCAGGAGGTCGCGCGACGGCACAGGCAGAACGCCCTCGGGGCCGTTGGTCGTGAACAGCAGCTGCTCGTAGACCGGGTTGGCGGGGTCGTCGACGTTGTAGACGGCGACGAAGTTCGAGCGCTCCGAGGCGATGAACGCGTAGTTCGTGCCGTTGTACTCGGCGATCGCGAGGCCCTCGGGCTCGGGGCCCTTCTTGCCGGCGCGGCCGTCGTTGTAGAGGCCGTGCTGGATCGCGAGGTGCTCGAAGCTGTTGCCAGCATCCCACTGCACGGTGCCGTCGATGCCGAAGACGGTCCAGCCGCGGGTGCCGCCCTTCCAGTCGCCCTCGTTCGCGGTCGCGAGCGTGGTGGTGTTCACCCAGCCGACCGCGTCGGGTTCGCGCGGGGTGTCGGTGATCGAGCCGCTGAGGTCGATCACGCCGTCGTCCTCGGTGTCGAGCTGGTCGACCGAGACCGTGCCGGCGCTCCACGCGTCGGTGACGGTGCGGGTCTCGAGGTCGATGATCGCGACGCCGTTGTTCTCCTGCAGGGTCACCGCGGCGACGTTGTCGCTGTTGATCGAGACGTACTCGGGCTCCGGGTCTTCCGGGGTGTCAAGGCCGGCGTTCGCCATGACCTCGATCGGCGCGCCGGTCTCGCCGACGAGGTCTACGCGCTCGGACTGCCAGGTCGTCGGGTCGCCCGCGAGGTCGATCACCGAGACAAAGCCGGCGGGGAGCTGCGGCAGTCCGCCGTCGACGTCCTCGCGCTCCTCGTCACGCTGGTTCTCGATTGCGATGGCTGCGTACTGGCCGTCGTCCGAGATGTCGATCGAGTCGGGCTGCCCCTCGAGGTCGATCGAGGCAACGCGCTCACGGTCGCTGATGCGGAGCACGTCGACGCGGCCCTTGGGGTGCTCGAAGTCGCCGCCGGTTTCGTCGATGACGACGAGCACGTAGTCGCCGATCGCCGCGACCGAGGTCGGCTGGTCGTCGGCGTGGCCGAGCTCGGCCAGCGAGACGGTGCCGGTGCCCTGGGGCGACGAGGGGTCGGTGACATCGATGAAGCCGATGCGCTGACCGAGTGCGTCGGTGTAGATCATCGTCGAGCCGTCGGGGGTGATGGTCGAGATCTCAGCGACGGTCTCGGCCGCCGGGTCGACGCCCTCTGGCACGTTGAGGTACACGGGGTAGGTGGCAGTGCGGGTGAATGCCCCTTCGGCGGCGATGGCGGGTCCGGCAGCTACGAAGCAGCTCAGGGCGAGGCCCGAAGTGGCAAGCGCGGCAACCGGAGCGATGCGGCGAATGCGCATGGTGCTCCTTTGCAGATGTCAGCGTGTGCGACTGCCCACTCTTGTCTGCGTGCGGAAACGCACAGCGACCTCCGGGTGAACACGGAGGTCGCTGTGGGTGGTGATTTCGCTAGAGCACCTTCGAGAGGAAGTCCTGCGTGCGGGCCTCCTTCGGCGAGTCGAACAGCACCTTGGGGTCGCCCTCTTCGACGACAACGCCCTCGGCCATGAATACGACCCGGTCGGCGACCTCACGGGCGAAGCCCATTTCATGTGTAACGAGCACCATCGTCATGCCGGATGCGGCAAGGTCGCGGATCACCTGGAGCACCTCGCCGACCATCTCGGGGTCGAGAGCGCTCGTGGCCTCGTCAAACAGCATGATCTGGGGGCTCATCGCGAGCGCGCGGGCGATCGCCACGCGCTGCTTCTGCCCGCCGGAGAGCTGCGACGGGCGCGCATCCGCCTTGTCGGCCAGACCGACTCGCGTGAGCAGTTCTTCGGCCCGCTTGCGTGCATCCGCCTTCGACATCTTCTTCAGCTCGGTCGGCGCGAGTGCGACGTTCTGCAATACCGTCATGTTCGGGAACAGGTTGAAGTGCTGGAACACCATGCCGATGCGCTGACGCACCTTGTCGAGCTTCTCGCCTTTCGCGGCGGCGATGTTCTCGCCGGTGATGAAGACCTCGCCGCTCGTGACGTCCTCGAGTCGGTTGAGGCAGCGCAGCAACGTCGACTTACCCGAACCCGAGGGGCCGATGACGGCGACAACCTCGCCGTTCGCGACTTCGAGGTCGATGCCCTTGAGCACCTCGTTCGAACCGAAGGCCTTGTGCAGGTCGACGACCCGGATCGGCGTCTCGTCGGCGGTGGAGACAGGCTGCGTGTACAGCGTTTTGTCGTTCGTCATGTTCTCGCCTTACTTGTTGAGCTTGCGGTCGACCCAGTTGCTCAGCAGCGTGAGCAGCCAGATCACGATGAAGTACATGAACGCGACGACGATCCAGATCTCGAACGAGCGGAAGGTCGAGGCGATCACGATGCGGCCCTGGTAGGTGAGCTCGGCGAAGCCAAGCACCGACAGCAGCGAGGTGTCCTTCAACGTGATGATGAACTGGTTGATGAGGTTCGGCGTCATGATCTTGAACGCCTGCGGCATCACGACTCGGCGCATCGAGGCGCCCCAGCCGAGGCCAAGCGAGCGCGACGCCTCCATCTGCCCTGGATCAACCGACTGCACGCCACCGCGCACGATCTCGGTGATGTAGGCACCGGCGTTGAGCGAGAGGGTGATGACACCGGCCGTCAGCGCGTCGAGCGTGACCTGCTGCCCCAGAAATTGCTGGAAGAACGCGGGCACACCGAAGTAGAAGAAGAACGCCTGCACGATGACTGGCGTGCCTCGGAAGATGTTCACGTACGCGCCCGCAAGGCCGCGCAAGAACCAGTTGCTCGACAGCTTGAGAATGCCGAAGAGAATACCGAGCACCATGGCGAAGACGATCGAGAGGAACGTCGCCCAGAGGGTGAAGCCAAGACCCTGCATCAGGGCCGGCATCGCGTTCGCAACGAGGGCGAAGAACGACGTGCCCGCCGCTTCCTCTTCATTCGCGAGGTAGCGGTCGATGATCTGCTGGTAGGCACCCGATTCCATCGCGGCGTCGAGACCTGCGTTGAACATCTCGAGCAGCTCAGCGTTCTCACCCTTGTTCACCGCGAAGCCGTAGTCGGCGCCGGGCTCGGGGTCGGTCACGACCTTGAGCGGTACGTTGCCCGAGGCGATGCCGTACTGCAGCACGGGCGCATCCTCGAATGCGGCCACCGAGTTGCCGGTCGCGACATCGTTGTACATGTCGGCCGAGTCCTGGAACGAGTTGAGCTCGAAACCGATGTCCTTCGAGAGCGTCTCGGCGAACGAGTAGCCCTCGGTGCCGGTCTTCACGGCCACTGTCTGGCCCGCGAGGTCCTCATAGGTGGCGATGTCGCTGTCCTCGGCGACGGCCATCTGCACGCCCGACTGGTAGTAGGGCTCGGAGAAGTCGAAGACTTCCTTGCGCTCGTCGGTGATGCTCATGCCGGCCATCACCGCATCCGCCTGGCCCGACTGCACCGCCTGCAGTGCCGCGTCGAAGCCGAGTGACTGAATTTCGACCTCGAAGCCCTGGTTCGCCGCGATGGCCTTGAGGAGGTCCATGTCGATGCCGACCATCTCGCCGTTCTGCTGGAACTCGAAGGGCGCGAAGGTGGTGTCGGTGGCGACGACGAAGGTGCCGTTCTCGACCGGGGTGTCGGTCGCGAAGTTCGGGTTGTTTGGCAGTTCGCCGGGCTCGCCGTAGTCGAGCTGTTCGTTGCCGAGCGCGGCCTGACCGTTGCCGATCGACGCGGCCTCGGGCGCGTTCTCGCCGAGGTACTCGTCGAGAATGTCCTGGTAGGTGCCGTTCTCGATCACGTTCTTCAGGCCGTCGTTGAAGGCGGCGACGAGCTCGGGGTTCTGGCCCTTCTGCACGCCCATGCCGTAGCTCGAGGCCTTTTCTTGGTCGGTGACCGTCGTGAGGCCCGAGTTACCGGTCGCAATGGCGTAGGCAAGAATCGGGTAGTCGTCGAAGACAGCGACCGAGTTGCCCGACGTGACGTCGTTGTAGGCATCGGCGGCGTCCTGGAAGCCGGTGACTTCGAAGCCGTACTCCTCCGAGAGGGTCGACGCGAAGTCAAAGCCCTCGGTGCCGGTCTTCGCCGAGACCGTCTCGCCCGCGAGGTCCTCGTAGCCCTTGATGCTGTCATCATCCTCAGCGACGGCCATCTGAATGCCCGAGTCGAAGTAGGGGTTCGAGAAGTCGAACGACTGCTCACGCTCGTCGGTAATGCTCATGCCGGCCATCACCGCATCCGCCTGGCCCGACTGCACGGCCTGGAGCGCGCCGTCGAAACCGAGCACCTGGATGTCGATGTCGAAGCCCTGGTCTTCGGCGATCGCATTGATCAGATCCATGTCGATGCCGACGAGCTCGCCGCCCTCTTCGAACTCGAAGGGCGCCCACGTCGTGTCGGTCGCGATGACGAATGACTGGCCCTCGGCCGACTTCGGGTCATCTGCGGCCTGCGCCTGGTTGCCCGTAATGGCGTTTGCTGCGCCGGCGGCGGTGCCAACCGTGAGCAGCAGTACCAGGAGTACCGCGAGAGTGGAGAGTGCCGAATTGCGGTGGTGTTGCCACTGCAGGAGGCGTTGCTGGAACGATTTCATGCTCTTCCTCTGGTCTTCGTTGACCTCAGCTTGTGAATCAGGTACTCACTTGCTGAGAATTCACCTCACCACCCTAGGTGATCGGGCCCGCTCGCCGTGGAAGTCGGCGCGATCCGCACGCGATCGTTACTTGATTGCGCGAGAACCGGGCCTTCTTGATGCCATTTGTCCGTATTGCGCGGGTACACACCCGTCGCACAGGGGAGCCTTCCCTTGCTGGTGCGTTCGCTGCGGGCACAGTAACTTTGCCGCAAGCGGCGCGAAATTTCAGATCTGTGCCGGGGCGGGAAGGCGAACATCATGACGAACCTCACGGCAGTTCAGGCATGTACGACCACGGCGTGCTCGTACAACAATGGCGGCTGCACCGCAGCTGGCATCACCGTCGGCGGCAGCGAGCAGGGCGCCAGCTGCACGACTTTCATCACGCTTGACGCGCGCGGCGGCCTGCCCGTCGCCAACTCGCACGTCACCGCGTGCCAGCGCCTCGAGTGCGTGCACAACACCGACCTCATGTGCTCTGCGGCGGCCGTCTCGATTCAGGGCGACACCGCCAACTGCTCGAGCTACGAGGTTCGCTAACCACTCTGGCCAAATTCGCCCAGGCTCACCGACGCCTCGGCCGCGCTAACTGCGTGGCTGGCGTCGGTGAGCTTTTTCTTGAAGAAAACCTGGTCGAAGCCGGCCGGGGCTCGCTACTCGGTCGCGAAGAGGTCGAGGTCGAGCAGCGACTTGAGGTCTGCGCGGAGTTCGCTCTCGCTGCGCGCGGCCTCGTCGAACGGCGCGAACACGATAGTCGTGTCGTCGTCGCCCACATGCATGAGGGTGAGGCCCGACTGGTCGACGTCGACGACAAACGTGCGGCCGACGACGGGTACGCAAGGCTCGGTCGTCTCGCGGCGCGACAGCGTGATGCCGCCGAACCAGCCCTCGATGAAGGCCGCCGCGTACATGCCGAGCAGGTCGTCGTCTGCCGCGAAGGTGAGTTCGGCGGCGACGTCGTCCACGCGGCGCGCGAAGAGGGCGTCGCAGGTGCGGTGGCGGGCCGCGATCTCGCCGAAGGGCATCGCGGTGATGCCGTTGCTCGTGTGCGTGACGACGCGTTCGCTGTGAACGATGCCGAGGCGACCGCCCGGCTGGGCCGCGAGCTCGACGAGGTGGGCCGGCAGCAGCACATCGCGGAAGGCGAAGTCGGCCTCGGCCAGCGTGAGCCACTCGAGCGTGCCGAGCAGATGGGTCGTCGCCGAAATGATCCGCACGTCGAAGGCCGGCGATTCCTTGAGGAAGTCGAGGCGAACCTCAAGCGGCTCGTCACCTCGGAATGCATCGTCGACGTCGTCGACCGCGACGTTCGCGGCGACGAGCAGCGTGCCGTCGCTCGCGAGGCCGTGGGCGACCGAGTGCAGGTGCGGCTGCTCGGCCGCCTCGAACGCGATGATCGCGCAGGTGCCAGCGCCGGTGAGGATGCGGTGGGTCAACGAGTGCGCCCGGTTGTCGAGCAGTGTCTTGGTCTGCACGGACTCCGCAGCGTTCGTCATTTGCGTCCTCTTCTCGGTGGGCAAGTTAGTACAGCCTAAGCTAAGTGACCCTGTGGGCATAAGTCCCCCGTCGTTGCGTTACCTCTCATGGACCATTTGGCACGCATGGAGGCTGGGATGTTTGACGTTGTGGTGATCGGTGCCGGGCAGGCCGGGCTCGCGGCGGCGTACTGGCTGCAGCGCCGCGGCCTCGTGCCCTGGCGCGACTTCGTCGTGCTCGACCGCAACGACGGTCCCGGAGGCGCGTGGCGGCACCGGTGGCCGGCGCTGACGCTGGGGTGGGCCCACGGCATCCACGACTTGCCCGGCCTACCGCTCGGCGAGCCGGATGCGTCTCGGCCGGCGAGTGAGGTCGTGGCCGACTACTACGGGCGGTACGAGCGCGAGTTCGGGCTGCCGGTCGAGCGGCCCGTACGCGTTGACCGAGTTGAGGCGGAGTCTCGCGACCCGGAGGCGCCGCTCGTCGTGCGCGCCGGCACGCGGAACTGGCGCACGCGGCTCGTGATCTCGGCGGCGGGCACGTGGACGAAGCCGTTCGTGCCGCACGTGCCGGGCATCGGGTCGTTCGAGGGGCACCAACTGCGCACCGTTGATTTCTGGGACGCCGAGGAGTTTCGCGGTCAACACGTTGTCGTCGTGGGCGGCGGCTTGAGCGCCGTGCAGTTCATCCTCATGCTCGAACAGGCTGGCGCGACGACGACCTGGTCGACGCGGCGCGATCCCGACTGGGTCGACGATCCATTCGACGAGCGCTGGGGTGTCGCGGTCGAGGAGCGAGTGGATGCTCGGGCGAGCGCCGGGCTCGTGCCATTCTCGGTCGTGCGCAATACCGGCATCCCACCGTGGCCGGAGTATTTGGCCGCGCGCGACCGCGGCCGGCTCGTGTCCTCGGGACCGATTCGCCGCATCCTGCCCGACGCGGTCGAGTTCGCAAGCGGCGAGACCGTACACGCCGACGCGATCCTCTGGTCGACCGGCTTCCGCGCCGACCTCGACCACCTCGCTCCCCTGCACCTGCGCGAGCCAGGCGGCGGAATCGCGACGCGAAACGGCGTGGAGGTCGTACGCGACGATCGTGTGCTGCTCGTCGGCTACGGCGCATCCGCCTCGACGGTCGGCGCAACGCGCGCGGGCCGCCGCGCCGCCCTCACGGCCCTCACCCGCCTCACCGCTGACTCTTTAGTCGGTTGAGTGGTCGGTTTTTGTAGTTTCCAGTGCCTGGAAACTACAAAAACCGACCACTCAACTGATTTGGCGACTTCGGATGCGGCTGGGCGGCGAGGGCGGGGCGGGCCGCCACTTACCAGACGGCGCGGTCGGCGTCGAAGCGGGGGCCGCGCTTGACCGTGCTCGCGAGCATCGCCGCGATGCCGGTTGTCAGCGGGATCGCGAGCACGAGGCCGATCGACGCGACGAGCGTGCGGAACACCTCGGCGCCGATCTCGCCCGCGGTGATGGTGTCGAAGAAGCCCCGGTCCATCGTGGCGGCAACGAGCAGGATGGGCAGGGCCGAACCGATGTAGGCGTAGGCGAGCGTATAGACAGTCGAGGCGATGTGGTCGCGGCCGATGCGCATGGCGGCGGCAAACACCTTCCACCGCGACTCCCCCTGCATGGCGGCGCGGAGCTCCCACGTCGCCGAGGCCTGCGTGATCGTGACGTCGTTGAGCGCGCCGAGACTCGAAATGATGACCCCGGTGAGGAAGATGCCGCTCAGCGAGATGCCCGGCTGCGTCGTAAAGAGGTGCTGCGCATTCTCGTCGTCAGCGCCGGTCATGCCGGCGGGCCCGCTCGCGAGCAGCGCGATCAGCAGCGTGATGGCGATGCCCGCACACGTGCCGATCACGGCCGTGGTCGTGCGAATTGAGATGCCGTGCGCGATGTAGACGCTCGGGAAGATCATCGCCCCGGCCGCAACCAGCGCGACGAGAGTTGGGTTCGCGCCCGCCAGCAGCGCGGGTGCGAGGAACCAGGCCACGACGCCCACGCCGACGCTGAGTCCGAGCACGGCACGCAGCCCCCGGCCGCGGGCGACGAGCGCGACGACGAGCAGATAGAGCACGAAGAGCAGGCCGAGGGGAAGCTTTCGCTCGTGGTCGAAGTAGGAGTAGGTCTGCGGCGTCTCGGCGTTGGTGGCGGGGTCGGTTGCGCCAGTCACCGAGATGATGCGGATGCGGTCGCCCGCGTGCATGCCGCTCAGCACGTCGGCCGTCACATGCACCTCGATCGACTCGCCCGCGATGGCGTCCGACACGCCCGTCGCGGTAATGGTGCCGAGTTGGGGATCGGCCGGCACCTCGTCGACAGTGGCCTCGAGGAGCTCAACGCCCGGCGCGAGCAGCTGCGTGCGCGCTACCTGCGAGCCGTTCGGCCAGAGCGCGATCAGCCCGATGATGGTGGCCAGCAGCAACGCCACCGCGATCGCGCCGAGGGTGATGGTCGAGGCGCGCGAGGGCGCGGTCTCTTGGTCGACGGTGTGCCCGTGCACGTGGGAGGAACCCATGCCGCCAACCTTAATTCGCGAGGACGCTCCCTCACCTCTGCCTCGCCGCTGGGGTTGAGTGGTCGGTTTTTGTAGTTTCCAGTGCCTGGAAACTACAAAAACCGACCACTCAACCCCGTCGCAGAGGTGGAGGGGGTGACCGTCTGGCCGGTACACTCGGCCAAACTCCGTGCATCGAAGCACGGGCTGGGTAATGAAGGAGCGGCCATGCCTCCGATCGCCACCAACCGCCGCGTCGAATTCATCGACGCCTACCGCGATCTCGTGCTCGAGCGCGGCGAGCGCGGCGCGACCCTCGACGCACTCGCAAAGCACGTCGGCGCATCCAAGGGCGGACTGCTCCACCATTTCCCTTCAAAGTCCGCGCTCGTCGACGGCCTCTGCGAGCGTTTCATCGAGCTCGTCGCAGAAGACATTGCCGACCTCCCCGGCAGCGGCCTCACCCCAACCGAGTGGTATCTCGGCACTTCGAACAACTACACGGCGCCACTCGAGCGCACCATGTCCGCGCTCATCCGCCTCGCGCCGTCGAACGACGCGAAGATCCGGCCGGTGCTGCGCCGCGCCCGGGCGCAGTGGTACGGCATCGTACTCGCAGATGTTGGCGATGCGGTGCTCGCGAAAGCGATCATCCTGCTCGGCGACGGCATCGCCTACCACGCCGAAACGTACGGCACCACCGACGACGCCGAGTTCACCGATTCCGCGAGCGTCGAGCGGGTTGTCGAACTCGTCGCTCAACTGCGCGAGCAGCGGGCCTCGCGCCCCGATTCATCCCGTCTCTGAAATTCGTTGGATATACCGACCAGACTGTGTACTCTCAGTCAAACTCAACCCGACGCCACTACGTACGCGACCCGGCAACAACCAACCGGCACCGCGCCACAGCACTGGTATCCCTCGGTACGCAGAAGTCTCGAGCAGTGCACACCGCGGAATCGGACCCGGTGCGCAAATGTCGAGGCGTCCTGTCCAACCAGGAGCCGATATGTCTCGTGAGTTCGTATTTCCCGACGCCAACGCGCCTCGCGACCCGATGGTGGAGTCGCTCGTCCGTATGAGCCGCCAGGCCGCGGGCAGTAGCCTCACCCGCCGCTCCCTCTTCGCGGGTGCCGGCGCCGCCGGTTTGCTGTCACTCCTCGCCGCCTGCGGCACCGGCGGCACGACCCCCTCGGGCGGCGGCGAAACCGGCGCCGCGCTGACGCCGGCCACCGACCTCTCCGACACCGAAAAGCTCGTGCGCTGGTCGAACTGGACCCTCTATCTCGACTACGACGACTCGAGCGGCACCTACCCCACCCTCGAGAAATTCATCGAGACCTCGGGCATCGACGTCACCTACACCGAGGACATCGACTCAAACGACTCGTACTTCGGCAAGTACCAAAACCAGCTCTCGAACGGGCAGGACATCGGCGCCGACGTCATGACCCTCACCGACTGGATGGTCGCGCGCCTAATGCGCCTCGGCTACGTGCAGCCACTCACCCTCGACAACATGCCGAACGTACAGGCGAACCTGCTGCCCGAGTACATGAACGCGAGCTTCGACGAGGGCCGCAAGTACTCGGTCACCTGGCAGGGCGGCTTCACCGGCCTCGCCTGGAACAAACAGGAGGTCCCGAACGGCCTGCACACCCTCGACGACCTGTGGGACCCGAAGTACAAGGGCCGCGTCGTCGTGCTCGACGAGATGCTCGACACCATGGCACTGCTGCTCATGGGCAACGGCGTCGACATCGCGAGCGACTGGGGCGACGACGAGTTCGACGCCGCGCTCGACGTGCTCAAGGAGCACATCGCCTCGGGCCAGATTCGCCAGGTCAAGGGCAACTCCTATAAGGAGGATCTCATCTCGGGCGACGCCGTGGCGGTGCTCGCGTGGTCGGGCGACATCACGCAGCTCAACTTCGAGAACGGCGACCGCTGGGACTTCGCGCTGCCCGAGTCGGGCGGCGACCTGTGGGCCGACAACTTCACGGTGCCGATGGGTGGCACCCACACGAAGAACGTCGAAACGCTCATCGATTACTACTACCAGCCCGAGGTCGCCGCCGAGGTCGCCGCCTACGTGAATTACATCTGCCCGGTTGAGGGCGCCCGCGAAGAGATGGAGAAGATCGACCCCGAGCTCGCGAACAACGAGCTCATCTTCCCGACCGAGGAGTACCTCGCGAACTCGCAGACGATGCGCGCGCTCACGCCCGACGAGGACTCAAAGTACAACCAGCTCTTCCAGCAGGCGATCGGAAACTAGCCATGACCACGACATCTGCGACCGACCGGACCACCGGCGCGCTGGGCTCGGGCGGCTCCATGCTCGAGCTCGAAGGCCTGGCGAAGCACTATGGCGAGTTCACCGCCGTGCACCCGCTCGACCTGAATATCCCCGCCGGGCAGTTCTTTGCCCTGCTCGGGCCATCCGGATGTGGCAAGACCACCACCCTGCGGATGGTCGCGGGCTTGGATGCGCCGAGCGCGGGTTCGATTCGCATCGGCGGCACTGACATCACGCAGCTCCCGGCCCACAAGCGGCCGGTCAACACGGTGTTCCAGTCGTACGCGCTGTTCCCACACATGAGTGTGTTCGAGAACGTCGCGTTCGGCCTGAAGCGACGCCGCGTCGGCGACTGGAAGGCGCGCGCGCAGGAGTTCCTCGAACTCGTCGAACTTGAGCACCTCGCGAGCCGCAAGCCGACGCAGCTCTCGGGTGGACAGCAGCAGCGCGTCGCCCTCGCGCGGGCGCTCGTGAACAAGCCAGAGATCCTGCTCCTCGACGAGCCACTCGGCGCACTCGACATGAAGCTGCGTCGGCAGATGCAGACCGAACTCAAGCGCATCCAGACCGACGTCGGCCTCACCTTCGTGCACGTGACGCACGACCAGGAAGAGGCGATGTCGATGGCCGACACCGTCGCGGTCATGAACGCAGGTCGCATCGAGCAGCTCGGCCCGCCGCAGGAGCTCTACGACCTGCCGCGCACGGCATTCGTCGCGAACTTCCTCGGTCGCTCGAACCTCATGCCCGGCACCGTCGTTGGCCGCCGCGGCGAGTTTCTCGAAGTGGATGCGGCGGGGCACCGCGTGCTGCTCGCGGCGGCCCGCGCGGTGTCCGAGTCGGGCGACGTACTGGTGGGCGTGCGTCCCGAGAAGCTCGATATTCGCGCCTCGACCCCCGGCGACGCGGCGACTGCCGAGAACGAACTCGCCGGCATCGTCACAGACACCGCCTTCGCGGGCATGTCGAACGAGTATCACGTTGAGGTGCCCGGGCTTGGCGACTTCGCAGTGTTCGCGCAGAACCGCGGCGCGGCGATCCTCCAGCCGGGCGACGCGGTGACGCTGTCGTGGCACCCCGAGCACGCGTTCGGACTCGACGGCGCCGACGACGTCGACGCGGGCGAGGAATCGTGACATGGCCAGCACCGACTCTGACGCCACCACCGCCATCGCGGTGAAATCGGGCGGCGGCGTGCCGAGGGGGCGCCGCTCACGCGCGGGCTACGGCCTCGTCACGCCGGGCCTCCTGTTCCTGCTCATCTTCTTCGTCGTGCCGGTGTTTACGCTGCTCGCGACGTCGCTCTACGTGAAGCCACCGGGGGCCGACATCGGCCAGTACGCGCCGGCGCTCGAGTTCGGCAACTACGCCATCGTGCTCGGCGACTACTGGCCCGAGCTGCTGCGCTCGTTCGGCTTCGCGCTCATCGCAACGGTGCTCTGCCTCGTCATCGGCTACCCGATGGCGTACCTCATCGCGGTGCGGTTGCGCGGCCACGGGTTCCTCCAGGGACTGCTCCTCGTGCTGCTGATCGCGCCGTTCTTCACGTCGTTCGTGCTGCGCACGCAGGCGTGGCGCCAGGTGCTCGCGGACGAGGGGTTCGTCGTGCAAACGTTGAAAACGTTGCACCTCATGCCGGCCGACGCGACGCTCACCGCCACGAGTTTCGCCGTGGTCGCCGGCCTCACCTACAACTTCTTGCCGTTCATGGTGCTGCCGATCTTCGCGAACCTGCAGGCGCTCGACGGCCGGCTCCTCGAGGCGGGCCGCGACCTCTACGCGAACGACATGACGGTGTTCCGCAAGGTCACGTTCCCGCTGTCGGTGCCGGGAGTTCTCGCTGGCACGCTGCTCACCTTCATTCCCGCGGCTGGCGACTACGTCAGCGCAGCCATCCTCGGCAACAACCGAAATACGACGATGATCGGTCAGGTCATCGAGTCGCGGTTCATGCGGGTGCTCGACTATCCCGGCGCGGCCGCGCTGTCGTTCATCCTCATGCTCTCGATCCTGATCCTCGTGTCGATCTACGTGCGCCGATTCGGCACTCGAGACCTCGTCTAGGAGACCCGCAATGGCTATCGCAACTCAAGGCCGCGGCGCGAAGATCGGCGCCTCGCTCGGACGCTGGGCGATCCCCGTGCTTGGCGGGCTCGCTTTCCTCTACCTGCTGCTGCCGATCGCGTACATCTTCGTGTTCTCGTTCAACGAGCCGGCGCGCACGAACCTCACCTGGCGCGGGTTCACCTTCGAAAACTGGGCGAATCCGTGTGGCGCGCCTGGCGTGTGTCAGTCGGTCGGGGTGTCGATCCAGATCGGCCTCGTGGCAACGCTCATCGCGCTCGTACTCGGCACGCTGCTCGCCTACGGGCTCGACCGCTTCGCCTTCAAGTTCCGCGACTCGATGGGCTTTCTTATCTATCTGCCGCTCACGACTCCCGACGTCGTGCTCGGCGCATCCCTGCTTGCGTTCTTCCTCAACGTCGGCCTCGAGCTCGGCTTCTGGACGATCGTGATTGCCCACTCGGTGTTCTGTATGTCGTTCGTGATCGTCACGATCCGGGCGCGCATCGCCACGTTGAATCCGGCGATTGAAGAGGCCGGGCGAGACCTCTACGGCTCCCCCTCCCAGGTATTCCTTCGGGTCACGCTGCCGCAGCTCATCCCCGGCATCCTCGCCGCCGGCCTGCTGTCGTTCGCCATGAGCTTCGACGACTTCATCATTACGAACTTCAACTCGGGCACGGTCGAGACGTTCCCGAAGTTCGTGTACGTCGCGGCGGCCCGCGGCATCCCGGCCGAGGCGAACGTCATCGGCTCGGCGATGTTCCTCATCGCGGTGCTCGTCGTCGTGATCGGCCAGGTTGTGCCGTGGCTGCGCAAGCGCCGCCTGCGTGCCGCGGCGGCCGAGCCGGCCCCGACAACGCGAGCCCTCGCATCCCGCCACTAACCGCGAAACCGGTTGACCGCCGCGAAATAAAAGCTGAGTAGTCAGTTTCTGTACTTCTGACGGTCTCAGAACTACAAAAACTGACCACTCAACTGCTCCTGGAGATGCGGTGGGCGCGGGGATGTCGGTGGGGCACGGCAAGATGGGATGCATGACATCGATCGCACGGGCGCTAGAGCTGCGACGACTGATTGCCGAAAACACCACACTCGGGATGCTGCGCAAGGAGCACCTCCCGATCATCGCCGCGGTGCTTGGCACGCACCTCGGTGGCCCGGGCGAACGGATCGCCACCGACGAGCTCCACGAACGTCTCGATGCCGATCTCGAGGACCTCCGCGACCACTTCTCCCTCGGATCTGGCAACGGGAAGTCGTATTGCGACGAGTGGCGCAACGCAGGCATCCTCATTCGACGGCCCGCGTCGGCAGCTCGAGGCGAAACCTACGAACTTTCGGCCGCGGGATTCGACGCGCTACGCATCCTTGATCAGCTTCAAGAGCCGCAGTCCACCCTCACCGAGTCGCGGCTCATGACGCTCGCCACTACGTTGCACACCCTGGCGATCGACACCGACCCGAATCAAACGCGACGGCTCGAGGCCCTCGAACGGCAGCGCGACGCCATTGACACGCAGATCGCCCGCATCCGCAGCGGCGATATCGACGTGATCGACGCCGCGCGCGCAACCGAGCGCGTCACTGAAGTGCTCCTGCAGGCGCAGAACCTGCCCGCAGACTTCGCACGCGTGCGCACGAGATTCGAGGAGCTGAATCACGAGCTCCGGTCGAGCTTGCTCAATTCGGACAATTCGGTCGGCTCCGTGCTGGATGACGTGTTTCGCGGCGTCGACCTCATTGATTCGTCGGATGAGGGACGCACATTCGCCGCATTCTCCGCACTTATCCGCGACCCGGAGCGATCCGCCGCGTTCGACGCTGATGTCGCGGCGATCCTCGACCGCGATTTCGCGGCCTCACTCACGCCCGATACCCGCCGCGCGCTTCGCCACCTGATGCGCACCATGAAGCAGGGCAACCGCGAGGTGAACCAGTCACTCACCGAGTTTGCCCGCGGTCTTCGCCGCTACGTGCGCTCGCAAGACTTTCAGCGCGACCGCGAGTTGCGTCGTCTGCTCCAGGGTGCGCTCGGCGCGGCAGCCGAATCGCGCGGCAGCGTGAAGCCATACGCTCGAATCGGGGTCGACCTCGACCTCACGTCGATGCAACTCCGCAGCGTCGGCGCGATCGTGCCCCACGACCCCAGCGACTTCGAGGTCAGCGCGACGCTCGATGACGCAATCTCGGGTGAGACCGACTTCGCGCGACTCGCGGAAATCGCGCGAGAGACCGAAATCGACTTCACCGAGCTCGCGGGCCACGTGAATCACGCGCTCGAGCACGGCAAACCGGTGACGGTCGCGGAGATCTTGACCGCGCATCCGGCGACGCAGGGCGTTGCAAGCGTCATCGGCTTGCTGTCGCTTGCGGCGATTCAGGGTGAAGTGACCGACGACCAGGACGAATTGCGATGGCGGGGCCGAGACGGCGTTGAACGCAGGGCCAACGTAATGCGGCATCTCTTCTCCAAGGAGGTAATTGCGTGAACGCGACCGAACACGGCCAGGCAGAGCCCGGTGGTCGAAACGAAGCAGCCCTGTGGCGCAATGACACCGGCACACTTCACGAGACGTCCCGGAGAACGCTGCTGCACCTGCTGAAGGGCCCCTACCTGTCGGGAACCACGCACTCAAACCTCTGGACGGCGCTCCTCGCCGATGAGGCGGCAATCCGCTCGCGCCTGCATGATCTCTTCCTCGAGCTTGTCATCGACCGGGACGACGAATTCGCCTTTGTGCAGAAGGTGCACACGGACGAGCTCGATGTGCCGACCGCACTTCGCAACGAGCCCCTCACCTTCCTCGACACCGCGATGCTCCTCACACTGCGGCAAATTCTGCTCGCGAGCGGCGGCGAGCAACGAGTAATTGTCGGAAAGGAGGAGGTCTACGAGCAGATGCAGGTCTACCGCAACGGTGACGAGGTGACCTTTGAGCGCAATCTCAATAGCGCTTGGGGACACATGAAAGACCGCTACCGGATCCTGCACAAGGCGGCTGATGACCGCGTCGAGATCTCTCCTGTCGTGAAATTCCTCATCGACGCCGACCGCGTGCGCGAACTCACCGCCATCTACCGCAACCTCGAGCCAAGTGAACAGGACACCGCCGAATGACGCACGCACCGGCCGCGCCCGCACGCCACATCGGCCCCGCGGGGCAATGGCGGCTCGCAGAAGTCCAGCTCGCCAACTGGGGCACGTTCGATGGGGCCATTTACCGGATCCCGATAGCCCGGGAGGGTCACCTCATCACCGGGCCCTCCGGCTCGGGTAAGTCATCCCTGCTGGACGCCATCTCCGCCGTCCTCACACCCGACCACTGGCTACGGTTCAACACCGCCGCGCAGGGCGCGACGACACGCGACGACCGCCGAAATTTGATGAGCTACGTTCGTGGCGCATGGAACCGGGCCAGCGACGAGTACGAAGACCGCGTGGTGAGCCAGTACCTCCGGCAGCGTGCCACCTGGGGTGGGATTTTGCTGCGGTACGACAACGGCGTCGACGACCCCACGACGCTGGTTCGCCTCTTCTTTGCCAAGGGCACGAGCACCCAATCCGCCGATCTCGCGAGCATATTCATGATCGAACGGTCGCCGTTGGATCTCCGCGAGCTCGAGCCCTTCGCCGCCAAGGGGCTCGAGACGCGCAAGATCCAGGCGCAGTGGCCGGATGCGTTGGTCACGACTACCGGCTCGCATCGCGCGTTCTACGCCCGGATGCGCAAGATCTTCGGTATCGCGAACGACAGCGCATTGCAGCTGCTGCACAAGACGCAGTCGGCCAAGAGTCTCGACAGCCTCGATCAGCTGTTCCGTGACTACATGCTCGATCGGCCGCGGACCTTCGACATCGCCGACAACGCGACCGAACAGTTCGGGGAGCTCAACGACGCGCACGAACACGTGGTGCAGCTGCGGATGCAGCGTGACCACCTCGAGCAGCTTCAAGTCCAATCCGAGGCCTACGACGCCGCCCTCGACGCAGCCCGGTCGGCGAATGAACTCGCGGATGCGGTGCTCCCCTACCAGCGCGGCCGACGGCGCGACCTGGCGCAAGCGGAGCTGGTTCGGGTCGATGAGGACATCCAGGCACTGATCCCCGGCATCGAGCACGCGAGCCGCCACGTGAAACAAGCACGGGAGGCCCTCGATGTTGCGAGACAGCGAGAGCAGCAATTGACCGGCAGCGGAGTCGACCAGCTTCGCCTCAGGATTGATGCCGCCCGCGAGGACGTCGATCGCACCGCGAAACGGTGGCAGAACCTATCAACGCAACTCGCGAAAGTCGGAATCAACCACGCGCCGGAAACTGCGGCCGAATTCGCCGAGCTATTGGCCCAGCTTGATCAACGGGCCAATGGCTCGTTGCCGGTCGGTGCAAGCTACGTACAACAGCAACTGCTCGCCGACGCTAAGCGCAATCTGGCGCAGGTTGGCGCCGAAATCGAGACGTTGCGGCGCAGTGGTACGAGCGTCCCCGCAGCGCTGCTCGAGATTCGAGCGCAGATCGAGCGCGCGATCGGGGCGTCCCCGGGCGCGCTGCCGTTCACCGCGGAACTCATCGAAGTGCGGCAGGAATACGCGGAGTGGACCGGCGCGATCGAGCGGGTCCTTCGCTCGATCGCCCTCACGATGTTGGTGCCCGAGCATCACCTTGCGGAAGTCCGTCGCTGGGTTAACGCCCACCGGATTCCGGGCCGGCTGCGGTTCGAGGTGGTCGGTGAGCCGGCCCCACCGCAGCCCGCTGCTAGCGACGTGTCGCTCGTCAACCGCGTCGCTGTCGCCGAGCATCCATATGCTGCGTGGCTTGCCGGCGTGCTCTCTACGAGGTTCGACTACGCCTGTGTCGACAGCCCGGATGATTTCGATCGCCATGCGCGCGCAATCACCAAGGAGGGCCAGCTCAAGCAATCGGCGACCCGTTACGAGAAAGACGACCGGCACGACATTTCCGACCAGCGGTATTGGGTTCTCGGCGACCGCGAAGCCAAACATGAAGCACTGATCACACACCTCCATCGGGCCGAAGCTGAGGTTAAAGCAGCCGAGGCGATCGTCGACCGCGCCGAAGCCGCCAAGACTCAGGCCATGGTGCAGAACGCAACCGTCGCTGCGATTCGAAGCCAGGACTGGCGTGACCTCGACCGAGGGAGCGCCGAATCGTCGCTGCGCAACCTTGAGCAACAACTCGACGCCCTGACCCGCACCAACAGCGATGCGAGTGCTGCCGTCGCTGCGGTAACAGCGGCCCGCAACGTTGTGGCAACCGCGGACGAACAGCTCGAGCAACTTCGCGTCGAGCTCAGCGATCGGCAACGGCAGCAGCGAGAACTCACGCGAGAGATCGATGACATGGATGCGCAGTTCGTGTCAACCGGTGCACCGTCACTCAGCGAACATGTGATGGACGAGCTTGAGCGGCGTTTCCGTGCATCACAGCGCCTGATCACGCGCAGCAATATCGGCGACATCGGCGCGGAAGTCGCCAACGCTCTGCGCCGTGAACTGGATGCGGCGAACCGCGACGCTGCGCAGTCGTCCGGCCATCTCGTGAACCTGGCCACCGAGTTCAAGGGACGCTGGCCCGCGGCTGCCGCCGACCTCGCCCCGGCAGTTGAGGACCGCCAGGGCTACCTCGAATTACTCGGGACAATCGCTGCGCACCGGCTACCCGACCACGAATCGCGCTTCCTCAAGCTCCTGCGCGAGCGCTCCCGCGACATGGTCGGTGACCTGCGCTCCGAGATTCTCGCGGCGCCGGACGAGGTCCGGGACCGCATCGTGCCCGTCAACTCGTCGCTGCGGAAGTCGCCGTTCGATCGTGACCGATTCCTGAGCATCCGGGTCAAGACGAACCGGCCGAGCGCCGCCAAGGAATTCCTCGACGATCTCCGGGCCATTGCCGAGGGAGGCTGGGAGGACGACGATGCCGAGACGGCCGAGACACGGTTCCGCACGTTGGCCCGGATCATGCGTCGGCTCGAGTCGAGCGATCACGTCGATCGCCAGTGGAAGAACCAATGTCTCGACACGAGGCTGCACGTCACGTTTCTCGCGGACGAGATTGACGAGGACGAACGCGTCCACGCCACTTTCGACTCGGCTGGGGCGCTGTCGGGCGGTCAGCAGCAGAAGTTGGCCGTGTTCTGCTTGGCGGCGGCGCTTCGGTACCAGCTCGCCGACGCTGACGATGCCCACACCAAGTACGGCACGGTCGTCCTCGACGAGGCTTTCGATAAGGCGGATGCTCGGTTCACCCGGATGGCGCTCGACGTGTTTACCGAGTTCGGGTTCCACCTCGTGCTCGCAACCCCGCACAAGCTCTTGCAGACGCTTGAGCCCTACATCGGTGGCGTGACCGTGGTGGAAAACCCGACCCGACGCAAGTCCGAATTCGCAGACGTGACATGGGAGCGGCGCTAGCGATGCGTTTGATTACGGAGGCCCGCGAGTTGGCGACGAAACGGGTTCGGTCGAGCAGGAGTGGTTGGGCGGCCGAGCGGATCGCACCGACGGACCAAGCTTTCGAGTGGACCATTGCCCTGCATCCGCCGACCGAGCGCGAGATGCGCGCCGACGAGCATGCTGCCGAGTCGTGGGCGCGAAGCTGGCGTGGCTTGGCCGACGCGCCGCCGAACTCCGGCATTCGGATTGAATGGGGAAACCGCACGTGGAAGAGCATCGGCAAACAACATGTGCCGGTTCGAGCTGTCTTCTCGAGCCCTGATGGTGTCGCGGCATTCGCGGGTGGAGCCGCGAAACGTGAGTGGGGCGTGCTGCGCGACCGGGCGGATGCGGTGGCCGAACGGTTTGTTCGTGCGCCAGAGCTCGCGGCGGTAGTTCGGAGCCGCGCGGCCATGATTCTTGCCCTCGCCGAGGGGGACTTTGGCACGTTGCTCGACGTGGTCGAGTGGCTGGCGACGAACGATGTGGCCAGATTGCGGCCCCGGCAACTGCCGATCCGTGGCATCGACACGAAGTGGTTCGGTGCACATCGCGGACTCGTCACCGAGTTCTTGGCTGCGCTGACGAGTCGTGAGCCGGGCATTGTGGACTCAGACGCGCTTATCCGAGTGCGCGTGCTCGACCCGACCCTCGCGCCAGGCGAGATCCTCGACTTCGCGGCGCCCGCATCCGAGCTTGATGCCCGCGCCTATCGGCCGCGGGTGACATTCGTGTTCGAGAACGTCGAGTCGGTGCTCGCCATGCCGCCCTGGCCCGGGGCCATTGCGATACATGGTGCCGGCTACGCGGTGAACCTCCTCGAGCAGATTGCCTGGGTTCGGGAGTCTCGGGTCATTTATTGGGGCGATCTCGACTCGCACGGATTCGCGATTCTGCATCGCTTGCGGACGCACCTGCCCGACGTGACTTCAACCCTGATGGATGAAGCGACGCTGCTCGCGCACCGCGACCTCTGGGTCAAGGAATCCAGGCCGCATCGCGGGCTGTTCGCGTCGCTCACCGCCGGGGAGCAGCTCGCACTCGACCTCTTGCGTTCAGAGGACGACACCCGCCTCGAGCAGGAACGCATCCCCTGGTCGGCTGCCCTCTTCGCCCTATCCCAAGCCTCCGCATCCGCATCCGCGAGCAGACTGAACCAATAGTCCTCCACTAGTTAACTGCTCCGTTTCGAAACAAGGTTTGTGGCTGCAGCAATGAACAAACCAAGTAGAATAATGGGTCGGCTGCACGAGTAGGTGACATCTGATCTGGCTTGCCCCCAACTATGGGGCAGGTCTGGAAGGATGCCATCGTGCCCAAGCCCTACCCCGACGAGTTCCGCAACGACGTCGTTCGAGTCGCTCGGAACCGTGAACCCGGAGTGACGATCGAACAGGTCGCCAAAGACTTCGGAGTCCACCCGATGACCCTGCAGAAATGGCTGAAACGAGCCGACGTCGAGACCGGTGCCAAGCTCGGCCTGACCCGCGCAGAAGGCGCGGAGTTACGGGAGGCCCGTAAACGGATCCGGTTGCTGGAGCAGGAGAACGAGGTCCTGCGCCGCGCAGCGGCGTATCTGTCCCAGGCGAACCTGCCGGGAAAAGGTACTACGCGCTCGTGAAAGAGCTCGCCACCGACGGTATCCCCGTCACGGTAACGTGCCGGGTCCTCAAGCTCGCCAGACAGCCCTACTACCGGTGGCTGAACGCACCCATCCCCGAAAGCGAGGTGGTGGCTGCTTACCGCGCCAACGCACTGTTCGACGCCCACAAGGATGATCCGGAGTTCGGGCACCGGCTGCTCGCCGACGAAGCCCGTGAGGCCGGCCAGGCGATGGCCGATCGCACCGCGTGGCGGCTGTGCCGCTCAAACCGGTGGTGGAGCAAGTTCGGGAAGAAGAAGGGCAAGAACCAGCGTCCAGGCCCCGCCGTCCACGACGACCTCGTCAAGCGCGACTTCTCCGCCCGGACGGCCAACGAGCTCTGGCTGACCGACATCACCGAACACAAGACCGCCGAAGGCAAGCTCTACCTCTGTGCGATCAAGGACGTCCACTCCAACCGAATCGTCGGCTACTCGATCGACTCCAGGATGAAGTCCCGGATCGCGGTGAACGCGCTCGACAGTGCCGTTGCCCGCCGCGGCGACGTCGCGGGCTGCATCGTCCACTCCGACCGCGGATCGCAATCCGCTCGAGGAAATTCCTGCGGGCCCTGACCCGTCACGACCTGCTCGGGTCGATGGGCCGGGTGGCCGCGGCTGGGGACAATGCCGCCATGGCATCGTTCTTCAGCCTGCTGCAGAAGAACGTCCTCGACCGGCAATCCTGGGCCACCCGTGAGGAACTGCGAATCGCGATCGTGTCCTGGATCGAACGCACCTACCACCGCCGACGACGCCAGTCCCGACTCGGCCGCTTGACCCCTGTTGAATTCGAGACAATCATGACCACACCAGCCGACCTGGCTGCGTGACTAGAAACTGACACCTATCCGTGCAGCAGACCCCTTTGCCCCCGCCAGAAGGCTCAGTACTCACGCTAGACCCCAAAATCACGCGAATCACTTCGACGTATGCGGCTGGCGTGCGCTCTGCATGCCACTGCGAAGCAGACGATGCTGCCTCAACTTTCCGGTAGTCGCAGGGACATTCCTCCGGTGGCTGCGACTGGAGGCACGGAGCGAAGCCCCTTCAGCGGAAAGCGAGTTATGCCGTACTGCCGGGGAGCTCGGCGCGCACGATTTCTGCGCCCGCGTTCAGGGCACTCAGCTTCGCGAGTGCGACGTCGCGCGGGAAGGGGGCCATGCCGCAGTTGGTGCTGGGGATGAGCTTGTCCGCATCCACAAACTGGAGCGCTGCCCGAAGCGTCGCGGCCACTTCTTCCGGCGTCTCGATCGTTTCGTTCGCGACATCTATGGCCCCCACCATGACCTTCTTGCCACGGATGAGTTCGATGAGGTCAAGCGGGACGTGGGAGTTGTGACACTCTAGCGAAACGATATCGATGCTGGACTGCTGCAGCAGCGGGATGAACTCCTCGTACTGCCGCCACTCGGACCCTAGCGTCGCCTTCCAGTCGGTGTTCGCCTTGATGCCATAGCCGTAGCAGATATGCACAGCAGTCTCGGCGCGGAGTCCTTCGGCGGCCCGTTCCAGTGCCGCAATGCCCCAATCGCGCACGTCGTCGAAGAACACGTTGAACGCTGGCTCGTCGAATTGAATGATGTCAACGCCCGCCGCCTCGAGTTCTTTCGCCTCCTCGTTGAGGATCGTCGCGAATTCCCACGCGAGCTTCTCTCGGCTCTTGTAGTGCCGATCCGCAAGCGTGTCGATCATGGTCATCGGCCCGGGCAGCGCCCACTTGATCGGCTGATCAGTCTGCTGGCGCAGGAAGCGCGCATCCTCGACGAAGACGGAGGCGTCTCGGCTCACCGCACCCACCACGGTCGGTACGCTCGCGTCATAGCGGTTCCGGATGCGCACGGTCTCGCGGCGCTCGAAGTCGACCCCGCTGAGATGTTCGATGAATGTCGTGACGAAGTGCTGTCGGGTCTGCTCACCATCGCTGATGATGTCGATGCCGCGGCGGGCCTGCTCATGGGCGGCGATCCGCAACGCATCCTGCTTGCCCTCGGCCAGCGCATCCCCCTGGAGATTCCAAGGCGACCAGAGCGTTTCCGGCTGTGCGAGCCACGACGGCTTTGGCAAGCTGCCGACGGTTGCGGTGGGGAGAAGCTTTGGCATATTCGAGTGAACTCCGGCGGTCATTACACGAGGACAGGGACGTTGGCGGCAAACTGTTCGAGCGCCGCTCCGTGCGGCTTCATGAGGTGTTCCTCGGTGAACTTGCCCTGCTTGGTCGCCAGCTCGCTCCGCTCGACGCGATCGTAATCAATGAGCGTCTTGGAGAAGTCCTGCGAATCCAGCGACGGGCGGTAAATTCCCGCGGCGGCCGAATTCGCGTTGTAAATCTCTGGGCGATAGATCTTTTGGAAAGTCTCCATCGTGCTGATCGTGCCGATGAGCTGCAGGTTGGAGTAGTCGTTGAGCAGGTCGCCGCGGAAATAGAACGCGAGCGGGGCGACGGTGCCTCGCGGCATGAAATACCGCACCTGCAGGCCCATCTTCCCGAAGTAGTCGTCGGTCAGGGAATAGTCGTTCTGCTGATACTCGACGCCGAGAATCGGGTGGTGATTCTCGGTGCGGCGATATGTCCTGCTCGTCGAAACGCTGATGCAGATGACGGGCGAGCCGAGGAAGCGCTCTTGGTAAACCGCGGAGTCAAGGAAGTGTTGGAAGAGCTTGCCGTGCACATCGCCGAAGTCATCGGGAACGGTGAATTCCGTTGCACCCTTGTTGGCAGCCGGGAGCCGCACGCTGAAGTCGTAGTCGCGAATGTAGGAAGAGAAGTTATTGCCAACAATCCCCGGGTGCCGAACGCCAGACAGCCGGTCGAGGATTTGGACATCGAGGATCTCCAGAAATGGAAACTGCTGGTCCTGATCGGCTGCAGTGAACTGCAAGTCCGCTGACACGATCTCCAACTCAACCTCGTAGCGATCCTGGTTCCCGTTGTCCCACTCCGCAAGATCATTGAACCGACGGTTGATCATCGTCAATGTGTTGCGGAGATTCTGATGCCGGTGCTCGCCTCGCGCCAAATTCGCGAAGTTCGTGGTGATCCTCGAGTTCTCCGACGGAGCGTAGTCCTCGTCGAATCGGGTGGTGGAAATCTTGAACGTGAACTCGTTCGTCATGTCCGTCCAATCTGGGCGCGTGATCGGCCGGGCTCGGCCTTGCGGAAGTCGATGCATCCATACTGCAGGCACAAAGGTGCCATCAAGTAACTTGCGGCACCTATGGACTCCTATAGCCTTTAGCTATGACCACGAGTTCGAAGGGCATCACGCTGCAGCAGCTGCACTACTTCATCGAGGTCGCGGCCGAGGGATCGATCACCGCTGCCGCTGACTTGCTCTATGTCGCGCAGCCAACGTTGTCAGCCGCGATGAAGGATCTTGAGTCGCGAGCGGGGCGCCCATTGCTCCTCCGGTCGACGCGCGGCGTGACGCTCACCGAGGATGGCGCGGAGTTCCTCGGATACGCCCGGCAGGTTGTCGAGCAGATGTCACTCCTCGAGCAGCGGTACCTCGGGCGGCCGCCGTCGCGGCGGTTGCTCGGAGTGTCGGCGCAGCACTACTCGTTCGTGGTTGACGCGTTCGTGCAGATGGTGAAGTCCACCAGCGCTGCCGAGTACGAGTTTTCGCTACGTGAGACACGCACGTGGGACATCATCGAAGACGTCCGGACGCTCCGAAGCGAACTCGGGATTCTCTATCGGAATGACTTCAACCGGAAAGTCATTGAAAAACTGCTGCGGGATTCCGGGCTCGCGTTCCATCCGCTCTTTCTTGCCACGCCGCACATCTTCATTGCGCGGAAGAATCCCCTCGCATCCCGCGATCGCGTGACCCTCGACGACATTGCTGATCTGCCACGGCTCACCTTCGACCAGGGCGCGAACAACTCGTTCTACTTCGCCGAGGAGATCCTCTCGACGCTATCGAGCAAACAAGATATTCGGGTCTCTGATCGCGCAACGATCTTCAACCTCATGATCGGGCTCGACGGGTACACGATCTCGACCGGCCTCATCAGCGACGACCTCGACCCGGAAATCGTCGCCATTCCCCTCGCCGTTGACGAACGAATCGAGATCGGCTGGATCAGCCATTCCTCGATCCCACTCACCGAGCAGGCACAGCGGTACCTCGCAGAACTACGAAACGTCGTCACCCGCTTCGGCGTCGAGCTGCTCGGCTAAGCGCACACCCTCCCCACGCATCCCCGACCACAGCCCGAAGAACAGTTGAGTGGTCAGTTTTTGTAGTTCTGACGGCGTCAGAACTACAAAAACTGACCACTCAACTGTGTTTCGGGAAGGGTTAGAAGGCCCAGTCGTCGTCTTCGGTGTTTTCGGCCTTGCCGATGACGTAGGACGAGCCCGACCCCGAGAAGAAGTCGTGGTTCTCGTCGGCGTTCGGCGAGAGCGCCGACAGGATCGCCGGGTTCACGTCGGTCACGGTCGACGGGAACATCGCCTCGTAGCCGAGGTTCATCAATGCCTTGTTCGCGTTGTAGTGGAGGAACTTCTTGACATCCTCTGACCAGCCGACCCCGTCATAGAGGTCGTGCGTGTAGGCAACCTCGTTCTCGTAAAGCTCGTACATGAGCCCGAAGGTCCAGTCCTTGAGCTCGTCGCGACGCTCCTGCGATTCGCGCTCGAGCCCCTGCTGGTACTTGTAGCCGATGTAGTACCCGTGCACGGCCTCGTCGCGAATGATGAGGCGAATGAGATCGGCCGTGTTCGTGAGCTTCGCGTGCGACGACCAGTACATCGGCAGGTAGAAGCCCGAGTAGAAGAGGAACGACTCGAGCAGCGTCGAGGCGACCTTCTTCTTCAGCGGGTCGTCACCGTGGTAGTGGTCGAGCACGATCTGCGCCTTCTTCTGGAGCAGCGGGTTCTCACGCGACCAGCGGAACGCGTCGTCGATCTGCGGCGTGTTCGCGAGCGTCGAGAAGATCGACGAGTAGCTCTTCGCGTGCACCGACTCCATGAACGCGATGTTCGTGTAGACGGCCTCCTCGTGCGAGGTCACGGCGTCGGGAATCAGTGAGATTGCACCCACGGTGCCCTGCAGCGTGTCAAGCAGGGTGAGCCCCGTGAACACGCGCATCGTGAGGCGCTGCTCGTCTTCGGTCAGCGTCGCCCACGACTGAATGTCGTTCGACAGCGGCACCTTCTCGGGCAGCCAGAAGTTGTTGGTCAGCCGGTTCCAGACCTCAAGATCTTTATCATCCTGGATCCGGTTCCAGTTGATTGCCTCCACGTGCGTGAGCAGGTGATCACCCATAGAAACGCTCCTCCTTGTCGCGACGAGTCTAGCCCGAGTGGAGGGCCGACCCGGGTGTAAACACAGGCCCCAGCCATTCGATTCCGCCCGCGGTGAACACACTACGAATCGAAGCCGAGCCCGACCGCATCCATGGTGCGCAGCCAGAGGTTTCGCCGCCCCGTTTCATCCTCGCGCGCCATCGACCGGCGCGAAATGTTCACGCCCAACGCGCGGGCGGGCTCGGGCGGGAACCGCAGCGGATGCTTGCGCACGAGGTCGAGCGCGAGGCGGTCGGTCTGCTCCCCCGCCAGCTGGTCGAGCATGACCTGCGCGCCGAAGCGCGTGGCCGCGACGCCGAGGCCCGTGAACCCGACCGCGTACGCGATCCGCCCGCGCGAGACAACGTCACTCGTCACGCAGAACTGCGTCGAGGTGTCGATCATGCCGCCCCACTGATGCGTGAATCGCACCCCGCGCAGTTGCGGGTAGGTCGCGAAGAAGTTGCGCTCGAGCGTCGCGAACGTCTCGGCCCGCTGCGTCAGTGCCTCGCTGCGGCGCGAGCCAAAGTAGTAGACGGCGTCGTAGCCGCCCCAGAGGATCCGGCCGTCGTCGGTCTTGCGGTAGTAGTGGAACTGGTTGCCCGCATCCGAGAGCCCCTCCTGCCCGGTCCAACCGATGCTCGCAAACTGCTCTTCGCTGAGTGGCTCGGTCATGAGCGCGTAGTCGTACACCGGCACGGTGACACCCGCGAGTCGGCGCAGGAGCGACGGATACGCGTTCGTCGCGAGCACGACCTGCTTCGCGCGGATGCTCCCCCGTTCGGTGTGCGCCCGCAACTCGCTCGCGTGGTCGAGTCGGCGCACGACGCTGTGTTCGCAGACCTCGACACCCGCTGCGAGCACCGCATCCAGCAGTCCAAGCGCGAGCTTGTACGGGTCGACCGTCGCACCGGCCGAGGTGTGGGTCGCCGCGACGTACGCCGGCGACTTCGTGAACTCGCCGATGCGGTCGGCACCGATGAAGGTGGTCGGCTCGCCGTGGGCGGTCGCCTCGGGCGCGAACTCCTCAAGCGCATCCGCTTGCCACTGGGTGCGGGCAAACGTGAGGTTGCCTGCCTCGGACCAGTCGCAGTCGATGCCAAGCCGCTGGATGTCGGCTCGCATGGCCGCAAAGTTGTCTTCGCTAATGCGCGCGATCTCACTCGCCTGATCTGGCCAGCGTTCCAGCGCATTGCCGATGCCGTGACTGATGCTCGGCTCGACGAAACCGCCGTTGCGGCCACTCGCAGCATGGCCGATCGTGCCTCCCTCGAGCAGGGTGATGCGGCGGCCAGGCTCGCGTTCGGCGGCGAGCAAGGCCGTCCACAGGCCGGTGTAACCGCCGCCGATGATGAGCAGGTCGGTGTGCTGATTGCCGTGCAGCGACGGCTGCGCGACGCGCTTCGGTGCGCGGTCGATCCAGAATGAGCGAGCTATACGGTCGTGCATCGGTGTCACGGGTGCATCCCGGCAAGGGGCCGGACGGACGACTGCACCCTCTCCCTACCGTCCAGACGGTACAGTATGAGGCCGGGAGTTCGCCACCCCCACGCCAGTAGACTGTCGCAATGACTTCGCCAGGAGCAGCACCCGCAGCCGGCACCGAGCGAAACCGACGTCGCGACCTCCTCATCGCCTACACCGATCTCGTACTCGAAGAGGGCGAACGCGCCGCTACCCTCGATGCCGTAGCCGCCCGCGCCGGCGTCTCGAAGGGTGGGCTGCTCTATCACTTTCCTAGCCAGCGCAAGCTTCGGCACGGGCTCGCCGAGTTCTACCTCCAGCAACTCCATCTCGAGATCGAAGAGCTGCAGGCCTCCGGCGAGTCGCCCGCGCGCTGGTACCTTCGCACCTCATCCGACTATCTGAGTGAGCTCGAACGCATCACCGCCGCGCTGGTGGCGATCGAGAACACGAGCACCGACGAAATTCGCGAGACGCTGCAGCGCGGGCGGGACCGCTGGGCCGACCTCATCCGTGACGAACTCGGGGATGATCTCACGGTCGTCGTAATCCAGCTCGGCGACGGCATCGCCTATAACGCACAGGTCGACGGCACCGGAGATGCGGGCGTCAGCCCGAGCGAGTTTGGCACCTCTGCGCGCGCCGAACGTCTACTGGATGCGCTGCACGAGTATCGTGCAAGCGAATCCGCGACCTAGCCGACAACACAGGCACCCTGGCCAGTCACACGCTCACCCCGCGCATCCGCTTGCGCACCCCAGGCGACGCTACTGGTCGCTGACCTGCTGTCACTCATCATGACCGAGACGAGCAAGACCAGCTTGGAGGTGCGGTTGCTCCACGCATGCGCGGTGCCTCGCCGCCCGGCCGAGTCGCCCGGCAGCAGGCACACCCATTCATTCCTGCGCACGAGGTGCAGCTCGCGGTCTTCGACGGTGATGATATCGAGCGTCTCGGCGCCCGCGATACCTTGGATGAGCCGAACACCTGCGGCGCCGTTCGTGCACGGCTCGTTCGCTAGTACCCGGCTGCGGCGAAGGCGCGCGCGTAGATGTCGCGGATGCACGCCTGCTTGCGGGCGTTGTACTCCATGACCGTTTCGGCGCCGGCGGTGGCGATGCGCGACGCCGCACGCTTCACTTCGGCGTAGCGCTCCCGGTCGACGTCGTCGCGGCGCAGGTGGTCGCGAAAAATGCGATGCTTCCACGGTTCGGGTGAGTCCGGCGAGAAGACGTGCACGTTCGCCACCGGGTTCGCGTGTTTCACGAGGCGATGCTCGTGCCACCAGGGTTCGCGCACGGTGAGCACGAATCCGGCACCCTCGAGCGCTGGCAGCCAGCCCGCCTCATCCCCCGGATCGGCCACGATGAGGTCGGCGTCGATCACCGGCTTCGCGGGCAGCTCCGGCACCGAAGTCGACCCGACGTGCTCAAGCGCGAGCACGCGCCCGCCAAGAGCAGTTCGGATGCGCGCGGCGAGTTCGTCGAACCGTCGCGGCCACTCGGGGTCGGGCTCGGCGACGACGATCGGATCGCGCGTCTGCGGCACCACCCACGGCGACTCCCCCGAGGGCGGCTCGTCGTCGGCAAACTCAAGAATCTCAGCAGCACTCGGCACCCGCTCACCCTACTCGGGGGTTGAGTGGTCGTTTTTTGTAGTTTTGGCACCGCCAAAACTACAAAAAACGACCACTCAACCCCCCCTCGGCGGCATCTCGTTGCGGGTCGGCACCGTGTGAGGGCGGAAACGGAGGACGGCCGAGCCCCGAAAGGGGTCCGGCCGTTCTGCGAGTTGGGGTGAGAAGAGGGCTAGAGCATGCAGCTGACGCAGCCCTCGACCTCGGTGCCCTCGAGCGCGAGCTGACGGAGGCGAATGTAGTAGATCGTCTTGATGCCCTTGGTCCACGCGTAGATCTGCGTTTTGTTGATGTCGCGGGTCGTCGCGGTGTCCTTAAAGAAGAGCGTCAACGACATGCCCTGGTCGACGTGCTGCGTCGCCTCGGCATAGGTGTCGATGATCTTCTCGGGGCCGATCTCGTAGGCGTCCTCGAAGTACTCCAGGTTGTCGTTGTCCATGAACGGCGCCGGGTAGTAGACGCGGCCGATCTTGCCTTCCTTGCGGATCTCGATCTTCGAGGCGATCGGGTGGATCGACGAGGTCGAGTTGTTGATGTACGAGATCGAACCGGTCGGCGGCACCGCCTGCAGGTTGCGGTTGTACATGCCGTGCTGCTGGACGAGCGCCTTGAGTTCGCGCCAGTCATCCTGCGTCGGGATGTGGTGCTCGGCGAACAGCTCGCGCACGCGCTCGGTCTTCGGCGCCCACTCTTGTTCGGTGTACTTGTCAAAGAACTCGCCCGACGCGTACTTCGAGTTCTCGAAGCCGCGGAAGCGCACGCCGCGCTCGCGCGCGATCTCCATCGACTCACGGATCGCGTGGTACACGACCGTGTAGAAGTACATGTTCGTGAAGTCGAGACCCTCTTCGGAGCCGTAGTGGATTCGCTCGCGACCGAGGTAGCCGTGCAGGTTCATCTGACCGAGGCCAATCGCGTGCGAGCCGTCGTTGCCCTCGCGGATCGACGGGACCGAGTCGATGCTCGACATGTCGCTCACTGCGGTGAGCGCGCGGATGGCCGTGCCGACCGCCTTGCCGAGGCTGTCCGAGTCCATCGCGAGCGCGATGTTCATCGAGCCGAGGTTGCACGAGATGTCCTCGCCGATGTGGTCGTACGAGAGGTCGTCGTGATAGGTGGACGGCGAGTTGACCTGGAGGATCTCGCTGCAGAGGTTCGACATGTTGATGCGGCCCTCGATGGGGTTCGCACGGTTCACGGTGTCTTCGTACACGATGTACGGGTAACCCGACTCGAACTGAATCTCGGCGAGCGTCTGGAAGAACTGGCGCGCGTCGATCTTGTGCTTGCGGATCTTCGCATTGTCGACCATCTCGTAGTAGTGCTCGGTGATCGAGATGTCACCGAAGGGCTTGCCATACTCGCGCTCGACGTCGTAAGGCGAGAAGAGGTACATCGGCTCCTTGCGCTTCGCGAGCTGGAACGTGATGTCGGGAATCACGACACCGAGCGAGAGCGTCTTGATGCGGATCTTCTCGTCGGCATTCTCGCGCTTCGTGTCGAGGAAGCGCATGATGTCGGGGTGGTGCGCGCTGAGGTACACCGCGCCGGCGCCCTGGCGAGCGCCGAGCTGGTTCGCGTAGCTGAAGCTATCTTCGAGCAGCTTCATGATCGGGATGATGCCGCTCGACTGGTTCTCGATGTGCTTGATTGGGGCGCCAGCCTCGCGCACGTTGCTCAGGCTGAAGGCGACGCCGCCGCCGCGCTTTGAGAGCTGCAGCGCCGAGTTGATCGAGCGACCAATCGACTCCATGTTGTCTTCGATGCGCAGGAGGAAGCACGAGACATACTCGCCGCGCTGCTTCTTACCAACGTTGAGGAAGGTCGGGGTGGCGGGCTGAAAGCGGCCCGAGACCATCTCGTCGACGAGCGCGGTGGCGAGCTTTTCGTCGCCCTGCGCGAGGCCGAGCGCGACCATGAGCACGCGGTCCTCGAAGCGCTCGAGGTAACGCTGGCCGTCGAAGGTCTTCAGCGCGTACGAGGTGTAGAACTTGAACGCGCCGAGGAAGGTCGGGAAGCGGAACTTCGCGCGGTAGGCGCGGTCGCGCAGCTGACCAATGAACTCGAGCGAGTACTGCTCGATGACGCCGCCCTCGTAGTACTCGTTGTCGACGAGATAGGTGAGGCGTTCCTCGAGGTCGTGGAAGAACACGGTGTTCTGGTTGACGTGCTGCAAGAAGTATTCGCGCGCTGCCTCACGGTCCTTGTCGAACTGAATTCGACCCTCGGCGTCGTAGAGGTTCAGCATCGCGTTGAGCGCGTGGTAGTCAATACCCGAGCTCTGCCCCTTCTTCGGGGCCTCGATCGTGATCACGTCGTCGCGAGCGTCGGTTGCTGTTGCCAAAACTGGTCCAATCCCTTGTTGACGTTCTGCACATCTTCTGGAGTGCCGAAGAGTTCGAAGCGGTAGAGCACGGGTACCTGGCATTTCGCCGCGATGACGTCGGCTGCCAGACCGTATGCCCGACCGAAGTTGGTGTTCCCGGCGCCGATGACGCCGCGCAGCAGTTCCCGATTCTCTCGGAGGTTCAAGAACTTAATGACCTGCTTGGGTACCGCGGTTTTCGGTGTACCCCCGCCGTAAGTGGGAATAATGAGCACATACGGCTCATCGGCGAGGATCGTGGGTTCGTGGGTATAGAGAGGGATGCGCCTGGCCTCGCGCCCCAGCTTGGTCAGAAACCGGTGCGTGTTTCCCGAAGCACTCGAGAAATACACGAGGCCAGACATGCCACCTCCCGAAGTTACGCGCTGCGCAGCTGCGCGAGTTCGGTGATCTTGTCGGGGCGGAAGCCCGACCAGGAGTCGTCCTCGGTCACGACGACCGGTGCCTGCAGGTACCCGAGTGCCTTGACAGCCTCGAGCGCCTTGTCGTCAGCCGAGACGTCGAAGACTTCGTACTCAATGCCCTGGTTGTCGAGGGCACGGTAGGTCGCGGTGCACTGAACGCAGGAGGGCTTGCTGTACACGGAAACGGTCATGCTGCTGCCTAACTAAACGAGATCTGACTGGGGTAAAACTTTGCGATCGTCATGGTGTCGCCGAAGCGGTGGCGCCACTAGATGTTGTGTCCAAGGAATCTAGCACCACTACATCTCGGATTACAAGCGTGTAATTATCCACATGAACATCCACAGGTTCACGGCGTGTCTGCACAGTTTTTCGGGTGTCATCCACATCGCCTCCACAGTTCGATGCACACTGACAAGACAAGTCGACCATGCGCCTCCGACATGCTTTGCCTGGCGCGAACGACCCGGCAAATCTGCGGCCGCTCACCGTGTCCAAGTGCCGTTCCGGACGCCAATCCACTAGCGTTCGTACCGGCCCTCAACCCGTCTTACGGAGCACCCATGAGTTACAACCCCGCACGCCCCGAAGGTCTTCCCGCGACACACCTCGAATCGATCGCCCAGACCGTCGGTGCGACCTTTGCCGACACCACAGCCACCAACGGTGACGTCGAGGTGAACGGTGTTTCGAGCTCGACCAACACTGTCGTCGCAGGCTCGCTCTTCGTCGCACTCCCCGGCGCACGCACGCACGGCGCCAAGTTCTCGGCCAAGGCGGCCGCATCCGGTGCCACCGCAGTGCTCACCGACCCGACCGGCGTCGAGCTCGCGAGCGAGGCGGGCCTGCCCGTGCTCGTGCATCCAGACCCCCGCGCGGTACTCGGCCAGGTCGCCGCGCTCGTCTACGGCACGCACCGTGACTCCCCCGTACTCATCGGTGTAACCGGCACCAATGGCAAGACCACCACCGCCTACCTCGTCGACGCCCTCCTACGCGCGCTCGACGTTCGCAGCGGCCTCTCGGGCACGGTCGAGCGCCGCATCGGCGACACGAGCATCACGACCCGCGACTCTGGTCGCCTCACGACGCCCGAGGCCGACGACCTGCACGCGCTGAACGCCGCCTTCCGCCTCGCCGAGGTTGAAGCTGCCGCGATCGAGGTGTCGGCGCAGGCGATCACGCATCACCGCATCGACGGCCTGTTCTTCTCAAGCGCCATCTTCACGAACTTCGCCCAAGACCACCTCGACGACTACGGCACGATGGACAACTACTTCGCGTCGAAGCTCGCGCTGTTCACCCCCGACCGGGTCGGCCACGCCGTCACGCTCGTTGACGACGAGTGGGGCGCGCGCCTCGCGAACGAGGCGAAGGTGCCGGTCACAACGATCAGCACGGATGCGCACACCGCGGCCGACTGGCACGTCACGACCCGCGAGGTCGAGCTCGACCGTACGGAATTCACGCTCACCTCGCCCGATGGCCGCTCGCTCACAAGCTGGGTGAACCAGCCCGGCTCGTTCGTCGCGGTCGACCTCGCGCTTGCCGTCGTCGCCCTCGTCGAGGCGGGCTTCGCCTTCGACCGCTTCCTCGAAGCGCTCGACAACGAGCGAGGCGTCGAATTCACGCTGCCCGGCCGCCTCGACCCCGTCAATGCCGGCGGCTCCGGACCCCGCGTCTACGTCGACTACGGTCACACGCCGGCGTCGTTCGCGGCCGTACTGACGACGCTGCGCCAGTTCACGAAGGGTCGCCTGTTCATGGTGTTCGGCGCCGACGGTGACCGCGACCAGACGAAGCGCCCCGACATGGCTCGCTCGGCCGCGATCGCCGACGTCGTCGTGGTCACCGACTACAACCCCCGCTTCGAAGACCCTGCGGCGATCCGCAAGACGCTCGTCGATACGCTCCACACCGAGTTCCCCGACCGCGAGGTCTACGAGATCAGTGACTCGGCCGAGGGCATCGCGAAGGCCGTTTCGCTCGCGAACGAGAACGACATCATCTTCGTCGGCGGCCACGGCCACCGCCAAGACGTCGAGGTGCGGGGAACCCTCGTTCCCTACTCAGTCAAGGACGCCGTGCGCGAGGCACTGCGCGCATCCGGTTGGGACGCCTAAGCCGAACGCATTCCGCGTCACGCACGCCACGAGCCCTCAACTAGGCTCGTGGCGTGCGTCACTATTTTGAGGTGCTGCGGTCGCGGGGAGTTGCCCGACTCCTGTTCTCGCAGCTTGCTGCCCGCTTCCCCACCGGCATGCTCGCGATCGGACTGCTGATCCACGTCGAGCAGCGCCTCGGCAGCTACACGGCCGCCGGCATCGTGCTCGCCGCGTTCGGCATCGCCGAGGGCATCGCCGGCCCGCTCGGCGGCCGCCTCATGAGTCGATTCAGCATGCGCGGCATCCTCGTGCCGACCATGGTCGTCTGTGCCCTCGCGCTCGGTGCGATCGCACTCGTGCCGATGACCACCTGGCTGACCGCAGCCGTCGCGTTTGTCGCCGGCATCACGGTGCCCCCGGTGTCGTCGGCCGTGCGCACCGTCTACCCCACCCTCGTGCGCGGACCGAAGCTCGTCACGCTCTTCTCGTTCGACGCGACGCTGCAGGAGCTCATCTGGATCCTCGGCCCGCTCGTCACGATCGGCATCGGCGCGATCTGGGGCACGAGCATCACGATCCTCATCGCCGCGATCGTGCTGCTCGTCGGCAGCGTCTGGTTCGCGAGCGCGCCCGAAATCGGCATGGTGAAGATTCCGCCCTCACCTCGGCGCATGGGCGCAGTGCTGCGCAACCCCGTCGTCGTCATCATGTGCGTCGTGCTTATGCTCACGCTCAGCATCTGGGGCGCCATCGACGCGTCGATCGTCGCGCACTACGGCCACGACTCCCCCATCACCGGTGTGATCCTCGCGGTCTCGGCGGTCGGCTCGTTTGCCGGCGGCCTGCTCACCGGCAACCTGCCGATGCGCCGTAGCTCGCTCACCTCGCGGGTGTTCCTGGCCGTCGTCGGCACGATGCTCGCGCTCCTCGTTGCCGAAAACCCGTGGCTGCTCGCGATCGGTCTGTTCGTCGCCGGCGCCTCTTGCGCGCCCGTCATTGCAGTGGCGAACGCGAGCGTCAGCGCGAAGGTGCGCTTCAGCGACACTGCCGAGGCCTTCGGATGGCTCGCGACCGCGATCATGTTCGGCTCGTCGCTGGCGAGCAGCCTCGCGGGTATTGCGATTGACCACCTCGGCTCGCGCGGCGGCCTCTATGTCGCCTCGGCCCTCGTCACCGCAGCCTTCCTCGTCGCAATCTCGACGATCCGCTGGCACCCCGACCTGCGTCAGGCAAGCCTCGAACCGAAAGCCGATACTGGAGCAGCACCCATCATCGATCTCCGGCAGGAGATCTAGCCGACCGGATGCGCGGGTCACCGCCGAGGGATATGGTCGAGGGCGTGAGTGAACTTTCGCCTACACGTGAACTGCGCCGCGGCAGTCGCATCCCACTCCTCGGCCTCGGCGTCTACAAGATCAGCAACGAGGATGTGCCCGGCGCGATCGAGTCTGCGGTCGAGATCGGCTACCGCCACTTCGACACGGCCACCCTCTACGCGAATGAAGCGGGCGTCGGAGAGGGCCTTCGCCGCAGCGGCATCGACCGCGACGAAGTGTTCCTCACGACGAAGGTGTGGCAAGACAGCCACGGCTACGACGCCACCCTGCGCTCGTTCGACGACTCGCTCGAGGAGCTCGGCGTCGAGGAGGTCAACCTCTACCTGATCCACTGGCCGTCGCCCGCCCAGAACAAGTTCGTCGAGACGTGGGAGGCCCTGCTCCGTCTGCGCGACGAGGGACGCGCGCACGCCATCGGTGTCGCCAACTTCACGCCGACCCACCTGCAGCGTCTCATCGACGAAACCGGGGAGACGCCGGCGGCCAACCAGGTCGAGCTGCACGTGCGCTTCCAACAGCCCGAGCTGCGCGCGTTCCACGACGAGCACGGCATCGTGACCGAGGCATGGTCGCCGCTCGGCCGCGGCATCGACCTCGAGAACCCCACGGTGCAGGTCATCGCACAACAGCACGGATGCACGCCCGCGCAGGCGATCCTCGCGTGGCAGCTCGCGATCGGTAACGTCGTGATCCCGAAGTCGGTGCACCCCGACCGCCAGCGGGAGAACTTCGAGTCGCTGCAGGTGCGCCTCAGCGATGCCGACCTCGCGGCCATCGCCGCGCTCGACACCGGCGAGCGCGCGGGCAAAGACCCGGATCTCTTCGGCTAGGTACGCCGGGCGGAAAGTTCCCGCCCGCAGCGAAAATCCGCCCTGCGTTGCGTGTCGCCAGGGTCACGATCTGACGTGAGGGTGACGATTTCACTCCCCGAAGCGCGGAGACTGAGGGCATGACTCCGACACGACGACGCCTCCTTGCCTCCCTCACGGGTGGGCTCGCTCTTGTGGGCCTGCTCACCGCCTGTGCCGTCGGCCCCGGTGCCTCCTCCAGCGCCGGCGACCAGCAGGTCTCCGATCCACAGCAGGACTACGCGCCGAGCGACGGCGGCGCGCAAGATGAGGCCGCGCCCCAGGAACAGACCGGCGATTCGGGCACCACCGCCGAGCGCGCGGTCATCACCACGACCTCCGCCTATGTCACCGTGACGGATGTGCCCGGCGCCGTCTCGGCGCTGCGTGGCCTCACCGACAAGTACGGCGGCTACATCGAGGCCCGCGACGAGTCGCTCGACTCGAGCCGCCCGAGCTCCAATGTCACGGTGCGCGTGCCGGCCGAAGACCACGACGCCTTCGTCGCCGAGCTGAGCGAGTTCGGCGAGGTGACGAGCCTGCAGTCGAGCGCACAGGACGTCACGATGGAGAAGGTCGACCTCGAGTCGCGCATTTCGGCGCTCGAATCGTCGATCACCTCGCTCGAGGCCATGCTCGAGGCGACCGACAACGTCACCGAGTTGCTCGAGGTCGAGGAGAAGCTCAGCGAGCGTCAGGCCGAGCTGCAGAGTCTCGAGAGTCAACTCGAGGTGCTCGACGACGACGTCGCGATGTCGACCGTGACGGTGAACTTCAGCACCGAGTACACGTCGCCCGACGACGACAACGGCGGCACCTTCCTCGACGGCCTCGCCCAGGGCTGGCACGACTTCGTGTCGTCGCTCGGCCGCTTCGTGCAGGGCCTCGGCTACGCGATTCCCGGCCTCGTGATCTTCGCGCTGATCATCTCGGTGCTCTGGTTCGCGGTCATCCGTCGCCTCATTCGCCGCGCGCGACGCGGCCGAGGCGATGCCCGCCCTGGCCGCGCCAACCCCGGCCCGCAGGGGCCGTCCTGGCCCGCGGGACCGAGCGAGCCCCAACAAGCCGGTCCGCAACAGTCGGCACCTCAGCAGCCAACGCAGCACCCCCAGGCCGAGGGGTCGACGGGCCGCCCGCAGGCGGAAAGTAGCGTATCCGCCCCGACGAACGACGGTGACCGCCCTACCGACGCAGAGACCGGTGCGGCGCCCACTGAAACTGCAGCGCACCGCGACGACGATGCGACCCCGCAGCAACGGCTCGCCGATGGTTTGCCGCCCTTGCCGCCACCCGGTGACCGCTAGCGGGCAGCGTGCGCTCTGCGTGATTGGATAGTCTGCACAGTGCGTGTATTCGCGCGAAGTCCAACCGCAGAGGAAAGCAATGGCTGATTCGAACGACTTTCAGGACGACGCCGTCGATCCGACCAGCGACGACGCAGCGTCGGTGCCCGCCGACGCCGTGAGCCCCTCCGATGACTCCGGCGACGCCTCGATCGAGACACCCGAGGTCGGCGACGACGAGATCTCGGTCGCCCCGAGCGAGGTCGAGAACGCCGCGCCGAGCGAGGAGGAGCTCGCCGCCCGCGAGGCCGAGGCCGCGCTGCTGCTCATCTTCCAGTCGACCGTCTTCGATAAGAACGGGGCGAAGATCGGCCGCGTCGGTCAGGTCTACCTCGACGACCAGACGCAGGAGCCGAACTGGGTCACGGTGAAGACTGGCATGTTTGGCACCAAGGAATATTTCATTCCGCTCGACGAGTCGGAGCAGACTGAGAAGCGCATCACGGTGCCCTACGACAAGGCGAAGGTGCACAGCGCACCGTTCACCGAGATCGACCAGAACCTCTCGCCCGAAGAAGAGGACGAGCTCTACAACTACTACGGAGTGCCCGGCCGCACCACGGCCGAGGGCAGCCTCAACGTCGCCGACCCCGACGACGACGCGCCGAAACAGAAGGCCGAGCCCGAGACCATCGCGCCCCTCGGCGGCGGCGTCTCGAGAGAGGACGAGCCGCTGAGCGCGTCCGACCTCCTCGGCGACACCACGGACTCGGGTGCGGACGCCCCCGCGACCTCGTCGGCGTTTGATGACATCGTTGCGGATGCGCCGAGCGAGTCGGACGCGCAGGACGCGACGCCCGCGAGCGACACCGGCGATGCGTCGCCGTTCGACGCGTTGGCGGCCGACGCCGAAGCCGAGACACCGCAGCGTGGCGACTCGGATGCGCTGAGCTTCGACGCGTTCACCGACGACGGCGACGACGCGGAGAATGGCGACGCCTCGCCGTTCGAGCGCCCCGACCGCGAGAACTGATACCCACGCACACGGCCCGGTGGAATACGACCACCGGGCCGTGTGTTCTCTCAACTATCGATTGGACTCCGCACCGAGGGTGCGGCACGAGGAGGCGTTTATGGCAACCACTGAGCTCAACGAGCAGAACTTCATGGAGACCGTGACTGGCGAGGGCATTCACCTCGTCGATTTCTGGGCCGCCTGGTGCGGTCCGTGCCGCCAGTTCGGCCCCATCTACGAAAAGGTGAGCGAGTCTCACCCCGACATCACCTTCGGCAAGGTCGACACCGAGGCGAACCAGCAGCTCTCGGGTGAACTCGGCATCCGCTCGATCCCGACGCTCATGGCGTTCCGCGACGGCGTGCTCATGTTCAACCAGGCTGGCGCGCTGCCCGCGGCCGCCGTCGAGCAGGTCATCGAGGCCGTTGCCGCCGCCGACATGGACGAGGTGCGGGCCGAGATCGAGAAGCAGCAGTCGGCCGCCGAGGCCGGCGAGGCCGCGCCGCGCACCGACGGTGCGCAAGTCTAAGCAAGCGCACCAGCTCAGCAAACGGGGCGTGGTCGCGAGAGAATTCTCGCGACCACGCCCCGTTCACGTTTGGTCTATGGGCTAGAACCGCTGCGCGAGCAGAGTTGCGAGGTGCACGCCTTCCTTATCGGCAAGCTGCTCCGCCTGCGTGCGGCACGAGAACCCGTCGGCGAGGAAGACCGCGTCGTCGCTCGCCTGGCGCAGCGCCGGCAGCAGCGCGTTCTCGGCCACCGCAACCGAGACGTCGTAGTGGCCCTTCTCGAGACCGAAGTTGCCGGCGAGGCCGCAGCAGCCCGCGAGCTGCGTGAGCTCGGCGCCGAGCGAGGTGAGCAGCTGGCGGTCGGGCGCGAAGCCCATCACCGAGTGCTGGTGGCAGTGTGGCTGCACGACGAGTTCGAGGCCGTCGAGGCGCGGCAGTTCGACCTCGGAGTCGGGCGTCACCGGCGAGCGGCCCATGAGCACCTCCGAGAGCGTGAACGTGTTCTCGGCGATGAGCTTCGCGCGCGGGTCGTCGGGAAACAGCTCGAGCAGGTCGCTGCGCAGCACCGCGGTGCAGCTCGGCTCGACGCCGACGATCGGCACGCCCGAGTCGACAATCGGGGCAAATTCGTCCATGAGCTGAGCGAGACGCTTGCGGGCACCGTCGAGCTGTCCCGTCGAGATCCAGGTGAGGCCGCAACACACGGACCGCGCCGGCGTGACCACCTCGAGGCCGACGTGCTCGAGCACGCGCACGACGTCGTGATCGACGCCGGGTGCGAAGCCGTTCGAGAACGAGTCGGCCCACACGAGCACGCGATCAGTCTTGGTGCGGGCAGCGGTCACCCGCAGGGCGACGCCAGCCTTCTCGGCGCGACGACGGTCGGCCGCAAAGCTGCGGCGGGCGACCTTCGGGATGCGGCGGCGCGAGTCGACGCCGGCGACCGGCAGCAGCAGCTTGCGCAGCCAGTCCTGCCCCATCACGCCGTTGACGACCGGTGCGAACGGCACCATGAGCTTCTCCCATCGTGGCAGCTGCCCGAGCACGTAGTGGTTCATCGGGCGCAGCTTGCCCTTGTACTTGCGGTAGAGCGACTCCGACTTGTAGGCCGCTACGTCAACGCCCGCGGGGCAATCACTCGCACAGGCCTTGCAGCTCAGGCAGAAGTCGAGCGAGTCGGCGAGCTCGTGCGAGCTAAAGCCACCCTTAATGAGGCCGCCGTTCGTGACCTCCTGGAGCACACGAGCCCGGCCGCGGGTCGAGTGCGTTTCGTCCTTCGTCGCCTGATAGCTCGGGCACATGAAGCCGCCCGCGGCCGAGTTGTCGGCGCGGCACTTGCCCATACCGACGCAGCGGTGCACGGCGCGGGTGAAGTCACCACCGTCCTCAGCCCACGAGAACCCACCGCGGATGCGCGGGGTCGGCAAGGCCTGCGGGCGCCGCAGGTCGGCGTCGAGCGCCGCGGGCTGCACGAGCACATCGGGGTTCAGCACGTTGCGGGGGTCGAACAGTGCCTTCACCTCGCCAAACGCAGCGATCGCCTCGTCGGAGTACATGAGCGGCAGCAGCTCGCTGCGGGCACGACCGTCGCCGTGCTCACCCGAGATCGAGCCGCCAAAGTCGGCGACGAGGCGTCCGGCGTCGAGCATGAAGCGGCGCATCACGGCACCGTCGCGCTCGAGCGGGATCGACAGGCGCACGTGAATGCAGCCGTCGCCGAAGTGGCCGTATGGCATGCCCTCGATGCCGTGCTGCTCGGTAAGCTTGTCGAACTCGCGCAGGTAGTCACCGAGGCGCTCCGGCGGCACCGCAGCATCCTCAAAGCCGGGCCAGGCCTGCTCCCCCGCCGGCGTGCGGCTCGCGAGGCCCACACCGTCTTCGCGCACGCGCCAGATCGGGCGCGCCTTCGCCGGGTCGGCGATGACGTTCGACGAGATCGCCGCCGAGGCGCGGATGAGCTTGTTCGCGCGGTCGAGCGCGTCGGCCTCGTTCTCGCCGGGCATCTCGATGAGGAGCCAGCCGGCGCCCTCCGGCAGCGCCGAGACTGCCTCGGCGCCGTGGCTGCGCCGCACCGCGTCGACGAGGCGCGCATCCATGCCCTCGATCGCGCCTGGGCGCTGCTCGAGCAGGTTCGGGATGTCGTCGGCGGCCGCGTACATTGACGAGTAGCCGAGCGCGATGGTCACCGGCGCCGACGGCACATCGACGAGGCGCACGGTGGCGCCAAGCGTGACGCCGAGCGTGCCCTCGGAGCCGACGAGGAACTGCGCGAGGTTGTGCCCGCGTTCAGGCAGTAGTGCCTCGAGCGCGTAACCCGACACCTGGCGGCCGAAGCGGCCGAACTCGGTGCGGATCAGCGCGAGGTGACGCGTCGTGAACTCCTGCAGGCCCGGCACGACACTGAGGTCGTCGGCCGCGGTGAAGCGGCGTCCCTGGCCATCGACGACGTCGAGGTCGATGACGTTATCGGCGGTGCGGCCGAAGCGCAGCGAGTGCGAGCCGCAGGCGTTGTTGCCGATCATGCCGCCGACGGTGCAGCGCGTCCAGGTCGAGGGGTCGGGCCCGAAGCGCAGGCCGTGCGGCTTCGCGGCGTCCTGCAGCTGGGCGACGATGACGCCCGGGTCGATGCGCGCGATCTTCTCGACGGGGTCGATCTCGTGAATGCGGTTGAGGTAGCGCGAGGTGTCGACGACGATGCCGGGGCCTATCGCGTTGCCGGCGATGGAGGTGCCCGCGCCGCGCAGGTGCAGCGGCGTGCTCGTGGCGCGCGACACGTCGGCGATCGCGACGAGGTCGTCGGCCGACCGCGGGAAGGTGACGACCTTCGGCACGATGCGGTAGTTCGAGGCGTCGGTCGAATACTCGCCGCGACGCAGCGTCGACGAGTCGACATCGCCCTCAATCGCGTCGCGCAACATGCCCGCCAGTTCACGGGCTTCGTCGTGCTGAGTGCTCGTCAGGGTGTCGCCGACCGTCACGTGGAACCTTTCTTCCGCACCGCCGCCGCGGCCTGGGGACGCCGCGCAGAAAGCGTGTCTTCGATCGTACCGGCTTCCACGCAGCCGACTTTCGGATGCGATTTTTACACTGACGCTGCGGGCGCCGGAGCCCGCGCGCAACCGCTCGTGCGCCACCCGAGCACACCCGACCACCAGGAGCCAGCATGACCACGAACGAGTCCCAGCAAACCCCCGACGACGATGCCCTGAGCGCCGCTCTCGCGCACTCCGATGAAGTCCGTCACGAGCATCACAGCGACGGGCAGCTGGATGCGCCTGCCGCGGGCACGACGAACGCCGACGACACTGCAGCCGAAGCGGCCCCAACCGCCGAACGCCGCGACGCCCCAGCCGAGGAGTGGAGCACGGGCCGCCCCGTCCACTTCGAGATTCACGCCGCCGACCCGAAGCGCGCCGCCGAGTTTTACTCGGCCGCGTTCGGATGGAAACTCGAGGACTGGAGCGAGTACGCCGGCATGCCCTACTTCGGTGCCACGACCGGCGTCGGCAACGGCATCGACGGCGCGATCATGCAGCGCCAGGGTGAGAACCCGCCCACGGGAGGCCCCGTCGCCGGCGCCGTGATCACGATCGGCGTCGCCGACTTCGACGCGGCCGCCAATTCGATCCAGGCGGCAGGCGGCACCGTGGCACTGCCGAAGTACGCGCTGCCGGGCATGGCGTGGCAGGGCTACTTTGTCGACACCGAGAACAACGTCTTCGGCATCCACCAGGCTGACCCGAACGCCGCCTAACCGCGCGGGGCAGCCCGGAGCGGGCGCTTAGGGTTCGTCGCGGTTGCGGCGGTTGCGGAGAAGAATGAGTGCCGTGCCCAGCACGAGCAGAGCAGCAACCACGCCCGCGGCGATCCCGAAGCCGCTCGCGCCGGTGACGGCGAGGGGCATGGCGGCGATCGGCGTGATGTCGGCCGCGTGGGCGACGCTCACGCCGGTAAGAATGAGGACGAGGCTCAGCATTGACGTCAGGACACCGATAACGACGTTCTTGATCTTGTGCATGGCATCTCCTCCCCGAGAAGCCGGCGGCAGCGCCGGGCCCTACCCACAACCCTAGGCGCAATCGGCAGCGAATTGTCGCGCTGACCCGAGATATTGATCAGCGTTACGCCGACGGCGTAGCCACGGTCGTGACCCCCGCGAGGTCGGTCACCTCGAGCGTGATGTCGGCGGGCTCAACGCCGTCAGGAACCGCGAGTTCGGTCGTGAGCCGGCCCCGAGTATCCCGCCACGCGCTCGCGAGGCGCAGGTCGCGATACCGCAGCGCCCAACCACCGACGCCGGCAAGGCCGTCCGCGCCGACGCGCGCCACCGCATCCGTCGGCCCGTTGCGTGCCGCGCGAAACGCCCCGAGCGCCGTGCCTTCGAAGGCCTCGAGGCGCACCGTCGCGCCAGCAAAGTTAGCGCGGATGCTCGCGTCGCCCCAGGATTCGCGGCCGACGAGATACGCGTGGCCGGCCCCGTCGAGCCGCGCCTGCGTCGTCGCGACCGCCTGCGCGTTGCTGTCGACGCTCACCCACGCTCGCCCGAGGCCCGCCGCCGCGAGCGCGGTCGTGCCCGAGCCGCCGAACGCGTCGACAACGAGGTCACTGCCGTCGGTGGTCCATCGCAGCAGCACCTCGAGCAGGCCGAGCGGCTTCTGTGTGGCATAGCCGGTGCGTTCGGCCGAGACGTTGAGCACGGGCCGCACGCTGACCGGATGCACGCCACCCTCACTCACAAGGTTGAAGGCGCCCTCGAGCACGTCGCGCAGCAGCGTGTCGACGTAGTGGCGACCCTCGTCGTCGATCTTGCTGCCGATGAACGGCCGCTCGAGGTATTGCCGCTCGGTGAGCGGACGAATGCGAAACGCGTCGCTGCGGCGGTAGAGCAGCAGATCGTCGTGTTTGCGCGGCACCGAGCGGGTGCGCGACGCACCGCCCGAGCGGTAGCTCCACACGAGGGCGTTGACAAAGTTGTCGGCCCCAAACACCTCGTCGAGCACGACCCGCACCCAGTGCGACGCATGCCAGTCGACGTGCACGCACACCGCGCCGTCGGCGGCGAGCAGCTCGCGCACGAGCACGAGTCGCGCGGCGAGCATCCGCAGATAGTTGGGTGTGCCGCCGCCCCAGCGGTCGGAGTACGCGAGGTGTTCAAGCGAGACCGCTTCACCGTCGGTGAGCGAGGTCGTCCCCCGCGAGCGATAGTCGGCCTTCGAATCGAATGGCGGGTCAAGGGAAACGAGCGCCGGCCGCCGCCCGCCCGCCTCAGCTTCGACGACGAGTTGTGCGAGCGCGCGCAGATTGTCGCCGGACACGAGTCGGCCGGGCACGGCGTGGGTGTGCGGCACGAGCGGCGCCTCGCCGGCGCGCGCCCGCTCGAGTGCGGCCAGCGCATCCGCCTCGGCCGCTCGCAGGAGGTCGGGCAGCCGACCGAGCACGCCGGTCACGCGCCGACGTAGGCGGCGAGGTGCTGCCCGGTCAGGGTGGAGCGGGCGTCGACGAGCTCGCGCGGCGTGCCCTCGAACACGATTTCGCCGCCCTCGTTGCCGCCGCCGGGGCCGAGGTCGATGATCCAGTCGGCGTGGGTCATGACGGCCTGGTGGTGCTCGATGACGATGACCGACTTACCGCCGTCGACGAGGCGATCGATAAGCCCGAGCAACTGCTCGACGTCGGCGAGGTGCAGGCCGGTGGTCGGCTCATCGAGTACGAAGATCGCGCCCTTCTCTGTCATCTCGTTCGCGAGCTTGAGCCGCTGTCGCTCGCCGCCCGAGAGCGTGGTGAGGGGCTGGCCGAGCGTGATGTAGCCGAGCCCGACATCGACGAGGCGCAGCAGAATCTTGTGCACGGCGGGGATGCGCGCCTCGCCCTCGGCGAAGAACTCCACGGCCGCCGCGGCCGGCAACTCGAGCACCTCGGCGATGTCCTTGCCGCCGAGGGTGTACTGCAGCACCTCACCGTCGAAGCGGTGGCCCTGGCAGACCTCGCAGGTCGTCGTCACGCCCGAGGCGATCGCAAGGTCGGTGTAGATGACGCCCGCGCCCTTGCAGTTCGGGCAGGCGCCGTCAGAGTTCGGCGAAAACAGCGACGGCTTCACGCCGTTCGCCTTCGCGAAGGCCTTGCGGATGCCGTCGAGCATGCCAGTGTAGGTCGCGGGGTTGCTGCGGCGCGAGCCGCGGATCGCCGACTGGTCGACGAGGATCACGCGGTCGTCCTTGCCCACCACGTCGCCGAGCAGCGAGCTCTTGCCCGAGCCCGCGACACCCGTGATGGCGGTGAGCACGCCGAGCGGAATATCGACGTCGACGTTGTTCAGGTTGTGCGCGTTCGCGCCGCGCACCTCGATCGCCTCGGTCGCTACCCGCGTCGTCTCCTTGAGCTGGGTGCGGTCGTCGAGGTGCCTGCCGGTGAGGGTGTCGCTACGGCGAAGTTCGTCGACGGTGCCCTCGAACGTGATGTTGCCGCCTGCCGTGCCCGGGCCGGGGCCGATGTCGACGACGTGATCGGCGATCTGGATCGTCTCGGGCTTGTGCTCGACCACGAGCACGGTATTGCCCTTGTCACGCAGCTCGCGCAGCAGCTCGTTCATGCGCTCGATGTCGTGCGGGTGCAGGCCAACCGTCGGCTCGTCGAAAACGTAGGTGACGTCGGTGAGCGAGGACCCGAGGTGGCGAATCATCTTCGTGCGCTGGGCCTCGCCACCCGAAAGCGTGCCGGAGGCACGGTCGAGCGAGAGGTAGCCGAGCCCGATGCGCACGAACGACTCGATCAGGTGCAGGAGCGAGCGCAGCAGCGGCGCGGCCTCGGGCGCATCCAGCTCGCGCACCCACGCCGCGAGTTCGGTGAGCTGCATCGCGCAGAGCTCGCCGATGTGTTTGCCCGCGATCTTCGACTGGCGCGCCGGCTGCGCGAGTCGCGTGCCGCCGCACTCGGGGCACGGCTGAAACGCGACCGCGCGGTCGACGAACGCGCGGATGTGCGGCTGCATCGACTCGCGGTCTTTCTGCAGGAACGACTTTTGGATGCTCGGCAGCAGCCCGTTGTACGTGATGTTGATGCCGTTGAACTTGATCTTCGTCGGTTCCTTGTCGAGGAAGTCGTGGCGCTCCTGCTCGGTGAAGTCCTTGATTTTCTTGTCGGGGTGGAAGAAACCCGAGTCAATGAACATCTTCACGTTCCAGCCATCCGCCGTGTAACCGGGAATGTTGAACGGCCCCTCGCGCAGCGACTTGTTCTTGTCGAAGAGCTCATCGAGGTCGAGGTCGCTCACCTGCCCCATGCCGTCGCAGCTTGGGCACATGCCGCCGAGCACCTCGAAGCGCCGTACTTCTTTTTTGCCACCCTGCACTGACACAGCGCCCTGGCCGGACGCCGATGCGACGTTGAACGAGTACGCCTGAGGCGAGCCGAGGTTTGGCTCGGCGAGGCGGGCATAGAGGATGCGCAGCAACGCGTTCGCGTCGGTCACGGTGCCGACCGTCGAGCGCGAGTTCGCGCCCATCCGCTCCTGGTCGACGATGATCGCGGTCGTGAGCCCCTCAAGCAGGTCGACCTCGGGGCGCCCGAGCGACGGCATGAAGCCCTGCACGAACGCGCTGTAGGTCTCGTTGATCATGCGCTGCGACTCGGCGGCGATGGTGTCAAAGACAAGCGAGCTCTTGCCCGAGCCCGACACCCCGGTGAACACCGTGAGCCGTCGCTTCGGCAGGTCGACCGACACGTTCTTCAGGTTGTTCTCGCGCGCGCCGTGCACGCGAATGAGTTCGTGCTGGTCGGCGGGATGTGGCTGGGTCGCAGTCATGCGCCCAATCTTGCCACTGCGTGCGAGCCTGCTACCGAGCCCTGGCAGAATAGATACGACTAGTCGTCGAGGCAAAAGAGGACCCCAGTGCAGTTCGTATCCACGCGCGGCGGCATGCAGCCCGCATCCTTCAGCGACATTCTTCTCGAGGGGCTCGCGCCCGACGGCGGTCTCGTCGTTCCTCAGGAGATTCCGCAGGTGTCGAGCGAGCAGCTCGAGTCGTGGCGCGGGCTGAGCTACCCCGAGCTCGCGGCCGAGGTCATCGGCCTGTTCTGGACCGACATTCCGCGCGAGGATCTCGACGCGATCTGCGCGCGGGCCTACGGCGAACAGTTCTCATCGATCGTGCCGATCACGAAGCTCGACGAGCAGCTCTCGCTCGTCGGCCTCTCGGAGGGCCCGACGCTCGCGTTCAAGGACATGGCGATGCAGTTCCTCGGTGAGGCGATCCCCTACGTGCTCGAGCAGCGCGGCGAGGCCCTGAACATCCTCGGTGCGACCTCGGGAGACACCGGCTCGGCTGCCGAGTACGCGTTCCGCTCGAAGCCGAACATCGGCGTCTTCATGCTCTCGCCCCAGGGCCGCATGAGCGAGTTCCAGCGCGCGCAGATGTACTCGCTGCCGGACGAGAACATTCACAACATCGCCGTCGAGGGCGTCTTCGACGACTGCCAAAACCTCGTCAAGGCGCTCAACGGCGACCTCGAGTTCAAGGCCGAGGTCAGCCTCGGCACCGTGAACTCGATCAACCTCGGCCGCGTCGCGGCGCAGGTCGTCTACTACTTCTGGGCCTGGCTGCGAGTCACTGACACCCTCGCCGAGAACGGCGCGGATGCGGCGAAGCTCGCTGGCTCGCAGGTCTCGTTCTCGGTGCCGTCGGGCAACTTTGGCAACATCTTCTCGGGGCACCTCGCGAAGCAGATGGGCGTACCCGTCTTCCTGCTCGTGCTCGCGACGAACGAGAACAACGTGCTCGACGAGTTCTTCCGCACCGGCATCTACGCGCCGCGCTCGCGCGCCGAGACCCTCGCGACCTCGAGCCCGTCGATGGACATCTCGAAGGCGTCGAACCTCGAGCGCTTTGTCTACATGCTGCTCGGCAGCGATCCCGACAAGCTTCGCGCCGCGTGGGAGGAGCTCGACGCCACGGGCACGCTCGACCTCTCGGCCGAACAGCCGCGCTTCACGCCCGAATTCGGCATCGTCGGTGGCATGAGCACGCACCTCGACCGCATTGCCGCGATCCGCGCGAGCTACGAGAAGTCGGGCTACATTCTCGACCCGCACACCGCCGACGGCGTCACCGTCGCGCGTGGCTTCCACGAGCCCGGCGTGCCCATGCTCGTGCTCGAGACCGCGAAGCCGCAGAAGTTTGCCGAAACGGTGCGTGAGGCGATCGACCGAGACCCCGAGGTTTCTGAAGAACTCGCCGACCTGCTGCAGCGGCCACAGCGCACCGTGAGCATGCCTGACGACGCCGAGCAGCTGCGCGCGTTCATTCGAGAGCACGCCGTCCGCTAGCTACCCGAGAAAGCGACGACGGCACCCGCCGGAAGCTGCTGCTCGACCGAGGCAAGATGGGTCGTGCCGGCCGGCGCGTGCTCTACGCGGTCGCGATCCTCGTTGGCATCGCCATCGCGGTGCTGCCGAACACCCGCTTCACGAGCTACACGGCGCTCGCGCTGCAGCAGGGGCAGCTCTTCCTTGACAACTGGGACTCCGACTACCTCGACTACCTCATTCCGAAGCTCGAGGGCGAACTCGGGCACAACCCCGTCGAGGCGGTCTACATCGGCTCCGCGGTCATCGGCGTGAACGCGCCGATCGGCGTCGACACGACCAACTCCGACAGCTGGTCGATCCGCAACGGCGGGTTCGAGCACGACGGCCCGTACTCGGGCCAGCCGGAATCGAGTGCCGAGTTCTTCTCGCTCGACGACGTCAACTGGGCGGGCATCGAGCCGTTCGTCAAGCACGCCCTCGACGAGGCGAGGCCAAAAATCGGCGAGGTGAGGGAGGACAACATCTCGGTCTCGGTCGACCGGGCAACCAACAACGATGTTGAGTCCGATCAGTTCGGCAGGCCTGTCGGCGACGTTGAAATCCGCATCAGCCTGACCGGCGACTACTCGGGCGCCAGTTTTGTCTCTGACAGCGCCGCCGAGAAACTCGAGCTGATCTCGGTCCACTAACCAGGGGCGAGTTCCACGGCGCCTAGCCAGCGGCCGGCCGCGCCGTCACCGTAAGCACGGCGAAGGGCACGAGCAGCGCGAGCGCAACGAGCGCCAGCACCGAGAAGCTCGTCACCGCCATGAGCGGGCCGGACGCGAAGGCCGCGACCGCGGCGCAGAGGTTCGCGAGCGCATCCGCCCCACCCTGCGCCTGCGCGCGGTGCGCATCCGCCACCACCCCGCTGAACAGCGCCGAGGCCGCGACGTTGACGAACGACCAGCCCACCCCGAGCAGCACGAGCGACACGACGACCCAGCTCGTGTCGCCGGGCCGCAGCGCCCCGACAAGGCATGACGCGGCGAGCCCCACCACCCCGATGCCAATCGTGCCGCGGTGGCCGAGCCAGCCGACGCACCAGCCGACGACGGGCGCGAGCACATACATCCCCGCGACGTGCAGCGAGATGGTGATGCCGATGATGGTGACCGAGTCGCCGAGGTGGGTGAGATGCACCGGCGTCATCGTCATCATCGCGACCATGACCGACTGGGCAACCAGGATCGCGACGAGCGCGTAGCGGGCCGGCGGGTTGCGCCGCATTTCGGCGAACGCCAGGCGAAGGCGCGAGCCGCCGGATGCGGTGGGCCGGGGCGGTGCCGGGGCGAGCGCTTGCAGCGTTCGCAGCGGGTCGGGCCGCAGCAGCAGCCAGACCACGACGCCGGCGGCGGCGAGACAGACAGCGGCGATGAGAAACGCGCCCGCGAACACCGTCAGCCCGAGCTGATCGCCGAGCCACTCCCCCGGCATACCAAGATTGGGGCCGAGCACCGAACCAAGGGTGCCCACCCAGACCACGAGCGCGAGCGATCGAGCTTTGGCGGATGCGGGGGCCAGGTCAGTCGCGGCGAAGCGAGACTGCAGGCCAGCGGCCGTGCCCGCACCGATGCCGAACAGCCCAAGAAAGAGCGGTACGACGAGCGAAAACTGTGCCGCCAGGACGAGCAGGCCAGCACCCGCGGCCGCGACGAACCAGCCCAGGGTCAGCGCGGTGCGGCGGCCCGCGCGGGCCGCGAGGTTGCCGAGGGGCAGGCCAAAGAGCGCGGCGCCGAGGGTGGTCGAACTGCGCGCGAGTCCCGCGATGGCCTCGTTCTCGGTCACCTCGTTCGCGAGCAGGATGCCCACCGAGGGCGCGGCGCCGACACCGATCATGCCGATCACCTGCACGGTGACGAGCACCCACATGGTGCGCCGCTGCACCGCGGCCGCGTCGAAGTTCTGCCCCAAGGTCACCCACTCACACTACTGGCGCCCTGGCGGGGTGCATGCCCCGCCAGGGCGCCAGTAGTGTGAGCCGCACGAGTTAGCGCAGCTGGGTACGCCGCACGAGAACGAGCCAGGCCACGCCGGCGACCACCGCCACGACCCCGAGTGTGGTCATGTAGGCCCACCAGTCGAGGGCGAACAGGCTGCCGAACCACGTCGCGAACTCGAACGACCGCATCGACAGGATCGCGACGGCGAGGCCGACCACCGCCACGGTGATGAAGAAGCTCCAGATGAAGGTCTGGCGCCAGCGGAAGTAGCCCGAGATAAAGGCCGCGCCCACGAGCATCGCGCTCATGGCGATGAGGAAGGTCTGAATCGCCGTCTGCCACAGCGGGCCAAAGCCGACGTACGCGACGTCAAAGAACCGAACCCGCAGTCCGTAGCCGTCCGTTGCGAGCTCGATGCTCTTGCCGATGAGCACGATCGCGGTGAACACGACGGCGTAGCCGAGGAACACGAGCGAGGTGCCGAGCACGTATTCGCGTCGGGTTAGCCCCAGGCCGAGGGCGAGCGGGAAGTACTGCCCCATCGAGATGAAGCCGAGCATGACGATCGGGCCGAGCACGGTGAAGATCGCGCCGTTGAAGCGCATGCCATTGTTCATGCCCTCGACACCCTCGGCGTCGGACACCGAGTGCACAGTGAGGCCGATCGCGATGATGAAGGCGATGGCGATCAGCATGATCACGAGCGGCCAGCCGTACGTCTGCATGCGGTTGACGGTGTGCATCTTGACGACACTCTTGTAGCGCATGGCTACTCCTTTCCTGCCGTGACGGCGCCCGGCGCCGCCGAGGTCGTGAGGTGAACGATGTAGTCCTGCAGCGACACGGGCGCGGTGTCGAGCCCGGCTGCGGATGCCGCAGCGACGATCTCGGCGCGGTCACCGAGCACCGCGGCCGTCGCGAGACTGCCGAGTGTCTGCAGCTGCAGCGTCTCGCGGTCGGCGGCGAAGGCGCGCACGTCGCTGGCCCGCCCCGAGACCTCGGTCGCCGCGCTGCGCAACTCGTCGACCGAGGCGTCGGCGAGCACGCGGCCCTCGTCGAGCAGCACGACGTGCTCGAGCAGCTTCGAGACCTCGTCGATGTGGTGAGTCGAGAGCAACACGGTGCGCGGATGCTCGCCAAAATCGGCGAGGAGCCGGTCGAAGAACAGCCGGCGGGCCACGACGTCGAGGCCGAGGTATGGCTCGTCGAAGATCGTCAACGGCGCCCGCGAGGCGAGGCCGATGATGATGCCGACGGCCGAGAGCTGGCCGCGCGAGAGCTTCGGGATCACCCGTTTCACGGGCAGGCGGAAGTCGTCGACCAGCTGCGCCGCGAAGTCGGCGTCCCACTCGGGGTAAAGCCCCGCGGTGATGTCGAGCAGGTCGCTCGCGCGGAACTGTTCGGGGTATTTCTGGCTCTCTTGGATGAACGAGGTGCGAGAGAGCACGCGCGCCGACTCGACGGGGTTCTCGCCGAACACCCGCACGCTGCCGGAAGTCGCGAATTGTTGCCCCGTCAGGAGCTTCATCAGGGTGGTCTTGCCGGCACCGTTGCGGCCGAGCAGCCCGTAGATTCGGTGCTCGTCGAGGGTGACGGAGACGTCGTCGAGCGCGTGGACGTCGCGGAAATGCTTGCTGACGTTGGTGAGTTCGATGGCGTTCATGAGGTGGTCTCCTCGGTGATCATGGTGGCGATCTCTTCGGGGCGGATGCCGAGCTGCGCAGCTTCTCGCAGCAGCGGCCGGATGTACTGCTCGCGAAAGCCGTCCTGGCGACGGCGCCGGAGTCGGTCGATGGCGCCGGAGGCAACAAACATGCCGATGCCGCGGCGCTTCGTGAGGATGCCTGCGTCGACGAGGCGGTTGAGCCCCTTGCCGGCGGTGGCCGGGTTGATGCGCAAAAACGCGGCGAGTTCGTTGGTCGAGGGAACGGCGCTGTCTTCGGCGTAGGTGCCGTCGAGAATGCCATCTTCGATCTGTTCTGCCACCGCAATGAACAGCGGTTTGGATTCGTCGAGCATGTCACCTCCGGTTGGTCGTGGCGACGGGTTCACTACCGCCGTGGTTCATTACTCAGCCAACTAACCATGTAACTACGGTCGAGTCAACCCCGAGCACTGCTGCCGGCGTCACTAAGCTGGGAATGGCCGCCCCAGGCCCGACCCGAGGAGATCGCCATGACCGAGCACGTGCCCGAGCTGCTCGCCGAATTCGACAGCATCAGCGACCCGAAGATGGCCGCGATCAATGCGAAGCATGGCGACGCGCACGTTATCGTCGCGAGCGCCGGCTGGGCGCTCACGAGCGAGCGCGTCGTGAAGCGCCCGGAGGGCATCGACGAGCCGGCGCTGCTCGACCAGATCGAGCGCGAGATGCGCGACGCTCCCGAGCGCCTGCAGTGGGCGATGAATCAGACCCTTGCCGAGATCGGCATCGCGAACCCCGAGCTGCGCGACCGCGCGATCGACATTGGCGAACGCCTCGAGGTGCTCAAGGACTACCCGACTCCCCCGAACTGCACGTCGCCGTTCGCGCCGATTTGGATCGCCGAGATCGTTCGCCGTAACGAGGCCAAGGCGTAATCGACGCCGCGAACCACTCCGCTTCGCGAAAGGGGCGATGCGGCTTGTGTATCGCTGCGGTCGCATTTCTGCCGTCGCGGCCCCAAGTTGGCTAGGCTTGCGAGTCGGGCCACTCGCACGAAAGGGAATGCATGTCGAACTCGCCGAAGCAGAAACTCGAGGTTCCTCCGGAGATCACGCGGTCGTGGCTACTTCTCTCTGCCCGCTCGACCGACAAGTTTGACTCGGCCCGCGCATCCCGCACCGACCAGCTCATCCTCGACCTCGAGGACGGCGTCGACCCGAACTACAAGAACGAGGCGCGCGAGGATGTGCTCGAGTGGTTCGCTGGCGGCGGCTCGGCCTGGGTGCGCATCAACCCCCGCAGCACCGAATTCTGGGCGGGCGACGTCGACAACCTTGCCGGCGTGAAGGGCCTGCAAGGCGTCATGCTCGCCAAGACCGAGTACCCCGAAGAAGTCTCGGAGACCTTCGAGCGCCTCGGCGGGAACACCCCCGTGATTCCCCTCATCGAGTCGGCGCTCGGCATCGAGTCGGCCGTCACGATCGCGAAGGCGAAGGGCGTCTTCCGCCTCGCGTTCGGCTCGGGCGACTACCGCCGCGATACGGGTACCGAGGCCTCGGACCTCGCGATGGCGTACCCCCGCTCGCGCCTCACGACGGCGAGCGCGATCGCCGGCCTCACCGGCCCGATCGATGGCCCGACCGTGAGCAAGAGCCACCCGGTGATTCGTGAACAGTGCGAGACCGCCGTGAGCCTCGGGCTGACCGGCAAGCTCTGCCTTGACGTGAACCAGCTGCCCGTCATCAACGAGTGCCTGAGCCCGCCTCCGGCCGACGTCGGCTGGGCGCGCGACTTCATCGCCGAGTTCGACGCGCGTGGGCGCATCGTGCGCGACGGCAGCGATCTGCCCCGCCTCAAGCGCGCTGAGCGCATCGACCACCTCGCCCGCGCGTTCGGCATCGAGCCGGTTCGCTACTAGCCTGCCGCCGAGCAACCGAAAACGGCCCCGGAGCCCACCATCGTGGGCTCCGGGGCCGTTGCCGTGGTGCGCTACTTCTTCGCGGCGAAGCGGAAGAGCTTCTTGTTCGCGAACTCAAGCATGCCGACCTTGCCGAGCTCACGACCGTAGCCCGACTTCTTCACGCCACCGAAGGGCACGTCGGCGCCCTCGAGGCCGGTGGCGTTGATAAACACCATGCCGACGTCGAGCTGGTTGCCGACCGCTTCGGCGTGCGCCTCGTCGTCGCAGAACACCGTCGAGCCGAGCCCGTACGGCGACGAGTTCGCGAGGCTGATCGCCTCGTCGTCGGTCGAGAACTTGTAGAGCTGCGCGACGGGTCCGAACAGCTCCTGGCTGTAGACGTCCATCTCGGGCGTGATGCCCGTGATCACCGAGGGCGTGTAGACGTTGCCCTCGGGCGTGTTGTCACCGACGAGCTGCTCGGCGCCCTGGTCGAGCGCGCCCTGCACCTGCTTGGTCAGGGTGCTCGTTGCACCGGACGACGAGAGCGGACCAAAGTCACCGTTCTCGTACGACTGGCCCGCGATGGCCTCCTTGAACTTCTGCGAGAACTCCTCGAAGACCGACTCGTGCACAACGATGCGCTTCGAGCCGTTACAGGCCTGACCCGTGTTCTCCATGCGACCACCCACAGCGTGACGCACGGCGCGGTCAATGTCAGCGGTGCCCTCGAGCACGACGAAGACGTCGGAACCACCGAGCTCGAGCACGCACTTCTTGAGGTGCTTGCCCGCCTGCTCAGCAACGATCGCGCCGGCGCGCTCCGAGCCCGTGAGCGAAACGCCCTGGATGCGGTCGTCGGCGATGATGTCCGAGAGCTGCTCGTGGGTCGCGAAGACGTTAACGTAGGCACCCTCGGGGAACCCGGCGTCAAGGAAGAGCTGCTGCAGCGCGAGCGCCGATTCGGGGCACTGCGCCGCGTGCTTGAGGATCACGGTGTTGCCGAGGATGAGGTTCGGCACCGCGAAGCGGGCGACCTGGTAGTACGGGTAGTTCCAGGGCATGATGCCGAGGATCACGCCGGTGCCCTGGAAGCGGAAGAACGTGCGCAGGCCGTCCTCCACCTCGAGCTCCTCGTCGGCGAGCCACTTCTCGGCGTTCTCGCCGAACGCCTTCGAGATGGCGCCCGAGAACTCGGCCTCGCCGATCGACTGGTCGAGCGGCTTGCCCATTTCGCGGTTGATAATCGCGCCAAGCTCCTCGCGACGCTCCTCGAACAGCTCACCAAGACGCACCGCGAGCTTCGCTCGCTCGGCGACCGTGGTCTTGCGCGACCACTCCTGGTAGGTCTGCTGCGCCGATGCGAGCGCCTGCTCGATCTCGGTCGAAGTCGCGTCGGGGTACTCGGCAAGAGTCTCTCCCGTGGCAGGGTTAATAACAGCGAAGGTGGTCATTCTGGACTGCTCCATTCTGGATTCGGCGTTGAAGCGGTAAATGGCGTTCAATTATTGCAGCACGGGGCTGAACGCGACCACAGCATGCGCAAATCGGACGCCTTCGCGCGGACTGACGCGCCGCTCGGAGCGCTGCTGGCCTCCACTCCCGCCACGAAACTGGCCGGGCGCTAGCCGTTGTTCCCGGCCACGTTGTGAACGGCTGGAGTCGCCGAAGACTTGCCTTCTCCTCGAGGGCGTCTCGCGTCGACCCACTTGGGTCCGCTCACACGTGGCGTCGCCGTGACCGCCACGGCGTTCGCGGCCACGATGACGAGCATCGCGATCCACGACGTGAGGTCGAGGCGTTCGCCGAGCATGAGCATCCCGACGAGCGCCGCGAGGATCGGCTGCACGCTCATGAAGACACCGAAGAAGTGGGCGGGCACGAGGCGCAGCGCGATGACGTCGACGAAATACGGCACACCCGACGAGAGCACGCCGGCGAGCAGGTCGTAGACGACGACCGGCAGCGTCAGTTCGCTGTTCACGAGCACGAAGATGCCGGTCGGCAGGTAGGCAAGCCCCGAGATGCCGGCGGCGGTCGCCGAGCCTTCGACGCCCGGCAGTCGCTGCCCGACGGCGCGATTCGCGAAGATGTACACCGCCCAGCACACGGCAGCGACGAGGGCGACGGCGACGCCGAGATAATCGTCGGTCGCTCCCGGCCGCACGAGCACGACGACCCCAACGCCCGCGGCGATGCCGCAGAGCACGGTGCGCAAGCGCTTCGAGCCGAACAGGGCAATCGCGAGTGGGCCGAGGAATTCGAGGGTGATGGTGAGGCCGAGGCCGATGCGGTTGATCGCGACGTAGACGCAGAGGTTCATGAGCATGAACGTGAACGCGAGCACGAGGATCGGCCGCCACTGCGAGGCCCGGAACCGCCAGAACTTCGGCCGCGCCGCCGCACCGAGCACGATGGCCGCGACCCACTGGCGCACCGCGACCACGCCGACCGGGCCGATCGCGGGGAACGCGAGCGCACCGAACGACGCACCGAACTGGGTCGAGGTCGCCGCCGTGAGCATGAGGCCAACACCGACGGCTCGATCACGCCCGGTGCCCTCGATCGGGGCGGGAACCGGCGCGGTCGGCAGGTGCTGGGCGAACAGGTTGCGGGCCATGGATCAAAGCTACGATCGCGCCATCGTTACGCAAAATGCAATTGACGGCCTATTGATACGCTGAGCGTATGGATGTGTTTGGCCCCGACCGCCTCGAACTGCGGCACCTGCTGCACTTCGTGGCCGTCGTCGACGCCGGCAGCTTCACGAGCGCCGCGCATCAGCTCGACGTGTCGCAGGCCGCGGTGTCACGCAATGTCAGCGCGCTCGAGCGAGTGCTCGGGGTGCGGCTGCTCGTGCGCAACAGCCGATCGGTGCGCCTCACGACCCCAGGCTCGCGCATCCTCACGCGGGCCCGGGCCACGCTCGCGTCGGTCGATGAGCTGCTGCGCGAGGCGGAATCCGGCGCCGACACCGTGCTCCTGGGTCACGCGTGGTCGTCGTTCGGCGCGCGCACCCAGACCTTCCAGCGGCGCTGGCAGCGCGAGCATCCCGGCAAGACGCTGCGTTTCGTACACCACAACCTCGCGAACGGTGGACTTGGCGAGGGGCTTTGTGACATCGCGGTCGTGCGCGACCCGGTTGGCTTCGGGCCCTGGCCGCACGCCCTCATCGGGTACGAGCGGCGCTTCGCCGTGCTGTCGTCTGATGATCCCTGGGCCCGGCGGCGCAGTGTGAAGTGGGATGAATTGCGCGAGCGCACCCTGCTCGTCGACCGAGTCTCGGGCACGACGCGCACCGGGCTCTGGGATGGCGAGCCGAAACCCCGCGTGCTGCCCACCGGCGGCATTGACGACTGGCTCGCGATGATCGCGGCCGGTGAGGGTACCGGGGTGAGCTCCGAGGCGACGGCCGCGCAGTATCGGCGCGAGGGCATCGCGTATCGGCCGATTCGTGACGCGCCGCCGATCGGCGTGCACCTCATCTGGGGCGCGCAGGATGCGCATCCGCTCACGCCGGCGCTCGTCGCCCTCGCGATCGACCTCTACCGCGACAGCCTCGCGCTGCAGCCCGGCGCGCACTAACGGGGCTGCTCCCCCAGCGTCGACGTCACGGCTGCGGGCAGGCCTCAAAGACGTAATCGGGGTCGCCCGCCGCCACGAGCTTCGGGTCGCGCAAGATCATCGTCGTGGGGCGCTCGGGCGCCTCGCATGCTGCCGCGAATCCGGCCTCGCCGAGTTCGTCGGTGTATTCGATGTCGAGCACCACGGGGTACGCCTCGGCGTAATCGGCGCACTCGTCGAACTGCACGCACGACTCGGTGATCGCAAAATCGAAGCCGGCATCGCGCAGCTTGCTCGCGAGTTCGACGGCGTTCTTCTGGGCGACCGCGAGGCCCGCGTCGTGGGTGAGCTGCGCGTACCTGGTCGCGAGGGCGACGTTGTCGGCCTCGGCGAGCGCGCCGTCGGACCGCAGATAGGAGTCGAGATTGTCGAACTCGACGGCGTCGTAGCCGCCGCGCTGACAGTCGAGGATCTCGTCGCCCACGAGCTCCTCGATCGCCGCGCGGTTCGCCTCGGTCGACGTGTCGTAGATGAATTCGTCGGGCCAGCCGGGGTCGACGAGCGGCTCACCACTCGCGGTCACGAGCAACTCGGGGTGCGCTTGGGCGAACGACGCGGAGGCCTCGGGTTGGGTCTGAAAGCCGTTCACGTAGCAAATGTCATAGCCGAGATCGGCGGGGGCGGCCGTGCGGTCGCGCTCGACGACGGTCACGCCCTCGGGCGGGTCGTACGCGCCGCCGAGCTGATAATCGAATCCCGCGTCTGCCGGAGGCTGGCGCACCTGCGCGACCGAGTCGGCCGCGCATCCGCTCAACGCCAGCGTCACCGCCAGCGTGAGCAGGCCGGGAGCGGTGAGTGTCGGTCGAACCATGCCTACCTTCCGATGTCGCGACGCCGGAAGCCGACGACGCCGACCAGGGTGAGCGCGAGCGTCACGAGACTGATCCAGAGTAGTTGCCATCAGTCAGCGCTCGTGTCGGACACGGTCGGCACATGCCAGAACTCACTCATCGCAGCGCTCAATCGCAGAGCTTGAACGTAGGCCCGAGCAGCGTCAGCACGAACGAGAGGAGCACGCCCGCTGAGGCGGCACGGGTGACGGTGAGGATCGTGCCGAGGGCACGCCGAAATCGCACCCTCGTCGGAAGAGGAAGCTACATGCCATGAAGATCGTGTAGACAAGAGCCAATTCCGGTACCGCGAGAGGATGCACCATGCTGACAGAATTCTTGCGGGATCAGGCCTTTGCGGTTGCTTGGCTGTCAGTCATGGCTGCGGGCTGGTTCGGCTGGTCCCAGGAAGACCCGAGGCCGAAGCTCCGAGGCTGGTTGGGAGCAGGCTCGGTGGTCTCGATGCTCGTCGCGATCGCATTTGGGATTTTGGTGTGGCGCAATTGGTCGACGTCGACCGCGCTCGAGGGCCGCTACTGGGTGTTCGGCCTGGTGGTGCTCGCCGAGGTCGTGCTCATCGGCGGCGGCTGCATCGTGCTCGCGCGGCAGAAACAGACGCGATGGTATGGCTGGTGGATCGGCCTATGCGTTGCCCTGCACTTTGTCGCCCTCGTCTTCGTGTTCGAGGACTGGTCATATCTCGTACTGACGGCCGTGCAGGTCACTGGCCTGATGCTGTTGCTGCCAACGCTCCGACGTGGCACCTATCAGACGAGCCGATGGGCCTGCCCATGGATCGCCGTGACGTTTCTGCTCTTCGCGGTAGTCTCCGGCGTCAGCTTCTTGCTGAAACATGGCTATCCGTTCTGAGGGCAAAGGGCGCTGCAGCGGGAACGCAGCGTTGTTCGTCGAGTCGAGTTCGGCCGCGGCGCCTTGGACAACTTGGCCCGAGTCTCGCCCTAGGCTGAGGGAATGACCAACCCCGCGGCGCCCTCGCGCGAGCCACGAACTCCTGCCGGGCCCGACCGCACCTCGGTGCTGCGGGCGCTCGGACTCGTGCTCGTCGGTTCGCTCGGAATTCAGACCTCGGCCGCGATCTCGTCGGGACTCTTCGGCGACTACGGCACGTACGGCACCTCGGCGGTGCGTATGCTCATCGCCGCCGTGCTCATGCTCGTCATCGTGCGGCCTCGCCTGCGCGGTCGCGGCCGGCGCGAGTGGCTCGGCATCTGCGTCTATGGCGTCGCGATGGCCGCGATGAACCTCTGCCTCTACAACGCGATCGACCGCATCCCGCTCGGCGTCGCCGTGACCCTCGACTTCCTCGGGCCGTGCGCGATCGCGCTGCTCGGCTCGCGGCGGCTGCGCGAGGGTCTCTGCGCGCTCGTCGCCGTCGCCGGGGTCGCCCTCATCTCGGCAGGCCCGCTCGGCTACTTCGACCTCGCCGGGTACCTGTTCGCGCTGGGCGCCGCGTTCTTCTTCGCGGTCTACACCGTTGGCGCCGACCGCATCGGCAAGGCGAGCAGCGGGCTCGACGGTGTCGCGCTCTCGGTGACGATCGCGGCGGTCGTGACCCTGCCGATCGCCGTGCCGCAGTTGCCCCGCATCGACGGGCCGGACTGGTGGTTATTCACGTTCTCGGCGGTGATCGGCGTCGCGATTCCGTTTTCGGTTGACACCATCGCCGGCCGCATCACCTCGGCGCGCATCATCGGCGTGCTCTTCGCGGTCGACCCGGCGCTGAGCAGCCTCGTTGGCTTCGTGCTGCTCGGCCAGGCGATGTCGCCGCAGGCGATCGCGGGCATCGGCCTCGTCGCCGTCGCGGGCGCGCTCATCGTCTGGTTCGCGAAGCAGCCGAACCCGGTCGGCGCGCATCCGTTGCCGCCGGAATAGCTCGGGTCGACGGCTCAGGCGGGCTCGACCAAGTTTGACCGTGCGCTCGAGGCATACCGGGCGCTCGGCGCGACGTTGTTGACGGAGTATGTCGCGTCGGCATCACATGTGACGCCTCGTGAATCATCGTGACGCGGCTCGCTTCCGTCCGCCGCCCGCCGCCCCTAACTTGGCTGCACGATCACACGACCGACCAAGTGAGGGGCCATGACCACGACCAAGCAATTGCACGACCACTTCGCGTCCGTGTTCGCGAGCATCGCGGCCGGCGCCGTCGAGCGCGAACGCGAGCGCGCCCTGCCGGTCGCCGAGGTGCGCGCGCTCGCCGAAGCGGGCTTCGGGCGGGTTCGGCTGCCCGAAGCGGCCGGTGGCTTTGGTGCCACCGTGCCCCAGCTTGCCGCGCTGCTCGTCGAGCTCGCCGCCGCCGACTCGAACGTCGCGCAGATCTGGCGGGGCCACATCGCCTTCGTCGAGGACGTACTCGTGTCGCGCCACAGTGACTTCCGAGCGCGTTGGCTCGCGCGGCTCGCCGAGGGTGCCGTGGTCGGCAACGCGTGGAGCGAAATCGGCTCGGTCGAGCGCGGCCAGCTCGGCACGAAGATCGACTTCGTCGGCGACGCGGCGAGCGTGACCGGCGAAAAGTTCTACATGACCGGCTCGATCTACGCCGACTACTCCGACACCACGGTGCAGGCCGACGACGGCACGCAGTACATCGCGGTCGTGCCGCTTGACCAGGACTCGGTGACCATTAGCGACGACTGGGACGGCTTCGGCCAACAGCTCACCGGAACGGGCACGATCGTGTACAGCGGTGCCGCGGTCGAGCGCGCCGACGTGATTCCATTCGACGACCGCTTCGCCTACCAGACCGCGTTCTACCAGCTCGTGCTGCTCGCGACACACGCTGGCATCGCTCGCACGGTGCTGCGCGACGCCTCGTCGGCGGTCGCCGCCCGAGAGCGCACCTACAGCCACGGCAACGCCGATCGGGTGCGCGACGACCCGCAGATTCTGCAGGCGGTCGGCGAGATCGGGGCGACCTCGTTCGCGGCCGATGCGCTCGTGCAGCGCGTCGCCGAGTCGATCGAGCACGCTTATCAGACGGCAGCCGCCGTGCGGGGCGGCCTCGGCGGCGACGACTCGGTGGCGGCGGCACAGGCCGCCGTGGTCGCTTCGGAGCTCGATTCGGCGCGCGCCCAGGTGACGCTGTCGCGCCTCGTGCCCGAGGCCGCGACCCGCCTGTTCGACGCGCTCGGCGCATCCGGGGTGCGTGCCTCGGCCGCGCACGATCGGCACTGGCGCAATGCCCGCACCGTCGCCTCGCACAACCCCTGGCTTTACAAAGCACGCACCGTCGGCGACTTCGAAGTCTCCGGCACCGAGCCCGCGTATCAGTGGGTGATCGGCACCGTGACGCGGCAGGCAACGGCGACCGCACCGGTGTCGTAGCGCTCGCGAACGAGGTCGGGCCGCGCAGCTGGACGCTGCGCGGCCCGACCTCGTTGCTGGTGCTAGTCGCGCCGCGGGCGCACCGTGAGCGTCTGCGCCAGGGTGCCGATCGGCCCCTCGGCGTCGTGCAGGATGCTCTGCGTGAGCCCCGCGCCGCGCGGGCCGATCGAGACGTGCGTGTCGAAGCCGAGCCACTCCCCGACCGGCACGCGGTAGAGGTGCGCGGTGAGGTCGAGGTTCGGGAACGCGACTTCGTCGGGCGACACGAGCGTCGCTGAGCCGTTCGCGAGGTCGGCGACCGAGAGCAACCGGGCTGTGTTGCTCACCGGCTCGCCCGTCAGGAGCGGCCGCTGGGGCCGGATCCAATACTGGGCGACGCCCGGGCCGCTCGACTGACGGCGCACGTCGAGCGTCTCAACGAAGGCGCCGTCCCAGGTGTCCCCCATGTCCCAGCTCGGCAGTTCGTCGACCGACGGGATGCGAGGCACGGTCGTGCCCGCGATGTCCTCGGTGTCGAATTCCTTCGTGAGCCAGGCCCGCGCACTCACCGCGGGCCGGCCACCATGGGTGAGGATCGCCTCGACGAGTTCGATGGTGCGGCCGGGACGCACGACACGCAGCTCGACATCGAACGGTTCGATCGGGATCACGCCGAGGATGTCGCACGAGAGCCGGCTCATGCGCAGCGTGCTGTCGCCATGGCGCTCATCGCGATCGGTGAGGATGAGGTGGCTGATGAGCCCGACGACGGGCGCGATGTGCTGCTCCTGGTTGTTCCAGCTGCCGCCCGTCTCGAGGCTCGGGCGGTACTGCGTCGCGGACTCGCGGACGAAGTAGGGCGAGTCGTGGGAATTGCGATCGGGAGTCATCATGCCGTGGGACCTACGCTTCGCGAGCGAAGGCGGCGGCCCTGCCGATCTGATCCTGCGTCAGCTCGACGCCGGTGTAGCGCTTGAACTGGCCTGCGGCCTGCAGCGCGAACACCTCGGAACCCGAGATCGTCGGCACGTTCGCAGACTGCGCGGCGCGGATCAGCGGTGTCTCGGCGGGCAGCGCGACGACGTCGAAGACCTGCTGAGCCGCGCCAATGTGTGCCTCCGAGAACGACAGGGTCTGGGCATCCGCCCCCTGCATGCCGAGCGGCGTGACGTTGACGAGCAGGTCGTGGCCGGGCGCAGGGTCGTCGGTGACCGCGCGGTAGTCGTAGCGGTCGGCGATGGCCTGGCCCGCCTCGGCATTGCGCGCGACGATCGTGAGGTCGTCAAAACCGGCGCCGCGGAACGCCGCGATGACGGCCTTCGCCATACCCCCCGAGCCGCGTACGAGCACCGACATCGAGGTGTCGAGCTGGTGGTTCTTAAGCAGCTGCACGACGGCTTCGTAGTCGGTGTTGGCCGCGGCGAGCCGACCGTCGGTGTTGACGATCGTGTTCACTGAGTCGATGGCCGCAGCCGACTCCTCGAGCTCGTCGACGAGCGGGATCACGGCCTCCTTGAAGGGCATCGACACCGAGCAGCCGCGGATACCGAGGGCGCGCACGCCGGCGATCGCGTCGATGATGTTCGTCGTCGTGAATGCCTTGTAGATGAAGTTCAGGCCAATTTCGTCGTAGAGGAAATTGTGGAACCGCGTGCCGTAGTTCGACGGCCGAGCAGCGAGCGAGATGCAAAGGGACATGTCTTTGTTGAGTATCGGCACACCGTCATTATGTACCTCGTAGGCTGGGCCCGAGCGGCGGGATTCGCTGCGGAAGAGCCGAAGGAGCACCGCCCATGAGCACTGGATCGACCGGCGAATTGCAGCTCGAGAACGACCACTTTCGCGTGACGAAGTGGACGATCGCGCCGGGCGGCGTGATTCCCATGCACCGTCACGACTTCGAGTACGTGGTCGTGCCGATGGTGACCGACCGCATGCACGTCGTCACCGCCGAGGGCAACGAGATCACCGCCGAGCTCGTCGCCGGCACCAGCTATACCCGTGCGGCTGGGTCGGAACACCGGGTCGAGAACCGGGGCGGCGCATCCGACATCGTGTTCGTCGAAATCGAGCGACTCGCGTAGGCGGTCGTTCGGCGCGGGGCGCTACGCGTCAACCCAGGACTGGCTCGCGGCCGAGGCAAGGACGCGCTCGGTGAGTTCGACGGCCCGGAGCCCATCGCGCACCGTCGGCAGCCCGTCGGGAAGCACGCCGCTCGACATCGCCGCGTAGCTGTCCCCGACGAAAGCTGCGAACGCGTCGAGGTAGCCGAGCGGATGCCCGGCCGGCACGTTGCTGAGGCGGGCGACGTCGCCACCGATGAGCTTCGGGTCGCGCTGGAGCAGCACCGAGCCGCCACGGTGGCCGATCCAGAGCGTCTCGGGGTTCTCTTGCTCGAAGCGGACCGTCTCGTGGGCGCCGCCGATCTCGACGCTGAGTGAATTCTTGCGGCCTGCTGCCACCTGCGAGATCGAGAGGGTGCCGAGTGCGCCCGATTCGAACTCAACGAGCAACACCGCGAGGTCTTCGGTGGTGACCTCGCGGCCGGAGCGCTCGGCGTGCACCGTCTGGGTGCGCGCGGTGAGCCGCACGATGCGCTCGCCCGCGAGGAACTCGGTAAGGTCGGCCAGGTGTGAGCCGATGTCGGCGAACGCGCGGGACGCGCCGCCCGCCTTGGCGTCGACGCGCCAGTTGTCGTCGCCCGGCTCGAGCAGCCAGTCCTGGTGATAGACGCCGGTAACGCCAGTGAGGTGGCCGAACGAGTGGGCGGCGATGCGGCGCTGCGCCTCGCGCGTCATCGCGTGGAAGCGGTAGGCGAAGGGCACGGTGAGCAGCCGGTCGCTCGCCTCGACGTCGGCAGCGAGCTGCGTCGCCTCGTCACGGCTGACGCCGATCGGCTTCTCGCAAACGACGTGCTTACCCGCCGCAATGGCGGCCCGAGCGAGCGGCACGTGGCTCGCGTTCGGGGTGCAAACGTGAATGACGTCGATGCGTGGGTCGCCGATAAGTTCCTCGGCGTTCGCCGCGCGGTCGACGCCGATCGTCGCCGCCGCATCGCGGGCGCGTTCGAGACTTGATGAGGCGATGCCGGCGATCTCGCCGTCGGCGATGCGGATCGAGCGCGCATGCACCTCCCCCATGAACCCGCCACCGATGATGCCGGCGCGAAGTCGAGTCGTCATGAGGTTCTCCTTTGAACCGGTCCCCGTGGGGCGAGGGTGTGCTGGTGCGCGGGGCGCGCGGCTCGCGCGTAGCACCCGGCGGGCCCGACCTCCGTCGCCCCATACTGCCACCGCTTCTGCAACACTGGCCGGAAGCGCCCGGCCGATCGGCCGTTAGCGAATGCGACCGCGCCGCCGCGTGACGCTCTGCAGGGTGTCGCGAATCGGCGCGCCGAGGAACAGGCCGAGCGACGCCCCCGACGCGAGGGCGAGGCCGATCGCGCCGGCGCTGACGAGTTCGGCGAAGCCGACGATGAGGCCCTGCGGGTCGTTCTCGGCCGCGACGATCGCGAGGATGCCGCGGAAGACCATCGAACCGGGCACCATCGGCACAATCGCGGCCGTGGTCACGGCGATCGACGGCACGTGCCAGCGGTGCGCGATGAGCGTGCCGAGGAAGCTTGCGAGCAGTGCACCGAAGCCGCTCGCGGGGGCCATGCCTATGCCGCCGAGCAGCGCGATGCTGTAGCCGCCCCAGGCGGTCGCGCCGAGCGCCGCCGAGATCGCGATCGTGCGAAGGCCGGCGCCGTTCCAGACCGCGACGGTGACGGCGATGAGGATCGCTCCGATGACCTGCATCCACACCGAGCCGAGCGCGGGCGGTTCGCTCGCGAGCGGGATGCCGATGCCCAGCGACTGGGTCAGCGCTACCCCGCCGACAATGCCGATGACGACGCCGAGGGTAAGCAGCGCGAGGTCGAGGATGCGCCCGCCGGCCGTGAGCGAAAAGCCGTCAATCGCATCCTGTGCGGCCGCGACCACCGACATACCCGCGAGCATCAACACGATGCCGGCCGCGACGATGACGGTCGGCCGCACCTCGTCAAACAGCGGCACGCCGAGGTCGCGGAGCCAGTTCGAGACCGCGGCGATCGCGACGACCACGAGGGCGCCGGCGGCCTGCGAGAAGAAGAACGGCACGTGCCATTTCCCGAGCAGCCGCTGCGTCATCGCGGCCGAGCAGGCGGCGAGCGCGATGATGAGCAGCACAAACCAGTTGGCGCCGTAGAGCACGCCCACGCCGAGGGCGAGGGTGCCCTGCGCAAGCACGATGACGGCGGGGCGGTACGGGAACGGCCGACGGCGGATCTTGTGAAAGCGCACGCGTGCGTGATCGAGCGTCACGCTGCCCGACTCGATGTCGGCGACGAGCGCTTGTAGCTGCTGGAGCTTCGTGTGGTCAGGCACGGGCGCGCGCACCACACGGATGAGCGTGAACGGCAGCTCGGTCTCGTTGCGGTGGTAGGAGACGCCGATTGAGTTGTAGGTGATGTCGACGTGCACGGGCTTGATGCCGAGCGCTGCCGCGACGCGGATCACGGCGAGCACGACCTCGTTCGCGGAGGCGCCGACGGCGATGAGCGCTTCGGCGATGCGCATCGCGAGGTCGATGACCTTGCGGGCGTACACCTCATCGATCGACAGCAACGCCTCGGTCATCGGCCTCGACGCGGGGTCGGTGCGGATGACGTTTTCGATGCGAGTTCGCCACTGCCTCCGAGAATTCACGGCCCCATCGTCCCACGCCCCTTTCCCCCATCGTCCAGCCGGGGTTGAGTGGTCGTTTTTTGTAGTTTCCAGCGCTTGGAAACTACAAAAAACGACCACTCAACTTTCTGCGACGCCGAACGGTTGTGCGGGTCCCGGGACAGTCGTGATGGAGCATAGAAGTTGGAATGCTGGACATGAGGGCTCGGTTATACCCCTCAGGGGTATAATCGATGCGCGGCCCGGGTGGTCGCGCGAAGGGAACATGAGGCAGACACGATGGCGAATCACACGCACGACGAACACCACGAGCTGGCAGGGCACGAGGGTCAGACGAACGCCGAAGAGCACGCCGGGCACGATCTGCATTCAGGGCACGACGCTCATGCAGGGCACGAGGCACATGCGGGTCACGAGGCTCATGCGGGTCACGGATCGCACGACATGCACGGTGGCCACGGCGGCCACGCGGGTCACGGTGATCATGTCGCCCAATTCCGCCGACTGTTTTGGATCATGCTCGTCATCGCAATCCCGGTCGTCGCGACGAGCGCGATGTTCGCGAGCCTCGTCGGCTACGAGCTGCCAGAAGTGGCATGGCTCGGATGGGTCTCGCCGGTGCTCGGCACGATCATGTACGTGTGGGGCGGCCGCCCCTTCCTCACCGGCGCGGTGAGCGAGATCCGCAGCCGTAAGCCGGGCATGATGCTCCTCATCGGCCTCGCAATCACGGTCGCGTTCCTCGCTTCGTGGGGAGCGAGCGTCGGGCTGCTCCACCACGAGCTCGATTTCTGGTGGGAGCTCGCGCTGCTCATCGTGATTATGCTGCTCGGCCACTGGGTCGAGATGCGCTCGCTCGCGCAGACCACCTCGGCCCTCGACTCGCTCGCGGCCCTCCTGCCAGACGAGGCCGAGCGCGTCGTCGGCGACGCCACCGAGACGGTCTCGCCCGCTGCCTTGACCGTGGGCGACGTCGTGCTCGTGCGCCCCGGGGCAACCGTCCCGGCCGACGGCGAGATTGTCGACGGCGCCGCCGCCATGAACGAGGCGATGGTCACCGGCGAATCGACGACCCAGCGCCGAGGCGTCGGCGACCACGTCGTCGCCGGCACCGTCGCGACCGACTCGGCCCTGCGCATCCGAGTCACCGCGACCGGCGACGACACGACGCTCGCGGGCATCCAGAAGCTCGTGGCCGACGCGCAGGCCTCGTCCTCGCGCGCGCAGCGCATCGCTGACACGGCGGCCGGCTGGCTGTTCTGGTTCGCGCTCGGCGCCGCGGCCATCACCGCGGTCGCCTGGTCGCTCTTCGGCCTGCCCGACGAGGCGGTCGTGCGCACCATCACCGTGCTCGTCATCGCCTGCCCGCACGCGCTCGGCCTCGCGATCCCCCTCGTCGTGTCGATCGCGACCGAGCGCGCGGCCCGCGGCGGCGTGCTCGTCAAGGACCGCCTCGCGCTCGAGTCGATGCGCTCGGTCAACGCCGTGCTCTTCGACAAGACCGGCACCCTCACCAAGGGCGAGCCGACCGTCACCGACATCGAGCCCACCTCGGGCCTCGAGGCGGATGCGGTGCTCGCGTTTGCGGCCGCCGCCGAGTCCGACAGCGAGCACCCGCTCGCCCGCGCGATCGTCGGCGCCGCCGAGCACCGCGGCCTCGCCCTCGCGGCCGCCACCGACTTCTCAAGTTCGCCCGCGGTCGGCGTGCGCGCCTCCGTCGAGGGCCGCACCATCGAGGTCGGCGGGCCGTACCTGCTCGAGCAGCACGGCCTCGCCGAGGCCGCCCCGGCCGCGGCCTGGCACGCCGAGGGCGCCATCGTCCTGCACGTGCTCGCCGACGGCGAGATCGTCGGCGCGCTTCGGCTCGCCGACGAGGTGCGCGCCGAGTCACGCGACGCGGTGGCCGCGCTGCACGCGCAGAGCGTCGAGGTCGTCATGATCACCGGCGACGCGCAGGCGGTCGCCGAATCGGTCGCGGCCGAGCTCGGCATCGACCGCGTGTTCGCGGGCGTGCGCCCCGAGGACAAGTCGGCGAAGGTCGCCGAGCTGCAGCACGAGGGTAAGCGCGTCGCGATGGTCGGCGACGGCGTCAACGACGCTCCGGCGCTCGCGCAGGCCGACGTCGGCATCGCGATCGGCGCGGGCACCGACGTCGCAATCGCCTCCGCCGGCGTCGTACTCGCGTCGAGCGACCCCCGCTCGGTGCTCTCGGTGATCGAGCTGTCGCGCGCGAGCTACCGCAAGATGCGCCAGAACCTCTGGTGGGCGGCCGGCTACAACCTCATCTCGGTGCCGCTCGCGGCGGGCATCCTCGCGCCGATCGGCTTCGTGCTGCCGATGAGCGTCGGCGCGATTCTCATGTCGCTCTCGACAATCGTGGTCGCGCTCAACGCCCAGCTGCTGCGCCGCCTCGACCTCACGCCCGAGGCGAGCACGAGGCGGATGCGCGCCGGCAGCTAGGCGCCCGTCACGGGTACACGAGCACAAACGCCTCACACACGACGGGCATGTCGGGCGCGAAGCCGCGCGGGTTCTCGGAGTACTCGCGCCAGAACCGCTCGTGCGCCTCACGCCAGTACGCGAGCGTGCGGTCGCCCTCACCCTCCGCGTGCGCATGGTGCGCATCCACCTCGGCAAACGGGCAGATGCGCACCCGCGTCGTTTCGATGACGGCGCGGGGCTCGCCGGCTCCGTCGAGCAGGATGCTGTGCTCCCCCTCGCGCGGCACGGCCTCGCCGGTCGACTCGGAGTCCCAGAGCGACGAAGCCGTCGCGGTCTTCGTGCCGACGAGCACGAACGCGAGCAACTCGTCGGCGTGCTCCGCGGTCGCACCGAAGGCCCACGCCTCGGGCGCCGCCACGGGAAGTTCGGGCTTCGCCTCGCGCACCTGGCGCCAGAATTCGGCGGGTGTTGTCATTCCGCCAGGATAATTGGCCGCACCAGGGCCGCCGCCCGCGCCACCACCGCACGCTAGGAGCATCCGTGCCGCACTACGACCTCATCCTCACTGAAACGCGCAACCGCGTCGGCTACATCACGCTGAACCGGCCCGAGGCGCTCAATGCGCTCAACCTGCAGCTCAGCGGCGAGATCATCGAGGCCGCGCTCGCCTACGACACCGACCCTGAGATCGGCGCCATCGTCATCACCGGCTCGGAGCGCGCGTTCGCCGCCGACACGGCGAAGTTTGGTCAGCCCGAGATCAACCTCGGCGTGATCCCCGGCACGGGTGGCTCGCAGCGCCTGCCCGCCGCGATTGGCAAGTACAAGGCCGCCGAGATGCTCTTCACAGCGCGCGTCATGAACGCCGACGAGGCCGACCGCGCGGGCCTCGTCTCGCGCGTGGTGCCCGCCGCCGAGCTTCTCGACGAGGCGACGGCGGTCGCCGAGACCATCGCCGCGAAGTCGCTACCCGTGGTCTACGCAATGAAGAACGCGCTGCGGGTCTCGCAAGACTCGGGCATCACTGACGGTGTGCGGTACGAGCAGCAGGCGTTCACCTCGGGCTTCTCGCTGCACGACCAAAAGGAGGGCATGGCGGCATTCCGCGAGAAGCGCGACCCCGAGTTCCGCAGCGAATAGCGGCCGCGCGTCGCCGCCTCCATGAACTCTTGCGGTGACGTGGCTACGGTTGGCACAAGGCACGCGACCGCCAACGCCGGCGGGCGGCGGAAAGGTCGACATGGATGTCACTGACCAGGTTGCGGTCATCACCGGGGGCGCCTCGGGCCTCGGCCTCGCCACCGCAAGACGGCTGCGCGATCGCGGCGCCCGGGTCGTGGTCGTCGACTTGCCGGGCACGCCGGCGACCGACGCGCTCGCGACCGAGCCCGACCTCACGTTCGCGGGCGCGGATGTGCGCAGCGAAGACCAGGTCGCCGCCGCCCTCGATGCCGCGGCCGAGCTCGGCGACCTCCGCGTCGTCGTGAACTGCGCGGGCGTCGCCGAGGCGCTCAAGGTTGTCTCGAAGCACGGCCCGAACCCGCTCAACCGTTTCGAACGCGTGCTCGCAATCAATGTCGTCGGCACCTTCAACGTGATTCGCCTCGCGACCGAGCGGATGCTCCGCCTCGCCCCGCTCGGCGAGGAGCGCGGCGTCGTGGTCAACACCGCCTCGGTCGCTGCGTTCGACGGACAGATCGGCCAGGCCGCCTATTCGGCGTCGAAGGGCGCAATTCACGCGATGACGTTGCCGATCGCGCGCGAGTTGGCCGAGTACCAAATCCGCGTCGACACGATCGCGCCCGGCACGTTCGACACTCCCCTGCTCGCGGCCCTGCCCGAGGCGGCGCGTGAGTCGCTCGGCAAGCAGGTGCCGCATCCGGCTCGGCTCGGCCGCCCCGAGGAGTTCGCGCTCCTCGTCACCCAGATCATTGACAACCCCATGCTCAACGGCGAGACGATTCGGCTCGACGGCGCGATCCGAATGGCTGCGAGGTAAGCACGATGCGTTCCACGTTCCATATCGACGACCGCCAGGAGTTCCGTGAGCTGGTGCGCGAAGCAGTCATCGTCGACGCCGTACGGACCGCGTCGGGTCGCGGCAAGCCTGGCGGCGCGCTCTCGGGCGTGCATCCCGTCGACCTGCTCGCCTCGGTGCTCGAGCAACTCGTCACGCGCTCAGGCCTCGACCCCGAGCTCATCGATGACGTTATCGCCGGCAACGTGAGCCAGGTCGGCGAGCAGGGCGGCAACATCGGCCGCACCGCGGTGCTCGCGGCCGGATTCCCGCACACCCTGCCCGCGACCACGATCGACCGGCAGTGCGGCTCGAGCCAACAAGCCGCCACGTTCGCCGCGCAGGCGATCATGTCGGGCAGCCAAGACATCGTGATCGCCTGCGGCGTCGAGTCGATGAGCCGCGTGCCGCTCGGCTCCTCGACAGCAGGGCAGGATGCGCTCGGCTCGCGCATGCGCGCCCGCTACCCCGAGGGCATGGTGCACCAGGGCGTCTCGGCCGAGCTCATCGCCGCGAAGTGGGGCTTCTCGCGCGCTGAGCTCGACGACTTTGCGGCCCGCTCGCACGCGCTCGCCGCGGACGCCGCGAGCGCGGGCGACTTCGCGGCCGAGCTCGTGCCAATCGAAACCGAGGCGGGTGCCCACCTCATCGACGAGACGGTGCGGCCCGGCGCAACCGCCGCATCCCTCGCCTGCCTCTCGCCCGCGTTTGCGACGCCCGAGTACACAGCGCGGTTCCCCGAACTCGACTGGAAAGTCACGCCCGGCAACTCCTCGCCCCTCACCGACGGGGCATCGGCCGCGCTCATCATGTCGCGCGAGCGAGCGGATGCACTCGGCCTGCACCCCCGCGCCCGCTTCGTTGCGTTCTCGGTCGTTGGCGACGACCCGATGCTCATGCTGACCGGCCCGATTCCCGCGACCGAACGCGTGCTCAATCGTGCGGGCCTTGGCATCGACGACATCGACGCCTTCGAGGTGAACGAGGCCTTCGCTTCGGTGGCGCTCGCCTGGCAGCGCGAGACCGGCGCACCGCTGGACCGGCTCAACCCGCGCGGCGGCGCGCTCGCGCTTGGCCACGCGGTCGGTTCGTCGGGCACCCGCCTCCTCACAACTCTCGTGAACCAGCTCGAGGCCAGCGGCGGCCGCTACGGGCTGCAGACGATGTGCGAGGGCGCGGGCATGGCGAACGCGACCGTCATCGAGCGGCTCTAGCAAGCGGGCCACAGACACTCGCGGAGGCGCCCAGGCCGCTCTGGGGTGCCCCCACAGCGCACATGCGGTGGCCCAGCTAGCTGCGTTGGATTTTCGTGGTTCTCGTGGCTGCGCGCACCACCAAGTGCTTGAGCCCGCCGACCTCGCCCTTGGCGGCAGGGGTGGTGCTGGTCGACGTCGTCGGCGCCGCGACGCTCGTTACCCGGGCGATCGCCGGCAACGTCGTGACGCTCGCCGCGAGCCTGATATCGGCCGGTTTCGAGGTCGAGTACGGGCGTATTGAGGTGCTGCTCCGCGTCCTCGGCACGCTCGATGCCTTCCGCTCCGTGCCGTGTTTTCCAGCTCGGCGGCGATGACGCAGGTCGACAGCCACCCTCCGAAAAAACCTATCCACAGGGCTCACGTCATACCGTGCTGGTGCGTCTACCCTGCGTGAGCAAGAATCACCCCTCCGACCAGCCGTCGAACGTCATGGCGTCACGGTGCTGCGCTGATGGAACTCTCGGCGGCGACATCGGCGACCTCGACGCCAAATCCACCCTTCTCGAACTGGAGCAGACGACATGAGCGACCCCACCCCCACCGCAACCGAGCAGTCCGCCCTCGAACTCACCACCCCCGACCTCATCATCGGCGACGACGGTCTCGCGCGCCCCGTCTGGGCGAGCAGTGACGACGTGCTGCGCGACTACTACGACACCGAGTGGGGCATGCCGGTGCGCGACGAGCACGGCATGTTCGAGCGGCTCAGCCTCGAGGCCTTCCAGTCCGGGCTGTCATGGGCGACCATCCTGCGCAAACGGCCAGCGTTTCGCGCGGCATTCGACGACTTCAACCCCGACGTCGTGGCCGAGTACGACGAGCGCGACGTCGAGCGGCTACTCGGCGACGCGGCGATCGTGCGCAACCGCGCGAAGATCATGGCCACCATCGGCAACGCCCGCGCCACGGTGCAACTGCGCGACAAGGGCGGCCTGAGCACGTTTGTTTGGTCGTTTCAGCCTGCCGTTACGCCGGCACCACGGTCTGCCGAGGAGGTACCGAGTCGGTCGGCGGAATCGGTCGCACTCGCCAGGGCACTGCGCAACGAGGGCTTCTCGTTCGTCGGCCCGACCACCATGTATGCGCTGATGGAGGCCGTCGGCATGATCGACACCCATCTCGTTGGCTCCCACCGGCGCGGGAGTTCCGGGGTTTGGCCCGAGTAGCTGTGCTTCGCTGGGCGCATTCGTTCGATCGCAGGAGCTGACATGTCATCGCAGAACGCACCCGCCGCCCCAAGTGCCGTCGACTACGACCTCATCGTCATCGGCGCCGGCCCCGTCGGCGAGAACGTCGCCGACTACGCCACGAAGCAGGGCATGCGCACGGCCATCGTCGAGTCTGAACTCGTCGGCGGCGAGTGCTCGTACTGGGCCTGCATGCCGTCGAAAGCGCTCCTCCGAAGCGGCGAGGCGCTCGCCGCGGCGCGGCGCGTCGATGGTGCCAAGCAGGCTGTCGGCGAGATCGACGTCGAGGCCGTTCTCCGACGCCGCACGGCGTTCACCAGCAACTGGCACGACGATGGCCAGGTTGCCTGGCTCGAATCGGCGAGCATTGCGCTGATCCGCGGCGCCGGGCGGCTCGTGGGGCGCGGTCAGGTCCGGGTGGGCGAGCGCACCTATACGGCCAGCACCGTCGCGCTCGCGACCGGGTCGGTACCAACCCTGCCGGGCATCCCTGGTCTCGCCGAGGCCGACCCTTGGGGCACGCGGGAGGCGACCTCCGAAACGTTGATCCCGCCACGGCTTGCCGTGCTCGGAGGGGGCGTGGCGGGGGTCGAACTCGCGTTCGCTTATGCGTCACTCGGGTCGAAGGTCACGGTGCTCGCGCGCAGTGGGCTTCTGGGCCGGGAAGAACCGTTCGTCGGCGAGCTTGTGGCGGATGCGCTGGTCGGGGCCGGCGCCGACGTGCGCATTGGCGTCTCGCCGCGTCGCATCGACCGGCTCCCCACCAACGATGCGGGTCGCGGTGCGGTCCGCATCGACCTCGACGACGACACGACACTCGAGGCGGATGAGCTGCTCGTCGCGACCGGTCGACGCACCAACACCGACGGGCTCGGGTTTGAGGCCGCCGGCGTCGACGGCCTCGAAGTCGATGACACCATGCTCGTGAATGGCACCGACTGGCTCTACGCGGTCGGCGACGTGAACGGTCGCGCTCTCCTGACCCATCAGGGCAAATATCAGGCTCGGGCCGCTGGCGAAGCAATCGCCGCTCGACTGCGAGGCCAGCCCCTCGACGCGGCGCGCTGGGGGCGTCACGTCGCGACCGCCGACCATGATGCAGTACCCCACGTCGTGTTCAGCGACCCCGAGGTCGCGAGCGTCGGGCTTACCGAGGCCCGCGCGCGTGAGCGTGGCCTGCGCATCCGTGCCGTCGAGTACGACCTCGGCGCGGTGGCCGGCTCGGCACTGCACGCCGACCACTATTCCGGCCAGGCAAAGCTTGTCGTCGACGAAGACCGACGCGTCGTCATCGGCGCCACCTTTGTCGGCTACGGCGTTAGCGAACTCCTACACTCCGCCACCATCGCAATCGTCGGCGAGGTGCCGGTCGACCGGCTCTGGCACGCGGTGCCCTCCTACCCCACCATGAGCGAGGTGTGGCTGCGCCTGCTCGAGGCCTACTTCGGGTAACGAAGGTTGACGCGAAATCGCGTCCCAGGCACATCTTTACTTCACGAACTCTTCGATTGCACTTTGACTAGCAATAGTGCAGAATTGCACTCTGTGATTGAGAGTGCAAGCGATGCCCGGGAGCTGCGCAAACGCGAAACTTCCCGGGCATTGACCTGTCAGGCCCGCAAGCTGACCTCTGAAGTTGGCTTCGCCGGCTTCACGATCGAAGAGCTCTGTTCCTCAGTTGGCGTCTCCCGGCGCACCTTCTTCAATTACTTCGAGTGCAAAGAAAATGCGGTGCTCGGCTACGGCTCCGCCACGACCGACCCCCGCGAACACGCGATCTGTGAGGAGTTCGTTGCCGCCCGCGGCGACCTGATCGACGACTTCGTCGAGATGATCATCGCCCGATGGGAGATCGCGAACCCCGTCGAAGACACCGAGACGATGTTCGCGGCCATCGAGGACGAGCCTCGCCTCATCAAGGCCGCTTTCAACGAACTCCACAAGAACGAACTCCGCGACGTCGAACTCATCACCCGGCGCCTCGGCGACGTCAGAGATGCCCAGCTCCGGGCCGAAGTCATCGTGCACGGCATCGGCGCACTCATCAGACTGACCCTTCACCAGCTCATCCACCACCACTCGACCGAATCACCGCGCGAACTGCTCCTGCAGCGCGTGCGGCTCGCCCGAGCCGAATTCTCCCCCTCACAGAAAGCCAGCTAATGCCAAGCTCCGCAACGCAGGGAGCACCATTCCTGCTCACTCGGCGTCGAATCTGGCTCATCTTCGGCGCCCTCATCGCGGGCATGCTGTTGTCGAGCCTCGACCAGACGATCGTGTCGACCGCCATGCCGACAATCGTCGGCCAACTCGGCGGCGTCGACCACCAGCTGTGGATCACGACCGCCTACCTCCTCGCGAGCACGATCGTCATGCCCATCTACGGCAAGTTTGGCGACATTCTCGGCCGCCGCAACCTATTCCTCATCGCGATCGCGATCTTCACGCTCGCCTCGATTGGCTGTGCCTTCGCGGGCAGCTTCTGGGCATTCGTCATCTTCCGCGCCGCGCAAGGGCTCGGCGGTGGCGGCATGATGATCCTGTCGCAGGCCATCATCGCCGACATCGTTCCGGCGAACGAGCGAGGCAAGTTCATGGGCCCGCTCGGCGCCGTCTTTGGTCTCTCGGCCGTCGCCGGCCCACTCCTCGGCGGCTACTTTGTCGACCACCTCACCTGGCAGTGGGCGTTCTACATCAACATCCCGATCGGCATTGCGGCGTTCGCGATCGCGTATTTCGCGCTCCAGCTGCCGTCGCGCAAGCCCGAGAAGCGCATCGACATTCTCGGCGTCGTGTTCATCTCGATCACCACGGTCTGCCTCATCTTCTTCGCCGACTTCGGCGGCGACACCGCCTTCGGCTGGGGCTCCCTTGCGGCGTGGGCGTGGGGCGCCGGCCTCGTCGTGGCCGCGGCCGCGTTCATCTTCACCGAGGCGCGCGCCGAAGACCCGATCATCCCCCTGAGTCTGTTCCGCAACCCGGTCTTCATCAACGCCACGGCGATCGGCCTCATGCTCGGTATCGGCATGTTTGCCGCCATCGGCTTCATCCCGACCTTCCTGCAGATGGCCTCCGGCACCTCGGCCGCGGTCTCGGGCCTGCTCCTCGTGCCGATGATGGTCGGCATGATGGGCACGTCGATCGCCTCCGGCCTGCTCATCACGAAGACCGGCCGGTACAAGATCTATCCGATTCTGGGCACGATCGTCACGGCCCTCGCGATGGTCGCGTTCACCACCCTGACCGCCGAGACACCGATCTGGCTCATCTGCGTGTTCCTGTTCGTCTTCGGCGTGGGCCTCGGCCTGATCATGCAGGTCGTGGTGCTCGTGGTGCAGAACGCGGTACCCGCCGACGAGATCGGCACCGCGACGAGCACGAACAACTACTTTCGTGAGGTCGGCGCATCGCTCGGCACCGCGGTGTTCGGCACGATCTTCACCACGCGGCTCACCGAGAACCTCGTGAACGTCTTCGCGACCAGCGGCGCTTCGGCCGATGCGGCCTCCCAGGCCGCCTCGACGATCGACCCGGAGACCCTCAACGCGCTTCCCGACGACGTTCGCACGGGCATCATCTCCGCCTACGCCGACGCGCTCGCGCCCGTGTTCTGGTACCTGCTGCCGTTCATCGGGCTCGCGTTCATCCTCTCGCTCTTCCTCAAGCAGATCCCGCTCTCGGATCAGGCCGGGCTCGTCGCGCGCGGCGAGGCCATCTGTGGCGCCGAGGCCGAGCAGCTCGAGGCGCAGCGACACGAGAACGCGCTCGTGGATGTCGTCACCGGGCCGACCACGACACTCGAGTCAGGCGACGCCGAACCCGATCGCCTGTCTTCGTAGCGTTCAATCCTGATGCGAAGGCCGCTGCCGCCCGTCATGCACGGGCGGCAGCGGCCTTCTTCGTGTCGCTGGCCGGTCGGCACGGTTTCGATCCACCACCGCTTGTGTCCGATCCTTATGCGTCGGGTCCCTTTGCAACGCATGCGCGATCGCGCTCAAGGAGTCGATCAACGAGATCTACCAAGCCGAGTGCGTACACACGGAATTCTTCCGCGACGGCCAGCACAAGACGATCGCCATCATCGACTTCGCTACCCTGACTTGGTCGACTTGTACAACGCCCGCAGACTCCACGCTAGCCTCGGGACGGTCAGCCCCGACGCGTTCGAGCCTGCCTACTCAGCCGCGCTCAGGAGAGCGCCGCTCCCCCGCATAGCAGCGGCGCAGATCTCGGGACGGTTCGTCCTCAACTGGCTCGACGACCACGACCGATACCTGCTCTCCTGCACCGTCCACACCCCAGTCACCGGCGACGACGTCGTCACCAGCTTCCTCGCGAACATCGAACGCCACGGCCCACCCGCGTCCACCCTCACCGACAACGGCCGCGTCTACACCACCCACCACGGCGGCGGCCGCAACGCCTTCGAATACGTCCTCGCGCTCCTGAGTATCCGACAGAAAAACGGCGCCCCGAACCACCCACAAACCCAGGGCAAAGTCGATCGATTCCACCAAACCCTGAAACAGTGGCTCACGGCCCGGCCCCGCGCCCGCACCACCCACGAACTCCAAACCCAGCTGACCACGTTTCGCGAGCATTACAACGAACGCCGACCCCACCGATCCCTCACCGGGCATACCCCGGCCCAGGCCTTCGCCGCGACCCCGAAAGCGGTCCCCAGCGATCACACCGACACCGCGCACTACCGACTGCGCTACGACCGCGTCAGCGACGGCAAGATCAGCTTCCGCCGCGCCGGCCGCATGCACCACCTCGGCATCGGCACCGCGAACAACGGCAAACGCGTCCTCGCGATCGCCGACGACACCACCGTCACCGTCACCCACCTCACCACCGGCGAAGTGCTCTCCACCCACGACATCGACCCCGACCGCGGCTACTGGAGAAACAAACAACGAGAGCCTGGCCGATGGCCAGGCTCTCGTTGAGTGACATATCTCGTGACTCATCTGGGACATATGTCCCGACTCATCACAATGGTGGACCTAGCGGGAGGCTTGTCGAAACTTGCCCCGCCGCTGGCCCGCTTGAGTTTGATGCATCGCGCGATCCGTCTTCGTGCGCGGCATGGTGTCCGTCGCGAGGAGTCTCACGTCCGACAGCAGGCAAGGGTCAGCGGTGAGGTGCTCCTTTCGGCAGAGGCTCAATACGCGGCCGGTGAGACGCTGCGCACGATAGCCACGGAAGTCGGCGTGAGTCGGCAGCGGCTAGCGTCACTGTTGCGCGAGCGAGGTGTGCGTCTTCGTCGCACCGCTCCCTCGAATGCGGAGGTTCAGGAAATGGTTCGGCGGTATGCCGACGGCGAGTCTCTCGAACGCGTGGGCGCACGCGTCGGTTTTTCGGCCGGCACTGTTCGAAACCATCTGATCGCTGCGGGGGTACTGCTCCGCGATCCACAAGGGCGTGAGCGATGAACCCTCCCTCGACCCTGCTCATGGCTGTGCGCCTTCGCCAGCGAAGTTGCCGGCGTGCTCAGAGCGGGGGTCTCCGAACTTGCGGACCCTATTTCTGGCTTTCAGGGTTGCGGGACGCTCGGCGTGGTGCCGCCTACTATAGGTACAAGAGCGTGTCCGCGACAGGTTCGGGTAGGCGCTCGATGGCACCGGAGCGCTCGCTGAGCGTGCGCAGGTTCCACCAGGTCGCTGCGCGAACCTCTTGTGGGCTTGTACCCCAGGCCTGACTCAGCAGCAGCTCGATGCGTCCTGTGTCGGCTGGTCTGCGGGAACGCACCTTGCGTGCGGGAAAGTCGGTCTCGCACAGAACCCGGTCCCGCGGAAGTCGTCGGATCTGATCTTCGGACATTGCAGCGTTGACCGAAAAGTATGCATCGACGTCGATCGCCCGCTTGACATCGGTGTCATCTCCGTTGAACCAGTGCAGGATCGCTCCGCGCGTCTTGGCATCGGTGAGGTACTGGACGACCTCGGTTGTCGCTCCGGAGCTGTGAATGGAGACCAGCACGGGCTCGCTGCGCACGATGGTCAGTACGTCTTGGAAGATGGAGCACTGGGCCGCCCCCGTTGTTAGGTCCGGTCTCTGTGTGAGTCGTCGGGTTCCATTTCGTGGGTGCAGTGGCGAGCATAGTCGGCTGGGGTGCGGTAGCCCAGCGCCGAGTGGCGTCGCACGGTGTTGTACTCGGTCTTCCAGTCGCCGATGACGACCTGGGCGTGCAGCAGCGAGTAGAAGCTGTTGATGTTCAAGCACTCGTCGCGGATGCGGGAGTTGAACGACTCGACGTAGCCGTTGAGCCACGGCGAGCCCGGCGGAATGTACGACAGGCCGGTGCGGGTGCCGGCCCAGTCGGCGATCGCCTGGCTGATGAACTCCGGCCCGTTGTCGCTCCTGAGGACCGCGGGCGGGCCGTGCAGCGTGACGAGGTCCTCGAGGTGGTCGGTGAGACGGTCGGCGGTGATGGAGCGCTCCACGAGCCCGCCGATGCACACCCGGGTGTGCTCATCCACGATCGACGCGATCTTGATCGGCCTGCCGGCCTCGTCGACGTCGAACTGGAAGTCGATGGCCCACACCACGTTCGGCGCGCACGCCTTCGGTGCGGTCGCGGTCGACGAGCCGACGCGCTTGCGACGGCGTCGCTGCGGCACGCGTAGGCCTTCCTCGCGCCATAGCCACTGGATCTTCTTGTGGTTCACGACCCAGCCCTCGCCGCGCGCGTCGTGGTAGGCACGCCGGTAGCCCCAGCGAGGATGCTTCTTCGCGTAGGCACGCAGCCACTCGCGCAGTGCGGCGTCGGGGTCGGCGACGGTGTCGGCCTGGAGAGCACGCCGGTAGGCGGACCTGGATAGCCCGGCCAGACGGCACGCCATCCGCTCGCTCACCTGCATCTTGGTGATGAGGTGAGCGACGGCGGCGCGCCTTCTGCCCGGGCCTAGAAGTTTCCCTCTGCCAGCTCCTTCAGCGCCGCCTTCTCCAGCTCCGCATCCGCGAGCAGGCGCTTGAGGGTCGCGTTCTGCTTCTCGAGCTCCTTGAGGCGTTTCGCGTCGTCGGCCTTCAGGCCGCCGTACTGGTTACGCCACCGGTAGTACGTCTACTCGGACACGCCCAGCTCGCGGCACACCGCCGCGACGTCCGCGCCGTCGGCCAGCATCCGGTCGGCCTGTCCGAGCTTTCGCACGACCCGCTCAGGCGTGTGCCGCTTCCTTGTGTTCGTCATGATGAGACCAGTCTTCCTGCCCGCAACGGCGAGCATCAAGACGACTCACACAACCACTGGACCTATCCCACGGGGTCAGCCCAGATGCGTGTAACCCCTCGACGTGCTGAGATCATGGATAGCAGTCCACACTGCTGGGCCGGATAGTCCGACGAGGCGGCTACCGACAGTCCATCCCGAACGGAAGAGGCTCCGTGCAAAAAGTATCCCTACCAGCGTTGATGCGCCACCAACTGGAGATCGCCAGAAACGCGTCAAGCGGGCGCAGTGGCCATACCATTTACGGCGGCCACGAACATATCCTCCGACAAACGATGATCGCTCTGCGTGCCGGCTCCGAGCTTCACGAGCATGAGAACCCAGGCGAAGCAACCGTGCAGGTACTCCACGGACGAGTGACCCTCACTGGTCACGACGCCAGCTGGAACGGCTCCCCGGGCGACCTGATGTTCATACCCGATGCCCCGCACGGGCTGGAAGCAGTCGAAGACTCGGTGGTGGTCTTGACGGTGGCGAAACGGCCATGAGCCTGCCCGTCAACCACTGCCCATAACACTCGGAGAGCCTGCCGCCAGCGTCTTCGCGTCCGGCAGCGGCAGCACCGCAGACGATCCCGGCCCGAACACGAAACTGCCCCGCCATCAGACGGGGCAGATTTCGAATTTCTCAACTTACGTGGACCTAAGGGGATTCGAACCCCTGACCTTCTCATTGCGAACGAGACGCGCTACCAACTGCGCCATAGGCCCTTACAACAAGAGTCAACGTTACCATCCGTTTCGCGACAGCGCGAAATCGATGGCGGCCACCCACGCGCCCGGGCGAACTGACACCAACGCCAAGAGGCTCGCGCCGCGCGGGCGAGGCACGAACAATATGGGAATGTTGGCCTACTAAACCCCGCCCAATAGTCCTGCGCCCCTTGGAGACTCGGGCGATTCGACGGACGAGCAGTCAGTCTTAACCGTTGCCCAGGCCGTTGCCGGCGCCGTTACCGGTGTCGTCACTGGTCGGATTGGGCTCCGGGTCAACCGGGTCCGACGTGGGCTCCGGGTCGCTGCCACCTCCACCGATGCCGCCGGTCTCGGCGGGCTCCTCGGTCTCTTCGGGGGCCTCGGTCTCTTCGGGGGCCTCGGTCTCTTCTGGCTCTTCCGTCTCCTCGGGCGTTGTGCTCGGGGTGGGATCCTGCGTCGCCTTCGGCGAGGGAGCCACATAGGTCACACGGTTCGCGTAGTGCTCGTCGCGAGCGTCACCCAGCGCAGTCGCCAACTGAATCACCGCATTCGCGATCTGGTCGAGTTGCCCTCCACCGAGTGCCGTGTTGACTTGCTCGGCGGCCGTGTCGATCTCGGTCGAGGTGTCCCAGTTCATCGCCGACCAATTGGCCTTGTGCTCGGGCACCATCGACACGAGCTCGGGCGCATAGGTGCCCGTGAAGTACGAAATCGAGTCATCCGAAAGCGACTGCGTCTCGCTAGCATTGTTGTCGATCACCGACGACGATACGGCCTCGATGCGCTTCTGCATCTCGTCGCTCGTCTCGTTGGAAACGAATGCCGACGACATCGCGTAGGCACCGAGCACGGGGTTCGACGAATCTGCCGCCGCCTGCACATCGGCGTCAATGACGACCACGTTCACGGGCTGCACGCCAGCGGCATCCGCCGCGGCGAGCGCCTCTCGCCGGTTCGCACCGACAAACGAGATGAGCATCGGCAGCACAATCACAACAACGAGCACGACGACGAGCAGCGTGACGAGGTTGACGCGGCGCTGCTGCGAAGAACTCCGCCAACGCGCGCCCAGACCACCGGTGGCCGCACGGGCATTCGACGCCCCGGTGCGCCCACGGTCACGGCCCTGGGAAGTGAACAGACCCGACTCAACCTGCACCGGATCACCGCTGGTCTGGTCGAACGGATCCGGACCTTCGCGTCGCGCCATCGAGTGCCTGCCAACCTTGTTGCTGATTATGGGAGTTGCCGGTCGCCACGAACGACAACCGTCAACCGCTCATCCTACTGACTAACCCGCGCGACGGCGACGAAGCACGGCATCCAAGTCGTCGTAGTCGCCGACGCCTGCATCTTCAACGATCGCGTCGACGTCGCCCATGTGGCTCCACTCGCTCGCACTGCCGACGGTAATCGGGCGGATGCGCTGCACGCCATTCGGCAGGCTCGCAACGTCGCGGTGCGCGTCACGCAGGGCCTGCGTCGAGCGGTCCGACTCCTCACGCAGGAGCTGCGCGAGATCAGCATCCATCTGATCACGCTTGCTGCCTGGGCCATCGGGCCCACCGTCGGGGCCGCCCTGGGGCCTGCCAAGCTCGGCTGACGTCGCCCGGCCAAGATAGAGCGGCTTCGGCAGCGGCACGGGCGTCCACGAGTTCGCGGGAGCCGGCGCAGCGTCCGTGCGCGTCTCGACATCGAAGAAGATGAGGTCGCGCTGCTTCGGCTGCGCCTCCGCGATCTCCTCAAGTTGCTCGGCGATCTCCTGCGCCTCAGGTGCGGCCACGACGACTTCGTCCTGCTGCGCGAGCCACACCGAATTAATGCGAGAAAGCATCCAGGCAGCGCCAACCGCCGCCGTGACGCCGAACACCAGCAGCGAAATACCGAGCCCACTGAGACCGACGACCAGGCCAATCACGGCAAGCAGCAGACCAGACGCGCCCACGCCGGTTGCTGTGAGGCGACCGCGCTGGCGACGCTTCGCCGCCTCGCGCGAGCCGGCGAGCCGAGGCACCTGCCCCGTAATCTTGCGCTCGACCGCGCGCTCCGAGCCCGACGAGCCGCCGGCCCAGCGCTCCTGCGCAGTTTCGCACGTGCCGCGAATCTCTGCCTCACGCTGCGCCGCGCGAGCCGCTGCCGCCCGCGCCCGAGCAGCGGCCTCACGTCGTGCAATTGCGTCTGCCATCTCCGCCTCCGCTGCCTCTCGTTCCTGCTTGCTTGCTCGCACCTCGGCCAGTTCCAGCCGGGCGGATGCCTCTCGTTCTGCCGCCTCCGCGCGCACCTGCTCGCGCACCGCGTCGGCCTCGAGCTGACGCGCCCGCTTCAGCTCGCGGCGCTGCGTGCGCACCTCGCGGGCGTTCGCCTCGAGCTCGTAGACCTCGGGGTGAGCGGCCGTCTGCGCGAGCGCGCGAATCGTCTGCTGCAGTCGCACCGCATTTCGTTCGGACGCCCGAGCGTTGTGCTCGCGCACCCACGTCGGCACGTAAAATCCGACGGCAAGCAGCGCGATCAACGCGAGCGCGAGACTGCTTGCCCCTCCGAATTCCTGCATGCGACCACGCTAGGGGGCCGCCCGATCGTTGCAGCGGATTGTTCTGGGAGTGTCTGGTGTGACGTATGTGGTTTCCCAGGTATTTCGCAGTTTCCCGCGCCCGCGGGCGAACGGCCAGGTCATCAGTGCCCACACACCCCCGACGAGCAGCAGCACGATCGGCACGTACCAGGGCCACTCCGGCATCACGTTCAGGGCGGATGCGGTCGCCGGCTTGTGCGCGAGGAACCCATAGTTGCCTCCTGAAACCACATTCCCGACCCCCGCGACGACCGCCCACACCACCGCCGAGCCGAAGGCCCACCAGTACTCGCGCCACGTGGGTCGATACCCATAGCCCCAAACGATCACGATCGCCGCGAGCTGCACGAGCAGATGAAAGCTCCAGTAATCGACAAACTCCGCCGGGGCCGACACGTAGTAGTTCAGCGACGGGGTCACGACTGCCTGCAGGTTCAGCGTGAGACCCCAGAAGAACAGCAGCGCAAGCCACAACCTCCGCCGCGTGATCAGTGCCAAAGCGGCAATGAGCCGCAGCGCATCCGAGTAGTGCAGCGGCAGCGACTCCCCCGGGTTCCAGTTCTCGGGCAGCACCCCCCCAGCCCCACCACCCGATCGACCAGGCGAGCAGCACCCACCCACACCTGCGATACACGCGCGCCTCGCGCTCAGTACCGCGGATGCGTCGGGCCAGCGGCACGCATACGGCCACGAGGACGACGAGCAATGCCAGCATCAACCAGTGCGCTGCCCCGTAGCTCGGCATCGAGCCGGTAATCTCCCGCAGGGCCGCCGCCCGAACTACGCGAGCGGTCCCGTTTCGGGCCGCACCGCGACCCGCTCGTCGACCTGGCCCGCCCGCCAGCGCGCCAGCACTCCCTGCGGCACCTCATCGCGCACGAGCCCGAAGCAGTAGTGGTCGCGCCAGTCACCATCGATGTGGATGTATCGGTCGCGGCGCCCCTCGTATCGAAACCCCAGTTTCTCGACGACCCGCAGCGACGGACCATTCTCGGGACGAATGCAGATCTCGACCCGGTGCAGGCCCAACGCGCGAAAGCCGTAGTCGGTGGCCATCGCCACGGCGCTCGGCGTGAACCCGCGACCCGCAACGCTCTGCGAGACCCAGTACCCAATCGTGCCCTGCAGCACGGCGCCCCACTGGATGTTCGACATCGTCAGCTGGCCTACCAACTGCCCTTCAGCCTCGAGTACCCACGGCACCGCAACGCGTTGCGCCGACTGCTCGAGCAGCGAGCGCACCGCGCCCCGCACGTTCCAATTACCGGAGCCACCCGGCAGCGTTGCTTCCCAGGGCTGCAGCCACGGCCGGTTCTCGAGCAACACACGTTCGAGCTCCCGCGCATCGCGGGTGCGAAGCGGGCGCAGCGTGAGCTCGCCGTCGTTCAGCGCGGGATGCTCCACCCCGGCGAACATGACTAGTTCCCGTTCTTCGTCTGCTGCGCGAGCTGCTGCGCGTACTGCTGAATCCACTCGCGCACCTCGGGGCCGTGCTCAGCGTTCGCGATCGCGAGCTCGACGTTCGCCTTGAGGTACTCGAACTTGTTGCCGGTGTCGAAGCGGCGGCCACCGTAGACGAGGGCTACGACACCGCCGGTTTCCTCACGGTTCGCGGCCATCTCGACGAGGGCGTCGGTGAGCTGAATCTCGCCGCCGCGCCCGGGAGGAGTGTTCTCGAGAATCTCGAACGCCTCTGGGCGGAGCACGTAGCGACCAATCACCGCGAAGTTCGACGGGGCATCCTCAACGGCGGGCTTCTCGACGAGCGAGTTCACCCAATAGGTCGGCCACTCGTAGTCGCCGGCGCTCTTGAACTCGCCGTCGACGAGCTGCGGCGCGACCACGCCGTATGACGACACCTGTTCCTGCGGCACCTCCTGCACCGCGACGACGCTCGCGCCGGTCTCGCGGTGCACGCGCACCATCTCTCGCAGCAGCTGGCCGCCCTCGGCGATGATGTCGTCACCAAGTAGCACCGCGAACGACTCGTCACCGACGTGCTGGTGGGCGCGGTAGACCGCGTGGCCGAGGCCGAGTGGGCTGCCCTGACGCAGGTAGTGCACGTCCGCGAGGTTGCTCGCGTGGCGCACGGCCTCGAGCTTGTGCTGGTCGCCGCGCTCCTCGAGCGCCGACTCGAGCTCGAGGACGCGGTCGAAGTGATTCTCAAGCGGCGTCTTGTTTCGACCGGTCACCATGAGGATGTCGGTCAGTCCCGCCTCGACGGCCTCTTCGACCACGTACTGGATCGCGGGCCGATCGACGACTGGAAGCATCTCCTTCGGCATCGCCTTCGTTGCCGGCAAGAACCGGGTGCCGAGACCAGCAGCGGGAATGACCGCCTTGTTCACCTCAAACGTCATACTGTGCATCCTAACCATCCGCGTTGACCGCTAGCGTTGACCCATGGCCAGCAAATACGAGCTCCGCGCAACGGTGCGCGGCATGCGACGGATGCGCGGGCAGACCGCCACCGCGGCCCTCGCCGACAGCCTTGCCGAGCAGCTGCGCGGCCTCACGCGCAAGTTCGACGCCCGCGTGGTCGCCTGCTTCGCGTCCACCACCCTCGAGCCACCGACCGCCGCGTTCCTGAGTTGGGCCCGCGACCACGACGTGCAGGTGCTCCTTCCCCGCGCCAGCTCCGAAACCACCCTCGAGTGGTGCGTCGACACCGGCGAGTTAGCCGAGCATCCGCGACTGCGCGTGCCCGAACCGGTCGGCCCAGCCCTCGCCTCCGGCCTCGACACCGCCGAGCTCCTCCTGCTGCCAGCCGCCGCAGCCGACCGCAGCGGCACCCGACTCGGCTGGGGCGGCGGCTACTACGATCGTGCCCTCGCCGTGCTTGAACCGGAGCAGCGGGCGCGAATCATCGCGGTCGTGCACGACGACGAAGTGCTCGAACGCTTGCCCCGCGAGCCCCACGATGTGCGCATCGCAGGCATCGTGACACCATCGGTCTACCTCGAAACGCCCGCCAACGCGAATTAACCAGCGACCCAAATTCCGATGAACTGTGCGGCGTGTCGCACTTGTTTATTCAGCGCAGGGTTATGCGGCTCTTCGCAGTTGAGGGTGTAGTCGAGGGGCGCCGGCTGGTTCGCGGATAGACGTCGAGGTCTTCCAGGATGGAAGTTCTCACACTCACCGTCCGCCGGAAGACCTCGACTTGCACCACCCTACGTTCGCGACCCCTGACCTCACCACGTTCTGCCGCCTCGACGAGCTCGGCCTCGAAGCCGTCGGACAGCTGCTCGAGCCCGACCGGGCAGTACTTGAGTGCCGCGTCGTCGACGACGATCCGTGGTGTCGGAAGTGCGGCGCTGAGGGTGTGCCGCGTGACACGGTGACCCGGCCGCTCGCGCACGAGCCGTTCGGGCATCGGCCGACGACGCTGCTGGTCCGCGTGCGCCGCTACCGGTGCGGACACTGCCGCCGAACGTGGCGGCAGGACACGACGAAGGCTGCGGCGCCGCGGGCGAAGATCTCCCGCGGCGGGATCGCGTGGGCACTCACCGCGATCGTGGTCGACCACCTCACCGTCACCCGAGCCGCAGCAGGCCTCGGGGTGTCCTGGCACACCGCGAACACCGCGATCCTCGCCGAGGGCAAGCGGCGGCTCATCGACGACCCGACCAGGTTCGACGGGGTGACCACGATCGGTGTCGACGAGCACGTCTGGCGACACACCCGCCTCGGCGACAAGTACGTGACGGTGATCATCGACCTCACCCCCGCGAGGAACAAGACGGGCCCGGCACGGCTGCTGGACATGGTCGAGGGCCGCTCGAAGCAGGTGTTCAAGCAGTGGCTCGCCGCCCGACCCAAGGACTGGTCGAAGGCGATCGAGGTGGTCGCGATGGACGGGTTCAGCGGCTTCAAGACCGCCGCGGCCGAGGAACTCCCCGACGCCGTCCCCGTCATGGACCCGTTCCACGTCGTCCGCCTCGCCGGCGACGCCCTGGACCGGACCCGGCAGCGCGTCCAGCAGGACACCCTCGGGCACCGCGGCCACGCCGGCGACCCGCTCTACGGTGTCCGCCGCATCCTTCACACCGGCGCGAGCTTCCTCACCGAGAAGCAGACCGCCCGCCTCGACGCGGTATTCGCCGTCGAGGAGCACATCGAGGTCGAAGCGACCTGGGGCATCTACCAGCGCATCGTCGCGGCCTACCGCGAACCCGACAAGAACAAGGCCAAGGAGATGATGCGCGCAGTGATCGACGCCGTCAGCAGCGGCGTCCCCGCCGCTCTCACCGAGATCCGCCGACTCGGGCGGACGTTGAAGCAGCGCGCCGCCGACGTGCTCGCGTTCTTCGAACGCCCCGGCACCTCGAACGGACCCACCGAAGCGATCAACGGGCGCCTCGAACACCTCCGCGGCTCGGCCCTGGGCTTCCGCAACCTGACTCACTACATCACACGGTCACTGCTCGAAGCCGGCGGCTTCAGACCACTCCTACACCCTCGATTGCGATGAGCCGGTTATGCTCAGACCGCTGCTGCGATGATTGCGCCCGGCCGCAAACTCGGCGGGTGCGCCCTCTCCCCGGTAGCCGGACATCACGATATTTCCGACTCACAAGGAGGAGCCATGCAAGGCTTCAAAGAATTCATCATGCGGGGCAATGTCGTCGAACTTGCCGTCGCGGTCATCATCGGCACTGCATTCACTGCGATCGTCAACGCGCTCGTTGAGGGCATCTTCAACCCGCTCATCGCCGCAATGTTCAACGCTGACCAGCTCGCCAGCGCCGTGTGGCAGGTTGGCCCCGTCGCCTTCGGCGTCGGCCAGGTCATCGCCGCCGTCATCAACTTCCTGCTCATCGCGCTCGTCGTCTACTTCGTCATCGTCCAGCCGATGAACAAGTTGAACGAAGCCATGTACATCCGCAAGCACGGCCACCGCCCAGAAGAGGAAGAGGCCGTGGCGACCGAGACCGACCTGCTCGTCGAGATCCGCGACCTGCTCGCAACCCGTCAGCAGTAGTCACTGCTTACCGCACTGGGCTCGGCCGTTGGCCGGGCCCAGTTTCATGTCCGGGCAAGGTGTCGCGCGTGAATGCCCAGGCGATCCCAGGCAGCAACAGCACGACCGCCGCGACGACAAAGGCAAGTTCATAGCTCACGAAGTCGATGAGCAGGCCAGCGATCATCGGCCCCGCGATCTGCCCGAGGTCCTGCAGCATCTGGAACAGCGACAGCGCCCGCCCGCCCGAGCGGTTCGGCCCGATGATGTCGCCGACCGCGGCCTGCGACACCGGCCCGCAGAGCCCGCTGCCGATGCCGGCGACGAAGCTGACCAGCAGCACCACCCAAAGTTCGTGCGACCACACCATGGCGACCATCGCGGCCGACGACACGACGAGCCCGGCGAGAATAAGCGGTCGACGACCACGGTGGTCGCTCGCGCGGCCTGACCACTGCAGGATAAGCACCATGCCGATCGCCGCTGCGGCAACCACGAGGCCCGCGGCATACGGCTCGTCATTGACGACCTGGCTCACGAACAGCGGAATTACCGCCGCCCGCATGCCGAGGTTCGCCCAGCCATTCGCAAAGCCAAACAGCAGCGAGGTGCGATAGGCCGGAATCGCCAACGCCTCGGCGAACGTCATCGGCGGCAACTTCACCGCGCCAGCGCTCGCGCGCGACCGGCCGCCGCGCAGCAGCACGGCGACGATCACCGCAGCGACGACGAGCGCGCAGCCATACACAAAGAATGGCACGCTCATACCGGCCTGACCGAGGATCCCGCCGAAGATCGGCCCCGAGATGTTGCCGATGAGAAAGGTGCCCGACCACAGCGACGTGACGCGACCGCGGATGCGCGGGGGCGAGAACTTCACAACCATCGCCGATGCCGAGAGGGTAAAGAGCGCCGAACCGATGCCGCCGAGCCCGCGGAAGATGAGCAGTTCGACATAGCTGCTCGCAAAGGCGGATGCGAAGCTCGAAATTGCGACGATGAGCAGGCCGGCGATGTACATCGGCCGCTCGCCAAAGCGGTCGACAAGGATGCCGCCGACGGGCGCCGTGATGAAGCGCATGAACGCAAACGCGCTCACCACCACCGAGACGAGGAACGCGCCGACCCCGAAGCTCTCGGCATACTGCGGCAGCACGGGCACGACGAGCGCGAATCCCACAGCGACAAAGAACGTCGCGCCGATCAGGATCCAGATCTCGCGCGGGATACGGTCGGCCTGCTTCGCGGCGGCGGCGATCTCATCAAGTGAAATCTGCCCGGTCTCGGCGGCGACGAGATCACGTTCTTCGTCGTCGCGCTCGGGGTGACGCGTGCTCATCGACACCTAAACGTTCACGTTGTGTGGCGGCACGTTGTCGCGCAGCCGGTCATCGTTGGCGGAGTCTTCCGCCTTGCGCGGCGCATCCCCCCACTGCTCGGGGCGGTCTTCGCCCGCGAGCTCGCGATAGGTGTCGGCCGGATGCGGATCGCTGCCAGCGGGTGGCTCGGTGATCACCCGCCGATGCTTGCGGGTCACTCCGCCTCCGCTCGAGGCAGCTGCGGCTTGCCGCGCGTGAGCTCGGGCAGATCGGCCGCATCCTCGTCGGGGATCGGCACGTCAAGTGCGATCGCGATGCGCCGGGCCACGGCCTCGGGGTTCGCGAACAGCTCGAATGCGCGCACGCGCAGGTAGTACCAGCCGAGGCGCTTGAGCAGCTCGGGCCGCAAGCGCAGCGACTCGCGCAGCGTCGTGGTCGGCGCCGACTCGCCGGCCGCCACATCCATGTCGATGACAATGGCCCGGTTGCCGTACGACGCCGCGAGCGGAATTTCGCCGCGGAAGCCGAGTTCGACGCGCATCCCGAACGACGCGAGGCGGCGCGCGAGGTCGACGAGCATCGGCGCGTCGCCGCTGCCGTCGGGGTCGGAACCGCCGGGCTGCTCGGTGCGCTCACCGAGCTCGGTGAGGATCTCGGCGAGGCCGACGGTGCCGCGGGTCAGGCGTGACACCTCGAACTGGTCGGGGCGCACGCAGGTCACGATGACGAGCGAGCGACGCGCGCGTGTCATCGTGACGGCGAGCGCGCGCTCGCCGAGGGGGCTGCCGAGCACGCCGAAGTCCGAGAGCACGCGGCCGTGCGGCGTCACGCCGTAGCCGAGCGAGAAGATGACGCGGTCGCGCGCCTGCGCCACCGAGGCCTCGATGGTCGCGACGGTGAACGGCTCGTTGCGCGGCTTCGTGAAGAACTCGGCGAGGTCGCTGCGCTGCGAGACCGCCGACCAGATCGCCTGCTCGACGCGTTCGGCGTGCGCCGCCGACGCGCTCACAATCATGAGCGACTCGCGCGGGCGGTGGATGGCGTGGTCGAGCACGAGCTCAACGACGCGCGTCACCTCGGCGTCGGTCGCCTCGACGGTGCCGGTGCGGCGGTCGGGCAGGCCCGTGCCGCCGGGCACATACGAGTAGGTGAGCGAGGAGTGCCCGAGGAACGCGCCGGCCCAGGGCATCGAGTGCAGCCGGCCGCCGTAGAAGCGCTCGTTGACGAGCTCCGTGAGGTCCTCGCCACCGGCGCGGTACGAGCGGGTCAGGGAGATAGTCGGCAGCAGCTTCGCGAGCTGCGCATACGCGGTGTCGTCGATGCTCGCCTGCACCTCGGCCTCGCTGCGGTTCACGCCCGGCTGCGGCTCGCTCGGCGGCAGCACGGCCACGCTGAACGGGGTCGGGTACTGCGTCACCGGGTCGCCGAAGGCGATCACCTGCGTGCCGCGACGGATCGCGCCGACGACCTCGGAGGTCTGCACGGCCGCGGCATCGACGAGCAGCACGGCGTCGAACTTCGGGCGCGGGTCGATGCGGGGCACGTCGTAGGGCGTCGTGATCCACACCTGCGACACCGAGCGCGAGAGGCCCGCCGCCTGGTCCACGAGCTGGCGCGAGGTCAGGCCGGGCGTGCGCAGCAGCTCTCGCAGCGAGTCCGCCTCCTCGGCGCGGTCGACGAGCGCGACCTTCCACGCCTGCGCGAGCTGCCAGGCGAGCTGGTCGGCGCTGGATGCGGTGTGCGCCTCGTCGACGACCCGGAAGTCGCTCTCGAGTCGCGTCAGCACGCGCGTGTTCGCGTTGAGCAGCGCCTTCTCGTTCGCGAGCTGCTCCTCGAGCACCGACTGCCACCAGGCGAGTTCGAGCTCGTCCTCGACCTCGTGGGGCTCGAGGTGGCGCTCACCGAGGTCGTCGAGCAGTTCGCCGAGGCCCTGGCCACGCAGCTGCTCGTTGAGGGCGAGCCGATCCACGGCGTTGTCGAGCACCTCTGACTTTGCGGCGAACTGCTGCAGGCGCTCCTCGAGCTCGTCGAGCTTCGTTTCGGCGAGCGTCGTCTTGCCGGCGTCGCCGAGGGGCGCGTCGACGATCTGCACGAGCGCATTCACGTCGCGCCACTCCGAACGCATGCGGTCGATGCCGGTCGGCACGTTCGGCTGCGCGGCGTCGCGCACGTAGCGGTGCCACATGATGCGCTGGCGCTGCACGTACTTGAGCGACTCGTGCAGCTCGTTCACGGTGACGCCGGGGCGCACGAACTCGCGCGAGTAGTTGCGCAGTTCGCGGCGGCGGGAGGCCGACATGTCGCTGCCTTCGCGGCGCGGGCCGGTCGCCTCGATGAGCTCAGAAAGGTCGGCGTCGAAGATCTCGGGCGTGAAGCGGTCGAGCGTCTCGCGAATGTCTGCGAGCAGCCGCAGGTAGATGCCGAGCTCGGCGAAGGTCTCGGGGGCGCGGAGGTTCGTCTGCTCGATGAGCTTTTCGCCCGAGCGCAGCAGCTCGCTCGTGCGGCCGTCGGCGAGGCGAACGGCGGTCGAGTGCACGTGCTCGACCTCGTCGGTGCTCTGGAAGCCGAGCCCGTACCAGGGCGACTCGTCGTGCGAGAAGCGGAATTCCCCCAGCTCGGCGAGGTCGCGCATCTGCTCGGCGACGCCGGCGCGCTTCGCGGGCTCGCGCAGCGCGACGAGCTGCTCGTGGCCGAGGCGCGCGGTCGTCGACGGCGGCACATCGCGCAGTTCGAGACGGCTGAGTTCCTCGAGCGCGTCGAGCGGCGACACCCCGAACTCGGGGTGGTCGGTCGTCAGCGCGCTGCGGTAGTCGGCGAGCACGCGACGCAGGCGCACGAGCGCGTCGTCAAGGTCGGCGGTGTTCGGGCGATCGGCACGCTCGTTGCGCGAGATCGCGGCGATGACGTCGCGGCGCAGCGTACGCGACGTCACCGCGAGGCCCTCGAGCCCCACGTGCTTGAGCCGCGCGCGGATGGCCCGAATCGAGGCGATGCGAGGCGTCACGACGAGCACGCGACGGTCGCGGTCGACGAGGTGGCCGATCGCGTTGACGACAGTCTGAGTGACACCGGTGCCGGGCAGGGTCTCGACGACGAAGCTCGAGCCGCCGAGGATCGCGTCGACGACGCGCTCCTGCTCGGTGTCGGCGTCGAGCAGCAGCCGGTCGGATGCTGGGTCGCGGCGGTCGGGGTCGATCGACGTCTCGGCGCTGATCGGCCGCGCGAGCCGCGCCCGCGCATCCCGGTCGCCCGCAAGCGCGTCGAGCACTGGGTGCCGCAGTTGCTTGGCGTCGTCGAGCATGGCGCCCGAGAAGTCGGCAAAGGTCGAGAGCGCCGCCATCGAGTCAATCTCGAACTTCGGCAGGTTCGCCCCGGCCTCACGCACGTACTCGAACGCGGCGTCGGGGAACAGCGAGCCCGAGTCGCCGAGCCGGGTCTGCAACTCGCTCGCGCGCACGGTCACGCCGTCGTCGAATAGCGCACGCAGCAGCGCGATGTTCGGCTGCAGCTTGCCCCGCAGGCGAATCTCATAGTCGCGGCCGAGGCGACGCAGGGTCGCGGTGCGCAGGAAGATCGGGGCGTGGAGCTCCCCGTCGCTCGAAAGCCAGCTCGCAAACCCGATCGCGAGTTGCACGCAGCTCAGCCCGCGCCCCGCCTCGAGCTCGGCGCCGCGACGCGCGACGAGACCCGCTGCCTCGAGGGCGGTGCGGAAAGCGATCGGCTCGCGCACGAGACTCGAGAGCATGACGGGGCGCCGCGCAAGCAGCGTCGCGATGCCCGAGGGGTGCGCCGTCGTCAGGTCGATGTAGGTGCCCCGGCGAGCCGCGAAGTTGCGCAGCGGCGAGGTGCCGCCGAGCTCGGCAATTTCTTCGCGCCAGCGCACGTGCGTGTCGCCGATGTTGACCGGCTGCGCCGCGACGGGTGACGTCTCGGGTGCGGCAAACTCGCTGTCGGCCGGCGCTTCGGAGCTCGCTTCTGCTTCCCGCTCCTCTACCTCGACCGCCGGCAGCGTCGGCATCGGCGCAAACGCGGTGGTGTCGGTCGGCTCGGGCGTCTCGTCGGCAGGCTTGGTCGCCCGGGTGGCGCGCGCCTGATTAATCCACTCGGTCGGGCGATCACCAACCGCGACGCCGTCCTCGAGTTCTCGCTCGCGCTGCTCGCGTTCGAGAATGGGTTCAGTCGCGCTCGCCTCCTTGCGATCGCGCTCCGCCGAGACGTCGACGGTTGCTTCGTCGTTGTTCTTGGCGTTCTGCCTCCGGAAAATGCCCCACACAGGTTTCAACCTAGGCGACGTTGCCCGGTGATTGCCGCAGTGCCCGTGGAGTTTCATGCATTCGCGGGCCCGCTACGATTGCAGTGCGCCTTCGTAGCTCAGTGGATAGAGCATCCCTCTCCTAAAGGGTGCGCGCGGGTTCGATTCCCGCCGAGGGCACACAGCGAAACCGCGGCCCCACTCAAACGAGTGGGGCCGCGGTTTGTTCGTGACGGCGATTACGCCTTGGGGATCGTGATGACGTGCGGCTGGCCGAGCGCCTTGAGACCGGCGGTGCCGAACTCGAGGCCGTAGCCCGACGCCTTCGCGCCGCCGAACGGGATGCGCGGGTCGATCGCGCCGTGCGCGTTGATCCACGTCGTGCCGGCCTCGAGCTGGCGGGCGACCTCGACGGCCTTCGCCGTGTCGGAGCTCCACACGCTCGAGCCGAGGCCAACCTCGAGGCTGTTCGCCCACTCGATCGCCTGGTCGAGCGAGTCGTACTTGATGATCGGCAGGGCCGGGCCGAACTGCTCTTCGGCCACGAGCGGGTTGTCGTTGCTGATGTTCGACACGATCGTGGTCGGGTAGAAATAGCCGGGAGCCGACGCATCCGGGTCGCCGCCGACGTTGATCGTCGCGCCGCCGTCGCGGGCTGCGTTGACGAGGCGGTCCACGACCTCGTACTGGCCCTGGTTCTGCAGCGGGCCGAGCACGTTCTGCTCGTCGAGGCCGTTACCCATCGGCATGTTCTTCGCGACCTCGACGAGCGCCTCAACGACGTCGTCGTAGATCTCGGCCGGAACGTAGAGGCGCTTCAGTGCAGCACAGGTCTGGCCGGTGTTGATGAACGCGCCCCAGAAGAGGTCCTCTGCGATTGCCTTGGCATCAACATCGGGCAGCACGATGCCCGCGTCGTTGCCGCCGAGCTCGAGGGTGACCCGGGCGATGTTCTCGGCGGCGTCGCGCGCGATGATGCGGCCGACCTCGGTCGAACCGGTAAACATGACCTTACCGATCTTCGGGTGGCCCGTGAGCGCCGCGCCGACCTTGCTGTTCGCCGGCACGACGATGAGCACGTCCTCGGGCAGCGCCTCGTTCATGACCTTCGCAAGCGCGAGGACCGACAGCGTGGTCGAGCTTGCGGGTTTCGAGACAACCGTGTTGCCCATGCGCAGCGACGGCGCGAACTGCCAGATGGCGATCATCATCGGCCAGTTCCACGGGTTGATCGCGGCGACGACGCCGATCGGGTCGTAGTGGAGCTCGGCACGCTGCGTGTCGTCCTCCATGACGACCTCGGGCTCAAGCTCAAAGGCCGCGGTCGCGCGCAGCCAGCTCACGCACGCGCCGACCTCGAAGCGGGCGTTTGGGCCGTTGAGCGGCTTGCCCTGCTCGCGCGACAGGAGCACGGCGAGTGCCTCGCTCGACGCCTCGATCGCATCCGCCGCCTTGTTCAGGTAGTCGCTGCGCTCGGCATGGGACAGCTTGGCCCACGACTTCTGCGCGGCTTCGGCACGGTCGATCGCCGCATCGAGGTCTTCCGACGCGGCAACGGGCACCTGTGTGAATGCCTCACCGGTGCTCGGATCGATAACGTCTCGACCGCCGCTTGCGGGCTGCAGCGCGGCAATGAGTTCGTCAGCAGTAGAGAACATGGACCCTCGTTTCATCGACGTTGATGGTGTTTGGCCAGCCTATGTCCGCCCCCTGGAGTAATCCGCCTCCACCGCAAGGGGTGCACCGGCGGGCAAGCAGTGAGCGCACCTGGTCAACGCGTGTATAACTTGCTGCAGAACGAAAGGAATACACCATGCGCAGCCCAATCTTTGACAAGGACAACTTTCGCGACCCGTCGACCGACCGTTGGGTGCTCGAGAGCAGCCGACTGCTACGCACGGGCTTCGGCCCCGGTGTGATAGCGCGCAAGGGCGTCATGGTTGCTTACCGCGGCGGGCTCGACTTCGCCCACCAGGGCTCCAAGTCGGTGGGCCAGTTCTTCAAGAAGCAGTTCACGGGCGAGGGCAAGGGCCTCATGCACGTGACCGGCCAGGGCGAGGCATGGTTCGCGAACCGCGCCCAGCAGGTCTTCATGATGGAGCTCGAGAACGAGGGCATCACCCTCAACACCGACCACCTGCTCGCGTTTGACGACACCCTTCAGTACGAGCCGCGGATGCTCGGCAACGCTGGCTTGCTCGCCGGCGGCCTGTTCAATCTCGAGATCGGCGGCAGCGGTACGGTTGCGCTGACGTCTGACGGCACACCCTTCGTGCTCGACGCAAGCCAGGGTCCGGTGTTCACCGATCCGCAGGCCACCGTCGCGTGGTCGGCCAACCTCCAGCCGACGCTGAAGAATGACTTCAAGATGGGCTCGCTCATCGGCCGCGGCAGCGGCGAGGCGTTCCAGTTGGCTTTCCACGGCCAGGGATTTGTCGTGATCCAGCCCTCCGAGGGGTGGCCCGTGCAGGCCGCTTCGTAGACTGGGGGCATGTCGCAGTCGTACGAAGTCACGGCCACCGTTCCACTCACTCCCGAAGAAGCGTTCGCGCTCGCGCACACGCTCGGTCCCGACCGCACGGCGTGGGACACGCGTGTCGTCAAGCAGCTTCTGCTGCGCGATGCGACGAGACTCGGCAGCGGCGCGCAGGTGTTCGTGCGGCTCGACGATGGGCTGCGATTGATCCAGGAGTACGACCACTGGATGCCCGGCCAGCTCTCGAGCACGCGGCTCGTCAAGGGGCCGTGGTGGCTCGAGAGCTACGGTGAGGGCTGGCACTTCGCCCCGACTGACGGTGGCACCCGAGTGACCTGGAAGACGACCTTCCGTCACCGACTCCCCGTGTTCGGGCCGCAGGCCGAGCAAGTCATGCTCGTGAAGCTCCGCGCGCTGCTCGAAGCACGCATGGACGACTTCCGCGCCGCCGCCCGCGACGTCGAGCTCGTCGAGCGCGCGACCGCGGGGTCGCTCCCCCACGGCGCGCGCCACCGCGACCGCTAAGCCGCGAGGTACGGGGCCCACTCCTCCGAGGAGTCCCGGTCGACCCCGCGCACGTGCCAGCCGTGGCTCAGTGGCGCCGCCGGGCGACACAGTAGCTGCCAGCCCATCTCCTCGGGCGTACGGTCTCCCTTGACGTTATTGCAACGCAGGCAGCACGCTACGAGGTTCTCCCACGAGTCGCGGCCCCCACGTGAGCGCGGCTGCACGTGGTCGATCGTGTTCGCGAAGCGACCGCAGTAGGCGCAACTGTTGTCGTCGCGACGTAGTACGCCCTTGCGTGACACGGGCATCCGTCGCGCCATGGGGATGCGCACGTAGCGCTTGAGCAGGATCACCCGCGGCCGGGAGAACTCCTGGTTCGTGGAACGTAGCGGCACTGTATCGTCGGCCTCGAGCAGGGCGGCTTTACCACCCAGCACCAGCACGAGCGCGCGGCGGTCTGAGACCACGGCGATTGGTTCGTACCCGGCGTTCAAAACGAGAGTTCGCATGCTTGCTCCTGGAATGCAGACAAAAAATGGCACTGCCACAAGGCAGTGCCATAACTAGACGCAGGCGCGATTATTCCATGGTGGAAATGGCGCTCGAAACCGGAGCAGGCGCGCGCCTGCGGCCTGACCTGACGACGTTGCAAGGTCATGACTGCTCCTTTCGGACTCGAGTCACCGGGGTGATCTGTGGAAGATGCTACTGCCCAACGGGCCGGAGTTGCCGATCTTGCCTCGGCGACGCGCGAGCTCGTCACGCAGAGTTCACGCGTTCGACACCTCGACTGCGCGCTGGGGCGAAAACGCAAACGGGCGGGCACCACTCGAAGAGTGCTGCCCGCCCGCATGCGATACCGGTACTAGCCGTTGACGCGGATGATGACGTCGTAGAAGTACGGGTCGCCCTGGTACGAGGTGAGGACGTTGTCGTTCTTCGCGCCGTTCCAGCCACCGTGGTAGGCCTGGCCGCCACCGGCGTAGACCGAGACGTGGTAGCCGTACTTGATCATGATGTCGCCGGCCTGCGCCTGGCTCGGGTCGATCTGCGTGCCGAACTGCGTGAAGTCGCCAACACCGTAGTCGTAGCCGCCGTCGAGGCGAGCGGTCGTGAGGCCGGCCGCGGCGAGCGCGTTCTGCACGTAGTCGGTGCAGTCCATGCCGTACGAACCAAGCATCGACTGGAGGTAGCTCAGCATGACCTGCTGCACGTTGCCGGTCGCGGGGGCGGGAGCCGGAGTCGACGCGGAGCTGCTGCTGCCGGTGCTGTCGGACGACGAGGCCTCAGTCGAACTCGAGCTCGTGTCGGCGGCAGTCGTGGTCTCTTCGGGCTCTTCGGTCGGCACGGCCACGGCCGCCGAAGCGACGGTTGCCGAGTCGAACGACTCGATCTCGGTTGCCTCGGTCGACTCGGCAGCGGGAGCCGACTGCTCCTGCGCGGCGGCCTCTTCGGCCTTCTTGTCTTCGGCAGCCTGGGTCGCGGCGTCGGCGGTTGCGCCGGTGACCTGCGAGTTTACGGCCGAGAGGAGGTCGGCCTGGTGCTGCGTGTCAGCGACAACGGCACCCTGACCAGCAACCGTGGTGAGACCAACGGCAGCAAGGGCGGTCACCGAGGCCGCGGCGGCGAAGCCACCCGCGGTACGACGGCGACGCTGCGCGATGAGCGCTGCAGGGCGGGCGGCGCGGACCGTGAGGCCGCGGGGCGCCTCGGCCTCGGCAGCCGGCTCGCTGAGCTGGTTAATGAGTTCGGTCGGCAGCACCGAGATGAGCGCGGTCATCTCGTTGCGCTCGATGCGACCGGTGTCCTCGCGGTGGAACGACGAGCCGGGCTCGGCATTTGCCACGGGGCGGACGCCGGTACGGCGCTCGATCTCACGTGCCTGACGGCGGGTGAGCGTTGCGCCATTCTGAGTGGTGTTGTCCAATTTCGACCCTCCGCACCGCGGATATTTCCCCGCCCACCGAGACTTTGGTGAGTGTACCGAGGGGGCGGGTTGGCGGTGCCTCGGTATGACCTGAACACGGTCGTGTTCGTCGACAAAAATGAGCGTAACGAAAGATCACGGGAATGTCACGCCCATGTGACAGAAATCTCACAAAAAGATAACGAGATTTGTCACGGAGCCCGATTTAACCGAGGTGCACGAAGTAGTGCGAGCCCCAGTCAATGGTGCCGTAGCGGACGACATCGCCTGCGTACGGAGCGTGCAGCATCGAGTTCGGGCCGGCGTAGAAGCCGATGTGCCCGTCGTAGATCACGAGGTCGCCAGGCTGCGGATCGGTCGTCACGGTGCCCATCGACGCGAGCTGCGCGATCGAGGTCGTAGCGCTGTAGCCCGACTCGTTGAGCACCCAGGCGACGAAGCCTGCGCAATCGAAGCCCGACGGCGTGGTGCCGCCCCAGACATAGGGAGTGCCCATGTACTGCTCGGCGATCGACATGACCGAGCTGCCCGAGGTGCTCGCGGATGCGGTGGCACTCGAGTCGGCGGCGGCCGTGGTGTCATCGGTCGCGGTCTCGCTGGAGCCTTCGGCGCTCACTTCGGTGACCGAGGCCTCGGGCTCCTCGACCTCGGTGGCCGCGGCGGCGGACGACACTGAACCGGCGTCAAACGCCTCGATCTCGGTCAGCTCGCTCGACTCAGCGGCAGGATTGCTCGATTCGGCAGTGGTGTCCTTTTCAGTGTCGTCCGACTTCACGGTGCCGTCGGACTGCTTGAGGGCCTCATTGGCACCAACGCGGGCCAGCAGGTCGGCTTCGTGGTTCGAGCTGTCGGCCACGACGGCACCCTGGCCAACGACCGAGGTAAGACCGACGGCAGCGAGCGCGGTGATGGATGCGGCGGCAGCGAATCCGCCGGCAGTGCGGCGGCGACCGCGGGCGACGAGGGCGGCGGGGCGCTCGGCACGAACGGTGAGCCCGCGTCCATTACGGCTCGACACGGCCGCAGTCTCAGCCTCGGCAGCAAGCTCGGTGGGGATCACCGAGAGCAGCGCGGCCATTTCATTGCGATCGATGCGACCGGTGTCCCACACGTTCGACGTGCTGGGGCACGGGGAGACGGTCGTCGACGCGACGGGCCGGACGCCAGTGCGGCGCTCGATCTCGCGGGCTTCCCGACGAGTAAGTGCGCCAGTGGGGGTGGTGTTCTGCAAAGTTTCGACCCTCCGCACCGCGGATGCTCCCCCGCCCACCGAGATCTAGGTGAGAAGTACTGAGGGGGCGGGTTCGCGGTGCCTCGGTACATCGTGAACGCGAGTGCGTTCGTCGATACACCAACGGTAACGAAAGATCACGAAAATGTCACGGTAATGTACCGAATTTGGATACTTTAGATAACGTTTCCCTGGTCAGAGCCACTTTTCAATTATAACGGCGCGTCTACTCGGCCGTGATATAGACGTGGCGAGCGAGCTGGATCGGCACGTCGACCTTCGTCGACCCTCCCACCGGCGAGAGACGAATGTCGTCGCCGAGATACTCGACCACGACCCGGCTGCCAGGCAGCACGCCCTGCTCCCGAAACATCCGCATCGACTCGAGATCGGCCTGGAGTGGCTCGCCGAGGCGGCGCACCTCGGCAACATCGCCCGAAGAGATCTCGGCCTGGTCGAGCGAGGCTACGCCTCGAAAAAACTCCACGTCGGGCTGCAGCCCGCAGTCGACCTCCGAAGGGATCGGCGTGCCGTACGGTGACTCGGTCGGCTCCCCCAGCAGCTTGTAGATGCGTTCCTCGGCCTCGTCACTCATGACGTGCTCCCACCGACAGGCCTCGTCGTGCACGATGGCGAGGTCGAGGCCGATCACGTTCGCCAGCAGCGACTCGGCGATGCGGTGCTTGCGCAGCACCCGAATCGCTTTTTCCCGACCCGTCGTGGTGAGCACGAGTCGTCGGTCTGCGGCTACTTCAACGAGGCCATCGCGCTCCATGCGCGCAATCGTCTGCGACACCGTTGGCCCCGAGTGTCCCAGTCGCTCCGAAATTCGGGCACGCAGCGGCGTGATGTCCTCTTCTTCGAGGTCAAGAATCGTTCGGAGGTACATCTCCGTTGTGTCCACCAGGTTCGACACCATGCACCCCCTTCCGCTGTTCGCAAGGCACGTTATTCAAATATATCGGCTCTGCCCTGATGCGATGCGCAGGCTCACGCCGCACGTAGTCTTATTGTCATGACAGACATGCGCATCCCCGTCGATCTTCTGCCCGCAGACGGCCGTTTCGGCTCGGGCCCCTCGAGGATCCGCGAAGCGCAGCTCGACGAACTCGTGGCCCGCGGCCGCGACGTGCTCGGCACCTCGCACCGCCAGGCGCCGGTGAAACAGTTGGTGGCATCGGTGCGCGCACAGCTCGCCGAGCTCTACGCCCTGCCCGACGGTTACGAGGTCGTACTCGGTAACGGCGGGTCGACGGCGTTTTGGGACGCGGCGGCATTCGGGCTGATCGAAACGCGCGCACAGGTCGCATCGTTCGGCGAGTTCGGCGGCAAGTTCGCGAAGGCGGCAGCGGCACCTTGGCTGCAAGCGCCGGATGTTCGGCAAGCGCCGGGCGGCGAGGTCGCGCTGCTCGAGGCTGCCGAGGGCATCGACCTCTATGCGACGCCCCACAACGAGACGTCGACGGGCGCGATGATCACCCCGAAGCGGGTCGATGCGCCGGGCGCACTCACGATGATCGACGCGACGAGCTCCGCCGGCGGCACCGAAACCTCGCCCGCCGAATGGGACGTCTACTACTTCGCCCCGCAGAAGAACTTCGGCAGCGACGGCGGCCTCTGGTTCGCCCTGATGAGCCCGGCCGCGATCGAGCGCATCGACCGCGTTGGCGCATCCGGGCGGTACATCCCCGAGTCGTTGAGCCTGACGCAGGCCGTGGCGAACTCGCGCAAGGAGCAGACGCTGAACACGCCTGCGGTCGCGACGCTCTCGCTGCTCGACTCGCAGCTGCGCTGGATGCTTGAGTTCGGCGGACTGCCCGCCTTGTCGGCGCGTACGAAGGCCTCGAGCGACTACATCTACACCTGGGCCGAAGGGCGCGACTGGGTCACCCCGTTCGTGCAGCGGCCCGAGTACCGCTCGCAGGTCGTCGCGACACTCGACCTCGCGCCCGAGGTCGACAGCGCACAGCTCCGCGCGATTCTGCGCGAGAACGGCGTCGTCGACATCGACCCGTACCGCAAGCTGGGCCGCAACCAGCTTCGAGTCGGCACGTTTGCATCCGTGCCGACCTCCGATGTTGAGCGCCTCGCCGCCGCGATCGATTACGTCGCCGAGCGCCTCTAGCTAGGAACTCCGGCGGCGACGGCGACGCCGAGTGCGGCGCTGTGTCCGCGCCGAGGACTTGCCGCGCGAGCTGCGGAGCTCTTCCGACTCGGCGTCGGCGTCGGCGGCCCCGGGTTCGGGTTCTTCGCCCTCGTCATCGAGATCCTCGCCGTCGTCCTCGTCAACGAGCTTGCCGCTGCGGTCGTGCGTCGCGCGGAACTCGGCCAGACGCTCGGCCCACGGAATCCACGCGGGCGCGAGCAGGGCATCCTCACCGGGCAGCAGGTCGCACTCGAGCACCGTGGGCTCGTCGTCGTCGACCTGCGTCGTCCAGACGGTCCAAAACCAGTCCGGGTGGCCGGGCACGGCCGAAGCGAAGCGAAGCGTGCGTACGCCCTCCTCGTTGGGCTCGCTCATCGAAATGAGCTCGCCAATCTGCTCGGCGGGTGCGACCTCACCTAGCGCGACGAGCGCGAGCTGGGTCAGCGCGTCAGGCATCGAAGTCATCCGCAACGCGGCGCAGCATGGCCGCAATCTTGGCGCCGGTCGCGCCCTCAGGGTATTTGCCGTGGCGCAGTTGCCCGGCCGAGCGGTCGAGCACCTTGATGAGGTCTTCGACCACGATCGCCATGTCATCGGCCGACTTGCGCTTCATGCGCGTCACCGACGCGGGCGCCTCCACAACACGCACCGACAGGGCCTGCGGGCCCCGACGACCGTCCGCGATGCCGTACTCGAGCTTGGTGCCGGCCCGCAACTGCGTCACGTCGGCGGGCAGCGCGGTGACGTGGAGGAAGACTTCCTGTCCGTCGTCGCCCTGCACGAACCCAAAGCCCTTGTCGGCGTCATAAAACTTGACCTTGCCCGTTGGCATGGCACATCTCCTTGTGCAGCGCAGTCGCGGCTGCGTCGAATCGAACGAACCCCTATTCTACCGACGCCCGCGGTGGCTTAGGCTTGTTCGGTGACCAAGTCCCAGAACCAGGCTCCGGTGGGTCGCGGCGAGCGCGTTCTCGCCAACGCCACCGCGACGCTCGCGATCGTGGCATTCATCTGCCTCCTCGCCGTGCTCATCGCCCCGCTGATGGGCGTCGATTTCGCAACCGACGCGACGTGGTTCTGGCCCGTGGCGTTGCTCGTCGCCTGGTGGGGCTTCCCCATCGCCCTCATCGGCGTCACCGCGGTGATCGTCTGGCGCATCATCGCGAACCGCAGGTACAAGTGACTCAAGTCCCCGACTCGCTACGAATTCTCGCTGCACTCCGACAGCTTGATGAGTCGGGGTTTGTCCGTTTGCTGCGCGCACGGCGGGTGCCGACGCGCGGGCTGACCGACCCGATCGACCTTGCCGAGTGGCTCTGCGACGACGCGAATGTCACGAGCGGTCTTCGCCGCCTGCACTGGCGGCTGCTGCGCGGACTGCGACTCGGGCACGAGAGTGCCCTCGAGGCCGCCGCCCGGCTACAGCTCGCGGTGCGCGGCGACCACATCGAGCTGTTGCCGCACGCACGAGCCGAACTCGAGCGCCTGCTGCCCGAAGTGCCCACTTACACCGACGCGCTCGCGCACGACGCCCCCAGCGGCAGTGACCGCGCCCAGGAGGGCGCCCAACTTGCGCTCGACGCGCTCTGGCAATTGGATGCGCGCCGCCGAGCCGTGCAGCACGCGCGCACCGGCGTTCGGCTTAGCGCGATCGAGCTGCGGCGTCTCGCCGTCGAGCTCGAGCGCCCGGTCGAGGTCGTTTCCGCCGTGTACGCCTGGCTCGCCCACGCCGAGCTCATTGGTCCCGCCGGTGAGATCTGGGCGCCCACCGCATCCGGCCGCGAATTCTCCTCTCGCCCGATCGAGCAGCGGTGGCTGACGCTCGCGCAGGCGTGGCTGGCCGAACTCTCGCTCGACGAGGTGCGCGAGGCGACTTGGCTGCGCGACCCCGAGCATCCGGCGGTTGCGCTCGGCCTCGCCGACGCCGCACACGGCTCACTCACGAAGCTCGGCGCGCTCGTGCTCGACGGGCGCGCGGACGACGCCCGAGACCTCCTCGCCGGCGAACTCACGCCGCCAGTGCACGGCGTCTACGTGCAGCCCGACCAAACCATCATCGCGCCGGGCCCGCTCAGCGCCGCCGACGATGCCGCTTTGCGCGGGGTCGCCGACCTCGAACACCGCGCCCTCGCGAGCCAGTTTCGGCTGACCCAGGCCTCGATCGAGCGAGCCCTGCTCGCTGGCGACACGCTCGCCGGCATCCGCGGGCAGCTCGAGCGACTCTCGCTCACGGGCATCCCGCAGCCGGTCGCCTACCTGCTCGAGTCGAGCGCCGAACGCTTCGGCCGGGTGCGCGTGCGTGCGCACGTTGACGATCTGGGCCGCATCAGCTCGCGAGTGCGCGCCGAGTCGCCGCAGCTGCTCGATACCCTGCGCATCGACACCGCGCTGAGTTCGCTCGCCCTGCGCCCGGCCGACTCTGAGCTCGCCTCGGCCGCGAGCCCCGAAACCACGCTGCTCACGCTCATCGAGGCGCGCTACCCGGCGGCGCTCGAGGATCTCGACGGCGAACTGCGTCGCGGCGTCGACCCGGTCACGGCCCCCGTATACCGGCCGGACCCGAGCGCGACCCTGCGCGCCGCCGCGGCCGCCCTCGCCGAACACACCGCGGGCGAACCCGAGCGCGACGACGAGGCGACCTGGCTGCGCCGGCGGCTCGAGCTGGCGCGCCGCGATCGGGCTGAGCTCCGCCTCGAGATCGCGCTCGGCGGCGATCGAACCGCGCAGCTCGAACTCGTGCCGATTTCGGTCACCGAGCAGCGGCTGCGGGCCCGCGATACCGAAGCCGAGGTCGAGCGCACGGTTCCGCTTCGCGCGATCGTCGCGGTCGAGGGCACCCGGGTCGCCGAACGCGACTAAACTTGCAGGTTATGGCTGACGGACCCCTCATCGTTCAAAGCGACCGCACGGTGCTGCTCGAAGTCGCGCACCCAGACGCGGATGCGGCTCGTCACGAACTCGCGGTGTTTGCCGAACTCGAGCGGGCCCCCGAGCACATCCACACGTATCGAATTACGCGGCTCGGCCTCTGGAACGCTCGGGCGGCCGGTCACGACGCCGACGAGATGCTCGGCACGCTGAACCGGTACGCGAAGTTCCCGGTGCCCGACGCCGTCGCGATCGACCTCCGCGAGACCGTGAACCGCTACGGCCGCCTCACGGTCGACCGTGACGATGACGGTGGGCTCGTGCTGCGCAGCAACGACGAATCGGTGCTGCGGCAGGTCTCGTCAAACAAGAAGATCGCGCCACTGCTGCACGGCGAGCTCGCGCCGGGCGTGATGCGGGTCGAGGACTGGGCACGCGGCGAGCTCAAGCAGCAGCTCGTCAAGCTCGGCTGGCCGGCAGAAGACCTCGCGGGCTACACGCCGGGCACGCCCCACGAGATCGACCTCAATGAGGACGGCTGGAGCCTGCGTGACTACCAGCGCGACGCGGTCGACCACTTCTTCACCGGTGGCTCGGGCGTCGTCGTGCTCCCCTGCGGCGCGGGCAAGACCATCGTCGGCGCCGGCGCGATGGCGGCGGCCGACACGAACACCCTGATTCTCGTGACGAACACCGTCTCGGCGCGCCAGTGGCGCAGCGAGCTGCTCGCCCGCACCTCACTCACCGAGGACGAGATCGGCGAGTACTCGGGCGAGGTGAAAGAGGTCAAGCCGGTCACGATCGCCACCTATCAGATCCTCACCGCGAAGCGGAAGGGCCAGTACGCGCACCTGTCGCTGCTCAACGCGCTCGATTGGGGCCTCATCGTCTACGACGAGGTACACCTGCTCCCGGCCCCTGTGTTCAAGCTCACGGCCGAGCTGCAGGCGCGCCGCCGCCTCGGCCTTACCGCGACCCTCGTGCGCGAGGACGGCCGCGAGGGCGACGTGTTCTCACTCATTGGCCCGAAGCGCTTCGACGCGCCCTGGAAAGAGATCGAGGCGCAGGGGTACATCTCGCCCGCCGAGTGCTTCGAGGTGCGCGTCGACCTACCCTACGAGGCCCGCATGGAGTACGCCGGCGCGAGCGACGAAGACCGCTACCGCATCGCGGCGAGCGCCGAGGTGAAGCACGATGTCGCCCGCCGGCTCGTGCAAAAGCACGCGGGCGAGCGCATCCTGATCATCGGCCAGTATCTCGACCAGCTCGACGCGATCGCCGAGGAGCTCCACGCACCGAAGGTGACCGGCCAGACACCGGTCGCCGAGCGCGAGGAGCTGTTCAACGCCTTCCGCTCAGGTGCTGAGCCGATCCTCGTCGTATCCAAGGTCGCCAACTTCTCGGTCGATCTGCCGGATGCCTCGGTGGCGGTACAAATCTCAGGCTCGTACGGTTCGCGACAGGAGGAGGCCCAGCGCCTCGGTCGCCTCCTGCGCCCGTCGTCATCGGGCGTCACCGCGTCGTTCTACACCGTGGTGGCGCGCGACACTGTTGACCAGGACTTCGCGCAGAACCGACAGCGTTTCCTTGCCGAGCAGGGGTATTCCTACTCCATCCTCGACGCGGACGACATCACCGCAAGCTAGGAGCATCATGGCGTTCACCCACCTCGGATTCATCCACCTCGTCCCCTTTGCACGCGACGCCCCGCGCGCCGGGTTCGAGGATGCGATCGACCTGTTCCGCTTCGCCGACGAGCTCGGCCTCGACTCGGGCTGGCTGCGCACGCGCCACATGCAGTACGGCGTGCCCTCGCCCGCGGTGCTCTTCGGCGCCCTCGCGCGTGAAACAACGCACCTCGGGCTCGGCAACGCCGTGATTCCGGTCGAGTTCGAGAACCCGTTCCGGCTCGCGGAGGACCTCGCGACGGCGGATGTGCTCACCGGCGGCCGCGTGTTGCCCGGTCTCAGCGTGCACCCGCCCCGCTACGAGGAGGCGACGAACGACCTCGTCTTCGACACCGGTTGGCGCGAGGAAGACTACGGCTACGGCCGCATCGAGCGGCTCCGGTCGTTGCTGCGCGGCGAGCCGGTGCGCGAGCTCGAGGCGTACTCGGGCTTCGGCGGCGACTTTGACTCGGAGCGCGTCGAGCCGCACTCCGAGGGGCTCGCGGAGCGGCTCTGGTACGGCGGCGGCTCGCTGAAGTCGGCCGCGTGGGCGGGCGAGGCGGGCCTGAACTGGCTCGTGAGCAACATCTCCTCGTCCGAGAACGGCGTCACCAACTTCTCCGCAGCGCAGCGCAACCAGATCGACGCCTATCGCGACGCTGGCGGCTCGCGTGTCACGGTCGCCCGCGTCATCGTGCCCACCGACGGGGCGACGGATGCGCAGGTCGAGAAATACCGCGCGTACGCCGAGGGCCGCAACCCGCGCACCGAGGGCATCGTCGGCCGCAATACGATCATCGCGAAGGATGTGCTCGGCTCGCTCGACGACATTCTCGAGTTCGTCGCGAACGACGCCGCGATTCAGGCGGCCGACGACCTCCTGTTCGAGCTGCCGTTCGAGATGGAGCTCGCCGACTGGAAGCAGATGCTCGAGCAGCTCGCGACGCGCGTCGGCCCAGCGCTCGGCTGGTCGCCGAAGCGCTAGGTCGCGGCCGGCTAGTTCGCCTGACGGAAGGCGAGCAGTTCCCCGTGCGTCATGATGAACATGGCGTCGGGGTCACTGCCCCACGCCTGCCACGCGTGCGAGATGGCCTCAAGCTCATCTTGGCCCGCAAGCTCGCGCTCGAGCACCTCCTCGGTGAAGCGCGACGTGAGCGCCCGCTTCTGCCAGAGCTTGCCCCACCACGCGCAGGTCTCCTCGTCGGCGTACGTCCAGGTCGAGGCGCCGAGCTTGATGTTCTCGAGCGCCGCGGCCCGCGCCCACGCGCGCAGGTGACGCGCCGCATCCGGCGTCGCCTCGTTCGCATGCGCGACCGCGAGGTAGAGCTCGCGCCACCGGTCGAGCTCGCGCGGCTGCGGGTACCACGACATCTCGGCGTAGTCGGCGTCGCGCGCGGCGAGGACGCCTCCGGGGGCGAGCACGCGCCACATCTCGCGGAGCGCGGCGACCGGATCGGTGAGGTGCTGGAGCACCTGGTGGGCGTGCACGACGTCGAAGCTGCCGTCGTCATAGGGCAGCGCCATGACGTCGGCCGCCTCGAAGCGAGTGCGGTCGTCGCCACGCCTCGAGGCCTCAGTTCGCCCGAGCTCGAGCGTCTCCTCGAACAGTTCGAGGCCCGTCACCTGTCCGCTCGGTCCGACCAGCGCGGCGAGGTCGAGCGTGATGGTCGCTGGGCCGCAGCCGACGTCGAGCACGCGCATCCCCTCCCGCAAATGTGGCAGCAGATAACCGCAGGAATTCTCAGCGGTGCGAACGGTGTGCGATGCGAGCACCGAGGGTGCGTGTCCGTGCAGATAACGAGCCATGCGCTCCAAGATATCGACACATAACTTCCGCATAACCGCGCATCAGACGGCATTCAGCAAGCTCGCGCCAAAATAGCTGCATGACTGATGCTGGACCAAAAATCCTGGTGGTAGACGACGAGCCGAACATTCGCGAGCTGCTCTCGACGAGCCTTCGCTTTGCAGGGTTCATGGTGCGCACGGTAGGCAACGGCGCGGGCGCGATTGCGGCCGTCATTGACGAGGAGCCCGACCTGATCGTGCTCGACGTCATGCTGCCCGACATGTCCGGCTTCGCCGTGACCAAGCGCCTTCGTGCCTCTGGGTACGTGTCGCCGATCCTCTTCCTCACTGCCAAGGACGACACCGACGACAAGATCGAAGGCCTCAACTCGGGCGGCGACGACTACGTCACCAAACCCTTTAGCCTCGACGAGATCGTCGCCCGCATCAAGGCTATTCTTCGCCGCACGATGCACACCGAAGAGGAGGCCGTCATTCGAGTCGGCGACCTCACGATGGACCAGGACACGCACGAGGTGTTCATCAACGACGAGCCGGTGGACCTCTCCCCCACCGAGTTCAAGCTGCTGCGCTACCTCATGCTCAACCCGAACCGAGTGCTGTCGAAGTCGCAGATCCTCGACCACGTGTGGGAGTACGACTTCAACGGTGACGCGGGCATCGTCGAGTCCTACATCTCGTACCTGCGCCGCAAGCTCGACGCGCACACGTCGGAGTCGCTGATTCAGACGAAGCGTGGCTTCGGCTACATGCTCAAGGTTCCCGGGGTCAAGGCGTAACTCGTTTGACCTCCGGCCCCTCGCGGTGGGATCAGTTTTCCCTCCGAAACCAGCTCACGATCGTCAACGTGGTGCTGCTCGCCCTCTCTCTGGTGATTGCGGGCAGCGGCACCACGTTGCTGCTGCGACCCACGCTCGTGGGGCAGCTCGACGCGAGCCTACGTTCGATCGCCGCCGACCCGACGCTCGTGCTCGGCGGCGACGCGAGCACGGGCGAGTTCGGTTTCGAGAACATCCGCACGGCGCCGCAGCCGTACTACGTCGCGGTCGTCGATGACTCGGGCCAGGTCATGGTCGACAACTGGGAGTGGCAGCCGCGTTCAGTGGCGCCCGACCTGTCGACCATGGAGCTCAAGTTCGACAGCAATAGCGGCGCTGGCTTCGCGATCTACGAGCTGAAGGATGGGCTCGGCGCGCCCTGGCGCGCGGTGGTGGTTCCGGAAGACCAATACAACTCGAACCAGGTGTTCGGCACACTCATCGTCGCGATGCCGATGTCGAGCGTCAACGCGACGATGGCGAGCTTCCTCGCCATCTTCTTCGGCTTCGGCCTCTCGGTGCTCATCTTCGCGGCCGTGCTCACCCGCATGCTCGTCTCAGCGACACTGCGGCCGCTGCGTAAGGTCGAGTCAACCGCCATGAACTTCGCGGCCGGTGACTACGACCAGCGCCTGCCCGAGGCCACCCCGAACACCGAGGTGGGCCGGCTCTCGCGCTCGCTGAACTCGATGCTCGGGCAGATCGACTCGGCGCTGAATGAGCGAGATAGGACGATCAGCCAGATGCGCCGGTTTGTCGGCGATGCCTCGCACGAGCTGCGCACGCCACTGGTCACCGTGCGCGGCTACGCCGAGCTCTACCGCATGGGCGCGCTCGACGAGCCGACCAAGGTCGGCCAGGCAATGGACCGCATCGAGGGCGAGGCAAAGCGCATGGGCGGCCTGGTGGAAGACCTGCTGCAGCTCGCGCGACTCGACGAGAACCGCGAGATGGCGAAGGATGTGCTCGACCTCGAGCCGCTCGTCGAGGATGCGGCGATGGACACCCGCGCGCAGGCGCCCGACCGCACCATCCGCGTGCATCCGACGGTGCTCGTCGCTGATGAGGATCACCCGTACCGGCCCGAGGAGACGGCGTTCACCGACCTGCCGGTCGAGACGGATGCCCCCACCGAACCCGAGCCCGACACCGATGCACCCGAACCCGTCAAGGGCACCACGCGTGGCCGCCTGGCCCGCGTTCTACGCCTGCGACGACGCTCCTCGCCGGGGGGCCCGAGCGAGCAGCCCGACGCGACCGCCGAGACAGCAAGCGAACCGCTCGAGGGCGGCGAAGAGTTCGCGTCGGACGACGACGTGCCCGCCATGATCTATGGCAACAGCGACAAGGTGCGCCAGGCCATCCAGAACATCGTCGGCAACGCCCTGCGTTACACTCCCGAGGGCACGCCCATCGAGCTCGGGGTCGTCATCGACGTGACCCGCGAGCGCGCCATCGTCGAGATAATCGACCACGGCGACGGCATCCCCGAACAGAGCCGAGCGCAGATCTTCCAGCGATTCTGGCGCGCCGACACCTCGCGTACGCGCGACACCGGCGGCACAGGCCTCGGCCTCGCCATCGTGTCGGCGATCCTACAGACGCACGAGGGCACGGTCGACGTGGTCGAGACTCCCGGTGGCGGTGCCACATTCCGCCTGAGCTTCCCCCTGCTCATGGCGCCACCTGTGGATGAAGAGCCCTCCACAGAATCGTGACATAGAGCCCGGCGCGCAAAACGCCGGGCTCTACCTTTGGGGCCGTGCCTCGCATGAACCAAGGATGTGGGGCCGCAGGAAGGGAGCCCCACATGGCAAAGTTCACCGTCGACAGCGAAATCATTCAGAGCGCGGTCTCGACGGTGCAGGCCGACATCGAGTCGGTCCGCACCGCCGCCAATCAGCTCACAACGCACCTCACGAGCCTGCAGGGCTCGTGGCAGGGCCAGGCACAGGCCCAGTTCCAGAGCGTCGTCGACCAATGGAAGTCGACCCAGGGCCAGGTCGAGACGTCGATCGAGCAGATCAATCAGGCGCTCTCCTCGGCGGGCGTCCACTACGGCAACACCGAGAACGATGTGATTCGCCTGTTCACCGTCTAACAACGGCGAAGGCGGGCGACTCATAGGAGTCGCCCGCCTTCGCGGTATCAGTTGGTGCCAGGGACTAGAAGTCCATGCCACCCGTGGGGTCACCAGCAGCAGCGGCGCCAGCCGGCTGCGGCTTGTCGGCGACAACAGCCTCGGTGGTGAGGAACAGGCCGGCGATCGACGCAGCGTTCTGCAGCGCCGAGCGGGTCACCTTCACCGGGTCGAGGATGCCCTCGGCGATCATGTCGACGTACTCACCCGTCGCAGCGTTGAGGCCGTGACCGGTCTCGAGGCCGCGGACCTTCTCGGCCACAACTCCCGGCTCGAGGCCAGCGTTGAGGGCGATCTGCTTGAGCGCGGCGTCAAGGCTCGACTTGACGATCGCGGCACCGGTCGCCTCGTCAGCAACGAGGTCGAGGGCGTCGATGGCCGAGCCCGACTGGGTCAGCGCAACGCCACCACCAGCGACGATGCCCTCTTCAACCGCAGCCTTCGCGTTGCGGACAGCGTCCTCAATGCGGTGCTTGCGCTCCTTGAGCTCGACCTCGGTGGCCGCGCCCGACTTGATGACGGCAACGCCACCGGCAAGCTTGGCGAGGCGCTCCTGAAGCTTCTCGCGGTCGTAGTCGGAGTCGGTGTTCTGGATCTCCTGCTTGATCTGCGCGACGCGACCCTCGATCTGCGCGGCTTCGCCAGCGCCCTCAACGATGGTGGTCTCATCCTTCGAGATGATGACCTTGCGTGCGCGACCGAGCATGTCGAGGTTCGTGTTCTCGAGCTTGAGGCCGACCTCTTCCGAGATGACCTGGCCGCCGGTGAGGATCGCGATGTCCTGGAGCATCGCCTTGCGACGGTCGCCGAAGCCGGGAGCCTTGACGGCGACCGACTTGAAGATGCCGCGGATCTTGTTGAGCACGAGGGTCGCGAGTGCTTCGCCCTCGACGTCCTCGGCGATGATGAGGAGCTGTTTGCCAGCCTGCATCACTTTGTCAACGACGGGAAGGAGGTCCTTCACGTTCGAGATCTTGCTGTTGACGATGAGGATGTACGGGTCTTCGAACACCGCTTCCTGGCGGTCGGTGTCGGTGACGAAGTACTGCGACAGGTAGCCCTTGTCGAAGCGCATACCCTCGGTGAGCTCCAGGGTGGTCTCGAAGGTGTTCGACTCTTCGACGGTCACGACGCCTTCGCGGCCGACCTTGTCGATCGCCTCGGCGATGAGCTGACCAATGTGCGGGTCAGCGGCCGAGATCGACGCGGTCGCGGCGATGTGTCCCTTGCTCGAGACCTCGACGGCCGAGTTGAGCAGGTGCTCGACGACGGCGGCGACGGCCTTGTCAATGCCACGGCGGACCGAAATGGGGTCGGCGCCGGCAGCAACATTGCGCAGGCCTTCCTTCACGAGGGCCTGGGCGAGCACGGTTGCGGTGGTCGTACCGTCACCGGCGACGTCATCAGTCTTCTTCGCGACCTCCTTGACGAGCTCCGCACCGATCTTCTCGTACGGGTCCTCAAGCTCGATTTCCTTTGCGATCGAGACACCATCGTTCGTGATGGTGGGGGCGCCCCACTTCTTCTCGAGCACAACGTTGCGGCCGCGCGGGCCGAGGGTCACCTTGACGGTGTCAGCGAGCGTGTTCAGGCCACGCTCGAGACCGCGACGAGCCTCTTCATCAAAGGCGATCATCTTCGACATAAATGTGTCGTCCTTTCAGGACCTGAGTGGTCTTCGGATTAGCACTCAGTGTCGTGGAGTGCTAATACCAATGTTGGCACTCCCACCCTGAGAGTGCAAGGAGAGTCCGCCTAGAGCGAGCGCACATGCTCGGCCTGCGGCCCCTTGTCACCCTGCGTCACCTCAAACTCGACCGCCTGGTTCTCCTGCAGAGTGCGGAAACCATTCATGTCGATCGAGCGATAGTGCACGAAAACTTCCTGTGCGGGGGTGGTGTCACCATCAACGGTGATGAACCCAAAACCCTTTTCTGCGTCGAACCATTTCACGATGCCGGTAGCCATAGCGGCACCCTAGGTGGCAAGCGCAACCGGCACGTGAAATTCGCGTGACGGGAAGGGCAACGAGGCCGTTATAGCAGCGCGTCGGCTGCGTCTGCGCCAAGAATCACGACGAGCGTGCCCTCAGCGGCGATATTCGGGTCGACCGAGATCTCGCCGAAGCCGAGCGTCTCCTGCGCGCCCAGCGCCGCGCCGCGCTGGTCTTCGCTCGCGACGACAATGCTCGTAGTCTGGTAGTCGAAGCTGTCGGCGTCGGCGACCGTGCCGACGGTCCAGCCGCCGCTCGTCATGGCCTCCGAGCCCGCGGTCGCGAGGCCGGGCGTGCCGATGCCGTTGAGCACCGTGACGCTGAGCGATGCATCCACCGTCGCGGTGGGGCCCGTCTCGGTCGGCGTCGGGGTCGCTTCGGCGGTGCTCGACTCGGTCGGCGACGTCGTCTCTTCTTGCCCGCCCATGTCGGCGGTGAACTGCACCTGGTTGTCAATCGCCCACATCACGCCGACGCCGATGCCGACGAGCAGCACGAACGCGATGATCGCCACGATCCACGACATGAACTTCGACGCCCAGGTTCGCGGTGCGCGGTGTGCCCCGCGGCGCTTGAGCGTGCGGGGGAAGTCGTCGAAGCGATCCTTGGGGTACTTCACGTGTGCTGAATCTTCCTGCAGGGGTGGGGCTAGTTGCGGCCGTCGACCGTGCCGAATCGGTGCGCTCGACGTGCCTCGCGCATCCGCCGGAGCCGGTGCACAAGCATCGGATACGCGACGAGCGCCGAGGGCGACTCAATGAGCGTACCGAGAATCTGATAATAGCGAGCCGTGGAATAGCCGAACTGGGCGCGAATCGCGTCCTCTTTCGCCCGTCCATGGCAAGGATGCTCCGCCTCGAACTCGAGCAGGGCTCGGTCTTCGTCGTGGAGTGGCGGCGGGCTCGACTGGCGCAGCGCGCCTGCGGCTTCGGGCATATTCGCCTCCTCAGTGGTGTTGAACTAAAAGCGGAATGCTCGCCCCGAGCCTACGCGCGCTCGGGCGCTTTGCCCTCGCGGCGCGCGTACACTTGCCTATCCAGGAGGTCCCATGTCGTACGAAGTTGAACGCACTGACGCACAGTGGCGCGAGGTGCTCAACCCGCAGGAATTCCAGGTGCTGCGACAGGCCGGCACCGAGCGGGCATTCACCGGTGCGCTGCTCAACGAGGAACGTCCGGGTACCTACACGTGTCGCGCCTGCGGCAACGAGCTCTTCAACGCGACGACGAAGTTCGACGCGGGGTGCGGCTGGCCCAGCTTCTGGGAGCCGCTGCGTGAGGGCGCCGTGGAGTATCTCGAAGACAACACGCTCGGCATGCGCCGCGTCGAGGTTCGCTGCGCGAAGTGCGGTTCGCACCTCGGGCACGTGTTCCCCGACGGTTACGGCACCCCCACGGGCGACCGGTTCTGCATGAACTCGGTCAGCCTGGAGTTCGTGCCCGCTACTGCTTAACGAGCGAGAGCTCGAACTCGAGCGTGATCTTGTCGCTGACGAGCACGCCGCCCGAGTCGAGCGGGGTGTTCCAGCGGACGTCCCAGTCGCGGCGGTCAATGCGTCGCGAGCCTTCGAGGCCCGCGCGCGTTGCGCCCATCGGGTCGTGCTCGACGCCCATGAGCTCGAGCGGGATCGACGTCTGACGGGTAATGCCGCGGATCGTCAGGTCGCCCGTGATGATGAACTGATTGTCGCCGATCTCGTCAATCGAGCTCGAGACGAACGTGATCTGCGGGAACTCGCCGACGTTGAGGAAGTCAGGGCTGCGCAGGTGATCGTCGCGCTCCGGCTGGCGAGTGTCAATGCTCGCGGCCTCGATCGTGACCTGCACGCTCGACTCGCCAAGGTTCTCGGCGTTGATGCTGGCCTGGCCCTGCACGTTGTTGAACGCGCCGCGAACGCGCGACACCATGGCGTGGCGGGTCGAGAACCCGACGCGGGAGTGGGCGTTGTCGATCTGCCAAGTACCGGCAAGCTGCGGATCAATTGCCATGTGCTGGCTCCTTTACTGGGTGCGGTGGTAGCGACTCACCTTAACCCTGCGAAGTCGTGGAGCCGCCTATCGGGTTCGAACCGATGACCTTCTGTTTACAAGACAGATGCTCTACCAGCTGAGCTAAGGCGGCAACAGCATCCCATACTACGGGGTGATGGGATGCTGCGGTAACGAGCTAGATGGCCGTGTAGCCGCCGTCAATGAGGTAGTAGCCACCGGTCACGAACGAGGCGTCCTCGCTGAGCAGGAAGCGCACCACCTTGGCGACCTCCTCGGGCTCACCGAGGCGACCGAGCGGGTGCTTGGCGGCGAGCGCGTTGTACATCTCGTCGGGCATCTGCTTGAGCAGGGGCGTGTTGATGTAGGCAGGGCCGACCGAGTTGATGCGCAGGCCCTGCGCGCCGTACTCGGCGGCGGCGTTCTTCGTGAGCCCGACAACGCCGTGCTTCGCGGCGGTGTAAGCGCCGTTGCCGAGGGCCGCGACGGTCCCGTGAATCGAGGCCATGTTGACGATGGCGCTCTCGGCGGCGCCGGCCTCGAGCATGGCGGGGATCTGGAAGCGCATGCCGTAGAGCACGCCGTTGAGGTTGATGTCGATGACGCGGTCCCAGTCGTCGAGGTCGACCTGACCGGCGGGGGCATTCGCGCCGCCGATGCCCGCGTTGTTCACGGCGTAGTTGAGTTTGCCGTAGGTCTCGATCGCGAACGCGACCGACTTCTCGCTGTCTTCCTTCACCGCGGTGTTCGCGACGAAGGCAGCGGCGGTTCCCCCGGCGCCGGTGATCTCCTCAACGACGCGGTTCGCGCCGTCCTCGTTGATGTCGGAAACGACGACCTTGACGCCCTGCGCGGCGAGCTCCTTCGCGATGGCTTCGCCGATGCCTGAGCCGGCTCCGGTGACCAATGCGACGCGACCTGCAAATGACATGAATATGACCCCTTTTGTTCTCGATGGGAGGTCTGCTCATCGTGGCACCGCGCGCTGAACGACACCCGACTACGATTGCTCGGTATGGCCGCAGTTACCTTCGCGAGTGTCTCGCGCCGCTTCCCCGGCGCCACCCGAAACGCCGTTGACGATCTCAGCATCGAGATTGCCGACGGCGAGTTCTTGGTGTTGGTGGGTCCCTCGGGCTGTGGCAAGACGACGACGCTCCGGATGCTCGCGGGTCTCGACCCGGTCGACGACGGCCGCATTCTCATCGGCGACGACGAGGTGACAAACGTCGCGCCGAAGGATCGCGACATCGCGATGGTTTTCCAGAACTACGCGCTCTACCCGCACCTCACGGTCGAGCAGAACATGGGCTTCGGCCTCAAGACGCGCGGCGTCTCGAAGGCCGAGCGCAACGAGAAGGTGCGCGAGGCGGCCAAGCTGCTCGACCTCGAGCCCCTGCTGCACCGCCGACCCTCGGAGCTCTCGGGCGGCCAGCGCCAGCGCGTGGCGATGGGACGCGCCATCGTGCGCGAGCCCCAGGTCTTCCTCATGGATGAGCCGCTCTCGAACCTCGACGCGAAGCTGCGAGTGCAAACGCGAGCGCAGATCGCCTCGCTGCAGCGCCGGCTCGGCACCACGACGGTGTACGTGACGCACGACCAGACCGAGGCGATGACCATGGGCACGCGCATCGCGGTGCTCAACGAGGGCAAGCTGCAGCAGCTCGGCACGCCGCAGGAGCTCTACGACCGCCCCGTAAACGAGTTCGTCGCGAGCTTCATCGGCACACCGGCGATGAACCTCTGGACCGAAAACGGTGAACGCGTCGGCATCCGCGCCGAGGATCTCCGTCTCACGAACGAGGGCGGAATCCCGGCGCGCGTCACGCTCGTCGAGGAGCTTGGCTCCGACGGCTACCTGTTCTGCTCCGGCGAGATCGCGGGTGAAGAGATCCAACTCGTCGCGCGCGTTGACGGCCGCGACCACCCGCAGATCGGTGATGAGGTACGCCTCGAGGCGAACCGGCAGCGCTTGCACCGGTTCCGCCTCGACGACGGCACTCGCCTCAACTAGAGCAATGCTTCCTTCGCCTCGGCGGCGGCCGCGCGCAGCTTCGAAATCTCGTAGCAGGTGACGGACGCGGCGATGCCCGCGTTGAGCGACTCGGTTGCCGCGTCGATCGGAATCGACACGATCGCGTCGCACTGCTCGGCGACAAGGCGCGAAATTCCTTTGCCCTCCGAACCGACGACGACGAGCAGCGGCGAGGTCGCGAGGTCGAGTCCGGGAAGCTCGACGTCACCGTCGCCATCGAGGCCGATGACGAAAACGCCCTGCTGCTTGAGCGACTTGATCGTGTTCGTGAGGTTGCTCGCGAGCGCGACCGGCAGGCGCGCGGCCGCGCCCGCCGAGGTGCGCCACGCGGTCGCGGTCATACCTGCGGCCCGTCGCTGGGGAACGATGACACCGTGACCGCCGAATGCGGCGACCGAACGGATGATTGCACCGAGGTTCCGGGGGTCGGTGATGCCGTCCAGCGCCACGAACAGCGGCACATCGCCGCGCGAGATCACGCGCTCGGTGAGCTCGACCGGGTCGGAGTACTCGTACGGCGGAACCTTGAGCGCGACGCCCTGGTGCACGGCGTCGAACGGCACCATCCGGTCGAGCTCTTGGCGGGTCACCTCGAGCATGGGAATCTGTCGCTTCGCCGCGAGCTGAATGATCTCCTTAATACGGTCATCCACCTCGATGTTCTGCGCGACGTACAAAGTCGTGGCAGGAATCTCGGCGCGCAGTGCCTCGACGGCCGCGTTGCGACCGGTCACCATCTCAGCGTCATTTTGTCCGCTCGACGACGCACGGCGCTGCCGCTGCTGCGGGCGCGCCTGGCGGTTCTTCGCGTCGGCGGCCTGCTTGCGCCGGCGGTCCTTCGCCCAGTGACGGTCCTCCGCCCGCGGCGTTGGACCCTTACCCTCGAGGGCCTTGCGGCCGAGGCCGCCGGTGCCCTTCGCGGGGCCCTTCTTCTGTGACTTAGTCATTCGTTCACGCTCCAGTGTGGTCCTTGCGGGCTGTCTTCAATCGTGATGCCGGCCGCGGCGAGTCCGTCGCGGATCCGGTCGGCGGCGGCCCAGTCTTTGGCTGTGCGCGCCGCGGTGCGCTGTTCGAGTAGTTCGCCGACGAGCTTGTCAAGCACGGGCTCAAGCGACGCACCCGCGTTGTCCTGCGCCCATTCGTCGGCGAGCGGATCGAGGCCGAGGATGTCGAGCATCCCGCGCACGAGCGCCACCGACGCCCTCACTCCCTCGGTGTCCCCCGCCGAGACCCCGTTGTTGCCCTCGGAGACGGTGTCGAAGATGACGGCAAGCGCCTGCGGCACCGAGAAGTCGTCGCGCAAGTGCGCCTCGAATGCCTCCGGGAGCTCGGCCGCCGCGTCCACCTCCCCAACGAGGCGCGTCGCACGCTCGAGGAAGTTCTCGATGCGCGAGAACGCGGCCTCCGCCTCGTCGTAGGCGCTGTCACCCGCCTCGATCGTCGAGCGATAGTGGCCGGTGCCGAGCAGGTACCGCACGACGATGGGCCGGCGCGTGTGCACCAGCTCGGTCGCCGAGATGGTGTTGCCGACCGACTTCGACATCTTCGTGCCGCCGAGCGAGACGAGACCGTTGTGCAGCCAGTACTGCGCGAAGTCGTCGCCCGCGGCCTTCGACTGCGCGAGTTCGTTTTCGTGGTGAGGGAAGCGCAGGTCGCGGCCGCCGCCGTGAATGTCGAAGGCGGGGCCGAGATACTTCGTCGACATCGCCGAGCATTCGATGTGCCAGCCCGGGCGCCCCTCGCCCCAGGGCGACGCCCACGCCGCAGAGGCGGGCTCGTCGGCCTTGCGCCCCTTCCAGAGCGCGAAGTCGGTCGCATTGCGCTTCGCGCGCGCGGGGCCGTCCGCGGCGTCGACCATGTCGGCCGGCCGCTGATGCGTGAGTTCGCCGTAGGCCGGCCAGCTCGCGGTGTCGAAGTAGACGTCGCCCGAGCCGTCGTTCACGGCGTAGGCGTGGCCCCGCTCGATGAGGCGGGAGATGAGCTCCTGTATTTCAGGAATTACCCCCGTCGCGCGGGGTTCGTACGTCGGCGGCAGGATGCGCAGCGCGCCATAGACTTCGCCGAACTCGCGCTCGACGCGGTACGCCAATGCCCACCAGGGTTCCTCCGGCGTCGCGTTCGCGAGCGTCTTGTCGTCGATGTCGGTCACGTTACGCACGAGGGTCACGCGGTACCCTTCGTGCGTGAACCAACGGCGAATCTGGTCATAGATGAGCGCCGAGCGCAGGTGCCCGAGATGGGGTCCCGACTGCACCGTCGGGCCGCAGACGTACAGCGATACCTCGCCCGGGCGGAGCGGAGCAAAGTCGACGAGCGATTGCAGTCGAGTGTCGTAAAGGCGCTGAGTCACGCCCTCTATCTTAGGTTCTCGTTGTCGAGCAGCGCCGTGGCGATCGCGAACACGCCGCCGTCGGTCGTGCGGGCCATGAATCCAAGCCCGTCGCTCGTCGTCGCGCTCACCGAAATCGGTGCACCAAGCACCTCACTGAGGAACGCCGAGGCCTCCTCGGCGCGGCGGCCGAACCGGGGACGGCGGCAGATGACCTGCACGCTCGCGTTGCGGATGCGCCACCCGGCCGACTCGAGCAGCTCACGGGTCGCGCGCAGGAAGACCTCGCCGTGCGCGTTCGCGAAGCGCGGGTCGTCGGTGCCGAAGGTGCTGCCGATGTCGCCGAGGCGAGCAGCGCCGAGCAGTGCATCGACGAGCGCGTGACTCGCCGCGTCGCCGTCGCTGTGGCCGGAGAGGCCAGGCTCCCCCGGGAAATGCAGCCCGGCGAGCCAACATGGCGAATGGTCGTCGAAGGCATGAATGTCGGTGCCGACGCCAACGCGCAGTTCGACCGCGACACCCGCTCGGCGCGCGAGTTCGCGTTCGGCCCGCGCCAGGTCGTGCGGCGTCGTGATCTTGAAGGCGTCCTCGTGACCGGGAATGATCTCGACCCGGCCGCCCGCGGCGGCAAATGTTGCCGCGTCGTCGGTGTCGGCGACGCTCCCCCGCTCGTAGGCGCGACGCAGCGCATCCGCGGGAAAACCCTGCGGCGTCTGCATCGCGCGCAGCGGTGCGCGATCAACGGTCTCGAGCACGAGTCCGGCGCCATCGATGCGTTTGATCGTGTCGACGACCGGCAGGCCGGGCACGGCGCCGTGGCCGGTGGCCCGCACCGCACCAGCGACGCGCTCGTGCAGTTCGCCGGGCGTCAAGGCACGGGCCGCGTCGTGCACAAGAATGACGTCGCAGTCGTCAGGCAGCTGCGCGATGGCCGCCTGCACCGAGTCGTAGCGCGTCGCGCCACCTTCAACGACGGCGGCGCTGACGAGTCGGTCGCTGCCGATTCGCTCGGCGAGCCCCACGAGCAGCCCCTGGGCGTAACCACCGCGCTCGGCATCTGCCGGCGGGGTGGCAATCGCGACGGCCACGCGGCCGGGGAGCGCGTCGAGGGCGCGAACCGTGTGCGCGAGCATGGGCTCACCGGCGAGCTCCACGAAGGCCTTCGGCACCCCAAAACCAAGGCGGGTGCCACTGCCCGCCGCCACAATTACGACGCCGGTACAGGGCACCCCCAGGTGCATAGTTGTCACCGCGGAACTAGGCCGCGAGCACCTTGTCGAGGTGCTCGTTTGCGGCACCCTCGTCAATTTCTTCGGCGAGCGCGAGCTCGCTCACGAGCACCTGTCGCGCCTTCGCGAGCATGCGCTTCTCGCCGGCCGACAGGCCCTTGTCCTGGTCGCGGCGCCACAGGTCGCGCACGACCTCCGACACCTTGAGCACGTCACCCGACGCGAGCTTCTCCTGGTTCGACTTGTAGCGTCGCGACCAGTTCGTGGGCTCCTCGGTGATCGGCGCCTGGAGGACGTCGAAGACCTCCTGGAGGCCACGCTCATCGATAACGTCGCGCACGCCGACAAGTTCGGCGTTCTCAGCCGGCACCTCGATCGTCAGGTCGCCCTGCGAAACGTTGAGCTTCAGGTAGGTCCGCTCTTCACCCTTGATGATGCGAGTCTTGACTTCTTCGATCGTTGCCGCGCCGTGGTGCGGGTAAACGACGGTCTCGCCGACCTCAAGATTCATAGATGGGCCCCTTTCTCCAACGCCCCATTCTATCACGGAGGAGTGCTACTATTCCGCGCCGCCGCCGCGGTGCACGGTGTAGCCCCTACAATCCGCTAGGCTTGGCACAGCTTTATTGGGCGAACCGGGAACGGTTCGCAACCACACCGGGAGGCCCCTGCCGTGAAGATCCGTGCCGTTGCCGCATCCGCCCTGGCTCTTGCGCTTGCTGCAGGCCTGACCGGCTGCAACATGTTCAGCCCGCAGCGCACGACCATGGAGTACGCGGCGAGCGATGGCGTCAACATCGACCTCGGCGACGTGCACGCGCGCAACGTGCTGCTGCTCACCAACGACGCTGGCACTGAGGCGAACCTCGTCTTCACCGCAATCAATACCACCTCCGAAGACGCCCAGCTCACCCTCGACATCGAAGGCACGACGGTGAACGTCCCCCTCACCTACACCCCGGGCCAGCAGCTCACCGACGTCGGCTTCGGCGACCAGGGCCAGCAGCTCGTGCAGGGTGACTTCACCACCGGGACGACGGTCGAGGTGACCTTCCAGGCTTCCTACACCGACGCCGACGGCGCTCGCCAGACGGTCGAAGCAACTCACGCGGTGCCCGTGCTCGGCGACGACGACGCCGCTTCGGTCCACGAGGAATACCAGACGCTCCTGCCGCAGCAGTCGACCGGCGCCGAGAACGCACCGGTCGGCTAAGACCACGCAGCCAAAGAGGGAGGGCCCCAAACGATCGCTTGGGGCCCTCCCTCTTTGCGTGTGGCGCGCCTAGCCCTCGAAGCGGTAGCCGAGCCCTCGCACGGTAACGAGCAGCTTCGGCGACGACGGGGTCACCTCGATGCGCGAGCGGATGCGCTTGATGTGCACATCGAGCGTCTTCGTGTCGCCGTAGTAGTCGGGTCCCCACACGCGGTCGATGAGTTGACTGCGCGTGAGCACGCGCCCCGCGTTGCGCATGAGGTACTCGAGCAACTCGAACTCCTTGAGCGGCATCTGCGTCAGGTTGCCGCGCACGAGCACGGTGTGGCGATCGATGTCCATGCGGATGTCACCGACCTGGACGATGCTCTCGTCTTCGTCCTCCGAGTCGACCTCGCTGCGGCGCAGCACGGCGCGCACGCGGGCGAGCAGCTCGCGCGTCGAGTATGGCTTCGTGACGTAGTCGTCGGCACCGAGTTCGAGGCCGACGATGATGTCGACTTCGGAGTCCTTCGCCGTGAGCATGATGATCGGCACGGTCGAGGTGGCGCGGATGCGCTTGCACACCTCGGTCCCCTGCATCTCGGGCAGCATGAGGTCCAGCAGGATGAGGTCGGCCCCGTCGCGCTCAAACTGTTCGACCGCGTCGGTGCCGGTTTCGGCGATCGCGGTCTCGTAGCCCTCCCGCTTGAGGAGGAATGCGAGCGGTTCGTTCAGGGATGACTCGTCTTCGACGATCAGGATTCGTGTCACGTCTCCATTGTGCATACGGCGGGGAAACGTTTCGTGAACCTGCAGGCGTGCTGCATGTTCGGGTGTTAAGACGTGACCTTGTTGGGCAAGCGGATGCTCTCGGTCGTCTCGTCGCGGCCTGAGCGGCGCGCATCCGCCGCTTGCAGGCGCACCGTGAACGTCGAGCCCGAACCGAGCTTCGACCACACACGAATCTCACCGCCGTGGTTTTCGATGATGTGCCGCACGATGCTGAGACCGAGCCCGGTGCCGCCGGTGTTGCGTGAACGCGCGGCGTCGACGCGGTAGAACCGCTCGAAGATGCGTTTCTGGTCGTCCTCCGAGATGCCGATTCCACGGTCGGCCACCGAGACCTCGATGACGTCGCCGAGTCGGCGCGCGCCGATGCCGATATGCGAGCCGACCGGCGAGTACGTGATCGCATTCGTGATGAGGTTCTGGAAGCACATGAGCAACAGTCGCTCGTCGCCCCACACGACGAGCCCCTCGGTGATCTTCGCGTGCACCCGAATGTCTTTGCGCTCGGCGTTGACGCGCGCGAGCTCGATGGCCTGTTCGACGATGTCGGACACCTCGACGTCGTCGGCCTCTTCGAGCGTGTCCATCGCCTGCAGCCTCGAGAGGTCGATGAGTTCGCGTGTGAGGCGCGCGAGCCGTTCCGCTTCGAGCAGCATGCGGTCCGAGAAGTACTGCACCTGGTCGTGATCGTCGGCGGCCTCCTTCACCGCTTCAGCGAGGAGCGTGACCGCGCCGATCGGCGTCTTGAGTTCGTGTGACACGTTCGCGACGAAGTCGCGCCGCGTGGCCTCGACGCGCAGCGACTCGGTGATGTCGGTGGCGAGAATCAGCACATAGCGGGGCTCGAGCAGTGCCGCGCGGACGCGATAGGTCAGTTCGACCGAGCCGAACGGGCCGCGAGGCACCCGCACGACTTCTTCGACGGCGTTGCCGGTCTGCCAGGCCCGCGACGCGATGTCGTGAATGTCGGTCGTCAGCCGGCCAGGTCGCGAGACGAGGCCCGAAGTGTAGGCGTTGTCCGAGGCCCGAACGACGTTGTGCGAGGGGTCGGCGACGATCGCGGTCTGCGGCAGCGCCCGCAGCACCTCCTCAACACCTTGGGGCACGTGCGGGTTCCGCAGCGCGGCGACCTCAGCCCGATTTCGTCGCGCGAGAAAGACCACCGAGGTGCCGACGATGCCGATGACAACGCCCGTCAGGATCGCGAGGAAGAAAATCAAGCCGGGACTCACAACGCTTAAGCATAGGAGCCGTCGGTTGTCACTGCCCTGGGTTCGGCAATCACCGGTTTGGCGCGTACTGTTCACCGCCACGTCACCGGCAGCCACTAGCGTGGAGAACCAAACCCGAGTTCATCGGCCCTTCTTTTTGGCATAAGCCCACTAAGTTCCACTTCCATCGAAGGACAGATCATGCGTGAAATTTTCCAGCAGGAGCTCGCCCAGGTGCAGGGCGGCCTCGTCAACGTTGCCAACCACGTGCAGTCGGCCATGACTCGTGCCCTCGCCTCGTTCGCGCACTCCGACGTCGCCGTGGCTGACGAGGTCATCGGTGATGACCTCAAGATCGACGAGCAGACGGCTCAGCTTGACGACCTCACTCTCGAGATCCTGCTCATGCAAGCGCCGGTCGCGAACGACCTTCGCTTCATCGTCTCGACGATGCGCATGAGTGGGTCGCTCGAGCGCATGGGCGACCTCGCCGCGCACATCGCGCAGCTCGCCCGCATGCGCTACCCCGAGGAGTCGGGCGCCTCGCAGGTGCGTCAGCACCTCCTCGAAATGGGTGCGCTCGACGTTGCGCAGGCCGAGCGTCTCGTGCGACTCTTCGAGAGCGAAGAGCCCCGCCTCATCGACGAGATCGTTGCGGCTGACGACGAAATCGACGCGAGGCACAAGCAGGTGCTCGACACCCTCGGCGAGCTCGAGCAGGACGGCAATCAGGAGGCCTCGCCGACCCAGGTCGTCGACGCGACCCTCGCGAACCGCTACCTCGAGCGCTTCTCCGACCACGCCGTGTCGATTGCGAAGCGCATCCGCTACCAGCAGGAGGGCACCGAGCAGGAAGCCTAGTCCCGCTCGACACCGCAACGAAGAACGGCCCGTCTCCAAGCGGAGACGGGCCGTTCTCTACTGGCGATCGCTACTTCTGGGCGCCCTGGTTTGCGACGGCTGCGGCACCCGCGGCAGCTGCCTCTGGGTCGAGGTAGGAGGCCGGGGCGACGGGCTGCAGCGTCTCGGGGTCGAGCTGGTAGACGAGCGGAATGCCCGTGGGGATGTTCAGCCCGGCGATCTCGTCGTCCGAGATACCGTCGAGGTGCTTCACGAGCGCGCGCAGCGAGTTACCGTGCGCTGCGACGAGTACGGTCTTGCCAGCCTTGAGGTCGCCGGAGATGTCGGACTCCCAGAAGGGCAGGAGTCGCTCGAGCACGTCCTTGAGGCACTCGGTGCGCGGCGCGTCGTCGCCGAGGGAGGCGTAGCGGCGGTCGCCGATCTGCGAGAACTCGTTGTCGTCGGCGATGGCGGGCGGCGGCGTGTCATACGAGCGGCGCCAGGTCATGAACTGCTCCTCGCCGAACTCGTCACGCACCTGCGCCTTGTTCTTGCCCTGCAGCGCGCCGTAGTGACGTTCGTTGAGGCGCCAGTCGCGCTTCACCGGAATCCAGTTGAACCCGGCCTCCTTCAGCGCAATGTTCGCGGTCTCGATGGCGCGCGTAAGCAGTGAGGTGTAGAGGATGTCGGGTGCGAGCTCGGCGTCGCGGATCAGCTCGCCGGCGCGCTTGGCCTCCGCGCGACCCTGCTCCGTGAGGTCGACGTCGACCCAACCGGTGAAGAGATTCTTTTCGTTCCAGTCACTCTGACCGTGGCGGACGAGGATGAGCGTGAGCGGTGCGTTCATGACTTCAGCGTAGCGAGGTCACGTGTCCAATAACCATCCGCGATCCCGAGCAATCCGCGCGGCCTCGGCACGGTTGCCGGCGCCGGTCTTGCCGATGGCCGCCGAGAGGTGATTTCGCACGGTGCCTGCCGAAAGATGCACCCGCGCGGCAACCTCGCGCACGCTCGCCCCGTCGGCCGCGGCGGCGAGCACCTCGGCCTCACGCGGGCTGAACGGGCTCTCCCCCACACCCATCGACTCGGCCGCGAGCACGGGGTCGACGACGCGGCGCCCCGCGGCGACCTCGCGGATCGTCTTCGCGAGTTGCTCGGCCGGAGTGTCCTTCACAACGAAGCCCCGTGCCCCCGCGGCCATGGCGCGACGAAGGTAGCCCGGGCGGCCGAACGTCGTGACGATGAGGGCGCGGCACGCCGAGCCCGAGTTCGTGAGCTCGGCCGCGACGTCGATGCCGTTGCGTCCGGGCATCTCGATGTCGAGCAGGGCCACGTCGACGTCGTGCTCCTCCACGAGCTGCGCAACTTCGTCGCCTCGGCCGGTCTGCGCGACGATCTCGAGATCCTCCTCGAGCCCGAGCAGCGCCGCGAGGGCACCCCGAATCAGGTCCTGGTCGTCGGCAATAAGGATGCGGATGCTCATGACTCGTACTCCACGATGAGTTGGGTGCCGGGGCGCTCAAGCGCCGCGTTCGTGGGTCGCAGGCGCAGGGTGGCCCCAGCATCCTCGATGCGGCGACGCAGCCCGGTCAGCCCGTGGCCCTCCTCTGCGCAGATGCCGCGGCCGTCGTCGGCGACCTCGAGGCGGTCCGGCTCGAGGGTGATCGTCACGTTCGCGGCCTGCGCGTGGCGCACGACGTTCGTGGTGCCCTCTCGCAGGGCCCAGGCGAACAGGGCGCGGCGCGGCGCGGGCACCCGCTCGCTCGCGCCGCGCACCTCGACGTGAACCTCGGCGGCCTCGAGCACCTCGCGCGCCGCGGCGAGCTGCGACGCCAGGTCGGGCGTGCTCATGCGCCCCACGACACCACGCACCTCCTCGAGCGAACGCTGCGTGAGCTGCAAGAGCTCTTCGAGCTCGGCCTCGGCGCGGTCCGGTTCGGTGCGCAGAAAGCGACGCGCCACCTGTGCCTTGAGCGACACCGCCGTGAGCGAGTGGCCGAGCAGGTCGTGCACATCGCGCGAGATCTCCTCGCGTTCACGTGCCGTCGCGAGCTCGGTCGCGAGCGACTCCTCGCGCGCCGCGCGCTCGTTGAAGAAGCGGAAGAAGCAGATGAACAGGAGCGCCATGGTCGGGCCGATCCAGACGCTCGCCATGTCGGGGCCGAGGAAGAGCCAGATGAACCCCATCGACACGAACCACCACACCGCCGCCGCGAACATCGCGAGGCCCATCGGCAGTGCCCACATCCACAGCGCCGCGAGGAACGGCATCATCGCGGTCGCGTTGGGGCCAAGCGAGGGCACCGTGATCGCGATGCAGCCGAGCAGCAGCACCGTGCCGATGCTCGCCAAGCCGAGGTTGGGGCGAGCACCGGCAACGATCGACGGCATATCGCGGGCGATCATGCACCGGAAGACCACGATGTAGATCACCGCGAACGCGGCAATGGCGACGTAGGCCCCGACGTCCCACCACACGCCGGCGTCTGAATAGAGCGCAACGAACAGCACCGGGAGGAACAGGAAAACCAGCCACACCCCGGCGTAGAGATCTTCGTATCGCAGGATTCGCTTCACAGTGCCATCAGCCTAGAGGCTGGAGTCAGCGGCGGCTCGTGCCGCGGCGCGCCCCGAGTACGGCTAGCCCGGCGAAGATGACGCCCCACACCACGACGTTGGTGATCGGCTGCCAGAGCTCGTACTGCGTGAGGTTGTCGGCGCTGAGCACGGTGCCCTCCTGCAGCGGCCACAGGGCGAGCTGCATGACGCCCCAAACCGGGGTGAAGGGCGAGAGGTCGAAGAGGAAGCCCGACAGCGGCATGAAGGCGTTGCCGAGGAACATGAAGATCACGATCATGCCGCTCGCGGCGCCCACCGCCGTCTCGCTGCGGAACAGCGTGCCGATCGCGAGCCCGTAGAGCGAGAACACGACAGCCGGCACGAGCACAAGCACTCCACACGCGACCCAGATCCAACCGTCGAGGCGGGCCGTGGTCAGGGCACCGGCGAGGAAGATGACGCCGACCGGCAGCAGCGCGAGCACCATCGCCACGATCGTCTTCGAGACGAGGAAGTGCGTGCCGCGGAACGGGGTGATGCCGAGCTGGCGGCCCCAGCCCTGCTGCAGCTCAATCGCAGCCGAGCCGGCCAGCCCTGCGGTGGCGGTGATCGCACCGTACGACGCGAACGACACCATGATCGAGGCCGACACGTTGCCGTTGCCGTTCGGGAGTTCGGTCGTCGAATACTCCTGCATGGCGCCGAAGATGAGGAAGAGCATGAGCGGCAGGCCGACCATGAACACGAGGTTCGAGACCTGGCGGATCTGGCGCACGAGCTCGATGCGCACATAGGTGCCGATCATGTTGGTGCCAGAAACCTTGGTGGCGTTGCGGGGTGTGGATGCGGGTGCGGCGGCAGTTGCAGACATCTCTGGCTCCTACTTGGTCGTGGCTGGCGTGCGGTCGGTCGATGTGAGGGCGCTGAAGGCGTCGTCGAGGCTGGCCGCGACGATTTCGAGGTCGGATGCGGTGGTCTCGGTGAGGAGGTAGCGCGCGGTCGCGTCGGCGTCGCCCGACTCGAAGGTGACGCGCTCGCCAGTGCGGCGAAGGACCCGCTCGGCGCCCGCGACCCGCGCGAGCTCCTCGTCGCGCGCATCCGCCCACCTGGCCGACACGTGCTTGCGGCCCGCGAGGGCGCGGATTTCGGAGACGCTGCCGTCGGCGACGATCTCGCCGCCCGCCATCATGACGATGCGCTGGGCGAACTCGTCGGCCTCCTGCAGGTAGTGCGTCGCGAAGATGATCGTGCGGCCCTCGAGCGCCTCTTTGCGCATGGTGCCCCAGAACTCGCGGCGGGCGTTGACGTCCATGCCCGCGGTCGGCTCGTCGAGAATGAGCAGTTCGGGCTCCGAGAGCAGCGAGAGCGCGAAGCGCAGCCGCTGCTGCTCGCCGCCGGAGCACTTCGAGACCATGCGATTCGCGAGCCGTTCGAGGCCGGTGCGACGCATCACCTCGTCCACGTCGAGGTGGTGGCGGTACGTGCTCGCGATGAGCTTCACGGTCTCGCCGACCTTGAGGTCGCGCAGCAGGCCGCCGGTCTGCAGCACGGCCGAGATGCGGCCGCCTGCGACCGCGTGCTCGGCGGTGTCACCAAGCACACGCACCTCGCCCGAGGTGGGCGGGGTGAGGCCCAGCACCATGTCGAGCGTCGTGGTCTTGCCGGCGCCGTTCGCGCCGAGAAGCGCGACGATCTCGCCGCGTTGAATGGAGAGGTCGATGCCTCGGACGGCGCGGACCGTTTCGGTGCCTACACGGAAGGATTTCGTGACGCCCGTGAGTTGCAGTGCGGTGCCGGAGCTGCGTTCGGTGTTCATGCCACCAGCATGCGTCGCAGGCCAACGCCCAGGCTCGCTGAAGCGTCACGACTTCGCCGTGACATTCGTCACAGCGTGCGCGGGCTTGGTTAGCGGCCGCGGAAGGCGCTGAGGTCGACCGTGCTGCCGGCGCCCTGTGGCACGATCACTGTCTGTGCCGCCGCGATGCGCGCGTCGTCGCCGTCGGCCACCTCGAGCTGGGCGGCCACATCAGTGCCACGCTTCACGATCGCGAGCGCGATGGGACCGTCTTCGAAGTGGTTCGCACACGACGTCACGCGGCCGACGGGCTTGTCGTTGCCGGGCACGTACACGAGCGCGCCCGGCTGGGCGATGGTGCCGTCGAGGTCGAGCTGCACGAGACGCCGCGGCGGATGCCCGAGGTTGTGCACCTTCGCGACCGTCTCCTGCCCGCGGTAGCAGCCCTTCGTCAGGTGCACGGCGCTGCGCAGCAGGTCGAGCTCGTGCGGCAGCACGCGGTCGTCAAACTCGCGGCCCTCGCGCGGTCGCCACGCGGCGATGCGCAGGGCTTCAAGCGCGTCGACGCCCGCAACCTGTTCGGCCTGCGCGGCGGCGCGGTAGGCGTCGGCCTCGAGCAGGTGCAACTGCAGGGTGTAGGCGGTGCCGGGGTGGTTGCCGGTGGCGGCGTAGGTCACGCCACCGATCGCCCCCTGCGCCCAGGGATCGCGCCACACGAGGGTGGCGCCAAGGTCACGGTCGGCCAGGGTTCCGACGGGGAAGATGTCGTCGCTGCGGTCGAGCACCTCGACGCGCATCATGAACCGCATCTTCGTGAACCACGCCGCGAGGTCGGTGGCCGCGGCAGCCTCGGTGATGAGCCAGGCGCTGCTGCCGTCGTCGAGCATCCCAAACTCGTGCTCGATGCGACCCTGCACCGAGAGGAGCAGGTCGTCGGCACTCACGCCATCGGCGAGGTTGACGACGTCCTGGCTCGTGAGCGAGTTGATCCAGGTGAGTCGGTCGGCGCCGCGCACCTCGACGACGCCGAGGTGGCCGAGGTCGACGATGGCCTCGCCAGCCGCGAGCGCGCGCTGCTCGGGCAGCGGCTGGCCGTAGTGCGCCGCGACGCCCACGTCGGGGCCGGACTCGACGGCGACCGCGCCGGGGCGGTCGAGGAAGGGGGAAGTCACGATTCGTCCGATTCGTTCGAAACTCGGTTGAGCTGGCCGGATGCGTGGGTCGCGAGCTCCTGCCCGAGGGCCGCGATGTCCCATGCCCAGAACAGCATGTTGTTGACGAGCCCGTACATGCGCGTCGCGGACTCGTACGCGTGCGCGCCCTCGGCGAGCTGCACTGAGCTCGTCGCAAGGTCGATGCGCGGGCCGGCGATGGTGCCGGTGTAGATCTCGGTGAGGCCGGTCGGATGCGCCAGCGTCACCTCGAGGTCGAAGCCGCCCGTTGCGTTGCGCAGCGCCTCGACGTCATCAACACCCTGAACGGGTGCAACTCCGGAGGGCGGCAGAATGCCCGGACCGACGTCGCCGTCGGTGCGCGGGCGCGCGAGCCGCCAGTATCCGGACTCCGCGGTGAGCGGCGTCTCGTCGCCCGACTCGTCGTCAAGCAACCACAGCTGCGAGCGATACTCGAGGAACGGCAGCTCGCGGTGGGTGAATTCGAGTTGCTGGCGGAACGCGTGCTCGCGGAGCTGCCCGTCGACCGAGTATTCGATCATGCCGGTGCCCTCCCAGGTGCCAATCACCCAGGCCAGCGGAACCAGTTCGGGTTGCAGCCCGACCGGAATCTCGATCATGTGGTTTAGCTCTGGCCCTTGAAGAGGCGGCGGAGCACGACGACGCTGACGCCCAGGATGCCGATAACCGCAGCGCTGAGCAGACCCAGGAAGAGAATCTCGAAGAACATTTCCATGGCCCTAGCCTATCCGGTGTTTCGCCCGCCGCGCGACGATCGCGCGCCTGTGGATAAGTCGGATACGCGATTGCCAAAGTTTCGTACCCTCAGCGGGTTGCTTCATTTTGAGGAGGGCGGATGCGCACACCAGGTTCACGCAGCGAAGGCCGGCACGCCATCGCGTTGGTCGCGGCCGCAGCGCTGCTCGCGCTGAGCGGATGCGCCGGCAGCGGCGACGCGGCCCCGACCGGCTCCGCCTCGGCAACAACCTCGGGGGCTGACCCGACGCCCGCGCCTACCGAGCTCACCGAGTCGGAGGCCCTCGACATCGCGGTTGCGACCTACGAGGAGTTTCTTTCGGTTGAGGGTGCGGTGTTCGACAGCGGCGGCGAGTCGATCGATGAAATGAAGAATCTGGTCACAGACAACATGGCTGAGTACGTCGTCGGGCTCGAGGAGTCGGCCAGCCAAGATGATTACACCGCCGCTGGAACCATCAAGGTACGAGCTGCCGAATTGCAGTCACTTGACGACGACAGCATCCACTTTTATGCGTGCCTCGACTTTTCCGAGTCGAGCTTGACCGACAGCGCTGGACAGCCCGTCGGCGGTGATCGCGCGTCTGCGTTCGAAGCCAAAGAAGTCTACTTAGTCCGGAGCGGTGATTCGTTCCTAATCGACAAGGCTGCGCATTGGGACAACGACTCATTCTGCGCGTAGCACTACTATCGGTCGTCACAGTCTGGGCCGCGACTCTGCTGACGCCAGCCGGTGCGATGGCAAATGACTGCGCGAATGCAACCAGTTGGGACATGCAATGTAGTTCCGACGGGGCGTCGGTGGATGTTTCGATCGACTATTCGCAGGGCGGCGGGGGCTCGGGCGGGTCGGGAGGCGGCTCCGGTGGTGGCGGCTCTGGTGGCTCGGGTGGTGGCACGTCATACGTGCCGGACGGTCCGTGCGTGAACGGCACCGCCGAGGAGCGTTGCCTGGACGGCCTCGACTTCGGCGACCCTGCCCCGGTCGACACCAACACATCGGGCCCGGCGCCGCTGCCCGACGTCATCCAGGTCACCGATCTCGCGAACGTCGCTCCGTCGCAGGCACAGCTCTTCATGGAGCCGAATGGCTGGGCGATCCTCGGCCAGCCGGTGAACTTCTGGACCACCGCATCCACCCACTCGGTCGGCGCGACCGTGCTCGGGCACCAGGTCACTGTCACCTTCACGCCCGTCTCGACCACGTATGACTACGGCGACGGCACCTCGCAGACGCTCGAGACGCCCGGCTCGTCGTGGGCCGATCAGGGGCTCCCCGAACTCAGCGACACCCACACGAGCCACCGCTATAACAGCCAGGACGCCGTCACCGTCGTCGCAACGATCAACTATTCGGCCACGGTCACCGCCGACGGCCGCACGATCACGGTCAACGGAACTGTCCAGAACCTCACCGGCACGCTCGCATTCGACCTCTACGAGTCCGACACGTACCTCTCCGCGAACCCGTAACGGCGCACCACCCGGTCGGCGCAGGAAATGAGTGAACCGGGTGGCGGCGTTCCCCCTGAACACCACCACCCGGCGATTCCCTCCCCAGGGTCCCGGCAAGAAATACCGGGAGTGCCACGCAGAGCGCGGCACAAATTCAATCTAAGAGGAACACCGTCCAGACACCATCACCCGCTTCGCCTATCCTCATGTACAACTCACTGATGACTTCTGCGACGCAGGCCAAGTTGTCACCCGAGCACGTTCGTTTTCGTCGCCGAATCGGAGGCAGCATGCAGATCGGCACCCGCTGGTCGGTCGGTTCGCCCGCGCCGAGCAGCATCCCGGCCCCCGTGGCCGAGGCCTGCTCGAAGCTCGAGGCGGACGGCGACTTCGCCGGCGACTGGACCCTCACCTGGCTCGAGGGGCGCGCGATCGCGACCCACACATCCGGGCTCCGCGTGCTCGAACGCGAGGATGGCACCGCCGCCACACTCGCGGCCGGCGAGACCGAGCTCGACCTCGACGACGACGACTGGCTCGGTTAACCCAGACGGCGACACGTAGGGTGAGGCGCATGACTGCTGCGCTGTCGTCCGAGAATCCGTTCGCCGCCCCTTCCCCGCTCCCCTACGAACTTCCCGACTTTGAGCGCATTTTGCCCGAGCACTTCGCTCCGGCAATCGAGCAGGGTTTCCGCGACCGCGAGGCCGCGATCGACGCCATCGCGAGCAACCCCGAGCCCGCCACCTTCGCGAACACGCTCGAGGCGCTCGAGGCTTCGGGCCAACTACTCTGGCGCGTGGGTTCGGTGCTGTTCGCCCTCGCGTCGTCCGACGCCACACCCGAGATCGAGGCGCTCGAAGAGGAGTACGCCCCCAAGTTCGCCGCACACGAAGACCGAATTCACCTGAACAGCGCGCTCTCCGAGCGCGTGCGGTCAATCTACGAACAGCGCGACGCGCTTGGGCTGCGCGACGACCAGCTCAAGCTGGTCGAGGACTACGAGCTGCGATTCCGCCTCGCCGGCGCCACCCTCGGCGATGCCGACAAGGAGCGTCTCGCGGAGCTCAACCAGCGCGAGGCCCGCCTGCAGTCGCAGTTCGTGCGACAGCTGCTCGCCGACACGAACGAGCTCGCGGTCGTCGTCGACGACGAGTCCGAGCTCGACGGCCTCGACCCGGCCGACAAGGCCTCGGCGCTCGAGGCCGCGACCGCGGCCGGGCTCGAGGGCAAGTACCGCATCACGTTGACGCTGCCGGTCGGGCACGCTTGGCTCGCGAAGCTCACCAACCGGGCCCTTCGCGAGCGCATCTACCGTGCCTCGCGCAGCCGAGGTGCGCGCGACAACGGCAACAACAACTCGGCGATTGTGCGCGAGCTGCTGCAGCTACGGGCCGAGAAGGCGACCCTGCTCGGCTTCGACACCTACGCCGACCTCCGGCTCGCCGACTCGACCGCAGGGTCGAAGGATGCGGTGAACGAGCGCCTCGCGCGTCTCGGACGCGCTGTAGCCCCGAGCGTCGAGCGCGAGCAGGCGAAGCTCCAGGAACTCGCTGGCGACACCCCGATCGAGCCGTGGGACTGGGCGTTCTACGCCGAACAGGTGCGCGAGCGCGACTTTGACGTTGACGAGACCGCCCTGCGCCCGTACTTCGAGGCCGGTCGGGTGCTCGAGCAGGGGGTGTTCCGGGCCGCCAACCTGCTCTACGGCATCACGTTCAGTGAACGCGAGGACCTCGTGGCGCACCACCCCGACGCGCGCGTCTTCGAGGTGTTCGACCAAGATGGCAGCGGCCTCGGGCTCTACATCGTCGATCTCTACGCCCGCGACGTGAAGCGCGGCGGCGCCTGGATGTCGACCTACCTGCAGCAGAACGAGCTGTTCGGGCACAAGACCGTCGTGTTCAACATCCTCAACGTCACGAAGCCGCCGGCGGGTGCGCCGACGCTGCTCACCTTCGACGAGGTCGAAACGCTCTTCCACGAGTTCGGCCACGCGCTGCACGGGCTGCTCGCCCACACGGTATACCCGGCGCAGTCGGGCACCGAGGTGAAGCGCGACTTCGTCGAGTTCCCGAGCCAGGTCAATGAGTCGTGGCTGCTCCACCCCGAGATCCTGCCCGGGTACGCCCAGCATTACGAGACGGGCGAGGCGCTGCCGGAAGCGGTCGCGGCCAAGCTTCGGGCCGCCGCGACCTTCAACCAGGGTTTCCTCACCGCCGAGAACGTGGCCGCGAGCACCCTCGACCAGGCGCTCCACCAGCTCTCGCCCGACGAGGCCGCGAATGTCAGCGACCTGGCCGAGTTCGAGCAGCGCGTGCTCGCCGACGCGGGGCTCGACTTCACCGCGGTACCCCCTCGATACTCGATCACATACTTCCAGCACATCTTCGGCGGCGGCTACGCGGCCTCGTACTACGGCTACCTCTGGTCGGAGGTGTTCGACGCGGCCTCGGTCGACGTGTTCGAACGCTCCGACGACCTGGCGGCCACCGGTCGCCGTTTCCGCGAGGCCGTTTTGCAACCGGGTGGTTCGCGCGACGAACTCACGATGGTGCGTGACTTCCTCGGCGAGGAGCCGAGCATCGCACCGCTGCTGCGTCGCCGGGCGCTGCTCGAGGGTGAGGACGTCTAGTCCCAGACATCGCGGGTGAGCCGAAGCGCAACATCGATCGCGGTCTCGTGGTCGTAGTCGAGGTGCTAGAACGCTTGCCCCAACGGGAATGCCGACGTACGGCTCGTTCGCAACTGCTGGGTCGATATCGGCGCCCGTGCCGCCCGCGTTGCTCGAGGTCGCGCATCCGGTCGTGATGAGCAGGCGTGCGGACGCCGCTACGGCGTTCCTTCAGCGTTGCCTGTCGCCTCGCATTGCAGTTCTGCTGACTGCTAGCCCTGCGAGTCGCAGGTCAATCGGATCTCGTAGTTAAGCGGAGTCGCGTAGTCGAAGTCGGAGTACTGGAAGGCCTGACCCGAGACACGCACGCCATTGCCTTCGAACACGACCTTCCCCGGGTCGACATTGGAGGGCATATTCGACTTCTCGGCTGACGAATACCAGAGGAAATTGTCGTACGACGTACTGCTCGGGGTGGCCTGCAGCTGCTGAACCGTGCCGTCGGTGTCGATACCAATGGCAATGTATGGTTCCTCAGCTGAGTTCACGTTGCCGTAGGCGTAGACCGCGTAGTACTCGTTCGGCTGGCAGTCGACATCCCAGTCCATCCCGCTCAGGTCGGGCCCACCGTCCCAGGTCACAACCTCGCCCCACGCCGAGGTGAAGTCGACACCGACCTGGTACCAGTTGCCGTCGGCAGGGTCGATGTCGGCCTTCGCGCTGCGCTGTGGCGCGCAGCCGGCGGTCAACAGCATGACCGCACTGACCGCCGCGACCGTGCCTACCCCATTGCCAAGCTTGCCTCGCATGCCGCACCCCCGTCTTCGCTAGTCCGTGGTGTCGCAGGTGAGCGTGACGTCGTAGCTGACGGGCGTGGCGTAGTCGAAATCGTCGTACTCGTACGTCTGGCCGGTGATCGTCACCTTGCCATCCTTGAAGTCGGGCCCCGACGTTTCGAGGGCAGTCGATTCACCCTCGTGCTCGTTGACCCAGTACCAGTACCGCACTGTCGAGGTACCGTCGTCAGGCGCGTACTCGAAGCGCTCGAACTTCCCCTCGCCATCGACGAGCACGAAGATGTACCCGCCGACGTCGTTCGACGCGGTAACGCGGTAGGTGCCGGTCGCGTCGGGCGAGCAGGTGACCTGCCACGAGGTGCCCGTCACGTCTTCGCCGTCAAGCTTGATGCTGTCAGCGCCGTCGCTATCGCCACTTCCGCCGCCCGAGGTGCTGCTCGGCGTCGGATCGGGCTCGGTCGTCGGCGTCGGCGTCGGCGTCGGCGTCGGGTCGGGCTCGTCATTACCGGGCAGCGCAAACGGGAGGTTACTTCCGTCGGACTCCGGGCGTTCGGGCTCGGGATCGCTGCCACCAGGCTGCGAGCACGCCATCAGTGCCATGAGGGCCGCCGAAATCGCGCCGACGGACGTCAGCGCGCGTCGCGTTCGTGAAGTCACTGGCCCTCCCAAGTACCTCGTTGTGTCGACTAGAGCTTCGAGTCGCAGGTGAGCTTGATCTCGAACTGCGCGAGGTTCGAGGTGTCGTAGTCGAGGAACGCCTCGCCGCTCACCTCAAAGTCCATGCCCTCGAATGACACCTTGGGCGGGTCGCTCTCAGACAGATCGCTCGAGTAATAGAGCGAGGGACCTTCCACCGGCATCACCATGACGTAATCGACATTGCCGTCGCTGTCGAGCGAAACGCTGACGCTGTTGTAGTCGGCGGAGTAGTCATCGCCCTCGATGTCGCTCGCCATGAGGTAGTCATCCATGCACGTGACCGTCCAGTTCGAGTCCGACAGGTCGACGTCGCCGTACTTCACGACCGAGGTGCCGTCGCCACCGCCAGAGCCACCCGAACTGCCCGAATCGCTGCCCGAGCCAGAGTCGCTACTCGAGCCCGAGTCGCTGCCGGTGGTCTCGGTGGGCCCGGTGTCGGGCGTCGTGCTGCCGCCGCCGCTTGCCGTCAGATTGAAGGGCATGTTGCTGCCGTCCGACTCCGGTCGGTTCGCGTCGGCCTCGGGCGAATCGGTGTTCGAGGTCGAGCAGCCGACGAGCAGCGTCATCGCGGCCAGCGCGGCGATGGCACCGCTCGCGTGTCGCAGGTTCGCTCGCATTGCGTGCACCTCTCCTAGGAATCTCTTCAGGTTACTTGTTGGTTAGAACGACGAGTCACACACGAGCGTGATCTCGAAGTCCTCGTACTCCGTGAACTCGTAGTCGACCGTACCGGTTCCGCTCGCCTGCATTTCAACGCCCGGAGTGTAGCTCGCGGTGGCGGCAAGCTCCGGGTAACCGGTGACGCCGTCCGAGTAGTAGAGCGAGTAGTTGGTGTCGGAGTCGATCATGACGTAATCGACCGAGCCGTCGGCGTTGAGCGAGACCGAGACGCTGTGGTAGTCGTCGCCATCCTGCCCATCAAAGACGTAGCCATTGGCGTAGTCGTCGGTGCACGAGACGTCCCAGTCCTTGTCAGAGAGGTCGACGTCGCCGTACTTGACGACGTTGCCGCTGCTCGAACCGCCCGAACCACCGGAGTTGCCCGAGCCGCCAGTGTCGGTCGTGGCCTCCGGGGCGTCCTGAGTTGCGTCGGGACCGTCCAACGTGGGCGGCGGTTCGATGGGCGACGGGGTGCCCTCCGGTTCGGTCGTGGCCGAATCCTCACCCCAGGAAAACGGTGGGGCGGGGCGCGTCGAGCCCGCCTCATTACTGCTCGACGAATCGTTGTCGCCCGCTTCGGGAGAACTGGAAGGCGCGCAGGCCGTGAGGCCGAGAACGGCCATCGGGATCATCGCGGCAGCGAACAAACTTTGCAGAAGTCGGTCGTTCCGAGGCACGATGACGTCCTTTCAGGGGGTAACTCGTGGCAGTGATTGCCACGAAAGCCAAGTTACCGACTCGTCGTTCTTGTGTCGTCGGCCTGTGGGCGGAGGCGACCGCCAACCATCGGCGTCGGCAGCTATGCCGATGCGCAGGTTACCGAAAACGAATAGATCGTATCGGCATTCGTGCCGGCGGCGTCGGGGCCGAACTCGAGACCACGCCCGGTCGACGACAGCGTCGATGATTCGACGTCGAGCGAGCCACTGCCCTCACCTGCGCCGGGGTTCACCGTGAGGCCGGTGTTCGTGTGCGAGCTGCCGCCGGCTTCGCCCGACGACAGCATGAGCGAACTCAGCGAGGTGGGCGACGAACCGAGCAACACCAGCGTGAGGTGCAGGTCGCCGTCGGTTGCCGACGCGATGATCGTCGGGTTCGCGTCGAGGCCAGAGCAGGAGACACGCCAATCGAGGTCGCTGTAGTCTTCGTCGCCCACCTCGAGAGTGGTGAGTTCGGATGCGCGCGGTCCGTCGTCGGCCGACTGCGTCGGCACGACTACCTCGGAGCCGTCGGTTGGCGCGGGCGCGGCCTCACCACCAAACTCGCTCGTGTTCATCGGCGGCTCGGTGTTCGGCTCGTCGCGCGTCTGAGCCGACGGCGACGCCGAGCTACTCGAGGTGCCGCCTGTCTCGGTGCAGCCAACGAGCAGCGGGCCCACGGCACACAGCGCCGCCGCCCCCAGCAGGGCGGTGGCTACGGAACGCTGGCGAAGCGGCATGAGTGGAGCTCCAGGCGGATTGCCGAACAGGTGCGACAAATTCTACCTGGCCGCTCTGTCGCTGCGCGCGCCCCGCGTCGTGCCGGCTACGCCGACTTCTCGTTCGGAACGGCCTTTGGCGGCTTCGGCACGATGGTCGGCGCCGCGTTCTTGCGCACGACATCGGCCGCGATCTCGACAGCGCCGACGTCTTCACGCGAAGGAATATCGAACATGATCGGCCCGAGCACCTCTTCGAGGATCGCGCGCAGGCCGCGCGCGCCGGTCTTACGCTCGACCGCGAGCGTCGCGATCTCGCTCAGCGCCTCTTCGGTGAACTCAAGCTCGACGTCGTCGATCTCGAACATGCGCTTGTACTGGCGCACGAGCGCGTTGCGGGGCTCGGTGAGGATGCGCACGAGCGCGTCCTCGTCGAGCGGTTCGACGGTCGTGAGCACCGGGAGTCGGCCGATGAACTCGGGGATGAGCCCGAACTTGTGGAGATCTTCCGGTTGCACGTCAGAGAAGACGTCCTCGGTGATGTGCGGCGTGTGCAGGGGCGAGCCGAAGCCGATGCCCTTCTTACCAGCGCGCGACGAGATGATGTCTTCAAGCCCAGCGAACGCGCCGGCACAGATGAACAGCACGTTCGTGGTGTCGAGCTCGATGAACTCTTGCTGCGGGTGCTTGCGGCCTCCCTGCGGTGGCACCGAGGCGGTCGTGCCCTCGAGAATCTTGAGCAGGGCCTGCTGCACGCCCTCGCCCGAAACGTCGCGCGTGATCGAAGGATTCTCGGCTTTGCGTGCAATCTTGTCGATCTCGTCGATGTAGACGATGCCGGTCTCGGCACGCTTCACGTCGTAGTCGGCCGCCTGCAGCAGCTTGAGCAGGATGTTCTCGACGTCCTCGCCCACGTAGCCGGCCTCGGTCAGCGAGGTCGCGTCGGCGACCGCGAACGGCACGTTGAGGCGGCGCGCGAGCGACTGCGCCAGATAGGTCTTACCGGTGCCCGTGGGGCCGATGAGCAAAATGTTCGACTTCGCGATCTCGACGTGCTCCTCGGACTGCTGCTCGTCGACCGCAGCGATCTCGCTGCGCGAACGGATGCGCTTGTAGTGGTTGTAGACCGCCACCGACAAGGCGCGCTTCGCGGCTTCCTGACCAACGACGTACTGCTGCAGGAACTCGAAGATGTCGCGCGGCTTCGGCAGCTCGAGCTCCGAGACCTCCTCGCCAACTTCTTCGCTCATCCGCTCGCGGATGATCTCGTTGCACAGTTCAACGCATTCGTCGCAGATATAGACGCCAGGGCCAGCAATGAGCTGCTTGACCTGCTTCTGGCTTTTTCCGCAGAACGAACACTTGAGCAGGTCGCTGCTCTCACCGATTCGTGCCATGAGTTCCTCCCAACGCGGTGCGACCCAGCCTAACGCGACCACCCGACAATGCCGAGAGCGACGCACGCCAGGTTACGTTCGCCTACCGCGAGCAAACTGCGCCGAAGCACCTGGACGTACGTGGATGGGTCGAGGCCGAGCCTGCGCCCAAGATCGCGGTGCCCGCCCACTGCAAGCCAGCGATGCCGAGCAGCATGCTGCTTTGGATGCTCGTTCCCTGCGATGTTCCACCCTGTCCGGTGCCGGTGGTACGGGCCACGGTGACCGCCCGACGTAAGCCAATACGAGAGCTGCCCCGTCTAATTCGGGAAGTCGACGAAGTCGCTCGGGAACGAGCCCCAGTACGCCTGGTTGACAGAGCTCTTGGCCGCCGACTGCGTCGCCATCGCGCGAAGCGGAGTGGCGCCCGCACGTGTTACCGAGCGTGACGCATCGTGACGTCGGGCGCTCGCCGGGTGCGAATTCCGGCGGCCGCCCGGCGCATACTGGCCCTAGTTCCGGCCGCTGCACACCCACCCGCGGCCGACGAGGCAGGAGCACGACGATGACGCAGACCACGCCGACGGCACCGAGCGACGAGACGGCCTTCGCGAACGACTGGCGCGAGTGGCGCGCGAGCCGCGAGCAGCACCTGCGCGACCCGAAGGGCTTCCTCGCAATCACGAGCCTGCTCTGGCTCGGCGAGGACCCCATCTCGGCGTCGGATGCGCCCGGCGCCTGGACCTCAATCGACGACGTCGTGCGGGTCTCCCTCGCCGAGGGCGAGTGGCTCGACCTCGACGGCGAGCGGATCACCGGTGAGTACGAGTTCGCCCCGATTCCCGAGCGCCGCGGCGTGCTCGTGCGCTTCGATGGCGGCTGGATCGAGGTCGCCAAGCGTGGCGGCTTCGACATCATCCGCCCACGCCGCGACGACGCGAGCTTCCTCGACACCTACACCCAGACCCCGGCCTTCGAGCCCGACGCGCAATGGCGCCTCGACGCGACCTTCCTGCCATTCGACGAGCCCCGGCCCGTCACGGTGGACGGTGCCGTCGATACGATTCAGCACGTCTACGACTCCCCCGGAGAGCTCGAGTTCACCGTCGATGGCGAGACGCACCGCCTGCTCGCGTTCCCGGGCCGCGACGACGGCTTGCTCGTGCTGTTCAAGGATGCGACGAGCGGCGTGACCACCTACGGTGCGCTGCGCGCGCTCGCAGTGGGCGCACCCGACGCCGACGGCCACACCCAGCTCGACTTCAACCGCGCAAGCAACCTGCCCTGCGCCTACACCGACCTGGCGACCTGCCCACTGCCGCCCGCCGAGAACCGCCTCGACTTTGCGGTCGAGGCCGGCGAGCGGACACCGCTCGAGCGCAACCACGCCGCACCGACTGAGATCGGCCTCGAACTCGTCAACGCCGCTCCCGCCGCCTAGCACTAGTGCACTCGGCACCGGGTGCCGGCCGCCTGACGTTCGACGCCTGCCTCGGCGCGGGCTTCGCCACGGTGCTCGATTCCTCCGTCATTGCCTTCGTCGCGCCGGTGGCGCCGGCATCATCAGCGCGCATGGCCGCCGCGAACTGGGGCGCCGCGATCTACCTGCGGCACGGCGCGACGGCGGTCGCGGCCGGCCCGGCGTCGCAGGTGCTCAGCATCTCCGGGTGGCCTCGCCCTCGCGCTGACCGCGTGCCTCGCGCGGCCACCCTGAAAGCAACGATCGCCCCACTGTCGCGGGCGCTGAGGTAGCGCCGAGACAGTGAGGCGATCGTGAGTGCGGTTGCCGCGGTGCCGAACTAGTCGACGATGACCGGCTGCGCGCCCTTACGGCTCGTCAGCACCTGGTCGATGAGGCCGTACTCGAGGGCCTCGTGCGCCGAAAGGATCTTGTCGCGCTCGATGTCGCTCGAGATCGACTCCTGGTTTTTGCCCGAGTGCTTCGAGAGCGCCTCTTCGAGCCACTTGCGCATGCGCAGCACCTCGTTGGCCTGAATCTCGATGTCGGAGGCCTGGCCCTGGCCCTGGCCGCTCACGGCGGGCTGGTGGATGAGCACGCGCGCGTTCGGCAGCGCAAGGCGCTTGCCCGGCTGACCGGCGGCGAGCAGCACGGCGGCAGCCGAGGCTGCCTGTCCGAGGCAGACGGTCTGCACCTCGGGGCGGATGTACTGCATGGTGTCGTAGATCGCCGTCATGGCCGTGAACGAGCCACCGGGCGAGTTGATGTACATCGTGATGTCGCGGTCAGGGTCCTGCGACTCGAGCACGAGCAGCTGGGCCATGACGTCATCGGCCGAGGCGTCGTCGATCTGCACGCCGAGGAACACGATGCGGTCCTCGAAGAGCTTCGCGTATGGGTCCTGGCGCTTGAAACCGTAGGCCGTGCGCTCCTCGAAGTTCGGCAGGATGTAGCGCGAGCTCGGCATGTTGTCGGCTGCGCCGGATGCGGGGTAATTGAACACTTTGGTAGTCCTTCTTCCTTCGCGCCTAGTTCTCGTCGCCCGGCTTCGAGGCTTCGCCCGGGTCGCTCGAGATGCGACGGTCGGTGCCGCCACCGCCGACGACCGAGGTGGCCGTCTCGGAGATGTGGTCGACGAAGCCGTACTCGAGGGCCTCTTCTGCGGTGAACCAGCGGTCGCGGTCACCGTCTTCGTTGATCTGCTCGACGGTCTTGCCCGTGCGCTTCGCCGTGATCTCGGCGAGGCGCTGCTTCATGTCGAGGATCAGCTGTGCCTGACGCTGGATGTCCGACGACGTGCCACCGAAGCCACCGAGCGGCTGGTGCAGCAGCACACGGGTGTTCGGGGTGATGTAGCGCTTACCCTCGGCACCCGCGGTCAGCAGCAGCTGACCCATCGACGCGGCCATACCCAGGCCGACCGTGACGACGTCATTCGGCACGAGCTGCATGGTGTCATAGATCGCCATGCCCGCGGTGACCGAGCCACCGGGCGAGTTGATGTAGAGGTAGATGTCGCGCTCCGGGTCTTCCGCCGAAAGCAGCAGCATCTTTGCGCAAATTTCGTTCGCGTTGTCGTCTCGAACGTCTTCGCCCAACCAGATGATGCGGTCCTTCAGGAGTCGGTCGAAGACACTATTCGGCATTTGCAGTTCAGCCACGGATGCTTCTCCTTCGTAGGTCTCCTGGAAAACCTAGCCGAGGGGACCTTGAGGATTCGCACCTGTTCGCCGTGGGCGTGGACGAGCATCCGTCGCCGGAAACGACGGCGCCGGGCCGGTCACAATGACCGACCCGGCGCACGCGCGGGAACTACTTGCTCTCGTCGCTTGCTTCGACGGTTTCGGCCTCGACCTCAGCGTCGGCTTCGGTCTCAGCTTCGGCCTGCTTCTCGCGGGCCTGCTTCACGACGGCGGTGTACTCCGAGATGTCGACCGCGTTGCCGGCGGTGTCAACGACCTCGGCGTCCTCGAGCACGTAGAGGATCGCCTTCGAGCGGGCAACCTCGCCGATGATCTGCGGCATCTGGTTGTTCTGCTGAAGCACCTCGACGTACTGCTGCGGGGCCATGCCGTACTGCGACGCCTGCTGGAACAGGAACTCGGTGAACTCGTTCTGCTCAACCTCGACCGACTCGGCCTTGATGATCTCGTCGAGAATCACCTGCTGCTGGAACGACTTCTGGGCCGACTCGCGCACCTCTTCGCCGTGCTTGTCGTCGGGCTGGAGACCCTCGGACTCGAGGTGGCGGGCCACCTCTTCCTCGATCATCTGCTCGGGAACAGGCACCTCCGTCGACTCGATGAGCGCGTCGATGGCCTTGGCGCGGGCCTGCTCGACCTGGGCGAAGGTCTTCTTCTTCGCGGCCTGCTCGCGCAGGTCGTCGCGCAGCTCGTCGACGGTGTCGAACTCGCTCGCAAGTTGAGCAAAGTCGTCGTCCACCTCGGGGAGCTCGCGCTCCTTGACGGAAGTCACGGTCACCGAGATCTCGGCGGTCTCGCCGGCGTGGTCGCCGCCGAGGAGGGTCGAGTTGAAGGTGGTGTCCTCACCGGCGGTGAGGGTGAGCAGCGCCTCGTCGGTGCCCTCGAGCAGCTCGCCCGAGCCAACCTCGTGCGACAGGCCGGTGGCCTCGTCGACGATCTCGTCGTCGATCTTCGCGACGAGGTCGATGATGGCGAAGTCGCCGTTCTCGATCGGGCGGTCAACGGTCTTCAGGGTGCCGAATCGCTCGCGCAGAGTGGTGAGCTCTGCCTCGACGTCCTCGTCGGTAACCTCAGCGGCGTCGACCTCGATCTTGAGGCCCTTGTACTCGCCGAGCTCAACCTCGGGGCGCACGTCGACCTCAACGGTGACGATGAGGTCGCCCGAGAAGTCCTTGAGGTCGGGGGTCTCGGTGACGTCGGCCTCGGGGCGGCCAAGCGGCAGCAGACCCGACTCGTTGAGCGCGCGCTGGTAGAAGGTGTCGAGACCATCGTTGATCGCCTGGTCGACGACGACCTCGCGGCCGACGCGCTGGTCGATGATCTGGTTCGGCACCTTGCCCTTGCGGAAGCCGGGAATCTGAACCTGGTTCGCGATGGCCCGGTATGCCCCGTCAAGGTAAGGCTTGAAGTCCTCCGGCGTCACGTTGATCGTGAGCTTGGCATGGGTCGGGTTGATCTTGTCGACCGTGGTCTTCACGTGCGAATTCTCCTGCGGATAGGTGGAGGCCGATCGAGCGGCCAGAGCATGGTGATGGCGCCGAACCCGAAGTCGAGTCACGTTGCGGCACACAAACAGCGTCTAATACTACGCGCCGCAAATGAAACTGCCCGAATTTCCCTTTCTGCCGGAAAAGACGGATGCGGTGGCCGCGCTCGAGCGCAACCACCGCATCCGCCTGGTCGAGGTCAGGATTACTCAGTCAAGCCGTTGACGTAGTCCTGATTCTCGCTGATCCACTCTTCGACGATCGGACCGTAGTCGTTGCCGTCGTACTCGTTAAACATCGCGTTCTCGAGCGAGTAGAGCGTCTCCGAGTCCATCTTGAAGTCGGTGATCCACTGCGTCACGTTCGGGTGGGTGTCCCCGAACTCCTGTGAGCTGAAGCTGTAGATCGACTCCGTCTCGCCGAGGGTGCCCTCCGGGTCCTCGAGATCCTTGATGTCGTACTCGTCGTAGGCCCAGTGCGGGCGCCACAGCGTGACGACGATGTTCTCGCCCGACGACATCGCCGAGTCGAGTTCGGCGAGCATCGCCGGCGTCGACGAGGTGATGTATTCCATGCCCTCGAGGCCGTAGGTCGGGATCACGTTGTCCTTCGTGGCTGCCGTGAGGCCCGCACCCGGCTCGATGCCGTAAATGGTGTTGCCGAACTCGTCAGCGTGGTCGGCGAGCTCGTCGATCGAATCGATCGGCGCATCCGCGTTCACCGCGAAGGTGAGCACGGCCTCGTCGTTCCACGCGCCGAGCTGCGTGATCTGGTCGCCGTATTCCTCGATGTACTGGGCGTGCGTGATCGGCAGCCAGGTGTCGAGCAGGAGGTCGTAGCGGCCCTGCGAGAGGCCGATGTACCCGGCGACGGCGTCGACGTACTCGAGGTTGACGGTGTAGCCCTTCTCCTCGAGGATCGCCTTCCACAGCTCGCTGACGGCCTCACCCTCGGGCCAACCGGTGAAGACACCAATGGTGACCTCGGCTTCGTCCCCGTTGTCGGGGCCGGAGCCCTCCGCGGGGCTCGGGATGAGGTTGGCGACGACCACCGCGACGATGACGGCGATGGCGACGATCTTGCCCCACAGACCGCTGAAGCGCGACTTGCCGATCGAGCCGGTGATGCGGTCGAGGATCATCGCGAGGATCACGACCGACATGCCGGCCTCGAAGCCGAGCGCCACATCCGCAGTACCGAGCGACGAGGTGACCTGCTGACCGAGGCCACCCGCGCCGACCATACCGGCGATGACGACCATCGACAGCGAGAGCATGATGACCTGGTTCACACCGGCCATGATCGACGGCATGGCGAGGGGCAGCTGCACCTGGCGCAGGATGCGACCAGGCGTCGCGCCGAACGCGTAGCCAGCCTCAACCATTTCCTTGTCGACGCCGCGAATACCGAGCTCGGTCATGCGCACACCCGGTGCGACCGCGAACAGCACGGTCGCGAAAATGCCGGGAACCGGGCCAACGCCGAAGAGGATCAGCGCCGGGATCAGGTAGACCATGGCGGGCATGGTCTGGAGGAAGTCGAGCACCGGTCGGATGACCGAGGAGGCTCTCGCGGACTTCGCGGCCCAAATACCGACCGGGATCGCGATGATCAGCGCCAGCACACTCGCGACGAGCACGAGCGACAGCGTCGACATCGCGTTGCCCCACTGGTCGACAAAGTAGATGAAGAACAGGCCGATGATCGACCCGACCGCGAGTTTCCAACCCTTCATCATGAAGGCGAAGGCCGCGATGAGGATGATCATCACCCAGAACGGGGGCCAGTTAAAGAACGTGTTGAGTGCGTCGTAGAAGAACTCAAGTACGACTCGGACGACGTCGAAGAAGCCGCCGAAGACCTGGACAATCCAGTCGACTGCGATTTCGATCCACGTGCCGAATGGTGCGCGCCAGAACGGTTCGCTCATCGGGTGGCCTCCTCTCCGGGCTCGGTGGTTGATGCTTCGGTGGCAATCGCCTCCGCGGCGGTCTCAGCGGTTGCTCCCTCGGGCACGACCGGCAGCTGCGGGTCGGTGAGGGCCGCACTCTGCGGCAGGTCGAGCGTGCCGGTGTTCGTCGTCATCGAGCTCAGCAGCGCAACGCGCGGCACAATGCCGAGGATGCGCTCGCGCTCGTCGACGACGGGCAGCGGCATCGAGGTGTCAACCGACGCCTCGAACAGGTCGCTCAGGATGTCGTCGGGCTTCACGCGCGGAATCTCGCGGTCGACGATGTCGGAGAGGTGCACATCCCCGCGGCGACGCGCGCGGCCGATCTGCGCCTCGGTGACGCCACCGACGAGCTTGTTGCGCTCGACGAGGAACACGCCCGACACCTGCATGTCGCGCATGACCTTCGCGACGCCGTTGACGCCGACGCTCAGCGGCACGACCGCGAGGGCCGGCTGCATCACCGCCGAGGCGGTGAGCACGCGCGAGCGGTCGACATCCTGCACGAACTGCTCGACGTAGTCGTTCGCCGGGCTTGTGAGGATCTCCTCGGGGGTACCTATCTGCACGATCTCACCCGCGCGCATCACGGCGATACGGTCGCCGAGGAACATGGCCTCGTTGAGGTCGTGGGTGATGAAGACGATGGTCTTGCCGAGCTGCTGCTGCAGGTCGACGAGCTCCTCCTGCATTTCGCGACGGATCAGCGGGTCGAGCGCGCTGAAGGCCTCGTCCATGAGCAGGATCTCGGTCTCTGCACACAGGGCGCGGGCGATGCCGACGCGCTGCTGCATACCGCCAGAGAGCTCGTTCGGGAACGAGTTAGCCCACTGGTCGAGGCCGACGGTCTCGAGCACCTTGCGGGCCTGTGCCTCGCGCTTGTCCTTCGGCACTTCCTGGACCTCGAGGCCGAAAGCGACGTTTTCGAGCACCGTGCGGTGCGGGAAGAGCGCGAAGTGCTGGAAGACCATCGAGATGTGCTCACGGCGGATCTTGCGGATCGTCGCCGGATTCGCCCCGACGATTTCCTGACCGCGCACCTTTACCGAGCCGGACGTCGTCGGATTGAGGCCGTTGAGCATCCGGATAAGCGTCGACTTTCCGGAACCCGACAGACCCATGACGACGAAGATCTCGCCCGGTTTCACATCAAAACTCGCGTCGATCACGGCTGCCGTTGAGGCAGGCGCGAGATCATCGCGAGTGGCGCCCTGCTTTAGGCGCTCTACAGCCTCCTTAGGCTGCTTGCCGAACACCTTGTACAGGTGCTCAACCGAGATGGCTGTGTCTGGCACGAACGCTCCTTTTGGGTTAGTCGTCGCCGCGCACGCAAATCGCACACGAGGGATGCTCCGTGGCATCCACTTGAATCAGTGCGGTGACTCACATCGCCGAGCAATGACATCGGGTCTCAAACTCGGCGGGTTTCACCGCAAATGGCGCGGGAGCGCAGTGCTCACCGCGGCGCAATTTAGGCGGCGGGGCGCCCGAATTACGGCTCAATAGCAAAGCAATACTACCGACTTGGGTGTTTCCGACAGGCGCCGGGAAGCGCGGATCGGCCGGTTTCGCGGCGATGTCGGGCGCCTCGAGGGGCGTCGAATCCTTGCGCTTTCAAGCAAGTCGCGCGTGCGGGGCTATCGTTATGAAGACGTTAAGTCTCCGTGCTGCCTGCCACCGATTCCGCGGTGTTGTGCTGCCAGTACGGTGGTCGCGTCACTTTGCTCGCCTCGGTGCCGCTGCCGCTGGGCGCATCCCGAGGATGCGTGCCCGAGGCCGCCGATCGCACGAACCGAAGGGAGCCACGCAGATGACGTCACCGAACACCGGCCAGGATCCCGAGCGGAAGCCCGAGAGTGCGTGGGCCGAGGTGAACCCGTTTACTTCGGTGCTGCACATTGGCCCGGCGAATCGAGACCACGAGGTGGCGATTCGCTGCACGATTACCGTGATCGTGCCGCTGTTGGTGTTGCTGCTGACCGACCGGCTCGACCTCGTCGTGTTCGTGTCGTTCGCCGCGTTTCCCGGCATCTATGGGCGCAATCTTGAGCACGGGCCGCGGCTGCGCATGCAGTTGCGGGCCGGCGTGCTGATGTTCGCGACGCTGATCGCCGCGACGATCATGGCGCGGCTGCTCGACGGGGTGCCGGGCGAGGCCTGGATTGCGGTGTTGTGCACCTCGGTCATGGCCGCGCTGAGCGCGCTCGTGGCGCAGTACTGGCAGCTGCGGCCCGGCGGTGCGATCTTCAACGTGTTCGCATTTGGCGCGGTGGTTGCCGTGCCGCAGCAGCCGATGCTGTGGGAGGCCGCGCTCGCGACGTTCGTGGTGATCGTCTGGGCCGTGTTGATGGGGGTGTCGTCGCGGTTGCTCGGACGGCGCTTCCGCCAGCCGATCGTCTGGCCACGGGAGGCGACGTTCGTTGGTCGGCCGCATGGTACGTATTTCACGGATGCTGGGCTCAACTTCGTCGCCGCGGGCGCGGCCGGGTGCGTCTCGCTGTCGTTGAGCCAGCCGTGGAACATCGGCCACACCTACTGGGCGCAGTTGGCGGCGGTCGTGCCGCTCGCCGGCCACACGACCAAACATGCGGTGAATCGCGGTTTTCACCGCATTATTGGCACGTTTCTTGGCTTGTTTGGCACCGCGCTGATTCTCTGGCTGGCACTGCCGGTGTGGGCACTGATTCTCGTGATCGCGCTGCTGCAAGGGCTGACCGAGCTGTTCGTGTTGCGCTCATACGTGCTCGGGCAGGTGTTCGTCACTCCCCTGGCGCTCGTTTCGATCGCGCTGGCGACGGTTGGGAGCGGTGGGTCGGTGCACGCGACTGGGCTCGTGTACGACCGGTTCATTGAGACGGTGATTGGCTCGCTGATCGGCGTTGTTGTCGTGTTGGTTCCGTGGGTTGTGCGACGGCGGAGGCGGTGTTAGTCGGCTGGTTTCCGCGCATGTCGGAGGGTCGTGCGAGAGTGAAGTTGAGTTAGGGATGGCTCGCGGCTGGTCGAGACGTCGAACATCCGCACCGACCGGATTAGAACATCTGTTCGCTTTCATTTCTGGGTGTATGCGTATATACTTGCGATAGCAGTTCCCCCATTGACGCACCTTCGAGGAGGTGACGCCCGATGACCGAGACGACACCCGCCGACGGCTCCTCCGAGCCGCCCCGCCGCGCGAAGCAACACCGACTCGACGGCACTACGCCCGAACCTGAGGCCGATGGCCTGAACGTTCTGTTCAGCGACATGACCGGCACGTTCGTTGGCGTGTTCAAGGCAGTGAAGGCCGGCGAGTTCGCGATGACCCTGATTCTTGCTCGGGCGTATGAGGGCGCGGAATTACGCACGAACTTGCAAACCGAAGAGCGCAGTTATGTCGCGAACTACGACGACCAACTGCGACTCAACCTTCGTTCCGTGCTCGCGAGCTTTGGTGTGCCAACGAACATGTCCGACATCGCACTCGTCAATCGTGCCTATGACGCGCACCGGTTGACGAGCGAGTTCGCCGATTGGCGCGAGCCCCTGCAGGCCGTCGACGTGACGATGCAACATGCCGGAGCGCTCCTGCGCCACGCAAACAAGGTCCCCGAAGACCGTCGCGCTGACTACTCGCAGCGCGTCCGCGAGTTCGCACGCACCGCCACGGTCGGACAAACCGACACGTTCGCGAAGAAGCTCGCCGCCGAACTCGGCGCGGCGGAGTTCGAGGAGACCTGCGAGCGTGAATACGCCGAACGCCGCGTGACAATCGAGGACCTCGACTTCGGCATGACGGTGCTCACCGCGACCGTCCGAACCGGTGAGGCGCACGCACTCTACGACCTACTCACGAAACAGGCGATCGTGCTGCGAGACGAGCACCGCGAGGATGCGCAGGCGTACCGCCAGCGCATGCGCGAGGCCGCCAAGGCGAGCACCGCCCTGTCGCCGACCGACGCCGAGTTCGTCGAGGATCCCCGGACGCTCGACCAGATACGGGCCGACCTGTTCATCGAGACGATCCTCACTGCGACGCCGCAGAGCATCCTCGAGTCCCACACCGAGGGCGCGGCCCGCATTACCGCCAACGTGAGCATCCTCATCCCGGTCATGTCGCTGCGCAACCCCGACGCACCGCGCGATGTCGCCACCATCAACGGCATGAACCCGATGAGCATGGCGGAGGCCCGCGAATTCGCGGGCACGGCATCCTGCTTCCATCGGCTCCTCACCGACCCGATCACCGGGCACGCACTCACCGTCGACACACGAAAACCGACCGCCGAGATGCGAAGGTTCCTGCAAGCTCGCGACCAAACGTGCATCTTCCCGGGCTGCCGCAGATCAGCGACTCAAAGCGAACTAGATCACACGCACCCATGGGCCGCCGGAGGAAATACCAGCGTCGGCAACATGGCACACCTCTGCGTGCGCCACCACACGCTGAAACATCAGAAGCCGTGGAGATGCCGGCACAAGGGCAATGGCGACATGGAATGGATCCCGCCGTTCGGCGACCCCATTACCGTCCAACCGGCGCGCGTCGGCCCGGTCTTCGAGCCGGTCGAAGACCCGGCGCCCTTCTGACGGAGAAGGACTCTGCCCGAATAACGGCTCCAGCGAAAATGGTCGGGATGACAGGATTTGAACCTGCGACATCCTGCTCCCAAAGCAGGCGCGCTACCAAGCTGCGCCACATCCCGATGTGTTTCCACACGTGTGATCCCCGAAGAGATCAGCCTCACGAAGTTACCACGCCCCAAGAGTGTTCACCAACGCGCTCGGTAGCCTGAAGTGGTGAGTAACGACGGCACCTGGGACTGGCTTCGCGCGCCCGTTGAGGTCGCCGCGCGCCGATTGCTCGGCTGCAACGTCGTCCGCCAGCTCGACGGGAGCATCCTTCGAGCGCGCATCGTCGAGGTGGAGGCCTACGACGAGGAAGATCCCGCCAGCCACACTCACCGCGGCCCCACCGCTCGCAACGCCGCGATGTTCCTCGCGGCCGGCCACGCGTACGTTTACCTCAGCTACGGCATCCACCACTGCCTCAACGTCGTCGCAGGCGAGGCCGGGCACGGCGCCGGCCTCCTCATCCGCGCCGTCGAACCGCTCGAGGGCGAAGACGTGATGCTCGCGCGCCGAGGCACGCCGCGCCGCCAACTCACGAACGGACCCGGCAAGGTCTGCGCCGCCCTCGGCATCGACCTCTCGCTGACGGGCCACGACCTCGCCTTGCCGCCGCTGCAGCTTGAGCGCGAGCCCGAGCGCCCAGCCAGCGACATCGTCGTCACCACGCGCATCGGCATCAGCAAGGCGGCGGAGACACCCCGTCGCTTCTATCTCGCCGGATATCCGGATGTTTCGCGCAAATGACACATTCGTGAGCATCGCCTCGCCCCTTGGTTACGATCGACGCACGCCTATCAGGAGCACGCATGACCACTGCGAACACCACCCGCACTACCGAACAGCTCGTCCGTGAGCGCTACCGCGCCGACCTCGATTCGCCCGTCGCCGACGGCACTGAGACGATCGATCTGCAGCTCGCCCACCGGTCGGTGCGCGAGTTCCTCCCCGGCGAGATCTCGGATGCGCAGCTGCGTCTCATCGTCGCCGCGGCACAGTCGGGCTCGGTGTCGTCGAACCTGCAGACGTGGAGCATCATCGCGATCCGCGACGAGGCCCGCAAACGTCGGGTGTCCGAGGCCATCGGAGGGCGCTCGTACGTCGAGCACGCCGCCGTGTTCCTCGTGTGGGTCGCGGACTACCACCGCGCAGTGCAGATCGCGCAGCAGCGTGGCTCCGAGGTCGAGACCGTGAAGTACCTCGAGAACACGCTCGTCTCGTTCGTCGACGCCGGCATCAGCGGGCAGAACGCGTTACTCGCCGCCGAGTCGCTCGGCCTCGGCGGGGTGTTCGTCGGGTCGATCCGCAACAACCCGCCCGGCGTGGTCGAGGAGCTCGGGCTGCCCGAGCACGTGTTCCCGATTGTCGGACTCGCGATCGGCGTGCCCGACTCCGACGAGGCGGCAAGCACGAAGCCCCGCCTCCCCCAGTCGGCCGTGCTGCACGAAGAGACGTATGACGCGGATGCCTGGTCGGATGCGTCGGCCGAGTACGAGACGCGTCTCGCTGACTACTACGCGAACTACGACAAGCCCGACTACAGCTGGGCCCGCACGCTCGAGCGCCGCATCGGCAACGTGAAGGGCCTCTACGGCCGCGAGCGGATGCGCGACTGGCTCGGCGAGCAGGGCCTCACGTCGCAGTAGCGGCGACGCCATTAGTGAGGGGATGACGGGAATCGAACCCGCGTGACCAGTTTGGAAGACTGGGGCTCTACCATTGAGCTACATCCCCGCGTCGTGCAATACGACTTCGCAAGTCTAGCGGAAAACTGCTGAATCCCGCGCGCCGCATACCTTGCGTCAGCTTTCGGCTACTCGTTGTCGTCCTGAAGGTGTCCTTTGTGGATAAGCCGGCGACCCGTGATCCACGTTCGCCTAGTCTGCGAAGAGGACGGGACTTCAAGGAGCGGCTATGGACTCGGGCAATGGCACCCACGCACCGCGGTTTCCGGAAAGCCCGCAGGATCTTCGGTCGACGACGACGTGCCCCTATTGCTTCACGCCGACGCACGGCGCCCCGCAGTGCGTGAGCTGCGGCATCGACCTCACGAACCCGCGGCTCGCCGAGGTGTTCAAGCTCTCGACGCAGAGTGCCGAGCTGATAACGCGGCGGGGGCGCCTGCTCGCCGAGATTCGGGCGGAGCAGGACGCGCAGTTCGTGGCGGCAGCGCCCGTCGAGGAACCTGTCGAAGCACCTGCCGCGGCCCCAGTGAACGAGATGCCGCCTCTGCCCGCGCTGCCCCAGCAGGCGCAGGAGCAGCACCCACACGGCTCCATCGCCGGCGCCTGGCTCAACCAACCGGCACCGCCGCTGCCGGAACAGCCTCAAGCAGCGCCTTCTGCGCCAAAGCGCTCCGGCGTGCAGCTCGCCATGCTCATCACGGGCATCGGGTTCCTCGCCGTCGCCGCGCTCGTCTTCGTGACGGTGGCGTTCGTGCTGTTCGACCTCGTGGTGCGCGCGGCGATCACGGTCGCGATCACGGCGGGCGTCATCGGCCTCGCCAGTTGGCTGCGGCGCCGCAAGCTCGGCGCGACGGCGGAGGGCGTCGCGGTGCTCGGCGCCGTGCTGCTCGCGCTCGACGCGTGGGCGATACCGGCGCTGAAACTCTTCGGGCTCGACCAAGCCGACCCGGCCCTCTACTGGGGCGTGGCGCTGCTCGTACTCACAGCTATCTTCGGCGCCTGGTGGCGCTGGTCGAAGCTCGCGACGCCCAAGCTACTCGCCTCGATCTCGCTGCTTCCGGCCATCACGCTGCTCATGGCTTGGCTCGCGCAGTTCCCGCTCGCCGACCACCTCGGCTGGGCCCTCGGCCTGGCCACGGCAAGCGTCGCGAGCGTGGGCGCGGCCCGCGCGTGGCAGCGCACGGCAGAATCGCGCAACGACACCGACCTGCTCCCAGTGGGCATCTCGCTCACGTTCGGCGTCGCCTCCCAGCTCACGGTGCCGACGGTGCTCGGCGTCGCGCCCGAGCCAGATGCGGGCATCCTCGTCGCGATCCTCGCGCTCGCGATCGCTGCGGTCGCGGCCGTGCTCATGGTGCTCTGGGCGACCCGCGAGCCGCAGGCGCGCAAGTTCGCCTCCTTCGCCGACCTCGCGGCAGCCTTCGCCGCGGTGCTGCTGCTCGGCATCGGCATTCGCACCGGGGCCGCGATCGTGCGTGCCCTGCCCGAGTATCCGAGCGGCATCGGCGACGGCCCGGTCGTCGTGGGCTTCGGCTTCGCGCTCCCCTTCCTGTTCGCGGGCGTGCTCGCGTGGCGCGTGATCGCGAGCAAGCAGCCGGCGCTGCGTCGCAGCGCCGCGTTCGGCTCATACAGCGCGGCCGCCCTCGCCGTCATTCCCCTCCTCGTCATCCTCCTCCAGCTCGCGCACGCCGGCATCGTCTTCACCGACCGGGGTGCGGATGCGCCGGCCCACCTCGCACTCCTGCTCGCGAGCCTCCTCGGCCTGATCGTGAGCGCCGTGCCGCTGTTCGGGCGCGGCGACGCGCACCTCGGCAAGGGCTTCCCGAATCTCCTGCCGATAGCCGCCCCTGTTGCCGGCACCCTCGCTACGGTGACCGCCGCGGCGCTCCCCGGCGCAGCTCTCGGCGCCGGCCTCAGCGTCATCACCACGGCGGCCTGCGCCGGACTCGTCGCGACCCGCTTTATGTCGCCCGAGCGCACCGTCACGCTGCGGTTCGCCTCAATCGCCGCGCTCGCCTCGTCGCTCGTGCTCATCACGCTGTTCATCGGCGTCGGAGAGTTGCTGCCGACGGTGCTGCTCGCGAGCGTCGCGGGCATCCTGCTCGTCGCGCGCACGCTACGCCCCGCAACCCCGGGCCTCGCGCTCACCATCTTCGCGATCATCCTGGCCGGGATCTCCTGGTGCAGCGTCATCGCGGGGATCGCGCTCGAGCTCGAAGTCGTGGCGAGCGCTGGGTTCATGGTGCGCATGGTCACGGGTGTGGTGATCATCGCGATGCTGCTCGTGGTCGGCGCCGCAGGGGCTCGACTTGAGCTGCCCCGGGGTGAATCGCACTTGGTCGCCATCGTCGGCTTCGTGATCGCGTACACCAGCATGCTGCTGTTCACCTTCGACACCAGCGACATCACCAGCGACAGCGACTGGATGTTCTGGTGCCTGGGTGCGCTATTCCTGCTCGTCGTGGCGAGCCTCGTCGTGGCAATCCTCTGGGATGCCCGAGGCAGTTCTCCGCAGCCGACGCCGCGCTTCCAGGGCACGATCGCACTCACCTCGCTGTGGATGCTCGTCGGCACCGCCATGTTCGCGTTCGGTCGGCCGCTCACCGACGAGTTCCGCTTCGGCTGGGGCTACGCGCTGATAGGCGTCATCGTCTTCGGTCTCACCCTGCTCATCCGGCGGGCTAACAACGGTCATGTCAACACTGTGCCGGCCGAGGCCTTTGGGCTCGTTGGCGTTCTCGGCGCGTTCGGCGCAGCCTTCATTCGTGCCGACCCGGACCGGCTCTGGCCCTGGTTCGTGTTCGCGATCGCCTGCGCGACGCCGCTGCTCGCCCGAGTTCGCCCCGACGCGGTTCACCCCGGATGGTCGCGCGCTGCGACCTGGATCAGCGCGAGCAGCCTCGCCGTGATTGGCCCGATCTTCGTAGCTAGGGCGGTGCCGGATGCGCTGGCCGTCGTGATTGCCGCGCCGACCCTGCTCGCGCTCGCGATCGTCGCCACCGTCGCCGTGGTGCGCGCGTCGCGCTACTCGGCCGCTCCCGCGCAGGCGACGATTGCGCTGTCGCTCGGGCTCTCGCTCGCGACCGCCACCCTGCTCGCCGACTGGCAGACCTCGCCCACGGCCTGGTTCGCGTTCGCGCTCGGTGCCGCCGCCATCGTTGCGGCCATCCAGCTGCCCGCCCGCGGCGTGTGGGAGTGGGCCCGGCTCGGGCTCGCGGCGCCCGGCGGACTCGGTGCCGCCCTCGGGATGGCCGCGCTCGGCTTCCAACCGCTCGACGCCATCGAGCGCACCGGCAGCATTCCGGGCGTGCTCGCCTCGACCCTCTTTGTCGCCCTCGGGCTGCTCGTGCCGCTCGTCTCGCTCGCGCCCATCAGCCGCGTGCTCGGCAGCTCCCCCGGCATCGACCCCGAGCTTCGCCGCAATCTGCTGCTTGGCGTTTGGGCCGCGGTGCTGCTCACGACGACGATCGCGCCCATCGGCATCGCGGCCGCGAACGCGCGCTGGGTCGACCTCGTCGGCACGCTCGTCGGTGTGGCCGCGGCAGTCGCCGTGCTCACCGCGATGTTCCGGCGCACCAACCTGCTCGTCTGGGTCGTTGTCGCGCTCATCGCGGGCGGCGCGCACGCGTTCTTCATCGCCACCGAACCCGTCGGCGTCTCGAGCGAGCTGCCGCTCGTCGTCGCCTCGCTCATCGGCCTCGGCGCGCTCGCGACTCTGAAGAGCGCCAGGCCGCTGCTGCCACTCGCCGCCTGGCTCGTGCTCACGACGCTGCCGCTCGCCGGCACCGGGCTCGGCCTGTGGTGGACCGTGATCGCCGCGGGCGTGCCCGCAGTCGCCGTCGCGATCCTCGCCGTGGTGCGGTGCCGCCGCGACCGCGACGCGACGCCGACGCTCGACCTGCTCACCCTGCTGCTGCCGCTGTTCGCGACCGGCCTCACGCTCGACACCGACGTCATCAAGCTCGGCCTGCTGCTCAGCGCGGTCTCGGGCCTGGTGGCGGCATTCGGCATCACGCTGCCCCGGCCCCGCACGAGCTGGGGTCCGGTCGCCCGGGCGGGCACGGCCGTCGCGACCATCGCGGCGGTGCTCTGGCTCTGGGAGGGCAGCGACGAACTCGCGATCGGCGTGCCGGTCGGCGTCATCCTCGCCGCCTTCGTCGCTGGGCTCTGGCTGCTGCTACGCCTCGCCGAGCGTGCGAGCAGCGATGCGGAACGGGCCGGCTACGCCGTGGCGGTGCCCGTGGCCTTCACGATCGCCGCGGTGCCGGCGCTGCTCGAGCATCCGGTCGCAGCCGGCGTCGCGGCCGTAGTCGGCGCGGCTGTCGCAGCCACGCTCGCCAGCGTCTCGTTCTTCGCCCGCCGCCTCGACCTCCGGCTCGGCGGCGTCGGCTTCGGCGTGGTGAGCGTCTGGTTCGCGGCGATCACGGTCACTCAGGGCGTCACGGCGAGCGACGCCTGGGTGCTGCAGCCACTCTGCCTCGCCGCCGCCACCGTCGGCGCCGTCGCCCTGCGCGCGTTCCCGAAGCTGCGCAGCTGGGCGGCGCTCGGTGCGCCGATCATCGCGTCGCTCGCCATCGCGCTCGCGGCCGAGCTGCAGCAGCCGACCTGGTGGCGCATCGGGCTCGCGACGGTGCTCATCGTCGCTGCGATCCTCATCGGCGCCCTGCTGCGCCTCCAGGCGCCGCTGCTGCTCGGCATCGTCGCGGCGGTGCTCCACATCGTCGTGATGTGGCAGGTGTTCCTGCCGCCGATCGCGGTGCCATGGTGGGCGTGGCTCGCGGCCGCGGGCGTCATACTCGTGTTCGTCGCAGCGACCTACGAAAAGCGGATGCGCGACGCCCGCAAGCTCGCGGCGAGTATCGGCAGCCTGCGCTAGCTCAGGCCTGGCAGCTCGGGCACCAGTAGAGCTTGCGGTTCTGCATCTCGGCGAGCGAGATCGGGGTGCCGCAGCGACGGCAGGGCTCGCCCGCGCGACCGTAGACCCAGTGGCGATGCCGAACATCCTGCAGCGCCGCCTGGTATTCGTCGCCGGTGAGCCCGTCGATCGTCATCATGCGGCCAACCTCGACACCGACGTTGAGCAGCTTGACCCAGTCATCCCAAATGCCGTGCAGGACGTCGAGCGGCACCTCATTGCCCGGCGTGTAGGGGTTGAGCCGGGCGCGGAACAGGATCTCGGCGCGATAGATATTGCCGATGCCCGCGACGACCGACTGGTCCATAAGCAGCTGCCCGATAGGCACGCGCCGCTTGCTCGCACGTTCGATAAAGCGGCGCTCCCCCACCTCGAGCTCGTCGACGAGCGGGTCGGGGCCGAGGCGGTCGAGCACGGTGTTCACGCCGACGGCGTCGAGCACCTCGCATGCGGTCGGACCGCGCAGGTCGGCCACGACATCCTCGGTGAGCAGGCGCAGCCGCACAGCACCGACCGGCTCGGGCGGCCAGCCCTGGTCGAGCTCGGTTTCCTTCTCCTGCTCGGCCATACGCAGGCGGGCGCGACGCGGCGCACCGATCGACGACAGTGAGTCCTCGGCATCCGCATCCTCGATGCGCGTGCCGCGACCGTACTCGCCAGTCTGGCCGAGCTTCGTCGAGAAGTCGCCCGCGAAGTCCCAGGCACCGTAGATGCCGAGGTGCACGCGCAGCCAGACAGACGCATCCGCGTCGGGCGCCGCCGGGTCATCGCCGAACTCGGCGAACATCTGCTTACCGACGGCGAAGCAGCGCAACATCTCGCGCCCCGACAGCACCGACGCGCCCTCGGCGAAGCGCCCCTGCGGGCTCGAGGCCTCGCAGATGCGCCCGACGAAGTGCTTCGTGAACTGGCGCGCGATGCGATGAACGGAATGCCCCTCGGGCACCCCTATGCCTCCGCCATGGGAAGAACTGCCGGCACGTCGGGGTTCGTCGGCGCCAGCACCTCCTTGCCCGCGATCGCGCCGGTCTGCTCGTACTCGCGCAGCTGCGAGATGCGACGTACGTGGCGCTCTTCGCCGGGGAATGGCTCGGCGAGGAACGTGTCGACGAGCGTCACGGCCTCCTCGAGCGAGTGCTGGCGGGCGCCGATCGAGATAACGTTCGCGTTGTTGTGCTCGCGCGCAAGCTTTGCGGTCGCTTCGCTCCACACGAGCGCTGCGCGCACGCCAGCGACCTTGTTCGCCGCAATCTGCTCGCCGTTGCCGGAGCCGCCGAACACGACGCCGAGCGAGAACTCGCCCGCCGCCCAGTCGTTCGCGACCGCCTGGGCGGCGTTGATGCAGAACGACGGGTAGTCGTCGACCGCGTCGTACTCGTCGGGACCGTGATCGACGACCTCATGCCCTGCATCGCGCAGGTGCTCCTGCAACTGCTGCGAGAACTCGAGGCCGGCGTGGTCGGTTGCTAGGTGGACCCGCATTAGTCGAACTGCGGGCCGCGCGTGCGCGAGCGCTTGATCTCGAAGAACCCCTCGTAGCCGGCCGCGGCGACAACGCCGTCGAACAGCTGCAGCGCCATGTCACCCTTCGGGGCCGGCGAAATCACGGGGCCGAAGAACGCGACGCCGTTGACGGCGATGACGGGCGTGCCGACCTCGTCGCCGACGCGGTCAATCGCGCCGTTGTGCGAGGCGAGCAGCACCTCGTCGAACTCGCCGGCGTCGGCGCGGGTGAGGATCTCGGCCGGGATGCCGGCCTTCTCAGCCGCCTCCTCGAGCGTGCCCGCCTCGCCCGAGCGACCCTCGGGGTGGTTGATGGTGCCGATGGCGTCATAGAACTTCACCATCGCCTCGTTGCCGAGCTCGGCCTTGACGACGGCGGCGACGAGGCAGGAGCGCTTCGAGAACGCGTGCGCCTTGCGGTGCTCGTCAGACATTTCGCGGCCCTCGTTGAGGATCGCGAGCGACATAACGTTCCAGTCGATCTCGACGTCGTCGCGCAGCCGCTCGACCTCCTGAATCCAACGGGACGTCATCCATGCCCACGGGCAAATCGGATCAAACCAAAACTCAACCTTGGTGCTTTCAGCCATGCCCCAAGACTACTGGGTGCTACAGCGACTCTTGCCAGGCCCGGTACAGCTGCGCGAAGCGCCCGCCGGCCGCGATGAGCTCGCGCGGCGAACCGTCCTCGGCGATGCGGCCGTCGTGCACGACGAGCACACGATCGGCGATCATCACGGTCGCGAGCCGGTGCGCGATCATGATCGCGGTGCGGTCGCCGAGCAGCTGCTCGAGGCCGTTCTGCACGGCCCGCTCGCTCGGGATATCAAGCGAGCTCGTCGCCTCATCGAGGATGAGCACGCGCGGGTCGGCGAGGAACGCACGGGCAAACGAGACGAGCTGTCGCTGCCCTGCCGAGAGACGGCCGCCGCGCGTGTGCACGTCGGTGTCGTAGCCGTCCGGCATGCGCTCAATGAACGCGTGCGCGCCGATCGCCTTCGCCGCGGCCTCGATCTCGTCGCGGGTCGCGCCGGGCTTGCCGATCGCGATGTTGTCGGCGATCGAGCCGCCGAACAGGTACGACTCCTGCGTCACCATGACCATCGCTCGACGCAGGTCTTCGTCGCGAAGATCGCGCAGGTCGACGCCGTCGAGCGTCACCCGGCCCTCGCTCGCGTCGTAGAACCTCGAGATGAGTTTCGCCACGGTCGACTTGCCCGCGCCGGTCTGCCCAACGAGCGCGATGGTCTGCCCGGCAGGGATGGTGAGGTCGAGCGGATGCAGTACCGTCGGCCCATCCTCGGTGTAGCGGAACGACGTGCCCTCGAAGCGGATCGCGCCGCCGCCCGACGCGGGCAGCTGCTTTGGCTCGGCGGGCTCGGGGATGTCGGGGTCTTCGGCGAGCAGCGCCGAGATCTTTTCGAGCGCCGACACCGCCGACTGCAGCACGTTGTAGAAGTTCGCGATCATATCGATCGGTTGGAAGAAGCGGCGCGAGTACAGCACGAGCGCGAGCAGCATGCCGACGTCGAGGTTGCCGCTGAGCACGCGCAGGCCGCCCACGACGAGCACGATGACGACGATCACGTTGCCGAGCAGGCGCAGGCTCGGCTGGTAGATGCCCCAGATCCTGATGGCGGCGAGCGACGAGCGGCGGTAATCGTTCGCGATCTCGCCATAGCGGCGGTCGTTCGCGGCCTCGCGGCGGAACGCCTGCACCGCGCGCATCCCGCCCATCGTCTCGACGAACTCGACCGTGAGCCGCGCCGAGTGCGTGCGCTGCTCGCGGTAGGTGCGGCTCGAGGCCTTCTGAAACCAGCGGCTCATGAACACCGCCGGGATGAGCATGAGCAGCATGATGAGGCCGGTGACCCAGTCCATCCAGAGGATCGTGATGACCGTGAGCACCATGAGCACGGGCGCGCCGACAATCGTTTCGACGCCGAACTCGAGCAGCTCGCGCAGCGACTCCGTGTCGTTCGTCTGGCGCGAAATGACGCGGCCCGAGGTGTAGCGCTCGTGGAAGCCGAGGCTGAGGCGCTGCGTGTGGCGGAATATGCGGCGGCGCAGGTTGTAGAGGATGTTCTGGCCGACCCAGGTGGAGATGCGCAGGTACCAGTAGGTGGCGAGCGCCCGCGCGATCGCGATGAGGATGTAGGCGACGCCGACGCCCACTGCGAGGGCCGCATCGCCCGCGATGAGACGCGGCAGAGCGGTGTCGACGCCGTACGCGATGAGCGCGGGACCGATGACGGTGCCGAGCTGCACGAGCAGCGTGAGCACCGCGACCCAGGCGACTTGCCAGCGGTACGGCTTGATGAGCCCGCGGAGGAGCCCAAGCGAGCGACGGCGCTTGTCCTTATCGCTCAGCGCGTCGGCGGCGAGGCCGCCATCGAGGTCTTCTTGCGTGGTGTCGCTGCTCATCGTTCCTCCTCCCTGAGCTGTTCGAGGTCGAGCGCGCCCGTGAGGTTGAAGCTCGAGCTCGAGAGATCGGCCATGACGAAGCCATAGCGCGGGTCGTTGAGCAGCAGCTCGGTGTGCGTGCCGACGGCGACGACGCGGCCGCCGTCAAGCAGCGCGACCCGGTCGGCGAGCGCGACCGTCGAGGTGCGGTGGGCGACGACGATCGTGGTCGTGCCGGCGAGCACCTCGCGCAGGCGTGCCGTGACGCGTTCCTCGGTGCTCGTGTCGAGCGCCGAGAGCGGGTCGTCAAGCAGCAGCACCTTTGGCTTCGCGGCGATCGCGCGGGCGAGAGCAACGCGCTGGCGCTGCCCACCCGAAAGTGACATGCCCTGCTCGCCGATGCGGGTCTCGATGCCGTCCGGCAGCTCGTAGGCAAACAGTGCGTCGGCGGTCTCGAGGGCGAGGCGCGCGAGCTCGTCGAGCTCCTCCTCGCTCATGCCGGCCGCCGCACCGAGCAGCACGTTCTCGCGCACGCTGCCCGAGAACAGCGTCGCGTCCTCGAACGCGACCGAGGTGAGCTGGCGCAGACGGTCGAGTGCGTAGTCACGCACGTCGACACCGTCGATACGGATGCTGCCCTCGGTGACGTCGTAGAGGCGCGGCACGAGCTGCAGCAGCGTCGACTTACCCGAGCCCGTGATGCCGACGAGCGCGAGCGTCTCGCCCGGGCGCACCCGCAGGTTTGCGTCCTGCAGCAGCAGGTCTTCCTCGGCCGCATCCGGGTAGCGGAAGGTGACGTCGTCGAACACGACCTCGCCGCGCACGAGCTCGGGCTCGGTCGCGTGTGCCGGCGTCGTGATGGTCGCCGGCTCGTCGTGCACCTCATTGATGCGCTGCAGCGAGGTGATGGTCGAGATGAGGTCGCTGATCTGCATGCCGAGCATCGCAACCGGCATCGTGATGAGCATCGCGGTGGCGAAGAACGCGCTCAGTGCGGCCACGGTCGTTGTGCCGTCGGCCACCTGGAACAGGCCGACGAGCAGAGCGACGCCGAGCGCGATCTCAGGCAAGAGCGCGATGACCGAGTCGAAGCTCGCGACGAGGCGGCCGCGGCGAATCTCGGTAGCGCGCACCCGGCCGGCGTACCCGGAGTAATCGTCGAGCGCATCCTCGGCCCGGCCGAAGGCCTTGAGCACGCGGATGCCGTGCACCGACTGCTCGACGTTGGTCGCGAGGTCGCCCGCCTGGTCTTGGCTGAGGCGCGAGATCTTCTGGAACCGGGTGCCGAAGTTCGCGAGGATGATGACGAGCGGCAGGGCCCCGGCGAGATAGATGAGTGCGAGCCAGCCGCTCGCAAACGACATGAGCACGATGCCGACCACGAGCATAAACACATCGTTGACGAGCATGATCGAGCCGAACGCGAGCCAGCGGCGGATGCTCGTGTGGTCGCTCATCGAGCGCGACAGCAGCTGCCCCGACTCCCACGCGTCATGGAAGCTCATCTGCAGCCGCTGCACTTTGGAGAAGAAGCCGCGACGCATCTGGTACTCGACGCCCATCGCCGGGTCGACCGTGAAGACGCGGCGGAGCCAGATGAACACGGCGTCGAGGATGCCGATGCCGAGTAGCGCCGAGCCGGCCACGAGCACGGTCGTGACCGACGCATCCTCGCCAAGCACGTTGCTCACGAACGCCGCGAGAATCTGCGGCATGGCGAGGGTGGTCACGGCTGCGAGCAACGCCACCACGAGGCCGAGCAGCATTCGGCCGCGAATTGGTTTGGTGACTGCCCACAAACGCCGCATTCAGCCCATTATGCCCCGTCGGCCGCCGTGACCGACATCCGTCGAGCGGCGGACAGTCGCCCGTCGTGCATCTCGTACTGGGCGTCGAAGCGCGGCAGCTGCCCGAGGTCGTGCGTCACGACGACCGTGGCAAGTTTGCGCTCGTGCGTGAGGTCGCGCAGCAGGCACATGATCTCGTCGGAGCGGGCCTCGTCGAGGGCGCTCGTGGGCTCGTCGACGAGCATGACCTGGGGGTCGTTGACGATGGCGCGGGCGATATTGACGCGCTGACGCTGACCACCCGAGAGCTGTGAGGGCATGAAGTGGGCGCGGTCGAGCATGCCGACTTCGTCGAGCGCGTGCTTAATGCGCTCGCGCAACTCGCCCTTCGAAAGGCCAGCGAGCGGCTTCGCACCCATGCGGGCCACGACCTCGAGCTGCTCGCGCACCTTGAGCGAGCCGATGAGGTTCGGGGCTTGGAACACGATGCCGAGTTTGTCGCGGCGCAGCTGGGCGGCCTTTGCGGCCGAGAGGCTGGATGCGGTGACCCCGTCGATCGTGACGGTGCCGCGGTCGGCGCTCACGAGCGTCGAGGCGAGCGCGAGCAGGCTCGACTTGCCCGAGCCCGACGGCCCGGTGACGGCGACGAACTCGCCGGGCGCGACCGTGAGGTTCGCGTCGTCGACGGCGGTGAGGCGGCGGTCGCCGTCCTGGTAGGTGAGGGTGAGGTGATCGAGCTTGAGCATGGCGATTCTCCTTACGTGAGTTAGGCGGCGGTGGCGTTGAGAGCGACGAGCGGGTCGACCCGGTTGATCTGGCGCAGCGACACGAGGGCGCCGATGAGGCCGGCCACGAGCATCGCGAGGGCGGGCGGCAGGATCGTCCACCACGCGACGATGAAGGGAGCGACGGGGGCGATGAGCGCGCCGAGGCCGAGCGCGAGGGCTGAGCCGACGGCGATGGCGACGACGAGCAGGAACGCGGCCTGGGCGAGGGCGTCACGGCGAAGCCAGCCCATCGGCGCGCCGAGGGCCTTGAGCACCGAGATGTCGCGCTGGCGCTGCATCGACCAGACGAGGAAGAAGACGCCGACGATGAGCGCCGAGATGCCGAACAGCATGCCGATCATCATGCCGAGCGTGCCGATCTCGCTCTTGAACGCTTCGAGTCCGAGGAGCGAGGGCAGCAGGCCCTGCGCTTGCGTGTCGCTGTCGGCGGCGACGGTGTCAGCGTGGTCGATTGTGCCGTTGACCAGCAGCACGCTCGCGGCGCGCTCAGGCTGCATGGTGTCGCGGAGGTAGCCGCGCCAGTCGTCGAGGGTGACGCGGGCGATGTCGGTGTGCGAGAACTGGCCCGTGTCGGCGACGGCCGCGACGGTGAGCTGCTTCCCCGCGAGCTCGATGGTGTCGCCGGTGCCGACGCCGAGGCTCGTCGCCGCGTCCTCGGGCAGCACGATCTGGCCGGTTTCGAGCGGCGCGAGATCGGTGCCGAGCGGGGTCGCGTCGGCGGGCTCGGCCCAGAGCGTGACGGCAGCGCTCGCGTCGCCGTCCTCGAGGCGGGTGGTCGAGACGCCGACGGGCGTGACGGTTGCGTCGGTGCCGGCGGCCGCATCCTGCCAGGCGGCGAGCTGGGCCTTGTCGACCTGCGCGGTCGACCAACTGAAGTCGTCGTCAGAGTTGGCGGCGACGACCGACGAGGCACCGGTGCCGAGGATGCCTGAAATGTTCTGCCCCGCGAGGCCACCGGTGAGGCCGGTGAGGAAGCCGACGAGCAGCATCATGAGGGCGATGACGGCGCCGATGAGGGCGAAGCGTCCGGGTGCGTGCCGCAGGTCACGAAGTGCGAGGTACATGCGAAGTCCTTTCTGGGATCTCTGATCCGATACCTCCACATTCCTCGCGCCCGGGCCCGCGCACAGCGGCAGAACGGTCGGATTCGATCCCCTCCGTTTGGAGGAGGCGCTCGGCCGCAGGACACCTAGCATCGAGGTATGGCTGACCCGACAGCGCCCAGCGCGACCCGCCGCATACAGCTGGCCACGCTCGCCGCGCTCTCGCTGCTGCTCGCGGTGCTGCTCTGGGTGCCCATCGCGGTCGCGGTGGCCGACCCGATCACCGCGATCAGCGGCCGACTCGGCTGGATGCTGTTCTCGGCGATCACGGGCACGGGCATCGCCGCCGGTGTCGCGGTCATCGCCTGGCGTCGCCCCGACGCGTTCGGCGCGCCCGCGCGACAGCTCAACCCGCTCGGCATCGTCTGCGCGGCGCTGCTCGCGCTGCCGGTCGCCGCAATGACCGCGTTTTCGGTCGAGGGCGCCTACTCGGCGCTCGCCCTCTTCTTTATCGTGCTTTGGTTGCTGCCCGAGGGCCTCGGCGTAGTCACGGTGCTGGCGCTCACGCTTGGTGTCGTCGCGGGTGAGGCAGTGCACCACGGCCTCGGCTTCGGCGGCGTTGCGGGCCCCGTGATCAGCGCGATCGCCGCGATCGCGGTGATGTGGGGCTACCGCATGCTCGTGCGCTCTGCCGACGAGAACGCGAGCCTCGTCACTGAGCTGCGCGAGACGCAGGCGGCCCTCGCCGCGACCGAGCGTGAGGCGGGCCGAGGCGCCGAACGCGCCCGGCTCGCCCGAGACCTCCATGACACCACCGCCCAGCACCTGTCGAGCATCCGGCTGCTCGCTGCGAGCGGCGCCAGCCTCACCGACATCGAGCGCACCTCGGGCGAGGCCCTGCGCGAGGTGCGCGGCATCATCGCCGACCTCACCCCGCCCGAACTGCGCGACGTTGACCTCGCGGCGGCGCTCGACCGCCTCGCCGCGGCGCGCCCGGGTGTCAGCTTCCGTGCCTCCGGTGACGCGTGGCCGCTCAGCGTCGGCGCGAGCACCGCCCTGCTGCGGGTCACGCAGGAGGCGCTGAACAACGCCGAGACCCACGGCCAGGCCGCGCACATCGCGGTGCGTCTGCAGGTTGCCGACGACGCCGTCAGCGTCGAGGTCGACGACGACGGTGTCGGCTTCGATGCCGAGCGCTGGTTCGAGCAGCCCGAGCTCGCCGCGGCACGCCCCGACGGCAGCGGCACCGGGCTGCGCGGCCTGCAGGCCCGCCTGCGCGAGCTCGGCGGCTTCGTCTCGGTCGTCGCCGACCCCGGCGAGGGCACGCTCGTGCGCGCCGAGCTCCCCCGCCTCGCCGCCGAATCGAGGCCCTCATGACCCGCGTGCTCATCTGCGACGACCACCCGATCGTGCGCGCCGGCCTGCGCGCCGTGCTCGAGCACGCCGACGGTCTCGACGTCATCGGCGAGGCCGCGAGCGCCGACGAAGCCGTCGCCCTCGCGCCGGACGCCGACGTCGTCACGATGGACCTTCGCCTCGGCGACGGCGGCGACGGGGTCGACGCGACCGCGCGCATCCGGGCCCTGCCCTCGCCGCCCGCCGTGCTCATCCTCACCAACTACGACACCGACAACCACATCCTCACCGCCATCGAGGCCGGGGCGTGCGGCTACCTGCTCAAGGATGCGCCGCCCGAACGACTCATGCGCGCCGTGCAGCGTGCTGCGGCGGGCGAGAACGTCATGGACGCCGACATTCTCGAACGGCTCGTCGGCACCCTGCGCGCGCCCCGCATCCACCTCACCCCGCGCGAGGCCGACGTGCTGAGCCAACTCGCGACCGGCGCGAGGAATCAGACGATCGGCGAGCGCCTGCACCTCAGCCCGACGACGGTGAAGAGCCACCTCGCCGCGATCTACGGCAAGCTCGGCGTCTCGAGCCGCACGGCCGCCGTGAGTCGGGCGCGCGAACAGGGCCTGCTCGACTGACCGCACTAGGCTGGTCGGGTTGCCAAAAGCGGCACTCAATACAACTGAACGAAAGGACGCACATGCCGGGCGAAAACCTCACCCGAGTCGAAGCCGACGAGCGTGCAGACCTCATCGCGGTCGACCACTACGACGTGGCGCTTGACCTGACGACTTCGGACACGACGTTCCGCACCATCACGAAGGTCACCTTCTCTGCCACGGCCGGCTCGTCGAGCTTCATCGACGCCATCACCGCGACCGTGCACCGCATCGAGCTCAACGGCGAATCGCTCGACCCCGCCCAGCACGCCGACGGCGTGCGCATCGCGCTGCCGAACCTCGCCGAGCGCAACGAGCTGCTCGTTGAAGCCGACATGTTCTACATGAACACCGGCGAGGGTCTGCACCGTTTCGTCGACCCCGCCGACGGCGAGGTCTACCTCTACTCGCAGTTCGAGGTGCCCGACGCGCGTCGCATGTACCCGAACTTCGAGCAGCCGAACCTCAAGGCGACGTTCGCGTTCACCGTCACCGCGCCCGCGGCGTGGAAGGTTGTGTCGAACCAGCCGATCGCGCAGCGCACCGAGCTCGGCGAGGGCGTCGCGAAGTGGGAGTTCGAGACCACCGCACGCATCTCGAGCTACATCACCGCGCTCGTCGCAGGCCCGTACCAGGAGTGGACCGACGAGCTCACCTCGTCGGACGGCCGCACGATTCCGCTCGGCGTATTCAGCCGCGCCTCGCTCGGCGAGTTCATGGACCCGGAGTACATCTTCGACATCACGAAGCGCGGCTTCGAGTTCTACGAGCGCGAGTTCGGCGTGCCGTACCCGTTCGACAAGTACGACCAGCTGTTTGTGCCCGAGTACAACATGGGCGCGATGGAGAACGCGGGCTGCGTCACCTTCACTGAAACGTACGTCTTCCGCTCAAAGGTGGCGGATGCGGTGCGCGAGCGCCGCGTCGTCACCATCCTGCACGAGCTCGGCCACATGTGGTTCGGCGACCTCGTCACGATGAACTGGTGGAACGACCTCTGGCTCAACGAGTCGTTCGCCGAGTTCATCTCGACGCTCGCGACCGCCGAGGCGACTGAGTGGACGAACAACTGGGTCACCTTCCTCGCCTCCGAGAAGACCTGGGCCTACCGCCAGGACCAGCTGCCCTCGACGCACCCGATCGTCGCCGAGATCCGCGATCTTGACGACGTGCAGGTGAACTTCGACGGCATCACCTACGCCAAGGGCGGTTCGGTGCTGAAGCAGCTGTTCTTCTGGGTCGGCCGCGAGGCGTTCTTCAAGGGCGTCAACGCGTACTTCACGAAGCACGCCTTCGGCAACACCGAACTGCGCGACCTGCTCGTTGAGCTCGAGGCGGCCTCGGGCCGCGACCTCAAGGACTGGTCGCAGAAGTGGCTCGAGACGGCCGGTGTGAACACGCTGCGCCCGAAGATCGAGGTCGACGCCGAGGGCGTCATCACGAAGTTCGTCATCGAGCAGACGGCGACCGCCGACTACCCGACGCTGCGCCCGCACCGCCTCGGTGTTGGCCTCTACGACCTCAGCGACTCGGGCGACCTCGTGCGCCGCGAGCACCTCGAGCTCGACGTCGACGGCGCCGAGACCGACGTGACCGAGCTCGTCGGCAAGGTGCGCGGCGACCTCGTGCTCGTCAACGATGAGGACCTCGCGTACGCAAAGATTCGCTTCGACGAGCAGTCGCTCGCGACCGCCCTCGCGCACGCCTCGAACTTCGGCGACCCGATGGCGCGCGGCCTCGTGCTCGCGAGCCTGTGGGATGCAACGCGCGACGGCGAGCTGCCCGTGGCCGACTTTATCCAACACCTGCTCACCTCGGTCGAGCACGAGACCGAGTCGACGACGCGTCGTCAGCAGCTCGGCCAGCTCGTGGTCGCCGCCCGCCGCTTCACGCCGAAGGCGCAGCGCCAGGCGACGGTTGAGGGGGTGGCCGACCGCCTGCTCGAGCTTGCGAAGGGCGCCGAGCCAGGCTCAGATGCGCAGTTCGCGTTCGTCCGTTCGTTCAGTGACTTCGCCGCGACCGACGCGCAGCTCGACGCCGTGCAGGCGCTGCTTGACGGCAGCCTCGCGCTCGAGGGTCTCGAGATCGACACCGACCTCGGCTGGGAGCTGCTCACCGCGCTCGTCGCCGGGGGTCGGGCCGGCGAGGCCGAGATCGTCGCTCGCAACGAGCAGGACAAGACGTCGGGCGGCAACAAGCACGCCGCCGTCGCCCGCGCCGCAGCCCCGAACGCCGACGCGAAGCGCGCGGCCTGGGACCTCGTGTGGGTCGGCAGCGACCAGCCGAACGAGATCGTGCGCGCCACGATCTCGGGCTTCTGGCACGCTGACGACGAGCAGCTCGTCGCCTCGTACCTCGCGCCGTACTTCGCCGAGTTGCGCAGCATCTGGGATTCGCGCAGCTTCCACAGCGCGGAAGACCTCATTGAGGGCTTCTACCCCACTTCGCTGCCGAGCGACGAGGTCGTCACGGCCGCTGAGGCCTGGCTCGATGCGAATGCGGATGCGCCCGCCGCGCTGCGCCGCATGATCGTCGAGGGCCTCGACGACACCCGCCGCTGCCTGCGCGTGCAGGCCGGCGCGAAGTAGCCGCCAACAACGACGAAGGCCCGCCACCCAGATGGGGTGGCGGGCCTTCGTCGTTGTTGGCTCGTTATGGGAACAGCACGCCGAAGAGCAGCGTCGACAGCGCGAGGCCCGCGAGGAGGTTGACGATCGTACCGGCGAAGAATACGAGCACCGGCTTCCACCCCGCGTCGCGCAGCGCGCCGAAGCGGAACTCGAGACCAATCGACACGAATGCGAGCGTGAAGAACACCGTCTGCAGCGTCTTCGCGGCGCTCATGCCGTTGTCGAGCCACGCGCCGTCCTCGAGGGCGGCCGGGAACGCGGCGGCGAGCATCGACACAACGAGCGAGGCAGCGATGAAGCCGAGCACGAACTTCGGGAAGCGCGACCAGACCTCGCCCCAGCCCGAGCGGGTGACGCGCATCGCATCCACGCCGGCCTGGCGGTCGACGCGCAGGGTGAAGTAGATCGAGAGCGCGACCGCGACGAAGCCGATGAGTGCGTTCTGAATCATCTTGACGATCGAGGCGTACTGCAGCACTTCGTCGCCCGCGACCGCGCCGGCAGCGGTCACGGCGGCGGTCGTGTCGATGTTGCCGCCGATCCAGGCGCCGGTCACGATCGGCGAAAGACCCATGAGGTCGGCGAGCCACGGCAGCAAGAAGATCGCGGGCAGCGCGAAGACGATCACGAGACCGGCGACGTAGGCGAGCTGCTCCTTCTTCGCGTGCACGGCACCCGCCGCAGCGACGGCGGCCGAGACGCCGCAGATCGAGAGCGCCGAGGCGAGCAGCGCGCGCAGGTGCGGCTCGAGGCCGATGAGGCCGGCGAACCACCAGGTGAAGAAGAAGACGACGGCGATGAGCAGGAGCGCCTGAAGCACCGCGGGCAGGCCCATGTCGAGGATCACGGTGACGTTCACGCCCGCGCCGAGCAGCACGAGGCCGATCTTGATGAAGAACTCGGTGCGGAAGCCGCCCGACATGCGGTCACGAATGCCGAGCAGGGAGAGGATGCCGTTGAAGGCGAAACCGAGGATGATCGCGTAGACGGGGAACTCGATCGACTTCGAAACCTGGCCGAACCAGGAGCCTTCCGTCCACTCGGGCAGGTTCGTCGTGAGCACCTGGACGAGCCATCCCAGGGCGAGCACGAGCACGAAGCCCGCGAAGCCCCAGGAGGGAGAACCCTGCGGCTGCTCCTGCGCGTCCTCGTGAACGATGGGCTCGTTCGTATTCGTAGTCGCCATCAGAGGAACAGCCCCTTGATGTCGGGGATGACCTGCAGCAGGCACAGCCCGAGAATCACGAGACCGACGGCGGTCGCCGCCCAGTCTTCGTTGAGCGAAAACTTGCCGTGCGCATCCGGCGCTTCGACGTTGCTCGGCGGCACGTCGGCGTATTCGCCAGATTGGTTCGCCTGGGACATGGCGGCTCCTGTGTTACAAGATGTTCCGGTGACCTAACAATTCGTCATTGTAACCACGGCGCGTTGCTCTGGGGTTGCCCCGAGGTAACGGGCGATGCAGGATTTCTCACGCTTGGCGCCCTACGCTCGTTGACGATATGCAAGAGATTTTCGACAACGTCATCACCGCACTCGGCCCGTTCTGGCCACTGGTGCAGGTCATCCTCATCATCGTCGGCGCCTGGCTGGCGCACTGGTTGCTGCAACAGCTGATCAAGCGCTTCGTGCGGCAGATTGTCGAGGGGGTGAAGCGCAAGCGAGGCGCCGACGACACCCAGATGCTCGCGATTCGCTCGCCGCTCGAGTCGGTGCGCACCGTGCAGCGCACCCGCACGATCGGGCAGGTGCTGTCGAACATCCTCACCGTCGTCATCGTCATCATCGTGGTGCTCTGGTGTATCGGAGTCATCAGCCCGAGCTTCCTCCAGTCGCTCACCGTGCTTTCCGCTGCGATCGGTGCCGGTCTCGGTTTCGGTGCGCAGAAGGTCGTCGGCGACGTACTCAACGGCATGTTTATGGTGATCGAAGACCAGATCGGCGTCGGCGACGACGTCGACATGGAGTACGCGATCGGCACGGTCGAGGCCGTCGGCATTCGCGTCACCCAGGTGCGCGACGTCTACGGCCAGCTCTGGTACGTACGCAACGGTGAGATTCAGCGGGTCGGAAACTACTCGCATGGCTGGAACCGGGCGATCATCGACCTGCCTGTGCCGTATTCCGAAGACCGCGAGCGCGTTCAGCGCCTCGTCGAGCAGGTCGGCAGCGACATGTACGAAGACATCGACTGGATGATGAAGCTGCTCGAGAAGCCGAGCGTGTGGGGCCTCCAGACCCTCTCGGCCGACGCGGTCATCATGCGCCTCGCGGTGAAGACCTCACCGGGCGAGCGGTGGAGCGTCGAGCGCGAGTTGCGCGCGCGCATCCAGGATGCACTCAAAGCCGAGAATATCGCGCTGCCGCCAATGAACCTCGTGCGCTTCGACGGCCCCAACGGCATTGAGCCCCACCCGGCCGAGGAGGACTAAACCGGCGTGCCTCGGCCGCGGAAGTGATCCATGCCGTGGTTAAGACCGAACGCGTCGAGGATGCGCTCGGCGGCGGGCACCGGCACGAGTCGTGTCGCGTAGATCGTCGAGGCGAACGGCGGCGTGACGAGTCGCGCCCGGCCTCGCTCGATCGCCTTGAGGATCTGAATCGCGACGGCGCGCGGCTGCTGGATCGGTAGGAGGTGCGGGAAGCGCGTGGTCACCCCGGCGAACATGCCCGTGTCGATGTAATACGGGCACACGACGAGCGTGCGCACTCGCGACCCCTCGGCACGAAGCTCGTTGCGCAGCGCCTCGGTGAAGCCGACCGCCGCGAACTTGGACGCGGAATAGTCGGACTGCCGAGCGACCCCGACCAGCCCCGCGGCCGAGGCGATGTTGACGATGAGCCCGCGGTCGCGCCGCACCATGCCTGGCAACACATACCGGGTCGTCGTGTGCAGCGCGATCGCGTTCACTTCGTAGGTGCGGCGCACCTCGTCGCCGCTCGTGGCGGCGAAGGGCTTGCCCGTTGCGATGCCCGCGTTGTTGATCAGGATGTCGACGACGCCGAAGCGTGCCTCGGCCCGCGCCGCCGCGTCGGCCACCGCATCCTCATCGGTGACGTCAACGCGGGCGGTGATCACCTCGCTACCGAGCCGGCGCACCTGGGCCGCGACCCCATCGAGCTCGGCGAGGTCGCGATCCCAGAGCACCACCCCAGCCGCGCCGCGCGTGGCGGCGCCGAGCGCGAGGAGTCGACCAATGCCGCGCGCGGCACCCGTAATCAGCACGATTCGTCCCTGAATCTTCATGGGACGATGCTACGGCGGGCCGCATAGGTACTCGCCAACTGGCTAGGCTGGTGCCATGTCTGAGGCGCCGCTCCACACCCTCTATGACGAAGTCGGCGGAATGACGACCTTCGAAACGCTTGTGCGTCGCTTCTACGACGGCGTGCAGCAAGATCCGGTGCTCTGGCCCATGTACCCGGCCGACGACCTCGACGGTGCGATTTGGCGCCTGAGCCGGTTTCTCGGCCAGTACTTCGGTGGGCCGGCCACCTACTCGTCGATGCGCGGGCACCCTCGCCTGCGCATGCGCCACGTCGAATTTCATGTGAACCCCGACGCGCGCGACCGCTGGCTCACGCACATGAGTGCGGCCCTCGACACCATGAGCTTTTCGCCGATGGTGCGCTCGTCGATGGATGCCTACTTCGACCGCGCCGCGCACGCGATGGTGAACACATTCGAGCCGACGCCCGAGCGATAACCACCACGCGGAAAACGAGCAACGCCCCGGCCTGACGACCGGGGCGTTGCTCGTAGTGCGGTGCTTACCGTTCGAAGACGAGCACGGGCTTGATAACCTCGCCCGACTTCGACGCCTCGAAGGCCTCGTTGATCTGCTCGAACGAGAAGGTCTTCGAGATCTTCTCGATCGGGAACTTGCCGAGGCGCCACAGGTGCACGAGGCGCGGAATGAAGTCCTGCGGCACGGCGTCGCCCTCGACGATGGTCTTGAACGACCAGCCCTTGATGAGCGAGGCGCCCACCTCGAAGTTCACCTCGGCGCCGGGCTTCGCGGCACCGACGAGGCCAAGGGTGCCCTTCACTGCGAGCAGCGGCGCGGCCGAGCTCGTCACGGCGGGCACGCCCGTGGTGTCGAGCACGAAGTCGAGCCCGCGGCCGCCGGTGATCTCGGCAACGCGAGCCTCGACGTCTTCCTTACCCGAGTTGATGCTGTGGGTCGCCCCAAGCTCCTTCGCGAGCGCGAGGCGGTCGTCGTTGAGGTCGAGCGCGATGATCGTGGTGGCGCCGATGGCGGCGGCCGCCATGATCGCGGCCGAGCCGACCGCGCCGGTGCCGAAGACACCCACGCTTGCGCCGGCGCCGACCTGGAGCGAGTTGATGATCGCGCCGGCTCCGGTCGAGAGGCCGCAACCGAGCGGACCGAGCAGTTCGAGCGGGGCGTCGTCGTCAACCTTCACGACGTTGCGTTCGGTCGCGATCGCATAGCTCGCGAAGCTCGACTGGCCGAAGAAGTTGCTGCTGACGGGCTCACCGTCGCGGCTGATGGCGCTCGTTCCGTCGGTGCGACCGCCGCCGAAGTTGTAGGCGTTGAACTCGAGGCAGTACGCCGGCTTGCCGCCGAGACAGTTGTCGCAGTGGCCGCACGAGTTAAAGCCGAGCACGACGCGGTCGCCGGGCTTCACCGAGGTGACTGCGTCGCCAACCGACTCAACGACACCAGCGCCCTCGTGGCCGAGCACGACCGGGAAGTTCGTCGGGTACCCACCGTCACGAATGAACGCGTCGGTGTGACAGACACCGGTCGCGACGAGCTTGACGCGAATCTCGTTGGCACGCGGGTCCTCGATTTCGAGGGTCTGAATTTCAAAATCGGCGGAGGCCGCCGAAACGACTGCTGCACTAATTTGCATGAGTTCTCCTTTTTCCTGACAGGCGCCACCGTACTCCTTCTGCACGGGGAATGCATGCAGACTCGTTGATGTGTGTGTTAGGCGTCGCCGAGGCGAATCGATGAGTCGATCGTCTCAATCAGCGCCACGCTGTCGTCGGTGTCCGCGCCGGTAAATTCGACGGCGTAGATGGTGCCGGTCTTCTCGTCCTGGAGGAACCACCAGTGCCTGACCATCTCGGTGCCGGCCTCGGTCACGAAGGAGTGCTCGGCGGTGCGAGCGGTCACCGCGCCCGGATATGGCTGGCCGGGCTGCATCGTCGAGCCGGTGATGCCGTGCTCGGTCTCGGCGTCCTCGTCGGGCGCACTCACCTGTGAGACCGCCTCGGCGACGGTCGTCGCGTCGTGATAGTCGGACGAGAACCGCAGCGTCGAAGTCTCGCCACCCTTGTCGGTGCTCGAGTAGGCGACGGGATACACCTCGGTCGCGTCCGAACGGCTCACGTCCTCCCAGTTCATCGGGACGTCGCAGTGGAGCGCCGCGATCGAGATCGTCTCGGTCGCCATCGTCTCGCCCTGGCTGTCGGCCGCGCTCCATTGACTCGAGGTAGTCGACAGCGTCGGGGCGCAGCCAGTGAGGCACACAGCAACCAGCGCCGACAACGCTGTCACCACTACTCGCCTCGATTGCACCCCTAGACACTAGCAACACCTGAACCGATGCAAAAACGCATTCTGTTTGACTGGCTGCATGCGCGTGCACGAGCTGTCCCCCGTCGATTCCACACCTCGCCGCTGGCCAGCCGTTTTCCATCCGGCCTTCATGCTTGCCGTGATGTGGCTCGTCGAGATCTTTGACCGGATCTTCCCAGGTCAGTGGGAACGCTTCGGCCTTCGGGCATGGGATTATTCCTCGCTCCCCGGCATCGTGCTCGCGCCGCTGCTCCATAGCGAGTGGAATCACCTCATCGGCAACTCCGTGCCCTTCCTCGTGCTCGGCATGCTCGTGGCGTTTGAGGGTGCGGGGCGCTTCTGGCTCGTGACGCTCATCGTCGCGGTGGTCGGCGCACTGGGGCCCCTATTCCTCTCAGCGCCCGGCACCATCACGGTCGGCGCATCCGGGCTCGTGTTCGGCTACTTCGCCTACCTAATTACCCGAGTTTTCGTCGTGCGCGAGATGCGTCACCGCCTGCTCTTCGGCGTCGTCGCGGTGGTCGTGGCGCTGCTCTACGGCAGCGCCATGCTCGCCGGCATCTTCGCAGCCGGTGCGGGCGTCTCGTGGCAGGGCCACCTCACGGGCGCGCTTGGCGGGGTGGCTGCGGCGCTAGTGCTGCGAGATCGACCACGCGATCCGCAATCGTCGTCGCCTCTTGGCGGTCGTGCGTGACGTAGATCGCGGCGGTGCCCGTCGATTTGAGAATGTCGCGGAGGTCAACCGCAAGCCGCCCGCGCAGCTCGGTGTCGAGTGCCGACAGCGGTTCGTCGAGCAGCAAGAGTCGGGGCGTCACCGCGAGCGACCGCGCGAGGGCGACGCGTTGCGCCTGCCCGCCCGAGAGCGTCTGCACGGCGCGCTCCTCGTAGCCGGGTAGATCGACGAGCTCGAGCATTTCCGCGACGCGCGCGCGGCGCTGCGCCTTCGGCATGCCCGCGACCTCGAGCCCGTAGGCGAGGTTCTTCGCGACGGTGCGGTAGGGAAACAGCTGGCCGTCCTGAAACACGAAGCCGCAACCACGCTGGTGGGTGGGCAATTCGTTCACGAGTTCGCCGCGCATCCGCACCTCGCCCGCGCTGACCCGCTCGAGACCCGCGATGCCACGGAGGAGCGACGACTTGCCGAGGCCGGATGCGCCGAGCAGCGCGACGACCTCGCCGTCGGCAACCGTGAGGTCGATGTCGCGCACGGGCGTGCTGCCGTCGGGGTAGCGCACGGTCACGCCGCGCAGTTCGAGTGCCGGTTCGGTCACCAGGCACCTCCGATCGTGGTTCGGGCCGAGCGTGGGCGCAGGTATTCGCTGAGCAGCATCATGGTGCCGCAGATGACGGCCAGGAGCACCGACGCCGCGAGCGCCATGCCGTAGTTGTCGCCGCCGGGTCGGCCGAGCAGGCGAGCGATGAGGATGGGCAGGGTCGCGCGCTCGGGCGAGGCGAGGAAGCTCGTGGCCCCGAACTCGCCAAGCGAGGTGGCGAACGCGAAGCCCGCCCCGATGCCGAGCGCCCGCGCGAGCACGGGTCCGTCGACGGTGCGCAGGATGCGCCAGGGCGTCGCGCCGAGGGTCGCTGCAGCGTCACGCAGTCGCGGGTCGATGGCGCGCATCGCGGGCACGAGTGAGCGCACGACGAGCGGCAGGGCGACAACCGCCTGCGCGAGCGGCACGAGCGTGCCGGAGTGCGCGAGCTGCGGAGCGACGGCCTGGAGCGAGACCACGTAGCCGAAGCCGAGGGTCACCGCCGAGACGCCGAGCGGCAGCATGATCGCGAGGTCGAGCACGCGCTGGCCGGCGGCCGCGACCCCACGCACGCGCCGTGACAACAGCAGCGCGAGGGGAATGCCGAAGAGCAGCGAGATCCAGGTGGCGTCGACCGCCGCCTGCAGCGAGTGCTGTAGCGCGGCGAGCACGGTCACTCCCCCAGAGAAGCCGTCGCCGCTGCTCGAGAGCGCCGCGTAGTTGTGAAGGCTCCAGGCGCCGTCGACGCGCACCGAGCGGATGAGCAGGGTCGCGAGCGGCAGCAGCTCGAGACCGAACACCGTGAATGCGGCGATCACGGCGGCGGGGACGTCCTCGCGGCGCAGCGGCAGCTCGGGGTTGTCGCGAAGCTTGAGGCGCGACTCGGTGCGGCGGTTCAGCCGGGCCGAGACGACCAAGGTCGCGACGACGATGAGCAGTTGCAGGGTCGAAAGCACCGCCGCGGTACGCAGGTCGAGGAACACCGTGGTCTGGGTGTAAATCTCGGTCTCGAGCGTACCCGGCGCGGGCGTGCCGAGCGTCAGCACGATGCCGAACGCGGTCGAGCAGAACAGCAGCACGAGACACGCCGAGGCGACGATCGCCGGCACGAGCTGCGGCAGCGTGACGGTGAGGAACGCGCGCGTTGGCGACGCGCCAAGGGTGCGCGCCGCCTCGGCGAGACGCGGGTCGAGGCCGCGCCAGAAACTCCCCACCTGCCGGGCAACGACCGCGACATTAAAGAAGACGAGCGCGAGCACGACCGAGAATGTCGTGCCGTCGAGCCCGAGCCAACCGAGGGGGCCGGTCGACCCAAGCAGCGCCCGGAAGGCGACACCGACCACCACGGTGGGGAGCACGAACGGCACGGTGATGAGGCCGCGCAGCAGCGCGCCGCCGGGCACGCGCCGGCGGTAGAGGATGCTCGCGGTCGGCACGCCCAGCACCACCGCGCCGAGCGCGGCGGCGAGGGCGAGGCCGATCGTGTTCGCGAGCAGCTGCCAGGTGCGAGCGCTGGTAAGCACCTCACCGTAGCCGGTGAGGTCGATGCCGGAGTCGCTCGAAATGCCTCGCCACAACATGCTGGCCACGGGCCAACCGAAGAAGACGGCGAGGAACGCGAGAACTGCGGCGCCCGCGACCCAGCTAGCTCGCCTCATACAGTGTGTTCCACTCCTCCAGCCAAGTGTCGCGGTTGCTCGCGACCTCAGCCGCGTCGAGGTCGAGTGGCTCATCGACGAGGCTCGCGTGCTTGGCCCACTCGCTCGGCAGCTCGACGGCGTCGTCGACCGGGTACATGTACATCGACTCGGGCAGTGCTTGCTGGAACTCCGTGCTCAGCATGAAGTCGATGAATGCCTGCGCGCCGGTCGGGTTCTCGGCGCCCTTCGTGACGCCGGCGTACTCGACCTGGGTCGTGCAGCTCGCCTCGAGCACGCCCGTGGTGCCGCCCGATTCGGCCGGCGACGACGAATAGCTCAGCACGAGCGGGAACTCGCCCGCGCCCTCGGCTCCCGAGAAATCGACGTAGTAGACGTCCGACCAGCTGCCCTCGACCTTGGCGCCGCCGTCGAGCAGTTGCTGCCAGTAGTCCTGCCAGCCGTCGCCGTACTCGGCGATGGTCGCGACGAGGAACGCGAGGCCGGGCGACGAGGTGAGCGGGTTCGTCACGGCGAGCAGCGGCGCGTACTCGTCGGTGGCGAGGTCGTCGAGCGTCGTCGGCTCGTCGACGCCGTTGTGTTCGAACCAATCGTGGTCGATGTTGACGCACACCTGGCCCTGGTCGATCGGCGTGAGCTGGTCGCTGAGCACCAGGTCGTCGGCGGATGCGGGCAGGCTCGGCGAGGTGTACGGCGCGAGCACGTCGGCGTCGACCACGGTCTGCGCTGAGTAGTTGTCGAGGCCGTATACGCCGTCGACGCCCGGGGCATCACCCGCGAGCAACAGCTGGCTCGTCACGACGCCGGCGTCGCCGGGCGAGGTGATGACGAGGTCATAGCCGGTCGCCGATTCGAACTCGGCGATGAGCTCGTCGCTCACGTTGAACGAGTCGTGCGTGAGCATCGTGACGGTGCCCGGGGCGGACGAGCTCGGCTCGTTTCCCCCAGCACCGCCGACAAGCGTGCACCCGCTCAGTAGCAGCCCGGTCGCCACGAGGGCGGCGGTTGAGGCAAGTCGGGTAGATGATCGACGTAGCATTCAGTCCTCCATTCGCATGGAGGGCATCCGCGCGCGACACAGCGCCCGGATGGAGAGAACTCGACTTCCTTCGCCGGTACTAGCCGGATCAGGTTCGAGGGTCTGCCAGTGTGGCACTCTCAGCGCCGCTCGGCGCTCCCCTGTCGTTCTCGTTCATCCTACCCGGCTGGCGGGCAGGGGCGAATCGGCCTAGACGAGGCCCTGCGCGATCATCGCGTCGACGACCTTGGTGACACCGGCGATGTTCGCGCCGAGCACGTAGTCGCTCGGGGCGCCGTACTCCTGCGCGGTCGCACGGCAGGTCTCGTGCACGTCGACCATAATCTCTTCGAGGCGCGTCTCGGTGTAGTCGAAGGTCCAGCGGTCGCGCGAGGCATTCTGCTGCATCTCGAGCGCGCTCGTGGCGACGCCACCGGCGTTCACGGCCTTCGCCGGGCCGAACAGCACGCCTTCGGTCTCGCGCATGAGCGAGGCGGCGTCGGCGGTGAGCGGCATGTTCGCGCCCTCGGCGACGACCCTGAGGCCGTTGTTGATCAGCGTCTGCGCGGCGTGCACGTCGAGCTCGTTCTGTGTGGCGCAGGGCAGCGCGACGTCGACGGGTACCTGCCACACGTCGTTGCGGTTCTCGTGGAACTCAACGCGGTTGCTGCGGCGGTCGGCGTACTCGCTGATGCGGCCGCGCTCTTTGAGCTTGATCTGCTTGAGCAGGTCGAGGTCGATGCCGTCGGGGTCGTAGATCGAGCCCTTCGAGTCCGAGGCGGTCACGACGACCGCGCCGAGCTCCTGCGCCTTCTCGATCGCGTAGATCGCGACATTGCCCGAGCCTGAGACCGAGACGCGCTTGCCGTCGAAATCTTCGCCCTGGGTCGCGAGCATCTCGCGAGCGAAGAAGATGGTACCGTAGCCGGTCGCCTCGGGGCGCACGAGCGAGCCGCCCCACGAGAGGCCCTTGCCCGTGAGCACGCCCGACTCGAAACGGTTGGTGATGCGCTTGTACTGGCCGAACATGTAGCCGATCTCGCGCGTGCCGACGCCGATGTCGCCCGCGGGCACGTCGGTGTACTCACCGATGTGGCGGTAGAGCTCGGTCATGAACGACTGGCAGAACGCCATGATGTCGCGGTCGCTGCGGCCGTGCGGGTCGAAGTCGCTGCCACCCTTACCTCCGCCGATGGGCAGTCCCGTGAGCGAGTTCTTGAAGGTCTGCTCGAAGCCGAGGAACTTCACGATGCCGAGGTTGACCGTCGGGTGGAAGCGCAGCCCACCCTTATACGGGCCGAGGGCCGAGTTGAACTCGACGCGGTACCCGCGGTTGATGTTGACGTTGCCCTTCGAGTCGATCCACGGCACACGGAAAATCACCTGACGCTCGGGCTCGCAAAGGCGGCGGATGACGTCCTGGTCGAGGTACTCCGGGTGCGTTTCGAGCACCGGGGCGAGTGAGTCGAGGACCTCGACCACTGCCTGATGGAACTCCGGCTCACCGGCGTTGCGGGCGAGCACATCGTTCTTGAGCGCCTCGATGGTGGCGTGCATTGTGGTCAAGGTGTGGATCCTCTCGGTTATCGTCCCTAGCCTTTGCAGGTTACTGCGCGCTGGCGTAATTTCTGCGCCGCACCAGCACTTGGCCCGCGGCGAAGCCGAGGCGCCACCAGCCCGGTGCCGTCGAAAGTGTCCCAGTTTCTCCGGTGCGAAGAAACCCCAGAGCGTGTGCCGCGAAGGCCGCGCCCGCAGGCGGAAGCCGATCAGGAGCATCCTGATCGGCGATGTCGCTCGCGACCACGTCGTCCGGCAGCATGCGCGTCCACACATCGGTGCGCACCCGCTCAGCGAGCAGCTGGCCGAGTTCGTTGCCGGTTGCCTGCGTGATTTCGGCGATGCCCGCATCCGCGACACGCGTGAGCACACCGGCGTCGAGGGTCGTGACCCGGTGCCAGCCGCCGAGCGGCGGCCGCGTGCCGGTCCAGGCCTCGTGCAGCCGCTCGGGCGGCAGCGGGATGCTGCGGGCCTCGGCGTCGCTCTCGGGCTCGCGCGCGAGCCGGTCGAGCATGCCCCGCAGCGGCACGACGGCGTCGAAGTAGCCGTCGAGGCGGTCGGACTCGTCGGCGCCGGTGACCTGCGCGCTCAGCGCGCGCACGCCGATGACGAGCGGCGAATCGGTGAGGATGCCCGCGGGTCGAAGCACCGGCACCCAGAGGGCGATACCGGTTTCGGCGACCTGCTGGATGCGCACGCCCGAGTCCTCGATGCGGCCCGCGCGCCCGAGGTAGGTCGCGAGGTCGGCGCGGGCAATTGGGTTGCCGAGTTGCAGCGTCGCCGTCATGCCCGCAGCTTCTTGTCGGCGCGCATCTCGACCCGGGGGCCGACGTACGGCTGCCAGGCGGCGCGCTCGGCGTCGGTCAGCCGGCGGGGCCGGCCGCTCGCGGCGTCGATGAACACGATCGTGCTGCGCGCGACGGTGAAGAGCGTGCGCTCGGCGTCGCCGACGGGGCTCCACACCTCGTACGAGACCTCGGCCGAGGCCGCGCCGATCTCGCTGATCCACAGCGCGATGTCGAGGGGTCGATGCAGCTGCGGAACCGGCGCGCGGTACTCGATCGACTGCGCCGCGATGAGGGTGTTCGTGTCGGCGTCGGCGCCGGCGTTCACGACGCCGAGCGGCCTGGGTGGTTCGCCACTTTCCGGAGGAACCACCCAGAACGCCTGCACGCGGGCTTCTTCGAGGAGCGTGAACATGGTCGCGTTGTTGACGTGACCGTAGCCGTCGAGGTCGCGCCAGCGCACCGGAATCGGCACGTGGTAGCGACGCTCGCCGTCGATGTCGCCGCTCGACCAGCACTGTGCGCCGCTCGACATTAGTCGCGCGTGAGCTTGCGGTAGGTCACCCGCGACGGCTTGGCCGCCTCGGGTCCGAGCCGCTCGACCTTGTTCGCCTCATAGCCCTCGAAGTTCCCCTCGAACCAGTACCAGTTCGATGGGTTCTCTTCGGTGCCCTCGTAGGCGAGGATGTGCGTCGCGACCCGGTCGAGGAACCACCGGTCGTGGGTGATGACCACAGCGCAGCCGGGGAACTCGAGCAGCGCGTTCTCGAGGCTCGAGAGGGTCTCGACGTCGAGGTCGTTCGTCGGCTCGTCAAGCAGCAGCAGGTTGCCTCCCTGCTTCAGCGTGAGCGCGAGGTTGAGGCGGTTGCGCTCACCACCCGAGAGCACGCCGGCCTTCTTCTGCTGGTCGGGACCCTTGAAGCCGAATGACGAGACGTAAGCGCGCGAGGGAATCTCGACCTGGCCGACCTGGATGTAGTCAAGTCCGTCGGAGACGACCTCCCACACCGACTTTTCGGAGTCGATGCCCGAGCGGCCCTGGTCGACGTACGAGATCTTGACGGTCTCGCCGACCTTGAGGTCGCCGCTGTCGAGGGGTTCGAAGCCGACAATCGTCTTGAACAGCGTCGACTTACCGACACCGTTCGGGCCGATGATGCCGACGATGCCGTTGCGCGGCAGCGAGAACGAGAGGTTGTCGAAGAGCACTCGGTCGCCGAAGCCCTTCTTCAGGTCTTTCGCCTCGATGATGATGCTGCCGAGGCGCGGCCCCGGCGGAATCTGGATCTCTTCGAAGTCGAGTTTGCGGGTGCGCTCGGCCTCGGCAGCCATCTCTTCGTAGCGCGCGAGACGCGCCTTCGACTTCGCCTGGCGACCCTTCGAGTTCGAGCGAACCCACTCGAGCTCTTCGGCGAGACGCTTCGCGAGCTTCGCATCCTTCTTGCCCTGCACCTGCAAGCGGGCCTGCTTCTGCTCAAGGTAAGTCGAGTAGTTGCCCTCGTAGGGGTAGAGGCGACCGCGGTCTACCTCGGCGATCCACTGGGCGACGTGGTCGAGGAAGTACCGGTCGTGCGTTACGGCGATGACTGCGCCGGGGTACTTCTGCAGGTGCTGCTCGAGCCAGAGCACGCTCTCGGCATCGAGGTGGTTGGTGGGCTCGTCGAGGAGCAGCAGGTCGGGCTTCTCAAGCAGGAGCTTGCACAGCGCGACGCGGCGACGCTCACCACCCGACAGGTTCGTGACGGGCTCGTCGGCGGGCGGGCAGCGCAACGCATCCATCGCCTGCTCGAGCTGGTTGTCGAGGTCCCACGCGTCGGCCGCGTCGATCTCGGTCTGCAGGGAGCCCATTTCTTCCATGAGCGCGTCGAAGTCGGCGTCGGGGTTTGCCATCTCGGCCGAGATCTCGTTGAAACGGTCGAGCTTCGCCTTGATGGCGCCGACACCCTCCTCGACGTTCTCGCGGACGGTCTTCTCCTCATTCAGCGGCGGCTCCTGCAGCAGGATGCCGACGGTGAAGCCCGGCGTGAGCTTCGCATCGCCGTTCGAGGGCTCATCGAGACCGGCCATGATCTTGAGGATGGTGGACTTACCGGCACCATTGGGACCAACCATGCCGATCTTGGCGCCGGGGATGAAGGACATGGTCACGTCGTCGAGGATGAGCTTGTCGCCCACCTTCTTGCGAGCGCGGACCATTTGATAGATGTACTCGGCCATATGTTCCAGTCTACTTACCAGTCGATGTCTTGGGTCTTACCGATGAGGCACTTGCCAGTGCTCATGGGCTCGGCAACCATCGAGGCGTACCCCTTGCTGCCGCGCTGCCCGATGAGGCACTGGTCGTCGGGCATCTTGACCGACACGATGATGTAGTCAGCGTCGAGGTCGATGGTGGTCTTGTCGAACGTGACCTCCATCTGTGACTTGTCGAAGCCCGCGTCGACGAGGGTGTCGACGAAATCGTGCGAGCTCGCCTTGTCGTTGTCGGCGAGCATGCCCTTCAGCGTCGCATCGAAGAAGGCCTTGTTCGCCTCGGCTCCCCCGTTCGGGTCAAACGTTGGCTCGGCGGTCTGCGTCGCCTGCGTCTCATTGGGTTCGGGGTCGGCGTTGCCGGCACAACCCGCGAGGAGGGCGATCGCTGCCACCGCGGTCACAAGCAGGCGGAACAGGCCGGGCGTCCGAGACGTGCGCACTCGCATCCTTTCAACGACTCTCTGGAGGCGATGGCCGGGAGGCGGCCATGACGAACCCACACTACTGGAGCGGCATGGCCGGTCCCTCCGTTGAGCCGCTGACTGCTCGGCCCAGCTGGAGCAGGTCGACTGTGGGCGCGGAGGTTGCGCCAGTAAATGTCGAGTCCATCCTCGATGATGCGCAGCTTGCCCGCCCCGATGCGCACGGCGGCTTCACAGCATCATGCTCCTGCCGACCGAGCACGGTGACCAGGCCCTCGCGCTGCAAAAATGCGACCTCAGCGTGGGGTGCGGCGCCGATGTGGTCACGCTTGCGGGCGTCGGTGGCAGGTCGTGGTGCGTCCTGCCACCGCTTCAGCAGTTGGTCTGGAGTGGACGTCAGCGTCGTGTCGGACATGGTGGTGGCGCGTACTTTCTGTTGGCGGTGTCGCCTCGCGCGGGTTGCGGAGGTAACTGCCACCAAACTTGGCCTGCCTCCAGCCCGGCCAGCAAGAATGCAGCGCCGCTACGCGCTCAGAACGTCGGCTCGACCACCGCGTCGGTAAGACCTGCCCACGCAGGCGGCGCCGTTACAGACTCGGGCTCGCTCGCCGAGGGGGTCTCGATCTGCTGCGGCTTCGGCCGCTGCGCATAGGCGAGGTCGCGACCGATGTGCGAGGCAATGACTTCGATGCCGTTGCCGGTCGAGCCGTCGGAGCGCTCGAAGGTCGTCACGCGCTGCTTTCCAGTGAGGATGACGCGCTGACCCTTGTCGAGCACCTCACTGGCGTTGTTCGCGAGCTTGCCGAAGGCAGTGACTGAGTACCAGTTCGTGTGCACGTCCTCCCACTCGCCATCGCGGTTCTGGCGGCGCTCGGAGCTCGCGAGACGGAAGGTGAGCCGGTCGATCGAGTTGCCGGCGCCGACCTTGCGGAGCTCGGGTTCGGTGCCGATGGTGCCGGTGAGGGTGATGTGGTCGGTCATGATGCTCCTTCGTTCGAGAGTGTGCGCGGCCCGGCGCGGAGGTGCCGTGCGAGGTGGTGGTTCCGCGCCGGGACGCCCCCACAGCTTGCGGGGCCGCGCCAGCCACCGCAGTTACCGGCCGTCGCGCTGTGGAAAGCCGCGCATCCACAGCTCGCCCGGTTGCGGGGCCGGCTGAACGCGACCTGCGGGTTTCGGCGACGTGAGCTGCTCGCCGGGCACGGTCCGCGAAGGCACCGGAGGCCTACTGGCCGCTCGCCTCTTCGGCCGCGACGCGACGTGCCTCGACGCGCGCAGCAGCCGCATCCGCGGCCTCCTTGCGGCCGCGAATGGCGACGATCGCGCCCGTCTCAGTGAACTCCCGCTCGATCTCCTCGTTCGGCTTCGGCGCCGCGATGCTCACGATCATCGCCGCGGCGAGCGCGAGGATGAACGCCGGCAGGAGCTCGTAGAGGCCGATGCCGAGCGCCGAGTCGATCGCCTTGTAGACGAACACCGCGACCGCGCCGACGATCATGCCCGCGAGGGCGCCCCAGTTCGTGAGCTTGCGCCAGTAGAGGCTGAGCAGCACGATCGGGCCGAAGGCGGCGCCGAAGCCGGCCCACGCGAAGCTCACGAGGCCGAGGATCGAGTCGTTCGGGCTGATCGCGAGAATGCCCGCGATGATCGCGACGACGAGCACGCCGGCGCGACCCAGCCAGAGCAGGCTCTTCTGGCTCGGCGGAGTCTTCTTCAGGGCACGGTAGGTGTCTTCAACCAGCGCCGACGAGCAGACGATGAGCTGGCTCGACAGGGTGCTCATGATGGCCGCGAGCACGGCAGCGAGCACGAGGCCCGCGACGAGCGGGTGCAGCAGCACCTGCGAGAGCAGCAGCACGACCGTCTCGGGGTCGGAGGGGCCGTCGCCGAACTTCGCGAAGTACGCGATACCGACGAGACCGCTCACCACGGCGCCCAAGAGCGAGAGGAACTGCCAGCTCGTGCCGATGCGGCGGGCCGAAGCCGCCTCCTGTGGCGAGCGCAGCGCCATGAAGCGCACGATGATGTGCGGCTGGCCGAAGTAGCCGAGACCCCACGCGAGGCCCGAGAGGATGAACATCACGACCGCGAACGTCGAGAGCGAGCCGTCGCCAAACAGCGAGAGCGCGACCGGGTTGTTCTCGGTAATGAGCGTCGTCGTCTCTTGGAAGTTACCGATCGTGAACAGCGCGACGATCGGCACGACGATGAGCGCGATGACCATCATGAGGCCCTGCACGACGTCGGTCATCGAGGCGCCGAGGAAGCCACCGAACAGCGTGTACGCGAGCGTGACGACCACGACGAGGATCATGCCGAGCGTGTAGTCACCGCCGAACGCCGACTCAAAGAACTTGCCACCGGCAACCATGCCGCTCGACGCGTAGAGCGTGAAGAACACGAGGATGATGATGCTCGAGACCGTGCGCAGCAGTCGCGTGCGGTCGCGCGTGCGGTTCTCGAAGAAGCTCGGGATCGTGATCGAGTTGCGCGAGACCTCGGTGTAGGCGCGCAGTCGCGGTGCGACGAGGCGCCAGTTGAGGTACGAGCCGATGAGCAGGCCGATCGCGATCCAGCTTTCGAGCAGGCCGCTCACGAAGATCGCGCCGGGCAGGCCCATGATGAGCCAGCCCGACATGTCGGAGGCGCCGGCGCTCAGCGCCGCCACCCACGGGGGCAGGCCGCGCCCTCCGAGCATGTAGTCCTCGTGGTCGCTGGTTCGGCGGAACGCGAGGTAGCCGATCAGCAGCATGGCGACGAAATAGATTCCGAGTGCGATGTAGAGGTACACCTGGTCAGACACCGTTGTCACCTTTCTCTCTCTATTGGGCGGCCGCGACGCGGCCAGGATAGTCGGACGATAGGCCGTCGGAGACTAAATGAGCCCCTCCGACAGATGGTTCGGTGTGCCGAAACGATGGGCGGTGATGGAGACCGCCTGCTCACGCAAGTGTGGCAGCATTTCGACCCGCCCGGCGCGAACGACGTCACCCGAGTACACGGCAATGTCGGGCTTGCCGGCGCTCGCCTCGATGATCGCGGCGAGTTCGGAGGGGTGCGAGGCACCGGCGACGAGGCGGATGCGCGCCCCCGCGTGCGGCCCGTCCTGCGCGGCGAGGCGCGCGACTCGGCCACGCCAGATGTCGTCGTCCTCGACCACGACGGTGGCGCCGAGGCCGCGCAGCTGCTCGGCGATTCCGGCGGGCAACGCGGTGGCGGTCGAGACCGTCGGCACCGACTCGGCGGCGAGTGCGGCCGCGAGCACGCGCACGGCGTCGCGCAGCTGGGCGTCGGCTGCGATGCGCACCGTGACGGGCACGGGGCGGTAGCGCAGTAGGTTGCGCTCGACGCCGAGCTGCGACGCGTCGCGGGCGATACCGAACTCGTCGTTCCACGCGTGGGCGTCGGAGCTCGCGGCGTCGCGCAGCCACTCGAGGTCGCTACCCGCGACGCCAGCGCGCTCCGCCGAGTCGAGCAGCTCGGCCACGCGCGGACGGGGAGCTGCGGGCGCGGCCGTGACCGGCGCATCCGCCCACTCGCCCAGCGCGTGCAGGTAGTTCGGGCCACCGGCCTTCGTGCCGGGGCCGATCGCCGACTTCTTCCAGCCACCGAACGATTGGCGGCGCACGATCGCGCCCGTGATGCCGCGGTTGATGTAAAGGTTTCCGGCCTCGGTGCGCTCCAGCCAGGTCGCGAGGTCGCCACGGTCGAGCGAGTGCAGGCCCGAGGTGAGGCCGTAGTCGATCTCGTTGACGATGTCGATCGCCTCGTCGATGGTGTCGGCGGTCATGATGCCGAGGATCGGGCCGAAGTACTCGGTGAGGTGATATTCGGAACCGCGGCGCACGCCCTCGCGCACACCTGGGGTCCAGAGCTTGACGTTGCCGTCGGCGTCGCTCGCGAGCGGGCCCGCGTGTTCGACGGGCTTCGGCTCGACGAGCCACGACTCACCCTCGCCGAGCGCCGTGAGGCCGCGCAGCAGCTTGCCGCCGGGCGCCGCGATGATCGGGCCCATCTGGCTCTCGAGGCGGTCGGGGGTGCCGACCTTGAGCGAGTTCACCGCGTCGAGCAGCTGGCGGCGGAAGCGCTTCGACTTCGCCACCGAGCCGACGAGCACGACGAGCGACGCGGCCGAGCACTTCTGGCCCGCGTGGCCGAAGGCCGAGTTCACGACATCCTTGACCGCGAGGTCGAGATCCGCGTGCGGCGTGACGATGATCGCGTTCTTGCCGCTCGTCTCGGCGAGGATCGGCAGCGCGGGGCGCAGCTCGCGCATCTGCACCGCAGTCTCGTAGGCGCCGGTGAGAATCACGCGATCGACGCGCTCGTCGGCGACAAGCTTCGACGAGAGACCGCGGTCGGCGAACTGCACGTACTGCAGCACCTCGCGGGGCACGCCGGCCTCCCAGAGCGCCTCGACCATGACGGCACCGGGGCGCGCCGCCGCCGAGGCCGGCTTGAAGATGACGGATGCGCCCGCCGCGAGCGCCGCGAGGGTGCCGCCGGCCGGGATCGCGGTCGGGAAGTTCCACGGCGGAATCACGGCAATGAGGCGCTTCGGCGCGTAGTTCGCGCCGTCGACCTGCTCGAGCGCCTGCCCGAGGCTCGCGTAGTAGTGGGCGAAGTCGATCGCCTCGCTCACCTCGGGGTCGCCCTGGTCGAGCGTCTTGCCGCACTCCGAGCCCATCACTTCGAGCAGCTCCGCGCGACGGGCCTCAAGACGTTCGCCGGCGCGGTGGAGGATGCGCGTGCGCCCCTCGACGCCAAGGTCTTGCCAGGCCTGCTGGGCGTCGACGCCGCGGGCGATGACCTCGTCGAGTGCAGCCTCATCGGCGATGCGCGAGCTGCCGACGAGCTCGACACCGAGCTGCGACGCGACCATTCGCTCGGCGATGCCGCGGCCCCACGCGCGGTTGCCTGGCAGGTCGGGGTCGGTGTCGGGGGTGTTGTGGAAGCCGTCGATGCCGCCGGTCGTCCACTCGGCGACGCGCGCCTCAAGGCCTGCCTCGTCGAACTCGCGGCGGTCCTGGCGCCGGTTCGGTAGCGGCACCGCGTAGTGCTCCTCCGAGCCATCGCCGGTGATGGTCTCGAGCTCGGCGAGCGAGGCGAGGAAGCGACCGCGTTCGCGGTCGAACAGCGTGGGCGAGTCGTGCAGCTCGAACACTGCTGACATGAAGTTCTCGTGGCTCGCGCCCTCTTCGAGTCGGCGAATGAGGTAGGCGATGGCGACGTCGAACTCGTTCGGGTGCACCACCGGCGTGTAGAGCAGCAGCGAACCGACCTCGCGCTTGATGACCTCGGCCTGCCCGGTCGCCATGCCGAGCAGCATCTCGAACTCAACGCCCGTCTCGGCGCCGCGCGCCTTCGCGAGCAGCCAGGCGAGCGCGACGTCGAAGAGGTTGTGGCCGGCGACGCCGACGCGCACGTGCCGCACGTGTTCGGGTCGCAGTGCGTAGTCGAGCACGGCCTTGTAGCTCGTGTCGCTGCCGCGCTTCGTCGACCAGGTGGCCTGCGGCCAGCCGTGGACCATCGCATCGACGTGCTCCATCGGCAGGTTCGCGCCCTTGACGACACGCACTTTGACCGGCGCCCCGCCGAGCGCGACGCGCTCGGCGGACCACTCCTGCAGCCGCATCATTGCGCCGAGCGCATCGGGCAGGTAGGCCTGCAACACGATGCCAGCCTCGAGGTTGCGGAACTCCGGGCGGTCGAGGATGCGCATGAACACCGCCATGGTCAGGTCGAGGTCCTTGTACTCCTCCATGTCGAGGTTGATGAACTTCCGCGGCGTCGCGGCAGCGGCCTTTGCGAACAACGGCACGAGCTGCGATTCGATGTGGTCGACGGCTTCGTCGAACGACCAGTGGTTGTGCGGCGCGACGGTCGCCGACACCTTGATCGACACGTAGTCGACGTCGTCGCGGTCGAGCAGTCGGTGGGTACCCTCGAGGCGGCGCTGGGCCTCGTTGTCGCCGAGGATGGCCTCGCCAAGCAGGTTGATGTTGAGGCGGACGTCGTCGCGCTTGATCTTCGCGATGGCGGGGCCGAGCTTCTCGTCGGTTGCGTCGATGATGAGGTGGCGAACCATTTGGCGCAGCACCGTGCGCGCGATCGGCACGACCACGCCGGGCAGCACCTTGCCGGCCGCGCCGCCGAGCCCGATGGCGCCGCGCAGGGGTGCAGCGAGGAACTTCGGGGTGATCGGCGTGAGCTTGGCGAGGTTGGCGGCGGCCGCCGAAAGGTCTTCGGGGCGCACGACGCCGTCGACGAAGCCGACGGTGAAGTCGAGGCCATTTTCGTCGCGAAGCACACCCGCGAGTCGCTCGGCCGCGGCGTCGACGGGCTGATTCTCCGATTCATCGAGCCAGCGCCGCACGAGGGCGACCACCTCGTCAGCGAGGTCTTGCGGGCGAACTTCACGGGTCACGTTGGGGTGCGACAGCACAATCGGCCTTCCGACAGATCGAGCACGGCTCGATGAATGGGGCACCGCGTCAAACCATCTTTGGCCCGCGGTCGCCGGGATTGACTCAAGTGTGCCGCCGAGAAACCTTGACGTAGAGTAACGACTTGTACCGATTACGGTGCAGTTTTTCTACCGTATTTGACTGGAGTCGACCTTGCTCGAGATGAAGCGCCTGCGCCTGCTCTGGGAGCTCAGCACCCGCGGCACCGTCGCGGCCGTCGCCGACGCACTCCGCTACACACCGTCGGCAGTCTCGCAGCAGCTCGCGCTGCTCGAACGCGAGGCCGGTGTGCCGCTGCTGCGCAAGTCGGGCCGGCGGCTCGAGTTCACGGCCGCGGGCGAGTCGCTCGTGCGCGAGGTGGAGGGCCTGCTTAACGGCCTCGAGCGCGCCGAAGCGATGCTCCACTCCGCTGGCGACGAGATCACCGGCACGATTCGCGTCGCCTCGTTTCAGACCGCGGTGCTCGCGCTCTTTCCCGCGGCGCTCCGCCACCTGCGCGAGACAGCGCCGCACCTGCGCGTCGAGCTCGTGCAGTACGAGCCCGGCGCGGCGCTGAGCGAGACCTGGGCCCGCAGCTTCGACCTCGTCGTCGCCGAGCAGTACCCGCATCACGCGACCCGGCACATCCCTGGGCTCGACCGCATGCCGCTGACGACCGACCGCATCCAGCTCGCCGTGCCGCCGCGCGGCAGCGGCGTCGCCGAGTTTGATGCGGTCGAGTCGATCGCCGACGCGGCCGGACTGCCCTGGGTGATGGAGCCGCAGGACGCCGCCACCCGGCACTGGGCCGAGCAGGCGTGTCGGATCGCGGGGTTCGAGCCGGATGTGCGGTTCGAGACCGCCGATCTCCAGGCACACGTGCGGCTCATCGAAACTGGCAACGCCGTCGCGCTGCTGCCGTCGCTCGTGCACATCTCGACGCCGCGGGTGCGCCTGCTCGAGATCGAGGGCGCGCCAAAGCGCACGCTGTTCACGGCGGCGCGGGAGGCGAGTCGGGGGCACCCCGCGATCTCGGCCGTGCGCGATGCGCTCGAGGTCGTCGTGCGCGAGGCCGAGGCGGCGCGGCCTACTTCATCCACTCCGTAAAGCCGGCGCGCACCTTGTTCACCTTGGGCACGGCGACCGCGAGACAGTAGCCCTGGCCCGGGTTCTTCGCGAAGAAGTCCTGGTGGTAGTCCTCGGCGTCGTAGAACACATCGGCGTCCTCGAGCGAGGTGACGACACCGCCGCCCCACATCTCATTCGCCCGCTCGACGGCGGCCTCGAAGAGCTCCCACTGGTCTTCGTCACTCGGGAACATCGCTGAGCGGTACTGCGTGCCGATGTCGTTGCCCTGACGGTTGAGCTGGCGCGGGTCGTGCAGCGTGAAGAACATGTCGAGGATGACGTCGCCGGGAATCACCGACTCGTCGAACACCACCTTGACCGCCTCGGCATGGCCGGTGCTGCCGGTGCAGACGAGCTCGTAGTTCGGGTGCTCGACCGTGCCACCGATGTAACCGGAGATGACGTCGTCAACACCCTTGACGTTGCGGTACACCGCATCGAGGCACCAGAAGCATCCACCCGCAAGAACGTACGTCGTAGTCATGCGTCAATGCTAGGCGCCGTTGCTGCGCGGCCGCCAAGTGCGGCGGGTTCGACGCCGTGTCGGAGGCTCGGCTTAGCGTGCGAGCACGCAGCACGCGGCGCCACAGGCGCCTTTGCGGAAGGAATCACGATGACCATCACCCTCCTGCCCCGAACCACCGACCTCATCCGCGAACGCGCAGGCCTGCGCATCCACCAACTCACCGAGACGCGCTGGCGCGTCTCGCAGCCCACCGGCGCCATCGTCGGCTACCTCGAGCAACGCGGCGACGAGGTCGCGGTCATGCGCATGACCGCCGACCGGCGCGGTTTCTTCGACCTCGGCATGTTCGACGACGTTGACGAGGCGTTCGACGCACTGCGCCGCATGTAGCCGGGGCTAGCGCCACCAGGTATCGAAGGGCGTCACCGGCACGGTGCGCTTGTGACGCGTGCGGGTGAAGTAGCCCTCGAGTTTCTCGGCGACTTCGTCGGCCACCTCGCCGCCGGTGAGGTAGGTGTCGATGTCGGCGTAGCTGAGGCCGAGTTCGTCTTCATCGGCGCGACCGGGCGTGCCGTCGAGGAGGTCGGCCGTGGGCTGCTTGAGATAGAGGCGCTCGGGCGCGCCGAGGTGCTCGAGCAGCTGTCGCCCCTGCCCCTTCGTGAGACCGGTGAGCGGAGTGAGGTCGCAGGCGCCGTCGCCAAACTTCGTGAAGAAGCCGGTGACGGCCTCAGCGGCGTGGTCGGTGCCAATGACGAGCGCGCGACGCTCGGCGGCGATCGCGTACTGCGCGACCATGCGGGTGCGCGCCTTCGAGTTGCCGCGGGTGAAGTCGGCGAAGGTAAGGCCCTCGGAGCCCTCGTCAAGGCCGTCAACCGCGGGCTTGATGTTAAACGTCACCGCGTCGTCGGCCTGGATGAACTCGAGCGCGAGCTGCGCATCCGCTTCATCGGCCTGCACGCCGTACGGCAGGCGCACGGCGGTGAACCGTGCGTCGTGGCCCCCGGCGCGCAGCCGCTCTACTGCGAGCTGCGCGAGGCGGCCGGCGAGGCTCGAATCCTGGCCGCCCGAGATGCCGAGCACGAAGCCATGGCTGCCGGTGGCGACGGCGTAGTCGTGCAAGAAGGCGACGCGCGCCTCGACCTCCGCGCCGGGGTCGATCTGCGCTTTCACGTCGAGTGCTTCGATGATCGCTGCCTGTGCCTCTCGCATGCGACTAGTTTTGCACGATGCGCGACAGCTGACGCAAAAACTTTCACCTAGGCAACGCTTACCTAGAATCCCTGCCGCCTTCCCCACGACATCGAGTCAGGTCAGACCCCCACTCGCTGCACGCCCACAATCCCGTCCTGCGATACGGCGGCACCGAAGTGGTCCACGGCGTCCCCCTCGTAGGCGTGCACGCGGTGGGTCGCGGCGAGCCCGGTCTGCTGCGGGCGCATCGATTCGAGCGAGCCGTCGCCCTCGACCTCCTCGGAGAGGTCGGGGGCGTTGATGGCGATGCGCGTCACCGCTCGGCGTTCGCGAAGTCGGCGAGCAGCTCGCGCTCCTCAGCGTCGGTCAGGCCCGCTCCGTGGGGGTTCGGAATGTCGTGCTCGAGTTCGTGGTGGAGGGAGTCGCGAAGCGTGTCGGCAAGCGGGCGCAGGGTGAGCCCGGCCGCGCGGGCGCGGTCGGTGGAGCGGGCGTTCATGCCATACCAGTCGCGGTCGGCGATCCACAGCGGCAGCGAACGCGGGCCCATCCACTGCGCAACCTCACGCTCGGTTAGCCATGCCTCGGGCGCGGGCACGACCTGGGCCGAACTGCAGGCGATCTCCCGAGCCACATCGAGGTGCGCTGGCAACGGATGCGCGTCACCCTGCGCGTTGAAAGCGCCGGTCGCGCCGCCGGTCGCGAGGGCGACGATGAAGTCGGCGAGGTCACGCACGTCGATGACGGCGGTCGGGAGTTCCGGGGTGTCGGGCGCGAGCACCCGGGCGCGCTCGTTTGATGGCGCGGCGAAACGGCGCACCCAATAGCTCGTGCGGCCCGTCGGGTCGCCGGGACCGCCGATGAGCCCGGGGCGCACGATCGCGGCGCGCTGCTCGCCGAAGGCGTCGAATACGGCCCGTTCACACGCCGACTTTGCCTCGCCGTACTGCTCCATGCTCGCCATCTCGTCGGCGTCGAGGGCCGGGAGTAGCTTGCTCGACTCGTCAGCGCCGATCGTGGTATGGCTCGCATAGGCGCTGACGCTCGAGACGAAGACGTACTTCGCTGCCACGGGCTCGAGGTCGCGCACCGCGCGGCGCACCGGTCTGGGCTCGCGTGCGAGATCGACCACCGCATCCCAGTGTTCGTCGCGCACTGCTCTTAAGGCGTCGCTGTCGATGCGGTTCGCACGCACGAATCGGGCACCGTCCGGCGCTGGCGCGCTGCCGCGGGCAAGGCAGGTGACGTCGTGGCCGTCGCGGAGGCCGGATTCGGCGACAGCGTGGCCGAGCCAGGCGGTGCCACCGAGCAGGAGCAGCTTCATGGGCTTAGCTTTGCAGCCGCACCCGAAGGTGACGTGGCCGTTCGCAATCGGCGGAGGCGGCGCATGCGGGCCGACAAGTGTCGCTTGCTATGGTCGGCGGCACTACGTGACGAAGGAGACACGCATGAAGAAACCCCGTCTATTCCTCGCACCGATCGCAATCGCTGCGCTCGCGCTCGCTGGCTGCCAGTCGGGCGGCGACGCCGCGTCGACGGGTGAGGCCACTTCTGATGAGGGAACCATCGACCCAGCCGCGACCGAGTCGGCGGCTCTCGACGACGGCGTGCTGCAGGCCTGCTACACCGGCGATTACCGGCCGTTCAGCTATGACGACCCCGACACCGGCGAACGTACTGGCATCGACGTCGCGCTCATGGAAGACCTCGCCGATGACCTCGGCGTCGAACTCGAGTGGGTCAAGACCTCGTGGTCAGACCTCATGTCGACCTTCCTCAGCTCCTGCGACATCGCCGTCGGCGGCATCTCCGTGACCGACGAACGCGCCGAACAGGTGGCGTTCAGCGATCCGGTTATCGTCGGAGGCAAGGCCGCGATCACGACGTGCGGCCGCGAAGACGAGTTCGACGAACTCGAGGAAGTCAACCAGCCCGACACCACGCTGATTACTCCCGTGGGTGGCACCAACGAGGCATTCGCCGACGAGAACGCGCCCGAGGCCGACATCGTGCGATACGACGACAACAACACGATCTTCGATCAGATCGTCGCGGGTGATGCCGATGTCATGATCACCGATGCGCCCGAGGTCGTCTGGGCCGCCCACGAGCATCTCGAACTCTGCGAGGTCAACGCCGACGACCCGTTCACCGACGCGACCCTCGCCTACATGCTGCCGCTCGAGGATGCCGAGTTCGCGGCGACAGTGAACTCGTGGCTCGCGAGCACCTGTGAAGATGGCACCTGGGACGCGGCCGTCAGTGATTGGTTCGGCGACGACTCGGTGTTTTCCGCGGAGCAGCTGCAGGAGGTGCTCGGCTAGCCGCGCTTAGACCTCGGGGGCGATGCGCACGAGCATCTTGCCGGTGTTCGCGCCGCGCATCATCTCGAGGAACGCGTCGACCGCGTGATCGATTCCGTCGACGATGGTCTCGTCGTAGGCAATCTTGCCCTCGCCGAACCAGCCCGCCATGTGCTGCTGGAATTCGGGGGCGAGGTGGATGTAGCTGCCGAGCGTGAAGCCCTTGAGTGACAGGGCGCGCGTGATGATGTTCGCCATGTTGTCGGGGCCCGCGGGCTTATCAGCGGCGTTGTAGCCCGCGATCGCACCGCAGAGCGCAACGCGCCCACCGTCGTTCATGACGTCAAGCGCCGCCTCGAGGTGGTCGCCGCCGACGTTGTCGAAGAAGACGTCGACGCCCTCGGGGGCGATCTCGGGCAGCTGCTCGCGCACCGGCGCATCCTTGTAGTTGATGGCGGCGTCATAGCCGTACTTCTCGGTGAGCAGCGCGACCTTCTCGGCCGAACCCGCCGAGCCGATGACGCGCTCCGCGCCGAGGAGGCGCGCGATCTGGCCCGCGGCGGTGCCGACGGCGCCGGCAGCGCCCGAGATAAAGACGGTGTCGCCCTCCTTGAGGCCGGCGATCGCGGTGAGGCCGACGTAGGCGGTCATGCCGGTCATGCCGAGGATGCCCATGCGCACCGAGTGCGGCACACCCGGCAGCTCGGGAACGGCGCGGAATGCGCTGGCGTCAGCCTGGGCGATGTCGCGCCAGCCGAGGTCGTGCTGCACGAGCGTGCCGACGGGCAGCGCATCCGAAGTCGACTCGACGACGCGGCCGATCGCGCCGCCGGTCATCGTCTCGCCGAGCACGTACGGCGGGGTGTAGCTCTTGACGTCGTTCATGCGGCCGCGCATGTACGGGTCGACTGAGATGAACTCGTTGCTCACCCGAACCTGGCCGGGCTCGAGGTCGGTGTACTCGACCTCGACGTAGCGGAAGTCCTCGTGCATCGGCCATCCCTGCGGTCGGGCGACGAGTTGAACCTGGGTGCTGACGGCTGCGGGCATGGAGGTACTGCTTTCTGTTGGTGCGGTGGCGGTTGGACGGGCTAGAGCGCGACGCCGATGGCGAGGGCGATCACGGCGAGCGCCGGGATGACGCCCTGTTTGAGCGCCGCTGCGGCTTTGTCGGGGCTCGTGATGAGCAGCACGACCGAGGCCGCGACCATCGAGCCGGCGCCGGTGAAGACGAGGGTCGCGCCGATGGCGGGCTGGCCGACCGCGTAGAAGATGATGCCGAGGATCACGGCGAGGGCGAGGAAGAGGTTGTAGAAGCCTTGGTTGAAGGCAAGCTCTTTCTGCACGGCGGCCTCTTCTTCAGTGCCGGTGCCGAACGTCTTCCGGGCAAGCGGTCCCGTCCAGGCGATCGACTCGAGATAGAAGATAAAGACGTGCACGAGCGCCGCGATGCCGGCGAGTAGGAGACCTGCGATGACCATGATGAAGCTGCTCCCCCTTGCGTCGAGCGACGCTGTCCATTCTGAACCGACCGGTTTAGAATATACTGAACCGGTCAGTTCACGCAATGGAGGAATTCATGGGCCGCACCCAGACCTTTGACACCACCGAGGTTGTTCGGGCGGCGCGCGCGGTCTTCTGGCAGCACGGCTTCGAGAACGCCTCGCTCGCCGAGCTCGAGCAGGCCACCGGCCTCAATCGCTCGAGTATCTACTACGCGTTTGGCTCGAAGCGCGGGCTGTTCGACGCCGCCGTTGAGAGCTATCTCGACGAGATCATCCGGCCGCGGTTGCAGCCACTGAAGGGCGATGTGGTCGCGGCAGATGCGCTCGAGCAGTATCTTGTCGGGCTTCGCGCCGCACTACTGCAGGTTGGCTCGCTGCCAGCGACGCACGGATGCATGCTGGTCAACACCGCCGGCGCGCCGATCGGCCACGACGAGGCGGTCGCACAGACGATTCGGGCCTACACCGCGGAGCTGCGTGAGGCGATGACCGCGGGCGTGCGGGCCGCGCGGCCCGATGCTTCTTCTTCAACAGTGGAGGCACTCGCCGAGTCATGCACCAGCCACGTCATTACCGCGATGGCGATTGTGCCGATCAGCCCCGAAGATGCGGCCCGGGCGCTGGATGCGGCGCGCGCGTTGATCGCTGCGGAGTAATTCGCGGGGCCCAGCTGCGAACTGGTTGGATCGCAGCCTTGACAGTGGGTCGTCGTCATATTGCAGTAGCACAGGGCCCACCCGGCGCTAGCGCGCGCTGCCCGACAGCCATGCCAATGTCGGATGCTCGTGGTGAACTGAAACCAGTCGCCAAACCGCCACGAAACCCACACGTCCGAAGTCATGTCGGAGGCTCATGCAAGAGTGAACACAGGCCGGAAACCTTCCCGCCAATGCTCGAAACCTCGAACATTCCGCCCGACTTGAATAGAACATTATTTCTATTGCCATAACGCGTGCATGCGTATATGCTTGCTACAAAGGTTCCCCCATTGACGCACCTTCGAGGAGGTGACGCCCGATGCCCGCAACGACCCCTCCCCCCGGCTCTGACTCAGATGAGCCGATTCGTCGCGCACCGAAGCACCGGCCAGACGGCACCACCCCACCACCCGAAACCGACGGGCTCAATGACGCGCTCGGGGCGATCGAAGAGATGGTGCTCAACGGGGCGAAACTCGAGCAGACCGGCGCATTCCTGAAGATGATGGGGCTCGCGCAGGCGTACGCCGTCGCGGAGCACCGCACCTACACGCAGCTGCAGGAACGCTCCTCGGTAGTGAGTCCCGACGACCTGCTGCGGCTGAACCTGCGATCGATCGTCGCGGAGTTCGGCATCCACACGAACGAGTCCGACACCGCACTACTCAACCGGGCGTATGACGCGCACCGGCTTGGCACCGACTTCACGGTGTGGCTCGACCCGCTGCGGGAGGCGGCGGTGACCATGCGGCACGCCCGCGCACTCCTCCGGCACGCCGGGATCGTGCCCGATGAACGCCTCGACGAATACGCGTCGAAAGTGCTGGAATTCGCGAAGGGCGCCACCGTCGCCGCGACCGACGCATTCGCCCGCAAACTCGCCGCCGAATTCGGGGCGGAAGAGTTCGAGGCGGCGTTCGAGCACGAGTACCAGGCACGCCATGTGACCATCGAGGACCGCGAGTTCGGGATGTCCCGCATCACCGCCGACGTGCCGACACTGCAGGCGCACGCCGTGTACGACCTCATGAACAAGCAAGCCAAGGCCTTGCGTGAAGAGAACGTGAACGAGGCCGACGAACACCGACGTCGCGTGCGCGAGGCGCAGGCACGCGGGGAAGACCTCTCCCCCGCCGATGCCGAGTTCGTTGAGGACCCGCGCACCGTTCGCCAGTTGATGGCCGACCTGTTCGTCGAAACCTTCCTCACGACGACGCCGCAGAGCATGCGCGAACACGAGGCCAAGGGTGGCTCGCGGGTGTCAGCGACGGTGAGCATCGTGATCCCGGTGCTCAACCTCCTCAACCCGGACGCGCCGCGCGATGTCGCAACGATCAACGGGATGACCCCGATCAGCATGACCGAAGCCCGTGAGATGGCGGGCAAGGCGAAGTGCTTCCAACGCATCCTGACCGACCCGATCACCGGGCACGTATTGACCGTCGACTCGCGCAATGCGACCCCCTCGATGCGACGGTTCCTGCAGGCGAGGGACCAAGTGTGCCTGTTCCCGGGCTGTCGCAGACCCGCGCATCAAAGCGAACTTGATCACACGAAACCGTGGGCCGCGGGCGGCAAAACCGACGTCGACAACCTCGGACACCTCTGCCCAAAACACCACACCCTGAAACATCAACGTCCGTGGGAGTGCGAACAACTCGGGAACGGCTGGGTCCGGTGGCGCACCCCGCGCGGCGAACGGGTGACGGTCGAACCCGCACGAGTCGGGCCGATCTTCAAACCCGTCGACGACCAGGAGTATGACGCGGTCAACGATCCCACTCCGTTCTAGCGGCCCCATGCCATCGCGCCTAACTTGTACCCCGCTGACGGGCACGCAGGCTGTCGTCGAGCGCGGGGCGAGAACGGGGCATGGGCGCGCATCCGGGAGGAAAACCAGAAAGTCGCAAGCCACCGAATCAACGATGCCTTGCGACTTTTATCTGGTGCGCGAGGGGGGACTTGAACCCCCACGCCCTCACGAGCACACGGACCTGAACCGTGCGCGTCTACCAATTCCGCCACTCGCGCGCAAGGAACGACCCTACCATAATCCGGGCGCAATCGTCACGAGTGGGCGAAGACGGCACACGCAACTCATACTCGGCCACTACTATGCCAACGGTAGACCTCGTACGTAGGAGACAGTGTGGGAATTCTTGACAAATTTGAACGGGGGCTGGAGCGCGCCTTCAATGGCGCGTTTGCCAAGACGTTCAAATCTGGCCTGCAGCCTGTCGAAATCGTCGCCGCGCTCAAGCGTGAATGCGACACGCGCGCCTCGATCGTGTCGCGCGAACGCATCCTCGTTCCAAACCGCTTTCACGTCATCGTCTCGCCCGCCGACTACGACCGCCTCGGGGGACTCGGCGACTCGCTCACCGGCACCCTCGTGCAAGAGATTGAGCAGCACGCGAGCCGCCAGCACTATCAGTTCGCGGGCGGCCTCTCGGTGAAGCTGCTGCAAGACGACACGCTCAGCGAGGGCCAGCTCAACATCGAGTCGCGCAGCGTCGAGGGCCGCGTCGACTGGACCCCCGTGCTCGACGTCAACGGCCGCCGCTACACCCTGCACCAGGGCAGCAACGTGATCGGCCGCGGCAGCGATGCCGACATCACGATCGACGACGGCGGGGCATCGCGCCGCCACGCCGAAGTGGTGTGGGACGGCCAGCGCGCCGGCGTGCGCGACCTCGGCTCGACCAACGGCACCAAACTCAACGCTCGACGTGTCTCGCAATCGGCACTCGACTCCGGCTCGCTCATCGAGATCGGCCGCACCCAGCTCTATTTCCAGGTGGTGCCACAAGCCTCACCGAGCGATGACACGGGCTATCTGCAACGACCAGGAGGCATGCAATGAGCGGCGAACTGACACTGCTGGTGCTGCGCCTGGTCTTCCTGGCGATCATGTGGATCTTCATCTTCTCGATCATCTACGCCCTCCGCAGCGACCTCTTCGGCTCGCGCTCGCGCGACTACCAGCGCGCGATGGAGCAGTCGCGGCAGCAGGGCACGGCCCCGCAGCCGCAGCCCGTTCCCGCAGCCGCGCCCGCGCAGCAGCAGGCCGCTCCTGCCCAGCAGCAGCGCCCCCCGCAGGCACAACAGCAGCCACAACAGCAGGGCCCGATCGCGTTCGAGAAGGTCGTGCTCACCTCCGGCCCGCGCCGCGGCACCGAGATCAAGCTCAGCGACCAGCCGCTGCTCATCGGCCGCTCCCCCGACGCAGACCTGCGCATCCAGGACGACTACACGTCAACCCGCCACGCCCGCCTGCTCAAGTGGAACGACACGTGGATGGTGCAGGACCTCGATTCGACCAACGGCACGTACGTCAACGACGAGCGCGTTTCCCAGCCCGTAGAAATTCGCCGGGGCACCGTTGTGCGAATCGGCACGACCACCTTTGAGCTTCGCTAATGCCGCAGATCGTACGCGCCGGCGCGGTGTCGCACGTGGGCCGAGTCCGGTCGAACAACCAGGACTCGGGCCTCATCGGCAAGCACATTTACGGCGTTGCCGACGGGATGGGCGGCCACGCGGGCGGTGACGTCGCGTCCTCCATCGCGGTCAAGTTCCTCGCCGAGCACGACGTGCAGTTCACCTCGGTCTCGGAGGCACAGGAGGGCCTGACGGCACTCCTCCACGAGGCGAACGAGCTCATCGTCGACGCCGCACGCACCCACTCCGAACTCAAGGGCATGGGCACAACCGCCGACGTCATCACGCGCATCGGCGACGAAATGGTCATCGGCCACATCGGCGACTCGCGCGTCTACCGCTACCACTCGGGCGAGCTCAAACAGGTGACGGTCGACCACACCTTCGTGCAGCGCCTCGTCGACGCCGGCCGCATCACGCCCGAAGAGGCGCTCGTGCACCCGCGCCGCTCGGTGCTCATGCGTGTGCTCGGCGACGTCGAGACGGCGCCCGACGTCGACACCTACGTCGTGCCGGCCGTCGACGGCGACCGCTGGTTACTCTGTTCCGACGGCCTCTCGAGCTACGTCGACGAAACCCAGATCGCCGAGGTGCTCGCGCGCAAGGTCGAATCGTCCCGCGAGGTCGGCGACGACCTCGTGCAGCTCGCGCTCGACAACGGCGCCCCCGACAACGTCACCGTCGTCGTGCTCGAGATCGGCGAGAAGCCGCTCGAGAGCATCAAGCCCAAGGTCGTCGGCGCCGCCGTCAACCCGATGCGCTACGCCTCGAACGCGCCGAAGCGCGTCAAGCGACTGCTGCCCGACGTGTTGCAGTCGCGGCGCAAGCTCGCGGCCCGGCCCGAGAACGAAGAGTTCGCGGCCCCGACCGACGAGATGTTCAACCGCATCCTCGCCGAGGAAAAGCGCTTCCGCCTGATGCGGCGCATCACCTGGTCGGCGGCGGTCGTGATGCTCATCGCGGTTATGGTCGGCGCGAGCGCCCTCGTGTACAGCTGGACGCAAACGCGCTACTACGTCGGCGAATACAACGGCAACGTCGCGATCTACCAGGGGGTCAACGCGAACATCGGCTCGTTCGAACTCTCTGAGGTCATCGACGAAACCGACCTCTCGGTCGACGACCTGAACCCCTACCAGCGTTCGCAGGTTACCGGCACGATCGCCTTCGCCACGCTCGCCGAGGCACAGGACCTCGTCGAACGGCTCATCAACGGCACGGCCCCCACCCAGCCCGACGAGGAGGCGACGCCGGTTCCGACGAGCACGCCGACGTCAGGCCCGACCTCCTCCGCCACCGCATCCGCCACGTCCGGAGGTGAGTAGCGATGACCGCACCGACCCAGACCACCGGCCGCCGCGAACGACGCCAGGGCTTGCGCAACATGGAGCTCGGCCTCCTCGTTGTGGCCTACATCATCGTGCTCGGCGCGCTGCTGCAGGTGCAGCTCGGCGTCAACGGCACGTTCGATTGGCACGTCGTCACACTGTTCGGCGCGCTGCTCGTGCTGACGCTTGGGGTGCACATCGTGCTGCGCTTCCGGGCACCCCGCGCCGACCCGTTCCTGTTACCGCTTGCAACGACGATCAACGGCCTCGGCATCACGATGATCTACCGGCTCGACCTTGCCGATAACCCCGAGCATCCGGGCACCCAAGCGATCTCGCAGATCGTCTACACGGGCCTCGCGATCGCCATCGCCATCGCGGTGCTCATCGCGCTGCGCAACCACCGCGTCCTGCAGCGGTACACCTACCTGTTCGGCGCTGTGTCGCTGATCCTGCTTGTGCTGCCGCTCATCCCCGGCCTCGCCGCCACCGGTGCGAACGCCCGCGTGTGGATCTCGGTCGGCCCCTTCAACTTCCAGCCCGGTGAAATCGCGAAAATCACCCTCGCAATCTTCTTCGCGGGTTACCTCGTCACGGCGCGCGACTCGCTCTCGATGGTGAGCCGCAAGTTCCTCGGCCTGCGCCTGCCGCGGATGCGCGACCTCGGCCCGATCCTCATCGTCTGGGCCTTCTGCATGGGCGTGCTCGTGTTCCAGCGTGACCTCGGTACCTCGCTGCTCTACTTCGGTCTGTTCCTCGTGATGATCTTCGTCTCGACCGGCCGCATCTCGTGGGTCATCATCGGCCTTCTGCTGTTCCTCGGCGGCGGCACCGTCGCGGCCATGAACATGAGCTACGTCGGCAATCGCATCTACGCGTGGCTCCACCCGTTCGACGACGCGCTCTACCAAGCCGACGGCGGCAGCTACCAGCTCGTGCAGGGCCTGTTCGGACTCGGCAACGGCGGCATCATCGGCACCGGCCTCGGCCAGGGGCGCCCCGACCTCACCCCGCTCGCCGAGAGCGACTTCATCATCTCGGCGCTCGGCGAGGAGCTCGGCCTCGCGGGCCTCTTCGCGATTCTCGCGATGTACCTGATCATCGTCGCCCGCGGCCTGCGCATCGGCCACCTCGGCGGCGACGACTTTGGTCGCCTGCTCGCGACGGGCCTTTCGTTCGTCATCGGGTTGCAGGTGTTTATCGTTATTGGTGGTGTGACGCGTGTGATTCCGCTCACGGGTCTCACCGCGCCCTTCCTCGCGGCGGGTGGTTCGAGTCTCGTGGCCAACTGGATCATCATTGCGATCCTGCTCCGGCTGAGCGACACGATCCGCAGCAGCCAGGTCGGCGCCACCGCCACCGAGATGTACGCCAACAACCAGATACCAAACCGAGAGGGGGCATCCGCATGAGTAAGAACATTCGCGCCATTGGCATCATCCTGCTCGCGATGTTCCTCGCGCTGTTCGGCTCGTCGACGTACATCCAGGTCTTCCAGGCCCCACAGCTGGCCGCAGACGGCCGCAATACGCGCGTGCTCCTCGCGAGCTACGAGACGCAGCGCGGGCCGATCCTCATCGACGGCACCCCGATCGTGCAGTCGGAGGCCGACGGCACGCAGTACAAGTACCAGCGCGTCTACGAGAACGGCCCTCTCTACGCGCCGATCACCGGCTATTACTCGGCCAACCAGGGCGCGACCGGCCTCGAGTCGGCGATGAACGCCGAACTCTCGGGCCGCTCCGACTCGCAGTTCTTCACGAGCCTGCAGGCGATGTTCACGGGCAGCTCGCCCGCCGGCGCGGCCGTCGAGGTGACGATCGACCCGGATGCGCAGCAGGCGGCCTGGGATGCGCTCGGCGACATGCAGGGCGCGGTCATCGCCATCGACCCCGAAACCGGCGCGATTCTTGCGATGGTGTCGAAGCCGTCGTACGACCCGAACTCGCTCGCGACACACGACGACCAAGAGGTCATCGACGCGTATAACTCGCTGCTCAACGACCCCTCGAACCCGCTCTTCAACCGCGCGATCGCCGGCAACCTCAACCCGCCCGGCTCGGTCTTCAAGATTGTCGTCGCGGCGGCGGCCCTCGAGGCGGGCATCGTCGAACCCGACACCGACCTCGACAACCCCACCGAGTGGGAGCTGCCCGGGTCGAGCTCGGTCATCTACAACCCCTCGCACGGCGCCAAGTGCGGCAGCGGCGAGAAGACCAACCTGAAGACCGCCCTCGAGCTGTCGTGCAACATTCCGTTCGCGCAGCTCGCGGTGAAGCTCGGCGACGAGAAGATCCGCGACATGGCGGAGGCGTTCGGGTTCAACGACAGCTTCGAGATTCCGATGGAGTCGACACCGTCGCAGTACCCGACCGAAGAGCTCGACGACGCGCAGACCGCGCTGACCGGCTTCGGCCAGTTCGACGTGCGCGCAACGCCCCTGCAGATGGCGATGGTCTCGGCCGCCATCTCGAACGGCGGCGAACTCATGAACCCGACGGTCGTCGACAGCGTGCTCACGCCGAACCTCGACGAGATTCAGGGGCCGCAGGTGAGCAGCTACGGCACGCCGATCTCGCAAGAGACGGCCGAGAAGCTCACCGACATGATGCAGGGTAGCGTCAGCGAAGGCGCCGCAACCAACGCGGCGATCGCGGGCATCGACGTGGCGGGCAAGACGGGTACGGCGCAGAACGGTGAGGGCGAGGCGTACTCGCTCTGGTTCACCGGCTTCGCCGAATCGAATGGACAGCAGGTAGCGGTCGCGGTCGTTTTGGAAGACGGCGGCGGCATGGGACAAAGCGGGACCGGAAACGGACTGGCGGCATCAATTGGAGCAGCAGTGATTAAGGCGGTGCTTGGGGTATGAGGCCTGCACACGGAGTCACCTTCGGTAATCGGTACCAACTCGGTAACCGCATTGCCATCGGCGGTATGGGCGAGGTGTGGGAAGCCACCGACCTCGTCATCGGTCGCCAAGTCGCCATCAAGATCCTCAAGGACGAGTACATGGGCGACCCCGGCTTCCTCGAGCGTTTCCGCGCCGAGGCGCGGCACGCTGCGCTCGTGAACCACGAGGGCATCGCCAACGTCTACGACTACGGCGAGGAGAACGGCTCGGCCTACCTCGTCATGGAGCTTGTGCCCGGCGAGGCGCTCTCGACGATCCTCGAGCGGGAGCGCGTGCTGCCGCCCGACCAGGTGATGGACATCGTCTCGCAGACCGCGACCGCCCTGGGTGCCGCGCACCGCGCCGGCCTCGTGCACCGCGACATCAAGCCCGGCAACCTGCTCATCACGCCTGACCACCGCGTGAAGATCACCGACTTCGGCATCGCGCGCATCGCCGACCAGGTGCCGCTCACCGCGACCGGCCAGGTCATGGGCACGGTGCAGTACCTCTCGCCAGAGCAGGCCTCCGGTCACGCGGCGACGCCGTCGACCGACATCTACTCGCTCGGCATCGTCGCGTACGAGTCGCTCGCCGGCCGCCGCCCGTTCACGGGTGAATCGCAGGTCGCGATCGCGATGTCGCACATCAACGACGCGCCGCCGCCCCTGCCGGTGACGGTGCCCGAGCCGGTGCGCAACCTCGTCATCTCGGCGATCTCAAAGGATCCGAAGGATCGCCCCGAGTCGGCGGCCGCATTCGCGCGTGCCTCAGCCGCGCTCCGCGACGGCGACGTGCAGCGCGCGGCCCAGGCCGTTCCCGCCGTGCTCGGCGTCGGCACCGCGACCGCGCCGCTCGACCAGACCCAGCTGCTCGGCAACGACCAGCAGTCGACGACGGTGCTTGGCGCGCCGCAACAGTCGACGCAGCAATACAGCCCTTTCGACGAGCTCATGGGCCAGAACGCTCAGGGCTCGCAGGTCGCGACGACCGATTCTGATGAGGACGAGAACAAGGAGGAGAAGGAGAAGAAGCCGGGCAACTGGCGTTGGATCCTCATCGCCGCCCTCGTGCTGCTCGCCCTCGCGCTCGGCCTGCTCGGCTTCGCGCTGCTGCAGAACAACGGCGACGAGACCACGCCGACGTCCACGGCGACGCAGAGTGAGACGCCCGAGCCGACTCCGACCGAAACCCAGGCCGAGGCCGAGACAGTCTCGATCTCGTCGAGCCAGTTCGTCGGTATGAGCTATGACGACGCAGCCGCCGAACTGACCAGCCTCGGCCTCAACCCTGTGAAGGTCGACGGTCAGTCTGCCCAGAGCCAGAGCGATGTCGACACCGTCATCAGCGTCAACCCGACCGGCAACCTCACCGTCGGCGACGAAGTGCAGGTCACGGTCTACACCGACGTCGCGGCGGTCGACAGCGGCCCCTCGAACGGCCCCACCCTCACGCAGAACGGCACCGACCTCGTCGTCGAGTGGAGCTCGTTTGACGGTCAGTGCCCTCCCGGCCAGTCGGTCTCGGGCTACACCGTGACCCTCACCTGGACCGGCGGTGACGCCGGCGCGACCCCCTACACCCAGGGTGCCTCGTCGACATCAATGACCACGACTATCCCGAGCGGAGCGACGGCGGTGACAGCCTCGTACCAGCCCGAGTGCTCGTCGTCGGATGTGCCGACCTCTCCCGAGACGTCGCTCGACCTTGACCAGCAGGATGACTCGCAGCAGCAGCTGCCGACCACCGATCCGACGCCCGGCAACGGCAACGGCAACGGCAACGGCAACGGCAACGGCAACGGCAACGGCAACGGCAACGGCAACGATTAAGCGCCCGATCGTGCTGCGCGGCCCCGGCGGATGCGCGGGGTCGATACACTGGGCAGTCTGTAGAGATCGGCGGCAGCCGTTCCACCGGTAACCCGGTGCCACCAATACTGAGGAGTTCAGCAAGTGATCCAGGGAGAACGCACTCTCGCTGGCCGCTACCAGATCGGACGGCGCATTGGCCGCGGCGGAATGGCCGAGGTCTACGCAGCGACTGATGAACGCCTCGGTCGGCACGTCGCGGTCAAACTCCTCCACACGAACCTCGCGGGCGAATCCTCGTTCCGGAGCCGCTTTCGCCAGGAGGCGCAGGCAGCGGCGCGCATGACGCACCCGACCATCGTGCGCGTGTTCGACGCGGGCGAGGACACCTTCGTGCGCACCGACGGCTTCGAGATCGTCGTGCCGTACATCGTCATGGAGTACATCGACGGCAAGCAGCTCGGCGACATCATGGCCGAGGAGCCCCTCAGCGACGAAAAGGTCGAGAAGTACATGTCGGGGCTGCTCACATCGCTCGAGTACTCCCACCGCGCCGGCGTCGTGCATCGCGACATCAAGCCGGCGAACGTCATGGTCACGACGGCCGACGAGGTCAAGGTCACCGACTTCGGTATCGCCCGGGCCATCTCCGACACCGCGGGAACGATCGCGCAGACGACCGCGATTCTCGGCACCGCATCCTACTTTTCGCCCGAGCAGGCTCGCGGCGAGACCGTCGACGGTCGCAGCGACCTCTACTCGGCCGGCATCGTGCTCTACGAGATGCTCACGGGACGCGTGCCATTTCAGGGCGATTCGGCTGTGGCCGTCGCCTACCAGCACGTCACCGAGCCGCCTCGCCGCGCGAGCGAGCTAAGCTCGCGCGTGACCCCGGCGCTGGATGCGGTGGTCACCAAGGCGCTCGCGAAGCGCGCCGACGACCGCTACCAGACCGCCGCCGAGTTCCGCACCGACCTGCAGAACGCGTTCAAGGGCATCGCCCCCGCGTACACGCGCTCGGCCGCCGAAGAGTCGGCCACCACGCAGCTGTTCGGTGCCGGCCCGACCGCGATCGACGCGACCGAGTCGGCCCTCAACTCGATGAACGAGGACGACGACCGCGCCCCGCAGGTGCAGCGCCGTCCCCCGGCCATGTGGATCTGGGGCGCCGTCACCCTCGTGGCGGCCGTCCTCATCGGCGTGCTGCTCTGGGTGCTGCTGCTGCAGCCCATGACGCTGCCCGAGACCAGCGCATCCGTGCCGAACGTCGTCGGCATGACCGAGGAGGAGGCCACCGCCTCGATCGAAGACGTGGGACTCACCGCCCGGGTGCAGCATGCCGCGAGCGATGACGTGCCCGCGGGCGAGGTCATCTCGCAGTCGCCGCCCGAGGGCTCGAGCGTCGCGCTCGACACCACTGTGACAATCACGATCTCGTCCGGACCAGATGCGATCGGCGTGCCCTCCCTCGAGGGCATGTCCGAGTCGGAGGCGAAGGCGGCCCTCGAGGACGTCGGGCTCACGCTCGGCACCATCATTAACGAGGACTCCCCCGACGTGCCCGCCCACCAGGTCATCCGCAGCGAACCGAGCGCGAACACCGAGGTCGAGCCCGGCTCGAAGGTGAACGTCTACGTCTCGAGCGGCAACGTGAGCCTGCCCGACGTGCGCGGGCAGTCGCTCGCCGACGCCGAGACGCAGCTCACCGACCTCGGCCTCACCCCGGTGCGCCAGGAACTCCCGACCTGCGAGGCGCAGGACGGCAGCCCCGTCGTGAACATGTCGGTAGCTCCGGGCCCCGTCGCCCAGGGCAGCGAAGTCAGCCTCAGCTACTGCACCGGAAGCGCCCCTGCGCCTGAACCCGAACCGAGCGACGACAGCGGCGACACCGGGGACTCGGGCGACACGACCGACGACAGTGGCAACAACGGGAACGGCAATAACGGAAACGACACTAACGGCATCGGCAACCGCTAGGTCGCCGCTAACTGCCGGTTAGAACCCCGAGGCCGACCGTAACGTCCTGCGGCGTCAGGAAGGTCTGGTCGATCCAGGGGAACAGCCACAGCACGCACGCCGCGAGCACCGCGGCGATGACCACGAGCATGAACAGCAGTTTCACCGGCCACGGGCCGGGAAATGCTCGCCAGAGCGCTCCGTACAATTCCGTCTCCTATTCGCGGCCGGTGTCTTGGCCGTCGTTCTGGTTTCGCGCGTTCACGACGTCGGCGATCTCGTCGGGCGCACCGTCGGCGCGCGGCGTGAACTCGACAAACACTGAGTACGAGACGGCGCGCTCCGCGACCGAGTAGATCGGGTTGCAGGTCATCATGAGCAGGATGCGGTCGTCGCTCTGCTCGTCGGGGTAGCGAGGCACGTCCGAGAGGATCGACACCTCGTACGGGTCGACGTACTCGCCCGAGCGGTACTCGTACTCGTACCAGCCGTCGACCGTCTCGACGTAGGCGTGGTCGCCGACCTGCAGGTTCGGGATGTTCTGCATCGGCGCGCCGTACGCGAGCCGGTGGCCGGCGACGGCGAAGTTGCCAATCGCGCCCGGCGCATCCGAGTTCATGTAGTAGCCGACATACTGGTCGAGCACGCCGTACTGCGTGATGTCGGTCGCGATCGTGCGCGAGTAGTCGGCGCCGAAGGCCGGCACGTAGAGCACCGCGAACGGCTCGGCGGAGTCAGTCGGCGTGGTGCGCACCGGAATACCCTGGTCGTCGTCGGGCGCCGGCGCGTCGGTATAGTTCTTCTCGAACTCCTGGCTGAGCTCGCTACCGGCCGAGTTCTGCTCGTTGCCCTGAATGACGTCGTTGAGCCAGTACTTCCAGCCCATGAACGCGAGCGTGCCGAGGCCGGCCGTGAGCAAGAGCTCACCAAGCACTCCGGTGACGGTGATGCGCTGCGCTCGCTTTCGCCGCTGCTCCTTGCGTGAACGTCTCGTGGCGTCAGGTGCGGGCGAAGTCATGCGCGCAATTCTAGACGGCTAGAATGCCATCATGCCCAACGAGACTCCCAAGGCCGGTCACGACTACGAGCTGACCGACGACATCATCGAGGTTCACGACGAAGACCTCGAGGACGAGGTCGACGACGCTGCTGGCAGCGACGAGGCAGATGAGCCTGAGGACGACGAAGCTGAAGACGACGACGAAGACGACGACGACGCTGCAACGGCGGCGGGTGCGACCAAGCGCAAGAAGGCCGCGAAGAAGCCGCTGACGAAGGACGAGCTGCGCGCCGAAGAGAAGCGCAAGAAGCGCGCCGAGCGCGAGCGCATCGAGCGCTCGAAGCAGATCGCTGCCGAGGCCCGCGGCAAGAAGTACGAGCCGAAAGGCTCCGCCAAGAAGAAGCCCAGCGACGGCAAGCCGCTCACGAAGGAGCAGGAGCGCACCGCCGCCGCGGCCCAGAGCCGTGCCGCCGAGGGCAACCCCGTCTGGTTCAAGCCGATCATGTTCGGCTTCCTACTGCTCGGCTTTATCTGGATCCTCGTGTACTACATGTCTTCGGGCCGCGCCCCCGTCGGCGCGCTCGGCGACTGGAACATTCTCATCGGCTTCGGCATCGCGCTTGTGGGCTTCTTGATGATGTCGAACTGGAAATAGCTGCCCGGGCGCATCCATACCTGTGAAGTTATCCACAGCTTATGCACCGGTGTGGAGAATTACACGGTTGTAACTACATGACTGTAGTTATCCCCAAGATGTGGATTGATCTGGGGATAAGTCGCTAGAGCAGCATGCCGACGAGCGGCGGAATCGCGAGGCAGAGCACGCCCACGACGAGCTGCAACCAGAGGCCGAGCGTCGGCCATTGGCGCCGACCGTTCTTAATCTTGCCGGGTTTCTTCCGGCCGCGATCGATGTCGAGCAGCGTGAGCGAGCCGCAGATGAGGCCAACCACGAGCCCGCCGACGTGCGCCTGCCAAGAGATGCCCGGATTAATGAACGAGATCGCGACGTTGATGCCGATGAGCACGAGCATCGACGTGACGTCCTGGCCCGTCTTGCGCAGCACGAGGAACCACGCCGCAAACAGGCCGAAGACGGCGCCGGATGCGCCAATCACCCAGCTGCTCGGGGCAAGCAGTGCAACGGCGAGCGAGCCGCCGAGGGCGGACACCACATACAGCGTCGCGAACCGCAGCGAGCCGATAAGCGGCTCGAGGGCGCGGCCGAAGATCCACAGCGTCAGCGTGTTCATCGCGAGGTGGAGGAACGAGCCGTGCAGGAATGCCGAGGTGAGCATCCGCCAGGGCTCGAAGGCGAGCTGGCCGTTCGGGTAGTAGTGCCGCGCGTCGGTGAACTGCGGCGAGTACGAGCCGTATGTGTCAATGAAGTCGGTGCCGAACTGGCGCGTCAGCCACTGCAACACGCCGACCACGACGATGAGGCCCATGAGCGTGTATGTGACAGGGCTGCCGCTGCCAATGAGGCGGCTGCGGAGCTGGCCGAAGCGGCCGCCGGCCGCTCGCACCCGCTGCTTCGAGTGCATCCGCTGCTGTTCGCGCACGCGACCATGCTGCTCGGCGAGGCACTCGGGACAAATGACGCCGACCGGCGCCTGAGTCTGGCATTCCGGGCAAATCGTGCGGCCACATCGCTGACAGAGCACGAAGCTCTGCCGATCGGAATGGCGGTAGCAGCAGTTGTCGGAGCCGGATTCAGGAGCGCCGGCCGGCGTTGAGGTCATGAAATGCCTGGGGAGGGAGGCGACTCGGGAGCCTAGAGGCTCTCGATGTCGACCGAGTTGATCACGACGTCCTCGAGCGGCTTGTCGCGGCCGTCGGTCTGCACGGCCTCGATGGCGTCGACAACCTGCTTCGAGGCATCGTCGGCGACCTCACCGAAGATGGTGTGCTTGCCCTGTAGCCAGGTGGTGGGCACCGTGGTGATAAAGAACTGCGAGCCGTTCGTGCCGCGGCCCGCGATCTTGCCGGCGTTCGCCATGGCGAGGATGTAGGGCTTCGTGAAGTCGAGCTCGGGGTGAATCTCGTCGTCGAAGTTGAAGCCGGGGCCGCCGCTGCCGGTGCCGGTGCGGTCGCCGCCCTGCAGCATGAACTGCTTGATGATGCGGTGGAAGGCCACGCCGTCGTAGAAGGGCTCTTCCTTGGTTTCGCCGGTGACCGGGTCGGTCCACTCGAGCTCGCCGGTGGCGAGTGAGGTGATGATCTTGACCGTGTTCGGCGCGTGGTTGCCGAAGAGGTTCAGCTTGATGTCGCCGAGGGTGGTGTGCAGCGTCATGACTGCGGTTGCGTTCGTCATGCGTTCATCTTTTCATAGCGGCCTTTGGCCTGGGTGTATGGTCGGGCCGACTCAGGAAACAGCGACCAACGCATGACAAGATACGTAGGAACGCACAGGATGCGTGCGAACGCGTAATCGTGAACGCCGGAGGATAAAAATGGCACTTTCTCGCAAGAACAAGCGCAAGGTCAACCGACTGCGTAAGGACGCCGACCGCCTCTGGTCGGAGCAGCAGGCAGTGTTTGCCAAGGTGCGCGACCTGGCTGGTCGCGCGGGTGACGAAGCCCGCGTCTATGCCGACAAAGAGATCGCTCCCGTCATTCGCAAGAAGGTCGACAAGGACCTCCGCCCGGCATTTGACCGCGGCGTGAAGCAGGGCCGCCGGGCACTGTCGGGTGCGAACGAGCAGTTCCAACACCGGGTGCTCCCCGCCGTCGCCCAAGTGGGCGGCAACGTGACGGGCGCCGTGCGCGAGTTCGTCGACAACAACCAGACCCTGCAGACCGTGCAGGCGAAGGCCCAGGACTTCGGCAAGAATGCCGCGGCCAACGTCGAAAAGGTGCAGGCCCGCGTGGCCAAGGAACAGAAGAAGCTCGAGAAGCAGGCGAAGAAGGATGCGAAGTCGGGCCCCGGTGTTGGCGGCTGGTTCCTCATCGGCGCCGGCGTCGCCGCCGTTGCCGCGGTGGGCTACGCGCTCTGGCAGACCTTCCGCGCTGACGACGACCTCTGGATCGCCGACGAGGAGCTCGACGCTCCCGTGAAGACGGTCTCGAACGACTAGTCGCTCAACACAGCAACGCGGCCGCCCACTTCACAGTGGGCGGCCGCGTTGCTGTTGAGGCCTAGTCTTCTTCGGACTGCTCGACCGCGTCGTCGTCGACCTCGATCGGCGTCGCCGCCTTGCGCTTCGGCCCGCCGAGGCCCTCGAGGTGCCCGTTGCGGGGGCGCTCGTGGTAAAGCCGCATCGCGACGCGCACGAGCGACACCGTCTGCAACGACTTCACCTCGCGCAGGTCGAACCAGCGGGCCTCGTCAGTCGTGCCGTTCTCTTCAGCGCGCAGCTCGCCGCCGATGACGGTCGCGAGGTAGACGATGCGCACGTTCTGCAGCGGCGTCTCGGTCGGGCGGCCCTTGCGGCGCTTGTTGCGGCCGTTGACGATGATCGAGTCGACGCCGAGCAGCTGGTCGATCGAGGCGTGGTAGCCCGTTTCCTCCCAGATCTCGCGCACCGCGGCGTCGTGCGGATCCTCGCCCGCCTCGATGCCTCCGCCGGGCAGCGTCCAGCCCGAACGACCGCGAGAATTCCAGTGTGCGAGCAGAATCTGCCCGTCACGCACAATCACGCCGTATGCGCCGACTCGGAATCGCACCTGGACTCCTTTCGACGCGAACATGGCACCCGCAGCCCTCTGCGGTACAACTTGCAAGTTTACGTGGCGCGCAGCAACCACGACCTGAGGGACTCTACAGGGTGCAAGACTCGAACTCGCACGCAAAGTTAGACTCCCCGCAGCAGCTCACCGACGAGCACGAGTTCATGGAGGCAAAGACGCAATGACCACGACGACGACCCTCGCAGGCAAAACCATCCTCATGTCCGGCGGCAGCCGCGGCATCGGCCTCGCGATCGCGAAGCGCGCCGCCCAGGACGGCGCGAACGTTGCCATCATCGCGAAGACCGACCAGGCGCATCCGAAGCTCGAGGGCACCGTGCACACGGCCGCCGACGAGATTCGCGCGTCCGGCGCCGAGGCCGGGGCGAAGGCCCTCGCCATCGTCGGCGACGTGCGCGACGAGGCGTCGGTGCAGGATGCGGTGAGCGCGACCGTCGCGGAATTCGGTGGCATCGACATCGTTGTGAACAACGCCTCGGCGATCAATCTTGGTGGTTCGGCACTAATCGACATGAAGCGCTTCGACCTCATGCACGACATCAACACGCGCGGCACGTTCCTGCTCACGCGCACCGCGCTGCAGTACCTGCGCACCTCCGAGGACCCGCGCATCCTCACCCTGTCGCCGCCCCTCAATCTCTCCGAGAAGTGGCTCGGCGCCTACCCCGCCTACATGCTCGCGAAGTACGGCATGACCCTCGCGACGCTCGGCATCGGCGCCGAGACGCACATCCCCGCCACCGCCCTGTGGCCGCGCACGACGATTCAGACCGCCGCGGTGCTGAACATTCTCGGCGGCGAAGAGGTCTACCGCCGCTCGCGCACCGTCGAGCTCTACTCAGACGCGGCGCACGCGGTGCTCACGGCACCCGGCGACACGGTGGCTGGCCAGGCGCTACTTTGCGAGGACGTGCTCGAGGCGGCTGGCGTTACCGACTTCTCGCAGTACTCCCCCGGCACCGACGAGGTCGAACTGCACCCCGACGCCTTCGTCGACTAAGTGCGGGCGGCCCGCGCGAGGGTCTCAGAGGGCGCCTCGGCAAAGATTTCCCGGTACCGCTGCGCAAACCTCCCAAGGTGCACGAAGCCGTTCGCGATGGCGACGTCACGTACCGTGGCGCTCGATCCCGCCTCGAGTTCACGACGCACCCGGTGCATCCGATCGATGCGCTGGTACACGAGCGGAGTGACACCGAGGCGGCGCCGAAACGCGAGCTGCAACGCCCGGCCTGTCACACCAGTGATGGCCGCGAGCGCGTCGAGCGAGAGGGGCGCGCCAACCATCGAAGCGATAGCCTCGCGCGCTTGGTCGACGATATCGGCGGGGATGGGGAATCGCGACTCGGCGTCGTCGCAGGTGTCGCGCACCATGAGCGCGATAAACCCACCGATCGTGCGCTCGGAATAGTATCGGGCGAGCCCAGCATCCACCTCGTGCCCCGTCGTCGGAAGGCGCATTACGCCGCGCACGAATTCGAGCCATCTGCGGCCCGGACCATCACCAACGTCGAGCGAGGTTGGCACGCCCTCGGGGTCGAAGGGCACGTCGCCCCAGTACCGCACCACGGCGCGCTCAACGATGTCGCGACGCATCTTGACGCCGAGCATGACGCTCGGTCGATGCCACCCGTGAATCGCGACGGGCACGTGCAGGCCGTTCACCTGTGCCCGCGCCGAAGTGACCGGCACCCGGTCGTCACCGCCAACGGAGATGCGAAGGTTACCGAGCAGTGACGCGTTGACCTGATAGTCGTTCTGGTGCTCGGCCTGTGTCTCGATCACGATTCCAGTCGAGTAGCGCAGCGTGCCCACCGTGGTGCCGGGCAGCAGCATCGACTTGTAGTTCATCGTGAACTGCTGCCCGCCACGCAGCGGCGTGAGGGTGTGCGGGTACCAAATCTGTTCGCCGATCGCCCGGGCGTGATCGACGTCTGATGCGGTATTGCGTACCTCGAGCGGCAACGAGGTCGACCCGGTCATCTGCGACCTCCTCTAGAACGCGCTCGCACCGACCTGGTGAAAGTTGCGTGAATCGTATACGAGGCCACCGCTGCCCGAACGGGTGCGGAGCTCGTCGACGGCGACGAACAGCACCGAGTGAGTGCCGTGCTCGACGCGATCCACGATGGTGCCGGCGATCGCGACGCGAGCGTCGCGCAGGGTTGGCAGGCCGTCGAGCTCGCTCCAGATATCCCAGGTCAAACGCTCGTCCATGGATGCGCTCGTCAGGCCTGCGAAGTGCATCGCGAGCAATTCCTGGTTGCCGGTCAGTACGTTGACCGCGAGGCGCCCGTTGTCGACGAACACATCGCGAGCGCGGCTCGTTCGATTGATGCAGACGATGACCGTGGCGGGGTCATCCGAGCCTCGACATACTGCACTCACCGTGAGGCCAAGCTTGCCGGCCGGCCCGTCGGTCGAGATGATGTTCACCGCCGATGTGAGGTTCGACATCGCGCGCTTGAACTCGCGGATCGGGTCGGTCGCGGTCATGAGACTTCCCCCTCGCTCACGGAATAATCGAGCACGACTGCGCCTCCCGTGGCGTAGTTCGGCACGTCAGCGCCCACGGCGCGACCCTCGGGCGACGACATGGCGGCCCGGAACGCGTCAACGTCATCGAACTCGGCCTCGAACAGCGCGAAGTAGGGGGCGGCGCTACCGTCTGCCTGGGGTGCAACCTCGGTCGTGTAACGCCACGAACGGAGGCCAGGCAGCTTGCGGGCGAGCGGTAGGTGGGTTGACTCGTAGTACTGAATAAACCCGGCCCGGTCGGCGGGTTCGGGATAGAGCACGAGAAGCTTGTACATGATGGTGTCCTTTACGCGGGCTGGGACGCGGCTTGCAGGATCGCTGCAGTGCGAGCATTCACTCGCTCCTGCGACGAAAGCAGATCAAGCTGTCGGGTCGGGTAGTTGAAGTTTTCGGTGAACTCGTCGGCGAGCGCCTTGTCGTGGGCCATCGCCGTAAAAAACTGGCCTATGCGCTCGTGGCCGGGAGTCGCGATCATCATGTTCACCCAGTCGTTCACGCCTTCGACGCGCTCGGCACGACGGCGCGCCACCTTGCGTAGGAAATGCTCGTCGTAGACGTCGTCTTCGGCGAACACCGCCGCCGTGTCCTTTGCCGAGTTGGCCGCGGCGTTGCCGCCCTGCGCGGTGACCGGGTCGACGGTGAGGTGCACGTCGCCGAGGGCGAGGAGGAACTTACCGTTCGGGAGCTGAATGTAGTCCTCGCGCAGCGACGGCGCGAACGCGCCTTGCAGCACATCCTTGTCGCTTGTGAGCTCGAACTTGTCGTGGTCGACCCGGTCGAAGACGGGCGGGTAGTGGGTCTCGAGCACGTCGAGGATGCGCTCGCGGAACCCCTCCGGGTCTTCGTGCTGCTTCTTTGAGTTGAGCACGTCTTGCGGGCCACCCGGCACGCTCTCAGAAAGTAGCGCGCTCACGCGACCCGCGTGGCTCCAGATCGGAATGACGAGGAGCTCGCCGACGCCAGGGACGATGTTGACCGCGACGCCAGCCGGATCGAGCTCGCGCACGCCACGCCACAGGCTCAGCGTGAGATGGCGCTGAGGCTTGCCGTACGGCGACTTGTCTTCGCGCTTCGGGAACATGGCGCCGATCTCGCCCTTGCCAGTCGAGACGACGACGAGGTCGTACTGCTCGGTCAGGGCTTCGATGTCGGGGCGGTCGAGCTCGCGGATAATGAGTTCTCCCCCGCGCTTCTCGAACTCGCGCATGAGGCGGGGCAGGTAGATCCGGTAGTCGATGACGCGCGAGGGCATCGTGAAGTCGCCATAGAACTCGCGGTCTTCGCCCCAACCGTTGTAGTGATAGTGGCGGTAGTAGTAGCCGTCCACGTCGGGCCAGTCGCCGATGCCGAGCTGATTCTCGATCGCCTGCGTCACGTGCATGTGCGAGACGCTGTTCATGATGCGGCCGTCAAAGACGTCCTGCGATGTGCGATTCGTGAAGATCGTCACCTCTTTGCCCTGCTGCAGCAGGTGCAGCCCGAGGTGCAGGCCGGCCACCCTGCGGTGCGCGGGTCGACGTGCTCTCAAGCTATTTGCCGCGGAGGCGGTTTGCGGCGGAGTTCGTTTTTTGGATAGTCGATCTACCCACCGAACACCCGCAACGTGCCCTCCGTCACCCCCGCAGGCATCCCCGTCTGCCAGTGCAGCTCGCCGGTTCCCGGCACCATGGCGATCGTGATCAGGGTTTCCCAGCGGTCGGCGAGGTGCGGGGAGCCGCCGCCCGGGGCGACGGAACGCAGGTGGGCGAGTCGAACACCCGTCGTTGACTGCGTGGAGGCCGCGTCGCCGGTGGCGAGCGCCGGGTCGAGAAAGTGATTCGTGTGGGCGAGCAGCCCGCCCTCGGGCTTCGCCGCGCTCGGCGCGGGCGAGGGCCTGCTCGACGGTGTCGGCCTCCTCGAGGATGCGCCTGGCGACCGCGTGCACCGGCACGCCGCGTCCGCGGGCATCCGACTCGTGGCTGAGGATGTTGAAGAACAGCGCGAGGTTCCCCGCCGCGCCGGGCACCAGCTCGGCATGCCAGTCCCACGTCTGCACTCCCGACGGACCGGTGGCAGCGAGCCACACGAGGGTCGAGCATTCGAGCGCGTCGTTCGGCGCGTACGCGAGCGCACGGCCATACTCCTCACCGCGCGCGAATGGTTCGGTCGCAAGCAACCGCAGTTCGTGGATGTGCATCAGTTGGCTGCTTCGTTCGTATGGTTCTCGGGCTCCGGGTGCGTGAACCTGCTCGTCGAACTAGTAAGGGGACGCCGGCCCCGTGATGGCGCCAGCGTCCCCCTGCCTATTTCGGTCGAGTATCGCGCCTCGACCTTGGGCCGCTAAGCCCGAGCTACGAGTTGTCGATCGTCGCCGTGACCGTCGTCGTGTCGAACGTGGCCGGGTCAGCGCCGCCGCGCTCGCCGGTGTTGAGGGCGTTGATCGACTCAACCTCGTCGGCGGAGAGCTCGAAGTCGAAGACGTTGAAGTTCTCGGCGATGCGGCTCGTGGTGACCGACTTCGGAATCGCAGCGTTGCCGACTTGCAAGTGCCAGCGAAGCACGACCTGCGCCGCCGTCTTGCCGTGGGCCTCGGCGGCCGCGGTGATGGCGGGGTCGGTGAAGATGTCGCGACCGGTCGAGTTCTTCTCGCCGTAGCGGTCGGCCCCACCGAGCGGCGACCAGGCCTGCGTGACGATGCCGTGCTGCGCGTCGTACTGACGCACCTCGGGCTGCGAGAAGTACGGGTGCAGCTCGACCTGGTTCAGGGCCGGCGTCACCTGGGCGTGCTCGCCGAGGCGGTCGAGCAGCTCTCCGTTGAAGTTGCAGACACCGATGGCGCGGGCTCGACCCGACTCGAGGATGCCCTCGAGGGTCTGCCAGGCCTTGATGGCGCGGTCGAACTCGTCGGGCCCGGGCCAGTGCAGCAGGTAGAGGTCGACGTAGTCGGTGCCGAGGCGGCGCAGGCTCGCGTCAAAAGCGGTCTGGGCATCCTCGTAGTCGCTGATCCAGAGCTTCGTCGTGACGAAGACGTGGTCGCGGGGCAGGCCCGCGGCCGCGAGACCCGCGCCGACCTCGCGCTCATTGCCGTAGATCGCGGCGGTGTCGAGCAGGCGGTAGCCGGTGCGCAGCGCCGTCTCGACGGCCTCCTGCGTCTCCTCCGGCTTCGAGCGGAACACGCCGAAGCCGAGGGCGGGCATCTCGATGCCGTTGTTCAGGGTGATGGCGGGTTGCGAAGTCATATCGCTCCTTCCGAGTAGGTCACTAACGGCGCATGACGCGGCGGGCGAGCCAGTTGCCGAGCATCTGGACAATCTGCACGACAATCACGATGACGATCACCGCTGCCCACGTCACGAGCGGGTTGAACTGACGATAGCCGTACTGCAGTGCGAAGTTACCGAGACCGCTACCGCCGACGACGCCGGCCATCGCTGACATATCGATCACGGCGACGAAGGCGAAGGTGTAGCCGAGAATCAGCGGACCGAGGCCCTCGGGAATCACGACCGTGAGTAGCGTGCGCATGCGGCTCGCACCGGAGGCGCGCGCGGCCTCGACGACGCCCGGTGGCACCGTCACGAGGCTCTGCTCGACGAGTCGGGCGATGCCGAAGGTCGCGGCGAAGGCCATCGCAAACATCGCCATCGGCTCACCGATGCCGACACCAATGGTGAGGCGAGCGAGCGGCTGCAGCGCCGCGAGCAAGATGATGAACGGGATGGGCCGGAAGAAGTTCACGAGCAGATTCAGCACGTTGAACACGGTCCGCTGGGCGAGGATGTTACCCGGTCGCGTCGCGTAGAGGAACACGCCGATGATCAGGCCAAAAATGCCACCGACGACCATCGCGACGGCAACGAGGAAAAGCGTGAGCGCGAGCTGCTCCGGCAGATCCGGCAGTAGCTCAATGAGGCGATCGATGTCGGCATCTTGATGCAGCATGTCTACTCACCCACCCGTTCGTTCGAGGCCGGGGCGTCGGGAATCTCCGTCACCTCGGCGAGTTCGCGTACGCCCGCGATCGCGGCGGAGATCTGCGCATCCGTGCCGTGCAGGGCGAAGGTGAGGTGACCGAACAGGCGGCCCGTGATCTCGTGCATCCCGCCGAACACCAGCTCGGCCTCGACGCCCGCGCGCACGAGCCGCCCAAGCACCTCGTGCTGCGAGGCGCGCTCGTCGGTCACCGAGATGGTGATGAGCTTGCCCTGGTGACGGGCCCGAATCGCATCGAGCTCCTTCCCCTCGGGCACCTGCGGCACGACCGACGAGACAAAGTTCTTCGTGGCGGCATACTCCGGGTTCGAGAACACCCGGTAGAGCTCGCCGTGCTCGACGACCTTGCCGTGCTCCATCACCGCGACGTGGGTAGCCAAGCGTTTGATGACGTCCATCTCGTGAGTAATCACGACGATGGTGATGCCAAGCTCGCGATTCACGCGCTCGAGCAGATCGAGCACATCGGATGTGGTCTGCGGGTCGAGGGCGCTCGTCGACTCGTCGGCGAGCAGGATCTTCGGCGAGGTCGACAGGGCGCGCGCGATGCCGACGCGCTGCTTCTGTCCGCCCGAGAGTTGGTCGGGGTACGCTTTCGCGCGGGCCCCGAGGCCGACGAAGTCGAGCAGTTCGGCGACGCGCTTGTCGCGCGCCTCCTTCTCGATGCCCGCGATTTTCATCGGGAACGCAACGTTGCCCGCCACGTTGCGCGAGTTGAAGAGATTGAACTGCTGAAAGATCATGCCGATCTCGGTGCGCACCTTCTGCAGCTTGCTCTCGGAGAGCCCGACGATCTCGTCGCCGTCGATCTCGATCGAGCCCGAGCTCGTCGGCTCGAGGGCGTTGATTAGGCGCACGAGCGTCGACTTACCGGCGCCCGAGTAGCCGATGACGCCGTAAATGCTGCCGCGCTCGATATCGAGGCTGACGCCGTCGACGGCGCGCACCGGCGCATCCTTTCGCGAGGCCGCGGGGTATTCCTTGACGACGTCACGCAAGCGAATCATCGACATGCTTCGTCCTTTCCGTGGCCGACAGGCCGAAACGCGCGTGAGCGCGCACCCCTGAGATTTAGAGGTACGCGCTCACGGTCGCAAGCCTGTGGCTAGCCTTCGGCCTTAATGTCTTCCTCGACCTGGTCGAGCTGCGTCTGCAGGTCTTCCTTCGAGGTGGTGAGCATCTCGGCGGTTCCGCCCGAGTTGTCGAGCACGCCCTGCTGCACGTCTTCGTTGGTCTGGTAGATCTCAACGAGCTTGTTGAGCGTGGGGTTGTCGACGTCGTCGGCGCGCGACGCGAAGATGTTCGCGTAGGCGAGGGCGGCGGGGTCGCTCGGGTCGTCCTGCGCGATCGCGTCGTCGGCGTTGAGGCCGGCGTCAGCGATGAAGTCGTTGTTGATGATGGCGGCGTCGAAGTCCTGCAGCGAGTTCGCGAGCAGCGAGGCCTCGAGCTCCTTCACCGACACCTTCGAGTTCTCGGTGACGATGTCGTCGAGGGTCGAGAAGGCGTTGCCGCCGTCCTTGAGCTCGATCAGGCCGGCCGACTGCAGCACGAGCAGCGCGCGGGCGCGGTTCGTTTCGTCGTTCGGCACACCGACGGTGCCACCCTCGGGAATCGCGTCGACCGAGTCGTACTTGTCGGAGTAGAGACCGAGCGGGTAGATCGCGGTTGCGCCGATGGCGGCGAGGTCGTCGCCGGCCTCGACGTTGTAGTTCGCGAGGTAGAGGATGTGCTGGAACTGGTTGAGGTCAACCTCGCCCGCCGAGAGGGCGGGGTTCGGCTGGTTGTAGTCGGTGAAGTCGACGAGCTCAACCTCGATGCCCTCGGCCGAGGCGGCATCGACGTAGGTCTGCCAGTACTCGTCGGAGGCGCCGACGACGCCGATCTTGACGGTCTGGCCTGCGTAGGGGTCATCGCCCGACGCAGCGGGGCTGTCGCTGCCACCCGCGCAAGCGCTGAGGCTAGCGGCGAGGGCGAGCGCACCGGCGGCGGCAATCCAGTTACGAAGTCGTGCCATGAGGAGAAGTCCTTTCGGGAGGTCTGGCACCGAGCCTACTGGCTGAGTGTTCCCTGAATGGCGTTCGGTTCACGCGCCGTAATATTTGCGCGCGTAAAGTTAGGCTTACCTAAGTTGATTGCGCGCCAGGGTGGCAGCGAAAGGACGTCACGAGCGACGTTCGGGTTCTGCGCGCCCCGCCGGTACAGGACGGTGACCACTTCGACAACCTCCCGAGCAAGTTGCGAACCGCGGGTCTCACGATTCTCAGGGTTGGGCGAGCGGTACTGCCTCGGCGTAGCGCGCCACGGCCGCCGCATCCGTCGCCTCGTGCGTCGCGAGGTCGTAGGCCGCCGCGTTTGCGCGGTAGGCCGCGAGCTCCTGCGCCATCTGCTCGGGTGACCAGCCGAGCTCGGCCGCGACGATCTCGGCGACCTCCTCCGCGGCGCGGCCAGCGTGCTCGGCGAACTCGTAGCTCATGCGCGTGCGACGCTCCATGACGTCGTCGAGGTGCAGCGCCCCCTCATAGCGGGCCGCGAAGATGATCTCGGCGCGAATATAGGCGGGCGCGCCCGCGACCGGCACAGCGGCGCCGGCTACCTCGTCGCAGATCGCGGCGATGACATTGATCTCGGCGCCGTAGCGGTGCACGAGGTGCTTCGCGACCGCCGGGGCGAGGCCGTGCTTGCGGGCGAGCGCCCGCGCGGTTTCGATCGCGACTCGGCTGCCGACCGCGCCAACGAGCGGCGTCGTCGCCGTGACGCTCGGGGTCGTCTTCGCCGCTGAGCCGAGGGCAAAGTCGACCGCATCCTCGGCCATGACGCGATAGGTCGTGAGCTTGCCGCCCGCGATCGACACGAGCCCCGGGGTCGGCGACGCGACAGTGTGCTCGCGCGATACCTTTGCGGATGCGGTGCCGACCTTCGTGCCTGGCTGCAGCAGCGGCCGCAGGCCCGCCCACGTGCCCACCACATCCGCGCGGCTGATCGGCTGCTCGAGCACCTTGTTTGCCTCGGCGATGACGTAGTCGATGTCAGTGCTCGTCGGCACGGGCAGACGGCGGTCCTCGTTCCAGGGCGTGTCGGTTGTGCCGATCAGCCAATAACGCGACCAGGGAATCACGAACAGCACGCTCTTCTCGGTTTGCAGAATCAGCCCCGACTTGCCGCTGAGACGATCGCGCGGCACGACGATGTGGATGCCCTTCGAGGCGAGCACGCGCAGCCCGCCTGCGCCCGCGAGCTGTTGCGTTTCTTCGGTCCAGACGCCGGTCGCGCTGATGACCTTCTTCGCGCGCGCCGTGAAGTGCCGCCCCGACTCGAGGTCAATCAAGTTGGCGCCGACAACCGCGCCGGCCTCGTTCTGCACGAGCTCGGTCACCTGCACGCGCGACGCCGCGTGGGCGCCGTGCCCGGCGGCGCTGCGCATCAGCGTCGTGACCAAACGCGCGTCGTCGACCGACGCATCCCAATACTGAATCGCCCCAGCCAGCGCATCGCGGCGCAACGAGGGGAAGCGCTTACGCAGGCCCTTTCGGCTGAAGTGCCGGTGCCACGGCAGGCGCCGGCGGCCCGGGCCGAGCATCGCGAGCAGGTCGTAGAGCATGATGCCCGCGCCAACGTAGGCGCGCTCGAGCACGGGCGTCTTGAGCGGGTAGAGGAAGGGCACCGGCCGCACGAGGTGTGGGACGAGCTTGGTGAGCAGCAGGTCGCGTTCGGTGAGGGCCTCGTGCACGAGCTTGAAGTCGAGCATCTGCAGGTAGCGCAGGCCGCCGTGGAGGAGCTTGCTTGAGCGACTCGACGTGCCCGAGGCCCAGTCCTGTGCCTCGACGATGCCGGTCGTGAGGCCGCGGCTCGCCGCATCCATGGCAACGCCAGCGCCGGTCACGCCCCCGCCGATCACGAGGATGTCGAGTTCGTCGCCGCCGGCGCCCGATTCGCTGAGCGCCTCGATGGCATCGCGCCGCGAGGCCGGGTCCATGCGGTAACCGGTCATGCACGTGTCTCCTTCGCCGTCTTGCTATTGATCAAACGACGGATGTGGTGCTCGGCGCAAGCGCGAGCTGTTCTCAGCCGCGCGGTGCAGACTCTGGGAAACCCTCGAGAGAAAGCATGATCATGGCCGATATCTCCGCGATCCTCAATGATCTTCCCGTCAACGACCTCGCCCAACGGGTAGGCGCATCGCCCGACGACGTGCAGCGCGCCCTCGGCGACCTGCTGCCCTCACTCGTCGGCGGCATGCAGGCAAACGCGCAGGCGCCCACGGGCGCCGCATCCCTCGCCTCGGCCCTCGAGCAGCACGTCGACGGCGCCCAGGCGGTCGACGACGTCGACGAAGCCGACGGCGAGAAGATTGCCGCGCACGTCTTCGGCGGCGAGCAGGATGCGGTGGTGGCCAAGGTCGCCGAGCACTCCGGTAACGACAAACGCCTCATTCAGAAGCTGCTGCCGCTCGTCGCACCCCTCGTGATGGCGTGGATCGCGAGTCGCTTCACGAAGGCCAACGACGCGAAGAAGGAGGCCTCGACCGAGTCGTCGGGTGGCGGCCTCGGCGACATCCTCGGCCAGGTGCTTGGCGGCGGCTCGGGCTCGTCGGGCGGCGGGCTCGGCGGCATCCTCGACTCGCTCGGCGGGCTGCTCGGGGGCGGGCGGAAGTAGGGCGCCGGCCCCCGTGCGAGTGAGTGGGTTGACGCGGTCAAGGTGTAGCTCACCCGGCGGGTCCCCCTGAGAGCGAGTGTTGCGGAGTGATTTCGACGCCTGGCACGACGTACTTAATTGCTATCTCCACGTGGCGAGGCTCCCGGCGAGACCATGCGGTCCTGGGATGCGGGTAGCGACGTGATCATGAACGCGTTTTGGGGTCGGGCTGACCCTTTTGCAGGCCCATCGAACTCTGCCCGATCACGTTACGAACCGAGGTGGAATCGTCGTGGGCAACCATGTCCAACCCGAGCACATGCCCAGCCAATGACTTCCGTCAGGCAACCTCGCGCGAGCTCCGGCCCCGCGATGTTGTCCGGGCTATTCGTGTCCTCTCTGGGGGTTGCGAACACGGCGCCACACCGCGTCTCACGGCTTGGCTGGTGAAAGAAGAAGTCCGCTTCAGCAATTTGAAGCGGACTTCCGCGGGTGGAGCCTAGGAGATTCGAACTCCTGACATCCTGCTTGCAAAGCAGGCGCTCTACCAACTGAGCTAAGGCCCCGGATGTGTTGGGATGATCAACAACACCGGTGGGGCTACAAGGACTTGAACCTTGGACCTCTTCGTTATCAGCGAAGCGCTCTAACCGCCTGAGCTATAGCCCCGTTTGCTCGTAAAACCCTCAATGAGTTCTCGGCACGAACAACGACATTACCACAAACCTAGTTGTTCGTGAAACCCATCACGATGCCACCGGTGAGGCGGCACGCGAGGTTGAACAGCAGGGTGCCGACGGCCGCGAGCGCGGTCAATACGACCACCTGCAGCACGGCGATAATCACCGAGAACCCGAGCACGCCACCGAAGTTGACGAAGGTCTCGACGGTGACCTGCTCGCTGCCAGTGACGTCGTTGAGCAGGTTGTTGATCGACTCCATCACGCCGGTGTTCGCGAGCACGGTCCACGCGAGCACAGCGGCGACGATGGTGACAATGCCAAGGCAGAGAGTCAGCAGGAAGGTGAGCTTAACGACCGACCAAACGTCGACCTGCATGAGGCGCAGGCGAACCTGCTTCTTCGAGGTGCGGCGTTCGGACTTCTTGGCCAGCTTGTCTGCGACTGAGGTCATGATGTCCGATCCTACTGCTCGTCGGATTCAGGCGCCGCATTGGTGTCAGCCGCATCCGGCTCGACCGCGACGTCCGACTCAGCCACAGCATCCGTCTCGCCCTCAGCATCGTCAGCGTCGGCGTCGAGCCCGAGGTCTCGCTCGGAGTTGCGCGCCATGCCGAGGATGTGGTCGCCGGCTCCGTGGCGGGCGAACACGACACCCATAGTGTCGCGACCCTTCGCGGGCACCTCCGACACGTTCGAGCGCACGACCTTGCCCGAGTTGAGAATGACGAGCACCTCGTCGTTCTCGTGCACGAGCATGGCGCCGGCGAGGTGACCGCGATCGTCCGACTGCTTCATCACCTTGATGCCGAGGCCGCCACGGCCCTGGATGCGATAGTCGTTCACCGCGGTGCGCTTCGCGTAGCCGCCCTCGGTGATCGTGAACACGAAGAGATCCTCGTCGGCGGCGACCGCCGCGTTGATGAGGTAGTCGCTGCCGCGGAACGACATACCCTTCACGCCCGAGGTGTCACGGCCCATCGGGCGCAGCTGCTCGTCATCGGCGATGAAGTGCAGCGACTGGCCCTCGTGCGAGAACAGGAAGATGTGGTCGCCATGCTTGATCGTCATGGCCGACACGAGCTCGTCGCCGTCGCGCAGCTTGATCGCGATGATGCCAGCCTGGCGGTTCGTGTCGTAGAGCGACAAGTCGCTCTTCTTGACGAGACCGTTGCGCGTCGCAAGCACGAGGTAGTCGTCTTCTTCGTAGTTGCTCAGGTCGAGGATCTTCGCGACCTGCTCGTCGGGCTGAAGCGGCAGCAGGTTCGCAATGTGCTGGCCCTTTGAGTCGCGGCCGGCCTCGAGCAGCTCGTAGCACTTCGTGCGGTACACGCGACCGAACGTCGTGAAGAACAGCAGCCAGTGGTGCGTCGTCGTGACAAAGAAGTGCTCGACGATGTCATCGGCCTTGAGCTGCGCGCCGCGCACGCCCTTGCCGCCACGGCGCTGCGAGCGGTAGTTGTCGCTGCGCGTGCGCTTGATGTAGCCGTCGCGCGTGACGGTGACGACCATTTCCTCAACCGGGATCAGGTCTTCATCGGTCACGTCGCCGTTGAAGCCACGAATGATCTCAGTGCGGCGATCGTCGCCGTAGCGGCGCACGATCTCGCCGAGCTCGTCAGAGATGATCTGGCGCTGCTGCTCGGGCGAAGCAAGAATGGCCTTGTACTCGAGGATCATCTTCTCGAGGCGCTCGGCCTCATCGTTGATCTTCTGGCGCTCGAGCGCGGCGAGGCGACGCAGCTGGAGGTTGAGGATCGCCGACGCCTGAATCTCGTCGACGTCAAGCAGTTCCATGAGGCCGGTGCGCGCGACCTCAACGGTAGCCGAGCGGCGGATGAGCGCAATGACCTCGTCGAGCGCGTCGAGCGCCTTGAGGTAACCACGCAGCACGTGCACTTCTTCTTCGGCCTTGCGCAGGCGGTACTCGGTGCGGCGCACGATGACCTCGACCTGGTGCGCCACCCAGTGGTGGATGAACCCATCGAGCGAGAGCGTGCGGGGCGCGCCATCGACGATCGCGAGCATGTTCGCGTCGAAGGTGTCCTGCAGCTGCGTGTGCTTGTAGAGGTTATTGAGCACAACCTTCGCAACGGCATCGCGCTTGAGCACGATGACGAGGCGCTGACCGGTGTGGCCCGAGGTTTCGTCGCGGATGTCGGCGATGCCCTGCAGCTTGCCCTCGCGCACCATTTCGGCCATGCGGTTCGCGAGATTGTCGGGGTTCACCTGGTAGGGCAGCTCGGTGACGACGAGGCAGGTGCGGTTACCGATCTCCTCGACGTTGACGACCGCACGCATCGTGATCGAGCCACGGCCGGTGCGGTACGCCTCCTGGATGCCCTTGGTACCCAGAATCTGGGCGCCGGTCGGGAAGTCGGGGCCCTGGATGCGCTCCATGAGCGCCTCGAGCAACTCCTCGCGCGTGGCGTCGGGATGCTCGAGCGCCCAGAGCGCGCCGTCGGCGACCTCGCGGAGGTTGTGCGGCGGAATCTTCGTCGCCATTCCGACAGCAATACCCTCGGAGCCGTTGACGAGGAGGTTTGGGAAGCGCGCGGGGAGCACGGTCGGCTCCTGCGTCTGCCCGTCGTAGTTGTCCATGAAGTCGACGGTGTCTTCTTCAATGTCGCGCACCATCTCGAGCGCGAGCGGCGCCATCTTCGTCTCGGTGTACCGGGGCGCTGCGGCGCCGTCGTTACCGGCCGAGCCGAAGTTGCCCTGACCCTGCGCGAGCGGGTAGCGCAGCGACCACGGCTGCACGAGGCGCACGAGGGTGTCGTAGATCGCCGAGTCGCCGTGCGGGTGGTACTGACCCATGACATCGCCGACAACGCGAGCGCACTTCGAGAACGACTTGTCGGGGCGGTAGCCGCCGTCGTACATGCCGTAAATCACACGGCGGTGCACCGGCTTGAGGCCGTCACGCACCTCGGGCAGCGCGCGGCCCACGATCACGCTCATCGCGTAGTCGAGGTACGAGCGCTGCATTTCGAGCTGGAGATCGACCTTCTCGACGTGGCCGCCGGTGGTCGGAGTCTCGTTGGTGGTATTGGTTTCGTCAGCCATTCGTTCTTACTTCGCTGCCTAAATATGTGAAGAGCGCGAGGCGCTTAGATGTCGAGGAAGCGCACGTCGTGCGCGTTGCGCTGGATGAACGTGCGTCGCGACTCGACGTCCTCGCCCATGAGCGTCGAGAACACCTCGTCAGCAGCCTCCGCGTCGGCCATCGTGACCTGGCGCAGGGTGCGCGTCTCAGGGTTCATCGTCGTGTCCCAGAGCTCGTTGTAGTTCATCTCGCCGAGGCCCTTGTAGCGCTGAATCGCGTTGTCCTTCGGCAGGCGGCGGCCGCCGGCGCGGCCCTGCGAAATGAGCGCATCCCGCTCTTCGTCGGAGTACGCGTACTCGTGCGCCGCGTTCGTCCACTTGAGGCGGTAGAGCGGCGGCGAGGCGAGGTAGACGAAGCCGGCGTCGATGAGCGGCTGCATGAACCGGAACAACACCGTGAGCAGCAGCGTCGTGATGTGCTGGCCGTCGACATCGGCGTCGGCCATGAGAATCACCTTGTGATACCGGGCCTTCTCGACGTCAAAGTCGTCGCCGATGCCGGTACCAAACGCCGTGATCATCGACTGAATCTCGGTGTTCTGCAGCGCGCGGTCGAGACGCGCCTTTTCGACATTGAGCACCTTGCCGCGCAGCGGCAAAATCGCCTGCGTGCGCGGGTTACGACCCTGCACCGCCGAGCCACCTGCCGAATCACCCTCGACCATGAAGATCTCGGACTCGTTGGGGTTGCGCGAGGTGCAGTCACGAAGCTTGCCGGGCATGCCACTCGACTCGAGCAGGCCCTTGCGGCGGGTCTGCTCGCGCGCGCGGCGGGCAGCGAGACGTGCAGCGGATGCCTGAGTCGCCTTGCGAATGACCTCGCGGGCCTGCTGCGGGTTGCGATCGAGCCACTCCTGCAGCCCCTGGTTCATGACGCGCTGCACATACGACTTCGCCTCGGTGTTGCCGAGCTTCATCTTCGTCTGGCCCTCGAACTGCGGTTCGCCGAGCTTCACCGAGATAATCGCGGCGAGGCCCTCGCGGACATCCTCCCCGGAGAGGTTCTCGTCCTTCTCCTTGAGCAGGCCCTTGTCGCGGGCGTAGCGGTTCATCGCCGTGGTGAGCGCGGCGCGGAAGCCTTCGAGGTGCGTGCCGCCCTCGCGAGTATTGATCGTGTTCGCGAACGAGTGCACCGACTCGCTGTACGCCTCGGTCCACTGCATCGCGATCTCAACCGAGATGGTCGCCTCGGTGTCTTCTTCGACCATGTCGATGATCTCGGGATGCACCGCCTCGACCTTCTTGCGCTTCACAAGGTGCTCGACGTAGTCGACGAGGCCGCGGTCGTACTTGAAGACCTGCTTGCGGTGCTTGTGCTCAGTCTCCACCGGCGTCGTCTCAGCGTCGGGCTCGTCGGGAGCCTGCACGACAGCTTCTTCAGCGCCATCCGAGTCGCTCGGCTCAAGCACCTCGTGCACCTGGGTCATACCCTCGTTCAGCGTGGCCGGGTCGCGCTCATCGGTGAGCGTGATGCTGAGGCCGCGGTTGAGGAACGCCATCTGCTGGAAGCGCGTGCGCAGCGTCTCCCAGTCGAACTCGGTCGTCTCGAAAATCTCGCCGTTCGGGTAGAACGTGATGCGGGTGCCGGTGACGTCGGTCTCGGCGCCCTCTTGAATGGCGCCCTGCGGCACACCGTTTGCGAATTCCATGTGCCACTCGTGGCCATCACGCGACACATCGGCGAGAAAGCGCGTCGAAAGCGCGTTCACGACCGACGAGCCGACACCGTGCAGACCGCCCGAAACGGCGTAACCGCCGCCACCGAACTTGCCGCCGGCGTGGAGCTTCGTGAGCACGACCTCGAGCGTCGAAACGCCCTCGACGGGGTGCGTTTCGACCGGAATACCGCGGCCGTTGTCGACAACGGTGACACCGCCGTCGGCGCGAAGCGTGACCTGAATGTCGTCGCAGTAGCCCGCAAGCGACTCATCAACGGAGTTGTCGACGATCTCGTACACCAGGTGGTGCAGTCCGTCGGGGCCCGTCGAGCCGATGTACATACCCGGACGCTTCCGCACCGCCTCGAGACCCTCGAGAACCTGGATCTGACCAGCTCCATAGTCGTGTTCGACGCGGCCGGTCGTGGATCCGTGCTGGTTTGCCCCAGTATCCGTCATTCGGACTCCTCAGTTTTTACTTCGCAGACGTTCCATTCTAGCAAGGGATTGCCGGATTCGCCGTTATTTGGCGATCTGCGGGCTTTTCCCCCCACGCTCGTGGTCACCTACCCATAGGTGTCTCGAGGCCCTCGACCCGGCACAGAACGATTTCCGTGTCGCCAAGACGGCGCCCCGGGGTTCAAAAACTTGATATCGGTGAGCTCGACCTCGGGCACGGCAGCTCGGATGCGCCCGAGCAGTTCGCCACGAATCGATCGCAACTGCGTGGCCCAGGCCGTCGAATCGCACTGCACGAGCAGCACGCCCTCGTCGACGAACAGCGGTTTGGTGTGCGCGGCTGTGCGCTGACCAGCAAAATTCTCCCACTCGTCGATGAGCCGAGCCTGAGCGAGGGGCGTCTGCCAATCAAATTGCGCGAAGAGCTGGCTCAGCACGGCACTCGTCGACTGCGGGTCGCGCTTCGGGCCGAAGGGGAGTTGCTCGGCCTGCGCATCCTTCGACTCGGGCGTCGACGCGCCCCGGCCGCGCAGCAGACGGCGGGGAATCTTGTGGCCTCCGAAGACCTCCTTGCAGCGCAGCCAGACGAGCGTCGATTCGCTGAACTCAGCCATCGGTTTCGCCGTTCGCGATCGTGCCGGCTTCGATGCGAATCGTGTCGTGCCGCAGCGCCTCGGGCAGGTCGGTGACGACGGCGCAGGTGATGAGCACCTGTTCGAAGTCGTGCACCGCGTTTGCGAGGCGCGAACGGCGGGCGCCGTCGAGCTCGGCAAACACGTCGTCGAGAATCAGCACCGGGTCGCCGGTCTTCGATTCCTCGCGGATGAGCTGGGCCGCCGCGAGCTTGAGCGCGAGCGCGAACGACCACGATTCTCCGTGGCTCGCGGTGATGCGCGCCGGCAGGCCATTGAGCCAGAACGTTGCGTCGTCGCGGTGCGGGCCCACGAGCGTGACGCCGCGTTCGAGCTCGCGCGGGCGCGCATCCATCAGCCGCTGCCGGAAGCGTTCGGCGATGTCGTCGACCGTGAGCACGCCGCCGATCTCTTCGCCTTCGCCGTCGCCATCCATGTGGCGACCCGTGTCGGCGAGCGCGCTGACACGCATCGAAATGCTCGCGCCATGGTCGGCCTCGACGAGCGTCGTGTAGGCGTTCGCGAGGTGGGGCCGCAGCCGGTCGACGAGGGCAAGCCGCTGGGCAACAATTTTTGTGCCGAGCTCGATGAGCTGGTCGTCCCAGATGTCGAGCGTCGTGAGCTGCTCGGTGCCGAGCCGCTGTTGCCGGCCCGATTTCAGCAGCGAACTGCGCTGGCGCAGCACCCGCTCGTACTTCGAGATCGTTTCACCGAACCGCGGGGAGTGCGTCATGAGGAGCTGGTCAAGCAGCTCCCGGCGCTGACCCGGGTCGCCGCGCACGAGCGATAAGTCCTCGGGCGCGAACACAACGGTGGTGAAGAATCGTGCGAGCTCACGGGTCTTCACCGCATGTCCGCGCACTCGTGGCTTGTTGCTGCCCGACTTCGCGATCTCGACATCGATGCTGAGCTCGCGCTCACCGTGACGCAATTCGGCGCGGACGATGCTGCCGTCCTCTCCGAAACGCACGAGCGCCGCATCCGACGACACCCGATGCGACTTCAGCGTGCCGAGGTAGGCAATGGCCTCGACCAGATTCGTCTTGCCCTGGCCGTTCGCGCCCTCGAACACCTGGATGCCCGGGTGCAGCTCGAGTTCGGCGGTGCGGTAATTCCGAAAATTCCGCAGGCTCAGGTGGGTGACGTGCACGATGCGCCGTTAGCGCATGAGCAGGTTCGGCTGCAGCAGGTAGCGGAAGGTGTCGGTGGCGGCGGCCTCGTCGAGCGAGGTCTGGCCGCTGAGCAGCACGGGGCCAGGCTTGTTCGGGTTGTCGTTGTTCGTGAAGGCAATCTTCACAAACGCCGAGTGGATCGCGCCGACGCCCTCGAGCAGGAACTGCGGTTTGAGTGAAACGACAATTCTCTCGCCCTGCAGGTTGATGCTGAGCTCTTCGGCGCCGGCGGCCTGCTCGGCGCCAACCGCGTCAAGCTTGAGGCCCTCGTCCGAGAAGCTGAAGCGCAGGGCCTGCTCACGCTCGAGCACGAGCTGCATGCGACGAACCGCGTCGATGACATCGCTGCCCTGCAACACTGCGAAGTGCGGAGTTTCGGCGGGGAAGAGTCGCGATACGGCGGGGAAGTTGCCCTTGATGAGCAGCGACGTGACGGTGCGGCCATCGGCGGTGAATGCGATGAGCTGGCGGTCGCCCTCGCTCACGAGCGTGATGACCACTTCGTCGGCGTGCGCGAACGACTTGCCGACCTCGCCGAGGGTGCGCGAGGGAACAAGTGCCTGGTCGCCCTCAGCAAAGTTGCTCTGCCATTCGATTTCCCGTACCGCTACGCGGTAGCGGTCGGTCGCGACGAGCTGCAGCTGCGTCGGCGAGAACGTGAGGTGCACACCGGTGATAACCGGGGCGACATCTTCGCGGGATGCTGCGACGACGACCTGGCTGATGGCCTCCGAGAAGTCGGCGCCCGAGACGACACCCGAGGTGCCCTCGATCGTCGGAAGTGCTGGGAACTCCTCGATCGGCATCGTCGGCAACGTGAAGTTTGTGCGACCACAGGTGATCGTGATGCCGCGGTCGTCGCGCTCGACTTGCACCGGGGCATCCGGCAGTCGGCTGGCGATATCGGCGAGAAGGCGACCCTGCACGAGCACTGCGCCCGACTCGTCGACGGTCGCGTCGATCGAGGTGCGGCTCGAAACTTCGTAGTCAAACGTCGAAAGCTGCAGCGTGCTGCCGCTGGTCTCGAGCACGACACCGCTGAGGATCGGCAAAGTGGGTCGCTGAGGGAGGAGCTTGACGACAAACGACACGGCGTCGCTGAACATGTCGCGATTGACTTCAAACTTCACTGGCGATTCCTCCATGGCTCGGCGGGGATTCAATGCTAGCGGGTTGCTGTGGCGTCTTCCTCCTCAGCGGCTCTTCGGGTTCGAGGGCCCGAACGACAAAATGTCACGAGCGGATTTTTCTAGGTAGAGAGATCTGTCTTCTCACTCTTAACAGCTGTGGAGAATGTGGATAACTCTGTGGTCAACTGATTTCCGTAGGGAACTACATCGCTGAAACTTGTGATTCCCGAGTGGATGGAAAGTGGACGGCATCCCCAGATTGTCGCGTCCTGACGCGGATCTCCACAGGCCCGTCCGCTGCGTGCACAGTTTGTCCACTGCCACGATGGCGAATTCCACAAGTTATGCACAGATCGTGGAAATTGCATTGTCCACGGCTTATCCACGCACTATTCACGGGCTTTTCCACAGAGTTATCCACAGCCTATGGAAACGACGATGCGCTCGATCTGCGGTGGCCGCCATCGAGCGCATTGAGCCTGGAGTTACCGTGCGTTGGGTTGGCGAATCCTCGAGGTGAGTTCGGTGACCTGGTTGAAGATCGAACGGTCTTCGGTCATGAGCTTCATGATCTTGCGGTGGGCATACATCACGGTGGTGTGGTCTCGGCCGCCGAAGAGTTGACCGATCTTCGGAAGCGAGAGGTTCGTCATCTCGCGACAGAGGTACATAGCGATCTGCCGGCTCGTGGCGATGGCCTGCGAGCGACTCGAGCCATAGAGGTCCTCCACGGTGAGGTGGAAGTAATCCGCAGTCTCTCGAATGATGTCCTGTGGCGAGATGACATTCGGCTCTCGGTTCGTGATGAGGTCCTTGAGCACTGTCGTCACGAGATTCAGGTCGATCGCCTGCTGGTTCAGGTTCGCGAAGGCCGTGACGCGGATGAGCGTGCCCTCGAGTTCGCGGATGGAGCTCGTGACGTGCACTGCGATGAACTCGAGCACCTCATTCGACAGCTCGAGCTGGTCGGCTTCGGCCTTCTTGCGCAGAATCGCAATGCGCGTCTCGAGATCCGGCGACTGCACGTCGGTGATGAGGCCCCACTCGAAGCGGGAGCGCATCCGATCTTCAAAGCCTGTCAGCTGCTTCGGCGGCACGTCGGAGGTGATGACCACCTGCTTGTTGTGCTCGTGCAGCGTGTTGAACGTGTGAAAGAAGGTCTCCATCGTCGAGTCCTTGCCCTGCAAGAACTGGATGTCGTCGATGAGCAGGATGTCGTTGTTGCGGTAGCGCTGGTGGAACTCTGCCGAGCGGTTCATCGAAATCGAGTTGATGAAGTCGTTCGTGAATTCCTCGCTCGACACGTAGCGAACCTTGATGCCGGGGTACATGTCCTGGGCATAGTGGCCGATGGCGTGGAGCAGGTGGGTCTTGCCCAGCCCGGAATCACCGTAGATAAAGAGGGGGTTGTATGCCCGAGCCGGAGTCTCGGCGACTGCCACGGCCGCCGCGTGGGCGAATCGGTTTGATCCGCCGATGATGAAGTTTTCGAAGATGTACTTCGGGTTGAGGCGCGAGTCGCCGTCGGGCTGGGTCGCGTTAGGGTCGTGATACGGGGCAGCGGCTTCGATCCCGTGGCTGATCGCGGGCGTCGCCTCAGCCTGTGGATAACCGGTGGAGAAACTCGAGAATCGGTCCTCATACGGCGCCGTTCGTTGCATCGTTGCGGCCTGCTCCATAGGCGCCTCGGCGGGGAGCGGGGTTTCATAGACCGTCGTGTCGGCCGGAGGGGTCGGCTCCGAGTTCGGATTGACCACGATCGCAAAGTTGCGAACGCCCTCGGCTGCCGGAGTGGCGGCGATGGCTTCGAGCAGGTAGGCGCGACCGCGCTGTTCGATCTGCGAGCGAGTGAGATCGTTCGGCACCTCGAGGTAAATTGTGCCGTCCATCACGCCTTTTGCCTGCACCAGGCCGAAGTAGCCGCGCATGGATTGGGGCATGTCGAGGTTGCCTCGAAGCGTCGTGAAGAGGTCTGTCCAGACTTCCGTCACAGCTTGCGTCACGTGTGACTTCCTTCCGGTGATCGATCTCGACTACTTCATGGCTCACAGAACAGCGGGCATGCTGCCGCACGACCGCACCTTCTGTGCGCGCCGTGCCACCCTGCACCTCGATCGTCTCGCACGGGACCCGCATTTGCAAAGTTATCCACAGGCTGTGTGGAAAACTGTGAGTTATGAGGCCGGTGCGCAATCGTGCGCGACAGATACGCCACTCTAAACCACGAATGGACACCGAGGCGAACCAGCGCTACCAGGATATTGTCATTTCCGGCGAGTCGCCCCAGGCAAACCCGGTCATCGTGGTAGCTCGCCTACATACGTGGCGAGATCAACCTTGACCCGAGGCTTGAATGTGGCGTAATCTGATCCAGTTGTGCCCGCATCCGGGCCTTGTTTCGCTGCCCCACAGCCTAGGGCCTCGATCAGGAGATTTTTTATGTCGAAGCGTACTTTCCAGCCCAACAACCGCCGCCGCGCCAAGAAGCACGGCTTCCGCGCCCGCATGCGCACCCGCGCCGGCCGTGCCATTGTCGCGGCACGCCGCTCGAAGGGCCGCAAGGTCCTCTCGGCGTAGTCCCCGGTGCTTGCTCGGCAGAACAAAGTCACTAGCGGAGCCGACTACCGTCGCATCTCCCGCCGTGGCCGTCGAGCTGCCGCATCCGGACTTATCGCGATTGGCGAAGCCAACCGCGACGCAGCCTCACCCACCCGCTTTGGTTTCATCATCACCAAGCGGGTGGGTGCCGCTGTTGTACGCAATCACACGCGTCGCCGGCTCAAGGGCATTGCGCTCGAGCTCCTCACCCTGGTCCCCACCGGGGCTTCGTTCGTGATTCGCGTTTTTCCCGAGGCCTCGAGCTTCAGCTACGAGCAGCTGCGCGCTGAAACTCGGCGCGCGGTGTTGCATGCGGCCGACAAGCTTGGCCTTGTTGCGGCGGACATTACTGACGACGCCGAATTCTGCAGTTGCGCCGATGGCGCCGACTGATCGACCGTCAATGATGCGACGAGTCCTGCACAACATTGCACTCATCCCACGCAATCTCGGGATCGTGCTGCTCCTGCTCTATCGCCGCTTCATCTCGCCGATCTACGGGGATGTCTGCCGGTACTACCCAACCTGTTCCGCGTATGGTTTAGAGGCAGTGCAGGTGTATGGCCTGGTGCGAGGGAGCTGGATGGCGGCTCGTCGGATCATGCGATGCCACCCCTGGGCGAAGCCGGACTTTGATTACGTCCCGGAGCCCAAACGACCCTTCCCGATTCGACGCACCAAGTTTGGGTTCGTCGTGTCTGATTTGCAAATGAAAGGCGAAGACGCTCGATGAACATCTTCGACATTATTATCTGGCCGTTGCGGTGGGTGATTGAGCTCATCCTCGTCGGTGCGCACACCGCGTGGACAGCTCTCGGCCTGCCAGAGGACAGCGGCTGGACATGGGTGCTGTCGATCATGATCATCGTGCTTGTCGTCCGCTCGGCGATGATCCCGCTCATGGTCCGGCAGATCAAGTCGATGCGCGGCATGATGGAGCTGCAGCCTGAACTCAAGAAGATTCAGGACAAGTACAAGGGCAAGCGCGACCAGTTCTCGCAGCAGGCCATGCAGCAAGAGACCATGGCGCTCTACAAGAAGCACGGCTCGAGCCCGCTCTCGAGCTGCTGGCCGATGCTCATCCAGATGCCGATCTTCTTCTCGCTGTATCGCGTGCTGAACACCGCGAACCACAGTGAGGCCGGCGTTGGCCTTATGAGCCAGGACCACGCCGTGCTGCTCGCGAACTCCGAAATTTTCGGGGCACCGCTGAGCTCGATTCTGTCGCAGGCCAACGGCAACACGAACATCATCGTCGTCGCGATCGTGCTCATCGTGCTCATGGTCGGTACGCAGTTCTTCACACAGCGCCAGATCACCTCGCAGAACATCTCGGAGGCCGCGAAGGCTTCGCCGATGTTCCGTCAGCAGCAGATGCTCATGTACTTGCTGCCGCTCGTCATGGCGGTTTCGGGCTTCATGTTCCCGATCGGCCTCATGGTTTACTGGCTGCTCACGAACATCTGGACCACCGGTCAGCAGTGGTGGACCATCCGCAACATGCCGACTCCTGGTTCGGACGCGTACAAGAAGCGCGTCGAGCGTCTCAAGGAAAAGGGCAAGTGGGACGACCACCCCGACAACCCCGCCAACCGCATCGTGCGCGACGGTAAGACGCAGCGTCAGCTCGAGCTCGAGGCGCAGGAAAACGGCGGGCAGCGACAGCAGCCGGTGTCGAAGAATCGCAAGAAGAAAAAGAGGAAGTAGGCAGTAGCGATACGGTGCACGGGCACCGAGCCAGCGAGGTTCGGTGCCCGTTTGCACATGTACGGGCGGATGCGCGATTACCGGTAATCTGGGGTGCTGAGAGAAGGAATGCAATGAGCGCCAATGACATGACTGACCACGACGTCGTCGAAGACGAGCGTGTCGAATCCGTCACGGTTGACGAAGACGTGATTGACGACGACGTCACCGACGAGGCCGTCACCGACGAGGCCGTCACCGATGACGACGCCACCGACGAGGGTGATCGCGACGAGGGCGACATCGCTGCGGACTTTATCGAAGAGCTCCTCGACATCGCTGACATCGACGGCGACCTCGACATCGACGTGACCGGAGGCCGCACCTACATTTCGGTGACCGCCGACGGTGAGAGCAATCTCGACCGCATCGCATCCCCCGAGGTGGTGGATGCGCTGCAGCAGCTCACCCGCCTCGCCGTGCAGGCAGAGACCGGTGAGTTCTCACGGTTGATTCTGGACGTGGGCGGCTCGCGGGATGCGCGTCGCAACGAGCTGCAGAGCCTGGTCTCGCGCGCGATCGAGCGAATCGAGGATGGTGCCGCTTCGGCAGCCCTTCCGCCGATGTCGTCGTACGAGCGCAAGATCGTGCATGACATTGCATCGGAGCGCGGCTACAACTCCGAGAGCGAGGGCGAAGGTCGCAAGCGTCACACGGTGTTGCGCGCGAACTAGGCTGTTCGAGTTTTTCAGACGCGGGTCGTCGACGTTGGTCGGCGGCCCGCGTACTTGTTTTCCGTACAATTCTTGCGCTGCATAAATGAGTATCGATGTAGATTTGTTGCATCACCCAGGAGCGCTCAGATTGGGATGCGTTACGCATTGCTGTCAGTCTGGGATGGGGTGGGAATGCCCCGACATCGGCGTGCTGGCGCGGAAGTTGGTCGGTGCGTGCCCAAGTAGTGGTGGACAGTCGCAATTCGCGTCGGAGCGACATCCATGAAATTACGCTGATGCGATTCTGACGATGCCGGTTCTAGGTCAGTTTTGCCGGCTTGGGGCGCTTGAATACCCCAAAACTGATAGTGAGTGTGTCGGTCTCCCCGCCCCCAGGGAGACGATCGAGTTTTCGGTACCTCGCTATCGGAGCTTGCCCTGGTGTCACGTGAAACGAGGACACTGGTGCAGGCGAAGTGGCTCAGTCTCGCGGAGCGTCAGTGTTCAGGGACTCGCACACCACTCTTGGGGAGGCTGAAGGTCGTGGCCCGTTCGTCAGCGGGTCTGACCCGCGTCCCCGCCTTGGCCGGCAGTTCGGTTTCACGTGAAACGGCTCGAGGCGGCCCCGTGTTCGCGCGTCGAGCTCGAGTGAGGCGGATGCGGCAGTGCGAAGGCGTGGGTGATCAATTGCCCGTGCTCGCGAGTTTCACGAGTGTTGGATTTCGGTCCGGGCAGCGCTGCGCAAACGGAGGTTCGCACATATGAAGAGACAACTTGTTGAACACTAGGCATCGCAGCCGGCGAGCAGCTGCGGTGCTGGGGCTGACGATTGATGCTGATACGAAGCGCGTGCTTGGTTTCACGTGAAACGGGGTCGATCCGCGTCGGCGATCGTACTCTCAGTGAGTGAGGCTGGGTCGAAACTGTGGGGTCAAGGTTCTGCGAGAGCCGTATGAGCACTGAAGTGGCTTGCAGATCCCGCGGTAGTGGGCCAGGTGACTCATGTCCATCTCCAAGTTCGTGCTGCGTTTCACGTGAAACTGCGCTCATCTGCGCGGGTAATAGACGCTGCAGCGAGTTGGGCTGCGTCGAAATCGTGGCAGACGCGTTATCGAGGGTGGGTTGGGAACTGACTGGGCAGTTTGAACGTGGAGTGGCGGGTGTGGGACTGGCCATTCTGCGAAACATTCTCTCGGTTTCACGTGAAACGCGGGCAATCTCACGCGCCGCGAAGCGTGAGATCATCGGGATGGGCGTTTCACGGAGACTGACTCCGTTGACATTGAACCCTCATCGCGCAGCGAAGCTCGCGGGGGGAGGAAGGGCTATTCCGACGACATGCACAGGAGCAGCCGCTGTACGAGCGGGCGTTGGAACGGCAAGCTGGATTCAACTCGAGGAGGGTGGCTAGTTTCACGTGAAACGGGGCCATCATCGGTTCGATAGAACTGCGCTTCGTCGGGCTGATAGTTGATGGACAAGGCAACTGGCGTGCCTACGGAGTGTGTTGTTCGTGAGCCGTGATTCGGTGCTCCAGCGGAGACCAAAACGTCGGCGATTCGTGGCGCTGGTGCTGTTCTATGTCGTGAAGGTCCTGGGTTTCACATGAAACGGGTTCGGCTGAAGAGTGATGGAATCGTGGAGTCGGTATGAGGTGGTGGTGAGAGGACGGCCATGTCCCGTGCTCCCTGACTCGCGAAGCTGGAGGGAGGGCGCACATATGCCGCGTCCTGCGAGCTTCGATTACTCGGCGGGGGTTGATTCATCGCGGATGAGCGTTGTTTCACGTGAAACGCCAATCCACTACCCCGGGGCTTGGCGTCGGTGGGGTCGTGAATACTGCGCTGCGCGGGCGAGGACTGGATTCTGAGTGGCTCCGCGATAGCTCCCTGGGTCACCAGCTTGATCGAGGCGGCTGGGTTGTCGAGCCGATTAGCGATGGATCGATTGCATTGCTTGAAGTGGTGTTGGTTTCACATGAAACGCGCGATTGACATTGCCTGAGCCTCAGACTTCCATGGGCCGCATTCGTCACGCCAATTCGTTCTCGCGAATAACGCCCGCTTCCTCGACAACGGGATGTAGGTGCTGTTGGCGGGCGCGAGCTACGGGCTGTCGAACCGTGATCAGAGAAGGTAAGCGATGCCCCGGAACCGCTGCAAGGATGTCTAATCCGTTTCACGTGAAACAACGAGAAGTGGGTCTCACCTTATGGCAACGGGTTTCGAACCGGAATGTCGATAGGCGGAGTGACGATACGCCGGGAGTCGCCCTCTGCGGAGCCTCTTGTTTCACGTGAAACCGGTGATGGGTGTTCCCTGGGTCTAGCAACGAGAGCGCAGTAGACGGTTTCAACAGGATCGTCGACCGATCGGACGACCTTGGACTGCGGAATAGCTTGCTGAGGCGATGGCAGCTCTCGAAGGGGACGAGAAACTCTGCACTACCGCTGCGTGCTGGAGGAGTGTTTCTGCGGGCGCGACCGATCCGCCTCAAGGTGGGGCGGTGCCGGTGTCGGCCGTTTGCTCGTCATGGTCCCCATGAGAAGTCGCGGTTCGGAGTCGCAAGCTTGTGTTTCACGTGAAACGTCATCTCCACGGCCGGTGCAATCCGGCCCGCGTTCGCAGTGATGACGCACGGCCCTAGACACTTCGGATCGCCGATCACTGACTGACGAGCGGCACGCTCGTGTGAGAAGCCCACCCTCGCTTCTCGCCAGCCATAGCTCGTAGTTCCTGCGACGGAGATCGTTGAGGTGGACGAGGCCATGCAGTTCGCGCTTCCGCCGAGGCGAGGGCGGCCACTTGGTAGCGGCGAGCCAGGCGGGGACTCGCACGTTTCACGTGAAACCAGACACGCGCGTTCTTCGCAACCGAACTCCCCGGTGTGGAATGGGCCGTTCGCACTGCAGCCACGCTCGCGCAGACTTCCGCCCGCAGACTACGTCTCTCTCTGGCTGCTCATCCTGGTGATTCATGTGGGCAAGGATGTGCGCCCCCGTTGTCGTCGTCTAGTGACGCGGTTGAGCGTGCCTGTACCGAGGAGTGTTGGCGCTGCGGTGAGTGGCTGTCACTGGGCTTGATGATGGAAGCATCGCTGTCATGTTTCACGTGAAACAAGAGGGCAGCGTTCGCTGGTGCGCAGCTCGCAGTTGGGGGCGCCCGTGAAGGCGTGGTCGTAGACACGACTGGGAATCTGAGCAAAACCAGGAGCAGGCCAGGAACAAGCTCAGGAGCAGGCGTGAAATGGGAAACTCGCCGAGGACGCAAGGTTCCGGTGCCGACTCTGTAACGCACCTAGACCAGTCGTTTCACGTGAAACGACATCGATACTGGCTATTCATACCGAGCACCAATGCCAAGACGGAACCCGATTCTGCGCTGTGACCAGGGAAAAGCGCTGATGAGCGAATGAAAACACCAGGTCAAGAGGTGATCACCGCCCTCCCCGCGACGGCGTCGCCGCTCTACGTTTCACGTGAAACAATTGGGGTTCTACGAAAGGACTCCCCATGAGCGACGCGGCGGCAATTCCCGAGCCCGTGACCCAGGTACAGCTTGGTGATGAATCGGTCGAGGTTGAACCCCGCCCTGACGTCGCGGCGGAGATCTTCGGCGACCGGGTGCACCTCGCCCAGGCCTACGCCAACGCGCTCGCCGATGACGGCGAGACGCTCGGACTCCTCGGCCCCCTCGAGTACCCGCGCCTGTGGACCCGCCACATCGTGAACTCTGCCCTCATCGCCCCTCTCCTCGTTGGCAGCGTCGGCGACGTCGGGTCGGGAGCCGGCCTTCCGGGCATCCCGTTGGCGATTGCACGTCCCGACGTGAAGTTCACCCTGATCGAGCCGATGGAGCGTCGGCACACGTGGCTGCTTGAGCAGGTCGAGGCTCTGGGCCTCGACAACGTCACTCCGTTGCGCGCTCGCGCTGAGGAGGTCGCCGACACGCACTCCTTCGACCAGGTCACCGCGCGGGCCGTCGCGGCGCTGAGCAAGCTCATCCCCATCACCGCACCCCTCGTCCGTTACGAGGGCGAGCTCGTACTGCTCAAGGGCCGCTCGGCCGAAGCGGAGATCCAGAAGGCGGCGAAGCAGATCCGCCGTTTCCAGCTCGAGGACATTCGCGTGGAAGAGGTCGGTACCGAACTCGACACTGAGCCAACGCGCGTTGTGCGCGCCACGATCGCGTAACCGAGTAGTTCTAGTTCTCCACAGGCACGAGTTCTTCACAACTCCGAGAGCGCTCCCCGCCGATGCAGCTTCGGTGGGCGACAATAGAGTGTCCGAGAGACCGCGAAGTCCGGTCAATTCAAGGCGAAGGGACCACACCTCTATGAGCGACGCGTTCGAGTCACCGATTGCGCGGCAGATTGCGGTGCTCACCGCGAAGAAGCGAGCACTCAAGACGGTCAAGACCCCTCGACCGGCAACAACCCGCATCTTCACGGTCTCGAACCAGAAGGGCGGCGTTGGCAAGACGACGACCACCGTGAACATCGCCGCCGCCCTCGCCCAGGCCGGGCTCAAGGTACTGGTGATCGACATTGACCCACAGGGCAACGCATCGACGGCGCTCAATGTAGATCGCCAGGGTGACGTAGCGGGCACGTATGAGGTGCTCATTGACTCCGTTCCGCTCGCTGACGTGGTGCAGGCGTCGCCCGATATCGCAGGACTGGAGTGCTGCCCCGCGACGTTGAATCTCGCGGGAGTCGAGATCGAACTCGTCGACGTAGACCAGCGCGAGACGCGGCTCCGTGAGGCCCTCACGACGTACCTCGGCGAGCGTGAAGCCGCATCCGACCCCCTCGACTATGTGTTCATCGACTGCCCGCCCTCGCTCGGCCTGCTCACCATGAACGCGTTCGCGGCGGCGAAGGAAGTTCTCATTCCGATCCAGGGCGAGTACTACGCCCTCGAGGGCCTCAGCCAGTTGCTCAACTCGATCAACCGCCTGCGTGAGTACCTCAACCCGAACCTGCAGGTCAGCGCGATCCTCATGACCATGTTTGACCGCCGCACGAACCTTTCCCGCGAGGTTGCTGACGAGGTGCGACAGCACTTCCCCGAGCAGACTCTCTCGACGGTCATCCCACGCTCGGTGCGCATCTCAGAGGCCCCCAGCTACAGCCAAACCATCATCACCTATGACCCCGAAGGCACCGGCGCGGTTGCGTACCGCGAGGCCGCCAACGAGCTTGCGAACCAAGGAGCACACCGCTAATGGCATCCAAGAAGCGCACCGGCCTTGGCCGCGGCCTGAGCGCGCTCATCCCGAGCGGCTCGCCAACCGAAGATCGAGACATCGACGTCTTCTTCGACGGCTCGGCACCCTCGGGACGCCGTCGAGCCCCGGCAACGGCCACGCTCGAGGCCGAACCCGGGGCCACCGCCGAGGCGCCCGCGAAGGTACCTGCCAAGGCGCCGGCAAGAACTCCCGCGAAAACCGCCTCGAAGGCCCCGAGCAAGGCCAAGACCACTTCAACTACATCGAAGTCGACCGCTGCAGGGAAGAGCACATCGAAGACGACCGATGCAGTGAAGAACGCATCGAAGAACATCGATGTAGAGCCCGAGGTTGCAGCCGAGGACACGGCGGTCGATGAGCAACGCGCGGCGAGCCAGATCCCCGACGCCGCCGACACTGCCACGGCCGATGTCGACACGGCCGAGGAGACCGCGGGCAGCGCATCCATCGACGACTCGGCCGACGACAACGACTCGAGCGAGCCCGAGCTCATCCCGGTGCCCGGCGCGACCCTGCGCACGCTCGACCCGGCGCGCATCGTGCCGAACCTGCGCCAGCCGCGCCACGAATTCGACCAGGATGCGCTCGACGAGCTGATCATCTCGGTGCGCGAGTTCGGCGTGCTCCAGCCCATCGTCGTGCGTCCGCTGCCCGAGGGCGACCCGCGCGCGGCCGACGGCGACTACGAGCTCATCATGGGTGAGCGCCGTCTGCGCGCCACCAAGGCCTCGGGCCGCACCGAGGTGCCGGCGATCGTCCGCGACACCGACGACGAGGACATGCTGCGCGACGCGCTGCTCGAGAACCTGCACCGCGCTGAGCTCAACCCGCTCGAAGAGGCGTCGGCCTACCGCCAGCTGCTCGACGACTTCGGCTGCACGCAGGACGAGCTCGCGGAGCGCATCGGTCGCTCGCGCCCGCGCATCTCGAACACGCTGCGCCTGCTCAACCTCCCCGTGGACGTGCAGCGCCGCGTCGCTGCGGGCGTCCTCAGCGCCGGCCATGCCCGCGCCGTGCTCTCGGTGGGGGAGCCCGCCGCGATGACGCAGCTCGCCGACCGCATCGTCAACGAGCAGCTCTCGGTGCGCGAGTCGGAGACCGCGGCCGCGACGCTCGCGACCCGCGCTGGGCGCAGCACGCGCGCATCCAAGCAGCAGGATGCGCCGGGTAGCGACTCGCTCAGCGCTCACCTCGAAGAGGTGAGCGAGCGCCTCGGCGACCGCTTCAACACGCGCGTCAAGGTCGTCCTCCGCAAGACGAAGGGCACGATCACGATCGACTTCGCGTCGATGGCCGACCTCAACCGGATCCTCGAGGACCTCGGCGAGGCCGACGAGGCCTAGGGCGTGTCTCGTAATTTATCGTGTGATGGGCTGGGATCGTGAATGTTTGCGGGGGCGCGGCGGGTTACGACGGTGATCGCGCAGCCCACGGACCAGCAAGCGAACCGTAAACGTCGCGGGTCGCGCCGAGGTCGGCCTGATCGGCGTCATCGCCTGGCCCAACCATTTACGAAATACGCCCTAGCTGGAGCGTAACCGCTGGCTCGTCGCCGAAGGCGACAGAAATTTCCTCCTTGTCGTCAGGGGAGGCGCCGAACGCAAATTCAAACTGCGCGATTTGATCGAGGGTTCCACCGCCGGTAGATGTCTGCCTCCATGGGAGCTCTTTATTGCGATGCCAGCAGCGCAGGGAGCTCGCTTGAATCCGGGCAGCATCGGCCGAGTCGAATATGACCCGCACAACCACCGTACGGTCGAGAATTTCGGCACCGGTAATGAGTGCCAGTTCACTCGAATAATTTAACGAAACTATATCTTTAGAGATTATTACGGATTTCATTTCGAGTACGCTGACTTTGTTGCTGTTGTCTTCAACGATCCGTTTGCGTAGAGGCCAACTTTCGCTGTGTAAAGTATCCCCTTCGGCAGACAAAAAACTGATGCTGATGTTGTGATGGAAGTAACTCCAGTCCCGTAGCCGCAGGATCGCCACGCGCCGCCACTAGATTTGTATGTGCAGCTAAGCTCATGCCGTTTTCCATCATTTGGGATGCCCGCAGCGTATCCGCTGATACTCATTGAGCCGGGAAGCGACGAAATACGCGCGGCTACGTAACCGTAGCTATTGCTCATGTGTGTGGTCGACATGGCGCCACTGTCGTTGCAAGAAGCTCCCGCAAGCTCAACTATCCGAGCAAAATCGGCATCTGAGATCCTGATTCCATTCGAGTCAAAGGGGACGACTTTTTCGTTACCGCAAACGATGGCTTCGTCGCTTGAAGGCGCTGCTGATGCTGGATTTGGAGAAATCAAAAGAAGGTTCATCGTCAGGACACTGAGAGCTACGAGGAGTAGACCGCCAAGCCTGTGCACTGATTGACCAAGTGGGTTCATGAAGCTGATGTTGCTCTAATCAGTGTACAAATGCAACGGTTGCATGAAGTTGCAAAGAGGTTCTCAGTAGCTAGGGTGTGTTTCGTAAATGGTTGGGCCAGGCGATGACGTCGTTCAGGCCGACCTCGGCGCGACCCGAGAACTTTGATGCGAACCGGTACCGGGGTCGGAACGTGATCGAGTGGGGTATTGCCGGTTAACGCGGTGGCGGGGCTTGGCGACCCGGTACGACAAACTCGCGATCGTATACCGGACCACGGCCGCTCTGAACGGTCGTGGCCGGCACCCGCCCCCTAGCTGGTTCTCGTTCGACGGCGATCCCGAGTTGCGGCAGCAATTCCTGCAGCTCCGGTGATGGCGAGGCCGACCACGGTCAATGGACTTGTCGCTGCGTGCTCGAGCATCGCAACCACGTCGAGGGGATGAAGCGGGACCCTGCTGGCGTCAATTCCCGGACGAATCAACGGGAGCACGAGTACACCGCAGAGCATGGTGAGCGACGCGGCTATGGCGCTCGTCGGTGCGGCCGTCGCTGACACGCCGAGCGCTACTGCAACCACGAACGCCACAACCACCGAGCTCAAGGGCAATCCGCCGTCGGACGAAGCAATCCATATGTTCGATGCGACCCCAAGCCCGTACAGGCTCAGGGTCCCCAGAAGTGCCCCAGCAATCGTCAACAGGACTGACTTACGCATCCACATCCTCCAAAACGAATCAAATGGGGTCAAATCGGTCGACAAGGTAGCGTTGCGGTCGGTCCGCGGTTTGCGCCGCCTGATGACCAGCCTGCCATGACATACCACTTAGATGAGAACCCATAATCGCAGTACTTCGTTGCAGAAAACACCACTGTCGATCCATTGGCGCTAATCACGCTACTATTACTCCCATATAACACCATTCCGCTATATAGATAGAGATTTGCTGTCGCGGAGGAGCATCCGGACGAGCGATTGAACGCACCAGAAACCCATGCCTTGTTGGATTTCTTCACGGGCGTATACGCAGAGTCGTTGTTACAGTGCAAGCCCCGGAGGTTGTTGCGTCAACCACCCCGTCGGTGTAGATGACGCGCAAATGTTCGCCATCAGTAATCGGATATTCCAACAACGAGACGGGCGAAGTCTTGACTTCGAAAGAGTCGGATCGGTCGATGCTAATGGAGTTCTCGGGGACGCGAGGGGCGGGTTTATCTACGCGAATGACTCGGTCCGGCTCATCTTCGGTCACCGTGGGGTCAGCAAGGGCACTTGCATTTGCGGCTCTTCGGACATTCGGTGGGGGTAGGGCTCGCCGGGTGAGGTTCGACGGGTAGGGGTCGAGGTCCCCGAGGATCAGAAGCGCTAACCACCTGATCCATTACGAGGACCTCGACGTGCTTCACCCTACTTCGGGGTGCGCTGACGCGCGCTCTGCCACTGACCCGTGTTCCCGCTGCGACCTCCTGCTCGGCCTCGACGGCGTCCATGTCGAGCACGTGGACCGCCGCAACGGACTACTGATCGTGACGGTCTCGAGTCCTGCGGCGCCTGCCGGTTGCCCGTCGTGCGGGACCGTGGCGACCGGCCGTGGACGTCACCGCCGGCGGCTTCATGACGTGCCCGGCATGACACGGGTGCGAATCGTGTGGCGGCAGCGAGTCTGGCGGTGCGACGAGTCGGGCTGTGCACGACAGACGTTCGTGGAACAGCTGCCGTCTCTTGTCGCCCCGCGTGGGGCACTCACCCGACGCGCGGTCGTCTGGGCAGTCGGTCAGCTGCGTCGCGAACACGCCACGATCGAAGGATTGCGTCGCCAGCTGGGCACGTCGTGGAAGACGGTGTGGCGGGCCGTCGAGCCGGAGCTTGTGAAGCTCGCGGCCGATGAGTCCCGGTTCGAGAACGTGACAACGCTGGGCGTTGACGAGCACATCTGGCATCACGTCGACCCGCGCAAGCGCGGTCCGAAAGAGCTGACCGGGATGGTCGACCTCACCCGCGACAGCACCGGGAAGACGCGGGCCCGGCTGTTGGACCTCGTGCCGGGCAGGTCGGGGAAGGCCTACGCGACCTGGCTCAGCGCACGTGGCGACGCATTCCGCGAGCAGGTGAAGGTCGCGGCGCTGGATCCGTTCGCCGGTTACAAGACCGCGATCGACGACAAACTGCAAGATGCCACCGCCGTGCTGGACGCGTTCCATGTCGTCAAGCTCGGCACCGTCGCGGTCGACGAGGTTCGCCGTCGGGTCCAGCAAGACACTCTCGGCCATCGCGGTCGGAAAGGTGATCCGCTCTACGGGATCCAGACCATCCTCCGCGCCGGGGCTGAGAACCTCACCGACAAGCAGTGGGCGCGCCTGACCGCAGCCATCGAGGCGAACCCGGCCCACGACGAGGTGTTCGTCGCATGGCAGTGCGCGCAGCAACTTCGCTCGGCCTATCACCAGAAGGACCTCGCTGAGGGGCGACAGATCGCCGAGAAGGTCGTCGAGTCGTTCCACACCTGTCCGATCCCCGAGATCGCACGCCTCGGCCGCACCCTGCGACGCTGGCGCTCAGCGTTCCTCGCCTACTTCACCACCAGCCGAGCAAACAACGGCGGCACCGAAGCAATCAACGGGATCATCGAGCTGCATCGTCGCCTCGCTCGCGGCTTCCGCAACCGCGAGAACTACCGCCTACGAATGCTCCTCGCCGCCGGCGGACTCACCCCATGACCCCACCGAATGTCCGAAGAGCCCCATTTGCAGGGGAGGGAAATCCTCCAAACAACGATAGTATTGCGAAGCTTGATATCAAGTAAAAAGCAATTCGGCGCATCTTCGCTCCTCCTTGAGCGACAGGTGAATACATTTTAAAAATATATACCACCTGAATTATCCGAGGTCAACCTTTGTGGCTAATCAGTATATATACTGAGATCGTCCAGCTGCCGGACACACCGTTCCGGCTCAGTGAGTCGCATAGGCTATGCATCTTGAGCCCGCAACCCATGTGTGCGGCATGCGCCTGGTACTCGACTAGGGTGTGTCTCTTAATCGTTTGGTCCAAGCGATGACGGCGTTGAGGATCGCTGCGGCGCGGTAGACGATCGCGAGTTTGTCGTATCGAGTTGCGAGTCCGCGCCATTGCTTTACGTGGCAGAAACGACGCTCGATGACGTTGCGTCCCCGGTAGTCGTCCCGGTCGAACCCGACCGGGCGGCCACCGCGGGCGCCGCGCCGTTTGCGGTGGCCTTGCTGGTCCGCGGGCGCGGGAATCACTGACTTGATTCCGCGGTCGCGCAGATGCGCACGAATCGCTCGCGAGGAGTACGCCTTGTCGCCGCGAACCCCGTCCGGTCTCGTGCGCGGACGACCGCGCGATCGAGCCACGCGCAATTGTTCCAACAGCGGCAGGAACACGGGCGCGTCGCCAGATTGCCCCGGCGTGACCAGGATCACGAGCGGCAACCCGGCCCCGTCGACGAGCTGGTGGATCTTGGTCGAGAGGCCCCCCCTGGAACGGCCGATCGCGTGGTCAGGCGGCTCGACGCCCGGATTCTTGTAATTCGACGAAGCCCCCTGTGAGACGGGTGACGTTCGTCGCGTGCTGGTGCGCGCGAGCGATCGTGGAGTCGACCGAGAGTGACCAATCAAGCCGACCAGACGCGTCCGCGTCCGCTGTCAACACGGCCAGCACTCGCTCCCAGGTTCCATCGCCCGCCATGCGGCGATGCCACTTCCACACCGTCTGCCACGGACCATACGTCTCGGGCAGATCACGCCACGCGATCCCGCACCGATACCGGTAGATGATGCCCTCGAGCATCGTGCGAGCATCCGAGAACGGGCGTCCCTGCCTCCCCGTCCGAGACGGCAGAAACTCCGCGATCAAATCCCACTGCGCATCTGACAACACCTGAAAACGCGACACCCCAACAGCGTCACACCCAAACAGCCAGACCTTTAGGAGACACGCCCTAGGCCTCCTCGACCTCGATGTCAGCCCCAACCTCGGCCTCGGCAGGCGCCTCCGCCGGGGCCGACGTGCGCGCGCCGCGGTCGGCGGCGTGCGCGGCGAGTTTCGCGTAGACCTCGGGCGCGGCGAGCTCGGCCGCCTCGAGCGCGAGCGGCACGAGCGAGGTCTCGGTCATGCCCGGAATCGGGTCGGCCTCGATGAACCACGGCGTGCCCGCCTCGTCGACGATGAAGTCGACGCGGGCGAGGTCGGCGAGGCCGATCGTCGAGTACGCCAGCAGCGCCTGCTCGGCGACCCCCTGGGCCACCTCGTCGCTCAACCGCGCGGGCGCGTAATAGGTCGTCTCGCCGGCGTTGTAGCGCGCCGCGTAGTCGTAGACGCCATTCGCGGGCACGATCTCGACTGCCGGCACGGTGAACGGGCCGTCGCCGTAGTCGAGCACGCCGACGGTCACCTCGGTGCCGAGCACGCGCTTCTCGATGAGCACCGAGTCGCCGTACGTGAACGCGGTGACGAGGGCGCGGCCGAACTCCGAGATGTTGTCGACGAAGGTCACACCCTGCGACGAGCCGCCCTCGGTCGGCTTCACGACGGCCGGGAAGTCGACGCCGCGCGCGATCGCCTGAATGACGCTCGTCGCCCCGAGCTCGCGGAACGTCTCGTTCGGCAGCACGATCGACTGCGGCGTCGAGAGCCCGGCCCGCTTCGCGAGCGCCTTCGCGGTCGCCTTGTTCCACGCGAGCTTCGCCGCGGTCGGGCGCGAGCCGACGTACGGCAGCCCAGTCGCGCGCAGCAGCGAGTACAGCGCGCCGTTCTCGCCCGAGGTGCCGTGCAGCAGCGGCCACACGACGTCCACGTCGTCGCGGTGCTCGAGCAGCCACGGCAGCAGCTGCTGGTCGGGCTCGCGCACCGTGACCCGCGCGCCGGCGCGAGTCAGCGCATCCGCCACCCGCCGCCCCGAGCGCAGCGAAACGTCGCGCTCGTGCGAAATGCCGCCCGAGAGGATCACAACGTGTTGTCCCTTGATGGTCATCCGGATGCTCCTTGCCGGTTCGGAGGTCAGGGGGTGCTACTGCAGGTCAGGCGGGGCCGACGAGAATCGCTGGTCGATCTCGCCCGCGCCGGTGACGTCGCCGAAGGTCTCGAGCAACTCGAGCTCGTTGTTGATGACGTTCGCGAGGCGCCGCACGCCGAGGCGAATGCGGTCGGGCTCGGGCAGGCAGAACGAGAGGCGCATCTTGTCATGGCCGCGGCCGTCAGCGAAGAAGCCGGTGCCGGGCGTGTAGGCGACGAGCTCGGTCGTCGCGCGCGGCAGCATCTGCTTCGAGTCGAGCCCCGGGGGCAGCTGCACCCAGGTGAAGAAGCCGCCCGAGGGCACCGTCCAGCTCAGCTGCGGCAGGTACTCCTCGAGCGCCTGCAGCATCGCGTCGCGCCGCTCGCGGTAAATGCCCCGGTACGTGTCGATCTGCCCGCGCCAGTCGGCGGTGTCGAGGTACTCGGCGACCAGCCACTGGTTGAACGTCGAGGGCGAGAGGATCGATGACTCGACGGCGAGGATGAGCTTCTCGCGCACGCCGTGCGGCGCGAGCACGAAGCCGACGCGGACGCCGGGCGAGAGGATCTTTGAGAACGAGCCCATGTAGAGCACGTGCTCGGCGTCGAGCGAGCGCAGCGCGTTCGGTGCGGGCTCCTCGAAGTAGAGCAGGCCGTACGGGTTGTCCTCGAGAATGAGCACATCCTCTCGGATGCACAGGTCGAGAATCTCGCGCCGGCGCGACATCGGCATGGTCACGCCGGTCGGGTTGTTGAAGTTCGGCACGGTGTAGAGGAACTTCACCTGCTTGCCCTCGGCGCGCGCGGTGTGGATCGCCTCGGTGAGCGCGGTCGGGTTGAGGCCGTCCTCGTCCATTTCGACGTGGCGCACGTCGGCCTCGTACGACTTGAACGTGCCGAGGGCGCCGACGTACGTGGGCGACTCGACGAGGATCACGTCGCCCGGATCGATGAACAGCTTCGTGATGAGGTCGATCGCGTGCTGCGAGCCGGTGGTGGTGACGACGTCGTCGGCGCTCGCGTCGGTGATGCCCTCGATCGCCATGAGCTCGAGGATGTCCTCGCGCAGCTGCGGGATGCCCTGGCCACCGCCGTACTGCAGCGCCTCGGGGCCGTGCTCCTTGAGCATCCGGTCGAAGGCTGCGCGGATCAAGTCCTCGGGCAGACCGGCGACGTACGGCGAACCACCGGCCAGCGAAACCACCTCGGGGCGCGACGCCACGGCGAACAGGGCGCGCACCTCGCTCACGGTGAGCCCGGCCGTGCGGCGGGCATAGTTCGAGTACCAGGGGTCGAGATTTCGGCCGCTCGAGGCTGTGGGCTGCTGTTCTGACACGTCGATCCTTCTGCAATAGGTCGAAATGCCATCCTACGCCCGAGCGAACTTTGCCCCCACGCAGCTGGGCCGCGTGGGGGCAAAGGAAACCAGCGGGCCTCGAGTTAGTCGAGCAGGCCCTCAAACTTCTTCTCGAGGGCGCCGCGCGGCTGTGCGCCGAGCGTCTCGGCCTTGATTTCTCCGCCCTGGAACACCTTGATCGCAGGGATCGAGGTGACTTGGTATTTCATGGCGAGGTCCATCTCGGCGTCGATGTCGACCTTGACGAGCTTGACGTTCGGGTGCGCTTCGACGAGCTGGTCGAGCACCGGCGCGACCTGGCGGCACGGGCCGCACCAGGCGGCCCAGAAGTCGACGATGACGGTCTGCTCGGACTCGAGCACCTCGGCGTCGAACGTGGCGGTAGTGACATCAGTAGCCATGACAGCTCCTTCGAATTGTGGGGGTTCTAGTTGGTGGCTTCGGCGGGCTCGGCCTCAACTCGGGCAAGCAGCTCGGCGGGCAGGCCGGCGATGTACGCCTCGGCGTCGAGCGCCGCCGTGCACCCGGAGCCAGCGGCGGTGATCGCCTGGCGGTAGTGATCGTCGATGACGTCACCCGCCGCGAAGACGCCGGGCACCGAGGTGCGCGAGCTGCGGCCATCCACGGCGATCACGCCCTTGTCGGTGAGCTCGAGTTTGCCCTTGACGAGGTCGGTGCGCGGGTCGTTACCGATCGCGACGAACACGCCCGTGACGTCGAACAGCGACTCTTCGCCGGTTTGCGTGTCGCGCAGCTTGAGGCCCGACACGGTCTGCTCGCCGACGAACTCCTCGACGGTCTTGAACGGCAGCCAATCGATCTTCTCGTTCTGGCGCGCGCGCTCGAGCATGATGTTCGACGCACGGAAGTTGTCGGAGCGGTGGATGATCGTGACGCGGTCGGCGAAGCGGGTGAGGAACGTCGCCTCTTCCATCGCCGAGTCGCCGCCGCCGATGACGGCAATGTGCTGCTCCTTGAAGAACGCACCGTCGCAGGTGGCGCACCACGAGATGCCGCGGCCGGCGAGGCGGTCTTCGCTCTCGAGGCCCAGGCGGCGGTACGCCGAGCCGGTCGAGAAGATGACCGTGAGTGCCTCGAAGTCGCCTGAGTAGGCGGTCTTGATGTGCTTGATGTCGCCGTCGAGGTCGACCTCGGTGACGTCGTCGTAGACGAGCTCGGTGCCGAAGCGTTCGGCCTGCTGCTGCAGCTTCGTCATGAGGTCGGGGCCCATGATGCCCTCGGGGAACCCGGGGAAGTTCTCGACGTCGGTCGTGTTCATCAGCTCGCCGCCGACCTCGACGGCCGAGGTGAACATGATGGGCTTGAGACCGGCGCGGGCGACATAGATCGCCGCGGTGTACCCGGCGGGGCCGGATCCGATGATGGCAACGTTTCGCGTGCTCATAGGTGCTCCTGGTTGGTGAGAAATCTTCGGCTTCGCGCCTGTAGCCGACAACGCCTGGCGGCCGCAGCGTATTCCATTGTGCCGCGCGGCGCCACGAGACGGGCTGAGACGTTAGATGAGCGGTTCGTCGTCGCGTTCGACGCGGCGTTCGTACTCTTCGCGGCGCATCTTCGCCTCGTACTGGCGCAGCTCGCGGCGCGAGGGCAGCGAGCGAGTCGAGTTCTGCATCGACGACTGCACGAGCTCGAGTTCGGGGGCGGCCTGCGAGGTCGAGGCGACCGAGCCGCTGAGGTCGGTCTGCACCTCGTCGACGAGGGTGCCGAACTCCTGCGCGAAGCGGTCGGCGCCCGCGGCGCGGCGTGCGTGGCGGTGGAGCTCGTTTGAGTGGCGGCCGCGCACGCCGTCGAGGCGGCGGATGAGCGGGCCAGCGAAGGTTTCGAGTTCGGGCAGGCGCAGCAGCAGTGCGAGGCCAAAGTAGATCGCCGCCATCGCGAAGCCTGCGACGGCGCAGGTGATGAGGGCCGGCATGAGTCCGTCGCGGGCGAAGCCACCGACCGTGTAGCCGCCCATGAGCCACACGAGCAGCAGGCCGACTACGGCCGCGGGCACGGCGAGGCCGACGAACTTGCCAACCGACGTCGCGATATTGCGGCCGTCGATCGAGCCGAGGCGCCGGCGCAAGGCGAGCGACTGAATCACGAAGCGGATGCAGGTGATGAACGACTGCACGAGCACGAGCGAGACCACGATGTGCTCGATCGGCACGAGCCAGGCGACGAGGCCGATGAGCACGAGCTGCAGCGGTGAGGTGTAGGCGTAGAGCAGGAACACGCTCTTCGTGTCTTCGAACGCGTAGAACACGCGCTGCACGTAATAGAGGAGCGAGTAGGCGAGCAGGCCGAGCAGCGCTGCCGACAGCACGAGGGCGAGCGCCTCGAGCCCCTCCTCGGTCGAGTCGAAGATGCGCGCGAATGCGGGCGAGATGATGATGAGCGCGACGGCGCAGAACACCATGAACAGTGCGATCGAGCGGGCGCCGCGCGAGAAGTCGTCGACGACCGAGTCGGTGTCTTTCGCCGCCGCCTTGTGACTCAGCGACGTGAACATCGTCGTCGTGAGCGACACCGTGATGATCGAGTGCGGCAGCATGAAGATCATCCACGCGTTTTGCAGCGCGGCGAGCGAGGCGGCGGTGCCGAACGCGACGTTCGCGCCGAGGGTCTCGATCCAGCCCGTGAGCTGCACGATGATGAGCACGCCAAACGACCAGCCGGCGAGCTTGCCCGCGCGGCCGAGGCCGGTGCCGCGGAAGTGGAAGTCGGGGCGGTAGGCAAAGCCCGCCTTCTTCAGGAACAGGAAGAGCACGAGGGCCTGCACGACGACGCCGAGGGTCGTGCCGCCGCCGAGCATCGCGATCATGTCGGGGGTCCAGTCGGAAATCTCGCGCGCGCCGGTCGCATCCGCCCCGAACACGACGCTGAACAGTGCAAGCACGCCGATCGCAATGACGTTGTTCAGCGCCGGCGCCCACGCGAACGGGGCGAACATGCTGCGGGCGTTGAGGATCTCGGAGAGCACGGCGTAGAGGCCGTAGAAAAAGACCTGCGGGATGCACCAGTACGCGAACGCGATGACGAGGCCGAGCTGTTCGGGGCTCAGCGTGATGCCGTAGATCCACGCGAGCACGGGCGCGCCGATCGTGAGAATCAGCGTGAGCCCGGCGAGGCCCGTGATCGCGAGCGTGAGCAGGCGGTTCACGTAGACCCGGCCGCCGTCTTCGCGTTTCGTCGCGCGGATGATCTGCGGCACGAGCACGGCGTTGAGCAGGCCGCCCGAGATGAGCGCGTAGACGTTCGATGGCAGCGAGTTCGCGTTCGCGAAGGCGTCGGCCGAGGCCGAGCCGACCAGACCGATCGTGCCCGCGAGCACGATCGCCTTGATGAAGCCGAGCACGCGCGACACGAGGGTGCCGGAGGCGAGGATCAGGCTGGTACGGCCGAGAGACGTTGCCATGCTGGTGTGGTGCTACCTAGGAGGTCGGGGACGGGTCGTGCTCAGCAACGCTACCGGAGGCCTCGCGGCGGCGACGGCGCAGCATGCGCCAACTGCCGAAGCCGATGAGCAGCACGACGACGATGCCGACGAGCCAAATCGCGACCGTTTCCATGTCGGCGTTGACGTTGACGACGTACTTGCCGGTGCTCGGCAGCTGCACTGAATCGCCAGCCCAGAGCGTCACGGCGATGCCGCTCGTGCCGTTCGCGATGGCCTCGACGGGAATCTGCGCGCGCGAGACCGAGTTCGGCTCGACCGTGACCGAGGTGACGTCGCCGACACGCAGGTGGCCGGTGGTGGCGCGGGCGCGCACCTCGACCGTGACGGTGCGGTCGGTCGAGTTCGACACGAACACCGGCACCGACGACTCGTGGCCGATGAGCTGCACCTCGCTGCCGGCCTCGACCGTGACACCGTTGTAGGCGCTGGTCGCGTAGGCGGTGTAGCTCGTGACGGTTTCAGGGAAGTCGCCGGCCTCGAAGTGCTGGTTGCTCAGCGCGTTGACGAGGTTGACGCGCAACTCTTCGCGCACATCCTCGGGGTCCTCGTAGAGGTCGACGAGGGTGAGGCCTGTCTCCTCCTGCTGCCGCAGTTGCTCGAAGCGCTGCACGGTCTCGTCGCTGAACTCGCCCGGCGTGGTCTTCACCGCCGGCAGCGAGGCGACGTCGGCGCTCGCGGCGGGCGGGGCGGCCACCCTCGCGACGCCGGCGCCGTCGAGCGCGTCGACCACGGCGGCATAGGCGGTGCCGTTCGTCGCGACGCGGGGCATCGCGACGGTGACTTGCGTGCCGTCCGTGCCCGCGACGAGCGAAAGGGATGCGGTGAGCTCGGCGATCGCGGCGTCGCGCGCCGGGTCGGTCTCGGCCTCGACCGCCGTGGCGAGCAGGTCGCTCAGCGCACTGCTGATCACGAGCGCCTCGGTATCGCCGATGCGCTGCTGGGTGCCCGAGGCGGTCGACCAACCGCTGCCATGCGTGAGCTGGTCGGACTCGACGAGTACCGTGCCGCCGTCGGCGAGCGCGGCAGGGTTAGCCGCCGTCGTGGCGTACGGCCAGACGAGGTCGGCGCGCGTCGCCGAGACCTGCTGCAGCGCCTCGGCATCGGGCGGCGTGGTCGGGTCGTCCTCGGCGGTCGGGGTCGGTGTCGGCGAGTCGGATGCACCGGGCGTCGGCGTCGAGGTCGCGGTCGCGGCCGGCGGCGTGAGCGAGCCGTCGAACTCGTGGTCGTCGGTCGCGAACGCGAAGCTCTCGATCTGCAGCGGCTCGTCGAGGCCCGCCTGCGCCTGCAGCGAGGTGTTGGCGTCGGCAAACTCGAGGGCGAAGCTCGGATTGTCGAGCGACTCGAGCCGCGCGAGCCACGAGGCGGCGCTCTCGGGCACGTCGACGCCGAGGGCGCGGATCGATGCGAGCACGCGCGGGTCGATCGCGAGGGTCGCCTCGGTGCCCTCGACGGCGTCGAGCAGCAGGGTGAGGTCGCCGTCGGCGGCGGTGAGTATCTCGAGGTCGCTCGACGAGATGAGCGCCGTCGTGCCGATCGTCGCGGTGACGGGCACGATCGTCGTGAGGTCGACGGGCTCGTCGTCGCGCTCGCCGGGCAGCAGCACGACGCTGCGCCCTTCGGTGGCGGCGCCGTCGCTGCGGTACTGCGCCGCGATGCCGTGCACCTGCGCCGCGAAGGTCTCGCCGGTCGACACCTCGATGTCGGCCGAGAACTGCAGGCTCACGCTGTCACCTGCGGCCATCGCGCCGACCGACTGCTGGGCGACCGTGACGTCCGACGCCGGGGCGTCGGGGGCGTAGCTGTCGCCGAGCCACGCATCGCGCTCGGTCGTTGTCGTGATGATTTCGTCGTCGAAGGCGATGTCGACTTCGCCCGCGGGTAGCTCATCGGCCGTGCCGTTCGAGACGACGACGGTGCCCGTGAGGGTGAGGATGCCGTCGTCGGCAATGTCGTCGGCCACCTGTTCCGTCGTGAGCGGCGTCGTCGACACGTAGGTGGTTACCTCGTCGGTGACCTGCTCGCCGAAGTCAGTCGTCGCGGTCGCGGCACTCGCGCTTTCGGCGGTCGCCACCAGCGGTGTGGTGACGAGCGCGATGGTCGCCAGGGCGCCCGAGCACAATCGCGCAAACGACCGGCTCGAGGCGCCTCGAGCCGCATCGAACATGCCGCAAGTGTACGAGCGCGACCCTGGCGGCATCGATTCGGCGTGCCGCTGTGGGGCACCTTCCTCGTAAACTGGACCGGTGCAGCACGTCCAGACCGCCCTCCAACGGCTCTCCGAACTTGCCGAGTCGCGCCCGGTCGCGACCCTCTCGGCGGCGTTCGCCGACGCCGGCGTCGAGCTTGCCCTCGTCGGCGGCCCGGTGCGCGACGCGTTCCTCGGGGTCGCCGTGCACGACCTCGACTTTGCGACGAACGCGCGGCCCGAGCGCATCCTCGAAATTGTGCGCCCCATCAGCGAGGCGCACTGGGACATCGGTCGCGAATTCGGCACGATCGGCGCGCGCATCCACGGCGAGCAGGTCGAGATCACGACGTATCGCGCCGACACCTACGACGGCACCTCGCGCAAGCCCGTCGTCGCGTTCGGCGACTCGCTTGAGGGCGATCTGCTGCGCCGCGACTTCACGGTGAACGCCCTCGCGCTCTCGCTGCCCGCCCTCAAGCTCATCGACCCGACGGGGGGCCTCGACGACCTCATGGAGGGCGTTCTGCGCACCCCGATCGAGCCCGAGGTGTCGTTCGGTGACGATCCGTTACGGATGCTTCGGGCCGTGCGTTTCACCTCGCAGCTCGGCTTCTACCTCGACCTCCCCGCGCTCGAGGCGGTTGGCGAGCTGCGTCGGCGCATTCTCGACATCTCGGCCGAGCGCGTGCGCGACGAGCTCGTGAAGCTGCTGTCGACCGCATCCCCGCGCGCGGGCATCGAGCTGCTCGTCGAGAGCGGCCTCGCCGAGCTCGTGCTGCCTGAACTGCCGGCCCTGCAGCTCGAGCGCGACGACGCGCACCAGCACAAGGACGTCTTCGACCACTCGATCAAGGTGCTAGAGAACGCGATCGACCTCGAGCGGGCGGCGCACGAGAGCGACCCCGAGCTGCCCTCGCCTGACGTCGTGCTGCGCTTCGCAGCGCTGCTGCACGACATCGGCAAGCCGAAGACGCGCGAGTTCGTGCCCGGCGGCAAGGTGACGTTCCACGGCCATGACTGGGTCGGCGCGAAGCTGACGAAGAAGCGACTCGGCGCGCTGCGCTTCGACAACGACACGATCAAGCAGGTGGCCCGCCTCGTCGAGTTGCACATGCGGCTCTACAACTACGGCGACGCGGGCTGGACCGACTCGGCCGTGCGCCGCTTCGCGCGCGACGCGGGCCCGCTGCTCGATCGCCTGCTGCGGCTCATACGCGCCGACATCACGACGCGCAACAAGCGCAAGTCCGAACGCCTGCAATTCGGCATCGACAGCCTCGAGGAGCGCCTCGACGAGCTGCGCGAGCAGGAGGCGATTGACGCGATCCGCCCCGACCTCGACGGCGAAGAGATCATGCGCATCCTTGACATCCGGCCGTCGCGCACCGTCGGCGAGGCGCGCAACTTCCTGCTTGAACTGCGCCTCGACGAGGGCCCGCTCGGCGCCGAGGAAGCCGAGCGGCGCCTACGCGCCTGGTGGAGCGAGCGAGAGGCCGAGTAATGACGACGGCAAAGACGCACGTTCGCCGCGGCCTCGCCGTGCGCGAGGCCGTCACGGCATACGGACTGCTCACGCCCGCGCTGCTCGGCGTGCTCGCGTTCTTAATCGTGCCGATCATCATGCTCGTCGTGCTCTCGTTCGCCGACTGGAACGTGCTCTCGCCGATCGAGTTCGTCGGGTTCAAGAACTGGGAGTGGGCGCTGTCGAGCGGCGTCATGTGGCACAGCTTCGGCGTCACGGCCCTGTTCGTCGTGCTCGTCGTGCCGGTGCAGCTCGCGGCTGGACTGCTGCTTGCCGTGCTGCTAGTGCGCAACCTGCCCGGCTCGGCCGTGCTGCGCACGCTGCTCGTGCTGCCGTGGGTGAGCGCGCCCGTCGTGCTCGGCATCGTCTGGCGCTGGCTGCTGCAGTATGGCGGCGTGGCCGACGACCTCCTCGGCGGGAACCTCGGCCTGCTCACCGACGAGCGCTTCGCCCTGCCGACCGTCGCCTTCGTGCAGGCGTGGACGCAGATCGGCTACGTCTCACTCTTCTTCATGTCGGGCCTGAGCAACATCCCAAACGAGATCCTCGAGGCCGCGCGCATCGACGGCGCGAGCGAGTGGCGCATCTTCTGGCGCATCAAGTTTCCGCTGCTCACCCCGACGACGTTCTTCGTGCTCGTCACGGGCGTCATCGCCGCGTTCCAGACCTTCGACCTCGTCTACACGCTCTCACCGAACGGCGGGCCGGGCGGCAGCACCGACCTCATCGCGGCGCGCATCTACCAGCAGGCCGTGCCGCTCTCGAATGTGGGGCAGGCTTCGGTGCTCGCGCTCATTCTCTTCGCGCTGCTCGTGGTCGTGACGCTGATTCAGAACGCCTACTTCTCGCGAAAGACGAACTATGAGCGCTGAGGCGAAGCCGGTCGGGTCGAACCGCGGCGTGCGCGTACTCGGCGCCGTCGGCACCTACGTCGTGCTCATCGGCGCAGCGCTGCTCACGCTCACGCCGTTCCTGCTCGCGATCATGGCCGCGTTCATGGAGCCGCGCCAGCTCGCCTCGCAGGGCGTGAGTCTGCCGATGCCGCCGACGCTCGAGAACTTCACGGCGCTCGGCGAACGGCGCGTCGACTTCGGCGAGGCCGCGCTCGTGACCGTCGGCGTCGTGCTGCTCGTCACCGCGGGGCAGCTGCTGTTCTCGGTGATGGCCGCGTTTGCGTTCGCGCGCCTGCGCTTCCCCGGCCGCAACCTGCTGTTCTGGGTGTTCCTCGCAACACTCATGGTGCCGCAGGTCGTCACCGTGATTCCCCTCTACTTCATGATGAGCGAGGCCGGCTTCGGCGGCGAGTTCCTCGGCCTCGTGCTGCCGTTCATGTTCGGCTCGCCGTACGCGGTGTTCCTGTTGCGCGAGCAGTTCCGGCAAATCCCGCAGGAGCTCATCGACGCGATGCGGATGGACGGCGCGGGCACCTGGAGCATCCTCTTTGGTCTCGTCGTGCCGCTGTCGCGCTCGACGATCGTGACGCTGCTGCTCATCACCGTGGTGTCGCACTGGAACAACTTCATGTGGCCGCTCATGATCGGCCAGAACCGCATCCACGTGCTCACGACCGCGACGGCGTCGCTGCAGGAGCAGTACTCGAACAACATCACGCTCGTGATGGCGGCATCGGTGCTCGCGATGCTGCCGCTCATCGTGCTGTTCGTCATCTTTCAGAAGCAGATCGTGCGGTCGATCCGCATCTCCAGCTTCCGCTAGCGCCGCGCGGCTCGTCGCGCAGCAGGGCCGGGCGGCGGCGTCACGCTTCGTCACCAGTTACGTGAGAACGCACACAACCCGCGGTCGCGCGCGGATTCTTGCAAGAATGGTCAAGAAGTATGCGCCGTAATGGATCGGCGCGGCTCGATTTTTGGGAGACGAGAATCATGACCTATCGCCGGATTCTGGCCGGTGCGGCCGCCGTGCTCACGGGAGTGGCGCTGGCTGGCTGCAGCTCGGCCGACGCGGGGAGTGACGGCGACGTCACGCTCACGCTGCGCCTGTGGGACGAAAACGTTGCGACCTCCTATGAGGGCTCGATCGAAGCGTTCGAGGCCGCCAACCCGGGCATCAAGGTTGAACTCAACGTGGTGCCGTGGGACAACTACTTCAACACCCTGCGCAACGAGGTCGGCGGCGGCGCTGGCGACGACCTGTTCTGGATCAACGGCGCGAGCGTCGGCGACTACATCGACAACGGCAACCTCGTGAACATCACCGAGACCCTCGGTGCAGACGCGATCTCGGGCTGGGAAGAGTCGGTCGTCGAGCAGTACTCGACAGACGGCCAGCTCTGGGGCGTGCCCCAACTCACCGACGGCGGCTCGGCGTTCTACGTGAACGAAGACCTCCTCGATGAGGCCGGTGTCACGGCGCAGGAGCTCTCCAACGCGACCTGGAGCCCGAACGCCGACGACGACACCCTGCTGCCGCTGCTGCAGAAGCTGACCATCGACAAGAACGGCAACAACGCCGCCTCGGCCGACTTCGACCCCGACAACGTGGCCACCTACGGCCTCAACGCCGCGGCCGAGCTCCAGAACATCCAGCTCAACTTCATCTACTCGAACGGCGGCACGTACCAGGACGAGGAGGGCAACCTCACGTTCACGAACGAGAAGACGGTCGAGGCCTACCAGTACCTCGTTGACCTCATCAACGAGTACCACGTGGCCCCGCCCGCCGAAGCGACGAACGGTAACGGCGACTACACGCGTGACGAGTTCCTCCAGGGCAACATCGCCGTGTTCGAGTCGGGCACCTACAACCTGGCGAACGTGCAGAGCGGCGCCGAGTTTAACTGGTCGCTCACCGAGATCGCCGCTGGTCCCGACGGGAAGCGCACGACCTCCCCGGGCATCATCGTCGCGGGCAACGCGAACTCGGAACACCCCGAAGAGCAGCAGGTACTGCTCGAGTGGCTCGGCTCAGCCGAGGGCGCGGAGTACATCGGGGCCGAGGGTGCCGCGGTGCCCGCGGTGACCGATGCGCGCGCCGCCTACGACGAGTACTGGGCCGGCCAGGACGTCGACACGACGCCCTTCTTCAGCGTGCTCGAGGGCACCGAGCCCGGTCAGCCCGTGATCGGCGCGAACTTCAACGCGCAGGCCGAGGCCTTCACGCCCATCCTCAACGACGTCTTCACTGGCGCGACGCCGGTCGAGGAGGGCCTGCAGCAGGCCGAGGATGCCGCGAACGCGGTGTCGTAGCTCCACGCAATAACAACGGCGGGCGGGTGACCTTTTCTGGTCCCCCGCCCGCCGTCGTTTGCGTTAAAGGCCGAGCGAGCTGTCGTAGCTGATCACCTGGTCGAAGACGAACCACGCGCCGGTGAAGATCGGCAGGATCAGGCAGAAAATGAACCCGACGCCACCAAGAATGAGCCCCGCGATCGCGAGGCTGCGATTGCCCCGGTAGCGCTGCGCCGCGACGCCAGCGATGCCGAAGCCCACCGCGGCGAGCGCCGGGAGCATCCCGAACCAACCGAGGAATGGCACCCAGCTCACCCCGATGGCGATGATGCCGCAGATGAGCGCGACGAGGCCCATCACATTGAACTCTCCCGTCGGCTGCGGCGGCAGCGGCCCGGATGCAGAGGCTGGGTACGGCTGCTGGTACGGCTGCTGGGGTGGTTGCTGCGCGAAGGGGTTCGGCTGCTCGTACGGGTTTTCCGGGGGATTCGTCATGCTCGATCTCTCCTACGCTCGCGGTGTCGCCTCCATGCTGACAGAACCGGGCTGATGCGGCATCGCGCGCGCGAGTGAATCCGGCACTGGCGCGGTGGCCCCGAGTGCGCATAAGATATGGAGGTTGCGTGGCCGAATCCACTGGCCGCAATTCACAGTGCCGGGCAACCGGCACGATGCAGAACCCTCCTGCTGCAGACCGTCTGCAGCCGTTCGAGACCAAAGGAGGTGGGTTAATCGTGCATCAGTATGAACTCATGGTGATCATTTCGCCAGAAATCGACGAGCGCACCGTCGCCACCAGCCTCGACAAGTTCCTCGCAGTCATCACCAAGGACGGCGGAACCATCGAGAACACCGACATCTGGGGCAAGCGCAAGCTCGCATACGAGATCGAGAAGAAGTCGGAAGGCATTTACGCCGTCGTGAACTTCACCGCGACCTCGGCAACCGCACAGGAGCTCGACCGCCAGCTGCGCCTTTCCGAGGCCGTGCTGCGCACCAAGGTCCTGCGCGCGGACGAGGCATCGTTCCGTCTCAGCAACGCGAAGTCGGAAGACGACGCGGCCGAGGCCAAGTAAGTCACACAAGTCAAACCCCAACACCGCACACGTAACGTAGCGAATCACCGGGACAAGTAGGGAGCGCGAAATGGCAGGCGACACGATCATTACCGTGGTGGGCAACCTCACCGCCGACCCCGAACTGCGCTACACCCCCCAGGGTGTGGCCGTAGCGAACTTCACCATCGCATCGACACCGCGCACGTTCGACCGTCAGTCGAACGAGTGGAAGGACGGCGAGGCGCTGTTCCTGCGAGCATCCGTGTGGCGCGACTACGCCGAGCACGTTGCCTCGAGCCTCACCAAGGGCCAGCGCGTCATTGCGCAGGGCAGGCTGAAGCAGCGTTCGTACGAAACCCGCGAGGGCGAGAAGCGAACGACTGTTGAGCTCGAGATTGACGAGATCGGCCCGTCGCTGCGGTACGCGACCGCTCAGGTGCAGCGCACCTCGGGTGGTCAGGGCGGCCAGGGCGGCAACTTCGGTGGCGGACAGCAGCGTTCTGTGCAGCAGAACGAGCGTCCGCAGGCCGAGCAGCCCTGGGGCAACAGCGCACCCCGTCAGCAACCGCAGCAGGACTACTCGTCCAGCGGCTCGGGTGGCTGGGCAACGCCGGGCGCCGGTGGTGGGTACGACGAAGAGCCGCCGTTCTAAACCGGCAGCTCTCACCGCACATCACTTTTTCGTAGATTTCAGAAAGAGCATTTCTCATGGCTGGAAAGTCGAGCGGCAACCGCCGCAACGCTCACCGGGGCAAGGGTAAGCCTGTCGCTCCGGCGAAGAGCATCAAGGTCGGCGTCATTGACTACAAGGACGTCAACACTCTCCGCAAGTTCATCTCAGAGCGTGGAAAGATCCGCGCCCGTCGTATCACCGGTGTTTCGGTGCAGGAGCAGCGCCTCATCGCTCGCGCGGTGAAGAACGCCCGCGAGATGGCGCTCCTGCCCTACGCAGGCTCGGGCCGCTAAGGAGTTCACGCATGGCTAAGGTAATTCTCACGCAGGAAGTCACCGGGCTCGGCTCGGCTGGCGATGTCGTCGAGGTGAAGAACGGCTTTGCCCGTAACTACCTCGTTCCCAAGGGCTACGCCGTCAACTGGACTCGCGGTGGCGAGTCGCAGGTCGAGCAGATCCAGAAGGCGCGCGAGACCCGCGCGATCAAGTCGGTCGAGGAGGCCCAGGCGCTCAAGCAGAGCCTCGAGGCCGCCCTCATTCGCGTACACGTGAAGTCGGGCGCCGAAGGCCGCCTGTTCGGCTCGGTGCGCACCGCCGACGTCGCCGACGCGGTCGAGGCCCAGGGGCTCGGCTCGATCGACAAGCGCAAGGTCGTCTTCCCGACGCAGATCAAGCAGGTCGGCACCCATGAGGCCCTCGTTCGTCTCCACGACGACGTGACGGCAACCCTCAAGGTGCAGGTCATCGCTGCCCGCTAGGGCACCCACGCACAAGACGCCGTGTCACCAGGGTGGTTTTCCACCCGGTGGCGCGGCGTTTTGTCGTGCGAACGACGGCCGTTCACGGGCGTTGCCCACACCACACCTGTGGATACTTTTGCAAGTCGACAACCTTCAAGATGTGGTTGAGATGGCTTGTTATCCACCGGGTGTGAACGAACAAAACACCAGATCAGCGTTGTAATCACGAAACTCTCCACCCGAGTTCTCCACAGTTATCCACACTGTCGTGCACATCCGCACGGCGCGTCGTCCACCAACGCTCCACAAGTTATCCACAGGTGGCTCTGCGGGGTGGTGTTGGGGCCGGTGGGGGAGCACTAGGGTGAGTCATCGTCGCTGCGTACCGGCACCTCCGTGTCGCAGGCTCGCGATACAACGGCTGTGGAAAGGACGCGAATGACTCTCACGCATCTCGGTACTGAAGGCCGCGAATCGAGCCGCCAGGCGCAGGACGGCCCCCGCACCCCGCCGCACGACCTGCTCGCCGAGCAGTCGGCCCTCGGCGGCATGATGCTCTCGAAGGATGCCGTCGCTGACGTCGTCGAGAGCGTCCGCGGCGTCGACTTCTACATCCCGAAGCACGAGATCATCTTCGACGCCCTCCAGACGCTCTACGCGGCTGGCGAGCCCACCGACGTCATCGCGGTGACCGACCAGCTCACGAAGACGGGCGACCTCCAGCGCGCCGGCGGTGCCGACTACCTCCACACGCTCGTCGGTCTCGTGCCGACCGCCGCGAACGCGGGCTACTACGCCGAGATCGTCGCCGAGCGCGCCGTGCTGCGCCGCCTCGTCGAGGCGGGCACCCGCATCGTGCAGATCGGCTACGGCGCCGAGGGCGAGGTCGTCGAGCTCGTCAACCAGGCGCAGGCCGAGATCTACGCCGTCACCGGCGGCGTCGAGACCGAAGACTATGTGCCGCTCAGCGAGGCCCTCAAGGTCGCGCAGGACGACATTGACGCGGCTGCGAACCGCGACGGCGAGCTCACGGGGGTGCCCACGGGCTTCCGCGACCTCGACGGCCTCACGAACGGCCTCCACGCCGGCCAGATGATCATCGTCGCCGCCCGACCCGGTATGGGTAAGTCGACGCTCGCGCTTGACTTCTGCCGCTATGCGTCGATCCACGCGAACATGCCGTCGATCTTCTTCTCGCTCGAGATGAGCCGCTCCGAGATCGCCATGCGCCTGCTCTCGGCCGAGGCGAGCGTCAAGCTGCAGCACATGCGCACCGGCAAGGTGTCCGACGAAGACTGGCAGAAAATCGCCCGCACACAGGGCGACATCGCCGAGGCCCCGCTCTACATCGACGACTCGCCGAACATGACCCTCGTCGAGATCCGCGCGAAGTGCCGCCGCCTCAAGCAGAAGCACGGCCTCAAGCTCATCGTCATCGACTACCTCCAGCTCATGACCTCGGGTAAGCGCGTCGAGTCGCGTCAGCAAGAGGTCTCGGAGTTCTCGCGTGCGCTCAAGCTGCTCGCGAAGGAGCTCGAGTGTCCGGTCATCGCCCTCTCGCAGCTCAACCGAAACTCCGAGCAGCGCGCCGACAAGAAGCCCGCCATTAGCGACCTTCGTGAGTCGGGCTCGCTCGAGCAGGACGCCGACATGGTCATCCTTCTGCACCGCGAGGGTGCCTACGAGAAAGACCACCCCCGCGCCTCCGAGGCCGACTTCATCGTGGCGAAGCACCGTAACGGCCCCACCGACACCGTCACGGTGCTCTTCCAGGGTCACCTCTCGCGCTTCGTCGACTACGCGCCGGGCATGGCCCCGGCCCCCGCGATGGGCTAGCTCTCCACCCCGCAGCCGCTCGACCGCGTCGAGTAGCAGCTCGAGGCCGAGGATGCCCGCATTGGGGAGTCCTCGGCCTCGGCGTAGTGCCCCGCGAGTTCGGCCATGCGCGGCACGGTGCTGAAGTCCATCCAGCTCATGAGCTCTTCCGCTTCGTCCTCGACTCCGACCTGGGCGAGCACGACCTCCTGCAACGCGAAGCGGCTACAGCTTGATGCGCTCGTGGAATTCTGTGATGAACTCCGCCCGCTCGGCCGGGGCTGGCTCGAGCAGGTGCTGCGCGAAGAACTCGGCGACCTCGTCGCGGGCTGAGAGGGGCAGCACGCCGGCGACGTACTGATCGGGGCGCACGATCACGATCGCGCCGTCGCGTGAAACCTCGCGCTCGCGGTGGATGTCGCGGCCGTGGCCCGTCGCGAAGATCTGGTTGATGTCCTCGAGCCCGAACGGCACCTTGAGCGGCTTGAACGCGTTCGGCACGTCCTTCGGGTCGAACTCGGTGTACTCCTGCTGGTAGATCACCTTCGTGTCGAATACCGCGTCGTCGTCGCCATCGCCGGGCGTGTAACGCACGCGCGGCGAGGCCGCGTCGTTCGCCCACCAGTTCGCGAAGTCAGCGGTCGGGGTGCCCTCGAGCGCCGGCGCGGCCGAGTCGGCGAACACGTAGACGCGCCAGCGGCCGTCGGCCTCGTGCAGGTGCCCGAGGTGCTGCCAGCGGTTGTCGGCGCGGCGAATCACCTCGGCCGACTTGAAGCGCTTGCCGATGGGGAAGCCGGCGGCGAGCGCCTGGTGCTCGGCGTCGAGGGTGATGATCGACGGCGCGTACTCGGTCATGAACCCCGCGGGGAACTCCATTGTGTTGACGTAGTAGCGCTCGAGCTCGGCCGGGTCCTCCCACTCGTCGACCGGGCGGGCCATCATCGTCGACCATTCCTTGTCGAAGTCGATGAGGTTCTGCGCGATCTCCTTGCGCTCGGAGGCGTAGGTCGACAGCAATGCCTCGGGGGAGCGGCCCTCGAGCACAGCGGCGAGCTTCCAACCAAGGTTGAAGCCGTCCTGAATCGACACGTTCATGCCCTGGCCGGCCTTCGCCGAGTGGGTGTGGCAGGCGTCACCCATGATGAAGGCGTGCGGCGTGCGGGTGTCGATGTGCTCGGCAGGCACGTCGTCGAAGCCGTTCGTGATGCGGTGGGCGACCTCGTAGACCGACCACCAGGTGACGGCGCGCACGTCGAGCGTGAAGGGGGCGAGGATGCGGTTGGCCCGCTCGATCATCGCCTCGAGCGGGGTCGCGCGCACGGCGCCCGCGTCGTGCTCCTCAACCACGCCGAGGTCGACGTAAAGACGTGAGAGGTAGCCGCCCTCGCGGGGGATGAGCAGGATGTTGCCCGCGTCGTGCGACTGGATCGAACACTTCACCTGGAAGTCGGGGAAGTCGGTGTTCGCCATGACGTCCATGACGCCCCAGGCGTGCATCGACGCGTCGCCCTGGAGACGGTGGCCGAGCGCCGAGCGCACCGAGCTGCGGGCGCCGTCGCCGCCGACGAGGTACTTCGCGCGCACCGTGCGCTCCTCGCCCACGCGCGGGCCGGCGGTGTAGCGCACGCGCGCCGTGACGGCGTACTCGGCCCCGGGGTCGATCGTGCAGTCGAGGAACTCGATGCCGTAGTCGGGTTCGATGCGGCCGGGCGCCCGATTTGCGTCGCGGAGGAAGTAGTCGAGGATGCGCGACTGGTTTACGTAGATGTGCGGGAACTCGCTGATGCCGCTCGCATCGTCAGGGTCGCGCGAGACGCGCTCGATCTTCGAGGGGTCGTCCTTCGACGGCTTCCACCAGCACATCTCGACGTTGCGGTACGCCTCGGCGATGACTTCGTCGGCGAAGCCGAAGGCCTGGAACGTCTCGACCGAGCGGGCCTGGATGCCGTCGGCCTGGCCGACCTCGAGGCGGCCGGGGCGGCGTTCGATCGCGCGCGCGTTGATGGACGGGAAGCGCGAGAGCTGGGCGGTGACGGCGACCGCGGCGGGGCCGGTGCCGACGATCAGGACGTCCATCTCGTCGGGAAGTTCGGTGGGCCGGTCGACGCCGTATCCGGCGGCGGGGCGGACTCGCGGGTCGCCCGATTCATAGCCTCGGTAGTGGATCTGCATCGGTGGAGCTCCTTTGTGGCGGCGTTGCCAATGTGCGGGCCAGTGTCTCGCTATTTGCGACACTGTCGTAAATATAGAACAATGGTATGCAGAGACCGGTGTGGTCGCAAGAGTTCGAAGGAGTGCGCCGTGGCGAATGAGGCAACGACCCGGGGGTCCCAGACGCTGGCCCGCGGCCTGCGAGCGCTCGAGATCATCGGTGATTCGCCGAGGCCGATGACGGTCGCGCAGCTCGCCGAGGCGATCGGCATCCACCGCTCGATGGCCTACCGCCTGCTCGCGACGCTTGAGACGCACGGATTTGCTGCCCGCACGGCGGCCGGCGAGATCGAGCTCGGCGCCCGGCTCGTCGCGCTTGCACGTGGCGTCGCCCGCAACCTCCAGGCTGCGGCGGCACCCGTGCTTGACCGCGTCGCCGACGAGCTGCAGCTCACCACGTTCCTCGTCACCCACGACGGCGAGGAGGCGGTCACGCTGCTCAGCGCGCAGCCCCGCGACCTCGATGCCATGGTCGTGCAGCGCCCGGGCAGTCGCCACTCCGTCGACGTCGGCGCCCCCGGCCGGGTCATCCGCTCGCAACTCGACCCCGTGGCGTACCCGCCGGCCCGCTTCGAGCTGAGCCACGAGGAAGTCATCGACGGGCTCAACTCGATCGCGGTGCCGATCGCCCTGCCACAGGGGCGCCCGGCCGCGCTCGCGGCGTTGTTTGTCGCGTGGCCGATCGACCAGGAGGCCATCGTCGAACGGCTCGTCACCGCCGCCCGGCACATTGCCGAACGAGTGCGGTGACGAGCCGTTCCGGTGGTGTCGCGGCTTAGGCGACGTCGCGCAGCTGCCCCTTCGCGAGGCGCAGTCGGCGACGCGCGCGCTTCGCGACCGCCGAGTCGTGGGTCACGACGACGAGGGTGAGCCCCTCGGCGTTGAGTTCCTCGAGCACCTGCAGAATGTCGTCGCGCATCCGCTCGTCGAGGTTGCCGGTCGGCTCGTCGGCGAGCAGCACGCGGGGCTGCTTCGCAATCGCGCGGGCGATCGCGACGCGCTGCTGCTGCCCGCCCGAGAGCTCGTCGGGGCGGTGGTCGGCCCGGTCGCCGAGGCCGACGCGCTCGAGCGACTCCGCAACCCGGCGGTCGCGCGCACCCGACTCGAGGTCGAGCGGCTCGAGCCCCATGTCGACGTTCTCGGCCGCGGTTAGGGTCGGAATCAGGTTGAACGACTGGAACACGAAGCCGATCTCGGTCGCCCGCAGCGACTGCAGCTGGGCGTTCGTCGCGTTCGCGAGGTCGATGTCGCCGAGGTAGACGTGGCCGCCGCTCGGCCGGTCGAGGGCGCCGAGCAGCTGCAAGAGCGTCGACTTGCCGCCGCCGGTCGACCCCTGGATCGTGACGAACTCGCCCGCGTCGATCTGCACATCCACCGCCTTGAGCGGGGTGACGGTGCGGCGCTGCTGCTTGTACTCCTTGCTCACGTTCTCGAGGCGGAACGCGACGGGAGCCGAGAGCGGATCAATGCCGAGGTGCTGTTCTTCAGTGATAGTCATGAGAACTCCTAAGTAGTGGGGAGGATGCCCGTTAGCCGACCGCGCGGAGCGATTCGGCGGGGCTGAGACGGGCGGCACGCCAGCCGCCGAAGATGCCCGCGATGACGCCAGCCGCGACCGAGCAGCCGAGGGCGAGCACGATGACCCACACACTGAGCGGGGCCTGGAGCACGATGCTCGTCGCGTTGCTCACTGCCTGGCCGATGGCCTCGGGTGCGCCGCCGCCCGGTGCGCCGCCAGCAGCGGCGTCGCCGCCGCCCATGGCGCCCTGCGCCTCGATGCCGGCCGAGATGGTGGGCGCGATGACGTTGATCGTGAGGATGCCGATAAGGCCGACGACGAGACCAGCGAGGCCGCCGATGAGCGACTGCACCATCGACTCGCCCGCGACCTGGCGCACGATGCGGCCGTTCGACCAGCCGATCGCCTTGAGCGTGCCGAGCTCGCGGGTGCGGCGCGCGATGCCCGAAGTCGTGAAGAGTACGGCGAGGCCGACCGCGACGAGGAGCACGATGATCGAGAGCCACGTGCCGAGGTTGGAGATGAGGTTGGATGCAGTGCTCAGCGAACCCGACACGGTCGACGCGAGGTCGGACTGCGAGCTGACCGTCGCATCCGGCAGCTCGGTCTCGAGCGCGGTCTGCACGCTCGCGATGTTGTCGGAGGACGTGGTCTGCACGTAGACGGTCGAGACGACGTCGCCGGCGCCCGAGAGGTCCTGCGCGACATCGAGCGGAATGTAGACGTTCGATGCCGTGTCGGCGTCGGAGCTCGTCGACGAGACGATGCCGACCACCTCGAAGTCGTCGCCGCCAACCTCGAAGGTGTCGCCCACGGCAAGCTCGGCGCTCGTCGCGTAGGTCGAGTCGAGCACGGCCACGTTCGTGCCGTTGTCGTCGGCGGTGAGGAGGCGACCGTCGGTCACTGAGACCGAGCTCATCGGGCCGATCACCGAGGCGGGGTCGATGCCGAGCACGCTGAACGAGTCGAGGCCGAACTGGCCGCCGCCGAAGCCGCCGCTACCGCCGCCATCGGGCGGAGTCATGGCGGAGCCGTCGGTAGTCGTACCGTCGGTCGTGGTGCTGTCGCTGCTCGACATTTCGGGCAGCTCGCCCGAGAACGTGGAGTTGGTGAGGCTCAGCGTGCCGGTCGCCTGCGAGACGCCGTCGATGCCGAGCACCGTGTCGATGGTCGACGCGTCGAGCGTGCCGCGCATCATGTCGGTCTGCAACTGCGACTGGTCGAGCGTCGTCGAGCCGTCCTCGCTCGTCGTCGAGTCCTCGCTGCCGAAGTCGAACTGCGGGCCGCCGCCGTCGCTCCCGGGCTCGGCCTGCGCGCCCGTGACGGTGAGATCGGTGCCGATGCCGTAGACGGCCTGGAGGGATTGTGCCTGCGCCGCGCGCACGCCCGAGGAAAGCGAGTTCACGACGATGACGAGCGCGACCGCGATCGCGAGACCGATGCTGACGATGATCGTCTGCTTTTTGCGGCCACGCAGTTCGCGCCGCAGGTATGTCCAAAACATTGGGCTCCTAGGTGGGGGGAAGTGACGCCGCAACGCTAGGAATGTGCCCTATGGCACCTCGATGCTGAGGCTATGAGCTTTCAATGAGCGCGAGGGGGCGCCGCGTAAACTCGCAGCAGCAAGGAGGGCGAGGATGCAGGACACCACCCCAGGAGACTCGGCGCGCGCGACAGGCGCCGGCAGCCGGGCACTGATCACCATCGCGGTGGTCGTACTTTCGATGATCGGCCTCGTGCTGTTGCAACAGGTCGCGAGCTTCGTCACCCCGATCTTCCTCGGCATCAACCTCGTGCTCGCGATCGCGCCGCTCATGCACTGGCTGATCCGCAAGCGCGTGCCGCGACTGCTCGCCGTGATTATCGCGGGCGTGTTCGTCTACGGGCTGTTGCTCGCGTTCGTCGGGCTGCTCGCCTGGTCGGTGATGATGCTCATCCAGGAGCTGCCGAAATACGGGGCGGAGTTCCAGGGCCTTTACTCAACCCTGCTCGACTGGCTGACGAGCTTCGGCATTTCGCAGGAGCAGGTCATCACGCAACTGCAGGGCGTGTTCAACCCCTCGGCGATTGTCGCGGTACTGCAGAGCCTCGCGAGCAACGTCGGCGGGCTGCTGTCGCTGCTCGCGACTCTCGTCGTCATGATCTTCTTCCTGCTCTTTGACGCCATGAGCTTCGAGCAGCGGGTCGGCAAGATTCGCGACGACCGCCCGAGTCTCGGCACCGCCCTCGACTCGTTCTCGCAGGGCGTCGCCCGCTACTGGATCGTCACGACGGTCTTCGGCCTCATCGTCGCGGTGCTCGACGTGGTCGCGCTCGAGATGCTCGGCGTGCCCCTCGCGCTCGTGTGGGGCGTGTTTTCGTTCCTCACCAACTACATCCCGAACATCGGCTTCGTCATTGGCATGATCCCGCCGGTGCTCATGGCCCTGCTCGCGAACGGCTGGGTCAATGCGCTGATCGTGCTTGCGGTCTGGAGCGTCATCAACTTCGTCATTCAGTCGTTGATTCAGCCGAAGTTCGCGGGCGAGGCGGTCGGCGTCACGCCAACGGTCTCGTTCCTCTCGCTGCTCGTCTGGGCGTTTGCGCTCGGCCCGGTCGGCGCGCTGCTCGCGCTGCCCGCGACCCTGCTCGTCAAGGCCCTTCTCGTGGATGCCGACCCACGTAACCGCTGGATCAACTACCTCGTGGATGCGCGCCCCGACCTCACGGCGTCGCGGCCGATCTTCCGGCCCGACCCCGAGCAAGCGCCCGACCCCAGAGACGCCAAGGATGAGGGCGCGTGACGGCTCCGGCCCCGTACCCGCAGCCACCGCAGAAGTCGATCCGCCGCCGCATCGGCACGGGCTTCATCATCGCCGCGGGCGTCATTATCTTCGCGCTCGTGGTGTGGCTCTCGTTCTCGCTTGGGTTCCAGCGCCTGCGGGCCGACCTCGACATCGGCATGAAGACGGCGGTGCAGGCCGAGCCAGAGGTGCGCTTCGACGGCGTCAACCAGGGCTGGGAACGCATGAACCCCGACGCTGAGGACGAGGCGCCGCAGTATTTCAACGTGACGGAAGACGAGGAGACGCCCTGCATCTTCTCGTGGGAGGCGGGCAAATACGACAGCGAGCTCGTCGACGTGCCGAACGACCTCAACGACCGCGGCGCGAGCGACTATCTCGTCAACCGGCTCGGATACACCGAGGTCGACGACACCTCGGTTCAGGTTGAGACGACGGGCGAGCTCACCGTTGAGCTCATCTACGCGCAGCAGACGATGGACGACGGCGTCACGGTGGCGAGCGCGGTGCGCGCCTTCACCGGTTCACAGCACTACATCGTGTTCTTCCTCACCTGCGAGGACGCGTCGGCCCTCGATCCGGGGCTGATGATGAGCGTGCTCGACGACGTGCAGCTCGACATCGAACCCGCGCACTGAGCCGCACCCCCGCGTCCGGCCGAGCCCGGCTCATCCGCTGGTTCCAGATTCGCGGTGCGGAATGTCGCCCGCATGGCGGATAGTTTCTGCGTTGACGCGGTTGATATAAACGAAGGTGCCAGCACTCGTATTTTCCGAGCATCGCAACTCTTGTGAGGAATCGCATGTCGAACCAGTTCCCTCCCTCCGGCAATGGCCAGGGTGACGGCCAGGGTCAGCAGAACCCCGGCCAGCAGAACCAGAACCAACAGGGCTACGGCGCCCAGGGCCAGCAGAACAGCGGCTACGACGCGTCGACCGGCGGCTACCAGGGCTACCAGTCGCAGTCGAACTACCAGGGCTACGGCCAGCAGGGACAGGGTCAGGATCAGTCGGGCCAGCAAGGCTACGGCGGGTACAACTCGAACTCCTACGGCCAGCAGTCGAGCTCGTCGAACGACTCGAGCTATAACTCGTACGGCCAGGGTCAGTCGGGCCAGCAGGGTCAGTCGGGCCAGCAGTCGTCGTACGGTAGCTACGGCTCGGGCGCCTCGCAGCAGCAGGGCTACGACCAGGGCCAGCAACAGTCCTACGGCGGCTACGGCCAGGATGCGTCGCAGCAGCAGGGCTACGGCCAGAGCCAGCAGGGCCAGCAGGTCTACGGTTCGTACGGTCAGCCCGGTCAGGACCAGAACCAGAACTACGGCGGCTACGGCCAGCAGCCCCCGCAGGGCGGCAAGAAGAAGGGCTTCCCCGTCTGGGCCTGGATCGTCATCGCGGTGGTCGTCATCGGCCTCGTCGTCGGCGGTATCTTCGGCGGCATTGCGCTCTTCGGCGGCAGCAACGGCTACGACATTGAGTCGGACAAGACCGTGTCGTACGTCGAGGTCACCTACAACGGCGACTGGGAAGACTACGGCGAGGGTATGTACGTCAACGACGACTACACCTGCTACTACCTCGCGAGCTTCGAGGGCGGTGCCACGGGCATCGACCCCGACAACGTTGAGGGCAGCATGGAGGACTCGGTCGCCGAGGCAGCGGGCCAGAGCGGCTCGAGCGACGTCACCTACACGAAGCTCGATAACGTCACGATGGCCGACTCCGAGGGCCAAGACGTTGAGTTCGTGATCTACGAAATGAAGCCGACCTCGGGCGAGGGCATCGGTTACATCGCCGCGCACCCGTTCTCGGACTCGGGCGACATCCTCGTGATGGCGACGGTCTGCGACGGCAGCAACGGTGTCGACGAAGACAGCTTCAAGGACCAGATGGCCGACACCTCGTTCACCATTACCCCGGAGGACAACTAGCCAGCGCGGCTTCGGCCACGCTGCTTGGGTGGGTTCGGCGCCTCTGCCGGGCCCACCCGCTTGCTTTCCGCACGCATCCGCCCCCAGTACCTGCAACAATGGTGGCCATTACCGCTCGCCACCGCGCCGAAGGAGACGCCCATGTCGAATCAGTTCCCGCCTTCTGGCTTTGGTGACCGCGAGTCAGACCAGCCCGACCGCGACGCGCAGCAGGTCTTCGGCGGCGGTAACGACTACAACTCGAGCGGTAACGACTACAACAGCTACGGCTCGTACGGCGACGCGCACTCGGGTGGCAACGACTACAACTCCTACTCGGCGGGCGGCGACCAGTACGCGAGCCAGGGTGATTCGTACGCCTCGCAGGGCGAGCAGTACGCGAGCCAGGGCGACGGCTTCGGCCAGCAGAACCAGCAGCAGGTGTACGGCGGCGGCCAGTATGGCGGTGACCAGCAGCAGTACGGGCAGCAGAACCAACAGCAGTACCAGCCTCAATCGGCCGCGGCATACGGCGGCTACGGCAGTAGCCAGGGCGGTCAGTCCGGCGGCGGCGCGCCGAAGAAGAAGGGCATCCCCGTCTGGGCGTGGATCGTGATTGCCGTGGCGGCGGTCGCTCTTGTCGGCGGCGGCATCTGGGGCGGAATCGCCCTGTTCGGCGGAGGCAACTCGAACCAGACCACCGCGAACGGCGGCAACGGCACGAGCACGAGCGGCAATTCGGGCGACTCTGGCGACGGCGCCGAAGCACCGGCCGACGCCGCCTACCCGATCGACAACACCGACGAGGTCAGCGACATCGCGCTCGACTACACGGGCGACTGGGACCCTCAGGACCTCAACGGCCAGGAGCTGTTCTACAGCCCCGACCAGACCTGCACCTATCTCACCTCGTTCGTGCCGGCGGCGGCGTCGGGCGGCACGTGGTACCCCGACGACCCGGCAGGCAGCCTGAACACCTACCTCAACACCGACACGACTGGCTACCAGCTCTCGAACGCCGGCAGCACGACGGTGACCGACACGAACGGCCTCGAGGTTGAGCTCGGCACCGTGCTATTTACCGAGGACACCTACGACACGACCGGCCTGCTCACGGCACACGTGTTTGGCGACGATTTGCTCATGTACCAGATCACCTGCTTCGACCGCGAACCCTCGGCGAGCGAGCTCGACGAGCTCATCGCGCAGACCGAGACGACGATCACGGAGTAGTAACCTTCCGGGGCCGACGATACTGTCGGCAATCGCGACTGCTCCTGCTGGGTAGACTAGAACCACAGGGGCAGTTACGTTTTGGGAGGATCGCATGTCAAACAACGCGGCCACTTCGACTGGCACCGACACACTTCGGAACCTCCCGGAGAACATCTGGATATCGCTACTGTTCCGTGCGGTGCCGGCCATCGTCGGCGCGCTGGTCATCACATTCACTCAAGACCACAACGCCCGCTTCGGCTTCGCGGTGTTCGGCGCGGTCGTGCTCTGGAGCGGCATCATCGTCGGCTTCGAGGGCATCGGCGTCAAGGGGCACCCGGCGCGCGTTTACGTGCTGATCCGCAGCCTGCTCAACGTGCTCGCTGGCGGATTCTCGCTGTTCATGGCAACCGGTGGGCATGACTGGGCCACCGCCCAGAGCTTTATCATCACCGTCGCCACCTGGGGCATCATCACCGGCATCGTCGAGCTGCTCGCGGCCTTCATGAGCCGAAAGCACTCCATGTACTCGAGTGAGATCCTCATCGCGGGCGCCCTGACCACGCTGCTCGGCGTGATCGTCGCGTTCGTGCCGCCGGAGCTCAACGACCAGTACGGTGGCATCCAGAACGTTGAGGGGTCGCTGACGGCCGACGTGCAGTCGATCGGTTTCGTCGGCGCCTACTTCGCGATCCTCGGTGTGTTGTTGGTCATCGAAGCAATCAGCCTCCGCGCCGCACTGCGCCGCCGTGCCCAAGAGGGGCCCAAGGAAGGAGCCGCCGCGTGAGCGGAGCGGACTCAAACGACCACGGAAGCAAGCAGCAGCGCAAGGCGCTGATGAAACCCTTCGAGGTCGTGATTATCGCCGCAGCGGCCGGCATCTTCGTGCTGCTCATCGTGCTGCTGACGGTGCAGGACATCGTGCTTGGCCTGATCTTCGCGGGTGTTGCGATGGTCGTCGTACTCGTGGTGATGTCGCTGTTGCTGCTGAACTACAAGCCCAACGCCGAGGCCCCGGTTTACCTCGACCGCCAGCTTGCCGAGTCGGACGACCCGGGTGCGAAGGGCGCGGCACTGCGCCCCTTCGACGGCGACGTCGAGGCCGAGGCCGCCGCCGAAGCGGACGACCTCGAACCCGGCGACGCCGACGAGAAGTAGGGCCGAGCGGCCTGACCGGCGGGTTTAGCCCAGCCGGTCAACGAGCTGCGCCGAGCGACCTGTGTAGGTCTGCGGCGTGAGCTCGCGCAGCCGCGCCTTCGCCGCATCCCCGATCTCGAGGCCATCGACGAACGCGACGAGCTCATCCCGGCCGACCGAGTGGCCGCGGGTGAGCTCCTTGAGCACCGCGTACGGGTCTTCGATGTGCGAGCGACCGGCGACGATCTCGGCGCGAATCACGGTCTGAATCGCCTCCGCGAGCACCTCCCAGTTGCCGTCGAGCTCGCGGCCGAGCGTGTCGGGGTTCACGGCGAGCTCGCCGAGGCCGCGGCGCACGTTGTCGAGCGCGAGCAGCGAGTGGCCGAAGCCAACGCCGATGTTGCGCTGCGACGACGAGTCGGTGAGGTCGCGCTGCATGCGCGAGGTGACGAGGGTCGCGGCGAGCGAGTCGAGGATCGCACACGAGAGCTCGAGGTTCGACTCGGCGTTCTCGAAGCGAATCGGGTTGATCTTGTGCGGCATGGTCGACGAGCCGGTCGCGCCTGGCTGCGGGATCTGCTTGAAGATGCCGCGCTGAATGTACATCCACACGTCGGTGCAGAAGTTGTGCAGCACGCGGTTGAAGTGGGCGATGTCCGAGTAGAGCTCGGCCTGCCAGTCGTGCGACTCGATCTGCGTCGTGAGCGGGTTCCACACGAGGCCGAGGGATGCGGTGAACTCGTCAGCCACCTGCTCCCAGTCGAGCTCCGGGCCTGCCACGAGGTGCGCGGCGAAGTTGCCGGTTGCGCCGGCCCACTTGCCGAGGTACTCCTGCTGTTCGATGCGGCGCAGGACGCGGCCGAGGCGGTGGGCGACGACCGCGAGCTCCTTGCCGAGCGTCGTCGGCGTCGCGGGCTGGCCGTGCGTGAGCGAGAGCATCGGCTGCTCGCGCTGCTCGCGGGCGAGCGTCGCGATCTGCTCGACGAGCGCGGCCGCGGCGGGCAGCCATACCTCGGTGACGGCGTCGCGAATGGTGAGCGCGTAGGAGGTGTTGTTGATGTCCTCCGAGGTGCAGCCGAAGTGCGTGAGTTCCTCGACCGCGCCGAGGCCGAGGGCGCGCAGCTGGTCGCGCACGTAGTACTCGACGGCCTTGACGTCGTGCCGGGTCGTCGCCTCGATCGTCGCGAGCGCGTCGATGGCCTCCTGGTCGAAGGTATCGACGACGGCGCGCAGCTTCGCCTGCTGCTCGGCCGTGAGCGGGCTCGCGCCGAACAGCTCGCGGTCGGTGAGGAAGATGAGCCACTCGATCTCGACCTTCACGCGGGCGCGGTTGAGCGCGGCTTCGCTGAGGTGCTCGCCGATCGGCGCCACCGCCTTGTAGTACCGGTTGTCGAGGGGGCTGATCAGCTGCGGCGGCAGAGGACTCATCGGGGCTCCGTTCTAGGGGGTTGCGGTCTCGCGAGCCGCCCGCGTCACGGGCTCGACCTGCGCGAGCAGCTTTTCGCACGCGTGCTCGATGAGGTCTCGCACTTCGTTGAACAGCTCGTCACTCCCATAGTAGGGATCCGGCACATCGCCGGCGTCCTCGTGGAGGTCGCAGAATGAGAGCAGCGGGCGAATGAGTGCGCGCTGCTCGGGGGTCTCGGCCCAGGTTTTTAGGATGCGGTCCTGGCTCGGATCGAATGTGACGACGAGGTCGTAGTTGCCGAACCAGTCCGGGTCGAACTGTTTGGCTCGGTGCCCGTCGACCGAATATCCAGCGCGCTGCAGCGAGTTCAGGGTGCGCGGATCAGCCTTTTCGCCGACGTGCCAGTCGCCCGTGCCCGCGGAGTCGAACTCAATGGAGTCGCCGAATCCGTCCCGCACGGCCATGTCGCGGCTGATGGCTTCGGCCATCGGGGAGCGGCAGATGTTGCCCGTGCAGACGAAACAGATGCGAAATATCGGCCCCGCGCCGTCGACTGCAGACATGCGCTTATTGTGGCGCACCGGCGTAACGCCGACAACCGTCGAGTGCAACGGGATTGACACGCCCACGTTGTGCGCCTCCCGCGACGCTTGTGGATGTGCGTCCATCCACAGCGGCGGGCGCGCGCCGAGCGGGTGGACGGGCTCCGCGCGAGACTCGCAGCACCGCATCCGCCCCGGGGTGCCCGAGCGCGAGGAGTGCCCATGACCGCGACCCCGACGACCGACTCCGGGTTCAATCCCGCCGACGCGCTTGACGCCGCGACGATTCGGCAGGTGCGCACCGACGTTGGCAACCTTGCCCAGCTGCTGCATGACGCCTCGAGCGAGGTGCGCTCGGTGCACCTGCCCGCCGTCGACGACGCGGCGATCGCCGACTGGGTGTCGGTCGCGCAGCTCAGCTACACCCTTACCCGCCTCGCCCTGAGCGGGATGCTCGAGACGGCCGCCGCCGCGTGCACTGCCGTCGCCTGGCAGTACGAGACGCAGCTCACGCTGCTCGACGGCCAGATTGTCGCCGCGGAGGTGATCTAGCGATGGTGCAGGTGAGCGTCGAGACCTCGCAGTTCGGCACCGCCGCGGCGAAGCTCGACGGCATTGAGGAGGGCATGGCTGGGCTCAATCTCCGGCTCAGCACGCCCGCGTGGTTCCCCGCGAACGGCTGGCTCACCATCTCGGGGCCGCAGCTCGGAGTGATCTCGCTCGAGGCGCAGCTGCTTGCCGGCGGCATGCAGTCGGCCGCCGCATTCGCCGGGGCGGCGGCCGAGCACCTGTTGCAGGCGCAGGCCTGGTACGAGGCCGCCGACCGCGCGGCGGTCGAGGCCTTCACCGCGGTGAGCGACGCCGTGGTCTCGACCGTCGTGCTCTCGGTCGTGAGCGTTGCCGCGACGGGTGCGCTCGCGGCCGTGCCCCTGCTGCTCAGCCCCGCGGGCATCCCGCTCGTGCTCGGCACGCTCGCCACCGCCGGCGCGCTCGAGCAGGCCGGCGTGCTGCCGGGCGGTGACGACATCGTGGCCTGGTGGGCCGACAACCAGCACCTGCTCGCAAACCCGCTCAGTGTGTTGCTCGTGCGCAGCGGCGTCTCGGCCGGCGACGAGATCGTCAACGGCCTCACCGGCGTGCCGCTCTTCACCAGCCCGAACGGGGTCGCGGGCGCGCTCGCGGCGGCGTTCGCGCTCGGCACCGGGCCGATGCTCGTGTCGGGCGCGAAGCGCGACGAGGCCTCTTCGGCGCCGTCGTCGATCGCCGACCTCGTCGAGGCGATTCCGCCGACCGACCCCGACGGCACGAACGCGACGATCACCGAGTACGTGCGCCCCGACGGCAGCACCGTCTACGTCGTTAGCGTCGCCGGCACGAGTTCGCCCGGGCTCGGCGACGAGAACGGCATGGACAACCTCTCGAACCTCGCGGCCTACGGAGGCAGCGACGCGCAATCGGTCGGGGCCGTGTCCGACGCTATGGGGCAGGCCGGCATCACGGCGGGCGACGAGGGCGTCTTCGTCGGTTACTCGCAGGGCGCCCTCGTCGTGTCGGAGCTCGCGAAGACCGGCACGTGGGACGTCGCGTCGGTCGTGCTCGCGGGCTCACCCGTGCACGGCACGAGCCTCGGCGGCGAGATTCCCGTCACCCAGCTCGAGCACGACGGCGACCTCATCACCGGCCTCCAGGGCATCACGCCGGGCGCGCAGGGCGACGTGTCCATCGTGCGGCGCGACCCGTTCCCGGGTGGCGTGCCGGCGGGGGAGGGCATCCTCGCGCCGCACGCGCTCGCCGAGTATCAGCACACCGCGGCCGGCTACGACGAGGTCGACGACCCGCAGGTCGCCGCGCAACGCGACGAGGTGCTCGCGCCGGTGCACGGTGCGACGGCGGTCACGACCACCGACTTCCGCTTCGAGCGCGAGCCGGTTTACGCGAGCGGCGGGGGCATCCGTCCGATGACTCCCGAGGAGGTCTTCGACTGCCTCCAAGAGTTCGGCCGGTTTGGTGAGGACTAGTCCTCGACCTCGCGGCGACGATTGTCGCGCTTGCGCGTGCGGAAGATGCCGTTGAGGATCGCCGAGAGGATACCCATGATGATCGCGCCGCCGATGGCCCACCAGAAGTTGTCGATGGTCAGGCCGAAGCCGAGCAGCCCGCTCACCCAGCCGACGAGCCAGAACAGGAAGCCGTTGACGACGAGTGCGAACAGGCCGAGCGTGAGGCAGTACAGCGGCATCGAGACGACGCGCACCACCGAGCCGATGACGGCGTTGACGAGACCCCACACGACCGCGAGTATCAGGTACGTGAGCACGAGCGAGCCCTGCGAGTCGTCGTAAGCCGTGACGGTCAGGCCGCCCTGCAGGACCCACACGGTGGCCCAGAGTGCGACGGCGTTGAGAACGATCGAGGCGAGAAAGCGCATGCCGTCATTGTGGCGGATCTCGCTGCAGAACGGTAGGTTTCGCCGCGCGCGGCGTGGCCCGAGGCTCGCACATTGCTTGAGGTGCGTCAGCCGGACCGCCGGCCGAAGCTAGAATTCGGATATGACTGATGCACCGGTGCAGCTACGTCCCGAAATCCTCGCTCAGCGCGCGTACCAGCAGGGCAAGCCCGCAGCCGCCACGGCGTTCAAGCTCTCGTCGAACGAGTTGCCGTTCGAGCCGCTCGACGCCGTGCTCGAGGCGGTCAACGGCGTGAGTGCGTTCAATCGGTATCCGGATGCTCGGGCGACCGCCGTGCGCGAGGCGCTCGGCGCGCACTACGGCCTCCCCGCCGAGCAGGTGCTCATCGGCGCCGGCTCGGTCTCACTGCTCTACCAGGCTGTCCAGGCGGCGGCGGGCGCCGGCGACGAGATTCTCTACCCGTGGCGCAGCTTCGAGGCGTACCCGGGCATCGTCACCGTCGCGGGCGCGACGAGCGTGCAGGTGCCGCTCAAGGCCGACTCCTCGATCGACCTCGACGGCCTCGCCGACGCGATCACCGAGCGCACGCGCATGGTGGTCGTCTGCACCCCGAACAACCCGACCGGCCCGGCCGTGCGTCAGGACGACTTCGAGCGCTTCATGAAGCGCGTGCCGAGCAATCTGCTCGTCATCGCCGACGAGGCGTACATCGAGTTCGTCACGGACCCCGCCGTGCTCAACGCGACCCGCCTGCTGCGCGACTACCCGAACCTCGTCGTCGCCCGCACCTTCTCGAAGGCGTACGGCCTCGCCGGCCTCCGCGTCGGCTACATGCTCGGCAACGCGCAGGTGCTGCAGGCGTTCGCGACCACGGCCATCCCCTTCACCATCTCGGAGCAGGCGCAGGCCGCGACGCTCGCGGTGATGCAGGAGGCCGACGCGATCCGCGAGCGGGTCAACGAGATCACCGCGCGCCGCGACGAGGTGCGCCGCGCGCTCATCGACCAGGGCTGGCGCGTGCCCGAGACCCAGGCAAACTTCGTGTGGCTGCCGGCCGGCGAGCAGACCGAGGGCGTCAACGAGATTCTGCTCGAGGGCGGCATCGTCGCCCGCGCGTTCCCGGGCGACGGCCTGCGCGTGTCGATCGGCGAAGAGGCCTCGGTCTCGCCGCTGCTCGCAGCCTGCTGGCAGGCGATCGAGCGGTACCCGGACCTGCGCCAGACCGACGCGGAGTAGTCGCCGGGCACCGGAGGCTTGTGGAAGAACACAGTGGATTCCGGCAACTCGCTGTGTTCATCCTCCAGCGTTCGCGGCTGACTCGGTCATAGACTGGCAAGGTTGATCCGCTTCGAGGAGGCACGTCGAACGTGAGTCCAACTGACCCGAGCACCGCCACGGTGCAGCTACTCACCCCCGAGGGCACGCTCGCCCGCAGCGAGGCGGCTGAGCCGTATTTCGCGCGGCTCGAGCAGGCCGACCCTGCCCTGTGGCGCGAGGCGTACCGGTCGATGCGGCTCGTGCGCGCGTTCGACCGCGAGGCGACGAACCTGCAGCGTCAGGGCGAGCTCGCGCTCTACGTGCCGGCCGAGGGGCAGGAAGCCGCGCAGATCGGTTCGGCGCTCGCGCTCAAACCGCAGGACACGGTGTTCCCGTCGTACCGCGAGCACGGTGTTGGCTTCGTGCGCGGTCTCGACCTGGTGAACATCCTCGCGCTGCTGCGCGGTGTGACGAACGCGGGCTGGGAACCGGAAACGAGCGGAAATTTCCGCAACTATGCCCTCGTCATTGCGACGCAGACGCTGCACGCGACGGGCTACGCGATGGGCCAGCGACTCGACGGTCTCGTCGGCACCGGTGACCCCGAGCGTGACGAGGCGACCATCGTCTACTTCGGCGACGGCTCGACGAGCCAGGGTGACCTCAACGAGGCGCTCGTGTTCGCGCGCAGCTACGACACCCCGCAGGTCTTCTTCCTGCAGAACAACCAGTGGGCGATCTCGGTGCCAGTCTCGGTGCAGTCGCCCACCCCGCTCTACCGCCGCGCCGACGGCTTCGGCATGCCCGGCGTGCAGATCGACGGCAATGACGTCATGGCGAGCTACGCCGTGTCGCTCGAGTTCCTCGACCGCGCCCGCGCTGGTGAAGGCCCCGCGTTCATCGAGGCGCTGACGTACCGCATGGGTGCGCACACGACGAGCGACGACCCGACGAAGTACCGCACCCGCGAAGAAGAGCAGTTCTGGCGCGATCGCGACCCCATCACTCGCCTTGTCGCCTACCTGCGCGCCGAGGGTGAGGGCGACGACTTCTTCGACGGCATCGAGACCGAGGCGAAGGACTACGCCGCCGACGTGCGCCGCCGTACGCTCGCGCTGCCCAACCCCGAGCCCATGGCGATGTTCACCGGCATCTACGCCGAACGGCATCCGCTCATCGAGGCCGAGATCGGCGAGTTCCTGGGCTTTGAGGCGTCGCTGGAGGAGAACGAATGACCGACGAGCGACAGAATCTGCCCCTCGCCCGTGCCATGAACGCCGGCCTGCGCGCCGCGCTCGAGGCTGACGAGAAGGTGCTGCTCATGGGCGAAGACATCGGCCCGCTGGGCGGCGTCTTCCGCATCACCGAGCACCTCCAGCGTGACTTCGGCAAGCACCGCGTGTTCGACACCCCGCTCGCCGAGTCGGGCATCATCGGCACCGCCATTGGCCTCGCGATGCGCGGCTACCGGCCCGTCTGCGAGATTCAGTTCGACGGTTTCGTCTATCCAGGCTTCGACCAGATCACGACGCAGCTCGCGAAGATCCCGGCCCGCACCGACGGCAACGTGAAGCTCCCGCTCGTCATCCGCATCCCGTACGGAGGGCACGTCGGCGCGGTCGAGCACCACCAGGAGAGCCCCGAGACCTACTTCGCCCACACACCGGGCCTGCGCGTGGTCTCGCCGTCGACGCCGAATGATGCCTACTGGATGATCCAGCAGGCGATTCGCAGCGATGATCCGGTCGTATTCCTCGAGCCGAAGTCGCGCTACTGGCCGAAGGGCGAGGTCGACACCGCGCTCGAAACCGTCTCGCTGCACGAGAGCCGCGTGGCCCGCGAGGGCACGGACGTGACACTCATCGGCTTCGGCGCGCAGACCGCGATGAACCTGCAGGCCGCCGACCTCGCGTCGAAGGATGGCGTGTCGATCGAGGTTGTCGACCTGCGCACGCTCGCGCCGATCGACTACGCCCCGCTCATCGAGTCGGCGCGCAAGACCGGCCGCGTCGTCGTCGCGCAGGAGGCGCCGGGCAACGTCTCGCTCGGCAGCGAGCTCGCCGCCACCCTGACTGAGCGCTGCTTCTACTCGCTCGAGGCGCCAGTGCTTCGCGTTTCGGCGTACAACGTGCCGTTCCCGCCCACCCGCCTGCAGAACGTCTACCTGCCCGACGTCGACCGCGTGCTGGACGCCGTCGACCGCGTGCTCGAGTACTAGGAGTCGACCATGAGCATCGAGTTCGAACTGCCGGAAATCGGTGAGGGCCTGACCGAAGCGACCATCGTGAACTGGCACGTCAGGGCCGGCGACACCGTCGCGGTCAACGACGTGCTCGTCGAGGTCGAGACCGCGAAGTCGCTGGTCGAGATGCCGAGCCCATTTGCCGGCGTGATCGACGAGCTGATCCCCGCCGAGGGCGAAGAAGTGGAGGTCGGCAGCGTGATCCTCACCTGGACCGACCCGGCCGACCCTGATGGCGACAGCCACCCCGGCATTACGACCCCCGAAGTGGCCGAGGCCGAGCAGGATGCGGCGCAGAGCGTGAGCGAGGAGGGCGACGCCGAGGTCGGTGCGAGCCTCGTCGGCTACGGCTCGGCACCGGCCGCGAGCTCGCGCCGCAGCGCGCGTCACGCCTCGAACGCCCGCCGCGCGGCGAAGGCCGCCGCGGAGCGCCGCAAGAAGCCCGAGCTGCCCGCATCCGTGCCCGCGGCAGCCGCGTTCCCGATCATCGCGAAGCCGCCGATCCGCAAGCTCGCGAAGGACCTCGAGGTCGACCTCTCATCGGTCACCGCGACGGGCCAGGCCGGCGAGATCACCCGCGACGACGTGATTCGTCACGCCGAGCAGGCGAAGCTGTTTACAAACCTCGAGACGCCGAACTGGAACGAGGAGCGCGAGGAGCGCCACCCCGTCAAGGGCGTGCGCAAGATGATCGCGCAGAACATGGTGCAGTCGATGTTCACGGCGCCGCACGTGACGCTGTTTGTCGATGTCGACGCGTCCCGCACGATGGAGTACGTCAAGCGGCTCAAGGAGTCGCCCCACTTCGCCGGCATCAAGGTGTCGCCGCTGCTGCTCATCGCGAAGGCCGTCATGTGGGCGATTCAGCGCAACCCCACCACAAACGCCACGTGGACTGATGAGGAATACATCATCAAGCACTACGTGAACCTCGGCATCGCCGCTGCCACGCCCCGCGGCCTGCTCGTGCCGAACATCAAGAACGCCCACGAGATGTCGATGCGCGAGCTCGCCGAATCGCTGCAGGAGCTCACCATCACGGCGCGCGACGGCAAGACCCCGCCCGCCGATCAGCAGGGCGGCACGTTCACCATCACGAACATCGGCGTCTTCGGTATGGACTCGGGCACGCCCGTGCTCAATCCCGGCGAAGTCGGCATCCTCGCGTTCGGCACCGTGCGCCCGAAGCCATGGGTGGTCGACGACGAGGTGCGCGTCCGCCAGGTCACGACGCTCGCCGCGAGCTTCGACCACCGCCTCGTCGACGGCGATGTCGCCTCGCGCTTCCTCGCCGATGTCGCGCGCATCGTCGAGGAGCCGGCGCTGCTGCTCGATTAGTGTGAGCTAGTCGATCCCCTGCGCGACGAGTTCCGTGACGATCTCGACCGCGTCGGCGTCGCCGGTCACCTCGACCGGCTCGCCGCGGCCCCAGAGCCACAGGTAGAGCGCGGCGGCGTCGGCGGATGCGCTGGCGTGCGGCAGGCTCCCGGCGTCGGTGTCGGCCTGCAGCGGTCGCGCGATGAGGGAGCTGATCTCCTTGCCGTCGCGCGGCCGAGTGCCCCCCCCCAGCGCGAGATTTCGACCTCGACCGGCTGCCCCGCATCCGTCGGCGTGAGCGTGAGCGTGGCTAATTGCTCGACCGTGGCCCACTCGGGGATCCAGTCGTAGGCGCTCGCGTGCATCACTTCGATGACCTGCGCGACGCCGTCGCCGGCGACCTCGGGGTCGATCGGCGTCAGCGGTTTTCCGGCCGCGAGCTCGGCGTCGACGCGGTGCATCGTCGCCTCGTGCAGCTGCATGCGGCGCGCGAAGCCGACCGACTGATCGGCCGAGAACCAGGTCCAAAGGGGTTCGGCTTCGTCGCGGGCGGTGAGTTGCTCGACGAGCGTCGCGGTGGCCGCTTGGCGACGCGGCACGAGGGCCTCGACGGCGCCGTCGCCCTCGGGCATGGGCACCTTGGCGGCCTCGATCGACTCGGAATCTTCGTCGGTGCGCGCCCCCGTGGCGAGCAGTTGCCCCCAGAACTCATGCACTTCGGTGACGTGGGCGAGGAGGTCTTGTGCGGTCCATCCCGGGCAGTTTGGTACCGGGGCGGATGGATCGGTGGCGGCGATGGTCGTGGTCAAACGTTCGGCTTCTTCGGCGATGCGGTCGACTGTCGTAGTCATGGCTCGAGCGAAGCACTGAAGGCTTGGCGTGGCCCGGGAACGCGAGCTCGGAACGTCACGCCTGCCCCACCCACACGCCGTAGGCTTTCGCAATGACATTCTTCACGCATCCGCTCGACGACCGCGCCACCCTCACCCTGTGCGGCGTCGGCGATGCCGAGGCGCTCGCCGAGGTGCTCGAAGCGAACAAAGGGCGCATCGGCGAATGGGAGAACTGGGCGCGCGAGGTGCAGCCGCTCGAGCAGCAGCGCGAGTTCCTGCGCGGTCAGCTGCAGAAGTACGTCGCGGGCACGAGCCTGCCCTGCTTCATCAAGGTCGACGGCCGCCTCGCTGGTTCGATCGAACTTCGCCAGGTGAACGCCAACGACCGCGTCAGCGAGATCGGCTACTGGGTCGCCGCCGAGTTCGAAGGCCAGGGGCTCGTGCGCCGGGCATGTGAGGCGCTCATCGCGCACGCGTTCGGCCCGCTCGAACAGGTGCGCATCGAGCTGCAGGTCGCGGTCGGCAACGACCGCAGCCGGGCCCTCGCGACGCGGCTCGGGTTCACCGAGGAGGGCACGCGCCGCAGTGCCTTGCGCGTTGGCGAGCGCCGCCACGACCTCGTTTGCTACGGCCTGCTCGCGAGCGAGTGGCAAGGCTGACCATTCTTGCGAGCCGCAATGAGAACGGTTATCGTTTAGCTCGGTCGCAGCTGCGCAAGCGTCGAGCGGCCACCCTCTTTTGTCGCCGACGCTCGCTAGATAGGAACCAGCCTTGCGGAAGTTCACGCGCGCACTGCTCGGAGCGGCCGGCGCGACGATCGTCGCGATTGGCGTGACTGGATGCGCCACCGCGGCAAGCGGCCCGGCGGACGGCCTCAACGTGGTCACCACCACGACGCAGCTGCACGACTTCGCCCTCAACCTCACCAAGGGCACCGACGCCGAGGTGACAAGCCTGTTCCAGCCCGGTTCGTCGGTGCACAGCTTCGAGCCGACGGCCGCCGATCTCGAGGTGATTCGCACCGCCGACATCGTCGTGATCAACGGCATGGACCTCGAGCCGTGGATCGACGACACCCTCGCCTCGGCCGGCTTCGACGGCACGGTCATCGACGCCTCGGAGGGCATCACGCCGATGGGTACCGATGACGACGACGACCATGCGGCCGAAGAGGACAGCGACCACGAGGAGCACGACCACGCTGCGGGCAATCCGCACATTTGGACCTCGCCGGCCAACGCCGAGATCATGGTGCAGAACGTTGCCGAGGGCCTCGAGACGGCGAGCGCCGACAATGCGGCGACAATCACGTCGAACGCCGAGGCGTATGAGGCGAAGCTCGCCGACCTCGACGAGTGGATCTCGACGAGCATCGACCAGGTGCCCGCAGCCGATCGCCTGCTCGCGACGAACCACGACGCCCTCACCTACTACAACGACGCCTACGACATCACCTTCATCGGCTCGGTCATGCCGAGCTGGGAGGACAACGCCGAGCCGTCGGTCGCCGAGGTGAACGACCTTGTGAAGAAGATCAAGGAGTCGGGTGTGCCTGCCGTCTTCACCGAGTCGCAGCTCAAGCCGACGACGGCTGAGGCGATCGCGGAGCAGGCCGGCGTTAAGGTCTACTCAGGCGATGACGCGCTCTACACCGACTCGCTCGGTGCGGCCGACAGCGACGGCGCTACCTACATTTCCTCGACCATCCACAACACTGAGCAGATCCTCGACTCCTGGGGTGCCACGGTGGCCGAGGTGCCCGCCTCGCTCACGGAGACCAATTGACCGACGAACTCCTGCGCTACCGCGACGTCACACTGAGCTATGACGGCCGTACGCCAGCGGCCGAGCGCCTGAACCTGCAACTTGCGCAGGGGCAGGCGCTCGCGCTCGTGGGGCCGAACGGCTCGGGCAAGTCGACGCTGCTCAAGAGCATGATCGGCCTCGTCGCCCCCACGACCGGCGAACTGGCCGTGCTCGGCGGCCGTCCCCGCGCTGCGGCGGCGCACGTCGGCTACCTCGCGCAGCACGATCACATCGACCTCGAGTTTCCGATTTCGCTGCGCCAGGTCGTCATGCTCGGCCGCTACCGCGCGCTCGGCCCCCTGCGGTGGCCAGGCCGGGCCGACAGGGATGCGGTGCAGGAGGCCCTCGAACGGGTCAACCTCGTCGACGTGGCCGAGCGCCGCTTTGGCGACCTCTCGGGTGGCCAGCGGCAGCGCGGCTTTCTCGCGCGCGCCCTCGTGACCCGCCCGCGCATCCTGCTGCTCGACGAGCCGTTCAACGGCCTCGACACCCCGAACCGCAAGGCGCTGATGCAGACCCTGCGCGAGCTGCGCGAGGCTGGCATGGGCATCGTCGTGTCGACGCACGACTTCGAGCTCGCGCACCAGGTGTGCACGCACGTGCTGCTCGTCAACCAGCACCAGATCGCCTACGGCGACATTCACGAGGTACTCCAGCCCGAGGCGATCGCCGAGACCTTCGGCGAATCGCACGACCACTTCGACACGCACAGCGACCTCGTCGCCCACCCGCACCCCGTCGCGACCCCCGACAAGCCACTGCTGTGACCGGGGTCGACGTCATCTTTGGCGCGCCGTTCATGCAGACCGCGGCGATCGCGCTCGCTGCGCTCGCGGTGGTCGCCGCCGTCGTGGGCGTCGCCCTGAACCTGCGCGAGCTCGAATTTGTCAGCGACGGCCTCGTGCACGCCGTGTTCCCGGGCGTCGTCATCGGGTTCGTCGCGGGGCAGGGGAGCGGCACGGCCGTGTACCTCGGCGCCGTCATTGCCGCGCTTATCGCGACCGTGCTGCTGACACTCGCGTCACGCCGCGGCGCGGGCACCGACGCAAACACTGCCGTGCTGCTTGCCGGCGCCTTCGCGATCGGCATCGTCATCGTGTCGCGCTCGACGAGCTACGCGACCGGCCTCGAGACGCTGCTGTTCGGCCAACTGCTCACGATTTCGCACGACGACCTGCTCGTCATCGGTGTGCTCGGCGTTATCGCCCTGCTTATCGTCGGGCTCACGTGGAAAGAGCAGGTGTCGGTCGCCTTCGACCGCGAGTCCGCCGAGGCGAGCGGGATGCCCGTGCTCCGATACGAGCTGCTGCTCAACGTCGCGATCGCGCTCACGGTCGTCGCGGCCTCCCGCGCGGTCGGTAACCTGCTCGTCCTCGCCCTGCTCATCGTGCCCGCCGCGGTCGGTCGGCTCATCTCTTTCCGCCTCGCCCTGATCGTGCCGATCGCCGCCGGCGCCGCGCTCCTCGCCTCGTTCCTCGGCCTCGTCTCGGGCTACTGGCTGTCGGTGGATGCGCGGCTCAACGTCTCGCCCTCGGCCGTACTCGTGCTCGTGCTTGTCACGCTCTACCTCGTGGTCGCGGGCGTGACCGCCATCACGCGGCGAAAGCGGGTGCGCGCATGACCATCTTCGCCTCGGCACTCGTCACGGGCATCCTCGTCGGCCTGCTCTGCGGCATCGTTGGCTCGCTCGTCGTACTGCGCCAGCGCGCATTCTTCACGGTCGCCCTCACCCACGCGACGTTCCCGGGCGGCGTGCTCGCCGCGATCCTTGGCGTGCACATCGTGCTCGGTGCCTTCGTCATGGGTCTCGTGCTCGTTGGGTTCATGCTGTTGCTCGGGCGCATTCGCCGCCAGGGGCGCCAGGTGGCCGCGGGCATCGTGCTCTCGTTCGGCTACGCGCTCGGCGTGTTCATGCACTCGCTCGTGCCCGGCCTGCAGTCGCGCGTCGACTCGTTCCTCACCGGTTCGATCATCGGCATCCCAACCTCGAGCATCCTCTTCATCGCCGGGATGCTCGTGGTCGCCATCGTCGCGGTCACCGCGTGCTGGAAAGACCTCCTCTTCTCGACCTTCGACCGCGAGGGCTTCGTCGCGAGCGGCGGCAGCGAGTCGCGCGTCGAGGCGCTCACACTCGTGCTCATCGTCGGCACCGTCGTCACGACCATGCCCGCGATTGGCTCGATTCTCGCAATCGCGATGATCGCGGCACCGGCCGCCGCAGCCAAGCTGCTCGTGCGGCGCATTGAATGGATGATCCCGGTCGCGAGCCTGCTCGGCGCGGGTAGCGCCGTGCTCGGCCTCTACGCCTCGCAGTGGTTCTCGATCGCCGCCGGCGGCTCGATGGCGCTGGCGGCGACCTTGGTGTTCCTCATCGCACTCGCAGTCAATCGCGGGGCGCGGCGCCTGGCGCCTGGCTACACTGGCGGCGAGGTGAAGTATGTCTGAGCAGGAGCGCGTCGTGCCTCGTCGCACGACGAAGCAGCGTGAAGCGATCCGTGAGGCGCTCGCGGTAGAACCCGCGTTCGTGAGCGCGCAGGACCTCCATCACAAGCTGCGCGACGCGGGCGAGCGCATCGGCCTCGCGACCGTCTACCGCGCCCTCGCGCAGCTCGCCGAGGACGGCGAGGCCGACACCATGCTTGGCCCCGACGGCGAGCGCTACCGCGCCTGCGATACCGAGCAGCACCACCACCACCTTGTCTGCCGCGTTTGCGGCCGCACCGTCGAGGTCGAGGCCCCTGAGGTCGAGGCCTGGGCCGCGAAGGTCGCGAAGCAGCACGGCTTCAGCGCGATCACGCACGACCTCGAGGTCTTCGGCATCTGCGCCGAGTGCCGCGCCGCTGCTGGCGCCGAAGTTGCCGCCAAGACTGGTGCTGCCGCAGACAATTAATGCTTGCCGTACCGCATCCTGCCCGGTAGAGTAAGTCGCTGGTGCGCTTGGGGTTCCCCTCCGGCGTAACCGTGCTCGGACGAGGTTCATCACTGACAGCTCGCTCGGGTGCCGACAAGAGATCTTGGGCAGCACGTTCATGCGTGTTGCGGTATTGAAGGAGAAGGCAATGGCAGCAGTGTGCCAGGTGACCGGTGCTACACCGCAGTTCGGTCACAACATTTCGCACTCGCACCGACGCACCAAGCGTCGGTTCGACCCGAACATTCAGAAGAAGAAGTACTTCGTGCCCTCGCTCGGCCGCAGCGTGACCCTCACGCTTTCGGCCAAGGGCATCAAGGTCATCGACGCCCGCGGCATTGACGCGGTTGTCGCCGACCTCCTCAAGAAGGGAGTGAAGCTCTAATGGCCAAGAAGGGTCAGGACATCCGTCCGATTATCAAGCTCCGCTCCACCGCCGGTACTGGGTTCACCTACGTGACCAAGAAGAACCGCCGGAACACCCCGGACCGCCTCGTGCTCAAGAAGTACGACCCGGTGATTCGCAAGCACGTCGACTTCCGTGAGGAGCGCTAAACATGGCGAAGAAGAGCAAGATCGCAAAGAACGAAGAGCGCAAGGAGATCGTCGCCCGCTACGCCGAGCGTCGCCTGCAGCTCAAGAAGCAGCTCGTTGACCCCAACGGCACCGACGAGTCGCGCGAGGAGGCCCGCGTGGGTCTCCAGAAGCTGCCCCGCAACGCTTCGCCGGTGCGCGTGCGCAACCGCGACTCGATCGACGGCCGCCCCCGTGGCGTCCTCTCGGAGTACGGCATCTCGCGTGTCCGTTTCCGCGAGATGGCGCACCGTGGCGAGCTGCCCGGCATCCGCAAGTCGAGCTGGTAGTCACTAGCTGACACCGCAGTACTTCATGACGCGGGCGTGCACTTCGGTGCACGCCCGCGTTGTTGTTTGCCATTGGTCGTCGTTGTTTGCCGCGAAAGTTCATTACCCCATCGGGGTCAGGAAGGCTCCCAATCGCATGGGAATCCTGGGCAAAACACGCCAAAACCCGCGTAAATTCAACGAACACGCCGCGTGGGTGTTAGTTTGGCGACGTTGCCGCACGCCGGGCCTCCCCGCACGGCGGCGACCGATAAGCAATGACTGCGCTCGCGCCCGCGAGCACCTGCGTCCGTAGGAGGGCACACATGGCAGACAACACCGTGAACAAGACCGAACTCGTCGCGACCATCGCGGCCGAGACCGGTCAGAGCCAGGCGACCGTGAACGCTGTTCTGGACGGCCTGTTCCAGCAGCTCGCCGCGAACGCCGCGAAGGGCACCAAGGTCACCATCCCCGGTTGGCTCTCGGTTGAGCAGACCTCGCGCGCCGCGCGTAAGGGCCGCAACCCCCAGACCGGTGAAGAGATCGAGATTGCCGCTTCGAAGGGCGTCAAGATCTCGGCTGGATCGAAGCTCAAGGCTGCGGTCAAGTAGCACCCCCGGGTTCCCCAACCCCGCGAACGCCGCCCCACGGGGCGGCGTTCCGCGTTTCCGCCCGCGTCACGCGGTCCCGCCCGAGGCAGCCGAGTACCCTTGAAGGACCATGCCAGCATCCGATCGTCGCACCGGCTGGTCGCCCGCCACGCTGCAGCTGCTGCGCTGGGGTCCGGCCGGCCTCATCCTGGTCGCACTCCTTGTCACGTGGGCCGCTCTCGCATTCGGTGGCGGTGCCGCGCCGCTCACCATCGGCGACCCGGGCCCAATCGTGCGCTGGGGTCTGCCGATCCTTCGTCTGAGCTTCGACCTCACCGCCTCGCTCACCATCGGCGGCCTCTGCATGGCCGTCTTCGCGTGCAGCCGCGACAAGCCCGAGTTTGAGCGCGCCATGACGCTCGCGCAGGGCGGCAGCGTCGCCTGGGCACTCTCGAGCATCCTCACCTCGATGCTCACCTACCTCGACGTCTCGGCCGTGCCGTTCTCGTTCGACGCGAGCTTCGGCCAGGGCATGTGGTACTTCCTCACCAACCTCGAGCTCGGCCAGATGTGGCTCATGGCCACCGTCATGGTGATCATGCTGTCGACCGTCGTGTTCGCGGTGCGCTCGCGCTGGGGCACGCTGCTCGCCACCGGCTTCGCCCTGCTCTGCCTCTGGCCGATCGCGACCATGGGGCATGCCGTGGGCGCCGCTTCCCACGACCTCGCGGTTGGCGGGCTCACGGTGCACCTCACCGGCGCGGCCGTGTGGGTCGGCGGCCTCGTCGTCGTCACGGTACTCGCGGTCGCCGCGCGCGCCGACGCCGACCGCGATGCGCGCCGCCTCGCGCTCGTCGAGCGCTTCTCGCAGCTCGCGCTGATCTCGTTTGCGGTCGTGACCTTCTCGGGTATCGTCACCGCGTTCGTGAACATGTCTGACTTCTCGCAGCTGTTCACCACGAGCTACGGCCTGATCATGCTTGCGAAGATCGTGCTACTCGTCGTGCTCGGCGGCTTCGGCGTGCTGCAGCGCAGCTTCCTCATCAACCGGATGCGCACCCGGCTCGCGCAGGGGAGCTCGACCGCCGCGCCCCTCGCGTGGCTGCTCGGCATCGAGCTGCTCGTGATGGGCGCCGTCTCGGGCGCCGCCGCGGCCCTCGGCCGCACCCCGAGCCCGCAGTCGCCCGTGACCGCCGACCAGCTCTCGCAGCCGACTCCGGCCCAGCTGCTCTCGGGCGACGAACTGCCCCCGCCCTTCGACGTCTCGCGCCTGTTCACCGAGTGGACCCTCAACCCGGTCTGGACCGCCCTCGCGGTCATCGGCCTCATCTACTACTACGTCGGCGTGGCCCGCCTGCGCCGCCGCGGCGACGCGTGGCCGATCTGGCGCGCGGTCTCGGTCACCGTCGGCGTCGCGATCTTCCTCTACAACGTCAACGGCCCGCTCTACGTCTACGGGCGCTTCCTGTTCAGCTTCCACATGACCGAGCACATGATCCTCTCGATGATCGTGCCGATCTTCCTCGTCATGGGCGCCCCGATGACACTGCTGCTGCGCAGCGTCAAGGCGCGCAAGGACGGCTCGATGGGCGGCCGCGAGTGGGCGCTGCACATCGTGCACTCGAAGTGGGCGCAGTTCTTCTCGCACCCGATCGTCGCGGGCGTGAACTTCGCGATTGCGCTGCTCATGTTCTACTTCACCCCGCTGTTCCGCTGGGCGACGTACGACCACGTCGGGCACATGTGGATGATCGCCCACTTCCTCATCGTGGGCTACCTCTTCGTCGAGTCGCTCGTCGGCGACGACCCCGCGCGCACCCGGGCCTCGTACCCGATGCGGCTCATCTCGCTCGTGCTCGTCATGACCTTCCACGCCTTCTTCGGCCTCGCCGTGATGACCGGCACAGGCCTGCTTGTCGCCGACTGGTACGGCGCGACCGGCCGCGACTGGGGCGCCGAATCGGCGATCGTCGACCAGCAGATCGGCGGCGCGATCGCCTGGGGCATTGGCGAGTTCCCGACCGTGATCCTCGCTTTGCTCGTCGGACTGCAGTGGTTCAGGTCGGACAAGCGCCGTGCCGCGCGCGAGGATCGCCGGGCGCTGCGCGACGAGGACGCCGAGCTGCGTGCCTACAATGAGCGCTTCAAGCGATTGGCCGAGAAGGATGGGGTGGGACAGTGACGCTGCAACTCACCGCCGAGCAGCAGGCCGTCTACGACGCGATCGAGCAGACGACCGAGCACCTCTTCGTTACCGGCCGCGCCGGTACCGGCAAGTCGACGCTGCTGAATCACCTCTCGTTCCACAGCGACAAGAAGCTCGTGATCTGCGCCCCGACGGGCGTGGCCGCGCTCAACGTCGGCGGCCAGACCATCCACTCGCTGTTCAAGCTGCCGATCGGCATCATCGGCAACCAGCCGATCGAGCAGAACCGCGACGTAAAGCGGCTGCTCAAGCAGATCGACACCCTCGTCATCGACGAGGTGTCGATGGTGTCGGCCGATCTGCTCGACGCGATGGACCGCTCGCTGCGCCAGGCGCGCGAGCGCGCATCCGAGCCTTTCGGCGGCGTGCAGGTCGTCATGTTCGGCGATCCGTTCCAGCTCGCCCCGGTGCCGCCGAGCGACCCCACAGAGCGCTCGTGGCTGCGCGAGAACTACCGCTCGATGTGGTTCTTCGACGCGCACGTCTGGCGCGAGGCCGAGCTGCGCATCCACACCCTGCGCGAGATTCACCGGCAGCACGACGACGAGTTCCGCTCGCTGCTCACCGCCGTGCGCTACGGCCGCGTGACCGCGCCGATGGCGACCCGCCTCAACGAGGTCGGCGCGCGCCCCGCGCCGAACGACGGCATCATCACGCTCGCCTCGAAGAACGCGACCGTGAACCGCATCAACGCCCGCGAGCTCGAGCAGCTGCCCGGCCGCGCGATGACCGCGGCCGCCGAGATCCATGGGGATTTCGAGGGCGCCCGCACGTTCCCCGCCGAGACCGAGCTCGTGCTCAAGGAGGGCGCGCAGGTGATGTTCCTGCGCAACGACTCCGACGGCCGCTGGGTGAACGGCTCGGTCGGTGAGGTGTCGCGCATCAGTCGCACCGTCTACGTCGAGATCGACGGCGAAGAGCACGAGGTCGAGCCGATCGTATGGGAGAAGCTCAAGTACCAGATCGACCCCGAGTCGAAGCAGCTCTCGCGCGAGGTGGTGGGGGAGTTCCACCAGTTCCCGCTGCGCCTCGCGTGGGCCGTCACCATCCACAAGTCGCAGGGCAAGACCTACGACCGCGCCGTGGTCGACCTCGGGGCGCGCGCATTCTCGCCGGGTCAGACCTACGTCGCACTGTCGCGCATCCGCTCGCTCGAGGGGCTCTACCTCAACCGCCCACTCACGCCCGGCGACATCTTCGTCGATAAGGACGTCATGCGGTTCATGGACGAGGTCGCGCAGGCGCAGCGCGCCGCGAAGGCCGCGGTCGAGGCGTAGCCGCGCGACCTCGCTCGGTCGGTCGTGCCCGCACGCTAATGCGGGTGGATGTTCCGGGCCACCTCGGCGGTGAGCGGCGCGATCTCCTCGTCGCGGCCGAGGATCTGCGCCCACGCGGGCACGTATTCCTCGAAGTAGCGGTGGGCGTGGCCGCCCTTCGAACCGATCGAGTTCGGCATGTCGGCCGCGACCTGCCAGAACGTCACCCACGGCCACCAGCTGATGCGTGGCGTGACGTCGTGGCCGTGCGGTTGGCGCATCCACTCCGGCTCCTGCCAGATGAGGTTCGGGTGCCACCAGACGACCGGGTCGCTCGGGTGCTGGAGGAAGTAGAAGCGGTGGGCGTTCCAGGACTCGTACGGCTCGCCGCCGACGGGGCCGGTGAGATCCTCGCTGCGGTTCGAGAAGCGGATGTTCACGCCGTCGCGGATGCGCGGGAGGATCTGCGGCGAGCCCGGCGCGCGCTCGGCCTCGAGCTCCTGCCAGATCGGCGAGAACTGCGGCGTGCCGGCCCAGATCGCGCCGTCGAGGCGTTCGACCATGTCCGCGGCGTCGCTGAAGACCGACAGTGCGCCGAACGCGCCGAGCGACTCGCCCTGCATGTAGAGCTTCGGTCGGCGCTCGGGTGGGATTTTCAGCAGCTCGAGCATCACCTCGCGGTAGAGCCGTTGGGCCGTGAGCTGCGGCGACTTGCGGTCGGCGATGATGGCGAGCGCGCTCGTGAGCACGGTGTACTGCAGGCTCACCGTCGCGCAGTTGCCGCGCGTGAGGTACTCGAACGAGCCCATCGACCAGTCGCTGAGCCAGCCGGTGCCCGTGCCGACGGCGATGCAGAGGTGTTCGCGCTCGAAACCCCCCGCCCGCTTCAGCTCGCGGACGGCGCGCTTCGCCGCATCCGGAATCGAAACCTGCGCGCGGAGGCCGACGTAGGCACGGATGGGCTCGAGAATCTCTTCGTCGCTCGGCCCCGAGCCGTTGCCGCGGGCCCGCCAATAGCGTTCGATGTCGGCGCGGCGGGGGCCGTCGCTGACGATCGCCTTGCCGTGTCGGCCCAGCGTGCTGAACGGTTCGTATGAGGGGCTTGATCCACTGCGCTCGAGTTGCTCGGGCGCTGTGCGGCCCGGCAGCGGCTGCAGGTTGCGCTCGGCCGCCCGGCCGCGGAGCATCGCCATGAGGCGGTCCCAGAGCACTGAGCGGTTGAGGTAGTAGGTCGCCGCGAACGTGACGAAAGCGCCCGAGAACGGTGCGGCGAGTGCGGGGAGGAAACGCTGCAGCAGGCGGCGCGTGCCGCGCGACTGCAGCCGGAACAGCGCGATGACCCCGAGCGCGAGCGTCGTGAAGCCCGTACCGGCGGTGATGCCCGCGAGCTGCGTGCGCGCATCCGGCGGCAGGCGGTCGACGAGGCGCGCGATCTCGCGCTGCCGGGGCACGGATGCGCCGAACGCCCAGATCGTGCCGCCGACCAGCGTGGTGACGACCGAGATGCGCCACGCCTGCGCGAGGGCGTCGGGGACCCGCGCGAAGTCGGTGCCCGGGAAGCTGCGGCGCAGGAACGGCATGATGGCGCGCCGCAGCCAGCGCAGCGAGCTGCCGATGCCGTAGCCGTAGAGCTGTGAGAACGCGAGGCTGCCGGCGGTCATCCACCAGGTGCGGGGGAGGAAGCTCGGGCCGAGGGCGATCCACGAGGTGACCTGCGCGCCCGTGATGCCCCACCAGTTCGGTCGCACCTTGCGCCGGCGAAGCTCGGCCTCGGTGTAGCGCTCGACCTCGGGTTTCCGGGCCCGTCGTGCCACCGCGCGGCGGAGGCGACGAGCAAACATGCCGCTCATTATGCCGGGGTGAGGTTGCCGAGGGCTCAGACACAAGGAGCTGGGCACAAGGCCCCGGACACACATAGCTGCTCTCAAGGCTGCGGCCAGTCGGATTGCTGAGAATCTTCCGGTTGCCCCTTGCGCATTCAAATGAAGGCGCATAGGTTGTACCTGCAAGTAAATCCAAAGGAGCAGCGCATGACCACCATCACCCCCGGTACCTGGACCATCGACCCCGCACACACCGAGATTGGTTTCTCGGTTCGCCACCTCGCCATCTCGAAGGTGAAGGGCGTCTTCGAAGAGTTCGCCGGCACCGTCGTGGTCGCCGAGAACCCCACCGAGTCGAGCGTCGAGGGCACCGTCGAGGTCAAGTCGGTCAACACCAAGCAGGCTCAGCGCGACGAGCACCTGCGCACCAGCGACTTCTTCCTCGCTGACGAGTTCCCCCAGATCACCTTCAAGTCGACCGGCGCTCGCCTCGACGGCGACGACGTCATCGTGACCGGTGACTTCACCCTCCGCGGCGTCACCAAGCCCGTCGACTTCAAGGTCGAGATCGGTGGCGAGACCGTCGACGGCTACGGCAACAAGAAGGCCGGCTTCGAGGCCACCACGACCGTGAACCGCAAGGACTTCGGCGTGAACTGGAACGCCCCCACCGAGGCTGGCGGCCTCACCCTCGGCGACGACGTGAAGATCACCGTCGACGGCCAGCTCGGTCTCGGCGCGTAAGGCGCGTCGGCTCGTCTGAGTCAACGCCCACTTTGCGCCAACTCTCGGCAATCCTTTGAGGTTGATCGTGCAGAGTTGACCTGCGAGATTCCTCGCCCCAAAATCCACCAGCGTCCTGCCAACCTCCCCCAACCCGGCAGGGCGCTGGTGTCTTTTCCCCCACGATGAAAGGACACGGCAATGGCGCCGAACCCCACTGGCAAACTCGTCGCGAGCGACACCGGCCACGACCTCGTACTTACCCGACTGCTCAGTGCATCCCTCGCCGAGGCTTGGGCCGAGATCACCGACCCCGAACGCACCGCGAAGTGGTTCGGCGCGTGGGAGGGCGAGGCCGAGGTCGGCGCGACAATTCGCGTGCAGCTCGGCTTCGAGGAGGGCTCCGAGTGGGCCGAAATGCGGATTCTCGAGTGCGAGCGCCCGCGCCGCGTTCGCCTACTTTCGGTGGGCGAGGATGGCGGCTGGGACGTCGCCCTCGAGCTCGAGCCCGAGGATGTCACGACCGAGCTACGCTTCATCATGTGCGGCGTCGAGCTCGAGCAGCTCGGCGAGATCGGCCCGGGCTGGGAGTACTACCTCGACCAGCTCGTCGCGTCGAAAACAGGCGCTGCGCTCCCCGACTTCAACGACTACTACCCCGCGCAGCGCGAGTACTACGCCGACCTCGCGAGTGAGGCAGGCCAATGCGCCCGCGAGTGAGGCAGGTCAGCGCGACCGGCTAGACCGGCAGGCTGGACACGCAGCCTAGAACGGCGGCGGATCGAACTTTGGACCCGGCGGCTCGGGCTGGGTGGTCACGACCTTGCCGCCCGGGGTGATCCAGACGTAGTCCCCGTTGGGCAATTGCATGAGTTGCCACGGTTTCTCGTGTTTTTGCACGTGATGTCGTCGGCAAAGATGCCCAAGATTCGGCTGGCTGGTCGGCCCGCCGTGCTCGACCGCGATGGTGTGATCGATATCGCAGCGCTCGACGGGCCGGCGGCAGCCCGGGAAGCGGCAGTGCACGTCGCGGGCGCGCAGGAAACGCTTGAGCGAGGCATCGGGCATGCGGGTGTCGACGGTCACGACGTGCCCCGTGATGGGGTCGGTGAGGATGCGCAACAGGTGCGGAGCGTTGCGCGCCCAGTCGAGCGCGACGGGGCCGCTGATGGGCGACATGCCGTTGACGGTCGCGACGTCGCAATCGAGCTCGGGATTGTCGAGCAGCGACATGATGGGGATGACGATGCTCACGCTCGCGGTTACCCGCGGCTTGCCCTTGGCCTCGCCCTCGAGGATCTGCTGCGGCGTGGCGGTGATGAGGGTGTCGCAGAGAAGATCGGCGCGCTTTTGATCCATCGTGCGAGTGTCTTCGTAGACGTTGCCCTCGTGGAGATCGCCTTCGGCAGTGTCGCCCTCGCCTTCGGCAGCGTTGGCCCCGTCGTCGCCAGCGCTGCTGCTGAGCGCGCGGGCCTGTTGCGTGAGCAGGTCGTCGATGATCGTCGCTTCGACCGTCGGAAGGTAGGCCCAGAGCGTCGACATGCCCTGCTCGCCGTGCTCGATGACGACGCGGCGCTGCTCGCGCTCGAGCGCGTGGGCCTCCTCGAACTTCGCCGCGGTGAGCCTGGCGGCGCACTTGCTCGCGAAGCGATCGGTCTGCGGCGCCGTGTGGTCGCGGGCGTAGTCGAGCACCAGCTTCGAGTACTCGGCGAGCTGGTCTTCTTCAAGCGAGGTCGCGTGGCGCACGACCGCGCGGGTGTGGCCGTGGTCAATCTCGCCGGCGTTGAGTGCCTCCCAGAACTCCTCGAAGTCGCACATGACGCGATAGGCGTGATGGGCCTTGTTCATGAGTAGCTGGTCGGACGCGCGAATCTCGGCGCCAAACTCACCCATGGCCGAGCGGAGGTTCCACGTGAACTCCTGCGACGACGTCGGTGCCGACCGAAACGGAGCGCTCAGCGCGGTGCGTTGCTCGGCGACCGCATAAGCCATGGCGAGGATGCGAATGTCTTGGGCATCGAGGCGGGCCCGCTGGACGTGCGACGCAGAGTACGCGTCAAGGAGCAGCTGCATCGAGGCGTCGAGCTGTTCGGAGTTGTCGGGTGCGGACATGTCCATGCGGGTCACCTCCGGGATGCTAGTTGCTACATTAATTCTAGCTTAAAATGCGAGCAATGGGAACATAATTACGAGTTCTGTGGATAACTCTGAGGCGGCCAAATCTGCACCTCGCTGCCTCAAAAACATCCTGCCTCGAGCCTCCGACATAGTTCGACGCATCCCAGTCGAGCAGCGAAACCACCCGATCGTGGCGCCTAAACTTGCGGGGGAGGTGCGATGAACGAGCGAGCACGGGCGTCACTGCTGGCGAGGTACCTGGTCTTCGCAGTCGGCGTCGTGATCATGTCGTTCGGCGTCGCGCTGTCGGTGCGCGCGAGCCTCGGCACCGCGCCGATCTCGACGCTGCCGACCGTGCTCTCGTTCACCGGTATCGGCACCGTGGGCAGCCTCACAATCATCATGAACGCCGTGTTCATCGTGCTGCAGATCGCGCTGCTGCGACGCCGCTATCGCTGGATTCAGCTGCTCCAGTTGCCTGCCGCGATGCTCTTCGGCGTCGCGATCGACGGCTGGCTCTGGGTGTTCCGCGAGCTCGCTCCCGCCGAGTACTGGCAGCAGGCGCTACTCACGATCGTCGGTACGATCGTGCTCTCAATCGGCGTCTGGATCGAAGTCACACCGCGCGTGCTCATGGTGCCCGGCGAGGGGCTCGTGCAGGCAATCGCCGACGTGAGCCACCGCCGCTTCGGCAACATCAAGGTGGCCTTCGACGTCACGCTCGTCACTCTCGCTACCGTCGTCTCGCTGTTCCTGTTCCACGGACTCGTCGGCGTGCGCGAGGGCACGGTCTTCGGCGCGCTCACGGTCGGCAACTTCGTCAAGCTCTGGCAGCGACTCTTCCCCGGACTCGGCCGCTGGGTCACGCCGCACGCGCCCGAGCATCCCGAGCATCCCGCCGACCCAGAGCCCGAGCCCGAGCCCGAGCCCGAGCATCCCGCGACGTAACAAACGCGCGCTGACCCTGTTCAGCGCGCCGACCCGGTGTTACTTTCAACGTCAGCACCGCCACAGCCCTGGTTCCTCGCGGTCGCGACCGAAGCCCCGAATCAAGGACCTCCCCGTGACCAACCTCGCCAGCGCGCCCGCGCGCGAAACCCACGCACCGCATCCGAACCGCCGTGCCCGCAAGGCCGCGCTCGCCGGCTTTCTCGGCAGCGCCCTCGAGTACTACGACTTCTTCATCTATACGACCGCCGCGTCGCTGGTGTTCAGCCACGTCTTCTTCACTTCCGACAACCCCACGGTGGCGCTGATCCAGTCGTTCGCCGTGCTCGGGGTTGGCTACGTGTTCCGGCCGCTCGGCGCGTTCCTCTTCGGGCACCTCGGCGACCGCATCGGGCGCCGCAACACGCTCGTCGCGACGCTCGCGCTCATGGGAATCGCGACCTTCAGCATCGGCCTGCTGCCGACGTATGAGCAGGCGGGTATCTGGGCGCCGATCCTGCTCACGCTGCTGCGGATTCTGCAGGGCATCTCGGCTGGCGGCGAGACCGCGGGCGCCTCGTCGCTCTCGATCGAGGAGTCGCCCGTCGGCCGACGCGCCTTCTTTTCGAGCTTTACCGCCACCGGTGTGAGCGCCGGCATGGTGCTCTCAACCGCCGCGTTCATTCCGATTCAGGCGATGGATGCGTCGGCGCGGGATGCGTGGGGCTGGCGAATTCCGTTCCTCGCGTCGATGCTGGTGCTCATCGTTGCGTACCTCGTGCGCCGCACTCTCGACGAGTCGAGCGAGTTCGCGCAGCAGCGCGAGGAGCGATCGTTCCGCTCGACCGGCCGCGTGCCGTTCTTGCTCATGATTCGCACGCACCCGGTCGCGTTCGTGTCGGTCGCGCTCATGAGCGTGCAGATACTCATCTACACCTACCTGCAGGGCTTCGGCATCGCGTTCGCGACGCAGATCGGCACCGTCGCGCCCACGACGATTCTCTGGGCGCTCGCGGTGGGCAACCTCATCGCGATCGGCACGCAACCCTGGCTCGCGCTGCTCGCCGACCGCATCGGCCGAAAACCCGTCGCGATGACGGGTCAGGCGTTGTCGGGCGTGCTCGTGTTCCCCTTTTTCTACTCACTGTCGGTCGGCAACGTGCCGCTCATCTTCATCACGACCGGCCTCATCGTTGGCCTGAGTTATGCGGCCGCCAACAGCCTGTTCACGAGCTGGTTCGGCGAGCAGTTCCACGTGCGCGTGCGTTACTCGGGCCTCGCCGTCGCCCTGCAGGCTGGCGCGCTCATCGCTGGCTTCTCGCCGACGATCGGCACGGCCCTCGTGAACGGAGACGGCAGCCGCTGGATGCTCGCCGCCGCCGTGGCGGCCATCGGCGCCGGCCTCGCGCTCGTCGGCTCGCTGCTCGCGCGCGAGACCTACCGCACGCCGCTCGCCGAGCTCGGCAACCCCGTCACGCACTAGCGCGGGGCACATAAACTCAACGGCATGCCAGCCACACCGCGAGTCGCGACCTCGGAAGTGACCCGGGCGGCGCGTCGGCGACGCAGTTGGCTCGCCCTCGCGATCGCGTTCGCCTTTGTCGGCGCGCTGATGGCGCAGTTCGGGGCGGCGCGCGTGAACTCGCAGCCGGATGCGCCGATCACCTTCATCGTCGAGGGCGAGCTGCCGTACGGCATCACGCAGGAGTCGGTCGACGCGGTCGCGCAGACGCACGGCGCCCTGAGCCGCGAGCCATTCACGATAGAGATCGTCGACCGCCCGCTCGAATGGATCGAGCATCAGCACGGCGAGTTACCCGAGGGCGTCGACGTGCTGTTCTCGGTCTATATCGACCCCACTGACGTTGACCTCTCGCTTCCGAGCCGCAACTCCGTCGCGATTGCCGACGCCGAGTCCACGGACATCGGCTACTCGGACGCGACGAGCATCCGAGAAACTTTTCTCAACAACCTCACGATGGGGCACGGCCCGAGCGCCGTCGTCGGCGCCGCGCTCACGGCCGCGAGCAACTTCGATGACGGCGGCAACCGCAATCCGCTGCTCTGGGGGTCGCTCGCGGCGCTGCCGCTGTTGGCCTCTTGTGGGCTGTTCTCGGCCTACGCCCGGGAAGCGCGCGAGCACCGGGCCCGGCGACGTCGTTTTGACCGCGCCCGCCTGCAGCTCGCGCGCGTGGTGCTCGAGCTCGAGACGCTCGAGGTGCAGTTTTCGGCGGCGTATGCGGAGCTCGCGAGCGTGCAGGGCAAGCGCGAAACGCGGCAGGCCGAAGCGGCACGCAAGAAGCTGCGACGCGACTGGAAAGCGGTGCGCGACGAAAGCCTCGAGCTCGCCCGGATCGAGCAGGCGCTCGAACGCGATCTCGTGAACCCCGCCGCACCCACGCACTCGAGCGTGCCGAAGGAACCCGCCGATCTCGACCAGTTCGAGCGTGACGTGGCCGCACTGAACAGTCTCGCCGATTCGCTGGCCGCCGCCTCTTCAGTGCGAGTCGGCCATGCGAACTCGGGGGCCGCCCTCGCGAGCCTTGCCCTGCCCACGATTCAGGCGAGCGGCGAGGTGCTGCGGCAACGCGAGTACCTGCGCGATCGCGATGTCGCACGGCTCGAGTCGCAGCGCGCGGCCCTACTGGCACTCGTGCGCGAAGCCGAACGAGTAGCGGGCGACGACCCCAGCCCGGAGGCGGTGCGCGAGCAGGCCGAACTGCTGCACCAATGGAACGACATCGAGACGCGCATGACCGCGACGCTGGGCCACCTCACCCGAGCGCCGCAGGGTGAGCGCGAGCGGATGGCGCGCGAGCGGGCGGCCCAGCGCATCCGGGCCGCGAGCGGCGGCGAGAGCGATTCGCAGTCGAAGCTCCGGTCGGCGCTTGGGCTCGGGGAAGCCGAGGGTGCGGGGCCGCTGCTGGCCGCCGAGCGCGTGCTCGTGTCGCTTGAGGGCAGCCGAGGAAAGGCGCCCCAGACCGCCAAGCGTTCGTTCGCGTGGTTCGGTGCCGTCACCATCTTCGGGCCGGTCGTGGTCGCCCTCGCCGTCGGCGGGGTGGCGGCCGGAGTGCAGGCCTCGCAGCACCCCGGGTACGGTCAACGACTCGAAGGCGACCGGCAGCTCGCGAGCCTGCAGATCTACGGCGACGTCGAACTGCTGCCCGAATATGAGATCGAGTCGACGGTGTCGAACGCCACCACGAACCGCACCGCCCTGACGCTCGACAATGTGCGCACGTGGATGAACGCCATGCTGCGGAATAGTGACGACCTCGCGCTGCTGCCGAGCGACATCGATCTGACGGTGGCGGTGCTGCCGGCCGCCGACTACTTCCCCGACATGAAATGGACGGAGGAGGCCGACTCGGGCTACGACCGATACGTCATCGACTACGCCGACCTGCTGGCGGCGTACCCAGAGATGTTTGCCGACATCGGCGCCGACTACCCCGACGTTTTCGACCCGGACACGGGCGAGGTCCGTGTGGGTCAGGTCGTGTTGCCGATCTGGGTGTTTGAGGGCGAGCAGTACACGATTGGCCTGCCGCTGACCGGCGAAATCAGCACCGGCGTGGACAGCCGCCTCGGCGCCTACTTCTTCACCGCGACCGAGCTGCGGCCGATCCGGCCGGCCGACAACGACTACCCGACCGGCATCGACGCTGCGGTCGCCAGCCAACTGCTCGAGCTTGGCCGCACTCTCGAGTACAACCACCTCGAAACCGTGGATGAGGACGCGGGCGGGGTGTTCTGGGCGCTTTCTCTCGCTGTCTGGTCGGCGCTCCAGTTGCTGCTCGTGCTCGGCGGCGCGGTGGTGGAGGCGGTACGCAACGCCCGCGGGAGTCTGGCAGCGCGCCGGGCGCTCGCGGACATCCGGGGCGATCTCGAACGGCTCGCGCTCGGCCTCGACCTGTCGGAGCTCGACATGGTGGCCGTGCTCGGCGCCGGCACGGGCGAGCGCGGGGATGCGGCGCAGGCCGAGCAGCGCCTATTCGAGATGTCGCTCATGACCGCGTGGCGCCAGGCGCGCGCGCTCGAGAGCTTGCCTCGGTCGATGCAGCGCGGGCCCGAGTGGCAGGCGCAGGTTGCTGGGCTGCGGCAGCTCGTGACGACGCTCTCGGAGCGCGACGCGGATGTGTCGGAGCGGGCCCTCGAGGCGATACGCGCGGGGGAGTAGCTCGCCTCGCGTGGTTAGTCGGCGATGAGCCGCTTGCCCATCGAGATCACGTCGTCGACGCCGTAACCGAGGTGCTCGTAGAACTTCAGCACCTCGGCGTTGCTGCTGCGCACCTGCAGGCTCAGCTTGGGGCAGCCGACGCGCTCGAGCGCGACCTCGACGTGCTCGACGAGGCGGCGCCCGAGGCCGGTGCCACGCGCCGCCGGTGACACCGCGAGGTAGTTCATCCAGCCGCGATGGCCCTCGAAGCCGGCCATGACCGTGCCGAGAATCTCGCCCTCGCATTCGGCGACGACGAAGAGCTCGGGCTGCTGCGTGAGCTTGCGCTCGATGTCGCGGAAGGGGTCGTTCCAGGGTCGGGTGAGCCCCACCTCGCGCCAGAGCGCAACGACGGCCTCGGCGTCGGCGCGGGCGAACGGCCGAATCGAAGCGGTCACTTTGCCTCCTTCGCGGCGGCCTTCATTGCCTTCTTCGTCTCGCGCACGCGCTGCAGCGAGGTCTCGTCGACGACGTCGGCGATCGAGCGGAACGCGTCTTCGGGGCCGTAGTCGCCCGCAGCTTCGCGCCAGCCAGCTGCCTCGAGGCCGAACTGCTTGCCGAGCAGTGCGAGGAAGATCTTCGCCTTCTGCTCACCGAAGCCGGGCAGTGCCTTGAGCCGACGCAGCACCTCCGCGCCGGTGGGCGCGCCGCCGTCCTTGCCCGGCGTCGTCCAGATTGCGGCCGTGTCACCGTCGTAGTCGTCGACGATCGCGCGGGCGAGCGACTGCACGCGGGTGGCCATCGAGCCGGGGAAGCGATGTACGGCCGGCGTCAGTTTGAATGCCGCGAGCAGCGCATCCTCGTCGAGCGCCGCGAGCGCGCCCGGCGAGAACTCGTCGAGCCGCTCGACCAGCTTCTGGGGCCCGGCGAACGCGGTCTCCATCGGCACCTGCTGGTCGAGGAGCATGCCGACGAGCAGCGCGAAACGGTCGTGCGCGAGCAGTTCGTCGGCCTTGGGGTCGGTCGAGAGATACACCGTTGTCATGCGATCAGTCTGCCACTGCGCTGCTGCGCATCCTGGCCGAACCCACACGGATCCGTATCGTGCTTGCCCTGCGCGGGGCCCACGAGCTGTCGGTGAATGCCATCGCGGATGCGGTGGGCAAGAAGCCGTCATGTGTTTCGCAGCACCTCGCGAAGATGCGCATGGCGCGCATGGTGACGACCCGCCAGGTGGGCACCAGCGTGCTGTATCAACTCACGGATGAGCATGCTGCGGCACTTGTTGTCGAGGCAGTGAAGAGAGAATAACTGCATGTGGCTGTCAGTTACTCCACTGTCACGCACGAGTTCTAAAAGTTGCATTTGCGTTCGTGAAATTAAACTTAATAGGCCGTATGGTTGCGTTGTGGATCTGACATTGTTCCAAAACGAGCACATGGGTGCACTACTCCCCATCAAAGGGTCTGATGCCTTGTTGGGTGACTGGGCGCACAAGGCGTTTGTGCCAGCGCCGCTCCCCTCGCAGTCACCGAGTCTCCAGGGGAAGACGTTTCTCGCGGTCGCCGATGCTCGCGCCTCCCTCGCGGCACTCGACAGCACAGCGCGGCAGCTGCCCAATCCGCAGCTCCTGCGCTACCCAGCACTCCAACGCGAAGCCCAAAGTACGTCGGCGCTCGAGGGCACTTACGCACCATTGGAAGCGGTGCTCACCGCCGACGAGGAGCGCCCACGTACGCCCGAACTCATGGAAGTCCTCAACTATGTACTGATGGCGAACAGCGGCTTTCATGAAGTCACACAGGGGCGACCAATATCGGTCAGTTTCTTAAGCTCGATGCAGGGCATCCTGATGCAAGGCACGCCGCTTGCCGAAGAGTCAGGGCGAGTTCGTCAGAGGCAGGTCGTGATTGGACGTCGGGCGGATGCGCCGATCGGTGGTTTCCCTGTGCATGCAGCGAGGTTCGTTCCATCACCGCCGGGGCTCTCTCTTGAAGCGAGTCTCCGGGACTTGGCCGATTGGATGCAGACAGATCACGCTGGTGAAATCGACCCGGTTGTTGTTGCTGCGATGGCGCATTATCAGTTTGAGACACTGCACCCCTTCCGTGACGGAAACGGTCGACTTGGCAGGTTCTTGATTGTGTTGCAGCTTTTACATGCTGGCGTGCTTACCGAACCGACACTGACAGTTTCGCCATGGTTTGAGGCGCGACGTGCCGAGTATTACGACCGTTTGCTCGCAGTGAGCACCGACGGTGATTGGGATGGGTTCATAGCTTTCTTCGCGCGCGGCCTCCAGGCGGCTGCCGACCAGACACTGCGCCAAATGAACGAGCTTGTGCAGGTGCAATCCGAGCTCAAGGACCAGATCCGTGCCTCGAGTATCCGGGCCGACTCAGCGCATGCCTTAGTCGATTTTGCTGTCGCGAACCCGTCGTTCACGGCAAAGCGGGCCACTGATGCACTCAACTTGTCATATCAACGAGTAAACAAGCTCATCGGACAACTCATCGAAATTGGCGTACTGGAGCAGATGCCTGAGCAATCGTACGGACGACGGTTCTTCGCCCCTCGAGTCATGGCGGCCCTGACGCGGGGTACGTAACCTGGAATACCCGCGCGGCGAATGCGTTTGCATCAACATGGCAACCAAGATCGGCTTTCTCTCGTTCGGGCACTGGATGGACGTGCCCGGCTCGCAGGTGCGCACCGCAAGCGACGTCCTGCACCAGGCAATCGACCTCGCGGTCGGCGCGGAGGAGGTCGGCATCGACGGCGCGTACTTCCGCGTGCACCACTTCGCGCAGCAGCACTCGGCGCCGTTCCCGCTGCTCAGCGCGATCGGCGCGCGCACGTCGAAGATCGAACTCGGCACGGGCGTCATCGACATGCGCTACCGCATATCGTGGTTGCAACGCCCGTTCACGTAAGCTTGGTTGCATGGTCGAACTGGTAGCGCTGAGGAAGACGAACGAGGTGGCCGCGTACGTCCGCGCCTCCATGGACCGCAAGGGCGACCGCTGGACGGTCGATACGCAGCTGAGGAAGATCAGGGCGCTGGCCGAGGCCAAGGACTGGAACGTCGTCGAGGTCTACGAGGACAACGCGGTGTCGGCGACGAAGAAGCGCCGCGCTGGCACCCGGTGGGCCGAGATGCTGGACGACGCCCGCGCGGGCCGGTTCTCGATGGTGGTCGCCGTGGACATGGACCGGCTCCTGCGCAGCACGAAGGACCTGAACACGCTGATCGACCTCGGTCTGCGCGTCGTCACCGTGGACGGCGAGATCGATCTCTCGACGGCGGACGGCGAGTTCCGGGCGACGATGCTCGCCGCTCTCGCCCGGTTCGAGGCGCGTCGCAAGGCCGAGCGACAGATCAGGTCGAACGAGCGCCGACGTGCCGAGGGCATCCCCACGTCCGCCTGGAAGGCGTTCGGATGGTCGAGGGAGGGTGAGCTGATCGAGGAAGAGGCCGACGCGGTTCGGCGGGCCTTCGACGCGTTCCTCGGCGAGCCGTCGCTGTCGATCCGGCGCATCCGCGAGGACCTGAACAGCGCTGGTCACCTCACCGCCCGCGGCTCGGAATTCTCCGTCGATGCCGTGCGCTACCTGCTCGCGAACCCGCTTTACTGTGGCTACATCAAGCACTACGCATCCGGCGAGCTGTACCCGGTGCAGGGCGAGGCGTTCCCGCCCATCGTCAGCGAGCAGACGTGGCGGACCGCGGTGGCGAAGCTGGAGGACAACGTGCGGAGGTCGGCCAGGCAGGGCAACCAGCCGAAATACCTCCTGTCGACGATCGGGCTGTGCGGGAAGTGCGGTGCGACGCTCGTCTCGGGGACGAACAGCCGCAAGCAGCCGACGTATCGCTGCGGCGAGCAGTTCCACCTCACCCGCCAACGCGAGCCCGTCGATGCGATGGTCACCGAGGCAGTGCTCACCCGCCTGTCGTCGGTGGACGTGCACGACCTCGTGATGCCGCAGGAGGACGACGGGCCGGACCGCGAGGAGCTGCTGACCGAGCGGAACGCCCTGGTCGAGCGCGTAAAGGAGCTGAGCCCGCTGCTGCGCGACATCCATCAGCCGGTCCTGGAGATCACCGCGGCGATCACCGACGTGAAGGTCCGCATCGACGAGATCGACGCGGAGCTGCTCGACCGCTCGGTATCCGTGGCGGCGAAGCTGCTGGCAGACGTGGAGGAGGCGGTCGGCACCGCGGAGCGTCGCGAGGTTGTCGAGTCGAAGTGGAAGGCGTTGGACATAGACCGCCGCCGGATGCTCGTGGACGAGCTGGTGACTGTGACCATCGAGCCCATCGCGCCCGGTCACGTGAAGTTCGACCCCGACCTCATTCGCATAGAGCCGCGTCGCGACTGACTCATGAGTCAACTCGTCATTGCAATGGTGAGTCGACTCGTGGGAGAGTGGTTGCAGACAAGAAGATCCCACCGGGGCCGCGACTTAGAAGCGCGGGGTTCTGCTCCCGGATGAGTAGCCGGTCAAACAGCCCAACTACCGTGGCGGGGAACCGGAAGATACTCATATCTGAGGACTTCCGATGTCTGTCGTTATCGACGTTCCCCGCGCATCCGCGCTTGACTGCCCTGCTCTCGATCAGGACTCGTCTCCCGTTCCGCATGCTGATGGGCTCGATCCCGTCATCGCCGCCGCCCGCGCCGCCGGTCGCCGAGCCGGTGAGCGCCTGGCACTCACTCCGCTGACGCCGCGACAGCGCGCCGCCGTCGCCGCCGTGATGGGCGGTGGTCGCTGATGAGCGCGAACTCCGCCGCCTTCGATCACCTGACCAGCTTCCGCTGGCGACAGGGCGACCCGTCCCTCGCCGATGGCGAGGCCCAGCTCTACGACCTCGGCGTGCTCCGCTCCGTGCTGGAGGAGGCCGTCGAGATCGCCGTCGCCGACGCCCGCGCCGACGGGGTGACCTGGGCCAGGATCGGCGACGCCCTCGGCGTCACGCATCCGGCTGTCATCAAGCGCTACGGCCGGGGCGGTGGTCGCTGATGCACGCCGACGCACGCAACCTCAGCACCGCACCCGCCGACCTGACCCCGCCCGGAGGGCCTGGCCTGGCACCCGCCGAAGGCGGGCTGCCCATCGCCGTGATGACGGTCCGCAGCCGTGCTTCGCACTCCAAGAGTTTCGGGGGCCTCATTCGTTCCTACGGGCGCGGCAAGGGCTTGTCGATTGCCGCGCCTTGCAACAACGCGCCTGGTCAGAAGCCGATTCCGTCTTCGCTGCGTCGCGTCGCCTCGCGGGTTCATTTGAGGTCTCATTTGGGGGTCAATACGGGGTCATTTAGGCGCCGCACCCCCTCTGCGGCCCTCCACGCCGCCTGCGACGGGGGTGGTCGCCGTGGCTAAGCAGGAGAACAACCCGACGAGCATCGGGCTCACGCAGTACCTCGATCCGTCGTACTGGACCTGGGCTGCCGAGGACCCGAACGGGGCCGCGCTGCTCGAGCAGGGAGCCGGGGCGATCCTCGCCTACGTCGCGCAGCGGCTCGAGGCCATCGGCTGCGAGGTCATCGAGGCCTACGGAATCGTGCACGACAAGGATGAGCGCGAGGTCTGGAGCGACACGGAGAAGGCTCTGGTGGTCGAGCCGAAGCCCGATCACCTGCACGCGGTCATCAAGTTCGCCAGCCGTGCGAAGAGCGCGCCGCTGGATCGGCTCGCGTTCGGCATCGGCGTCGAGCCCAGTACGTCGAGAAGCCGGGCCGCGGTCGGTACGCCTTCGACAACATGCTGTCGTACCTGACTCACGTGAAGTATGCGGACAAGCATCAGTACGCGCCGTCGGAGGTCGCCACGGTGCGCGGGCCGGACTACCTCGGGATCGACGCCCAGCGCCGGGAGACCTGGCTCAAGGGGCGCGCCCACGTGAAGAAGAAGGTCGTCGCGGAGAACTTCGAGGACATGCGGGAGCGGGTGCTGCAGGGCGAAATCACGCGGGATCAGATCATGCTCACGGACGAACTGTTCGACATCTACTCGCGGCATCAGCGGGAGATCGACGACGCGCTGTCGGCCTACGGCCAGCGCCGCGCGTACCGGGCGGCCGCGAAGCTGCGCGCCGGTGCCTTCTCGACGCACGTGGTGTTCGTCCACGGGGATGCCGGGATCGGCAAGACTCGGTTCGCAACGGATTTCATCACCGAGGCGATTAGCGCGGCCAATGCACATGGCGAGCGGTGGCAGGTCTACCGTGCCGCGACGGGGAACCCATTGGATGACTGGCGGGGCGAGGAGGTGCTGCTGCTGGACGATCTGCGGGCCTCGGCGATGGACGCGAACGATTGGCTGCTGCTGCTCGATCCGTATAACGCCTCGCCTGCGAAGGCTCGGTACAAGAACAAGGGCGAGGTGGCTCCGCGCCTCATCGTGATTACGGCGACGATCGAGCCGGTCGAGTTCTTCTACTACGCCCGCCAGAAGGGCAACGTGGACGAGGCGCTGGACCAGTTCATCCGCCGCCTGGCGTCGGTCGTGAAGGTCTACCGCGCCGACGACATCAACCGCTACCTCGTGCAGCACATCGGGAAGATCGAGCCCTACGAGTGGCACCAGTGCAGCATCCCGACCGCCGCGCACACGCCCGGCATGTACGGCAACGCGTACCACCAGAACGCCGGGTCGCGGGAACTGACGTACGGTCCGGAGACCTCGGCGGAACACGACGCGGACGGTGCGGTCGCGGAGCTGCTCAGCGGGCTCGCGGTGCGAAGTCCGGACGTGCCGCTGGCGCTGATCGAAGGTGCCGCATGAGCACCGATCAGCATTCGCTCTTCCAGGGGGTCGAGGGGGCCGGAGGCCCCTCGCAAGCAGGGCTGGAGGACACGAGCGTCAGCGATGTGTCCGACAGGCCTACTGCTTGCCACTCTGGCGTACAGGTGGAGCAGCAGACCGACTCCCAGGTGAACACCGGTCGGGCTGATGCGGAGGCTGTGCGTCAGAGTCACGGCGGCGCGAAGCGTCGTCGTGGGGGCCGCGCGAAGCTCGATACCGACTTCGGGGAGGAGACGCTCGCGGCGCTTCGCACTCGTGCGAAGCGGCTCGGGCTGGCTCCGAGCACGTGGGTACGGACCGTCGTACGCGATGCCCTCCACGCCTCCCGCTCGGAGGAGTTGGACGCCGCCGTGGCGGCGCACCTGCTCGGGGTCGAGGCGCGTGTGCAGGCGTCGGCGGACGCTCGTGAGCTGGCTGCCCAGGTGCGCCCGCTGGCGATCAACGTCAACGACTTGGATCGCCGCGCGCGCGCCGGTGAGGCGGTGGCGCTGTCGTCGGAGGTGCCCGAGCTGATCGAGCTGCTGCGCGAGGTCCGCGCCTTGCTCGGGGATCGGACGGCCGCATGAGCACCACCCACTACAGCCCGAGCACCAGCGCCGCCGACACCGAGCGCTATATCCGCGGGAAGGAGGACGAGCGGGGCGTCGCGATCACGTGCGAAGTGCCGGGAGGCCCTGGCGCATTCTCGGCGCGCGCACGGGCGCTCACGCAGAACACCACGCGCGAGGTCGAGGCGCTGCATTACCGGCAGTCTTTCAGCGACGAGGAGTTCGACCCGAAGAACCCGGAGCACGTGCAGCGGGTGAACGATCTCGGCTATCAGCTCGCGAAGAGGATGCACCCCGACTCGGACTGCCTCGTGGTCAGTCACGTGGATGGCCGGGGCAGAAAGCCGCATAACCACATCTTGGTCATCAATCACAGCAACCGGACCGGAAAGGCGCTCTCGGACTACCGGACGTTCCACGATCGCAAGGCCGGGAACCAGCGGGGCGTGCAGTCGGCGAACGACGAGCTGATGCGAGAGCACGGGCTCTCGGTCGTGAAGCGGCTGGAGCACGCGCCGAAGGACTGGGAGCTGCGCCGCGAGGACTTCGCGGAGGGCGGGCTCGACCGCGAGATGGGTGACCGGATGAGCGCCGCACTGGCCGACCCCCGCGTGGTGGACAAGGCCGGTCTCGAAGCGGTGATCGAGGAGCAGAACCAGCAGCTCGACGACGCCGGGGAACGTGTGCCGAGGATGCGGCTGCACAGCCCCGTCAGCAAGAAGGGCAAGCGCGCCGGGCAGGAGACCTGGACGCTCTACATCGAGGACCGCCGCGGCGAGTCCGGCCGCGCCGATCGCCGCAAACGCGCGAGCGCGCTCTCGGCGGACTTCACCCCGGAGGGCGCGCAGGCGTTCTTCGACTACCACCAGCAGCAGAAGGAGCAGGAACATGAGCGCAGCGCTCGACAGGCTGAAGCAGCAGAACGGGCCCGTGCAGTCGCCGCAGCCGCTCGGCAGTCCGGAGACGATGGAGCTGTTGACCTCGATCCTCGCCGCCGTCGAGGCGCAGAATACGAGGATTGCCACGCTGACCGAGCAGCAGAAGAAGCTCGCGGGGTTCGTGAAGGTCATGGACGAGGAGACGACGAGGCGGCTGGAGCGGATCACGACCCCGGCGTCGACCTCCTCGCCCTCCAGCGACGTGTCCGCGAGGATCGCGAGTATCGAGAGCAGGCAGAACGAGATCGCGAGCACGCTCGGCGAGTTCGCGCAGAGTCTCAACGGCGAGAGCTTGAACGCCGCGTCGCGAACCTTGGTCGCGGAGGCGCAGAAGAATCGCGCGGCTACGGCCTCGGCGATTGAGGGTCTGAAGGTGCAGGCCACAACGAACCAGAAGCTTGTGAGCCAGGTCGGCGGCGCGGTGCAGCGGATCGAGAAGCGTACTGAGGAGCGGGTCGAGAAGGCCGTCGAGCAGGTCGCCGGGGAGGCCTCGGCCACGATGACCGCGAACCTCGACGCCTCGAACGAGCGCGCCGAGCGGATGATGGCGGCGACGGCGAAGCTCGAAGCGCGTCAGCTCTGGTCGGCCGCCGCTGCGATGTGCCTCGCCCTGCTGCCGGTGGTCGTGGTCGTCGCCGGGCTCTGGATGGGCATCGCCGGTCTCATCACGGGCGCTCAGTGGGCGCTCGACGTGGACGGGCGCATCTGGCTCGGCATCGGGCGCTGGCTCGTGGTCTCCGTGGGTCTCGCCGGGGCCGGCTACGGGCTCTTCGCGTCCGTCCGCTCGGCCGCCGGTCTCGTGGAGACGTGGAAGGGTCGCGGGGTGCCGAAGTGGCCGAGGTGGCGATGATGGCTGGATCCGCTCGAGCTACCGGTTCCGATCAGCGGTCGAAGGATTTTCGCAGCAGCCGGTCCTGCGGCCTCGGTGCCGCCGCCCTAACCTGACGAGCATCCCCGCCGTGACGGCCATCACGACGGCGATCCCGGCACCGATGATCCAGGGGTTACCGAGGAGCCCACCGACGCCCGCGAGTGCTCCGCCCGCCGCGATGAGCGGCAGGCCGCAACAGAGCAGCAACGGAAGCGCGCAGCATGCCAGCAAGAGCAGTCCGGTCCCTGCAGCGACGACGGGACCGGCGCGCCGTTCGTCGCGGTCCTGATCGGCGCTCGTCGTCTGCACCTCTTCAGGATGAGATCTCCCCGATTGCCTGCGCTGCCGGTCATGCGCAGCACGACAGCAGCGACGGGTCGGTGGTGAAGGCCTTCGCGGCGATCCGGATGCCCTCGGCCATCGTCAGGTAGGGAGCCCAGGCGTCGGCGATCTCGGCGACGGTCTTGCCGAGCACGTGGACACCGGCGGCGGCGAGCTCTCCGGCGTCCTTGGCGACGGCGGTCAGGCCGAGGATCTCGTTCGTGTCGGCGTTCACGACGATCTTGATGAACCCGCGGGTGTCGCGGTTGACCAGCGCGCGGGGCACGTGGTGCAGCGGCAGGACGCGGCAATCGCAGCGGATCCCCGCAGCAAGCACTTCCTTCTCGGTCATCCCGACCGCTCCGATCGCGGGCCCGGTGAACGTCACCCGCGGCAGGCGGGAATAGTCGACGGCACGATCGGCGTCGGCGAACGCGTTCTCGGCGACGAGGGTGCCGTGGTGGGCGGCGACGTAGACGAACTCGGGGTGCCCGGTCACGTCGCCCGCGGCCCAGATCCGCGGGTTCGAGGACCGCAGCCGGTCGGAGACGACCACCTCGCCGGAGTCCCCGGTCTTCACCCCGACCGCATCGAGGTTCAGGCCATCGGTGACGGGACGGCGTCCGAGGGCGACGAGCACCTGCTCGGCGCGGAACTCCTGCGAGTCGCCGGACACGTCGGCGGTCACGACGGCCTCGCCTCCCGTGCCGCGGGAGACCCGGGTGGGCACCACGCGGCGGACGACGCGGATGCCTTCGTCGGCGAACGCCTCCTGAAGCGCCTTGGACACCTCCGGCTCCTCCTTCGAGGCGAGCCGGGACCGCACCAGCAGCGTGACCTGCGAGCCGAGGCGAGCGAACAGCTGCGCCTGCTCCAGGGCGACGTAGCCGCCGCCGAGCACCAGCAACGACTCAGGAACCTCAGCGAGTTCCATTGCCGTGGTCGAGGTCAGGTACCCGGTCTCCTCCAGGCCGTCGATCGGCGGAGCCCACGGGCGAGAACCAGTCGCGACCAGGAAGTGGTCGGCCTCGATGGTCTCGACCGTCCCGTCGCCGGCGATGATCTCCAGTACCGGGGCGTCTGGGCCGCCGGCGAACGATGCATCGCCGCGGCGGACCTGCCAGCCGTAGGAGTCGGCGACGTCGGCGTACTTCTCGCCGCGCAGCGACTCGACCAGCGCCTGCTTCCCGGCGATCAGCGCAGGCATGTCCACTGTCTCAGCCGTCGCCGCGATCCCCGGGAACCGGCCTGAAGCGTCGGCGGCGACGTGACGGGTGTCGGCAGCGGCGATGAGGGCCTTCGACGGCACGCAGCCGGTGTTCACGCAGGTGCCGCCGAGCGTCCCGCGCTCGATCATCACCACCGACTTGCCGAGCGTGGTCGCACGGATGGCGGCGGCGAATGCTCCGCCTCCGGATCCGATGATGGCGAGGTCGTACTTGGTAGGCATCGCTGCTCCTGTCAGTCCTTGGCTTTCTGCTCTGTCTCAGCCATACTGGACCTTCCAGTGCAGGGGAAGGTCAAGCCTGCTCCTGCCGAACGATCGGAGGCCGCGATGCGCATCGGAGAACTCGCCGAACGCGCGGGCACCACGGCGAAGACGCTCCGCTTCTACGAGGGGCAGGGGCTGCTTCCGCCGGCCGAGCGCACGCAGTCCGGCTATCGCGACTACGCACCCGAGACGGTCGCCCGGATCGACTTCGTCCACCGCGGCCAGGCCGCGGGCCTCACCCTCGCCCAGATCCGCCAGATCCTCGACATCCGCGACGGCGGCCATGCGCCCTGCGAGCACGTGCGCGACCTGCTTGACGTGCGCCTCGCTGAGATCGAGCAGCAGATCGCGCAGCTCTCCGTGCTGCGCGACACTATCGCGGACCTCAGACAGGACGCCGCGCACCCGGACCCTGAAACGTGCAGCACCGATCAAGTGTGTAGGTACTTGTAGACGACGGTAGCCAATGACTCCAACGCTACAACCCCGATATGCGCTACGAGAACCCGCTCTACATGGCCGAGGACGCGGCGGTCGCCGACCTCATCGCCGACGGTCGCCTGCAGCTCGGCGTGAGCCGCGGCTCACCCGAGCCGGTCATCGCGGGCTACCGCGCGTTCGGGCACATCCCCGACGACGGCGACACCGACGGTGCCGACATGGCCCGTCACGCCACTGACATCTTCCTGCGCGCCATCGATGGCGCCGGCGTCGCGAACCCCGACCCGCGCCGCTCGCACTCGGTCGACGCGCAGCCGGTCATGCCGCAGTCGCCGGGCCTGCGCGACCGCATCTGGTGGGGTGCTGGCTCGCGCAAGACGGCCGTCTGGGCCGCCGAGCAGGGCGTCAACCTCATGTCCTCCACCCTGCTCACCGAAGACACCGGGGCCGAGATGGGGGATGCGCAGGCCGAGCAGATTCGCCAGTTCCGCGAGGCCTGGCGCGAGGCCGGGCACGCCCGCACCCCGCGCGTGAGCGTGTCGCGCAGCATCATCCCGATCATCGACGACGAGTCACGCCGCTACTTCGGTGTACGCGCGCAGGCTGAGTCGGTCGACCAGGTCGGCTACATCGACGTCGGCGAGATCGCGCGCTTCGGCCGCAGTTACATCGGCGAGCCGGATGCGCTGGTCGAGCAGCTGCGCCAGGACGCGGCGGTGCAAGAAGCTGACACGGTGCTCGTCACAGTGCCGAACGCACTCGGCGTCGACTTCAACCTGCGCCAGCTCGACGTCATCTCGCGTGAAATTCGCCCGGCGCTCGGCTAGCGACGGCATCCAGGCTGAGCACTCGCCCGGGCGCGAGGGCGCACGGATGGGCGTAGTCGCCGACATCGACTACGCCCATCCGTGAAATAACGTTGCTAAGCGCTTCTGACCTCTCGCTCGATGACGCGGTCGAGTGTCTCGAGCAAGAAGTCGCTGTTCTCTGCGCTGAACGGCATTGGCGGACGAATCTTCAGAGCCGCTGCCGCTGGGCCCGAAGCACTAATCAAAATGCCTTCATCGCGCATTGCGTTCACCACTCGTGCAGCGAGAGCTGGATCGGCGGTGCACGTTTCGTCGTTCGCGCCGAATTCCATCGCAAGAAACAGGCCGCGGCCCCGGACATCGATCACGGGCTCGTACCGAGAAGCGATGTCCTTCAAGCCTTCAAGAAGCTTGTCGCCAATCTGCGAGGCGTGTTCGACGAGTCCGTCTTCCTCAATGACATCGAGCACCGCTGATGCGGCGGCGATACTCACGGGGTTTCCGCCGAAGGTGTTGAAGTAACGTACCCGCGAACCGAACGCTTCTTGTACCGATTCGCTGCCGACGACGGCAGAGATCGGGAGTCCGTTCCCCATGGGCTTACCGAGCACGACGAGGTCGGGGGTGATCCCATGATGCTGGAATCCCCACCATGTTCCCGTACGCCCGAAGCCGGGCTGAACTTCGTCAGCGATGTACAGCCCACCAGCTCGGTGCACGGCCGCAACCACGTCGGCGAGAAATCCGCTGGGGGAAGTCTGCACTCCATCGCTCGAGAAGATGGAGTCGAGAATCACTGCCGCGACCCCCGCGCCGCTCTCTTCGAGCGTCAGAATTGCCTTCTCCACTGACTCCACCAAACGGGTCGCGACCTGGTCGGCAGGCGTACGCGCAGTGTCAATTGACGGAATCGTGACGACGTGCTCGCCGAGCGGATTGTTTGGTCCGAGCGAGGGAGAAATCCCTGCCGCCGCAACGGTCGTGCCGTGATACGCATGCTCGGAAATGATCAGGCCTTGTTTGCCGGTTTGCGAGCGAGCCGTGCGGATCGCGAGATCAATCGCTTCGCTTCCCGTGCAGGCGTAGGTCACACGATTGAGCTCAGCAGGAAACTTCGCGAGAAGCCGTTCGGAATAGCGAATGATTGGCTCGGTGAGGTAGCGAGTGTGGGTGTTGAGCTTCGAAAGCTGCGCGGTTACCGCCGCAGTTACAGCGGGGTGACTGTGGCCGATTGCCGGGACGTTGTTATACGCATCCAGGTAGTCGCGCCCGTCAACTCCATGGATCCATACCCCTCTGGCGCTCTCTGCGGCGATTGGTTCCCGGTAGAAGAGCCGGTACGACGGGCCGAGGACGCTGTCGCGCCGGTGCAGAAGTGCTGCCGCAGCCGGATCCAACGTGCCACCATCCGCGGGGTCGAACCCGTTTGCCATATGGATTCCGGAGGTGCTTGAAGGATTTGCCATTGTTTCTCCTGTCGGGGACGTGTCTGGTTACAGCGTGCCGTGGGTGGGGTTGCCGGCCACCAGCGTGGCGAGCACCCGGATGGTGGACAGTTGTTCCGGGTCGTTCGTGATGGGAGAACGGTCGAGTACGGCGAAGTCGGCGGCAAGGCCTGGTCGAATCATTCCAACTTCGCTTGAACGTCCCGTTGCACGGGCTGCCTCGCGCGTGTACATCGCGAGCGCGGTCTGCGCGGTCACCCGTTCGTGGGCGGAGAAGACCGCACCGGTCAACGTCGTTCGGTCCATGAGCGTTCGCATCGCTTCGAACGGATTGCCGTCGATGCACGGACGATCAGAACTTCCCGCTACGAGGACGCCTGCATCGACGAGACTCCGTGCCCGGTACACGCCTCGTGCGCGCCGATCACCCAGGCTTTCGCGGAAAGCATCTCCGAAGTGACGTACAAACATCGCTTGCGGAGTCACTGCGATTCCGGCTTCCGCGAGGCGCGGAACTTGGTCGTCACGAAGGTAGCTGACGTGCTCGATACGGTGAGGCATGGGTGGTCGTCCGAACCTACGCTGGGCCTCTGCGAGTACATCGATCGCGATATCGATGGCGCGGTCGCCAATTGCGTGCGCTGCGACAGCCCAACCCGCCTCCGCGGCCGCAAGTATGCGCTGCCTGAGGTCGTCCTCCTCGTATTGCAACATCCCGACATTGTTCGGCTCGCCGCAGAAGGGCTCCGTGAGCGCGCAGGTGCGGCCGGTGAGTGAACCGTCGACGAAGACCTTCGTCGGGCCTAGCGAAACGAAGTCGCTTCCATGACCTGATCGGATTCCGAGGTCTAATCCCGACCCCGACGGATCTCCGGGCGCGCCAGTGATTGGTGAGAGAGCATCGATGGTGGGCAGCAATTGGGCGCGCGCGTGGAGTTGGCCCGATTCCGCCGCGTCTTGATAGGCGCGCATCTCGATGGGGCTATGCCCGATCCACCCGGCAGCGATGCCCGCTTCGCTGAAGCTCGTAATGCCTTCGCTTGCGTACACCTTCGTGGCGCGATCGATGGCATCGATGACGTCCGTTCGACGGTATGGCTTCAGCAAGTTGAGTACCAGATCTTGGGCAGTTTCCTCGAGCCGTCCCGTGGCCTTCCCGGATGGATCGCGCTCGATTGCGCCTCCGATGGGATCAGGCGACTCAAGAATTCCTGCCATCTGCATGGCGACGGTGTTGGCTATTGCCGCGTGACCCGACGATTGGCGAATAACGAGCGGTCGCCCATCGGCAATGGCGTCGAGCTGTTCGATCGTCGGGTATCGGCCGCCGAACCGATGTTGGTTGTACCCGGCAGCGAGTATCCATTCGCCGGCGGGTGTCTCCGCAGCACGAGCCTCTAATACGGCCAGGGCTTCGTCGAACGTCTCGGGAGCCAGCATGTCGGCTTCAACAAGGGTGCGTCCGAACCAAGTCGTATGGCAGTGCGCATCAATGATGCCGGGAATCAACGTGGAGCCACCGAGGTCTACGTATGCGGATGCGGAAAGTCCTTCGAGTTCCTCATCTAGCCCGACGATTTGGCCGTTCCACACCCCAACTCGATTTGCCGTTGGGCGCGTGGGGTCCATCGTGATGATGGAGGCGTTTTCGAGAATCAGATCGATCTTCACGACTGCACCGCCGTCGTTGCTGACGCCTCGTGCTGTTCGGCCGCGACAACCCGGTCGACGATTCGCAAGCGCGTTCCGAAGACTCCACCGACCGCCGTGATCGCGCAAATGGCGACAAGTAGGGCTGCGGCGACCCAGTACTGCTGTCCCGAAGCGGCGAGCAGGGCCGTGGCGATCATCGGCATGAAGCCGCCGACCGCGCCTGCGAACTGGAAGCTGACGGAGACGCCGGTGTAGCGCAACTCGGGCCGGAACATTTCACTCAGGAGGGTTCCGGTGCCGGCGTACACAATATCGATGGACATGGTGCCGAGGCAGATGGCCAGGGTAATGAGCACGGGGTCGCCCGTGTTCACGAGCGCGAATACGGGGAATGCCGCGAGCGCAGTGACGACGCTACCGACGATGGTCATCTTGCCTGCGCCGAAACGCTCGACGAGGCGGCCACAGATCAGTAGCGCGAAGAACTGCCCCACGGCGGCGATGAGCGTCGCGTTCACTACTTGCTCGCGGGGTACGCCGACGGTAGTCGTCGCATACGAAATGACCAAGGTTGTGACCACATAGAACCCGCCGACGCCGAGCATGCTCGCGGCCATGCCTGCAAGGACTCTGCCCGGCGCTTGGCGGAAGATAGCGAGCGCGGGCATCCGAGGCTTTTCCTCGTCGCGCTTCTCAAGTTCCAAGAAGACTGGTGATTCCTCCATCTGCCGGCGCATCCAGAGAGCGACCAGCAGGAGCGGAAAGGCCACGAGGAAGGGGATGCGCCAGCCCCACGCATCGAAGGCTTCGGCTGGCAGCATCAGAACGAGTGCGATAGCGCCAGAGGACAGGATTGTGCCGATCGGTGACCCCAACTGCACCATGGCGGCGTAACGACCGCGCTTTTCGATAGGCGAGTGTTCGACGGCCATGGTCGTAGCTCCACCCCATTCGCCCCCAACTGCGAACCCCTGAAGCAAGCGAAGCACCGCGAGAATGATCGGTGCCGCGATTCCTATCGAAACGTAGTCAGGCAATACGCCAATTAGACCGGTGCTCACCCCAATCATGACGATCGTCGCAATGAGTGCCGGTCGTCGGCCGATGCGATCGCCGATGGCGCCAAAGATCAACGCTCCGATTGGTCGTGACACAAAGCCGACGCCAAACGTCGCGAATGACGCCAGCAGCGCCGCGGTGGGATCGAGCGTCGTGAAGTAGAGGCGGTTGAAGACGATTGCGGCGGCTGTGCCGAAAAGAAAGTAGTCGTACCACTCCAGCGCAGTGCCTACGAAGGCGCTGATAGCGATTTTTCTCGCATCGGAGGCAGATACCGCGATGTCGTTGTCAGCTGTCATGGTCCAACTCTCCCTTGATTGATGACCAATGTGGCGATCCTGGCATACCGTTGCATCGCTCGCAAGGTCCAGCGCAAAAATGCCTACGGAGCGCTGCGCTTTGGGCGTTTAGGCTGGGCGTGGCTGGCGTGGGTCAATTGCCCGTGATGACGCGTGAGTCACAAAAGGAGTTTTCGTGTCTGAAGTTGAAGCGGGAGCCGCCGGGCGCACCGGGTCTGTGGCCCAGTGGCTTGCGGCTGAAATCAAGGAAGAGATCTTTGATGGCTCACTCGCACCGGGCGAGCCGATCCGCGAAGTGCAACTGTCAAGTTCGAAGGCTGTGTCGCGGCGCACCGTGCGCGAAGCTCTTCTCATGCTCGCCTCACAGGGATTGGTTGTGCATGAGCGCAATCGCGGAGCGACGGTGCGCAGACTTGGAGCATCGGATGTTCGTGACCTGTATGCCGTGCGAAGAACTCTAGAAACCCAGGGAGCTCGTAACGCTCCGTTCGCAACCCCGGTCGTTCGAGATCGATTGTCGGAGGCCTACTCGTCCCTGCAGGAGGCGGCTCATCGCACCGATTCTCGCGAGATGGTGCGCGCTGACCTTCGCTTCCACGGTGCTGTTGTGGGCCTGTCTGGAAGCCCTCGACTGGACGGCTTCTATGCGCAGGTGAGCCCGGAGATGGAGATGGCGCTTTCCGTGATTCGAGGTGGTGAGGTGGCTGAAGGGTGGAGCGCGGAACAGGTCATTGCGGATCATCGGACCATCTTCGACGCGCTCATGGAGCGCGACGTCCTTGGGGCGCAGCAGGCGATTTTGGCCCATATCGAGTTCAACGAGCGGTACCTGCTAGGGCTGATTGATCGCCCATCCAGTTAGATTGGTGATCAATTTAAAGGTACAGTTTCTGACATCTTCTGTGGACGTTAGGAAACTTGATGAACTCCGAAACCATCGCACCCGAGTCGCTGGTGCTTTCGATGGCTGATGTGGGTCAAATACTCGAAGCTGAGTACGGTCTTCGTCCGAGCGCCATGGAGCACTTCCCAAGCGAGTTGTCATCGGTGTACCGAGTGACGCTGTCCTCCGGCGACTCGGTGGCCTTCAAAGCGAGTCTGTATTCTGCCGCCGCCGTGCAGCTTGCTCGGTGGAGGGCTGAGGCGATGGAGCACCTCGAGGCAGTTCGCGTCCCCTCCGGGCACACGATTGCGACAGTGTCGGGAGACCTGATCGCTGTCTGCCCCTCGCCGAAGGGGAAAGTGATCGTGCAAGTGAGCGAGTGGCTGCGTGGAGTACCGCTCGAATCTGCGAATCTTCGCGGCGTGCTTCTCCGGGACGTGGGTCGTACGGCCGCCGCAGTGTCGGTGGCCCTTGCCGGATGGCCGCGGCCTCCAGCTCAAGTTGCGCACCCCTGGGAGATGCTGCGCACTCTAGATTCATTGGATAGTTCGATCCGCAGCGCAGCGCGCGAAGATCGGAGCTTGCTCGTTAGGGCGCGTCAGATTTTCGAGCAGTCTGCGGCCCCACACTTTTCATCTCTGCCATTTTCGGTCGTGCACCATGACCTGCACGACTCAAATCTCTTGGTGGACGAGAGCATTTCCCGCGTATGCGGAGTGCTGGATTTCGGCGACATGGTGTGGGGGCCTCGGGTCGCGGAACTTGTCGTGGCCGCGGGGTACGGCTGCCGGAACGCCAGCGATCGCGGCGCTGCCTACCTAGAGATCGCAGCGGGATGGGGGAGTCTAAGGAAGCTCACTGCGGTGGAAGCCCGGGTGCTTTTGCCCGCATCAATTGGCAGGCTCGCGGTGAACTTGGGCGTGTGGTCGGCACGCTCCGAGGGTGACCGGGCGGATTACGCTCGTGCACGCTCGCGGGCTTCGGCAGCCGCGCTGGGTGAACTCATCGAGCTCGATCGAGCTGACTTTGAGAACAAACTCGCCGATCTGTTGGTCGGCGGCGAGTGAAGACGGCGCAGCGGGACGGGGAAATGCATCTGGTGAGGTGCTCCTGCCATGAGATGTCGCAGTGATTCGCCCGGCGCTCAGCTAACCCGCCCGAGCACGCGGCCGAGCGAGCGGGCGTAGTCCTCCTTGATGATGTCGTAGTGCATCCACGTGTCGATTGAGCCAGCTTCGGGAATCGCCCGGAGCCGGTCGAGCACGGTGAGCAGGTGCGCCGACGACGAGCCGACCAGGGTCGCGATGAAGTCGTAGGTGCCGTGCGAGCGCGCCGCGAAGTCGACGTCGGGGGTGTCGTGAATGAACTGCCGGATCGGCGCGGGGTCACCAGACGCGGTGATGCCCACGCCGATGGCGAGGCGGTTGCGCGAGATGCCGCCGGACTTCAGCGCCGAGATGCGAATGACGCCGGCGTCGATGAGCCGCTGCACCCTCGCCCGGGCCGATGACGGCGAGAGGTGCACCGCCTCCGCGAGCGCGCGATAGCTGATGCGGCCGTCGCCCTGCAGTACCGAGATGAGCTCGTGATCAACGCTGTCGAGGGCGAAGGGCTCGCGCTGGTGCGAGACGAAGAAACCCTTGAGGATCTCGACGTAGGTCGAGACAGCGAGGCGCCGCACCGAAGGAAAGCGGCGCAATTGGTCGAGCATCGCGTGGAGCTCCTCGAGGTCGCCGTGTCGCGACTCGACGGCGAGGGGCAGGGCCCCGCTCGTGATCGACACGAACACGGCATCGGGATGCTCGGTAATTTCGCGCGACATCGGCGCGATCGGCCCGTCGACCTCGACGCGGGTGTGCACGAGCACATGATGGCCGACGAAGCCCGGGTCGAGGGCTGCAACGATGCGAAGCCCCTCGCGGTCGATGAGGTGCCGGAGTCGCTGCGACACGTAGTCGCGCGATGCCTCGAGCTGCGTCGCGAGGTCGTGGATGCTCGCGCGGCCGTCCTCTTGCAGCGCGCGAATCAGGTTGGCATCGAAGGTGTCGACCTCGAGCTCACGCCCGGGCGCCCGTCGGGGTTCGTGCTCTGCGGCCATCGCGGCCTCCCGTCCTTGGCTCAGTTGCGGCGGTGTGAGCCCGAAATTGCGCGTCGTCACAACAATTCGTGAAAACCGTGGCTCTACCAGAACAGCATCGCAGACGTTCGGTGAGAAGTCGCTTTGCTGCTCATTCTATGGTTGGAATGCGTGGAAGTGTCGCAAATGAGCGGTGGGCGACACGTGTTTGACGCCGACTTACGTATGCAAGCTTGCGAATTTGTCCTACTGTCATGGCAATTGCGCTTCGCATGGCGCAATGCGAGCAAGGGAGCTATCGCATGTCATCGAATAATGCGCCGACGCAGGTGTATTCGCACCGCCGCGCGGTGAAATCTGGAATGGCCGCGGCCGTCGGCACCACGATCGAGTGGTACGACTTTTACGTCTACGCCACAGCGGCCGCAATCGTCTTTCCGCACGTCTTCTTCCCAGAGGCTGAGCCCGCCATGGCGACGCTCGCCTCGTTCGGCACGTACGCCGTCGCCTTCTTCGCCCGACCCCTGGGCGGCATCATCTTCGGCCACATCGGCGACAAGATCGGCCGCAAGCCGGCGCTGACGCTGACCCTCGTGATCATGGGCATCGCGACGGTGCTCGTCGGCCTCGTACCCGGCTACGACACCATCGGCGTCTGGGGTGCGATCATGCTCATCGTCCTGCGCCTCGTGCAGGGCCTCGCCGTCGGCGGCGAGTGGGGCGGCGCGAGCCTCATGTCGGTCGAGAGCGCGCCGCCGAAGTTCAAGACCTTCTACGGCGGCTTCACACAGGTCGGCAACCCGCTTGGCGCGCTGCTCGCGACCGGTGCCTTCTGGATCCTCGCCCTCATGGGCGACGATGTGCTGCTCACCTGGGGCTGGCGCCTGCCGTTCCTCGCGAGCATCGTGCTCATCGGTGTCGGCATCTGGGTGCGCTACCGCGTCGAAGAGACGCCGGTGTTCGAGGCCAAGGTTGATGAGCGCCAGCAGTCGACGCCCGTGCTCTTCGCGCTCAAGAACAACTGGTACCCGATCCTGCTCGGCTTCGGCATGGTCGGCATCGCCTCGGGTGGTTATTACATCGCCACGACGTTCGTGCAGAGCTACGCGACCGGCCCCGCGGTCGGCCTCGCCGCATCCGTCATTCTCGGCGCCATGACCATCGCATCGCTCGTCGAGGCCATCGTCACCCTGCCGCTCGCGTGGCTCGGCGACAAGTGGGGCGGCAAGATACTCATGTTCCTCGGCATTGGCTTCTCGTTCGTGCTGGTGATTCCGCTCGTGCTCGCCATCGAGGGCCACAGCGCGCTGTGGATCTACATCCTCGTCATCGGCATTCGCCTCACCATGAGCGCAACGTGGGCGCCGCTGTCGGCGCTCATGACCCAGATGTTCCGGCCGCAGGCGCGCTACACCTCGATGTCGCTCGCGTACGGCATCGGCGCCGCGGTCTGGGGCGGTCTCTCGCCCGTCACTGCCGCCGCGCTCATGGCGCTCACCGGAAACATCTGGTCGGTCGTCGCACTCTTCGGCTTCCTATCGGTGGTCGCGTGGGTCTCGACCTTCCTCGCGCCGCAGCACTCCGACGAGGCCCCGGTCACCGGTTCGTTCAACGCGCGCACCGACACGACCGCCATCGACACCTCGCGCGGCTAGCCCGCACCCCGCCACGATCGTCACCCAGTAGAAAGAACCCGCAGTGCGACAGCTCGCCACCTACGACGCCCGCGACTCGAAGGTCACCATCGTGACCGCCGAGACGATCCTCACCGTCGACGACGCCCACCCCGAGGCCGAGGCGATGCTCACCTACCGCGGCATGATTCTCGCCGTCGGCAGCGTGAGCGAGGTCGAGGCGGCGGCCGTCGAGGCCGGACTCGAGCCCGAGCGGGCCGCCTACCCGGGCGCGACGATCGTGCCGGGCTTCATCGACGCCCACGCGCATCCGCTCATGTACGGCCAGCTGCTCACCTGGGTTGATGTCTCGCCCGCGCAGGTGGCGAACATCCCCGAGCTGGTCGAGCGGATGCGCGAGGGCGGCGGCAAGCTGCCCGCCGGCGTGCCGATTCGCGGCTACGGCTACGAGCAGCGCAATCTCGGGGAGCGCCGCCACCCCACCCGCCACGAGCTCGACCAGGTCGCGACCGACCGCGAGGTCTACGTCATGAACGCGTCGGGCCACGGCGGCGTCGTCAACACCTTCACGCTCGAGAAGTTCGGCATCACCCGCGACACCCCGAACCCTGAGGGCGGCGAGTTCTTCCGCGACGCCGACGGCGAGCTCACGGGCGAGCTGTCGGACGCGGCGTGCAACGTGCTCACCGGCCTGCACGGCGTGAAGATCGGCCACCACGGCCCGAACTTCCACCTCGGGGATGCGCCGGCCGAGCACCAGCGCCAGCTCGACCTCGTGCAGCGCGAGTTTCTCGCCGGCGGCGTCACCGCCCTCGGCGACGCCCAGGTCTCGCAGCGCGAGCTTGCGGCCTACCTCGAGTTGGCCGATCGCGGCGCGCTCGACGTTCGCGTCTCGATGTATTTCCTCTCGCACCTGCTCGACCAGGTCGTCGACCTCGGGCTCACGGGCCCGTTCGGCAACGCGTTCCTCTCGGCCACGGGCATCAAGCTCTACGCCGACGGCACGCTCGGCGGCTGGACCGCCTACTTCCCCGACGGCTACGTCGGCGACCCCTGCCGCAAAGGCCAGCTCTATCACGAGCCGCGCGAGTACACCGAGCTCGTGCGCAAGGCGCACGGAGCCGGACTGCAGACCGCGACGCACGCCCAGTCGCCCACCGCGATCAAGATGGTCGTCGACGCGATCGAGCAGGCGCTCGCCGACCGCCCCGACAGCGATGCCCGGCACCGCATCGAGCACTGCGGCCTGCCGACCGAGGCCGAGATCGAGCGTATGGCGACCCTCGGCATCCGCCCTGTCAACCAGACCCAGCACTACTACAACTGGGGCGAGGGCGTCGAGCAGGCGATCGGCACCCCCGGCGAGCGCTTCAACCCGCTCGGCGAGTTCCGCGACGCCGGCGTGCCGATCACGATCTCGTCGGATGCGCCGGTCGCCGAGCCGCGCCCGCTCGAGGCGATCCAGGCCGCCGTCACGCGCGTGACCCGCCGCGGCGCGAAGCTCGGCCCCGACTCGCTGCGCATCACCGCCGCCGAGGCGCTGCGCGGCCACACGCTCGAGGGCGCCGTGAGTCTCGGCCGCGAGACCGAGCTCGGCTCGCTCGAGGCCGGCAAGCGCGCCGACTTCGTCGTGCTCGGTGCGAACCCGCTCGAGGTCGCCGGCGAGCAGATCGCCGCCATCGACGTGCTCGAAACTTGGGTCGACGGCACCCGCCGCTACGTCGGAGAGGACAACTGATGACCACCACCACCGAAGCCCGCCGCACGACCGGCTGGCTCGTCGTCGAGACGCTCGCGAACTACGGCATCGACACCGTCTTCGGCATTCCGGGCACCCACAACCTCGAGTTCTACCGCCCGCTCGCGCAGCTCGGCATTCGCCCGGTCACCACGCGCCACGAGCAGGGCGCGGGCTACGGGGCCGACGGCTGGTCGCTGCAGACCGGCAAGCCCGGCGTCGTCATCACGACGAGTGGCCCCGGCCTGCTCAACGCGCTCTCGGCCGCCGGCACCGCGTACTGCGAGTCGCGCCCCATGGTCCTCATCGCGCCCGGCCCGGCCCGCGGCGCGGAATTTGCCGACGTCGGCACCCTGCACGAGACGAAGGACCAGCTCGCCGCCGCCTCCGCGATCGTCGAGTGGGGCCGCCGCGTGCAGACGGCCGAGGAGGCCGTCGAGGCGATCCACGACGCGTTCGAGCTGTTCGCGACCGGCCGACCGCGCCCCGTCTATCTCGAGGTGCCGCTCGACCTGCTCGAGGAAGTCAGCGAGGTCTCGGCCGAGGCGACCGCGGCCCGCGAGTTCAACGCGCCCGCGTCGCCCGATGCTGAGCTCATCGCCGAGGCCGCGCGCCTGCTCGCCGATGCCGCCGACCCCGTCATTCTCGCGGGCGGTGGCTCGCGTGGTGCCGCCGCCGAACTGCGCGCCGTCGCCGAGCGACTCGGCGCCCCCGTGGTCACGACCCTCAACGCGAAGGGCGTGCTCGACGAACGCCACCCGCTCTCGCTCGGCGCCAACCTGCGCCTTGCCGCGGCGCGCGAGGTCGCGCGTGACGCCGACGTGCTGCTCGTCGTCGGTTCGAAGCTCGGCGAGGCCGAGCTCTGGGTCGATCGGCTCGACGCCCGCGGCACCGTCATTCGCATCGACCTGCTCAAGTCGCAGCTGAACAAGAACCAGGATGCGCAGCTCGGCATCGTCGGCGACGCGTCGGTCGCGCTCGCCGCGCTCGACGCCGCGCTCGCGGAGGTCGCGCCCGACGCCGCGCCCCGCGACCCGGCAGCCCGCGCGGCCGAGGTGCGCGCCGCGGCGCTCGCGGAGTCGGCCGCCGGTTCACCCGAGAACGCGGCGCTCGCCGCGGCCATCGCGAGCGCCCTGCCCGAGGATGCGATCGTTGCGACCGACTCGTCGCAGATCGGCTACGTGGGGCTGCTCAACGAGCTCGTCGTCGCGCGCCCGAACTCGACGCCGTACATGGCGACCTACGCGACGCTTGGCTACGGCCTGCCCGCCGCGCTCGGTGCTCGCATCGCCGATCCGAATCGGCCCTCCTTCGTCGTCACGGGCGACGGGGCGTTCATGTTCTCGGTGAACGAGTGCATCACCGTGATCGAGCAGCGCCTCGACGTCACCGTCATCGTCGTCGACAATGGCGGCTACGCCGAGATCAAGCAGAACGAGGCGGACGCGGCAATCGCACCCGTCGGCGTCGACCTCGTGCAGCCCGACTGGGCGGCCCTCGCCACCGCGTTCGGCGGCACCGGCGTTCGCGTTGGCAGCCGCACCGAGCTTGCGGGCGCGGTCGAGGCCGCGGTCTCGGCTGGTGGGCTGCAGCTCATCCACATCGTGCAGTCGGCCTTCGAGCCCGAAGCCTAGCCATGGCCGGGTCGAAGCCGCTCGCGGTTTACACCGATGCCGACGACACCGACATCTCGCTCGGCGTGCGGATGCTCGAGTCGGCCGGGTATGAGGTGCGGCTGCTCGACACCCGCGACCCCGCAGCGATCATCGCGGGTGCGCAGGGCGCCGAGGTGCTGCTGCCCGGCTACGCCGCGACGACGTGCGAGGTCATCGAGGCGCTGCCCGAGCTGAAGCTCGTCGCGCTCATGTCGATGGGATTCGACTACGTCGATCTCGAGGCCGCGAGTGAGCGCGGTGTCTGGGTCACGAACGTGCCCGGCGCCGCGACCGAGGAGGTCGCGACGCACGCGCTCGCGCTGCTGCTCACCGCGGCTCGGCAGCTCGACTTCTACCGGGCCTCGGCGACGCCGGAGCGCTGGAACGAACGGGCCGCCGTGCCGCCGCGGCGCCTCAGCGAGACGACCCTCGGCATCCTCGGCCTCGGCCAGATCGGCCGCGAGTTCGCGCGCCTCGCCGGTCCATTGTTCGGCCGCGTTATCGGGTACGACCCGCTGCTGCCCGTCAACGAAGGGGTGCGTGCCGAGCTCGCCGCCCTCGGCGTGACGCGCACGAGCCTCGAGGAGGTGCGCCGCGCATCCGGTGTGCTCTCGCTTCATCTGCCGCTCACCCCCGAAACCGATTGGATGATCGACGCCGACTGGCTCGCCGAAATGCCGCGGGGCGCGCTGCTCGTCAACGTCTCGCGCGGCGCGCTCATCGACAACGGCGCACTTGTCGCGGCCCTCGACTCGGGCCAGCTGTCGGGCGCCGCGCTCGACGTGCTCGAGGAGGAACCGCCGCGACCCGAGCATCCGCTCGTCGGCCGCGACGACGTCGTACTCACCCCGCACATCGCCTACTTCTCGACCCGCACCGAGGCCGAGTACGTGCGCGTCCAGGCTCAGAACGCGGTCGCGCTCGCGCAGACCGGCGCGCCGGAGTCGCCCGTGAATCAGCCAGTTTTCCCCGCAGTTTGACCCAGTTTTTGAAGAGAAAGAAGAGCCCCGTGACCGAGCTGACCGCCGAGGCGAAGCGCACTGCCCAGGCCTGGATTGACGACCACCTGACTGAGCTGACCGAGTGGCACACGCATATTTGGGAGCTTGCCGAGCCGGCCTGGCGCGAGTACCGCTCGCAGCAGTGGTACGTCGAGCTGCTGCGCTCGGAGGGCTTCGAGGTCGAGGATGGCTCGGCTGGCATGCCCACCGCGTTCAGCGCGCGCTGGTCGAATGGCGACGGCCCGACGCTGCTTACCTACGCCGAGTACGACGCCGTGCCCGGCAACAGCCAGGCGGCGACCACGAGCGAGACACCGCGCGAGGGCCTCTCGCGCTTCGCGCCCGGCCACACCGACCCGCACTCGGTGCTCGGCATCTCGACGCTCGCCGGCGTGCTCGGCGCGAAGCACGCCATGGAACAGCACGGCATTGCCGGCACACTGCACTACACGGGTGAGCCGGCCGAGAAGATGCACGGCTCGAAGGTCGTGCACGGCCTGCGCGGGTATTACGACGACGCCGACGCGATCGTCTCGTTCCACCCCTTCTACATGCTGCCGCTGTGCAACACCGCGCGCTGGGACACCCAGTGCGGCGCGTACTACAGCAAGGTCTACTCGTTCGTCTGCGATTCGCCCGAGACGTGGCAGATCTCGAGCGCCGACCCGAACTCGCCGATCCCCGCTTCGCACTCGGCCGCCCGCGCGCCCGGCGCGAACGTCGCCCTCATGCAGATGTACACCGCGTCGCGCTCGATGCTCGACTCGATGCTGCCGGCGACCGGCGGCTGGAGCTTCTCGGACGCGATCCTCAGCGACGGCCAAGCGACGGCCGACAACCTGCCGCAGCGCGTGGCACGGCTGCAGTTCTCGTGGCGCACGCCCGACATCGAAATGGCCGAGCACATCCTCAAGATCCTCGACCGCAACGCCGGCGCCGCCGCGACCATGGCGCACTGCGAGGTCGAGGAGCGCTGGGTGGCGCGCAGTCGCCCCGGCCGCACGAACCACACGATGGCGACCGTGCTCTACAACAACCTCGAGCAGGTCGGCGCGCCCGTCTACGGGCCCGAGGCCGTGTTGATCGCGCAGGAGATTCAGCGCTCGCTCGGGCACGAGCCGAGCGACAAGCCGTTCCTCGCAGAGACCGAGCAGCTCATCTCGCCGCAGGATGCTGAGCTCGGCCTGCGCGAGCACATGCCGGCCTGGCAGCGCAACTGGACGAGCGACGACTACGTCGAGATGAGCCACTACGCGCCACTCGTGCGCTTCTACGTCTCGCGCCCCGCGCTGCAGCCGATCGAGGGCGCCGGCCCGTACCCGTCGTGGGTCATGAACGCGCTCGGCGGCATTCCCGAGACCACCGCGCCGACGATCGTCACCGCCGGCAAGACCATCGCGGGCACGTTCATCGACCTGCTCACTCGGCCCGAGGTGCTCGCGGAGGCGAAGCGCGAGTTCGAGGAGCGCACCTCGGCCGACCCGATGCCGCAGCTGCTGCCGAAGGACTTCGAGGCACCGATTGAGCTGCCCTGGCCCGACTACTCGGGCGTCGGCGAACACCGGCACTGGTAGCGAGCCGGCCCTGGCTTGGTAGCGATGGCCCCGTGGGATTCTGCCCGCGGGGCCATCGTGATTGTGCTCGGGCGTTAGGGGTGGCCGAGCCGCGCCGACGCGCGGCCGAGCCGCCGCAGGCCCTCACGGATCTGCTCGGGCGACTCGAGCGAGAACGAGAGCCGCAGCTCGCGCTGGCCCGACCCGTCCGCGTAGAAGCTCGAGCCCGCGATGAGCACGACGCCCTCTTCGGCCACGAGCGTGAAGAGGTCGTCGGCCGAACAGCCCTCGGGCAGCGTTGCCCAGACGAAGAAGCCGCCGCTTGGGCGGGTCCAGGTGCTGCCGGCGGGCAGTGCCGCGGGCAGGTGCTCGAGCAGCGTCTCGGCGCGCTCGCGGTAGTTCGCGATGGTGGTCTGCAGCGTCGACCGCCAGTCGAACCCGCGCAGGTAGGCGAGCGCGAGGTGCTGGCTGAAGATCGACGGACGAATGATCGTGGCCTCCGAGAGCAGCTGCAGCCGCTCGCGCACGGCGCGGGGCGCGATGACCCAGCCGACGCGGATGCCGGGGGAGAAGATCTTGCTCATCGAGCCGAGGTAGAGCACCGACGGGTCGAGCGAGCGGATGGCCGGGGTCGGTTCGCCGTCGAAGCGCACGAGGCCGTACGGGCCGTCCTCGACGATCGTGATGCCGGCGCGGCGGCAAATCTCGGTGATGCGCGGCCGGCGCTCGGCCGAAAGTGTGATGCCGGAGGGGTTGTTGAAGTTCGGGATCGTGTAGAGCAGCTTGATCGTGCGGCCCGAAGCGCGCACCTCGTCGATGCGCCGCTCGAGCGCCGCCGGGATAAGCCCGTTTTCGTCGCACTCGACGTGCTCGAGCCCAGCCTCCAGGCCGACGAACGTGATGATCGCGCCGACATAGGTCGGGGCCTCGGCGAGCACGACGCCGCCCGGGTCGCAGAACATTGCGGTGACGAGCTCGAGTCCCAGCTACGAGCCCGCGGTGATGAGCACGTCGTCGGGGTCGGCCTCGATGCCGAAGTCGCGCACGAGCTTCGTGACCTCCTCGCGCAGCGCGGGCAGGCCGGTGCCCGAGCCGTACTGGAGCACCTCGGCGCCATGCTCGCCGATGAGCCGCGCGGCCGTTTCGCCGAGCGCTGCCAGCGGCAGCGACGCGAGGTCGGGGTTGCCGCCGGCGAGCGAGATGATGCCGGGCTCCATTGAGATGTCCCAGACCGAGCGCACGGGGGAGGGGCGGAAGTTGCGCTCGCGGCGCGCGAAGGCGGGGTTCGTCGTGAGCAGGTCCGCAGGCGGGATGGTGGGCAGGGGGAGGTGTCCTTTCGGGCGGTCGGGGATGTCCGCTTATTGCGCGCGCAGGAACTCGAGCAGGATGCGGGCCCCGGTGTGCAGCGCTTCGACCGGCACGCGCTCGTCGATGCCGTGGAAGCGCCCCGGGAAGTTGAAGTCCTCGGGCAGCCGCAGGGGCGCGAAGCCGTAGCAGTCGATGCCGAGGCGCATGAGCGACTTCGCGTCGGTGGCGCCGCCGGTCACGAACGGGAGCAGCTCGGCACCGGGCTCGACCGCCTGCACCGACGCGCGCATCCGTTCGACCAGGGGTGCGTCGAACGGTGCCGTGACGCTCGGCGCGGTCTCCCACGTCACGTCGATGCCGGGCCCGAGCAGCTCGGCGAAGACGCCGCGGAACTCCTCGTCGCGGCCCGGCGCAATGCGGCAGTCGACGGTGGCGAACGCCTCGCCCGGCACCGTGTTGGTCTTGACCCCGGCGCGCAGCTGGGTGAGGGCCGAGGTGGTCTGGAACGCGTTCGCGAACATGCCGGCCACCGGCCCGAGCTCGGCGAGGGTGCCGCGGAGGTCGGCGGTGTCGGCCTCGCGGCCGAGCAGCTGCTCGAGCGCCCGGAGCACGGTGGTGGCGTTGCCGTCGAGCTCGATCGGCCAGTCGTACGAGGTGATGCGCGCGAGGGCGGCGACGAGCGCGGCCGCCGCATTCTCGCTGTTCGGCACCATCGAGCCGTGGCCCTCGGTGCCGTGGGCGCGCAGGGTCGCCCAGGCGAGCCCCTTTTCGGCGATGCCGACGGTGTAGACGCGGCCGCGCGGGCCCGCGACCGAGAAGCCGCCCACCTCGCCGATGGCCTCGGTGACGCCGGCGAACACCTCGGGGTGCGAGTCGACGAGCCAGCCCATCCCGTGCGCGCCCTCGACCTCCTCGTCGGCGACGAACGCGAGCACGAGGTCACGCTGCGGCCGGTGGCCCTCGCGCACCAGCTGGCGCACGGCAGCGACCGTCATGCCGATCATGTCTTTCATGTCGACCGCGCCGCGACCCCAGACGCAGCCGTCGCGGAGTTCGCCGCCGAACGGATCGACCGACCACTGCGCCGGGTCGGCGGGCACGACGTCGGTGTGCGCGTGCACGAGCAGGGCCGGCAGCTCGGGCCGCTCGCCGGGAATGCGGACGACGAGGTTGCCGCGGCCCGGGGTGCGCTCGTACCAGGTGCTCGGCAGCTCGCCGAGCCAGTCGCGGATGCGCAAGGCGCAGCGAGTCTCGCCGTCGCCGGTCGTGCTCGGCTCACCCGTGTTGGTGCTGTCGATGCGGATGAGTTCGGCGCAGAACTCGACGGCCTCGGCTTGCAGCTGTGTGAGGTTGTGGGTCATGCGGGCTCCTTTGCGGGGTCGAGCGAGAGCAGTTGCGTCGCGAGCTCGTTCAGGGTCGCGCGCATGTGGTCGGCGTCGGTGCCGTAGAAGCCGCCGTTGGCCTGGATGGCGAGGCCGTCGGTCGCGGCGATGAGCATGGTGGCGGCGCGCTCGGGGTCGACGGTGGCAGGGATGAGCCCGGCGTCGCGGGCCGCCGCGATGGTGTCGACGAAGAGGGCGCGCCACTCGCGGAGGGTGCGTTCGACGGCATCGCGCACGTCGGGATTGCGGGGCGCCGCGACGTAGGCCTGCACCCAGAAGCCCCAGGCGTCGGCGAGCGATTCGTCGCCCTCGACCGCGAAGGCAAGCAGGGCACGCAGGGCCGCGATGGGGTCGGGCGCCGCGGCCTGGAGGCGGCGCCACTCACTCACCGCCGCGTCGCTGCGGAACTCGATGGTCGCGAGCAAGAGGCCGTCGCGGGTGCCGAAGTGGTGCTGAATCATGCCGAGGCTGCAGCCCGCGGCATGGGCGACGGCCGAGATCGAGCAGCCGTCGATGCCGTCGCGGCCAATGAGGGCCGATGCGTGGCGCAGGATGCGCGTGCGCAGCTCGGCGATTTCGGCGTCGGTTGTCGCTCGGCTTCGTTGCCGTGGAGGGGTCATTGCGGGGCCTCTGGGGTTGGGGTCACTTAACAATAAGCGCTTATTGATAGTGGTGGCTAGCCCCTTCGATGGTGGCGACGTGGCGGTCTACTCCTGCACGTGCCGCATCTCGCGCGCGAGCCGTGGGTTGCGCGCATCCGACTCGTTCGTGACGCGCTCGACGACGGGCTCGGCCTTGTTCTGGCTCAACTTGGCACGCGCGTCGAAGCGAGTGACGCGCATCCGCAGGCCCGTCGTGCCCTTGGCCATGCGCCGCGTGCCCTCGGGGTCGTCGGCGAGGCTGCGGCCGTGGGGGAAGTGCTGCTCGAAGTGGTCGGTGAGGTTCGAGAGCACCTCGTAGTTCTCTTCATCGCTGAGGATCTCGGGTACGCCGTAGAGGTGGGCGGTGACGTGGTTCCAGGTCGGCACGACCTGGCCCTCGTCGTACCAACTCGGCGACACGTAGTCGTGCGGGCCCTGGATGATCACGAGCAGCTCGTGCTCGCCGAGTTCGAGCGCCTCGTCGTCGGGGCGGCCGAAGTGCGAGAGCAGCACGATGTCGTCGGCCGATTCATCGAGGATCACCGGGTAGTGCGAGGCGAGCAGCCCGTTCGCGGTGTTCGAGACGAACGTGGCCCACGGGTTCTCGCGGATCAGCCGCTTCACCTCGGCGGGGTCGGTGAGCAGAAAGTGCGGAGTGTGACGCATGCTGCGACCCTAGTTTCGCGAGCCGTGGTTTGGCTCACTGGGCTTCGTTACTGTGAGGCCATGGATCTGCAACTCACTGACCGCGTTGTGCTCGTCGTTGGCGGCAACGGCACTCTCGGCAGCGTCATCGTGCGCCGCCTCGAAGCCGAGGGGGCGACGGTCGTCTCGGCCTCGCGCAGCGGCGCCGGCGGGTTGACGCTGGATGCGAGCGACGACGAATCGGTGCGCGCCGGCTTCGCATCGGTGCTCGCGGAGCACGGCCGGCTCGACGGCGTCGTGATTACGGCGGCGCCGCCCGCGAAGACGCTCGACGCAGCGCGGCACGCCGACCCGGACCAGGTGCGCGAGGCGATCGAGGGCAAGTCGCTCACGTTCCTGCGCGTCGCGAACGCCGCGCTCGAGGTGATGGGTGAGGCGGGCTACGGCCGCATCGTCGGTATTTCGGGACAGAATGCCAGGCTGACGGGCAACGTCAGCGCGGCCGTGCGCAACGCGGCCCTCAACGTCGCGGCGAAGACGCTCGCCGACTCGGTCGCGGGCAGCGGCATCACGGTGAACACCGTGAACCCCGGCAACGTCGTGGCCGAGCCCGACCCTGAGATCGGCGCCGGTAAGCCGGGACAGAGCACGCCCGACGACACCGCGAACCTGGTCGCGTTTTTGCTTTCGCCGCTCACGGGTGGCATCTCGGGCGAGGCGATCGCCCTCGGCCACCGCGTGCGCGGCGTCGCCGACCTGTAGCTCGCGACCCGGCGCATCTGTGCTGGTGCAGTTCTCTACGGATGATGCGGTTGTAAGTGCAGCGATCGTAGAAAACTGCGGTGGTGGTGGTGGAGTCAGTGGGTGGTGGCACCGATAGGGGAGTCGTCGCCAGAAGCAGCAGCCGACTCGACGTGGGCGCGCAGGCGGGCGAGGTCGGCGGCGACGGCCGCGCAGTCGCGGTCGAACTCGTCGACGGTCATCTCGCGCTGGCGCACCGTGAACACGAGCTCGGCGCCGGCCGGATGCTCGAGCACGCGTAGCGGGTTGAGCACGGCCTCGCCGCTCGGCAGCGTCACGACGTGGTCGAGCACGCCGAGGTCGTTCGCGCCGACGAACTCGACCGTCACCTCACCGATGGGGGAGTCGACGACGAGCTGCTCGCCGCGGCGCCGCACCGGTGCCTGCGCGAGCCCCGCCGCCCAACGCGGCAGGTTGTCAGGGTCGGATGCGAACCGCCAGACCGCTCGCGGGCTCGCGTGCACGACCTCGCTGATATGCCGGCTTTCAGGGCGGCCGGCGACGGGACCGCCGAGCGAGCGCCAGGAGCCGAGCGGCGCATCCGCCACCACCTGCTCCTCGGTCTCGACGCCGCTCACGACGAAGCCGCGCGACTGATAATTCGCGAGGGCCGCCGGGCCGTCGAGCGAGCAGGTGTGCACCCACACGCGCGTCACCGCAGGCAAATCGAACCGCTCACCCATGGTCCACGCCGCCGCAACCCCGTGCTCAAGGAGCAGACCGCCCAAGCCTCGGCCGATCGCACCCTCGGCGAGGCCGAAGTAGCGCACCTCGACCTGCGCATCTGCCCCGCGGGGCTGCGGCTGCAGTTGCACGTACCCGAGCGGTTGACCGTCGCCGACGAGCACGAGGAACTCGGTGCCGGGCGCCGCGAGGTCCTCAGCCCATTGCTCGCGGCTCCACGCGAGCCGGTCGGTCCAGTGCCACGCGCCGCCGACGAGCCCGTAGAGGTACCGCGCGAATTCGGGCGACACATCGGTCGCCCGGTCGATGCGCACATCGGCCGGCACCGCGCGTGGCGCAGCAGCCGGCGGCGTGAGCATCTCGAGCGTCGTGATCGTGACCTGCATCGGGTGCCTTCCTTACCGCGAGGCGCTAGTCGCGCAGGAAGCTTGTGCCCGGCTCGTCGCCGTCGTCGAGCAGCTCGTCGAACGCGTCGGGGTTGTCTTCGAGGTAGTCCTCGGCCGAGGCGAGCGACGGCGAAACCACGACCACCGAGTAGTCGGTGAGCCAGATGCGCGTGCCGTCCTCGTACATCCAGAACAGCCCGAGCTCGCCGTCGAAGGTCGTGCCCTCGACCGCGACCGTGTCGAACTCGTCATCGAAGACGGCGGCGAGCTCGTCGAAGCGAATCGAGATGGGGTGGTCGTCGTCGATCTCCTCAGGCAGGTCCTCCTGCCAGTCGGTGTGATCGAGCGAGACCGAGTCGGTCTGTTCGTCGTCGCCAAGAATCTGCGCGACGGCGCCCGAGGGTGTCACCATCTCGTCGTCCTCGGCGCCACCGCGCCAGCCGAGCTGCTCGCGCAGCACGCGTCGAGTCTGGATCTCGGAGTTGCGCCAGTCGAAGTCGGCGCACAGGCGCACGAACTCGATCAGCTCCTGATCGGAGGCGGCCGACAGCGCGCCGGCAACGGTGGGTTCAGTCATTGCGGGGTCCTTCCTGAGCCTTGCGCCAATCCTATTGGGCGTAGGTGTCGGCAGACCGCGCGCAGCGACCCGCCCGATATGGTGACAGCACCATGCCGCTCGAGCGCCTCCGCATCGCCCCGCCCGCCGACCCGATGACAAAGTGGCTTCGCCGCGCCGGCGTGCTCGTCAGCCTCGCGCTCGCCTTCGTCGTAATCTTCGCGAGCATCGTGCGGATGTCCCGCGTCGCGTAGCCACACAATCTGCGCCGTATCGGCCATCGATACGCTCCCGGCATGCATACATGCATTTCGAGTCTTGGACGGGAATGATTCCGCGGTCTTACTGTGAGCGAAGTCGATTTTCGACCGTGGCAATGAACGCCACGAACCTCGCACAAACGCCCCTGGGTTCTGGATGTTCAAGGAGTACTTCAACCTCAGCGTGAGCGACGCCATCAAGGTGCGCACTACGTACACGACGATGCTTGCCGTGCTCGGCACCATCGGCGTGCTGATCCTCAGCACTTTTATCACGGCGTACCCCACCCGGAGGCTGCGCCCGGGCCAACCTCGTGCGCGACCAGATTTCAAAGGAGAATCCCATGAGCAATGTGACGATCGACAAGGTCGAGGTTGTCCCGGTTACCGGCCACGACTCGATGCTGCTGAACCTATCCGGCGCGCACGGCCCGTTCTTCACGCGCAACATCGTGATCGTGACCGACTCCGAGGGTCGCGAGGGTCTCGGCGAGGTGCCGGGTGGCGAGCCGATTCGCACGACCATCGAAGAGGCGGGCGCCAAGCTCGTCGGCAAGCCGGTTGCGCAGTTCCGCACCCTGCTGCGCCAGGTTGGCGAGCGGTTCTCCGACCGTGACGCGGGCGGCCGCGGCCTGCAGACCTTCGACCTGCGCACCACAGTGCACGCCGTGACCGGCCTCGAATCGGCGCTGCTCGACGTGCACGCGCAGTTCCTCGGCATCACCGTCGCCGAGCTGCTCGGCGGCCAGCACCGCTCGAGCGTGCCGATGCTCGGCTACCTCTTCTACGTTGCCGACCCCGACCGCACCGACCTCCGCTACCTGCGTGAGCAGGATGCGAGCGACGAGTGGTTCCGCCTGCGTCGCGAAGAGGCGATGGACCCGGACGGCATCGTCGCCCTCGCGAAAGCGGCCGCGAACCGCTACGGCTTCAAGGACTTCAAGCTCAAGGGTGGCGTGCTCGACGGTAACTCGGAGGCCGACGCGGTCACCGCACTCAAGGAGGCGTTCCCCGACGCCCGCATTACGCTCGACCCGAACGGCAGCTGGCTGCTCGACGACGCGGTGCAGCTCGCCGACCGCCTGCGCCCCGTGCTCGCGTACGCCGAGGACCCGGTTGGGGCCGAGGGCCGCTTCTCGGGTCGCGAAGTCATGTCGGAGTTCAAGCGCCGCACGGGCCTGCGCACCGCGACAAACATGATCGCGACCGACTGGCGTGAGATGTCGCACGCCGTGCGCACGAACGCGGTCGACATCCCCCTCGCCGACCCGCACTTCTGGACGATGGCGGGCTCGACCCGTGTCGCGCAGCTCTGCCACGACTTCGACCTCACGTGGGGCTCGCACTCGAACAATCACTTCGACATCTCGCTCGCGATGTTTACGCAGGTCGGCGCCGCGGCGCCCGGCGAGATCACCGCACTCGATACGCATTGGATCTGGCAGGACGGCCAGGGCCTGACGAAGCAGCCACTCGAGATTCGTGGCGGCGAGATCGCCGTGCCGAACAGGGCTGGCCTCGGCGTCGAGCTCGACCGTGACCGCCTGCAGGAGGCGCACGAGCTCTACGTGCAGCACGGCCTCGGCTCGCGCGATGACGCGATCGGCATGCAGTACCTTGTCGAGGGTTGGTCGTTCGACCCGAAACGCCCCTGCCTCGTGCGCTAGCGCCGGCAAGAATTGCGACCGCCAAGGCGGCCCGAACCTCGGGCCGCCTTGGCCTGATTTAGGGGAGGAGAACCGTGGAAGGCGTCCTCATGGGCTTCGGCGTGGTGCTCGTGCTCATCGTCATCGGCATCATCGTTCGGCTCTCGCTGCCGAAGAAGGTGACGACGAAGATCCAAGAGGGGCTCTCGCCGACGATCTACTACGTCACGAACCCGATCCTCATGGTCGTGCTGCTCGCCGAGACCGACCTGCGCCAGGTCATCGGCGTCTTCGTGCCGGTCGCGCTGATCAGCGCCTTCTCGGGCGCGGCCCTGTTCTTCCTCGTCTCGCGCTTCGTGCTGCGCCGCAAGGTCGCCGAGGCGGTGCCAGCATCGATGGCTTCGGCCTACGCGAACGCGGGCAACATTGGCCTGCCGATCGCCCTGTTCTCGGTGTCGAGCGCCGTGCCGGCGATCTCGGTGCTCGCGTCGCAGCTGCTCATCATCGCGCCGGTCTACCTCACGATCTTCTCGTTCATCTCGCGCAGCGCGCAGCCGGGCGACACCTCGACGGGCAAGCTGATTCTCAAGTCCGTCGCGAACCCGGTGACGATCGGCGCGCTCATCGGCGCCGTGCTCTCGCTCTCGCAGTGGCAGGTGCCGGCGGTGATCTGGGAGCCGCTCGACATGCTGGGCCACGCATCCGTGCCCCTGCTGCTCATGATGTTCGGCATGAGCCTGATCGGGCAGACGCCGTTCCGAACGCGCGAGATTCTCGCGGATGTGGTGCTCGGCACGCTCGTCAAACTCGCGGTGCGCGACATCACCTTCGCGACGTCGCTGCTCGCGTTCCCCGCGATTCTCGTGATCGGCCTGGTGCTCGCGCCGTAGCAGGGATGCGCGGGGCTGGATGCGCAGGCCCGGGCCGGATGCGCGCGGCGGCTACGCCGTGTCGCGAATGACGAGCTCGGGCTGGAACACGACGCGGTCGTGCGTTCCCGTGGGGTTGTCGGCGATTTCGACGAGCAGGTCGACCGCCGTCGCGCCGATGATCTCAGCGGGCTGGCGCACCGAGGTGAGCGGAATCACGGTCGAGGCTGCGAAGTCGATGTCGTCGTACCCGACGAGCGCGATGTCGTCGGGAATCGCGAGCTTGCCGATCATCACGAACGCCTGCAGCAGGCCAACGGCGAGTAGGTCATTCGCCGAGAACACGCCGTCGGGGCGTGTCGCCGCGTCGCGCTCGCAGAGCGTCCGTCCGACGTCGCGGCCCGCGCCGACCGTGAGGCCGGGCGTGCCGAGAAACTCGACGGTCGCCCCGGTGACCTCGGCCGCGGCTTTCTGGGCACCCTCGAGGCGGTCGGCGACCTGGCGGATCGAGAGCGGCCCGCCGACGAACGCGATGTGGCGGCGGCCCGAGTCGAGCAAGTGCTTCGTTGCGAGGTAGCCTCCCGCGACGTCGTCGACCGATACCGAGGGGAACGAGAGGTCGCGTGATTCGCGGTCGACGAGCACGACCGGAGTGCCGTTGTCGCGCAGTCGGTGGAGGCGTTCCATACCGCCGGGCGTCGGTGTGATGAGCACGCCGCGCACGCGCTGCTCCTCGAAGCGGTCGATGTGGGTGAGTTCGCGGTAGGTGCGGTCGTCACTGTTCGTCACCATGAGGTTGAGCCCGTGCTCTTCGCCACGCAGCTCGGCGCCGCGCGCGACCTCGGTGAAGAAGGGATTGCGCAGGTCGAGCACGACGAGACCGACGGTGTCGCTGCGACCCGCGCGAAGCTGCCGGGCGGCGTCGTTGCGCACGTAACCGAGGCGCAGGATGTGCGATTGCACGCGCTCGACGAGCTTCGGCGAGACGCGCTCGGGGTGGTTGAGCACGTTCGACACGGTGCCCATGCTCACGCCAGCGGCGGTTGCGATGTCGCGCATGTTCACACCCATGAGTGCCTCCGCCTCTCTGATCACGCCGGAATCGGTGGTCTCCACGGGTCAGGGTTCGCCGATGAACCGTCTGATTTGAGCTCCTTGAACTCCTTGAACCGAATCATATCCAAGTTGGTCCGAATCCAAAATGAATGCGTTGCTTGACATGCGTGCGGTGGTGTCATAGGTTCAGAGCAATTGGTTGGAACGTTTCAAGAAGGAGCAGAGCGGCTCCTGGAACTTCCGCCCGCAGTCGGTGCCCGCCGACCGCATCCCACTCCCTCTGGCGTGAGCCTCGCAATGATGAGAGGACGGAGCATGTCCGCCCCTGCAGCCCTAGAACTTCGCGACGTGCGAAAGACCTTCGGGTCGGTCGTCGCGCTGCGTTCGGGCACCATCCAGGTCGACCGCGGGTCAATAGGGAACTGCTCGACGGCCCCCGGCGATTCACCGAGATCGCGACCGCACTGCCGGGCATGAGCGCACACACCCTCGCGGCCAGGCTCCGCCGCTTCGAAGAACACGGGCTACTCACCCGCACCGCCCATGACGAGATCCCCCCGAAAGTCGTCTACGAACTCACCCCCACCGGGCACACACTGCGCCCCATCCTGCAGACCCTCAACGGTTGGGCCACCTCACTGCCCCACCCCGACCAGCCCTCGACGGCCTGAAACCATCACCGGCAGGGACACACCACAACACCGAGGCCCCGGCACGAGATGTCGAGCGGACGAGCGGCCTCACCGGTCCGATCGGCTACCCCCAGGCTCCGGGGCCTCGTTGGTGAAGGCTGACGCGGGGGCGGCCATGCCCCACTCGTACATCGCATCCAGCACGGGCCGCAATTGCCAGCCCAGCTCGGTGAGCTCGTACACCACGCGCGGCGGGATCTCCGCGTACGCGGTACGGGTGACGATGCCCCGGGTCTCGAACAGGCGCAGCCGGTTCGTCAGCGTGTGCGCACTGATGCCCTCCAACGCGTCGCGTAGCTCGCCGAAGCGCTGCGGCCCGTGCATGAGCTCGCGTACGATCAGTGTCGCCCACGGCCCATCGAACAGCATCAGAAACCTGGCGACACCGCACTCGGGAAGATCCACGTCACTCACACCTGTCACCATACGCGCCGTTGGTGCAGTTGACGTAACCGATGCACCGTATGCACTAATAGAGGCATGACGTTTATCGTGCATGGCGCCACGGGCGCCCAGGGTTCCCCCGTCCTCTCTGCTCTGACCGCCGCTGGCAAGCAGGCCGTCGCCGCTGTCCGCACCCCCACCGGCCTGCCCGACGGCGTCACCGCCGCGTCGGTCGACCTCGCCAACGTCGACACGCTCACCGATCTCTACGCGGGAGCAGACGGCGTGTTCGTGCACCTGCCGATGGACGGCTCAGGCCGCGCGCCCGCCTACGTCGACGCGATCACGAAGGCTGTGGCAGCCGCGAAGCCTGGTCGTGTGGTGATCTCCACCAGTGGGCAGATCGTCGATCAGCCCGGCAGCCCCCTGCAGGCCCCTGCCGACAGCCCGATCGCCACCCTGATCCAGGGCATCACCGACACCGGGGTGTCCACCGCCGTGGTCGCACCACGCCTGTACCTGGAGAACCTTCTGCTGCCCGTCATCGCCGGGCCCGCCCGCGAAGAAGGCGTGCTCCGCTACCTCCTGCCCGAGTCGTTCCCGGTGTCGTGGAGCTCCCACCTCGACGTCGCCGACGTTGTCGTCCGCCTCCTCACCGACACCACCGTGACCGGCACCGTCGCAATCGGACACCTCCCCGGCCTCACCGGCCCCGACCTCGCGAAGGGCTTCACTGAGCGTCTCGGCCGTGACATCCGGTTCGAAGCAATCACCCCGGACCAGTTCGGGGACCTGATCAGCCCGCTGTTCGGCGCCGATGCCGCGGCCCCCGTCGTCGGTCTTTATCAGGCACTGAACACCCAGGACGACAACACCATCGCCGTGACCAACAGCGCCCAGACCCTGCTGGGCCTCACGCCCCGCACCGTCACCGCGTGGCTCGACGCGGTGCTGCCGGACTGACAGGTCGCCCGGACGTCCGCTCTTCGGCTGCGGAAACCCAACCAAGGATCTGGCGGCGTCGGTCTCACCGCGGCACGACGGTCCTGCGGCGCGTAGTGGACTGCACGCCCTGCGTGAAGACTTGCTGTCCCGCCTTCCACCCGTTGGACACGATGAAACTGGGACTGCTGAAGGTTCGGTTGACCCCCATCGAGTACGAGCTGATCATGGACCACACGACCGCAGACGCGGCGTGACGAAGACTGTCACCTACACGTGCACCAGTCCCGAGCGTGGTTAGGACTGCGTGCCGGAAGTCTCTGGCTGTCTCGCGTGCTGCGTGGCGGCAAGCTTGGGGCTGTCGGCGAGCTTGAGCCAGACGACGCCGCCGATGATGACGGTCAGCCAGAACGCCTTAGCCAGGGTGAGGGTCTCGTCAAAGAAGACCGGTCCGAGGAGCGCGGCCCCGATGGAGCCGGTACCGGCCCACACCGCATAGCCGATCCCGACGTCGATGGCTTTGAGTGCGACGCTGAGGAAGAACAGCGTGAACAAGAAGAAGACGATGGCGACGAGCGACCAGACGAGGTTGGTGAACCCCTCACTTCCGTTCACGCTGAGTGCGTAGCCAGCTTCGAATGCTCCAGCGAGGAGCAGGGCCAGCCAGGGACCGGTCTTGTTCTCAGTGGCGTTCGGTGTCGAGGTGTGCGACGAAGTTGTCATGCCGTGTGTCCTTTCAGAGTGGTCGGTCGGGGCGGGTCAGGCGGTTCCGGCGAGGTTGAGTCCGACGAAACCAGCGATGACGACGGCGATACCCGCGAGCTTCTTCCAGGTCAGGTGCTGGGAGAGGAAGAGGGCGCCGACGACGACGATCCCGACACCTGCGAGCGAGGTCCACAGGGCGTAGCTGACGCCCACATCGAAGGTCAGCAGCGCGAGGCTGAGGAAAAAGGTGGCGATCGCGCCGCTGACCAGCGTGATGATCGTCCACCACAGTTTGGTAAACCGGCTCTTCACAGTTCGGGGTGTAGGTGTGGTCTGAATCCGCCGGCTTCGAGGAGTGCGCGGGCTATGTAGTTGGTGAGGTTGCGGAAGCCGAGGGCCAGGCCACGCAGGTGCTCGAGGCGACCGTTCACGGCTTCGGTAGGTCCGTTGCTCGTGCGCGGCCGGTCGAAGTAGGCCAGGACGTCGCAGGCGCGTCTGGTCAGGGTGCGGCCGAGCTTGCGCAGTTCTACCAACGCCTCAGGCACACTGTCGGCGAGGGCGTCGATCACGGAGCTCATCTCGACGCGGCCGGCTGCCCGGTCGGGGTGACGGTAGGCGGAGATCATGCGCTGGTAGATCCCCCAGGTGCACTCGACTTGCACGTGCCGGTCCCCAGCGAAGAGCTTGTCAAGGCGCTCGTGCTGGCGGTCGGTGAGCAGGTCAGCCCCGGTGTGCAGGGTCCGCCGCGCGGTGTAGAGCGGGTCGCCCTTGCGTCCGCGGTGTCCGTGCAGTTCCTGCTGGACTCGGCGGCGGCACTCATCGAGAGCGTCCCCGGCCAACCGGATGACGTGGAAGGGATCCATAACCGTGACGGCGTCCGGCAGCTCCTCGGTGGTGGCGGTCTTGAAGCCCGCGAACCCATCCATGGCCACGACCTCGATCCCATCGCGCCAAGCCTGGTCCCGCTCGGCCAGCCAGTCCTTGAACGCCTTCTTCGACCGACCTTCGACCACGTCCAGCAGGCGTGAGGGCCCGGTGCCGTCCCGGACCGGGGTGAGGTCGATGATCACGGTGACGTACTTGTCACCGCGCCGGGTGTGCCGCCACGCGCGCTCATCGACCCCGACGACCTTGACACCGTCCAGGCGGGTCGGGTCCTCGATGAGCAGACGCCGGCCCTCAGCCAGGACCGCGTCGTTGGCGGTGTTCCACGCCACGCCCAGTCCTTCGGCAACTCGGGCCATCGACAGGTGGCCGACGACGATCCCGACCAGACCCCACCGCAGGCCGGCGCGGGAGATCTTGGCCCGCGGCGGCGCCGCAGCGGTGGTGTCCTGACGCCACACGTGCGAGCACTCCTTGCAGCGGTAGCGGCGCACGGTGAGCACCAGCGTGGTAGGGCGCCACCCGAACGGCTCGTGCGCCAACTCCCTGCTCACCGTGTCACGGGGCACGCCCTGGCAGCCGCACCGCCTGCACCAGTCGTCCGGCTCCACGACCCGGCACGCCAGCACGGACCGGTCAGGCTCGAGCAGCTGGCCGGTGACCTCCAGACCGAGGCCGTCGAGGCGGGTGAAGGTAGTCAGGTCAGGGCGCGTGAAGGTAGCGTCAGGCACGTCGAGGTCTTCCGGACGGGTTGTGTGAGAACTCCCATCATCGGAAGACCTCGACCCTCACCCCGACACCGACGCGCCGCCCCAGGTCGCACCACAGCTACACCCTCATCTGTGAAGAGCCAGCAATCTTCCCGGGCTGAAGCCCGTCGCTACCACCGCGATCCCGACCTCTCGGGTGAGCCGACGCATTTCGTTCATGGGCCGCGTGCGCGAGCTGAGCATCCTGCTCGCCCTGCTCATCGTCATCGTCGCCGCGACCGCGAAGAACCCGAACTTCACGTTCTCGGCCGACGGCTGGCGCGACCTGTTCCTCACCCCGTCGATCCTCGTGCTCGTTGCGGTCGGCCAGGGCATTGTGCTCATCACCCGCAACGTTGACCTCTCGGTCGGCTCGGTCATGGGCCTGTCTGCCTACCTCACTGGCCGCCTGTTCATCGACCTGCCGGGCATCCCGATGCTGCTCGTCATCGTGCTCGTCATCATCTTCGGCGGCGTGCTCGGCCTGATCAGCGGCGCGCTCGTCGCCTTCGCGCGGGTGCCGGCCATGGTGATCACGCTTGGCATGCTCTACGCCTACCGCGGCATCAACGTGCTCTGGGCCGGAAGCGACCGCATCAACGCGAGCGACCTGCCCCGCGACTTCCTTTCGCTCGGCACGGGCCAGGTGCTCTCAATTCCGGTTCTCGCGATCATCGCCTTCATCGTGCTGTTCATTGCGGCCTGGCTCATCAAGAACACCCGCGGCGGCCGCGAGTACTACGCGATCGGCTCCGACCCCGCCGCTGCCGAGCTCTACGGCCTCAAGACCACGCGCCGCGTGCTGACGGCGTTCGTGCTCTCGGGTGCGCTCGCGGGCCTCGCCGGCGTGTTCTACGCGGCGCGCTACGGCACCGTGAACTCGCAGGCCGGTTCTGGCTGGGAGCTCGACGCGGTCGGCGCGGCCGTCATCGGCGGCGTCGCGATCACCGGTGGCGTCGGCACCCTCTGGGGCGCCGCAATCGGCGGCATGCTGCTCGCCACCATCAACCGCGCCCTTCCGGTGCTCGGTATCCCCGACTTCTGGCAGCGCTTCGTCGTCGGCCTGCTCATCCTCGGCGCCATCGTGCTCGACCGCGCGGTCGCGCTGCGTCAGAAACGACGACTCATCGAATCTCGCGGCCGGGAGGATGCCCCACCCCCGCCCGGAGTGCCCGAACCAGAGACGGCCAGGAGCACCGCATGACCACCATCGACACCACTCGCGAACCGACGCCCGCCGAGGCGGCCGTCGGTGCCCCCACCCGCGTGATTGCGCCGTTCGGGCGCCCCGCGTGGAAGCGCCTCCTGATCAGCCGTGAGATGGCGATCGTGCTGCTGCTCGTCGTCGTCGCGCTCGTCGCCATGACCGCCGTGCGCGGCTTCGCCCAGCCGATCACGCTGACCTACCTGCTCATGGACATCGCGCCGATTCTGCTCATCGCGCTGCCGATGACGCTCGTGATGATCACGGGCGAGATCGACCTGTCGGTCGGTTCGATGGTCGGCCTCTCGTCGGTTGTCACGGGCGTGCTTGTGCAGGCCGGGGTCGGCTTTGGCGTGGCGGCAACCATCGCCCTGCTCGTTGGTGTGCTCGGCGGTGCGGTGAACGGCTTTCTCGTCACCGTCGTCGGACTGCCTTCGCTCGCTGTCACGATCGGCACCATGGCGCTGTTCCGCGGCCTCGCGGTCGGCCCGCTCGGCACCGCCGCCGTGACGAGCTTCCCCGAGGAGTGGACGGCGCTCGCCCAGGCAAAGATCTCGGGCACGCCGCTGCCCTACATCATGCTGCCCTTCGTGATTCTGCTCGCGATCTTCGTCGTCATGCTGCACTTCTCGACCTTCGGCCGCGGCGTCTACGCGATCGGCCTGTCGTCCGACGCGGCGCGCTTCTCGGGCGTGCGGGTTGAGCGCACGAAGTTCCTGCTGTTTGTGTTTGCGGGTGTCGTCTCGGCCTTCGCCGGCATCTTCTTCACCCTCCGCTACGGCTCGGCCCGCGGTGACAACGCGACCGGCCTCGAGTTGCAGGTGATCGCGGCGGTCGTGCTCGGCGGCGTCTCGGTCTTCGGCGGTCGCGGCAAGATCTACGGCGTCATCGCCGCCGCGCTGCTCATCGGAACTCTGTCGAGCGCGCTGCGCCTCGCCAACGTGACGAGCGACGTCATCAACATCATCACCGGCGTGCTGCTCGTGCTCTCGGTGGTGCTCGCGAGCGTCATCGACTGGGTGCAGCTTCGCCGCGCCCGCCTCGCCGCGGCGAAGGCGGCCCGAGTCGGCACCCAGACCATCCCCACCACCTCGACCTCATCGCCGAACTAGCCACCCACCCAACGAAAGGCAACACAATGAAGTTTGCTGGAAAGCGTCGTATCGGCGCACTGATCGCGGCCGCCGCGGCCGTCTCAATTGCCCTCGCGGGCTGCGCCGACACCGGCAGCGGCTCGACCGGCTCGACGGATGCTGCAGCCGAAGGCTCAGACGACCTGTCGGTCACCTTCGTGCCGAAGAACCTCGGTAACCCCTACTTCGACGCCTCGTCGACCGGTGGCAAGGCCGCCGTTGAGGAGTTCGGTGGCACCTTCAACGAGGTCGGCCCCGCCGAGGCCCCCCCCACGGCCAGGTGAGCTACATCAACACGCTCACCCAGCAGCAGGTGGGCTCGATCGTGATCTCGGCGAACGACCCGAGTGCGATCTGCTCGGCACTCGAAGAGGCGAAGAGCGCGGGCGTGAAGGTCGTGACCTTCGACTCCGACACCGACCCCGAGTGCCGCGACGTGTTCGTGAACCAGGCTGACGCGGACGGCATCGCGAAGACGCAGATCGACCTCATCGCCGACCAGATCGGTGGCAAGGGCCAGATCGCGATTCTGTCGGCCTCGGCCAACGCGACGAACCAGAACGCCTGGATCGAGCTCATGAAGGAATACCTCAAGTCGGACTATCCCGACATCGAGCTCGTTGAGGTCGTCTACGGTGACGACGACGACCAGACCTCGTTCGACAAGACCTCGTCGCTGCTCCAGACCTACCTCGACCTCAAGGGCATCGTCTCGCCGACCACCGTGGGCATCGCCGCGGCCGCGCGTTACGTCGACACCTCGGAGTACAAGGGCAAGGTTGCGATCACCGGTCTCGGCACGCCAAACCAGATGCGCGAGTACGTCGAGAGCGGCACGGTTGAGTCGTTCGCCCTCTGGAACCCCGAAGACCTCGGCTACCTTGCGGCGTACACCGCGCAGGCCCTGATCGACGGCACCATCACGGGTGCCGAGGGTGACACCTTCGAGGCCGGCAAGCTCGGCGAGTACACGGTCGGCGCCGACGGCACCGTCCTGCTCGGCGACCCGTTCGTCTTCAACAAGGACAACATCGGCGACTTCGACTTCTAGTCGCCACCGGACGCCCGCTCGGCCGCAGCCGACACGCTCGGCCGAGCGGGCGCATCCGCCCCACCACCTGAATCGAATCAATGCCGCGTAGCGGCGAGAGCGAGACCAGCCCGGATGCCCGAGCTCCAGCCACAGCGCGTGTGCTTCACCCTGCGCATCCGCCCCGACAAACTCGACGAGTACCTGCGGCGCCACACTCCCGTGCGCGCCGAGATGCTCGAAGAGATCGCCCGGGCCGGTCGCCGCAACTACTCACTCTTTCTCGCGGGTGACGGCCTGCTCGTCGGCTACTACGAGACCGATGACGACGAGGCCGCCCGCGACTACCTCGCCGCGAGCGACGTCGCGACCGCCTGGGAGGCGGAGATGGCCGAGTTCTTCGACGATGTCGACGGCCGCGCCGACCAGACTCCACCACTCATCGAAATCTTTCACCTCGGGGACCAACTGCAGGCCACCCGCACGCAAACAGGAAGCTGACCATGACCCGCACCCTTACGCAGCAGCAGCTCGACACCCTCGGGCAGCTCGTCATCGAACTGCCCTCGTGGGCGTTCGGCAACTCGGGCACGCGCTTCAAGGTGTTTGGCACACCCGGCACCCCGCGCGACCCGTTCGAGAAGATCGCCGACGCCGCGCAGGTGAGCAAGTACACCGGTCTCGGTCAGGTTGTGGCGATCCACTACCCGTGGGACGAGGTTGACGACTACGGCACCCTCGTCGAGCACGCGCAGCGGCACGGCGTCGAGCTCGGCACCGTTAACTCGAACACGTTCCAGGACGACGACTTCAAGTTCGGCAGCCTCACGCATGAGGACCCGAAGCTGCGCCAGAAGGCGATCGACCACCACTTCGAGTGCATCGACATCATGAACGTCACGGGCTCGCGCGACCTCAAGATCTGGCTCGCCGACGGCTCGAACTACCCCGGCCAGGCCGACATGCGCGGCCGCCAGGACCGCCTGCAGGACTCGCTGCAGCAGATCTACGCCCGCCTGGGCGACGCGCAGCGCCTCGTGCTCGAGTACAAGTTCTTCGAGCCGGCGTTCTATCACACCGATGTGCCCGACTGGGGCACGAGCTACGCCCAGGTCTCAGCGCTCGGCGACAAGGCCGTGGTCTGCCTCGACACCGGCCACCACGCGCCCGGCACGAACATCGAGTTCATCGTGATGCAGCTGCTGCGCCTCGGCAAGCTCGGCTCGTTCGACTTCAACTCACGCTTCTACGCCGACGACGACCTCATCGTCGGCGCGGCCGACCCGTACCAGCTGTTCCGCATCCTTGCCGAGGTGATCCGCGGCGGCGGCTGGAACAACCCGAACCTCGCCTTCATGCTCGACCAGTGCCACAACGTCGAAGACAAGATCCCCGGGCAGATCCGCTCGGTACTCAACGTGCAGGAGATGGCGGCCCGCGCGCTGTTGCTCGACCGGGATGCGCTCGGCGAGGCCCAGCGCTCGGGCGACGTGCTCGAGGCGAACGAAATCTTCATGGACGCCTACCAAATCGATGTCCGCGAGCAGCTCGCCGCCTGGCGCGAGTCGCGCGGCTTCGCCGCCAATCCGATGCGCGCCTACGCCGCGTCGGGCTACCAGCAGCTGATCGCCCAGGAACGCGTCGGGGGCCAGCAGGCCTCCTGGGGCGCGTAGAAAGCAGACGACACTCGCATGACCACCACGAATCCGGCCGTCGCCGATCTTCTCTCCCGCAGCAACCGGCTCGGCGCCGATGCGCGCAACACGAACTACGCCGGCGGCAACACCTCAGCCAAGGGCAGCGACACCGACCCGGTGACGGGGGATGCGGTTGAGCTGCTCTGGGTGAAGGGCTCGGGCGGCGACCTCGGCACCCTCACCGAGTCCGGCCTCGCCGTGCTTCGCCTCGACCGGGTGCGGGCCCTGCGCGACGTCTACCCCGGCGTCGAGCGCGAGGACGAGATGGTCGCCGCGTTCGACTTCTGCCTGCACGGCAAGGGCGGCGCCGCGCCGTCGATCGACACCGCGATGCACGCGCACGTCGACGCCGCGCACGTCGACCACCTCCACCCCGACTCCGGCATCGCCATCGCGACCGCCGCTGACGGGGAGGCGCTCACCGCGAAGATCTTCGGCGAGCGCGTCGTCTGGGTGCCCTGGCGCCGCCCCGGCTTCCAGCTCGGCCTCGACATCGCTGCCATCAAGGAGGCGAACCCCGAGGCGATCGGCTGCATCCTCGGCGGCCACGGCATCACCGCGTGGGGCGACACCTCGGCCGAGGCCGAGGAGCACTCGCTCTGGATCATCCGCACCGCCGAGGAGTACATCGCCGCGAACGGCGCGGCCGAGCCCTTCGGCGCCGTCGTGCCCGGCTTCGAGCCGCTGCCCGAGGCCGAGCGCCATGCGCGGGCCGCCGCGCTCGCGGGCGTGGTTCGCGGCATCGCCTCGGCCGACAAACCCATGGTCGGCCACTACACCGACTCCGAGGAGGTCCTCGACTTCCTCCAGCGCGAGAAGCTCGCGCCCCTCGCCGAGCTCGGCACGAGCTGCCCGGACCACTTCCTGCGCACCAAGGTGAAGCCGCTCGTGCTCGACCTGCCGGCCACCGCATCCGTCGAGGAACAGACCGCGCGCCTGCGCGAGCTGCACGAGGCCTACCGCACCGACTACGCCGCGTACTACGAGCGCTACGCCGACGAGGCGTCGCCCGCGATGCGCGGGGCCGACCCGCTCATCGTGCTCGTGCCGGGCGTCGGCATGTTCTCGTACGGCGCCGACAAGCAGACGGCGCGCGTCGCGGGCGAGTTCTACGTCAACGCCATCAATGTGATGCGCGGCGCCGAGGCGCTGTCGATGTACCAGCCGATCGACGAGTCCGAGAAGTTCCGCATCGAGTACTGGGCGCTCGAGGAGGCGAAGCTGCAGCGCCGGCCGAAGCCGCGCTCGCACCAGGGCCGCATCGCCATCGTCACCGGCGCCGCCTCGGGCATTGGCAAGGCCGTCGCGACCCGACTCGCCCGCGAGGGCGCCTGTGTCGTCATCGCCGACCTCGACCTCGAGAAGGCGCAGGCCACGGCCGCCGAGCTCGGCTCAAGCGACGTCGCGATCGGCGTGGCCGCCGACGTCTCGAGTGAGGCCGCCGTGCAGGCCGCGGTCGACGAAGCGGTGCTTGCGTTCGGCGGCCTCGACCTCGTCGTGAACAACGCTGGCCTTTCACTTTCGAAGCCGCTGCTCGAGACCACCGAACGCGACTGGGACCTCCAGCACAACGTCATGGCGAAGGGCTCGTTCCTCGTTGCGAAGGCGGCGGCGCGGGTGCTGATCGATCAGCAGCTCGGCGGCGACATCGTCTACATCGCCTCGAAGAACTCGGTGTTCGCGGGCCCGAACAACATCGCCTACTCGGCGACGAAGGCCGACCAGGCGCACCAGGTGCGACTGCTCGCGGTCGAGTTGGGCGAGCACGGTGTGCGCGTCAATGGCATCAATCCCGACGGTGTCGTGCGAGGCTCGGGCATCTTCGCCGGTGGCTGGGGCGCGCAGCGCGCCGCGACCTACGGCGTGAAGGAGGAAGACCTCGGCCAGTTCTACGCGAACCGCACGATCCTCAAGCGCGAGGTCGTGCCCGAGAACATCGCCGACGCCGTCTGCGTGCTCACGGGCCCGGAGCTCTCGCGCACCACTGGCGTGCACCTGCCCGTCGACTCCGGCGTCGCCGCCGCGTTCCTGCGATAGGCGCGGCGATGAGCGCACACGTCGCTGCGGTTGACCTCGGCGCCACAAGCGGCCGGGTCATCGTCGGCGAAGTCGGGCCGGGCGAGCTCCGGATGCACACGGTCGCCCGGTTCCCGAACACCCCCGTCGAGCTGCCCGATGGGCTGCACTGGAACATCGTCGAGCTCTACCGCAGCATCCTCGACGGCCTGCGCGACGCGGGCCGCGAGACGCAGCGGCGCTCGGGCGCCCAGCTGCAGTCGATCGGCATCGACTCGTGGGCCGTTGACTACGCGCTGCTACGCCGCGGCAGCATGCTCGGCGTGCCCTTCCACTACCGGGATGCGCGGGGCGCGCGGGCGGCCGAGCTCACGCACAAGCGCATCCCCTTCGCCGAGCTGTACGCCCGCAACGGCCTGCAGTACCTGCCCTTCAACACGGTGTACCAGTACGTCGCGGAGGTGCTCGACGAGACGCGGATCGCGCAGGCCGACCGGGCACTGCTCATCCCCGACCTGCTCGGATACTGGCTCACGGGCGCCGAGGTGGCCGAGCGCACGAACGCCTCGACGACCGGGCTGCTCTCGCTCGCGGGGGAGTGGGACTTCGACCTCGCGCAGCAGCTCGGGATTCCCACCGAGATTCTGCCGCCGCTCGTCGACCCCGGCACCGAAATCGGCACACTGCGCGAGAGCGTCGGCGAGGCCACCGGTCTCGACACGCGCGTGCCGGTGCTCGCGGTCGGTTCACACGACACCGCCTCGGCGGTCGTCGGTATTCCAATGACCGACCCCGACGTCGCGTTCATCAGCTGCGGTACCTGGGGTCTCGTCGGCGTCGAGCTCGAGGCGCCTGTCGTCACCGAGGCATCCCGCGCTGCGAATTTCACGAACGAGCGCGGCGTCGACGGCCGCACCCGCTTCCTCCACAACGTCATGGGGCTCTGGGTGCTCTCCGAGACGATCCGCGGCTGGGAGCGCGCCGACGGCGAGTCGATCGACCTCGGCGAGCTGCTCGCCGCGGCGGCCGACGTCACGGCACCGCAGCCCGTGTTCGACGTGAACGACCCCGTGTTCGCGCCCCCGGGCGAGATGCACGCGCGCATCACCGAGTGGCTCGCGGGCCGCGGCCTCGCGGTGCCGAGCGGGCGCGCAGAGCTGGTGCGGAGCATCCTCGAGTCGCTCGCCGCGGCGTTCGCGGATGCCGTACACCGCGCTGCCGAACTGTCGGGCAAGCGGGTGGGCGCGATCCACCTCGTTGGGGGTGGCTCGCTCAACACCCTGCTCTGCCAACTCACGGCCGACCGTGCTGTACTTACGGTTGTCGCCGGGCCGGTCGAGGCGACCGCGCTCGGCAACCTCGTTGTGCAGGCGCGGGCCCTTGGCGCCGTGCGTGGCGACCTGGAAGCCCTGCGAGCGCTGATTGCGCAGACCGTTGACCTGCGCCGCTTCACTCCGCGGGTGTCGAGCAACGGGAACTACTGAACAAGAGGACGAAGATATGGTGCAGCGTCAGGTTCCAAAGCCGTCGGAGATTTTCGAGTATCTGCATTTGCAGAAGCCTGATTTCAACCTCAAGCGCCGTCGACTGTCGCAAGCGTTGACGATCGCCGACCTGCGCAAGATCGCGAAGCGCCGCACGCCCGCCGCCGCGTTCGACTACACCGATGGTGCGGCCGACGACGAGATCTCGATGCGTCGCGCACGCCAGGCGTTCCGTGACGTCGAGTTCCACCCCGACATCCTCCGCCCGGCACCCGAGGTTGACCCCTCGGTCGATATTCTCGGCGGGCGCAGCGCTCTGCCGTTCGGCATTGCGCCCACCGGCTTCACGCGCCTCATGCAGACCGAGGGCGAGACCGCCGGCGCCGGCGCTGCCGCGGCCGCGGGCATCCCCTTCTCGCTCTCGACGCTCGGCACGACGTCGATCGAGGACGTCAAGGCGGCGAACCCGACCGGTCGCAACTGGTTCCAGCTCTACGTCATGCGCCAACGCGAGATCTCGTACGGCCTCGTCGAGCGCGCCGCGAAGGCCGGCTTCGACACACTCATGTTCACGGTTGACACCCCGATCGCGGGCAACCGCATGCGCGACTCGCGCAACGGCTTCTCGATTCCGCCGCAGCTGTCGGTGAAGACGATCGTTGACGCGATTCCGCGCCCGTGGTGGTGGTGGGACTTCCTCACCACGCCGAAGCTCGAGTTCGCCTCGCTCTCGACGACCGGCGGCACCGTCGGCGAGCTGCTCAACTATGCGATGGACCCGACGATCTCGGACGACGACCTCACGATCATCCGCGAGATGTGGCCGGGCAAGCTCGTCGTGAAGGGCGTGCAGAACGTGCCCGACGCGGTGCGGCTCATCGATAAGGGTGTCGACGGCATCATCCTGTCGAACCACGGCGGCCGTCAGCTCGACCGCGCGCCAATTCCGTTCCGCCTGCTGCCCGAGGTCGTTCGAGAGGTCGGTGCCGACGCCACCGTCATGATCGACACGGGAATCATGCACGGCGCCGACATTGTCGCCTCGATGGCGCTCGGCGCGAAGTTCACGCTCGTCGGCCGTGCATACCTCTACGGCCTCATGGCTGGTGGCCGCGAGGGTGTTGACCGGATGATCGAGATCCTCGGCTCGCAGGTGAAGCGCACCATGGCGCTGCTTGGCGTCGCGAGCGTCGAGGAACTCGAGCCGCGCCATGTGACGCAGCTCGAGCGCCTCACCCCGGTGCGTTCGGCCGGGGCCGATTCGTTCGTTCGCTAGTCGAGCGGCGCGCTCTCGCGCAGCAGTTTGATGAAGGCGCCGAACCAGGGGCCGTTGTCGTTCCATGCGCGCGAGGTGACGAGGTTGCCGTCGACAACCGCCTCGCCGCCCTGGTAGGTCGCGCCGCCCGACTCGATGTCGGGCGCGACCTCGGGGAAGCCCGACGAGGTGCGGCCTGAGAGCACACCCGACTTCGCGAGGATCAGCGGGCCGTGGCAGGTCGAGGCGACCGGCGCATCCGCCCCGAAGAAGTGCTGCACGATGCGCTGCACGTCGGCGTTGTTGCGCAGGTACTCGGGCGCGCGGCCACCGGGGATCACGAGCGCAACGTAGTCGTCGGGGTTGACGTCAGCGACCGCGATGTCGGCGTCCCAGCCGTGCCCCGGCTTTTCGGTGAAGCTGAAATATCCGGGCTCGAAGTCGTGCACCACGAACTGCAGGCGCTTCTTCTCGAGCGACGCGATGACGGGTTCGTAGCCCTCCTCGCGCAGTCGCTCGTAGGGGTAGAACACTTCGAGGGTCTCGGAAAAATCGCCGGCGATGATCAGGACTTTCGACATGGTTGCTCCTTTGCGCGGGCCGGTGATTCCGGCCACGACAGCAGTGTGCGGCGGCAAGCTTCAGGATGCGTGAAAGCGCCGCCGCACGCTGGCGCTAGGCCGTCTTGTACCAGCTCGAGGCGAGGGTGTAACGGATGTTCTCGACGTCGACCGCGTCGTAGGGCAGGTACTCGATGACGCGGTTCTTCAGCGCGAGCTCGCGGCGTGCGATGCGCCAGCCGGCCTCGGTGCGCACGAGGTCGTCGACGTAAATGCCACCGGCGCGGATGTGCTTGAACGACTCGGAATCGTCGGTCGTCTGCAGCGTCACCCAGAGCACCTCGGTGACGGTGTGCGCGGTGTCGCCGTCGATCTCGAAGCGGGTGTTGCCGTTGACGTGCTGCCCCGAGAGGCGGGTTGAGTCGTTCTGCCCGCTCAGCGCATCTTGCAGCGTCTGCGGCGTGTAGTGGGTGTCGCGATCGATGAGCACGATGTCGGCGTCGGGCATGAAGGCGTCGGCGAGGATGCCCCACTCGCGCTGGTCGAGCGCGTGCGAGTAGGCGTTGATCGCGTCGAGAATCTCGGCGCGGTCGAGGAGGTCCTGGGCCGTGAGCGTCATGAGAGTCCTGTCTGCCTAGCCCCACTTGGTGGTGGAGCCGGCGTCGATCGTGAGGTTCGCGCCCGTGATGTAGCGAGCTTCGTCGGAGGCGAGGAAGAGCACGGCGTTCGCGACGTCGACGGGGTCGATCCACGGCACGTCGAGCAGCTTGCCACGCTTGAACGGCTCGATGACGTCTTCGGGCGTCGGGTCGACGAGGTCGGGCCGGTAGCGGCGCAGGTTGCCCTCGTTGAGCACGAGGTCGGTGCCGACGGCGGTCGGATGCGTCGTGTTGACGCGGCCGCCGAACGCGCCGAGCTCGTGTGCCCAGACCTTCGCGAGGCCGACGAGCGCGGTTTTTGCCGCGGTGTAGGCGCTCGTGCTCGGGCCGCCGCGAATGCCCGCGGTCGACGACGCGAGAATCACGCTCGAGCCGTCCGGGTTCTGCTTCAGGGCGGGGAAGACCGCCTTGGCGGTGCGCCAGACACCCGAGAGGTCGATGTCGATGACGGTGTTCCAGGTGGCCTCGTCGAGCTCCTCGGCCGGGGCCTCGGGCAACAGCACGCCCGCGTTCGCGAACAGCACATCGATGCGGCCGAAGCGCTCGAGCGTGGCCGCAACCGCCGCATCCAGGCTCGCCTGGTCGCGCACGTCGACCTGCAGCGGCAGCAGCGAGTCGCTCGCGTCGGGCGGCGTGAGGTCGGCGGCCGCGACGACCGCGCCCTCCTCGATGAAGCGGTGCGCGGTGGCGAGGCCGATGCCCGCGCCCGCGCCGGTGATGAAGGCGACCTTGCCCGCGAGGCGGCCGGGTCGTGCGGTTTCGCTTGAGCTCATGCCTCAAGTTCACGCCGACACGGCGACTCGCTCAACTTGCGAGTCGCCGTGTGACGCGGGCGCTACGCGGGTGTGCCGGCTGTGGCGGGTGCGCCGGCGCCGTTGTGCAGCGCGGTCTCGCGCAGCACCTCGGCCCAGGGCGTGGGCTCGACGCCGAGTTCGGTGCGCGTCGCCGAGTCGTCGTAGAGCCACGGGCCAGTGAACTGGTACGAGACGCCCTTCACCTCGCGCATGAGCGGCACGCCCCAGCCGATCACAGTGAGCTGCCACATCGGCATGCCCGAGATCTTCACCATGGGCTTGCCGACCGAGGCGAGCAGCTCGGTGAGCAGCTCGCGCTGCGTTCGCGGCTCGTTGCTCGCCGCGAACCAGATGCGGCCGAGCGCCTCCGGCTTCGCGGCGGCGGCGATCACGGTGGCGGCGACGTCCGGCACGTAAGTCCAGGTGTGCGGCAGGTCGATCTCGCCGATCGCCTGCACCGACTTGCCCTTCGCGGCGGCCTCGATGAGGCGCGTGCCCATGCCGTTCTGGCCGATGCCCTCGCCGAGGTAGTCGGATGCGCGCACGATGACCGCGCGCAGGCGGCCGGCCTCGTGCGCCTCGAGCACCTCGCGGTCGAGCCGGCCGCGCAGCTCACCCTTGTGGTCGGGGGTGCCCTCGGGGCCGTTCGGCCGCAGCGGCTGCACGGCGGGGTCGTACATGTAGAGGTTCGAGACCATCGCGAGCACCGCGCCCGTGCGCTCGGCGGCGGCGATCATCGCGCGGTAAATCGGCGGCCACTCGGCTTCCCACTTGGTGTAACTGCCGGGGTTCATGCAGTTGTAGATGACGGCCGCGCCGTCGGCGGCCTTCGTGAGCGCCGCGGCGTCGCCGGCGTTAAGCGCGATGCGGCGCACGCCGGCGATGGCCGGGCCCGTGCCCGAGCGGCTTGCGAGCACGACCTCGTGGTCGGGCAGGGCGGCGAGTTGGGATGCGGTGGCGCGGCCGACGGGGCCGGCGCCGAGAACGAGGTGCAGCGACATGGGGTCCTCCGAACGGGGTTGGTGGGGTCGGACTGCGAAAACGAGAGCACTGCTCGCGAAACACAGCATGGCACCGCGTCAATCGGAAAACAAGAGCACTGCTCACAAAAGTGTACAGTGCTCTCGAAATGGGGCACACTGGGGGCATGTCGACCACGCCAACCCCGCGCCAGCGCGCCCGCGAAGAGATGGAGCAGCGCATCCTCGCGACCGCCCGCGCGCAGATGGCCGAGGTCGGGCCGGCGCAGCTGTCGCTGCGCGCCGTCGCCCGCGAGCTCGGCGTCGCCTCCTCTGCCGTGTACCGCTACGTCGAGAGCCGCGACGAGCTGCTCACCCGGCTCATCCTCGTCGTCTTTGGCGAGCTCGCCGACGCGGCCGAGGCGAGCTGCGCCGACACGAGCGCCGACCTTGCGGCGCAGTGGTCGCACTGGGCGCACGCCATGCGCGACTGGGCCCGCGCGCATCCTTACGACTGGGCTCTCGTCTACGGCACGCCGATTCCCGGCTATGCCGCCCCGCGCGACACCGTCGAGCCCGCCACACGCGTGCTCGGCCCCGCGCTGCGCATCATGGGGCACGTGCCCGGCGAGGTGAGCGACCCCGCCGCGAAGGCGTCGCTCGCGCCGATGAGCGAATTCGCGCACGCGTTCGGCGTGACGATCGAGGTCGGCTCGGCCTCGAGCCTCGCGGCGATTGCCGCCTGGTCGACGATTCAGGGCTTCATCAACCTCGAGCTCGGCGGTCACTTCGTCGGCGGCCTCCTCGACGCCGACCCGGTGTTCGAACAGGTCGTCGCTCGCACCGCCGAGCAGCTCGGGCTCAGCTGAGCTGCGCGAGCCATTCCTTGACGCGCGCGTCCGACTCCTCGTCGCTGAGGTCCTCGACGCGGGTCATGACCGACCAGCGGATGCCGAACGGGTCGCGGATGCTCGCGTAGCGGTCGCCCGACGCGAAGTCGGCGATGGGCTCGCGCACCGTGGCGCCGGCCGCGACCGCCCGCTGGACCAGCGCATCCACATCGGGGCAGTAGAGGGCGAGCGAGAACGAGACCTCGTCGCTGTCGGCGCTCGGCGCGAGCAGATGCAGTTCGGGCGAGGCGGTGCCGAGCTGCAGCCGGCCGCTCGAGAACTCGAGCTCGGCGTGGATGATCGCGCCGCCAGCCTCGGATGAGTTGATGAGCTTCGCGCCGAAGACGCGCTGGTAGAAGTCGAGGGCGTCGCCCGGGCGCGCGAGCGCGAGGAAGGGCGTGATGCTCGAGTAGCCGTTCGGCCGGCCGTCGGTGGTGTGGGCGCCTGATGCGGGCTGCGGTGTCGTCATGCGGCCGACACTACGAGCGGCGGCGCAAGGGAGGCTTGTACATTCGTGCCATGCGCGACGACGAGCCTGCGGTGAACCGCGGCACGCTCTTTCCCGAACTGCTGCCGGGCGATTTCCGGCGGGTGCCCGCGAGCGGCACCGCAGCCGAGCTTGTGAACTGGTGGTGGCTTTCGCGCTGGTCGCTCGCACCCGGCGAGGTGTCGTCGCAGCGCATCCTCGCGTATCCGACCACGAACCTCGTCGTCGAGGATGCGCTCGTCGGCTTTGCGGGGCCGACCACCGAGGTCTCGCAGCAAGATCTCGTCGGCGATGGCTGGGCGGTCGGCGCGCGGTTGCGGCCGGCCGCGGTGCCGGCGTTCACGGTCGAGCCCGCGGCCCTGCGCGACCGATATCTCGAGCTCGACGAGCCCGAGCTGCACGCGGCCGCGACCCGGCGGGTGGCGGATGCGGGGGTCGCGGCCGGCGTCGAGGTGGTCGCCCCGTGGCTGGTCGCGCGCGTCGGCGCGGTGACCGACGAGGGCCGCGTCGCGAACGCGGTGGCCGACTACTTCGAGTCGGCGCCGAGCGTCGGCGGCCTCGCCGAGGCGGCGAGCGAGCTATCGATCTCGGTGCGCACGCTGCACCGCATCACGACGAAGTACATCGGCCTCACGCCGCACGCGCTGCTGCGGCGGCGCCGGCTGCAGGACGCGGCGCTGTTGCTGCGCACCGATGCCGACGCCACCATCGCCGAGGCGGCGGCCCAGCTCGGCTTCGCCGACCAGGCGCACCTCACCCGCGAGTTCCGCCGGGCGCTCGGCTATTCGCCGAGCGAGTACCGGCGGATGCTCGCGTCGCGCGACTAGTGCGTGTGGCCCGCGTCGCCCGCGAGCTTGAACGCGAGACGGCCGTGCGCGTAACCGCCACCGGCGCGGATCGCGGTCGCGACCCAGGCGGCCTCGGCGAGTTCGGCCTCGCTCGCGCCGGCCTTGACGGCGTTCTGCGAGTGCGCGTCGATGCAGTAGACACACTGCGTCGTGATGCCCACGGCGAGCGCGATGAGCTCGCGGTACTTCAGCGGGATCTCGCGGCCTTCCTTGGCGAAGACGGCGGCGTCGAACTCACCAAACTTCTTCAAGATGTCGGGCGTGTGCTCCTTGTACACCTTGGTGTAGTCACGGTCGTTGCGGTCAAAATACTCGGTCATGTTGTACCTCCTATCGGCAACGTAACGAGCGCGACTGGGCGGAACTTCCCCGTGCGTAGCCCGGCGTCACAAAGTTGACGGCGCGCCGCTCGACGAGTCGGGCATGCGCAACCACCCGGTGACGCCGATGACCGACGCGAGCCTCGTACGGCTCATGGAGGCGCAGTCGGAGGGCAAGGCTGCGGTCATTCCAGTCACGGTGATCGAGCGCGGCGCCGAGGCGATTCGCGAGGCCCTGGCACAGCTGCGCGAGCAGGGCATCCGCTATGCCGTGACCGACACGCTCACCGCCGAGCACCTCACCGCGATCGGCGAGGCGACGACCGACCTGCCACTCGTGACCGGCGGCTCGGGCATCGGCGGCGGCCTCGCCCGCGCGCTGAGCGGCCGGGATGCCGCGAGCGCGAGCGAGAGTGCGGCGAGCGACTGGACACCCATCGAGGGCCGCGCGGTCGTGTTCTCGGGCTCGGCGAGCGAGATGACGAACAAGCAGGTCGCCGCCTACCGCGAGGTCGCACCGTCGCTCGCGGTCGACGTTGACCGCCTGCTCACCGAGGCCGCTGCCGAGCAGACGGCCTACCGCGACGAGGTGCTCGCCTGGGTGCTCGAGCAGCCGGCCGCCCCCGCGCCCCTCGTCTACGCAACCGCTGACCCCGAAGCCGTGCGCGGGCTGCAGCAGCGCTACGGAGCCGAAACGACCTCGGCCACCATCGAGGGCCTGTTCGCCTGGCTCGCCGCCGAGCTGCGCGGCGCCGAGGTGACGCGCTTCATCGTCGCAGGCGGCGAAACCTCGGGCATCGTCACCACCTCGCTCGGCGTCGAGGGCTTCCACATCGGCCCCCAGATCGCGCCGGGCGTGCCGTGGGTGCGCTCGCTCGACGGCACCCTCGAGCTCGCGCTGAAGAGCGGCAACTTCGGTGACGTCGACTTCTTCTCGCGAGCCCAGGGCCTCACCGACCAGACGACAAGGGAGTCACGCTAATGCCGAAGTTCGCCGCCAACCTCTCGATGATGTTCACCGAACTCGACTTCCTCGATCGCTTTGCGGCCGCGGCCGACGCGGGGTTCACGGCCGTGGAGTTCCTCTTCCCGTACGAGTGGCCGGCCGAGGAGCTCCGCGCCCGCCTCGACGAGCACGGGCTCACCATGGCGCTGTTCAACGTCTACCCCGGCGACTGGGCCGCGGGGGAGAAGGGCCTCGCGGCCCTGCCAGGGCGCGAGGACGAGTTCCGCGCATCCATTTTCCAGGCCCTTGAGTACGCTGAGGCGCTCGACTGCCCGAAACTGCACCTGATGTCGGGGTTCGCGGGCGACATTCACGACGCCGAGCTGCGTGCCCACTACGTCGAGAACGTGCGCTGGGCCGCCGAACAGGCGGCGGATGCGGGGCGACTGCTCGTGCTCGAGCCGCTCAACGAGTACGACAACCCCGGCTACTACCTGCCGACGGTTGCGCACGCGGTCGACCTCATCGAAGAGATTGACCGCGACAACGTGCGGCTGCAGTTCGACTTCTATCACGCACAGCTCACCGACGGTGACATCACCCACCTCGTCGAGCGGGTCGCGGGCCTGATCGGGCACGTGCAGCTCGCCTCGGTGCCCGCGCGCAACGAGCCCGATCGCGGCGAACTGTTCTACCCGTTCGTGCTCGAGGCGCTCGACCGCACGGGCTACGACGGCTGGGTCGGCTGCGAGTACCGCCCGGCGGCGGGCACGACCGAGGGGCTCGGCTGGCTCGACGCCTACGAGAACTGGCAGGGCGAGCGATGATTCCCGTCGAACGGCAGCGCACGATCATGCGGCTGCTCACCGAGCGCGGCAGCCTCACGATCGCCGAACTCGTCGAGGCGCTCGACGTCTCGCACATGACGGTGCGCCGCGACATCGCCGCGCTTGAGTCGGCCGGGCGCGTGAGCTCGGTGGCGCGCGGTGTCACGCTGCCGTCGCGCCTGTCGCTCGACCTCGCGCACGCCGACAAGGCCGCCCTGCGGCCGGATGAGAAGGCCGAGATCGGCGCGCTCGCCGCGACCCTCGTGGGGCCGGGCGACGTCATCTTCCTCGACGCGGGCACGACGACCCTCGAGATCGCGAAGGCGCTCGTCGCGAAGGAGGGCCTCGTCGTGGTCACGAACGACCTCGTCATCGCGCAGTGGCTCGCCGAGCGCTCGACGAACGAGCTGCACCTCACCGCGGGCATCATCGACCGGGCCAATCTCTCGGCCGAGGGCCGGGCGACCGCCGACGCGATCCGCGAGTTCAACTTCGACGTCGCATTCATCTCGACGCCGGCGTTCGACCTGCGCGGCAGCTCGGTGCACACCGAGGCGAAGAACATCGTGAAGAACACGGCGGCCGACAACGCCCGTCGCGTCTTCCTCGTCACCGACAGCACGAAGTACGGCCGCGTCATGCCGCTCAAGTCGATCGCGCTCGAGCGCTTTGACGGGCTCGTGACCGACGCCGAACTGCCCGAGTCGGCCCACGACGCGCTCGTCGAGGCCGGCCTCGAAGTGCTCCAAACCCCATCCACCGTTCGCTAGCGCATCCCGCGCGCCGGCGTAACCCTTATCAACCCGCTGAAAGGCCAGCACTCCATGAAAATCATCGTTACCGGTGGCGCCGGATTCCTCGGCAGCCGCGTGATCCGCGAACTGCTTCGCCGAGCCGACGAGGGCTCGCTGCAGGTCGACTTCGATCGCATCGTGTCGCTCGACCTCGCGGCGTCGAAGATCGAAGACCCCCGGGTCGAATCGGTGGTCGGCGACATCGGCGACGTCGAGCTGCTGCGCGAGACGGTCGGCACCGACACCGCCGGCGTGTTCCACCTCGCCGCGATCCTCTCGGGCGGCTCGGAGGTCGACTTCGACCTCGCGATGCCCGTCAACGTCGAGGCGACGCGCGCCCTGCTCGAGGCCGCGCGCGCCGGCGGCACCAGCCCCCGCTTCGTCTTCACCTCGTCGCTCGCCGTGTTCGGCGGCGAGATGCCCGCCGTCGTGCCCGAGACGCTCGCGAGCATGCCCGAGTCGACCTACGGCTCGTTCAAGGCAGTCGGCGAGTTGCTCGTGAACGAGTACTCGCGCAAGGGCTACGTCGACGGCCGTGTATTCCGCCTGCCCACGATCTCGGTGCGCCCCGGCAAACCGAACTCCGCCGCATCCTCGTTCGCGAGCGGCATCCTGCGCGAGCCGCTCAACGGCGAGGCCTCGGCGCTGCCGGTGCCGCAGGACACCCGCATGTGGCTCTCGTCGCCCGACTCGGCCGTAACGAACCTCGTGCACGGCTTCGACCTCGCCGGCGAGCAGCTCGGCTCGTGGCGCACCGTGAACGTGCCCGGCATCAGCGTCACGGTTGCCGAGATGCTGGATGCGCTGCGCACCGTCGGGGGCGAGGAGGCTCGCGCGCTCGTCACCGAGGAGCACGACGCCGCGGTCATGGACATCGTGTGCTCGTGGCCCGGTGACTTCGACGTCGCCCGCCCGCTCGCGCTCGGCTTCATCAAGGACGAGCAGTTCACCGATGTCGTGCGGCAGTACCGCGACGAGTTCGTCACCGGCAACTAGGCAGCAACGGAGCTACCCCAAATGAACATTGCACTCATTGACGGCTCTTCGCAGTTGAGGGTGTAGTCGGGATGGGCGTGCTGGTTCGCGGATAGGGGTCGAGGTCTTCCAGGATGGAAGTTCCTACACTGCCCATCTGAAAGACCTCGACGTGTTCAACGCTACCTTCGCCGCGCCCTGTCTCACGACGTTCTGCCGACTCGACGAGCTCGGTCTTGAGGCCGTCGGGCAACGTCTCGAACCGGATCGGGCGGTGATCGAGTGTCGCGTCATCGAGTCGGACCCGTGGTGTCGCAAGTGCGGCGCCGAAGGCGTCGTGCGAGACACGGTCGCCCGCCGACTTGCGCACGAGCCGTTCGGGCACCGGCCCACGACCCTGCTGGTCCGGGTCCGCCGCTATCGGTGTGATCACTGCCGGCGCACGTGGCGGGAGGACACCACGAAGGCCGCCGCCACGCGGGCGAAGATCTCCCGTGGCGGGCTCGGGTGGGCGCTGGAGGCGATCGTGGTCGACCACCTCACCGTCTCCCGGGCGGCCGCAGGCCTTGGGGTGTCCTGGCATACCGCGAACACTGCGATCCTCACCGAGGGCAAGCGTCGTCTCATCGACGACCCGACGAGGTTCGACGGGGCCACCACGGTCGGCGTCGATGAGCATGTCTGGCGGCATACCCGCTTCGGCGACAAGTACGTCACGGTGATCATCGACCTCACCCCGAACCGGAACAAGACAGGCCCGGCCAGGCTGCTGGACATGGTCGAGGGCCGCTCCAAGGCGGTGTTCAAGCAGTGGCTCGCCGCCCGTCCGAAGCACTGGCGGGATCGGATCGAGGTCGTCGCGATGGACGGGTTCAGCGGATTCAAGACCGCCGCGGCCGAAGAACTCCCCGACGCCGTCCCCGTCATGGACCCGTTCCATGTGGTCCGTCTCGCCGGAGACGCGCTCGATGTCTGCCGGCGTCGCGTCCAGCAGGACGTGTTCGGCCGGCGCGGGATGAAGGGCGACCCGCTCTACCAGGCCCGACGCACCCTGCATACCGGCGACAAGCTGCTCACTGACCGACAAAGGACCCGACTGGAGGTGCTGTTCGCCGCCGACGAGCACGTCGAGGTCGAAGCGACCTGGGGCATCTACCAGCGCATGATCGCCGCGTATCGCGAACCCGACAAGGACCTCGGCAAACAGATGATGCAGGCCGTGATCGAATCGGTCAGCACGGGCGTTCCCGCCGCGCTGGTCGAAATCCGTCGGCTCGGCCGCACCTTGAAGCAGCGCGCCGCTGACATTCTCGCGTTCTTCGACCGGCCCGGAACCAGCAACGGACCCACCGAGGCCATCAACGGCAGGCTCGAGCACCTCCGCGGCTCCGCCCTAGGATTCCGGAACCTGCCGCACTACATCACGCGATCGCTACTCGAGGCCGGAGGGTTCAGACCCCGACTACACCCTGGATTGTGATGAGCCCCGTAAGGCTGTTCGGCGCAAGGGTCTTGATGAAGTCGGGTGCGGGGTCCATAATCGGTTTCATCGATCGGTTTGATCGGTCAGCGAGAGGAGCACTAATGTCGGACAACTATGAGACGACCAGCCCGAGCGGCTCGGGCGTGCGATCCCCGGATTCCTCCGACAAGGTGGACGCTGCCAAGCAGGAAGCCTCTGAACTGAAAGACACGGCCGCGTCGCAGGCGAAGGATGTTCTGGGTACGGCCAAGGATGAAGCGGCTTCTGTCGTAGGGGAGGCGAAGACTCAGGCGAAGGATCTGTACGCGCAGACCCAGCGGGAGCTGTCGGAGCAGGCCAACACGCAGCAGCAGCGCCTCGCGGGAGGTCTTCGCTCGGTCAGTGATGAGCTCGGTTCCATGGCCACGAACTCCGAGGGCAGCGGCGTCGCCAGCGATCTGGTCCAGCAGGTCTCGGGTCGTCTGTCCGCAGCCGCGACGTGGCTCGGTGACCGCGATCCCGGTTCCGTGCTCACCGAAGTCAAGCGTTATGCCCGTCGTAAGCCGGGCACGTTCATCCTCGCCGCAGCGATCGGCGGAATCGTCGTCGGCCGCCTGACGCGTGCCCTTGCCCCGAACGCGTCGGACGAGAAGAACGCCTCACCGGCACCGGTGTCGCCGCCTCAGCAGGTGCACCCGGACCCTTCGGTACCTGTCCCTGTTGTGAACGACCTCGGCGCGGGCGGCACCTCCGTCTACTCACAGACGGCTTCTAGCCGTCCGGACCTTCTCGGGGAGGACGGCTATGACCGACCCGACACCGTCTGAAGCGAAAGCCGCATCCACCTCGATCGGAGATCTCCTCGGGGAAGTGTCCCGTGACATTTCGACGCTGATGCGCCAGGAGGTCGTCCTCGCCAAAGCAGAGTTGAAGGAGTCGGCCACGAAGTCCGCCAAGGGTGCGGGCCTGATGGGTGCCGCCGGCTACGGCGCACTGATGGCGGTGTTCTTCCTGTCCGTCGCGCTGTGGTGGGCTCTGGGAACGTTGATGGGCGGCGGCTGGTCCGGCGTTGTCGTCGCGGTCCTGTGGGCACTCATTGCCCTGATCCTGTTCCTGGTTGGGCGCAGCCAGATCAAGCAAGTGAAGGGTATCCCGCAGACCGTGGACACCCTGAAAGAGATCCCCGAAACGCTGAAGAGAAATGAGGAGAACCGATGAGCGATTCACCCGACGAGATCCGCGCCGAGATCGAGCGGACCCGCCAAGACCTCGACATGGACGTGGACGCCCTGGCCGATAAGGTCTCCCCGTCGAAGATCGTGGACCGACAGGTCGACAAGGTCCGCGGTGCGTTCACCTCCGTCCGGGAGCGTGTGATGGGCGCAGCGGATGACGCCGGCTCGTCGCTGACGGATGCGGGCTCTCACGCGGGAGATCTGAAAGACCGCGCCGTCGCGAAGGCGGAAGGGAACCCGCTCGCCGTCGGTTTGATCGCCTTCGGCGCCGGCTTGGTCATCGCCTCGCTGATCCCCGCATCATCGAAGGAGAAAGACCTCGCTGCAACCGTCAAGGAGCAGGCGCAGCCGCTGGTTGACGAGGTCACCGATGCTGCGAAAGAAGTCGGCGATCATCTGAAGGAGCCTCTGCAGGCGTCGGTCGAATCCGTGAAGTCGTCGGCGCAGGACTCCGTCGCCACAGTCAAGGACGAAGCCCAGGGCGCGGCCAGCGACGTGAGAGACCAGGCTCAGCACGCTCGCGATAACATCTCCGACAGCTGAACCCGCGCGAATCGGGCGGGCCCGTCATACGACAGGCCCGCCCCTTCACGAAGGAACCTGCAATGACCAGCACAGCCCCCTCCACCCCGCGCAACGCCCCAGACCCCGAAGCATCAGGCAAGCCCGATTCCCCAGACGATCTGCACAAGAGGTCCTGGAAATACGTACTGCGGAAGACGATTCGCGAGTTTTCCTCGGACCAGTGCACCGACATCGCCGCCTCCCTGACGTATTATGCGGTGCTGTCGCTGTTCCCCGGCCTGATTGCAATCTTCTCGCTACTGGGTGTCGTCGGGCAGGGAAAAGCCGCCAGCGATGCGGTCCTGGGAATCATCGAGCAGGTCGCTCCCGGCGACACGGTCGACACAATCCGCGGGCCGATCGAGCAGATCGCCGAGTCTCCGGGTGCCGGTTTCGCTCTCATCACCGGCATCCTGCTGGCCATCTGGTCAGCATCCGGGTACGTGGGAGCGTTCAGCCGTGCGATGAACCGGATCTACGAGATCGAGGAGGGGCGGCCGTTCTGGAAGCTGAAGCCCGTCCAGCTGCTGGTCACCGTGATCACGATCGTGCTGCTCGTCATCGCCGCGATCATTCTTGTCGTCTCCGGCGACGTCACCAAAGCGATCGGCGACGCCCTCGGCATCGGCGACGTACCCCAGACGGTCTGGTCCATCGCCAAGTGGCCGTTGCTCATATTCATCGTGGTGTTGGTCGTCGCCATCCTCTACTACGCCACCCCGAACGCGAAGCAGCCAAAATTCCGGTGGATCAGCATGGGCGCCCTGCTAGCGATCATCGTGCTCGCACTCGCCACCGCAGCCTTCGGGTTCTACGTCGGAAACTTCTCGAACTACGACCGCACCTATGGATCCCTTGCGGGGATCATCATCTTCTTGCTCTGGCTGTGGATCGCGAACCTCGCGCTGCTGTTCGGCGCGGAGTTCGATGCTGAGCTCGAGCGAGGTCGCCAGCTGCAGGCGGGCATCGCCGCCGAGGAGGACATCCAGCTACCTTCGCGCGACACCCGCAAGAGCGACAAGGCCGCCGAGAAGGAGCGGCAGGACATCGAGAAGGGCCGAGAGATCCGACAGAATGCCGACCCCGACGACACAGCCAAGGACGCGACCACCCCCGGTCCTGCCAGAGAACACTGACGGACGGCCTCGCTCGGGGCGCTCACGCCGCAGCTACTGGGACAGCTCCCCGGCGAAACGGTCGAGGAGTACTTCCAGCGATACTTCGAATTCTTCGTCGGAATGGTCCTCGCTCAGAAGAGCCCGTAGCCGACGGACCTCCGGAGCGTCATCCAAGCCGATGCTCCCGTCACGCTCGGGTATATCCGCGTTTCCTTCGTCGAGCGGTTCTTCCACCGGGCCGGTCTCAGCTCCCCGAACCGCGGATTCCAGCAAGAGTTGACCGAGCAGGAAGCTGCTGAAGGACCGATACGCATCGACCGCTTGCGCGTCCGTAAACCGGCTCTTCGTGAACGAGGGTGTAGTCGGCTGAGCGCGTTGGTGGCCGGGTAGGGGTCGAGGTTTCCCGGATGATGGAAGTTCTTCACGCTCACCATCGCCGAAAGACCTCGACGTGCTCCACCCTACGTTCACACCCCCGGACCTGACCACGTTCTGCCGCCTCGATGAGCTCGGGCTGGTCGCCGTGGGGCAACTGCTCGAATCTGATCGGGCGGTGATCGAGTGCCGCGTTGTCGACGACGATCCGTGGTGTCGGACGTGCGCCGCGGAGGGTGTGCCGCGGGACACGGTGACGCGCCAGCTCGCGCATGAGCCGTTCGGGCACCGGCCCACGACGCTGCTGGTGCGGGTGCGCCGGTATCGGTGCGCGCACTGTCGGCGGACGTGGCGGCAGGACACCAGTAAGTCGGCGGCGCCGAGGGCGAAGATCGGGTCTGCTGAAGGTTTGGTTGACCTCCGGGTTTATGCCGCCAGTGTAGCGGCTGGGTTCATGATGAGTTCGAACTCGATGGGGGTGAGTTTCCCGAGTCGGCGTTGACGGCGTTTGCGGTGGTACTTGCCCTCGATCCAGGACACGATGGCCAGGCGCAGTTCCTCTCGTGTGCCCCAGGATCGACGGTCGAGGACGTTCTTCTGCAGGAGCGCGAAGAACGACTCCATCGCGGCGTTATCGCCACATGCCCCGACCCTGCCCATCGAGCCACGTAGCCTGTGGCGCTTCAGCGCTTTGCGGAAGCGGCGCGACCGGAATTGGGACCCTCTATCGGAATGGACGATCACCCCAGCGGGCCGGCCTCGGTGGGCCACTGCCATCTCGAGCGCGTTGACGGCGATCCGGGCCTTCATCCGTGAATCGATCGAGTAGCCGACGATCCGGTTGGAGAACACGTCCTTGATCGCACACAGGTAGACCTTGCCCTCGCGGGTGCGGTGCTCGGTGATGTCGGTCAGCCATAGCTCGTTGGGGCCGTCGGCGCTGAACTGCCTGTTGACCAGGTCATCGTGAACCGGCGCGCCGGCCTTCTTGTAGCGAGTCTTCCGCGTGGTGAACACCGATTGGATGCCGGCGACCCGGCACAACCGCCACACTCTGCGCTCGGACAACTCGTAGCCCAACTCAGCGAGGTCGTCTGCCAGCACCCGGTAGCCGCCCTCCGGGTCGTCGTTGTGAAGCTGATGCAACACCGAGATGAGCTCTTGCTCCTCGGCCTCACGGGCTGACACCGGTTGCTTGAGCCACTTGTAGTAGCCCTGTTTGGAGAATCCCAGTATCCGGCACGCGACCGCCACCGGCACCCTCACCCGGGCACCGACCGCGGCCATCTCCTTCACGAGCGGATAGATCATTTTGGGGGCGTGATGTGAGCCTGCGACAGATACGCCGCCGCGCGCCGTAGCACCTCGTTTTCCATCTCCAACTCCCGGATCCGACGCAGTGCCTGCGACATGTCCTTGCGCGCCTCTGGATCGGTGGTCGGGGTCATCCCATGGGACTTGAACCTCGCGTCACGGAGCCATGCCTGCAGCGTGGTTTTCGCCACTCCGAGGTCCTTGACGACCTGCTTTTGAGGGATACCCGACTCGACCAACGCGACCGCGTCGCGCTTGAACTCGTCGGTGTAGGTGATCTTCGGCATGGTTGCCATCCTTTCAGCACGACGCCCTCTCAGGAATCATGCGGTCTTGGAGTCAACCAAAGCTTCAGCAGACCCATCTCCCGTGGCGGCGTGGGGTGGCGCTGCGGGGAATCGTCGTCGACCATCTCACGGTGTCCCGCGTCGCCGCCGGTCTCGGGGTGTCCTGGAGTGCTGCGAACGCCGCCGTCCTCGCTGAAGGCAAGCGGCGGCTGATCGACGTCCCGGGCAGGTTCGACGGGGTGACCACGATCGGTGTCGACGAGCACGTCTGGCGTCACACCAGATTCGGCGACAAGTACGTGACCGTGATCATCGACCTCACTCCGGCCCGCAACAAGACGGGCCCCGCACGGCTGCTGGACATGGTCGAGGGGCGCTCGAAGACCGTGTTCAAGCAGTGGCTCGCCGCACGCCCGAAGGAGTGGTCGAAGCGGATCGAGGTGGTCGCGATGGACGGGTTCGCCGGGTTCAAAACAGCCGCCGCCGAAGAACTCCCCGACGCCATCCCCGTCATGGATCCACTTCATGTAGTCCGCTTAGCCGGTGACGCGCTGGATGTCTGCCGGCGCCGCGTCCAGCAGAACACCACCGGGCACCGCGGACTCAAGGGCGATCCGCTCTATAAGGCCCGTCGCACCCTCCACACCGGCGCGGACCTGCTCACCGACAAGCAGAAGATCCGACTGGACACGGTGTTCGCGAGTGAGGAGCATGTCGAGGTCGAAGCGACCTGGGGCATCTACCAGCGCATAGTCGCCGCCTACCGCGAACCAGACAAGAAGAAGGCCAAGGCCATGATGCAGGACGTGATCGCCGCGATTACCACCGGCGTCCCCGCCGCGCTCATCGAGATCCGCAAGCTCGGCCGCACCATGAAGCAACGCGCCGCCGACATCCTTGCCTTCTTCGACCGGCCCGGCACAAGCAACGGGCCGACGGAGGCGATCAACGGCCGGCTCGAGCACCTCCGCGGCTCCGCCCTCGGCTTCCGCAACCTCACCCACTACATCGCGAGATCGCTGCTCGAAGCCGGAGGCTTCAGACCCGCGCTACACCCTCATTCGTGAAGAGCCTCATTGACGCGCTCGGCGTCTCGCGGTCGGCCGCGCTCGTTGCCGCCGAAGCGGAGGGCGCCGTGACGGTCGGCCCGTGGGCCTTCGTCGGCCTTGCCGTCGCCATCGCTGTCCTCATCTTCCTCGTGCTGCGCACGAAGATTCACGCGCTGCTCGCCCTCGTCATCGCCGCGTCGATCGCCGGCCTGTCGGCGGGCATGTCGCCCGAAGACACCGTCGGATCGATTTCTTCCGGTTTCGGCTCGACGCTCGCCACGATCGGTTTCGTGGTCGGTTTCGGCGTCATGATGGGCGCCATTCTCGAGGCGTCCGGCGCGGCCGAGAAGCTTGCGATTACCCTGCTGCGCTGGCTCGGCAAGCGCAAGGAGGAGTGGGCGCTCGCGGTCGCCGGCTACATCGTGTCGATCCCGATCTTCGTCGACAGCGCGTTCGTCATCTTGAACCCGCTCGTGAAGGCGCTCTCGCGCAGCGCGGGCCGCTCGGTGCTCACGCTCGGCATCGCCCTCGCCGGCGGCCTCGTGCTCACCCACCACGCCGTGCCACCGACGCCGGGCCCGCTCGGGGCGGCCGGCATCTTCGACGTGAACATCGGCGAGATGATCCTCTACGGCGTGATCCTCACGATCCCCGCGATCTTCACCGTGACGCTCTACGCAAAGTACATGGGCCCGAAGATCGAGAAGATGATCGAGGTCGACACCGGCACGAAGCTCAGCGCCAGCGAGGCGGTCAGCGAGTTCAACAGCCTCGCCGAGGAGCGCGAGAAGGAGCTGCCGTCGCTGTTCATGTCGATGTTGCCGATTCTGCTGCCCATCGTGCTCATCTTTGCGAACACCGGCATCAACGCGGTCGCAACCAGCGCGCCCGGCGTGCTGCCCGAGTGGCTCGTTGGCGTCGCATCCTTCGTCGGGAACCCGGTCATCGCCGTTGGCATTGGCGTCATCGCGGCCATCTACGGCCTCACCATCGGGCAGAAGCGCCAGACCACCCTCGCGACCATGGAGAAGGGCATCGACCAGGCCGGCATCATCCTGCTCGTCACCGGTGCCGGTGGCGCGCTCGGCCAGGTGCTCCGCGACAGCGGCGTGGGCGACGCGCTCGGCGAGTTCGTCTCGCAGCTGCCGCTGCCGGCGATCCTGATTCCGTTCGTCATTGCCTCTGCCGTGCGCCTTGTGCAGGGCAGCGGCACCGTCTCAATCATCACCTCGGCCTCGCTTTCGGCGCCGATTCTCGCGACGATGCCCGATGTGAATCTCGCGCTCGCCGCGCAGGCCGCGTGTCTCGGCGCGATGGTGTTCAGCTACTTCAACGACTCGCTCTTCTGGGTCGTCAACCGCATGCTTGGCGTCAAGGAGGTCAAGCACCAGCTGTTGACCTGGTCGGTGCCGACGACGATCGCGTGGGCGACCTGCCTCGTCTCGCTGCTCGTCGCCGACATCTTTGTGTAACCGCGCTCGCCGCAGATAAGGAAACCTCGATTGCGTAATCACGAAACTCGCCAGCAGCTCGTAGAGTTTGGCGCGAGCCTCTTCAACCGCGGGTACTCGGTTGGCACCGCCGGCAACCTCAGCGTGCGAGTCGACGAGGGGCTGCTCATGACCCCGACGAACTCCTCGCTCGGGCGCCTCGACGTCAGCGAGCTCTCGGAGCTTGATGGCGAGTTTCGGCACATCGGCGGTGGCAAGCCGAGCAAGGAGGTGCCGATGCACCAGGCGATGTACGAGGCGCGCCCCGACGCCCGTGCGATCGTGCACCTCCACTCGACCTACGTCACGGCGCTGAGCTGCCTCTGGCGCGAGGGCGAGCCGCTCATCCCGCCGCTGACGCCGTACTTCGTGATGCGCGTCGGTCGCGACGTGCCCGTCGTGCCGTACTTCAAGCCCGGCACGACGGATGCGGTGGCCGAGATCCGCGAGGCGGCCGCGCGCGCGCCGGCGGTGATTCTCGCGCACCACGGTTCGCTCGTGGCCGGGGCGACGCTCGCTGCCGCCGTCGCGGCCGCCGAGGAGCTCGAGGAGACGGCGCGGCTTGCGCTGCTGCTGCGCGATCGCGAGCCAAACGTGCTCGGGGCGGGCGATATCGAGGCGCTGCTTTAGCGCTGGGCTGGAGGGTTTCAGCGTTTTGCGGTGGGAGTCCGCACTCGTGGAGGGCTCCCACCGAAAACTGCTATTCGGGGTCGTTCTCGTGGGCCGCACCCAGCTCGGCGAACTTGGCCGCCATGGTCGGGTTGCCCCTGGTCAACTTCTTGACCGTGAGCGCTGTCGCCTTGTCGTTCGCGAGTCGGAGGTTGTTCTCCGAGCCGAGCAGGTTGTCCTTGACCTTTTGGAGCCGTGCGATCGCATTGTCGATTTCCTTGATCGCGCTATCGAACTTGCCCTTGGCAAGCTGGTAGTTGCGGCCGAACGCCGATTTGAAGCCCTCGAGCTCCGACTCAAAGTCCGTGATGTCGATGTTCTGCTTCTTAACCTGTTCGAGCTCGTCCTTGACCGCGATGGTGTCTTGCGCGGCATTGCGCAGCAGGGCGATAATCGCGAGGAAGAACTGCGGTCGCACGACGAACATCTTCGGATACTCGTGAGAGACGTCGGTGATGCCGGCGTAGAGGTCTGAGTCTTCTTCGAGCATCGAGACGAGCACCGCATACTCGCAACCCTTGTCGTTGCGGTCCTTGTCGAGCTTGGCGAAGAAATCGCTGTTCTTCTTCTTAGTTGCAGTGGCGTCAGACTCGTTCTTCATCTCGAACATGATCGAGACGTACTCCACCTCGTCGTCGCTGAAGTCCCGGAAGACGTAGTCGCCCTTCGTGCCAGCGGATGCGTCGTTGTCCTTCCCGAACGTCGCGTTGGGGAAAGCGAGGGAGCGCATGCGATTGAACTCGGTCTCGCAGTGCTGCTCGAGGGTCTCCCCGAGGAGCTTCACCGACAGCTTCGCCTTCATGTCCTTATACCGGTCGATGAGTTCATCCTTCAGGGCGAGCTCCCTGGTGTGCGACTCCTTGAGCGCGGCGTCCTTGACCTTCTGCTCGGCGGACTGAAGAGCCAGCGTGTTCTTCGCCTTCTCGAGGCTCTTCTCCGCAGCCGAGACTGCCTTTGCGACCGCAAGCTCCTGGGCGGTCGCCGCCGACTTCAGCTCGGACTTCAGGTGCTGGATCTCGGTGTCCTTCGCGGCGCTGGCCTTCTGTGCCTGCTGAGCTTCCTTAGCTACGGCGAGCGCGATCTCAGACTCCTTGGTCTTGTCCGCTGCGGCGAGGCGCGCATGAAGCTCGTGTTCGAACTCTGTGCTGCGCACCTGCTGCACGATGTCGGCGTACTGCGCCTTGTCGATCGTGAAGGGGGTCCCGCAGTGGGGGCACTTGATTTCGTTGAGGGCGGTGATCGGCGTGGCGTGGGTCATGAGCTACTCCAAAGGGTGCGGAAGTGGATCCCACGGGCGGGGCAAATCAGCAACGCTCTGCCCGTGATAACGACGTGGTGTCGTTGAACCGATCGTGGACCAAAATTGGGCGAACTTCATTGAGACTGCTGATAAGCCCTCTTATCAGTGAGTGCATCTACCAAGTTAGATTCTTGAAGTACGTTTGACTCATGTCCACAGCGCCCTCACTCCTGATCGACCTGGCCGGTGTCGCCCGGCTGGCCAGAGTGCAGCGCCCCGTGGTCTCGACGTGGCGGGCACGGTTCGCGGCCACTCAGGATCCATTTCCGAATGCGGTCACGGACGAGATCGGCCGACCTAGCTTCAACGCAGACGAGGTGGCTGACTGGCTTGTGCGCACTGAGCATGGCAACAACCCGGATGCACGTGAGGATGCTGCCGCGGCAGCAACTCCTGCGGGATTCTCCTTTGCCGACGCGAGTGCGGTCGCTGAACTGGAGGCGCTGATCGCCATGTATGCGCAGACCGACAGTCTCAGTGAACTCACGCACGCACAGCTCAATGACGCAGCAGCCGAGTTCGACCCATCCGACCGCATGTTTCATCGCGAGATCGCTGCACACGTCGGTCGGGGCGCGCCCTGGCTCGCCTACGCAGCGCGTCTTGTTGACGCTGCGTACTCGCCGTCCGCTGCGCTGGCACTTGTCGCCCGACGCCATGCGGCATCGAACCGTGCGATTGGTTCGGCGGGAAAGTTGGTCGCAGAAGTCACCGCATTGGTCGTCGATGCCACGCTCGCCCTCACGGGCAACGACACCACTGTGGTGCTGGACGCAGATGACGCCGCGCTATCGTTGGCGATCGCAAACAAACTCGGCGACGAGGTGAGTACCGTTCTGCCGTCCGATGTGGAGGCCCGCCGCGTCCGGCGCCAGCTGCTGGTCGAAGGGCACTGGGTCGGCGACGGAGCTGACCCGGCGACTCGTTCCGTCGTGGTCGCTCGCGTTCCGTCAAACCGAGGCGAAGACGTGGCCGCGATCTTGCAGGCAGTCGACGAGGTCTCCTTGTCGTTGCGGCCCGCCGATGCGGCGGTTGTGATCGGCCCCGCGCGGGCACTTGTCGACCCGTTGACGCCCGACGATGAGTTGGTGCGCGCAGACATCCTTCGCTCCGGTCAGGTACGAGGAATCGCGCGACTGACGACCGGCCTGGTCGACAGCGCGATCCGCGAGTCTCTCGCGATGTGGATGCTTGGGCAGCCGGCAGGCGAAGTGCCACCCGCGCAGCGGGCCACTGCCGTCGCCGATCTCAGCGATGCGCAACTCACCGCGGCGACGCGCGCCGACCTGGTCTCAGACCTGATGGCGGCCATGGGCGGTCGCCGAGATCTTCGTGCGCATCATTTCCGGTTCGCGAAGTTCGTGGCCACGTCTTCACTGCAGGCAAGCAGCGGCTCGCTGGTGGCGTCGGCGAAACGGGGAGGACGGCCGTCCAGTGCGAACGTGAGGGCGCTCCCCGCGTTGCTCGACATGGCGGGAGAGGCCGTCCGTTCCGACCTCACCCCATTCGAAGTATCGCCGAAGCGGCACGACGCCCCGGCAGCGGCGTCGGTATCGGAGCTGATCGCGGCTGGACACCTGCGGCGGGTACAGGGCACGCGCCTTGACGCCGACCTGTTGGGTTCGGAAGGACTGGTCGTCGTGACGGCAGCTGACCTCGACGAGCCCGCGTCGATCGGCCGTACCCGCGTCGACCAGCTCGCGTTCGCGACGCAACACCCCTCCGCTCAGCTAACTCGACCCGGTGACGTGGTCTTCCGCACGAGCCCTACCGCCGCGGCGTGGGTTGACACCGACGGCTCAAAGGTTGTCGCGTACCCCGCACGCGTGCTGCGGATCACCCCGGCAGATTCGGGCGGGCTTGTCCCTGAACTCATCGCAGCCGACATTTCCGCCCAGGCCGGCGGGCCGGGCGCGTGGGAACGGTGGATGCTGCGCCGAGTCGCGCCGTCGGCCATCGCTCCCCTCCGGCGTGCACTCTCCGAGTCCGCAGACGTGCGGGCGGCACTCATGGACCGCGTGGCTCACCTAGACCATTACATCGATACGCTGACGACGGCCGTGGCCGCCGGCACCGTCACTCTGACCGAATCGGATGCCACAGCATCCGCCTTGAAGTAAGGAACTGCATGCCCCGGACACGGAAGGGTGCCGCACCGGCGCCGTCGACAATGAAAGAGCTGAAAGACACGCTCTGGAAAGCCGCCGACAAGCTGCGCGGCTCAATGGACGCGTCACAATACAAAGACGTCATCCTTGGGCTCGTGTTCTTGAAGTACGTGTCGGATGCGTTCGATGAGCGGCGTGCCGGCATCCGCACCGAGCTCACCGCCGACGGGTACGACGACGACCAGATCGCCGAGCTTATCGACGACACCGATGAGTACACGGGGCGGGGTGTGTTCTGGGTGCCGGCAAACGCACGCTGGTCGTTCCTCGCGGAAAACGCAAAGGGCCTGAGGCCGTCGATGGACGGCCCAGAGAAGTCGATCGGTGCGCTCATCGATGAGGCGATGGATGCGGTCATGCAGGCCAACCCGCAGCTGGCTGGCACGCTGCCGCGCATTTTCAATCGCGACAATGTCGACCAGCGGCGGCTCGGCGAGCTGATCGACCTGTTCAACTCTGCGCGATTCACGGCACAGGGGCAGGGAGGAACGGACGGGCGCCGCGCACGCGATCTGCTGGGCGAGGTGTACGAGTACTTCCTCGAGAAGTTTGCCGCGGCCGAGGGCAAGCGGGGCGGAGAGTTCTATACGCCGGCAGGGGTCGTGCGGGTGCTGGTCGAGGTGCTGCAGCCGACACACGGGCGCGTGTACGACCCGGCGTGCGGGTCGGGCGGCATGTTCGTGCAGGCCGAGAAGTTCATTGACGCGAACCACGGTGAGGGCTCCGATATCTCGGTCTATGGCCAGGAGCTGAACGAACGCACGTGGCGTATGGCGAAGATGAACCTCGCCATCCACGGACTCTCCGGCAACCTGGGCCCGCGGTGGGGCGACACGTTCGCCCGTGATTTGCACCCCGACCTGCAAGCGGACTTTGTGATGGCGAACCCGCCGTTCAACATCAAGGACTGGGCGCGCAGCGAGTCCGATCCACGCTGGCGCTTCGGTGTGCCGCCGGCTGGAAACGCGAACTACGCGTGGATCCAGCACATCCTGTCGAAGCTCGCCCCGGGCGGGCAGGCTGGCGTCGTCATGGCCAACGGTTCGATGTCGTCGAACTCGGGTGGTGAGGGCAAGATCCGGGCCGAGATCGTCGAGGCCGACCTGGTGTCGTGCATGGTGGCGCTGCCGACGCAGCTCTTCCGCTCGACCGGGATTCCGGTGTGCGTGTGGTTCTTCGCGAAGGATAAGGGCAAACGAGCTGGCGAGGTGCTGTTCCTCGATGGCCGAAACCTCGGCCACATGGTCGATCGCGCCGAGCGTGCACTCTCTGACGACGACATCGCGAAGATTGCTGAGACGTATCACTCCTGGCTCCGCCAGGAAGGCGACCCCTACGAGGATGTGCCCGGCTTCGCGTATTCGGCAACGCTCGCCGAGATCAAGGCCGCCGACTACGCGCTGACGCCGGGTCGCTATGTTGGTGCGCCCGAGATCGAAGACGACGGCGAGCCCATCGAAGAGAAGCTCGCCCGCCTGCGCGGAGAGCTCGAGGCGCAGTTCGCCGAGTCGGCTCGGCTGGCCGACGTCGTGCGCGAGCAGCTGGGGAGGGTCGATGTCTGATCACGGTGGATGGGAAGTTACCACGTGGGGCGCCGTGTCCGACCTTCGCTACGGGAAAGCGTTGCGGGGCTATCGCGAGACTGGCGGCGACGTTCCTGTTTTCGGAACGAACGGGCCCGTGGGCTTCACTGATACTCCTCAGACCAACGGCCCAGGCGTCATCATCGGTCGAAAGGGGGCATACCGAGGCGTCCACTACAGTGAGGGTCCCTTCTGGGTAATCGACACCGCGTTCTATCTCGCGCCGAAACAGGTGATGGATATGAGGTGGGCCTATTACCGGCTTCAACTAGCGGATATCAACGGTCTGGATTCGGGCTCCGCGATTCCGTCGACGACGCGCGAGTCGTTTGGCGCCATTGCTGTCTCGATCCCGCCCCTCCCCGAGCAGCAGGCGATCGCCGAGGTGCTGGGCGCTCTCGACGACAAGATCGCCGCCAACACTGCTCTGACTTCGACCGCAGCGTTCGCCGCAAAACTGGAGTATCGCTCGGCACTGTCGGATGGAGCCCTCGAATTTACGGTCGCCGAAGCATCAACTGCGATCGCGAGGGGGATCACTCCGCGGTATGTGCCAGACGGTGAAGGTACACGCGTGCTGAATCAAAAATGTGTCCGTGATCAGCTGGTGTCGCTTGAGCCATCCAGGTGGACAGATGATTCGAAGGTGAAGCGGGAGAAGCTCGTTGCTGTGGACGACGTGCTGGTCAACTCCACAGGCCAAGGTACTCTGGGGCGCGTCGCGCGGTGGACCGTCCAAGAGGTGGCGACTGTTGATTCTCACATCACGATTGTCAGGCCCGATCCCAACGTGAGCGATACTGCGGTCATTGGACAGGCGATACTGGCGATCGAAGCCGAAATCGAAGCTCGTGGTGAGGGCAGCACGGGGCAGACCGAGCTGAGCGGAGTCGAGCTCGGTCGGGCTCGCATCCAAGTTCCGAGTCGCGAGCGGGCGGAGCGCCTTGGTACGACGCTACGTGCTCTCACCGCGAGCCAGGATTCCGCCCGAGCAGAGAACCTTGTCCTCGCCGCAATGCGTGACGCGCTTTTGCCGCAGCTGATGTCCGGCAAGCTCCGCATCCGCGAGGCTGAACAGGCCGTCAGCGAGGTGGTGTGACGGTGGATGCATTCAACGAACTGATCGCTCCGGCGTTCGGGTCTTGGACGCCTTTCGTGCTGGTAGTCACGGGCATCGTCGTGTGGCTGGTGAATAAGCTACCCGGTTGGTTGTCCCGGCGATCCGCGACCGTGCAGGGTTCTCCATCGTCGCCGAAGTACTGGCGTGCCCGGTATGCCGAAGCGCTCGCGCAACACGATGAGTCCGTGGAGGACGCTGAACGCGCGCAGCTTGCCGCACGCATTACTGAGGCGCGCATCATGGTCGAAGCGCACGAGGCGAAGCGTCGTGTTGGGATCGGTGGCGCCGTTCCAATGTGGTTCCTCGTCGGGGTTTCCGGTGCCGCCGCCGTGATGTACCTCGGCTTGGCCTCGAGTACTGATAACCCCGTGATGCGATGGTGGGGCATCGTATTCGTCGCGGTGATGATTGTTGCAGAAGTGGCAGCGCTCTACGCCTCCTCGATCGGCGCCGACCGGTTCAACGTTCTCGTGGCGGCTGGGCGCGCCGGCCACAGCGACCTTGTCCGCCAAGACCCTTGGCAAGTGCTCCGAGAACACGACCACGCGCGGTATGCGCAGCGTGAAACATGGAAGACGAGTCTTAAGAAACGCCAAGCCGACGATCAGAAAAACACGTCGGCTCGTATGCGCTTCGAACGGGCCCTCACCGGGATCAGCCCGTTTGAAAGCGGCATCGGCTTGCCTGCAGACATCTGGTCCAGTTCGACACAGCCAGCGAACAACTCGACGAGCGAGTATCCGAAGCCTTATCAAACCGGCGCGAAGAAGTAAGCTAAGCGCACTTTACCTTTCATCTTTGCGGTCTTCTGGAAAGGAAAGACATGCGCACCGAGCAGTACATCAGCACGGCATTCGGCACGATCGTCACCAACCCGGTCGGCGCATGGCGACACCCCTACTTCCTCCCGGTCAATATCCCCCGGGAACTCGTCCTGAGTCCGGAGTCGTTGGCTGCAGTGTCGCGCGCGGATCTCGCGCTGGGCAGGCTTTCCGGCCTGGCGATGCTGATTGATGACCCCGAACTGCTGCTTGGGCCCTCGATGGCGCAGGAAGCGTTGGCAAGCTCAAGGATCGAGGGGACACAGGCCTCGCTTAGTGATGTGCTGAGCGCTGAGAATGCCGACGAGCCGATCGACGATGAGAACCTCCGCGAGGTGAACAACTACCTCAACGCGGCCGCAGAAGGTCAAATGCTGCTGCAGAAGTGGCCGCTGACGCAGCGATTCATTTGTGCGCTTCATGAGACCCTCCTCGCGGATGTGCGAGGCGACGAGAAGTTCCCTGGTGAGTTGCGGCGCTCACCGGTCTGGATCGGCTCACCCAACGCGCGACCCGAGACTGCACGCTTTATTCCACCGCATCACGAACAGATCGGCGACCTGCTTGCAGACTGGGAACGGTTCGTGAACGAGCCGTCGACGATGCCGGTGGTGCTGCGTGCCGCACTCATGCACTACCAGTTCGAGACGATCCATCCGTTCCTCGATGGCAATGGGCGAATTGGACGGCTATTGATTGGTTTCATGCTCGTCGCCGACGACGTCCTTAGCGCTCCGATTCTTCCGATCTCGGACTACTTCGAGCGCAACCGTGACCAGTACTACGACCGTCTGCAGGCCGTGCGCGAACGTGGCGAGATTGAAGAGTGGGTGCAGTTCTTCTGCGAGGGCATCGAGCAGCAGGCGAAGCGGGCCGCGGCGCGCATCCGTGCTCTCGTTGAGGTGCGCGAACGTTACCGCAGGGAGACGATCAACGATCGTTCGGCGCTGACATCCGTCATCGATCTCATCTTTCGCAACCCAGTCATCACGGTGGCAACAGTCATGCGCCATGCCGAGGTCAGTCGCCCCGCGGCGTCGGCGGCGCTTCGGCGCGCCGAATCGCGTGGGTGGCTCGTGTCGGCGGGGCGCTGGGGTCGTGGTGGCCGCGAGCGTTGGATCGCCACAGAGATCTGGGCCGCGGTATCCGACGGCAGCAAGTTTGAACACGAAGCGCGGGGGAACGAGGAACGATGAGTGCACTAACGGAAGACCTCTGGGAGCGGGATGCGCTGGACACGCTGGCGGAGCCGCTCGGCTGGCGCCCCGTGAGCGGCGACCAGATCGCGCCGGGTACCGGGGAACGCGACACGTGGGGTGACCTCCTCATTCGTCCGCGTTTGCTTGAAGCGCTTCGCCGGCTCAACCCCGGTGTACCAGCCGAGTACCTGCAGCAGGCGCTGGCCGAGATCGCCGCTCCGAAATCGCAAGATGCGATTTCCGAGAACCATCGGATCCACCAGTACCTCGTCGGCGGGTATCCGCTCGGCTACATCGACGCTGACGGTATCGAGCAGAACGTCCGGCTGCGCCTGCTCGGCACCGAACCTGCAGACAACGACTGGCTCGCAGTCAACCAGCTCACGCTCCGCCAGGGGGATCTGCATCGCAGATTCGACATCGTGTTGTTTGTCAACGGGATGCCGCTCGTTATCGTCGAACTGAAGCGCGCAGGCTCCGCGTCGACTGGCGTTGCGCCTGCCCATGCCCAGCTGCAGACATACCTTCGGGAGTTCCCGATGGTATTCCGTTTCTGCGTCATGACCCTGGCCAGCGATGGACTCGACGCCAAGTACGGCACTCCCTTCACACCGCTCAACCACTTCGCACCGTGGAATGTCGATGACGACGGTGCACCGCTGCAGCAACCCCGTGTCGAAGGCGGGGTTTCGGTCGAGCCCATCGACGACGCACTCATTGGGCTGTTCAACCAGGAGCGGTTTCTGCAGCTCGTGCGCAACTTCACCGCGTTCGCCGAGAACGCCGACGGACTCACGAAGCGCATTGCCAAACCCCACCAGTACTTCGCGGTGACGAAGGCCGTCGGTTCGACCGTGCAGGCCGTCGAGACCAACGGCAAGGCTGGCGTCGTCTGGCACACGCAGGGCTCGGGCAAGTCGATGGAGATGGAGCTGTACACGAACCTCGTCGCGCGGCATCCGAAACTCAAGAACCCCACCGTGGTCGTCGTCACCGACCGCACCGAACTCGACGGGCAGTTATTCCAGACGTTCCATCAGAGCCTGCTGCTGCCCGATGAGCCGGTGCAGGTGCGCGAGCGCGCCCAGCTGCGCGACGAGCTGCGCAACCGCGTCACCGGTGGTATCTACTTCACGACGCTGCAGAAGTTCGGACTGACCGAGGCGGAGAAGCAGGCCGGCACGCAGCATCCGCTGCTCACCGATCGACGCAACGTTATCGTCGTCGTCGACGAGGCGCACCGCAGCCACTACGACGATCTCGACGGGTACGCGCGGCACCTGCGTGATGCGTTGCCGAACGCCACGCTCATCGCGTTCACCGGTACGCCGATCTCGTTCGCCGAACGCGATACCCGCGCCGTGTTCGGCGACTACATCGACATCTACGACCTCACCCGAGCAGTCGAGGACGGCGCAACTGTACCTGTCTACTTCGAGCCGCGGCTCATCAAGGTGTCGTTTACCGATGAGGTGAGCGAAGAAGACATTGATCGCGCCGCCGACGAGTACACGCTCGGCCTGGACGACACTGAGCGGGCGCGACTCGAAGCATCCGTCGCCGTTGTTAACGCGGTCTACGGTGCGCCCGAACGCATCGAGACGCTGGCCGCTGACCTGGTGCGGCACTGGGAGGAACGGCGTGAGCGGATGAAGCCGTTCCTCACGACGACCGGCAAAGCGCTCATCGTCGGCGGCACTCGCGAAATTTGTGCGCGGCTCTATGACGAGATCGTCGCTTTGCGGGCCGACTGGCATTCCGATGCGCTCGATGCCGGTCGCATCAAGGTCGTCTACTCGGGGTCGGCCTCGGATCAGCCGCCCGTGAGCGACCATGTGCGGCGCGACTCAGAGAACAAGGTGATCAAGGCAAGGCTGAAGAACCCCACCGACGAACTCGAGCTTGTCATCGTGAAGGACATGATGCTGACCGGGTTCGACGCGCCGCCGTTGCACACGCTGTACCTCGACCGGCCGTTGAAGGGTGCCCTGCTCATGCAGACCCTCGCGCGGGTGAACCGTACGTTTGAGGGCAAACAGGACGGCCTGCTCGTCGCGTATGCGCCGCTGGCCGACAACCTGGCGACGGCGCTGTCGGAGTACACCGTGTCGGACCGCGAGAACAAGCCGATCGGCCGTGACGTCGATGAAGCGGTCGCGATTGCGACTGAGCTCGTCGCACAGATTCGTGAAATGCTCGCAGGCTGCAATTGGCGCGCGATCGCGGCCGCGGGCGGCTCGCGCGCGTGGCGGACGGCGGCGACCACCGCGACGAACTTCTTGCGAGATGCGAGCAATCCGCTGAATGCGCCTGAACTCGAATCCGAGCGACTCGCGGCGCGTTACCGCACCGCGACCGGTCAACTCGCGCGCGCCTGGGCCCTCGGATCGGGTCGCGAGGGGCTTGCGGAACTGCGCGACGAGATCGCGTTCTATGAAGAGGTTCGCGTCTGGATGGCGAAGTTTGATGCCGCCGAACGACAGTCGCGCGACGAGCCGATTCCAGAGGAGATCTCACGCCTGCTGGGCGGGCTCGTCGCCGATTCGATCACGCCCGGTGAAGTGCTCGACATCTACGATGCGGCCGGGCTGCCGCGGCTGGCGCTCGACGACCTTGGCCCTGAGTTCCTCGCGAAGGCGCAGGCCGCGCCGAATGCGCACCTCGCGATCGAGGCGCTCCGCAGGTCTCTGACGGATGCCGGGGCACGTGCGACGCGCGGCAACCTCGTGCGGCAGCGGGCGTTCTCAGACCGGATCGTCGAGGTCATGAACCGCTACACGAACCAGCAGCTCACATCTGCAGAGGTCATCGCCGAGCTGATCGAGCTGGCAAAGGACGTGGCTGCCGAAGCCGCGCGCGGATCGACGTTCTCGCCACCTCTTTCGAGCGACGAACTCGCGTTCTACGACGCCGTTGCCACGAACGAATCGGCCGTCGAAGTCCAGGGCGGAGACGTGCTTGCGCAGATCGCGCGCGAACTCGTGTCAGTCATGCGCCGCGACGTGCGCACCGACTGGACCGTGCGCGACGACGTTCGCGCAAAACTGCGATCGTCGATCAAGCGACTGCTCGTGAAGTACAAGTACCCGCCGGACAAGCAGCCCGAAGCGATCAAACTGGTCATGGACCAGATGGAGTCGATGGCCCCGCGGTACGCGAACGACCGCGTGAACGGGGCCTGACCGCGGCGAGCGCCGGCGGAGCCGGGCCAGGGTTGAGAAGGGCCGGATATGTGGAGGGGCTGACGGGAATCGAACCCCGCTTGCCGCAGGTGGGCGACGCATCGCGTCGCGCGGCGGGCGCCGGCGGAGCCGGGCCAGGGTTCACAAGGGCCGGATATGTGGAGGGGCTGACGGGAATCGAACCCCGCTTGCCGCAGGTGGGCGACGCATCGCGTCGCGCGGCGAGCGCCCGCGGAGCCGGGCCAGGGTTCACAAGGGCCGGATATGTGGAGGGGCTGACGGGAATCGAACCCCGCTTGCCGCAGGTGGGCGACGCATCGCGTCGCGCGGCGAGCGCCGGCGGAGCCGGGCCAGGGTTCACAAGGGCCGGATATGTGGAGGGGCTGACGGGAATCGAACCCGCGCTGTCTGCTTGGGAAGCAGAAGTTCTACCATTGAACTACAGCCCCGGAGCGCAAATGCGCCTGTGCAACTCTAGCAACATTCGGCCCGTCGGCGGCGATTCAGCGCGAACCTCACAAAATTGATTCATTCAATTTAGAGGCAAGGCTAAGCATGCTAGCGAATCCCAGTTTGGGCCCATATCGTTGCTGCCATGAAGATCGACGAGAAGTACGCAGACGCCATCAACGACCAGGTTCGACTCGAGTACACCGCATCGCTCGTTTATCGTCAGCTTGCTGCCGACATGGAGGCGATCGACCTCACCGGTTTCGCGCAGTGGTTCTGGGCCCAGGCCGAAGAAGAGATCGAGCACGCGCAGAAGTTCACGCAGTACCTGCTCGACCGCGACGCGCACCCGGTCATCCAGAGCATCGGGCTCGAGGGCAAGACCGTCGACAACCCGCTTGACGCCTTCAAAGCCTCGCTCGCGCACGAAGAGCTCGTGTCGGAGTCGATCCGCAACCTTTACCGCATCGCCGACGAGGTGGGCGACATCGACTCGCGCCCGCTGCTGCACTGGTTCCTCGACGAGCAGATCGAAGAGGAGTCGACCGTGAGCGAGATCATCGGCCGCCTCGAGCTCCTCGACGGCAACGGCTCTGGCATCCTTGACCTCGACAAGCAGCTCGGCGACCGCGACGTCGTCGCCGCTGAATAACCCCGAAGACTGGCCCGCAAGCCCGCCCTTCAACTCGGCACCCTCGCGCTCGCACCAGCGCGGGGGTGTCGACCTTTCCCGGTCAAGAACCGCCGCGAGCGTCGCCTACGCTTGAGGGATGCTGCTCAGCGACCGCGACATCCGCGCCGGCATCGACGCCGGCAAGATCGGCCTTGACCCCTGGGACCCCCAGGCGGTGCAACCCTCGAGCGTCGACGTGCGCCTCGACCGATACTTCCGGCTCTTCAACAACCACAACTATCCCTACATCGACCCTGCCGAGGAGCAACCCGACCTCACGCACCTCGTCGAGATCAACCCCGACGCGGCGTTCATCCTGCATCCGGGCGAGTTCGTGCTCGCGTCGACGTTCGAGCAGGTGACGCTCGGCGACGACGTCGCGGCGCGTCTCGAGGGCAAGAGCTCGCTCGGCCGACTCGGCCTGCTCACCCACTCGACCGCCGGCTTCATCGACCCGGGCTTCCAGGGGCACGTCACCCTCGAGCTCTCGAACGTCGCGACGCTGCCGATCAAGCTCTGGCCCGGCATGAAGATCGGCCAGCTCTGCTTCTTCCAGCTCTCCTCTCCCGCCGAGCTGCCGTATGGCTCGAAGGAGTACCAATCGCGGTACTTCGGGCAGCGCGGACCGACGGCGTCGCGGTCGTTCCAGAACTTCTCGCAGGTCGACGTTTCGGTGACGGATGCGGGCTCGCGCGGCGAGTAGCCCACCTGCCTGGCTCGACGAGTCGCTCGCCCTCGCGCGCCGGCGCGGCGGTCCGGCGCAGTTGCTCGTGCGGCGCGGTGGCGAGACTCTCGCGGATGCGCGCTTCGGCGTCGGCGCGGACGCCCTGTTCTGGCCGTTTTCGGTGTCGAAGCTCTGGCTCGCGACGCTGATCTGGGCGCTCCACGACGACGGCCTGCTCGACGTCGATGAACCCGTCGCCGCGTATTGGCCCGCGTTCGCGGCCGAGGCGCCCGGCGCATCCGAGAAACCGCGCATCACGGTGCGCGAGGTACTGCAACACCGCTCGGGCCTGCCGCGCGTCGGCGGTACCCTCGCCGAGGTCGTGTCGATGACCGACTGGCGGCGCGCGACCGGCAACATCGCGAGGGCGACGCCGACTCGGATGCCCGCGGGCGCCAGGATGCGCCGGCCCAGCTACGAGTGGCTCGCGTGGGGATTCATGCTCGCCGAAGTCGCGTTCGGGGCCACGGGCGAACGCGAGCTGCAGGCGCCGCTGCGGGAGCGCATCCTTGAGCCGCTCGGCCTCGAATCGACCTTCGCGAACCTGCCGCGCACCCAACGCTGGCGGGCCGTGCCGTTTCGCGCGACCGAGCCGACGGCGAGCGTCACAGCGGCCGTGCTCAACCGCGAGCGGGTGCGCCGGGCGACGATTCCCGCGGGCGGGGTGTGGACGCAGGCGCACGACCTCGCGGCGCTGCTCGAGTCGGTGGCGCCGGGCCGTGACGGCCGCGCGCTCGGACTGCGCGTCGACACGGTGCAGCAACTGCTCACTCCGAGCAACGAAGGCGAGTTCGACCGCTACGCCGGCTCGCACACGTGGTGGAGTAACGGGTACCAACTCGGCCACCCGGGGCCCGACCTGATGCGCGCATCCGCCTTCGGCCGCCGCTCGAGCGCCAGGGCTTACGGCCACAATGGCTCGAACGCGTCGATGGCGTGGCACGACCCCGACCGCGACCTCACGTTCGTCTACCTCAGTGGCATCCTCTCGCCGTTCCCCGCGAACCGGCGCTGGCTCATGCGGCTCGAAGATGCGGTGCTCGCGGGCGCAGACGGGGCCTGACGTAAACTTGCGTCGTGCCAGATCGCATCGCAAATCGCCCCGATCCGTCGCCGGCCGACATTCGCCGATGGCGGCGCTACCTCGCCAACGAGCGGGCTGAGTCGGCGACGTACCGCGCCCTCGCGAGACGTCGACAGGGCGAAGAGCGCCGCATTCTGCTCGCGCTCTCGGAGGCCGAGGGGCGGCACGAGCAGCACTGGCGTGACAAGCTCGGCGTGCACGCCGAGAAGAAGGTGCGGCCGGGCCTTGGCACACGGCTACTGACCGGCTTCGCCCGCAGCTTTGGCTCGGTGTTCACGCTCGCGCTGATGCAGAACGCCGAGACGCGCTCGCCCTATGCCGACGACCCCGACGCGACTGACCAGATGGATGCCGACGAGGCGATTCACGCCGAGGTCGTGCGCTCGCTCGCGACGCGCTCGCGGGCGCGCATGAGCGGCACGTTCCGCGCGGCGGTGTTCGGCGCGAACGACGGCCTCGTCTCGAACCTCGCGCTCGTGCTCGGCGTCGGCGCGACCGGTGTTCCCGCGGGCTACGTGCTCGCGACCGGTATTTCGGGCCTGCTCGCGGGCGCGCTCTCGATGGCGGCCGGCGAGTACGTGTCGGTGTCGAGCCAGCGCGAGCTGCTGCGCGCATCCACCCCGAACCCCGACACCGACCGCAAGATTCCCGCGCTCGACGTGAACGAGAACGAGCTCGCGCTCGTCTATCGCGCTCGCGGACTCGACCCCGATGAGGCGAAGCGCAAGGCGACTGAGATGCTCATCGTGCACCGCGTCGCCGCGGGCCTCGGCCCCGACGAGACACCCGAGCGCAGCGCGGCCGAGGTCGAGCCCGAGGTATCGGTCGACGAGCATGAGGAGATCGGCACCCCGATGGGGGCGGCCATGTCGAGCTTCATGTTCTTCGCTGGCGGCGCCGTGATTCCGGTGCTGCCGTGGATTTTTGGCATGCACGGCCTGCCTGCGATCGCGATCGCGGCCGGCATCGTGGGTATTGCGTTGCTGCTCACCGGTGGCATCGTCGGCGTGCTGTCGGGCGCGGCTCCGTGGAAGCGCGCGCTGCGGCAGCTGCTCATCGGCTACGGCGCGGCCGCCGTGACCTACCTGCTCGGCCTCGCCTTCGGCGGCGTCGTCGGAGGTTAGGCGCGAGGACCGATTCGCCGCTTGGTGCGGCTTTCTAACAGCGCTGCGGTTGTGGCTGCAGCGATCGTGGAAAACTGCAGCGGCGGATGCGGTGGTACAGGCACGCGCCCGACCACGGCATCCGCCGCTCAAGATTCGTCGCTACGCCTCGACGAACTCGCCGCCGGTGACGCGTCGGAGCACCTCAGTCAGCAGGCGCACGCCGTCGACCATGTCCTCGTCGGTCGTGTACTCGGCCTCGTTGTGGGTGATGCCGTCGACGCTCGGCACGAACAGCATGATCGTCGGCACGACGTCCTTCATGTTTGTCGAGTCGTGGCCGGCGAGGGTGCGCGCGACCTGCTTCGACAGACCGAGCGAGTCGGCGGCGGATGCGGCGAGCTCGAGCCCTCGGCGGTCGTACTCTTTCGACCCCCAGATGTGCTCGGCGCCGCGCACGATCTCGCACTTGGAGCGCTCCTCGACCTCGGCGAAGCGGCGGAACAGCTCGGCGTCGGCATCAGCGAGGCGCTGCTCGTCGGTTGCGCGCACGTCGATGAGCAGCTTGACCTCGCTCGCGACGACGACGGGCGAGTTCGGGAACACCGAGATCTCACCGCACGAGGTGATCACCATGCCGTCGTCATCGGTGAACTTGTCGGCGACATCGCGCGCCGCGACGATCATCGACGAGGCGGCGAAGAGCGCGTCGCGACGGTCGGCGATGACGGTCGCGCCGGTGTGCGCCTGCTCGCCCTGCACCGTGAACTCGTACTTGTTCGCGCCCCAGGTCGACTCGACGAGGCCGATCTTGATGCCCCCGTCGTCGAGGCTGCGGCCCTGCTCGATGTGCAGCTCGACGTAGCCGGCGACGTCGAGCGAGAAGTCGCCGATGGTGCCGATCGCCTCGAGTGCCTCGCGCACCGTGACGCCGTGCGGGTCGGTGGTCTCGAGCACCTGCTCGGCCGAGATCTTGCCGGTGAACACCGACGAGCCCATCATCGAGGGCTTGAAGCGGCAGCCCTCCTCGTTGAACCAGTTGATCACCGCGAGGTTGAACTTCGGCGCGTACTCGCCAGCGCCAGCGGCGAGCTCGGCGACGGCCTTCGCGGCGTGCGCGCCGGCGAGCACGCCGTACGCGCCGTCGAACTTGCCGCCGAGCGGCTGCGAGTCGAGGTGCGAGCCGACGGCGATGTACGGCGCACCCGGCACGAGCTCGAGCAGGGCGAACTGGTTGCCGACGGCGTCGTAGCGCACGTCAAAGCCGTAGCCCTCGACGAGGCCGCGGAACCAGTTGCGGTTCTGGCCGTCGGCGACGGTCGCGGCCTGGCGGTCGACGCCGCCACCCGGGGTCGCGCCGTTGCGGCTCATCGAACGGAAGTCTTCGAGGAACGCGGTTGCCGCGGTGTCCTTCGTTGCCATGGTGGGTCTCCTTTGCGGGTTGTGGTTAGTCGCGCGAGTCGTAGCTGGCGGTGCCGCCGATGAAGGTGGCGATCACGTCGAGCTCGTCGATGCGCGACGCGGTAAGCGGGGAGTCGCTCAGAGCGACGAAGTCGGCGAGCTTGCCGCGGGTCAGCGTGCCCTTGTTCGCGAGCTGGCCGGTGCCAATGGCCGAGCCGACCGTGTAGGTGCGCAGCGCGGTCTCGGCGTCGACGGCCTCATCCGGGCCCATCAACTGACCGGCCTCGGTCGTGCGGTCGACGAGCGACTGCAGCGCGACGCGCACGTTGTTGATCGCGACGGGGAGGTCGCTCGAACCGGCGACGACGACGCCCGCGTCGAGCAGGCTCTTCGTGCGGTAGAGCCAGCCCTCGCGGTCGGGGCCGACCATCTTCATCTCCTGGTCGCCGAGCGGAATCGTGAAGCTCGCCTGCGGCGTCGCGACGATGCCGAGGCGGCCGGCGCGCTCGACCTGGTCGGGGCGCGAGACGCCGAAGTGCTCGACGCGGTTCTTCGCGCCGTTGTCGCCGTACTCGGTCTGGCACTCCTCGATGAGGTCGAGCGCGAGGTCGATCGCGGCGTCGCCGATCGCGTGGAGCGCGATTGGCCAACCGGCGCGGTACGCGGCCCGCACATCCGCCCGGAACTTCTCGGGCGAGTTGAGCAGGTAGCCCTTGTTGTCGCCGCCGTGGTTGTGCAGGCAGAACGACTCGGTCACCGCGGCGGTGCCGCCAAGCAGCGAGCCGTCCATGAACGCCTTGACGTGGCCGAAGTGCACCCAGTCGTCGCCGAAGCCGGTGGGCACGCCGAGGCTGACGCCGAGGCCGGCGCCCTCGCCGCGGAAGTCGGCCGAGTTCGCCGAGAGCTCGCTGAGCGAGTCGATCGCGGGCATGAGTGTCGCACGGGCGTGCAGGCGGCCGGTGCGGCGCGCGAGCGCGTAGCCCGAGGCCTCGATCGGGCTGTGGCCGATCCAGCCGCCGCCGATGCCCGCCTCGCAGAAGCTCGTGATGCCCTCGGCCGCGTAGCGCGAGGTCGCGGCATCGAGCGCCGCCGCGATCTCCTCGCTCGAGTACGGCAGCAGCAGCGACTGAATCAGGCTCTGCGCTGCCTCCTCGACGAGGCCGGTCGGCGCGCCCGCGTCGTCCCGCACGATCGTGCCGCCGGTCGGGTTCTCGAAGCCGTCCTCGAGCGCGCCGACGAGGCGCAGCGTCGCGGTGTTCGTGATCGCGGCATGGCCCGAGGTGTGGCGGAGGTAGAGCGGGCGGTCGCCCGTGAGCTCGTCGAGCACCTTGATGTCGGGGAACTCGCCGCCGTGGTGCTTCTGGTTGAAGCCGGTGCCGTGCACCCACGCGTCGGGCGCGGCGCCCGCGGCGTCGAGCCGGGCCACCTCGGCACGGATGCGCTCGTACAGGTCGTCGAGGCCGCGCGCCTGATCGAGTTGAATCGCCGTGAGCCCGAGTCCCCACCAGGTCGTGTGGCAGTGGGCGTCGATGAAACCGGGCACGAGCACGGCGTCGCCGAAGTCCTCTTCGCGGGCGGGGGTGCAGCCGTCGAGCTCCTCGTCGAAGCCGACGATGCGCTCGCCGATGACGCCCATGCGGGTGGCTTCGGGGCGGGTGTCGTCGAGGGTGATGATCGTCTTGGCGGACACAATCAGATCGAGTTGCATGACGACTCCTTAGGCGTTCTTCGGCATGGTGTTGCGGTCAATCACGAGGTGCAGCAGCGCGGGGCCGTGCTCGAGCGCGGCGAGCGCCTCGCCGAGCGCCGCGCTGAACTCCTCGTTCGAGGTGACCCGGGCGCCGAACGCGGGCGCGGCGTCGGTCTCGTACGCGCGCATCCAGGCCCCGAAGTCGGGGTTCTGCAGGTCGGTGCCCGAGACGCGGCCCGGGTACTCGCGCTCCTGGTGCTGCACGATCGTGCCGTAGCGCGAGTTGTCGACGACGAGGAAGAGCACCGGCAGGTGGTTCGCCACCGCGGTCGCGACCTCCTGGCCGTTCATGAGGAAGTCGCCGTCGCCGCACACCGCGACCGCGGGGCGGTCGGGGCGCAGGAAGCCGGCGGCGATCGCCGCGGGCACCGCGAGGCCCATCGCGCCGTTGCGGGCGCCGACGAGGCTCGCCGAAGTCTCGTGCGAGAGGTAGCGGTGGCCCCAGATCGTCGCGTTGCCGGCGCCGTAGGTGACGGCGCGGTCGGCGGGCAGGGCGCGCTCGAGCTCGCCGAACGCGACGTCGAGGTCGAGGCCCGCCTCGGGGTCGGCCTCGGTCGGCGCGGTGCTGAAGTGACGCTGCGCGTCGGCGCGGCCGAGCATCCAGGTGTCGTCGCGCGAGCCGCGCACGTCGGCGCCGTCGAGGCGCTCGAGCGCCTGCGCGAAGGTGTGTGGGGTGGCGAGGATGAGCTGGTCGAGTCGGCCGGCGTGCTGCAGCAGCGAGGGGTCGGGCAGCGCGACGACCGTCTCGGCATCCATCGACGCGGTGTAGCCCTCGCTCATGACGTCGGAACGCGTGGCACCGATGCAGATGAGCAGGTCGGCCTCGTCGAGCGCGACGGCCATCGAGGCGCCGCGGCCGTAGCCGAGCATGCCGCCCCAGGCGCGCTGCGCATCCTCACCGTGGTGCGGCACGGCGTCGTAGCTGCGGAAGTCCGCGAGCACGGGAACGCCGGCGCGCGCTGCGAAGGCGAGCACACGGGCGCCATCGTCGCCGTGCCAACCGTCGCCGCCGACGACGATCATCGGCTTCGAGGCGGCGCGCAGGCGTTTGGCGAGCGCATCGAGCTCGGTTTCGGCGGGGATGGGTGCGGCGATCGGTCGCACCTCGGGCGCCTCGGCGCTGGTCGACTCGCGCAGCACGTCCTCAGGTACGCCGATGACGACGGGGCCTGGGCGGCCGGATGCGGCGACCTGCATCGCTTCGGCGACGAGCGTGCCAGCCTGGTCGGCATCCTCGAGCGTGAGCACACGCTTCGCGGTCGAGCCGAACCAGCTGTGGATCGAAAATTCTTGGAAGGATTCGCGGCTGCGGTCGCGGATCGGCACGAGGCCGACGAAGAGCACGAGCGCGGTCGCATCCTGGTACGCCGTGTGCACGGCGATCATCGCGTTGGCGGCACCCGGCCCTCGGGTGACCATCGCGACGCCGGGCAGGACGGCGCCGTCGGCGTTACCGAGGCGACCCTCGGCAAGCGCCATGAATCCGGCGCCGCCCTCCTGGCGGCACACCACCGTCGAGATGCTCGAGTCATGCAGCCCGTCGAGGATGTCGAGGAAGCTTTCGCCCGGAACGGTGTAGACCCGTTCGACGCCGTGGGCTTCCAGTGTCTGCACCATGAGGTGCCCGGCGGACTGCATGAGGTTGAACTCCTATGTTCGGGTGGGGTGGGGTGGGGTGGAACTAGTGCTTGAAGCCCGGCAGGTTCACGCTGAGACGCGGCGCGATGAGGCCGGCGACGGCGGTGAACAGCGACAGGAAGACGAGCAGCGCGAGCGCCGGCCACCAGTGGCTGCCCGCGGCCGCGACGGTGCCGGTGGCGATCATCGGCACGAAGCCCGAGAGCATGCCCGCGGTGTTCTGCGCGAGGCCGACGCCGGTGTAGCGGGTCTTTGCGGGAAACAGGCCGGTGAGCACGGTGCCCGAGGCGGCGTAGGGGAACGACAGGGCGGCGACCGCGAGGGTCATGCCGATGATGACGAGGATCTCGCTGCCCGAGACGATCATGAAGAATGCTGGCACGGCGGCGACGGCCGAGGCGAGGCCGCCCCAGAAGATCACCTTGCTCGCGCCGAAGCGGGCGCCGAGGCGGCCACCCGTGATGAGCACGGGGATCTCGACGACGGCCGCGATCATGCTGCCGAGCAGCATCAGGTCGCTCGAGTAGCCCAGGATGTTCGTGCCGTACCAGACGATGAACGAGGTCACGAGATAGAAGCCACCGACGCCGAGGAGGGCGGCGGCCATGCCGACGATGATCTGCTTCCACGAGTGCTTCAGCGTCTCAGCAAGGGGGCTCTTCACGGTCTCGCCCGACTCGATGAGCTCCTTGAATACCGGCGACTCTTCGAGCTTCGAACGGATGTAGATCGCGATGAAGAGCAGCGGAATCGCGGCGAGGAAGGGGATGCGCCAGCCCCACGAGTTGAAGGTGTCCTCCGAGAGGAACTTCACGACGAGGAAGAAGCCGCCCGACGAGAGGATGGTGCCGATCGGCGAGCCGATCTGGGGAATCGCTGCGTAGATGGCGCGGCGCTCGAGCGGCGCATTCTCGACGACGATGGTCATGGCGCCCGACCACTCGCCACCGACGAATAGGCCCTGCGCGATGCGAAGCAGCACGAGCAGGATCGGGGCGGCGATGCCGATCGCGGCGAAGTCGGGGAGTGCACCGATGAGACCGGTGACGATGCCGATGCCGACGATGGTGATCATGAGCACCTTGCGGCGGCCGATGCGGTCACCGAGGTGGCCGAAGATGATGCCGCCGATGGGGCGGGCGACGAGGCCGACACCGAAGGTGGCGAACGAGGCCATCGCGGCTGCGGTCGCGTCTTCCGACGCGAAGAAGTGCACGTTGAACACGAGGGCCGCGGCGGCTGAGAACAGGAAGAAGTCGTACCACTCGAGGGCGGTGCCGATCAACGCACCGAGCGCAACCTTGTTCGCTTCTTTGGTGCTGAGCTGCTGGGTTGCGCCGACCTCAATGTTTGAGGTTGGGGAGTTTTGGGTTGTCATGTGTGCTCCTCTGATGGGGGCGTCGTTGCCAATTGGGCTAAGCCAACCAGGAATTCGGCACGCTTTCGACTGGCATCCGTCGCTGACATCGGCCTCAGATTGTGCAAGTGCCCGTATTCTGAGCGAATGATGCAGGCGACCCCCGAGCAACCCGAACAGTCAATGACGCCCGTCGCACAAGCCGAGTTCCCAGAACTCGCCGAAGCGGCTGGCATCGCGACCATCGATTTCGCGAACTGGCCGCAGGCGGGCGACCGCCGCAGGTGGCGAGAATTGCTCGGCCGAGTCGAGGCCGAGCATCTTGCCGAGCGCTACCTCGTTGCCGTGCGCGAGGTGCCCGAGTACCGCGACCCGCGCATCCCGCTCAGCGAGATTCGGCGCATCGCCTACCTCTCGTTCGACGCGCTGCTCGCGACGCTCACGGAGGGCGACGCGAGCCAGCTCATCGCGATTGCGGATGAGGTGGGCGCGACGCGCGCCCGGGCGCAGATTCCGATGGCCTCGCTCATGACCGCGATTCGCCTCGACTTCGCGCTCATCTGGAACGAGATCGTCACGGTCTCGGCTTCGGAGGACGCCGACTTGCTGCTGCGCCACTCGATGCTCGTCTGGCACGTCGTCGACACCTACGCCCGCGCGACGCAGGAGTCGTACCTCGACGAGGTGCGCCGGCAGTCCGACCTCGCCGCGCTCGCCCGCCGCGCGCTCATCACCGAGCTGTTCCAGTCGCCGCCGCCCCCGCCCGAGCGCTGCGCCTCGATTGCGACCGAGCTCGGCATCCTGCCCGAGGCGACCCTCACGGTCGCCGTGGCGACGGGCGGCTCGGTGTCGGCGCTGAGCACTGCGGTGACCCACCTCGAGTGCCTCGGCCTCGAGGTGTTCACGAACTTCAGCGGCCCGAGCCTGCTCGCGTTCTTCAGCCAGCGCGGCGTGCCGGCGAAGGTCGTGCAGGATGCGCTGGCCGAGCTGCGCGAGGTCGAGCTCGGCCTGATCGCCGAGGTCGATGGCTTCGCCGGCCTGCACGACGCGGCCGAGCTCGCGTCAGCCCTCGGTGGCCTCGCCGAGCCGGGCACGGGCCGCGCCCTCACGCCCGCGCGCGACTGGGCGAAGCTGCTGCGCCGCCACCTCGAGGAGCGCCGGCTCAGCATCGCCGACGACATCGCGGCCGCGCTCGCGGGGTGTGGCGTCGCCGAGCGCGGCAACCTCGAGTCGGCGGTGCGCGCCTACCTGCGCTGCGGCAACGTCGCCGAGGCCGCGACTGAAACGTTCTGCCACCGCAACACGTTGACCAACCGGCTCAACCGCTTTCACGAGCTCACTGGGGTCGACGTGACGGTCCCCGAGCAGGCCGCGCGCGTCGTGCTCAGCTGGGCGTAGCGGCACTTGCTATTCGGGGGCGCCGACGACGAGCTGGCCCGACTGCGAGCCCTGCGTCACCGTGACGGTCTGCGTGCCGCCCGCGTACTCGAACTCGCACTGGAACGACTGGCCCTGCTCGACCTTGATCCAGTTCGGGCAGTCGACCGAGCGCAGGTCGCTCAGGCCGTAGTCGTTGCGCAGCACCTGCGCGACCGAGTCCTCGACCGCGCGGTTGTCGAACGAGTTGTAGTTCGTCGCGAGCAGGTAGCCGGCGACAACACCGACGACGAGCATGATCGGCAGGCCGAGCACGAGCCACGGCACGGCGCGGTTGCGCTTGCGCTTCGGCTCGACCGGCGCAGCGGATGTGGTGGCCTGGCCCGACTGGACGGCGCCGGGATGCGCGGGGCGGGCGTAGGCCGCGCCCTGGGCGTGCGGCGGGTGCTGGGGGTGCTGGAGTTGCGTGGCTGCGGTGCCGCCGAGCTGGCTCGAGAGGGATGGGCTCTGTTGGGGCTGGCCGGGACCAGGCCGCCCAGGCTGGCCATAGGACTGGCCGCGCGCCGGCACGCCGTACTGGCGCTGCGCATCCTGTTGGGGGTGTGCTGGCTGGTGCGGCTGCGGGGCACCCGACGTTGCCCGCTGCGCCTGCTGGCCCGAGGGTGCCTGCTGCTGCGGCTGCGGCATGCGCGGCAGTGGCGGCATGGTGCTGCGGTTCGGCTGGGGTTCGCCGGGTTCGACTGCGTCGTGCGTCATGGTCGTCCTACTTCCTAAACCTGCGCCAGTTGCTGCAAGAACGTCTCGAGCTGGGATTCCGTGGTGATCTCGTAGAGGTCGTCCTCGGGAATATCGCCCACCTCGACCGGCGTCATCTCGGTCGATGGCCGCGTCGATGTGAGCTCGAAGCCGATCTGCACGGCGAGCTCGCTCGCATCGTCGCCCGTGATCACGCCGTTGACCTCGACTTTCGTGACGAGACCGGTCTCGTCGACCCAGAGGTGCATGGGAATCAGCGTCGCGTTGGTCTCTTCGCTCGAATAGTTCGAGAAGGAATCCGAGATGAGGCCCTGCTCGACGAGCGAGGCGTACGACACCGCAGTCGCGAAGTGCTGGCTGCCGTCCTCGGCCCGCGAAAGTTCGACCGGCACGGTGCCGAGTTGCTCTCGCGAGGAGTTCCAGGCGTCGATGAGGGCGCAGGTGTACGACACCGCGAACAATTGGCAAACGTTTTCAGGGGTCTGCGCGCGGTTCAGGTCGCCGGTCGGCACCGAGACCCAGCTCTTGCCCTCGCTCGCGACCTCCTTCACCGCATCCCCGAGCAGGTAATACGTCTCAGTATCGCCGCCGCGGTGCGACTGGTCGAACGAGTAGCCCTCGACGTTCGTGTGCAGTTGCGAGACGTAGCTCTCGCCGTCGACCGAGGTCTCGTACTCCATGTGCAGCGAGCTGTCGGGCGACTCGACGTGGTGATAGCCGACGGCCTGGAAAGTCTCGAGCTCGGCGAGGCCAGTGGTCGTGTCGAGGTTGAGCAGGGCGTCGCCCGCCTCAGAGTGGTAGCTGAGCTTGTCGTCGTGGTTCGCGACCGCCCACGGTTGCACCTTGGAGTCAATACCGAAGCTCTCGAGGTTCGCACAGCCCGCGAGCGCGCTCACCGCAAGCAGTGCACCGAGCGCGCTCGCCGTAACGCGCATCCGCCGATTCGATGCCATGGCGCTACCTCTCGTCCAGGTCGGTGTAGAGGTCGAGCGCCGTCTGCCCGAGCACCGGCGTGTTCGCGGTGCCGCGAATCTCGTCGACGGTCGAGGTGACGCCGACGAGGTAGCCGGTTCCTGTGGTGGCGTCGTAGTCGCTGAGCCAGCCGCCGCCTGACGAACCCTGTGTCATGGTGCAGGAGTGTGCGTAGCCGCCCTGCCAGTTCGACTGGAACTGCGTTGAGGCGCACATGTACTCCTCAGTGCCGTCGTACGGCGCGGCGGAGGGGTAGCCGACCTGGGTGAGATAGTCGACGGGCACACCGAAGGCGATGCCCTGTGCGCCGGTGACCTCTTGAATGGTCTGGCCGTTCTGCTCCTCGAGCTTGATGAAGGCGAAGTCATAGTTCCAGCCCTCTTCGCTCGTAAGCATGCCGGAATCGTCGGTGATCGCGCCGTCGATGAACTGTTGCGGCACGACCATCTCGGTCGCGGCCCAGGTGCCGTACGGGGTCTCGCGGCCGTTGTCGCGGTCGCCCGGGATGAAGTACATCGACTGCGCGAGCTGGCCTGAGCCGTCTGTCTGCGCGGCGCAGTGCGCGGCGGTCGCGATGATGCTGCCCGAAGTCGAGTTCACGACCGTGGCCGAGCAGACATAGGTGTCGCCGCCGTCGAAGGTGAAATAGAGGCGGCCGAAGGTGGAGGCGCCGAGCCCGGCGCGGTCGAACACCTCGGCGTCGGAAACATCGCCGTACCCCTGCGGGTCGGCCGGCATCGCCTCGGTCGCCGAGAGATAGGCGCCGGTCGCGGGGTCACCCGAGCCCGGGGGCAGGCCATTGTCGGGAGTCTGGTAGTCCATGCCCTCGGCGTTGTCGCGGCGCTCGGGGTCAGACCAGAACTCGTGCGACTCCTGCGGAGTCGCCTCGAACTCCTGGCGCAGGCCCGAGTCGTCGCTGTGCACCTCGGGCAGGAACGGTGAGTAGCCGTTGTCGGAGGAGGAGGCGTCGATGTTGCTCACCGCGCAGCCGCTGAGCGCCGCGGTGGTGAGCGCCACGACGGCGGCGAGCACCGCTCGGCCGCGGGGTCGGCCCCAAGCGCGCATGTGTTCCCCTCTCGCGGAGACGGCCCGGTGACCGCCGTCTGTTCCATTGTGCCCGAGCCGATGATCCCCGAATACCCGCGGCGCGCGCATCCGGCGCCGGAATGACCGGCGGGGGTTCTGCGTTATCCCTCTCCATGACTGTGTTCTCGGTGCTCGACCTCATTCCGCTTAACGCCACGCAGACACCCAAGGAGGCGCTCGACGACTCGCACGCGCTGGTGCAGCGAGCGGATGCGCTCGGCTACGGGCGCTACTGGGTCGCCGAACACCACAACTCGGGTGCGATCGCGTCGACCGCGCCGGCCGTCGCGCTCGCGTACCTCGGCACCGGCACTGAGCGCATCCGCCTCGGCTCGGGCGGTGTGATGCTGCCGAACCACTCGCCGCTCGTCATCGCCGAGCAGTTTGCGCTGCTCGAGGCGATGTACCCCGGCCGGATCGACGTCGGCCTCGGCCGTGCGCCCGGCACCGACCCGATCACCGCGCGGGCACTGCGCCGCGACATGTCGCGCGAAACGGTCGACCGCTACCCGTCCGATGTGCTCGAGCTCGCCGGCTACCTCGGCGATGTGCACGAGCAGGTCGACCCCGAGCTGTTCAAGAAGCTGCGCGCCGCCGCCGAGGTGCCGAACACCCCAGAAATCTGGCTGCTCGGCTCGAGCCTCTACTCGGCCGAGCTCGCCGGTGTGCTCGGCATGGCGTACTCGTACGCGAATCACTTTGCGATGAACGGCAACCCCGTGCAGGCGCTCGACCACTACCGCGAGAACTTCCGCCCCTCGGCCGCGCTCGCCGAGCCAAAGGCGATGGTGTCGGCGTCGGTGCTCGTCGCCGACAGCATCGAGGAGGGGCGCCGCCTCGACCTGCCGACGCGCGTGTTCAAGTACCAGCTGTTCGCGGGCGAGATCGGCCCGACGTTGACCCCAGAGGACGCGAAGACGTTCTCGGAGCGCGTCGTGAACGGCGACCTCTGGAAGCGCGCGGCCGGCAGCCAGCATGTCGGCCCCGCCGACCTTGTCGCCGATGGGCTCAAGCGCCTTGTGCAGATCACCGGCGCCGACGAGCTGATCATGCAGCCGAACGGCTACGATTTCGCGACCCGTGAGCACTCGCTCGTCGAGCTCGCGCGCGAGTTCGGGCTGGGCTCCGCCACCGAATAGCGGCGACTCGGCGTCGGCGGGCGGGCGCGGCTGCAAGAATGATGCGGTGACATCCATCGTGCAGTTTGACGACCCGACCGACGCGCCCGCGACCGACGATCAGGCGCGACTCAACCGCATCCGCGAGGCCCTCGGCGACGCCGGCTTCACCGTCGACGGTGTCGAGGCGCTGCTCGGCGCCGACGCCGCCGCCGCCCTGCACCGTGACCTGCTCGTTCCCGCGATTTTCGTGCTCGAGCGCGACGCCGACAAGAACCCGCCGCTCGCGGCGCTGATTCGCCTGTTCCTGCTCGCCGAGCCCGTGCCGTTCGCGACGCTGCCGGCGGCCGACGACTTGCTTGGCGCGCGCATCCTCAACGAGCCCGCCGCCGACGGCACCGTGACCCCGCGCTTCGACATTCGGCCCTACGCCGTCGCCGCGGGCGACGAGACGGTCGAGCTGTTCGTTGCGAGCGACCTCGGCGGCCTGCAGGTGTCCGTCGACCAGCCGCTGCGCCGCGACCACGTCGTGGGCATCGGCCCCGCGACGACGAACCTCGCGCAGCTCACGCCTCGGCAGCCGGTCTCGACCGCACTCGATCTTGGGGTGGGGATGGGCGTGCAGACGATGCACCTGCTGCAGCACGCCGAGCGCGTCGTCGCCACCGACATTTCAGAGCGCGCGATCGAGTTCGCGCGCTTCAACCTGCTGCTCAACGCGCCGGCGCTCGGGCTCGACCCGGCGAACCTCGAGGCGCGTGTCTCGCTGCGCACGGGCGACCTGCTCGAGCCCGTGGACGGCGAGGAGTTCGACCTCGTCGTGACGAACCCGCCGTTCGTCATCACGCCGCGCCGCCAGGGCGAGGAGGCAAGCGAGCAGTACACGTACCGCGACGGCGGCCGCCCCGGTGACCGGCTGGTGGAGGATCTGATTCGCGGCCTCGGCGCGCACCTCACCCCCGGCGGCATCGCCGTGATGCTCGGCAACTGGGAGGTGCACGAGGGTGACGAGACCTGGCACTCGCGCATCGAGACCTGGCCGGGCGAGGAGGCCGACCTCTGGGTGATCGAGCGCGAGCATGCCGAGCCGATCGAGTACGCCGACATGTGGCTCAAGGATGCGGCTGAGAACCGTGAGCTCGACAGCTGGCGCGAGCAGTTCACCCGCTACCTCGCCGACTTCGAGTCGCGCAGTGTCGAGTCGATTGGCATGGGCATGCTGCTGCTGCACCGCCCCGAGACCCCCGGCGTCGAGGCCGTGCGCCGCTTCGAGACGCTGCCGCACCAACTCGAGCAGCCGCTTGGCGAGCGCATTCGTGACACCTTCGACGCCGACGACTGGCTGCGCGAGCGCAGCGATGAGGATCTCGCCGACGAGACGCTCGTCGTCGCGGGCGACGTCACCGAAGAGCGCTGGACGCTGCCCGGCAACCCCGACCCCTCGGCGATCCTGCTGCGGCAGGGCGGTGGCTTCCGCCGCACGTTCCCCGAGTCGACCGAGCTCGCCTCGTTCGTGTCGGTCTGCGACGGCGAGCTCACGGCGCGCCAGATTCTCGTCGCGATCGCCGCGCTGCTCGAGGTCGACCAGGATGCCCTGCTCGCCTCGGTGCTGGCGGACGCCCGCACCCTCGTCTCCCTCGGCTTCCTCCGCCCCGCCTGGATGTAACCGAGCCCCAAACTCTGGGAGGGGGTTGAGTGGTCATTTTTTGTAGTTCTGGCACCGCCAGAACTACAAAAAATGACCACTCAACCCTCTCTTGCGAGACGTGGGGAGAGCGGTATCGTTTCCGGATGCCAGTTACCAGCATTCGACACGCATCCGTGGCCGACATCGAGACCCTGGTGGACATTCACAACCAGGCATGGCAAGAGACCTACGCGGGCAAGATCCCGCAGCAGCGTATCGACGAGCTCAGCGATACCGAAGAGCGACGCAACGACTGGCTCGCCGCCCTCGAGCGCGCCCACCACGACCCCGAACTGCACGCGTGCATCGGCTTTGTCGATGGCACGCCCGCCGGCTTCGCGCTCGCGCGCCCCTCGGCCGACGTCGATGCGCCCCGAGCTACCGAACTCAAGCTCCTCTACACGCTCCGGATCGCTCACGGCACGGGCCTCGGCCGGGGCCTCGTCGACGCCGTGCTCGGCGACCGCGCCGCCTGGCTCTGGATGCTCGACGACAACCCCCGCGCCGAGCGCTTCTACGCGAAGCTCGGCTTCGCCCGCTTCGAAGAGCCCGTCTGGCGCTGGCCGAACGCCGCGAAACCGGATGTGCGGCTCGCGCGCGATGCGCAGGGCCCGGCTGTGCCCCGACTCGCACCCGAACATCCCGCCACCGCACTTGCTCAGGAGGCCATCGTATGAGCGAGCCGACCGGCAACTACGCCACCCGCGCGATCCACGGAGACACCTGGACCGCCCGCGAGATCGCCGGGGGCTACGTGCTCAGCGTGCACACCGGCAACGAGCTCGTCGCGGCGGTCACCGAGTTCGTCGCGTCGCAGGGTATCTCGGGCGGCAGCATCGAGGGCATCGGCGCCGTCGCGCGGGCGACCCTGCGCTTCCGCGACCCGGTCGACCTGAGCTACATCGACCGCGAGTTCGACGAGCAAATGGAGATCGTGGCGCTGCAGGGCAACGTCTCACTCAAGGCCGACGCCGAGCCGCGCGAGCCGCTCGTGCATCTGCACATCACGCTCGGCCGCGCCGACTACACGGCGCTCGCGGGCCACCTCAAGGAGACCTGGGTCAATGGGGCGTGCGAGATTTTCATTCGCACGAGCGAGGCCACGTACAAGACGATGGACGACTCGCTCGGCCTGGACATCTACGCCCTCGACTAGGTGGCCTGCAGGTCGGTGACCTTCGGTTTCGCGGGCACCGTGAGCATGACCACGAGGCCGATTGCGAGGGTGAGCAGAATGCCCCAGACGCCCGCCTTCGGCACCATCAGCCAGCTGATGAACGCGAAGTAGAGCAGGTTCGAGATCCAGCCGGCCGCCCGGCCGGTTGTCGCGTAGAGGCCGAACAGCTCGCCCTCATGTCCGGCCGGTGTCGCGCGCGACAGGTAGGTGCGCGACGCGGTCTGCACGGGCCCGACGAACAGGCAGAGGATGCTCGCGATCACCCAGAACACGATCTTGTCGTTCGAGGTGAACATGAGCACGACGCCGGCGATGAGCATCGACACGAGCGCAGCGATGATCACCGGCTTCGGGCCGATGCGGTCGTCGAGGCGTCCCGCCAACAGCGTGCCGAGCCCGGCGACGAGGTTCGCGACAACGGCGAAGTAGATGACCTCACTCGGCGAGAAACCGTACACCTGGGCCGCGAGCACGGCGCCCCACGCGAAGATCGCGCCAAGGCCGTCGCGGAAGATCGCGCTCGAGACGAAGAATTGCAGCAGCTTCCGGTCGGTGCGCCACAGGCGCACGATCGTGCGCCAGAGCGAGGCGTACGCCTGCAAGATCGACACCCTCGGCACATCCGCGCGACGCGGCGCCTCGGGCACGCGGAAGATCACCGGCAGCAGGAAGCCGGCGAACCAGATCGCCGAGACCACCACGGTGAGGCGGATGTTCAGGGCCGCGCCGTCGGCACCGGAAGGCGTCGCGAACAAGCCCGAGCCCGGCGCATCCCCGTTGAAGTCCTGAATGAACAGCACGAGCACGACGAGCAGCAGCACGATCGAGGCGATGTAGCCGAGCCCCCAGCCGGTGCCCGAGACACGACCGACGTTCTCCTTCGTCGACACCTGCGAGAGCATCGCGTTGTAGCTCACCATCGCGAGCTCCGAGAAGACGGTGCCGATGGCGAGCAACAGCGCACCGAACGCGAGCAGCTCGGCCTCGGGATAGACGAAGAACATCACCAGCATCGCCGCGATCGTCACGCCCGAGAAGATCACAAGGTAGAACTTGCGCCGCCCCGAGCCGTCGGTCGCGCGGCCGAGCGCTGGGGCGAGCACCGCGACGATGATTGCGGCGGCGAGGCTGAGCCCGCTGATGACCTGCTGCGAGCCGGCCTGCGCGGTGAGATACACGGGGTCGTTCGGGTCCGCCCGGCCGGCCGCGACGGCGGCGGGGTCGAGAAACAGATCAGACGCCAGGTAGGTCGCAAACACGAACGTGACGACGACCGCCTGGAACGCCGAGTTGCCGACGTCGTAGAGCTGCCACGCGAACGATTGCCGCCGCTGCTCCTTCACCGTCATTCGGGTGCCGTCGAGGGTGACAAGATCGCCGCTCTGGGCCGCGTTGGTGGGGGAGTCGTGCCTGCTCACGCCCCGGAGTCTAGGTGGTCTCGGTGACGCTGAGGCGGATCGCCTCGGGCACCTGCGCCGACGCCGCGCGCGTGCGGGTGCTGCGGCGGTGCAACCGTTCGGCGCGCACGCCCGCGATCGGGTCGTTCGTGACCTCGCCCATGCGCACGAGCGCGTCGGCGAGATTGCCTGTGCCGGCCTGGGTGCACGCGGCATCGTCGGCCGCCAGCTCGGTGAATAGGCGCGTCGCGCGCTGCAGCCCGGAGCTCGCGGCGAGCCACTGCGGCAGCGTGCGCGCGTTCGTCTCGGCGATGCGCACGAGCCAACTGTGGCCCTGCTTGAGGTGCGCGTACTCGTGCGCGAGCACGGCCTGCAGCTGCGGCTTCGTGAGGATCTCTTCGAGCGACGTCGAGTAGAAGATTTCTGGTGAACGGCCGGATGCGGTGCCCGGCACCGCGCACGCGAACGGCCGGGGCGCGTCGATGCGAACGAGCGTGAGGCCCGGTCGCTCGTCGACCGAGACTGCGCGCTCGCGGAAGACGTCGATGACCTCGCGTTCGGACTCCATCACCGGCTCGGCGCCGCGGGAGATCGTGATGATCGTGCCGGCTACGACGATGAGTGCGAGCCACGGTGTCACAAACGCAACGACCGTGTCGAACTCGGCCGTGATGACCGGATGCTCGGGTGGGTTGAGCGTGTCGGAGATCGCGAGCACGATGGCCACGCCAGCGAGCACGTTGCCGAGGGCAAAGCTCGCGAACCAGAGCGCGAGGGCCCGCAGCGGGTAGCGCACCTGCCAGGTGCCGCGCGCGAGCAGCTTCGGCGCCACGATGAGCAGCGCCGAGGCGAGCAGCAACGAGACCAGGCCGGGGATCATGGTGCCGGGGCGCCCCTAGGCTCGGGCCCCGTCGAGGGCGCGGCGGAGCAGGTCGAGGTCGTCTTGGTCGAGGTTGCCGGCGAACTGCATGAGCGCGACCTCGCGGTCGGCGACGCGATCGAGCGCCGCGAGCATCGTGCTGCTCGCCTGCTCTTCCTGTGAGCGGGAGGCGGTGTAACGCACCTTGCGCGGTGACGCCGCCTCGCGCTGCACGGCACCCTTCTTCTCGAGCCGCCCAAGCACAGTGACGAGCGTCGTGTAGGCGGGCACGGGATCGCCGTCGCTCGCGGCTGCATCGAACTGCGCCTGAATATCCTTCGCCGACATCGGGGCCCCGGAATTCCAGAGCACGCGCATGATCTGCGTCTCAAGCTCACCACGCTCGCGTGTGCGAGTTCCCGGCATCTGTCCTCCCAATTCGGCTTCTACGACTTGTCGTAATGCTACGCCGACAGGACCGAAAAGGGGATCCGGCAAAGTTGAGTCGGGTTCACTCAACTCTCAGCTTTCTCAACTTGACATGATCCGGCTCAAGCCTAAACTTGAGGTAGATCGACTCAGGGTCGCCCTGGTGGGGTTCCTGGGTCTGGTCGATCGGCGGAATCCCGCCGTAGACAACTTCCCGACAATCGTTCCAACACGCAAGGAGCCACACATATGTCACGTGCAGTAGGTATCGACCTCGGTACGACCAACTCCGTCGTCGCGGTCCTCGAGGGTGGCGAGCCGCAGGTCATCGCCAACGCCGAGGGTATGCGCACCACCCCTTCGGTGGTCGCGTTCACGAAGGACGGCGACGTCCTCGTCGGCGAGACCGCGAAGCGCCAGGCGGTCACCAATGTCGACAACACCATCGCTTCGGTGAAGCGCCACATGGGTACTGACTGGACCAAGTCGATCAACGGCAAGACCTACACGCCGCAGGAGATTTCGGCGCGAATCCTGTCGAAGCTCAAGCGCGACGCCGAGACCTATCTCGGTGACAGCGTCACCGACGCGGTCATCACCGTTCCGGCGTACTTCAACGACGCCGAGCGTCAGGCCACGAAGGAGGCCGGTGAGATCGCGGGCCTCAACGTGCTTCGCATCATCAACGAGCCCACCGCCGCGGCGCTCGCATACGGCCTTGACAAGGGTAAGGAAGACGAACTCATCCTCGTGTTCGACCTTGGTGGCGGTACGTTCGACGTGTCGCTGCTCGAGGTGGGCAAGGACGACGACTTCTCGACCATTCAGGTTCGCGCGACCGCCGGTGACAACCGTCTCGGTGGTGACGACTGGGACCAGCGCATCGTGGAGTACCTCATCGAGGAGTTCAAGAAGCAGACCGGTGTCGACGTTGCGAACGACAAGATCGCGCTCCAGCGACTCAAGGAGGCCGCGGAGCAGGCGAAGAAGGAGCTCTCGAACTCGAGCAACACCACGATTCAGCTCCCGTACCTCTCGCTCACCGAGGCGGGCCCCGCGAACCTCGACGTCTCGCTGAGCCGTGCGAAGTTCCAGGAGCTCACGAGCGACCTGCTGGAGCGCACGAAGAAGCCGTTCCACGACGTCATCGCCGAGGCCGGCGTGAAGGTTTCCGACATCGCCCACGTGGTGCTCGTCGGTGGTTCGACCCGCATGCCCGCCGTCACCGAGCTCGTCAAGGAGCTCACCGGCGGCAAGGAGCCGAACAAGGGCGTCAACCCCGATGAGGTCGTCGCCATGGGCGCCGCCCTGCAGGCCGGTGTGCTGAAGGGCGAGCGCAAGGACGTCCTCCTCATCGACGTCACCCCGCTGAGCCTCGGTATCGAGACCAAGGGTGGCATCATGACGAAGCTCATCGAGCGCAACACCGCGATCCCGACTAAGCGCAGCGAAACCTTCACCACGGCCGAGGACAACCAGCCGTCGGTGCAGATCCAAGTGTTCCAGGGCGAGCGCGAGTTCACCCGCGACAACAAGCCGCTCGGCACTTTCGAACTCACCGGCATCGCGCCGGCACCCCGCGGAATCCCGCAGGTTGAGGTCACCTTCGACATCGACGCGAACGGCATTGTGCATGTTTCGGCGACCGACAAGGGCACCGGCAAGGAGCAGTCGATGACGATCACCGGCGGCTCGAGCCTGCCGAAGGAAGACATCGACCGCATGGTGCGCGAGGCGGAAGAGAACGAGGCCGAAGACAAGAAGCGTCGCGAGGCTGCTGAGCAGCGCAACGTTGCCGAGACTACGGCCTACCAGGTCGAGAAGGTCATCAAGGAGAACGAGGACAAGCTCCCCGCCGATGTCAAGAACGAGGTTCAGGGCGACGTCGACGCGCTGAAGACCGCACTCGCCGGTGACGACGACGACGCAGTGAAGACCGCGTTCGACAAGCTCAACGAGTCGCAGACCAAGCTCGGCGAAGCGATCTACGCTTCGCAGCAGGAGGCTGGCGAGGCTCCGCAGGCCCCCAACGAGGGCGACGCGGGCCAGGCGGCCGACGACGACATCGTTGACGCCGAGATCGTCGAAGACGAAGACGAGGACAAGGACAAGTAGCAATGAGCGACCAGAACCCGAACGACAACCAGAACGAGCGCGAGGAGCCGATCGTCAACGACAAGCGACGCATCGACCCTGAGACCGGGAAGGTTCGCGAGGAGGGTTCGGCCGCCGCCGATGCCGAGGTCGGGTCGGATGCCTCGGGCACCGACTCGGCCCCGGCCGGCGACCAGGCTGCTGAGGACCTCCCCACCATCTCCGAGGACGACCTGAACTCGTTGCTCGAGGAGGCCATGCAGGCCTCGACCGCGAGCGACTCGCAGGGCGACACCGATCCCGAGCCCGCCAACGAGGAGGAGCACAGCTACCTCACCGATCTCAAGCGGGTGCAGGCCGAGTACGCGAACTTCCGCCGCCGCACCGAGCGCGAGAAGGAGGAGCTCGCAGCGCTCTCGACCGCGAAGGCGGCCAAGCAGCTGCTGCCGGTGCTTGACGACCTCGACCGCGCCGATGCCGCGGGCGACCTGCCCGAGGGCAGCTCGCTCCAGGTGATCGCGAGCAAGCTCCGTGCGGCCATCGAGCGACTCGGCGTCGAGCGCTACGGCGCGAAGGGTGAGCCCTTCGACCCGCAGCAGCACGAGGCGATCGCGCAGCTGCCGAACCCCGAGGTGACCGAGGCGACCATCGCCGACGTCATCGAGGTGGGCTACCGCATCGGCGATCGCGAGATCCGCGCAGCCAAGGTCGCGGTCTTCGTTCCCGCGAACTAACTGCACACCTGAGTGTGGCCCCGGATGGGGATGCGGCAGGTGTACCACCCCCGCATTCCCCATCCAGCTGCGAGGCGCATCCCGTCTCGCGTGAAAGGAGCAGCGTATGGCCAGCCAGGACTGGTTCGAGAAAGACTTTTATAAGACGCTCGGGGTCGACAAGGACATCAGCGAGGCCGACCTGAAGAAGGCCTATCGCAAACTCGCGCGCAAGTACCACCCCGATTCCAACCCGGGTGACACGGCGGCCGAGGAGAAGTTCAAGGAGATCTCCGAGGCGTACGACGTACTCAGCGACGAAACGACGCGCAAAGAGTACGACCAGATTCGCGCCATGGGCTCGGGCGCCCGCTTCTCGGCGGGCCCGGGTGGCCCCGGCGGTCAGCCCGGCTTCGACGACCTCTTCGGCGGCCTGTTCAACCAGGGCGGCGGCGGCGGGTATTCCTACCGCGGCACCCAGGGCGGCGCGGGCGCCTACGAAGACCTCTTCACCATGTTCGGTCAGGGCGCCGGTGCACCAGGCGGCTTTGGCGGAGGTTTCCGCCAGGCCGGCCCGCAGCGCGGCGCCGACCAGCGCGCGCAGACGACCCTGAGCTTCATGACCGCCTTCCGCGGCGACACGATCGACCTGCAGGCAGGTGACGGCCGGGTCATTACCGTGCGCATCCCGGCGGGCGTCAAGGATGGCCAGAAGATTCGCCTGCGCGGCAAGGGCGCGCCGAGCCCAAACGGCGGCGAGCCCGGTGACCTCATCCTTGAGGTGTCGGTGCGCCCGCACCCCGTGTTCTCGCGCGACGGCGACAACATCATCGTCACGGTGCCCGTCACGTTTGCCGAGGCCGTCAACGGCGCGAACATCGAGGTGCCGACGCCCGACGGCAAGACCGTCAAGGTGCGCGTGCCCGCGCACTCGCCGTCGGGCAAGCGCCTGCGAGTCAAGGAGCGCGGCGTGCCCCGCAAGCGCGGCCGCGGCGATTTGCTCGTGCGCATCGAGGTCGCCGTGCCGCAGAACCTCAACAACGAGCAGCGCAAGGCGCTCGAGGACTTCGTCGCCGTAAGCGGTGACGACGACCCGCGTGCCGAGCTGATGCGCGAGGCCCGCAGCTAGCGAGAAGGAGGTGCCGGTGATGCGTGCAATGGATCCCCACGAGGTGGATGAGGACGCACCCGTCTTCCCGATCGCCGTCGCGGCCGAGCTCGCGGGCATGCACCCGCAGACGTTGCGGCAGTACGACCGGCTTGGCCTCGTCGTACCCGCCCGGACCGCGGGTCGCGTACGCCGCTACTCGCTCGCCGGCGTCGCGAAGCTCCGCGAGATCGGCTCCCTGAGCGAGGCCGGTGTCGGGCTCGAGGGCATCTCGCACGTCGTGCGACTGCGCGAAGAAGTGCAAGAGCTCAAGCGGCGCGTGCGTGACCTCGAGGGCGAGCTCGAGGAGCAGCGCAAGCGCTCCCGTGAGCGGGTCTTCGCGGCGGGCTACGGCGAGGTCATCGCGGTCGCCCGCGGCCAGCGCGTGCGCAACCGTAATGAGATCGTGCTCTGGCGTCCGCGCGGCGTGGAGCCCGAGCCGGGCGACGACGACCGCGGCTAGGCGCGCGCCATCCGTGCGTAGGATCCCCGGCGGGTACTCCCCGTCGGGGATCCTTCTGCGTGCGAAACTGGCACGAGTCCAACAGAAAGTGCCGAATGACGTCTTCACCGAGCGAGTCTGCCGACCCGTTGACCACCCCCGACGAGTCGACCACCACCCCGAACTACGCTCGGCGCCGCGCCGTCATCGGTATCACCGGTGCCGCGGCGCTCGCGGTGGTGGGCATCGGCTTCGCGGCGGCGACCGGCTGGGGCGCGCCCGCCGATGTCGTCACGGTCGTGCAGGCGACGAACTCGAGTTCGGCCAGCCAGGTAACGCCCTCGAGCAGCGCGTCGTCGACGCCGAGCGCGTCCGGCACCGCGAGCGAGTCCCCGACCGCGACGGCCACGCCCACCGCATCCGCCGCCCCGACGACCGACTTGCCCTACGACATCTCGACGGGCAGCAGCGTCACGGTGCTCGTGAACAAGCACTATTCGCTCGACCCCGTCGACTACGCGCCGAAGCCGACGATCAAGCTCACCAAACTAGACGTCCCGTCGATGAACGATCACTCGCTGCGCGAGGACGCGGCCGAGGCATTCAAGGACATGTACGAAGCCGCGCTCGCCGACGGCATCACGCTCGACATGGCGAGCGGCTACCGCGACTACGACCTCCAGACCGAGCTCTACAACGGCTACGTCGAAGACCTCGGGCAGAAGGGCGCCGATCTCACGAGCGCGCGCCCCGGATCAAGCGAGCACCAGACTGGCCTCGCGGCCGACATCTCGGCGCCCGGCGAGAGCGACTGCGTCCTCACCGAGTGCTTTGGAGAAACCGAAGCGAGCGACTGGCTCGTCGCGCACTCGCACGAGTACGGCTTCATCCTGCGCTACCCCGATGGCGAGACCGACGTGACGGGGTACGAGTACGAACCGTGGCACTATCGCTTCATCGGCGTTGACGCCGCCGCGGACTACCACGAGTCGGGCGCGGCGACGTACGAGGAGTTCCTCGGCGTCGAACCGGCCCCCGACTACGAAGACTAGGGCCGCGACCACCACTTCGAGAAGGCGCCGACGTGCTCGCTATTCCTGACACCCTGCAAGCCCAGGCGCAGGCCGCGGCGACAAAGATGGCGCTGCTGCGCACACCCGGTCGGCTTCTCGTTTCGGGCATGCTCGCTGGCGCCTACATCGGCGTCGGCGTCGTACTCATGGTCTGCACGGCGGGCCCGCTCATCGAGGCCGGCGACGGCTTCGCGAAGCTCGTCGCCGGCCTCGTGTTCGGCGTCGCGCTCACCATCGTGGTCTTCGCGGGCGGCGAGCTCGTCACCTCAACCATGATGATCGCGACGCAGGGTGCGCTCATGCGCAGTATCTCGGGCCTGCGCGCGCTCGGCGGCATGCTCGCGACGTTCGCGGCGAACCTGCTCGGCGCGCTCGCGTTCTCAGCGCTCATCGTCGCCTCGGGCGTGCTGCGCGCGAACGCCGCCGGCGGTTCGATGCTCACCGAACTGCTCGCCGCGAAGGCAGCCGAAGGTCCGCTCGAGTTGTTCACCCGTGGCATCCTCTGCAATCTGCTTGTCTGCCTCGCGATCTGGATGGCCGCGCGAGTCGCGAACGAGGTCGCGAAGATCCTGCTCATCTTCGCCGCAATCACGGCGTTCATCAGTTCGGGCTTCGAGCACGTCGTCGCGAACATGACGACCTACGGCATCGGCCTACTGCTCGGCGACCCGAACGCGAGCTGGGCGCTGTTCGGCGGTAACCTGCTCTGGGTCGGGCTTGGCAACCTAGTCGGCGGCGGACTGATCGTCGGCGCCGGATATTGGCTGGTCGGCGGACGACCGCGCGTTGAGGCCGAGGTGGATGAGCGCCTCGAGTCGCGCGAGGCCCCTCGCGATTAGTCGAGCAGGCTCGCGTCGTCGGCGACGATCGGCTCCACGGCGCGGCCATTCTTACGCTCGCGGCGCCAGCGCACGAGCGCGCCGATGACGACCGGCAGCACCGAGACGAGCACGATGACGATCGCGAGTACGTCGATGTTGTCGCGCACGAACGGAATGCCGCCGAGCAGCGTGCCGACGAGCGTGAGGCTGATCACCCAGAGCAGGGCGCCGAGCACGTTCCACATGACGAAGCGGCGGTACTTCAGCGACGCAGTACCCGCGGCGAGCGGCACATAGGTGCGCACGATGGGCACGAAGCGGCCGAGCACGAGCGCGAACGGGCCGTACTTCGCGAAGAACCGCTCGGCCGTCTCGAGGTGTTCGGTACGCAGGATGCGCGCATCCGGCTTGAACAACCGGCGCCCGAAGCGGATGCCGAGCCAGTAGCCGACCTGGTCGCCCGCGATGGCGGCGACAATCGCGACGATGGCGATCGACCACGGCGTGAGGCCGAGCTGCGTCGCGAGAATCGCCGCGGTGACGATCAGCGAGTCGCCGGGCAGGAATGGGAAGAGCACCCCCGACTCGATGAAGATGATGATACCGATGCCGATGAGCACCCAGGGCCCGAGCGCGGGCAGCAAGGTCTCGGGGTCAAGGATGTCGAGGATCGCGAAATGAAACGGCACCACGAGAGGCTATGCGGTTTCGCTGGAGACGCGTTGCCAGATAGGCGGATGCGGTCGCTCGCGCTCGCGCTGCAGCCGGCTCGCGAGCGGAGCCCAGATGATGATCGCGATGCCGAGCGCAATGAGCAGGCCGCCGATGGTGTCGGAGATCCAGTGCGCGCCGAGGTAGGTACGCGAGAGCATCATGCCGACCGTGTAGACCGCGCCGGCGACCCAGACCCAGACGCGGGGGAAGATGATCGCGAACGTCGCAGCCATGACCGCAGCATTCGCACTGTGGCCCGAAGGGAACGACCCTGGGTCGGCCGCGACGAGGATGTCGAGGGGGCGCGGGCGCCCGACGATGTTCTTCACGAGCTGCACGATGAGCGTCGCGAGGATTGTCGCGGAGGCGTAGTAGAGCGCCGCCCACGGCCGCCGAAGCAGTAGCAGCCCCACGATCGTCACGACGGGAATCACGGCGATCGCGAGCACGCCACCGCCGACGCTATTGAAAATAAGCGCGAGCCAGGTCCAGGGCTCGCCACGGTGCTCGACGAGCTCGCTCATCCACTCGACCTCGAAGCCGAACGGCTTGTTCGCCTCGCGGTAGACAACGATGAGCGCGAGCACCGCGACGAGCACGAACGCCGTAATGGCCGAGACGAGCGGCCAGCGTCGCGAGACCCTGGCGCTCACCTCACGCGTCAACTTCGGATCAGTCATGGCTGCGAATTTAGTGCCCGCCGACTGAACCTCCGCCGAAACCGCCGCCGGCCGCGCCGCCGCCCGAGAACGAGCTCGACGAGCCTGAGTAGCCGCCGCCGCTCGAGTCGCTCGGCGCGGAGTAAGTCGGGCTCACCCCGTGGAGTTGCTGGTCGGCCCACATGATGCCCGCGGCGTGACCACTCACGTACGACGGCGAGGTTTGCGCTTCGGCGTATTTGAGATCGATGAGCTCCGACCACTTCTTGGACATCTTGAACAGCACCGCGAATGGCAGCAGCCGCTCGTACACGTGCAGCACGGTCGCTGAGTCGGGGCCAGGCCCGGAGATGCGCTCGGCGGTGTCGGGGCCCTGCAGCGCTCGAAGTCGGTCTTCCTCGGCGAGGCGCAGGTAGTCGCGCACGCCGTAGAGTTCGGTGAGCACCTCGCGTCCCGACTGGGTGAGTGTGCGTGGGTTGAGGGTGATCACGACGAGCAGCGCAATGACGGCCACGATGCCGAGGATCGTTGAGCAGAGGGGAATCCACATGACGTCCTCGCTCACATGCGCGAATTGCCCGATCACGAACGCAACGGCGGCGATGAAGAGCAAGATAGCGATCGACGCGAGCAGCTTCCAAAGCCGCACCCGCCCCGAAACGTCGGCGAGCCCATCCGTTTCGACCCGCTTGACCGCGGCCTTGACGAACGGGCGCCAGCGCTTCACGAGCGTCTGGCTGTTATTCACGAGCAACTCGTTGTCGCCCGACTCGCGAATGTCCAGCACATTGTGGAGGAAATGCTTGGTCTGCCCCGGGAGCTCCTCGGTGGGCTCGGCATAGCGCACTCGTACAAGTGGCTTCGAGTCTGGCTTGGCATTCTTCGGCCGGTACTCCTCGAGCAGCACGCCACCGCGCACGGCGGCGTCGAGCACGTGGGCACGGAACGGCGGGCCCTGATCCGGCAGGCGACCACCCTGCAGCACGATGGCCGCTCGAATGGGCGAGATGTCGCTCGAGTAGCGGGGGATGATCGGCGTGAGCGGCCGGGGCCTGCGCGAGCGCTGCAGCAGCACGAGCAGTGCGATCGCCACGGCGAGCGTGCCGAGCACGAGCCAGAACGCGAGCCGCTGCGTGTCGCTGAGCTTCTCGAGGAAGTTCGGCAGCTGCACCTCGCTCGCGTCGAGCCGCAGGTCGAGCGTGACGTCCTCCTCGCCGAGGTTCACCGAATCGACGGTGATGACCGTGACGCCGTCACCAGATTCGACCGAAAAGTCACAGTAGTCATCTTTGAAGCTCGCGCCGATGTAGCAGTTCGCGTCGAGGCCGTCGTAGTCGGGGGAGTCGTCGTAGTCGGATTGCTCGCGCAGCGCCTGCCAGATCTCGGAGTCGAGGCGCACCTCGGCCGAGAACTCCTCGATGTCTTGGTACCGATTCGGCGGCGTGAGGTTTGGCGCGTAGAGCACGTGGGGGTACGAAGAGTCATACGCGATGAGCGTGTTCACGAGGGTGTACTCGATCACGTAGGTCGTCGAGCCGTGCACGAACTCGTTGCCGATCACGAGCACGAGGTCGTTCGCCCCGAACTCCTGCTCGGTATCGTACGGCACGGGATTGCCGTCGCCATCGGTCACCGAGACATCCTCGATGCGCATCGTCTGCCCGCCCATGTCGACGGGAATCCCGCGCACGATGCCGCGGTTCTGGTCGAAATCGGGGAACTCGGCCGTGATGGTCTCGGTGAACTTCGAGCGCACGACCTCGCCGCCGAAGGCGCCTCGGTCGATCGTCGCGTCGATCTCGGTGTGCCAACTCGAAAACGAGAAGTCATTGACGCCGGTGGCTGCAGGCTGTTGCGCGCTCGCGGCGGTCGGGGTCAGCGCCAGGATGATCGCGGCGAGCAGCGTCGCGAGCACCGTGAAGGCGGCGGGGCGGGGGAGTCGTTGTGTGCGCATCCTGCTCCTCACTCGCCGGCCCCCTACTGCGGCAGTCCCAACACGCTGCGCAGCTCGGCCGGGGTCGTCACGACCGCGACCGCGCCGGTCTCCTCGCCGAGGTGGCCGTAGCCCCAGGTGACGTAGGTCGCGGGTACGCCGTGCTCGCCCGAGCCCTCGACGTCGTAGAACCGGTCGCCGATCATGAGCACGTTGCTAAGGTCGACGCCGGCGCCGCGCAGGCGAGCGAGCGCCTCGGCTACGACGTCGGCCTTCTCGGAGCGCGACTCGTCGGCGGTCGCGCCGGTGATGAAGTCGAACTGCGAGGCGAGACCGTACGCCTCGAGCACGCGGGTCGCAGCATCCTCGGGCTTGCTCGTCGCGGTCGACTGCGGCATGCCAGCGGCGTTCAGTTCACGGATGATGTCGCCGACGCCGGGGAACTGCGGCGACGCGAGCAGGCCATCCGCGTCGTAAATCTCGCGGTACGTCTCGAGCGCGTGGTTGATCTCGATCGCGTCGTCGAGCCCCTGCTCGCGGAACGTGTCGATGATCGGAGGGCCGACGTAGCTGCGCAGCGTCGCGCCGTCGGGAATCGGCATGCGCAGCGTGTCATAGGTGCGGCGCATCGCGTCGATGATGCCGGCGGCCGAGTCGCTGATCGTGCCGTCGAGATCCCACAGCACGGCCGTAAACGGCGCGATGCCGGTGCCGTGCGGCAGGCTCACGGCGCGGGGCGGCAGGGATGCGGCGGGCTGCGCCGTGCGGGTCTCAATCGATTCGTCGGTGGTCACGCGCTCCAGGGTAGCTGCGACCGCCTGGCTAGCCGGCGAGTTCGCGCGCCAGCTCGAGCAGCCGCTGCGCCGAGGCAGCCCACGTGAACCGCGAAATGTGCTCGAGACCGGCGGCCGATGTCGCCTGGCGCCCCTCGGGCGTGCTGAGTGATTCGACCTGCTGCGCGAACTCGTCGGGGCTCGTCGCCGCGAAGTAGGCGGCGCCGTCGCCTGCGACCTCGTGGAAGATCTCGAGGTCGCTCACGACCGCGGGCACGCCGAGCGCGAGCGCCTCGGCGATCGGCAGGCCGTAGCCCTCGTCGAGCGAGGCGGTGACGAGCAGCGCGTCGTCGGCGAGCAGCCCCGCGTATTCCTCGTCGCTGACGCCGCCGTGGAACACGATCTCGGAGCCGTCGGCGAGCGGCGTCTGCTCAACGATGCGCTCGAGCTCTTCGAGCCGCTCGGGCGAGATGCGGCTGAGCAGGTGCAGGGTGCGGTCGGGCAGCAGCTCCATGCCGCGAATGAGCGTCTCGACGTTCTTGTACGGCATGAACGAGCCCATATAGACGAGATTGCGGCCGGTGCCGGATGCGGGGCTCGCGTCGGTGGGCAGCAGCGCGCGCAGGTCGTTCGGCGCGTTCGGAATCACGTGCACCGGCCGCTTCGTGAGGCGATGGCCGTCGATCTCGCGCTTCGAGACCTCCGACACCGTCGCAACGGCATCGGCGCCATTGAGTGCGGCCCGCTGCGGCCAGTAGGTGAGGTGGTACGCGCGCCAGCCGAGGCGCAGCGCGAGATTGAGATTGCTCGGCGGGCGGCGGTGCCGGTAATAGATGAGGTCGTGCAGCGTCACGATCGCCTTGTACTTGCGGCCGGTCGTGCCGATGGTCTGCAGCGGCGAGAAGACGACGTCGGGCCGGTACTTGTTCAGCTTCAGCGCCGCGATCGGCTCGAGCGCCGACTCGTTCGAGTGAAACAGCAGCCAGTTGGCACCCTCGGGCAGGTGCTCGAGCTGGCGCCGGTCATGAATGAGAAACGTCACCTCGTCGGCGGCGAGCGCGTGCACGGCGCTGCCGAGCTGCGCCGTGTAGCGGCTGATGCCGTCGTGAAAGTCGGTGCGGATGTACCTGGCGTCGAAGAAGAATCGCATCGCGGGCAGCCTAGAACAGCCGCGGAGCGCCCGAATCGGTGCCGCGCATGTCGTCGTAGTCGAGCACGACGCAGCGGATGCCGCGGTCCTCGGCAAGTGTGCGGGCCTGCGGCTTGATCTCCTGCGCCGCGAACACGCCGGTCACCGGCGCAAGCAGCGGGTCGCGGTTCATCAGCTCAAGGTAGCGGGTGAGCTGCTCGACGCCGTCGATCTCGCCGCGGCGCTTGATCTCGACGGCGACCGACTTGCCCGACTCGTCGCGCGCGAGAATGTCGACGGGGCCGATCGCCGTCATGTACTCGCGGCGCACGAATTCGTGGCCGTCACCGAGCCGCTCTATCTGCGCGGCGAGGAGCTCCTGCAGGTGGGCCTCGACGCCGTCCTTGGTGAGGCCCGGGTCGACGCCGAGGTGGTGGTCGGAGTCGCTGATGATCTCGAAAAGCTGCACGCGGAGCTTGTCGCCCGTCTTCTTGTGGGTGACCTCCCAGATCTTCGCGATGCCCGCATCCGCCTGCTCATCGCTCGGCTCGACCTCGGCGAACACGCACGGAGGGCTCATCCAGTTGAGGGGCTTGTAGCTGCCGCCGTCGCTGTGCACGAGCAGCGAGCCGTCGGCTTTGTGGATCAGCAGACGCGTCGCCTCGGGCAAATGGGCAGTGAGCCGACCGACATAGTCGACTGAGCAACGAGCAATCACCAAACGCACCCCGATAGGTTAGCTGCTCGGCGTGCGCGGCCGGGCTAGCGGGATGCGCCGGTCACGATCCAGCGGCTGCCTGCGACCCGCACGGCGAGCGTCGCGCCGCGCGAGAGCATGAAGCCACCGCCGTAGGCGGCCCAGAGCCAGTAGAGGCCGCTCTCGGCGGGTACGAGTGTGAGCACGAGCCAGACGCACACCGCGAAGACGGCGAGGTTGATCAGGCCGACCCACGCGAGGTAGGCAATGTCGCCCGCGCCGATGAGTACGCCGTCGAGCGCGAATACGAAGCCGCACAGCGGCAGCGTCGCGGCCATCGTCGCGATTGCGCCGGGCAGCAGCTCGAGCACGCGCGCGTCGGTCGTGAAGATGTAGCCGAGCACGCTCGAAGTCACGGCGACGAGCATCCCGAGCGCGAGGCCGAGCCCGATGCCCCACCAGATCAGCAGCCGCGTCACGCGCCGCACGGTGTCGCGGTCGCCGACGCCGAGGTCGTGGCCGACCATCGCCTGCGCGGCGATCGCAAGCGCGTCGAGCACGAACACGAGCACGTTGTAGATCGTGTACGTCACCTGCAGCGTCGCGAGCTCGGTGACGCCGAGCTGGCCGCCAGCCCAGACGAGCACGATGAGCGCAATGCGCATCGTCACGGTGCGCAGAATCATGAGGCCTGAGGCGGTGAGCGCCTGGCGTGGGTCACCGATGCCAGGCTGCAGGGTCACGCCGTGTGCGATCGCCGCCTTGCGGGCGATGGCGACGTAGACGAGCGCCATGCCCCACTCGGCGACGACGGTGCCGAGGGCCGAACCTGCGATGCCGAGGTTGAGGCCGTAGATGAATACGGCGTTGAGTAGCACGTTCGCAAGGGCGCCGGCGACCGAGACGATGAGCGGGGTGCGGGTGTCCTGCAGTCCGCGAAGCAGGCCGGTCGCGGCGAGCGTGAGCAGCATGCCGGGTAGGCCCCAGAGCGAGATCGTGAGGTAGCTCATCGCCGCGTCGTGGACCATTGCGTCCTGCGTGAAGCCGCCGACGATGGGCGCCGCGAGGGGCAGGCCAGCGAGCAGCAGCACCACGCCGCAGCCGAAGCCGAGCCACATCCCGTCGATGCCCGCGCGCAACGCGCCGGGCCGATCGCCGGCACCGAGGAGCCGCGCGACGGTCGGCGTCGTCGTGTAGGCGAGGAACACCATGAGCCCGACGAGCGTTGAGACAACGGTCGAGCCGACCGCGAGGCCGGCGAGGATCGGTTCGCCCAGGTGTCCGATCATCGCGGTGTCGGTCGCCACGAACAGCGGCTGCGCAATCAACGCGCCGAGCGCGGGGATCGCGAGCGCCAGCATCCGGCGCGTGAGTTGCTGCGTAGCCATCGCCTCCATCCTAGGAACCCGCGGCGCCCACCCGGCACGCGGATGCGCTGACATAGGCTTGAGCCCATGACTGCAGAGAACGCAACGGAGCCCACGGAGCAGCTGCCCTCGGGCATCGAGACCGACTCGTTCGACCGGGACGTGCGGGTGCAGGACGACCTGTTCCGCCACGTGAACGGCGTCTGGCTGCGCGAGACCGAGATCCCAGCCGACAAGAGCGGCTACGGCTCGTTCCACAGGCTCGCCGACGAGGCCGAGGTCGCGGTGCGCGAGATCCTCGAGGAGAACGCCGACGCCGAGCCCGGCTCGCCGCTGCGCAAGGCGGCCGACGCGTACGCCGCGTTCATGGATGAGGAGCTGCTCACCCGCCTCGGCGCCGAACCCATCACGCAGGACATCATGCAGGCCCTCGTCGTCTCGTCGATCGAGGAGTTCCTCTGGGTGCTCGGCCGCCAGGAGCGCCAGGGTGTCGCGGGCTTCACCGCGATGTACGTCATCGGCGACGTCGGCGACCCGGACACGAACATCCTCTACGCGGAGCAGAGCGGCCTCGGGCTGCCCGACGAGTCGTACTACCGCGAGGAGCAGTACGCGCCGATCCGCGAGGCGTACGTCGCGCACATCGACCGGATGCTCCGACTCGTTGACGTGCCGAACGTCGACGGCCGCGCCCAGCGCGTCTTCGACCTCGAGACCGAGATCGCGAAGCACCACTGGGACGTCGTGCGCACGCGCGAGGCCGACCAGACCTACAACCCGACGACGCTCGACGAATTCCTCGCGAAGTTCGAGGGCCTCGACATGCGCGGCTGGCTGCAGGAGCTGCAGCTGCCCGAGGGCGCCCTCGACCGCTTCGTCGTGAGCGAGCCGAGCTTCTTCGAGGGCGTCGCGACGCTCCTCACCGAGGATCGCCTCGACGCGTGGCGAGACTGGCTCATCTGGCGGATCACCCTCACCTACTCGGCGGTGCTCTCGCCCGAGATCTCGGCCGCGAACTTCGAGTTCTTCGGCACGACCCTCCAGGGCGTGCCCCAGCAGCGCGACCGCTGGAAGCGCGGCGTGAGCCACGTCGAGGGACTCCTCGGCGAGGTCGTCGGCGAGGAGTACGTGCGCCGGCACTTCAAGCCCGAGGCGAAGGGTAAGATGGATGCGCTGGTCGCCGACCTGCTCGCCGCCTACCGCGACTCGATCACGCAGCTCGACTGGATGGGCGAGGGCACGAAGCAGAAGGCGCTCGAGAAGCTCGCGAAGTTCACGCCGAAGATCGGCTACCCGGTGAAGTGGCTCGACTACTCGAAGCTTGAGATCTCGCCGCGCGACCTCGTCGGCAACGTGCGCCGCTCGACGGTCGTCGAGACCGAGCGCGGCTACGCGCGCATCGGCAAGCCGGTCGACCGCGACCTTTGGCTCATGACGCCGCAGACCGTGAACGCGTACTACCTCCCGAACCAGAACGAGATCGTCTTCCCCGCGGCGATCCTCCAGCTCCCGTTCTTCGACGAGCACCGGGATGCGGCGGCGAACTACGGCGCGATCGGCGCGGTCATCGGGCACGAGATCGGCCACGGCTTCGACGACCAGGGCTCGAAGTACGACGGCGACGGCCGCCTCGTCGACTGGTGGACCGAGGCCGACCGCGAGGCGTTCGAGCGGCACACCGCATCCCTCATCGACCAGTACTCGGCGCTGTCGCCCGCGGGCGTCGACGGCGAGACGGTGAACGGCGAGCTCACGATCGGCGAGAACATCGGCGACCTCGGCGGCCTCGGCATCGCCTGGAAGTCCTACCTGCGCCACCTCGACGGCGCCGAGCCACCCGTCATCGACGGGCTCACCGGCGCGCAGCGCTTCTTTCTCTCATGGGCCCAGGCGTGGCGCGAGAAGCGCCGCCCCGAGTACATGAAGATGCTGCTCGCGGTCGACCCGCACTCGCCGGCCGAGTTCCGCTGCAACCAGATTGTGCGCAACCTCGCCCCGTTCTACGCGGCCTTCGACGTCACCCCCGAAGATGCCCTCTGGCTCGACGCGGCCGACCGTGTTGAGATCTGGTAGCGGGCAGCCGCTCTCACGAAACCGATACATCGGGTGACTAACGTGGTTTGTCGGATCACCCACGAGAAGTGAAGGACGCACCATGAAGGCAGCAACCAAGATTGCACTCATCGCCGGCATCGCCACCGGGTACGTATTGGGATCCCGCGCCGGGCGCGAGCGCTACGAGCAGATCGCCGAGCGCGCCGACGCGATCTGGAACTCGAAGGCCGTGGTGAAGCAGCGCGACAACGTCGCCGGGCTCGTCGACACGTACGTGCCGAGCTTCGTCACGACGACCGCCAAGGGCGTTGGCCAGATCGGCCTCGGCCTCGGCAACCTCGTCTTCGGCGACGGCGGCCGCGCCAAGGGCGCCCGCCCCTCGCGCGAGCGATGACATTTCCACCACATCCGCGATCTCGACACCTAGGGGGCACCTGTGAGTACCTATGACAAGCCGGACGAGTCGCACGCGCGCGGACCCTTCCCGAACACGGAAGCTCCGATGCGCTTCGGCAAGTTCAACCCAAAGTCCAAGCGCCCGATTGGCCAGTTGGTCGGCGACGTGCCGCGGCTCGGCATCGCCCTCGCGAAGGCGGAGGCGCAGCAGGCGAAGCAGGAGATGCAGGCGAAGGCCGTCATGGGCGGCACGGGCGCGGCGCTCTTCGGCGTGGTCGCGTTCTTCGCGATCACCCTCTGGGCCGTACTCATCACCGCGGCGATCCTCGGCCTCAACACCGTGTTCGCGCCGTGGCTGTCGGCGCTTATCGTCGCGGGCGCGCTGCTCGTGATCATGATTATCGCCGCGATCGTCGCGATCGTGCTGTTCAAGCGCATGAAGGGGGTCGTGCCGAAGGAGACGGTCGACTCCGTGAAGCAGGATCTCAACGCTCTGAAAGGAATGGGCAAGTATGAGTAACGACACCTCGGGCCGCAGCCGCGAGGAGCTGCGCCGCGAACTCGCCGAGACGCTCAACGCGCTCGAGTACAAGCTTGACGTGCCCGCTCGCCTCGGCGAGTGGATGGACGACCGCAAGGCGCAGTTCCTGCGGGCAAAGGACGAGAACCCGACCCAGGTCTACGGCCTGCTCGGCATCGCCGCGGCCGGCATCGTCGGCATCATCGCGGGCGCCATCGTCCTCGCGAACCGCAAGCGCTAAGCCAAGGAGACGGCATGACCGAAGCAGCACCGTTCGAGGGCGAACTCGAACTCGACGAGCAGGGCGACGAGTCGGTGACGTACTCGGTGTTCGCGACCTTTGGTGTCAACACCGACAGCGCCTACTCCGAGATCGCCGCGGCGAACGAGGCCGTGAACTCGCTCGAACAGTTTGAGGGTGTGCTCGAGGAGGTCCGCGGCGAGGGCATCGAGGTGCGCGGCATCTACGACCTCACGCTTGGGAGCTTCGCCGACCCGGCCGTGTGCCTCTGGCTGCGCGGCCCCGTCGCCGACGACCTGCAGTGGGCGTATCGCCAGCTGCTGCGCGTGTTCAGCCGCTACTTCTCGACGGGCCCGATCTCGGCCGACCTCACGGTGGAGCTCACGGAGCTCGAGCCCGAGGTGGGCGCCTGGATCAGCTTCGTCGACGCCTTCGGTACGACCGAGTCGCTGGCGGCGGCGTCGGGCCGCCACGCCGAGCCGAACTTCCAGCCCCTCGCGGTGGCGGACGACGAGGGCGACGACGCCGGCGAGTTCGGCGACGAGGATGCGGCCGCGGTCGTCAGCCTCCACTCGCGCGTCGGCGTCGGCATCGACGCGTTTACGATTGTGGCGGAGGCCGACGAGCCGCAGTGGCTGCTCGGTGACCCGTCCGAACCGTTTGGCGACTCGATCGCCGTCGCTGGTACGCCCCTGACCGGCCGCTGGATCAACTCCTCCGAGGTATTTGAAGTTCTGCGATGACCCGCTGCAATGACTAGCCAACGCACGCTTGGACCGCTTCGCGGTTGGAAGATTCTGGTTCCTCGCGGCGGCACCTTCGGCCACGACGTGGCCGAAGCGGTGCGTGCCCGCGGGGCGTTCCCGATCACGGCGCCCCTGATCAACTTCGCGAGCCCCGCTCCGAGCGACTCGCCGAAGCTCATGGATGCGCTGGTGCGGCTCGAGCGCGGCGAGTACGACTGGCTCGTGGTCACGAGCGCCACGACCGTTGACGTCATGCACTCGCTCCAGGCGCGTGTGCCGGAGAGCACGCGCATCGCGGCGGCCGGTGAGACGACCGCGACCGCGCTCTCGGCAGCGGGCTACAAGGTCGACTTCGTGCCGACCCACGACAACTCCGCGAAGGGCCTGCTCGTGGAGTGGCGCGAGAGCGGTCGGCGCATGCCGAAGATCCGCGTGCTCTGGCCGCACTCCGAGCACTCGAAGCCCGCGTTCGCGAACGGTCTGTCGCGCCGCGGCCACAGCGTTGACTCCGTGATCGCCTACCGCAGCGTCGGCGTGCCCGCGGCCGAGTCGATCCAGCACGACATCCACAACGGCCGCATCCGCGCCGTGCTCATCACCTCCGGCTCCGTCGCTGAGCAGGTGCAGAAGCAGTTCTCGCCGATCCCTGACGACCTTATGCTCGCCGCGATCGGCCCCCGCACGGCGAAGGATGCGCGCGCGCTCGGCCTGCGCATCGACGTCGTGGCGCGCCAGCGCTCGGTCGCGTCGCTCCTCGACGGCATGGAGTGGCTCGTCATGGGCGAGCCACTCGCCGAGACGAGCGCGCTCGACCTTCGCGAGCTCATGCGTCTCGAGCGCGAGGAACTCGGCGAAGACGTACCGCCGGAGGACGTGCCCGCCGTTGACGAGGGTCGCCCCGAGACCGGCAAGATCAACCTGCCGCTCGACGGCCGCTAATGACTGTAGGGTCTCGACAACCGTCATTGCTTCACGCGCACAGCCACCTAGGCTCGGCGCGTGAAGTTTTTCTGGCGCATGCTCCGCGTGTGGCTGCAGGCAAAGATGGCCCGCCCCCGCGATGTTCGTGACATCTCGCGCATCCAAATGAAGGTGCGCCCCATTGACCTCGACGTGCAAATGCACATGAACAATGGCACATATCTGACGATTCAGGATCTCGGGCGCCTCGATTTCATGCTGCGCACAGGGTTGTGGAAGCGCATCCAGACACTCGGTTGGAACGCGGTCGTCGCGCGCCAGACCATCACCTACCGCAAGTCGCTCACGCTCGGCGACAAGTACGACCTCAACACGCGCTACCTCGGCATGGATGACCGCAACTTCTATATCGAGCACCGCTTCGTGAAGGACGGCGAGATCTACGCGCAGGCGTTCGTGGTCGGCCGCTTCACCGGCCCGAACGGCGCGCTTGGCCATGCCGATGTGATCGAGCAGCTGCACGAGGCCGCCGATGTGCCCGCGCTCATTCCCGACTGGGTACTCGAGTGGGCCGAGGCCGCGCGCGTGCCGTCAACTCGTTCGCCGTACCCGAACGAGTGGCACGCGGCCGCCGAATAGGCCGTTTCGCCAACCGCATGCCGGCACGGATGTGACCATCCGCCACTGAGTTGTCTGGGCCGGAGGCGTCTCCTGAGACTCTGTCGCACCATGGATCGCGGTCATGACGTGCTCTGAGGAGGGGGCGCTTCTCCGGCGCCAGTCTGCAAGACCTCATTGATGACCTGGCTCCCGATATTTGCGCCAAACGGAGGGAGTAGTCCCCTCCGGCGCAGATCGGCGTACGCCCGTCGGTTGTGCTCGAGATACTCGCTTTCCAGCCGGTCATCCTCCTCCGGTGTTGCGCCGAGACGTCGCATTTCCTTGGGCGCGGCGATCCATGTCCGCGAGCCATTCGGGGCAACCCGCGCAACGCTAATCCCTGCCATACGATGCTCACTCAGGAAATCGAGGTGGCAACCGTCCACTTCGTCACTTCCCCACATCCAGCCGATGTGCCACCCCCGATGGAAGTGGTGACCGTTCTCGACGGCGATTAAGTCGGACACAGATAGGTTCCATATCGCCTCGAAGCCACACAAAGCCTCTGCCGCACACGCAATCATGTCGCTGTTCTTGTTCATGGGGGAAAACTAGATGGCGCCTCCGACATCCTGACCTCCCCACGCACATCGATCCCGAGGCATCGCACCCCAGCCCGACACGGGTGTCTTTCGCTGCAAGTGTCGAGGTTCAGGACAGCGTCCTGGTGGCTGTACGCACCTACGGGGCCGCAAGCACATGAACTAGTTCCGATTTAGTCCATGCGGAACGCGGCTGGCCATCGCGTCACCGACAAGTTCGACGAGGTCGACGACGGCGATGAGGGCACGAAAAATCCGCACGTCTTCATCTGCGGCGACGCCTGCCACATCCACTCGGCGAAGGCAGGTCAGGGCATGAACGTGTCGATGCAGGACGGCTGGAACATCTCGTGGAAGCTCGGGCACGTGCTCGAGGGCCGCGCCGACGCCTCGCTGCTGCACTCGTACTCGGATGAACGGCAGGCGATCGCGCAGAACCTCATCGACTTCGACCGCGAGTGGTGGTCGATGATGGGCGCAAACCCGAGGAGTTCGACTACCCGGGGCAGCTCGAGGAGTGCTACGAGCAGACCTTCGAGTTCCCGGCCGGATTCATGACCCAGTACACGCCGGGCGGGGATACGACATCTTCGACGAGCGCGAAATCTCGCGCGACGGCGCGATCGTCGTCGTGCGCCCCGACCAGTATGTTGCCCAGGTGTCGCCGCTCGACGCGACTGCCGAATTGGCCGCGTTCTTCGACGGAATTCTGCAGCAGCCGAAGTAAGCTCGCCTCTATGGCAGATCTCCTCCCCCCCGATGACGCGGGTAATCCCGGCGCCCCGGGCACAACGCCACCGGCATCGGAAGGGAGGGATCCGCGACAGTCGCAGGCGCGGGCCCGACGGGTCGAACGAGCGGATCTCGTGCGCGATGTGATGCATCGCAAACGCCAAGAGGATGCGCCGGAGGACTACGCCGAGCACGCCGAGCCGATCGAGCAAGCCGAGGTCATCTCGCCCACGCCGCTGCCGCACCGCGCCGAGCCCCAGACCGAGCGCCAGGAGGTGCAGACGCCCGGCAACGTGCCGATCGACGCAGCCGTGCCGTCCGCGCTCGAGTTGCTCGGCCGATGGTGGCAAGAGGATGCGCGAGGGCGCGAGGAGCTCCACCGGCAGCTTGAAGCCGAGACGAGCGCGCGACGACGCGAGAAGCTCGACGACCGCGGCGACCTCGACCGCGCGCTCGACGAGGAGGGCGGCGCCGCCTTCCTGCGGGGCCTCGTCGACGACGTGCTCCGCCCCGACGACCTGCTCGCCTCGGGCTTCGGCATGAGCGACCTCGGCAACCGCATCCCCGCGTCGCTCACCCCGGCCACGCGCCGCAAGTTTCGCCTTGGCGCCTTCGCCGGCCCGGGCATCCCCTTCATCGCCGTGCCCGCCGTGCGCCGGGCCACGCGCAGCCTGTTCAGGCACGCCGTCACCGAGGCTGGCGCAGAGCCGCTGAACAAGGCACTCGACCGCGCTCGCGAGCGCAACGCCGACGTGCGAGTGCGGCCGCTCACCGACCCGGTGCTCGGCGAACGCGGCGCCGCGGCCGTGCGGGGCCGCGTGCGCACCCTGCTGTCGCATCCGAGCGTTGCGCAGGTCGAGCTCGACTGGGACGCGCTCGAGCCCCGCCCCGTCGACTGGGACTTTTCGGGCACAGCCGACCGTGCCGCCGCCCAACTCGCGAACCTGCTCGCCGTCGCGCGCGAGCAGCAGCACGGCCCGCTGCTGCTCCTGCGCGCGACGACCTCGCGGAACGTCGAGCTTGTCGTTGAGACCCTGCTGCGCGCGCTGCGCGCCGAACACGCGATCGGGGCGCGCGCCGGCATCGCGCTGCCGGTCGACCTGCCCGACTCGGCCACGTTGCTGCGGCGGCTGGCTGGCTCGGCCCACCTGCTGCGCGAGGAGGGCGGTGGCCCGATTCGAGTGTCGCTGCACCGCATGCCCGATCGCCTGCGCGAGCGCGCCGATGCCCTGAGCAACGGCTGGCGCGTCGCGACCTACCTCACCGACGAAGACGTCGACGCGAACATGGCGCGCCTCATCGATGGCGTGCTCACGGCCGAGCATCGCGGCGTGCTCGAGCTTGAGGTCGACAGCACGGTGGCGATGGATGCGACGCTCGCGGCCTCGATAGCCCGCGCGCGCGAGAGCTTCACTCGCGTCGGGGTCGTGGTACGTCCCGACACCGATGAGACCGAGCTGGCGAGACTGCGCGAACTCGGCGTCGACCTGACGATGCGCGTCGCCCAGTTGCCCGCGAACGCCGGCTGGCGCCCCGCCGCCGCGTACCTGCGCGCCATCGTGACCGACCGCGCCCGGCAGCACGTCGAGGCGCACGAAGCGACGAGCGTCGACGGACTTGGGCCGCAGCAGGAGCGGCTGCTCTCGGCGGTCGCGCGCATGCACCAGATTCCCGCGGGGCAGCTGCGGCACCAGGAGCGCGTCGCACCGGAGGACGCCCCGGGCGTCACGGCGGCGATCAAGCTCGAGCTGTTCCCCGAGGGCATGTTCGAAGACGAGCCCGAGCCCGCCACGAGCGACACCCTGCTCACCGACTCGGTCGACCTCAGCAATTTGGCGCAGGCGGCGCAAGCGACCACGGTGCTTGGCGACCGCGAGCGCGGTGAGAGCCTGCCGATCGACCGGCCCAAACCGCACGAGACCGGCGTCGCGCCGGCGGCCGACGCCTCGGGCACGATCAACCCCGCCGAGACCGGAGCAACCCCGAACCTCACCGAGGTCGTGCTCGGCCTGCGCCGCGGCCGCATATTGCGCAACACCTTCCGCAACGACCCGCTCAGCGACCCGACGCTCGAGAACGTGCGCGACTGGGCCAGCCACATCCAGCGCCGCGCGGCGCGCAGCGAGCTCGGCATCGACGAGGCCGCCGAACACCAGCTTGGCTCGGTCGAGCAGGTGCAGGAGATCATCGATCGCGCGCACGTCGCCGGCGACTCGTGGCGGCAGACGAGTGGCTGGGAGCGGGCGGCGACGCTCGAGCAGATCGCGAAGGCCCTCGACGCGAACCGCGCCCGCCTCATCGAGGTCGCGATGGCCGAGACCGGCCTCGCTTTCGCCGAGATCGACCACGACGTGAGCCACGCGATCGACCTCGCGAACTACGACGCCCACCTGGCTCGTCAGCTCGACCGGATGCAGGGGGCCGAGTTTGAGCCCGTGGCCGTCAGCGTCGCGGTGCCCGGCTGGATCTTCCCGGTGTCGTCGGTCGTATCGATTCTCGTCGCGGCCCTCGGCGCGGGCTCGGCCGTGATCCTCAAGCCCTCGCCGCGTAGCGAGCGCACGGCGGCGATTGTCGCCCGCGTGTTCTGGTCCACCGAGCTCGCCGACGGCCTGCTGCAGGTCGCGGGCAATGACTATTCGCGCATCACCGACGACCAGCTCGGGCGTGAAATTATCGTTGACGAACGCGTCGAGCGTGTGCTCATGCAGGGCGCGTACACCACCGCCTCGCACTTTTTTGAGTGGCGCCCCGACCTGCCGCTCATCGGCGCCTCGGGCGGCAAGAGCTCAGTCATCGTCACGCCGGCCGCCGACTACGACCAGGCTGCGCGCGACATCGCCCACAGCGTCGTCAGCGCGGCGGGGCAAGACCCCCTGCGCCCATCGACCGCGATTCTCGTCGGCTCGGCTGCCTTCAAGAGCCGCTTCGCCGAGCAGCTGGCCGACGCCGTCGCCTCGACGCGCATCGGCTACCCGGCTGACCCCTCGGTGCACGCGGGCCCACTCGTCGCGAAGGCTGCGGGCAAGGGCTATGAGATGCTCACCGAGCTTGCCGAGGGTGAGCGGTGGCTCGTCGAGCCGCGCAGCCTCGACGACACCGGCCGGCTGTGGACCCCCGGCGTGCGCGTGGGCGTCAAGCCGACGTCGTCACTGCTGCACAACGACGCCGCGGTGCCCGTCATCAACATCGTGCACGCCGACCACCTCAACGCCGCAATCAAGCTGCAGAATCACCTCGACTACGGCCTCGGAGCGGGCCTGTTCTCCCTCGACCGCTCTGAGATCGCCCACTGGGTGCAGGGCGTCGAGGCGGGCAACCTCTTCGTAAACCGCGACGTCGTCGGGCACCGCGTGCAGCGGCAACCGTACGGCGGGTGGAAGCGGTCGATGATCGGCACGAAGCTAAAGTCGGGCGGTCCAAACACGCTGCTCCACCTTGGCGCCTGGCGCCCGGCCGAGCACTCGCAGTCGCACACGCTGCACCTGCGCGGCCTCGAGGAGTCGACCGCGCGGCTCATTGAGGCCCTCCAGCCCGGGCTCGCGTTTGATGAATTCGAGCGCGTGCGCCGCACCGCCTTGAGCTGCCAGATCGCCTGGAACGAGGAGTACGGCGAGGTCGTCGACGTCACAAACCTCCCGGTCGAGCGCAACCTGCTGCGCTACCGGCCAGCCCTCTGCCTCATCCGCGTTTCGTCCGACGCGACCGCGGCCGAACTCGGGCAGGTGCTCGTGGCCGCCTCTACCGCCCGCGCGAAGCTGCTCATCTCGACCGCCACCGAGCTGCCGCCGACGCTGCTGCGCGAGCTCGCGGAACGAGAGGCGCAGGTGCGCATCGAGAGCGACGAGGAGTTCCTCGAGCGCATGCGCGACGAGGGGCTGGTCGAGGCCCCGCGCATCCGGCTGCTCGGCGGCTCGCGCAGCCAGCTCTGCGCGCACCTGAAGAACTCGGTCGACATCGCTTTGTTCTCTGACGACGTGACGCTCGCGGGTCGACTCGAGATGCTGCCGTTCCTGCGCGAGCAGTCGATCTCGATCACAGCGCACCGCTTCGGCTACCGCGACGAGCGGGTGCAGCACCTGTTCCCCCACGAGCTCGTCATTGACCACAACGCGAGCGTGCTGTCGGAGGGCGCTCAGCTGCGGCGTCCGGAGGGGAAGTAGTGGCCGACGTCGTGGCTCGCCTTCGCGCCGAGCTCGGCGACCGCGTCGTGACGGACCCCGCGGCCCTCGCGCCGCTGCGCACTGACCGCTCGGGCGCGCTCGCCGCGGGAGCGCCGCTCGCGCTCGTCGAGGCCGCGTCGATCGCGGACGTGCGGGCGACCTGCCGCATCGCGAGCGCGACCGGCACCCCGATCGTGCCGCGCGGCGCGGGCTCCGGCCTCGCCGGTGGCGCCTCGGCGGGCGCGGGCACGATCGTGCTGTCGACCGCGGGCATGCGGCGCATCCTCGAGATCAACGCCGACGATCAGCTCTGCGTCGTCGAGCCCGGCATCCTCAACGGCGCCCTCAACGCCGAGCTCGCGCGGCACGGCCTCTGGTGGCCGCCCGACCCTGCCTCGAAGGACTTCTCGAGCGTCGGCGGCAACATCGCAATGAACGCCGGCGGCCTCCTCTGCGCGAAGTACGGCGTCACCCGTGAGGCGGTGCTCGCGCTCAAGGTCGTGCTCGCGTCGGGCGAGCTCATCGAGGTCGGCCACCGCACGGTCAAGGGCGTCACCGGCTACGACCTCTGCGCGCTGATGATCGGCAGCGAGGGCACACTCGGCATCATCGTCGAGGCGACGCTGAAGCTCCGGCCTGCGATCACCGGCGAGGTACCGACCATCGGCGCGTACTTCGCGGGCGTGCGCGACGCGGCCGACGCATCCGCCGCCGTCACCGCCGCGGGCATCCGCCCCGCGATCATGGAGCTGCTCGACCGCAACATGCTCGTTGCCGCCTCGAACGCGACGGGCGTCGACCTCGCCTCGCAGGGCAACACCTACCTCCTCATCCAGACCGACGGGGCGGATGCGCGGGGCGAGGCCGAGCGCATCCTCGAGCTCGTCGCGCCGCTCGCCACCTCGGCCGAGCTCACGCTCGACCCCGAGTCGGCCGCGACGCTCGTCGACGTGCGCCGCCGCGGCTTCCCCGCCCTCGAGGCGAGGGGCGCCATGCTCGTTGAAGACTGCGCCGTGCCGCGCTCGCGGATGGCCGACATGTTCGAGCGCGTCGAGGCGATCGCCGCGAAGTACGACGTCTTCATCGCCTGCCCGGCCCACGCCGGCGACGGTAACCTGCACCCCACGTTCGTGTTCGAGGGCTCGGCGGCTGCGGTGCCCGACGAGATCTGGCAGTCAGCGGGCGAGCTGTTCGAAGCCGCGCTCGAGCTCGGCGGCACACTCTCGGGCGAGCACGGCATCGGCCTGCTCAAGCGCCGCTGGCTCGGCGCCGAACTCGGCGACACGCAGCTCGCGCTGCAGCGGCACATCAAGGCCGTGTTCGACCCGAAGGGCATCCTCAACCCGGGCAAAATGTTCCCGCAGGAGCACCCGGTTTCGCCCTCCGGTTTCAGGGAAGTTTACGGTTCGCGGGCGGATAATTGAGGTGTCCCAGAAGGATCTACTTGGAGGGTGAAATGAAGGCAGCTCGTTACTACGGTAACCACGACATTCGCATCGAAGACATTGAGGAACCTACGGTCGAACCGGGCACGGTCGGCATCGACGTCGCCTACTGCGGCATCTGCGGCACCGACCTGCACGAGTACCTAGACGGCCCCATTTTCTGCCCGCCGCAGGGTCACCCGCACCCTATTTCTGGTGAGGCATCACCCATCACGCTCGGTCACGAAATGTCGGGCGTCGTCTACGAGGTTGGCGAGGGCGTCACGAGCGTCGAGGTCGGCGACCACGTGGTGGTCGAGCCGTACATCATCGCCGACGACGTCGACACCGGCCCGAGCAGCCGCGACTATCACCTCTCGCCGAACATGAACTTCATCGGACTCGCCGGGCGCGGCGGAGGCCTCGCCGAGAAGATCGTGGTGCGCGAGCGCTGGGTGCACAAGATCTCGAAGGACATCCCCCTCGACGAGGCCGCGCTCATCGAGCCGCTTTCGGTCGCGAAGCACGCGGTCGACCGCTCGGGTGCCGTCGCCGGCCAGACCGCCCTCGTCGGCGGCGCGGGCCCCATCGGCCTGCTCACCGCGACCGTGCTCAAGGCGATCGGCGTCACCGTCTATGTCTCAGAGCTCAGCGAGCTGCGCCGCCAGAAGGCGCTCGAAGCGGGCGTTGTCGACGAGGCGTTCGACCCGCGCGAGGTCGACGTGCCCGAGGAGATTCGCAAGCGCACCGGTGGCAAGGGTGCGGATGTCGCGTTCGAGGCCACGAGCGTGCAGGTCGTGCTCGACACCCTGATGGACGCGCTGCGCCCGACCGGAGTGCTGCTCATCGTCTCGATCTGGGGCCACAAGGCCGACTTCGACATGCACAAGCTCGTCATGAAGGAGATCGACATGCGCGGTTCGATCGCCTACGTAAACAACCACCCCGACACGATCAAGCTCGTCGAGGAGGGCAAGGTCAACCTCAAGCCCTTCATCACCGGCAAGATCGCGCTCGACGACCTGGTTGAGAAGGGCTTCGACACCCTCATCAACCACAACGAAACGGCCGTGAAGATCCTCGTTTCGAAGGACGGCAACTAGCCAGGTCCTGCCTCGCGCCGGGTGCCCCGAGTTCACGGGGCGCCCGGCGCGAGCGCGCTAGGCTTGCACGCATGACAGATGAGCGGGCCAGACTCAGCGAACGCGAGCTGCAGGAAGTAAGCAAGGTCGAGCACTTCACGGCGAACAACTACGCGCCGCTGCCGATTGTGCTCGCGTCGGGCGAGGGTTCCTGGGTCACCGACGTCGATGGCAAGCGCTACCTCGACTGCCTCTCGGCGTTCTCGGCGACGACGTTCGGCCACGCCTACCCGAAATTCGTTGCGGCGGCCCGCGACCAGATGGCCACGATCTCGCTCGCATCGCGCGCGGTATTCGTTGAGGGCCTCGGCGACTTCGCCGAAGGGCTCGCGAAGCTCGCGGGCAAAGACCAGGTGCTCATCATGAACACCGGCGCCGAGGCGAACGAGACCGCGATCAAGGTCGCCCGCAAGTGGGGCGTCAAGGTCAAAGGCATCGAGAACGGCCGCCAAAAGGTGATCGGCATGCAGAACAACTTCCACGGCCGCACCATGGCGATGGTTTCGCTCAGCGACGACCCGGTGGCCCGCGCCGACTACGGCCCCTACACGCCCGGCTTCGAGCTCGTGCCGTTCAACGACGCGGCCGCGATCGAGCGGGCGATCGATGACGACACCGTCGCGGTCATCCTCGAGCCCATCCTGGGCGAGGCCGGCATCCTGCTGCCCGACGAGGGGTACCTCGCCGAGGTGCGCCGCATCACGAGCGAACGGGGCGTGCTGCTCATCTTCGACGAGGTGCAGACGGGCCTCGGCCGCACCGGCACCACCTTCCGCTTCCAGGCCGAGGGCGTCGAACCCGACCTCATCACGGTCGCGAAGGCGCTCGGCGGCGGCATCCTGCCGGTGTCGGCCGTCATCGGCAACGAAGACGTGCTCGGCGTGCTCACGCCCGGCGCGCACGGCTCGACCTTTGGCGGCAACCCGATGGCCGCTGCCGTCGGTCAGGCCGTCGTCGACGAACTCGCGAGCGGCACCTGGCAGCGCAGCAACCAGGAGCTCCACCCGGTGCTCTTCGACGCGCTTGAGTCGCTCATCGGCCGCGGCGTCACCGCGGTGCGGGGCGCGGGCCTCTGGGCCGGTGTCGACATCGACCCGGCCATCGGCAGCGCGCACGACGTCTGCCTCGACCTGCTCGACCACGGCATCCTCGCGAAAGACACGCACGGCATCACGGTGCGCCTCGCGCCGCCGATTATCGCGAACCACGACGAGATCGCGCTGCTCGTGCGCGAGTTCACCGCCGTAATCAACGCGCGCTGGGAGGCAGCGCAGGCAGGGGTCGAGGGCTGATGGGCGTCGCCGACCGCTTCTACACACCCGGCATCGACACGACGAACGACGGGTTCGAGGTCGATTACCGCGAGCACCTGCTCGACGTGAACGGCGTCTCCGTGCACATCTACGAGTGGCGCCCCGAGAGAGAACCGGTCGCGCTCATCCACATCTCGCACGGCGCGGGCGAGCACGCGCGCCGCTACCAGCGCCTCGCGAACGACCTCACCGCTGCGGGCTACGCCGTCATCGCGAACGACCACATCGGCCACGGCCGCACGGGCGTGAACAACAAGGGCATCGGTGTCATGGGCGTGCACGGGATGCGTGACTCGATTCGCGTCGTGCGTCGCGTCATCGAGTGGGGCAAGGAGCTCTACCCGGGCATCCCGTTCGTCGAGTTCGGGCACTCGTGGGGTTCGCTCATGGGGCAGCAGATACTCGCCACCAACCCGACCATCTTCGATGCCGTCGTCTGGTCGGGCACGACCCTGCTCATCCCGGGCATCGCGAACACCGGCAACTTCAACGAGCCGTGGGACGGCGACGGGCACGGCATGAGCTGGCTCACGCGCGACAAGGCCGAGATCAAGTGGATGATCGACGACCGCTACGGCTTCGACATCGGCCAGTCCGACATGCTCGACATGCCGGCCGTGCTCGGCGCCTTCTCGGTGCCGCGGCCGCTGCTCATGGGCCGGGCCGCGCGCGTGCCGATGTACATCCTCGGCGGCAGCGAAGACGAGGTCTCGAACCGCGGGCGCGGTGCCCGGGCACTCGCCTGGTGCTACCGCCACCTGTCGCGCATGCACGACGTCACGCTGCGCATCTACGACGGCGCCCGCCACGAAGTCTTCAACGAACTCAACCGAGCCGACGCCACGACCGACCTGATCGAGTGGCTCGACTGGCACCTTCGCGCGCCGAGCGAACTCGGGCGCTAACGCACACGACCGAAGATCGGAGGCCGGCACTCGTGCACGGCGAATACAAGGTTCCCGGCGGCAAGCTTGTCGTCATCGACTTCGACGCCGAGGGCGGCGCACTCGCGAACGTGCGCCTCGCCGGCGACTTCTTCCTCGAGCCCGACGAGGCGCTCGAACTGGTGAACGCGGCGCTCAACGGGCTGTCGCTCGAGAGCACGAGCGAGGACATCGCGCGCGCGGTGCGCGACGCACTGCCCGCGGATTCGGTGCTGCTCGGCTTCTCGCCCGAGGCCGTGGCCGTGGCCGTGCGCCGCGCGATTCTCGGCGCGCGCGACTGGCGCGAGTATGACTGGCAGGTCATTCAGCACGGCCCGCTCTCGCCGATGACGCAGGTCGCGCTTGATCAGGTGCTCACCGAGGAGGTCGGCGCTGGCCACCGCCCGCCGACGCTGCGGTTCTGGGAGTGGGACGAGTCGGCCGTCGTGCTTGGTTCGTTCCAGTCGGTGAAGAACGAGGTCGACCTCGAGAACGCGGAGAAGTACGGCGTGCAGGTCGTTCGCCGCATCTCGGGCGGCGGGGCGATGTTCATGGAGGCCGGGTCGATCGTGACGTACTCGCTCTACGTTCCGGCCGAGCTGGTCGCGGGCATGAGCTTTACCGAGTCCTACAGCTTCCTCGATGAGTGGGTGCTCGAGGCACTCACGAGCATCGGCATCGAGGCGAGCTACGAGCCGCTCAACGACATCGCGTCGCCGCAGGGCAAGATCGGCGGCGCTGCGCAGAAGCGACTCAGCTCGGGTGCCGTGCTCCACCACGCGACGCTATCGTATGACATCGACGCCGAGAAGATGGTGCAGGTGCTGCGCATCGGTCGCGAGAAGATGAGCGACAAGGGCACGAAGTCGGCGAAGAAGCGGGTCTCCCCGCTGAAGTCGCAGACAGGGATGCCCCGGGCCGAGATCATCGAGCACCTGCGCGACACCTTCGTGGCCCGGCACGGCGGCACCCCCGGCGAGATCACGCCGGAGGAACTCGCCCGCGCCGAGGAGCTCGTGGCGTCGAAGTTCTCGACGCCCGAGTGGCTCAACCGCGTGCCGTAGCGGCCCGCCACACCTCCCCGAGCAGTGGGCCGCCGGGGCCCGGACCAGTTGCCTCGAAGGCATCAAGCACGTGCTTCCTCTGTGCCTCGGTCGCCCCGCGCTCCTCGAGATACAGGTGCAGTGAGCGATAGCTGAGTTCGCCTATTGACGCAGTGTCCTTGGTCTCGGGGCTCGCATTGTCGTTGACCCGGGCGAGCTCGCCCGCTGCTCCTCCGCGTGCAACGATGCCCTCGATCACCGACCTCGGCACGTCGGCGCCGGTTGCGAGGTTGCCGAGCACTCCCGCATTGCCCGTATCGAACAATGCGACGTAGATCGAGGGTGGAAGCCGCTCTTCACCCGCCAGGTGAAAGAGCGTCGATTCGTCGCCGGTGGCCACGAGGTCGACGAGTTCCTGTTCAGTGCTGCCCTCGTGGTCGGGAATGCCCCATTCGATATGACCGCTCATGTTGATCAGGCAGGGAACAAGCATCGGAATGCGGCAGTTGAAGTGGGAGCCTTACAAGAAGCAGACTTTCCCGTCTTCCACTCTGTTGTACCGGTGCTGCCATTCGGTGTCCGCCACTTAATCAGGTAGTACGCTTGATACGTTTTTCCAGTGGTGGATGAGTGAGGTGTGTTCCATTGCTTTCCGCTCGTGCTAAACGTCCAGGAGTTTGTGTTTGTGTCAATCTTTGAACCTGACGCATAAATGGTACTCGTCATTGATCCACTCTGCACTTCCCCTTTGCCTCCACGAGTGAAGTTTACTGCAGTGTAGCTGCCAGTTCGGCCGGGATTCGTCGTTATTCTGAAATCGACCCAGGATGAGGTCGTGCAAATAACCAGCGTGCATGTGGTCCAGTTATAGCGGGCCGACAGTGTCCATGTGAAGCGGTTGTTTGTCGCTGTTCCACGAACAGGCGCGGATGTGAAACTCATCGGCTGTGTTGACGGCTCTTCGGCTGATTCAACTAGGTTCTGAGCGTCAAGAGTCAGTGGGGAGTCGGACGAGGCGCTAGATTCTGCACTTTCAAGAACTTCAACACGTTCTGAATCCGTAAGATGGTCGAGTCCTAGAATTTCTGGAATTGACTCCGACTCGGAAAGTTCACTAAAATATTCGGCGACGATTTCAGGCTCGTTGCCGGACATTATTGAATCATATATTTCAATGAAGGATGCACCTTCAATAGCGCCAAATGTGACTGAAATATCCTCAGAGGGCTCAGTATTGGACATGGTTGGGGTTAGATAAAATGTGCCAGTCAACGTTAGTACGGAAACGGCCCCGACGATGTAACGTGCAACCAATGTTGCCTCCTAAGATTTGACGAAAGGGATGAGTGCGTTTCTCCTTTTCTCTTGAGAGTTTCTGATGACTCCGATGATTGCGCAAGTGAATAATTGGTAAAGGCGCTGACGGTCGATCGTCCTACAGGCTGCGGATCGGCCGCGAGAAGATGAGCGACAAGGGCACGAAGTCGGCGAAGAAGCGGGTCTCGCCGCTGAAGTCGCAGACCGGGATGCCCCGGGCCGAGATCATCGGGCACCTGCGCGACACCTTCGTGGCCCTACATGGCGGCACCCCCGCAGACATCACGCCGGAGGAGCTCGGCCGCGCCGAGGAACTCGTGGCGTCGAAGTTCTCGACGCCCGAGTGGCTCAACCGCGTGCCGTAGCGGCCCGCCACACCTCCCCGATGCGCTAGTCCTCGCGGATGTCGCCGGTCGCGGCGTCGATCTCGAGGTCAGGCTGCTCGTTGCCGTCGTCGTCATCGAAGTCGACATCCCAGTGCAGGCTGCCGTCGTCGCTGTCGAGGTCGATGCTGTCAACGACACCCGACTGGTGCTCCTGCGCGAGGGCGATCGCCTGCTCCATCGACACGTTCACCTCATCGAGACGGCTGAGCTCGTCGTCATCCTGCTCTTCGATCCGCGCGGTGCCGTCGGCCGACACCTCGACCTCGTAGACCACGCCGTCAAGTGCGACCTCGATGTCGAAGCGGTCGTCGCCGTCATCGTCGAGATCAAGTGAAACCGCGAAGCTGCCGGAACCCACTTCATCCTGGGCCGCCGTGATCGCGGCCGTGTAGTCGACGCCCGACGCGGCCTGGCCCTGCGAGCTGTCGTCGCTCGGCGCGGCGCTCGACTCGGGCGCCGCGGTCTCGGCGGGCGCCTGCGTCTCGTCCGGAGCCTGCGAGTCCGCCACCTCGGGCGCATCCGCGCTCGTTGCGTCGCCGCCGCTCGAGCACGCGGCCAGGGTGCCGAGCAGCACCGGGGTGGCGACGAGGGACAGTGCGATGCGGGTGGTGTTCTTGTTCATGCCCCCCACGCTATGCACGGGGCATTGGCCGAAGGTTAGCGCTGTGTGAGAGCGCTGTAATCTTCGTGCCGCGCGATCCATGCCTGCACGTAGCTGCACGCGGGCACGACGCGCTTCGTGCTGTTGTCGCGCACGTCGTCGAGCGCCGACTTCACGAGCTTCGACGCGACACCCGTGCCGCGATGGACGGGGTCGACCACGGTGTGGTCGAAGACGAGCTCGTGTTCGGTCTCGGTGTAGTGCGCGAAACCGGCGACCTCATCATCGAGGTAGAGGGCGTAGCGCTCGTTGTCGGGCTCGTGCGTCACGGTGTAAGCATCAGACATGGCCTCACGCTACCGAGCGAAGCCGAGGGCGCGCTGTGCCGCTGACTAGGTCGTCGCGTTGCTGCGCAGGTCGCCGCGCTGCTGCATCTCTTGCAGTGCCGACGCCGTGCGGAACGGCTGGTTTGGCAGCACGAACGAGAGCAGCAGTGCGATGACGAGCATGCCAAGCCCGAGCCAGTAGCCGTAGACGAGTGAGTTGTTGAACGCGTCCATGAACGGCGCGGCGAGGCGCTCATCGGCGCCGGTGAGGAAGCTCGTGTCGCCGTTCATCGCGGCGGCCGCCTGATTGCTCGGGCCGTTGAGTAGCTCGACGATGCGCTCGTTCGCGGCGTCGGGCGACTTTGCCTGTTCGGCGAGGGCGTCGGCGACCGGGCCCGAGTGGGCGGGTGCATCGAGCGCCGCCGGAATCGTCTGCGTCAGCGTACCGAACAGCAGCGAGAAGGTGATGCCGGTGCCGAGCGTGCCGCCAATCGAGCGGAAGAACGAGGATGCGCTGGTCGCGACACCCATCTCGGTCGCGTCGACCGAGTTCTGCAGCACGAGGGTGAGGCCCTGCAGCAGCCCGCCGAGCGCGGCGCCGAAGAGCACCATCGGCAGGTAGAGCTTCCAGAGTGGGTCGTCGTAGCGCAGCGTGACGAGAATCGCGAAGGCGACGGTGAGTAGCGTGAGGCAGAGCACGACGATCCACTTCGCGCGCCCGAGTCTCGCATAGACGAAGCCGATGACCGAGGACGTGATGAGCTGCGCGCCGATGAGCGGCAGCTGCGCGAGGCCCGCGGCGGTCGGCTCGAGCTCCATGATGACCTGAATGTAGAGCGGCAGCGTTGTCATGACGCTGAACATCGCGAAGCCGACGAGCACGCTGAGCAGCACCGCGATCGTGAAGGCGCGCGACGAGAACAGTCGCAGCGGAATCAGCGCGTCGCGGCCCATGTAGCGCTCGGTGAAGATGAAGCCGACGAACGCCGCGACGATGACGACATAGCAAACGACCGCCGGCGCCGAGGTCCAGCCCCAGTACGCGCCCTGCTCGGCGACGAGAATGAGTGGCACGACGATGAGCGTGACGAGCGCGGCGCCGCCGAAGTCGATGCGCGGCTGCGCCCGCTTGCGGGGCAGGTGGAGGAACCGCGAGACGAGCACGAACGCGATCGCGATGAGCGGCACGTTGATGAGGAACACCCAGCGCCAGCCCGAGATCCAGAGCAACTCGTCCATGCCCGCGAACAGGCCTCCGATGAGCGGGCCGGCGACCGAGGCGACGCCGAACGCCGCCATGAACAGGCCCTGATAGCGGGCGCGATCCTTCGGCGCGAACATGTCGGCGAGGATCGCGAGCGGCAAGGACATGAGGCCACCGGCGCCGAGCCCCTGCACCGCGCGGAAGGCGGCGAGCTGAATCATGTCTTGCGAGAACGTCGACAGCACTGAGCCGAGCGCAAAGATCACGATGGCCGTGAGCATGAGCGGTCGGCGACCCAGCACATCCGAAAGCTTGCCGTAGATCGGCGTGCTCACCGTCGAAGCGATGAGGAACGCGGTGGTCACCCACGCCTGCAGCGACAGGCCGCCGAGTTCGTCGGCGATCGTGCGCATCGCGGTGCCGACGACGGTCTGGTTCAGCGCCGACAAGAACATCGACACGATGATGCTGAGGAGGACGAGGTGGATGCTGCGCTTGGTGAGGATCTGCGAGGTGACTGGCTGGTGGGCTCGGTTCTTCGCCATGCAGAAATTTCCCCTCGCGCGCCGCACCGTGCACCGTATTGTCGTTAGCTGATGAATTGTACGCCGCCCGTACTACATTGCCGAGGTTCTGCCATCGGTCGCGGTAAATTGGCGGCAGGAGGCATGATGAGCAACAAGACCTGTCCCGTGTGTGGGGCCACCATCGTCGCGGGCCAGCGTTTTTGCGGCGAGTGTGGCAGCCGATTGGCGACCACGCAGGAGTCGGCGCAAGCCGGCGACGCGGCCGAGCGCAATTCAGTGATGCACCGACCGGGCGGCGGATCGCCAGACCCGTTCGCGGTCGGCTCGGCCGACGCAGGGTTCGGCGAAGACGATGACTTCTTTAGCCAGTTCGTGCCGAAGTCGAGCGCGCAGCAATCGCAGGATGCGCCCGCGCAGCCCGCGGCGCCCGAAGAGTTGCGGTCGCGGCGCTCGCGGCGTCGCTTCAACCCGAACGTCTACGAGACCGGGCCGGTCGAAGATGTCGCGGCAGGCGACACCGGGCAGGTGCCGCCGATGTTCCCGCGGCACGTCGCTGAGGAGACCTCGCAGCCATCGGCTCCACCCGAGACCGCCGCACCCCAGCAGTCGGCGCCTGCGGCCTCGCCGTTCGAGGAGTCGGGCGAGCCCATCGAGCCGAAGACGCGCCAGATGTCGCTCGACGACATCCAGCACGCGCTGAGCGCTCATGAGACGGTCGAGCAAAGCGCCGCCAGCCAGCACGAGGATGCGCGTGAGCAGGAAGAGCGCGCCCGCACCGCCGAGACCTGGCAGGTAGACCCGGACCGCCGGCGCGTCGCCGACGAGGCGACCTTCACGCAGCTCATCGAGGGTCTGCCCGACGACCCCGCCGACCACCCGATCTCCTCGCCGAAGTACGTGCAGGACGATGTGCAGGGCGACGTGCAGCAGGACGCCGGGCAGCAGGAGCTGCCGCAGTTCCCGGCGCCCCAGCAGGCGCAGTCATCGCAGCAGGCCCCAGCGCCGGCCCCGACGCAGGCAGAGAGCCGGGCCGAGTCGGCCTTTGCGCCCCTGCCGCAAGCCGAGGTCGACCCGCAGCAGCGCGAACAGCAGGAGCGCGCGAACGCGTTCTTCACGGATGCGCCCACCGAGCGCGCGCAGGCGGAGCAAGCTCAGCGGGCGCAGGCCGAAGCGCAGGCCGCCGCCGAACGTGAGCAGGCAGACCGCGCACGAGCCGAGCAGGCTCAGGCCGAACAAGAACAGGCCGAACAAGCGGTGCAGCAGCAGGCCGCGGCCGGCTCCTCGATGCCGACGCTGCCGCCACTCGCGCAACAAAACCAGCAGCAGGGCTGGGCGCAGCCACAGCCGCCACAGCAGCAGTCCTCCTCGCAGCCGCAGGACCCGCAGGACCGCGAACTCAACTTCGACAGCCTCATGTCGGAGTTCGACGACTCCGAGCAGCAGTCCGAGCGTAACCAGCAGGCCTCGCCGGCGTCGACACGCGACTGGCGCGCATCCGAACGCCGAGCAGCCGAAAGCGCAACCGCGGTCGGCGCAGGCACGGCCATCAACGTGGGCGGTGGCACTGGTGGCCCAGGCGGCCCGACCGGCCCAGGCGGTTCCGGTCCGCGGGGCCCCAAGAACGGCGACCCGAAGTACACCCCGCAGGAAGTGCAGCGTCGCCGCAAAGGCGTCATGACGATCCTCATCGCTGCGGCTGCGGCCGTTGTGCTCATCATCGGCGCTTTCGGCATTAGTGCACTCTTCGGCAGCGGTCAGAGTGACCCGGCGGCCGAGGGAGAGCAGTCACAGACCTCGGCCGGCACCGAGTCGACCGCGCCGACCGTCGGGGGCAACCTCGGCGACGGCGGACCGACCGAAACCGAAACCCAGACGGCCGAGCCGACGCAAGAGCCGTTCGATCCGGTTACGTTCCAGTCGGGCTCGGGCAACATTCGCTGCCAGATCACGCAGGAGACCGGTGTCGCCTGCCAGCTCACTGCGACGAACTTCGCCGCCCCCGCCGAGATGTGCCAGAACGGCCTCTACGCCGGTGCATCCGCTGGCGTCACGACCGACGGCGCGACCTACCCGTGCCTGACCAGCGGCTTCGGCGGCGGCCAGGCGCTCGCCTACGACACCCCGATCACCGCGGGCCCGTACACCTGCTCGATCAACTACTCGACCGGTGTGAACTGCGACAACGGTGACGGCGACGGCTTCTCGATGGAGTACTCCGCCGGCATCACGATCAACGGCGACATGGCCGCCGAGCCGCAGCCCGAGGTGGCGCCGGTCGGCTAGTTCCGCCCACCGGCGCCCTCGGCGCTACTGCATCGCCGCGTCGACGATCTGCTTCGCCTCAGCCTGCACCTGTGCGAGGTGCTCCGGGCCCTTGAACGACTCGGCGTAGATCTTGTAGACGTCCTCGGTGCCGCTCGGGCGAGCCGCGAACCAGGCGTTCTCGGTGACGACCTTGAGGCCGCCGATGGCCGCGCCGTTGCCGGGTGCCTCAGTGAGGCGGGCGACGATCGGCTCGCCCGCGAGCTCGGTTGCGGTTACCGCGTCGCCCGAGAGTGCCTTGAGCTTTGCCTTCTGCGCGGGCGTGGCCGGCGCATCCACTCGCTGGTAGGCAGGGTCGCCAAACTTCGCGACCAGGTCTTGGTAGTAGTGCGAGGGCGAACGGCCCGTCACGGCGATGATCTCGGCCGCGAGCAGGGCGAGCAGGATGCCGTCCTTGTCGGTCGTCCACGTCGTACCTTCGAAGGTGAGGAACGACGCGCCCGCCGACTCCTCGCCGCCAAACACGACGCTGCCGTCGCTCAGGCCGGGCACGAACCACTTGAAGCCCACCGGCACCTCGTCGAGCTTGCGGCCGAGGCTCGCGACGACGCGGTCGATCATCGAACTCGACACGAGCGTCTTGCCGATGCCCGCATCCGCCGACCAGCCGGGGCGGTGCGTCGCGAGGTAGTCGATCGCCACTGCGAGGTAGTGGTTCGGGTTCATGAGGCCGTGCGCCGGGGTGACGATGCCGTGACGGTCGGCGTCGGCGTCGTTGCCGGTAAGGATGTCGTAGTCCTGGCGGTGCGCGAGCACCGAGGCCATCGCCGAGGGGCTCGAGGGATCCATGCGGATCTTGCCGTCCCAGTCGAGCGTCATGAACGGCCAGCGCGGGTCGACGTTCGGGTTCACGACGGTGAGGTCAATGCCGTAGGTGTCGGCGATCGCCTGCCAGTACTCGACGCTCGAGCCGCCGAGCGGATCGGCGCCGATGCGCACGCCCGCGCGCTGGATCGCCTCGAAGTCGATCACCTTCGCGAGGTCGTTCACGTACTCGGTGCGGAAGTCGTAGCGGCCGATCTTGCCGTCGGAGTTCGTGCGCTCGACGCCCTCGTTGCCGCCCGCGATGAGGTCGTTCGCGCGGTTTTCGATCCACTTTGTCGCGTCGGTGTCGGCGGGGCCGCCGTGGGGCGGGTTGTACTTGAAGCCGCCGTCCTGCGGCGGGTTGTGGCTCGGGGTGATGATGATGCCGTCGGCCTGGGCGGATGCGTGGGCCGGGTCGGCGTTGTACGCCACGATCGCGCGTGAGAGCGACGGGGTCGGCACCCACGAGTTATTCGAGTCGGCGAGCACGTTGACGCCGTGCGCCGCGAGCACGTCGAGTGCCGTCTCTTCGGCTGGCGCGCTCAGCGCGTGTGTGTCGCGGCCGATGAAGAGGGGCCCGGTGACGCCCTGCTCGGTGCGATACTCGACGATCGCCTGCGTGATGGCGAGGATGTGCGTCTCGTTGAACGACGACGTCAGGCTCGAGCCGCGGTGCCCCGAGGTGCCGAAGGCGACGCGCTGCGTCGGTTCGTCGACGTTCGGAACATTGCGGTAGTAGGCGCCGATGAGGTCATCAACGTCGATGAGGTCTTCGGGAAGTGCAACTGTGCCGGCTCGTTCATGCATGGGTTCATCCTGACAGTATTTGGTTGCAATAGGCTCGACATATGAGCGCATCCGACACCATTTCGTACCTGGGGCCGGCGGGCACCTTCACCGAGATGGCGCTCCGCCTCGCCCCCGAGGCCGAAGGCAAGGTGTGGAAGCCCGTGGCCAATGTGCTCGAGGCACTCATGGATGTGCAGACGGGCACCTCGTTTGCCGCGATGATCGCCATTGAGAACTCGATCGAGGGCGGCGTGACGGCGTCGCAGGATGCCCTCGCGACGATGGAAGGTCTGCGTATTGTGGGCGAGTACGTCGTGCCGGTGCGCTTCTCGCTCGCCGTGCGCCCGGGCGTGACGCTCGACGACGTCCACACCGTCGCCGCGCATCCGGTCGCCTACGGCCAGTGCCGCCGCTGGCTGCACCGCACCCTGCCGGGGCACGGCCATGTCGCCGCCTCGAGCAATATCGCGAGCGCCGAGGTGCTGCTCGACCGCCCCGACCTCATCGACGCCGCGGTGACGCCGGTGAACATCCGCGAGCGCTTCGATCTCGAGGTGCTCGCCGACGACATCCAAGACAACGCGCAGGCCCGCACCCGGTTCGCGCTCGTGACGACGCGCACGGACGTGCCGGCGCGCACCGGCCGCGACAAGACTTCACTCATCGTCGAGTTGCCCGAGGAACGCCCGGGCGGGCTCATGACGATGCTCGAGCAGTTCGCGACCCGCGGCATCAACCTTTCGATGATCACCTCGCGGCCGATTCCCGAGCAGCCGGGCCGCTACCGCTTCGTTGTCGACCTCGACGGACACCTCCACGACGCGCGGGTGGCGGATGCGCTGCTCGGCCTGCGCCGTTACAGCCCGTCGGTCAAGTTCCTCGGCTCGTACCCGCGCGCGGCCGCGTCGAGCGTCGACGAAGACCCGGCCGCGAGCGACGCGAACTACGCCGAAGCGCAGCGCTGGTTCGACACGCTCGACAGCGCCCGCTAGCGCGCCGCGGCGCCGCTTAGTGGCGCGCTGACGTACAAGTGGCGCGATCTTGACAGCGCCCCTTATCGCTCACGGCGCCCCTTATCGCTCACGGCGCCCCTTGTCGCGGGTCGCGCCGCTTCCGTGCTGTTTGTCGTTAGCTGCCGCGCTTAGTGGCGCGCTGCCGTACAAAGGGCGCGATCCTGACAGCGCCCCTTGTCGCTGGTCGCGCCACTTCCGCGCTGCTCGTCTTTGGCGCTGTCGTTGGGTGGCGCGTTGGCGTACAAGTGGCGCGTTCCTGACGGCGCCTTTTGGTGCTGACAGCGCCCCTTGTCGCTCGTGGCGCCTCTTGTCGCTCACGGCGCCTCTTGTCGCGGCTGGCGCCGCTTGTCGCGGCTGGCGCCGCTTCCGTGCTGTTTGTTGTTGGCTGCCGTGCATAGTGGCGCGCTGACGTACGAGTGGCGCGTACCGGACGGGCCTCTAATCGCTGGTCGCGCCTATGGCCGCTCACAGCGCTCCTTGTCGTTGGTGGCGCCGCATCCGCACTGTTTGTCGTTCGGTGTGCCGTTGGTGGCGCGTCTGCGTGAAAGTGGTGCGATGATGACAGCGTCACTTGTCGCTGGTCGCGCCACTTCTGCGCGGCTCGTCGTTGGCTGCCGCGCTTAGTGGCGCGTTGGCGTACAAGTGGCGTGCTCCTGTCAGCGCCTCTTGCCGTCGACAGCGCCGCTGGTCGCTGGTCGCGCGACTGGCTCAGAACGCGGCCGGGGCCGATGCGTTCAGCCCGAGTAGCGTCTCCCAATCGCGAGGTTGGTCGGGGCTGACCGCCCGCTGGTGCACGCCCCCACGGGGCGCCGGCAGTGCGGATGCGCGCTCGATCGCCTCGCGTACTTGGCGCGTCAGCTCGTCGGGCTGGTGCAGCAGCGACCAGTCCCACCGCACGATCGTCCATCCGAGCGCACGGAGCTTATTTTCGCGCCGCTTTTCTTCCATCACGACATCTGCAGCAGTCTTCCCAACGGGAACGAGAGCGCCGTACTTCACCTTGCCGTCGAACTCGCCGATGACGCCGGCCGGATGCGCGAAGTCGACTCGCGCGATGAACTTCCCCTGCTCGTTCGTGATCGTCGCCTGCACGTGCGGAAATTCGACGCCGCGCGCAAGCAACAGCCCGCGGCTGATCGACTCGCCAATGCTCTCTGAGCGCCCCGAGGCGTGGGCCGCGACCCAAACGAGACGATGTCGATGCTGCGGTACGCGCGGATCGAGTGTGAAGCCGGGATCGCGCCGGGTGGCCGCATCAACGAGCGCGAGCAGTTGCGGCGGGGAGACGCGACCCGCGAGGTCAGTGATCGTGCGCGCGACGCTGGTGCACCGGACGCCGAACTGCTCGACCACCTCATCGTCGCGCAACGGGGCGCGGCGCACTCGGTGCCAGGCGTTCGCGCGCCCGTGCCAGGCCCGGGTGAGGAGCACCGGATGTTCGAGGTGCTTCTCCAGTAGTGGCAAGTCGTGGAGCACAGCGGCGGCCTCGCCGCTGACGACACTCGATGGATTCGCCCGGCCGACCGCGATCGCGCGCGCCGCCGCGATCGCGAGCGGGTCAACGGTGTTCTCAAGTTCAGATTCATCGAGGAGCAGGTAGCCCCCAAGGCCGACCTTGATGGCGTGGCCGCTGCGGTGCTGGCGACGGATGTGCGCCCCGCGCGCGGCGGCGTCATAGCTATCGGTGGTAGTGAACTCGAGTCTCATGACCGGCAGTACAGCGTGCAGCGTTTCGTCATGCCCGAGAGCGGCGCCCAAACTGTGGACAACTCTGGGCTGTGGATAACTCGGGGGCGTGGATGCGCGCATTCGCACCTTGCCTCGGCTTGCGCCCGTGGGTTGCGAGTGGCGCGGTGAGCGATGAGTGGCGCGATTGTGAGGTGGCCAGTTGTCGCTGAGCGCGCCACAAGTGACGCCCCGCATGGCGCGGCCGTACTGAAAGGCGGGCCGTCCGCGAACGCGACCCGGTCGCTACCGCGTGACCGGCACGCGGGCGACAAGTGCACCCTCGAGCGTGTGGGCGCGCAGTGCAATGACCTCACCCTCGGTGTCGCCGTCGAGCTCGAAGTTCTGCGGGCCGCCGTCGAGGCGCAGCAGAATCTCCTCGCCCTGGAAGTAGTTGACCGCGCCATGCGCTGGCAGCTTCACCCTCGGTAGGTTGCGGGCGATCACCCCAGCCGCGACCATCGACCAGCCGAGCGGGCCGCGCGGACGCATGATCACCATGTCGATGAGACCGTCGTCGATGTCGGCGTCGGGCAGCAGGTTAAGGCCGCCGGGCAAGCTGCCCGAGTTGCCGATCATGATGCTCGAGGCGCGTGTGCCCCACGTGCGGCCACCGGCGATCTTGAAGCGCGCGCTGAACGCGCCCGAGCCGATCAGCCAGCGCGCGATGCCGCCGCAGTAGGCGAGCCAGCCGATCTTCGCCTTGAGCTCTTCGTCGGTGTGCTCGATCATGCCCGCGTCGATGCCGACGCCCGCGATGATGCCGAAGCGGAAGCGCTCGTGCTCGCCGTCGGGGCGCTCGACGTCGACCTCACCGAGGTCGATGCGGCGCTCGCAGTTGCCGAACGCGACCTCGAGCGCATCCTCGAGGTCGAAGATGCGGTTGAACCGGTCGACGAGGCCGAGGTTGCGCGCGAGCAGGTTGCCGGTGCCGGCGGGGATGATGCCGATCGGCACATCCGAGTGCGCGAGCGCGTCGGCGACGAGGCGCACGGTGCCGTCGCCGCCCGCGGCGATGACGACGTCGACGCCGGCATCGATCGCCTCGAGCGTCTGCTCGGTGCCGGGGGAGTCGGCCGTCGTCTCGAGGATGAGCGTGTCGGCATAGCCGTGTGCGCGCTCCATCGCGGGGAGCAGGCGTCGCAACTGCGCCATATCGATCTTCACGGGGTTCGCGACAATCGCGGCACGCTTCGCTGTCATGGCACTAATGCTAGGCGGCAATCGTCGCCGCTCGGCATCAGTTTCCCGAGGTCGATAGCATGGCAGGGTGATCGATGTTCAGCTCCTGAGAGAGTCCCCCGACGTAGTCAAGCGTTCGCAAGCGGCCCGCGGCAACGACCCGGCCACCGTTGACGAGGCGATCGCGGCGGACTCGTCGCGACGCGAGGCCCTCCAGCGCTACGAGTCGCTGCGCGCCGAACAGAACGCGCGCTCGAAGGAAATCGGCAAGGCATCGAAGGAGGAGCGCCCCGCGCTGCTCGCCGCCGTGCAGGAGCTCGCAGCGCAGGTCAAGGACGCGCAGGCGAGCGCCAACGAGGCCGAGACTGCGTTCGCGGATGCGGTGGGCAAGATCGAGAACATCGTGCTCGACGAGGTGCCCGCCGGCGGCGAGGACGACTACGTCGTGCTGCGCACCGAGGGCGTGAAGCCCGAGTTCGACTTCGCCCCGCGCGACCACCTCGAGATCGGTGAGCTGCTCGGCGCGATAGACATGCAGCGAGGCGCAAAGGTATCGGGCGCCCGCTTCGACTACCTGCGTGGCATCGGCGCGCGGCTCGAACTCGCCGTAATGCAACTCGGCCTCAACAAGGCGATCGAGAACGGCTTCATCATGCTGACGCCGCCCACCCTTGTGAAGCCCGAGATCATGCGCGGCACCGGCTTCCTGGGCGAGCACGCTGACGAGATCTACTACCTGCCGGCCGACGATCTCTACCTCACCGGCACGAGCGAGGTCGCGCTCGCGGGCTACCACGCCGACGAGATCATCGACGTCGCTGAGCCCCTGCGTTACGTCGGTTGGTCGACTTGCTACCGCCGGGAGGCCGGCTCGGCGGGCAAGGACACCCGCGGCATCATCCGCGTGCACCAGTTCAACAAGGTCGAGATGTTCGTCTACACGACCCCCGAGGATGCGCAGGCCGAACACCAGCGCATGCTCGGCTGGCAGGAAGAGATGATGCAGGCCCTCGGCCTGCACTACCGCGTCATCGACACCGCGGCCGGCGACCTCGGCTCTTCGGCCGCGCGCAAGTACGACGTTGAGGCCTGGGTGCCGACGCAGGACGCGTACCGCGAGCTCACGTCGACGTCGAACTGCACCACGTACCAGACGCGACGCCTCGGCATCCGCACCCGCGGCGACGACGGCAAGACCCAGCCGGTCGCGACGCTGAACGGCACGATCGCCACCACTCGCTGGCTCGTCGCGATTCTCGAGACTCACCAGCGTGCCGACGGTTCGGTGCTCGTGCCCGAGGCGCTGCGCCCGTACCTCGGCGGCCTCGAGGTGCTGGAGCCGATCGCATGACCGAGCAGCTGCTGATTGCCCTCGACATCGACGGCACGATCCTCGATGTCGACGGCGAGATTCCCGACGCAACCCGACAGCAGGTCAAGCGGCTGCGCGCCGAGGGCCACGAGGTGATGCTCGCCACGGGGCGGTCAGCGGCCGACATGCTGCCGGTGCGCGAACGCCTTTCGCTCGACTCGCGTTACCTCGTCGCGGCGAACGGGGCAATGGTGCTCGAGCGCGCCGAGGGCGTCTCGGCCCCGGCGAACAGCGACTACTCGGCTACGTGGGTCGAGACGTTCGACCCGACGGATGCGCTCATCCGCCTGCGGCCCGTGCTGCGCAATGCGCGCTTCGCGGTCGAGGGGCCGGATGGCGTCTATCGTTACTCGGGTCAGTTCCCTGATGGCAGCTTCGAGGCGCAGGGCACCGAGGTGAAGTTTGAGGATCTGCTCGGGCAGCCCGTGACGCGGCTCGTCGTGGTCTCGCCGGACCACTCGGTCGAGGAATTCGTTGCCGAGGTCAAGGGTTCGGGCCTGCATCAGGTGACCTACTCGGTGGGCTGGTCGGCGTGGCTCGACATCGCGCCCGAGGGCGTGAACAAGGCGACCGCGCTCGAGAAGGTGCGCACGAACCTCGGCATCTCCGGGCGCAACGTCGTCGTCGCCGGCGACGGCTTCAACGACATCCAGATGCTCGAGTGGGCGAAGGAAATTGGCGGGCGGAGTTTCGCCATGGGAAACGCGCCGCAACAGGTGATTGACGCCGCGAGTGACCTGACGACGGACTTTTATCACGACGGTCTTGCACTTGCCCTCGCGAAGGTCGGCTACGATATGTCGCAGCCCGACTGATTCGTTATCGAATTGTTGTCGGTTTGGAGGGCTGTCCGAGCGGCCTAAGGAGCTGGTCTTGAAAACCAGTGGGCAGCAATGTCCCGTGGGTTCGAATCCCACGCCCTCCGCGCATCCGTTGTCCCCCTCTCTGGAGTCCGTGCTTGGCAAACCACACTTCCCCCCGCGCCGCCGCCCCGAGCGGCACACAGGCGCGGCACGGGCGACTCGCCGTGACCAGCACGTGGGGCACCGTGGGCAAGGGCGTCGGCATGGTTGTCGCCGTGCTGCTCGTGTCGCTCATCACCTTCGGCACGATCGTCTACTGGAACCTGCTCGGCAACGTCAGCACGTTTGAGCTCGAAGACAACTCCGACCCGAGCATCGACACGTTCGAGGGTGGCGTGAACATCCTGCTCGTCGGCAGCGACACGCGAGTCGGCCAGGGCGAGGAGTTCGGCGAGGGCTCGCCCGACGCCGACGGCACGCTCAACGACGTGAACATGATCTTCCACCTCTCGGAGGACCACTCGCACGCCTCGGTCGTGTCGATTCCGCGTGACACCCTCGTCGATACGCCGACGTGCACGAACGACGACGGCGAGCAGGTGTCCGAGCGCTACGGCGTCATGATGAACTCGATTCTCGACGAAGGCGGCATGGGCTGCATCGTCGCGACGGTCGAGGAGATGAGCGGCCTCGACATTCAGTACGCCGCAATGATCACCTTCCGCGGCGTCATCGAGATGTCGAATGCGGTCGGCGGTGTCGACGTCTGCGTCGAGCAGCCGATCGAGGACACCTACGTTGGCCTCAGTCTTGACGCCGGCACCCACTCGCTCAAGGGTGAGGAGGCGCTGAAGTTCCTCCGCACCCGCCACGGCGTGGGCGACGGTTCCGACCTCGCGCGCATCACGAACCAGCAGGTGTTCCTCTCGTCGCTGTTCCGCACCGTGAAGAGCAACGAGACGCTGACGAACCCCACGAAGCTCTACGGCATCGCTCGAGCGGCGACGCAGAACATGACGCTGTCGAGCAATATGAACAACATCGACACGCTCGTGAGCCTGGCCTCGGCCCTCGCGCAAGTGCCGAATGATGCGATGGCGTTCGTGAGATTGCCGGTGGCCGACTCCGTCTACTCGCCTGGGCGGGTCGAACCAACCGCCGATGCGGATGTCATGTGGCAGCTGTTGCGTGATGATCAACCGTTGATTCAGAGCGCGAGCCCCGACGCGACGACCGGCACGGGCGACTCCGGCGGCACCGACTCGGCTGGTGCCGACAGCACCGATAGCGGCGACACCGGCGATGCCACGAGCACCGCCAGCCCGGACGCAACGACGGACAGCACGGTTGGACCCACCACCGAGCCAGCGCCGAGCGTCGATTTCGACGGCCAGACCGCCGATCAGGAGACCTGCTCGAACACCGAGACCCTGTTCTAGGCGATGCTGGCGGCCGATTTTCCAGGCCGCCGACATCGTGTAGTCTTGGTCAGTCTGGACACGTCGCATAGTCAGGCCGAGTGCACCACCCTGCTAAGGTGGAGTCCCTCAATAGGGGGACCGAGGGTTCAAATCCCTCCGTGTCCGCATTAGAGAATTTCTCTGAAATTCTCTCGATCTTCAAGTCGCAGCTCATCGCGCTCCTTGTGCATGGCTGAGTGGCGGGCGAGAGCTTCGCGGTCGAAGCCACGCGCGCTACCGCGTCACCAGCTTCGCCGAAGGCGCGAGGCTACTGACCGCCATCGCCGACGCAGCGGAAGCTCGTAGTTCGGGTTGGTCTTGTCGCGCGCGTCGAGCGAAGTGGATTCAGTCAACAGTGATTCTCCTCAGGCCTGTGGGCCCGCGAAGGCGAAGCGATGCAACAGGATCTACCAGGTCGAGGTCGCCCGCGCCGTGCACTTGCACGCCATGCTCTCCTTTGTGCTGTTCGTCGTCGTGCACGTCACGCTGGTGTTCACCACGGGGGCGCTGCCCATCCTCAACCGCATGTGCGCGGGGGAGGAGGCGGCTACGTTCCCAGCGCGAGTGACGCGGCGATCGCGAACATCGTCAGCGCGATCACGATGTCGAGGATGCGCCAGGCGCGGGGTTTGCGGAAGATCGGGCGCAGCCAGCGCGCGCCGTAGCCGATCCCGAAGAACCATGCGAAGCTGCCGAGGACGGCGCCCGCGCCGAAGCTCCAGCGGGCCTCGTGATACGAGTTCGCGACCGAGCCCATGAGCATCACGGTGTCGAGGTAGACGTGCGGGTTGAGCCAGGTGATCGCCGCGATCGCGAGCATCGTCGCCCCGAGCGGCGCGCGAGCCTCCCCATCTGCCTCGGGCTCGAGCGACTCGGTACGAAACGCTCGGCGGAGCGCGAATGCGCCGTAGAACACGAGGAACACGACGCCGGCCCAGCGCATCACCGCGATGAGCCACGGCGCGAGCGCGATGAGCCCGTCGAGGCCGAAGATGCCGAGCGAGATGAGCGCCGCATCCGAGACCGCGCAGAACAGGGCGATCGCGAAGACGTGCTCGCGGCGGATGCCCTGGCGCAGCACGAAGGCGTTCTGGGCGCCGATGGCGATGATGAGCGAGAGGCCGAAGCCGAGGCCGGCGAGCGCGGCGCCAGGGGAGTAGATCACGCATTCCAGGGTAAAAACGGCCATGGCTAAGTCATAATCAACTTTCTTCAGTAGATTAAGCAAAGCTTATGGAACTCGATCTCGCCCGCCTTCGTGCCCTCGTTGCCGTCGTCGACCACGGCTCCTTCGACGCGGCCGCCGACGCGCTCCACGTCACCGCGTCGGCGGTGAGCCAGCGCATTCGTGCGCTCGAGCGTGACGTCGGGCGCGTGCTCGTCGTGCGTGCCCGGCCGGTGCGGGCGACCGAGCACGGCGCGGCCCTGCTGCGGCTAGCGCGCCAGCTCGAGCTGCTTTCGAGCGAGGCCGAGCAGGTGCTTCGCGACGATGCGACGGCGTCGCTACCCATCGCGGTGAACTCTGACTCGCTCATCACCTGGGTGCTGCCCGCGCTCGCCCCGCTCGCCGGCGAGATCCCGTTCGAGTTTCAGCGCGACGACCAGAGCCGCACGGCCGAACTGCTGCGCAACGGCACGGTCGTCGCGGCGATCAGCTCCGACCGCGAGACCGTGCAGGGCTGCGCCGTGCGCCCGCTCGGCGTGATGCGCTACCGGCCGGTCGCGACACCCACGTTTCGCGCGCGCTGGTTCGGCAAGGGTCGGCCGGGCTTCGCCGCCGCGCCGCTCATCGAGTACGACGAATCCGACTCGCTGCAGCGAGAGTTGCTCGCCCGCGTCGCGCCCGGGGCCGCGCCGCCGCGGCACCGCGTGCCCGGCTCGGGGGAGTTCGTGAAGGCCGTCGCGAACGGTTTCGGCTGGGGCATGGTGCCCGAGCTGCAGCTCGTCGACGCGGTCGAGCGCATCGGAGCGCTCCACATCGACGTGCCGCTATTCTGGCACAGCTGGTCGTTCGGTACGGCCACGCTCGAGCGTGTGACCGACGCGCTCTTCGCTGCGGCGGCCGCGAACCTACGGCCGGCCGAGCGCTAGGAGCGCGAGGCCCGTGGCTTGCGCGGCAGCACGATGATGCCGACGAGCATGCCCGAGCCAAACAACCCCGCGACGAGGTAGACGAGCGCATCCCAGCCCCACTGCTGGTAGAAGACGCCGCCCACGTAGCCGAACACGCTCGACCCGACGTAATAGAGCAGGTTGTAGAGGGCGGTCGACTGCGCGCGGCCCTCGGTCGGCCAGGCGCCGGCCCAGCCGGATGCGGTTGAGTGCGAGCCGAAGAATGCCGCGGTCATGAGCACGAGGCCGACGATGATCGCCCAGAGGTTCGGGATGAGCATGAGCAACAGCGAGGCGATGGCGACGAGGTCGCACACGATCATGACAAGCTTGCGGCCGTGCCACCCCGCGATGCGCCCCGCGAACGGCGACGATACCGAGCCCGCGAGGTAGGCGAGAAACACCATCGACGACACCCACACCGGTAGCAGGAACGGCGGCGCGCTGAGGTGAAAGCCGAGGTAGTTGTAGATCGCGACGAAGCCGCCCATGAGTAGGAATGGCTGCACGTAGAGCGACACGAGCACCGGGTCGTGCAGGTGGCGCCAGGCGTTGCGCAGCGTGGTCGCGACCGATTCGCCGATGCTGATCTGGCTCAGCGGTTGGAAGCCGCTCGGCCGCGGCGCGAGCAGAATGAAGAGCACGGATGCGATGGCCGAGAGAATCGCGACCGCGAGCACGCCGAACTGCCACGAGCCGGTCGCTTCGGCGAGCGGGCCTGAGATGATGCGCCCTGAGAGGCCGCCGATCGTGTTGCCGGCGATGAACGTGCCGACCGCGGCGGCCGCATCCTTCTTATGGACTTCTTCATTGAGGTACGCCATCGCGACGGCGGGGACGCCGCCGAGCGCGCAGCCCTCGAAGAAGCGCACGATGATCGCGAGCTCGAAGTTCGGCATCGCGAGCGTGACGAACGCAAGCAGCGTCGCCGCGACGATCGCGATCGACATGGCCCGCTTGCGCCCGATGCGGTCGGCGACGAGCGACCATGGCACCACTGCGAGGGCGAGCCCGAGCGTGCCCGCTGAGATCATGAGCGCCGACTCGGCCGTGCTGACGCCGAAGCCGTCGGCGATTTGCGGCAGCACGGCCTGCGGCGCGTAGAGCTGCGCGAACGTCGCGACACCCGCGATGAACATGGCGAGCTGGATGAGCGTGTAGCCGCCCGTCCCGCGGCGGTGTCCTATCCAGGTAGTGCCCGTTTCAGAGAAGCCCGCATGCCCAGTTGTCACCTCTCCAAGTTACTCTCTGGGGCGGATTTGAACTTCCGCCTGGGCGTTGCTAAGCTAGATCAGTCGCCAAGGCGACCTGCGCCTGTAGCTCAATGGATAGAGCATCTGACTACGGATCAGAAGGTTGGGGGTTCGAGTCCCTCCAGGCGCACTCTGTGTGGAGACAGAACTGGACGGCCCGCTTCGGCGGGCCGTTTTGCTTTGCCGAGAAGTCGAGGAAGTCGTCGAGGTCGCACGGACGGGCGTTGACGGTGGTCGGGTTGTCCCATCACGAACAACTCGGCGTTGCGCACCGCGTCGCCCCAGCGATCTCGCGACTGGTTCTCTGCGAACTGTCACGAGGTGTTGCCGCGGATGCGCTGGCGTCGGCCGTTGCTCCCACGCCTTGAGGTAGCGGACAAGGACCTCTTCGCGTGGCGCCATGCGAGCCACATTACATGGGCCGCGTATACACCGTGATAGTCGGGTAAATCCGCTTGATCTCGGTCAGGGGGGGGCTGAGATTGCGCTCGGAGAAGAGCACTGAGCGCGCCGAGGAGGTGCAGCCACCCGCCTCCCAGGAAATGCGAGAGCAGCACCCCCATGCTATGAAGAACGAGACGATCACCGAAGACCGATCAAGGACGTGCTCATGATTTCGCGTGCATCTTGGGTGGCTATGCTGCCATGCATCGCACTAACCTCTGTCCCCGTAAGTCTCCGGAGCCTGCGTTAGTGAGAATCTGTATCATCGGCCCAGCGCGGTTTCCGATTATCGAACCGTTCGCTGGCGGCCTTGAGGCCCACACACACATGCTCGTCACCAAACTCGCGGAGCGAGGGCACGAGGTCACGCTTTTCGCCGCGCGGGGTTCTGACCCGTCATTGAACGCATCGTTCTACGATGCGGTGGAGTTTGAACCGAGCACTGCGGCGCGCCAAGATGTAGGCGCCTCACCGAAGATGTGGATCCGTGAGCACCATGCCTACTTGTCGCTCATGATCGACCTTGCCGAGTCCGGCGCGAACCGATTCGACGTGGTGCTGAACGTGAGTATCCATCACTTGCCGATCGCGATGTCCAGGTTGCTCAGCATTCCCCTCGTGACGACGCTCCATACGCCACCCCTGGACTGGCTCGAGTCGGCGATGCGTGTTCGAGGGGCAAACACGACCTTTGTTACGGTGAGCAAGCATATGCAGCTTGCCTGGGCCGATCAGGTCGACTCAACGGTTGTGCTCAACGGAGTGGATACGGACGCGTGGCGGTTCGGCCCTGGTGGGGAACGAGCTATTTGGTTCGGGCGGATTGTTCCGGAGAAGGGCACTGCTGACGCGATCCGCGCCGCATTCGAAGCCGGAATGTCACTCGATATCGCCGGCCCCGTGCACGACAAGGGTTACTTCGAGGCCGAAGTCGAACCGTGGCTCGGCACCCAAGTCCGGTATCTCGGGCACCTGGACCACTCCACGCTCCGGGACGTGGTGAGGCACTCGAAGCTCGCGTTTGTAACGCCACGGTGGAACGAACCCTACGGGCTGGTGGCGGCAGAAGCTACCTCGAGCGGCACCCCGGTAGCAGGGTTCGAGCGAGGAGCTCTGCCCGAGGTTATCGGGGCGAGTTCTGGTCGTCTGGTGCAGGCAGAGCAACCGCACGCACTCGCGCAGGCAGCGGCCGAGGCTGCTGCACTGCCTCGGGACGAGGTCCGCGCGCATGCCGTCGCGCACTGTTCGCTGGAGCGAATGGTCACGGGGTATGAACGGGTCCTCGACGCGGCCGTCAGTTCGGGCAAGCGCAGAACTCCTGCACTGTGATCGGTTATTACGTTCACCATCACGGGCGCGGCCATCTTCGGCGGGCGTGCGCGATCGCCGCCAGGCTCGGCGTTCCAATCACCGGCATCTCGTCGCTGGCTCGGCCCGAGGGATGGCCGGGCCAGTGGCTCCAACTCGAGCGCGACGACGTCAGCGGTCACGGACGCAGCGAAACGGCTGATGGACGTCTGCATTGGGCGCCGAAACACGACGCGGGTTTACGGCATCGAATGGCGAAGATCGCCGCCTGGATCGACAGGACTGCACCGGATGCGATGGTGGTCGACGTTTCGGTAGAGGTGGCCTTGTTCGCGCGCCTCCACGGCGTACCGGTCGTCAGCATCGCCTTGCCAGGTGTGCGGTCAGATCATGCGCACCGCCTCGGTTTCGATGTCTCGGATGCCATCATCGGCGCGTGGCCCGAGTGGGCGATGGGGATGCTCCGCGTCGACACGGCAGACACTCCCGGCGCGGGACCGGTTGCTCAGCCTCTGGCAGGGAAACTCTTTGCCGTGGGTGCGATCTCCGTCCAGGCGAACAGTCCCGGACGCACCCCGGCGTCGATACATCGAGTAGTCGTCCTGGGTGGTGGTGGCGGTGGCGGCATGCGTGAACCCGAAATCCGCGCCGCTCGCGCGCAGACACCCGGTGTGGAGTGGATCGAGGTGGGCACGAGTGCCGACAACTGGTCGCCTAACCCGGCGGATTGGCTTAGACGCGCGTCGATGGTGGTGAGCCATGCGGGCCAGGGTGCGGTCGCAGACATTGCTGCTGTCGGAGTTCCCGCCTTAGTAGTTCCGCAGGAACGCCCCTTCCGCGAACAAATCATGACGGCGCACACGCTTTCGCGGGCTGACGGACTCCCGGTAATGGTGGCGAACAGCTTCGCACGTAACGACTGGGCCCACTTACTTGAGCGGGCTGGACAGCTTGACGGCAGAAACTGGAAGTCGTGGAACGATGGCTACGGTGCGGATCGGGCCGCCGCGGTCATCCGGGATATCGCGGGGAAGTCATGATGCGCACGGCAGTTATCACGATCGCACATGGGCGACATGCGCACCTTCGCGCTCAGCAGGAGGGGCTCGCCCTCTCCGCGCAGGCGCCGGACGACTACATCATCGTCGCGATGGACGATCCTGAGATTCGTGCCATGGCCCCGCCATTCGCGACGGTCGTCGACGTTCCGAGCACGCCGCTCGGACTGCCTCTGTCGCGAGCTAGGAATCTTGGTGCGGCGGCGGCGATCGCGGCAGGAGCGGAACTGCTCATATTTCTCGACGTGGATTGCATCCCGGGGCAGTCGCTCGTTGGCGGGTACGCTGACGCCGCCGGTCAGCTGGCCCTGCATCGGAGCCTGCTCAGCGGCCCGGTAACGTATCTCGACCCGCATGGCGTGGATGGTTACCCCATCGGCACGATCGGTGAGTTGGATGCGCCACATCCAGCTCGCCCGGCACCGGCGCCGGGCGAGGTGGCGCGTGCCGAGTCCCCGGACTTGTTCTGGTCGCTTTCGTTCGCGCTCTCGGTGGAAACCTGGGGCACCATTGGCGGATTCTGCGAAGAGTATTCGGGCTACGGGGGCGAGGACACCGACTTCGGATACATGGCGGCGAGTTGCGGCATCGATCTCGTGTGGGTTGGTGCGGCGCGCGCGTACCACCAGTGGCACGAGACGAGTACGCCCCCCACGCAACACCTCGATGACATCGTCCGCAATGCGAACGTATTCTTCACGCGTTGGCAGACGTGGCCGATGCGAGGCTGGCTCGACGAGTTCCGCGCGCGAGGCCTTGTCACCGGCGGTGTCGGCACAGAGCCTGCGCGGCGTCGCTGGCCGCGGGAATGATCGAAGAGCGAGGCACGTACCGCGCATCGGTGACGGCTGCCCGCGGCGCCTACGTCATGTGGAAGTGTTCACGAGCCGTCGGTACAGGTCCGCATGCTCGCGCGAGATCTCCTCACGCTGTGCCCGGCGAAACGACGCGCTCGGTACAGAGGAGGGAGGTGCGCTAATTGCCGCCAGCACGGCCGCCTGGAGCGAATCCGCATCGAACCCGCTCTCATCGTGCTGGTATGAGATCACCGGTGCCTGGTCCGTGTAGTACCCGCAGGTTGGCGCGATGACGGTGGTGCCCACGTCGCGGCACGCTTCCAACCAACCAGAATGCGTACCGAATCGGTACGGAAGCACCGAGGCGTCAAGGCTTGTCAGGTAGCGCCACAACTCCGCATCCGAGAAATAATCGTGAACGCGCAAATCGATCCAGCCCGATTTTGCCTGTTCCTCCAGCCAACTGCCGAGTACGGGGTCTCGTCTCGCGCCGTCTCGATCGAGCACGTCGCGGTGGCCGTTCACTTGAATCACGATACCGTCATGGCGCTGCCGCAAGTCAACAAGCGCGCGAATGACCGGCAGTGGATCCATACTGGCGCGCAGGCTCTTGATGTGAACGCCGATGCGGAATGCGCTTCGCCGCGAGCGGTGCTGTCGTTGGTATCTTGGTATCGAGTCGAGGGGGACGACGTGCGGATGGGGCAGTACCCTCGCGGTTCTTCGCCATCTCCGCGAAATCTCGTCTGCCGCGCCGTCGGTGAGTGTGATGAGTTCATCGGCCGCGTTCATCAGCACGGTGATCTGTGCATCGTGCAGTTCGTCGATTTCGTGATGCGGATTGCGAAGATCATGCACCGTGTAGACCAGAGGTTTCCCGGCCGCCCGCAGGGCGGCAACCAATGCTTCGAGTTGTTCGGGGGTACGTGCGTCGAAGCCGAAGTGAATATGGAAAATGTCGAACTCGCCGCGGTGATGCCCAACCCATTCGGGGTCGAGCATCACCGGCGGCCACCACCGCGCAGCAGCCCCGGCCCCCGAGCCCGCCGGTGTCGGGTCCTCAAGCCGAAGCACCCTTGCCTCCCGAACTGGATGTACCGGTTGGAGGTGCTGAACGTAGACGTGGTTGGCGGGCACGCTCGCCACACGGATCGGAGGGTGAGGTGTCAACGGCATTCCCTTCACAATCGCGTGTGGCGCCAGCAGCTAGTGTGTTCGGTTCGGTCGTGTGGTTACTTTGACGGTGTGCGATTCTCCGCGCTCACCATCCAGGCGAGTTGCTCGAAGCGTTGGATGATCGCGTGCAGCAGGTCGGCGCTCGTCGGATCTTGTTCGTCGACGTTGTCGTGCACGTCCCGAAGCGTGCCGACTGTGGTTTCGAGTCGCTCGGTGATGAGGTCGATTGTGTCCGCGGTGTCGACTTCGCCCGCGGGGAACTCGGGCAGCGTCGTGTTCTTGGCCACCGTGCCGCTGCGTCCGTCCGGAATGGCATGGAGCGCGCGCATGCGTTCGGCGACCTCATCGCTAAACTCACGCGCGCTCTGGACAATCTCGTCCAGTTGGCGGTGGAGATCACGGAAGTTCTTGCCGACAACATTCCAGTGCGCCTGCTTGCCCTGTAGATGAAGTTCGATGAGGTCAACGTGTACTCGTTGGAGGTCGTCGGTGAGTGATGCCGATGCCTTGAATCCGCCCTCCGCATTCTGCCTGGTGCTACGGCGGGCGCTGGTCTTCGTGGATGTGCTCTTTGTTGCCATGAGATCTCCGTTCGTCTGTACGCAAGGCCTATCAGACTCGCTTGTGTTACACCTCAACGACTGCGTGGCGCGTCCGATTGCAACCCGGCGAGGTAGTCCGCGAAACCGTGCGGCGCGCGACCGAGTGTCCGCGCAGAGGTGCGCACCGGACATCGAGCGGACGCCACGACGCGATAACCTCCAGCCCGCAGAGCCTGCACGAGATGCACATCCTCGTCGTGTGTGACCGGAGGGAAACCGCCCGACGCGAGGTACGCATCGGCTCGGACACCGAGGTTCGCGCCATGGACGTGCTCGTGCCCATCAACCGGCCGATAGTCGTCTGCCCATTTGCTGAGCGTTTCGTTCATGTCGCTACTGCCGGTCGGGATCACCGTACCCACTATGGCGGCGGCGCCCTCCGCTGCCTCGCGCAGTTGCTCGACGCACCAGTGGGCCGGTACTTGAGAGTCGCCGTCGCTGTTGGCGATCCAGACATTTGAGGGCGGTAGCCTCAGGATCCCCAGCGCCGTAGCGACTCCGACTGCGCGTGTTCGTCCGACCATGCCCGATTCGAGCTGCACGAACTCCACCCGCGGATCGCCCGCAGATGCGGCGCGGGCGGCAAGCTCGGAGTCATCGACGCAGGTGTCGAATGCGAGAACAAGGAGAGTGCGGACGCCAAAACTCGACTCGGCAGCGGTCATCGCCGCCAGTGCCGCGACGACCGCTCTTCCGATGAGCGCAGCTTCGTCGCGTACCGGAATCACCACCGCCAACGCCGAGCACGCAGGACCGCTCATATCGAGTCACTCGACGCGTTCAATGTGAAGACTTCCAAAAGGAAGTCCGCTTCGTGGTGCGTGACCCGCGCGGTCCATCCACGTCGCCGGGCGGCTTCGTGCACGTCACGCCCGTCCAGCGCCCAACCGTCGATCGGGTGCAACCAATGGCAGAGCACCACCTGTGCGTCTGGCGTCACGGACGCTTCGATCCGTTCGAAGACCTCCCCCAGCTCGATACGAGTGAGGTAGTAACCGAATTCAGACATGATAACCAGGTCGAAGGGACCGGTGTCTGGCCAATCCGCTGGCACCTCGCGTTGCTCGACACGAACATGCCGGTACTTGGACAAGCGGACACGGCTGCGCTCGACGGCCACGTCACTCGCATCGATCGCGACCACAGATTCGCACCGCTGCGCCAGCCGCTCGGTGAGCGCGCCGGTCGCGCTCCCGAGCTCCAACGCTTGCCGGTAGACCGGACGAGAGAGCGATGTAAGCAGGACCTCTCGTTTGCGCACCTCGTAATCGCTGTCGAAGCGCCAGGGATCCGGGTCGCTGTTGAAGAGCGAGTTAAATGTTTCGCGCGCTTGCGGCGCTCCGAGCGAGCCGGGTTCGGTGCGAAGGAACACCTCCGTGTCTCGGTGAAAATGCTGCAAGAACTGCTCTGTGAGCACAGGAGCGTCCTCTGCCGCTGCGGAGAGCGGCGTCGTCTGGGACGGATATGCGGCCATCGCAAGCCGTTTTGCGCCCGCCGCGCTCGGATCGAGCCGAAAGGTGCGCATGGAACGCCAGCGAGGATCAGCGACGGGCTGAGCCCAGTGCCAGTACCAGATCGGAAACTCAAGCAGTGTCAGCTCAAGCTCGGCGGCTACTGCTGCGGCTATCTCGCCGACCGCGTCGTGGTCGGGATGGCCGTCGCTCCGCCATGGCGACGCAATGGTGCTGCCCGGAGTCACGAGTCGTCGAAGTTCCCCCTCAATTTCGGTACCGAACTCGCCCACATGTCCGTCGGGCAGCCCCAGCGCAGTGAACGAAACATGGTTGCAGGACTTCCTCGACGTGCTCCCGAGCGCGTCCATGGCTGCGGTGAACTCTCGCCGTCGAATCACGGCGAGTTCTTGGCGCGTGTGCGTGCGGGAGTCGGGATGCGACGCTTCACCGTCGCTGCAGAGCACCACGGTGACGTCATGCCCGTGTGCGGCCGCCGTCGCAATCAGACCGCCCGCTCCGAGTGTTTCATCGTCAGGATGGGCGACGACGACGACGAGCGGGGCGCCCGGGGAGAGGAGTTGTGTCGTCGTGACGCCGGGGAGCTCGTGCGCACAATCCCAGTCGGAAGCGCCCGTGCCGGGCTCGTCGTGCGTGAACCGCGGGGCGGTCATGATTTGGCGACCGGAGTTGAGGGCCCGGTGAGCGCATGCCACGGATCGTCACGCACGATGAACTCGCCAAGAGCGGCATCGTCTCGGCCGCCGTGATGCTGCTGCAGGTACATTGCGAGGTCAGCGACGCGACGGGCATGCACATCGTCGAACGCGAGGGCGGAAGGGCTGCGCGCCACACCCGAGATCTCGAGCACGTCGGCGCAGATGTCGGCGATCGTGCTGCGCAGCGCGAGGGAGTCTGGCCAATCGAATGAGGCGTTGTCGACGCGTTCCGCAGCATCGGTGAGCGCAGTCTTGCCGGTCCGAACCAACCGGGCGGCACGACCCAGTAGGGCGAAACCAATCTGATCCGGCGGCCGCTGCGTGGCCGCCGAGACGAGATCGCGGTAAACACCAACGGCGCCGCCGAACCAGCATGCGGCCACCCCGGCGCCGCCCCACGCGAATCCTGGTCTATCGAAATACCAGCCCACGGCGCCGACGGCTGTAGCGGGTACGTTGTCGAAACGAACCGGGCCGCTGGGGACGTGTGCGAGCCCACGGCTCACCCATCGCACCCGTTCCACCTGGACGCCGGGGTGGTGAAGATCGATGGCGAATAGCTGACGTCCCCCATCGGTGTGGGCGGTCACTAACGCGGCGTCGAGTGAAGCCGCGAGCGAGCACCACGGCTTGACGCCGTTCAAATGCACGTCCGACGCCGAGCCAGCATGATTGTGGGCCGTCAACGGTGAGTCGCCACCTTCCGCCGCATACACGCCCCAAGTGCCCTCGGCAGGTACTGGGTCGGGGCTCTGCGCAGTAATGGCCAGTGCGTCGAGGTGGGGTTCGAGCGTGCGCGCTGCGACCAGATCTGTGGCGGCCACTTCTGCGAGCAGCTCCCAGAGGGCAAGCGTGTGCTCGCCGGGGAGTGGAAAGTCCTCTGGCGAAATCGCGTCTTCGCCGAGGGTCGCGAGCATTGCTTGCGGTTCGCCGCGGCACTGCTCGGCGCTGGCGACGAGGCGTTCGACTAGACTGGCGAATTCTGCTGTGGCGGGGGTAAGAATGCTCCTGTCGGGTACTGGTGGGGCCGATACGACACCGCCGGTTTCAGAGTTCATCGGGCCTCTCCTTGTTCGCCAGGGGTCCATCACCGTCAATCCTCGCTGACTGATGCTGACTCTACTGCCATGCTCACAGGATCCCTGAGTCTTGGTATGATCGGCGCCGTCGCAGGTAGAACGAGCAAGGCTTACGAATTCAACAGCGTGTATTTCGCGCTGGCTGGCGGACCCCATCACCGATGTCATCGCACCGACCAAGCTGTGTGTTGGCGGTGTGGCACCCCTTGCGAAATCTAATTTACAAATGTAAATTAGTCGCTCGTGACAAGTACCAACGCCATCGACCCACGCGCCCTTCGCTCCCGAGCCGCGCTCATTGAGGCGGTCTGGGCGCATCTGGCTGCGGACGGGGGCACGCCCTCGATTACCGATGTCGTGAAGCGGGCCGGCGTGAGCCGGCCGACCTTCTACCAGCACTTCACCGATGTGCCGGATCTCGTGCGCGTCGCCACCCTGCAGCGACTCGGCGAGCTGTTTGAGCGCATGCCGAACGGGCTACAGGGCGACACGTGGGACGACTTCGCTCGCGCCCGCCTCACGCTGCTTTTCGGCGAACTCCAGCGGGACGCCGTGATCTACCTGCCGATCCTGAGCGGCCCGGCGGCCGTGCCCGTGCTTGCGGGTATCGTCCACTACCTCGCCGACCAATTCCTCCACCACTCGCCGCTCGCGCCCTGCCTCCGTGAGGGCGTCGACGAGCGCGAGGCCCTCGCCCGGGCCGAATTCCTCGGCGCCGGCGCAGTCTGGCGCGCGATCGCCTGGCTCTCGAGCGATTTCATGGGCGAGAATGCCCTGGAACCCACCGTGCAGCGCTTCGCCGCGAACATCCTTGCCGCCTCTGGTGCGGCCAACTACTCAATGACGGACTTCACGAAATGACCGAAACGCAAGCTAAGAACCGCAACGGAAAACTGTGGCGAGCCATCATTTTTGCCGGCCTCGCCACGGTGCCACTGATTTACTCGGGCCTGCTCACCGGCTCGTTCAGCGACCCGCAGGGCAACTTCGACAACATCCAGGCCGCCGTCGTGAACAACGATGTCGCCACCACGACCGAGACGACCGACGGCGAGACCAAGACCGTCGACCTCGGCGACCAGCTCACCGAGAAGCTCGTCGACAGCGACGAGTCGAAGAACTTCGACTGGGATGAGATGTCGGCCGACGAGGCTGCTGAGAAGCTCGCCGACGGCGAGGTGCTCGCGGTGCTGACGATTCCCGAGGACTTCTCGGCGAACGCGGTCTCGCCCGCGGGCGACGACCCGAAGCGGGCGCAGCTGCACATCGAGACGAACGACGCCGTGAACATGTTCGTCGGCACGATTGCGAACCAGATCGGCACCGTCGTTGCCGACGAGCTCGCCACCGAGGTGTCCCACGAGTATTTGACGAACATCTACGCCGGCTTCACCTCGATCCACGGCAGCCTGCAGGATGCCGCCGACGGCTCCGAAGAGCTCGGCAGTGGCATCGGCCAGGCCTACGACGGTGCGGGCGAGCTGCTGGTTGGTATCAACCAGCTCGTCAGCGGCACCGGTGAACTCGCGAGTGGCGCCGACACGCTCGCGAGCGGGGCCGACCAGGCCGCGAGCGGCGCATCCGACCTCGCCTCGGGTGCCGCGACGCTCGACGCGGGCGCGCAGCAGCTCTCTTCGGGCGCGCAGCAGGCCGCGAGCGGTGCGAACGAACTCGCGGCCGGAACGGCCGAGCTCGAGACGCAGACCTCAGGCCTGCCCGATCAGGCTGCGCAGCTCGACGACGGCGCCCAGAGCCTCGCCGACGGCGCCGGGCAGGTTGCCGACGGCACGCAGCAGCTCGCGGATGCAGTGAACGGCGCCGCGTCGACGGCCGAGACGGTCGCGACCGTGGCCGAGCAACTCACCGCCCAGGGTGGCGAGCTGCAGACCGGCGCCTCGAACGTCGTGACGAGCCTCGATGACCTTGCGACGAACTGGGACACCCTCACCGACGACGAGAAGCTCGCGCTTGTGACGCAGATACAGACGGGCGCACAGCAGGTGCAGACCGGCTTCGATGACGCCGCAACGAGCCTCGAGGGGATCGACCTCTCGAGCCTCGATGCGCTGCAGGACCCGGGAGCGATCGTCGACCAGGTTAACCAGCTCAATGACGGCGCGCAGCAGGTCGCTACCGGCGCCGAAACCCTTGCGGGCGGCACCTCGCAGTTGCGCGACGCCTCCGGCACCCTCGCCGACGGCATCGCGAAGGTGAACTCGGGCGCGCAGCAGCTCGCCGACGCGAACGCTCAGCTCGCCGACGGCGCCTCGGCCCTCGCCGGTGGCACGAGCACACTCGCCTCGGGAGCGAACACCCTCGCGGGTGGCACGAGCGAGCTCAGTGACGGCGCTGACGAGCTCGCCGACGGCGCGCACCAGGTCTCCGACGGCACGGGCGAGGCGGCCGACGGCACTAGCTCACTGCGCGACGGCCTCGATCAACTGATTGACGGCAGCGGCGAGCTCACCTCGGGCCTTGAGGACGGCGTCGACCAAGTACCCTCCTACACCGACAGCGAGTCAGAGACGCTGGCGGACGTCACCTCGAACCCGGTGCAGCTCGACACGAGCCGCCAGAACCAGGTCAAGAAGAATGCCGACGGCATGGCGCCCTACTTCATGTCGCTCGCGCTCTGGGTCGGCGGCATGGCGTACTTCATGATGCACGAGCCGCTTCGCAAGGCCCGTGGCAGTGGGTCGATCCTCGTCGACACCTTGCGGGCGTTCTTGCCCGGCGCGATCATGGGCCTCGTGCAGAGCACGCTCATGCTGCTCGTCGTGCACTTCCTCGTCGGCGTCGACTACGCACTGGTGTGGCCGGTAGTTGGTCTGGCGTTCCTCGCAAGCGTAACCTTCGTCGCGATGAACCAGGCGCTGGTCGCGCTGCTCGGCGCTCCGGGCCGATTCCTCGCGCTCGTGATGATCGTGCTCCAGCTCTCTTCGGCGGGCGCGACGTATCCCGTGCAGACGACGCCACCGTTCTATCAGGCGATCCACCCGTGGCTGCCGCTGTCGTACTCGGTCGAGGCGTTCCGCGCGCTCATTGCGGGCTCGACCATCAACGTCAGTGCGGCGGTCGGCCACCTGCTCATCTGGTTCGCGATCGCGCTGGTGGGCATCGCGGTCGCCGTCTGGCTCGAGCGACGCAAGATCGCAAAGCTAGCTCGCGACGCGGGGGCGGATGCTGAGGTCGATGAGGTGCGCGTCCTCGGGGGCGTCAACAACGTACCGAACCGCGCGAGCGACGGTCTCGGGGCGTAGGTAGCGCTCGGGGCGGTAGGCATTGCCGAGACCCTCCTGCAGCTCCACCTGCATGGGGGTGTCGACCTGGCCGGGCATGACCGTCGTCACGCGGACGCCGTACTCGGCCTCGTCGAGCCGGAGCGAGTCGGCGAGTCCCTTGAGGGCGTGCTTCGACGCGACGTAAGCGGCCATCTGGTGCGCAGGACGCACCGAGACGCCCGAGCCGAGGAACACGACGGTGCCCGCCGCCTCCCGCAGCTTCGGCAGCGCGAGGCGCGTGAGCAGCGCAGGTGCGACGACGTTCGTCGTGAGCTGACGCTGCCACTCGGCCGCATCCGTGTCGGCGAACGAGCCCGGCGTGCCCACGGCGGCAGAATGTACGAGTACGTCAACGCGCTCGAGCGAGTCGATGAGCGCCGCGACCTTGCCGCCAGGGGCGAACTCGCCCGCATCGCGCAGGTCGGCGGTGACCGTGATGTCGGCCCCGGTCGCGGCGAGCCGCGCCGCATCCCGCCCGAGCGCGACAATGCGGTGGGTCGACGCGAGCTCGCGCACGATCTCGTGCCCGATTCCGCTCGAAGCCCCGGTGACGATGGCGATGGCTTGGCTCACGTTGGTTCCTTAGCGGTTGGGGGAGAGCCGCTGCACAACGTCGGCGTACGCGTCGGCGTTGGCCCGGTAGAGGTTCCAGTTTCCCGCACGCTCGGCGCTCACGAAACCCGCCTGCAGCAGATGCTTGAGGTGATGCGACACAGTGGCCTGCGACAGCCCGACGGCATCGACGAGCTCGGTCACGGTCGTCGGCCGCGGGTCGTTCGCCGACACGATCGAGAGGATGCGCAGTCGCGCCGGCTCGGCGAGGGCCTGTAGCGACGCGGCGAGCGAGCGCGCGGCCGCCGCCGAGACGGGTGCGCCCTCACCACCCGGCCAGGCGACCCCGGAGTCGCTCATGCTTCGTCGTGCTCGCGCAGCTTGGTGCAGAGATCACGCAGCGTGACGAGCTCTTCGGGCGTCAGCACGCTGCCGACCCGATCGTTGATGTTCTCGGTGTGCACGATCGCGGCACTGCGGAACGCGCGCACCCCCTCGGCCGTCAGCTCCACGACCGTGCCGCGCGCATCCAGTTCGTCTTCCAGCTTCACCATGAACTCGCGCGCGACGAGGCGGTCGACGAGTCTCGAGACCGAGGATTGCGTGATCAGCACCGACGAGTTGAGCTCGCGCAGGCGGATGCGATGGTTCGGCGCGCGATACGTGTTGAAGAGTACGTCGTACTCGTTCATCGACATGCCGACATTGGTGAAATCCCGACGCAGGTCGCGCATGATCGACACCTGCGCTCGGAAGAGCGCTTCCCAGGCGTCGCTCGGCTTTGCGGCCGCGGCGGATCGATGTGCTGTGTCACTCACGTACGCGAGTCTAGGTTGCGGCGTGCGGAGAATGCGACGCAACCTCCCAGACCCCACCGAGATTAGTGGCGGTTGGGCGAGGGCGCGAGCGAGTGCACGATGCGCACGTCTGCGTGACGGTCGAAGCGGTAGCCGATGCCGCGCACGGTGCGCACGATGTCGGCGTAGTCGCCGAGACGCTGGCGCAGGCGGCGCACGTGGACATCGATGGTGCGCTCGTGCGGGCGCTCCTCGTGTGACTCACGCCACAGCACGTCGATGATCTCTTCGCGGCTGACGGTGCGGCCCTCCCGGAGCACGAGCGCCTGCAGCAGCTCAAACTCCTTGTACGTGAACTCGGCGTTCTCGCCCTGCACGAGTACGCGCTTGCGCGAGGTGTCGATTTCGACCTTTGCCTGCGAGCGCTTCGCCTCTTCGGCGCGCTCTTCCTCCTGGCGCGCGGCGCGCTGGTCGCGCACCGCGCCCGGCTCCTGGAGCGCGAGGCGAACGAGGTCGATGCTGTCGCCGGGGGCGCCGGCGGGTGCGAAGGCGACGGATGCGTAGCTCGAGGCCGACGGGGCGCGCTCAGCGAGCACGCGGCGCAGGGCGGTGACGACCTCGGTGAGGGTCACTCCATCGGCGGTCGCGGTGTCGGTGTCGAGCCCGACGTAGAGGGCGAATCCGCGGGTTTCGGGGGCCGGTGCGACCGGCTGCACCGGGGCTGCGGCCTCGCGCTGCTCGGCCGCAGCGGCGGGGTAGCTCGAGGTGACGGGCTTGAGCGCAGCCGCTGCCGTGGGAACGTGGGCGTGCGTGGGGCGTGAGAACGGGGCGATGTTCGACATGGAAGATTCCTTGCTGCAGATGAGGTCGTTGTGTGCGAGTACGTGCCCGGAATCGGGCTGGGTGCGCGAGAACCGCGCGCGGAGATACGTGCTAGCGACACATTCGACAGCACGCCACAACGCCGGCCATCATGCCGACTCGACCTGCCACCTCAAGGGCGAACACAGGGCGGGCGTAATTTGCAGTCATGTCGTTAAGTTTGTTTGCGCCCTCAACCAAAGTCAAGTAGGTATTCGAATTCAAGTGAGTTGTGGACGTTCGGCTCGCGGCCGATATCGGTCGGAAGTTGTATGGGGTGGTCCCTCGGGGTGATTTCAGGCCCCAGTTGAGCAGGCCCTGACCTCGCGTTCGTATACTCGCACCAGGCCGAGACGGCTATCAGTTTTGCGAGAAGGTGGGCCATGAATCAGCCGGTTATGGATCGCGCGATCGCGGACAGTGTGCAAATTGTGAGCGCCTCGCGCGCCGAACTCATGGGCCTGCTCGAACTCGTGCGCGCCGACTTCGACGGAATTCCCCGCAGTGGCTTCGACACCCCCACGGAACTCGAGTTTCGGGGACTCGTGCAGCGCTGGACCGAGCTGGCGACCGACCTCATTAGTGCGATCACCGGCTTTGAGGATGCGCTGCGCGAGAGCGCGCCCTCCGACGAGCCGCATGTGCCCAGGCGCGCGCCGATCGACCCGGGCAATATCGGCCTCGAAGACGCGCTCGAGCGTCTCGATGTCGCGCTGCGGTCGCGGCTGCCGCACTGGCCGGAGGGGCTCGCGCAGCAGTTTGAGCGCGCGAGGGCCGACGCCCTCACAGCCTGCGAAGGGCTCGCGTTCGTCAAGCAGCAGGTTGAGTACCTCGTGCTTGGCGTCGGCTCGGACGCCTAGTCGACGATGCCGTAGAGGCGGTCGCCCGCGTCGCCAAGACCGGGCACGATGAAGCCCTGCTCGTTGAGCCCCTCATCGAGCGCCGCGACGACGACCCGTACATTGGCGCCTGGGAAGTCGGCCTGCATCTTCTCGACGCCCTCGGGCGCGGCAACGAGGCAGATCGCGGTGACGTCGGTCGCGCCGGCCTCGAGGAGAAAGTGCACGGTGGCGGCGAGCGAGCCGCCGGTCGCGAGCATCGGGTCGAGGACGTAGCACTGGCAGTCGGCGAGGTCTTCGGGCAGGCGCTTCGCGTAGGTCTCGGGCTGCAGGGTCTCGTCGTTGCGGCGCATGCCGACGAAACCGACCTCGCAGTAGGGCATGAGCTTGAGGAAGCCGTCGAGCATGCCGAGGCCGGCGCGGATGATCGGCACGGCGAGCGGCAGCGGCTCGGTCACCTTCGACCCGGTCGTGGTGGCGACCGGCGTCGCAAACTCGACGCGCTCAACGCGCAGCCCCCGTGTCGCCTCATAGCTGAGCAGGTTGACGAGCTCGGCGACGAGCTCGCGAAACGCCGGCGACGGCGTCGACTTGTCGCGCAGCAGCGTCATCTTGTGGTCGATCAGCGGGTGGTTCGCGACGTGCAGCTCCATAGGAGTTAGCGTAGCGAGCGAACTTGCGTCGCGTGTGAAGTCGGAGGTGTCGGATGCGAGTACCTGAGCTCTATGAGCGCCTCATGCGGGTGTCGCTCGCCGAGGCGAGCCTTGCCGGCGCGTCCGGGGATATTCCGATTGGCGCGGTCGTGGCGGATGCCGACGGCCATGTGCTCGGTACGGGCCGCAATGTGCGCGAGGTCGAGCACGACCCGACTGGGCACGCCGAAATCGTGGCGCTGCGGGCGGCGGCGGCGGCGCTGGGCAGCTCACGGCTCGACGACTGCATCCTCTTCACCACGCTCGAACCGTGCGTCATGTGCGCCGGCGCGGCGCTCACAGCCCGCATTGCGCGCGTCGTCTTCGGGGCGTGGGATGCGAAGGCCGGCGCGGCGGGGTCGGTCTACGATCTGCTGCGCGACGGGCGACTCCCGCAGCGCAGCGAGGTGGTGGGCGGTGTGCTCGAAGCCGAGTGTGCGGAACCGTTAACGAGGTTCTTCGCGGGTCGCTAGTCAGTCCCAGCCGCGAATGACGACGTTCTCGGTGGGCACCGCTTCGGCGCGGCGCTCGGTTACGTCGGGTTCAAGGAACACGTGCTCGACCTCGGGCAGCGCGAGCTTGATGTTGGCGCGCAGCTGGGCAAACAGCGGTGGCAGGGCGACGAGGTCGTCGATGTTGGCGAGGCAGAACTGCACCCCGACGACCTTCTCGTTGTCGTCGATCGCTACCTTGAGCACTTCGTTCACGTAGGCGCTTTCGAGCATCAGCGTGCGCACGGTCTCCGCGGCATTCGACGTCATGATCGGCATCCCCTCTGTAGCGGCGTGATTTCACGGTGTCCCGCGCGGGGTCACCGTGATCGATGCGACCAGAATAGACTCCTTTACTGTGACTGACGCTCTGCCAAACCTGGCCATTCTCGGCACCGGCAACATGACCGGGGCCATTCTTGACGGTCTGCTGGCTGGCGACGCGCTCGCGCAGCTTCCGGTCCGCGTGACGACGAAGTCGCAGGCATCGGCCGACCGATTTGCACAGGAGCCGCGGGTCGAGGCCGCCGCCATCGAGACGAACCCGAACGCGAGTCGCGAGGCCGTCACCGGCGCGCAGATCGTGTTGCTCGGTGTAAAGCCATACATGATTGCCGATCTCCTCGACGAGGTGGGCGACGCGATCGAGCCCGGCGCCGTGGTGATTTCGGTCGCCGCCGGCATCACCACCGAGGCGATGGAGGCGCGGCTGCGCCGCGACGTGCGCGTCGTGCGAGCGATGCCGAACACCCCATCCGCTATTGGTCTTGGCGCCGCGGGCATCGCGGGCGGGCTGGCCGCCGACGCCGAGGCGATGGGCTACGCCCGCGCGATCTTCGCGGCGGTTGGCACTGTCGTCGAACTCGAGGAGTCGCGCATCCCGGCCCTCGCCGCGATCTCTGGCTCGGGCCCCGCGCACGTCTACTTCCTCATCGAGCAAATGACCGAGGCCGCGCAGCGCATTGGCATGAGCGCCGACGAGGCGCACGAGCTGGTTGTGCAGACTTTCCGGGGCGCCGTCGGACTCGTCGCCGCGAACCCCGACAAGACGCCCGCCGAGCTACGCCGCGCCGTCACGAGCCCGAAGGGTACGACCGAGCAGTCGATCGCCCAACTCGAGGCCGCCGATCTGGCCGGCACGTTCGAGGCCTCCATGCGCGCGAACATCCGCCGCAACGATGAACTCGCTGCGGGCTCGGCATGAGCCCCGACTTCCCAGAGAATCTCTACGAAGTCCTCGGCGTCGAGCCCGACGTCACCGACGCTGAGCTTCGTCGAGCGGGCCGCGCGCGTCAGCGCGAGACGCACCCCGACCTCGGCGGTGATGCGCAGCAGTTCACGCGCGTGCGGCTTGCGGTTGAGGTGCTCACGAACCCGCGCCGCCGTTCCGAACACGACTCGTGGCTCGCGCAGCTCACCGGCGTCGCGCCCGTGCGCCGAGACTACGGCGTGCGCCTGCGCCAGCAGCAGCGGGCGAGCCGCTCGCGCCCCGCGCCGCCGCGCCCGGCGACCCGCAGTACCGCCGCCGGCACCGACGAGGTGCCCACCTTCGAGCGACTGCCGCAGCCGAAGGTCGACGCTCGGCGGATGGGCTGGTACCGCACGCAGTGGCACCCCCACCCCGAGGTGTGGCCGCCCGCGCGCCCGCTCGTGCACGGCCCGCGCCTGCGCGAGCTGCTCACCGTGCTGCCCTTTATCCTCTGCACGATCGGCGTCTGCATCGCGCAGTCGCTCTTCGGCCTCTCGGTGCCGTGGTGGCTCGCGAGCTACGTGCTGCTTGTGCTCGCCCTCGTTTGGATCTCGTTGCGATGGGTCGGCGCGCGGCTGCAGCTCGCGCGCATCCTCTTCTGGGTGAACATCGCGGGCATCGCGCTCGACGCGGCCGGGGCGTTCCTCATCGCGATGTTCCGCATCTTCGAGGGCGACACCGAGCGCGTGCCCTACTACGTCGCGCGCGGCGTGCTCTCGCTCGTCGGCGTGCTGCTCGCGATGCTCGCGTCGTGGGGTCTTGAGCCGCGCACGAAGCGCATGGTGAGCGAGCGGATGCTCTGTGACATTGCGAACGAGACCGCGCCGGCAGTCGACTCCGAGCAGCGCCAATGGGGCACGCCCGGCGAGGTCGCGCTGCGGCACTCGCTCGCGGGCGTGAACCCGATTCGCCGTCAGTATGCCGAGCAGCTCATCGGCCCGACGCTCGACGCGCTCGAGCGCATCCCGGGTGTGCGCATCGTGCACGGCCTGCGGCTGCCCGACGGCGACGAGACGATCTCGACGATCTCGCACGCCGTGCTCTGCGGTCGCCGACTCGCGCTCATCGACGACCGCCTCTGGCACCCGGGCACCTACGGTCTGGATGCGCGGGGTCACGTCGTGCGCAACGGCGAGCCGGGCAGCGTGCCGCTCGACGAGTTCCCGCACCGCGTGACGCGGTTCCGCGAGACCTTCGCCGAGGTCGCGCAGGTGCGTGGCTGGCTCGCGATCACCCCGGATGGGCCGGGCGAGTTTGCCGTCGATAACTCGCGCACCTGGCAGCACGTGCGCCTCGCGTCGCCCGAATCGCTGCTGCGCGAGGTCGGCGAGTGGCTCGCCGTCGAGGGCGAGCAGCTCGACCGCCTGCTGCTGCGCGACGTGCTCGAGCTGCGCGTCGACGCCTAGCGAGCAGTCTTCCGGCTAGACGGCGCGCAGCAGCGCCTCGACCGCGTCCCGGCTCGCGGCCGCCGCGACGTCGATGCCGACGTGGAAGTCAGCGCCCGCCTCGGGCCCGCAGAGATCTGAGATGCCGCGCACCGAGATGAACTCGGCGCCGAGCGACGCGCAGACCTGCGCGATCGCGCACGACTCCATGTCGGTGCCGACCGCGTCGGGGAAGGCCTCGCGCATGTCGTCGACGTTGCGGGCGGTAACGAAGGTGTCGCCCGAGAGGATGCGCCCGACGTGCCAGCCGTGGCTTGGCGCGAGCTCCCGCGCGACCGCGAGGGCGCGCTCGCTGACGGGGAAGCGCACGGGCTGGCGCGGCACCTGGCCGCGCTCGTAACCGAACTCGGTCGCATCCGCGGTGCCGTAGGTGGTCGAGTCGGCGACGACGACCTCGGCGACGCGGGTCTGCGAGGCGAGGCCGCCGCACGTGCCGCCCGAGACGACGAGCGCCGGCTGCCACTGGGTGACCGCCCACGCCGCGACCGACGCGGCGGCGGCGAGGCCGATGCCGGTGGTCGCGATCGTCACGGGCTGGCCGGCGAATGTGCCGCGCCAGGCGAGCATCCCGTCGAACGGGGTCGCGACCTTGCTTGAGTAGGTGAGGGCGTCGACGAACGGCGCGGCCTCCTCGCGCATCGCCGTGAGGATGAGCCGCATCAGGCGCCTTCGCCGGTCACGTCGAGCCACTCGTCGCGGGCCGCGAGGAACCCGCGGACCGCGGCCTGCGCATCCTCGAGGGAGTGGTTCGCGCCCCAGCCACACTGCACCTCGTTCGCCGCGGGCACCTCGGTCGCGGCGAGGATGTCGGTGAAGGTCTGCTCGAGCAGCGGCAGGAACTCGTCGGTCTCGACGCCGAGCATGAGCGCGTAGAAGCCGGTCTGGCAGCCCATGGGGGAGAAGTCGATGAGCTGCTCGGTGTGGTTGCGCATGAGCTCGGCCGTGAGGTGCTCGATCGAGTGCACCGCGGGCATCTCGAGGTGGCCGACGTTCGGCTGCGTGAAGCGCACGTCGTACTTCACGAGCACGTCGCCACCGGGCAGCTCCTTGCGGTCGGCGATGCGGACGTAGGGTGCGCGCACCGTGCGGTGGTCAAGGTTGAATGACTCGACGTTCATAGGCATGCTTCGAGCCTAGACGCGAAGGGCCGCTAGACGTGGAGCGCGGAAAACCGCTCGACGTCCTCCGGCACGCCCGCGACGATGATGACGTCGTGGTCGGAGATCATCGTGCCCGCTTCGGCGTAGGTGAACTCCTCGCCCGGCGACTTCACGCCGACGACGGTGACGCGGTACTTCGTGCGGATCTCCGACTCTGCGAGCGTCTTGCCGCGCAGCGGCTTTGGCGGGTACATCTTCGAGAGCACGAAGCCGTCGTCGAACTCGATGAAGTCGAGCATGCGGCCGTTGAGTAGGTGCGCCGCGCGCTCGCCGGCCTCGGCCTCGGGGAAGACGACGTGGTGCGCGCCGATGCGGCGCAGGATGCGGCCGTGGGTTGTCGACATGGCCTTGGCCCAAATCTGGGGGATCTTGAGATCGACGAGGTTCGCCGTGACGAGCACGCTCGCCTCGATCGAGGTGCCGACCGCGACGACCGCGATCGAGAACTCCTGCGCACCGATCTGCTTGAGCGCATCGATGTTGCGGGCGTCGAGCTGCACGGCGTGCGTGACGCGCTCGGCCCACTTCTGCACAAGGTTCGCGTCGGTGTCGACGGCGAGCACCTCGCGGCCGAGCCGCTGCAGCTGGCCCGCGGTGGCGGCGCCGAATCGGCCGAGACCGATCAGTAGCACCGGGGCGGTGGGGGAGATTGCATCACCCAACGATGATCCTTTCTTCGGGCAGCGTGTAGAGCTGTTTTCGGTCACTCGACGCGACCGCGGCCGCGAACGTCACGGTGCCGACTCGACCCAACCACATCGTGGCCGTGAGGATGTAGACGCCCGTGTCGGGCAAGTTTTGCGTGAGGCCGGTCGAGAGGCCGCAAGTCGCGAATGCCGAGATGGTGTCGAACAGCGCGTACTTGAACTCGGTGCCGGTGATGTGCATGAGCGAGATCGAGGCGACCGCGACGATCGTCGCGCCCCAGAGCGCGACGGCGACGGCGAGGCGCAGTACGTCGTTCGGGATGCGGCGGCGGAAGACTTGCATGTCCTGCACACCCTTCGCCTCGGCGACGGCGGCGAGGAAGAGGATGGCGAGGGTGGTCACCTTGATGCCGCCGGCGGTCGACGCCGAGCCGCCGCCGACGAACATGAGCATGCTCATCACCGTGAGCGTCGAGTCGTTCATCGAGGCAATGTCGACCGTCGAGAAGCCGCCGGATCTCGTCATCGCCGAAGTGAAGCCGGCCGTGAATGGGGCGAACCAGGGCTCCTGGCCCGCGAGTGTCTCGGGGTTGTCGAATTCGAGCAGGTAGATGATGACCCAGCCGACGAGGAACAGGATCACCGTGGTCGCCAGCGTGAGCTTCACATGCACGCTGAGGCGCTGGCGAGTTTTCACCCATCGCGTCAGGGCAAAGATGACGGGGAAGCCAATCGAGCCTATGAATACGGCGGTCGCAATACAAATAAGAAACCACAAATTATGGTCGAACGGCGCGAGACCTTCGGCGTTCGGTGTGAAGCCCGTGTTCGTGAACGCGCTCGCCGCGTAGTAGAAGGCATCTCGCAGGGCCACCCACCAGGGGCCGTAGTCGGGCTGCAGCAGCAGCACCGGCATGATCAGCAGCGCGATGATCGTCTCGATAATGACCAGTGAAACTGCGACGGTCACGAGCACGCCGGGGATATCGCCGAGGCGCACCGCCTGCGATTCGGCGACGGGGCCTGCGTGCAGGCGCAGCGAGTTCTGGTCGGATGCGGCCATGAGCCGCTGGCGCAGGCCCAGCTTGCGGGTGACAGCGGTGCCGAGGATCGACGCGAGCGTGAGCACGCCGATCGCGCCGACCTGGAGGCCGAGGAAGATGATGCCGTCGCCGAACACCGACCAGTGTGTCGCCATGTCGACGACCGCGAGTCCCGTGACGCAGATGGTCGAGACCGCGGTAAACAGGGCCTGCGGGAACGACGTGTAGTGCCCATCCTCGGAGGAGATGGGGAGCATCAACACAAACGTGAAGAGAAAAATGATGCCGGTGAAGGCCAGCACGGCAAAGCGACTCGGAGAGTGTCTGCTCATGCTGGTGACCCAATCGCGCACTCGACGTATTGGCGAGTGCCGCGCAGTCTCCGGGCTCGGCATGACTGCGATCGTACTCGGGTGCACGGAATCTGCAACCACGCGCTTACGACCGGTGAGTGAATCAGCCGCACTGTATACCCGAGGCTTGAAGATTCTGGGAGCAACACTCTAGTGTTGACTCAGCACTCCGTTCACAATCGTCACACGGGGCACGACCGCAACAACAATCTGGGGGAAAGTATGGAATCGGAACTGTCTGACGTCCGCTTCCTCACGGTTGCCGAGGTCGCCGAGTTGATGCGTGTGTCCAAGATGACCGTCTACCGGATGGTGCACGCGGGTGACCTCCCCGCCGTGAAGTTTGGTCGCTCATACCGCGTGCCGGAATCAGCTGTTCAGGACGCGATCGCCGGAATTCGCGGCGAGGAGCGCGCCTAAATCCCCCTCGGGTGTAAAATTGCAGGATGTGCCTCCGCGCGCCGGAGGCCCTCTGCGCGCATCCCGCAAGATTTAAGGAATAACTATGGGTTCAGTGATTAAGAAGCGCCGCAAGCGCATGTCGAAGAAGAAGCACCGCAAGCTGCTTCGCAAGACTCGTCACCAGCGTCGAAACAAGAAGTAACGACTGCTGCAGCGTGAGGGGCGACGGGAGACCGGCGCCCCTCACGCGTTTCCCGCGCGGCCAGGCGACGCGTACACTGTCACTCGGTGTGCTGGGAAGTCTGGTCAGCGATGATTTTGCCTGCCCACAAGACCGGAGATGCCCCATGACGGCCCATCGCCCAGATGACACCTTCTCGCTCAAGGAGCGCCTCAACTCGCGCAAGATGGGTGGCACGCTGCTGCTCATCGCGGCCGTGCTAGCGATTGTCGTCGCGAACACGCCGCTCGCGCCCTTCTACGAGAACGTGCGCGACTTCGACCTGCCGCTGCCCTGGCTCGGTATCGAGCACATGTCGGTGGGGCACTGGGTGAGCGACGGGCTGCTCGCCATCTTCTTCTTTGTCGTCGGCCTCGAGCTCAAGCGCGAGTTCGTCACCGGCGCCCTGCGCGACCCGCGTACCGCATCCTTGCCGATCGCTGCTGCGGTGGGCGGCATGGTGGTGCCCGCCGCCACCTATGCAATCGTGGTGGGCGCGAGCGGCATCGATGGGATGCAGGGCTGGGCGATTCCCGTCGCGACTGATATTGCCTTCTGCCTCGGCTTGCTCGCCGTTGTAGGTAAGGGTCTGCCGAGCGCGTTCCGTACGTTCTTGCTCACACTTGCGGTGATGGATGACCTGCTCGGCATTATCGTGATCGCGATCTTCTACACCGCGGCCCTCAACTTTGTTGCGCTGATTGGCTCGCTCGTCGTGATCGGCCTCTACGCGTACCTGGTGAACCGCGGCATTAACAGGATCTGGCTGCTCGTACCGATCGCGCTCATTGCGTGGTGGCTGATGCTGCTTGCCGGTGTGCACGCGACGATTGCGGCGGTGCTGCTTGGGCTTGTCGTGCCGGCGCTGCCGCGCGGGAACGATGAGATCTCGCTTGCGGAGGATATGGAACACGACTGGAACGCCATTTCGCAGGGAGTCGCGCTGCCGGTGTTCGCCTTCTTTGCGGCCGGTGTGCCGTTTGCGCCGGGAGAGGGAAGCTCCGCGGATGCGATCACGCACCCGGTGTTCCTCGGTGTATTCCTCGGCCTGTTTGTGGGCAAGCCGCTTGGCATCTTCCTCACCGTGCTCGTGCTGCACGAGCTGCCGATGTTCCGGCTCGAGAAGCAGATCAACATGTGGGACATCGCTGCCCTCGGCGGGCTCGCGGGCATCGGGTTCACGGTGTCGCTGCTCATTGGAGAGCTCGCGTTCCGCAGCGACGCGACGTTCCTCGAGTTCGCCCACCTCGGCGTGCTGTTCGGCTCGCTCGCCGCGGCGCTGGTCGCGGCGTTCACGCTGCGCCTGCGCGTGAAGGCGCACCAGGGCGACCCGGCCGACGCGACCCACATGCCGCTGCCATGATCGTCGACTTTTACGAGAAGCCCGGCTGCCACCTCTGCGAGGACGCCGCCCCAATAGTCGTGGCCGAAGCGGCGGCCGCGGGCGCGGAGCTGCGGCGGCACAACATCCTGGCGGATGCGCAGCTGCAGGCGCGGTACGGCGAGTTGATTCCGGTGGTCGTGATCGACGGTGAGCAGCACTCGACATGGTTCGTCGATCAGGCTCGCCTGCGCGACGCCCTGGGATAATCGGGGCATGCGAGACGAAATCGACCGGGCCATTGTTCGGGCGCTGCGCAACGACGCGCGCCTGTCGATTCGCGCGCTCGCCGAGTCGGTGCACATTTCGCGGTCGGCGGCGCACGAACGCCTGCGCCAACTGATGGCGGATGGGGTAATCACCGGCTTCTCGGCGCGGGTCGATGTCTCGGCTGCTGGACTGCCGGTGCGGGCTCTGCTCGTGGTCGACACCGGCGCGACCGCCGCCGGGGCCGACCTCGCCGATCGCCTGCTCGAAGTGCCGTTCGTCACCCGCGTGCATACCATTGCCGGGGATATCGACTACCTCGTCGAGATCGCGGCGCCCTCGCACGAGGAGCTGAGCAACACCGTGCTGCAGCGCGTGTTGCGGATGCCCGGGGTCGAGTCGGTGCGCACCCACCTGATCATCGGCGAGCGCTCGAAGGACCCCCTCGACGACACCTCGTTCTCGGACCCCGACGACGAGTAGGCGCCCGGCCTGCCGCGCGATCGCTGTCGGTGTTCGCGGGTTCACGACAGAGCTCTCCCAAATCACAAGGACCCCGGATCTGTCGTGGGGTCTTTGGCAGAGTTCTCGCCAGTAAGCAGAGTGCTCGCCAAGAAGCCGGGTTCTCGCTGGGAAGCAGGGTTCTCGCCCGCTAGCAGGGTGCGGGACCTCAAACCGGGTCGTGGCGAGAGGTCTCCTCAGTCGGCAGGGCTCTCCCCAGTTAGAAGGGTGCGGGATCTGTGGTCGGGTCGTAGGCAGAGTTCTCCCCGAGTCCGTCAGCGGGTCTGAAGACAGGCTTCCGTGGCCCGATCGGGTCGGCGCGGGTGATGAAGATCTCCCCGAGTGGGGATTCCCATTCGTAGATCCCGTTGCCCAGGTGCCGGTATCGCCACGGCCGCTGATGTTTCAGGATGTGGTGTTGTCGACACAGGTGTGCCTGGTTATCGACGGGTCTGCTGAGGCCTTGATTTAGCCCGGGGTTAGGCCGCCAAGGCGACGGCTTCCATCATTATGGTCTCGAACTCGACGGGGGTCAGCCTCCCGAGTCGTCGCTGTCGGCGCTTGCGGTGATAGATGCCCTCGATCCATCTCACGATCGCGAGGCGGAGCTCGTGTCGGGTGCCCCACGGGTGCCGGTCGAGAACGTTCTTCTGCAGCAGCGAGAAGAAGCTCTCCATCGCCGCATTGTCCCCGCACGCCCCGACGCGGCCCATCGATCCGCGCAGGCCGTGACGTTTGAGCGCCTTGACGAAGCGGCGGGATCGGAATTGACTGCCTCGGTCCGAGTGGACGATCACGTCGGTCGGGTTCCCTCGGTGCGCGACCGCCATCTCCAGCGCCTTCACCGCGAGCCGCGCCTTCATCCTGGAGTCGATCGCGTACCCGACGATCCGGTTGGAGTGGACGTCCTTGATCGCGCAGAGGTACAGCTTGCCCTCACCGGTCCAGTGCTCGGTGATGTCTGTCAGCCACAGCTGGTTCGGGCCCTCGGCGGTGAAGTCGCGCTGCACGAGATCGTCGTGCACGGGCGGGCCAGCCTTCTTGTAACGGCGTTTGCGGGTTGTGATCGTCGAGCGGATCCCCGCGACCCGGCACAGCCGCCACACGCGGCGTTCGGAAAGCTGGTAGCCGAGGTCGGCGAGGTCGTCGGCGAGCACCCGATACCCGCCCTCGGGGTCTTCCGCGTGCAGCCGGCGTAGCACACCGATGAGGTGCTGCTCTTCCGTCTCGCGAGCAGAGACCGGGTTACGCAGCCACTGGTAGTACGCCTGCTTGGAGAATCCGAGCACCCGGCACGCCACCGCGACCGGCACCCTGACAGGGGCGCCGGCCGCGGCCATCTCGCGGACGAGCGGGTAGATCATTTTGGGGGTGTGATATGCACCTGCGACAGATACGCCGCGGCTCGCCGGAGCACCTCGTTCTCCATCTCCAGCTCGCGAATCCGCTTGATCGCGGCCGCCATCTCGCGGCGCTCATCAGGATCAGCGGGCGGGGTCAGCCCATGGGACTGGAACTTCGCATCACGCACCCAGGTCTGCAGCGCGGTCTTCGAGATCCCGAGATCCTTGCACACCACCTTCTGCGCGATGCCGGACTCCACAAGCGCGACAGCATCCCGCTTGAACTCGTCCGTGTACTTGATCGGCATGACTGCCATCCTTCCAGCGCAACCCTCTCAGGATTACGCGGTCAAGGACTCAACCAAACCTTCAGCAGACCCAGCGGCAGTTTGTTCGGAGCCGGGTGGATCTGTTCGTTGTTGTCTTGTAGACGCGTGAGCGGGCCAAAACGTGAGCCCTGGTTGCGATCTTTTTGCTGGGAGTTTCCTGACCGCGACGATGTGGTCGAGGAGCGAGTCGGCAACGGTTTCTGGGGGAGTGGGATTACTTCATCACGAGCCACCGACAAAGCTGCGGGGCGGTGAGAGAAGAGGGATCGGCAACGGATTCTGGGGGAGTGGAACTACCTCACCACGAGCCTCCGACATTTTTCGGCGCCGGTACGCAGCGTTGTCTGGCGCTCGGAATGACTTCACCACGAGCCAACGACTTTGCTCCGGGCCGAGATGCGGGCGGCTGATGGCGGACTTCGGCCCGGCACACACCACACCCACCCACCCCACCGTGCCAAACTCACCCGCATGACGATCGACGACCACGGACGCACCGAACCTCCCTTCACCGGCGACGAATACGAGACCCTGATCGGCTTCCTGGGCTTCCAGCGCGACACGCTCGAGTGGAAGACACGATCGCTCACCGACGAGCAGCTCCGCCAGACGCTCCCGCCGAGCACGATGTCGCTCGGCGGCATGCTCGCGCACCTCGCCTACGTCGAAGACAACTGGCTCGCCCAGCACGTCGGCGGCAGTTCCAACGAGCCCTGGGCGAGCACCGACTGGCAGGCCGACTACGACGCCGATTGGCACCTCGTGAGCACGACGTCGGGCGACGAGCTTCGCGAACTCTGGCGGGCATCCGTCGACGCATCGTGCGCGGTCATCAACCACGTGACGGGCGAGCGCGGCCGCGTCGCCGCGCTCGACTCGAGCTATGAGATCTGGAAAGGCGAGGATCCAGTCTCGCTGCGCTGGATCCTCGTGCACCTTATCGAGGAGTACGCCCGCCACAACGGCCACGCCGACCTGCTGCGCGAGTCGATCGACGGCGAAACCGGCGAGTAACCCGACTAAAGTCACCCAGACAAACGGCCCCCAAACACGCCAAAACACCAGACAAACGGCGAAACTTCACGGACGATTGGGCAAGGCGACCACGCCTCCTTCCCAGGCCTCGTGCGGCCCGGCGGCCCGGCGCATCCTGGAGCCATGCGAGACAACGACGTCGCGTCGCTGCTTCCCAGCGACTCACCCATTCAGCTGCTCAACGCGGCTGGCGAACCCGTCGAGGGCGCGTACGAGCTGCCCGACCGCGACACGCTCGTCGAGGCCTACCGACGCATGGTCATCGCCCGCCGCTGGGAGGCGCAGGTCACCGCGCTCACCCGCCAGGGTCGCCTCGCGACCTACCCATCCGCCTACGGCCAGGAGGCCGGCGAGGTCGGCAGCGTGCTCGGCCTCGAAGACCGCGACTGGCTCTTCCCGACCTATCGCGAGTCGTCGGCGCTGCTCACCCGCGGGATGCACCCGCGCGAGATCCTCGCGTTCTTCCGCGGCGACTGGCACGTCGCCTACGACCCGTATGAGTGGCGCGCCTCGTCGCTTTCGACCCCGTTGGCGACCCAGTCGCTGCACGCCGTCGGCTTCGCGCACGGCGAGCACCTGCAGGGCCGCGACACTGTCACCCTCGCCTACCTCGGCGATGGCTCGACGAGCGAGGGTGACGCCCACGAGGCGATGAACTTCGCCGCGACCTGGCAAACCGCCACCATCTTCTTCGTGCAGAACAATCAGTACGCCATCTCGGTGCCGATGAAGCACCAGACCCGCTCGCGCTCGATCGCCGACCGCGGCGCCGGCCTCGGCATGCCGGGCGTCAGCGTCGACGGCAACGACGTCGCGGCCGTCATCGCGGTCGTGCGCGAGGCCGCCGAGCGGGCCCGCGCCGGCCAGGGCCCCACGCTCATCGAGGCGCGCACGTACCGCCTCGAGGCGCACACGAACTCCGACGACCCGAGCCGCTACCGCGAGTCGGCCGAGGCGGATGCGTGGCGCGAGCAGGATGCGATCGAGCGGCTCGAGCGCTACCTCGCGGCCACGGGCGAGCTGCCCGAGGTGCCCGAGGCCGAGGAAATCGCACAGCTCACCCGCGACGTCATGAACGAGGACGTCACGGTCGACCCGCTCGAACTGTTCGAGCACGTCTATGCGGAGCCGCGCGCGGCGTTGCGCGAGCAGCGCGATGCGCTGGCGGCCGAGCTCGCAACGAGGGAGGCATGACCATGATCGACACCGGTTACGAAACCGCCGCCGCGGCCGAGCCCGAGGAGCGCGACGTGCCCACCGCATCCGCGCCCGAGACCCTGAGCATCGCCGCCGCCCTCACCGCGGCGCTCGACGACGCGCTCGCCGCCGACGACCGGGTCGTCGTCTACGGCGAAGACGTCGGCCCGCTCGGCGGCGTCTTCCGCGTCACCGACGGCCTCGCCGCAAAGTGGGGCCCGCAGCGCGTGTGGGACTCGCCGCTCGCCGAGTCGGGCATCGTCGGCACCGCGATCGGCATGGCGATGGCGGGCATGCGCCCCGTCGTCGAGATGCAGTTCGACGCGTTCAGCTACCCGGCACTCGAGCAGGTCTTCTCGCACGTCGCGAAGATGCGTAACCGCACGCGCGGTCGGGTCGAGCTGCCGCTCGTTATCCGCATCCCCTACGGCGGCGGCATCGGCGGCGTCGAGCACCACTCCGACTCGTCGGAGGCCTACTGGGCCCACACCCCGGGCCTCACGGTGCTCACGCCTTCGAACGCGCACGACGCCTACCACCAGCTGCGCCACGCGATCGACTCGCAAGACCCGGTGATCGTCTTCGAACCGAAGCGCCGCTACTGGACCCGCGGCGAGGTGCGCCGCGACGAGCCCGGCACCGACTGGAACCGCGCCCGCGTGCTGCGCGAGGGCGACGACGTCGTGCTGCTCAGCTACGGCCCGACCGTCGAGGTCGCCCTGCGTGCAGCCGAGCTCGGCGCCGAGGAGGGGCTCAGCGTCGAGGTCATCGACCTGCGCTCGCTCTCGCCGTTCGACGACGAGACGGTGTCGGCCTCGGTGCGCAAGTGCTCGCGCGCTGCGGTGATTCACGAGGCCGCCCAGTTTGGCGGCTACGGCGCCGAGGTCGCGGCCCGCGTCATGCAACGCAATTTCCACTGGCTCGACGCCCCCGTGCTGCGCGTCACCGGCTTCGACATTCCCTACCCCTCGCCGAAGCTCGAGGAGTTCTACCTGCCCACCGCCGAGCGCGTGCTCGCCGCACTTGACACCTGGGAGTGGTGATCATGAACCGCGAATTCATCCTGCCCGACCTCGGCGAGGGCCTCGTCGAGGCGACGATCGTCGACTGGAAGGTCGCCGTCGGCGACGAGGTGCACATCGACCAGCTCGTCGTTGAGGTCGAGTCGGCCAAGTCGATCGTAGAACTGCCCGTGCCCTACGCCGGCACCGTCGTGTCGCTCGGCGGCGCGGTCGGCGACACGCTCAACGCCGGCCAGGTGCTGCTGACGGTCGGTGTCGGCGCGGATGCGCAGCTCGAGTCGGATGTGCCGGCTCCCGCCCCAGCGCAGGCCACCGAACCCGCCGACGGCACCGCCGTCAACGCAGGCTCGGGTGCCGTGCTCATCGGTTACGGCACGAACGACAGCGAGGCGCGGCTGAAGCGCCCCGAGGGCGGCCGCTTCAAGCGCCGCAGCAAGTGCGCCGAACCCGTGGCCGAGAGCTACGAGACCGGCGCGAGCACAGCATCCGCCGCGAACCCCGCGAACCCCGCGAACCCCGCGAACCCCGCGAACCACGCGACCGCCGCCGCGAGCCCGGCCACCGCATCCGCTCGCGTCGCGGCCGCACCTGCAGCATCTGCCGGCTCGGCAGCCACCGCCAACCCCGCAACCACCGGCCAGCTCGACGAGTCGCGCAACTCGCCCGTCATGTCGCCGCTCGTGCGCCGCGAGGCGAAGGAAGCCGGCTTCGACGCGCGGCACCTGCAGGGCACCGGCCCGAACGGCCTCGTGCTGCGCGACGACGTGCGCGCGGCCATCGCGCAGCTGCAGTCCGACGTGCCCGCGACCGCCGAGCTCGCCGCCCAGAATGCCGCCAACTTCGGCGACCGCCGGGTGCCACTCAGCGGCATGCGCGCCGTCACCGCGAAGCACATGGCCTCCTCGCACGCCGAGGTGCCAAAGGCGACGATCTGGCTCGACGTCGACGTGACGCCGCTCATCGAGCTGCGCCACAGCCTGCAACAGGCGACGGGCGAGAAGTTCAGCATCACGACGCTCATCGCGCGCCTCGTCGTCGCGGGCCTACGCAAGCATCCGCGCCTCAACTCGAGCTTCGACGGCGACGCCGTCATCGAACACGGGCGCATCAACCTCGGCCTCGCGGCGCAGACCCCGCGCGGGCTCGTCGTGCCGGTCGTGCACCACACCGAGTCGATGAACCTGCGCCAGCTGCGGGATACGGTGGGCGAGGTCGTCGCCGCGGCGGGCGAGGGCAAGTTCCCGCCCGAGCGCCTGCGCGGCGGCACCTTCACGCTGAATAACTACGGCGGCTTCGGCGTCGACGGCGCCTCGCCGATCATCAACCAGCCGGAGGCGGCGATGCTCGGCATCGGGCGCATCAAGGATCGCCCGTGGGCCTACCGCGGCGAGATCGCGCTGCGCAAGGTCGCGACCTTCAGCTTCGTCTTCGACCACCGTGTTTGCGACGGCGAGGCCGCGAGCCAGTTCCTCACCTTCGTGACTGACCGGATTGAGCAGCCAGAGCTGCTGTACGCCGACCTGTAGCGGCCACGGGTGATGCGAGCGGCGCGGGGCCCCGGCTTCGCGCCGCTTTGTCGTCTCGCGGGCGGGTCGGCACGAGTCGGCGCAGCCGCAGCTCCGGCGATTCGACGAAGGTCCACGACAGCCACGCGAGCGGCACGACGATCGTGATCGCGATCACCGCCGTCACCCACGGGCTCAGCCAGCCGAGCCCGAAGAGCATGATCAGCTGCTGGATCGGGAATGCCCAGATGTACATGCCGTACGAGAGGTCGACGCGGTGCGGCAGGCGCAGCGGCAGCACCGCACCCGCCCAGAGCACGGCGAGCGCGAGCGGCAGCGGCGTGAGGTAGGTGCCCCAGCCCATCGTCGCGAGCGGGATGACCGCGGCCGCGCAGGCGATCGGCAGCCAGGGCTTCAGACTGATGCGCTCGCGGAAGACGTAGAGGAGCATCCCGGCGAGGAAGTAGCGGGCGAGGCGCAGTGCGACGCTCGCCGCGACGAACAACACCGGAATCACGAGGTGCAGGTGCCCGCGCACCCACTTGCTCAGAAACAGCACGCCGACTGCCAGGTACGCGGCGCCCTCGTACATGAGGGTCCAGAGCGAGCCGTTCCAGGTCGCCCGGTAGGGCTCGAGCTCGAGGGTGCCGTCGATCGTCGACTGATTCACCTCGAGCAGCGCGTTCTTCGTGACGCAGCTCACGGCGTCGCCGAAGTCGTAGTGCTGCATCGAGAGGATTGACGCGAGCGGCGCAAACACGAACGCGGTCACTAGCAGCACCGTCCAGAGCCCGGGGAAGATGCGCAGCGCACGCCGCCAGAGGTACGGGCCGATCGGCATGCGGGCGGCGGATGCGGTGACCAAGTAGCCGCTCAGCACGAAGAACGCGAACACCGCCCACTCGCCGAGGCCGCGGGTGGGATGCGAGCTGAAGCCCGAAATGAGCCAGGTGTGGGAGACGATGACGACCGCGGCGAGGAGGAAGCGCAGGACGTCAAGGCCGTTTTCGCGGCTTGAAAGCCGATCACCCAGAGTTTGCATCGGCACGAGGGTACGTACCGATTCGCGGCCGCGCGTTGAGGCGCCGTTCAGGATTTCCGCGGGATCCGCAGCAAGTTGGGCCACAAGAAAATACTGGGAACGGTGTGCCTGCGGCGCCGAACCCGCCCCACCGCATCCACTACCCTCGGGCACATGGGTCTGGGGCGGCGGAAGAATGACAGCGGCAGCAGTCAGGCGGTGCAACCGCGCTGGCTCGCGCGCGAAGACCACCGGCAGTGGATTGTCGGCGCCATCGGTATCTCGGTGCTCGTGCCGCTGCTGCTCCCCGGATTCAGCGACATCGACGAGGCAGCCACGCGGCTCGAGCGGCTCGAGCGCCTCGCGGTTCCGGTCATCTTCGCCTACGCCGTCATGCAGGCGACGAGTGTGCTCTCCTACGTGCCGCTGACGCTCTGGGCGTTCCGCGGGGTTGCGGGGGAGGACCTCGCCACGCTCGCGCGCTTCTCGTCACCGCGCAACGCAGACGAAGAGCGTCAACTGCGCTGGGCCGGCTTCGACGAGGTGTCGACCGCGATCGGCGCTGGCGGCATCTCGCTGATCTGCGTGATCGCGTTCATCCTCGTGCCGGGCGTGCGCGAGAGCCCGCTCTCGACCTACGGCGCGCTCATTGCGATGGTTGCCTCATGGATCCTCATCGTCTTCGCCTTCGCGGTGCGGTACCTGCGCGACTGGGCCGCCGACGGCGGCGAGTTCATCGAGTCGCGCGAGGCCCCGTCGTTCGTTGACTTTCTGCTCGTGTCGCTGCAGGTGTCGACCGGCTACAACTTGGCGAAGGGCATGTTCGAGACCCGGCGCTCGCGCCGCAACGCGCTCACCCACAACGTGATCGCCTACGTCTTCAACACCGTCATCATTGCCCTCGTGATTTCGGTGGCGCTGCCGGCCGCCATGGCCTCGTCCTAAGCGGCAACCGCACGCCGCGCGAACCCGACCGCGCCGCCCGGTGAAAGATTGCGTCACCTCTCTATTCATGGGTGGCCCGTTCCACTAGCGTCAAAATTGCACGCCGCTCACGGTGAGTGCACCCAGCACCACCGAGTTCGTGACACGACGAAGAAGGTCGCCATGGCCGCAGATCCCAAGTCCGACGCCCCAATCACCCCGACTGACCTCGACCACACACCCACCGCGCCGACCCTGATGGCGACGCTCTTCGCCGAGACAGCGGGCACCTTCCTGCTCGTGATCGGCCTCATCGGCACGGCGCTGTTCGCGGCGAACTTCGGCGCGAGCCCCGAGGGCACCTCGCTCGGTGTCGGCTTCGTCGGCGTCGCGCTCGCGGTCGGCATCACCGTCATCGCCGGCGCGTACGCGTTCGGCCCGATTTCGGGCGGGCACTTCAACCCCGCCGTGACGGTCGGCCTTGCCGCCGCCGGACGCTTCCCCTGGTCGGGCGTGCTCGGCTACGTCGTCGCGCAGATCGTCGGCGGCGTGCTCGCCACTGCGGTCCTCTTTGCCATTGGCTCGTTCGGACCTGAGGGCTGGCTCGCGTCGGCGCAGGAGGCCGGCTTCGCGTCGAACGGCTATGACTCCCTCTCGCCGGGCGGCTTCGGCCTCGGCGCCGTCATCATCATCGAGACCGTGTTCACGGCGCTGTTCCTCTACGTGATTTTCGGCGTCACCCACGAGACGCGCGGCACGAAGTTCGCAGGACTCGCGATCGGACTCACGCTGACCCTTATCCACCTCGTGACCATCCCGGTCTCGAACACCTCGGTCAACCCGGCGCGGTCCATCGCCACCGCGGTGTTCGGCGGCGCCGAGCCGCTCACGCAGCTCTGGGTGTTCCTCGTGTTCCCGACGCTCGGCGCGCTCATCGCCGGCTTCACCTTCAAGCCGCTCTTCGACCGGGCGCGCGCCTAGCCGAAACGACTCGACCCCCGCGCAAGAGCTGCACGGGGGTCGAGTCGTGACGCCGCGCGGCGCCGAAGCGGATGCGCGTTACGGCGTGAGGCGGTTTGGGCCACGGAAGAGGTAGGTCACCTCGCGCAGGTTCGGCTGGTGCAGCATGAGCATCATCATGCGGGCGAGGCCCATGCCGAAGCCACCGTGCGGGGGCGCGCCGTAGCGGAAGAAGTCGAGGTAGAACGAGAGTTCTTCGGGCTCGAGGCCCTTCTCGCGGATCTGCTCCTCGAGCACGTCGACGCGGTGCTCGCGCTGCGCGCCCGTCGAGATCTCGACGCCGTTCCAGATGAGGTCGTACGACTTCGTCAGCGATGCGTCGTGCTCGTGCCGCATGTGGTAGAACGGGCGGATCGAAACGGGGTAGTCGGTGAGGAACACGAACTCGCTGCCGTGCTCTTCGAGCGCCCAGCGGCCGATCTCGCGCTCGCCCTCGGGATCCATGTCGAGGTCGCCGCGTTCGAACTTGTGGCCTCGCGACTGCACGATTTCGCGTGCCTCGAGCAGCGGGATGCGCGGGAACGCCACGTCGGGCACCTTCACATCGACGTCGAAGTGCTGCTTGATCGCGTCGCCGTGGCGCTCCGAGACTGCCTGCAGGGCGGTGCGCATGAGCTCCTCCTGCATGTTCATGACGTCGGCGTGCGAGTCGATCCACGAGATCTCGGCGTCTACGCCAGTGAACTCGGTCGCGTGGCGCGAGGTGAACGACGGGTCGGCACGGAACACGGGGCCGATCTCGAAGATCTTGCCGAAGCCAGCCGACTGCGCCATCTGCTTGAAGAACTGGGGCGACTGCGCGAGGTACGCGGGGCGGTCGAAGTAGTCGACCTTGAACAGCTCGGCGTTCGACTCCGACGCGCTCGCCATGAGCTTCGGCGTGAACACCTCGATGTAGTCGCGCTCGAACCAGTAGTCGCGCATCGCGTGCGTGAAGGTGGTCTGGGCGCGGAAGAGCGTGTTGTTGCGCGGCGTGCGCAGGTCGAGGAAGCGCCAGTCGAGGCGCTTGTCGATCGACGTGTCGTCGGCAATCGGCGTCTCGGGGTCGGCCTCCGACTCGACGATGATCTCGCCGACCTTCACCTCGAGGCCACCGAGCTTCACGCGCTCATCCTTCTTGAGTTCGCCGGTGACGGTGAGCATGGTGCCCTGCGCGAGCGACGAGATCGTGTCGCTGATCTGCTCGCGGCCCTCGCTGCGCGGGTTCACGAGCTGCAGGGCGCCGGTCTCGTCGCGAAGCACGACGAACTGCACCTTCTTCTGGTCGCGGACGGTGTCTACCCAGCCCTGAACCTTGACCGGTCCATCCTCGAGTCCGGCAAGTTCGGCAATCACGGTTCGTTGAGTCACCCCGCCATCCTAGTCGCCCGGCGCCGCGCGCACGTGCCTTCCCAGTGGCGACTCAGCCGCGGCTAGGCGCCGTCGGAGCGTATCCAGCCCAGCAGCTCGCGGTCGAGGCCGCGCCGATACTCGATCCATTCCTTCATGCGATCAGCCTACGCAGGCGCGTCTCGCTAGGCTTGCGACTATGCAGGAGCAGCGAATCCACCTGGTGCGGCACGGCGAGGTCGACAACCCCGAGGGCATTCTGTACGGGCGCTTGCCGAACTATCACCTGAGCGAGCGCGGCCATCGCATGGCGAAGCTCGCGGCCGACGATCTCGCGGCGCGCAACGTGCCGGCCGGGCGCCTCGTCGTCTCGCCGCTCGTGCGCACGCAGGAGTCGGCGGCGCCGGTCGCCAAGGCCCTCGGGCTCGAGCCGGTCATCGACGACCGCATTGTCGAGCCCTGGAACGTCTTCGAGGGCCAGCGACTGGGCGGCCCCGACGGTGCCTGGCGCAAGCCGAGCAACTGGCCGCACTTCGCCCTGCCGTGGGTGCCGAGCTGGGGCGAACCGTTCACCGAAATCGTCGCCCGCATGAAGGCCTCGCTGCTCGAGCACGCGGCCGCAGCGGAGGGCGCCGATGTTATCGTGGTGACACACCAATTGCCGATCTGGATGGTGCATCGGGCCGTGACCCACCGGCCACTCCCGCACAACCCGGCCAAGCGCCGTTGCGCCCTTTCGAGCATCACTGTGCTCGAATACCACCCGGCAACCGGCTTCATCGAAGCCGATTATCACGAACCGGCCGCCAGCGAACTCGCTGGGGCCACCGACCAGGGAGCTGTGTGAGCAGACGACACCGCCGAGTGACCGCAACCGCGCTCGGCCTCGCCGCGGCCCTCGCCCTCACCGGCTGCGCCAACGACGAGTTCGCGCAGCAGTACGCCGCAGATTCTGAGCAGGGCTACGTTTCGGGCGACGGCTCGTGGGAGATCTTCCCCGCCGACCAGCGCGCCGACCCCATCGCCTTCGAGGGCCAGACCGAGTCGGGCGACACCTTCTCGAGCGAGGACTATGCCGGCGAGGTCGTCGTGGTCAACTTCTGGTACGCGGCCTGCCCGCCGTGCCGCGCCGAAGCCGCCGACCTGCAGACCGTCAACGAGAACTACGAAGACGACGGCGTGCAGTTCGTCGGCGTCAACGTGTACGACCAGGCGTCAACCGCCCAGTCGTTCGCCGACGAGTTCGGCGTGACGTACCCGAGCATCCTCGACGTCGATGACGCGAGCGTGCGCCTCGCCTTCGCCGACAACGTGTCGCCGCAGGCGATCCCGTCGACCCTCGTGCTCGACCGCAACGGCTCGGTCGCCGCCGTGATTCGCGGCCTGGCTGACACCTCGGTGCTCAGCTCGATGATCGACGACGCGCTCGCCGAGTAGCTCGTGAACCCCGGCGAAGTCATCATCAGCGGGCAGCTCCTCGCGGCGCTGCCGATCGCGCTGCTCGCCGGGCTCATCTCGTTCGCTTCGCCCTGCGTGCTCCCCGTGATTCCCGGGTACATCGGCATGCTCGGCACGGTCTCCGATTCCAAGAAGTCCGACACGAACAAGCAGGATGCGCGCGAGTCGGTCGCGTCGGGCGGCACGGCCACCGCGGTGCGCGAGGCCGCGGCCCCGGCCCGCGGTCGCGTCGCGCTCGGCGCCCTGCTGTTCGTGCTCGGCTTCTCGGTGATTTACGTCGTCACCGGCGCATTCTTCGGCCAGCTCGGCGTCTGGTTCCTGCGCTACCAAGACCCGATCACGCGCATCCTCGGCATCGTCGTAATTCTCATGGGCCTCGTGTTCATGGGCATGGCGGGCCCCTGGCAGCGCACGATCAAGCTGAGCCGCGCCCCCGCCGGCCTCGTCGGTGCACCCCTGCTCGGCGCGATCTTCGCGCTCGGTTGGGCGCCGTGCATCGGCCCGACCCTCGTCGCGATCCAGTCGCTCTCGTTTGACTCGGCCTCGGCCGGTCGCGGCGCGCTGCTCGCCTTTGCCTACTGCCTCGGCCTCGGCCTCCCATTCGTGCTCGCCGCCGTGTTCTGGAGCTCGGCGACGGGCTGGATCGGTTGGCTCAAGCGGCACATTCGCACCATCAACCTCATCGGCGCCGCCCTGATCATCTTGATCGGCGTGCTCATGGTTGCTGGCGTGTGGCAGCTGTTCGTCTCCTACATCGGATCTATTCTTCCCGGATATGTCGCGCCCCTCTGATCACATCGACGCCGGCAGCGAGGGGTTCGAACCCAGCATTCGCGCGCCGAAGAAGCAGCCCGCAGGCACACCCCGCGGGCCCGGAGCGCGCGCCGTGACGGTGTTGCGCAACCTCTGGACCTGGCTCACGAGCATGCGCACGGCGATCATCCTGCTGTTGCTGCTCGCCATCGCGGCCGTGCCCGGTTCGCTCGTGCCACAGCGCTCGAGCGACCCGAACGGCGTCACCCAGTACTTTACGAACCACCCCGACACGGCGCCGACGCTCGACCAGTGGGGCATGTTCGACGTCTACTCGTCGTGGTGGTTCTCGGCAATATACCTGCTGCTGTTCGTGTCGCTCGTCGGCTGCATCCTGCCCCGGACCGTGCACCACTTCCGGTCCCTGCGCTCGAAGCCGCCCCGCACTCCGGCGCGGCTGCAGCGCCTCGATTCGTACGCGACACTGAAGCTCGACGCGCGCTGGACTGGCCGCGAGGGCGAGATCATCGCCGCGGCGCAGCGACTGCTCAAGTCGCGCCGCTACCGCACGACGCTCTACGAGACCCAGCCCCGGGGTAAGCGCGCCGGCACCCTGTCGGTGTCGGCCGAGCGCGGCTACCTGCGCGAGACGGGCAACCTCATTTTCCACGTCGGTATGCTCGGCGTGATCATCTCGGTCGGCGTGCTCTCGGGCTTCAACTGGCACGGCCAGCGCGTGCTCGTCGAGGGGCAGTCGTACGTCAACGGCCTCGTCAGCTACTCGTCGTTCACGCCCGGTCGCTTCTTCACGCCCTCGCAGATTCCCGGTTTCTCGGTCAAGCTCGACGATCTGCAGGTGACGTACGAGGACGAAAACCAGAACGCCATCGGTATTCCGACCGACTACACCGCGAACGTGACGGTGCAGCATCCGGGCCAGGAGGCGTACCAGGACGTCATCAAGGTGAACGAGCCGCTGCGCATGGACGGCACCGACACCTACCTGCTCGCGAACGGTTACGCGCCGACGGTCACGGTGCGCGACCCTGACGGCAACGAGGTGTTCCATGATTCGGTCGTCTTCATTCCGCAGGACTCGTTCCTCACCTCGACCGGCGTCGTGAAGATTCCGGATGGGCTGGCCGAGCAGGTCGGCATGGTCGGCTTCTTCTACCCGACGGCATCGCAGCTCGAGTCGGGCGCGTTCACGTCGACCAACCAGGACCTGCTCGACCCGATGCTCTCGCTCAACGTCTACGTTGGCGACCTCGGCCTCGACGACGGCGTGCCAACCTCGGTCTATCGCCTCGACACCGAGAACCTCACGCAGGTCGCGGGCGGCGACCACGGTGAGGCGATGCAGCTGCGCCCGGGCGAGACGGTCGAGCTGCCGAACGGCCTCGGCACCATCTCGCTCGACGCCGAGGTGCCTCGCTACGCGTCGTTCGACGTGCAACGCGACCACACGCGCGTGCCGGTGGCCGTGTTCGTGTTCCTCTCGATCGCCGGCCTCATCTCGTCGCTGCTCGTGCCGCGCCGCCGCATCTGGGTCAAGGTGCAGGCCACCGACGACGGCGTGCTCGTCGAATTCGCCGGCCTCGCGCGCGGGGAGGACCCGCAGCTTGCGCGGGCCGTGAATGAACTCGTAGACGCCTGCACACGCGAACTCGTATCCTTGAAGCACCCTGCCGCCGACTCGTCGAGCGGCGAATCCTGACTCGGTTGCGCCCCGGCGCAACCAGAATGTCGGCGGATCCTCGCCGCTCGGAGCAACACCTCACATGATCGAATCCCTCATCAACTGGTCGGACATCGCGTACTACGTCGCCATGGGCGTCTATGCCTTGGCGTTCATCCTCTTCGCCCTCGACCTCTCGGGCCGCGGCTCGACCGAGGCGAAGCGCGCCGCGGCCGCCCGCAACTCGGGCTCGGCGCTCGGCGCAACCTCGCGCGAGCTCGTCGGCGCGACCGTGAGCCACGCGGATGCGAGCGGCGCGGGCATCGTGACCTCGAAGGCACCCGAGGCGAGCAGCTCAGGCGGCACCGCCGTGCGCGCGACCAGGGCTGGCGGCGGTGAAAGCTGGCGCGACCTGCGCGCGACGCGCTTCCTGCCCGCCGCGATGGTCGCGACCCTCGTCGGCTTCGCGGCGCACTTCACGTCGGCGCTCACCCTCGGCCTCGCGGCCGGACGCGTGCCGTGGTCGAACATGTACGAGTTCACGCTCACGGCGACGCTGCTCATCGTGCTCGTGTTCCTCGTCTCGCAGCTCTGGCAAGACCTCCGGTTCCTCGGCACCTTCATCACCGGCATGGTGACGCTGTTCCTCGGCATCGCAACCGTCGGCTTCCGCGTCGAGGTCATGCCGCTACAGCCGGCGCTACAGAGCTACTGGCTGGTCATTCACGTCTTCATCGCGTCACTTGCGACGGGCTTCCTCGCCCTCGGCTCTGGCCTTTCGGTGCTGCAGCTGCTGCAGCAGCGCCGCGAGGCCCGCGTGCGCGCCGGCGAGGCCGCGAAGCGTGGCCCGCTCTCGGCACTGCCGGGCTCGGAGCGCCTCGAGGACTTGGCCTTCCGCGTCAACGTTGTCGGCTTCATCTTCTGGACCTTCACGCTCGTCGCCGGCGCGATCTGGGCCGAGGCTGCGTGGGGCCGCTACTGGGGTTGGGACACCAAGGAGGTGTGGACCTTCATCATCTGGGTGGTCTACGCCGGCTACCTGCACGCGCGCAGCACGAAGGGCTGGCGCGGCACGCCGTCAGCCTGGCTCGCGATCGTGGGCTTCGCGACGGTGATGTTCAACTTCGGCATCGTCAACGTGTTCTTCAAAGGCCTGCACTCGTACTCGGGCCTGTAGGCCGCCGAGAAGTTACTTGGCCTCGAGCCGCGCGTAGCACTCGCGCATCCGCTCGAACCACCACGAACGCCGCTCCTTCGGGGCGGCGTTCGTGCGTAGCGCGGCTTCGTCGGGCACGACCGGGGCGAGCGAGATGCAGCCGCCGACGGGGCGCCGCGGCTCGCTCACCTCGTCGGCGAAGAGCGAGACCGTGCCGAGGCCCGCGGCGAATGCGGGCTCGGGCAACAGCGCCGCGAGCTGCGCGCCCATGACGATGCCCACCGAGGTGTCGAGGGCGCTCGACACGGTTGCGGTGAGACCGGATGCGCGCACGATCTCGGCCGCGCGGCTCACCCCGCCGAGCGGCTGGGCCTTGACGACGAGGTGGTCGGCGGCGCCCGAGCGGGCGACTTGGAGCGGGTCGCTCGCCTTGCGCACGAGCTCGTCGGCGGCGATGCGGATGCGTGCGGCCGGGCCGCCCGCGAGCGTCTCGCGCAGCGCGACGAGCTCGTCGATCGTGGCGACCGGCTGCTCGGCGTACTCAAACTCGAAGCCGGCGTCGGTGAGGGTGCGCAGCGCCGCCGCGGCCTCGGCCACCGACCAGCCAGCGTTCGCGTCGATGCGAAGCCTGGCATCCGGCGCGGCCTCGCGCACCGCCTCGAGCCGCGCAAGGTCGTCGGCGAGCGAGTGGCCGCGCTCGGCGACCTTGACCTTGACGACTTCGCAGCCGTCGTAGCGCGCGAGCACCTCGGCGACGCGTTCGGCGGCGACGGCCGGCACCGTCGCGTTGACGGGCACCGAGCCCGACCCTCGGCGCTCGAGGGTGGGCGAGAAGCCGTACTCGATTGCGGCCGCGAGCCAGGTCGCCGCCTCGGCGGGGCCGTACTCGAGGAACGGCGAGAACTCGCTCCACACGGGCTGCCCCGCGACCTCGGCGGTGCCCTCGATGAGCGCCGCCTCGCGGCGGGTCACGCCACGGAACTTCGTGTTCAACGGCAGCGACACGATGTGGGTGCGGGCGAGGAGCTCGTCGAGTGGCACGATCGGGGCAGGCATGTGCTCATCTTCGCGCGCCCGGCTGCGCCAGGTCGAATTAGCTGCCCGGCGAGCGCGCACTACACTAATCAGCAGTCACATCCCTACCAGCCCGAATGGAATCGAATGGCGATCGAGCAGAGCGTCGCTGGCGGCCCGCGCCGCAAGCGCGACCGCGACCCCTCGTACCGGCACGCCACCGTGGTGCCGCTGCCATGGGTCGACCAGATGCTCAACCCGCTCAGCTGGCGCGTCGGGCATTGGGCGATGTTTGGGGCCGTGCTGACGCTCGCCGCCGACATCATCACGGGCCTCTACCTCTTCAACTTCTTCGGCATCGGCCGACAGTTCGAGCTGCAGATGTGGCTGCTCATCGCGGGCACGCTCGGCTTCGTGTCGATCACCGCATCGCTCTACGCGATCTTCTTCAAGTCGGGCCGCGCGACCGGCATCTTCGCGTTCATCTGCAGCTTCATCGTCGGCGCGGCGCCCGCCTGGCTCGTGCTCAACACGATCCTGCAGTTCATCATCAACGGGGGCACCCTGCCCGACGCCCCCATCAACTGGTAGCTCGCGGCGGACGACTACGGTGGTTATATGACTACCGAGCAGGTTTCTGACGTCTTCGACCCGTCGCGCTGGCAGCGGGTGTCGCAGTTCGATTTCACCGACATCACGTACCACCTCGACACGACCGGCCGCATCGCGCGCGTCGCGATCGACCGCCCCGAGGTGCGCAACGCGTTTCGCCCGAAGACCGTCGACGAGCTCTACACCGCGCTCGACGACGCCCGCCAGAACCCGCGCGTCGGCGTCGTGCTGCTCACCGGCAACGGCCCGAGCCCAAAGGACGGCGGCTATGCGTTCTGCTCGGGTGGCGACCAGCGCATCCGCGGCCGTGACGGCTACCAGTACGCCGAGGGCGACACCGCCGACTCGGTCGACAAGGCGCGCGCGGGTCGCCTGCACATCCTCGAGGTACAGCGCCTCATTCGCTTCATGCCGAAGGTCGTCGTCTCGGTCGTCAACGGCTGGGCGGCCGGCGGCGGGCACTCGCTCTACGTCGTCACCGACCTCACGATCGCGTCGCGCGAGCACGCCATGTTCAAGCAGACCGACGCCAACGTCGGCTCGTTCGATGCGGGTTACGGCTCGGCCTACTTCGCGAAGCAGGTCGGCCAGAAGTTCGCTCGCGAGGCGTTCTTCCTCGCCGAGGAATACGACGCGCAGCGCGGCTACGAGGTCGGCGCCGTGAACCGTGTCGTGCCCCACGCCGAGCTCGAGACCGAGGCCCTGAGCATGGCCGAGACGATTCTCACGAAGTCGCCCACGGCCATCCGCATGCTCAAGTACGCGATGAATCTGCAGGACGACGGGCTTGTGGGCCAGCAGCTCTTCGCCGGCGAGGCGACCCGCCTCGGGTACATGACCGACGAGGCGGTCGAGGGCCGCGACGCGTTCCTGCACAAGCGCGACCCCGACTGGGCGCCGTACCCCTGGTACTACTAATGGGCCGGATGCTCGGCTCGCGCGAGCTGCGCGAGGTCGCGGTCGACGACACCGCCGAGTTCTTCGCCCAGCTGCGCGCGGCGCTCGCGGGGGAGGGGCCGGCGCTGTTGCCGCGCCCGGCCGGCTGGTCGGGGCCGAGCGAGGAACTTCGGGGCGTGACCGTACCAGGCGACGTCGCCCTCGTCATCGAGACGAGCGGCTCGACTGCGGCGCCGAAGCGCGTGCTGCTCACCGCCGAGGGGCTCATGGCGGGGGCGCGCGCGACGCACCTCCGCCTCGGCGGGGCGCACGCCGGCGGCGAGCAGTGGCTGCTCACACTGCCCGCGCACTACATCGCGGGCGCGCAGGTGCTCGTGCGCTCGATCGTCGCGGGCAGCGAGCCGGTCGTCGCCTCGGGCGAGCACTTCACTCCCGAGGGCTTCATCGCCGACGCCGCGCGCCTCACCGGCGAGCGGCGCTACGTGTCGCTCGTGCCCGTGCAGCTGCGCCGGCTCGTCGACGCGGCCCGGGAGGATGCGCGGGTCGGGGCCGCGCTCGCGCGCTTCCACGGCATCCTGGTCGGCGGGCAGGCGACGCCGCGGGAACTGCTCGCCGAGGCCCGCGGGCTCGGCTGGCCGGTCACGACGACATACGGCTCGAGCGAGACGAGCGGTGGTGCCGCCTACAACGCACAGCCGCTGCCGGGCGTGCGGATGCGGCAGATTGACGGCGAGCTCTGGGTCGCCTCGCCGTCGCTCGCCCTCGGCTATCTTGGCGACCCCGAGCGCACCGCCGAGGCCTTCGTGACCGACGAGGCCGACGACCGCTGGTACCGCACGGGCGACGCCGGCACGGTGAGCGGCGACGGCCCCTGGGCCCTCGGCCTCGACGCCGAGGCGACCGGCACGATTGCCGTCACCGGGCGCTTCGACAGCGTCATCATTTCGGGCGGCGTCAAGGTCAACCTCGACGAGGTGACGCTCGCCGCGAGTTCAGCCGGCGCCTTCGACGAGGTCGTCGCGGTCGCCGTGGCGAGCCGCGAGTGGGGCGAGCGCGTCGCGCTGATCGCCGCCGACTCCGCAGCTGGCGGGCCGACGATCGACTCGCCCTCGGGCGGCCGCTCGACGCAGGATTCGCCCGCGGGCGAGGAGCCGTCGCGGGGCCAGCCGACGGCCGACGCGGCTTACTTCGGCGCCGCGGCGCTCGACGCAGGAGCGGATGCGAGGTGGCAGCGCATCCACTCGGCCCTCGCACCGCTCGGCGCGGCCGCGCGGCCGGCGCTCACTGCGCGCATCCCCGAGTTGCCGCGCCTCGCGAGCGGAAAGCCCGACCGGCGCGCGCTGCGCGAGCTCGTGGAATCGCTCGCGCGCCGCCTCGAAGCCGCCCCGACTTAGAATCACTGGGTGGCCAAACAGAAACGCAGCAACCCCAGTCAGCAACCTCGAAAGCAGGCGAACGTGCGCAACGTGACCCTGCGCGATTGGATTTCCGGGGCGCGGCTGCGCACCCTGCCGCTCGCCGTGTCGCCCGTGCTGCTCGGCTTCGCCTCGGCCGTGAGCGCGCAGCCCGGCGAGTTCCACTGGGTGCGGGCGCTCGCCGCGCTCGGCGTGGCGCTCTGCCTGCAGATCGGCGTGAATTACGCGAACGACTACTCCGACGGCGTACGGGGAACCGACGATGTGCGCGTCGGCCCGGCGCGACTCACGGGCGGTGGCGGCGTCGACCCGAAGCGCGTGCGCAACCTCGCGTTCTTCTTCTTCGCGCTCGCGGCGGTTGCCGGGCTGTTCCTTGTCGTGCGCACCGAACAGTGGTGGCTGCTCGCCATCGGCGTGCTTGCGATTCTCGCCGCGTGGTTCTATACCGGCGGCAAGCGTCCCTACGGCTACGCGGGCCTCGGTGAGGTCTTCGTCTTCATCTTCTTCGGCCTCGTCGCGACCGTCGGCACCGCCTACACGCAGGTGCTGTTCGTGCCATCGAACGCCTGGGTACTCGGCACCGCCGCGGGCCTGTTCGCCTGCGCCGTGCTCATGGTGAATAACCTGCGCGACCTCGACCAGGACCGCAGCGCCGGCAAGCGCACGCTCGCAGTGCTCGTCGGCCGCGGTACGGGCCGCATCTTCTTCGGTGTCTTCGCGCTCGCGCCGTTCGTTGCGACGATCACGTTCATGCTCGTCTACCCGCTGTCGGGCTTCGCGCTGTTCACGCTGCTGATTCTTGGCCCGGCCGTCGTCATCACCTCGACGTCCGAGACGCCGCGCGACCTCATCCTCGCGCTCAAGCTGACGTCGCTCGGTTCGTTCGCCTGGGCGATCATCATGGCGATCGGCATCATCGTGCCGAACATCACGCCGGCCGTGGTGCCGGCGTACCTCGGCTAAGCGCTACTTGGCCTGAGTCTCGGGGTCGTCGGTCTTGTCGAGATCGGCGGCCTCGGTCGTTTCCGGGGTGTCGGTGTCGGTTTCAGTGTCGTGCTCGATCTCGACGTCGGGATCGTTCTCGGGCACCGAGCCGGTGGCCGGCTCGTCCGACTCGGCCACCGCATCCGGCTCCTCGTGCGCGTGCTCATCGAGCAGCGCATCCTCGGCCTCGGCATCCGCCCCGGCGACGCGACCCTCGCGCTGCTGCATGATCGCACCGCCGATCGCGAGGCGCTCGGAGCGCAAGAACAGCAGCGAGACGGCGAAGCCGATGACGGAGGCGACCACCACGGCGATCAGCCAATTCCACTGCACCGTCGGCAGCAGCAGCATGATGAGTACGAACGGCACCGCGAATGCGAGGAGCCGAACGACCGTGTAGATGATCCAGGCGCGTGAAGTCTTCATCGCGACCAGTCTACGAATCCCCGCCTCCGACGGTTCGTCAGGCTCGCGAAGGTAAACTCTCCGGGTATGGGTCGCTGGATTATTCTCGGGGTGGTCGTCGCCGTCGCACTGACGGTCTACGCAGTCGTTGACTGCGCGATGTCGGACGCGAACCGCACCCGCATTTTCCGCAAGCCGATCTGGCTCGTCATCGTGCTGCTGCTGCCCGTGATCGGCCCGCTGCTCTGGATCTTCATGGGCAAGGGTCCCGTCGGCAAGGATCAGCGCGCGCCCGACAACGACATCGACTACCTGCGCAGCATCGGAGACGACAAGGCGCACGACGACCGCATCGCTGAGCTCGAAGACGAGATGCGAAAGCTCGACGACGAGATCGAGCAGGCGCGCCGCACAAGCATGAACCAGCATCCGTCGAACCACACCGGCGCGCTGCCCACCATCGAGCCCGACGACGAGCAGCCCCGCGAGGGCGACGACAACCTCGGCGACACCCCGGGCACCGGCCCCGACTCGGATTCCGAAGGCACGCGCTCGTGAGCGCCGCGCTCGCGGCAGCAGTTGAGTTGCTCGTCGCGGCGGTGAACGGTGGGGTGCGCGACATTGTCGTGTGCCCGGGCTCGCGCTCGCAGGCGCTCGCGCTGGTTGCTGCCGAGCTGGAGCGGGTGCGCGCCGTGCGGCTGCACGTGCGGGTGGATGAGCGCGGCGCCGCGTTCTTCGCGCTCGGCCTCGCCCGCGAGTCGGGCCGCGCGGTGCCGGTCATCACGACGTCGGGCACGGCGGTTGCGAACCTCCATCCGGCGATGCTCGAAGCGCACCACTCGGGCGTGCCCCTCATCGCCCTCACGGGCGATCGGCCGAAGGAACTCATCGGCACAGGCGCGAACCAGACCACGGTGCAGAGCGGCATATTCGGTCCGCTCATCAACACGACCACGCTCGGCGCCCCCGACGACGACGAGCTCAGCCTCGCGCTCGCGGCAGGGGCGGGCAAGGAGCTCGCGTCCGCGCGCACGGCCTGGCACCTCAACGTCGCCTACCGAGAGCCGCTCTCGGGCATCGTGCCCGACCTGAGCGGCCGAGTCGAGGCGCTCGCGTCGCCGGTGTCGCCCGAGCTCGAGGCGGCCGAGGCCGCGTGGCCGGGCAAGGGCGGCGATGCGCGCATCCTCGGCCGGGGTATCGGCACCGAGCTCGCGGCGCAGATCACCGCGACCATCGAACAGCACAAGACCGCGCCCGCGAAACTGCGGGCGTCAGCGCACGACAGCGTGACCCCGCTCGAGATCGCCGAGCTCGACCCCGCCGACTGGCCGGTCGGCATCGTTATCGCGGGCGACGGCGCCGGCCCGAGTGCCGAGCGCATCGCGCGCCAGGGCGGCTGGCCGCTCGTGGCCGAAGTGTCGAGCGGTGCCCGGTTCGGGCGCAACCTCGTCGTCGCCTACCGCCAGCTACTCGGTGAGGCGAGCACGGTGCCGGGGCTGCGTGACGGACTCGAACTCGCGATCGTCCTTGGGCATCCGACCCTGAGCCGCGAGGTGACGGCGCTGCTGAAGCGGCCTGGCCTGCGGGTCATCGTCGTCGACCGGCCCGGCGCCCCGTCGTTCAAGCCGACGAAGACGGCCGAGCACGTCGACGATGTCAAGGTGCTCGCGTTCGGCGCGACGCGACTCGGCGCGAGCGATGAAATGTTCCAGCTGCGCCGCGAGGCCGGCCGGATGCTTGCCGGCTGGCTCGACGCATCCCGCGCCCTCGTGCTCGAGCAGGGCTCGGATGCCCCGGCTCCCGACATCGAGGCCTCGCGCAGCCGCGATTTTCGCGACCGCGCGCGCTTCGGCCAGCAGGAGCTCGCCGTCTCGCGCGAGCCCGTCAACCGGCACATGCTCGTCGACGCCCTGTGGCGGCACACGTGGCCGCATGACCGGCTGGTCGTCGCCGCATCCCGGCTCATTCGCGACCTCGACAGCCGCGCGCCCGGCAAGCGCCTGCGCGTGCACGCGAACCGCGGCCTCGCTGGCATCGACGGCACGATCGCGACCGCGCTCGGCGTCGCCGACGCGAGCCAGCACGGCGACGAGCTGAGCTCGCGGGCCGGCATGACCCGCCTGCTCGTCGGTGACCTCGCGTTCGTGCATGACGCCTCGTCGCTGCTCGTCATGCAGGGCGGCGAGGATGCGCCGCGGCTGCAGATCGTCGTCGGCAACGACGGCGGCGGCACGATCTTCGACGGCCTCGAGGTCGCCGACACTGCCGACGCCACCGCGTTCGAGCGCGTCATGCGCACCGGTCGCGAGGTCAACATCGGGGCGATCGCCGACGCATTCGGCTGGGGCTACCGCCGCGCGACGACGCGCTCGCAGCTCGAGGAGGCGCTCACCGACCAGACGTCACCGCGCATCGTCATCGAGGTGCCGCTCGACGCCGAGCAGGGCGAAACCGACGTCGACACCGAGTAGCGCTTCAGTGGGGCGGGTCTAGGCTCGGTGCCATGGCCGACATCACTGACTACATCTACCTCGAGGATGCGCTGCGCGCGCGGATCACTGACGATCAGTTCTCGATTGGCGACCTGGCACCCGACGAAACCCCGGGCTTCACGGCGAAGAAGAACGAGAAGGCGATCGGCAAGGAACTCCTCACCGTTCGCGACAAGGAGCTCTCTGACCTGCAGGAGCGCATGTACGCGAAGGCGCGGGTCGATGACCCGAACGCGCCGAGCGTGCTGTTCGTGCTGCAGGGTATGGACACGGCGGGCAAAGGCGGCATCATCCGCCACGTGTTCGGCTCGGTCGACCCGCAGGGCCTGCAGCTCGCGTCGTTCAAGCGGCCGACCGAGGAGGAGCTCGCGCATGACTTCCTCTGGCGCATCGAAAAGCAGGTGCCAAAACCAGGGTTCATCGGCGTCTTCGACCGCTCGCACTACGAAGACGTGCTCGTGCAGCGGGTGCGTTCGCTCGCGCCCGCGGAGGAAATCGAGCGGCGGTACGGGGCGATCGTTGACTTCGAGCGTGGCCTGGTTGCCGCCGGGACCAAGGTCGTGAAGGTGTTTCTGCACATCTCGAAGGATGAGCAGGAGGAGCGCCTGCGCGAGCGCATCGAGCGCGAGGACAAGCACTGGAAGTACAACCCGGGTGACATCGACGAGCGCGAGTTGTGGGATGAGTACCAGCAGGCCTACGAGATCGCGATCCAGCGCACTTCGACGCCCGAGGCACCTTGGTGGATCGTGCCCGCCGACCGCAAGTGGTTCTCGCGGCTGTTCGTGAAGGGGCTGCTGCTGGACACGCTGCGCGGCCTGGAGCTCGACTGGCCCGAGGCCGACTTTGACCCGAAGACCGAGCTCAAGCGCCTGAAGGAATCGAGCAAGTAGGGGTTTGGCTTAGGCCGGTTTTCTCGCCGAGACGCGGTTACAACCGCAGCGATACTCGACAACCCGACGGGGAGCGCGTGCAAGCTTCGCCTCAAGTGCCTCTCGCGAGACGCCCGACGTGTTCGGCAGCACCCGCAGCAACACGGCAAACGCGACCACCCCGAGCGCGAAGACCGTGCCGAACACCCCCTGAAGCATAAATGCCTCCCGCGGCGCCAATGAGCAGGCTCGACGTGACCCCCCCCCGCGAGCGGGGTCAGCCAGAGTTCTTGCGGCATCGGCTCGAGCGCGCCCGGGCAGCGCACGTGCTCACCCTAACGCGCCCGCACCGTGCGGCCACGGGCAGCGTCATGCGACGAAAAACGGCACGAATGTGCGGTGCTCTAGTACCCCTCCGGCTCCACCGTCGCCCCGAGCGCCTCGACGATGGGCCGGAACTTTGGCAGCGTCTCCGCAAACTCCTCGTCGGGGTCGGAGCTGCCGACGATGCCGCCGCCCGCGAAGGCGGTCACCGCATCCGTCGCGAACTCGGCGCCGCGCAGCGCGACGACCCACTCGCCGTCGCCCGAGGCCGAGAGCCAGCCCGCGGGGCCGGCGTAGCGCATCCGGTCGAAGGGTTCGAGCTTGTCGATCGCGGCGAGCGCCGCCTCGCGCGGGGTGCCGCCGACCGCGGCGGTCGGATGCAGGGCGGCGACGAGGTCGAGCACGCTCGCGTCGCGAGGCAGGGTGCCGCGAATGTCGCTCGCGAGGTGCCACACATTCGGCAGTTCGAGCAGGAACGGCTCGGGTGACGAGGTCAGCCCCGAGTCGGGCTCCTCATGGCGGTCGAGCGAGCGCAGCGAGCCGAGCGCCGACTCGACGGCGTAGCGGTGCTCCTCGCGATTTTTCGGGGATGCGCGCAGCGCCTCGGCCGCCTCGGCGTCGGCCCCGGTCTCGGCCTCGCGCGGCGCGGTGCCCGCGAGCACGCGCGCCGTGACCGCGCCGTCGATGACCCGCACGAGCATCTCGGGGCTGGCGCCGATGAGCCCGTCGACGGCGTACGTCCAGGTCTCGGGGTAGGCCTCGGTGAGGCGGGCGAGTACGGCGCGGAAGTCTTGCCCGGCAGCGATTGGCGCGAGCAGGTCGCGCGCGATGACGACCTTCGACAGCTCGCCGGCGCGGATGCGCTCGACGGCCTCGGCGACGGCGTCGTGGTGCAGCGCGGCGGTCATCGCGCCCTCACGGAACGCCAGCGGCGCGAAGTCGCCGATCGGTGCGAGCACCGGCAGCTGCGCGGTGGTGAGCACCGGCTCCGACTCATCCTCGGGGTCGTCGTCGCCCGCGAGTGTCACCCGCGTGACGAAGGCGACGCCGCCCCGGCGGCCGAAGATGAGCTCGGGCACTCGCAGCACGCTCTGCGCGTCGCTCGAGTCGGCGAAGGCGAAGGCGCCGAACGCGACGAGCCCGGTCGAGGGCAACTGCACCTCGTCAGAGATCTCGCTCGCCTCGACGAGCTGCTGCCAGGCCTCGCGCGCCTCGCGGATGCGGTCAGACCCCGAGAACTCGGCTCGCCAGACCTCGCCGCGGCCGACGATGCCGTCGCCGCGGCGCAACCACACGGCAAGCTCCCGCAGCTGTCCTGCGCCGGGTACGGGCGCGAGTTGCAGCAGCCCGCCCGGGTCGGCAATTCGCGCGGTACGAACGCGGAGCCGAGGGAGCGCAACCATCACGCGTGCCAGCGTACCGCGCGCGCGAAGGCAGGGAGCGGAGGGTGTCCTAGACTATTCGGGTGACCAAACCCGACCTCGCGAAGCGACCTGACGACGTCTCGTCGATGTTCGACCGAGTTTCCCGCGGGTACGACCTCACCAACGACGTACTTTCGCTCGGTGTGACGCCGTATTGGCGGATGCGCGCTCGGCGTGCGATCGACCCGCACCCCGGCCAGCAAGTGCTCGACGTGGCCTGCGGCACCGGCACCGTGACGCGCATCCTCGCCGACCACGGCTCGACCGTCACCGGCCTCGACTTCTCGCACGGCATGATCGAGGAGGCCATCAAGCGCCACGGCGACCACCCGAACATCACGTTCCAGCAGGGCGATGCGACGCAGCTGCCCTTCGACGACAACACCTTCGACGTCACGACGGTGAGCTTCGGCATCCGCAACGTGCAGGAGCCCAAGCGCGCGCTCGCCGAGATGCTGCGCGTCACGAAGCCCGGCGGCAAGATCCTCGTGTGCGAGTTCTCGCACCCGACGAACGGGCTCGTGAACTTCGGCTACGACACCTATATGAACGTGCTCATGCCGGGCATCGTCAAGCTCGTGTCGAGCGACCCCGAGGCGTACGACTACCTCTTCAACACTATCCAGGCGTGGCCCGAGCAGGCGACGTTCGCGAGCTGGCTGCGCGAGGTCGGCTACGAGCAGGTCGCGCACCGCAACCTCACCTACGGCATCGTGGCGCTGCACCGCGGCACGAAACCCGCGGCCTAGCCAGCCGCATCCACCTCACTCGCAAGCTTCAGGAGACTACGTGACCGCCTCGACTTCGGCGCGCCGCCCCGCACACGGCGCGATCGGTGCTGGCTTCGCGAAGCAGCTGTTCGGCAAACCGGCCGAGCGCAAGCTCAAGACGACCCTCGACGAGGGGCTCGACCGCGTCGAGCAGGTGCTGCACGAACAGGTGAAGTACTCCGACCAGGTCGCGGACACCACCACGACCTACCTGATGCGCGCGGGCGGCAAGCGCCTGCGCCCCATGCTCGTGCTGCTCGCGGCCCAGCTCGGCCCGAAGCCGGCGAGTGCGGCGCTCGACGAGGCCGCCGCCGCCGTCGAGATCACGCACCTCGCATCGCTCTACCACGACGACGTCATGGACGAGGCGACGCTGCGCCGTGGCGTCACTGCCGCCCACCTGCGCTGGAGCAACTCGACCGCGATTCTCGCCGGCGACCTGCTGTTCGCGCGCGCCTCGCAGATCTTTTCGTTCCTCGGCGCCGAGGCGATTCGCATTCAAGCGACCGTCTTCGAGCGGCTCGTGCTCGGACAGATGCACGAGACCATCGGCCCGCGCGAGGGCGAAGACCGCATCGACCACTACCTCCGCGTGCTCGCCGACAAGACCGGCTCGCTCATCGGCGCGGCGAGCGAGTTCGGCGTGCTGTTGTCGGAGGCGCCGGCCGAGTACCGTCCCGCGATGCGCGAGTTCGGCGAGGCCGTTGGCGTCGCCTTCCAGATCGTCGACGACGTCATCGATCTCTCGCCGGCCGCCGACACGACCGGCAAGCGCGCGGGCACCGACCTGCGCGCCGGCGTCGAGACGCTGCCCGTGCTGCTGCTCGAGCGCCGCGCCGCGGCGGGGGATGCGTCGGCCGCAGACCTGCTTGACCGCATCCGCACCCGCGTGGCCGGCAGCGAGCCGGGCAGCGCCGACGAAACCCTCGCGCGCCCCGAGCCGCTCGTGCGGGCCGACCCGGCTGAGGTTGACGCGATCGTCGCCGAGCTGCGCGCCCACGAGGTCACCCGCGAAACCGTTGAGGCCGCGCATGACTACGTGCACCGCGCGACAGCTTCGCTCGACGTGCTGCCCTCGGGCGTCGTCAAGGAGGCGCTGCGAGAATTCGCTCAGCGCCTCGTCGAGCGCGACTTTTAGGCGCGAGCCCAGCGCCGTCGGTGTCTGACCCGGCGATCTTCACTTGAACCATCTGCCACGAGTAGGAGCAACCATGTCTCGTCTTCGCGTCGCCGTAGTCGGTGCTGGCCCCGCCGGCATCTACGCCTCGGACATCCTCATGAAAGAGGCCGAGGGCACGCACGAAGTCTCGATCGATCTCTTCGAGCGGCTCCCCGCCCCCTACGGCCTCGTGCGCTACGGCGTCGCGCCCGACCACCCGCGCATCAAGGGCGTCGTGAATGCCCTCCGCGACGTGCTCGATACCGGGCGCATCCGCATCTTCGGCAACGTCAACTTCGGCACCGACATCACGCTCGAAGACTTGCAGCAGCGCTACAACATCGTCATCTTCTCGACCGGCGCGTTCTACGACGCCGACCTCGACATCCCCGGCATCGAGGCGGAGGGCTCTTACGGCGCCGCCGATTTCGTGAACTGGTACGACGGCTACCCCGAGGCGAGCCGCACCTGGCCGCTCGACCAATCGTCGGTCGCGGTCATCGGCAACGGCAACGTCGCGCTCGACGTCGCGCGCGTGCTCGCGAAGCACGCCGACGACATGCTGCCGACCGAGATTCCCGCGAACGTCTACGAGGGTCTCAAGAACACCGCCGTCACCGACGTGCACGTGTTCGGTCGCCGCGGCCCGCTGCAGGTGAAGTTCACGCCGCTCGAACTGCGCGAGCTCGGCGAGGTGCCCGGCGTCGACATCGTCGTTGCCGAGGAAGACTTCGACCGCGACCCCGAGTCCGACGAGGCCGCGAAGAAGAACAAGCAGATCCTCGTCATCAGCCGCATCCTCGGCAAGTGGCGGGGCGAGCAGGAGTCGCTCGAGGCGCCCCGCCGCATCCACCTGCACTTCTACGCCCGCCCCGCCGAGGTGGTCACGGAGGACGGCCGCGTCTCGGCGCTGCGCGTCGTGCGCACCGAGCCGACCGCCGACGGCGGCGTCGCCGACACCGACGAGATCCGCGACATTCCCGTCGGTCAGATCTACCGTGCCGTGGGCTACTTCGGCTCGCCGCTCGAGGACGTGCCGTTCGACGAGCGCCGCGGCGTGATCCCGAACATCGCGGGTGCGGTCGTCGACGGTAACGGCGAGCGCGTGCAGGGTCTGTTCGCGACCGGTTGGATCAAGCGCGGCCCCGTCGGCCTCATCGGCGCGACGAAGTCGGATGCGCGCGAGACCGTCGAGCAGATTCTCGGCGACGAGTCGAACTGGTGGCAGCCGACGATCGACGACGAGCAGGAGCTGTTCACGCTGCTCGAGGAGCGCCAGGTGCGCTTCACTGACCTCGAGGGTTGGCGCCGACTCGACGCGCACGAGCAGCAGCTCGGCGGGGCCGAGGGGCGCGAGCGCGTCAAGGTCGTCGAACGCGACGAGATGATCAACGTCTCGCGCGACGAGACGGGCGAGACGAAGTAGCGGACGCTTCGCGCTCCTGCGCTACTGCACGACGGAGGTGAGGCGGGCGACATTGTCGGCCGCCTCCCGGTACCAGGGTCGCTCGAGCCATTCGTGCAGCGTGAGCTCCTTCGAAGCCGCGCGGTACGACTCCTCGACCGCGTGCATCCGGGTGGCGAACGCGCGGCCATAGACGAGCAGCATGAGCTCAGCATTGAGCGTGAATGAGCGCATGTCGAGGTTGCTCGAGCCGACGAACGACACCTCGTCGTCGACGGTCATGTGCTTAGCGTGGAGGATGTAGGGCTCCTCGTACCGCATGATGCGCACACCCGAGCGCAGCAACTGCTCGTAGAACGACTGCTGCGCGTGCTGAATGAAGAACTGGTCACCCTTCATTGACACGTACAGCTCAACCTTGACCCCGCGCTGGGCCGCCGTGGTGATGGCGTAGAGCATCGAGTCGTCGGGCGCAAAGTACGGGGTGGCGATGACGACACGCTTGCGGGCGAGGTAGAGCAGCTGCACGAAGATGCGCAGGTTGTTCTCGTTCTCGTAACCGGGGCCGGAGGGCACGAGCTGGCAGTCATAGGTTTCCTCGACGTCGCCGAGGACGCGCGCCCGCTCCAGCTCGTCGATGTAATACTGCGCCGACGGGTCGTCGGCGTCGTCAAGCAGCACGCCCGTGATCATGTACCAGTCGTTGCGGAAGACAGCGTCGAGCGCGATCACCATCGGGCCCTGCAGCCGCAGCATGATGTCTTGCCACAGCATGCGCTCGCCCGGCTTGCCGCCCTTGTGGTAGTCGCGGGCGATGACGTTCTGCGAGCCGACCCAGCCGACGCGGCCGTCGACGACGAGCAGCTTGCGGTGGTTGCGCAGGTCGAAGCGCTGCCAGCCGCCCTTCCACGGCAGCACGGGGTAGACGTGGTGATAGTCGACGCCCATCGCGCGCAGCCGGCTGCGCAGCTGCTTGTAGCCGCTGTACCGCACCGTGCCGATCTGGTCGAAGAGCACGCGCACCGTGACGCCGCGCGCCTGTGCCCGCTCGATGGCGTCGAAGAACGGCTTCGTGATGTCGTCGTAGCCGACCGTATAGAAGAGCATGTGCACGTACTCTTCGGCGCCGTCGATCTCGCGCGCCATCTCGAGAATCGTCGCGTCGTATTCGGTGTGAATCTGGATGCGGTTGCCCGGCAGGTGTGGAATGGCTGTGAGCGTGCGCGCGAGCCGCGAGACCTGGCGAAAGCGCTTCGGCATCGTCGTCGTCACGCGGTCGTCAAGGCCCTGCGTAGCCTCGCGGAGCAGCTCGTCGAACTCTTCCTGCTTGCGCCGCTGCGAACGGGGCAGGTGGTTGCTGCCGAACATCGCGAACAGCAGCAGGCCGACGTAGGGGATGAGCGTGACGGCGAGCAGCCAGGCCACGGCGGTCGTCGGGCGCCGGTTCTTACCGACGGTGAACAGCATCGTGATGACGATGACGAGGTTCGTCGCGCCGATCAGGGTGATCCACCACGTGCTGTCGTTCAGGCCCCAGTAGCCGAGCGGGCCGAGCCAGATTCCGCCGCCTCCGGACTCGCTCTGGAGCATGGGGTTATGGGTCTCCGCTGCTTAGCGGAGGTTGACGAACTGTAGGTCGAGGTCGACGTCGGCGCCGCGCAGTAGTTGCATCGTCGCCTGCAGGTCGTCGCGGCTCTTCGAGCTCACGCGCAACTCGTCGCCCTGAATCTGCGCCTTCACGGTCTTCGGTGCCTCGTCGCGGATCAGCTTCGAGAGCTTCTTCGCGTTGGGCTGGTCGATGCCCTCCTTGAGCGTCGCCTCGAGGCGGTACTCCTTGCCCGAGGGGTAGGCCTCGCCGGTGTCGAGCGACTTCAGCGAGATGCCGCGCTTGATGAGCTTCGACTGCAGCACGTCGAGCACCGCGAGCACGCGGTCCTCGCTCGCCGCCTTCATCATGAACTTCGTGTCGGAGAGCTCGACCGAGGCGCCCGCGTCGCGGAAGTCATACCGCTGCGCGATTTCTTTGCTCGCCTGGTTCACCGCGTTCGCGGCCTCCATGTGATCGACCTTGCTCACGACATCAAACGAGGAATCAGCCATGCTGCCATCGTACGTTGCCGCGCGCGGCTCGCGGCCGTCTTTCGGGGCCGAGCCGAGCATCCATCGTTGTGTCTACGGGCGGTCAGTCTGCCGACGCTCGCATGTTCAGGGTCGGTTTTCTACGGTGGAGGCACCCGTTTCTACGAAAGCGAGGCCCCGCCGTGTCGGTTGCCAGTTTCCTTACGCTCGCGCAGCGGCCCTCGAGTCTCGACGCCGAGCCGATCGTTGAGCGGCTCTGTGCCGACTGGGGTATCGAGCGTGAGTCGACGCAGATCGTGCCGCCCGAGAACCGGCAGGGCTTCGAGACGATGTTCGTCATCGGCAGCTATGTGGTGGCGATCGCGGTGCGCGAGGCGCCCGCGGACGGAGGGCTCTTTGACACTTCGGTGCCGACCGGGCGGTTTTGGCCGGTGGGCGCGTCGCGGCCCGAGCCGAGCCACTTCGTCACGGTCTCGCTGCACGACCTTGCGCCGAACACCGAGCAGCCCGAGCATGAGCGCCTCGCGACCGAGATGTTTGTGCTTGGCGGTGTGACCTCCGAGCTCGTGCGCCTCGTGCCGGGCGTGCTGAGCGTTGGGTTCAACAAGGGCAACGATCTCATCGACCCCCGCTGCTTTGATGATTTTCACCACGACACGGAGCAGCGGCTGTTTGCGTATGCGGTGCGCGTGCTGGTGCAGCCTGCGGATGGCGGCTTTGCGGCGCACACGCGTGGCATGGTGCTCTATGGGCTGCCCGAGCTTGAGCTCACGTGGTCGCCGCAGGCCGAGGACGAGACCGCGGGCACACTGTTCGGGGTAGCGAGCTACCTGCGGGCCCGGGGGCCGGTGCTGACGCCCGGCGAGACGCTCTCGTCGTCGGACGGCAAGTCGCCCGCGTTGCTCGTGGTTGATTCGACGCCGATTCCCGATGGCGACGGCGAGGTGCTGCGCGTTGCGTTCGTGGGGGCGGATGGTGCTGGTGCTGGGGCTAGTGCTGGGGCGGATGCCGTGGGTCGCGAGGGCGCGGCCGGTGGCGGTTGGTCTGCTGCGGCTGGCGCGGAGGCAGGGCCGAGTGCGAGCGACGATCAGGCTCCGGCTTCGGCTCCCACGCTGAACGACGAGACTACGCAGGCGCCGGCCGAGAACGAGACCCCAGTTGTCGACCCCGTCGCCGGCGAGGGCGGCGTTGGAATTGGCCGGGAAGACGCGGTGAACCAAGGCGACCAAGCACTGGACCAGGCTTCGAGCGAGCAGTTCACGAACATCCCGGTGACCGACGCGGCGGTTGCGGGGAGCGACCAGAGGCAGGACCAGGATTCCAGCGAGCAGTTCGCGAGCATCCCGGTGGCTGAGGCGACGGGCGCGAGCACGGCGGGCGACGACGAAGCGGACCCTGGTGACGCGGGCGCTGAGCAGCCGAGCATGGGAATTGCGGGTGCTGACGAGTCTGGCGCGAGCGAAGCCGAGGCGACGCCCGGCGGGCAGGGCGAACACCGGTCGGACCCGCGCTCGGGCGTGCAGACGGCGATGCTGCTGCGTCGACCTGACGGCGGCGAGCTGTCGACCGACGCCCTGGTCGGGCAGCTCGAGCGCGACTGGCCCGAGCTTGAGGGCACGATTAGCGACGTCGAGCAGCAGCCCGACGGCACGATCACGCTGCGGGTCGGCGACCGCGTGGTTGTGATCCGGCTTGAGTCGGGCACGATGTCGGAGCCGCTCGATGAGCTCGTGGCCGCAAGCCGGCTCTGGAACCCCGAGGATGCGGTGCCCACCGACGCGACGCAGCTTTCGCTCGTCGCCGTGGCGCGTCCCGTGGGTGGCGGCGGCGGCGTGGAGGCGGCCGATGCAATTGACGATGCGTCGTTGCTGACTCGCGTGGTGGCGTCGGTGATCAGCATCGATCGCGCGACGCGGGCCATCTACTTGCGCGGAGCGGGGCACGTTGTCTCGCCCCGCTTGTATCGCGACTTCGCGAAGTCGATGCTGCCCGAGCCTGCGACGCTGCTGTGGGTGTCGGTCAATGTTGGCGGCGAAGGCGATGGCGCGCACGGCTTTACCCGCGGGCTCGGGGATCTCGGGCTGCGCGACCTCGAGATCGCACCGGGATCCGGCCTCGTTGCCGCGGGCGTGCGCGACGTGCTCGCGAACACGGCCGTGTATCTCACGGTCGAGGGGCCAGTTATTCGGGATGGCGACACGATTGGCTGCAGCGAGCGTGCCCAGCTCGTGGCGAGCATCCGGCCCTCGAGCTTCGGTTTTGACGATGAGGTGATCGTGCTGACGGCTGTGCCGCAGCCGTAGTTGCTTCGGCGTGACGCCAGTGTGGCGAATCGGCCCCGGCCTGCTGAGACTTCAGCGTGCTGGGGCCGATTTTTTGTGGTGCTGGTGCTGGTGCTGGTGCTGGTGCGAGTGCGAGTGCGAGTGCGAGTGCTGATGCTGATGCTGATGCTGATGCTGATGCTGATGCGAGTGCGAGTGCGGGTGCGGGGCGGGTGCGATGACGGTTGGGGCGCGTGCCCCGGGCACCTGGGCATCGTCGTGTCGGGGTGCCTCGGTCGTGTCGGTGGCTCGGGTGACAATGAGTTCGTAGTAGGAGACCCGTGTCCACAGGGGGCGGCGGTAGGCGCGAGAAATCGTGAACCTGGGAGCCAGCTTCGAACATAAATACTACATAGATTGACTTTGAGCCTGCTGCTCGTAGAATAGAAGTACGCGCTGTTGCAGTCACCTGAGGAGGTGATTCCGATGTCCGTCTCCAACTTTTCTGACTTCTCGTTCGTCGACCACTCGCACGCGGGCCGCCTGCGCACGAGGTTCACCGAGTTAATGGGGTCGTGGGAATCCCTCACCCACGGGCGGGGCTCGTCGGAAGAGCTTGCGTATTCGCTGACTGGCGCGGATGACGCGGACGTCCTCGATTTTCTGCAGCATCTTGGTGCGCTGCAGCGCCAGTTGGGTGCGGCGGTCGCGGTCGTCGCGAGCGAGGTCGCGGTGCGTTCTGACGTGACGCGTGGCGAGGAGTCGTTGGCGCGTCGCAACGGCTGCCGCGACGCCAGCGACCTGGTTGCCGAGCATTTGCGGACCGAGAAACGCGATGCCGACGCGTACGTCCGCATCGGGAAGGACGTCGTTGGCCGGGAACGCTGGAACGGCGAACGCTTCGTGCCGCCGGCGCAGCATGTCGCGACCGCGCTGTACGAGGGCGAACTCGGCATCGCGCACGCGAACGAGGTCGTGAAGCTCCGCCGCCGCATGGCACCCCGCGTCCTCGAGGACGAACTCGCCGAGGGCGAGCGCGAGATTGTTGAGGTCGCGAAGACTGGGATGCGCCTGCCCGACTTCCGTAAGGTCGAGGCCCGACTCGAGGCGCAACTCGACCCGGATGGTTTGGAGCCCTCGTTCCGGAAGCAGCGCCGGGAGCGCAGCGTCAAGGTCTCTACCGACATCGACACGGGCATGCTGCACGTGAAGGCGAAGCTCGACCCCGAAGCCGGCATGTATGTCGCGAAGTTCTTCGAGGCGTATTGCACGAACGCGCTGCGCACCTCTCGCGGCAACAACGTGAAGGGCGACCCGGAACTCCCCACCGATGGTGAGGTCGCGGGGTCGACGGTCATGTTCCGCCCGACCGGCGACGGCGGGGAGCCAGTCTCGGTCGACGAGGGTACTGCGCCGGTTGCGGTGGACCAGGACACGCGGTCGATTCCGCAGATGCAGGCCGATGCGCTCGTCGAAGCGTGTAAGCACCTGCTTGGTTGCGCGCAGGACGAGGTTCCCGGGGTGACGACGACGGTGTTGATTCGGATGCACGCCGAGGGCCTGCGCGAGCACCTGACGGGCAAGGGCGAGGCGGCCGAGTCCGAGGGTGGCGCGATGCTCGATGCCGGGAACCTGCGTCGTCGCGCCTCGGCCGCGAACATCATCCCTGTCGTGCTTGGTGGCGACAGTGAGGTCCTCGACCTGGGGCGCGAACACCGCCACTTCTCGCGGGCGCAGCGCCTCGCCTTGGTGGAGCGGGATGGTGGGTGTGCGTTCTGTGGCCTGCCGCCTGGGATGACGGAAGCGCACCATATTGCGTGGTGGAAAGCGCACGACGGCACGACGGATCTCGATAACGGGATCTTGTTGTGTACCTCGTGTCACCATCGCGTGCATGAGGGGTGGGGTGTCCGGATCACGCATGAACCGGGGCTGCCGGATCGAGTCGCGCGGGAGAAGTCGCGGGGTGGTGGCACGGTGTGGTTCATCCCACCCGAGCACCTGGATTGGACGCAAGAGCCGCGACTTGGCGGGCGCAAACGGTTCGATATCGGGTACCGGCTCGAGCATCCACCGACCCCGCTACCCGAGACGGTCGGACGCAGCTGGTAACTCTGGGAAGAACTCCGCCCTGAGTACCGGGACGCAACGAAACAGCCCCCAGCCTGCTGAAGTTTCAGCTTGCTGGGGGCTGCGTTCCGCGTAATAGTGCGGATGTGGCTAGTGAGGGATTCGAACCCCCGAAGGCTGAGCCGTCTGATTTACAGTCAGATCCCTTTGGCCGCTCGGGCAACTAGCCGGGTCGTGCGCGGTTAAGCGTACCGGACGAGTTTACACAAAATCGCGACACCCGTGCACGTTGCCTCCGACTGCTACCTTCACGGCGTGACGAATTCGAGCATCCACGACCAACTGCCCGAGCTGCTGCGCATCGCATCCGAGCTGGGAGCCGAGGCCGGCCAGCTGATCGCGACCCGCCGCCGCGAAGGTATTTCCGTCGCCGCCACCAAGAGCAGCAGCGTGGATGTCGTGACCGAGGCAGACCGCGAGTGCGAGGCGTTCATCCGTGCTCGCCTCGGCGAGCTCCGCCCCGACGACGGCTTCTTCGGCGAAGAAAGCGACGCGAGCGCGACGAAGTCCGGCATCACTTGGGTCGTTGATCCCATCGACGGCACCGTCAACTATCTCTACGGCCTCCCCAACTACGCGGTGTCGATCGCGGCGGTCACGGGTGATCCCTCGATTCAGCCCACCGAGTTCGAAATTCTCGCCGGCGCAGTCGTGAGTCCTGAGCAGGGCGAGACATACACCGCGGTCGCGGGTGGCGGCGCCTGGCGCAATGGCGAACCGCTGCAGCTGGGCGAGGGCCCCGAGGATATCGCGCGCACGCTCGTCGCGACCGGCTTCTCGTATACCGCCGCCCGCCGTGAGTTGCAGGCGCAGGCTTTACTCAACGTGATTGGCAAGGTTCGTGACCTCCGTCGTCTCGGCGCGGCATCGCTCGATCTTTGCGGAGTCGCGACCGGGCAGCTCGACGCGTACTACGAGTTCGGGCTGAGCCAATGGGACTGGGCGGCCGGCGCCCTGATCGCGAAAGAGGCGGGTGCGAGCGTGTCGGGCCTCGACTTGGAGCAGCGCGAGGGACGCAGTAGTATTGTGGCTGGCCATCCGCGCATCGTGGCGCAGTTGGTCGATCTGTTATCTGAGGTCACGCCCCAAGATCTGCTCTGATCAGGGACTTTTACCAAATCGTGATTTAGCCTTGTCCTATTCGTAACTTTATCGTTATGATTGGCGAGTCCAAATTCTTCGGTGAAGATCCCCCTATCTGGAGCAAGTACGTAATGACGGATGGTCTCGACTCGACGCAGCCTGTGGTGGCGTTGACACGACGGGAACTGCGCGAGCGCGAGCGAGCGGCAGAACGTGCGGCAATGTTGGCCCGGCAAGCGGCGAACTCGACGACAGCCGAAGTTGCGGCTCCCGAGGCTGCGGCTGAGGTCGCACCACAGCAGGAAGCGCCCGCTCTGACGCGACGCGAGATCCGCGAGGCAGAGCGCGCCGCCGAGCGCGAGCAGCAGCTCCGCAGCGCATCGGCCCAGGCTGCGCAGGCCGCCGCCCGGGTCAACCCCGAACTCTTCGCCGCTCCCCAGGCTCCCGCCGAGCCCTCGGTTGCCGAACCCGCCAACTCCGAGACGGTCACGAACTTCACGACGGAAATCGTCGAGACGCTCAACCCCGCAACCGGCCCTATCTCCATCGCGCCGATCATCTCGCTCGAAGACGTGCGCGCGGCCCGCAACGACGTTGACGAGAACTCGCTTCCCGAGGCGCCCGTCGGTGAGCCCGAGATTCCCGCAGCCTTCCTTCGCGCATCCGCCGACGACGCGACCGGCACCGTGTTGCCGTTCCGCGGTCGTGGCAGCGGCGCCGGCAAGTTCGGCGGCTCGATGGTTGCCCTGAGTTTCCTCGCCGGCACCGTCATGCTCGGCGCTGGCTCGGCCGCCGCGATTGGCGCGCTCAGCTCGAGCGACGCCGAGGTTGCGCAGGCCGACGCGGCGCAGCAGGCCGCCGTCGAAGAGAACGCGCAGTCGCTTTCAGTCTCGGGTCAGGCTGTCGCGCACGAGTCCACTCGCACCGATGACGCCACCGCCGTGACCTCGATCGGCACCGCCGCCGCCGCGAACCTCGCCGCCGGCGTGAAGCTGCCCGACTCGACCACCTACGAGAACGACATCACCGCGAACGTGCAGTGGCCGTTCCCGATGGGCGTTCAGCTCACCGACGGTTATGGCCCGCGTAACGGCCCCGCCGGTACCTCGGGTTTCCACGGTGGCCAGGACTTCACCCCCGGTGAGGGCACCCCGATCGGCGCAATCGCCGACGGTGTGGTGAAGAAGGTCGACCTCGACGGCGCTTCGTCGCTCGGTAACTACATCGAGGTTGAGCACGTCATTGAAGGCCAGCACGTCACCTCGCTCTACTCGCACCTCGACCCGAGCACCGTCAAGGTCGAAGAGGGTGACGAGGTCCAGGTCGGCGACGAGCTCGCTGGTGTTGGCAACACCGGCATTTCGACCGGCCCTCACCTTCACCTCGAGATCCACGTGAACGGCGACTACGTCGACCCGATCACGTTCCTCAAGAAGGTCAACGTCGCTGGTGTTGAGACCTCGATGCCGACCGAACTCACCGCTACGGTGGGTCTCGGCTCCGACAAGAAGCTCGAGTCGTCCGACAGCACGGCGCTCGTCGAAAACCTCTTCGTCAGCAGGATCAGCAACTAGTTTTTCGGATGCGCGGCTCGCTCCGGCGGCCGGTGCAACCAGCAACAACTGAATAACCACCGGAGTTGCACATCGCAGGATGTGCTTGCTAAGCTCCTCTGGTGCCCAAGCGAGAAATCGTCTGTGGTTCCGCCCCGATAGCTCAGTGGTAGAGCACTTCCATGGTAAGGAAGGGGTCGCCAGTTCAATCCTGGCTCGGGGCTCCATCAGTTGCTCGACCGGCGGCTGATCCCGTGGCAGGGTAGCTCAGTTGGTGAGAGCGCACGACTCATAATCGTGAGGTCGCGGGTTCAAGCCCCGCTCCTGCTACCGCACAGAACGACCCCCGCAGTTGCGAGGGTCGTTCTTCTTTTCCATTGCGGGTCCAGGCGCACTGCGCAGGTACTCTCAGCGCATGACGAGCACGCAATCCCTGCCTGACCTTCCTCGCCAACATCGCGGCGTATATCGCGGTGCCGTCCGGATGGCACAGGCTGCCGGCGATGCGGCCGAGGCTGCCGGCGTCCCTCGCTCGCTCGTCGAACTCGTCAACGTGCGCGTCTCGCAGATGAACGGATGCGCGCGCTGCCTGTCGGTGCACGTGCCCACCGCGCGCGACGCCGGCATCGACGAGGCGAAGTTGCACCTCGCATCCGTCTGGCGCGAGGCAGGCGTCTTCAGCGACGCCGAGCGCGCGGCCCTCGAGATCGCGGAGCTCACGACCGAACTGCCGGTCGACGCCGCGCGCGCCGCGTACGCCGCGGGTGGCGGTGCTGGCCTGAGCGACGAACAGATCACCGCGATCGAGTGGATCGCCATCTCGATCGGGGTGTTCAATCGCATCTCGATCATCTCGGGTCACCATGCGCTGACTGAGAGGTTTGCGACCGGCGCCGGTGACGCCGTCGAGAACTAGGGAACAACCGCATGACTGTAATCGCGAGCAGTTCCTTGCCGCCGCAAGCCGCGTCGCACGGCATGCGTGCCAGAGCTACTGATACGTCACGAGCTGGGGCTGCGGATCGACCGCGAGCGTCTCGGCGGGCGTGAACGTCGGGGTGTCTTCATCGATGAAGTTCTTCCAGCCGAGCGCCATGGCGTCGGGCAGGTCGGCGATGAGCGCGTTCCACGTCTCCATCTTGAGCCCCGGCGTGCCGTGTCCATCGATATGCACGACGAGCTGGAGCGTGTCGTGGCCGGTGGCGATGTTGTCGCGATCACCAAGCATGTCACTACGAAACTCGTGCAGCACCACGATCTTCTGCGGCAGCTCGTGCTCAGTCGTGAACTCGGCGAGCCACTCGAGCGTCTCGTTGATCTCCTCGTCGCTCACGGTGCCGATCTGCTCGAGATGTTGCTGCCCGGGCTTCAGGCGCCACTCGGGGTCGAGCGCGAGGCCAACGTGCGGCTCGGCCAGCAGTGACTCATACTGTTGCGCCTGCTCGGGGAACGACGACAGCCCCGGCTGCAGGTCGAGCACGACGTAGATGCCCTCTTCGGCGGCGCGGTCGATCCACGGGCGCAGCGCCTCGGGATCGCTCTCGGCCGAGTAGTTGCCGTCGTCGCCAGCGCTGCCGCTCGCGAGTGTCACGATGATCTCGAAGGTCGGCACGACCTGCTTGTCGGTGAGCGCCTGGTACTCGGCGGCGCGCTCCTTCACGTCGTGCACCGCCCAGTCGAGGTCGTGCTCGCCGAGCACGCCGAGCACGGGTTCGCCGGGGTAGCCGTAGTCGGCGACGAGGATGCGGTCATGCAGCGGGAGCATCCCGCCGCCCGGCAGCTCGGCAGCGTTCAGGGCCGTGCCAAAGCGCTGCGCGAAGTCGTCGCTGGCGCCGAACGCGTCACCAAACCCAAGAACATTCGCCCCCGGATGTTCGCGCGCGATCGCGACCGTCTCGCTCGTCGCGCGCGGGTCGCCACCCGGCAGCGCCTCGACGCTGCCCCCGACCGCGGTGAGCGTCGCTTCCGGTACCAGCGCGGCGTCTGGCACTTCGCCATCCTCGGTGAACAGCACGGCGGGTGCAGGTTCCTCCGTCCAGCTGAGCTGGGGCACCTCGGTCGACGCGGGGTCGGCGGCCGCATCAATCGAGATCACGCTCACGCCGCGCGGATCGACCTCGTCGTCGTTCGCGGTGACGACCGTGGTAACACCGAGCCGCTCGAGTTCGCCGCCGAGGCTGGGGCCGTCCACGAGCAGCGGTGCTCCCGCCGCCACCGCATCATCAGCGAGTTCGCCCGCGTGCTGGGCCGTGGCCACGAACGCAAGATCGCTCGTCTCGAACAAGGCGGTGCTTACGGAGATCGAGGCCGCGCTCGGATCGTCGACGGCGAGCGACACGGCAGCAACCGCCTCGGCGCGCGGCCGTGCCTCGAGCCCGCCGCCGGCGCATCCGGTCACGGCCGCGAGCGGCGCCACGACCCCGAGCAGGGCGAGCAGGATGCGGATGACGGGACGGCGGAGCATGAGACCTCGGCGGTTGGCGGAGCGGGCACCCGGCCCGCGAGTACGCCGCGAGTCTAGCCGCCAAGCTTCACCGCGCCCGTAACGTCGCCTGGCTCGGCAACACGCGGAGGCACGTCGCCGTCGGGGTTCCGTGAAGTGACTTGGCTAGGTGACGATGCGCAGGCCGATGTCGGTCTCGACATGCTGTCGCTGGCCGCCCGAGTGCGTGAGCTGGCGTCCATCCGCGTCGACCGTAAGTTGGGTGCGGTGACTGCGCAGCGCCTCGAGCACAGCAGCGCGCTGGTGCTCCAGGTCGAACCACTCGGTGTCGGGCAAGCTCGGGTCGTCGATGAGCTCGGCAAAGCGAATACCGGATGCGCGGGCGACGGCGAGCGCGGCCTCGCGGGCCCGCAGGTGGTCGGGATGCCCGTAGCCGCCCGCATCGTCATAGCTCACGATGACCTCGGGGCGCTCGACCGCGACGACCGCCGCGAGATCGGCGACCACCTCGGCGAGCGGCGCCGCGGTGAACGACCGGGCGTCGCTCGAGTCGGCGGGCCCAGCGACGCCGGGGCGCACCCACTGCATGCCCGAGTCTCGGTAGGTCCGCGCATCGGTGAACGCCGTGGCATCCGCGAAAGCGTCTGCTCGTACGTAGGCACTCGTGCCTGCACCCGCATGCCCATGGATGTTCGCATCTGCGTTCGCCTTCGTGCCCGTATCCGCGCCAATTGCGGTTCCCGCGTCGGCGCCCTCAATCGCGTCCGCGTCCTCGCCGGCGTCCGCATCCGGCCCCGCAATCGCGTCCGCGACGGAACTCGCGGCCCGCGCGGGCGGCGTCCCAAGCCAGTAGTGCGCCGCAATGCCGAGCGCCTCGACCGATCCGCGAACCTCTCGCTCGCGCACCTCGGCGAGCTCGGCCTCGCTCGTGCGATCAGGCAGAACGCCGTCAACGATCTCGCCGGCCTCGCCGCGCGAGCAGGTCACGAGTGCCACCCGAACGCCGCGATCGTGCAGCTCGCGCAGCAGCGCACCGCCTGCGAGTACCTCGTCGTCGGGATGCGCGTGCACGACGAGCACGCGGCGCACCCCGGCAAGCAGGCTGTCGCGCTCAGGCATAGCTCGCCCCGTTTTCGACGTCGGCACGCACCGCGAACCGGTCGCGCTCCCACACCTCCAACTGGCTCGCGAACTGGACGCACGCAACTAGCGAGCCGTCGCGCTCAGCCACTCGCCGCTCCATCCACGAGCCCGCGATACGCTTCGAGCAGCTGCCCAGCCGACGCATCCCAGCTCATTGCCCGCGTGTGAGCGAGCGCGGTCGCTGCCAGCCGCGCATACAGCCCCGCATCGCCGAGCAGCCGCGCAATCGCGGCGGCCCAGTCGGCGGGCTCGCGGGTATCGACGAGCAGACCCGTCTCGTCATGCCGCACCGATTCGGCGAGCCCGCCCGAGCGATACGCGATCGCCGGCAGCCCGCACGCCGCCGCCTCGAGCACGACGAGCCCAAACGTCTCAGAATGCGAGGGCATGAGCAGTACGTCAGCCTCGCGCATCTCGGCCGCGAATCCGGCGCGCGAAAGCGGTCCAGTGAACCGCACCCGCTCGGCAAGCCCATGCCGCGCGACCGCTTCGTGCAGCGACCGCTCGTAGGCGAGCGAGTCGGGCGGCGGCGCGCCCACCACGACGAGGTCGGGCCGCGAGGCCCCGGGTAACTCGGCAACCGCGTCGACCGCGAGGTCGATGCCTTTGAGCGGATGCAGACGCCCGCCGACGATGAGTCGCGGCCGGTCGCGACCCGCACCCGGGGCCGCGACGACAGCATCCGCGGGATAAAACACCGTCTGGTCAACGCCCGGCGGCACGACGATGATCCGTTCGGGCGAGGCATTGAGCCGCTCGATCGCCGTGTCGCGCTCGGCGTCGCTGATGACGACGAGCGCATCCGACTCCCGGGCGAGCCGCGCCTCGCCCGCAAGCCGACCCGGGGACTCGGCCCGCTCGCCCGCCGAGAGCGGCAGCGAGGCCTCGGCCGCAATTGAGTGAAAACTCTGTACGAACGGCACGCCGAGCTCACGCGCGACCGGCAGCGCCGCGATGCCCGAAAACCAGTGCTCGCCGTGGATCACGTCGACCGGCACCTCGCGCAGCAGCGCCGCGAGGGCGTCGCGGAACGCGTCGATGAGCGCCTCGTGCTCGCCCTTCTCAATGGTGCGCGCCGGCCCCGCGGCCAGCGAGTGCAGCCGGAGGTTCGGCGCGAGCTCGACCACGGCGGGCTCATCGGGCCGCTGCCGGCGCGTGATCAGCTCGACCTGATGCCCGGCGCGCGCGAGCACCTCGGTCTGCGCGCGCACGACGACGTTCATGCCGCCCGCATCCTTCGTGCCGGGCTCGTCGACGGGGGAGGTGTGGAGCACGACGAACGCGATGCCGAGAGGCGCGACCGAAGTGGCGTCAGAAGTCATGCTGCGACGCTAGCGCGGCGAGCCCAGCACCGCACCCGTGGCCGACGTAACGGGTCACAGGCGCTGGCCAGGCGCATCCGCGAGGGTGGGCGCATGATCATTACGGCACAGGACGACGGATTCACGCTCAACGAGCCCGACAATTTCTCAAGCTTCCATGTCGACGCGGGCGGCCGCACGAACGTCGAACTCACCGAGCTTGCGACGGCGCACGTTTCGGTGATCCCCATCGTCGACGCCGACCACCTCTGGGTGTCGGCTGACTTCCTGCGGCAGGAGGGTGACACCGACGAGCGCGCCGGGCAGCTCGATCGCCTCGTCGAGTTCGCGCGTGAAAAGGGTTGGTACGACGAGGATTCGCAGGCGATCCGCGCGCACGTCGAGAACCTCGGCGAGTAGTCGCGCGGCGAGCGAACGTACCAGTTCGCTCGTGATGGCGCGGGTGTAACGTGCTCGGGTGATGTTTTCAATGACTCAGCACGAGAGTGCGGCTGGAGGCTGTGGCGGCGCTGCCGCCACGGGTAGGTGACCTCGTCGCTCAGGCCGGTTCCGCGCATGCGCGGTGCTGGCGACTCGTGCTGCGCAATCTGCGTGGCGTACCGGCCCGGCGGCCGGTCCTGATCATCAACGCCGGCGCCGTCAGCGCGCCATTTGAAAGGCCATCATCATGATTCCGATCACGGAAAAATTCATTCGCACCAACTTCATCAACGCTTCGAAAAAGGATCGCACGGAGCTCTCGCTGCCGGAGAACTTCGACGAGGTCGACTGGGACTCGCTCGACTACTTCGGCTGGCGCGACCCGCGCATCGTCCGCCGCGCTTACGCCTTCGTGCCGATCGGTGGTGACGAGGTGCGCGGCATCCTGTTCCAGCAACAGCCGCCGCTCGCGAAGCCGCAGCTGTGCGGCTGGTGCCACGACGTGCGCCTGCCGAACGACGTCGTCTTCTCGAACGCGAAGCGCTCGGGCTCGTCGGGCCGCAACGGCAACACCGTCGCGGTCTACGTGTGCAAGAACTTCGAGTGCTCGTTCAACGTGCGCAATGACCCGCCGAGCCCGTACGACGGCTTCGACATGGATGCGGCACGCACCTCGCGCATCGAAGGCTTGCGCGAGCGCGCGGCCAAGTTTGCCGCCGAGCTCTAGCTGGTCGCCGCGCGGATAGGGACGGCGTGGGGTGAAGTGCCGCCCCGCTGCCCGCTGCTGTGCGTGGCCGGTGGCGCGGTCATCGAGGACTGGCACGATGCTGACGGCGCCAGTTGCCGCTGAACCCGCGCTTGCGTGCGGGCTCCCTGCGTTTCCGAGAGCGCACACCAGGTGTCGTCACTATGCTCTGGAGCAACCTGCACGTGGCGACCTCGCAACGACGCGAGCCGCCCCTACCAGCGGCGACGTTGCCGCGGTGAGGAGTCCTCATGATCTTTACGAGCCCCTACGACGATGTCGAGATCCCTGCGGAAACGCTCTACGAGGCGATCTTCGTTGACCTGAATGAAGAGGATGCGGGCCGCGTCGCGATCGTCGACGGCCCGACCGGCAACACGACGACCTACGGCGAGCTGAAGACACAGGTCGATGCGATCGCTGGCGGGCTCGCCGAGCGGGGGATTGCTCCCGGCGACGTCGTCGCGCTGCACGCCCCGAACATCCCGGCGTTCGTCGCGATCTTCCACGCGATTCTCCGCGCCGGCGGCACCGTGACGACCGTGGCAGCCCTCTCGACGACCGAAGACATCGAGCACCAGCTGCGCGCCGCGGGGGCGCGGATGCTCTTCACGATTTCGGCGCTCGGCAGCCAGTCGTTGCCAGCGGCCGCCGCGGCCGGCATCGCAAACGAGCAGGTCATCGTGCTCGACGGCGCCGAGGGCTACCCGAACCTTGGTGAGCTGCTCGCGTCGGCGACGACCGCCCCGAAACGCACCTTCGACCCCGAGTATCACCTCGCGGTGCTGCCGTTCTCGTCGGGTACGACGGGCGCGCCGAAGGGCGTCATGCTCACGCACCGCAACCTCGTGGCGAACCTCGTGCAGGCCGACGCCGCCATCGGTCTCCAGCCCGACGACCGGGTACTCGCGGTGCTGCCGTTCACGCACATCTACGGACTCACGGTGCTGCTCAATCTCGCGCTGCGCAATCGCGCGCGGCTCATTACGCTGCCGAAGTTCGACCTGCCCGAGTTCCTGCGCGCAATTCAGGACGAGCGGGCGACCGCGGTATTCATCGCGCCGCCCATCGCCGTCGCCCTCGCGAAGCACCCGCTTGTCGCGCAGTACGACCTCTCGTCAATCGACTTCGTGCTCTCGGGCGCCGCGGCCCTCGACGAGCAGCTCGCGAACTCGGTCGCGTTGCGGCTCGGCACGCGCATCCTGCAGGGCTACGGCATGACCGAGACGAGCCCCGTGACCCACGTCATTCCGCGCGACCGCGACGATCTCTCGCGCGGCTCGATCGGTGTGCCCGTGCCGAACACCGAGGTGCGCGTCGTCGACATCGAGACCGGCGACGACATCGAGGTGCCCGAAGACGGCCTGAGCGAGCCCGGCGAGATGCTCATCCGCGGCCCGCAGGTCATGGTCGGCTACATGAACAACCACAGCGCGACGTCGGCGACGATCGGCTCCGACGGCTTCCTCCACACCGGCGACATCGTGCGCGTTGACGCGCACGGGCAGACGTTCGTCGTCGACCGGCTCAAGGAGCTCATCAAGTACAAGGGCTATCAGGTGCCGCCGGCCGAGCTCGAGGCGCTGCTGCTCACGAACCCGCTCATCGCCGACGCGGCCGTCGTTGCGTTCCCCGACCCGGAGGTCGGCGAGCTGCCGAAGGCCTTCGTCGTGCGGCAGGCGGGCGCCGAGCTCACCGAGCAGGATGTGCTCGACTTCGTCGCGGTGCACGCCGCGCCCCACAAGAAGGTGCGCCTCGTCGAGTTCATCGACGCGATCCCGAAGTCGAGCTCGGGTAAGATCCTGCGCCGCGAGCTGCGGGCGAGGGATGCGGCGGCGGTCGCGTAGCTAGTGCGCCGGCCGGCTAGGTGCCGCAGTACGTGACATACGGCCCGAACGAGGCGGGCGCCGCGGTCGCGAAACGCTCGCCACCGGGGCGCTCGGCGTAGGGCTCGGTGACGACCTCGAGCAGCTCGCCGAAGGGCGCGAGGTCGCCGCGGCCGGCCGCCGCGAGGGCCTCCTCGACGAGGTGGTTGCGCGGAATGTACGCGGGGTTGCTCCGCGCGATCAGCTCGGCGTCGGGCGTGAGCTCGCGCCAGCGCTGCAGCCACGGGCGCACATCCGAAGCGTCGGCGAAAAGTCGCTCGACCGCGGCGTCGTCGCCCGTCGCCGCAGTCACGAGCGCGCGGAAGAACTCGGTGTAGTCGATGTGCTCCTCCTGCAGCAGCCGCAGCGTGGCGCTCGCGAGCGCATCCACCTGCGGGTCAGAGAGGTCGGCCGACAGGCCGAGCTTGTCGCGCATCCCGGCGAGCCACGCCCGCTGGTACTGCGGCGCGAACTGCTGCAGCTCGGCGGTCACGAGCGCGACCGCCTCCTCGCCCTCACCGACGAGCGGCAGCAGCGCCTCGCCGAGCCGCGCGAGGTCCCACTCGGCGATCGCCGGCTGGTTCGCGAACGCGTACCGCCCGTGCTCGTCGATCGAACTGAACCAGAGCGCCGGGTCGTAGGCGTCGAGGAACGCGCAGGGCCCGTAATCGATCGTTTCGCCCGAAATCGTCACGTTGTCGGTGTTCATCACGCCGTGAACGAAGCCGAGGCGCATCCAATCGGCGATGAGCCGGGCCTGGCGCGCAATCACCTCGCGGTAGAGGGCGAGCACCGGCACCTCGGCGTCGGCCGCGGCGGGGGAGTGCCGCTCGATCGCGAAGTCGACAAGGCGCCGCAACGCTTCTGGTTCGTCGAGCGAGCGAGCGTACTGAAAGCTGCCGACGCGAAGGTGGCTGCTCGCGACCCGGACGAGCAGCGCGCCGCGCTCGGGGAAGTCGCGCTGCACGATGTGGCCCGTCGCGACGACGGCGAGCGCTCGCGTCGTCGGCACGCCGAGCGCGTACATCGCCTCGCTCATGAGGAACTCGCGCAGCATCGGCCCGAGCACCGCCTGGCCGTCGCCCCGGCGGGCGAACGGGGTCTTGCCCGAGCCCTTGAGGTGCACATCCCGCCGCTGCCCGTCGCGGTCGATGAGTTCGCCGAGCAGCAGCGCGCGGCCGTCACCGAGCCGCGGCGCGTACCAGCCGAACTGATGCCCAGAATAGATCTGTGCGACGGGTTGCCCGCCCTCGGGCACGGTCTGCCCCGTCAGCCAGCTGAGGCCCTCGGGCCCGCGCAGCCACGCGACGTCGAGCCCGAGCTCCTCGGCGAGTGACTCGTTGAGCACGAGCAGCTCGGCATTCGGCATCTCTTGCGCCCGCCACGGCTGCGCGAGCTCGGGCAGGGCATCGGCGAATTCATGCTGCAACTGCATGCCCACCAGTTAACGACGGCCGGCTGGGCACCGCCACAGCCGGCCGTCAGCAAGTCGCGGCGTTACGCGCTCACTCCCAGCTCGTGGTCTGGTACTTGCCCGAGGGCTCGGGCACGGATGCGGTGAGCAGCGTGCCGTCCGAACGGTGCCAGCCCGCGAGGGTGTGCATGCCGAGCTCGCGGTCGACGCGCGGGCCCTGGCCGCGCAGCGGCACGGTGGCCGGCGCATCCGCCCGCACGAGCACCTCTTCGCCGCGCACGCCGACGCGAACGACGGACGACGTGCCCGACTCGAGTGTGAACGTCATCGTCTCGGGCCGCAGCTCGACGCGCACCTGCGCGCCTCTGAGCTGGAGCTTGAAGTCGATGCCCTCCCAGCCGTCGGGCAGGCGCGGGTCGAACTGCACCTCGCCGCCGTGGTCGCGCATGCCGGCGAAGCCGCAGACCGCGCCGAGCCAGATGCCGCCGGCCGACGCGACGTGCACGCCGACGTCGGTATTGCCGTGCAGGTCGGCAAGGTCGACGAATGCCGTGTGACGGAAGTACTTCTCGGCGAGCTGCAGGTGCCCGACCTCGGCCGCGATGATCGACTGCACCGCCGCGGACAGGCTCGAGTCGGCGGTGGTGAGCACGTCGTAGTACTCGAAGTCGTTGAGCTTCTCCTCGGCCGTGAACCGGTCGCCGCGCAGGAACAGCGCGAGCACGACATCGGCCTGCTTGATCACCTGGAAGCGGTAGATGACGAGCGGGTGGAAGTGCAGCAGCAGCGGCCGCTGCGAATCGGGCGTGTTCTCAAGGTCCCAGATCTCCTTGTCGAGGAATGCGGCATCCTGCGGGTGCACGCCGACCTGCTCGTCGTGGGGGATGAACATCTTGCGCGCCGCGCGCCGCCACTTGTCGGGCTCGTCGGCCGAGATCGAAAGCCGGTCGATGGTCTGCTCGTACTCGAGCGGATGCGTGTCGTGCAGCAGCTCGAGCGACTCGGCCGCGGTGCGCAGGTTCTTCTGCGCCATGACGTTGGTGAAGAGGTTGTCGTTGACGACGGTCGTGTACTCGTCGGGCCCGGTGACGCCGTGGATGTGGAAAGTGTCGGAGGCGTTCGTGCGCCAAAACCCCAGGTCGTACCACATGCGGGCCGTCTCGACGAAGACGTCAACGGCGCCGCCGAGCAGGAACTCGGTGTCGCCCGTGGCCGCGAGGTACTGCGACATCGCATGCGAGATGTCGGCGTCGATGTGGTACTGCGCGGTGCCCGCCGCGTAGTACGCGCTCGACTCCTGCCCGTTGATCGTGCGCCAGGGGAAGAGGGCGCCGCGCTCGTTCAACTCGACCGCGCGCTCACGGGCGTAGTCGAGCATCCGCACCCGGTAGCGCAGGGCGTTGCGGGCCATCGTCGGCTGCGTGTAGGTGAGGAACGGCAGCACGAAGATCTCGGTGTCCCAGAAGTAGTGCCCGCCGTAGCCCGAGCCACTCACGCCCTTCGCTGGCACGCCGAGCCCATCGGCGCGCGCCGCGGCCTGGGCGATCTGGAAGAGATCCCAGCGGATCGCCTGCTGCAGCTCGGGCTGGCCGTGCAGCACGACGTCGGACTTCGACCAGAAGGTGTCGAGCCACTCGCGCTGGTCGCGGTGCAGCACATCCACCCCGAGCTCGAGCGCGTGGCCGAGCGTGCGTCCGCAGCGGTCGGCGAGCTCACGCGCCGGCGCAACGCCGGCCGTGTGGTAGGTCAAGTACTTCGTGAGGCGAATGACGTCGCCGCTCTTCGCGTTGATGCGGAACACGCGCTTCGCGAGGTCGGGCTGGAGGTCGGTCGAGGTGTGCACGGGGCGCTCGCCCTCGCCGGTGACTTCGATACGGTGGTCGACGGCGCAGGCGATCGACATTTTCGAGTTGCGCGTGCGGTAGCCGAGGATGAGCCGGTCCCCCTCGTCGCGCTGGAGGATCGGCTCGAGCACGCGCTCGTTCAGCTGCTCGGCGTTGCGCGGGTCGAAGGTCGCGGGCTCGCCGGCCGTCTTCGGCGCGGTGTCGCGGTATTCGTCGACGCCGTCCTGGCGGTTGAGCAACTGGCTCGAGATGACGATCGAGGCATCGCTGTCGAGCAGCTCGACCTCGTACTCGATGAGGCCGAGGTGGCGCTCAACGAACGACACCATGCGACTCGAGCGGATGCGCACCCGCTTGCCGCCCGGCGTGCGCCAGACGAGGTCGCGCGAGAGCACGCCGTCGCGCAGGTCGAGTCGGCGCTCATAGGCGAGCAGTTCGGCGGTCGAGAGGATGAGCGGCTCGTCGTCGATATAGAGGCGGATCACCTTCGCGTCGGGCGCGTTGATGATCGTCTGCCCGACCTTGGCGAAGCCAAACGCCTCCTCGGCGTGGCGAATCGGCCACGTCTCGTGGAAACCGTTGATGTAGGTGCCGTGCTCGCCGGCCTCGCGGCCCTCGTCGATGTTGCCGCGCATGCCGAAGTAGCCGTTGCCGACGGCGAAGAGCGTCTCGGTGTGGCCGAGCCGCTCGGCATCGAAGCGCGTCTCGGTGAGCGCCCACTCGTCGAGCGGATAGCAGGCACGGTCGAGCGGGCTGGTCTCTCGGTCGGTGCTCGTCATGCGTCGCCACCTTTCGTGGTGGCCCGAAGGCCGGGGATGAGTTCGGCGAGGTCGTCGACGACGCGCGTCGCGCCGTGCACCGTAAGGGCGTCGTGGCCGGCGCCGCGGTCGACGCCGATCACCTCGCCAAAGTTGCCCGCACGGCCCGCGGCGACGCCCGAGGCGGCGTCTTCGACCACGGCGCACTGCGCGGCGTCGAGGCCGAGCTCGCGCGCGGCCTGCAGGTAGGTGTCGGGCGCGGGTTTTCCGGGCAGACCGAGCTCGGCCGCGTGCACGCCGTCAATAATCACGTCGAAGCGCTCGCCGAGCCCGGCAGCCGCGAGCACGCGCCGGCCGTTGCGTGAGCTCGTGACGACGGCGGCCGGGATGCTGCGGTTCGCGAGCTCGCGCAGGAAGTCGAGCGAGCCGGGGTAGGCGGCGATGCCGTCGTCCTCGAGCAGCCGCGTGAAGTGCTCGTTCTTGCGGTTGCCGAGCCCGCACACCGTCTCGAGCTCGGGCGCATCCTCGGGCGTGCCCGCGGGTAGCGAGATGCCGCGCGAGGCGAGAATGTCGCGCACCGCATCGAAGCGCGGCTTGCCGTCGAGGTAGGTGAAGTAGTCGGCTTCCTCGTACGGCGCGACGCCGTACTGTGCGAAGACCTCGGTGAACAGGGCGGCCCACGCGTGCCGGTGCAGTTCGGCGGTCGGCGTGATGACGCCGTCGAGGTCGAGCAAGAATGCTCGGATGTGCTGGAGGGATGGGGTGATGCTCGCTGCCGCGGTCATGTCGACCATTGTGCGCCCCTCGCGGCTGTGAATCGATCAATGCTGGCGAATGTTGAACATCGGCGTCGCTTGGTCACGTTCGGGGCGAGTTCACGCGCTTCGCGGGTGGGCGGCGCGCGTTGAGATGTTCGAGCCGCGCCGACAATGGAGGTCGAGATGGCACACGAGGCGGTTCAGGGCGCGGGGCATTCCCGCATCGTCATCACCAGGCTCGACCAGCACCACGCGACGATCACGCGCAACGCTGGCGACGACTTTCGGTTGTCGTCGCGGCGCGACACGCACTCCGCATCGGCCGGCGATGGCTCACCCACCGACGACGCCCCCGAGGGCGTGCGGCTGCGGCACGGCTCAGGCTTCACGATTCGAGACACGAAGTTCGTGTTTCAGCGTGACGAGTTCGCCGACCGCAGCCACGCGGAGGACGAAGACTAGTCGTCGGAGACGCTGACGGTCACCTGGATGTTGCCGCGCGTCGCGTTCGAGTAGGGGCACACCTGGTGGGCGGCGTCAGCGAGGGCCTGTGCCTCGTCGTGCGGCAGGTTCGGGATTACCACCTCGAGGTGCACGGCGAGCTCGAAGCCGCCCTCACCATTCGAACCGATGTCGACGCGCGAGCCGACGGTCGAGTCGGTGATCGTGACCTTCTGCGCGCGGGCAACCGCGTGCAAGGCCGAGTGGAAGCAGGCGGCGTAGCCGGCCGCGAACAGCAGTTCGGGGTTTGCGCCCTCGCCCGAGCCGCCCATGCTCTGCGGGGTAGCCATGTCGAAGTCGACGCGGCCGTCGGTCGTGCGCACGTGGCCGTCGCGGCCGCTTCCGGTCGAGAGGGCTTCGGCGGTGTAGAGAGTGGAATCGATCATCGATGCTCCTTCGCGCTGGTGGGTTGGGAGCCCGACCCTAGCGCCGCTTGTTGAGAGCGTTCACATCTGGGGTGGAGACCTACGAGATGGAGCGGGCACTGGTGAGCGTCGCCGGGTCAGCAGCACGAGTATGACGCTCACCAACACGAGCACACCGACGCTGGTGAGCACGAACACGATGACCGAGCTGCCCCGCTCGCCCTCGTCAGTGGGGACGGTGCTCGCGCTCGGCCGGGGAGTCGCGGTCGGCGTTGGCGCGATCGTGGCCAGCGCATCCGGCACCTTGACCTGTGCGACCTCGGGCGCGGCGCCGATGTCGTCGAGCAGGCTCGTGAGATCGGCGAAGCTCAGCGTGCTCGCGGGGTCGGCGGACTTGACCGACATCGCGGCGAGAGGCGCGCGCACGCGCTCGACCAGCGCATCCGGTGTCAGGGCATCGGGAATGTCGCTCCAGATCGCGAACATGCCGCCCGAACTCGCCTCGACGAGGTCGGGGCTGCCCTGCACCGAGGGATACACGGTGTCGTCCCAGCCCGCGAGGATCGACTCACCAGTGGGGTACGCGTAGCCGACGCGCTCGCCGAGCACGAAGTAGAGGAATTCGTCGTTGACGTTGACGAGCTCGTAGCCCGCCGCGGCGAAGTCGCTCGCGGGCACGGCGCCGGGCGGGCGCTGGGTCCAGTACGCCACCTGCACGCTGGTATCGAGGGCGACGCTGCCCGAGCGGAGCATGCCGTCGCTCCAGACGCGGGGCTGGTAGCCAGCGTCGCTGAGCAGCGCGGCGGTGGTGTTCACAAAGTCGGTGAGGGCGTCGTAGGCGGTGGCCTGCGCGCCGAACTTCGCCTGTGCGGCCTGGGTGAGTGCCTGCACCTCGGCCGTGTCGGCGAAGTCGACGAACTCGTCGCCGCCGAGGTTCCACGGCACGGGGCCGGGCATATCGGGCTGCTCGAACAGCTCCGTGTATTCGCCGATGAGCTCGTGCGCGAACTCGACGCCGGCGTCGCTCGTGATGTCGAGGGCGCCGAAGACGTTACCGCCGTATGCGTCGTGCAGGCGCAGCTCGGGGTAGGCATCGAGCGCGTGGTCGAGGTGGCCCGGCATGTCGAGCGATGGTGCGACGCGGATGTGCCGCGCGTTCGCGTATTCGATGAGCTCGCGGATCTCGTCCTGCGAGTGCGCATCGGGCGAGGCGATGTCGGGATGCGTCGTCGACTCGATCGCGAAGCCCTCGTTCTCAGAGAAGTGCAGCTCGAGCTCGGTGAAGCCGAACCAGCTGAGCTGGCGCACGAGCGACTCGAGGGCCTCGATGGGGTAGTGCTTGCGCGCGATGTCGATGTGCGCGGCGCGGATCTGCTCGGCGGGGAAGCTGAACTCGTAGTCGCCGTTCGCGATGTCGCCCGCCGCGACGAGCTGCTGCAGCAGCGGCCGGGTGACGTGGAAGACGCCGGCGGCGTCGGGACCGGTGACCGTCACGCTGTCGTCGACCGTGAGCAGCGAGGCGTCGTCGAGGCCGAGCACGATGTCGGCCTCGGTGGCGAGCGACGCGTCAGCGAGGTAGGCGACCTCGGGCGCCGCGTCGGTGAGGCCGAGCGCGGCGAGCTCCTCGGCGAGGCGCGCACCCTCGCCCGCGAGGGCGTCGTCGGTGATGAGGATGTGCGTGCTCGCGCTCGGGGCCCAGTACCCGAGGCGCGGGGTCACGGTGGTCGGTGGCGGCACCATCTGCGGCCAGGCACCCGACTCGGTCTGTGGCGCGGTTTCGGCGAGGGCGAGGCCGGGGGAGCCCAGCGCGACGGCGAAGGCGAGCAGCGCGGCCGTCAGCCAGCGCCAGCGGCGCGGTCGGCCTGCGGAAAACGAACGACGGTGCATGTGCTTACCCCCAAGACGTGCGCCTCCAGCATCCCACCCCGAGGTGGTCGCGTGGTTAGCGCAGTTCGGAGAACAGTTCGAGCACGTGCCGTTCGATGTCGTCGCGCACGAGGCGCATCCTCTCGAGCCCATCGATGCCGCGCTCGGAGGGCTCGTCGGTGACCCAGCGCTCGATGCTCGCGCGCATGCCGTCAACCGGCTCGACCTGTGCCTCGTTGCCGAGCACGATCACGCGGTGGGCGCGGCGAAGCAGCTCGGAGTCGAGCTGCTTCGGGGCCTCGCGCTCGAGGTCGGCGCCATGCTCCTCGAGCACCTCGCGTGCGAGCTCGTTGATCGCGTCACCGGGCTCGGTGCCCGCCGAAGCGACCGCGACGGAAGTGCCGGCGATCTGCCGCAGCGTGGCGGCGGCCATCTGCGACTTGCCGGCATTGCGAACACAAATGAACAGTACGGTTGGCGTCTCGCTCATAGAGGCATGGTGGCACGGGAGGGTGGGGATGCGCCCGGGCGCGCCGCGTGCCGGCCGGTCACCGCGCATCCAGTGCCGATTCGTACGCTGGGACGCATGAGTGACGCGGTGAACCAGGTGCCTGAGCAATGGCGACCCAAGGCGGTCGCGCTTGCGCCGTGGCCGCTGATTCTCGGGGCGGTGTTTGTCGTGTGCACGCAGGTGTGGCTGCCGTTTTGGGGCACGTCGATTCGCGCGAACGTCGTCTACGTCGCCTTCACGCTGCTCGGGCTCGCGCTGTGCGGCCGTGGCGCGCGGCAGCTGTGGCACGCGAACCGGGCCGTTGGCCGCGCCGGCGTCGCGAGCGGCGAGACCGGCGCCGACGGCCTGCGGTCGTCGGGCACGATGTGGTGGTGGCGCAGAGCGCCCCGCATGCAACTCTCGTGGGGCATGGGGGCGCTCTGCGTCGTCGTTGGGGTGGGGCTCTGGCTCTTCGCGGATGTTCGGGCCGAGCAGGTGCTCGCTTTCGTCGGCACCGGCGGCATGGTTGCGTCGGGCTACTCGGGCATGTTGCTCGCGGCACGTTACTCGCGGCTCTGCCACGACTTCAACGTGCCGTTCTCCGCGCTGTTCTGACGCGGGGTCGAGCGCACACGTGGCGGCGAACGAATGCTGGCCCGACTGGTCGCCGGTTCACGGCGCGCTCGCGGTGGTGCCGTGCGCTAGCTGGGCCTGCGGCGAACTAGCTGGGCCTGCGGCGAACTAGCGGGTGCAGCCGCCGCGCTCGTGGCCGCGACCGCGGCGGTGGTGCTCGCGCGCATCCGGGTCAAAGCCGTGGCCATGCCCGCCCCGGCCGAAGCCGCGCCGGTCGGCGCGCTCCCGGTCAAACTCCGGGTCGAAGCCACGACCGTAGCCGCCGCGCGGGCCATGACCGTGCGGGCCGTGGCCAGCGCGACCGTGACGCTCGAAGCCGCGGCGGAGGCGGTCGTACTTCTCGGGCTCGGACTCAGCCATGCGGCCGATCCAGCTTTCGAAGCGCTCGTCGCCCATGCGGCGTCGTGCCTGCTCGCTCCAGCGGTCAAACTCGGCGTCGGGAGCATCCCAGCCTTGCTCGGCGCGCTGCTGCTCGAGCTGCTCGATAACGCGGTCGAGGATGCTCGCGAGCTGCTCGCGCTCGTCGTCGCTCAGGCTCGAGAACGCGTCGGGGCGCTCGGGCACGAGCTGCTCGGTCGCCCGCCCCGCCTCAGTGAGGCGAATCAGGATGACGCGCTTGTCGTCGTCGGCCGGCTCTCGGGTGATGAGTTCGGTCTTCTCAAGCTTGACGAGCGCCTCGTTGAGCGAGGCGACGCGCATGCCCAGAATGAACGCGAGGTCCTTCGTCGCGATGCCGTCCTGCAGTTTCAGGGCGGCGAGGATGCGGCCCTGGCCGCGGGTCGGGTCGGCGGCGGGGCCGTGCGGGCCGCCGTGGGGCCCACCGTGCGGGTGGGGGCGCATGAGGCGGGCCGCCTCGCGGAACTTTCGATAGAGTTCGTGGCTTTCCATGAGGTTCTCCTTCAGGTTGGTGAAAGCTGCTGGTACCTGTTCAATTGGTACCTGCAGATAAAAGTACAGGTACCTGTCGCAAATTGCAACAGGTACCTGTGAAACCTTCAGGATGCGGGTGCGACGGCCTATGCGGCGTCGCCGGCCGAGATGGTCTGGGCCTCCTCCTGCGCGGTTTCGTGCGGACGGCCGATCTGCTGCAGGCGCTTCGATGAGATGCCGAGCACGACGATCGAGACGATGAGGGCGGCCGCGCCGAACCAGTACGGCGACTCGGCGCCCATGGCCTCGGCGATCGGGCCCGAAACGGCCGGTGCGATCGCGCCGCCGAGGAAGCGGATGCCCGAGTAGGTCGACGATGCCACCTGGCGCGGCAGGTTGGTCGCCTCCATGACGGTCTCGGTGAGGGCGGTGTTGACCACGCCGAGGAACGCGCCCGAGACGATAACGCAGCAGACAAGCGCCGTGAGGTTGCCGATCGAGAATGCCATGACGACGAGCGTCGCGGTGAGCAGCACGAGCATCGAGAACAGCGTCTTCACGAGACCGAAGTTGCGCGTCAGCACGGGTGCCACGAGTACCGACGTGATCGCGAGCAGCAGGCCCCAGCCGAAGAACACGAGACCGAGTTCGTGCGCGCCGAACTCCAGCCCCTGCGCCGCGGCGGCCGCCTCGAGCGGGTAGGGAGAGTACGCGAGGATCGTGAAGAAGCCGAAGTTGTAGAACAGGGCCGTGATGCCGAGCGAGCGCAGCGTCGGGTTGCGCAGCGCCTTGAAGCTCGCCGAGATCGGCACTGGCACCGGCTTCTCGGTCGGCTTGCGCAGCAGGGTCGCGATGGCGATGAAGCCGATGGCCATGAGTGCTGCCGTGCCGAAGAACGGCCCGCGCCACGACACCTCACCGAGCGCGCCGCCGAGCAGCGGGCCGAGCGCCATTCCGACGCCGAGCGCGGCTTCGTAGAGCACGATCGCGCTGCCGCTGCCGCCTGAGGCGCCGACAATGGCGGCGAGGGAGGTCGAAATGAACAGCGCGTTGCCGAGGCCCCAGCCGGCGCGGAAGCCGATGATCGTGTCGACGCTGCCCGACGTACCGGCGAGAGCGGCGAACACGATGATGAGCACGAGGCCGACGATGAGCGTGCGCTTCGTGCCGAGACGGCTCGCGACCCAGCTCGTGAAGAACATCGCGACGGCGGTGATGAGCAGGTAGCTCGTGAACAGCAGCATGGTCTGCGACGGCGTCGCGTCGAGTTCCTTGCTGATCGCCGGCAAGATCGGGTCGACAAGGCCGATGCCCATGAATGAGACGGTGCAGGCGAAGGCGATCGCCCAGACTGAGAGCGGCTGCTTGAGAAGTGACGACTTAGGTGGCTGCGTGTCTTGGGACATTTCGCTTTCTCGGGTTGGTGTCCTGACGTCGGGGGCAGTGCGCAGCGGCGTGCGGGGCAGCGATTGGATTAGTGGTGGTGTGGATGCGGCGGCTCGTCGATGGTGAGCCGCTCGAGGATGTCGGTGGCCCGCGCGAGCGTGACCCACTCGTCCTCGTCGAGTTGCTCGAGCGCCGGTCGCACCGCCTCGCCTGCGCGCAGGCGGAACGCGCGGATCTCGGCATCGCCGGCCTCGGTGAGGCGCACGACGGTCGCCCGCGCATCCGTCGGGTCGGACTCGCGGGCGACCAGCCCATCCGCCTCGAGCTTGGTCACCGAAGTGCTGATCGCGGGCTGCGACAAGCGCTCGCGGAGGGCGATGTCGCCAATGCGAATCGGGCCGAGCTGCTGCAGCAGCGACAGGATGCGCAGGGCGACGACCGAGCGCGGCTCACTGGCGCGCAGGCGTGCATAGGTCGCGAAGCGGCTGCCGTACATGACGAGGCGGGCGGCGACGCGGTTGTGGTCGTGCGGATCTGTCACGCAAGAAACATATAACTAACTTATATAAATAGTCAATGTATCTGCGTATCGGCATGCTGACGCCGCGGTCGCCCGGGGCGAGTGCCGCGTGCTCAACGGGAGGGCTGGGGCTACTTCTTTTTCTTCATGCGGTTGCGGTGCACCGTGCGCCACACCATCGCACCGAAGATGACGGCGACGACGATGCCGCCGATCCACCAGGACACCGCGCTCGCGGCCTCGCCGGCGCCCGCAGCCAGCCCATCCATACCCAAAATCACCCCGCTATTCTCTCGCAGTTGTGGCGTGAGTGTTACGCGCGGCGTCGCGCGCGCTCGACGGGCGGCCGGTCGCGCGGGACAATGGATGAATCGCCGCGCCCGCGACGACACCGCAACCAACGAGGGGAGCCTGCACATGTGCCGATTGCTCGCCTACGCCGCACCCAGTGAGACAACCGTCTCGGAGGTGATCGGCGAGGCCAACGCCGAGGCCTTCCAGCAGATGACGAGCGTGCATAACGATGGGTGGGGCACCGCTTGGCTCGCGTCGGGCCCGGGCGAAGAGCTGCCCGAGGTTGAGTCGGCGCGCGTTTCGACGCCCGGCCAGGCTGACCCGATGCTCACGGCCGCGCTCGAGAGCGTGCCGTCGTACTCGCGACTCGTGCACCTGCGGCTCGCGACCGACCGGCTCAAGCGCACGAAGGTGAACACGCACCCCTTCGTCGCGAACGGCATCGCATTTGCCCACAACGGCTCGATCATTCCCGTTGAGCGCTTCGAGGAGCTGCTCAGCGAGGAGGAACTGCGCGCCGTGTCGGGCACGACCGACTCCGAGCTCTACTTCTCGTATGTGCGCAAGCAGATTCGCGAGGGTGGCGGCACCGTCGCCGAGGGCGTTGTGCGCGCCGTGCAGCGGCTCCGTCGCACGTTCCCGAACGCGAGCCTCAACGCCGTCGTGCTCACCGACGCCGAGCTCATCGTGATTCACGCGAACTCGACGGCGCACGTCACCGACGAAGACTTCCGCTCGTATGGCATCGACCCGGCGCTGCTGCCCGACGACCACGACGAGAACTACTACAAGCTCGCGATGCTGCAGCGGCCCGACGGCACGACCGTGTTCTCGTCGACCGGCATCAACCTCGCCGGCTGGAGCCGCGTGCCCGACGACACGATCACCCGCATCGACCTCGACACGCTCGAGCTGTCGCAGCGCAAGATTTTCGGCATTCGCGAGACCGCGTCGCGCCGCGGCCACGCCGCCCTCAACGACTCGACGATCGACGAACTCGCGCGCCACCGCCAGCTCCGCGCCAGCTAGCTCCGCCGGCTATGTCCACCACCAGCTAGCGTCGCTGCAATGCGTCGTTTTTCCCGACCTGAGACGGCGATAAGGGGCCTCAACCTCATGGCCTTCTTACGTTGGGAAAAACAACGCATTTCCGCGGCGCCTAGACTGGCGGGGTGACTGTGAACCCGGATCTCGTCGGCCGACGCTTCGCGCTCGCCGAGCCCTATCTCGTTGGGCGCGAGCACGTGCGCGCTTTCGCGGCGGCTGTCTTCGCGAGCAACCCCATCCACTTCGATGTCGAGGCGGCCCGCGCGGCCGGCTACGCCGACGTCGTCGCGCCCACGACCTACCCGGCCGTGCTGCAAGACCGCGGCCTGCAGCTGCTGCTCACCGACCCAATGGCCGACTTCGAACTCAAGAACGTCGTGCACGGCGACGAACGCTTCACCTACGAGCGCCCGATCGTCGCGGGCGACGAGCTCGGTGCCGAGCTCGAGGTGACGACGGTGCGCGCGGTGCGCGGCAACGCGATGATCCAGGCGACGACCAGGCTGACGGATGCGGCGGGCGAGCTCGTCGTGACCGCCTACGCGACGCTCGTGGTCGGCGGGGAAGGGGCGAACTAACCATGGCAATCCTCGAAACGGCAGCCAAGGGCGAGCAGCTGCTCGAAACCACCCTGCACTTCACGCGCGAGTCGCTCGTGCGCTACGCCGGCGCATCCGGCGACTTCAACCCCATCCATTACCGCGACGACATCGCGGTCGAGGTCGGCCTGCCCGGCGTGCTCGCGCACGGCATGCTCACGATGGGTGCGGCGATCCAGCCGGTCATCGAGCTGCTCGGCGACCCGGGCCGCGTCGTCGACTACCAGGTGCGCTTCACACGCCCGGTGCTCGTCGATGCGAGCGGGGGAGCGGAGGTGCAGATCGTCGCGACGGTCGGCGAAGAGGCGGGCGACGACGGCATCGGCCGCATCGACCTCACCGTGAGCTTCGCTGACAAGACGGTGCTGACCAAGGCGCAGGTGCGCGCGAAGTTCACCGCATGACGACGTTCGCGCAGCTGACGACGATGCAGGTCTCGCAGGCCGAGGCTGATCTCATCGAGCCCGTGACCCGCGACGCGCTCGCCGAGGCGTACTTCGACCTCGCCGACCGCGACGAGCCGTTCCTCGTCATCGGCGGCGGCTCGAACACGATCGTGAGCGACGACGGCTTCGACGGCCCCGTGCTGCGGGTCGCGACCCGCAGTGTTGAGTACCGCCCGGGCGAGGGCGGCGAGGTCATCGTCGTCGCCCATGCGGGGGAGTCATGGAGCGAGCTCGTCGACGCCACCGTTGCGCGCGGGCTCAGCGGCATCGAGGCGCTCGCGGGCATCCCCGGCTCGGTCGGCGCGACGCCGGTGCAGAACATCGGCGCCTACGGGCAGGAGCTCGCCGACGTGCTCGTGCGCGTCGAGGTGGCGGATGCGGATGCCGGCGAACGTCGCTGGGTCGCGGCCGCCGACCTCGGCCTCGGCTACCGCACCTCGGCGCTCAAGCGCGAGGAGCTCCTCGGGCTCGTGCTCGCGGTCGAGCTGCGGTTGCGCGAAGTCGACTCGACCGACGGCGCCCCAGTACAGTACGCGCAACTCGCGAAAGCGCTCGACGTCGAGCTCGGCGAGCGTGTGCCGGTCGCGCAGCAGCGCGAGGCCGTGCTGCGCCTGCGCGCCTCGAAGGGCATGGTGCTCGACCCGAGCGACGTCGACACGCGTTCGAGCGGCTCGTTCTTCATGAACCCGATCGTGCGCCGCAGCTTCGCGAGCGAGGCGCTGCCGGCGAGCGCGCCCCGTTTCGAGGCGGGCAAGGACGCCGAGGGCCTCGAACTCGTGAAGCTCTCGGCGGCGTGGCTCATCGAGCATGCCGGCGTCAAGAAGGGATTCGCGCTGCCCGGCAGCGGCGCCGCGATCTCGTCGAAGCACACGCTCGCGATCACGAACCACGCGGATGCGACGGCCGAGCAGATCGCCGAGCTCGCGCGCTATGTGCGCGCCCGCGTGCTCGCCGAGTTCGGCGTCGAACTCATCCCCGAGCCGAACCTGATCGGCCTGCAGCTGTAGTGCGTTCGCGCGGCTGCTGCGCGACACTCGAAGTGCGCCAACGAGACGGAGACCCAGGTGAGTGAGCAGCGACCGAGATTCAGCCCGCCCGAGCCCCGCTTCGGGGCCGAGCCGGCAGCGGCTGCTGTGCCCGACGCATCCGGCTCGTCGCGCCGCCGCGTCTGGTCACCCCTCACGATTGTGCTCACGAGCGCCTCGGCGGTCGTCGTCATCGGCCTCGTCATCACGCTCGCGCTGCTGTGGGGAAACCCGTTGCAGCCGAGCCAGGGCGAGGCCGCGGCGCCGCTCGAGAGCAACGGCGGCGGCACCGCCGGCCCGACCGACACCGTGGGCCCCACGCCGACGCCCTACGCGGTGCAGCCGGGCGACACGGTCTCGATTGAGCAGGATGCGGTGTTCGAGGATGGCTTCACGCTCGTCTACCCGAAGCTCGGCGACTGGATCGAGCAGGACATCGTGAATCGCCCCGAGCAGTTGACGATGTATGCGCCCGACTACAGCGCGCAGATTCAGGTGTGGCAGACGTCGGTGTTCAACTCGAACCAGACCGACAAAGAGCTCACGCTCGCACAGCTCAATCGCATCAACGACGAGTGCTCGTACGGCGCGACGGGCATCTCCGAGCCCGAGTCGTACCTGCTTGAGGGCGAGGACGGCACGAAACTCGAGCTGCTCGGCGTGCGGGCCGACGAGTGCGAGGGCGGCCAGGTCTGGCTGCTGCAGCGCGTCATGCCGCTCACCGGCACGCGCGTGCACATCGTGCTGTGGAGCACGACGACGCTCGACGACAACGACGAGCTGCTCGACAAGCTCGCCGAAATTACCTTCACAACGCCGTAGCCGGGCCGCCGTCTTGCGACGGGGCCCGGCTACTGGCGCGCGGTGTGGCGCGAGTTAGTTGAAGAGCGCCTGGATGCGGCGCACGCCTTCGACGAGTGCGTCGTCGCCGAGCGCGTAGCTGAAGCGCAGGTAACCCGAGGGGCCGAAGGCCTCGCCGGGGACGGCCGCGACCTCGGCCCGATCGAGCAGGAAGTCGGCGAGGTCGAGCGAGGTCTCGAGGCGAACGCCGTCGTACTCCTTGCCGAGCACGCCCGACACATCGGCGTAGACGTAGAACGCGCCCTGGGGCGTCGGCACGGTGAAGCCGTTGACCTTGCTGAGCTCGTCGACCATGAGCTTGCGGCGGCGGTCGAAGGCGAGGCGGAATTCCTCGATCGGCTCGCTCGGCCCGATGAGGGCGGCGAGCGCGGCGCGCTGCGCGACGTTGTTCACGTTGCTCGTGAGGTGCGACTGCAGGTTCGCGGCGCCCTTGATGACGTCCTCCGGGCCCACCATCCAGCCCACGCGCCAGCCGGTCATCGCGAACGACTTCGCGACACCGTTAACGAGCACGGCCTGCTCGGCGAGCGCCGGCACGGCCTCGACGATCGAGGTGGCCTTCACTCCGTCGTAGACGAGGTTCTGGTAGATCTCGTCGGCGATGACCCACACGCCGTGCTCGAGCGCCCACTCGCCGATGGTGCGGGTCTCGTCGGGCGAGTAGACGGCGCCGGTCGGGTTCGACGGCGAAACGAAGAGCATCGCCTTCGTGTCGGGCGTGCGCGCGGCCTCGAGCTGCTCGACGGTGACCTTGTAGCCCTGGTCGGCGCCGGCGAAGACCTCGATGGTGTTGCCGCCGGCGAACTTGATGACCTCGGGGTAGGTGGTCCACGCCGGGGTCGGCAGCAGCACATCGTCGCCGTCGCCGATGATCGCCTGGATCGTCTCGAACACGGCCTGCTTGCCGCCGTTCGTGACGAGCACGCGGCTCGCGGGCACGGTGAGGCCCGAGTCGCGCGCGGTTTTCTCGACGATCGCGTCGCGCAGCTCGGGCAGACCGACGTTGGCCGTGTACTTGTGGTTCTTCGGGTCCTTCACGGCCTCGACAGCGGCGTCGATGACGTGCTGCGGCGTTGCGAAGTCGGGCTCGCCGGCGGCGTACGAAATCACCGGGCGGCCCTCTGCCTTGAGGGCCTTGGCCTTATTGTCGACCTTCAGCGTGGCCGAAGGGGCGATGGCGGAGACGCGGGACGAAAGACGCGATTCAGTCATGATGTGCAGCCTAGTTTGTGCGGTTGTGAACGGGTTACCGTCATTCATTTTTCATGACGTGCGGCCGGCTGTCTGCACATCCGCCGGAAATGGGCCGGATGTGCGCGAACGCCAAACTCGCGGCGTCACGCAACGTCGTGCTCGCGAATGGTTGACGCCGCTATGGCGGTACTCAGTGCCGTCATAGCGTCGTTCCACGAGGCCGAAGTCGACCAAGTATCTGCGGAGCACCGCGACGTCGTCGTGGAACTTGGATAGACGCTCGTTCATCTCGGTCTCGGAGAGCGTTTCGTCGTGAGCGATGACCTGGTCGCGAACCCAGCGTAGAAGCGCACCTCGCTCGCTCGGAGTTGCCGGATAGGTGCCGATGCGCCCATCGACGAGAAAACGTTGAATCCCGGTTTTGGCCTCGCGCTTACCCTCGCTAAGTAGCTCTGGAAACACTGACGGCGTCAGCGTCAGCGCGCCGTCGGTGGCCAACTCAGCGATGCCCGAGTTCACGATCGCGCTCACCACGTGTCGGGTGCGTGACGGCGAAAGCCCAAGGGAATCTGGGTGGACTGTTTCGTCGAGCAGCAGCCGCCCGGCGACCTGACGCGTCTGTTCATTGACAAAGAGCGCGATGACATTGCGCCACTGGTGAGTCATGGATGACACTTCCTCTCGTACCGGCATTTCACCCGCGTTCGGCTCGCAATAGCAAACCCGGCCGCAGCATCCGGCGGTCGGTTCGAGGGCAACCTCGCATCGGCATGTGGAGGTGGCGGCGGTTTTGTCGTAAACTGTCTGGGTTGCCCGCGCAGTATGCGCGACGTGACGTAGGGCGGTAGCTCAATTGGCAGAGCAGCGGTCTCCAAAACCGCAGGTTGCAGGTTCGATTCCTGTCCGCCCTGCAGCCACGGGCCGTGCGGAGTGCACGGCCCGTTTTGCATCTCGGCTGGTTTTGCGGGGCAATCGGGCTCGCGTTATCGACAAGGTTGTCGCTGTGACGTAGGCTGATGCAGTTGCCAAAAGGCATACTGCAGTGCGCCCAAAATCCGGTTCGTGCCGCATATCCAAGCTTCGAAAGGGATCCGCGTGGCCACAGGCACGTCTGATGACGAGCGTGACGACGACCTCACCAACAGCACCGAACCAAGCGGTGACGAGGCCGACGCTTTGGACGAGACGCTTGATGCGGAGGCGGCCGACGAGTCGGCTGTGAGCGAAGCTGACGAAGACGCCGATGACGAGGCTGACGCCGAAGCCGAGGCTGATGAGGACGCGGGTGACAGTGATGCTGATGCCGAGGACGACGACGCTGACGACAGCGACGCCGACGACGCTGACGACGCTGACTCGGACGACGCGAAGTCTGACGCCAAGAAGGATGCTGCGGTAGTCGCATCCGGCAAGGGCAAGAAGGCGAAGCGCGGCGAGAAGACCTCAGCCAAGGGCGCCGCTGTTGAGGCATCGAAGAAGACGAGCAAGCAGAAGAACGACAAGAAGGACGCTGGCGAGAAGCGCGGCCTTCGCAAGTTCTTCAGTGAAGTCGTCATCGAGCTGAAGAAGGTCGTCACCCCGACCCGCCAGGAACTCTGGCGCTACGTCGGCGTCGTGATCGCGTTCCTCATCATCATGATGCTGCTCGTGATGCTCTTCGACTGGATCTTCGGCTTCGCCTCCTCGTGGGTGTTTGGCAACGGCCAGTCGCTGTTCCCCGAGGACTGGTTCCAGGGCGGCGATCCGACCCAGACGCCGGTGCCCACCGAGACCGTCCTGCCGACCGAGTCGGTTGACCCGACCGCGACGGCGACCCCGTAATCCCCAAGTCGCGGCGCCACACGCCCGCGCGTCCGACACAGACCGAGCGGCCGTCGCGCCGCAATTCGATGAAGTGAGTTGAACTACCGTGGCTGACGAAACCCAGCTTCCCGAGCAGAACGAGACCGAGCTCGACGCCGTGAACGAGGCTCCCCAGAGCCAGGACGCGCCTGTCGAGGCCGAGGCTAACGACGTCGAGACCGACGACGTCGAGGCTAACGACGTCGAGACCGACGCCGTCGCGACCGACGCAGTCGCATCCGACGGCGCTGAGACCGTTGACGCCGAGTCGGCCGACGCCGAGCCCGCCGCCGAAGGTGAAGCCGTCGAAGGTGAAGCCGCCGAGGGCGACGACGAGGCCGAGGTTGACCCCTACGCCGAGTTCAAGCTCGAACTGCGCATGAAGCCCGGCAAGTGGTACGTCATCCACACCTACGCCGGCTTCGAGCGCAAGGTGCGCGACAACCTCCAGCAGCGCGTCGAGAACAAGAAGCGCTCGGAGTCGTCCGAGGGCGCCGACGACATCTATGAGGTGCAGGTGCCCATGGAAGACGTCGTCGAGATGAAGAACGGCCAGCGCAAGATGGTCACGCGCGTGCGTATCCCCGGCTACGTGCTCGTTCGCATGCACCTCACTGAGGACAGCTGGTCGCTCGTGCGTCAGACGCCGGGCGTCACGGGATTTGTTGGTAACGCGCACGACCCGGTGCCGCTGCGATTCAAGGAAGTCTTCGAGATGCTCAAGAGCATCGTCGAGCTGCCCGACGTCAAGGATGTCAAGGGTGAGGCCAAGGCCGGCGCTGCCACGGGCGGCAAGCAGCCGATCACCGAGGTCGAGTTCGAGAACGGCGAGACCGTCACGATCAAGGAAGGCTCGTTCGAAGGCCTCACCGGTTCGATCAGCGAGATCAACGCCGCGGCGGGCAAGCTCATCGTGCTCGTCTCCCTCTTCGGTCGCGAGACTCCCGTCGAGCTCTCGTTCGACGAGGTCGCGAAGCTCTAACTTCAGCTCGAGCAGACGCGGCGTCGACCCACGTGGACGGCGCCGCGTTCGCATGAACCGCCCCTGGCCAGGATGTGCGGAATCGAGTAAACTTGCGGGGTTGCGCATGCGCAACCGATACCGGGCGCCGGAAAGGCCGGCGTTGCGGGAGAGGGATGTTCGCAACATCCACTCGACAGAAAGGAAACCACATGGCACCGAAGAAGAAGGTTTCGGGTCTGATCAAGCTTCAGATCCAGGCTGGCGCCGCGAACCCTGCTCCGCCGGTTGGTCCGGCCCTGGGTCAGCACGGCGTCAACATCATGGAGTTCTGCAAGGCGTACAACGCGGCGACCGAGCAGCAGCGCGGCAACATTGTGCCCGTTGAGATCACCGTGTACGAAGACCGTTCGTTCACCTTCGTGCTCAAGACGCCCCCGGCGGCTGAGCTCATCAAGAAGGCTGCGGGCGTGAAGAAGGGCTCGGGTGTGCCCCACACGAACAAGGTCGGCAAGATGACCATGGACCAGGCGCGCGAAATCGCCGAGACCAAGAAGGCCGACCTCAACGCGAACGACATCGAAGCTGGCGCGAAGATCATCGCCGGCACCGCCCGCTCCATGGGCATCGAGGTCACGGGCAACTAGCCCCCGCCTCCCCGAGCTAGCGATCGGGGTAGTGCACACACGCCGCGCCACAGCGCGTGGCCGTACACACTTTCGCGGGAGAGCCAGCCAGCTCGTTCGACCGCACACTCTCAAAGGAGCACAACATGGCAAAGAATTCCAAGGCGTACCGCGCCGCGGCAGAGAAGATTGAAGAGGGCAAGGTCTACGACCTTGCCTCGGCCGCGCAGCTCGCGAAGGACACTTCGTCGGCGAAGTTCGACAGCACCGTCGAGGTCGCACTGCGCCTCGCCGTTGACCCGCGCAAGGCCGACCAGATGGTGCGTGGCACCGTCAGCCTGCCGCACGGCACCGGTAAGACCGCTCGCGTCATCGTGTTCGCGCAGGGCCCGGCCGCTGAGGCCGCCCTCGCCGCGGGCGCCGACGAGGTCGGCAGCGACGAACTCATCGCGAAGGTCGCTGACGGCTGGACCGACTTCGACTCGGCCGTCGCCACCCCCGACATGATGGGCAAGGTAGGCCGTCTCGGTAAGGTGCTTGGTCCCCGTGGCCTCATGCCGAACCCGAAGACCGGTACCGTGACCCCGGACGCCGCCAAGGCTGTCACCGAGATCAAGGGCGGCAAGATCGAGTTCCGCGTCGACAAGCACTCGAACCTGCACTTCATCGCGGGCAAGGCGTCGTTCGACGCCGAGCAGCTCACCGAGAACCTGCAGGCCGCGCTCGACGAGGTCATCCGACTCAAGCCGGCTTCGGCGAAGGGCCGTTACGTGCAGAAGGCTGTCGTCGCGACGACCTTCGGCCCGTCGATCCCCCTCGACGTTTCGGCGTTCTAAGCAACGTCTCGCGCTCGTCGCGAGTTCACTGGCCCCGCTTCGGCGGGGCCAGTTTGCGTTTCCTGGCCGGTGCGAGGGCCTGCAGCCGGAGGCGCGACTCGAGCCGCGCATCCGGCCCTCGGGATGCTGCGGGAGGGCGCTGGCGCCGGCGAGCAAAGGCGGGCGAGGGAATTACCGACGATCGGGTCGGTAATGCGGTAGTGTCTGGCGTGACGAATGTGACGTTCGCCTGAGTCGCGCCACGGTGGCCGACTCGGATTGTCATGACAACGGAGCCATGAAATGTCCAACACCTCTGAAATCGACCAGTTGCCGGTGACGAGCCCGGCCGAGCGCCGGCGCGTCCTCGCCGCGACGATCGTCGGCACCACCGTTGAGTGGTACGACTTCTTCATTTACGCCTTCGCGGCGTCGCTCATCTTCAACACCCAGTTCTTCGGGCCGATGGGCGAGGCGATGGGCCCGGCCGGCCCAACGCTGATCTCGATGGCCTCGATCGGCCTCTCGTTCCTGTTCCGCCCGCTTGGCGCGTTCCTCGCCGGCCATTTCGGTGACAAGTACGGTCGCAAGCCAGTGCTCATCGCGACGCTGATCCTTATGGGCACGGCGACAGCGCTCATCGGTCTGCTGCCCACCGGTGACCTCGCAGCGGTCAGCGCCATCGGGCTGCTCATTCTGCGCGTGCTGCAGGGTATTTCGGCCGGCGGCGAATGGGGCGGCGCGGCCCTCATGGCGGTCGAGACCGCCGCCGACGGCGGCCGCAACCGCGCCGGCGCATGGCCGCAGCTCGGCGTACCGTTTGGCATGCTACTCGCGACGGGCATGCTCACCGTGCTGCAGATGACCATGGGTCAGGAGGGCTTCACGAACGGCGGCTGGCGCATTGCGTTCCTGTTCTCGGTCGTGCTGATCGTCGTTGGCTACGTCGTGCGTCGAGCGGTCGAGGAATCGCCGGTGTTCCGCCAAATCTCAAAGATGGCGAAGAGCCAGTCGGCGCCGATCGCCGTGGTGTTCCGCAAGTACTGGCTCATTGTGATCCTCGCCGCCCTCGTCTTCGCCGGCGACAACGCGGTCGGCTACATGCTGGTGGGCGGCATCGTGCAGCGCTACGCCTCGACGCCGCTCGAGGCCGGCGGTATGGTCGGCATGGATGGCGGCCAGGTCAGCCTCTTCCTCAACCTCGCCGCAATCTCGTGGGCGATTTGGACCTATGTCGGCGCCTGGATCGCCGATAAGTACGGCGCGAAACCGGTGTTCATCGTCGGGTACATCCTCATGATCTTCGCATCGATTGCGCTCTTCCCGCTTGTCGTGATGGGCGGCGAGAACCCGATTTACTTCGTGCTCGGCACCTGCCTCCTCGGCATTCCGTTGGGCTTCTGCTACGGCCCGCTCAGTGCCTGGTACGCCGAAGTGTTCCCCGCATCCGTGCGCTTCTCGGGTGTGTCGATTACCTACGCGATCGGCGCGATCATTGGTGGCGCGTTCGCGCCCCTCATCGTGCAGGCGACCTTCGAAGCGAACGCCGGTCAGTGGCACTGGGCCGCGGTCTACCTCGCGATCATGTCGGCCGTCGGCCTCGTCGGCTCAATCCTGCTCAAGGGCCGCCACGGCATTCCGCTTGGCCACGACATGGAGCACTCGGGCCAGTGGGAGACCTGGAAGCCGGGCGACCCCATCCCCGCCGGCGTGCGCACGCAGCACTAGCTCGCGCACTCGAGCTCGCGAATTTGCAGGGCGGCCCCGCACCGAAATCGATGCGGGGCCGCCCTGCTTCGTTGGTGCTCGGCGTGACTACCCTGCGGTGAGGTCGAAGACGATCTTGCCCCGCGTGTGTCCCTGCTCGAGCTGCTCGTGGGCGGCGCGGGCCTGGCCGAGCGGGAAGCTCGCGTCGAGGTGTGTCTGCAGGTCGCCCTGGTCGAAGAGCTGGGCGATGGTGGTGAGGATCCGCCCCTCGGGTGAGAGCTTGAGTGTGGATGCGCGCAGTTCACGCCCCGCGGCCTCAGCCTCCTCGTGCATCGTCGGCCATGAGCCGGTCGGCACGTTCACGACGAGGCCGCCGTCGCGGAGCACCTTGAGCGAGCGGCTGCCCGTGTCGTCCTGCACGTTGCCGATGAGGTCGATGACGACGTCGACCGGCTCGTCGATCGCGTCCTCGAAGCGCTCCGAGGTGTAGTCGATGACCTGGCTCGCGCCGAGACCGATGAGCCATTCGTGGTTGCGGCCGGATGCGGTGGTCACCACCTCGGCGCCGTAGAACGCCGCGAGCTGCACCGCGAAGTGACCGACGCCACCCGCGCCCGCGTGCACGAGCATCCGCTGCCCGGAGTGGACGCGCGCAGCCTCAACCACCGCGGCCCACGCCGTGAGCGCGGCGAGGGGCACGCCGCCGGCCTCGAGCATCGTCAGCGACTTCGGCTTGTGCGCGAGCGACATGAACGGCACCGACACGTAGTCGCCGTGGGCGCCCTGGTAGCGCGGGGTGAGTAGCATGCCGTAGACCTCATCGCCGGGTTGGAACGGCGCGAGCTCATACGGCGCCTTCTCGACGACGCCGGCGAACTCGCCGCCTGGTACCCAGGGCATCCGCTCGATTGCGCCGGACGCGCCCTTGCCCGCGCGGGTCTTCACATCGATTGGGTTGAGGCCGGCCGCGTGCACGCGCACGAGCGTGTCGCTGTTCACGACTTTCGGCATCGGCACCTCGCCGAGTTTCAGAACCTCGGGGCCACCAAACTCATTGACTACAACCGCGCGCATCGTTTCAGACATGAAGCCAAGCCTGACACGTTCGGCTGCGCGTGGGCCGGGCGAAACTGGCGGGGAAAACCGGGTGCGGCGACAAGTTCGCGGGCTACGCTGAGTGAGTCCGCTGCGAAAGGAACGAAGATGCCTGCTGTAGTTTCGCTGACCCCGGCCCCCGTGATCGATCGCACCTATTTCGTTGAGAGCTTCGACACCGGCAAGGTGAACCGGGCGACCGAGATTCAGGAGTTTCTCTCGGGCAAGGGCATCAACGTGTCGCGTACGCTGCGGATCGCCGGCGTCTCGACCTCGGCAGTGCTGCCGGTCGGGCGCGAGGACGAACACCTGCTGTTCCGCACACCGTTTCCGCAGGTGCTCCGCATTCTGCCGGTGCCGGGGCGGATGCGCGTGAACACCGCGATTCTTGAGCCCGAGGGCCGCACGACCAACGTGAACCAGAAGGCCGTGCCGCTGCACGAGCGCGACTGGGATGCCGTCGTCGACATGACGCTGCAGGAGATTCGCGCGCTGCGTGCCGACTGGCTCGTCGTGTCGGGCTCGGTGCCGAAGCTCGTCGAGACCGGCGAGAAGATTGACTTCACGCGGCTGTTCAGTGAGGCCCGCCGTATCGGCACGCGCGTCGCCGTCGACACCTCGGGCTCGTCGCTCGAGACATGGGCAATGTCGGGGCTCGTCGACTGCATCAAGCCGAACGCCGACGAGATGGCGACGCTCGTGAAGCGGCATCTCAACACCGTCGGCGACGTGCTCGAGGCGGCGCGCGAGGTGATCGAGCGCGCGAGGCTCGAGGTCGTGCTCGTGTCGATGGGTGGCGACGGCGCGATGGTCGTCACGCGCGACGAGGCGCTGTGGGGATACGCGAAGGCGCCGCAGGTCGTGAACACGACGGGCGCGGGGGATGCGTCGCTCGCGGGATTCGTCGGCCACTCGATTCAGGGGCCCGGGCAGCAGGGTGGCCAGGCTGACTACGGTGAGCTGCCTCCGCTGGCGCTGAAGTCAGGCCTGTCGAAGGCCGTCATCTACGGCGCCATGGCGGTGTCGGTGCCGACGACGATCATTGACTCGCTCGACGGCGCCCCGACCGCCGAAATCACGGTGCCCGACCCATCGCAGCCCCTCAGCGAACCCACCAAGTTCTTCGAAACTCCCTCCGCCTAGCACCGCCCGCCTGTCCCTGCCGAACCCTCAAGGGTCGGCCCCCGGCGCTCGCGGTCCCTTTGCTTGCCGTTCACGGTGGATGCCGCCCCTTCGCCTCGCTGTTCTAGGGGGTTGAGTGGTCGTTTTTTGTCGTGCTGGCACCGCCAGCACGACAAAAAACGACCACTCAACCCCCTACGTCAACGGCGGCGGGGGAGGGCGCCCTTGTCGGCGGGTGGTGGCAAACTAGGGCAATGGTAGTTTTCCGGCCGGCACCCGACGAGGCACTTTCGTCGACCCGCACCGACGACTACGCGCCCCTCGCCCTCGCCGCGCCGCCGAGCGTCACGAACGCTGCGACCGAAGAGATCGAGGCGAGCCTGCGCGCGCTGAGCGAGCGCGCATCCTTCACCGTCTCTGAGACGACGCCGGCGAGCGAGCCCACCGCGCCCGCGAGCGGCACGCTGTGGCGCGCCGGCCTCGTCGACGAGCTGCTCAACCCGCGCCCGACCGGCGAGCTCGCCGCGCGCGTCGTCTGCGCCGACTCCGACCGCGAGGAGTGGCTGCGCCACCGCAAGGTCGGCATCACCGCGACCGACGCCGCGCGGCTCGCGACCCCCGCATCCGTTCGCGCCGTCGTGAACGACAAGCTCTACGGCGGCAGCTTCACCGGCAACGCGTTCACCGAGTACGGCAAGAAGCGCGAGCCCGAGATTCAGAAGTGGGTGCGCGAGCAGCACGGCATCGGCAGCTGCGGCTTCCTCATTCGCGCCGCCGAGAACCCGCGCCACCTCGCGACGCCCGACGGCCTCGCGCAGCGCGGCGGCGAGTCGCTGCTCGCCGAGATCAAGACGACGAACAAGTCATGGGCGAAGATTCCCCGCAACTACCTGCGCCAGGTCTACTGGCAGCAGTACGTCGTCGCCGCCGAGCGAACGCTGTTCGTGTGGGAGCACCACAAGAACTTCGTCGTGCAGGATGCGGAGCCCCGCGCCGTCTGGATCGAGCGCGACGACGCCGAGATTGCCCGACTTGTGGGCCTCGCCAACGAGGTGCTGGAGCGGCTCGCGCTCGCGTAGCTATTCGTCCTTGGCTGGGGTACCCCACTTGAGCTGGTGCCGTAGTTGTTCTCGCAGCGGCCGCTGACCATTTACCGCCACAGATGCACCTGCGGAAGTCTCTGCGTCAGAGGGTACGGAGGCCACATCGGCAGGCGCGGGATGCGTCGCCATCTTTGCCGCCGACGCTGGCGTAGGAGCCGCATCGGCAAACCTGCCACGTCGGCTATCCCAAACCCTAATCGTCTGAGGAAGGGACGCCTTTGGATTGGTTGTCTTCGGCGACGCTACCTCGGGAGGGGCCGCTTGCCCATTCACTGTCGGTGGTGACGTTGGCGCCGGCAGCACCGGTGGCACGGGCGGTACCGGTGGAACGGGTGACACCGACGGCACCGGCGGCACGGGCACCTGCTCGGTGGTCTTGTCCTCCCGAGGTAACTTGCGAACACTGCGTTTCACGGGCGATGTCTTCGACGCTCGTGCCGCCGCGCGACGCTCGTTCGCGTACTGCCGTCGCAGTTTGGCGGGCGAAATGAACCCCGAAGTATCAGCGTCTGCGCGTGGGTCGGATGCAACCATCGCTTTTGCCTCGGTTGGTTCGAACGGGGAAATTCCCATGAGTGCACGAATCTCCGGAGCCGCTTGGAGTGTTTCTAGCGCCCTTCGCTGTAATTGACGGGCACGTTCGCGAGTGACGCCGAGGTGATTCCCGACTTCTTCCAGGGTCAAAGGCTCGGCGAGTTCGGTACCCATGCCAAACCGCATCCGCAGTACTTCTTGCTCGCGCACTGGCAAGACCATGCTCATTACGCGGTGCAGAACAGTGTGGGTACTCTCGGATTCAATCCGTTCACCAAATTGCTCATCATCGGTGTAGGTCAGCTCAAGGCGAAATGCGTCGACGTCAGCAAGCGGTGCAATCACCGGGCGCAGTTGGCGGACTTTCTCGAGAGACATGTCCGCAACCTTCGCTACTTCCTCATCCGTCGGGGGTGATGCAGTAACACTGGCCCCGGCAACTTCGCGGATTGCAAGTTCGATAGCTCGCGCTGAGTCAAGCGCGTGAATAGGTATACGAATTTCTCGGTCCTGGTCGCCGGCGGCACGGTCACAAGCTTGTCGGATCCAATGCGTCGCATACGTCGAGAATTTGGTGCCTCGATTGTGGTCAAACAATTTGAGCGCGTGAATCAGCCCCAGGTTACCGGCCTGGACCACATCGAGAAATTTCATGTGCCTCAGATGCCAGTACTTGCGCTTCGCGATGCTGACGACGAGGCGGAGATTTGACGTGATGAACGTGTCTCGTGCGCGCTGGCCTTGCCGTATTGCGCGACAAAGGGCATGTAATTCCGCGCGGGTGGCAGGTGTCGATTCGTCGAGCTGTTTCTGCGCCGCTTCGCCCGCCCTAATCTGTTCAGTAAGTCGCCACTCATCCTCCGCCTCGAGTAACGGGAATCTGCCGATGATGCTCAAGTAATCCTTGACCGCATCCGGCCGCGCCCCAACGATGCGGGATGTGGTCGGAAAGTCGATTTCCTCCGAATCCCTGAAGCGCAGGGTGCCCAGCTTGTCAGCGACGACCGGCGCGGGTTGGTCATAATCCCGATCACCGGGTTGCCCGTCGGCGGGGTGATCCGACGGCCGCGCATTACAGGCGCGAACGATTTCTTGCGCATCACCGTCCGACGTTGCGGCAGCAAAGCTCGGCACATTCCGTGCATCCATTTCCGGGCTCAGGAACTCAACAACGTGCTTGAGTCCGGAGTCCTCGCGCAGATCGAACTCCGCAGCTTCGACCGCAAGCGGCCGAAGCTCATCGAGCAGGCTCGGCTCCATTTGGCGTGTTCGCGGGTCTTCCACCGAGTCGGCCAGCACCAACACCGCGAATCGGGCTATGCCTCCCGACGCCTTCTTACGAAGCACGCGTCCCAGTCGTTGAATCATCTGGCGCCGTTGACGAGTCGACGAGACCACGATGCCGAGGTCGACCTCTGGCAAATCGACGCCTTCATCAAGGATGCGCGGCGCGGCGAGCGCTTTGACCTCACCGTTGCCGAGCAGACGGAACGCTTCGCTGCGATCTTCCGCATCGGTGTCGGCGCAAACGGCCGTTGAACTCGCACCACGGTCGCTTAACAAACTTGCAATGGTACTCGCAATTTCAACTGTCTGCGTGAATACCAGCGTGCCGTTGGATGCTGCAATCACCGGTGTGAGCTCGCGGATGACCAATTGTTTTTGCGCGCTGGCCGACATAAGCCGAGTTCGATCGGCAAATGATTTCAAGAACCAGCGTGCATTGCCGCTCCGACGATCTTCGCGATCTTGCGCGAGCTGGGTTACCGCGCGAATAAAATCCCCGAAAGGTTCCATCGGAACAGCTCCACGGAGCTTGCTCCGTGCGTCACTCATGTTGTCGGTGAGTTCTTCGTATGCGGCAAACTCACGCGAAGTGAACGGCACCCGCACCCACGCAATCTTGAATGGGGCAATGAGTTCTTCGCGCACTGCACGCGAGAAGTCCAAGGAAAAACAGGTCCGCTCGAAGAATTTCGCGAGACGTTCGTCGCCAACATCTCCACGCTCAAGGGTCGCGGTCAGACCAAGGCGTATTGGGTAGTCCTCGGGGCGAAGGCCCTCGCTGTATTTGGGGGCTCCGTAGGTGTGGCATTCGTCGGCCAACAGGAGGGCCTTTTCGCCCTTTCTGAGCATCGACTGTCGAAACGCAGATTGGATCGTGATGACAGTGACGTCCCAATCACCGTGGGGGTCGCGGCGCGTAGATACCATGATGCCAGGTAGGTGCTCGTGTATTTGCGCAACCCACTGGTCTTGGAGAGCGATCGTTGGCACGTACACCACGCTCCGCATCCCAAGTTCCTGCGCATCCCGGAGCGCTGCGAGTCCAACTCTCGTCTTGCCCGTGCCAGTGACGGCCTCGACCACACCGATTCGCTTCGCGTCACGCCAGCTGCTGAGCGCTTCTTGCTGCCAAGCGAATAACGAGAGATCGGGTCGGGACTCGCGTTCGGCCGCCGCCGCGCGTTGTGCTTCGCGAAGCTGGCGGATGCGTCGCAGCTTCGCCTCAGCTTCGCGCTCTTCTTGCTCGAGGAGCTGCTCAATCTGCTCGGGAGTTAAAGAACCAAGCTTCATCGCAAGGTAGTCACCAGGAGTCATGGTCGGGCCCTTCGGAGGACTAATCGGAGCGGTATCTCTCCGTTGTCCAGATCCTAGATCGACCTAGCGACATCAATGGTTTCCCATCAGTGTCACCGCGAACTACGGCAGCTGCATCGCCGGCGTCACGCGAAGCAACCCCTGCATCGCGCCGATTGGCTCGAGCCAGACTTTGCCCGCGAATGACTTCGCCGGGTCGAGCAGCAGCCCCGCCTTCATGCCGATGAAGGTTATGGTCATGTGCGCGCGCAGCACCGCATCCGGGTCTGGCACCCTGCCGTCGTCGGGGTCGATGCCCGAGGGAATGTCGACCGCCATCACGAGTGGGTCGGCCTCGGCGATGGCCGCCTTCACCGCGACGATCACCGAACGCACCGGCTCGCGTAGCGCCGGTGATCCGCCGGCTGCGACCCCCCCCAGTGCCGATCCCGAGCACGCCGTCGACCAGCACATCCGCGCCCGTAACCCGCGCCGCGACCGCGGCCGGATCCTGCTCGAACATGATCTCGGCCCCTGCATCCCGCGCGGCTTCCTCGGCCTGCGGATGCAGTTTGCCCGCAACCGCGATGACCTCGGCCCGCACGTCGGCCGCCGCGAGCAGCGATGCGGCGTACGTCGCATCCGCGCCGTTGTCACCGCCGCCCGCGAGGAACAGCACTCGCGCCGTCGCCGGGTCGGGCAGCACGCTCGTGATCTGGTCGGCGAGCGCCTGCGCCGCCCGCAACATGAGCGGCACGCCCCGCTGCAACAGCGGCTGCTCGGCCTCGCGAATCTGGGCTGCGGTGTATCCGGTGCGCATGCCTCCATCCTCCCACCGCGGCAGCGATGCGCAGGGCGAGGGCCGCGGGCGAACAGCTCAGCAGTTGGGAGGCATTCACGCTTCGGGATGCTGCTCTACCTGCCTCCCGTGGCGAAAACAGCTCCCGCGGCGCAGGAACGGAGGCGTTCGCGCCACGGGATATTGCTCTACCTGCAGCTCGAGGTACGAATAGCTCCCGCACGTGGTGAAGGGAGGGATACGCGCCCAGGGACGCTGCTCTTTATGCATCCAAAGGCGCGAACGCCCTTCCTTGAGGTGGAGCTTAAGACGAAGCCGCTCGGTGGTCCGCTCTGCCACGTCATGCAACCCAGCGGCTGGGCGCTGAGGCACGGGGTGGGCGGAATACGGCATAGCTTGTGCCGTACCGCCCCGCGGCAGGGTCGTACGGCACGCATGTACGCCACCTCCTCGCTTCGGGAGGTTGTGTCCGCATCATTGCTAGTGCAGGCAACAAACGCTTGCGCGGTCCGGATGCGCATGGCTAGACTAGAGGCAGCCTTAGACCGCTGGTGCTTGGCGTGTGCCCAATGAGTGCAACTCACGGGCCAGAGCCAAACGAAGGATCCGAAAGGACCACCCGCGTAGGACGACAGAGTACTTCGCTTACGACACGTTTGTGTCGGCATGCGCAACGCTCCGACGCCTACGTCGGAGCGTTTTTTCGTGTCAATCGTGCCTGGCGGTGGGATCCCGGCATCCGCCGAGGTCTTGCGTACAGACGAGAGGAGAACCATGGCGACCAAGGAGGCAACCGTCGCTGAGCTCGTGGAGCGATTCCAGGGCTCAAACGCCGTTGTGCTGACTGAGTACCGCGGTCTCACCGTTGCACAGCTCAAGGAGCTGCGCCGTTCGCTCGGTGAGAACGCAACCTACGCCGTGGCAAAGAACACGCTCGCCAAGATCGCAGCCAACAAGGCTGGGTTCGAGGGTCTCGACGACAACTTCGCTGGTCCGACCGCTATTGCGTTCGTCACCGGTGAGGTCGTTGACGCGGCCAAGGCACTGCGCGACTTTGCCAAGGACAACCCTCTCCTGGTGATTAAGGGTGGCTACTTCGACGGTAAGCCGCTCACCCCGGAAGAGGTCAACAAGCTCGCCGACCTCGAGTCCCGCGAAACGCTGCTTGGCAAGCTTGCCGGCGCGTTCAAGGCCTCGCTGTTCGGTGCCGCGTACATGTTCACCGCGCCCGCGTCGAAGGCGGTTCGTACCGTCGACGCGCTGCGTGCAAAGCAGGAAGAGACCGCGGAGTAGTCCGTCCCGGACCGCGGCATTTCATAACTAAGGAGAAACCCCATGGCTAAGCTCACCGCTGAAGAGCTCATCGAGCAGTTCAAGGAGCTCACCCTCATCGAGCTCAGCGACTTCGTGAAGCTCTTCGAAGAGACCTTCGAAGTCACCGCTGCTGCCCCCGTTGCTGTTGCTGCTGCCGGCGGCGCTGCTGCTGCTGACGCTCCGGCCGAGGAAGAGAAGACCGAGTTCGACGTCATTCTCGAGGCTGCTGGCGACAAGAAGATCCAGGTCATCAAGGAGGTGCGTGGTCTTACCTCGCTCGGCCTTGGCGACGCGAAGGCACTCGTTGACGGCGCTCCGAAGCCCGTCCTCGAGGGCGCAAGCAAGGAAGACGCTGAGAAGGCCAAGGAGGCCCTCGAGGCCGCCGGCGCCACCGTCACCGTCAAGTAGTTGCTCGCTGCGCACGCAGCTTGACGCTTCGCGCTGACCCTTTCGTCGGCGCACGACCTAGCGGGTCGAGACACTGTCTCGACCCGCTTCGTCGTTTCCGCATCGCGGTTCGGTGAACGCGCGATAACGATTCGTGCCGGTGAGCGATTTCGCTCTTGTCGCCGGCCGGATGCCAGGCGGAAGGTAGGTGTGTGCAGGGTTGGGGGATCCTGAGAATTCTGCGCGTCAAGCACGGATTCTCACGAAAGAAGCAACGATGCGCATGCTCGCAAAGCGAATCAGCGCGTTCGTAGGTGCCGTCGCGATAGGTCTGGGAGGCCTCTTCGTGGTGGCGACGCCGGCTGTGGCGGCTCCACTCGATACCAGCGTGCTGCACCGGCACGCCGAACCGCTCAGCGATACCGACGACGAGGCCACCGCCGGGCCGCTCGAGTCTGAACCGGTGGCGCCCGAAACGACTGAGGCCGAGGCTACGACCGAGCCTGCGGATGCGCCGGTCGAGTCGACCCCGCCAGCCGAGGAAACGACGGAGCCGGCCGAGACCACCGAACCCACCGACGAGCCGGGCGAGCCCGACGCGACCACGCCGCCGACCTCGACTGAGGGCCCGACCGAGGACGCATCCGACCTCGCCCTCATGCTTGGCTAGGCCACCTACACGCCCGAGCAATCGGCGAGCGGCATCACGTGGTCGGCGAGCGGTTTGAGCGAGGGTGACTCGTACTACCTCTACGTCGATGGGACCAGCGTGGGCGGCAGCGACGTCATGGAAACGTGCCCGATGCCGACGGCCACGCGAGTGGCGTGATCGGTTTCCAGGAGCTCCTTACCGACGGCAAGCCGTTCTTTGTCGAGGTGGCGACGGGCGTCGCAGCTCCCACAGGTGAATACACGCTTGAACTGCGCGTCGAGGATGCGGCGGGCGACCCCGTCGGGGCAGCCACGGCCACCTTCGTCGTCACTGATGCAGGGCCGACGACACCGTTTGACCCCAGCGTTTGGGTGCCGGACGCGACGGTGTCGCAGAGCGAGAGCGTCAGCGGCGTCTCGTACGGTGGCGACGGTTGGTTGGATGCAGGCATGATCGACGGGATGGTGACGCTGCCCAACGGATCGACCGTCACGCTGAGCCCAATTGAGCCCATGGCCGGTGGTCAGTTCGAAGACACGCTCGCGATCGACTGAGTCGTAAGTACGTAGAACCGATCGACGCGAAAGTGGCCAGGGCATTCGCCCCGGCCACTTTCGCGTCGACTGTCGCTTAGCCGATGCATACGCATAATGGAAGTCATTCCGTGGGTGCATGTGGAAACAATTACGTTACGAATCTGTTGCATCTGAGTGCCGGCTGTGAAACTTTGGACAGGTGCAGGGTTGGGGAATCCTGAGAATCTGCGCATACGCAACCGCAACCTCAATAAAGAGAAGAGACAACGATGACCGCTTTCTCGAAGCGCATTGCTGCCACTGCTGCCGCGGCAGCGCTGACCGCTGGTGGCGTGTTCGCCGTCGCCACGCCGGCATTCGCAGCGACCACCACGCCGACCGCGACCGACGAGGCTGTCGAGGCACAGCTCGTCGTCGACTCGTCGTCGCTGGAGTCTGGCACCACGGCCGTCAACTGGGCCGCGACCGGCCTTGAGCCCGGTGTCACCTACACGGTTGAGCTCGTCGCGCCGGAAGGCACCTCCGACGTGAAGGCGACTGATAACTCGTACGTGGTCGCGGACGACGGCACCGCCGCTGGCGAGCTCACTTGGGAAGACGACCCGGCGTTCACTGACGGCAACTACACCCTCACGGTGACCTCGACGACCGGTGACGCGCTCACGACTACCTTCGACGTCGGCCCACAGGCTACTGGGGATGTCGCACCGACGCCGACGGCGTCGCCGACCCCGACCCCGACCCCCACGGAGACGCCGACGGCGTCGCCGACTCCCGAGCCGACCGCGACCGCGACCCCGCAGTCCACGGACACCGAGACCCCGGCCTCGGCTGAGGCTGAAGAGGCCCCGGCGCTCGCGATCGAGCAGGACACCTACACCCAGAGCGAGACGCTCTCGGGCGTCAACTACGCAGGTGCAGGCTGGGCCCCGGGAGTTGAGATCACTATCGAGGTGACCGAGCCGAACGGTTCGACCACCGTCATCTCGCCGGTCGGCGACCCTGAGTCTGACATCGCGGTCGACGAGAACGGCGAGTTTGCCGGCACCGTCACCTACACCACCTACGAGGACACGAACGGCAACGGCCAGTACGACGCCGGCGAGCCTAGCTCGGCCCAGGTCCTCCCCATTGGTGACTACACCATCACCGCAACCCAGGAGGACGTCACCGAGACCATCTCGTTCTCGGTCGTTGCCGACGCCTCGGAGTCGATCCCGGCTTCGGACGGCGAGGACACCTCGAACAACGGCGGTAGCAACGGCGACTCGCTCGCCGTGACCGGTGCTGACGACGCTGCGCTGCTCGGCATGCTTGCCGGTGGCCTCGTGCTCGTCGCCGCCGGTGCGACCACCATGGTCGTGCGCCGCCGCCAGAGTTAGTAGCTCACGCGGTCTGGGCGGCTAACGCCCAAACTTGACGAAGGCGGGATGAAGTGTGAACTCTTCATCCCGCCTTCGTCGTTTCCGGACGGGGCGGGGTCAAAGAATTTTTATTACGACGCACGAAACACTGTGAAAACTCTCATAACCCGCTAATATATCGATTAGATAACTTTGCCTTTTCTGGATCGATGAGATTGGATAGCGACATGCCCGCATCACGGCGTGCCACCGGCGCACTCGCTCTTGCGGTCGCTGGCGTGTTCGGCAGCTTCGCGGTTGTCGGCCTGCCCTTCGATCCGGCTTCGGCGGCCGAACCGACGAGCGACATCAACCAGACCCAGCCGGTCGTGAACCTCGTCGCCGACGAGCCTGGTGCGACGACGTCGCCCAGCAGCGGTTCAGCGGTCACCGGTGTCTCGACCGAGCCCGGCGCAACCCCGGGCGCCGGCGATTCCGGCGCTGGCTCGAGCGGTTCCCCGACGGGCGGGGCTACCCCCACGAGCGACCCCGATCCGGGCGAGACGCCGCCGGTCGAGACCACCACGCCACCAACCGCAGAGCCGACGACGCCGGTGGAAACGCCCACGCCGACTCCTGACCCGACCCAACCTGTCCAGACGGGCGGCACGACGCCCGATCCTGGAGCGGGGGAGCCCGCGGCAGAGCAGCCTTCGGTAGACGCGCCGATCCGGCAGGAGCCGGGCGCCCCGACTGGAGCGCCCGAGGCTGGCGGCGAAGTCGGCGACAACATCGTGCCGGTCGAGCCGGGCCACCGAGGCAACCAGGACTCCGCGAATGGTGACAGGGGCACGCGACCGACCGTGAAGCCGAGCTCGACCGCCGGGCCGAGCTCAGCATCCGACGTCGATGTGTCGGCGCCGACGCCGTCGGCGACACCGCAGGCCGACGACCTCGCGAATACCGGTGTTAATGGCAACCTCGTTGCGGTCTTCTCGATAGCGGCGATCATCGTCGCGATCGGCACCATCCTGCTGCGACGTCGCAACGCCTGACCCTGCGTGGCGCGGACGGCCCGCGCATCTGTATGATTGGTCGATGTGCCACGTTCGCGTGCACAGCTGGAGGATTCGCCTAGTGGCCTATGGCGCACGCTTGGAAAGCGTGTTGGGTGCAAGCCCTCGCGGGTTCGAATCCCGCATCCTCCGCATTAGCTCCGGAGACGGCATGCCCATCTCAATCAATCTGCGATGCAGATTGCAAATCCCGCATCCTGCCCGCGAGACACTTCCAGCCGTGACGCAGATGACGTCGCGGCTCGATTTTGTTGTGAGCGCTACGACTGGGTGACGTCGAGGCTGAACTCGAGCTGGCCCTCCGACTCGACCTCGACGAAGCCGAGGCTCGGCGCATCCACGCCGTAGTCGGCGAAGGTGAGCGGCACCGTGCCGACGATCTGTGCGGTGTCACCGTCCACGACGACGTCGAGCGTGGCCGTCACGGTCTGCGAGACGCCGTGCAGAGTCAGCGTTCCGGTGACGTCGACCGACACGGTCTCGCCGCTCGTCACGTCGTCGGGCAGCTCGGTCGCCTCGGCGAGCTCGAAGGATGCGGTGGGGTACGTGCTCGCCTCCATCGCGTCGTTCACAAAGTAATCATCTCGGTTCGAATTGTCGGTGGCGATCGACGCGACATCGACCTCGACGGTGCCCTCGGTGAGGGTGGTGCCGTCGATCGTGAACGACCCCGACACCTCCTCGGTGCGGCCGACGACCGTGACGTCATCGCCCTGCAGCACCTCGTCAACGCGGTAGCCGGCGTAGCCGCTGTCGACGCTCCATTCGCCCGAAACGTTGTTCGATCTGCTCACGGCCGAGGCCGAAGTCGTCTGCGAGATCGACGGCGCCTCGATGTCGCTGCTGCCGCCGAACACGGCGCGATACATCGTGGGCGCGAGCAGCGCGCCCGCCACGAGTACGACAACGACACTGCTCACGACCCAGAGTGTGATCTTCTTGCCTCGACTCATGGGTGTGCGGGTGGCATCAGCCATGCGGAACTCCTTCAGCACGGCTCATGGCCGCGGGGTTGGGGGACTTTTCTCTCGTCGCAATCGAAGATAGGCAAGCGAAAAACGCCGCGGCTATGCGGATGCTATGAGTCGCCTATGCGGGCTGGCCTCCTGCGCCTACGCGTGCGGCAGCGACTCGTCGCGTCCGTAGCCGCCGGGCTCGAGCTGGAACGTGCAGTGCTCGATGCGCACCTCGAAGTGCTCGCGCACGCACTCCCGCAGCTCGCGCAACACGGTCTCGGTGTGCGCCTTGTTGAGGCACTCGTGCTCGACCTCGATGTGCGCCGTGAGCACGGGCAGCCCGGTGCCGATTGAAGTCACGTGCAGGTCGTGCACCTGCCGCACGTGGTCGTTCTTGAGCAGGTGCTGCCGCAGCAGGTCGAGGTCGAGGCCCGCAGGCACCGCCTCCATGAGCACGCGCACGCTGCGGCGCAGAATCGACACGGCGCGGGGCAGGATGAGCGTGGCGATGAGCAGGCCGGCGAGGGTGTCGATGGTGGTCCAGCCGGTCGCGGCGATGACGATCGCGCTGACGATCACGGCGACGGAGCCGAGGGCGTCGTTGATCACCTCGAGGAACGCGGCACGCAGGTTGAGGTTGTTGTTGCGCGAGGTCGCGAGAACGGAGATCGATGCGATATTACCGACGAGGCCGAGGATGCCGAACACGAGCAGGCCCTCACTCGGCACCTCGGCGGGCGCGAAGAGGCGCGCGATGCCCGAGACGATCGCGTAGGTGCCGACGGCGAGCAGCACGAGCGACTGCGCGGCCGCCGCGAGCACCTCGGCCCGCCGCAGGCCCCACGTGTGGGTCTGCGACGCGGGCCTGACCATGAGGTTCGCAGCCACGAGCGCGAGCAGCAGGCCACCCGCATCCGTGAGCATGTGCGCCGTGTCGACGAGTAGCGCGAGCGAGTTGGTGAAGATTGCGCCGATGAGCTGGGCGACAAACACGGTGGCGGTGATGCCGAAGGCGATCGCGAGCCGGGAGCGGCCCGGGGCTGCCGCATCCGACGGGCCGTGATCGTGATCGTGCACCGCAACCTCCGCGCAAATACATAAAGAATTACTTATATGTCACAGTAGCGCGGTGCGCGTGGTTCGGCCACCCCGATTCTGCCGCGCGAACGCTGGCCAGTAGGCTGTCTCGGTGAATTCCGTCGTTATCGCCGTCGTTGTCATGCTCGCGCTCTCGCTCGCGCGGGTGCATGTCGTGCTCTCCCTCTTTATTGGCGCGGTCGTCGGCGGCCTCGTGGGTGGGCTCGGTCTCGACGGCACGATGCTCGCGTTTCAAGATGGCCTCGGCGCCGGCGCGAAGATCGCCCTGAGCTACGCCCTGCTCGGCGCGTTCGCGATGGCGGTCGCGAACTCGGGCCTGCCGCGGCTGTTGGCGGATGCGCTCATCCGCCGGCTCGAGGGTGAGGGCGCGACCGCCTCGACCCGCACCGTGACGATTACGAAGTACGGCATGCTGACGGGCATCCTCGCGATGTCGGTCATGAGTCAGAACCTCATTCCGGTGCACATCGCGTTCATTCCGCTGCTCGTGCCGCCGCTGCTCAGTGTCATGAACAAGCTGCGCATCGATCGACGCCTCGTCGCCTGCGTGCTCACCTTCGGCCTCGTGACGACCTACATGTACCTGCCGTTCGGCTTCGGCAAGATCTTCCTCGAGGACATCCTGCTCGGCAACATTGCCAAGGCGGGCCTCGACACCACGGGCATTAACGTCATGGACGCGATGGCGATCCCGGCACTCGGCATGGTCGCGGGCCTGCTCGTCGCGGTGTTCGTGAGCTACCGCAAGCCGCGCGACTACGAAGACCTCCCGATCATCGGCGCGAACGTCGAAGAAGAAGCACACCCGACGCCCTACCGCGTGACCGTCTCGTTGCTTGCGATCGTCGCCTGCTTTGCGACGCAGCTCATCATGAACGCGGTCGGCGCGCAGGCCGACGCGCTGCTCGTCGGCGCCCTGCTCGGGCTCGCGATCTTCCTGCTCACCGGCGCCGTCAAGTGGCGTGAGGCCGACGACGTATTCACGCAGGGCATGCGCATGATGGCGCTCATCGGCTTCATCATGATCACCGCACAAGGCTTCGCCGCGGTGATGGATGCGACGGGTGACGTCGCGCCGATGGTCACGGCGGTCGAGCAGGTCTTCGGCGACAACAAAGCGATGGCCGCGTTCGCGATGCTCTTCGTCGGCCTCGTCGTCACGATGGGCATCGGCTCGTCGTTCTCGACGCTGCCGGTCATCACCACCATCTACGTGCCGCTCTGCCTCGCCCTCGGCTTCTCGCCGCTCGCGACGGTGTCGATCATCGGCACGGCCGGCGCGCTCGGCGATGCCGGTTCACCCGCATCCGACTCAACGCTCGGCCCGACCGCCGGTCTCAACGCCGACGGCCAGCACGACCATATTCGCGACTCGGTGATCCCGACATTCCTGCACTACAACCTGCCGCTGCTCGCGGCCGGTTGGGTGGCGGCGATGGTGCTCTAAGCCGCGCGCACCGGCAGGTCGTAGCGGCGGCGGATGCTCGAGCCGAGCTTGCGGATGTCGGCGCCGTACACGTGGATCGAGATCGCGAGCGAGTCGCCCGAGTTCCACACCTCGTGCAGATCACCGGGAGGCGCGAAGCCCTCGACGCTGCCGTGCAGGTTCACGCCAGTGCCGGTCTCGACGAGGTAGTCGCCGGCCGCATCATCGACGACGCGGTAACGCAGTTCTGACTCATTGCCCTCGTAGACGCCGACGACGCACCACGAGATGTGGTCGTGCACCGGCGTGCGCTGACCGGGCAGCCAGACGAGCGCGACGATCGAGAAGCTGCCGTCGTCTTCGACGTGCAGCAGGTTCTGCTGGTAGGCCTCGGGGTTGGATACGCGGGCCGACGCGGGCACGAGGCCGGGCACGCCGAGGTAGTGCTCAAGCACGCCAGCAACGGCCTGCGAGGTCGGGGCGGCCGCTTCGTCACGGGCGACGATCTCGCGGATCTTACTGACCAACTCTGCGCGCGCATCCGCCGCCGCATCTATCGTCATAGTCACTGCTCTTTCCTGGGCCGTCGCCCACGAGCAGGAGCCTACGCCGTTGGCGTGACCGGAAAAGTAAAGGACCCCCCGCGCACCCGCCAGAGCCTGGTTACCCTTGCTTCGTTTCCGACCTGGGGGAGTTGGCCTGGGTGGCGCCACGCGGGGAGCCGACTTGTAGTTTACCTGACGGTCGAGGAGGCGCGCACGTCGGGCGGGCCGCTACGCCGCAACAGCCCAGCCGCCGGTCGCCGGGCGTCGTTACGATGACACCGTGACCGCGAGCATTTACATCACGTCTTCCGAAGGTTTTTCCGGCAAGCAGGCCGTTGCACTCGGCGTGCTCGAGACCCTCACGCAGCACAGTGGCCGCGTGGGTCTGTTCCGCCCCGTTACGCAGAGCGCGACCCGCGACGACATCCTCAAGCATCTGCTCGAGCGCCTCGACCCGAACCTCGGCCTCACTCCCGAGCTCGGGGTTGGTGTGACCTACGACGAGGTGCACGCCGACGCGACGTCGGCGCTGGCGAAGATCCTCCAACGCTACGACGCGGTCGCGAGCCGCTGCGACGTCGTCGTGATTCTTGGCAGCGACTTCACCGACGTCGGGAACCCGGCCGAGCTCGACTTCAACGCCCGCGTCGCCGCGAACCTCGGCGCCCCGGTGCTGCTTGTGCTGACGGGGCTCAACCCGGACGACCGCAGCCCCCGCACGCCCGCCGAACTCGCGCAGGTGGCCGCGAGTACGTTGCCGGTGCTCGAAGCCGAGCACGCCCAGCTACTCGCCGTCGTGGTGAACCGCGTCGGCGAAGGTCACCTCGACGAGGTGCGCACCGGCGTGCAGGCGGCAGTGCGGGATGCCGAGGTCGCAGCCACCGCCGAGGTGCCGGTCTGGTGCCTGCCCGAGAATAAGGTCCTCAACGCCCCGAGTGTCGACGAGCTGCGCGCCGCGCTTGGCGCCGAGCTCTACTCGGGCGACGAAAAGCTGCTGGGCCGCGAGGTGCTGGGCATCACGGTGGCCGGCATGTCGATGGAGCACGTGCTCGAGCGCACCTTCGAGTCGGGCGTCGTCGTGGTTGCCGCGGACCGTACCGAGACGATCGTCGCGCTGCTGCTCGCCCAGCAAGCGCGCACGATGCCCTCGCTTGCGGCGCTCGTCGTCAATGGCCCGTTCGAGTTCTCGCCGATCGTCGAGTCGCTCATTCGCGGTGTCGACCTCGAGCTGCCGATGCTGCGCACGAACCTCGGCACCTACGAGACGGCGCAGCGCATCGTGAACACTCGTGGCCGCTTCCTTGCCTCAATGGTCCGCAAGGTCGACACCGCGCTCGCCGACTTCGCCGAGTACGTCGACCGGGATGCGCTGCTCGGCCTGCTCGACGTGCCGGAACCGAAGGTGGTCACGCCGCTCATGTTCGAGCACACCCTGCTCGCGCGCGCCCGCGCCGAACGCAAGCACATCGTGCTGCCCGAGGGCAACGACGACCGGATCCTTCAGGCTGCCTCGACGCTGCTCACGCGCGAGGTCGCCGAGCTGACGATCCTCGGCGACGAGCCGAGCATCCGCAACCGCGCATCCGAGCTCGGCCTCGACCTCGCCGAGGCGCACATCATCTCACCGCAGGACCCGGCCATGCTCGAGCGCTTCAGCGAGGAGTACGCGCGGCTGCGCGCCCACAAGGGCGTCACGATCGACCAGGCACGCGACCGGGTGCAGGACGTCTCGTACTTCGGCACGATGATGGTGCACCTCGGCCTCGCCGATGGCATGGTCTCGGGCGCGGCCCACACGACGGCGCACACGATCAAGCCGTCGTTCGAGATCGTGAAGACCCGTCCGAACGTGTCGATCGTCTCGAGCGTGTTCCTCATGTCGCTCGCCGACCGCGTGCTCGTGTACGGCGACTGCGCCGTGAACCCCGATCCGACGGCCGAGCAACTCGCCGACATCGCGATCTCGTCAGCCGAGACGGCGAAGCAGTTCAACATCGAGCCGCGCGTCGCCATGCTGAGCTACTCGACGGGCGACTCGGGCGCCGGCGCCGACGTCGACAAGGTGCGCGAGGCGACCCGCCTCGTTCGCGAGCGCGCGCCCGAGCTGCTCGTCGAGGGGCCGCTTCAGTACGACGCGGCGACCGACATGGCGGTGGCCTCGAAGAAGCTGCCCGGCAGCGACGTGGCGGGCCGGGCGACCGTGTTCATCTTCCCCGACCTCAACACCGGCAACAACACGTACAAGGCGGTGCAGCGCTCGGCGGGCGCGCTCGCGATCGGCCCGGTGCTGCAGGGGCTCAACAAGCCGATCAACGACCTCTCGCGCGGTGCGCTCGTGAGTGACATCGTGAACACCGTCGCGATTACGGCGATCCAGGCGCAGGCAGACGCGTAGGCCGCGGCCCCGCGACGAAAGGCAAGACATGACCATCGTGCTCGTGGTGAACTCCGGTTCCTCCTCGCTGAAGTACCAACTGCTCGACATGGCGACCGAGACGACGCTCGCGGCCGGGCTCATCGAGCGCATCGGCGAGCCGAGCGGCAGCGTGCGCCACACGAACGCCGACGGCAAGCGCGAGCGAGAAGCGTCCATCGCCTCGCATGACGACGCGTTCGAGGCGATGCTTGCGAACTTCGCCGAGCTCGGCCCGACGCTCGAGTCGGCGCGGCCGGCCGCAGTCGGTCACCGCGTCGTGCAGGGCGCGCGCCGCTTCTTCGGCCCGACCATCATCGACGACGACGTCGAGCGCAACATCGACGAACTCAGCCCGCTCGCGCCCCTCCACAACCCAGCGAACCTCGCGGGCATCCGCGGGGCGCGCCGGGTGTTCCCGAGCATCCCGCACGTCGCGGTGTTCGACACCGCCTTCCACACGACCATGAGCGACGCCGCGAGCACCTACGCGCTCAACCGCGAGGTCGCCGAGGCGAACCGCGTGCGCAAGTACGGCGCGCACGGCACGAGCCACAAGTACGTATCGGAGGCGGCCGCCGAGTTCCTCGACCGGCCGCTCGAGTCGCTGCGCACCGCCGTGCTGCACATTGGCAACGGCGCCTCGGCCTGCGCGGTCGACGGCGGCAAGTCGGTCGACACCTCGATGGGCATGACGCCGCTCGAGGGCCTGGTCATGGGTACGCGCACCGGCGACATCGACCCGGCCGTGCTCTTTCACCTGCACCGCAAGGCGGGCTACACGGTCGACGAGCTCGACGACCTGCTCAACCGACGCTCGGGCCTGCTCGGACTCACCGGCACGAACGACGTGCGCGACGTGACGCGGCGCGCGGCGGCGGGGGATGTGGTGGCCCAGCTCGGCCTCGACGTCTATGTGCACCGCCTGCGGCACTATCTCGGCTCGTACCTCGTCACGCTCGGCGGCGGTGACGCGATCGTCTTCACGGCCGGTGTCGGCGAGAACTCGGCCGAGGTGCGGCGGCGCACGCTCGAAGGCCTCGAGTGGCTCGGCGTCGAGCTCGACCTCGAGCGCAACCAGCTGCCGAACGACGGCATTCGCGTGATCTCGACCGATGCATCCCGCGTGATCGTGCTCGTCGTGCCGACGAACGAAGAGGTCGAGATCGCGCGACAGACGCTCGCGCAGACGGGGCTGTAGCGCCACAGGCGCACCTGTGGATGACCCGGTACCAGGGTCGGTGGTGACCTCTACGATGGAGGGCATGGTTGCTGCCCTGTATCGCCGATATCGGCCCGAGACGTTCGCCGAAATGATCGGGCAGCAACAGGTGACCGACCCACTCTCGGTGGCGATTCGTTCGGGCCGCATCAACCACGCGTACCTCTTCTCTGGCCCGCGCGGCTGCGGCAAGACGTCGTCGGCGCGCATCCTCGCTCGCTGCCTCAACTGCGCCGAGGGGCCGACCCCCGAACCGTGCGGCAAGTGCGACTCGTGCGTTGAGCTCGGCCGCGAGGGCGGCGGCTCGCTTGACGTCGCCGAGATCGACGCCGCGAGCCACGGTGGTGTCGACGACGCCCGCGAGCTACGCGAGCGCGCCGTCATGGCCCCGAGCCGCGACCGCTACCGCATCTTCATCATCGACGAGGCGCACATGGTCACCTCGCAGGGCTTCAATGCGCTGCTCAAGGTGGTCGAGGAGCCGCCGGAGCACGTGCTCTTCATCTTCGCGACGACCGAGCCCGAGAAGGTCATCGGCACGATCCGTTCGCGCACGCACCACTACCCGTTCCGGCTGATCCCGCCGGCGCCGATGCTCGAATACCTCGAGCGCATCTGCGCCGCCGAGGGCATCTCGGCCGAGCCGGGCGTGCTGCCGCTCGTCGTCCGCGCCGGCGGTGGTTCGGCGCGAGACACGATGTCGCTGCTCGACCAGCTCATCGCCGGTACCGAGGGCGAGACCATGCAGTACCAGCTCGCGACGCAGGTGCTCGGCTTCACGGCGCAAGACCTGCTCGACGAGTCAATCGCGGCCTTCGCCGACGGCGACGCCTCGGCGGCGTACCGCGCGGTTGACTCGGTGATTCAGTCGGGCCAAGACCCACGCCGCTTCGTCGAAGACCTCCTCGAGCGCGTGCGCGACCTCATTGTCGTGAAGGCGATCGGCCAGGGCGCCGAGGCCGTCTTGCGCGGCATCTCGCCGGACGAGCTCGAGCGTATGCACACGAACGCCGCGCGCTTCAACCCGCGCGCGCTGTCGGGCATGGCCGATGCCGTGAACGCGACGCTGTCCGAGATGACCGGCGTGACCGCGCCGCGACTGCAGCTCGAGCTGATGATCGCGCGCGTGCTCGTGGCGCAGCGCGCGGCGTTTGCCGAGGCGGAGGCGCCAGCCGCGTCGGGCGCCGAGCCGGCCGGTTCGCGCGCCGCGGCGCCGCAACAGGATGCGCGTGGTCAGCAGGAGGCGCGTGGCCAGAGTGCGCCCGGGCGGCAGGATGCGCCGGGTCGCGGTGCGCCCGCGGTCGAGCCCGAGCGTGGGCAGGCCGCATTACCGACGCGGACGCCGCAGGACGAGCGGCCCGCGCAGCAGCGCGAGCCGGAGCGGGCTCCCCAGCGCAGCCCCGAGCCGGAGGCGCCGAAGGCGTCGGCGGCAGAGGCAGCCAAGGCGGCGTGGGCAACGCCGGGCGTGACCGACGGTGCGCCGGCTTCCGCGTCCACTGGAGCGCCCGATGCTGACGGCTCACGTCAGTCGTCGCAGGCGGCAGACGATGCGCATTCCCGCGAATCGGCGCCATCGCGCGCGGCGGCGCAGGCACCTGATGCTGCTACCTCGCGTGACTCGGGGCTGCAGCACGAAGCGCGCGGACAGGCGCCGGCAAACGGACCCGCCGAGCGTGCGCGGGCCGATCGACCCGCGGCGCCCGAGCCCTGGCGAACCAACCAGCCCGCAGCATCCGCACCGACATCGGCCGAGTCAGGCTCGGCGTCCGCGAGCGCAGCTGGTTCGGGCCAGCCCGACGCGAGTCAAGTGCAGGACGCATGGCCGAGCGTGCTCGAGGCCGTGAACCGGCTCGGCGGGCGGTCGGCCTGGTCGGTCGTGCGAGGCCTGCAGCCGCTCGGCTACGACGACGGCGTGCTCGCGCTGTGGTTCCCGAACCGCGCGGTCTTTGACCAGGCGCGCCAGGCGCGCGACGGCCAGCCTTCGCCGAGCGACCACATCAAGCGCGCGCTGCGCGAGGTGTTCGGCGTCGACATGAAGATTGCCCCGAAGATCGAGCGTAGCCCCGGCCGCGAGCAGGCGGCTCCGGCAACGGATGCTCCCGCGGCGCCGTCCGACGAGGAGCGCCACCGAGGCGGTCCGCGCCAGACGCCGGCGCCCGTGGCTGACCCGGGCGGGGCGGCTACGTGGAACGTCGCGCCGATTCCCGGTGAGCCGCGCGTCGCCGACGACGGCCCCGGCTCGGCCTGGGACGAGTTTGCGACCGGCCCCGAGCGGAACGACGCCGGTGGGGCCGGCAGCGGTGGACAGGCCAACGACGTGGCACCTGAAACCGTCGACCCGGTTGATGCCGCGCCCGACGACGCCCCGGATGCCCCGGGCTCCGAAGCGACGCGGGCATCCGACGGGAACGCTCGCGCGAGCTCCCCGCCCGAGGTGGCAAGCGAGGGACACTCGATCGAAGAGGTCGCCGCGACCGACGCGAGCGAGCGCGAGCACGACGCGACCCCGGTCGCGATGCCCGAGGCGACGCTGCACGCGGCGCCCGGCACCGAGGTGCGTAACCCCGTCGACCCGGTGCCCGCATCGTCGGCGCAACCCGAAACCGCCGGGGCTGGTCAGGCTGCGTCCGGCCAGGGCCGCGCAACGCAGGCCGGACCCGGCCAGGGCCGATCCGCGCAGGCCGGACCCGGCCAAGGTCGAGCGCCGCGGGCCGAGACGGCCAGCGCCGAGACAAGTGGTGCCGCGCCTACCGAGAGCCAGCAGACGCCCGCGGCGCCGAGCTGGAACGTCGTCGAGGTGCCCGGCTCCGAACCCGAGCCCGTCGCCGAGCCCGAACCAGACCCCGAGCCCGAGGACCCCGCCGCACCGAAGCATCCTGCGCTCGCGGCGGGCCAGGAGCGCTACGGTGAGTCGGTTATTCGTGAACGGCTCGGTGCGCGCTTCGTCGGCGAAGAGTTGCGGGCCCTGCCGGGGCCGTCGGGCCCGTTCGATGAGGCGCCCGACGACTTCGAAGCGCCGCCAGAGGAGTACTAGGCATGTACGAGGGAATTGTTCAGGACCTCATCGATGAGCTCGGGCGCCTGCCCGGCGTCGGCCCGAAATCGGCGCAACGAATCGCGTTCCATATCGTGCAGACACAGAACTTCGACGTGTCGCGGCTCGCGAAGATCCTGCTCGAGGTGCGCGACAAGGTGAAGTTCTGCAAGTACTGCGGCAACGTCGCGGAGCAGGACGTCTGCATCATTTGCGGCGACCCGAACCGCGACCGCTCGCTCATTTGCGTCGTCGAGGAGCCGAAGGACGTCGGCGCCATCGAACGCACGAACGAGTACGAGGGGCTCTACCACGTGCTCGGCGGCGCGATCTCGCCGATCGACGGCATCGGCCCAGATCAGCTGAACATCCGCGGGCTCATGCCGCGGCTCGAGACGGGCGACGTCGTCGAGGTCATCATCGCGACCGATCCGAACCTCGAGGGCGACGCCACCGCGTCGTACCTCTCGCGCCTGCTCAAAGCGGTCGGGCTCAAGGTTTCGCGCCTCGCATCCGGCCTGCCGGTCGGTGGCGACCTCGAGTACGCCGACGAGGTGACGCTCGGGCGCGCCTTCGCGGGCCGACGCGTCATTTCTTAGCTGTATCCACAGCGCGGCCGCGCGCATCCGACCCGCTAAGCTGGCCGATGGTGCGCAGCCGCGCGGAAGGGAGCCCCTGTGAGCCTCATTGTGCAGAAGTACGGCGGATCGTCGGTTGCCGACGCCGAAAGCATCCGTCGCGTCGCGAAGCGCATCGTCGACACGAAGCGTGCCGGCAATGAAGTGGTCGTCACCGTCTCGGCGATGGGCGACTCCACCGACGAGCTGATTGACCTTGCACACGAGATCACACCGATTCCCGACCCGCGCGAGTTCGACATGCTCGTCACCACGGGCGAGCGCATCTCGATGGCGCTGCTCGCGATGGCGATCAAGTCGATGGGCTACGACGCCCGCTCGTACACGGGCAGCCAGGCGGGCATGATTACCGACGCGAAGCACGGCGATGCTCGCATCGTCGACGTCACGCCGGTGCGCGTGCGTGAGGCGCTCGACGAGGGCGCGATCGCGATCGTCGCCGGGTTCCAGGGCTTCAACCGCGACACCCGCGACATCACGACCCTCGGCCGCGGCGGCTCCGACACGACGGCCGTCGCGCTCGCGGCAGCGCTCGACGCCGACAAGTGCGAGATTTACTCCGACGTCGACGGCATTTTTTCTGCCGACCCGCGTATCGTGCCGAAGGCACACAAGATCGACCACATCTCGAGTGAAGAGATGCTCGAGCTGGCGGGCAGCGGCGCGAAGGTGCTGCACATTCGTGCCGTCGAGTATGCGCGCCGCCAGGGCGTCACACTCGTCGTGCGCTCGTCGTTCTCGAGCGACCCCGGCACCGTCGTCTACAACCCCGAAACTTCTAAGGAGTACGCAGTGGAAGAAGCCTCGATCGCCGGCGTCTCGCACGACCTCAGCCAGGCGAAGATCACCGTCGTTGGTGTTCCGGATGTTCCGGGCTCGGCCGCCGCGATCTTCAACATCGTTGCCCAGCAGGGCGCGAACATCGACATGATCGTGCAGAACGTGCAGACGCAGAATGACGGCGTGACTGACATCTCGTTCACCCTGCCGAAGACCTCGGCCGAGCAGGTCCTGCGCGCCCTCGAGGGCAACGGCGAGACGCTCGGATTCGAGTCGCTGCGCTTCGACGACCAGATCGGCAAGGTCTCGCTCGTCGGTTCGGGCATGCGCACGAACATCGGTGTCTCAGCGACGCTGTTCGACGCGCTCAAGACCGCGGGCATCAACATCGACATGATCTCGACTTCCGAGATCCGCATCTCGATCATCACGAACGCGGATGTTGTGCCTGAGGCGGCGCGCGTCATCCACACCGCGTTTGGTCTCGACGGCGACTCCGAGGCCGTCGTCTACGCGGGCACCGGCCGCTAACGCCCCTGCGCCCGCGCGCCCGCACCGCGCTCCGCACGCACTCCGCGCTCCCATGAGTGCGCCTAGGGGGTTGAGTGGTCGTTTTTTGTAGTTCTGGCACCGCCAGAACTCCAAAAAACGACCACTCAACCCCCTTCTTGGTGGGGCGGCGGGGCTTGTCTCGGACGGTTAAGCTGGTGGGCATGGTCAAGCAGATGAATGTTGCCGTTGTCGGTGCCACTGGTCAGGTTGGTGGCGTTATGCGCCGCCTCCTCATTGAGCGGAACTTCCCGATTGCGACGATTCGCCTCTTCGCCTCCTCGCGCTCGGCGGGCAAGCAGATCGAGTTCGCCGGCGAGCAGGTTACCGTCGAAGACGTCGCCACCGCCGACCTCAGCGGCATCGACATCGCCCTCTTCTCGGCGGGCGGCGCGACTTCGCGCGCCCAGGCCGAGCGCTTCGCCGCAGCGGGCATCGTCGTCATCGACAACTCGTCGGCGTGGCGTGGCGACGTCGAGGTGCCGCTCGTCGTCTCGGAGGTTAACCCCGCCGACATCGCGAACCGCCCCAAGGGCATCATCGCGAACCCGAACTGCACCACGATGGCGGCCATGCCGGCACTGCGTGCACTCAACGACGCCGCGGGCCTCGAACGCCTCATCGTCACCACTTTCCAGGCCGTTTCGGGCTCGGGCCTCGCCGGCGCCCGCGAGCTCTCGGGCCAGGCCGTCGCCGCTGTGAACCAGGGCGAAGACGCACTGCTCGGCCTCGTGCACGACGGCCACGCGGTCGAACTGCCCGAGCCGGAACTCTACGTGCATCCCATTGCCTTCAACGTCGTCGCCCAGGCGGGCAACTTCGTCGACGACGGCAGCGGCGAGACCGACGAGGAGCAGAAGCTGCGCAACGAGTCGCGCAAGATCCTCCACCTGCCCGAACTCCGCGTCTCGGGCACCTGCGTGCGCGTGCCGGTCTTCACCGGCCACTCGCTGTCGATCAACGCCGAGTTCGCGAACGACATCACGCCCGAGCGCGCCACCGAGATCCTCGCCGAGGCGCCCGGCGTGCAGCTGCAGGATGTGCCGAGCCCGCTCGACGCCGCTGGCACCGACCCGAGCCTCGTCGGCCGCATCCGTGCCGACCAGTCGGCGCCCGAGGGCAAGGGCCTCAGCCTCTTCATCTCCAACGACAATCTGCGTAAGGGCGCTGCGCTCAACGCGATCCAGATTGCCGAGCTCGTGGCCGAGGAACTCTCGGCCTAACCAGCGCATCCGCGAACATTAGCGGGTCACACCAACTGAAAAGCACACCCAAAGCGTGCCGAAGCCCGGGAGTAAGGTAGTTACGTGACGAACCCGAAGATCTACGATGCTGTCCTCATTGGCGGCGGTGTTATGTCGGCGACCCTGGCGACACTGCTCCACGAACTCGAACCCGACTGGTCGATCAAGATCATTGAGCGACTCGACGACGTCGCTCAGGAGTCGTCGGGCCCCTGGAACAACGCGGGTACCGGCCACTCGGCGCTCTGCGAACTCAACTACACCCCCGAGACTGACGGCAAGATCGACATCTCGAAGGCGCTCACGATCAACGAGCAGTTCCAGGTGTCGCGCCAGCTCTGGTCGACGCTCGTGACTCGCGGCCAGCTGCCCGAGCCCACGAAGTTCATCAACCCCGTGCCGCACATGACGTTCGTGACCGGCGAAGAGAACGTCGAGTTCCTCCGACGCCGTTGGAACATCCTCAAGGAACAGCCGTTGTTCTCGACGATGCAGTTCAGCGACGACCCCACGCAGGTCTTCGAGTGGGCGCCGGCGCTCATGGTCGGCCGTGCCAAGGACGAGAAAGTCGCCGCGACCTTCGTCAAGCAGGGCACCGACGTTGACTTTGGTTCGCTGACACGCCTGCTCTTCCAGGCCGCGATCGAGAATGGTGCCGTCGTGCGCCTCGGCACCGAGGTCGTCGACCTCCGCCAGCGCCCGGACGGGGTCTGGCAGGTCGCGACGAAGGCCGCGAGCGGCGCCGAAAAGGGCCGCAAGAACGTCACCCACGGACGCTTCGTGTTCGTCGGCGCCGGCGGTGGCGCGCTGCCGCTGCTGCAGAAGTCGGGCATCCCTGAAATTAAGGCATTCGGTGGCTTCCCAATTTCGGGTGAGTTCTTCCGCACCGACAACCCCGAGGTCGTCGCGAAGCACCGGGCAAAGGTCTACGCCATGCCCCCCGTCGGCGCTCCGCCGATGTCGGTGCCGCACCTCGACACGCGTGTGGTCGACGGCAAGGCCTCGCTCATGTTCGGACCCTACGCCGGCTTCAACACGCGCTACCTCAAGCAGGGCTCGCTGCTCGACATGTTCAAGTCGTTGCGCGTCGACAACATCCCGACCTACCTCGGCGTCGGCGTCACGAATCTCGACCTCGTCACCTACCTCGTGGGCCAGCTTGCCGCCTCGCCGGCCAAGAAGTTCGAGGCGCTCGCCGAGTTCTTCCCCGAGGCCAAGAGCGAAGACTGGCGCCTCATCACGGCCGGCCAGCGCGTGCAGGTCATGAAGAAGAACCCGAAGGGGAAGGGCTACCTGCTCGTCATGGGCACCGAGGTGGTTACCAAGGCCGACGGCTCGATCGCGGGCCTGCTCGGCGCCTCTCCCGGCGCATCCGTCGCCCCCTCGGCAATGATCTCGCTGCTCGAGCGCTGCTTCCCCGAGCAGTGGCCGACCTGGTCTGAGAAGATCACCGACCTCGTGCCGTCGTACGGCCAGACGCTCAACGACAAGCCGGAGCTTGCCAAGCAGGTGCAGAACGACACCGCGAAGGTGCTCGGCATCGCCCCCGTCGCGTAACTTGGGCCAGTCATTCGTTGTCGGCATCGCCGGCGGATCAGGAAGCGGGAAGACGGCGCTCACGCGCGCGCTCGCCGAACGATTCGCCGACGATGCCGCGGTGATTTTTCACGACAACTACTACAACCGGCAGGATGCGCTGAGTTACGACGAGCGCGTGCTCGTCAACTACGACGCCCCCGAGGCCTTCGACAACGCACTGCTGGTGGAGCACCTCGACGAACTCCTTGCGGGGCGCGACGTTGAGTCGCCGACGTATGACTACGCGCAGCACAATCGGTCCGATATCTCGGTGCCGGTGTGCAGCCGGCCGATCATCTTTGTCGAGGGCGTACTTGTGCTCGCCGACGAGGCGCTCCGGGCCCGCTTCGACCTCAAGCTCTACGTCGACACCGATGCCGATGTGCGCATCCTGCGGCGCATCAAACGCGACGTGCTCGAGCGCGGCCGCACGCTGGAGTCGGTCGAGGCGCAGTACCTCGCGACCGTGAAACCGATGCACGAGCGTTACGTCGAATCGTCGAAGCTCTGGGCCGACGTCATCGTGCCCGAGGGCGGCCGCAACTCGGTCGCGCTCGAGACGATCGCCGGCGGGCTCGTCGCGAACCTGCGGGGCCTCGCGCACGAGTCGCTGCGAACCATCGGCGAGGAGTAATCGTGGCCAAGCTCTACTTCCGCTACGGCGCCATGAACTCGGGCAAGTCGACGGCGCTGCTCCAAACCGCCTTCAACTACGAGGAGCGCGGCCAGGCGGTCGTGCTGCTCAAGCCGCGCATTGACACGAAAGGCGCCGAGTCGATCTCGTCGCGCCTCGGCATGGACCGCAAGGTCGACATCCTGCTCGACGACGGCGCATCGCCACGCGAGGCGCTGGCCGGTGTCGTGGCCGAGCGTGGCGCGATCGCCTGCCTGCTGGTCGACGAGGCGCAGTTCCTCAGCCCGCAGCAGATCGATGAGCTCTTTCGCATCGCCGTGCTCGATAGTATTCCGGTGCTGAGCTACGGCATCCGCACCGACTTTCAGACCGTCGCGTTCCCGGGCGCCCGCCGCCTGCTTGAGATCGCGCACTCGGTCGAAGAACTGAAGACGATTTGCCGCTGCGGCCGCAAAGCGGTGTTCAACGCGCGCAACGTCGACGGCAAGTTCACGTTCGCGGGCGACCAGGTCGCGATCGACGGAGGCTCGGTCACCTACGAGTCCCTCTGCGGCCAGTGCTACCTGCTCGAGTCGGGTGGGCGCCTCGCGAGTGACGTCCTCGAGGGCTGACTACGCGCCTCGACACCATTAGGCGTTCGTGAGGCATGCACCCCGTACGCTATGTGGCACGAATTAATGGCGATTCGTGAGTTTAAGGACGGCACACTATGGAACCTCACGACGACGTGCGACTCGCTCGCATGAAACGGATTGACCTCGAACCCGAGCGCAGCCTTACCGTGACCAAGCTCGCCTACTCCACTCCGGCTGAGATCTACGACGTGGTGCGCAACCCCACGCTGCACATCGACTTCGACCCGAAACAGATGATCGTGAGCGTCGATCCGTCGTCGGCCGACCCGATCACCAAGGTGGGCGATACCTTCACGATGAGCATGTTCTCGCCGAAAATGGGCGGCGCGTATCGCATGGTCAACCTCGTCACGCACCTCGAACAGAACTCCGCCATCGCGTGGAAGCCGGCGACCGAGGGCTACCCGCCGATCGGGCACCGCTGGACGTGGACGCTCGAGCCGCGCGATGCCGAATCGACCTACGTCTCGCTCACCTACGACTGGCTCGATGTGACCCATGCGGGGTTTCTCGCGAAGAACACGTTCCCCATCTTCCCTATCGGCAGCTTTCATGAGTCGGTGGATGCGCTGGTCGAGAGCGACTGGGGCGATGGGTACGAGGATGCGGTCGCCCACGGGTAGGTAGCGGGTTGAGTAAGGGGTGCGGCCGCGCAGAGGAATCGCGACGTGGTTGCGCTGCTGGAGTGGGCCTGAGGAGGACGCCAAGCGTTGCCCGTAGATCGCTGAGTCGGCCGTAGCGCGGGGCGCCCCGTGGGGCAATCTGTGTCGAAGCGAACCGCTAGTTGGCCGAGGTGAGGATGCGCGGGCCGTCCTCGGTGATCGCCACGGTGTGCTCGGTGTGGGCCGTCAGGCAGCCTGTGGCGCTGCGCAGCGTCCAGCCGTCGGCGTCGGTGACGAGCTCGGCGGTGTCGAGCATCGCCCAGGGCTCGATGGCGAGCAGGATGCCTGGGCGCAGCTTCCAGCCCCGGCCGGCCTTGCCCCAGTTCGGGATGTGCGGGTCCTGATGCATGGTGGAGCCGACGCCGTGGCCGCCGAACTCGAGGTTCACCGGGTAGCCGGCGCCCTGCAGGATCGTGCCGATCGCAGACGCGATGTCGCCGATACGGCCACCGGGACGCGCAGCCTCGATGCCCGCCGCCAGGGCGCGCTCGGTCGCGTCGATGAGGTCGAGGCCCTCTTGTTTGGGCGTGCCGACGAAGAAACTGATCGCCGCATCGGCCACGATGCCCTGCAGCGAAATCGCGAGGTCGAGGGTGAGCAGATCGCCGTCGTGAAGCGCGTAGTCGTGCGGCTTGCCGTGCAGCACAGCGTCGTTCACCGAGGTGCAGATGTAGTACCCGAACGGCCCCTCGCCGAACGACGGCTCGTAGTCGACGTAGCAAGACTCGGCCCCGGCGGCGAGCATCATGTCGCGTGCCAGGGCATCGAGCTCGAGCAGGTTCGTGCCGACGGATGCGCGCGCCTTCGCAGCTTGAAGGATGTCGGCGACCAGGGCGCCGGTTTCGGCGCCGCGGGCGATTTCGGTGGGGGAGAGCAGTTCGATCATGTGACTGCTCATGCTACTCGCGAGGCTTGAGGCGCGTGATCGGCAGCGGCGGCGCCGGGAGTGGGGTGGGTTGGCCGTCGGGGAAGTCGCCGAAGAGCGGGCGCTTGCCCGCGTCCTGCGGGTCTTCGGGCTCGAAGCCGAGCTCGGCCTGGTAGCGGCGGCGGAACTCGACGATCTCGTCGTGGCTGCGGCCGACGAAGTTCCACCACATGACGATCTGCTCGCCGAGCGGCACGCCGCCGAGTAGCAGGATGCGCGCGCCGCTCGGGCCCGCAGTGACCGTGATGGTGTCGGCGCCGCTCGGGGCATAGGCGAGTTCGCGGTGTGCGGTCGCAGTGCCACTGACGCGGATCTCGCTGTCTTCCGCCAGCACCCCGTGCTCGAACTCGCGGCGGATCGGAATGGTGAGCGTCGCATCCGGGTCGAGCAGGATCTCGGCCCCGAGCAGCTCGGGTGTGCGGGTTGCAACGGGTGACGTCGAGCCGAATAGCGAGCCGATGAAGACGCGGGCGGATGCGCCGGGCAGGTCGACCGGCTCGGGTTCGTAGTGCGCGAACTCGTTTTCGCTGAAGCGCGTCGCCTCGGGCAGCGCGTACCAGAGCTGCACGCCGTGGAGGGTCGTCGTCGCGGCGTCCGAGAGCTCCTGGTGGGTGATGCCACGGCCCGCGATCATGAGGTTGAGCTCGCCCGGTACGACGGCGGCCGCGTTGCCGCCCGAGTCGAGGTGGTCGATGCGGCCGGTGAACAGCCACGAGACCGTCGCGAGGCCGGTGTGCGGATGCCGGGGCACGAACATCCCGCCGGTGTCGCTGACGTCGTCGGGGCCGTAGTGGTCGGCTAAGCACCAGGCGCCCACAAGTGAGCGTTGGCGCTGCGGCAGCGTGCGGTAGACGGTCATGGCGCGCACGCCGCCGAGTGGGACGAGGCGTGCTTCGAGTACCTCGACGTCGGTGCACGGCTGGCCTGGGTCGAGGAGTTCGAGCTCGGGCCGCTGGTCGAGATTCGTCATCGAGTCACCTGACTTTGGGGGCGGGGCTGGCCCCATTGTGCCCAGGATGCGCTGGGTCGCGCCAGTCCGTGGGTTGCCGTCGGGGTTCTGGTGATGTCGGTGGCTCGGGTGACAATGAGTTTGCAGTAGGAGACCCGTGTCCACAGGGGAACGGTAGGTGCGAAAATTGCGGAACCTGGGAGCCAGCTTCGAACATAAATACTACATAGATTGACTTTGAGCCTGCTACTCGTAGAATAGACGTACGCACTGTTGCAGTCACCTGAGGAGGTGATTCCGATGTCCGTCACCAACTTTTCTGACTTCTCGTTCGCCGACCACTCCCACGCGGGACGCCTGCGCACGAGGTTTAGCGAGTTGTTGGGGTCGTGGGAATCCCTCACCCACGGGCGGGGCTCGTCGGAAGAGCTCGCGTACTCCCTGACTGCGGCGGATGACGCGGACGTTCTCGACTTCCTCCAGCACCTTGGCGCGATGCACCGCCAACTGGGTGCGGCAGTCGCCGTGGTCGCGAACGAGGTCGCGGTGCGCTCTGACGTGACGCGGGGTGAGGAGGCGTTGGCGCGGCGGAACGGCTGCCGCGACGCCAGCGACCTGGTTGCCGAGCATTTGCGGGTCGAGAAGCGTGATGCCGACGCGTACGTGCGCATCGGGAAGGACGTCGTTGGCCAGGAACGCTGGAATAGTGAGCGGTTTGTGCCGCGGGCGCCGCATGTCGCGACCGCGCTGCACGAGGGCGAACTCGGGCTCGCGCACGCGAACGAGGTCGTGAAGCTCCGCCGCCGCATGGCACCCCGCGTCCTCGAGGAAGAACTCGCCGAGGGGGAACGCGAGATTGTTGAGGTCGCGAAGACTGGGATGCGCCTGCCCGACTTCCGCAAGGTCGAGGCCCGACTCGAAGCCCAACTCGACCCCGACGGCCTGGAGCCCTCGTTCCGCAAGCAGCGCCGGGAGCGCAGCGTCAAGATCTCTACCGACATCGACACGGGCATGCTGCACGTGAAGGCGAAACTCGACCCCGAAGCCGGCATGTATGTCGCGAAGTTCTTCGAGGCGTATTGCACGAACGCGCTGCGCACCTCTCGCGGCAACAACGTGAAGGGCGACCCGGAACTCCCCACCGATGGTGAGGTCGCGGGGTCGACGGTCATGTTCCGCCCGACCGGCGACGGCGGGGAGCCAGTCTCGGTCGACGAGGGTACTGCGCCGGTTGCGGTGGAGCAGGACACGCGGTCGATTGCGCAGATGCAGGCCGATGCGCTCGTCGAAGCGTGTAAGCACCTGCTTGGTTGCGCGCAGGACGAGGTTCCTGGGGTGACGACGACGGTGCTAATTCGGATGCATGCCGAGGGCCTGCGCGCGCACCTCACGGGCAAGGGCGACGCGGCCGAGTCCGAGGGCGGCGCGATGCTCGACGCCGGGAACCTGCGTCGTCGCGCCGCGGCCGCGAACATCATCCCCGTCGTCCTCGGCGGTGACAGCGAAGTCCTCGACCTGGGGCGGGAGCACCGTCACTTCTCGCGGGCGCAGCGCCTCGCCTTGGTGGAGCGGGATGGTGGGTGTGCGTTCTGTGGCCTGCCACCCGGGATGACGGAAGCGCACCATATCGAGTGGTGGAAAGCGCACGACGGCACGACCGATCTCGATAACGGGATCTTGTTGTGTACCTCGTGTCACCATCGGGTGCATGAGGGGTGGGGTGTCCGGATCACGCATGAGCCGGGGCCGCCGGAGCGAGTCGCGCGGGAGAAGTCGCGGGGTGGTGGCACGGTGTGGTTCATCCCGCCGGAGCACCTGGATTGGACGCAGCAGCCGCGCCTTGGCGGGCGCAAACGGTTCGATATCGGGTATCGGCTCGAGCATCCACCGACCCCGCTACCCGAGACCGTCGGACGAGGCTGGTAACGCGGGGGAGGGCTCTGCCTGCACCCCACACGTCCTCAGGCCCGGGCGCTAGGTACCCCGCCGCCTACACGTACGTCAACAAGACAGCGAGCTCGCAATCGTCGCTACCCTAGGCTCGCTGCTCGCTGCTCGCTGCCGCATGCCCGTTGCCCGCAGCGCACTCGGTGAAGCGATTGGACGTACGTCGTCGTGCGCCGATACGACGAAGTCGCGGGGCATCCACTACTGGATACCCCGCGACTTCACCAACGTCGGGATGACAGGATTTGAACCTGCGACCTCCTCGTCCCGAACGAGGCGCGCTACCAAGCTGCGCCACATCCCGATGTGCCAACCAGGTCGGCAACTCGTCAATACTACCCCAAATTGGGGGGCCGTCCAATCACGCGATTCGCGGCGAGCGGCACGCGCAATGCCCGCCAATCACGTGATTCGTGACGCGTGGCAGCACCTAGTTGCGCGCGGTCAGCGTGATGAGCGACGCCTCCGGCGGACAAAACGTGCGGTACGGCGCGTAGATCGACGTACCGAGTCCGCACGACACGTGCAGCGGCACCGTCCGCCCACCGGCCGTCCAGTCCGAAACGCCACCAGCCTGGTCCTTCGGCAGGTCGCAGTTCGCGATGATCGCGCGCCGACCCGGGAGGCAGACCTGCCCGCCGTGGGTGTGGCCGGCGAAGATCGCCGCGACGTCGGTGTCCTCGACATAGCGATTGAGAATGCGCTGGTACGGAGCATGCACGAGCCCGAGCGTGACATCCCACTCGCCGCCGCGGCGGGCGAGCCGCTCGAGGTCGGCGAGCGCCGCATCCGGCCTGTCGAGGTGGATGTGCGGGTCGTCGACCCCAACCGCGCGGATGCGCAGCCCGCCCGCCCGCACGATCGCGGCCGAGTTCGTGAGGTCGACCCATCCGAGGTCATCAAACAGCAGCTGACGCAGGCCGGCCTCGTCGAGGTCGGGCTGGCGCTCGACCTTGATCTTCTTGCCGGTGAAGTAGGTGACCGGGTTCTTGAAGATCGGTCCGTAGTAGTCGTTCGAGCCGAACACGCTGAGCCCCGGCACGCCGCGAAACGGCTCGAGCATCTCGGCGATGCCAGCGAGGCCGTCACGGTGCCCGTAGTTGTCACCCGTCGCAATGACGAGGTCGGGCTCGTGCTTCGCGAGGCCACGCACGAAGCGCTGCTTCTTGCGCTGTCCGGGCGCGAAGTGGAAGTCGGCGAGGTGCAGCACCTTCACCGGCGCCGAGCCCGCAGGCAGCACCGGCAACTCGTAGCGACGCAGCGTGAATCGGCGGCGCTCGATGGCCGCAGCCCAGGCAACGAAACCGAGGCCGCCCGCAATCAGCGTGGCGGCCCCGGTCCCGAGAAGACGCGCGATGCGCACCTTAGTCTTCGGCCTGAATGGTCACGGTGTCGTCGGGTCCGACGATCTCACCGGCGGCGGGCGAGGTGCTCTTGACGGGCTTGTCCTTCGACCCCTGCCACTGGAACTGCGTGCCTTGGTCGCCGAGCCCCGCCGACGAAAGCGCATCCACAGCCTCGTCATAGGACTTGCCGACGATGTCTGGCATCGCGATGCCGTCCGTCGAATCGCTGCCACCGCTCGACGGGCTGATGGTCACGCTCGATCCCTCTTGCGCACTCGTGTTCGCCGACGGGTTCGTGCGTGCGACGGTGCCCGAGGCCTCGTCAGAGGCCACCGAGTCGCCCACCGTCACGGTGAAGCCCGCCGATTCGAGCGCCGAGGTGGCGGCGTCAACCGACATGCCGACCACGTCGGGCACGGTCACATTCTTGCGCTGAACCGTGTCGCCGGTGGGAGCCGGGAAGGTCTCGGCGCCGTACTCGGTAATACCGGCGTTGAGGATCGGTCTCGCGATCTCGTGACGCGTCCAGCCGTAGCCGAGGTCACGCATCGAGGCGAGGCGGCCCTCGTACGACTCGGTGTTACCCACCCAGACGGCGAGCGAGAAGCCGGTCGTGGCCGCGACCATCCAGGTCTGGGCCGCACCGTTACCGTTGCCGACAACTCCACCGGTCGTACCGGTCTTACCGATGATCTCGGAGGTCAAGCCGGGGTTCGAGGCGGTACCCGAACCGGCCGACATCACGGTCTTCATCGCGAGCTCCATGGCATGCGCGACCTCTGGATCGATCGCCTGCGTGCAGTTGCTCGAAGGCGGGTCAACCTCGGTGCCGTCGCGCAGCGTGATGCCCTCGATGGCGATCGGGTCGCAGGTCTCACCGCTGTTGGCGATGGCTGCGAAGGCGACCGCGAGCGACATCGGCGAAACGTAGTTCTCACCCGAGCCGATGATGTCCGACGGGTACGTCTTCAGCGGGGAGCCATCGGCGTTGTGCACGCCAAGCGCCTCGGCGATGTCGGCCGTCGTGCACTGGTCGAGCTTCTCGGCCATGGCGAGGAAGCCGGTGTTGATCGAGTCCTGCGTCGCCTGCACGGCGTTGATATTGCCGAACTTTGCACCCGCGTCGTTACCGGGATCGAACGAGCCGCTGCCGCCGACACGGTCACAGGATTGGTAGAAGTTCGTATAGGCGCGCGTCGACGCGTTAAACGTCTCGTAGAGCGAATGGCCAGATTGCAACCAGTTCGCGAGCGTAAAGACCTTGTACGTCGAACCCGGCTGGAAGCCAGACGAGCCACCGTAGTCGAAGTCGGTGTTGTAGTTGATCACCGTGGCGCCGGGATTATCCTTCGCCGCATCCGTCGGGTCGTACTCGGTATTCTGCTGCATCGCGAGGATGTTGCCGGTGCCCGGCTGAATCGCGACCGCGCTACCACCGAAGTGCACGCCCTCGATGGAGGCCGGCAGGGTCGCGCGGATGTTGTCGGTCACGGTCTGCTGCAGGGCGAGGTCGATCGTGGTGTCGATCTGGTAGCCCTTGGTCTGGAACGCGAAGCGGCGCTCGTCGTACGTCGCGCCGAAGGCCGGGTCGTTGAGCACGACCTTCTCGACGTAGTCGCAGAAGTACTGCGCGTTGTACTGCGCGTTCATGCAGCCCTGCTGGCTCGGCGTGATGTTCGGCGTGATCTCCTCCGCCTTCGCCTCGTCGTATTCGGCCTGCGTGATCGCACCCTCGTCGAGCATGCGCCCGAGCACGTAGTTGCGTCGGTTCGTGCTCGCGTCGATGTTGTCGGGGTTGTCGATGCGGAACGCGTTCGGGTTCTGCACGGTGCCGACCAGCGTGGCCGACTCCGAGAGCGTCAGGTCCTTCGCTGGCTTCCCGAAGTAGTACTGCGCGGCCGCCTCGATGCCGTAGATCTGGCCGCCGAAGAGGGCGATGTTCAGGTAGCCCTGGAGGATCTCCTCCTTCGAGAACTGCTGCTCGACGCCGATCGCGAGGCGCATCTCCTGCAGCTTGCGGCCCATCGACACCTCGGTCGCGTCCTCGTATGCCGCCGCCTGCTCGTCGGGGTCGAGGATGGCCTCGGCCGCCTGCACGCGCTGGTTGCGCACGTACTGCATCGTGATCGTCGACGCGCCACCACCGTCGTCGCCGATCAAGCCGACAAGGAGGGCACGAGTCGCCGAGATGACGTCGACACCGCCGTGCTCGTAGAAGCGCGGGTCCTCCGTCGAGACCGCGGCCTCGGCGACGTACGGCGAGATGTCGTCAAGCGCCACCTCGACGCGGTTCTGCGAGTAGAACTCGGCGAACTTGACGCGCTCGCCGTTCAAGTCACCGTAGAGCTCGGTCTTCTGCTGCAGTGGCTGGATCTCGAGGTAGTCGGGAAGCGATTCGAACAGCGTGATTGACGAGTTCGCCGCAACACCGGCAACGGCAATGAGCGGGGTCACGAGAGCCGCAACCAACACGCCCGCGATACCGCTCATCCCAAGAAGGCCGAGAATTGTCGCAACGACGTTGCGTTTCGGCGCAGTGGAGGAGTTGTTAGGCATGCCAACTAGGGTAATTGGAAACGTGTAATTACGGGCGGTGCGTTCAGAAAACTGGCTCCCGCCCCACGGCACTCTCGCCCGCAAACACGGGCGAATCTCATTGCCAGAACCAAATCGACGGAGGGCCATGACCATGACCAACTGGGAGTACTTCATCACGCCGTTGCCCCTGCACACGCCGGGTGCAATCCTCAACAACTGGGGTAAGCAGGGCTGGGAACTCGTGCAAATCGTCACGAACGAGCAGGGTGGCTCCGTCGCCTACATGAAGCGTCCGCTCGCCGACGACGTGACTGCCTGAGCCACACCACTACAAAGGAGAACCCAGATGAGCCGTGTTGAATCCGCCCTGCGCGAACTTGGCCTGACGCTGCCCACCGTCGCCGCTCCCGCGGGCGACTACGTGCCTGCCCTCGTCGACCGCGGCACGGTCTACACGTCGGGCCAGCTGCCGTTCGTCGACGGCGCCCTCGAGGCGACCGGACACGTCGGCGCCGAGGTAACGGTCGAAGAGGCGCAGGAGCTCGCCGAGGTGTCGGCCCTCGGCGCCCTCGCCGCGATCAAACAGCAGATCGGCGACCTTGACCGCGTCACCCGCGTGCTCAAGGTCACGGTGTTCGTGAACTCGACCGCCGATTTCACGCAGCAGCCTCAGGTCGCGAACGGCGCATCCGGACTGCTCGGCAAGGCGTTCGGCGAGCGCGGCCGCCACACCCGCTCGGCGGTTGGCGTCGCGGCGCTGCCGCTCAACTCGCCGGTCGAACTCGAGGTGACGGTCGCGTTCGAGTAGGCGCGCGCATCCGCTCGTAATCACAGACGCCTCGGCGGTGTCGTCTCCGACACCGCCGAGGCGTCTTGTTGCTGTGGACTAGTCCTGCGCGCCGGCCGCGACGTTGTCGGCGATCGACGCCATCACGTTCGCGTCGGTGAGCGTCGTCGTGTCGCCGACGGTGCGCCCCTCGGCGACGTCCTTGAGCAGCCGGCGCATGATCTTGCCCGAGCGCGTCTTCGGCAGTTCGTCGACGACGAACACCTGGCGCGGGCGGGCGATGGCGCCGATGCGGTCGGCGACGAACTTGCGCAGCTCCTCGGGCACGTCGGCCTTCGCGATCGCGTCGGCCTGCGAACGCTTGAGCACCGCGAAAGCCACGACGGCCTGGCCCTTCACCTCGTCGGCCGCGCCGACGACCGCCGACTCGGCGACGAAGGGATGCTCGACCAGGGTCGACTCGATTTCGGTGGTGGAGAGGCGGTGGCCCGACACGTTCATGACGTCGTCGACGCGGCCGAGCAGCCACAGGTCGCCGTCGAGGTCGACGCCAGCGCCATCGCCAGCGAAGTAGCGGCCCGGGAACTGCGACCAGTAGGTCTCCTTGAAGCGCTCGTCGTCGCCCCAGATGCCGCGGGCCATCGAGGGCCACGGCTCGGTGATCGTGAGCAGGCCCATCTCGCCCGGGTTGACGCGGTTGCCGGCCTCATCGACGACCTCGACGACTACACCGGGAACCGGCTTCTGCGCCGAACCCGCCTTGAGCGCATCCTGCGTCGGAATCGGCGCGATCATGTGTGCGCCCGTTTCGGTCTGCCACCAGGTGTCGACGATCGGGGTCTTGCCCGAGCCGATGACGTCGCGGAACCACTCCCAGGCCTCGGGGTTGATCGGCTCGCCCACCGAGCCGAGCAGGCGCAGCGACGAGAGGCCGTGGCGCAGCGGAATCTCGCGTCCGGTCTTCATGAAGCCACGGATCGCGGTCGGCGCCGTGTAGAAAATCGTCACCTTGTAGTTCTCGATGATCTCGAACCAGCGGTCGAGCGACGGATAGTCGTTCGTGCCCTCGTACATCACCTGGGTCGCGCCGGCGAGCAGCGGGCCATAGATGAGGTAGCTGTGGCCGGTGACCCAGCCGATGTCGGCGCTGAGCCAGTACATGTCGTCGTCGCGTAGGTCGAACATCGTGCGGAACGTGAGGTTGACCTGGGTGAGGTAGCCGCCCGTCGCGTGCCAGAGGCCCTTCGGCTTGCCGGTCGTACCCGAGGTGTAGAGGATGAACAGCGGGTGCTCGGCGTCGAAGGCCTCGGCCTCGTGCACGGCGGGCTGGTCGGCGACCGCCTCGTTCCACCAGAGGTCACGGCCCTCGACCATCTCGACGTCGTACTCGGGGCGCTTCACGACGAGCACGTGCTCGACGGTGTGGCCCGGAGCCTTGAGGGCCTCATCGACGGTGGGCTTGAGTGGGAAGACCTTGCCCTTGCGGTTCGACCCGTTCGCGGTGATGATCAGCTTCGCGTCGGCGTCATCGGCGCGCTGGCGGATGGCGTCGGACGAGAAACCCGCGAAGATCACCGAGTGGATCGCGCCGATGCGCGCGCAGGCGAGCAGCGCGACGACGGCCTCAGGAATCATCGGCAGGTAGATGGCGACCACGTCGCCCTTCTTGATGCCGAGCGAGAGCAGCATGTTGGCCGCCTGCTGCACCTCGCGGTGAAGGTCGTTGTAGGTGATGGCGCGCTTGTCGCCGGGCTCGCCCTCCCAATGGATCGCGACGCGGTCGCCGTTGCCGGCTTCGACGTGGCGATCGACCGCGTTGACGGTGGCGTTGATCTTGCCGTCGGCGAACCAGCGGGCGCGGGGCGCATTGCTCCAGTCGAGCACCTCGGTGAAGTCCTTACCCCATGTGAGTTCGCGTGCCTGATCGGCCCAGAACCCGAGCCGGTCGGCCTCGGCTCGATCGCGGAGGTCGGTGGGGACCTTCGTGCCCGCAATGAAATCCTCGCTCGGCGGGAACGTCTCAATCGGGTTGACGAGCTTCTCGATCTTGTCGTCGCTGGCAGCAACCATAGGAACCTCACTTCGTTGTGATGCGGAATCTCCACGCGAAGTCTATGCCTCGGGTTTCGGGGCGCGCTCCGCTTACCAACTTTGGTAGGTAGTTGCACGGCGCGTCGCAGCGCCTCCCGCTCGGACGGTGGATGCGCGGCGCTCCACAGGCGTATGGGCTCGGCACGCGCACGGCCCGCCATCCGAGCATCCTGGGGCGCATGCAACGCACTTCGTTTGATGCCTACGACGCCGGCGACCCCGAGCCCTTCGTGCTGCAGCGCGCCACGGACCGGCCCGCGCAGGTGCAGCTCGTGTCCCGGCCCGGGCGCCCCGACGAGGCCCGCCCGCGGCGGGAGCTGACGCGCGGCCAGGCCGAGGCATTCGGCCCGCTCGCCGGCTACGTTGCCGACGGCGAGGTGACCGACCTCTTCGTGAACGGCATGGCCGGCCTGTGGGTCGACCGCGGCTCGGGCGCCGAGCTCGACCGCTCGTGGAAGGCCCCCGGAGAGCGGGCCCTGCGCGAACTCGCGACCCGCATCATCGCAGCGGGTGGCCGGCACCTCGATGAGGCGGCGCCGACCGTCGACGTGCGTATTGGCGCGGGTATTCGCGTGCACGCGGTGCTGCCGCCGGTGTCGACGACCGGCACGCTGCTCTCGATTCGCGCGCCCCGGGCGACACGTCTCAGCCTCGACGACCTCGCCGCGGCCGGCTTTTTCTATGACGACGCCGAAGAGATTTTGCGCCGCGCACTCGCCGACCGTGCGAACATCCTCGTCACCGGAGCGGGCGGCTCGGGCAAGACGACCCTGCTCGGTGCGATGCTCGGTGAGGCGCCGAAGGATGAGCGGCTCGTGGTGATCGAGGACGTCGCCGAGCTGCGCATCCGGCACCCGCACGTCGTGCAGATGGAGGCGCGGCAGGCGAACGTCGAGGGCGCCGGCGAGGTCACGCTCGAGCGGCTCGTGCGCGAAGCCCTGCGCATGCGCCCCGATCGGCTCGTACTCGGCGAGTGCCGCGGAGCCGAGCTGCGCGAGCTGCTCGCCGCGTTGAACACCGGTCACGACGGCGGCGCCGGCACCCTGCACGCGAACTCGCTCGCCGATGTGCCCGCGCGACTCGAGGCCCTCGGAGCGCTCGCCGGCATGTCACAGGAGGCCGTGGCGCGGCAGACCGTCTCGGCGCTCGACCTCGTGATGCACATCGAGCGCGATCGCGGCCTGCGGCAGCTCGTCGACATGGGCGAGTTCGGGCTCGACGACCACGGGCGGCTGCGCGTCACGAGCGTGCGCACCGGCAAGCGGCTGGAGCGATCGGGTGGCTAAGCGGCACGAATCCGAGCACACCGCGGCCGTGGTCGAGCGGCTCGCGACGCTGCTCGGCGGCGGGGTCGTGCCCGACTCTGCCTGGCAGCGGGTGGCGCAGGCTGATGCCCTGGAGCAGGCGCCCGAGGGGAAGCGACGGCGCCGCGCGCCAGAGACGACGATCGCGCGGCTCGCGCGCGAGGTGGGCGGGGGCAGCGACGCCGGGATGCTGCTGCAGGGACATCCCGATGCGACGTGGCGGGCCCTCGGCGTGACCTGGGCGCTCGCGAATCGCACCGGTGCCCCGCTCGCGCAGTCGCTGCGGCAGCTCGCGAATGGCTTTCGCGATCTCGGCCAGTCGGCCCGCGACGTACAGGTCGCGCTGGCCGGCCCCGCATCCGCGTCGCGCATCGTCATGCTGCTGCCCGTCGTCGGCCTCGTGCTCGGAGCCATGCTCGGGTTCGACACGCTCGGCGTGCTCACGGGCAGCGCGCTCGGCTTCGGCTGCCTCGCTGTCGGCGGGGTGCTCATGCTCATCGGCTGGCTCTGGAACCGCCGCATGATCGCGAAGGCGACGCAGCATCCCACGACCCCGGGCTTCGGCCTTGACCTCATCGCCATGGTGATGCTTTCGGGTCGCAGCGCCGACCACGCGAAGTCTGCGGTACGCGACGCCCTTCGCGAGTGGCGTCTCGAAGAGAGCGGCTTCGAGCGTGCTGAGGGCATCGTGCGCCTCGCCGCCGAGGCGGGCGTGCCGGCGGGCGAGCTGCTGCGCTCGGAAGCGACGCTCGAGCGGGCGCGCGCCCGTGCCGACGCAGCCCAGTCGGCGGCGAAGCTCGGCGTGCAGCTCATGCTGCCGCTCGGGGCGTGCATCCTGCCGGCGTTCCTCGCCGTCGGGGTCGCGCCGCTCGTCATCGCCGTGCTGCAACGAACCATCGGGTAATCCCGCAATAACGTGCCGTGCATCCACCACTACGAGAGGAACCGAAATGACCGAGACCCCGACTCCCGATTCTCCCGACCGCAACTGGTTGCAGCGGCTGCTCCGCGACGAGCAGGGTGCGGCGACCGCAGAGTATGCAATTGTGATCATGGCGGCGGTAGCGCTGGCCGGCGTCCTTGTCGCCGTTGTGCAGTCTGACGCGGTGCGCCAGATCATCGAAGACCTCGTCATCAGCGCGTTCGGTTAGTCGCGGCGATGCGGATGTGGTGGCCGCGTTCGCGGCGGCGGCGGCGGATGCGCGCCGACGAGCGCGGGTCGGTTGCAGTCGAGTTCGCGGTCACCATGCCCGCTGTCGTGCTCGTGCTCGCGCTCTGTGTCGGCGCCGTCGTCGGGTCGGCCGCCTTCGTGCAGGCGCAGGACTCCGCGGGCGAGGTCGCTCGGCTCGCGGCGCGAGGCGACGACTACGGTGCCGTCCTCGCATGGCACGGCGACGGAGCGAGCGCCGAGGTGTGGGATGCGGGCGAGTTTCGCTGCGCGCGCGTCACGGTGCCGATCCGACTGCTCGGCGCGCAACTCGGTGTGAGCGCCCACGCGACCTCCTGCGCGCTGCGGGACGTCGACGGATGAGCCGGGATTCGTGGGGTGCGCGCTTCAGGCGGGCGAGCCGGGACGTGCCTGACTGGAATTCGGCGCGCGTGAACGGGGATGCGCCGCACTGGCACTCGAGGCGGGTGAGTCGGGGTGTGCCTCGCGGCAATTCGCAGCAGACGATTCGGGGCGCGAAGTGCTGGAGATCGAAACCGGCGCGCCAGAACGTGCACCGCCGCCACCTGGAGCGGGGGAGCGGCAGCGTGCTCGCGGTGGCGATCATCGGGGCAACCGTGTCGATCGCGGTCGCGCTCTGCCTCGTGCTCGCAGCACACGCCGCGAACACTCGAGCCCAGGTTGCCGCGGACGCCGCCGCGCTCGCGGCGGCCGACACCGCGTCGGGTCGCGTCCCCGGCGATGCTTGTGGTCGCGCTGCGGCCATCGCTGCCGAACACGACGCCACCCTCAACGGCTGCGACGCCGGCCGGACCGAGACCTTCGTCACTGTCTCGCTCGACTTCGGCTGGATCACTCTGACCGCGTCGTCGAGGGCGGGGCTGCCCGATTCGGTGCCGTAGCGATTGTCATGTCGGAGGCTCGGGAGAGAGTTCAGGTGCGTGAGAAATCACCCTCATGCGGCTTCGCAGCCGGGTTCCGAGCTGCCTTTCGAGAAAGACGCACACCACCATGACTGATGGCGTAGCTGGCTCCAACGACCACGTTTCGTTACCCGACAACCGCATGCCACAGCTGCCGCCGCTGCCGCAGCCGGTTCCCAACCCCGAGTTCGGCCGTGCCGCAGCGGCCACCGTGCCCAACCCCGCATACGGTCGGCCCGCAGCGGCCACAACGAGCAACCAGGGCACTGGCGCGCCGTCTCAGGGGCCGACCGTCCCTCCGCGCAAGAAGCGGAAGCAGTCGTCGCGGAAGGCGCGGATCCGCGTCGTGATCGGGGCACTGGTGGTCGTGCTCGCCGCGGCGCTGATCGTGCCTCCGCTCGTGAACGAGCCGAACCTGGCCGACTATCGCGAGCAGGTCAGCAAACTCGACGGCGTCATATCTGACTCAGAGTCGCTCCTGAGTGAGGTGCCCGACGGCTACGAAGCGAGTCTTGTCGCCGACATTGAGAGCGACGTTGAGGCGGCAGGCGCACTGCTCGACGCGGACGAACCGCACGCGTACTCATTCACGATTCGGGCGCAGGCCGACGAAATCTCCGAATCCCGCCAGGGCATTCTCGCGCTCACCGACGAACTGGATTCCGCGCTGCAGACCAAGGCCGACTACGACGACTACGTGAGCCACGCCAACGACGTCATGGCCGACGCGCAGAGCCTCCTCGAAACGACCTCGGGCCAGGTCGACAACGACGCCACGCGCACGGAACTCGCGGACGCGATCGATTCCCTCGAGTGGGAGTTGGGCCTGGACGCGGACCACGCCAAGGCCGACGGCTACTCGGAGGCACTTACCAACCTCGAGGGCGCCGTGGGCGATGTCGAGAATGCGTCGGACAACGTCGAATCAAGCAACGAGGCCTGGATTACAGCCGAAGAAGAGCAGGCGCTGACCGACCCCGCGAACTACGGCACAATCTCCGATCGCGACTGGCAGCTGCTCGAGCGCACTGCGGACAGCCACACGGGCGAGAAGTACGTGCTCTACGGCTACGTAACTCAGGCCGACAGCGCGATGGGTTCGTATGGCATTCGCGTGAATACCTCCGGCGAACAGCTCGGTAGTTGGTACGACTACGAGATCAACACCATCGTGTTGGCAGCCAGCGACGACCTCTTGTCGACCGTGATTACCGGTGACACCGTGAAGCTCCTGGTCGAGGTGCAGGGCTCGACGTCGTACGACACCGCGATCGGAGGCACGGCGACGGCAATCACCGTGCTCGCCTATTCCGTCGAGATCATCGGATAGTCGACGGAGACCCGGCTCGGTGGCGCAGCCTTCGTCGAGGGAGTAGCGCCGAGCCAGGTCGACGTTCGCCTCGACCGCGGGGACGGCGGCCGCGGTGGTCGTGAACTGGTGGCGAGGTTCGCCGGGAGGTCCTCGCGCGCGGCGAAGGTCAGTTGACCCGAGCCCAGTGCTCCGCCCAGGCGATTCGGGTCGGCCACGCCTCGTGTGTGGCCGACGGGAGCTTGCCCGCAGAAATGAGCCCGGCGAGCGCCTCGCCCGACCGACGACCGAACTCGTGCGGCTGCGTGTCGAGCGCCGAGATCTGGGGCGCGTTGACCTCGCTGAGCGGGTCGCCGGCGCAGGAGGAGATCCACGGCACCGCAGAATCCGCGTAGCCGATGTGTAGGGCGGCCGAGCACACCGCCGCGAGGCGCTGGCCGGCGAAGATCATCGTGTCGGGCGCATTCTTCTGCTCGAGCTCGCCGCGCACGAGCGCGATGATGTCGGCATCAGGACCGTTGACCGGGAACATGCGCACCGATCCCGAGACCCCGAGGTGCTCACACCACCGCTCGAACGCGGCGGTCACGCGGTCGCGCCACGACGACGCGAGCGACAAATCCGGGGCAATGAGCATTGGGCGTCGGGCCCCGGAGGCCACCGCGGATCGCAGCAGGTGGCCGATGACCTCGTCGTAGTTGATGTCGATCGACAGGCTGGGCTTCGGGCCGGGCACCGGCGCACCATCGGCGGCGACCACCGGCACGCCAAATGCGATGAGCTCGCGCAGGCGCTTCGAATCCTCCTCGGCGTCGATGAACACGGCGCCGTCGGCGGCGAGCAGGCCGCCCGAACGCGGCCGGTCGGCGGTCGTGAGCAGCACATCCAGCCCCGCGGCTGCGGCCGCGTCGACGACCCCGAACGCGAAATCGATGTAGAACGAGAGATGCCGCGCGTTCCGCGGCAGGTGCAGCTCGATCGCCTGCGTCGCGCCGACCCGCAAATTGCGCGCGGCCGAGTTCTTACGGTAGCCCCGGGCCGCGGCGTGGTCGATCACGCGCTGCCTCGTTGCCGGTGCGACCCGGCCCGTGCCGCTGAGCGCGCTCGAGACAGTGCCGACGCTCACGCCAAGCTCGAGGGCGAGCTGGGGGATCGTGACTCGGTCGGCTGCCATGTCGTCGATCCTACGGGGATGCTTGCGCGTCTCGGCCGTATCGTGACAAGATGTCGAAACGTTTCAGCAAAGCAGCGGAAACGTCGACACCAACCAAGTCGGACCCAATGGAGGGCGCCTACATGACGACTGCCACCACACTGTTCCGAGCGCACACGGTGCGATCGCCGGACCGCGTCCTCGGCGACACCATCGCCGTCGTCAACGGGGAGATCTCGGCGGTCAGCACGTGGGACGAGCTGCGGGCCGCGCATCCCGACGCCGAGGTGCTCGAGTATCCCGAGTCAACGATCACCGCGGGCCTCATCGACGGCCACAGCCACCCCATCTGGGGCCTCTCAATGGCACGCGGCGTTGACCTCACCGACATCGAGACCCGTGCCGAGATCATCGCGGCCCTCGCGAAGGGCGCCCAAGAACTTCCCAAAGGCGAGTGGCTCTTCGGCTGGGGCCTCGCCCCCAACGCGCTCGAGGGGCCGGTCGACAACACGATCATCCACGAGGCGGTCGGCCCCGATCTGCCGGTCTACCTCATGCTCTTCGACGCCCACTCGGCCCTGCTCTCCGATGCGGCCCTGCGCGAGGTCGGCGTCACCGAACCCCACCGCACCGTCGACGGCGGCGGTTTCACCGCGCGCGCCGACGGTCGGCTCTCGGGCCACGCCCTCGAGTTCGCGGCCATGGGGGAGGTCGAGGACCTCGTGCCACAGGAGCCGCTCGAGGCGCGAGCCGACAAGCTCGACGAGCTGCTGCACGGCATGGCCGCGACCGGCCTCACCTCGCTCGTCGTCGCCGACGCGCAGGGCGGCGACGCCGTCACCGACGTGCTCGAAGAGCTCGAGCGGCGCGGCGAGCTGCCGGTGCGCCTGCGCATCGCGCCCTGGTGCACGCCCGACCTCACCGAGCAGCAGGTGCGCGAGCTCGTCGCCGGTCTCGGTCGACACGGCCGTCGCTGGCGCCTCGAGGGCGTCAAGCTTTTCATCGACGGCACGATCGACAACGGCACGGCCTGGCTGCACGAGCCCGACACCGAGGGCGAGGGCCGCGCCGGCTTCTGGCACGACCCGCAGACCTACGCGGCGCGCATCCAGCTGCTGCACTCCCTCGGTGTGCCGACCCTGACCCACGCGATCGGCGACCGCGGCGTCCGCTTTGTCGCCGAGACGCTTGCCGCGCTGCCGAAGACCGGCGTGCAGCACCGCATCGAACACCTCGAACTCGCCGACGACGAGACCGTCGAGATCCTCGCCAAGCACGACATCGCCGTCTGCGTGCAGCCGACCCACTGCACGCTCTTCGTGCATCCCGACCAGCGTGACTCGTGGTCGCAGCGGCTCGGCGAGCCCCGCAACCAGCAAGGCTTCCGCACGGGCGACTTCGCGGCGGCCGGCATCGTGCAGGCGCTCGCGAGCGACTGGCCGGTCGCGCCGTACGACCCGCGCATCACCTTCGCGGATGCGCAGCTCCGGCACCCGCACGACCAAGACAGCCCGGCGGTCGGCGCGCAGCAAGCCCTGACGCCAGAGCAGATCCTCGCGGGCTACACGACCGCCGGCCGCGCATCCATCGGCGAGACCGGCAGCGGTCTGCGGCCGGGTGAACCCGCCGACTTCACTATCTGGGCCGCCGACCCCATCACCGCGTCACCGCACGACGTCACCGACATTCGCATCCTTGCCACCACGCTCGACGGCGTCGTGGTGGCGCAGTACGCATCTTCGAAAGGTACGACGGCATGACCACGAACCAGCCGCAGCTCAAGCGAGCGATGGGCACCCCGACCCTGCTCATGTTCGGCATCGCCTACATGGTGCCGCTCACGATCTTCAGCACCTACGGTGTCGTCAGCGACATCACCGGCGGCCGCCTGCCGCTCGCCTACATCGTGACGACCATCGCGATGCTCTTCACGGCGCTGAGCTACGCGAGCATTGTGCGCCGCCTGCCGACCGCGGGCAGCGCCTACGGCTACGCGCGCCAGGCGTTCGGCCGCGGCGTCGGTTTCGTCACCGGTTGGGGCCTCATGGTCGACTACATGCTGCTGCCGATGCTCAACTACATGCTCGTCGGGCTCTACGTAAACAGCCAGTTTCCGGATGTACCGGTGTGGCTCGTCATCGTGCTCGCGATCGCGCTCGTCACGGTGCTCAACATCATCGGCATCGAGGTCGTGCGCAACATCAACGTACTGCTCGTCGCGTTCCAGGTGCTGTTCCTCGTCTTCTTCGTGGTGCTCGCCCTCGGCAAGTTCTCGCCCGACGCGAGCGCGACCGCACCCTTCGCGGTTGGGCCCGACTTCGCGACCGTGGTCGCGGGCTCGGCGATCCTGGCGCTCTCGTTCCTCGGATTCGACGCGGTCTCGACCCTCGCCGAAGAGGCGAAGGATGCGCGCCGCACGGTTCCGCGCGCGGTGCTGCTCACCGTCGTGGTCGGCGGCGTGATGTTCGTGTTCGTCTCATGGATCGGCGCTATGGTCTGGCCCGACCACGCGACGTTCGAAAACCTCGACACGGCACCGAACGAGCTGTTCGGGCTCGTCGGCGGCTCGGCGCTGCAGGCATTCTTCCTCGCCGCATACATCGTCGGCTGCGTCGCGAGCGCCCTGAGCTCGCAGGCCTCGACCTCGCGCGTGCTCTATTCAATGGGTCGCGACCGGATGCTCCCGCAGCCCCTGTTCGGCAAGATCAACGCGCGCTTCCAGACGCCGAGCAACGCGATTCTCGTGGTCGCCGCGGTCTCGCTGCTCGCGCTCGTGCTGCCCCTCGACACCGTGATCTCGGTCGTGAGCTTCGGCGCCCTCGCGGCGTTCTCGATGGTGAACCTCGCGGTCATCAAGTTCTTCCTCATCGACGCGAAGGAGCGCGGCGCGAAGGCAATCGTGCTCTACGGCGTGCTGCCGGTCATCGGCTTCGCCCTCACGATGTGGCTCTGGTTCTCGCTCAGTGCCGAGGCGCTCACGGTCGGCCTCGTCTGGGTTGCGATCGGCATCATCTACCTCGCGGTGATCTCGAAGGGTTTCCGCAAGATCCCCGATTCGAGCATCGATACGAAGGCGATCATGCACCTCGACGAGGAGGAGCGGGCGCAGCTCGAACGCGACGCGTAGGGTCGGGTTCGAGCACACTCGGAGACAAGTGCATATATAAAGGAATGACTTCGCCCTGTGGAGAACCCCGGCGCCGCACGCTGATGTTGCGCTACTCTGCGCAACGTGGCAGTTTTTGTCGGAACGCGCTGCACTCCCGGTCACGGGCATCCTCCAACCCGCGTGCGACTGACGCATCCGCGTACCGCCGCACCCCCAACCCCGCAACAGAAAGCACATCGTGTCGCACAAGCTCGTCATCGTCGAGTCACCAACCAAGGTCAAGAGCATCTCGAAGTACCTGGGTGACGACTACACGGTGATGGCGTCGGTCGGTCACATTCGCGACCTGATCGAGCCGAAGAACCTCCCCGCCGAGCAGAAGAAGGGCTCGCTGGGTAAATTCTCGGTCGATGTCGAGAATGGCTTCGAGCCGTTCTACGTCGTCAGCGACGCGAAGAAAAAGACGGTCACCGACCTGAAGCGGGCGCTCAAAGACTCCGACGAGCTCATCCTTGCAACTGATGAGGACCGCGAGGGTGAGGCCATCGCTTGGCACCTCCTCGAAGTGCTCAAGCCCAAGGTGCCGGTCAAGCGCATGGTCTTCCACGAGATCACTCAGGAGGCCATCGAGGCCGCCCGCGACAAGACCCGCGACATCGACGACCACCTCGTCGACGCGCAGGAGACCCGTCGCATCCTCGACCGCCTCTACGGCTACGAGATCTCGCCGGTGCTCTGGCGCAAGGTTGGCCCGGGCCTGAGCGCCGGTCGCGTGCAGTCCGCCGCGACCCGTCTCATCGTCGACCGCGAACGTGAGCGCCTCGCATTCGTCGCTGCCAGCTACTGGGGTGTCGAGGCCGACCTCGCCGCATCCGGCCAGGCCTTCGGCGTGCGGCTCACGCGCGTTGACGGCAGCCGCGTCGCCACCGGCCGCGACTTCGACGACCACGGCCAGCTCACTGGCGACGCGACGATCCTTACCGAGCCGACCGCGACGGCCCTCGCTGACGCGCTAGCCGCGGGCAGCATCGACGTCACGGTCTCGAACATCGAGTCGAAGCCGTACACCCGCCGCCCCGCCGCGCCGTTCACGACGTCGACGCTGCAGCAGGAGGCCTCGCGCAAGCTCGGCTTCTCGGCCCGCCAGACGATGTCGGTCGCCCAGTCACTCTACGAAAACGGGCACATCACCTATATGCGTACCGACTCGCCGAACCTGTCGGCGCAGGCGCTCAACGCGGCCCGCAGCCAGGCTCGCGAGCTCTACGGCGCCGAGACGGTGCCCGAGAAGCCGCGCTTCTACGGCTCGAAGTCGAAGAACGCCCAGGAGGCGCATGAGGCGATCCGCCCGGCAGGCAGCGAATTCGCCCGCCCGCGCGAGTTGAGCGGCGTCAACGACAACGAGCGCAAGCTCTACGACCTCATCTGGAAGCGCACCGTCGCGAGCCAGATGGCCGACGCGAAGGGTCAGACACAGACCATCACGTTCGCGGGTGCCGCCCACGAACTGCCGGATGCGGCGGGCACGTTGACGAAGATCGCGACCGAATATCAGGTGTCGGGCACGGTCATCACGTTCCGCGGCTTCCTCGCCGCGTACGAGGAAGGCCGCGACGAGACCCGTAACTCGCAGGATTCGAGCGACGGCAACGCGAAGCTGCCCGAGCTCACGACCGGCGTGCAGGTTGACGTCGCCGGCGCCGAGGCCAAGCCGCACGAAACGACCCCGCCGCCGCGCTATACCGAGGCGAGCCTCGTCAAGGTGCTCGACGACCTCGGCATCGGCCGCCCGTCGACGTACGCGTCGATCATCGCGACGATTCAGGACCGCGGCTATGTGAACCGGCGCGGCAACGCGCTCGTGCCAAGCTGGACCGCCTTCAGCGTCGTGCGCCTGCTCGAAGACCACTTCACCGACCTCGTCGAGTATGACTTCACCGCGCAGATGGAGTTGGACCTCGACGGCATCGCCTCGGGCGAGCAGGACCGCGTCGAGTGGCTCAACGGCTTCTACTTCGGCAACGACGACCACCCGGGCCTGCGCCAGGTCGTCGACAACCTCGGCGAGATCGACGCGCGCGCGATCAACTCGACGCGACTCACCGACACGGCGACGCTGCGCATCGGCCGCTACGGCCCGTACATCGAGATCGCGCAGGGCGAGGGCGAGGACCCGCGCCGCATCAACGTGCCCGAGGATCTCGCGCCCGACGAGCTCACACCCGAGAAGGTGCAGGAGCTCATCGACGCACCCATTGCGGGCGACCGCGTGCTGGGCCAGGACCCGGAGTCGGGCCACGACATCGTCGTGAAGGACGGCCGTTTCGGGCCGTACGTGTCGGAGGTGCTGCCCGAGCCCGAGCAGCCCGAAGGTACGAAGCGCAAGAGGGCCGCGCCCAAGCCGCGCACCGCATCCCTCTTCAAGTCGATGTCGCCGGACACCGTCACGTTCGAGCAGGCGCTGCAGCTGCTGAGCCTGCCGCGCGTCGTCGGCGTCGACGAGGAATCGGGCGCCGAGATCACCGCGCAGAACGGTCGCTACGGCGCCTACCTCAAGAAGGGCACCGACACCCGCTCGCTGCCCGATGAGGACTCAATCTTCTCGATCGACCTCGCCGGCGCGCAGGAGCTCTTCGCGCAGCCGAAGTACGCGAATCGCCAGTCGAAGACGGTCATCCTCGACTTCGCCGAGCCCGACCCCGTTTCGGGCAAGGTGGTCAAGGTGAAGGACGGCCGCTTCGGCCCGTACGTCACCGACGGCGAGACGAACGTCACGGTGCCGCGCGGGCAGGACGCCTCGACGATCACCTTCGCGCGCGCCGTCGAGATGATCGCCGAAAAGCGGGCGAAGGGCCCGGCGAAGAAGCGCAGCACGGCGGCCAAGAAGCCGGCGGCGAAGAAGGCGACCACCGCGAAGAAGCCCGCGGCGAAGAAGACGACGGCCGCCAAGAAGACGACGGCGGCGAAGAAGACGACGACCGCCAAGAGCACCGCGGCCAAGAAGCCGGCGACGGCGCGCACGACGAAGACGACCACCGAGTCGGCCGAGTAGTGGCGTCGCGGGGCATGTTCATTACCTTCGAGGGCGGGGATGGTACGGGCAAGTCGTCGCACGCCACCCGCGTTGTCGAGTGGTTGCGCGGCCTCGGCCACGAGGTCGTGCAGACGCGCGAACCCGGTGGCACCGAGCTCGGGCAGCAGTTGCGCAACATCGTGCTCCACGGGCCGGACGACCTCTCGGACCGCGCCGAGGCGCTCATCTTCGCGGCCGACCGAGCCCACCACATCCAATCCCTCGTGAGGCCCGCCCTCGAGCGCGGGGCGATCGTGGTGCAGGACCGCTATCTCGACTCGTCGATCGTCTACCAGGGCCGCGGGCGCGGCCTCGGCGCGCAGCAGATTCGCGACCTCTCGATCTGGGCCGCCGACGGGCTCATGCCCGACCTCACGGTGCTGCTTGACCTCAAGCCCGAGATTGCGATGCAGCGGATGCGCACCGGTCGCGGCCGCCTCGATCGCCTCGAGTCGCTCGGCCTCGAATTCCACCTGAACGTGCGCGAGCAATTTCTCAAGCTCGCACGGGAGGAGCCGGAGCGCATCCATGTCGTCGACGCCGACCGCCCCGAGCGGCTTGTGAGCGACGAGATCCGCGGGCTCGTCGAGGCGAAGCTTGAGGAGTTGCAGCAAGCGTGAGTGTCTGGGATGAGGTCGTCGGCCAGCCGCGCGCGGTCGGGACTTTCCAGCGCGCCGTGCTCGGTGCCCGCCGTGGCGCCGAAGATCCGCAGGCCTTTACCAATTCTTGGCTCGTCACCGGGCCCGCGGGTTCGGGCCGCTCGACGATCGCGTACGCCTTCGCCGCCGCGCTGCTCTGCCCCAACAACGGCTGCGGCGTCTGCCCGAGCTGCCAGCAGGTCGCCGCGCGCAGCCACGCCGACCTGACCGCCGTCGCGACCGAAAAGGTGTCGATCGACATCGGCACCGCGCGCGAGCTCGTCAGTCGAGCCGCGAACTCGCCCGTGAACTCCGACTACCGCGTCATCGTGGTCGAAGACGCCGACCGCATGATCGAGCGCACCTCGAACACGCTGCTCAAGGCGATCGAAGAGCCCGTCGACTCGACCGTGTGGGTGCTCTGCGCGCCGAGCGAGGCCGATCTGTTGCCGACCATCCGCTCGCGCGTGCGGGTCGTCGCGCTTTCGACGCCGCCGATCGACGACGTCGCTGAGCTGCTCGAGCGCCGGCACGGCATTGCCCGCGAAACCGCGATACGGGCGGCTCGGGAGGCGCAATCGCACGTCGGCATGGCCTCACGGCTCGTCACCTCGCCCGAGGCCTGGCAACGGCGCGACTCGTCGCTCGACGGCGTGCTCAGCCTCGCCTCGACCGGCGACGCGGTGCGCAAGGCGCAGCAGTGGGCCGACCTCGCGAAGTCCGACGGCGAGGCGCACTTTGCCGAGCGCGCCGAACGCGAGAAGCAAGAGACCTACCGCAGCCTCGGCCTCGACCCGGGGCAGGCGGTGCCGCGCAAGCTGCAGGGCATTTTTCGCGATCTCGAGCGCGACCAGAAGCAGCGAGCGAAGCGCGCGACGATCGACGGCGTCGACCGCATCCTGACCGACATACAGTCGCTGCTGCGCGATCTCCTCATGCTGAAGTTGCAAGTTGGCGTGCCGCTCGTGAATGAATCTCGACGTGGCGAACTCGAAGCCGTCGCAAATCGCGCGCCCGCGTGGCACACGATCGCTAGCATTGAAGCAATTGCGCTGGTGCGCGAACGATTGGCGGCAAATGTGCCGCCGCAGCTCGCGCTCGAAGAATTGCTGATCGGTTACGCCATCGGCTCGAGCTAGCGCGACCCCGCCCGAAGCCCGCGCTGAGAGGACACCGATGCGAGAAGCAGCGAAGCGACGACGAGCAAGACTGATTGGCGCCGGGGCGATCACGCTCACCGCATCCCTCGTGCTCAGCGGCTGCACCCTGATTCAGGAGCTCCAGACGCCCGACGAGCAGCAGTCGAACGAGGAAGAGAACGACGGCGGTAGCGAGGGCGCCGTGGGCATCCCCGAGTCGGTGGCGCCGGGCGGCGAAGACTTTTACGAGCAGGGCATCGAGTGGGGCGAGTGTCCCGAGGAGTACGCGGCGGTCGACGATACCGCCGAGTGTGCCTACGTCGACGCGCCCCTGAACTGGGCCGAGCCCGGCTCAGATGACCCGATCGAGCTCGCGCTCGTGAAGCTGCCCGCCACAGGCGGCAACTCGCAAGGCGCGCTGTTCACGAACCCGGGTGGCCCGGGCGCGGGCGGCGTCGACTTCGTTGCTCAGAGTGGCGACTACATGTTCTCGAGCGATCTGCGCGAGAACTTCGACATCGTCGGCTGGGACCCCCGCGGCGTCGGTTACTCGAGCGCGGTCTACTGCGTCGACGACGCGGGCATGGACGACTACCTCTACGGCGTGCCCGACGGCTACGCCGACATGAGCGAAGATGAGCTGCTCGCCTACCAGCAGGCGAAGGCCGCCGCGTTCGGCGACTCCTGCTACGAGAACACCGGCCCGCTGCTCGAGTACGTCGACACGAAGTCGACGGTGCAGGACCTCGACATGCTCCGCTACGTCGTGGGTGAAGGCAGCGCACTGAACTACTTCGGTTTCTCGTACGGCACCGACATCGGGGCCCAGTACATCGACATGTTCCCCGAGCAGGTTGGCCGTGTCGTGCTCGATGGCGCGACTGACCCGACCGTGCCGATGTTCGACGTGATCCTCGACCAACAGGAGAAGTTCAGCGACTCGATCCGCGCGTATCTCGAGGACTGCCTCACCTCGGCCGAGTGCCCGTTCGACCAGGCGGGCGGCGTCGACGGTGCGATCGACGAGATCAGCGACATCATGAACGACGTTGACGAGACGACCCCGCGCGCCGCCGATGGCCGCGTCTTCACTTCAAGCGTCATCTACCAGGCGATCGTCGCTGGCATGTACGACGAGACGAGCTGGCAGTACGTCACACAGGCGTTCGTGCAGTGGGAGCGCAACAAGGACTCGAGCATCTTCTTCTCGCTCACCGACTCGTACAACGGTCGCGACCCGAGCGGCACCTACTACTCGAACCAGGAAGAGGCGTTCACCGCGATCAACTGCCTCGATTACCCGCTCGTGACCGACAAGGCGACGATCAAGGCGTTCAACCAGAAGCTGCAGGACGTCACGCTGTTCCAGGCGCCAATGACCGAGGCACAGCTCGAGGTCGGCGATGTCACCTGCGAGAACTGGCCCGTGCAGTCGCGCGTGACCGAGCAGGAGCCCGTCGTGGGCGCCGGCGCGGCCCCCGTGCTCGTCGTCGCGACGACGAACGACCCCGCAACCCCGCTGAAGTGGGCCGAGGCCGTCGCCGAGCAGCTCGAGTCGGCGTCGCTGCTCGTCTACGAGGGCGAGGGCCACATCGCCTACGACGAGGGCAGCGAGTGCGTCATCGGCACCGTCGACGACTACCTCATCACGGGCAACCTGCCCGAGGGCGACATCAACTGTTAGCGCTGATTTGCCCCGAGTGGCGCGCGACACGAAACGTACGATAAGATTTCGTGTCGCCTGTCACTGGCGGCACGCCGCCTTAGCTCAGTCGGTAGAGCGATTCACTCGTAATGAATAGGTCACCAGTTCGATTCTGGTAGGCGGCTCCGACAACAAACGCCCCGGTCACCCGCGCAGCAGCGCGAAGGTGACCGGGGCATTTCGGTGCAGGCGAATGCTCGCACTCGGTCGCGCTGCGCGAGCCTCGCTTCGAGGGGCGCGTTGTGGTGCTCGACGGCCAACGGGTCGCCGAGCGCGTCGCCCGATTCGGCGGCGACGAGTAACTCGCGTCCACGCGCCGCGTGCGGCAACTCGGCCCGTGGGTTCGGGCTGCCGCTGCCCTGCCACTTCGACAGCGTTCTTCGAACCAGGGGTGTCGCGGTTGGGGCGGCATCGATGGTGCGAATTGGCGCCGTCAGCGACAAGCGGCGTCGTCAGCATCGCGCCACTTGTCGCTGAGCGCGCCACCACCGTTCGCGCTCGTCGGAGAGAGCGCCACAACCTGGCTCACCGCGTCGGTGACAGCGCCACAAACACTCACGCTGCGTCGTTGACAGCGCCAAAAAGACACGTCAGGCCGCTCACCGCCCAAGAAGAGCATCAACTACCGCGCACCGCGCCAGCGGTACTCTGAGCGCGGCCGACCGCCGGTGCCGTAGTGCGCCACGCGCTCGACACTGCCGAGCTCAGCCAGGTGCTCAAGGTAGCGCCGCGCCGTCACGCGCGACATGCCCGCGACCTCGGCCGCTTCGGCTGCCGTCACCTGCGCCCGCGCGCGCACGACGGCGAGCACCGCCTGGAGCGACTGCGGCGATAACCCCTTCGGCAGCGCCGTCGGCGCCGGCCGCAGGGCGCCGATCATCGCGTCGATCTCAGACTGCGTCGCCGCGCCCGACGCGTTCCGCAGGCGCGCCCGATAGTCGCGGTACTGCGCGAGCCTCTTCCGAAAATCGGCGAAGGTGAACGGCTTCACGAGGTATTGCACGGCGCCGAGCATGATCACCTGCCGCACCACCTCGGGGTCGCGCACGCTTGTGAGGGCAATGACGTCGACCGGCGTCGCCTTCGCCCGCGCGTACCGCAGCACGTCGACCCCAGTGCCGTCGGGCATCGTCATGTCGAGCAGCACGAGGTCGATCGTGTCGCCGCCCCCGCCGCGGATGTTCGGGGCGAGCCGGTCGAGGGCGGCCCGGGCCCCGGAGGCCTCGGCCACGACACGAAAGCCGTCGATGCGCCCGACGTATTCGCGGTGCGCTTCGAGTACGAGGGGCTCATCGTCGACGAGCAGCACATTGATCACCGTTGACCCTCCTCCTGCACGGCACGGCCCGGCAGCGTCACCGTGAACAGCGTCGGTGCCTTGCTCACCTCGATCGTGCCGCCTGCGGCGTCGACGATCGATCGTACGAGGGCGAGGCCGATGCCGCGACCCGACGCGTCGGCTGGCTTCGACGAGACGCCCTCCTCAAACATCCGCGCCTCGATGCCGGGCGCGAAGCCGGGCCCGCTGTCGGCGATCGCGAAGACGACCGCGCCGTCCGCGCCGGGCATGATCGACACTTCGACCCACCGCGCCGCTTCGCTCTCGCCTGCCGCGTCGAGGGCATTGTCGATGAGGTTGCCGCACACCGAGACGGCGTCGACCGCAGTGAGTGTCGAGCGCGGTGCCGCGGGGTCGATCTCGATCGACCACTCGATGCCGCGCTCTGCCGCGGCTGACGCCTTGCCGAGCAGGAGTGCCTGCACAGCGGGCTCGAGCCGGCTGCCGTCGGCGGCGATATCGAGCAGCAGCTGTTGCCGCCCCGCGGTTTCGGTAAGGATGCTGATGGCCTCGTCGGTGCGTCCCAGCTCGAGCAAGCCAACGGCGGTGCGCAGGCGGTTGCCATGCTCATGGGCCTGAGCGCGCATCGCCGAGCTCAGCGTGCGCACCGACTCGCGCGATGACACGGCGTCGCGGATTGTTGAGGCCGGCAGGTCGCCGGCGAGTTGACGGATGCCCCGGCGCGCGAGCACCGCGCCGCCGAGGCCAAGCAGCAGTACGAACAGCGACACGATCGCGACCGTCGCGAGTCGCTGCGGCAGCCCGGCGTCGATGCTCCGGATCGTGATGCCGGAGGAGACCCAGCCGACGACCTGGTCGTCGTCGAGCACCGGCACGATCGTGCGGATAGAGGCCCCGAGCGAGCCAACAAACTCTTCGGAGAGCGGCTCGGGCGCATCCGGAATCGTGCCGAGGTAGTGCGCGCCGACCTGCGTGTCGGTTGGATGCGTGACGCGCGTTCCGTCGGGCCGCATGATCGTCACGAAGTCGAGGCCAGCGTCGTGCTCTACCTCGGTCACGACGGGCTGGAGGGTCTCGGTCGCGGCGTCGTCGTCCGCGAGCGCCTCACGCAAGAGCGGGAGTCGGCGAGCGCGATCGACACAGCGTGTGTCGTTGTCGTGGCGTCGCCGCGGGCATCGGCGAGCGCGTCGATGACGAGGTAGGTCGACGTGACCGCCATGAACAGGGCCGAGGCGAGCGCGACGAGCACGAATACGAGCGTCGCGGCGCTCCAGCGAAATCGTGCCATCAGACCCACCCCTCCCTCGTGTGCGGTCGACGTGCGACGTGCGCGCGAAGACCAATACGACCACAAGCGGAGCCCGCGCGCGTGCACACACCAGGGTAAAGGGCAGTACGGGTGCCCGCCCGCACGTGACAACGAAGTTCACAACGGAGGCAATGATGGCTCTCTCGAATCAGACACCCACGGGTGCGTCCCAGGATGCGGCAAAACCGCGCGGGATCGCCGGCTGGGACAAGCACACCTGGCTCTACGTTTCGGTGATTCTCGCGGTCGTGCTCGGCGTGATCGTCGGGCTCGCGGCGCCCGACTTCGCGATCGGACTTGAGCCGCTCGGCAAGGCGTTCGTCGGGCTCATCAAGATGATGATCGCGCCGATCATCTTCTGCACGATCGTCGTCGGCGTGGGCTCGATCGCCAAAGCCGCGACGGTCGGCAAGATCGGCGGCCTCGCGCTCATCTACTTCCTGGTGATGTCGACGTTCGCGCTCGCGATCGGCCTCGTCGTGGGCAACATCATCCACCCGGGCGACGGGCTGAACATGGCTGGCTCGACCTACGAGGCGACTGCCGAGGCGCAGGGCACGACCGACTTCCTGCTCGGTATCATCCCGACGACCTTCTTCGCACCCTTCACCGGCGAGAATGTGTTGCAGGTGCTGTTCATCGCGCTCGTTACGGGCTTCGCGCTGCAGGGGCTCGGCAAGCGCGGCACGCCGATCCTCGGCGTCGTGAAGCAGCTGCAGACGCTCGTCTTCCGCATCCTCAGCATGATCCTCTGGCTCGCCCCGATCGGCGCGTTCGGTGCGATCGCCGCCGTCATCGGCAAGACCGGCATCAGCGCGATCTTCAGCCTCGGCCTGCTCATGGTTGCGTTCTACATCACTTGCTTCCTCTTCGTCGTGGTGGTGCTCGGTACGCTGCTTTACGCGTTCACGCGGGTGAACGTGTTCCGCCTCATCGGCTACCTCGGCCGCGAGTACCTGCTTATCGTCGGCACGAGCTCGTCGGAGTCGGCGCTGCCGCGCCTCATCGCGAAGATGGAGCACCTCGGTGTCGCGAAACCCGTCGTCGGCATCACGGTGCCCACGGGCTACTCGTTCAACCTCGACGGCACCGCGATCTACCTCACGATGGCGTCGCTCTTCATCGCCTCGGGTATGGGCTCGCCCATGTCGATCGGTGAGCAGATCGGCCTGCTCGTGTTCATGATCATCGCCTCGAAGGGCGCCGCGGGCGTCACCGGCGCGGGCCTCGCGACCCTCGCCGCGGGCCTGCAGGCCTACCGCCCCGACCTCGTCGGCGGCGTCGGCGTCATCGTCGGCATCGACCGCTTCATGTCGGAGGGTCGGGCCATCACAAACTTCAGCGGTAACGCCATCGCTACCCTGCTCATCGGCACGTGGACGAAGCAGGTCGACATGGAGCGCGTGCGCCTCGTGCTCTCGGGTCAACTGCCGTTCGACGAGTCGACGCTCGGCGCCGACGACCACGGCGCCGACGAGCACGATGCGGCTGAGGATGCGGCGACCAAGCCGGGCGCGCAGCTCGAGCAGGCCGACTCGCGCTAACCACTACCGAGGTAACCCACAACAGGGCCCGGCCGGCGCAACCCGCCACCGGGCCCTGCTGTCGCGCTCTGCCGCCGCTACTTGACGACGCGGAAGGTCGCGGCGGCCGGATCGACCGCGCCGCGCACGTAGCCCATCGGGGCGGCGGCGACGGCTTGCAGGTAGTCGACGATCTCCTCGGTGATCGTCTCACCGGGCGTAAGGTTCGGGACACCGGGCGGGTAGGCCGCGAGTGAGTCGCTCGAGACGCGACCCACCGCATCCTTCGCGAGCACGACCTCGCTCGGCGCGAAGAACGCGTCGCGCAGCGACATTGCGCGGGGGCCCGGATCGACGACGCGGGCGGCGATCGCGTTGCTCGGCATCTCGGGCAGTGCGTCGATCGCGCGCATGAAGCGGTCAACATTCGCGGTGCGAGCGGCGCCGAGCACGAACACCACGGCCCCGTCGGTCGCGAGCTCGGGCACCACACGCTGCTCGTAGGCGAGGTGCTGGTACGTCTCGAAGCCACCGATGTTGCCCGAGCGGGTGTCAATGACGAGCTTGAACGGGTCGATCGCGATCGTGTCCTCGGCCGCGAGCTGCTGCTCGCGCGCCTCGGTGAAGCGGCCGTGTTCGGCGAGGCGCACCCGCAGTTCCTCGGCCGACTCGAGGCCGCGGTTGAACGCGGTGCTCGCCTCGGTGGCGAGGAAGCGACGGGTCTCGTCGAGCGCCGCCATAAGCAGCGCGCTCGAGCTCGTCGAGGTGACAACCTTCGAGACACGGTCGACCGCGGCGCCCAGGGCGGCCGCGTGCGGGCCCTGCCCGAGCAGTAGCATCGCCGACTGCGTGAGGCTGCCGGCGAGCTTGTGGGTGCTCGAGACGACGAGGTCGGCGCCGAGGCGAATCGCGTTCGTCGGCAGCTCGGGGTGGAAGCCGAAATGCGAGCCCCACGCCTCGTCGACGATAAGCGGCTTGCCCGCGTCGTGGGCGACCTTCGCGATCGCGGCGATGTCGGCGACGGCGCCCGAGTAGCTCGGGCTGACGACGAAGACGGCCGCGGCATCCGGATGCTCGGTGAGGGCCTCGGAGACCTGCTGCGGCGTGACGCCGCGCGCGAGGCTGAGGCGGAGGTCCATCGACGCCCGCATGAAGACCGGCTCGACGTTCGCGAGCATCATGCCGTCGATCGTCGACGAGTGGCAGCTGCGCTGCACGATGAGCTTGTCACCGAGCGTGCCGAGCGCGAGCATCGCGATCTGGTTGCCGGCCGAGGCACCGTTGGTGAGGAACCAGGCTCGGCTCGCGCCCCACGCATCCGCCGCGAGCGTGAGCGCGCGCTGCATCGTGTCGGGCGCGTCGCCGAGCGGAATCTGCGGGTCGGCGAGCGGAAATTCGGTGAGGATCATCGGGAAGTCGAGGGCGACGGCCTTCTCGCCGAAGACGCGGGTGAGATGCGTCGAACCCTCCGCGTCGGCGCCGTGGCCGGGCACGAAGTAGCGTTCGAGCTGCAATGACGCCAAGACCTGCAGCTGTTCGGAATAGGGGGCCGCGTATTGGGAGTCGTTTAAGGCAGTCATATGCAGATTTTTGCCCCACCTGTCGGTTTGGCACAAGCGCAGAAGTGTCGAGATCCCTCAATACTCCCTATGGTGGCTATGGGTGCTCGGCCCTAGGCTGCTTGTATGCTCGACCTTCGCCAGCTCTCCGTGCTCGACGCGATCGCCCGCACCGGCTCGCTCGCTGCCGCGGCCCGCGACCTCCACTATGGGCAACCGACGATCAGCCACCACCTGCGCGCGCTCGAGCGACACCTCGACTCCGAGCTTGTCGTCTCGGGCGCCACCGGCACGGCGCTCACGGCGGCCGGCGAGCTCATGCTCGAGCACGCCCGTGCCGTGCTCACCCGCCTGCGCGTTGCCGAACGCGACGTCGCCGAGCTCGGTCAGTCAGGCGGGCCCGTGCTGCGCATGGGTACCTTCGAATCGGCCGGCGCACGCCTCCTGCCGCAGGTGCTCGCGAAGCTGGGCACGGGTCGCACGGTGCAGGTCGAGCTCGTCGAGGGCGAGCCGCTCGGGCTGCAAGAGCAGCTCCTCGACGGCTCGCTGCACTGCGCGCTGCTGTACGACCTCGACGGCGACACCTCGGTGACCGACGCGGCGCTGCGCCAGCGGACCCTCGAGCGCGAGCCCTTTCGCATCATGCTCGGCGCCGACCATCCACTCGCTACCCAGGAGGTTATCGACCTCGCCGACCTCGCCGAGGCCGACTGGATTCGCTCGCGCAGCGTGCTCGAGGCCTCCGAGCGCGCGCTGCTCACGGCCGCGGGCGCGGCCGGCTTCGTGCCGAACACCCTCCTGCAGAGCGAGGACTACTCGCTCGTGCACGGGTTCGTCGCCGCGGGCGTCGGCGTCGGCCTCATCGTCGAGTCGGCGGTCGACACCCGCTACCGCGTCGTCGCGCGGCCGACGGTGCAAGACCTCGGGATGCGCCGGGTGCGCTTCGTCGCGACGGCCACCCCCGAGCCGGGTCGCGCCGCCGCCCTCGCGCGCCTCGAAGAGCTGCTGATCGAGGCAGCCGAGGTGAATCCCGCAGCATCAGTGGAGTAAATAACGACGTTCGTCGATGAGCGTGGCAGTATTGCCAGCACATCACCGTCGTAACGACGCGAAGCCGCAAGCCAGCGCCGTGCTGTCGAAGGGAAACGAATGTCGCAGCCGCACGTTGGACCGAGCATCGGCGCCCCGTTCAGCGAAACAGAGTTCATCGCGCGGCGCGACAGCGTGCGGCAGCGGATGCGTGCCGGCGGCTTTGACGCCCTGCTCGTGGCCGACCCCGCAAACCTCTACTACCTCACGGGCTACAACGCGTGGTCGTTCTACATGCCACAGGTGCTGTTTCTGCCGCTCGACGGCGAGCCGCTGCTCATCATGCGCGAAATGGATGCGAACGGCGCCCACCGCACCGCGACGACCTTCCCGCCAGAGCAGATCCTCGGCTACCCCGAGTCACTCATCCACCAGCCCGACTGCCACCCCGGCGACTGGATCGCGCAGGCCCTGCTCGATCGCGTCGGCACCGAGCCGCGCCGGGTCGGCTACGAGGGCGAGGCGCACTTCTTCACGGTGCGCACCTTCCTCTCGCTGCGGGCGCACCTGCCCGGCTGGCAGCTCGACGACAGCCAGGATCTCGTCGGCTGGGTGCGACTCGTGAAGTCGCCCGCCGAGATCGAGCTCATGCGCATCGCGGGCCGCGTCGCCACCTCGGCGATGACGGCGGGCCTCGAGGCGCTCGTGCCCGGCCGGCCGCAAAACGAGGTTGCCGCGGCGATCCAGGCCGCGCAGGCGCGGGGCGTCGACGATGCCGCGGGCGACTACCCGGCGATCGTGCCGCTCATGATGGTCGGCGCGGCCGCCGACACGCCCCACCTCACCTGGAGCCACGACCCGCTACCCGACGAGACCGGCGTTGCCCTCGAGCTCACCGGTGCCCACCGTCGCTACCACTCGCCGATCGCGCGCACCGCCTACCTCGGCACCCCGAGCGCCGAGCTGCGCCGCCTCGCCGACGCGACGACCGACGCGCTCGAGGCCGCGCTCGCGGCAGCGCGCCCAGGCGTCACGGCGCACGACGTGAGCGAGGCATTCACCAAGGTCCTCTCGGCCGCCGGCTACGAGAAGGCCTCGCGCCTCGGCTACTCGATCGGCATCGGCTACCCGCCCGACTGGGGCGAGCGCACCGTGAGTCTGCGCCGCGATGACCCGACCGTGCTCGTCGAAAACATGACCTTCCACCTCATCGCGGGCATGTGGATGCAGGGCTACGGCTTCGAGACCTCGGAGGCGATCCGCGTCACAGCGAACGGGGTCGAGACCTTCGCCGACGTGCCCCGCAACCTCTTGCTGCGGCCGAGCACGGGAGGCGGGGCGTGAGTATCACCGACGCAGAACAGGCCGTTATCGACCGGCTAGACGCCGACGCGATCGCCGAGCTCACGGCCGAGCTCGTGCGCGTCGGCGGCGAGAACCCCGGCGGCACCGAGGAGGCGACGGCGACGCGCCTCGCGTTCGCGCTGCGCGCGCTCGGCGCCGAGGTGGAAATGCAGACCGTCGAGCCGGGGCGCCCCAACCTCATCACTCGGATCGGTGACCACAGCCTCGGCGACGGCATCCTGTTTCTCGGCCACAGCGACGTCGTGCCCGCGGGGGAGGGTTGGACGCGCGACTCCTACGCCTGCCTGCGGGAGGGCGACGCGCTCTACGGCCGCGGCACGACCGACATGAAGGGCGGCCTCGCGGCCGTCGTCTCCGCGATGGCGGCGGTGAATGCCGAGCTGCCGCACCTGCCGATGACCCTCGTCGTCACGGTCGACGAGGAGCTCGGGGCGAAGGGCGTGCTCCACTACATCGAGCACGAGCCGGTCGGCAGCTACCGTGCCTGCATCGTCGCCGAGCCGACGAACCTCGTGACGATCACCGCGTGCCGCGGCGCGATGAACGTCCGCGTCAATCTCGAGGGTGCGAGCGCGCACGCCGGCAAGCCGGACGAGGGTGCAAACGCCATCGTCGCGGCGATCGAGGTGATCGCCGCGGTCGAGGCCGACGACGCGGCGTTGCGCCGCCACCCGCATCCCGTGCTCGGCAGTGGCACGTGGTCGGTCGGCACCGTCGAGGGCGGCCACGGCACGTCGATCGTCGCCGACCGCTGCACGCTCACGATCGACCGCCGCATCCTGCCCGACGAGCAGCCGGATGCTATCCTCAACAACCTGCTTGCGGACGCGCGCGGCAGGATCCGTGACCGAGCCCGTGTCGGCACCGACCGCATCCGCGTGAGCGGGGAAGTCGAGATGGTGATGCCAGGATTCGAAACGGAGCCGGAGTCCGAACTCGTGAACGCCGCGGTGCACGCGGTGCGCGACGCCGGCGGCGACGGCTCGGTGGGCGTGTGGACCGCAGCGTGCGAGGGCGGATTCCTGCACCGCCATCACGGCGTGGACTGCCTCGTGTTTGGCCCCGGAGACCTCACGACGCAGGCGCACCAACCCGACGAACACGTGCTCGTCTCCGACCTGCATCTCGCCGCCCGCGCCTACGCGCTCATGGCGGTGCGCGCCGCCCTCGCAGGCCAGAGCGCCGCCCAGAATTCCCACTAACCCGCAGCAGACCGACCCGACTCGTCAACGAGCAAGAAAGGATCGCCCCACCGAAACCCGAGCGCGCGCTGAGCGCGCACCAAGGCCGCAACGCGGCCCTGCGCCGAGAGGACATCCGATGACTGCGACCCCACCCCCGTACGACGAACTCCCACCCATCACGAAAGAGATCGACCTCACCGCGGTCCAGAAGAAACTGGCCCGCAAGTCGGTAGCCGGGTCGGCCCTGGGTAACGCCATCGAGTGGTTCGATTACGGCATCTACGGCTACCTCGTCACCTACATCGCCGCGCACTTCTTCACCTTCGGCGACGACACGGGCGCCTGGCCCACGATCTTCGCGTTCCTCACCTTCGCGGTGTCGTTCCTGGTGCGCCCGCTCGGCGGTCTCATCCTCGGCCCGCTCGGCGACCGCGTCGGTCGCCAGAAGGTGCTCGTGCTGACGATCATCATGATCTCGCTCGCGACCGCGGCCATCGGCATTCTGCCGACCTTCGAGCAGGTCGGCTTCCTCGCCCCCGTGCTGCTCGTGCTGCTGCGCATGCTGCAGGGCTTCTCGGCCGGCGGCGAGTACGCCGGCGCGGCCGTGTTCATGTCGGAGCACGCGCCCGACAACCGACGCGGCGCCTACGGCTCGTTCCTCGAGTTTGGCACGCTGCTCGGCGCGAGCTGCGCGGCGATCCTCTGCACCACGCTCACCGCCGTCGTCGGCGAACAGGGCATGCTCGACTTCTGGTGGCGCGTGCCGTTCTTCGTCACCCTCGCGCTCGGTGGCGTCGCGCTCTGGCTGCGGTCGAGCCTGCAGGAGTCCGAGACGTTCAAGCAGGACTCGAAGCACACCGACGAGAACGAGTCGGCGTTTAAGGCGCTCGGCAACCTCTTCAAGCACTACCCGAAGCAGGTGTTCAAGCTCTTCGGCTTCGTGATCCTCATCAACGTCGCGTTCTACATCGTGCTCACGTACATGCCGAGCTACATGGCGACGACGTTGGGGCAAGACCCGGTGGCGTCGAACTGGACGCTCGTCGCGATTCAGGTGGCCATGATGGCGGTGATCGTGCCGTTCGGGGCGTTGAGTGACCGCATCGGCCGCAAGCCGCTGTTGATCGCCGCGAGCCTCGGCTTCATCGTGCTCTCGGTACCCGCGGTGATGCTGCTGCAGATCGAGGCGATCTGGTCGCACCTGCTCGGCCTCGGCATCCTCGGCCTCTGCCTTGTCATGGTGATCTCGACGATCTCCTCGACGCTGCCCGCGCTGTTCCCGACCGCCGTGCGGTACTCGGGCTTCGCGATCGGCTACAACATCTCAACCGCCCTGTTCGGTGGCACCGCTGGCGCCGCGAACGCCTGGCTCGTTGAGGTCACGGGCAGCCCGCTCGTGCCCGGCTTCTACCTCGCCGTTGCGGGCCTCATCGGCCTCATCTCGGTGCTCACGTTTAACGAGACCGCGGGCCGGTCGCTGCGCGGCAACGTGATCCCCGGCAGCGACGATGAGAAGCGCGTCGCTCGCGGAGAGAAGCTCGTGGGCAAGATCAACACCCCCGCCTAACCACGCGGATGGCAACGGCCGGGCAGCCTAGGCTGCCCGGCCGTTGCCATCCGCAAGTAGGCTAAGGCGGTCGAAAGGAGCGGTGTGAACACGCAGCAGGCGGATGCGCCCGGGCGACGGCGGGCGCCGTGGCTGGTGACACTGCTCGCGATCGCCCTCGTCGGCGGGCTCGCGCTTGGTGCAGGCGCCGCCCGCATGGGTCTGCTGCCCGAGTCGGCGGCACCCACGCCGACCCCGACCGAGGTCGTCGTGCCGCATCCGACCGTGACGACCGGCTCGTCGACGCCGCGCACCTGCTCGATCGCCGACGACGTCACCTCGTCGGCCGCCCTCGACTTCCACGGCATCGTCGAGCGCGCCGACACCGGTGAGGTGCTCTTCGCGCGTCAGGAGGACGAGGCGACCCCGACCGCATCCGTCATGAAGCTCGTGACCGCGGTCACGGCGGTGTCGACGCTCGGCGCCGACACCCGCCTGCCCACCACCGTCTACCCCGGCACTGAGGCCGGCAGTGTCGTCCTCGTCGGCGGCGGCGACCCGACGCTGAAGTCACAGACCACGAGCTACTACGCGCAGGCCACGGCGTCAGTCGCCGAGCTCGCCGATGCCGTGACCGCGGCTGGCGGCGCGACCACCGTGAGCTACGACGACTCGCTCTTCACCGGCGACACTTGGCAGCCAAGCTGGAACGACGCCGACCGAGTCGACGGCTCGACCTCGGCGATCTCCGCGCTCATGATCGACGCCGGCCGCGCCGACCCGACGACCGAATATTCGCCGCGCACGCTGACACCATCGGAGGATGCGGCCGACGCCTTTGCTGCCGCCCTCGGCGCCGACGTCGACGACACGATCGGCATCGAGCCCGACAGCGAACCGATCGCTGAGGTCTGGTCGCCGACGGTCGAGCAGCTCGTCGAGACGATGCTGCTCGACAGCGACAACGTGATCGCCGAAGTGCTCGCGCGCCTCGTCGCGATCGAGCTCGGCGCCGGCAGCGACTTCGACGCCGTGGATGCGGGGCAGCAGCTCGCGCTCGACGCCCTGGACGTGTCGACGGCCGGCTTCGTCGGCGCCGACGGCTCGGGCCTCTCGCGCGACAACCGCGGCAGCGCCGCGACGATCGTCGGCCTGCTCGAGCTCATCGACGCGGGTGACGACGGCCTCGGGATCCTGCGCGACTACCTGCCCGAGAACATGCAGTCGGGCACGCTTGAGCAGCGCATCAACGGGGTGCCCGACGGCGCGGTACAGGCGAAGACGGGCTATACCGACCAGGTCTACGCGCTGGCGGGTTTCATGGTGCTGCCCGAGGGCGTGCAACTCACCTTCGCGCTCTTCGTCGCGGTGCCCAACCCCGAAACCGACGCGACCACGACGACCATCACGAACCGCAACGCGCTCGATGCGGCGGCAACGGCCATCTACAACTGCGGCATCGAGCTCACGAACCGATAACTCGCGCCCGAAAACCGGTGACTCGTGCCCCACGGCTCGATACGCTGGGCCTATGACGCGCGGACTCCTTATCGTCGATGTGCAGAACGATTTCACCGAGGGCGGTGCCCTCGCCTGCAGCGGCGGCGGCCAGGTTGCCCGAGACATCTCAGAACACCTGCGTCGCTACGGCGACGACTACGCGTGCGTCGTCGCCTCGCGCGACTGGCACAACGCCGAGGGCGACAACGGCGGGCACTTCGCCGCGACCCCCGACTTCGTCGACTCGTGGCCGGTGCACTGCGTCGCCGGCACCGAGGGCGCCGAGTTCCACCCCGACCTCGACACCACGGCGCTCACCGCCGAGGTGCGCAAGGGCCAGGGCAAGCCCGACTACTCGGCGTTCCAGGGGGTCGACGAACAGCAGCGCTCGCTGCTCGAGGTGCTCCGCGAGGCCGACGTGCACGAGCTCGACATTGTCGGCATCGCGACCGACCACTGCGTGCGTGCCTCGGCGCTCGCGGCGCTGAGCCTCGGGTTCAAGGTGCGGGTGCTGAGCGACCTCTGCGCGGGCGTCGCCCCCGAGTCCTCGGCGGCCGCCCTCGACGAACTCGAAGAGGCCGGCGCCGAGATCGAGTACGTCGGCGTCGCGTAGCCGCTACGCGAGCAACTGGTATTCGGCGAGCCGGCGGTAGAGCGGCGTCGTCTCGAGCAGCTGCTCGTGCGTACCGCGGCCGATGATGCGGCCGCCATCGAGCACGAGAATCTCGTCGGCGTCGACGACCGTCGAGAGCCGGTGTGCGATCATCAGCATCGAGCGGCCCTCCGAGACGGTGTCGAGGGCGCCGCGCATGAGCGCCTCGTTCTCGCCGTCGAGGGCCGAGGTCGACTCGTCGAGCAGCAACACCGGCGGGGCCGAAAGCAGCGTGCGCGCGATCGCAAGGCGCTGCTGCTCGCCGCCCGACAGGCGCACGCCCGACTCGCCGACCTGCGCATCCAGGCCCGCGGGGGAGCGGTCGACGACGCCGCCGAGGTTCACCTGGCGCAGCACGGCAACGCACTCGTCATCGCTCGCGCCGGGGTTGCCGAGCAGCAGGTTGTCGCGGATCGTGCCCGCGAGCGTCGGCGAGTTCTGCTGCACGTAGCCGAGCTGGTCGCGCAGTTGGGGTCGCTCGATCGCGCGGAGGTCGACGCCGCCGAGCGAGATAACGCCCGAGATAGGGTCATAGAAGCGCTCGATGAGCGCGAGCGAGGTCGACTTACCGGCGCCCGAGGGGCCGACGAGTGCGACCTTGTGGCCGCGCGGCACCGTGAACGAGACCTCGTCGAGTACGAGCGGCGACTCGACCTGCGTCGACTCGTCGATCATGAGCAGCTTGTCGGCGTCCTTCTGCGCAGCGCGGCCGCGAGCGGTGACGAAGCCGTCGAAACGGGCGGATGCGTCGGCGCGCGCCTGCGCGGCCCGCACGACCCGCTCGGGGTAGCGAAACGACACGTTCGCGAACTCGATCGCGGGGGCCGACGGCTCGGCGTCGACGTTGGCGGGCCCGCGCAGCGCGACGACGGCGCAGGACGTGCGGTCGTTCGCCTCCTCGTCGGGCAGGTTGACGATCTCCTCGATACGGCCGAGCGCGCCGAGCGCCGAGGCGACCGCCGAGATCGCGCCGAAGAATTGCGTGAGCGGCGCGATCATGAGGAAGAGGAACATGATGAACGAGATGAGCGAGGCGACCGTGAGGCTCCCCGCGGCGACGCGGGCGCCGCCGACGCCGAGCACGAGCACGAGCGAGAGCTGCAGGGCGAGGAATGACACCGGCACCATGACGGCCGAGATCGCGGCGATGTCGAGCCCGCGGCGGTACGCGCCCTCGGCGTCCTCGATCACCTTGCGCTCCTCGCGCTCGGTCGCGTTCGCGGCGCGCAGGGTGCGCATCGCCGAGATCGCCCGCTCGGTCGAGGAGCTGAGCTCGCCGACCTTCGCCTGGGCGGCGGCGGAGGCGCGCATCACGCGCCCGCCGAGCGCCACAACCACGACCGCCGAGATCGCGACGCAGGCGAAGGTGATGAGGAACAGCACCCAGTCGAGGATGAGCATGGCCACGATTGCGCCGGCGAAGGTGAGCACGCCGCCGATCGCCTCGATGAGGCCCTGCGTGAGGACGGCCCGCAGCAGCGTCGTGTCGCTGCCGACGCGCGAGACGAGGTCACCAGTGCGGCGCGCGTCGAACTCCGAGATCGGCAGGCGCAGGATCTTGCGAATGAGGTTGCGCCGGGCGTTGAGCACGATCGTCTCGCCCGTGCGCTGCAGCAGGAAGTGCTGCATGCCCGAGAGCAGCGCGGCGAGAATCACGACTGCGACAAGCAGCCACGCGATCCACCACTGCATCGCGCCCTGCTCGACCTGCTGAATGAGCAGCCCCATGAGCACCGGCTGTGTGAGCGAGAAGACGGCGCCGACGAGCGAGATGATGATGATCAGCGCGAGCATGCGCTTGTCGGCGAAAAGGTACGGCCACAGCTGCCGCAGCGTCGCGCGCGGCGCCGAAGAGTCGGTGCCGCGCGCGAAGGGGGATCGAGAGTTGCTCACGGCTAGTGCTTAGTGCCAGAGCACCGCGATGGCGATGTTTGCAAAGGTAAGCGCGCCGGCGGTCCACATGACGCCCGACGGCACCGGGTTCTTCTTGCGATTAAGCATGAGCAGCACCATGATCACGATGAGGAACAGCAGCTTCACCGTGAGCTTGATGCGGATGTCCATCGTCACGTCGTAGAGCGCCTCGTTGAGGCCGAACATGATGAGGCCCGTGAGTAGCGCAAGCCAGCCCGAGTGCAGCATGCCCGCGGGAATCGTGGCCTCGCCCTTGCCGATGGCCTTGATCTGCAGGAACCACCCGCCGAAGAGTCCCGCAACACCCACGAGGTGGAAGACGAGCAGGATGTCCTTAAGAATTTCCATGTCGCTATTCTACGAGTTGTCGAGCTGTTGGCGAGCGGCGAAAACCGTGGCCGATCAGGCGTCTTGTTCGTCCTCGATTGGGAGGTCGAGGTGGAGGAGGTGGCCCATTCGCTCGGCCTTTGTGCGCAGGTAGTGGTCGTTGACGGCGTTGCGGCCGACCTCGAGCGGCACGCGCTCGGCGACCTCGATGCCGTGCTCGGTGAGCGCGGCCTGCTTGAGCGGGTTGTTCGTGAGCAGCCGCACCCGCGTGATGGCGAGATCGCGCAGGATCGCGGCGGCGGCCGTGTAGTCGCGGGCGTCGGCAGGCAGGCCGAGGGCGAGATTCGCGTCGACGGTGTCGAGCCCCTCCCCCTGCAGGTGGTAGGCGCGGAGCTTGTTGACGAGGCCGATGCCGCGCCCCTCCTGCCCGCGCAGGTAGAGCACGACGCCGCCGTGCTCGGCCACAACATCCATCGCCGTGCGCAGCTGCGGGCCGCACTCGCACTTCATGGAACCGAAGGCCTCACCCGTGAGGCATTCCGAGTGCAGGCGCACGAGCGGCACATCGTCGCCCGGCACGTCGCCGATCAGGGCGAGGTGGTCGTCGCCGGTCTCGACATCGTGATACGCCCGAACGCGGAACGTACCGTGCACGGTGGGGAGGTGGGTCTCGACCTCGAAGCGAATATCGTCACTCACTTGCGGGTCACCAGATGCTCGACGCCGCGTGCGCGGTAGCCGATGCCCCACGCCGCGACGCGCCAGAACGCCTCGAGAATGATGTTGCTCGACATCTTCGAGACGCCGTGGATGCGCTCAACGAAGGTGATCGGTACCTCGACGACGGGGAGACCCTTGCGCTCGTACATCCACGCCATCTCGATCTGGAAGCAGTAACCGGCGGCGCCGATGTTGCTCAGGTCGAAGGTCTTCAGTGTCGCGGCGCGGTAGCCGCGGAATCCTGCGGTGATGTCGTTGATGCGCGACTTGAGCCAGACCTTGCAGTAGATCGACGCGCCCCGCGAGAGCAGCTGGCGCAGCAGCGGCCAGTTCTCGGTAGCGCCGCCCGGCACCCAGCGCGAGCCGATCGCGAGCTCGGCGCCCGCATCCAGCTGCTCGATGAGCTCGGGCAGCTTCGCCGCCGGGTGTGAGCCGTCGGCGTCGAACTCGAACAGGTACTCGTAGCCGCGTTCCTGGCCCCAGTCAAAACCCTGCAGGTACGCCGTTGCGAGGCCCAGCTTGCCGCTGCGGTGCAGCACGTGCACGCGGGTATCGCTCGCGGCCATCTGGTCGGCGATGTCGCCGGTGCCGTCGGGCGAGGCATCGTCGACGATGAGCAGGTCGATGCGGGGCGAGGCCCCGAGCACGCGCTCGGCGATCTCGGCGATGTTTTCGCACTCGTTGTAGGTCGGAATCACCACGAGCACATCGCCCCGCGTGGTCGTCGCCTCGGGCAAAGCGTGACGCGGGCCGTCGGTTTGGGATGCCATGGGCAAGTCGTCCTTCGTCGTTCGGCGCGGCCTAGAGGTCGGCACGCGTCGGGAAACCAATGCGCTCGTGCACGAGGTCGAGCGTCGGCGCCGCGCGCTCACGGGCGCGGTCGGCACCCGAGCGCAGCAGGCGCGTGAGCTCGCCCCGGTCGTCAAGCAGCTCGGCCGTGCGAGTACGGATGGGTGTGAAGGTCGCGTCGACGACCTCGGCGAGGCCCTTCTTGAGGTCGCCGTAGCCGCGGCCCGCGTACTCGTTCGCGACGTCGTCGAGCTCGCGGCCCGACAGCACCGCGAAGATCGTGAGCAGGTTCGAGACACCGGGCTTCGCCTCGGGATCGTAGCGAATCTCGCCGTCGGCGTCGGTGACCGCGCGCATGACCTTCTTCGTCGTCACCTTCGCGTCGTCGAGGATCGACAGCAGGCCAGCCTCGCTCGGCGCCGACTTCGACATCTTCGCCGTCGGGTCTTGCAGGTCGTAGACCTTCGCGTTCGCCTTCGGAATGAAGCCCTCGGGAATCGTGAACGTCTCGCCGAAGCGCGAGTTGAAGCGCTCGGCGAGGTTACGGGTGAGCTCGATGTGCTGCTTCTGGTCGACGCCGACCGGCACCTGCTGCGTCTGGTAGAGCAGGATGTCGGCGGCCATGAGCACGGGGTAGGTGAACAGGCCCACCGTGGTCTTGTCGCTGCCGTAGCGCTGCGACTTGTCCTTGAACTGCGTCATGCGGCTCGCCTCGCCGAAGCCCGTCATGCAGCCGAGGATCCACGCGAGCTGCGCGTGCTCGGGCACGTCGGACTGTACGTAGAGGATCGACTTCTCGGGGTCGATGCCGGCCGCGATGTACTGCGCCGCGGTCGAGAGCGTGCGGGTGCGCAACTGCTCCGGGTCGATGCCCGAGGTGATCGCGTGCTGGTTCACCACGCAGAAGATCGCGTCGTACTCGTTCTGCAGCTTCACCCAGTTGGTGAGGGCGCCGACGTAGTTACCGAGGTGGAGCGAGTCGGCCGACGGCTGCATCCCGGAGTAGAGCACGGGCTGCGAGGTGGCAGGCTGAGTCATGAAGTTCTTGGTCCTTTCGAGCGCATCTGGCGATCGGCACCGCGTGGGGAGCAGGCCAGCTGCGCGAACGCGAGCGCGCTAGATGGCGTAATCGACGACGACGGGTGCGTGATCTGACCATCTCTGATCGTAGGCCGCCGCGCGGTCTACCGCGTAATTCTCCACAGTGGCGGCCAACTTCGGGGTGGCCGCCTGGTAGTCGATGCGCCAGCCGGAGTCGTTGTCGAAGGCCTGCCCGCGATTCGACCACCACGTGTAGGGGCCGGGCACCTCGCCCGCGAACGTGCGGCCGACGTCGACGTAGCCGAGGCCGGCGCCGACCGAGCCATCGACGCCCGTGACGTCCTCGCCCGTCGCCCCGAACATCCGGCTCAGGTAGCCGCGCTCGCGGGGGAGGAAGCCGGCGCGCTTGACGTTGCCCTTCCAGTTCTTAATGTCGAGCTCGGTGTGGCCGATGTTGAAATCACCCGTGACGACGACGAAGTCGCGCTCGGACGCGAGCTCGCGCATCCGCTCGGCCTGCGCCTCGAGGAAGCCCCACTTCGCCTGCTGCTTCGGGGTGTCGGCCTCGCCGGAGTGGGTGTAGCAGCTCACGACCGTGACGACGTGCTCGCCGTGCTGCACGTCGACCTCGAGCCAGCGGCCTGCCGAGTCGACGGCGTCGTCGCCGAGCTCGCGGCGCACGTCGACGGGCGCGTTGCGCGTGAGCACGGCAACGCCCGCGCGACCCTTCTGATTGCTCTCGTCGAGCGTGACGTGCCAGTGCGACGGGATAAGCGGCTGCGCCTGGTCGAGGGAGGCGCGCACCTCCTGCATCGTGAGGACGTCGGGCGTGCGTTCGGCGACCCAGTCGGCCATGCCCTTGCGGGCGGCGGCGCGGATTCCGTTCACGTTGACGGTGGCGATGCGAAGCGACATGCCCGCCATCCTATCGGCGCAGGGTGATGTCGTCCTCGTCGATGCCCTCGCGCTCGGCCTCCGCCTCGAGCGGGTCGTAGCCCATCCGCAGGGCCCGGATCTCGTTCTCTACCTCGACCTGCTCGTAGATGACCTGCTCGTAGCGGCGGCGCACCTTGCGGCGGCGCCAACGGGGGAGCTGCTCCATTTCGTGCTCGAGGCGCAGACGAGTGGTCGCGAGGCGGTCGCGGTGCGCCTCGAGCTCGGCCTCGTGCGTGACACGCTCCGCCTCCTCCAGCGTGAGGAGGCGCGGGGCCTGGCCTAGATCGTCCATCGTGACCTTAACCCAGGCCGCGGTGATGAGGAGCACCATGCAGAGGAAGTTGAAGAAGATGAGCACACCGAGGATTGTCGCGTAGGTCGCGATGAGCGGGTTCGAGGTCGCACCCCCGAGCAGCGCGCTACCGAGGTAGGTGAGGATGCCGATCGCAATGCCGCCGATGAGCGAGCCCGACCACAGTGTCTTGCCGGGGACGCGGATCTGCGCGAGCACTCGGAGCATACCGGCGACGACGGTGGTGTAGACCGCGAGCGTCACCGCCATACCGGCGAGCTGGATCATCACTCCACCGGCGACGCCGAGATCGAGGCCGAACACGTCGCGGATCAACCAGTTCGCCAAGCCGCTTCCTGCGGCAACGACACCGGCGGCGACGATGAGCATGAGTGCGCCGGCGACCAGAAGGCCGAGGTCGGTGAGTCGGGTCACGGCCATACTGCGCTCGGGCGCGGCCGGCAGGTCGAACATGGCGCGGATCGCGAGGCGCGAGCCGTTGAGGAAGTTCATCGCCGTCCACAGCGTCGAGGCGAGGGCGATGATACCTGCGATGGTGAAGGAGCTGCCGGTGTCGAGCTCGAGGAGCTGGTCGGCCTTCACCACGCCGCCGTCGCCGGTGTCGATGAGGCCCGGCACCATGTCGGCGAGCGAGCCGATGAGTGAGCCCAGCAGCTCCTCATTGTTGCCGAGCACGAGGCCGATCACCGAGAAGAAGACGAGGAGGGCCGCGAAGACCGAGAAGAGGGCCTGGTAGGCCATGCCGCTCGCGAGGGTGCCACCGCGGCGCTCCGACCAGTGCTTGATCGCGCGCATCGGGCGGGTCGCCTGCACCCACTTGGCGAAGGCCTGGATGCGGTCGGCGAACGTCGCGTCGTCGGGGAGCTTCGGGAACGGCGGGAAGATGGTGACGCGGGCCATCGAGAGCTCGGTGGGCGCGTGGGTGGACGACTGCTTCGCCGTCGAGTGAGCGGCGGCAGCGTCGGGGCTAGACTTGGTCGACTTTGCTGAGGTCACACAGACACCTTACGCGGCGCGCCACTACGCTGACCTAATGCGCTCTGCCCGGAGCGCACGAACCGAGCCGAAAGGTTTGCACGATGGAGCTTCACGGTTTCGGAGTCGGGACTCGAATTGCGATCGGCAATGCCGTGCGCATGCCCGACCCACTGCCCATCCCCGAGGACGTCGCGTTCCGTGGCGACGTTGCTGCCGAGCAGGAGCGCGCGAAGGCCGCAATCAAGCTGACCCAGAGTCAGATCGCGTCGCGTGCGAGCGAAGCCGAGGGCTCGCTCAAGGAGGTGCTCGAGGCGCAGTCGATGATGGCCGCCGACCCCGCAATCGAGGGCCTCGTGACCGGGGCGATCGAGGCCGGCAAGACCGCCGAGCGCGCAGTCTACGAGTCGTTCCAGCAGTTCGCCGACACGCTCAAGGCGATGGGCGGCTACATGGCTGAGCGCGCGACGGACCTCGGCGACGTGTCGCAGCGCATCCGGGCTCAGCTCGCGGGCGTGCCCGCGCCCGAGGTGCCGCAGCGCGACGAGCCGTTCATCCTCGTCGCCGTCGACCTCGCGCCCGCCGACACCGGCAAGCTCGACCTCGACAAGGTGCTCGCGTTCGTGACCCGCGACGGCTCACCGAAGGCGCACACCGGCATCATCGCCGCTGAGAAGGGCCTGCCCGCGGTCGTCGCCGCGGCCGGTGCCGACGACATTCCCGACGGCGCCCTGCTCGTCGTCGATGCCGCGACGGGTCAGGTCATCGTCGGCCCGACGAAGCACCAGCTCGACGAGGCCCGCGCGAAGCAGCGCGAGCAGGACGAGATCGCGGCCGCCCCGATCTCCCCGGGCGCCCTCGCCGACGGCGAGCCCGTGCAGCTGCTCGCCAACGTCGGCAAGCCGGCCGACTCGCAGCCCGCCGTCGACCTCGGGGCCGAGGGCGTGGGCCTCTTCCGCACCGAGTTCCTGTTCCTCGACCGCACCACGCCGCCGACGAAGGACGAGCAGATCGAGGTCTACACTTCGCTGATGAAGCCGTTCGCGGGCAAGAAGGTCGTCGCGCGCGTGCTCGACGCGGGTGCCGACAAGCCGCTGTCGTTCCTCAACGACGCGGCCGAGGCGAACCCCGCGCTCGGCATGCGCGGCATCCGCATCCTGCGCGCGCGCGAGAACCTGCTGCGCGACCAGCTCGCAGCCCTCGCCGAGGCGCGCGACCGCTCGGGTGTCGAGCTCTGGGTGATGGCGCCGATGGTCGCGGATGCGGCCGACAGCGAGTACTTCACCGCGCTCGGCCGCGAGTTCGGACTCGAGGTCGTCGGCTCGATGATCGAGGTGCCGTCGGCCGCGCTCGTCGCCGAGCAGGTGTTACGCACGAGCGACTTCGTGTCGATCGGCACGAATGACCTCACGCAGTACACGCTCGCCGCCGATCGCGTGCTCGGCACCGTCGCGAACTTCCAAGACCCGTGGCACCCCGCAGTGCTGCGCCTCATCGCGGAGACCGGCCGCGCCGGCGCCGCCACCGGCAAGCCGGTCGGCGTCTGCGGTGAGGCCGCGGCCGACCCGCGCCTCGCCGTCGTGCTCGTCGGCCTCGGCGTGAAGAGCCTGTCGATGGCGCCGCCCGCGCTCGCGGCCGTGCGCGTGCAGCTGCAGAAGTTCACGCAAGAGCAGGCCAACCAGGTTGCCCAGCGCGTGCTCGCTGCCGCTTCTGGAGATGAGGCTCGCGAGCTGTTCGACGCGTACGTCGCCGAGCAGGCGTAGGTAGCGCATCCGGAGAATTCCCCGGTTCGTGGGGTCGGAGTGCTGTTGGGTGCTCCGGGCCTGCGAGGCGGGGAATTCTGCGTTCTGGGCGTCCCCGTGCCCTTGATGCGGCCGTTCCATGACGGCGGAGCGTGGTTCCGCGGTGCGATTGGGGCCCTCCTTGCAGGTAGGGAGGTGCTCGACGGACTGCGACAGGGACTGCAAGTGTAGCTGCAACTGCGCCGGATTGCCGCGGAAATGGCCCTAGGGTTGCGGTTTCGCCTCGGCATGACCGTATAAGCGCATGCCGAGGCAGTGACTGCAACCCGTTGGAGCTCAAGGGTTGCGTTTGCGCCTCGGGATGACCTAGGTAGCGCATCCCGTGGTGGTGGCCGCAACCCGTTGCCCGCTCGGGGAGGGCGTCCCGTAACGAGAAGCGCTCCCGGGCAGGCGTACCCTGGCGAAGTGGATGCTGAGCTCGCGTCGTGGCTGCCGGTCACCCTAACGACCCTGGTGCTGCTCACGGTCGCCGCCTTCGGCGCTGGCTGGATCGACGCGGTCGTGGGCGGCGGCGGGCTGATCCAGCTGCCGGCGCTCGTCATCGGGTTGCCCCAGAACCTCCCGAGCCCCTACGTGCTCGGCACGAACAAGCTCGCGGCGTTCATGGGGACGTTCAGCGCGAGCCTCGTCTACCTCCGCCGGCTCCGCACGCAGCTCATCGTGATCCTGCCACTCGTCATCGGGGCCTACTCGGGCTCGACCGGGGGAGCGTGGTTCTCGCGGTTCCTGCCGCGCGAGATCCTCACCCCGGTCGTGCTCGTCGCGGTCGTCGGCATCGGCGTGTACATCCTCGTCAAGCCGCGCCTCGGCATCACGCACGAGCCGCGCCACGAAGGCTCCGCCATGGGCTGGCGCGCCGGCGTCATCGGCCTGTGCGTCGGCTTCTACGACGGCCTGCTCGGCCCGGGGACCGGTTCGTTCTTCGTGATCCTCATGGTCGCCGTGCTCGGCTTCGGGTTCCTCGAGGCGAGCGTCAACGCGAAGATCGCGAACGTCGTCACGAACATCGCCGCGATCGTGCTCTACGGCCTCCACGGCGAGGTCGTCTGGGTGCTCGGCCTCATCATGGGCACCGCGAACATCCTCGGCGCGGTCATCGGCGCGCGTATGGCCGTGCGCCGCGGCTCCGAGTTCGTGCGCAAGATCTTCGTCGTCGCCATCTCGATCCTCGCGCTCAAGCTTGCGTGGGACACTGTCGACATGTTCTGGCTCTAGCGACCCAGCGCCGGCCGCAGGCAGGAAAACGAAGCCGGGGCGCGCATCCGAAGAAGGATGCACGCCCCGGCTTCGAGCCTCGGCTCGCCTCGGGCTACGGGCGGCCGCGCAGCACGGCCTGCTTCACCTCGGCGATGGCCTTGGTGACCTCGATGCCACGGGGGCACGCGTCGGTGCAGTTGAAGGTGGTGCGGCAGCGCCACACGCCCTCCTGGTCGTTGAGGATGTCGAGACGGGTCGCCGCAGCCTCGTCACGCGAGTCGAAGATGAAGCGGTGCGCGTTCACGATCGCGGCGGGGCCGAAGTACTGGCTGTCGGTCCAGAACACCGGGCACGAGGTCGTGCACGCGGCGCAGAGGATGCACTTGGTCGTGTCGTCGAACACGGCGCGGTCCTCGATCGACTGGATGCGCTCCTTCTCCGGCTTGTCCGAAGCCTGCAGGAAGGGCTGCACCTCCTTGAACGCCTCGAAGAACGGGTCCATGTCGACAATGAGGTCGCGCTCGAGCGGCAGACCCTTGATCGCCTCGACGTAGACGGGCTTCGAAATGTCGAGGTCCTTGATCAGCGTCTTGCAGGCGAGGCGGTTCTTGCCGTTGATGCGCATCGCGTCCGAGCCGCACACGCCGTGCGCGCACGAGCGGCGGAACGCGAGGGTCGAGTCCTGCTCCCATTTGATCTGGTGCAGGGCGTCGAGGATGCGGTTGGTCGAGTACATGTCGACGGTGAACGACTGCCAGTATGGCTCCTGGTCGGTCTCCGAGCTGTAGCGACGAACGACGACCTCAACCTTGAAGGGCTTCTCGGGCTCTTCGACCTGCGGCGCGGCGGTGTCAACCTGCGATTCAGTCATTGCGATGATCTCCCTTCAAATTCCTAGTACTTGCGTTCCTGCGGCACGTAGTGCGTCATGCGCACCGGCTTCTGCCCCAGGGTGATGTGGTCGGCCGGGTCGGCCGAAGTACGGTCACCGGTGAGGTAGGCCATCGTGTGGTGCATCCAGTTTTCGTCGTCGCGCTTCGGGAAGTCGTCGCGCATGTGGCCACCGCGCGATTCCTTGCGGTTGCGCGCCGTGTAGGTGACGACCTCGGCGAGGTCGAGGAGGAAGCCGAGCTCGATGGCTTCGAGCAGTTCGGTGTTGAAGCGGTGGCCCTTGTCGTGCACGTGCACGTTGCGGTAGCGCTCGCGCAGCTGGTGGACGACCTTGGTCGCTTCCTCGAGGGTCTCTTCGGTGCGGAACACCTGGACGTTGGTGTCCATGGTCTCCTGCAGCTCCTTGCGGATCTCGGCGACCGATTCGGTGTGCTGGTCGGCGTCAGTCGCGCGGAGGTCGGCGACGAGGCCGCGCACGAAGGCGTCGGGGTCGGCGGGGAGCTCGACGTAGTCGGCGGTCTTCGCGTACTTCACGGCAGAGCGGCCTGCGCGCTTACCGAACACGTTGATGTCGAGGAGCGAGTTGGTGCCGAGGCGGTTCGAGCCGTGCACCGAGACGCACGCACACTCGCCGGCCGCATAGAGGCCGGGCACGATGTCCTCGTTGTCGTTCGCGAGCACCTCGGAGTCGTTGTTCGTCGGGATGCCACCCATGGCGTAGTGCGCCGTGGGGTAGACGGGAACGGGCTCGGTCACTGGGTCGACACCGAGGTAGGTGCGGGCGAACTCGGTGATGTCGGGGAGCTTCGTCTCGAGCACCTCGGCACCGAGGTGGGTGCAGTCGAGGTAGACGTAGTCCTTGTTCGGGCCGGCACCGCGGCCGTCGAGCACTTCCTGCACCATCGAGCGGGCCACGATGTCTCGCGGCGCCAAGTCCTTAATGGTCGGGGCGTAGCGCTCCATGAAGCGCTCACCCGAGTCGTTACGCAGGATCGCACCCTCACCACGCGCACCCTCGGTGAGGAGGATACCGAGGCCGGCGAGGCCGGTCGGGTGGAACTGGAAGAACTCCATGTCTTCGAGCGGCAGGCCGTTGCGCCAGATGATGCCGACGCCGTCACCCGTGAGGGTGTGCGCGTTCGACGTGGTCTTGAAGACCTTGCCAAAGCCACCGGTCGCGAAGATGAACGACTTGCCCTGGAACACGTGCAGGTGGCCGGTCTTGAGTTCGTACGCGATGACCGCGGCGGGGCGCTTCACACCGTCGACCTCGACGAACGACACGTCGAGCGCGTAGTACTCGTTGAAGAAGCGGATGTTGTGCTTGACGCAGTTCTGGTAGAGCGTCTGGAGAATCATGTGGCCGGTGCGGTCGGCGGCGTAGCAGGCGCGACGCACGGGCGCCTTGCCGTGCTCGCGCGTGTGACCGCCGAAGCGACGCTGGTCGATCTTGCCTTCGGGCGTGCGGTTGAAGGGCAGGCCCATGTTCTCGAGGTCGAGGACGGCCTCGATGGCCTCCTTCGCAAGGATCTCGGCCGAGTCCTGGTCAACCAGGTAGTCGCCACCCTTGACGGTGTCGTAGGTGTGCCACTCCCAGTTGTCGTCCTCGACGTTCGCGAGGGCGGCAGCCATGCCGCCCTGCGCCGCGCCGGTGTGCGAGCGGGTCGGGTAGAGCTTGGTGACGACGTCGATGACCGCACCGGTGCCGGCCTGCTCGGCCGCCTCGATGGCGGCGCGCATGCCCGCGCCACCGGCGCCGACGATCACGATCTCGTTGCGGTGGAAGTGGACGGTGACGCCGTCCACAACCTTGGTGGTGTCCTTCAGCTGTTCAGCAGCCATGATGTTGAAAAGTCCTTCGTCTTACGCGTTCGCGAGCGGATGTTCAGCGGCGCCCTAGGCGGCGCAGATCGAAACCGACTCGGGGCCTTGGATGCAGGGGTTCACGCCGAAGGCGATGAGCACGATGAGGCCGAGAATGATCTCGACGGCGCAGGCGATCCACAGCGTGGTGATGAGTGCCTTGCGGGGGCCGGGCTTGTAGACGTAGTCGTTCACGATGGTGCGCAGACCGTTGGTGCCGTGAATCATCGCGAGCACGAGCAGCAGGGCATCCCAGATGAGCCAGAACGAGAACTGGAACTTCTCGGCGACCACGTACTGGTACGTGATCTGGTGCACGCCGTCGCCGGCGATGAGGTTCGAGTAGAGGTGCACGAAGACGAGCACGATGAGCAGCACGCCCGAGACGCGCATAAACACCCAAGCGGTGCGCTCCCAGTTTCCGGAGCTCTTCTTTCGCTCGGCGAGCGGGGTGCGCGGGTATTCGACAGTTTCGATAGTCATGGTGCGCGTACCTCCTAGTGACCGAACACGTGCGACAGGTGCATGATCGCGAACGGGATCATCACGACGAACCAGATAACAATGACTCCCCAGAACATGCCGCGCTGGATGCGGGTGCCGCCGGGGAGGAAGTCGATGAGGATGATGCGCACGCCGTTGAAGGCGTGGTAGGTGATCGCACCCACGAGACCGAGCTCACCAATACCCATAATCGGGTTCTTGTACGCCCCGATCACGGTGTCGTACACCGACGGGCTCACCAGCAGGAGCGCGCTGTCGAGGACGTGCACCAGCAGGAAGAAGAAGATGGCGACACCGGTAATACGGTGGAGCACCCACGACCACATGCCTTCATTACCGCGATAGAGGCGACCGCCAAGGGCGCTCTTTTTCGGTGCGGTGGCAGTGGCGGGGGTGCCGGTCGAGGATGATGACACGGAACTACCCTTCTCTTGATCTAGGCCGGCGGCGCTACGTCGCCTGGCGTGTGAGTGGCGCAGGGCACCACGTGACGTGATCTTGCGTTTTTTTGCACAGCTCACACGTGATGTCAGGTTACCCCGTTTTGAGGCAACCTTCAGCGAGGAGCGCTATTAGGTGGGCCTTACTCGCGGCTGAATGCGGGGGCCGTTTGGGTCGCCGCGATCACGTCGTCGTAGTGGCCGAGCAGCTCATCGCAGATGCCCTCCCACGAGCGGTCGAGCACGCGGCGGCGGCCGGCCTCGCCCATCCGGGCCCGGAGTATCCGGTCGCCGACGAGGCGCTCGACGTAGGCCCGCATCGAGTCGACGCCGCCGGCGAAGGCGGGGTCGAAGAGGTAGCCGTCGTCACCGTGCGTAACAAGGTCGACCGGGCCGCCGGCGAGCGGCGCCACGACGGGCAGGCCGGCGGCGTGCGCCTCCTGCAGCGTCTGGCCGAAGGTCTCTTCGGTGCCGGTGTGCACGAACAGGTCGAAGCTCGCGTAGGCGAGCGAGAGCTCGCGACCGCTTCGGCGGCCAAGATAGGTGACCTGCATGCCGCGCAGGGCGGCGCGCACCGACTCGTCGCTCGGGCCCTCGCCGACGATCGCGAGGTGGATGCCCGGAATGCCGCGCAGCTGCGCGAGCCGCTCGACCTGCTTCTCGGGTGCGAGCCGGCCGACGTAGCCGACGACGACCTCGTCGGGCCCGGCGATGCTCGCGCGCAGCTCGGCGGCGTCGGGCGCGAGGCGGTGGTTCGGGTGGTACGCCTCGAGGTCGACGCCGCGGCCCCAGGTCTTTACCCGCTCGAAGCGGTTGCGCTCGAGGTCGCGAATCGAATGGGTCGACGGCGCGAGCGTGACGTCGGCCTGCGAGTGCACGCTGCGCAGGAACATCCACGTGACCTCGCGCATCGCGCCGAGGCGGTTGCGCTCGGTATAGCCGGCGACGTCGGTCTGGAAGATCGCGACGGTCGGAATGCCGCGGCGCCGGGCAGTCGCGAGCGCGTTCCACCCGAGCATGAAGGGGGATGCGGCGTGCACCACGTCGGGGTTGAAGTCGCGCAGCAGCTGGTCGACCTGGAGGCTCGGGAGGCCGACCGGGAACTCGCGGAGGTTCACCGTCGTGACTTCATGCACCGGGAAGCCTGCGTATTCGGCCGGCGCACCGGCCTTCGGGCAGATGACGATCGCCTCGTGACCCCGCAGCCGCAGGTGCTCGAGCACCTTGCGCACGCTGTTCGTGACGCCGTTCAGCGTCGGCAGGAAGCTTTCGGTGACCACTGCGACTCGCATGATGTATCGACCGTAGGAGGCGCCAATGGCCGTGGGTTGAACCCCAGGCGAACTTCGGGACGAGATTGGGTTGCGGGGACGTATCTGCCGCAAACCTTGAACCGTCGGGCACTACAGTCATGCGCATGCCCAATAACTTGGACCACTTCTATGCGGTGATTCCGGCCGGTGGCGTGGGGTCTCGATTGTGGCCGCTGAGTCGTGCGGACCGCCCGAAATTCCTGCGCGACATTGCCGGCACCGGCACCTCGCTGCTCCGTTCGACCTGGGAGCGCCTCGCCCCCCTCACCGGCGACGAGCGCATCTACGTCGTGACGGGCGCTGCCCACGGCGAGGAGGTGCAGCACCAGCTGCCCGAGCTGTTGCAGCAAAACGTGATTCTCGAGACCGAGGGGCGCGACTCGAGCGCCGCCGTCGGCCTTGCCGCAGCGATCATCGAGCGTCGCCACCCCGGCGCCGTCATCGGCTCGTTCGCCGCCGACCACCTCATCTCGGCCGACACGCGCTTCCGCCGCGCGGTCGTCGAGGCCGTGCGCGCCGCGAACGAGGGGCTCATCGTGACCATCGGCATTCAACCGATCGAGCCGTCGACGGCGTTCGGCTACATCCGCGCCGGCGAACCGCTCGAGATTCTCGGCGCGCCCTCGGCCCGCCAGGTCGACGCCTTCATCGAGAAGCCGAAGGCCGCCACCGCACGCCGCTACCTCACCTCGGGCGAGTACCTCTGGAACGCCGGCATGTTCATCGCCCGCGCGAGCCGCCTGCTCACCGAGATCGAAGAGAACGCGCCGGAGCTCGCCGCGGGCATCCACGAGATCGCCGAGGCCTGGGATTCGCCGGCGCGCGACGAGGTCGTGGCCCGCGTGTGGCCGACGCTCGACAAGATCGCGATCGACTACACCGTCGCAGAGCCCGCCGCGAAGAAGGGCGGCCTCGCGGTCATCCCCGGCTTCTTCGGCTGGGACGACGTCGGCGACTTCGCCGCCGTCTCGCGCGTGCACGAGGGCGTCAGCAACTGCGACGAGGGCGTCAGTGCCATCGGCTCGCCCGAGCGCGTCGTCGCCTACGAGTCGAGCGGGCTCGTGATTTCGGAGACCGATCGCGTCATCGCGATCGCCGGCCTGCAAGATGTCGTGCTCATCGACACGGCGGATGCGCTGCTCGTTACGACGCGCAAGAACGCCCAGCAGGTGAAGCAGGTCGTCTCACTGATTAAGGAGTCCGAACACCCCGAGGTGTTGTAGCCACCTGACAGCCGTGCACGGCAGGTGTAGCCAAATTGTTAGGGCGCGCGACACTAGTCGCCGCGGCTGTGAGAAAAATCAACATAGACTCAACTCAAGGTGAACATTCCGCACGGCTGCGGAACTACTTGAGGAGAACCAATGGGTATGTCTCGCAAGAAGGCTGTCGGCGCGCTCAGCGTCGCGTCGATCAGTATGCTCGCGCTCGCGGCGTGTGGCGCTCCGCCCGCGGAGACCGAGTCGACCGGTGGCGCGGGTGCCGACAACAGCGACTTCCTCGCGTGCATGGTGTCGGATGAGGGTGGCTTCGACGACCGCTCGTTCAACCAACTCGCGCACGAGGGCCTCGAAATGGCCGTCGAGCAGCTTGGCATCTCGTCGGCTGAGGCGCAGTCGAGCTCGCCCGACGACTTCGCGCCGAACCTCTCGGCCATGGTCGACCAGAGCTGCGACCTGATTATTCCCGTCGGCTTCAACCTCGCCGACGCGACCCAGGCGGCGGCCGACGCGAACCCCGAGACCAACTTCGCGATTGTCGACGTCGACTACCTGAGCGCCGACAACCTGCTGCAGCTCAACTACGACACCGCGCAGGCTGCGTTCCTCGCGGGCTACGCGGCCGCGGGCCAGTCCGAAAGCGGCAAGGTCGCCACCTTCGGTGGCGCCCAGATCCCCTCGGTCACCATCTTCATGGACGGCTTCGCCGACGGCGTTGACTACTACAACGAAGAGAAGGGCGCCGACGTCGAGGTGCTCGGCTGGGACGTTGAGGGCCAGAACGGCGAGTTCGTCGGCAACTTCAGCGACCAGACCAAGGCGAACCAGATCACTGAGGGCTTCCTCGCGCAGGGTGCCGACATCATCCTGCCGGTTGGTGGCCCGCTCTACCAGGGTGCCGCTGAGGCGATCCGCGCCGACGGCGACAACGCGCTGCTGCTCGGCGTTGACAGCGACCTTCGCGAGAAGGAGCCGGACTACGCAGACCTCATCTTCGTCTCGATCGAGAAGGGTCTCGACGTGACGGTCTACGAGGCGATCGAAAGCGCGGTCGAGGGTAACTTCGCCGGCGGCACCACCTACACAGGCACGCTCGAGAACGAGGGCGTTGGCATCTCGGACTTCGGCGACTTCGAGTCGGAGCTGCCGGACGGCATGCTCGACGAGCTCGACACGATCCGCCAGGGCATCATCGACGGCACGATCGAGGTCGAGTCGCCTTCGTCGCCCGCGGCGTCGGAGTAACCATCCCCTCGCGCTGACGCGCGACCCGCATGTGATTTGAGCCCGGTCAAGCCCTGAGTAGCTCGGCCGGGCTCAAATCGCGCCGGTGGCCCGTTAGGCTTCCTGCAGAACCCCACCCGTTGGTTGGAGAAGGTCTCGTATGAAACTCGAACTCCGCGGTATTACGAAGCGCTTTGGCAACTTCACCGCAAACGACAGCATCGACCTCACTGTTGAGGAGGGGGAGATCCACGCGTTGCTCGGCGAGAACGGCGCGGGCAAGTCGACCCTGATGAACGTGCTCTACGGGCTCTACACGCCCGAAGAAGGTGAAATCCTCCTCGATGGCGAGGTTCAAAACTTCTCCGGGCCTGGCGACGCGATGCGCGCCGGCATCGGAATGGTGCACCAGCACTTCATGCTCATTCCCGTCTTTACGGTGGCCGAGAACCTCATGCTCGGCCACGAGCCCACGAAGGGCGCGGGCATCCTCGACCTCCAGGCGGCGCGCGACCGCGTGAACGAGATCTCCGAGCGCTTCGGCTTCCGCATCGACCCCGACTCGGTCGTCGAAGACCTCTCGGTCGGCCAGCAGCAGCGCGTCGAGATCATCAAGGCCCTGTCGCAGGAAGCGAAGGTGCTCGTGCTCGACGAGCCCACCGCCGTGCTCACGCCGCAAGAGACCGACGAGCTCATGCGCATCATGGACGAGCTGCGCCAGCAGGGCACCTCGATCGTCTTCATTTCGCACAAGCTCCGCGAGGTGCGCCACGTGAGCGACCGCATCACGGTCATCCGCCGCGGCAAGGTCGTCGGCACCGCCGAACCAACGGCCTCGAACGAGGAGCTCGCGACGCTCATGGTCGGCCACGACGTATCGCTAACGGTGCAGAAGGATGCGCCGAAGCTCGGCTCCGCGTCGTTCCAGGTGCGCGACCTAACCGTCTTCAGCCCGACGGGCCAGCGGCTCGTGGATGGGCTCAGCTTCGAAATCCGTGAGGGCGAGATTCTCGTCGTCGCCGGCGTGCAGGGCAACGGCCAGACGGAGCTCACCGAGGCGATCCTCGGCCTCCAGTCGAAGACCGACGGCTCGATCACGCTCAACGGCAAAGAGGTGCTCGGCCTCAGCGTCAAGCAGGCGCTCAACGCCGGCATCGGGTTCGTGCCCGAGGACCGCACCGTCGACGGCATCGTCGGCGAGTTCACGATCGCCGAGAACCTGATTCTCGACGAGTTCGACCGCAAGCCGTTCTCGAAGGGCATCGCGCTCGACCTCGGTGCGATTCACGAGAACGCCGAGCAGAAGGTCGAGTCGTTCGACGTGCGCACGCCGTCGACCGAGACCGCCGTCGGCCGCCTCTCGGGTGGCAACCAACAGAAGGTCGTGCTCGCGCGTGAACTCGGGCGACAGCTCAAGCTGTTCATCGCATCCCAGCCCACCCGCGGCCTCGACGTCGGCTCGATCGAGTTCGTGCACGACCAGATCGTGGCGACGCGCGACTCGGGCATCCCGGTGCTCATCGTGTCGACCGAGCTCGACGAGGTTGTGCAGCTCGCCGACCGAATCATGGTGATGTACGACGGCCGGTCGATGGGCATCGTCTCGCCCGACACCTCGCGCGAAACACTTGGACAGATGATGGCAGGTATTCCACATGGCGAATGACGCGAAACTCACGCCCGACGTTGACCAGCCGCCGGTCGACAAGGTGCGCACCGGCTCCACGAACGCCCTCGCCGACGAGCCCTGGCGCGGCGTCTGGCGCGACATCCTCGGCGGTTCGTTTGCCCGCTCCCTCATCGCCATCGTCATCGCCCTCTTCATTGGCCTGCTCATCGCAGTCTTCACCGACCCCGACGTGCAGAGCACGCTCGGCTACGTGTTCGCCGCGCCGCAGCACTTCTTCCAAGCCGCGGGCTCGCTCATCGGCGAGGCCGTGCAGGCACTCGTCAACGGCGCGATCTACAACCCGAAGCGAGGGTTCCTGCCGCTGCTGACGACGCTGCAGTGGGCGACACCGCTCATCGCGGCGGGTCTCGGCCTCGGCATTGCGTTCCGCGCCGGCCTCTTTAACATCGGTGGTCAGGGGCAGCTGCTCGTCGGCGCCTTCTTCGCCGCGTACGTCGGCTCGAACTGGGCGTTGCCGCCGGTGCTCCACCTCGTCGTGACGATCATCATCGCGATCCTCGCCGCCTCGATGTGGGCCGCGATCGTCGGCTGGCTCAAGGCACAGACGGGCGCGCACGAGGTGATCCTCACGATCATGTTCAACTGGATCGCCTACTGGGGCGTCACCTACCTGCTCAAGCAGCAGCCCTTCCAGGCCGAGAACGCGCCGGGCTACTCAAAGAGCAAGGCGATTCTCGAGACCGCCCGCTTCCCTGAGATCGCGGGCGTGTTCGGCACCGGCATCGTCGTCGTGATTCTCGCGGCCGTCGCGTACTGGTGGATCATGGATCGCTCGACAATCGGCTTCCAGATCCGTGCCGTCGGGATCAACCCGAACGCCGCGAAGACCGCCGGCATCAACGTGAAGCTCGTCACCGTGCTCACAATGGCACTCTCGGGCGGGTTCATCGGCATCGCTGCCGCGACCCAGACCCTCGAGGTGCACCCGACCGGCATCGAGCCTTCGGTGGATGCGGGCATTGGGTTCGATGCGATCACGGTCGCGCTGCTCGGCGGCAACAACCCCATCGGCATCATCTTCGCCGCGCTGCTGTTCGGCGCGCTCAAGGCGGGTGCCGTCTCGATGGAGGTCAGCGCCGGTGTGCCGAAGGACATCATCCCGGTGATCCAGGGCCTCATCGTGCTCTTCGTCGCCGCCCCGAGGTTCCTCGGCTTCCTGCCGAAGCCCACGGGCATCCAACTCGCCGACCGACTGTCGGCGCGCAAGCAGGGTTCGGAGGCGTAACAATGACGAACGACCAGCTCACCCGCGCCGAGGCGGCCCCCGCCGGCAGCGAAACCCTCGCGCCCCGCAAGCTCAAGACCCCGATCTTGCTCGCCGTGTTCTCGCTCATCGCGCTGCTCGCCTTCGTGTTCACCGTCGGCGACCAATCGACGCAGATCGACATCAGCAACCGCGGCGGCACGATTCAGCTCGACCCGCTCGTGTTCCCGACGATGCTGACGAACGCCGTGCTCACGGTCGGTATGGTCGTGCTCACGGTCTTCGCCTTCCTGCGCTCGCTCGCGCGCCAGCCCGTGCCCATCTGGGTCACCGCCGTGTTCGCGGCGCTCTGGGCAATCGCGCTCATCATCTGGGTCGGCGCGGGCGCGAACGTGCCGCTCGCCTGGCTGCTCACCGGCACCCTCGCGCTGTCGACCCCAATCGTGTTCGGTTCGATGGCGGGCCTCGTTGCCGAGCGCTCGGGCGTTGTGAACATCGCCATCGAGGGTCAGCTGCTGTCGGGTGCCTTCGCCTCGGCGCTCGTCGCGAGCCTCACGAACAGCTGGGTCGCCGGCCTCGTCGCCGCGATCGTCGCCGGCGTGCTCATCTCGGCCATCCTCGCGCTGTTCTCGATCACGTACTGGGTCGAGCAGGTCGTTGTCGGTGTCGTGATCAACATGATCGTGCTCGGCCTCACCGACTTCCTCTACTCGGGCCTCATGTCGAGCGACCCGCAGCGCTACAACAGCCCAGACCGCTACCCGACCTGGTCCATCCCGGGCCTGAGCGAAATTCCGGTGCTCGGCCCGCTGCTGTTCTCGAACACGATCGTCGTCTACGCGCTGTTCCTGCTCGTGCCGTTCATGGTGTTCATGCTCTTCAACTCGAAGTGGGGCATCCGCACCCGCGCGGTTGGCGAGCATCCGAAGGCCGCCGACACCGTCGGCATCAACGTCAACGCGACCCGCTGGCGCAACGTGCTGCTCTCGGGCGCGATCGCCGGCTTCGGTGGCTCGTACTACACGCTCGGCCTGGTGGGCGCCTTCGGTTCCGAGGTCACGAGTGGCCAGGGGTATATCGCGCTCGCGGCGCTCATCTTCGGCCGCTGGCACCCCGTGTACGCGACGCTCGCGGCGATCCTCTTCGGCTTCGCCTCGAACTTCCGCACCCTCGCCTCGCAAGTGGGCGCTGATCTGCCCACCGAGCTCATGGCGATGGTGCCCTACATCGTCACCGTGTTCGCCGTCGTCGGTTTCGTGGGCCAGTCCCGCGCGCCCGCCGCGAGCGGCACGCCCTACATCACGCAGGGCCGGTAGCTCGTGAACGACCGGATGCGAGCCGTAGTCGATATCGACTGGGAGACGCTTCGCGCCGCCGCGCGAGAGGTGCAGGCGCACGCGTACGTGCCGTATTCGAAGTTTCGAGTCGGCGCGGCCGCGCTCGTCGACGACGGTCGCATCGTCACGGGCTGCAACGTCGAGAACGCGAGCTACGGCGTGGGCCTCTGCGCCGAGTGCGGCCTCGTGTCGGAGCTCGCGCGCACCGGCGGCGGGCAGCTCATCGCCTTTACCTGCTGCGACGGCAACGGCGAGCGGCTCATGCCGTGCGGTCGGTGTCGGCAACTGCTCAACGAGTTCGCCGCACCGGGGTGTCTCTTCGACACTATCGCCGGCATCACCGACATCGAGGGCATCCTGCCCATGGCTTTCGGGCCTCGCAACCTGAACGACTTTGACGACCGAGGCGAGCCCGCCTAGTACCGACCCGGTCGCCCGCATCGAGGAGGAAAATTGGCTGAGCAGTTTGACGCGATCGAGCTCATTCGACGCAAGCGCGACGGGGGCGCCCTGAGCGGCGACGAGATTCGCTGGTTGATCGCCCGCTACACCGACGGCTTCGTCGGCGACGAGCAGATGGCGGCCATGACGATGGCGATCTTCCTCAACGGTATGGAGCGCGAGGAGATCCTCAACCTCACGAACGCGATGATCGCGTCGGGCGAGCGCCTCGACTTCTCGAAGCTGTCGAAGCCGACCACCGACAAGCACTCGACCGGTGGCGTTGGCGACAAGATCACGCTGCCGCTCATGCCACTGGTCGCCTCGTTCGGCGCGGCCGTGCCGCAGCTGTCGGGCCGCGGGCTCGGCCACACCGGTGGCACGCTCGACAAGCTCGAGTCGATTCCCGGCTGGCGCGCGGAGCTGACGAACGACGAGCTCTTCCGGCAACTCGAGGAGGTCGGCGGCGTCGTGTGTGCGGCCGGAGCCGAACTCGCGCCGGCCGACAAGAAGCTCTATGCGTTGCGCGACATCACGGGCACGGTCGAGGCGATTCCGCTCATCGCGTCGTCGATCATGTCGAAGAAGATCGCCGAGGGCACGGGCGCGCTCGTGCTCGACGTGAAGTTCGGCTCGGGCGCGTTCATGCGCGAGCGCGAGCGGGCACGCGAGCTCGCCGAGACGATGGTGCGCCTCGGCACCGATGCGGGCGTCAACGTGGCGGCGTTTCTCACCGACATGAACACGCCGCTCGGCCTCACGATCGGCAACGCGAACGAGGTGCGCGAGTCGATCGAGGTGCTCGCCGGCGGCGGCCCCGCCGACGTCGTCGAACTCACGGTCGCGCTCGCGCAGGAGATGCTTGAGCTCGCGGGTATCCGCGATGTTGACGTCGCGGCGCACCTCCGTGGTGGCCAGGCGATGGATGTCTGGCGCAAGTTTGTCGTGGCGCAGGGCGGCGACCCGGATGCGGCGATGCCGACCCCGCGCGAGTCGCACGAGGTGCGGGCCGAGCGCGATGGCGTGGTCACCCGCCAGGATGCGTTCCAGTTCGGCCTGGCCGCGTGGCGCCTCGGTGCGGGACGCGCGCGCAAGCACGACCCGGTTGTGCACGCCGCCGGCATCGACCTCGCCGTAAAGCCCGGCGACGCGGTGCGCCGCGGCGACCTGCTGTGGACCCTCCACGCCGACGACGCGTCGCGCTTCCACCGCGCCCTTGATGCGCTCGATGGCGCGTGGGCCCTCGGCGACGCGGCACCCGAGCCCGCACCGCTCATCGTCGACCGTATCCGCTGAGTTTCGGCGTGTGAGCCGACTGCTGGTCGGGCTGGTCGGTCTAGTCGGTGTGTGTGCTGCGGTCGCGCGCCCGCCACGCGACCAGTGTCGTCCAGAGGGCGAAGGCCTCATCTGGTTGGTCGAGCTGGACACCCCAGTCGCGAAGCGCCTGCTGAACTCGGTAGCGCACGGTGTTTTCGTGCACGTGCAGGTGGGCGGCCGCACCCGCCGGCCCGCCCTGCTCGAACCAGGCGAGCATCGTGTCGCGCCGCTCGCGCTGGCGCCTGCCGTCGGCCATCGTGACCGCCGGATGCTGCAGGTACGGGTACGTTGCAAACAGCTGCCCGAGATGGTCGGCGATGAGCGAGGCACGGACGTCGTCGCTACTCTTGACCGGTTGAGTGCGCTCGTGAGGCGTGCGGAGAATCGCGTCGAGTTCTTCTCGCGCGGCGACGAAGCCCACCCCTGCAGTGGTGGGGCAGGCGATGGCGGCGCGAATTTCTTGCGTGAAGGACCGTGCGGCGGCACGGATCGTGGCGGTCAGCGCATCCCTGATCCGAGACTCGGTGGCGCCCGTGACCGCGACGTAGCAGGCGCCGTTCGTGAGCGCCGCAGCGACGACCGAGAGTCGTGCCTGCAACTGTCGATCTGCGAAGGCCTGCAGCTGTCGCTCGTCTCCTGGGCTGGCTGCCTCGCCGGCGAACTGCAGTGAAATTAGGCGCACCTCGGAGGTGGGCGCGAGCGACAGCGCAACGAGATCGCCGCTCGTTGGCGCGATCTCGAGCATCCGGCCGAGCGCCGCGTCACGACGCCGCGCCTCCGCGTCGCTCACTCGCCACGCCGCGAGCAGGTGCGCCGCGGCCGATTGCGCGCCCCGCTCGAGCGCATCGCGTTTCTCCTCGGAGAGCGGAACGTCGGTCCCGCCGTCAGGGTCGATGGCCCAGATGCTGCCGAGCTGCATGCTGCCGGCCCGCACTGCAATCGCGGCGCGGGGCAGCTCGTGCGCGTCGAACTGCGGGAACTGCACGGGGCCGTCGGTGAACTGCACCTGCCGGTACTGCTCGTGGTTGCGGATGGCATGCGGCACCTGGCGGGTACGGATGCCGACGCTGCGCGTCTCGTCGATGATTTGGTGTTCCACAGTCGAATAGGCCAGCAGCGTTCTGGCATGGTTCTCAACGGCGACTGAACCGCCGAAGACCTCCGCGATGGAATCCGCGATCGCGAAGAGGTAATCCGACTGCAACAGCGACGCCGTGATGCTCGGTGACGTCTCGCCGATCGTGAGGTCAACGACCGCCTCGAACTCTCGCCAGGTGATGTGATCATCGAGGCGAAGTAGCGCAACGCCACGCCCCGTCTGCGCGCACGCGGCGAGTACTTGTTGCGGTGGTTCGCCGCCCTGAATCACCACGCCCGCAGCCCCGCGCTTCGCGGCCAACTCGACGAGGCCGCGCATCGCTTGCTGCCGGAGCGCACGCCACGAAGGGACGAGCACGAGAAGCCCCTCGGCAACGCGCTCGGGGGCCGCATCGTCGTAGAACTCGACCCCAACAATGGCCAGCAGCTCCGCATCCGGGAGGAAAAGTGCCGAGGCGAGCGGCGCGGCATCTTCAAGCAGCGCGGCAACGGTCGACCCCTGTGGCGAAGAATTTGTGGATACCGACAGACGCATTTCATAAGCCTATGGGATCCACCAAAAATTGCGGTGGTTGGCATTCGTACCGTTGCTTGCAACCAAGTTGGTCGTGCTCACAGGACGCCAACGCCAGAGCAACTTCACCGTGCGAGGAGACCACATGACCGCGAACCAATCGTCGCTCGAGCGTTTGGCGGACGTCCTGCCCCCTACCGCTGCTGCCGACACCGACGGCGAACTGACGATTGGCGGCTGCCGGGTGAGCGACCTCGCAGCGGAATTCGGTACCCCGCTGCACATCTATGACGAGGCCTCCCTTCGACACCAGATGCGTGCGCTCGTCGACGGACTCCACCGTCGGTGGCCGAATTCGGAAGCGGTGTTCGCCTCCAAGTCGGCGCCCATTCTCGCGATCTACGCCATCGCGGCTTCCGAGGGGATGGGCATCGACGTCGCCGGACCGGGTGAACTTGAGCTTGCACTCGCGGCGGGGGTGTCGCCAGAGCTGATCCACCTGCACGGCAACGCCAAGACGGATGCGGAACTTGCTCGAGCAATCGAGGTCGGCGTCGGTGTCATCATCGTCGACAACGAGGCCGAGCTTGACCGGCTCGAGCGTCTCGTGCCTCGCGGACGCCGCCAGAAGTTGCTGTTCCGGGTCATGCCCGGCGTCGACGCGAAGACGCACGCGAACATGAACACGGGCGGCAACGACTCCAAATTCGGCTTGCCGATCAGCGTCGTGAGCGAGCTGATTCAGCATCTCGCGGGCCACGATCGGCTCGAGGTCGCGGGCGTTCACGTGCACATCGGCTCTCAGATCCTCAGCGTCGAGCAGTTCGCGAGCGCGGTCGAAGCGTTGAAGCCGCTCGGCGGGCTCGCGGTCTACGACCTCGGTGGCGGCCTCGGTATCGCCCACCACGAGGGCGAGCAGGCACCCTCCGTGGACGACTATCTCGACACGCTGATCGGCGCCGCCGAGCGCTACTTGCCGGCCGATGCTCGGATCCTTATTGAGCCAGGACGCTCGACCGTGGCTCGGTCGGGAGTCACCGCCTACCGAACGGTGGTCACTAAGGAAACGGGTCGGACGTTCGTGGCGGTCGATGGCGGCATGGCCGACTTCGTCGAGGTGGCCCTCACCGGCCAGCGATTCTCCGCCCTGGTCGCGAACCGAGCAACCGCGGTGCCGAACTCGCGAGTCCAGCTCGTCGGGCGTCAGTGCGAGTCCGGCGATCTGCTCATCGATCAGGCCGAGCTGCCCGACCCGCGCATTGACGACGTCATTGTCATCCCCGCCACCGGCGCCTACACGTACACGATGACCAACAACTACAACGGTGCCGCACGGCCCGCGGTCGTCTTCGTCAAGGATGGCGAAGCACGGCTCGCCGTTCGCCGCGAAACCACCGATGACCTGCTCCGCCTCCACCAACCTGCGCTGGACCACGACTGGGCGACCAGCGCAGTCCCCGCCGCAACGATGTGACTCACAACACCAAGGAGAATTTGATGAAAACTCGTACGCTAATTGCTCTGATGGGCGCGTCCGTCCTGGCACTCACCGGTTGCTCCGCGTCGGAAACTCAGACCGAGCAACTCACTTCAGGTGTGGACGAAGCCGCGAAGGCGGCGGTGCCGCAGGAGATCCGCGACGCGGGGGTCATCAATGTGGCGGTCGACTACCCGTATCCGCCGTTCGAGTACCAGGACGATGCGGGTGAGATCACCGGGCTCGACATCGATTTGGCGTATGCGATTGGCGAGAAGGTCGACATTCCCGTGCAGATCAACAAGCAGCCGTTCGACTCCGTGGTCGCGAGCCTGCAGGCCAACAAGAACGACATCATCCTCTCGGGCATGAATGACACGCTGGAGCGGCAGGAAGTGCTGGACTTCGTCGAGTACCTGCACGCAGGCTTCGCGATCGCGGTGCCCGCGGGCAACCCCGAGGGGATTAGCGACGAGCTGGACCTGTGCGGACTGACGATCTCCTCGCAGAAGGCTTCGACAAGCGGCGACATCCTGCGCGACCTCAGCGAAGAATGCACGAGCGCCGGCAAGGCCGAGATTCAGATTCACGAACTCGCCACTACGAACGACGGCCAGACCGCGGTGCAGGCAGGCAACGCCGACGCGTTCATCGGCGACGCCCCGATTATGGAATACCTCGTTGCCACGGCCGGCGACGGCAGCACATTCGAACTCGTCGACTTCGCCGATGCACCGAAGGGGTTTGAGCCCGTGTATACCGGCGTTGGCGTCCTCAAGGACGAGGGTCTGACGGAAGCGCTTACGCTGGCCATGCAGTCAATCGAGGCGGATGGCACCTACGACGCGCTACTCGAGAAGCACGACCTGAAGCAGTACCGGGTCGAGAGCATCGACGTGAACCTCGCGGAGAAGTAATGAGTACCGTGACCTCTCCCACGGCACCCAATAGCTCGCCCGGCGAGCGCAGCGGACCCCGGGTCGCTGCCGATGACCTGACCATCCGGCCACTGCGACACACGTGGCGGTGGATCTCGGGTGCGGCGGTCCTGTTCCTCGTCGCGATCTTCATCCACGCGATCGCGACAAACAAGAAGCTCGACTTTGCGGCCATCGGCCAGTACCTCTTTAGCCCGCGGATCCTCTCGGGCCTCGTCCTCACCATCGTGCTGACCGTCCTCGCCATGGCCATCTCGACCGTGCTCGCGATCCTGATTGCGGCGATGCGGATGAGCAAGAACCCTGTCATGCAGGCGGTGTCGGCGGTCTACATTTGGGCATTCCGTGGAACGCCTCTGCTCGTACAGGTCGTGCTCTGGGGGTACCTCGGCCTGCTCTTTGACCGGCTTGGCATCGGCGTCCCATTCACGAGCATCATGTTTTGGTCGATGCCCACCAACCTGCTCGTGACCCCATTTGTCGCCGGCCTGCTCGCCCTCACCCTGAACCAGGCAGCCTACTCGGCCGAGATCGTTCGCTCGGGCATGCTCTCGGTCGACTCGGGACAACGGGAGGCTGCAGCGTCGCTGGGCATGACGCCGGTGCGCACCTTCCGTCGCATTCTGCTGCCGCAGGCGATGCGGGTCATCATTCCGCCGATGGGCAACGAGTTCATCTCGATGCTGAAGAACACGTCGCTGCTCTCGGTCATTGCAGTGCTGGAGATCTACACGGTGGCGACGCAAATCTCGGCACAGAACCTCAAGCAAATTGAGCTGCTGATCGTCGTGAGTCTCTGGTATCTGCTGCTCACCTCGCTGCTCGCGATTCCCCAGCACTACCTCGAGAAGTACTTCGGTCGGGGCGTTTCGGGAGCCTCTGAAAAGCGGGCGAAGACGCCGGGTACGACGGACGACGAAACAGGTGCGGCACAGGTCGCCGACGCCGGGACGAAGGAGGGCCAGCGATGAGTAAGACCGTGAACCCATGGACGCAGGCCACCGCAGTCGTCGACGACGACGCGCCGATCGTGCGGCTCGAATCCGTGCGAAAGCAATTTGGACAAAACGAGGTGTTGAAAGGCATCGACCTCACGGTCGAACGCGGCGAAGTCGTGGTGTTGCTTGGGCCGTCGGGTTCGGGAAAATCCACCCTCCTGCGCTGCATCAACCACCTCGAAACGATCGATGGCGGCCGAATTACCGTTGACGGCGAGATCATGGGCTACCGGCAGCGCGGCGACGTGCTGCATGAACTTTCCCCTGAGCGAATCGCGCGTCAGCGCAAATCGATCGGCATGGTGTTCCAACGATTCAACCTCTTCCCGCACATGACGGCGCTTGAGAACGTCATCGAGGCGCCGGTGGGCGTCCGCAAAATTCCCAGAGCGCAAGCGCGGGAGAGGGGCCGCATCCTGCTCGAGCGGGTCGGGCTCGCGGACCGCGCCAATCACTACCCGAGCCAACTTTCGGGCGGACAACAACAGCGGGTCGCGATTGCACGTTCGCTGGCGATGGATCCCGAGCTCATGCTCTTCGACGAGCCGACCTCGGCGCTGGACCCGGAACTTGTCGGTGACGTGCTCGATGTGATGCGCGACCTTGCGGCGGCAGGAATGACCATGATCGTCGTCACCCACGAGATCGGGTTTGCGCGGCAGGTCGCCGATCGAGCCGTGTTCATGGACGGTGGCGTGGTGGTCGAGCAGGGGGATCCCGCCGAATTGTTCAGCAATCCGCAGCACGAACGGACGAAGGCATTCCTGAGTAACGTGCTGTAACTGCGTGGCCCGCGGTGGGTGCCTGCCCCGGGAGGCGGCGCGTTGCCACCAGTGTCAGCCCGGTTCGAGCCGAGCCCCGAACGCATGAGTGTTACGACTTGTAGAAATCTGAGCAAACCGGTCATTCAGGCTGGGTAGCATCAACGGGTGCACGATTTCGAAGACGAGGTTGGAGGTGGACTCCTGTGACACAAGACCGAGCCGCAACTCAGAGTGCGGAAGTCTGGCTAGCTGAGGGCGTGGATGCGCGCAGTCTGCCCAAGATACTGCTGCACGATCACCTCGATGGCGGGCTTCGTCCCGACACGATTCTCGACCTCGCGCAGGACGCGGGTATCGAGTTGCCGGCGGCGGGGGAGCCCGAGCTGCGTGAATGGTTCCGCGCGAACGCCGACTCCGGCTCGCTTGAACGCTACCTCGAGACCTTCGACGTCGTGCTGCGTGTGCTGCAGACGCCCGAGGCGCTGCACCGCGTCGCCCGCGAGGCGGTCGCTGATCTTGCGGCAGATGGCGTGATCTACGCCGAGCTGCGTTGGGCCCCCGAGCAGCACCTGCGCGGCGGCCTCACGCTCGACGACGTCATCGCCGCGGTCACCGCCGGCCTGCGCGAGGGCTGCGAGGCCCACGAGGGCATCGAGGTCGGCCAGCTGCTGTGCGCCATGCGCCATGCGAACGATGCCGACACGATCGCGGATGCGGCGCTCCGGCACCGCGGCGATAGCGAGTCGGGCGGCGTGCGCGGCTTCGACCTCGCGGGCCCCGAGATCGGCTTCCTGCCGAGCCAGCACCGCCGCGCCCTCGAGAAGCTCGCGGGAGAGTTCATGCCGGTCACGATTCACGCGGGTGAGGCCGCGGGCCTCGAGTCGATCGCCTCCGCGCTCATCGATGGTCGCGCGCTGCGCCTCGGCCACGGGGCACGCATCGCCGACGACATCACGCTCGAGCAGCAGGACGACTCGGGCACGCGCGTCACGCTCGGCCCGATCGCGAGTTGGGTGCGCGAGCGCGGCATCGCCCTCGAGCTCGCGCCGTCGTCGAACCTGCAGACCGGTCTCGAGCTCGACAGCCCGCTGTTCGAGCACCGCACCGTCGAGACCATCACGCAGCACCCGTTCGATCTGCTCTACCAGCTCGGCTTCTCGACCACGGTGAACACTGACAACCGGCTCATGAGCGCGACCAGCGCATCCGAAGAGCTACAGCTTGTCGCCGACGCCTTCGACCTGCGGCTCGGCGATCTCGAGCAGCTGCAACTTAACGCGGCCGAGGCGGCGTTCGCGCCGCTCGAAGACCGCGAAGACCTGGCCGAGCGCATCACCGAAGGGTACGAGCAGGAGGTGGGCGCGTGAGCGCAGACACCGCGAAGACCATCTTCACCGACCCGGGGCTCGTGCGCGCCGGCGGCAAGGCTGTCGACTGGCGGGATGCGGTGAGGCAGACCACGCGCCTGCTCGTGTCGGCGGGCTACGTTACGCGTCGCTACCCCGACAAGGTCATCGCCGTGATCGACCGGTACGGTCCCTACACCGTGATCGCGCCGGGCCTCGCGATCGTGCACGCGCAGCCGAGCGCCGACTCGATCAAGCCGGGCGCCGCCGCCATGACGTTCCCCGATGGCGTGAACTTCGGCCACGCGCACTTCGACCCGGTCGGTCTGGTCATCGCGATCGCGACCACGAACCCGTCGGCGCACATCGAGCTCATCGCCGACATCGCCTCCCAGCTCGAACACGACGGCGGCATCGTCGACCGCGCGATCCGCGCGAGCACCGACGCCGCCCTCGTGGACGCCCTCGGCGAGGTCGCCCCTTAGCTCAGCAGCGCGCGCATCGCCGCGGCGGCCGCGTCGGCGCGCTCGTTTGCCGAGGCGCGGCGCTCGCCGAGCGTGCCGTCGGTCGACACCGCGTCGATGTACACCTTGATCTTTGGCTCGGTGCCCGACGGGCGAATCATGAGCCGCGTGCCGTCGTCGAGCACGAGCCGCACGATGTTCGCGGGCTGCGCATCCGTCTCGAAGTCGTGCACCTCGGCGACCGCCGCGGCGCCCACCTGCGTCGGCGGGGTCGCGCGTACCGAGGCCATGACGGCGGGCAGCTGTGCCGGGTCGTCGAAGCGCAGCGCCACCTGGCGCGAGGCGAACGCGCCGAACAGCTCACCGAACTCGTCATCGAGGTCCTGCAGCGTCTTGCACTCGGCGGCCTGCGCAAACGCGAGATCGAGCACCGCGAGGGCGGCAGAGAGGCCATCTTTGTCGCGCACGGTCTCGGTGTTGACAAGGTAGCCGAGCGCCTCCTCGTAGCCGTAGATGATGCCGTCGGCCCGCGAGATCCATTTGAATCCGGTCTGCGTCTCGGCGTAGCCGAGGCCGTAGTGCTCGGCGACCTTCGACAGCGCGGGTGACGACACGAGCGAGGTCGCGAGGGTGCCGGATGCGCCAGCCTCCGTCGCGATCTTCGCCGCGCGCCAGCCGAGCAGCTTGCCGATGTCGTTGCCGCCGAAGAGGTGCCAGCCGCCCGCACCGTCCGACTCGGCGACCGCGAGGCGATCGGCGTCGGGGTCGTGGGCGATGATGAGCTGCGCGCCGACGCGGCTCGCGGTCTCGTAGGCGAGGTCGAGCGCGCCTGGCTCCTCGGGGTTCGGGAAGTCGACGGTCGGGAACGTGCCATCGGGTTCGATCTGCTCGCGCACGACCTCGTGCGCCCCGATGCCGGCCGTCTCGAGCACTCGGCGGTAGGTGTTCCAACCGACGCCGTGCATCGCGGTATACGCGACTTTGAGTGGCACGGGGGAGTGTCGGAGCACCTTCGCGGTCGCCTCGACGTAGGTGTCGACGAGTGACGCATCGGCGACCGCGTATCCAGTGTCGCGCGGCAGCTCGTTCACCTTGCGGACGCTCGCGACCGCGGCAATGGCGGCCGCGATCTCGCCGTCGGCGGGCGGCACGATCTGCGAGCCGTTGTCGGCGCCGCCGAGGTACACCTTGTAGCCGTTGTCCCACTTCGGGTTGTGTGAGGCCGTCACCATGACGCCCGCGGAGGCGTCGAGGTGACGCACGGCGAACGCCGTCACCGGGGTCGGCAGCGCGCTCGGCAGCAGCGTCGCGCGCACGCCGGCGGCCTGCATCAGCTCGGCGGTGTCGCGAGCGTACGTGTCGGAGTTGAGGCGAGCGTCATAGCCAATCACGACGCTCGGGTGGGCCTCGCCGCGGGCGAGGAGGAAGTCGGCGAGGCCGCGGGCCGCCTGCGCGACGACCACCCGGTTCATCCGGTTCGAACCGGCGCCCTGGCGCCCGCGCAAGCCAGCGGTGCCAAACTGCAGTCGCGTCGCGAAGCGGTCGCGAACCTCACGCCACGCCTCGGCGCGGTCGGAGGTGTCGTCGTCGGCAATCTCCTCGCCGACGGCGTTGACGTCGCCGAGTCGGCCGAGCAGTTCGCTCAGCTCGGCGCGGGTCGCGTTGTCGGGGTCCTGCTCGAGCCAGGCCGTCGCGGCGTGGCGCAGGGCAAGCTGCGACTCGCGAATCAGTGGCAGGCTCATGCGCCTGCCCCGGTCGCGTCGTCGGTCAGGATGCGCTTGACCGCGTCAGCGAGCAGGGTCGCGAGGTGCGTCTCGGCGGCCTCGCCAGCGGCGATGACTTCCTCGTGGCTGAGCGGATCGGGCGAGATGCCGGCGGCGGGGTTCGTGATGAGCGACATGCCGAGCACCTCCATACCGGCCTCGCGCGCGGCGATCGCCTCGAGCGCGGTCGACATGCCGACGATGTCACCGCCGATGACGCCGGCCATCTTCACCTCGGCTGGCGTCTCGTAGTGCGGGCCGCGGAACTGGACGTAGACGCCCTCGTCGAGGTCTTCGACGCCGTGCACGATCGTGCGCAGGCGCTCGGAGTAGAGGTCGGTGAGGTCGATGAACGTCGCGCCCTCGAGTGGCGACGCGGCGGTGAGGTTGATGTGGTCGCGGATGATCACCGGGGTGCCGGGCGCCCAGGCCGGGTTGAGCCCGCCCGCGCCGTTCGTGAGCACCATGATCTTCGCGCCGGTCGCGGCCGCGGTGCGCACCGAGTGCACGACACGCCGCACGCCGTGGCCCTCGTAGAAGTGCGTGCGTGCCCCGATGATGAGTGCGTGGTGACCGGAGTCGAGGCGCACCGAGCGGATGGTGCCGACGTGGCCAGCGAGCGCGGGCTTCGAGAAGCCGGGCACCTCGTCGGCCGCCAGCGTCTTGACGGTCTCGCCCAGGGCATCCGCCGCCTTGCCCCAGCCGGAGCCGAGCGTGAGGGCGATGTCGTGGTGGGCAACCCCACTGCGTTCTGCGATGACGCGCGCGGCTTCGGCAGCAACGTCGACCGGGCGGGCGGCCGGGTCGTCGAGGGGATGCGCGAACTGGGCGTCGTTGTTGATCAGTTCAGCCATGGAGTCAGCGTAGGTGAGCGTCGCTGAACTCCGTGGCAAAATTGGAGACATGGGTGCGCTTGCTGCAGAACGTCATCGGATTGTTGTCATTGGTGGAGGGCCGGGAGGCTATGAGTCGGCGATCGCCGGCGCGCAGCTGGGGGCTGATGTCACGCTCGTCGAATGGGTCGGCGTGGGCGGTTCGGCGGTGCTGACCGACGTCGTGCCGTCGAAGACGCTCATCGCGACCGCCGAGGCGGCGACGCAGGTGCAGTCGTCCGACGAACTTGGCCTGCAGTACTTCGTGCGCGACGACGCCGACAACCCGCGCCGCCCCGAAATGGCGGTCAATCTCGGCAAGCTGAACCAGCGCATCCTGCGTCTCGCACAAAACCAGTCGGACGACATGCGCCTCAACCTCAAGGACCGTGGCGTGCGTATCGTCGAGGGCCTCGGCCGCATCGCGGCGCCCGGCGTCGTGAGCGTCAGCACCGGCGAGAACGGCCAAGAGTTCGACCGCATCGAATACGACACCCTCGTCGTCTCGGTCGGCGCGAGCCCGCGCGAGCTGCCGACAGCCAAGCCCGACGGCGAGCGCATCCTCACCTGGAAGCAGCTCTACAACCTGCAGGAGACCCCCGAGCACCTCATCGTGGTCGGTTCCGGTGTCACCGGTGCCGAGTTCGCCTCGGCGTACCGCGCGCTTGGCCTCAAGGTCACGCTCGTCTCGAGCCGCGACCGCGTGCTCCCGGGCGAAGACAAGGACGCGGCCGACGTCATCGAAGAGGTCTTTAAGCGCAACGGTATGAACGTGCTCTCGAAGACCCGCGCTGAGTCGGTCGTCGTCGACGGCGACGAGGTCGTCGTGACGCTCTCGGACGGCGCTGAGGTGCGCGGCTCGCACTGCCTGATGGCGGTCGGCTCGATTCCAAACACGAAGGGCCTCGGCCTCGAGCGCGCGGGTGTGAAGACGACCGACTCGGGCCACATCATCGTTAACCGCGTTGCCGGCACGAGCGTGCCGAACATCTACGCCGCTGGCGACTGCACGAACTTCTTCCCACTCGCCTCGGTCGCGTCGACGCAGGGCCGCACCGCTGTGTTTCACGCGCTTGGCGACGAGGTGCACCCGATCACGCTGCGCAACGTGGCCTCGAACGTCTTCACCTACCCCGAGATCGCGACCGTGGGCTGGCAGGAGAAAGACATCGAGGAGGGCAAGCGCACTGGCCGTGTTTACAAGCTCGACCTCGCGCAGAACCCGCGCGCGAAGATGCAGGGCTTCCGTGATGGCTTCGTCAAGCTCATCGCGGGCAACAACCTCGGCACGATCATCGGGGGCGTGGTTGTCGCGCCCCGCGCATCCGAGCTGCTGCTCGCGCTCTCGATCGCGATCGAGCAGCGACTGACCGTCGACGAGTTTGCGTCGTCGTGGGCGGTCTACCCGTCGCTCTCGGGGTCGATGGTGGATGCGGCGCGCGACATGCACGTGCGCGACGAGTAGGCTCGGCGCAGGGCTGCAAATTCCAGAACTTTCTCAGCCCCAGTGAATCTGATTCATATTTATAATAGGCTCAGCTCTGGGCGCTGAAGCCCCAAGCGTGTTGCCGACGCCAGGCCGGTCGCCGCAACACATCACCTCGAAACGAACTGGCGCCAGGCCGGCCCAGAGAGAAGAGAGCACACCGTGGGAAAGCCCATTAATTTTGACCGCGTCGAAGAGCTTGCCAAGGTTGAAGGCGACAAGCTCAACGAGCGCACGCAGGAGTCGAAGAACTACTACGCCAACGCGAGCAAGCACCTCGCGGGCGGCGTCGCCTCGTCATACCAGTTGCACGACCCGTGGCCCATCTACGTCGAGAAGGGCGATGGCCCCCGCGTGTGGGACGTCGACGGCAACGAGTACTACGACTTCCACAACGGTTTCGGTTCGATGGTGCAGGGCCACGCGCACCCCGCGATCGGCAAGGCCGTCATCGACCGCTACCCGCTCGGCACGCACTTCGCCGCGCCGACCGAGGACGCGATCGTCGTCGGTGACGAGCTCGCTCGCCGCTTCGGCCTGCCCAAGTGGCGCTACACGAACTCCGGTTCGGAGTCGACGATGGACGCGATCCGCATCGCCCGCGCCATCACCGGCCGCGACACCGTCATGAAGATCTTCGGCTCGTACCACGGCCACCACGACACCGTCATGGTTGACATCGGGTGGATCGACGAGCAGGAAATCGGCCCTCGCGACAACTACGCGTCGATCCCCTACGGCGCTGGCGTGCCGCAGGCGACCGTTGACATGACCGTCGCCGTGCCGTTCAACGACGCAGAGACCATGGAGAAGCGCATCCAGGCGCTCGACGCTGAGGGCCGCAAGCCGGCTTGCGTCATCATGGAAGCCGCGATGATGAACCTCGGCGTCGTGCTGCCTGAGGACGGCTACCTCCAGGCCGTGCGCGACATCACGAAGAAGTACGGCATCATCCTGATCTTCGATGAGGTCAAGACCGGTATCTGCATCGCCCCCGGCGGCGCGACCGAGAAGTTCGGCGTGATGCCCGACATGGTCACCCTCGCCAAGGCGCTCGGTGGCGGCCTGCCCGCCGGCGCGATCGGCATGACCGAAGAGGTCGCGACCGTGGTCGAGGACGGCTCGGTTTACCAGGTGGGTACCTACAACGGCAACCCGCTGACGCTCGCCGCGGCGCGTGCTTCGCTGCTCGAGGTCATGACCGACGACGCATACGCGCACCTCGCGCACCTCAACGACCGCATCATCGCGGGCTGCGAAGACGTCATCCAGCGCTACGAGCTCGACGCCTACACGGTGGGCATCGGTTCAAAGGGCTGCGTCGTATTCAGCGACCACAAGGTCACCGACTACGAGTCCTACATGGCCAACGCGAAGACCGGCGGCAAGCTCGCCGACCTCGCCTGGCTGTTCAACATGAACCGCGGCATCTTCATGACCCCGGGTCGTGAAGAGGAATGGACGCTCTCGGTCACCCACGACGACGCGGCGATCGACGCCTACGTCGAGGCCTTCGACCAGCTCGCGGCCGCGATTCGCAGCTAGTTCTCGCCTCCGCGCGAAAGCCCGCCCCAGCATCCAATGCGGATGCTGGGGCGGGCTTCTTCGTGCGGGTGCGGGTGCGGGTGCGGGTGCGGTTATGCGAGCGACACCTTGTGGTTCCACGAGTAGTGCGTGCGCCAGAGGCAGACGGCGGCGATGATCGCGAGCGCCGGCACGAACCCGAGCGGCATGACATCGTCGTTTCCGTTTCCGGCGAAGGCGTCGAGGAAGTTCGTATCGAAGTCGACGAACGCGAGGCTGCCTCCCTCGATGCCGAGGCCGATCGGCATGAACATGATGAACAGCGTCGTGATGAACTGCGTCACGAGGTAGAACGCGATGAGCGTGACGATCGGGCCACCCTTGCCGAGGCGATTCAGCGGCGCCTCGCTGCCGATGGAGACGCAGAAGAAGTACTGCACGGGCCACACGAGCATCTGCAGCACGAATGCGATGAGGAGCCCGACGACCATGCCGGTCGACGCATACTGCGCGACGAAGTGGAGGGCATCGCCGAGTGCCGTGAATGGGTTGCCTGAGAAGCCGACCATCGGGCCGAAGGCGGTCCAGAAGATCGCGGCCGAGATGACGGTGACGGTCATCGCGACGAGCGATGCGAGCCAGGTCCAGAGCGTCTTCGACCAGAAGATCGTGCTGCCCTTTACCGGGATTGACTGGGTGAAGTAGCCCTGCTGGCGGTAGCTCGAGCGCCAGTAGTCGACCGCGAGGGCGATCTGGGTTGCGGGCAGCATCACGAAGGTGATGACGAGCCCGAGCGCGACGCCGAGCTCGGAGAGCACGGGCCACTTCATCAGGGCGAACAGCGTCGAGAGGGAAACGATCGCGAGCCCGCCGCCGAACAGCAGGCCGAGCAGCGTGCGGGTGCGAAGGAATTCGTGCTTGAGCAGTGTGGCGATCATCGGTACGTCTCCCTAAACAGTGCGTCGAGACTGAGGTTGTGTTCGGCGCGGAGGTCGTCGGCGTCGCCTTGCAGCACGACGTTGCCGTGGCGCATCAGTACGACGCTGTCGAGAATGGGCTCGAGGTCGTGGATGAGGTGGGTCGCGATGAGGAGCATCGAGTCCTCATCGAGATTGCGGAGGATGCCGTTCAGGATTACTTCGCGGGCGGCCGGGTCGACGCCGCTGATCGGCTCGTCGAGCAGGTAGAGCTTGGCACGCCGCGACATAGTGAGCGCGACCTGCACCTTTTCGCGCATCCCCTTCGACATCTGCTTGAGGCGCATCTGCTCGTCGAGGCCGAAGAAGCCGATGAGGTCGCGGGCCTTGGCTTCGTCGAAGTCGGTGAAGAAGTCGCGGTAGAGGCGGATGCAGTGGGCTACGCGGGCGTCCTGCGGCAGGAAGCTTGCGTCGGGCAGGAACGAGACGATCGCCTTTGACTCGGGGCCGGGTTCGTGGCCGAAGATGCGCACGTCGCCGCGGTAGTCGGCGATGAGGCCGGCGAGGATCTTCAGCAGTGTCGTCTTGCCGCAGCCGTTCTCGCCGAGTAGGCCGACGATGTGGCCCGGCGCGAGCTCAAGGTTGAGCTCGTTCAGCGCCGAGGTCTTGCCGTACGTCTTGCTGAGGTGTTGAACCTGGATGGCCGGGCTGGTCACGTTACTGCCCTCCCGTGCGGGTGTGTGGGGTGTGGTCAGAGTGGACATTCGCGTCGTCCCATCGTTGCTGGATGATGTCGGCGGCCTGGGCGAGGTGCATGCCGAGGCCGCGAACTCGGGAGATGTAGTCGTCGGTGGCATCGCGGGCGAGGTCGGCGCGTAGGGCGTCGATGCGGTCGAGATCGTCGGTGATGAAGCGCCCGCTCGTACGTTCGGAGCGGGCAAGGCCGGCACGCTCGAGCTCGGCGAGCGCGCGCTGGGCGGTGTTGGGGTTGACGCCGACTTCAGCGGCGATCTCGCGCACTCCGGGAACACGCGAGCCTGGCAGCCATTCGCCGACGACAATGCGCCGGGAAAACTCGGCGACGAGCTGCACCCAAATGGGGGAGGTGGTGCTGAACTCCATCGGTATCCTTGTGTTGTTGTATTAGGTGATTAATACAGTGGCACAGGTGGCGGATGCGCGCAAGGGTTTCTGGAAAACGAGTTGAGCCGGCGTGGCGACCAGGATGCTCCTGGCTGCCACTCCGGCCCGGGTGTGGGGTGGGTGGTTAGGCCGACAGCAGCTCGATGAGGTTGTCGGAGAACTGCGAGTTGTAGGCGAGGGCCGTGGTCTCGACCTGATTGCTCGAGGCGTCGGTATCGATGTAGGTGGCTACGGCGTCGTCGCGATGCTGTTCGTTCAGCAGGCCGAGGGCAGCGACGGATGCGGAGATTGAGTCGGCCGCGGCGCCCTGGAGGACCGGGGCGTCGGTGGTCTGGGTGATCGAGGTTTGTGTGCTGGCCTCGTCCGCGAAGGCCGGGGTGGAGAATCCGAGTGTCACGGCGACGGTTGCGACTGCTCCGAGTCCGAATGCGGCGTTGCGCCATCCGCGGCGGCGACCGCGTGCGCGGCGGTCGGTCATTCGGGTCTCGTTCATGTGCTGCTCGGTCATGGTGATGCTCCTTGCGTTGCGGCTCGTCTTCGGGCTTGTGACTACCTTCGGCGGGCGAACTATGGGTAGGGCAGCACCTCGCTATGCGTTCGCTATGCGGGGCCCGAATAACGAAACTGCCGGCCCACCCGCGAGGGTAAGCCGGCAGTTGTGGCCTGCGCAGTGCGGCCTATTCGTCTTCGACCGAGAGCAGCTTCGTGCCCGAGCTGATGGTCTCGCCGGGGCCGCCGGTGATGCCGCGCACGACACCGTCGCGCGTCGACGAGATCGGCTGCTCCATCTTCATGGCCTCGAGCACGACGAGCAGGTCGCCCTTGACGACGCGCTGGCCCTCCTCAACGGCGAACTTCACGATGGTGGCCTGCATCGGCGACGTGACGTCGTTGCCGGATGCCGTGTCGACGGAGCCACGCGAGCGGCGGCGGGGCGCGTGGCCGGCCATGTTGCGGCCAACGCCGCCGTGCTCGATGCCGGCTGAGATGACGAGGCGCTCGGGCAACGAGACCTCGATGCGCTTGTCATTCACCTCGACGACGACCTCGCGGCGGGCGCCCGGGTGCTCAAGCTCCTCGGCCTCGCCGTCCCAGGGCTCGAACTGGTTGTCGTAGTCGGTCTCGATCCAGCGCGTGTAGACGCCGAACTCGCCGTTCTCAGCGGTGAACGCCGGCTGGCGCACAACGTCGCGGTGGAACGGAATAACGGTGGGCATACCGGCGACGACGAACTCGTCGAGGGCACGGCGCGAACGCTCGAGCGCCTCCTCGCGGGTCGCGCCAGTGACGATGAGCTTGGCGATCATCGAGTCGAAGGCGCCCGAGACGGTGTCGCCCTGGCGGACGCCCGAGTCGACACGCACGCCGGGGCCGGTCGGGGCCTCGTAGGTCGAAATCTTGCCCGGTGCGGGCAGGAAGTTGCGGCCCGGGTCTTCACCGTTGATGCGGAACTCGAACGAGTGCTTCGTCGACACCGGGTCGTCGTAGCCAAGCTCGGCGCCCTCAGCGATGCGGAACTGCTCGCGCACGAGGTCGATGCCCGTGATTTCTTCCGAGACGGGGTGCTCGACCTGGAGGCGGGTGTTCACCTCGAGGAACGCGACGGTGCCGTCGTTCGCGAGCAGGAACTCGCAGGTGCCGGCGCCCTGGTAGTTGACGTGCTTGAGGATCGCCTTCGATGCCGAGTACATCTGCTCGCGCTGCGCATCGGTGAGGAACGGCGCGGGGGCCTCTTCGACGAGCTTCTGGTTGCGGCGCTGCAGCGAGCAGTCGCGGGTCGACACGACGACGACGTTGCCGTGCGCATCCGCGAGGCACTGGGTCTCGACGTGGCGCGGCTGGTCGAGGAACTTCTCGACGAAGCATTCGCCGCGGCCGAATGCTGCGACCGCTTCGCGCGTGGCCGACTCGAACGCGTCGGCGATCTCCGACTCCTCGCGCACGATCTTGAGACCGCGCCCGCCGCCGCCGTAGGCCGCCTTGATGGCAACCGGGAAGCCGACCTCGCGAGCGAAGTCGACGACCTCGGACGCGCCCTGCACCGGCTCGAGCGTGCCGGGTGCCAGGGGCGCACCCACCGACTCGGCCACGTGGCGAGCGGTCACCTTGTCGCCGAGCGCCTCGATCGCCTCGGGCGACGGGCCGATCCAGATGAGGCCCGCGTCGATGACGGCGCGCGCGAAGTCGGCGTTCTCGGAGAGGAAGCCGTAGCCCGGGTGCACGGCGTTCGCCCCCGAGCGACGTGCCACCGACAGCAGCTTCTCGATGACGAGGTAGGTTTCGGCGCCGGTCGCGCCGCGCAGGGCGTACGCCTCATCGGCGAGCCGAGCGTGCGGGGCCTCGCGATCCTGGTCGGCGTACACGGCGACCGAAGGGATGCCGTAGTCACGGGCGGCGCGAATGATCCGGACGGCAATCTCGCCGCGGTTGGCGATCAGGAGTTTCTCAATGCGAGGCATAACTCCCTAGCTTATGAGGAAAGGCACCGTCGGCGTTGGAACTTCCCAACAGTGTTTCTCGCGAAATCGTTGCGGAAATCACGAAGCGCTCGGCCTAGCGCGGGTTGTCGCGGCTGGCGACGCTGTGGGCTCGGCCGAGTTTCGTCGCGAGATCGGCGACCGCCTCGGCGAGTTGCGGCGGGCCGACGGGCACAAAGTCGAAGGGGCTCATGGTCGCGAGCGCCGCAACCCAGCGGGGATCGCCGCGCGTGGTGAGCAGCGTCGTGTCGTCGTCGATGGCCTCGAGGTCGCCGCGGAGCCACTCGGGCATCCGCTCGCGCACCTCGTGCAGCGGGGCGAGGATGCGCAGCTGCATCGGCTCGCCCGGCTGGTAGGCGCGCGCCTGCCGCACTGCCTCGAGCGAGTCCGGCGCAACCCGGGGCTCGAAGCGCAGCGTGGATGCGCGCGGCTCGCGAATGCGGTCGAGGCGGAACACGCGCCAGTCGTCGCGGTCGAGGTCGAAGGCGTGCAGGTACCAGCGTCGATCGATCGCGAGCACGCGGTACGGTTCGGTGCGGCGTGAGCTCGCCCGCCCATCCGCAGCCGTATAACCAAACTCGAGCCGCACGCCATCGCGCACAGCGCGCGCGAGCACGCGGAGCAACTCGGCATCGACGACGGGTCCGTTTGGCGCGGGCACATCGACCGACTCGGTGACCGCGGCGATCTCGGGGCGGAGCTTGGGTGGAAGCACCTGGTCAAGCTTCGTGAGGGCGCGCACGGCACCGTCGGCGAGGCCGTCGATGCCCGACGTCGCCGCGAGCTGGAGCGAAACGGCCATCGCGACGGCCTCGCTCTGCTCGAGGAGGAGGGGCGGGAGCGAGCGCCCCGGGCCGAGTTGGTACCCGCCGCCGTGGCCGGCGGTCGCGAGCACCGGATACCCGAGCTCGCGCAGGCGATCGATGTCGCGCCGGATGGAGCGGGTGGTGACGCCAAGCTCGGCCGCGAGCTCGTCGCCAGACCACACCGAACGCGACTGCAGCAGGTCGAGCAGTCGAAGGGTTCGCGCGGTCACTTCGGACATGGCGACAGTCTGCCGGATTTTGCGGACAAGAAGTGTCCGCAAATGCCGATAGTTTTGCCCCTGACCAGAGAAAAACGATGCGATCCACAAATGCGTCGGCCACCTGAGTCTGCGAGGATAGAACCCGTTTTCACAATCGGGTCTCGCTCCACCCAGGCGCCCGACGTTCTGTCTCGAAGAAGTGGCCCACAAGGCGGTATTTCATGTTGCTCAAATTGCTCGGTAGGTATTTGCGTCCGCACCTACCGCTCGTCATCGGCGTGCTGGTGTTCCAGCTGCTGCAGGCGTTCGCAATGCTCTACATTCCCACCCTCAACGCTGACATCATCAACAACGGTGTCGCGAAGGGCGACGTCGGCTACATCTGGCAGACCGGTGGCGTAATGCTGCTCGTCGCCATCGGTCAACTCGTCTGCATCCTCGTCGCGACCTACTGCTCGGCGCGCGCCGCCATGTCGGTCGGGCGCGACCTGCGCCGCGACGTGTTTGACCACGTTGCCGGCTTCTCCGAGCGTGAAGTTGCCGAGTTCGGCGCCGGTTCGCTCATCACCCGCAGCACGAACGACGTGCAGCAGGTGCAGATGCTGGTGTTCATGGGCGCGCTCGTCATGGTCTCGGCTCCGATGCTCGCGATCGGCGGCGTCATCATGGCCATCCGTCAGTCGATCGAGCTCTCGTGGGTGATCGCCGTCGCCGTGCCCGTCCTGCTACTCCTTATGGGCGCCATCGTCGGCCGCATGATTCCGCTCTTCGGCAAGCTCCAAGACCGCCTCGACGGCGTCAACCGAGTGATGCGCGAGCAGCTCACCGGCATTCGCGTCGTGCGCGCGTTCGTGCGCGAAGGCATCGAGCGCCGCCGCTTCGGCGAGGCGAACGACAACCTCGCCGACATCGGCCGCCGCGTCGGTAATCTCTTCGTCATCGTGTTCCCCGCCGCGATGCTGATCATGGAGATCACCTCGGTCGGCGTCGTCTGGTTCGGTGGCCACCTCGTTGACTCCGGCACCATCGAGGTGGGCGCGCTCATCGCCTACATCTCGTACACGATGCAGATCCTCATGGGCGTCATCATGGTCAGCTTCATGACCACGATGATTCCGCGCGCCTCGGTCTGCGCGACCCGCATCAGCGAGGTGCTCGCGACCGACACGTCGCTGAAGTTCCCCGAACAGGGCATCGCCGAGCAGCCCACCCCGGGCCGGGTCGAGTTCGACAACGTGACGTTCGCCTACCCGGGCGCCGACAAGCCGGTGCTCAGCGACATCAACTTCACCGCCGAGCCCGGCCAGACGGTCGCCGTGATCGGCTCGACGGGGTCGGGCAAGACGACGCTCGCGAACCTCATCCCGCGCCTGTTCGACGTCACCGACGGCCAAGTGCGCGTCGGCGGTGTACCGGTGCGCGAGGCGGATGCGTCGAGCCTCTGGGACTCGATCGGCTATGTGCCGCAGCGGCCGTACCTCTTCGCCGGCACCATCGCATCCAACCTCGAGGTCGGCCTTGAGGGCGCAACCGAGGACGACATGTGGTGGGCGCTGCGCGTGGCGCAGGCCGATGACTTCGTCAGCGATATACCGGGCCAGCTCGAGGCGTCGATCGCCCAAGGCGGCACGAACGTCTCGGGCGGTCAGCGCCAGCGTCTCTCGATCGCCCGCGCGCTCATTCGCAAGCCGAAGCTGCTCGTGTTCGACGACTCCTTCTCGGCGCTCGACCTCACGACCGACGCCCGCCTGCGCGAGGCGCTCTGGCAGGAGCTGCCGCAGACGACGAAGTTCGTCGTCGCCCAGCGTGTGTCGACCATTACCGACGCCGACCGCATCATCGTGCTCGATGGCGGCCGCATTGTCGGTGACGGCACTCACGAGCAACTGCTCGCGGACAACCCCACGTATCAGGAGATCGTCGAGTCGCAGCTCGGCGCGGAGGCAACTCGATGACCGACGCACCCAAGACGAATTCCACAGCAACCGTCGACGAATTCGACGAAGAGACCGCCGCGGCCGCCGCTGCCGGCGGCGACTGGGGTGGCATGGGCGCCGACTCGCGCCCAGCGAAGAACTTCTGGCCCAGCTTCAAGCGACTGCTGAGCCTCATGGCACCGTGGAAGCTGAAGTTCGTGTTCGCCACCGGGCTCGGCGTGGTGTGGGTGCTCCTCACCCTCTGGGCGCCCCGCCTGCTCGGCAACGCCACCAACCTCATCTTCGAGGGCGTCATCTCGGCGCAGATGCCCGCGGGCGTCTCGAAGGAACAGGTGGTCTCACAGCTCGAGGCCGACGGGCAGCATAACTTCGCGGAAATGGTGTCGGCGATGGACCTCGTGCCTGGCCAGGGCGTCGACTTCTCCGCGCTCTCGCAGACCCTGCTGGTCGTGCTTGCGGTGTACCTCATCGCGACGCTGCTCGACTACTGGGTCGGCTACATGCTCAACGGCATCGTCATCAAGGCGATGCACCGCCTGCGCCGCAGCGTCGAAGATAAGGTGCACAGCCTGCCGCTGAGCTATTTCGACCGCACGAAGCGCGGTGAGTTGCTCAGCCGTGTCACGAACGATGTCGACAACATCACCAACGCGCTGCAGCAGTCGCTCATCTACGTGATCAACAGCGTGCTGATGATCATCGGTCTGCTCATCATGATGTTCACGATCTCATGGCTGCTGGCATTGATTGCGCTCGTGACGCTGCCGATCACCGGCATCATCATGGCGGTCATCGGCCCGCGTTCGCAGAAGGCCTACCAGGGCCAGTGGAAGTCGACGGGTCGTCTCAACGCCCGCGTCGAGGAGTCGTTCTCGGGCCATGCGCTCGTGCGTGTCTTCGGCCGCGAGAAGGATTCGCGCGAGAAGTTCAACGACGAGAACGACGAGCTGTTCCAGGCATCGTTCAGGGCGCAGTTCCTCAGCGGTCTGATGATGCCGCTCATGCAGTTCGCCGGCACACTGTCGACCGTCGGTGTCGCCGTTATCGGTGGCCTGCAGATCGCGAGCGGTAACCTCCGCCTCGGCGATGTGCAGGCGTTCATGCAGTATTCGCAGCAGTTCTCGGGTCAGATGGGTCAGGTCGGGCAGATGGCCCCGGTCATTCAGTCGGCCACCGCCTCGGCAGAGCGCGTGTTCGAGCTGCTCGACGCCGAGGATGAGCCGGAGGACGACCCGAACTCGCCCGACCTCGTGCCGGGCCCCGGCAAGATCGAGTTCGACCACGTCGCGTTCTCGTACTCAAAGGACAAGGACTCGCCCGACTGGCGCCCGCTGATCAAAGACCTCAGCTTCAGCGTCGAGCCCGGCCAGACCGTCGCCATCGTTGGGCCGACGGGCGCCGGTAAGACGACGCTCGTCAACCTCGTCATGCGGTTCTACGACGTCGACTCCGGGCGCATCCTGCTCGACGGGCAGACGACGGGCGAGCTTCGCCGTCACGACGTGCGTGCCCGCACCGGCATGGTGCTGCAAGACCCGTGGCTATTCCAGGGGTCGATCCTCGAGAACATCCGCTACGGCAACGACGACGCGACCGACGAGCAAATCAAGGAGGCGGCGCGCACGACCTACGTCGACCGCTTCGTGCAGTCGCTGCCCGACGGCTACGACACCATGCTCGACGAGGACGCCTCGAACGTCTCGGCGGGTGAGAAGCAGCTCATCACGATCGCCCGCGCGTTCGTTGCCAACCCGGCCGTACTCATCCTCGATGAGGCCACGAGCTCGGTCGACACCCGCACCGAGCTTCTGCTGCAGCAAGCCATGAACGCGCTGCGTCAGGGCCGCACGAGCTTCGTGATCGCGCACCGCCTCTCGACGATTCGCGACGCCGACCTCATTCTCGTGATGGAGCAGGGTTCGATCGTCGAGCAGGGCAACCACGACTCGCTGCTCGCGCAGCAGCGCGCCTACTGGCGCCTCTACCAGTCGCAGTTCTCGGGCGCCGCGACCGACCTCGACGAGGCCCCCGGCGACGGCACGGCCGAGCACGCGCAGTCGGCGACCGGTGCAACCCCGGTCGTCGGCGGTCCTGCGGGCGAGCAACTGACGGTGAGTTAGCGAAACGAGTGTGGGCCGCATCCTGAAGGGGATGCGGCCCACACTCATTCTCGGGACTACTCGTCGAAGCCGCGGAAGGCCGGGGTGCGCACCTGGGTGGCCGTGAGGTCACTCGCTGCAACCTCGGCGTACCCCGCGTCGCCACAGTCGGCGAGGTAGTCGCGCTCGCCGCGCTGGTAGATCTCGCACTCGGGCGTCGACGCGATTGCGTCGCCCGGCGCATCGGGCGCCACTTCGCCCTCGTGCCAGACGACCTGGTCGCAGAGCACGTCGAAATTGGTTGAGTAGGGGTCTCGATTGGTCGTGAGCGCGTTTTCGCCGCCGCGGAGCAGGCTGAGGTGACTCTCCTGAAGAATCGGTACCTGCGTCGTCGCGTCGGTTTCGAGTTGCTCCCCGAGAAACATCGAGCAACCGAGTGTCGCCTGTTCGCTCGACACATAGTCGTTGGGGTCGACATCGCGGTACTCGCCGGTGAATAGCGTCGCATTGAGTTCGCGGTCGAGCGCCGACCATCCGACGACCGCCCAGCCATCGCCAATCGCCGCAAAGTGGTCGAAACCGTGGCCCTCGCTCTCGGAGCCCTCGACTCGATAGAAGGCCACGTTCGGCGTCGGGGTATCGGTGAGTGTGTAGTTGTTGGCTTCGAGGTCGGCAATGAATGCGTCGAACGAGTCAGACGTCTCCACGTAGGAATAGAGCACGCCCACCTCGTAGTCGCTGCCGTAGATCGAGCAACTGAGGCCGCGATCGATGGGCGTCGCGGTGCCGGTGGCGCCGGTCTTGTCGAGCTGGAAGGTGCCGCCGGTGACGGCGACCTGTTCCTTGAGGCCCCAGCCGGGCATCGAGAGGTCGAACGCAGCATCGTGCGCCATCACGCCGGGGCAGCTCAGCGTCGACACTGGCGCGGTCTCGGCGGCATCGGTCGTTTCGGGCGCGGCGGTCTGCGTCGAGGATGCACCGGGCGACTCATTCACCGGCGGTGGCGTCGCGGACGGGCGGGGGTCGGAGCCGCCGAATGCGCATCCGGTGAGCAACAGCATCGCTGCCGCGGTGAGGGCGAAAGGGGCGGGGCTCAGGCGTCGAGTCACGCGAATCTCCATTGTTCGGTGGGCTTGCTCCATCGTCGCATGAGCAGCGGCCCGCCACACCCCAGTCGCGCTAGCTCGCGGCGCCTGGGCGATTCCAGAGGGCAGGCCACGAGCCGCCGAGCTCGCGCACGAGACGACGCACGACGGGCAACGAGATGCCGATGACCGTCGATGGGTCGCCGTCGATACGGTCAATGAAGGCACCACCGAGCGAGTCGATTGTGAAGGCGCCCGCGACGAAGAGTGGTTCGCCCGAGGCGACGTACGCGTCGATCTCGGCGTCGTCGAGGTCGTCAGCGAACGTCAGGGTCGCCGACTTCACGGCGCCGACGCCGACCGCGCCGTCGTGCCCCTCGCGCCGATCGACGAGCCAGTGGCCCGACCAGAGTGTGCCGCTCTTGCCGCGCTGCTGTTCCCAGCGTTCGCGGGCGCGCTCAGGAGTGTGCGGTTTGCCCTGAAGCACGCCGTTGACCTCGAACATCGAGTCGCCGCCGAGCACGAAGCCATCGAGCGTATCCTCGCCATCGGCCACCGCGAGGGCCTTCGCGCGCGCGAGCGTCAGGACTGTCTCGGCCGGCGTGAGCGAGCCCGCGGCCGCAAGCACCGCATCCTCGTCGACGTCGCTCGGGCGCACGATGGGCTCGATGCCGGCGGCGCGGAGCACCTCGAGGCGGGCAGGGGAGGTGGACGCAAGAATCAACGACATGCGCGCCAGTTTAGGCAGGCGGGTGAACGCGGCCGGCGTCAGTCGCGGCGCGTGCGGATGCGCAGGCCGAGCACGAACATCACGATGCCCGCGATGAGGCACACGAGCGTGAGGATGAGCGAGACCGCCATCGCGATGTCGTCGCCGGCGCTGCGCTTGATGCCGTCCGAGCTGAGTGCCCCGGCAACGATGAGAATGATGCCGATGATCATGAGGGCGACGCCGCCCTTGCGCTTCGGTGCCTTCGGAGTGCTCATCGCGCCAACGCTAGCAGCCAGGGCTGCGGCGGGGCGCGCCAATTAGACTTGTGGGCGTGACTGAAACCACTGCATCCGAGCTCGTTCCGGGCCAGATCGTTGAACTGACCGTCGGCGATGTGGCCCACGGCGGCATCTTCGTTGCCCGCCACGAGTCGGGCCGCGTCGTATTCGTCTCGGATGCGCTGCCCGGCGAGCGCGTCGAGGTGCGCGTCGCCGAAGTGAAGAAGCGCTTCGCCCGTGGCGAGACGCTGCGCGTGCTCGAGGCCGCGCCCGAGCGTCAGGAGCACGTTTGGGCGGCGGCGTCGCTCGACCGTGCGCCTGAGGATCGCGCCGGCGGTGCCGAGTTTGGGCACACCCTGCCCGAGTTCGGGCGCGAGCTAAAGCGGCGCGTGCTTGCCGATGCGATGGCCCGCTTCGGCGGCGTTGACGCCGATGGCGCGCTGCTTGGCGAACTCGAGGTGGCGGGCCTGCCGGGCGACGACGAGTCGCGCGGCACCGGCTGGCGCACCCGCCTCACGCTGCACGTCGATGCCGACAAGCGCGTCGGGCCGTATGCCGCTCGATCGCACCGCATCGTCGATGTCGACGACCTGCCGCTCGCCTTCAGCGATATCGAGGAGTCGGCGCTCGCCGAGATCCGCGCCGGCTCGCGTTCGCCCGGACGCATTGACTTCGTCGCGCCGGCTGACCACGAGGTGCACCTACTTCGCCGCCCCGATGCGAAGCCGTCCCGCGCTGCCGGCATCGTGCACGAGCGAGTGCACGACTTCGCGTTCGACGTGAACGAAGACGGGTTCTGGCAGATCCACCGCGCCGCCGCGACAACCCTGTTCGACGCGGTCGGCGAGGCGCTTGATCGCGAGCACTTCGACGCTGCAGCCCAGCACCTTGACCTCTACGGCGGCGTCGGCTTGCTCGGTGCGGCGCTCGCGGCCGCGGCGGGGGAGCCGGGCATTCGGCTCGAGTCGGTCGAGGTGGCCGAGGAAGCCACCGCGCACGCCGCCTCGAACCTTGCCCGCTGGGAGGGCACCTCGGCGGTGACCTCGGCGGTCGACCGCTACCTGCGCGGGCTGGCTACGACGGCGGATGCGTCGCTGCGCGCATCCCTCGCCGCTGGCACCGTCGTGCTCGACCCGCCGCGCTCGGGTGCCAAGGCCCCAGTGATCGACGCGCTCGCGGCGCTCGAGCCGCAGCAACTCATCTACGTGGCCTGCGACCCCGTCGCGCTCGGCCGCGACACCGGACTCCTGCGCGAGCGCGGCTACGAACTCACCCGCCTGCGCGCCTTCGACCTCTTCCCGAACACGCACCACGTCGAGGCCGTGGCCACTTTCATCCGCGCCGCCCACTAGCAGGCGGTGCCGCGCGGGCGCTCGCTAGCGGTAGCGGTCGGTGAGGATCTGCTGCGCGGTGACGCCGCCACGCGTGGCGCGCTGCGTGCGCTGCCAGGGTGTGAGCCGCGCGGGGCGGTCGCGCGGGCGGTCGACCGACACACCCGCGGTGAACATGACGCCGAGGGTGCCCGCAATCGCGGCGAGTTCGTCTTCGGTCGGGTTGCCGCGCGGCAGTCGCGCGTCGCCCGGCGTGAGCGAGTCGGTGAGGTCGATATCCGGAATCCGGACCTTTGGTTGCTTCGACATTAGAGCGGAATGTTCCCGTGCTTCTTCGGTGGCAGCGACGCGCGCTTCGAGCGCAGCGACCGCAGCGCCTTCGTCAGCGTGACGCGGGTCGACGCCGGTTCGATGATCGAGTCGAGCTCGCCACGCTCGGCCGCGAGGTACGGCGTCGCCACCGAGTACGTGTACTCGTCGGCGAGCTTTTTGCCCAGCGCGGCGGCGTCCTCACCCGCCTCCTCGGCGGCCTTGATGTCGCGGCGGTAGAGGATGTTCACGGCGCCCTGGCCGCCCATCACGGCGATCTCGGCGGTCGGCCACGCGAAGTTGAGGTCGGCGCCGATCTGCTTCGAACCCATGACGATGTATGCGCCGCCGTAGGCCTTGCGCAGAATCACGGTGACGAGCGGCACGGTCGCCTCGGCGTATGCGTAGAGCAGCTTCGCGCCGCGGCGAATAACGCCCGACCACTCCTCTTCGGTGCCGGGCAGGTAGCCGGGCACGTCGACGAGGGTGACGATGGGGATCGAGAACGAGTCGCACATCCGCAGGAAGCGCGCCGCCTTCTCGCCCGCGGCGATGTTCAACGTGCCGGCCATCTGGTTCGGCTGGTTCGCGATGATGCCGATCGGCGAGCCCTCAAGGCGGGCGAAACCGACGATGACGTTCGGCGCATAGAGCTCCTGCACCTGCAGAAACTCGCCGTCGTCGACGACCGACTCGATCACCGAGAGCATGTCATACGGCTGGTTCGGCGAGTCGGGCACGATCGTGTTGAGCTGGCGGTCGGCGTCGGTGACCTCGAGGGTCGAGACAGCGTCGTAGGTCGGCAGCTCGGCGAGGTTGTTGTCGGGCAGGTAGCTGAGCAGGTTGCGCGCGTAGTCGAGCGCATCGTCTTCGTCCGACGCGAGGTAGTGCGAGACGCCCGACACCTTGTTGTGGGCGAGCGCGCCGCCGAGCTCCTCCATGCCGACGTCCTCGCCCGTGACAGTCTTGATGACGTCGGGGCCGGTGACGAACATGTGCGAGGTCTTGTCGACCATGATCACGAAGTCGGTGAGTGCGGGCGAGTACACGGCGCCACCGGCCGCGGGGCCCATGACGATCGAGATCTGCGGGATCACGCCCGACGCGCGCGTGTTGAGACGGAAGATCTCGCCGTACTTACCGAGCGCGATCACGCCCTCCTGGATGCGCGCCCCGCCCGAGTCGAGGATGCCGATGATCGGCACGCCGGTCTTCAGCGCGTGCTCCATGATCTTCACGATCTTCTGCCCGGCGACCTCGCCGAGCGAGCCGCCGAACACCGTGAAGTTCTGCGAGTAGACGGCGACGTTGCGGCCGTGGATCGTGCCGGTGCCGATCACGACGGAGTCGCCGAACGGCCGGCTCTTGTCCATGCCGAACGCGGTGGTGCGATGGCGCACGTACTCGTCGAGCTCGACGAACGAGCCCGGGTCGAGCAGCGCAAGGATGCGTTCGCGGGCGGTGTTCTTGCCCTTGGCATGCTGCTTCTCGGCGGCACGAGCTTCGGCGTCGGTGACGGCCTCGGCGTGGCGGTGCTTCAGGTCTCGGATGCGGCCTGCGGTCGAGAGGTCGACCTCGGGCTCGCTCGCGGCGGGCTTGTCATTCATCCTGCCCACCCTATACGCGCCGGGGTCCCAATCTGTGGATGAAACCTCGTATACATCGCGGAAGATTCTTGACGAATGCCACAAAGCGCGGCAGGGTGCTCCATGATCACGCACGGATGCAGCCCGATCTCGGCCGATGCGGCCAATAATGGGAGCACTATGACTGCTGCCAGGGGACCCAAGATCGAATGGCTCGACACCGTCGACTCAACGAATGACGCCGTTCGCCGCCGCTTCGCTGACGAGGAGCAGTTCGCGCAGTTCCAGACCCTCGCGACCACGAACCAGACAGCGGGCCGCGGCCGGCTCGACCGCGAGTGGATCGAAACCCCGGATGCGTCGCTCGCCATCTCGACATATCTCGAGTTCTCGGCGGATGCGGCGCGCACGTCGATTGGTTGGGTCACCCTTGCCGCTGGCCTCGCGCTTCGGGCTACCCTCGCCGAGCTGGCGGGCCCCCACCAGGCGAGTCGCCTGCAGCTGAAGTGGCCGAACGACGTGCTCATCGAGGGCCGCAAGACCGCGGGCATCCTCGGCGAAATCCTCGGTGTGATCGCGGGCGGCGAGCGCTTCGCCTGCGTCGTCGGCACCGGCATCAACCTGCGCGACCCGCAGGCACTCACGACGCCGATCCCGATCGTCGCGCCGCCGGCGGCCGCGGGTGCCGCCTTCGCCGCGGCCCAGGTGTCGGAGGCGTTCGCGAACGCCGACGCGCTCGCGAACGCGACGTCGATCGCCGACCTCGGCCTCCACGTGCCACACGAAGACCTGACGGTCCGGTACGTCGGCGAGCTCGCCTCGCGCATCGACGCCCTCATCGCGCACAACGGCGACGCCGAGGCCTCAGGGCTCGCGGCCGAGCTGCGAGACAACCTCACGACCCTCGGCCGCCGCGTACGCGTCAGCCGTCTCGAAGACACCGACCTCGTCGGCACCGCGAGCGGGGTCGCCTCGACGGGCGAACTCCTCGTCACCGACGACGCCGGCACCGAGCACGCCGTGCGCGTCGGCGACGTGCAGCACCTACGCCTCGACGACGGGTCGCTCGCGTGAGCAGCCCCTTCGCACCCGGAGGCGGGCACCCGCAGCACGCTGGCCCGCCGCAGGCCGCCGACCAACCGCAATCGAGCGACGCCGCGTATCCGCCCCGCCACGCGCAGCCGGCGCACCAGGCGCAGCCTCCGCGCGGCGTCGCCGAGGTGACCATTGCGCGCATCCGGCAGCACGCGAATCGCATCGTGATCCCGAGCCTCGTGATCATCGTGTGCGCCGCGTTCATTGGCTACGCGTTTCGCGAGCTGCGCGAGTCGGGCCCGTGGCTGTGGTGGGGCATCATCGCGGCCGTCGCGCTGGTGCTGCTCGGCTTCGTGCCGATCATTCTCTGGCTGCGCACCCGCTACACCATCACCACCTATCGCACCTCGACCCGCAAGGGCCAACCGCACAACACCACCCACGAGCTACCGCATCATGTCGTTTCGAGCGTCGAGATGCGCCGCAACGCCTGGCAGGCGATTTTCGGCAGCGGCACGATCACGTTGCTCTCGGTATCTGGACTGCGGATGCAACTGCGCGACGTGCCGAACGCGGTCACCGTGACCCAGGCGTTGCGTGAGCTGACGGGAAACCCCGAGCGGTAGGGTCAAACCACTGCAATAACTAGGAGGCCTACATGAGCATGGATGTATTTGAACGACGCGAATCTGAGGTCCGCGGGTACATCCGCGCATTCCCAGCCGTGTTCACCTCGGCGAAGGGGTCGCGACTCATCGCTGAAGACGGCACCGAGTACATTGACTTCTTTGCCGGTGCCGGAACGCTCAACTACGGGCACAACAACGACAACTTCAAGCAGGCGCTGCTCGACTACATCGAGCGGGACGGCATCGTGCACGGCCTCGACATGGCCACGAGCGCGAAGCGCGAGTTCCTCGAGGCGTTCGAGCAGCACATCCTTACGCCCCGCGGACTCGACTACCGCGTGCAGTTCACGGGCCCGACCGGCGCCAACACCGTCGAGGCGGCGCTGAAGCTCGCGCGCATGGCGACGGGCCGCAGCAACATCATCGCCTTCACGAACGCGTTCCACGGCGTCTCGCTCGGCGCGGTTGCGGCCACGGCGGGCTCGGGCTTCCGCAAGGCCGCCGGCGTCAACCTCGGCAACGTCACCCGGATGCCCTACGACGGCTACCTCGGCGCCGACTTCGACACGCTCGACCTGCTCGAGAAGATGCTCGACGACGCATCGGGCGGCGTTGACGCCCCTGCCGCCGTGATCGTCGAGACGGTGCAGGGCGAGGGCGGCATCAACGTCGCCTCGCGCGAGTGGCTGCAGCACCTGCGCAAGCTCACTGCCGACCGCGACATTCTGCTCATCGTCGACGACATCCAGGTCGGCGTCGGCCGCACCGGCCAGTTCTTCAGCTGGGAAGACTCGGGAATCGTGCCCGACCTCGTCACGCTCTCGAAGTCGATCGGTGGTTACGGCCTGCCGATGGCCCTGCTGCTCATTCGCCCCGATCTCGACATCTGGAAGCCGGGTCAGCACTCGGGCACTTTCCGCGGCCTCAACCTCTCGTTCGTCGCCGCTCGCCGCGCGATCGAGACGTACTGGACCAACGACGAGTTCGAGCGCGGCATTGCCGAGCGCAGCGAGCTGCTGCGCGAGGAGCTCGAGAAGCTCGCCGCCGAGCATCCCGCCCTCGAGCTCGAGGTGCGCGGCCGCGGCCTCGTCTACGGCGTCGAGTCGAAGGCCGACCGCACGTGGGCCGGCCGCATGAGCAAGGAAGCCTTCAAGAACGGCGTCATCATCGAGTGCGCCGGCTCGGACGATCAGGTGCTCAAGTTCCTGCCGCCGCTCGTCATCGAGCTCGACGAGCTGCGCGCCGGCGTGGATGTGCTCGCGCGCTCGGCCCGGAACCTCGCCGCCGTCGCGAGCTAGTTAGTCCGCCGGTCGCGCGGCCGCTAGGCGGTCGCGCGGCTGGGGGAGTAAACCCACCAGCGGTAGAGCACGAAGCGGAAAACCGAGCCGAGGCCGATACCGACCAGCTTTGAAATGTTGTCGGCGATCGGGCTCGTCCAGCCCATGCCGTAGTGGGTGAACCACAGCGGCAGCAGGCCGATGAGCATGCCGGCGAGGCTGACGGCGAAGAACTCGATCGCCTCGCGCGAGGTTGAGGTGTGGTGGCGTTCCTTGCGGAACGTCCAGAAGCGGTTGCCGGCCCAGTTGAAGATGATCGCGACGAGCGTCGCGATGATGTTCGCGGCCATCGGGCCCCACGTGACCTCGGAGGGCGACAGCACTGTCGCGCGCAGCCAGTTGAACACGCCCATGTCGACGACGACGCCGAGGCCGCCGATGAGCCCGAACTTCATGAGCTGCTTGAAGAGGTGGCCCCACCAGTCGCGGGTGCCGCGGCGGGGGTGATTGCCGGGGTGGGTTCGCGCGTCGGCCTCTTCAGCAGCAATGATCGCGATCGCACCCGATTGGGGGTGCCTGGTGTCGCGCCACGACGGATCGTGGTGGGGATGCTGCTGTTCAGTCAATGCGTGTCCGATGGGTCGGGTGCAGGGAAAGTCCTCGCGGGCCGTCGACCATTCTCGCATGAGAGACCCCTGCGCACGCTGATCTGGCGGTTGTGGATGCCACAATGGAGAGGATGTCGGCGGCCAGCGTGCACGTCATACAACGAGCGGAGGATTTTCATGCCAGTGCCAATCGTGGGTGTTATCGGCGGCGGCCAGCTCGCCCGAATGATGGTGCCGCAGGCGCTCGAACTTGGCATTGAGATCCGCGTGCTCGCCGAGACAGAGGGCTCGTCGGCACGCCTCGCGGCGACCGAGGTCGGCGACTACCGCGACCTCGAGACGGTGCGCGAGTTCGCCCGCGGGGTCGACGTCGTCACCTTCGACCACGAGCACGTGCCGCAGGACGTCCTCCGGGCGCTCGTCGACGACGGCGTCGCCGTGCATCCCGGGCCCCACGCCCTCGAGTTCGCGCAGGACAAGCTCGCGATGCGTCGCCGCCTCACCGAACTCGGCGCGCCGGTGCCCGAGTGGGCCGAGGTACGCACCGAGGCCGAGCTTGACGCATTCATCGCCGCGCACGACGGCGAGGCGGTGCTGAAGACGCCCCGCGGCGGCTACGACGGCCACGGCGTGCGCATCGTGCGCGCCGGCAGCGAGGGCGCCGACTGGTTCGGCGACTTCGAGGCGCTCCTCGTTGAGGAGCTCGTCGACTTCCGCCGCGAGCTCGCGCAGCTTGTCGCGCGCCGACCCTCCGGTGAGATCGTGGCCTGGCCGCTCGTCGAGTCGGTGCAACAGAACGGCGTGTGCAAGGAGGTGCTCGCCCCGGCGCCTTCCGCCTCCCCACGCGAGCGCGAGGTGACGCGCGCGATCGCCGAGCAGATCGCATCCGGCCTCGACGTGACCGGTGTGCTCGCGGTCGAGCTGTTTGAAACCACCGACGATCGCGTGCTCATCAACGAGCTCGCGATGCGCCCGCACAACACGGGGCACTGGACGATCGACGGCGCTCGCACGAGCCAGTTCGAGCAGCACCTGCGCGCCGTGCTCGACCTGCCGCTTGGCGACGCGAGCGCCCGCGAGGCCGCGAGCGTCATGATCAACATTCTCGGCGGCCCGCAGCACGAAGCGATCACCGATCGCTTCGCCGCCGTGATGGCCCGCCACCCCGAGGCGAAGTTGCACACCTACGGCAAGTCGGCGCGCCCCGGCCGCAAGGTGGGCCACGTGACCGTGACCGGTGGCAACCTCGACGAGGTCGCCTACGCCGCGCGATCCGCGGCCGCGACGTTCGACGATGAGGAGATCGCGGAATGACCACGGACGCGACGCCCCGCGTGGGCATCATCATGGGCTCAGACTCCGACTGGCGAGTCATGCACGAGGCCCGCGACATCCTCGCTGAGTTCGGGGTCGCCTGCGAGGTCGAGGTCGTCTCGGCCCACCGTACGCCCGACAAGCTGGTCGACTACGCCCGGCAGGCGCGCTCGCGCGGCCTCGAGGTGATTATCGCGGGCGCCGGCGGCGCGGCGCACCTGCCCGGCATGGTCGCCTCGATGACCACGCTGCCGGTGGTCGGTGTGCCCGTGCCGCTCAAGTATCTCGACGGGATGGACTCGCTGCTGTCGATCGTGCAGATGCCCGCGGGCATCCCGGTCGCGACCGTGTCGATCGGCGGCGCGAAGAACGCGGGAATTCTCGCCGCGCGCATCCTCGGTTCGCACGACGCGGCAGTGGCCGATCGGCTGCAGGAGTACGCGGACGGGCTCACCGCGATGGTCGATGAGAAGAACGCGGCGCTCAAGGCGCAGCTCTAGCGTTCGGCTTGGCCGACGGTTTTTCGCGAGCGCGCCGGGTATATTCCCTCGGGGCGTGATTGCGGTGTTCCGTCAGCCGCGCCCCTTCGCGTCCGCGACCTAGGCCTTTCATTTATGCACTCATCCTTCGCCCGCCCGCTGCGTCAGCCCGACGTGTCCTCACCCGAGTTCATGACTCGGCGAGCCTGGTGGCTACTCGTCGCCAACCTGCTCGTGCCGGGTGCTGGCCCGCTGCTTGCCGGCAACCGCCGATTCGGGCGCGCGGGGCTGCGGCTCTGGCTGCTGTGGGTGTACGTGCTCATCGCAGTGCTCGTGCTTTGGTTCGTGCTCCGCAGTGCGCTGTTCTTCCCGCTGACCACGTCTTGGGGGCTGCGGCTGCTCGCGTGGGTGTTCCTCGGCTACGGCCTCTGGATGGCCGTGACGATGGTCGAGACGATGCGGCAAGCGAGGCTCATTCGCGTGGATGCGCTCGCTCGCGGCCTGGTGCTCGTGGTCGCGCTGATCGCGACAGTGATTCCGGTGTTCGTTGGCGGTTTCATCGCGACGCAGATCGGCGTCGTGCGGAACACCGTCGACAACATCTTCGGCGGCGGCAGCGCGGGGCTAAAGCTGCCCGCCGACGGCCGCATCAACGTCATGCTGCTCGGCGGTGACGCGGGCGCGGACCGCGAGGGCGTGCGCCCCGACTCGATCAGCGTCATGAGCTTCGACGCGTTCACTGGCCAGGTTACGACGATCGGTCTGCCGCGTACGCTCACCGATTTTGGCTTCGTCGACGGCCCGATGCACGACATGTATCCCGATGGCTACACGGGCTGCAACGTCGACGTCTGCTACCTCAACTCGGTCTACACCGAGGTGACGGTGTGGAACTACGACATGTACCAGGATGCGGCCGACCACGGCTCCGAGCCGGCCATCGAGGCGACGAAGGACGCGGTCGAGTGGATCACCGGCCTCGACATTCAGTACCACGTGATGATCAACATGCAGGGGTTTGCCGACCTCGTGGATGCGATGGGTGGCGTCGAGATCGACGTCAAGGAGCGCATCGCGATGGGCATCAACGACGATGGCTCACCCGGCTGGACGCCGCCGACGGCGTACATCGAGCCTGGCCTGCAGACGCTGAACGGCGATCACGCCCTCTGGTACGCCCGCTCGCGCTACGAAACCACCGACTACGCCCGCATGGAGCGGCAGCGCGAGCTGCAGGACGCGATCATCGCGCAGCTGCCCGGCGCCATGGTGCAGCACTCGAGCGCAATCATGAACTCCCTCGACGAGGTCGTGACAACTGACATCCCGAAGGGGCAGATCGGCATCATCGCCGACCTCGCGCTGAAGTCGCGCGGCCGCGACGACAACATCCGCCTCGACCTCGCGCCGCCGCTGTTCCAGATCGAGGACGTCGTGCCCGATTACGAGTACGGCCACACCCTCATCGAGGACGCCCTGGCGGGCAACGACCCGAACGCGACGCAGTAGCGCGCGCATCCGGTCCCTGAGCTTGTCGAAGGGCCGACCCGTGCACGTGGCCGGGCCCACGACACAAAGTGATGGCAAGTTACAACGGATTCTCGATATCCGTTGTAACTTGCCATCACTTTGTTGAGCGTCTTACTCCCCGCTGGCTGCCACCTCGGGCCACGTCCGCTCACGGAGGCCATGGCCTCCCGCGTACGCAACAAATTCCGGCTCGGACCAGCCCGCGAGAAGTGAGTCGTCGACCTTCCAAATCTCAACGCCGATAGGATGGCAGACCTCGACGGGGTCATGGGCTTCGTCGCCCCACATTGGTACTGACAGATCGCCGCCTGGGCAGGTCGATAGTGCCATCAGCACATCCTGCTCGGCAAACATTTCGAAGTAGTCCCCGACCTTGGCCGGGCACGTCTTCATGAAGTACTGGTCCTGGTCGTTCAGCCCGGTGCACTGAAAGACATTCAGCACATCGTGGACGTCAAACTCAGTGAGCCCGAATGGACGAACCGCCCGCGTCAGGTTGGAGTGGCAGTGGTAGTCGAAATCTTCACCGGTGAGCATCCGATTGACGTACGGGTCGCACCGCGTACCGAGAGTGTCATGCACTCGGCCGCCTTCGTTGTCGACGCCGTAATCCTCGAGGGTGTCTGCGGTGATCGTGACGAGCGGGCGGAGATAGGGAAGCGTCGACCAAAGTCGGTCGAACGTCGTCACGTGCGCGGCCTGCAACTGTCGGGTGCGCGCTGCCCAGAATCGTTCGCGGGGGTTGTGTCGATTCCAGATGTTGAGGTCGCCGACCTGGCCGCCCTCAACTGTCACAAGACGACAGACGTGTCCCGCGGGCACTTCCCAAGCAACGCCGCTTCGAATCGGGATTTCGAAGGATCCGACGTGGGTTCGCGAGTCAGTTTCAGTCGCAATCGCTCCGTAGAACTCCTTGTCGACTTCGAGTGCCGGGCCCTTGTACGCCGCTTCAGTAAGCGCAGCTGTGCGCTGCTGTTCTTCCAATGTCATGCTCCTATGTACTGATCAATGGGAAAAATTGGTCATGCAGATTCGCGCTCAGCTGCGCGAATCGCATCAACCACGCTGGTTTCTGAGTCGACGAGGTATCGCTCGAGTTCGGTGATTGCTTCTGCGCGGTTACCGGAAAGAATGAGATTCGCGATTTCCCGATCGCGGGGTATCCACCGGGCCTGGAACTTGGCCTCGTTATTCATGACAGCGAATGCGAGTCGCAACTGGGCTGCAATCTTCTCGAAGAATGCGTCAAGCGTTGCTGAGCTGGCCAATCTCACGATCGCCTGATGGAAATTGAGGCTTGCAGTGCCCACACCTGACCAGGCGCCTGCGGCGAGGACAGCTTCGGCGTGCTCCGTCACTTTCTCTAACGCAACGAAGTGTTCGTCAGGTGCGTTCGCGCTCTGGCGAACAGCGCCGATTTCGATAACGCGGCGTGCTTGGTAGAGGTTTCGGACGTCATTGGGGCTCAACGAGCGCACCATGTAGCCAAGGTTGCGAGTCCAGGTGGCGAGTTCATCCGCCACGAGAAGTCGCAAGGCCTCCCGCGCCGTATTGCGCGAAACCTTCTGCTCCACGGCAACGGTCGCGTCGATCAAACGAGTTCCAGGCTTCAGTTCGCCTCGCAGGATTTGCAACCGGAGGGCGCCGAAAACTGCATCGGAGGCCGACTGGCGGCGCCCACCCTTACCGGGTGCATCGGTTGCAGTGGTGGATCTGGTCACGGTGATGAGCGTAACAAGGAAATATCTACTGTTGAACAGTGAAAGTGCTCTACTTCGCCGTATTTATCAGCGAGTGCGGGTCCTTGCTCGTTCTTTTCGCTCTCCGTTGACAGAACTGTTCAACAGTTCTACGCTCCGAGAATGGAAGCGCGCAGAAAACATCGACTCCTGGGCGGCATCGCGGCCGTCTTCATCCTTGTCCTCACGCTCGTGGCGCCGTTTGGCCTCCGCGGCGAGCAATCGGCCGCGGCCTCGGCAGACAAAGGGCCGCTGAGGATCGGGTCAGACCTAACCTATCCGCCGTATGCCTACTTCGAAGGCAGCACCCCCGCTGGCTTCGACCCTGAATTCATGACTGAGATTGCAAGCAAACTCGGCCGCGAGCCGGAATTCATTGACACCCGGTTCGAGCAACTCATTACGAGCCTGCAGTCCGACCACTTCGATGTGGTGGCCTCCGCGCTCTACATCACGGAAGAACGGGCCAAGTCGGTCACCTTCATTCCCTACTTCATGACCGGAAACTCGATCGTCACGCAGACGTCCTCGTCGCCGCTTCAGTCAGCCGCGGATCTCTGTGGCCTCACCGTCGCGGTCATCAAGGGTGGGGAAGTGGCGACCCAGCTCCGCGGCGAGGCCAGCGACGCTTGTGCCGAAGCGGGCGAAGGTGCTGTCGATGTGCGCGACTTCACCACCGACTCTGAAGGGGCACAGGCGCTGATGTCGGGGCAGGTGGACGCTCAGGTCAGCGACGCGGCTGTCGCCAAGACGGCAGTGGACACGTCGAACGGTCGCCTCGTCATTACGAGCAATGACCTGCTTTGGCCGGTGCCGGTTGGCATTGCGGTAAGCAAGTCAAACACTCAGCTGGCGGAACAGCTGCGTGGTGCCCTCGACCAGATGCGCGCCGACGGTAGCTACCAGGCGCTCCTGGACAAGTACAACCTGCAGGAGCCTGATGAGGCTGCCGTGCGTGAGGCACTCGGTTCGGAGTCGGATTCGACCGGCACCGGTGGTTTCGCGTTTGACTGGGGCTACACGTTCGCGCAATTCGGCAATTCGCAGTTCTGGCTGGCGTCGCTCGTTGTGATCGCGCTGTCGGTGCTCGCGTGGGTCATTTCGACGGTGCTCGGTATGTTTGTCGCCCTTGGCCGGCAGTCAAAGCAGGCGTGGCTGCGCGGAATACTCAACGTGTACGTCTGGTTCTTCCGGTCATTGCCGCTACTGGTGCTGCTGATCTTCGTCTACAACGCACCGCAGGTTATCCCTGAACTTCGCGGAATCATTGGCTCTCCCTTCGCGGCCGGCCTCTTGGCAATGGTGCTGTCGGAAACTGCCTATATCTCTGAGATCCACCGCGGCGGCCTCAAGTCAGTTGCTGGCGGCCAGGGTGAAGCGGGGCGGGCGCTCGGTATTCCGTGGGGCGGCGTTCAGCGGCGGATCGTCATCCCACAGGCGTTCCGCGTTGCGCTGCCGGCGTTGGGTAACGAGTTCGTCACCATCATCAAACTGACGTCGCTGGTGTCCGCGATCTCGCTCACGGAGATCCTGCTGGTGGGTCAGCGCCTCTACACCCAGAACTTCAAGGTGCTCGAGACGCTGCTCGTGGTAGCGATCTTCTATGTGATGATCGTCACCATTTTCGACCAGCTCCTGAAGCTGCTCGAGCGCCGCTTGGACGTGAATCGCAGGTCTGCAACGGCGAAGGTAACGCTGTCGACTGGAGTGGTTGACGTGGTTGCCCCAATCAATGGTCGTGTCGGGGTCCCTCACGTGGGCGAGCCAGTGATCCAAGTCCAGGAGCTCCGCAAGTCCTACGGCGACACGGAGGTCATTAAGGGTGTCGACCTTGACGTGCACCGCGGAGAAGTTGTGGCCATCATCGGTCCGTCCGGCTCGGGTAAGACGACACTGATTCGAACCCTCAATGCCATGGAAACCATCAATGGTGGCGACGTTCTCTTCCATGGTGAGCCAGTCGGGTATCACAAGACCACCGATGGCAAGTACAGTGTCGCGGTGGACCGCGATGTTGCGAAGGTGCGCGCCAAGGTGGGAATGGTGTTCCAACAGTTCAACCTATTCCCGCACAAGACTGTGCTCGAGAACGTCATCTTTGCGCCGGAGTATCTCAACCGGGATGACAAGCGGCGACTCGAAGACCGTGCGCACCAGTTACTCGCAAAGGTTGGGATGGATGACCATGCGAATAAGTACCCGCATCAGCTTTCGGGTGGCCAGCAACAGCGAGTCGCGATCGCGCGCGCATTGGCTATGGACCCGGAGGTGCTGCTCTTCGACGAGCCGACAAGCGCGCTCGACCCTGAGTTGGTCGACGAGGTGCTGCAGGTCATGACTGAGCTGGCGGCCGAGGGCCTCACGATGGTTGTGGTCACGCACGAGATGAGGTTCGCGCACGAGGTTGCGGACTGGGTTGTACTGATGGATCAGGGGCAGGTCGTCGAAGAAGGGCCGTCCGACAAGGTCTTCACGAACCCCGACCACCAACGTACGAAGCGGTTCCTCAGCAAGTTCGAGAGCTAGGGCACCTGTCGACAAAGTGACGGCAAGTTACATCGGATTCTCGAAATCCGCAGTAACTTGCCATCACTTTGTTTCGGGCGCACTTAAGTGGGGCGGTGGGCGGCGATCTTTCGACCCCTCGACAAGCCCAGGGTTCGCGCGTGCGGGCTAGCTGAGGCCGAGGCGCGAGTAGGTCGAGAGCAGCAGGCGTTCGGAGTCGGCGAGGTAGTCGGTGAGGGCGGCGGATGCGGCGGCCAAGTCATCGGCTTCGATGGCCGCGAGGATCACCTCGTTGCGGCCCATGAACGGCTGGTGGAGTCGCTCCGGGTCGTTCAGTCGCAGGAACGCGAGGCGCATCTCGGCGGCGACGTTCTCGAATGCGCTGACCACCCGCGGGCTGTCGCTGAAGCGCACGAGTGCTGAGTGGAAGTGCATATTCTCAGTACCGACCGCGGGCCAGTCGCCAGCCTCTTCGGCGGCCCGCGCATCCTTCACCGCCGCCGTCATGTCGGCGTACGCGGGATGCAGGCGTGAGCCGCTCGCGAGGGCGCCGAGCTCGAGGATGCGACGCATCCGGTAGATGTCGATGACGTCGGCCATCTCGGGGGAGGCCACCGAAACGCCGCGGTTGGGGATGCGCGTGATGAGTCGCTGCTCGGCCAGCGCTTGGAATGACTCGCGCAGCGTGTTCCGCGAGACCCCGAACGACTCGGCCACCGCGATCTCCGAGAGTCGCTCGCCCGGCGCATACTGACCGGCCGTGATGGCCTCGCGCAGTTCGTGCGCGACCTTGGGCATCGCGGTGCGGTCGGGCGGGAGCGTCGTCATATTCGCGAGCGTAGTCGAACGTCGACGAGGGCCCGCAACGTAAAGAAAGATTATTGAACATTGCGCGTAAAGAAAACTTCTGCGTACTCTGTCCCCATATCCACACCAAGTTGTTGAACAATCCTTGCGGGAATGTTCAGCAAGACGTAGGGTCGCTCGTACGCAGAACGCGCACCCCCGTCAACGACGCCGAGGAGTTCGTCATGGCTGACGATCGCACCATCTCCACCGACACCCCGTCCAAGCAGAAGGCGAAGGAATTCGCCAAGTCCCGCAGAGGCCCCATCCTCGGCGCGATCTTCCTCATGGCGACGAGCGCCATCGGCCCGGGTTTCATCACCCAGACCGCCACGTTCACGTTCCAGATGGGCGCGGCATTCGCGTTCGCGATCCTCGTGTCGATCCTCGTCGACTTCGCGGTGCAGATGAACATCTGGCGCATCATCACCGTCGCAAGCAAGCGCGCCAGCCAGCTCGCGAACGAGGCCGTGCCGGGCTTCGGCTACGTCCTCGGCATCCTCATCGTCATCGGCGGCCTCGCCTTCAACATCGGCAACATCGCGGGCGGTGGCCTGGGCCTCAACGCGATGCTCGGCATCGACGCGAAGCTCGGCGGCATAATCACCGGTCTCCTGGCCATCTGCATCTTCCTCTGGAAGCGCGCCGGCCGCATCGTCGACATCGTCGTGATGATCCTCGGCGTCGGCATGATCGTGCTCACGATCGTCATGGCGATCGTCTCGAACCCGCCGGTCGGCGATGCCCTGCGCCAGACCGTGCTGCCCGACGACATCAACTTCGCGACGATCACGACGATCGTCGGCGGCACCGTCGGCGGCTACATCACCTACGCGGGCGCGCACCGCTACCTCGACTCGGGCCTCACCGGCCCCGAGCACGTCAAGGCCGTCTCGGGCGCGTCGATGAACGGCATCCTCGTCACCGGCATCATGCGCTACGTGCTGTTCCTCGCGATCCTCGGCGTCGCGGCCTCGGGCTTCACCCTCGACATGGCCGACCCGAACCTCAACCCGGCGGGCGCCGCGTTCCAGTACGCGATGGGCGAGGCCGGCCTCCGCGTCTTCGGCGTCATCTTCTGGGCGGCCGCGATCAGCTCGGTCATCGGTGCCGCGTACACGTCGGCGACGTTCCTCTCAGTCTTCAGCAAGAAGCTCAACGACGGGTGGCCGCTGCGCATCGCGACCGTCGCGTTCATCGCGGTCTCGCTCGTGCTCTACTTGCTCTGGGGTGCCGCGCCCGCGTCGATCCTCGTGTTCGTCGGCGGCTTCAACGGCCTGATCCTTCCGATTGGCCTCACGATCTTCATGTACATCGGCTGGTTCCGGCAGAAAGATCTCCTGCAGGGGTACAAGTACCCGGTGTGGCTCCTCGTGTTCGGTACGCTGGCGACCGCGCTTACCTGGTACATGGGTGCCGTCTCGGTCGGGCCGATTTTCGAGATGATCACGGGCGCCTAAGCGTCCGCGAAAGGAAAGCAGATGGCAACCATCGACCTCAATTCCGACCTCGGCGAAAACACGCCCGACCGTCAGGTGGCCGACGACGCGGCGATGCTCGAAATCGTCACGAGCGCCAACGTCGCTGTGGCCTTCCACGCCGGAGACCCGGTGGGCATCCGCGACACGCTCACGAAGGCGCGCGACCACGGCGTCGTCGTCGGCGCGCATCCCGGCTACCGCGACTACGCGAACTTCGGCCGCGTCGCCGTTGACATCGACGACGCCACCCTGCAGGCCGACGTCGAGTACCAGCTCGGCGCGCTCCAGGCCCTCGCGAAGAGCGCTGGCACCGAGGTGAAGTATGTGAAGCCACACGGCGCGCTCTACAACACCATTGCCAAGGATGCGCGGCAGGCAAAAATCGTCGCGGCTGCGGTGCGCGCAGTCGACCCGGACCTCGTGTTCCTTGGGCTCGCCGGCGGAGTGAGCGTCGACGTCGCCGAGCGGGCAGGGCTCACCGTCGCCCGCGAGGCCTTTGCCGACCGCGCGTACGAAGCTGATGGCTCGCTCATGTCTCGAACGAAGGATGGGGCAGTGCTGCATGACGCCGAGCTCGTGGCAGCACGAATGCTTCGCCTCGTCACCGACGGCACGATCCCCGCCGCTGACGGCTCCGAGGTGCACCTCGGCGCCGACTCGATTTGCGTGCACGGCGACAGCGCCGGCGCGATCTCGATGGCGGCGGCGGTGCGGCGGGTGCTCACCACGCAGGGCATTGACCTCGCGCCCTTCGCGAAGTAGCGGGGGCCAAATCATGCTGCTCTTTGCTGAATCCGAGGAACTCGCCTCGGCCAGAACCGCGCGACTTGCGGCCCGCAGCGGCGACGACGCACCGACCAGCGGTGTCGCCCCCGGCGTTGTGCAGACCAACTTTATCTCCGTGCCGCGCGAGTGGGCCTACGACGTGCTGCTCTATGCACAACGCAACCCGAAGCCCTGCCCCGTGCTCGAAGTGATCGAGGACGGCGGCTTCGAGTCGACCCTTGCCCCCGGCAGCGACCTGCGTACCGACGTGCCGCGGTACCGAATCTGGCGTGACGGCGCGCTCGCGGCAGAGCCGACCGACGTGCGGGACGAGTGGGCCGAGCATCCCGACCTCGTGACCTTTATTATCGGATGCAGCTTCACGTTCGAGGCAGGCCTCACCAGCGCAAATATCGAGATTCGCCACCAGACCGTGGGCCGCAACGTGCCGATGTATCGCACCGCAATCGACTGTGCCCCGGCGGGCCGGATGCGCGGCAAACTCGTCGTGTCGATGCGACCGATTCCGGCCGATCGGGTCGCCGATGCGGTGCAGATCTCGGGCCGCACCCCGGCGGTGCACGGCGCGCCCGTGCACGTGGGAGACCCGGCGGCGCTCGGCATCGGAGACCTCTTCGCGCCCGAGTTCGGCGATGCGCCAGTTGCGCTTCGCCCCGGCGAGGTGCCAGTGTTCTGGGCGTGCGGCGTGACCCCGCAGGCGGCGATCATGGAATCCCGCGTGCCCTTCGCGATCACCCACGCCCCGGGCCGCATGTTCGTGACCGACGTGCGCAACGAGAGCTACACCGTATGACCCAGCCCGGCATCACCCGAATCCTGCCGATGAGCGACCGCGCGATCCTCGTCGAGTACACCGACCTGGATGCGGTGCTCGCGCACTTCGCGCCGCTCGAGTCGGCCGCGCTCGCGGGCGTCGAGGAGCTCATCCCCGCCGCGAGCACGACGATGGTGCGCTTCGACCCGACCCTCACCGACGCGCGGAGCCTGGCCCGGCGCATCCGCGAGGTGCCCGCGGCCGAGCACGCCGCATCCGACCACGACGCCGTAACCGTCGACGTCGTCTACTCGGGCGAGGATCTCGCCGCGCTCGCCGAAAGCCTTGGCGTCTCGAGCGAGGAGCTCGTGCGCCGCCACACCGAGGCGACGTGGCGTGGCGCCTTCGCTGGCTTCGCGCCCGGCTTCGTCTACTGCGTCGGCGACGACCCGTTCTTCGAGGTGCCGCGCCGGCCATCGCCGCGCACGCGCATCCCGGCCGGCTCGGTCGCGCTCGCCGGCAACTTCTCGGCGGTGTACCCGCGCGAGTCGCCCGGCGGCTGGCAGCTCATCGGCCGCACCCCCGAGCGGATGTGGGACTTGGAGCGCACGCCGCCCGCGTTCATCCAGCCCGGGCAGGAGGTGCGCTACCGCGCCGTGCGCGACGAGGTCGACCTCAGCGGCGCCGCGCCCCGCACGACCGAGTTGCCGCCGGTGCCGGGGGATGCGCGCGCGCTCGAGATCGTTCGCCCGGGCACCCAACTGCTGCTGCAGGATCTCGGCCGGGCCGGGATGCTCGGTATGGGCGTCGCGGCGTCGGGCGCGGCCGACCGGCGCGCGCTGCGGGCCGCGAACCGCATCGTCGGCAACGACAGCGACACCGCGGTGCTCGAACTCGCGGGCGGCGGCGCCGAGCTGCTCGTCTGCGCAGAGGGCGTCATCGCGTGGACCGGCGCGAGCGGGCGTCGCACGATCGTCAGCGCCGAGGGCGACGAGTACCCGTTCGAGCGCGGCGTGCCGACCGCGGTGTCGGCGGGCGACCGCATCCGCCTCTCGGGCTTCACGCGCGGGCTGCGCGGCTACCTCGCGGTGCGCGGCGGCTTCGCGGTCGACGACGTGCTCGGCAGCCTCACGACCGACACGCTTTCTGGCGTCGGCCCGCAGCCGCTTGCGGCGGGCGACGTGCTCCCGCTCGGCGACGACCGGGCCGCGCGCGCCGTCGAGCCGAACGACGCGGCGCGCCCCGAGCTGCCCGCGCACGACGAGCTCGTCGAGATCGACATTGTGCTCGGCCCGCGCACCGACTGGTTCAGCGCCGCGGCGCTCGAGACGCTCACGGGCCAGGAGTGGCGCGTGACCGCGCAGTCCGACCGCGTCGGCGTGCGCCTCGAGGGCGACACCCCGCTCGAGCGCGTCGTCACCGCCGAGCTGCCGAGCGAGGGCGCCGTCACGGGCGCGATCCAGGTGCCGGCGAACGGCCAGCCCGTGCTCTTCTTGCCCGACCATCCGCTCACGGGCGGCTACCCCGTCATCGGCGCCGTCATCGACGCCGACCTCGACCGCGCCGGGCAGCTCGCGCCCGGCATGCGCGTGCGCTTCCACGTCGTGCGCGAATTTACCGAACTGTAAGCACGAAAGGCCCCACCATGCAGCGCATCCTCATTGCCAATCGTGGCGAAATCGCCGTGCGCGTCGCCCGCGCCTGCGCCGACGCCGGTTACACCTCTATCGCGGTCTACGCCGACCAAGACGCGGACGCGATGCACGTCCGGCTCGCCGACGAAGCCTACGCGCTCGGCGGCACGACCCCAGCCGACAGCTACCTCAACATCGCGCGCATCCTCCAGGTCGCGCGGGCCGCGGGCGCCGACGCCGTGCACCCGGGCTATGGCTTCCTCAGCGAGAACGCGTCGTTCGCGCGCGCGGTCGAGGATGCGGGGCTCACCTTTATCGGCCCGACCCCTGAGTCGATCGACCAGCTCGGCGACAAGGTTACCGCCCGCCAGATCGCGACCTCCGTGGGCGCGCCCCTCGTGCCCGGCACCGACAAGCCGCTCGAGAGCGCGGATGAGGCGGTCGCCTTCGCGCGCGAGGCCGGGCTCCCCGTGGCGATCAAGGCCGCGTACGGCGGCGGCGGTCGTGGCCTCAAGGTCGTGCGCCGCCTCGACGAGGTCGGCGACGCCTTCGAGTCGGCGACGCGCGAGGCCGTCACCGCCTTCGGTCGCGGCGAGTGCTACATCGAGCGGTTCCTCGACCGCCCGCGCCACGTCGAGGTGCAGGTCGTCGGGGACGGCGCGGGCAACGTGCTCGTCGTCGGCGACCGCGACTGCTCGCTGCAGCGCCGCAACCAGAAGCTCGTCGAGGAGTCGCCGGCGCCCGACCTGCCCGCCGACGCACGCGAGCGCATCCATACCGCCGCCCGCGAGATCTGCGGCGCCGTGAACTACCGCGGCGCGGGCACCGTCGAGTTCCTCCTTGGCGAGGACGGCACCGTGTCGTTCCTCGAGGTGAACACGCGCCTCCAGGTCGAGCACCCGGTGACCGAGCTCACGAGCGGCATCGACCTCGTGCTCGAGCAGTTCCGCGTCGCTGAGGGCCGCGGCCTCTCGCGCACCGACACCCCCGAGCCAGTGGGCCACGCGATCGAGTTTCGCATCAACGCCGAGGACCCGGGTAGGGGCTTCCTGCCCTCGCCCGGTGCCGTCGAGCACCTGCACCAGCCGGGCGGCCCCGGCGTGCGCTGGGACGGCGGTGTCGAGGCCGGCGACCGCGTCGAGGGCGCGTTCGACTCGATGATCGCGAAGCTCATCGTGGTTGGCGACGACCGCGCCGCAGCCCTCGCGCGCTCGCGGCGGGCCCTGCGCGAGACGGTGATCGATGGCGTCGCAACCGTGCTGCCGTTCCACCGCACCGTCGTCGAGCATCCGGCCTTCGTAGGGGAGCGGCTCGGCGTCTACACGCAGTGGATCGAGACCGAACTTCTGCCCGAACTCGAGACGCAGCCGCGCGCGAAAGCCGCGCCCGCGCCGGCCTTGCGCCGCGTCGCTATCGAGGTCGACGGCCGCCGCGTCGAGCTGGGCCTGCCTGACGAACTGCTCGGCAGCCTGCGCGCGGCTGACGCCGGCGCATCCGGCCCTGTCGCAGCATCCGCGGCACCCGACCAGCACGAGGATGCGCTGCTCGCGCCGGTCTCGGGCACGCTCGTGCGCCGCCTCGTCGCCGAGGGCGCCTGGGTGGCCGAGGGCGACGCCGTCGCGGTGTGCGAGGCGATGAAGATGGAGACGAAGGTGCTCGCCGAGCGCACCGGCACGATCGCCTGGCTCGTCGAGGAGGGCGCGACGGTCATCGTCGACGCTCCGATCGCCCGTGTCACCGAGTAGGGAAGTGCGCCGACCCTAGAGGTCGGCGTGCAACCGCCAGACGAGGTCGGCCGAGTAGCTCCACGAGTAGATCGGGACGCGGTCGTGGCCCGCGGTGACGAGGCTCTGGCGGAGCTCCTCGTCGCCGAGCACGTTTTTCAGCGCGACCGCGAGGCGCTCGACGAAGGTCGATTCCTCGACGAGGGGCACGTGGATGCCGGCGCCGCCGGCGACCTCCATGAGCGCCGGAACGTCGGTGTGCACCACCGCCGTGCCGGCGCGGAACGCCTCAAGGATCGGCAGACCGAAGCCCTCGTCGATCGAGGGCATGCAGAACACCGTCGCACGGTCGTAGGCCACGGCGAGGTCGGTGTTCGAGATAAAGCCGAGCGTCTTCACGCGCGAACGCTCGACGCCGGCCTCGGCGCAGAGGGAGTCCCAGTTCACGTCGCCCCAGCCGTCGGGGCCAGCGTGCACGAGTTGGGCGTCGGGAATCTTCGCGAGCGCCTCGACGAGCTTGTTCAGGCCCTTGCGGGGTTCGAGCGTGCCGACGGCGAGGATGTACGTGTCGGGCAGGCCGAGTCGCTCGGCGACCTCGTCGGGGTTCTCGGGCAGGTGCACGTCGCGCGACGGCGCGCCCGGAATCACCCGCAGGCGGTCACCAAAGTTGTAGAGCTCGGCGACCTGCTCGGCGACCGCGTGGGTCGGCGTGACGACCGCGGCCGCGTGCTGCCAGGCGCGCTTGAGCTGGCGCTTGTGCCAGCGCACGCCGTTCGATGTGAGGGTCTCGGGATGCGTCCACGGCACGGTGTCGTGCACCGTCACGACGGTCTGCACGCCGCCGTCGCTACCGAGCGGCTGCAGCGGCGCGAACAGGCTCGGCGCGTGGATGAGCCCGCCGCCGATCGCGCCCGTGAGCAGGCCGCGCGACCACGACTGCGCGAGCGTTGCGCGGCTCAGCTTGGTGACCCCGAGGTGCGCGAGGCCGGGGAAGCGCTCTTCGATCTGCTCGACCGTGGGCGCACCCTCGCCCTTCGGCGGGGTGATGATGCCCTCAACCTCGCAGCCCGCGGGGGCGCGCGAAATCACCTCGCGGGCGAGGTTCTCGGCGTACCGCCCGATGCCTCCGGGCACGGGCGCGACGAGTTGGTCGAGCAGAAACTTCAGCGTCACCATGTGGACGTGAGCACTCCATCCTCAGCGGCCGCCTCGAGGGCGTCGCGCCAGTTGCGCATGGGTTCGATGCCGGCGGCGCGCCAGGCGTCGTGGCCGAGCACCGAGTAGGCGGGTCGCGCGGCGGGGAGCACGAAGGCGGCCGAGTCGGTCGGCTTGACGCGCTCGGAGTCGTGCCCGGCGAGGTGGAAGATCTCGCGGGCGAAGCCGAACCAGGTCGTCTCGCCCGAGTTCGTGCCGTGGTAGATGCCGGCCGGCGCCTGCGCGTCGAGCAGCTTCACCGTCTGCTCGGCGAGGTCGCGCGTGTAGGTCGGCTGCCCGAGTTGGTCGTTGACGACCGTGATCTCGGGGTTGTTCTCGGCGAGCTTCACCATGGTCTTCGCGAAGTTCGGGCCGCCGGCACCGTAGAGCCAGGCGGTGCGCACGATGAACGTGCCCTCCGGATGCGCGGCGAGCGCGAGCTCCTCGCCCGCGGCCTTGGTGCGGCCATAGGCGTTGAGTGGGTCGCGCTGCTCGTTCTCGGCGTATGGCGCCTGGGCGTTGCCCTGAAACACGTAGTCGGTCGAGTAGTGCACGAGCTTCGCGCCGGTCTCGGCCGCTGCCTTCGCGAGGTGCTCGACGGCGGTCGCGTTGATCGCGTACGCGGCGTCCTCATCGGTCTCGGCGTTGTCGACCGCGGTGTACGCGGCGGCGTTGATGACGACGTCGTGGCCGGCGACCGCGCTGCGCACGGCGTCGGCGTCGGTGACGTCGAGATCTTGCCGTGTCAGCGCCGTGACCTCGCGGCCAGCGAGCGCGCGCTGCAGGTCTTGCCCGAGCATCCCCGCCGCGCCGGTGATGAGGTACCGAGTCACTTCTGCGCCTCCAAGGCGGCGCGCTCCTTCAGCGGCTCCCACCAGGCGCGGTTGTCGCGGTACCACTGCACAACCTCGGCGAGGCCCCGTTCGAACGGCACCTGCGGCTCGTAGCCGAGCTCGTTCTCAATCTTCGAGATGTCGACGCAGTAGCGCAGGTCGTGCCCCTTGCGGTCCTCGACGTGGTCGACGTACGAGTCGTCCTTGCCCATGAGCTCGAGGATTTTCTCGGTGATCTCGACGTTGGTCAGCTGCGTGCCGCCGCCGATGTTGTAGACCTCGCCCGCGCGGCCGTTCGCGAACACGAGCGCGATGCCGCGGCAGTGGTCGTCGACGTGCAGCCAGTCGCGTACGTTCTCGCCGGTGCCGTAGAGCGGCACGTGCTGGTCGTCCATGAGGTTCGTGACGAAAAGCGGGATCAGCTTCTCGGGGAAGTGGTACGGGCCGTAGTTGTTCGAGCAGCGGGTGATCGACGCGTTGAGGCCGTGGGTGCGGTGGTAGGCGCGCACGAGCAGGTCGCTGCCGGCCTTCGATGCCGAGTACGGCGAGTTCGGCTCGAGCGGGAACTCCTCGGTCCACTCGCCCTCTTCGATCGAGCCGTAGACCTCGTCGGTCGACACGTGTACGAAGCGCTTCGTGCCGTGCGTCAGCGCGGCGTCGAGCAGGCGCTGCGTGCCGAGCACGTTCGTCTCGACGAAGATCGCGGCGTCGCGCACCGAGCGGTCGACGTGCGACTCGGCGGCGAAGTGCACGACGCCGTCGATGGTCGGGAAGATCTCGTCGAGCAGCGCAGCGTCGCGGATGTCGCCCTCAATAAAGGTGAAGCGCGGTGAGTCGGCGATCGGGTCGAGGTTCTCGCGCACGCCCGAGTAGGTGAGCGAGTCGAGCACCACGATCTCGGCGCCCTCGACGCCGGGCAGTTCGTCATTGAGCGCGCGACGAACGAAGTTCGAGCCGATGAATCCGGCACCGCCGGTGACGAGCAGTTTCAATGCAGTCCTCCCTGTGAGCGTGCGGCAGCGTGCCCGCCGCACTCCGCGCAGCGCGCAGAAACAGCACATAGCCTACCGGCACCGCGCCCGGAAACCCCGCTGAATCGGTAGCGTGGAGGCGTGAACTCTGCCGAATACGTGCGCAACATCGTCGCCATCGTCGTCACTTGGAACGGCGGCGACGAGGCGGCCCGCGCCGTCGCCTCGCTCGCGGGCCAGGATGCGGGGCGCACGCCGAGCGGCGAGGCCCGGCAGCTGCAGGTGGTCGTGGCCGACAACCACTCGAGCGATGACACGGTCGCGCGCATCCTGGCCGCCGTGCCCGGCGCCGCCGTGCTCGAGCTCGGCGACAACCTCGGCTACGGGCCGGCGGCGAACCGCGCGATGGCGGCGTACCCGGCCGACGCCTACGTGATTTGTAACCAGGATGCGGTGTACCAGCCCGGCTTCGTCGCGGCGCTCGCGGATGCGCTCGACGCCGACCCGCGCGTCGGCGCGGCGACCGCGCAGGTGCGGCTCGCGGGGCGGTTCGTGCGGGTCGCAGGGACGAATGCGCTTGACGGCGAGCGCGTGCTCGTCGGCCACGATGGCGAGCAGTGGCGGGATGCCCGCGACGGCGAGGCGGGCGTGGAGTTGCTCAACTCGACGGGCAACCAAGTGACGAAGTCGGGCAATGGGCTCGACCGTGGCTGGCTGCAGCCGGTCGGCACCGAGTTTCCGGCCGCGGTGTTCGGCCTGCACGGCGGCGCCGCGATGTTGCGGGCGGCGGCGGTCGAACCCCTCGGTGGCTTCGACGAGGGCTACTTCATGTACTACGAGGACACCGATCTTTCCTGGCGCCTGCGCAAGGCCGGGTGGCTCGTGGCCTACGCTGCCGGCGCCGTTTCGGTGCATGCGCACGCCGGTTCGTCGGGCACGGAGTCGGCGCAGTTCGTGCGTTGGAATCGGCGCAACCGCCTGCGCTGCGCGCTGCGCAACGGCCCGTTCGACATGAAGGTGCGCGCCCTCGTGCGCAGCGCGGGCGCCGCGGCGAAGTCCGCCCTGCGCCGCGGCTCGCCCCTTCGACAAGCTCAGGAACCGCTTGGCGAAGGGCAGGGAGCGACCGCGGAACACCTCGTCCTCGACTTCACCTCCCTCCCGTCGCAGCTCGGGGGAGTGGGCCGCTACCTTGAGGGTCTCGCGACCGGACTCGCTGAGCTCGCAGCATCCGGCGATGGCATCGCCCGCACCTACCTCGTCAAGCCCGAGCACGTCGACCACTTCGGCGTGCTCGACCCGGCCGCACGCATCGAGACCGTGCCCGAGTGGGTCGGCAAGCGCGGCCTCCGGTTCGTCTGGGAGCAGACCCACCTTCCACGCACCGTCCGCGCGCTCGGCGGCACCGCGCTGCTGTCGCCGCACTACTCGTTCCCGCTGCAGGCGCGTGGCATTCGTCGACTCGTCACGGTGCACGACGCGACCTTCTTCTCCGACCCCGAGGCGCACTCGCCACTGAAACGGCGGTTTTTCACGACGTGGATCCGCCGCGGCGTCGCCGCCGACGTGCAGCTCATCGCCCCGAGCGCCGCGACGGCCGCCGAGGTCGAGCGCTATGCTGGCACGCCGCGGCGCCCGATCGCCGTCGCCCACCACGGCGTCAACCGCGAGGTGTTTCACCGCCCGAGCCAGGCCGAACTCGCGCAGTTCCGCGCCGAGTACAGCGTCGACCGCTGGGTCGCGTTCCTCGGCACGATCGAGCCCCGCAAACGCGTCGGCGAACTCATCGACGCCCACGCGTCGCTGCCCGACGCGCCGCCGCTGCTCATCTCCGGGCAGCGCGGCTGGGACGCCGACGCCGCCGCGAAGCTCGACGCCGCGAGGGCCGACCCGAATTCGCGCGTCCGCGAGCTCGGTTACCTGCCGCTCGAGCAACTGCGAGCGCTCCTCGGCGGTGCGGACGCCTTCGTGTATGCGTCGATCGCCGAGGGCTTCGGACTGCCGGTGCTCGAGGCGATGGCATCCGGCGCGCCCGTGATCACGACGAAGCTCTCGGCCCTGCCCGAAGTCGGCGGCGACGCGGTGAAGTATTGCGAGCCGCGGGCCGACTCGATCGCGAACGCCCTTGGCGACCTCCTCGTTGACGCCCCGGCCCGCGCCGCGCTCGCGGCCGCTGGCGAAGCTCGTGCGGCCACGTTCACGTGGCGCCGCTGCGCTGCCCTCCACCTCGGGGCCCTCCGCCGCGCCTAGCGCTCGGCACTTCGGGGCCCTCCATCACCCAACGCTTCGCCCCGCGTCCCTGCCGCAGGCCCTATGCCGCGGGCTCATGCCGCGGGCTCCATGCCGCAACACCCGTGCCAGCGGGAAATCGCGTCGGCAGCCCCGACCGGTGAGGCGATGCGTCTAGTGAGCCGCGCCGTTACTACTCGCGGGCAAGGGCGGCGGTGACGGTGCGCATGTAGGTCGCGGTGACGTGGCTCGAGTCCATGAAGACGTAGACGCCGCCGCGCACCGGCGTGCACTCGCCGTCGGGGCAGATCAGCGGATTGCGGTCGACGTACTCGCCGCCCGCCGCTTCGATGCGCTCCTGCAGGTCGATGTTCGGCGTCGACAGGCTCGTCGTGAAGCCGCAGCGGTCGGCGTCGACGCCCCACTGCTCGGTGCACATGAACGGGTTGAATGTCGTGCGCGGCGCATCGCGCAGGGCGACAACGTGAATGCCCGCGTCCGTAATCCGGTCGATCCAGTCGACGATGCCGGGCAGCTCGGCCTCGGAGTCGTCCTCGTACGAGCGGGTCGCGAGCACCACCACGGTCGCGGGCTTGTCCTCGAGGATCTGTTCGGTGATGTTCCCCCAGAACGCGTCACACTCGTCCTCGATCTCCGGCCGCACACCCTCGCCGCCGAACTGGCACTCGAACAGCACGTAGGCCCGCACCGGACCGGTCACGAGCGGAATCGCCTGCTGCGCCTGCGAATTACCAACGACCCAGGTGTCGGCATTGCCGTCGCCCATGCAGTACTTGTCGAGCTCCGCATTGATGCTGGCGAGCGTCGCCTGATCGCACGGCGGCAGCGGGGCGAGATCATCGCGCACGATGAGTTCGCTCGGCCACAGCGGGCCCGAGTCGAGGTCGAGGGCGTTCGCGCCGTACTCGGCGACCGGCATCGCATCGGCCTCGGCGCGCGCCTCGTGCATCCGCGCCGACGCGATGCCCTGGCCGACCCCCAGCGTCGCGAGCGTGACCGCCGGCAGCGCGACCACGACGATGCCGGCGCGCGCGAGCGACCCGAGCCCGCGCATCCGCTCCGGCGTCTGCCGGCCGGCCAGGAACTCAGCCACGGGCTCCTCGACGAGCTTCGTGAGCAGCCACGCGAGCCCCGCGGAGATGCCGAGCAGCCCCGCGCCCTCGAGGAACGACACCGAATCCACACGCGCCACGAAGAGGTAGATCACGAGCACCGGCCAGTGCGTCAAGTACAGCGCGAAGCTGTAGTTCGCGGCCCGCTGGATGAGCGGGTGGTTCAGCAGCACGCCCGCGCCGTACCGCGGCGCGCCGGCCGAGAGCACGACGAGCACCGCCGACAGCACCGGCCACAGCGCCGCCCACCCCGGGAACGATGCCTCGACCGGCAGCACCCAGCCACACAGCACGATGCCGAGCACGCCCGCCCAGCCGAACACCGCCTTCGCGGGCCCCGGCACCCGCAGCCACGGCAGCGCCAGCGCGAGCACCGAGCCGGCCGCGAACTCCCACACTCGCGCGAACACGCTGAAGTAGGCCGCCTGCTGGTTGACGTCGGTCGCGTACACCGAGTACGCAAAGCCGAGCACCAGCACGGCCCCGAACCCGAACAGCGCGACCTTGCGCACGTTGAGCCGCAGCGACCGCGCGAGCAGGTAGAGCAGCGCAAACAGCACCGGCCAGGCGACGAACACCTGACCCTGCACCGCGAGCGACCAGTAGTGCTGGAAGGGGGATGCGGTGCTCCGGTCAACCGCGAAGTAGTCGATCTGCTGCAGCTGGAGATAGACGTTCTCCCAGTACGTCGCCGAGGCGAACCCCTGGGTGAGGATCATCGGTGTCTCGGAGGTCGGCAGCCACAGCAGCGACGCGGCGACGATGAGCAGCACCGCCGTCAGCGTCAGCGGGAGCAGCCGCGCGAAGCGGCGCAGGATGGTCTGGAAGGGCCGCGGTGTCGCGCCCCGCTCGACCGAGGTGATCATCGACCTCGTGAGCAGAAACGCCGAGATAAAGAGGAAGACGTCGACGCCGCCGGAGACCTTGCCGAACCAGACGTGGTACGCCGCGACGAGGGCAAGCGCGAGCGTGCGCACGCCCTGCACCTCGGGTATCCATTTCGCGGCCATAAGCTTCCAGGCTACCGAGTAGGGGGCCGGGCTGCCTCCCGGGGGATCCGCGGGGCTGGGCTAGAAGAGGCCGAACGCGATGGTCCCGGCCAGGGCGAGCTGGTCGCGGCGGCGCCGGCGGAACTCCGAGACGCGGCGGGCGAGGCGTAGCCGGTCGAGATAGGACAGCCGGTCGAGGCGACGCTTGGTCCATTCGAGCCGGCGTCGCTCGTCTGGCGATGCGACCTCGAGACAGGCGTCGACCATGTGCATCGCATTGCTGTGGAACTTGCCGTTGGCGATCGATCGGAAACGGCGCACGTACTGGCTCAGGCCCTCGTTCGCCCCGAGGGCGTTCTTGCCGTGCTGCCGATATTCGACCGTGGACTCGCCATCGATGAACCACCGGCCGCTCGATGCCCGCACGAGCGCGTAGGCCAGCCAGTCGTGCGCCGCCGTTGCGTCAGCCACGCTGCCGGGGGAGCGGAGCTGCCGCTGCACGAGGTCGAACGCCGCGGGCCGCAGCAGAAACGTCGACCCCGGGCCCGCCGACTCGAACATGTAGTCGGCGCTGCGCTGCAGCTGGTTCTTGACGACGAGCTGCCGCTCTCCGGTTGAGGTGAAGGCGGTCACGTTGGAAGACACGCCCGAGTATGGCCCGAGCCCGTCGAGGCCGTTCGGCAGCGAGAGGACGTTGAAGTGCCGCTCGAGCTTGCCCTGCACCCACACGTCGTCCTGATCGCAGAACGAGATCGCGTCGTAGCCCGTCGAGTCAGCTTCGCGCATGATCCGGAAGAAGTTCGCCGTGGCCGAGCCGAACACGCCCGGTTCGAGCAGCCGGATGCGGTGGCCAAAGTCCGCGACGTAACGCTCGAGCAACCCCGTGGTGCCGTCGGTCGAGTTGTCGTCCGAGACCAGCACGTCGACGTCGACACCGCGCTGCGAAAGCACGGAGTCGAGCTGCTCCTCGAGAAACGCCGCACCGTTGTGCGTCGTCAGCAGCACGAGGATGCGCGGCGGGGTCGAATGGGTCATGTAGCTCTCTGATGGCCTTGGGGAGTAGGTCAACGCTGACGATGGTAGGCGAGCGGCCTTGAAGGACCCAGAGTCCACTCCGCGCTGTGGCAACCGGGCGTTTTCCCGCCTGGCCGCTACCATTTATAGGTACTTGTTCGCTTGGCCTGTGTCAGGAACCCTTCATATGCGCGTCTTTGTTCAGATTCCCTGCCTCAATGAGGAAGAGACCCTCCCGCTCGTGATCAACTCGATCCCGCGCGAGATCCCGGGGGTCGACGAGGTCGTCATACTCGTCATCGACGATGGCTCGACCGACCGCACGGTCGAAGTCGCGCGCGAACTCGGCGTCGAGCACTTTGTGCTCCACGCCCGCAACATGGGCCTCGCGCGCTCGTTCAGCGACGGCGTCGACTACGCGCTCTCGCACGGTGCCGACATCGTCGTGAACACCGACGGCGACAACCAGTACCCGCAGGACCGCATCCCCGACCTCCTCGCGCCGGTCATCGCCGGCGAGGCCGACATCGCCATCGCCGACCGTCAGACCGCGAAGATCGCGCACTTCTCGCCGTTCAAGAAGACGATGCAGAAGGTCGGCTCGGACGTAGTGAACATGGCCGCGGGCACGCAGCTGCCGGATGCGGCGTCGGGCTTCCGCGCCTACTCGCGCAACTCGCTGTTCCGTCTCAACGTCGTGACGCAGTTCAGCTACTGCATGGAGACGATCATCCAGGCCGGCAACAAGCGACTGCGCATCGCCTCGGTGCCGGTGGAGACGAACGCGAAGACCCGCGAGTCGCGCCTCTTCAAGAACATCTGGCAGCACATGTTCAAGTCGGGCACCGCGATCACGCGCTCGTTCCTCATGTTCAAGCCGCACGTCGTGCTCGGCACGATCGGCACGATCATGCTCGTGCTCGGCCTGATCCCGTTCGTGCGATTCCTTGTCCTCTTCATCTTGGGCACCCACGGCGACCACATTCAGTCGCTGCTCTTCGGCGCCGTGATGCTGCTCGCCGCGTTCATGTCATACGTGTTGCTGGTGATCGCCGACCTCCAGCGCACGAACCGTGTGCTCCTCGAGGACGTCCTCGAGCGCGTCAAGCGCGTGCAGCTCGGCGGACCGCACGTCGCGGGCACGCAGTACACCGTTATCGACCTTCCCGACGACATCGCTGGTGTCGACGAGGTGCAGCGCTTCCCGCGCACCGACGCGATCCAGCAGATCGTGCAGCCGCACCTGAACCGCGAGCACCTGGACCGGGAGCGCGCGCAGCAGGATCGCCGCGATCACCAGGCCCGCTAGCCGCCGACCGTGACTGAAACTTCTCCCGAGCAGGCGCCCAAGGGCGCCCTCTCGAAGGTGCTCTCAGCGCTGCGCTCGCCGGTGGTGAAGGTCCTCTTCCTCGTCATCGCGCTCGCATTCGCGGTGTGGGCCGTCATCAGCCAGTGGGACAACATTCGCGACGCGCTCACGCGCCTCGATGGCGGCATCCTCGCGATCACCACGGTGCTCGCCATCGTCTACGTGTTCGTGACCATGCTCTCTTGGCGCGAGATTCTCGTGGACCTCGGCACCGACATCTCGGTGCGCAACGCGAGCAAGCTGTTCTTCATCTCGCAGTTGGGTAAGTATGTGCCCGGCGGCGTGTGGAACTACCTCGCGGTGGTCGAAATGGGGGCGCAGCGCGAGATTCCCCGTCGCCGTTCGCTCTCCGCCATGGTCGTGTCGGTCTTGGTGTCGATCGTGAGCGCGGGCATCCTCGCCGTGCCGGGGCTGGCGTTTACCGGGCATGTGCCGCTCTCGCAGTCGGTCTGGCTGTTTGCGCTGCTGCCCGTGGTCATCGTCTTCCTGATCCCGCCGGTGCTCAACCGCGTCATCGCGTTCGCGCTGCGGCTGGCGCGGCGCCCACCGCTCGAGCACCCGCTCAGCGGCGCGGGCATCCTGAAGTCGACCCTCTACGCACTGCTTGGCTGGCTGATCTCGGGCACCGTGGTGTGGCTCATTGCCGTGCAGCTCGGCATGCCGGCGAGCGTGCCGTCGTTCCTGCTCGCCGCGGGCGGCTACTCGCTCTCGTGGGCGATCGGCTTCATCGTGTTCTTCATGCCCGCCGGACTGGGCGTGCGCGAGGTGGTGCTCGCGGCCATGCTCGCCGGCTTCCTGGGCCCAGGCGAACTCATCGTCGTGGTGCTCCTCGCCCGCGTGCTCTCGACCGTCGCCGACGTCGTGCTCGGCTTGGGCAGCTTTGCGCTGCGCGACCGCCCCGCCAAGGACGAGGCGAACTAGCGGCCCGCCTGCATCGAGTCCCAGGTGTGCTTGAGACCCTCTCGAAGGGTGATGCTGGGGCTCCAGCCAAGCTGCGCGGCGGCCGCGTTGACGTCGAGCCAGTTCGTCGGCGCGTCAAAGCCGCGGTGCTCCTCGTAGCGAATCTCGCAGTTGCTGTCCGCGGTGCGCAGGCACAGGCGCGCGAGCTTCGTGAGCGTGGTCGGTTCGCCCGAGCCGATGTTGAGAATGTGATTCGCGTTGAGCGTCGTTGACGCGTGGGCGAGCAGGATCGCGCGTGCGATGTCGTCGACATACACATAGTCGCGCACCGTGGTGCCGTCGCCGTACACGGTGATCGGCTTCCCCTCGAGGATCGCGTTGAACCAGTGGCCGATCACGCCCTGGCCACGAACCGCTTTCTGCCCGGGGCCGTAGGCGTTTGCCACGCGAAGCACGATCGCGTTCAGGGCCGACTCAAACGCGACCTGCTCGAGGCCGAGCCGAGCGGCGCCATAGCGGTTGACCGGATGCGGCGTGTCGTCCTCCGAGTAGGGGGCGCTCGTGCCGCCATAGACGGTGCCGCCCGAGGACAGCACGATGAAACGCGGCCGCTGTTCCTGCTGACTCAAGACTCGCACAGCTTCGCTGAACTGCTCGCGCTCCTCGAGCACTGCCTCGGGCGAAGACTCGGCCACCGAAGGCGTGATCATGGACGCGGACCACACAACGGTCTTGACGCCTCGGGCGCCCGGATTCAGCTCGCCGTCCAGCACCAGCGGATTGGCGCGCGTGAACGCAGCCGTGGGTACATTTTGCTGCTCGGCGAGCCACCGCGTGCGGGAACCGATGAAGCCACCCGCGCCGACAACGGCGATCTCTGGCGAGCCTTGCGTGTGGAATACTTGCGACATCGTTCTTGAGTTTACTGGAGGGAGTGGCCCGTGGCGCGAACCCGGCTACTGGTGCTCGCGTCAACGTTCCCCGCAGAGGCTGGCGATGGCACCCCTGAGTTTGTCTCCGACCTTGCTGGCGAGGTCGCCAAGGAATTCGACACCGCGCTCGTCGTGCCGTCAGTCCCCGGGTCCAAGGCAACTGAAGAACGCAACGGCTTCCGCGTCCGCCGCTTCCGCTATTTTCCGCGCCGGTGGGAGGACCTCGCCGAGGGCGCGATCATCGAGAACCTGCGGGAACGCAAGAGCCGGTGGCTGCAGGTTGTTCCGTTCGTGATCTCGGAGGCGCTGGCCGCGCGTCGGGCGGTGCGCAACGGCAATCCAGCGGCGATCCACGCGCACTGGATCATCCCCCAGGGCGTTGTCGCGCGCCTCGTCGCGCCGGGCACGCCCCTGCTGATCACCACGCTCGGCGGCGACCTCTACGCCCTGAACGCGGCGCCCTTGCGAGCGCTGAAGCGCTGGGTGCTCCGCGGCGCGAGCTACGTCACGGTGATGAACGAGGAGATGGCCGAACAGGTCCGCGCCCTCGGGATGCCCGCCGATCGGGTCGAGGTCGTCCCCATGGGCGCCGACCTTGACACGGTGCGCCCCCGAGTCGAGCGCGACGACGACGCGCTTTCCATCGTGTTTGTCGGCCGCATGGTCGAAAAGAAGGGCCTCACCCACCTGCTGCGCGCGGTGCGGATGCTCGAGCCGGGCACCTGGCGCCTGCGGGTGATCGGGGACGGCCCGCTCCGTGCCGAGCTCGAGGCCGAGGCCGGGCCCGGCGTCGAGTTCCTCGGCAAGCAGGGGCGCGAGACGCTGCGCGAGGAGTACGCCAAGGCGGACGTCGCGGTCTTCCCCTCGGTGCCGTCCTCGAGCGGTGACCAGGACGGCCTGCCGGTGGCGCTGCTTGAGGCCATGGGCGCAGGCTGCGCCATCATCGCCTCCGACCTCCCCGGCATCTCGGAGGCGGTGATTCCGGGCGAAACGGGTGCGCTTGTCGAGCCTGGCAGCCCCGAGGCAATCGTCGCGGCGCTCAAAGAGCTGGCGGCAGATCCCGAACTTCGCGCCCGCCTCGGCTCGTCGGCTGCCGAGCGCGCCCAGAGTGTGTACAGTAAGGCAGCCATCGGGCGCCGATACACCGATATTTTGCACCGCATCATCGCCAGCCAGGAATAATGTCTTCCGCCGCAACTGCTCAACGCCACGACCCCCAGCCGATCTCGGCCGCGACGAACTCGCATCCGCTGGGGCGCCGCGATGTGATCATTGCCGCCTTGCTTGCGCTCGCGGTGCTCCTGATCTCGCTGGTGGCAATCGTGCGGGCCCCCGAGTACTCGCGATACGACGAGTACACGCATGCCGACTATGCCTTCAAGATCTCGCACGGTCAGATTCCGGCGGCCGGCGACCAGGCGTCCCCGGAGATCCTCGAAGACTGGTCCTGCCGCGGCGACGCGAAATTTGGTGTGCCGCCCTGCGGCAGCCCAGAGGCCGAAGACCCTAACAACTTCATGTACTCGGCCTACCAGTACAACTTCTTCCACCCGCCCGTGTACTACGCGGTTGCCGGTGTCACCGCGAATGCAATCTCCTCGGTTGTCGACATCAACTTCGTGACCGCGGCGCGTTTCGTCAGCGCGGGCATCGTCGCACTGGGCATCGCCGCGAGCTATCTCGCGATCCGTACCTGGCGGGTGCGCGTCGCCCCGGCGACAACCGCTGCCCTCGCGCTCATCGCGACGCCCATGGTGATGCACTCCGGGGCGACCGTGAACCCGGATGCGGTGGCCACGCTGACGGGAGCCGCGAGCGTGTTCATCCTTGGCCGGGTGGTGAACGGGGGCAAGGTGCCGATCATCTTCGCGGGCGTGAGCATGCTGCTGGCCGCCGGATCGAAGGTAATCATCTCGCTGCCGTTGGTCATCGTCGCCGCGTACGTCGGCATCAACGGCCTCATCAAGTTCGTGAAGTCAGACCGGCCTCGAGGCACCAAGCAGATGCTCCTCGCGGTGGTTTCTGCGGTCGCCCTGATCTGCGTGTACGTGGGTTGGAACCTCGTTCATTCCGGCCGGGGCGACCCCAACTGGATCACCCCGATGCAGGGGCTTTCGACGGCGCCATTCACCGGTCTGCCGATCGGCGAGTTGCTCGTCTCGACGCCGCTCGCGTTCTTCGGTATCGGCCAGGGCTACTGGATCCACCCGCAGCTCAACGGCTGGGGCGCGCAGTTCTCCGCGAAGGTGCTCGGCATCCTCATGGTGGTGATTCCTTTCCTCGCCCTCGTGGTCTTCCGTCGCCGCTCGTCTGCGAGCATCGCGAACCTCGTCTTGCTCGCCGGCCTCATCATCACCCCGTTCTTTGTGCAGCTCGAGGCGCTCACCGACCAGGGCATGTACTTCCCGAGCATGACCACGCGCTACGGCATTGCGTACTTGCCGCTCGCCTACCTCGTGGTGGCGTTGGTGGTGCAGGAGCGGGGCTGGGACAAGCCCGCCCTGTTCAGCGCGGGCGGTCTCGCGCTGCTCTACAGCGCATCCATTACCGGCCTGCTTCGATAACGCCGCCGCCTGTCTGCAGCGGGCTCGCGTCCGCTCGCCGGTAACATTGTCGGCATGACGAAGCTTTCTGTAATCGGTTGCGGGTATCTCGGCGCGGTGCATGCCGCCAGCATGGCGGAGGTCGGGCACCAGGTAGTCGGTATCGACACGGATGCGGACAAGGTCGCGCTGCTTTCGGCGGGCAAGGCCCCGTTCTATGAGCCTGGTTTCGACGAGCTCCTGCGTCGAAACGTCGAGGCGGGCCGCCTGACGTTCTCGACCGACTTCGCAGACGCGGCGGATGCCGAGATCCACTTCATTGGCGTCGGCACCCCGCAGCGCAAGGACGGCCAGGGCGCCGACCTCACGTACGTGCACGCGGCGACGGATGCGCTGCTCGCGGTCTTGCCGGACCACCCCGAAAACCCATCGCTGGTTGCGGGCAAGTCGACCGTGCCCGTGGGCACCGCGGCCACGCTCGCGAAAAAGTTCGCGGCCAAGGGCGCGATCGTCGCGTGGAACCCCGAGTTCCTCCGCGAGGGCTTCGCGGTCGACGACACGCTGCGCCCCGACCGCCTCGTCTACGGCCTGCCGGTGGACCCGGCCCAGGCGGAGCGCGCCGAGGCGCTGCTCGACGGCGCCTACGCGAAGATCCTCTCGGGTGAGACCTACGCGGGTCGCGACTGGACGGAGACGCCGAAGGTCGTCACCGACTATGCGACGGCCGAGCTCGTGAAGGTGGCGGCGAACTCCTTCCTCGCGACGAAGATCTCGTTCATCAACTCGATGGCGGAGATCTGCGACGCGACCGGTGGCAACGTGACGACGCTAGCGGAGGCGATCGGCTATGACGACCGCATTGGCAAGAAGTTCCTCCGCGCCGGTGTCGGCTTCGGCGGCGGCTGCCTGCCGAAGGACATCCGTGCGTTCCAGGCGCGCGTCGACGAGCTCGGTCTCGACGACACGCTCGACTTCCTCGGCGACATTGACGCCGTGAACGTGCGCCAGCGCTCGCGCGTGGTGGCGAAGCTCGCGGATGCGCTCGGCGGCAGCGTCGAGGGCAAGACCATCGCGGTGCTCGGCGCGGCGTTCAAGCCCGACAGCGACGACATTCGCGACTCGCCGGCCGTGGACGTGGCCCGCCAGCTCGCGGCGGCCGGCGCGGATGTGCGCGTGACCGACCCGAAGGCGGGCCCGACGGTCGCGCGTTTCGCTGACCACCTGAACTTCATCGACTCGATCGACGAGGCCGTCACCGGCGTCGATGCGATCGCGGTGCTCACCGAGTGGACGCAGTTCCGCGAGCTGGACGCGGCGGACGTCGCGAAGCTCGCGGCAGGCCGCGTCGTCCTCGACGGGCGCAACTGCCTCGACCGCACGAACTGGGAGTCGGCGGGATTCACCTACCTCGGCATGGGCCGGTAGCCCCCGACCTTCCCTTGTCACGCCTGACGGGCCTGACGTACGCTTGAACGTCTGTCTCGAGGACAGAGTAAAAAGGAGTGCCTCGAAGTAATGCTCAAGAAGCTGAAATCGACCGCCAAGAACGTGCTCGCGAACCCACAGGTCCGTGCCGTCTACAACGGCACCAATCGGGCCGTGCTGGCCGTGGCGGCATCCAACCGCCTCACTGCGACGCTGTACTCGACGGTCGGTTTTGCGACCTTCAACCGCGAGCAGTACGCCGTTCTCCGCGGCCGCAGCCACTACTACCGCGACATCAACCGCCCGCAGCGCAACAACGTGGGCCTGCGCCGCAACATCCACCGCCTCGAAAAGGGCATGGTGATGCAGCCGCGCCGCGACGTGTTCGCGCTCGACTACCTCGGCGAGACCATCGAGTTTCTCGAGGGTGCGCTGAGCCGCCGCAGCGGCGCCGTGCGCGTCGACCCGAACGAGATCGCCTGGGCGAAGGATGTGCTCACCGCGTACTTCGGCATGGTCGACCTCAGCAACCCGGTCATCGCCGAGGCGAAGGAACGCTTCGAGAACGTCATCGGCACGCTCGACCCGGTCGAGGGCATCGACGAGCAGCCGACTGACCGCGCCGTGACCGACGTCGTCTCGCGCTCGCCGTTCCTCGCGGGCCAGCGCACCGAGCCGGGCGTAACCTATGACCAGATGCTCAACCTCGCCACCCACCGCCGCAGCGTGCGCTGGTTCGAGCAGCGCGAGGTGCCGACCGAGCTCGTCGACAAGGCCCTCGCCGTCGCCCGCCAGTCGCCGACCGCGTGCAACCGCGAGCCCTACGAGTTCAAGGTCTTTACCGACCCGGCCATGGCGCGCGAGGTCGCGGGCATCCCCTTCGGCACCGGTGGCTACTCCGAGCAGGTGCCGGCCATTGCGGTCGTCGTTGGCAAGCTCGAGAATTACTTCAGCCCGCGCGACCGCCACGCGATCTACGTGGACTCCTCGCTCGCCGCGATGTCGTTTATCTATGGCCTTGAGACGCTCGGCCTGAGCAGCACGATCATCAACTGGCCCGACTTCGAGCCGCTCGAGATCCAGATGCAGAAGGCGCTCGGCCTCGATGCGAGCGAGCGCGTGATCATGTTGATCGCGTTCGGCTACGCCGATCCAGACGGCGGCGTGCCGTTCTCGCAGAAGAAGTCGATCGACTCCATCCGGTCGATCAACGCGAAGAAGTAGCCCTTGAAGAAGGCGCTCAAGCTCGCGTCGAAGATCCTGCCCTGGGTCATCATCATCGCGATCGCGCTGCTGTTCTGGCGCGCCCTCTCGAACAACATCGAGGCACTGCGCGACGTCGACCTCCACCTCGACTGGTGGCTGGTCGGCGGCACCGTGCTGTTCACCCTGGCGGTCGTCGTGTCGGGGCTGCTCTGGGGTCGCCTGCTCGCCTACATGTCGGGCACCAAGGTGTCAATCTCGGATGCGGTGCGCATCCATGCCGCGTCATGGGTGCTCAAGTACATCCCGGGCCAGGTCGGCTCGGTGCTGAACAAGATTGCCTGGGGCAACAAGGTTGGCCTGAGCAAGAAGACGGTTACGAACTCGGTCATCTACGAGAACGTGCTCATGGTGATCGCGAGCGTGCTGCTCTCGATCCCCGTCGTCTTCATGTTCAGCGAGGAGCTCTCCTCGAACGCGAGCCTGTTCCTGCCGCTGCTCGTAGTCGTGCCGATGCTCATCATCTTCTTCCCGAAGGCGTTTTACTGGCTGCTCAACAAGGCGCTCGCGCTCGTCAAGCGCAAGCCCTTCGCCGCGAGCGACGTGATCCGCCCGCTGCCCCTCGTCGGCTTCCAGCTCGGCTACCTGATCCCGCGCATCCTCAACGGCATCGGCTTCGTCTTCATCGTCGAGTCGATGGTGGGGATGCGCCCGGAGTGGGTCTTCGGCGTGGCCGCGACCTACATCCTCGCGAGCATCATCGGCATGCTCGCGATCTTCGTGCCGGGCGGGCTTGGCGTGCGCGAGGCGGTGGCCGTCGCACTGTTGAGCGCCTACATTCCGGTCGCGCAGGCGATCGTCGTAACGTTGGTGGCACGCCTGTGCGCCACCGTCTCCGACGCCCTCGTCGCGCTCATCTACTTCGTCCTCAACAAGGGAAGGCTCAAGCAGCAGTGACCTACAACATCGTGATCATCGGTTCGGCCCTGTCGGGGAACAAGGGTGCCGCCGCCATGCTCGAGAGCGCAATGCAGACCCTGACCGAGGAGCTCGGCGACGTGCGCTTCACCCTCCTCAGCATGTACCCGGATGAGGACCGCAAGCTCAACACCTACCCGAACCTCGACATCGTGGCCGCCGATCCGCTCACGCTCGGCGTGAAGATCAACTCTGCGGCGCTCGCGTACCGCCTGCTGCCGCCGCTGCGCCGCACCCTGCGTACGAACTCGCCGGCCGCGCGAGCCCTCGCCAAGGCCGACATCCTGCTCGACCAGGGCGGGATCACCTTCGTGGACGGCCGCGAGAAGTTCCTCGTCTACAACGTCGCGAGCATCCTGCCCGCGCTCAACGAGGGTGTGCCCGTCTTCAAGTGCGCGCAGGCGCTCGGCCCGTTCGAGAACCCCGCGAACAAGGCTGCCGCCAAGGTGTTCCTGCCGAAGATGGCCAAGATCATCTCGCGGGGTGCAATCACCCAGGAGCACCTTGACGGACTCGGCCTGACCAACACCGTGCCGGGCGCCGACTACGCGTTCCTACTCGAACTCACCGACGACGAGAAGCGCGAGGCTGAGACGCAGTTCGACGTCGAGTTCTTCGGCGGCAAGCCCGTCGTCGGCATCTCGCCGAGTGTCGTGATGCAGAAGAAGATCGACGGCGACGGCGGCGACTACGTCGGCGAACTCGCCTCGTTCGCCCAGTACCTCATCTCCGAACGCGGCTACCGCGTCGCGCTCATCCCGCACAGCGTTCGGACGGGCACCGACAAGACGCATAACAATGACCTCCCGATGGTGCGCGACCTCGCCGAGCGCATCGACGCGAGCGAGGACCTCCTGTTCATCGACACCGAGATGTCGTCACAGGGCCTGCGCCACGTCATCGGCCTCTGCGACCTCTTCGTCGCGTCACGCTTCCACGCGATGGTGTCGTCACTCGCGATGGCGGTGCCGACGCTCGTCATCGGCTGGAGCCACAAGTACCAGGAAGTGCTCGACATGTTCGGCCTCGCCGAGTGGGCGTTCGGCAAGGACAAGTTCTCGCAGGCCCACCTGCGCGGCGAGTTCGACCGCCTCGCGGCGAACGAGGACGAGGTGCGCGCGAAGCTCAGCGAGTCCCTGCCCGAGGTGAAGGCGAAGTCGCGCGTGCAGGTCGAAGAGATCGTCCGCATCCTGCGCGCGCAGCGCTAACGTTCTTCAGTCTCGGCGTCCGCGCCCACCCGCGGCGCGGCCAGCGCGAGTTTCGTCACGGCGACGCAGGCCAGTACGCACGCGACAGCGCCAACGCCCATGAGCGTGACGTCGAGCCAGTGCGGCACAGCCCCATACCACTCCGAGTCTGCCCGCCAGTTGGAGCGCTCCCAGAGCGCGCCGCGCGACTGCCAGAACAGCAGCCACTGACGGTCGGCCAGCCAGAACACCGTCACGAAATTCACCCCGAGCGGCACGAGGACGCCGAGTACGGCGACCACGGCGCGCGCGACCGGCTTCCGGATGCGTAGCAGCAGGAGCCAGACGGCACCGACCGCAATGGCGAGCGTGATCAAGCCCGAAAACAGGTAACGCCCCTGGACCCCGCGATCAGGGTCGCCGAGGTCGAAGTAGATCGCGTGGGCGTTTACGAAGATCGTCGACATCGTGATGACCAGGTAGAGGGCGGTCACGAGCAGCGGCACGCGAGTCCTGCGGAGCCAGAGCGCCACCACCAACGCGATGATCACCCCGACCGCGGCAATTTGCGGAATCTCTTCGGGCAGCGCGCCGCGCGCCCAGAACGTGTTGTTGAGGCGTTCGAAGAAGTTGCTCACGAAGAAGCCGAAGTCGTAACCGGGGAGCGCCTCCGTGAGGTGCTCGCGCTGCCCGGCTCGGCTCGGCTGTACCGTGCCGAGGACCAGGTAGTTACGAACCCACCACCAGCCGCCCAGCGCGACGGCGATGACCGCGGGCACGGCAAGCCGCAGGATGCCGCGGAGCAGGCCGTTGCGGTGCCGCCAAACGCCGAGCAGCGCAAGGAAGACGACGGTCGGCCCCAGGAAGAGCGCGAAGCCCTTGGTGAGCAAGGCCACGCCGTAGGCCACACCCGCAAGGGGCAGCAGCCACCGCGATGGCTCGGGGTCGCGCCAGTAGCGCAGCAGGAAATACATGGTCGCGCTCGCGCTCAGCGTGAGGAGGGTGTCGTTCGAGGCATACCCGCCGATCACGCTAAAGAACGGCACGAGGAGCAGGGCAGCACCGCCGAGCAGGCCCGCCGTGCGGCGGCCCGTGGCCCACCGCACGCCGCCGATGATGAACGGGATCGCGCCGGCCATGAACAGTGCCGAGGTGCCGCGAATCACCATGTACGCGTGGTCCCAGCGGAGATCCTCGCCGCCCGCGAGCCAGACGGCCCCGGCGGCCGCCAGGTAATAGGCCGGGGGATGCTGGACCATCGCGTCGACGCCCCGGTTGGCGTATCTTGCGGGGCCAGCGAAGTTCCCGCGGTCCTCGGGCGACACCTGCGGCGCGGCCGTGTCAACGGGTTGGATCTTCACCCCGTTGTCCCGCTGGGCCTGGATAATCGTTCCCTGCATCGGCGCCTCGTAGGGGAGCGGCCAGCCCCCGCCGTCGACGAGCCGCGACACCGAGTTCACGTGCTCGTGCTCATCCGGGCCATCGAAGTAGGGGGTGTTCAGTGCCGAGAGCAGCGACATGACGAAGAACACGACGCCGATCCCGGCGATCCCGAGGCGATACCAGGCGTCGGTCGTCAACGTGCGCCGTGCGCCGTGGCTCGGCGGTGCCGGCTCGCCGCCTGCGGTCTCGCTGGTGGCGGGGGGAACGACGACTGACGACACGAAAACTCGCTTTTCTCGGGGCTCGGGGAAGGACGCTGACCGGGGCGTAGTTGCGCGCTCGTGAGCGTCAAAGGTCATCCGTCAATTTATCCCACCGTGGTCACCCCAGGCGCGGCGAAGCGCCGGGCGGGAGACGGGGAGCAGCGCTTCATTGGGGCATTGGAGTGGCGATATGCTCGTTCAGTTCACATCCATCGGCGCGTTCCCCCGGCGAAGGGCAGTTAGTGCAGCAACCCGCGACATCACGAGGTGCTCGGCTGTGGTCGGCAGCAGGGCGGTTCGCGACGGTCGAAAACCTCGTGGCCACTGCGGGCTGGTGTGCTCTCGCCCTAATCGTGGTGTTGACGGTGCTGCCGGGTCTGCTCCCCGGCAACGTGTTCGCGAGCACGAACATCCTCACGCAGTCGCCGACGTACTGGTCGGTCACCGACACCATGCTGGTGCCCGGCAACGTGTTGGTGTCCGACACCGTCGACTCGGTGCTGCCGCGCACCATCCTGATGCACGAGGCAATGTCTCGCGGTGACCTGGCGTTCTGGGATCCGTATCAGCTCGGCGGCGGCGAGCTGGCGGGGCTGCCGAATGGCGCGTATCTGTCACCCCTGAGCCTGCCGTACTTTGTGCTGCCGATGGAGCTGGCCCCGGCAGTGGTCAAGCTGCTCGAGATCGCGGTCATCGCGCTCGGCTCGTCGCTCTTCCTGCGCCGGCTCGGCATCACGCGGGCCGCGTGGCCCCTCGCGTCGATTATTTATGCGAGCTCGGGGTTCATGGTGGCGTGGACGGGCTGGCCGCAGACCCGCGTGGCCGCGTTCATCCCGCTGCTGTTTTGGGCGGTGGAGAAGCTCATCGCCAGCCGAAAATGGACCGCGGTGCCGATCTTGAGCGTCGTGCTCGCCTGCATGTGGCTCGGCGGTTTCCCCGGCGTCACGGTCAACGCGATGTACGTGGTGACGGCTTATGCGGTCGTGCGCGCGCTCACGCTCTGGCACGGCAGCACCCGGGAGCGTGTGATCGACCTCGGCATGCAGGCCCTGCGGTACGGCGCCGGCGTGGTCGGGAGCCTCGCGCTCGCGGCGATCCACCTGCTCCCGTTTGCGCTGAACGCGAGCGACGTCGTGGATTTTGCCGCCAGGCAGACCCAGGTGGGCGCGATCCTGCAGCCGGTCTCCCTCTCGAGCACCGTGCTGCCATATGTCATGGGGCTCCCCGATGCCACGGGTGTGTGGATCGACGTCAACGTCGTCGAACTCTTCAACTACGCCGGGGCGGGCGCGCTGGCGCTCGCGTGCCTCGCGCTGCTGCTCTGGCGTCGCGTCGGGCAGCGCGCCGGCATCTTCTGGTTCTTCCCGATCGTAACGATTCTCGTGACCGCCGCCATGTTCTGGGGTGGCCCGCTGCTCGCCCTGATCCAGGACCTCCCCGCCCTCGGCACGAGCCTCTTCGGGCGGATGCGCAGCGTCTCGGGGTTCTTGATCGCCGTGATGGCCGCGTTCGGGCTGCAGGTGCTGCTGCGCCCGGCGCGGGTCATGCCAGTGACGTCACGGCGAGCGCGGATTCTTGACCTGCTCGGCTGGGCAACGGCGGTCTTCGTGGCCTACATGCTCTTCCGAACCACCGTCGCCGCTGTCGTGAACTCGCCCTCCCCGGTGTTTGCGGAGCGGTGGATCGTGGCATCGTTCATCTGCGTCGTGGCGATTGCACTCTTCGTCGCGTTGCTCCGGATGTACCCGGTCGCCTGGCTCAAGGTGGTGGCGGGCACGGCCGTCCTCGTGATTGTCGCGGTGCCGGCGGCCCACGTCATGAAGACCTGGTGGACCGTGAATGATGCCGACACGTTCTACCCGGACACCCAGGCCACGACCTACCTCGAGGACGCGATCGGAGAGAATCGCGTGATCTCGTACGGGAACGCGATCTACATGGGCACGTCCAGCGTGTATGAGATTCGCATGTTCGGTGGCCGCGGGTTCATGACCTCGCAGTGGCGCGACCTCATCACCGAGGTGCAACCGTCGGCGCTGCTGACGCCGACCTACGCGAGCTTCGACGCGGCCGGCTTCAGCCAGACGGTCCACGATCAGATCCTCGACCGGTATGGCGTCGCGTATGCGCTCGTACCGTCGAACGTTGCCCTCCCCGGCGAGGTCGAGGACGAGGGCGGAAACGCCGCGCTACCGATCGACCTCGGGAGCGACGCGGGTCAGGTCACCGCCAGCGGCAGCGGCCCCCTGCGGGGTGTCATGGTGCACAGTGTTGCCGCCGAAAACATTCCGCCGCAGGGCGTCACCCTGCTCGCCGAGATCGTGGCGCCGAACGGCGAGGTCCTCGCCAGCAACACCCAACAACTGCGCGAAATCGACGAGGACATCTTCCTGGCATTCGACGCGGATGAACTCGACGACGACCAGGCATGGGAGCTTCGCCTGTCGACCGACACCCCGGATGCTTCGATCGAGCTGACGAGCGCGGCGGACGACGACGCGGAGCCGGAGGTCGATGTGCTCCGGCCGATCGATGATGGGCTCAACGTCGTGCTGGCCGGCGACGTGACGATCCTAGAGCGCGACACCGCGCTTGACCGCATCCGGTGGGCGAGCTCGGAGGTCGTGAAGGAGGACCCACAGGACCGGCTTGACTACCTCGCGGACGACGCCGAGCCCGACGAGGTCGTGCTCGAGTCGCCGACGGCGGAGGCGGGCGGCGGCGACGCCACGGTCACCGTCGAGCAGTCGGACGATCTGGACATCACAAACGTCAAGATCGAAGCCGACGGGCCGGGCTGGGTCGTGATCGCGGATTCGATGCGACGGTCTGGCTGGACCGCGACCCTGAATGGCGAACCGGCGGAGTTGCTCCCGGCCGAGCACGCCGGTGCGGCCGTCTACGTCCCGGCCGCCGGCAGCTACGAGCTGAAGCTCAAGTTCAGCTCGCCCGGGTTCGTCACCGGCGCGGTCGTCACGGGTGCCTCACTCGCGGCCATGGTGGCGGTCTGGGTCGGGATTGCCGTCGTGGGGCGCCGGCGCCGAGCCGAGGCGAGCGGTTCGGGGGCAGGCATATCGTCGAGTCGCCTCGTAGACTAGGGCCTATGGAATTCCGCGAACTCAGCATTGCTGGCTCCTTTGAGGTCACGCCGAAGCAGTTCTTTGACGAGCGGGGAGTGTTCTACGAGTACTACCGCTTCGACCAGCTGGCAGAGGTGGTCGGGCACCCGCTCGACCTGCAACAGGGCAACACCTCGGTGTCCAAGCGCGGCACGGTCCGGGGCATCCACTTCGCTGACATACCGCCGAGCCAGGCGAAGTACGTCACGTGCACTGGCGGTGCGGTCATCGACTACGTCATCGATATTCGCGTGGGTTCTCCGACGTTTGGCCAGTGGGACAGCGTGCGGCTCGACACCGTCGACCGCCGCGCGATCTACATCCCCGAAGGCCTGGGCCACTGCTTCGTTGCCCTCGAGGACGACTCAACGGTGAGCTACCTCTGCTCGGCGACCTACGCGCCAGGGCGCGAGCACGGCATCAACCCGCTCTGCAAGACGGTCGGGCTCGAGTTCGAAATCGACGCGTCGGAGCTGCTGCTCTCGCCGAAGGACACCGAGGCACCAGGCCTGCTGAAGGCGAAGGATCAGGGCCTGCTGCCCGACTACGAGGAGTGTCTGAAGTTCTACGAGCAGCTCAACGCTGAGCCCAAGGAGGCAAAGTAGTGAAGGGAATTATTCTCGCGGGCGGATCGGGCACGCGGCTGTGGCCGATCACGAAGGGCATCTCGAAGCAGCTGATGCCGATCTACGACAAGCCCATGATCTACTACCCGCTGTCGACGCTGATGATGGCCGGTATCAACGAGATCCTCATCATCACGACGCCCGAGTACAACTCGCAGTTCCGCGCGCTCTTCGGTGACGGCTCGCGCCTCGGCATCAGCATCGAGTACGCCGAGCAGCCCTCGCCCGACGGGCTCGCGCAGGCGTTCATCATCGGTGAGGAATTCATCGGCGACGACTCAGTCGCGCTCGTGCTCGGCGACAACATCTTCCACGGCACCGGCCTTGGCTCGTCGCTGCGCGCCCACGGCGAGATCCAGGGTGGCCTCATCTTCGCCTACCAGGTGGCGAACCCGAAGGCCTACGGCGTCGTCGAGTTCGACGAGAACATGAAGGCGCTGTCGATTGAGGAGAAGCCGAAGCAGCCGAAGTCGAACTACGCGGTTCCCGGCCTCTACTTCTACGACAACCGCGTCGTGGAGATCGCGAAGAACGTGAAGCCGTCCGACCGCGGCGAGCTCGAGGTTTCGTCGATCAACGCGGAGTACCTCGAGCGCGGCGAGCTGCAGGTGCACGTGCTCGACCGCGGCACGGCCTGGCTCGACACCGGGACGTTCGAGTCGATGATGCAGGCCTCCGAGTACGTCAAGGTAATCGAAGACCGCCAGGGGCTCAAGCTCGGCTGCATCGAGGAGATCGCCTGGCGCGCCGGGTGGATCGACGACGATCAGCTGCGCGAACTCGCGGCGCCGCTCGAGAAGTCGGGGTACGGCCGCTACCTGAAGCGCATCCTCAAGGCGCAAGAGCAGCAGGCCTAGCGCAGCCGCTGCTTCAGTCGGGTCGCCGGGGCCGTCAGGGCCTCGGCCACCCGCACGATGCGACGGCTGCGGAAGTCCTCTAACTCGCCCTCGGCGCGCGTGAGGTCCTGGTCGAGCCGCCGGATGCGCTCCTTCATCTGCTCGTAGCGGCTGACGAACAGCTCGCGCTCCTCGGCCCAGTCGGAGAGCTCCGCGAGCTTCGCCCCGTAGGCCCGAATGGCCTCGTGCTGGGCGGTATTGTGTGTCTGGAGCTCCACAAACCGCGCGTCCGCGAGGGCTAGGTCGGCCACCCGGGCGTCCTCGAGGGCCACGACCACGGCACCCAGGTGGGAGAACCGCTGCGCGAGCTCCCGCGCCTCGGTCGGGCCGAGGGGCACCGCGGGGAAGTGGCCCGTGCTATTTGCAGGGAGCCGCTCCACGAGGCGCGCGTCGCGGCGGAAGCCCTCGGCCCGGCGGCCCTGCGGGTGCCGGGCGGCGAAGAACATTTTCAGCACGCCCGCCGCGTCCCAGCGATAGTCGCGCATGATGTGGTGACGGGGGCTTGGCTGCAGGTCGGGGCTCGCGTCGTAGATCTCGCCGGCCATCCGGACGCGCGCCCGGTACTGCTGCCACGAGCGCATCGGGAAGTGCAGCACCTCGATGTCGACGTCGGCGGGGAGCTCGTCGGCCTGGGGGAACGACGAGAAGTGATTGCCCTGGGCGACCTCGACCGCGGGCGAGCCCGGGTGGATGAGATTGTGGGTCGGATGCGCGTGCAGGCCGACGCGGTGGAGCGCCTCGGGTTCGCGCTCGTCGCGCCACACCGCCGCCGCGATGTCGAAGCCGCTCTCCAGCGTGGGGCCGAACATGTTCACGACGGGGATGGGGTAGGAGACCGTGGGGTTAGGGAGACGGGCGGCCGCTGCCGCCAGCTTCTCGCCCGAGCCGGTGACCCAGAACTCGTCGGCGTCGGAGTTGAACACCCAGGTGGCGCCGTGTTGGCTTGCGGCGCGGCGGGCCATGGCGGTGACGACCTCGTACTGGCGCTTGTCCTGCACCGGGTGATCGTGGAGCTCGATGCGCCCCGCCTCCGCGTACTCGCCGAGCACCTCGCGAGTGCCGTCGACCGAGCCGTTGTCGGTGACGATGATCTGCGCGAACCCCTGAGTGAGGTGATAGTCGAGCCAGGTACGGATGATGTCGATCTCGTCGCGAACCATCAGGGTCAGCACGAGCACGGGCTCGGGTGCGCTAATCACTGCTTCCTCCTGTCTCCGCGCGCGGTCGCGCGCTCGCGGCTCAGTCTGTCAGGCCTAGTCGAGAAAGGTCGAAGAGGCGTCGGCGTACACCGGGCCGATGCTCTCCGGCCCCGTCACGGCGCGGAAACCGCCGAGGTCTTCACGGCGGGAGAGCTCGTGGCGCTGGTCGTCCAGGAACGTTGTCGTCACGAGGTATTCGCCCGCGCCCATCGACAGGTTCGGCAGCGTGAAGTTGATCGTGTGCTCGCCGATGCCGAGGGGCGCGTTCTTCAGGCCGGAGACATGCGTCGACGTGACGAGCACGGTCGTGCCGAGCTGGTTCACGAGCGCGACCGTGAGGTCCCAGGCCGTCAAGTCGAGCTGGGTTTCGAAGGTCACCGCCACCTCGAGCGTGCTGCCGGGGAGCAGGTCCTCGCCTTCGCTGGGCGTCGAAGTGACGTTGGTGATCTGCACCAGCTGGCGACGGCGGGCGATCTCTTCGATCCGCGCGCGGTCGCGCTCAAGCCGGCCCTGCTCGGACTCGGCCTGGTCGGCGGAGTCGAACCCGGCGCGCAAAATGCTCACCGCATCCTCGGGGTGGCCGTCGAAGATGACATGGCCGTGCCCCATGACGACGGCTCGGGTGCAGAGCTCGACGATCTGGGGGAGGGAGTGCGACACGATGACGATCGTGCGGCCCTCCTCCTGAAACTGCTTGATCTTGTCGAGGCACTTCTTCTGGAAGGCCTCGTCACCGACCGCGAGCACCTCATCGACCAGCAGGACGTCGGGGTTGACGTTGATCGCCACCGCGAACGCGAGGCGCACGTACATGCCAGAGGAATAGAACTTCACCTGGGTGTCGATGAAGGGGCGGATGCCCGAGAAATCGACAATCTCCTCGAAGCGCGATTCGGTCTCCTCGCGGTCCATGCCGAGGATCGCGGCGTTGAGGTAGACATTCTCGCGGCCCGTGAGGTCGGGGTGGAAGCCGGCGCCGAGCTCGAGTAGCGCCGCGAGGCGGCCGCGCGAATAGACCGCACCCGAGGTCGGTTCGATGATGCCGCCGATCGTCTTGAGGAGCGTCGACTTGCCGGAGCCGTTCGGTCCGATCAGACCGATCGTGCTGCCGGCCTCGATCTCTAGATTGACGTCCTTCAGCGCCCAGAAGTCGTCGCGGTGCTCGCGGGAGCGCCGCGGGTGCAGCACGCGCTCCTTGAGCGACTTGTCCTTGTGCAGCACGAACCGCTTGGAGACGTCGCGGATCTCGACGACGTTCGGGCGGGCCGTTTTAACCGCAGTAGATTTACTCGTCATTCGTTACAGCTCCTGCGCAAAGTTGCCCTGCAGCCGCGCGAAGATGCGCTGGCCGACCCACACGAGAATCAGCCCGAAGACGATCGCGATGCCCATGCGTGACATCAGCTCGGGCGGGAACGTGGCAGTGGGGGAGCTCGGCTGCCAGAAGGCGACCTGGAACCCAAGCACCGCGAGCGTGAGGGGGTTGTCAATGTAGATCTCGGTGAGCCACGGCACACCGAAGTTCACGAACGCGTCGTGCACGAACGTCCACGAGTAGACGATCGGGCTGAACCACATGAGCAGCATCATGAGCACCTCAACGAGGTACTGCACGTCGCGGAAGTAGACGTTCGTCGACGCGAGGATGAGTCCGAGGCCGGTGCTGTAGAGCAAAATGATGACGACCGACACGAGGCCGTACATGAGGTGCCAGCCGAACGTCAGCGAGCCCGTGAGCAGCGCCGCGGCGACGAGAATCACCATCTGCAGGATGAAGTTGAACAGCGACGAGCCGAGCGTCGCGAGCGGGAAGATCTCGCGCGGCAGGTACACCTTCTTCACGAGGCCGGCGTTCGCGATGATTGACCCGGTCATCGCCGTGAGCGTCTCCGAGAAGAGGCTGTAGAGCGTCAGCCCGGTGAAGATGTAGACCGCGAAGTTTTCGATCGAGCGCGCGGCACCGAGGAACTGCCCCATCACGAGGTAGTAGATGAGCAGCTGCGTCAGCGGGCGAATCAGGCTCCAGGCGAAGCCGAGCACCGAGTCCTTGTACCTGCCGACGACCTCGCGGCGCACGAGCAGGCCGAGCAGATTGCGGTGCTCGCGCAGCTCGCGGATCGCGGTGACAAACCCCGCAATCGGGTTGCGGGGTTGCTTGCGCGTTTCGAGCTCAAGTGAGGCCAGGCGGCGCATGCGCTCGTCTGAAACCTGCTGCATTTCATTGAAGTACGTCATAGAAGTGTTGGGTGACCCTGCGGGGTTGCGGGCAAAAAAGACGGAGTTCCCAGGGGATCGCAGGTCACGCTGGTGAAAGTCTAATGTTGGTCGCCTGATACGGCGGCGATTTCACCCGCGGCGGCGCCACCTTAGCGCTCGCCCGGGCCCGCCTCGCTAGTCTTAGCTGCAGTCAACCAAGGAGATGTGCGTGCGACGGTTTGTGTTTTTCCTGCTCTACGACCCCGACGGGTACGTTGACAGCGCGGTGCTGCACACGCTGAACGGGCTGCGCCCCCACGTCGAGCACATCATGGTCGTCTCAAACGGGTTTCTGCAGCAGGAGTCCCGCGAGCGCCTGGATGCGGTGATCGACGAGGTCTTCGAGCGCGAGAACGTCGGCTTCGACTCGGGCGCGTACCGCAGCGCGATCGGCCGCGTCGGCTACGCCAAGCTCGCCGAGTACGACGAGGTGCTCCTCATCAACTACACCTTCTTCGGGCCGATCACGACGTTCGACGAGCTCTTCGCTCGCATGGACCCGAAGCCGATCGACTTCTGGGGCCTGACCGACCACGTGGCCGTCTCACCGCATCCGATGCTCGGTAAGGGCATCATGCCCGAGCACCTGCAGTCCTACTGGATCGCCTTCCGCAAGAGCCTCGTCAACACCGCGGACTTCCGGGACTACTGGTCGAGCCTGCCGAACGGCATGTCGTACCACGACGTCATCACGGTGTTCGAGGCGGCGCTCACCCGGCACTTCGGCGACCTCGGGTACGCGTGGGAGAGCGCCTACCCCGCCGAGAACTACTCCGTCAACAACGTCTCGATGGAGCAGCCCCTGCTGCTGCTGGAGGACGGCTGCCCGATGTTCAAGCGGCGCCTCTACTTTCACGACCTCGTCGACCTCGATACGCGCGACGTCGCGGCGAGTGAAGTCACGGCCAAGGCTCTGGCGCTCGGCTTCCCCCGCGACGTGCTCATTGACGGCGTGATCCGCCGCACCCCGGCGCGCGCGCTTTCGACCGGGCTCGGCCTGCTCCACCTCGTTGCGGATGCACCGGCGGCGGCTCCCGAGTCGCCTCGCCTCGCGCTCCGCACCGGCCGCATCTGGCGCGACTGGCTCCGCGACGCCCACGACCCCTTCGGCGAAGCGGAGGTGCTCGTCGTTGACGGCGTGACCGAGGACGAACTTCGGGACGGCCCGGCCGCCGAGTACACGAACACGAACCTCGACGACAACCAGCTCGCCCGCGCTCGCGGTGGCATCGTCGACCGCCTCGGTGACACCCTTGCCGCGTTTGACCAGGATGCGCGCCTCGGCGTGCTCGTGCCGCTGGCCGAGCACCGGGCGGGCACCCGCCTTGGCCACGGCTGGCGGGGGCTCGAGGCCGCCGCGAAGCGGGTCTCGACGGCGCTGCGGCTCATCGGACCGCTCGAGCGGTACGCCCCGCTGGCGCCGTTCGTCGGCGTCGCCGCCTACCGGGCCGCCGCGCTCGCCGACCTGCCGGCGCGCGTCGAGGCGGTCGGCGGCTGGGACTCGCTCGTGCGCCTCGCGGAGGTCGACGAGGCCGAGCTCGAGCTCGTCCTCGACCTGCTCGCCGCCGACGTGGCGAAGACCAACGGCTTCGTGGCCTCCGAGGCCGCGCGCCGCGGTGACTTCGTGCGCTCGTCACAGGTGTTGCAGTACAAGTTTGCCGACGCGAGCGCGCGCTTCGGGCCCGAACAGCGCGCGCCGTTCCTCGGCCCGCTCGAGCACCCGAACTCGTTCATACGCCCGCTCGTGGGGGACTGGCTGCGCACGAAGGCGCCGTCGACCGCCAAGGTCGTGCTGCAGGGCGAGGAGTCGGCGCGGAAGAAACTTGGCGCCGCGAAGCGCGCGGTGACGCGCGTCGTGAAGAAGAAGGGGCGCTAACCGTGTCGCAACGCCTCATCGCGGTCGTGTTGCTGGGGCCTGACGCGCGTCCGAGCGCGGCCACGCTGCACCTGCTGCGCGCCGCGTCGGCCGCGAGCGACCAGCTCGTCGTGCTCTACGGCAAGGGCAAGCGGCCCCCGGCGCCCGAGCGCCAGCAGATCGAGGGCCTGACCCGCTCGCTGTGGCAGCTGGATGACACGGACGCGTTCGGCGCGGTGTTCCGCATCCTGGAGCAGCGCCTCGGCAAGGCGGCGCTGCAGGAGTTCGACGAGGTGCTCGTGCTCGACGACTCGCTGTTCGGCCCGATCCGGCCGCCTTCCGGGTTCCCCCGGGTGCGGGGTGAGGATCAGGACGGCTCGACGCTCGTCGAGCCGGAGCGCGGCGACGGCATCGAAGCGACGGACGTGCCGTACCTCGCGCTGCGCGGCCGGGTGTTCGTCGAGGCACGCTTCTGGCAGGTCGTCGCCGCGACCGGGGGCGAGTTCGCGGCCTTCACCACGGGCCTGCGCGAGGCCGGGTTCAACCTCAGCGCCGTGCATCCGCGGGTGGCCGACAACGAGCACTACTTCCTGCGCGACTCGATCGTTCGGCTGCTGGATGAGGGGCTCGAGTTTGTGCCCTGGCGCACCTTCACGATCGACCCGATGCTCAACGATCGGTGGGGCATCGTGCCGCGCGAGAGCTTCGACCGCATCGCGGCGCGAGGGTTCCCGACCGAGCTCATCTGGTCGAAGCTGCTCACCGCCGTGCCGCCGCGCACCTGGTACACCAACCTCTCGATGGCCGAGGTGCTGCCGACGAACGTCGCGCCCGAGTCGCCGGTCTCGCTCACGACGGCGGTGATCGCGCACATCTACTACCTCGACATGGCGGACGAACTGCTCGAGCTGGCGGCGCGCATCCCCGGCGAGGTGCGGCTGTATGCGACCGCCGCCGACGAGCCGCGCCGCGCGGCGCTCGAGGCGAAGATCGGTGATGACCCGCGCTTCGCCTCCGTCGAGGTGCGCGCGGTGACGAGCAACCTCGGCCGCGACATCACCGCCTTCCTCATCGACTGCGAGGACGTGCTGCGCGACCCGGAAATCGACGTGGTGGTGAAGCTGCACTCGAAGCGCTCGGTGCAGGATCCGCCGTCGGTGAGCGGCTGGTTTCGCCGCCACCTGTTCGAGAGCCTGTTCGCGAGCGAGCAGTACCTGCGCAACGTCTACGAGCTCTTCGAGACCGAGCCGCAGCTCGGAATGGTGTTTCCGCCCACGATTCACATGGGCCTACCGACCCTCGGCCACGCCTGGTCACTCAACCGTGCGCCGGCCGAGGCACTCGCGCCCCGGCTCGGGCTCACGACGCCGTTCGACGCGAATACCCCGCTCTCGCCGTACGGCTCGATGTTCATCGCGCGTCGGGAGGCGCTGGCGCCGCTGCTCGAAGCGAACTTCGGCATCACTGAGTTCCCGGATGCGCGCGCGTACCGCGACGGTTCGCTCGCGCACGTGCTCGAGCGCCTCATCAGCTACGTCGTGTTCAGCAGCGGTTACTACGCGAAGACTGTGACGAGCCCGAGCGTCGCGTCGGTGAGTGAGCCGATCCTTGAGTACAAGCTCTCGTCGATCGGGGAGTACCTGCCTGCCTATGGCTTCGAGCAGGTGCAGACGCTGCGGGGTCGAGGGCAGACCTGGCCGATTCGCCAGGTACTGCGGCGGTTGGTTTGGGCGCGTGCCGAAGCGAAGGTTCCGGGCGTTGGGCGGGTGTTGAGCCGGGCCTTCCGCGGGCTGCGGGCCGACAAAGCCAAGCTGCGGCGCTAGCCGAGGCGACCGAAGCGGGTCGGGGAGCATCGATGCTCCTCGACCCGCGTTCTTTTACCCCCGAAACTTTTGAACGGCGTGCGACACGCCGACTATCGGGTGAAATCTTTGCCTTATCTCCCAGTTTCACGTGACAATCGTGACCGGTGTGAATACTGTGAAATTCGTTAACTTACGTGACGACACGCCGAGGAGGGCAAAATGTTGAATGGGAAGCTGCATCCCCGACGCCACGCTCCGCTGGTCACCGGTTCCGTAGCGCTGGTCGCCGCGGGCCTGCTCCTAGTGGGATGTTCGACGGGCACGACGGCCGGTAACGTGGCCGCGGAGACCGCGGCACCGGAGCCGAGCGAGACGGCCCTGGCGACCACGCCGGCCGAGACCGCGGAGCCGAGGTCGACGACCGATGCGACCGAGCCGGCTGAGACCCGCGAGGGCACCGAGGTGCCGGTCATGATCAACAGCGCCTTCCTCGACACCGCAGCCGGCACCATCGAGGTGCGGGGCACGATCGCCGAGTACATCGGCGACGGCACGTGCACCGTGACCGCGGTCGCTGCCGACGGCACCGAGCTCACCGCCGACGCGGCGGCAACGCCGGATGCGCAGAGCACGATCTGCGCGCCCATCACGATCTCTGGGGTCACCGGGTCGGACTGGCAGGTCACGCTGTCGTTCGCGGGTGACGGCGTGTGGGGCGAGTCTGAGCCGCTGGCCGCGGAGGTTGGCTAGTGAAGCGCATCACCAAGATCCTTTCGGCCGTGGCGGCCGCCGCGCTCGCGGTGACGGGTCTCGAACTCGGCGTCGGCAGTGCGCAGCAGGCCGAAGCGGCGAACGCCGCGGACTTCAACCCCGGCTACATCGTGTCGGACGCACAGTTCTACAACGATGACGCGATGACGGCCGCGCAGGTGCAGTCGTTCCTCACGCAGAAGGGCGCGAACTGCAGCACGAACTGCCTCAAGGACTACCGCGTTACGACGCCGTCGATGAGCGGTAACGCTCGCTGCGACGCGTACCAGGGCACGGCGAACCAGAGCGCGGCGGAGATCATCTACAACGTCGCGAAGGCCTGCAACATCTCGCAGAAGACGCTGCTCGTGCTGCTGGAGAAGGAGACGTCGCTCGTCACGATCTCGAACCCGGCGAGCTGGCGCTATGACCGCGCCATGGGCTACTACTGCCCGGACGACCCGTCGCGCCCCGGCTGGTGTGCCCCCGAATACGGTGGGTTCTTTAATCAGGTCTACAACTCGGCGGCGCAGTACCAGCGCTACGCCCAGTCGCCGAACTCGTGGAACTACATCGCGGGCCGGACGAACAACATCTATTACAACCCGAACGCCTCGTGCGGCTACGGCCCGGTCTACATCCAGAACCAGGCCACCGCGGCGCTGTACATCTACACGCCGTACCAGCCCAACAAGGCGGCGCTGAACAACCTCTACGGCAGTGGTGACGGTTGCTCGGCGTACGGCAACCGCAACTTCTGGCGCCTGTGGACCGACTGGTTCGGTTCGCCGACCGCGTCGGTGTCGAACGACAAGCCGGCCACCGAGCCGAGCGCGACGCCGAAGCCCGCCTCGAACAACCCGCAGGGCAACCTTGACGAGATCAAGGTGAACTCGGACATGACCGTCTTCGTGCGCGGCTGGGCGTTCGATGCGGACACCCCGAAGGCGTCGATTCGCGTGCACATCCACGTCGACGGCAAGCCGTACGCGTCGATCGCGGCCGACAAGGCTCGCCCCGACGTGAACAACGCGTACTCGACACTGAGCATCGACAACGTCGGGTTTAGCTACACGACGGAGCCGCTCTCGGCGGGCGAACACAAGATCACCGTTTACGCGATGAATGCCGGCGGCGGTAAGAACATCGCCTTCGCGACGAAGACCGTGACGGTGAAGGAGCCCGCGGCGGCGACGCCGAAGCCGACGGCGACGGCGACCCCGAAGCCGAGTGCGACGCCCAAGCCGAGTGCCACGGCGACGCCGAAGCCGCCCCTGACGGTGGTTCCTTCGCAGACCCCGAAGCCGACGGCCACGGCAACGCCGAAGCCGACCGCGACGGCGACCCCGAAGCCCACCGCGGCGCCGCAGCCCAGTGCAACGGCGAAGCCCAGTGCAACGGCGAAGCCCAGTGCAACGGCGACGCCGAAGCCTACGGAGACGCCCAAGCCCACTGCAACGACAACACCGAAGCCGACGGAGACGCCGAAGCCGACCGCGACGGCAACCCCGAAGCCGACCCAGCCGCCGCTCACCGTCATCCCGCCGGTGAAGTCGGAGGAGCCGACCGCGACGACGAGCCCGAGCGCATCCGCGACGCCGAAGCCCACTGAGACGCCGGCGCCGACCGCGACGGAAGGCGAGACCTCGACCTTCGCGCCGTCGAAGGACGACCTGACGGCGGACACCAAGGGCGCGATCGAGCTCCCCGGCGCATCCTTCGCCCCGGGCGACCAGATCACCGTGAACGTGGGCAAGGAGCACAAGGGCGAGTCCGTCAAGGTGGTCGTGTTCTCGGAGCCGCAGGACCTCGGCGACCTCACGGTCAATGGGGACGGCACGGTCACGGTGCAGCTGCCCGACACGATCGTCGAGGGCGAGCACGACCTCGCGATCTACGACGCCGACGGCAACGTCATCGGCTGGCACGACCTGACGGTCACGACGGGTGACGCCGCCGCGGGCGGCGAGGCGACCGACGCCGGCACCGCCGGTGGCACGGCGACCGACGCTGGCACCGCCGCGACCCCGAGCGCGACGCTGAGCCCGAGCGCATCCGCCTCGACTGACGACAACTCGACCACGGCGCCGCTGTCGGTGATCCCGCGGTCGGACCAGTCGGCTGACGAGACGCAAGCGGACGCGAGCGGCCTGGCCGTGACCGGCCCGGCGAATGTCACTCCGATCATCGCGATCGTTGCCCTCGGTGTCGCCGCCGGTCTCGGGCTCCTGCTCGTCGCACGCCGCGACCGCATGGAGGTCTAGCCGCAGGCGTAGCCCAACGAGGAGAGCCCGGTGCACACGCGCCGGGCTCTCCTCGTTTCCGCTTGCGTGGGCTCTTCCGCGTTTCTGTTTGCGTGCGCCCTTCTTGTTCCCGTTCTCCTGGTCCCTCCGCGTATCCGCTGATGGGTTCCTTTCATGGCAGTGGCTGCAGCGGCTTCCGCCGCGTGGCGCCCGCCGCCGTCGTTTCATGGGTGTTGCGTTTGCCACGCTCCGCGGGCCGTTTTGCGCGGAAAAGCGTGGCAAACGCAACACCCATGGCGCGCATCCAGCCCGCCACTGGTATGGGTGTCGGGAACCCGCCCTTGCGCGCGCCATTTCAACGATTCAAAGGGCGGATTCTCGACACCCATGCTACGGACGGGGCGCGTGACGCGCACTTTGCTCGTGGCGCCGGGTGCCCTCGTGCGCCCACGAGCAAGGGGCGCCGCGAGCGCTAGCCGCCGACCTTGGTGTCGAGCACGACGCGCACCGGGCCCGTCTTCGTGCTGACGGTGCGGCGGGGGAGCATGGCCGGGTCCTGGATGCGCAGCTTCGCGTAGATCGCGAAGTAACACAGCAGCAGCCAGGCGCCCTCGACGAGCAGGCGCGACTCGGTCATCGCCTGCACGACGAGCGCGACCATGATCAGGAACGGCGCCGCCGTCGCCGCCGACACGTGCGCGCGGCCGCCGGGGCGCACCGGCGGGATGCGCGGGGCATCGGGCACGTCGATCGAGATCCACCAGGTGCGAATGAGCGTGCTGAACACGAGGCCGATGAATAGCAGCAGGCCGATGACGCCCACCTGCATCCAAACGTCGAGGAATGCGTTGTGCGCCTGGTGATACGGCATGCCCTCGACGACTGCGAGGCTGTGGAACTCCGGAAGCCACGGCGCCCAGTAGCTGATCCAGCCGTGGCCGAGCATCGGCGACTCCGAGCCGAGCGCGATCACGGCGCGCCAGATCGAGCCGCGGCCCGACATGTCGGAGCTGCGGTTCATGAGCGCGAAGACCTCGTTATTGAACACGACGACGAGGATGCCGCCCGCGACGAGGCAGGCGCCGACGACGCTGTAGAGCACCCAGCGCAACTGACGATGGATGCGCCGGCTGATGAGCACGAGCGCTGCGCCGAGCAGCACGAACGCGCCGGCGACGTAGGCCGTGGCCGAGTCGGTGAGCAAGATCGCGGCGACGGATGCGGCGCTCGCGACGAGCGCGTACCAGCGCGACACCATGCGGTCGAGCAACTCGACGATGGTGACGATGAGGGCGATGAGGGCGACGATCGCGAGCAGATTCCGATTGCCCATGAGGCCCTGCAGCGGGCCGCCGTCGAAGAGTTCGGAGTGGGTCCAGTAAAACCCACCCGGCAGCGGGTCGGGGATGCGGTCGGTGCTGAGCAGTGACTGGAGCACGCCTGGGCGGAGGTAGGTCGGCGGCAGCACGCCCGCGGGCATCGCGATCGCGGCGAAGAGCTCGAAGGCGAGCGAACCGAACACGAGCCAGCGCATCGCGGTGCCGAGGGTGCGCAGGAACTGCATGCGCGTGAGTGAAACGGCGGTGACGAGCGCGACAAACGCCGTCGCGAGCTGCACCGCCGAGCCGGCGAGTGTCTCGATGCGGTAGCCCGACCAGATCACCGAGAGGAGGCACCACGCCGTAAATAAAAGGAGCATGAGCGGCAGGTGCCGCAGCCGCAGCTGCGGCTTGCGGCGCACGAGCAGCACAATCGAGAGGGCCACGAGCAGGCCGACGATGGCGCCGTAGCCGGTCCAGCCGATCGTGTAGCGGAAGGTGTCGCCGCTGAACGCGACGACGAGCGCCGCGAACGTGAGCAGCATCGCCTTCGAGTATGGCTGGCCGTCGGGCAACCGCAGCCGGTCAAGCAGTTTCGCCCCCGTACCGGGAGCGCCGGCAGAGTTCGGGGACGCAGTCATGCGCCCAATTCTCGCACGCAGGCCCACACTGGCCCGTTGCTCACCGAGAAGGGTTACCCTCACAGGTGATGTTTGTGCCGCTGAAAAACACGCCAATGCGCTACGCCTGGGGCTCCCGTGGAGCCATCAGCGACCTGCTCGGAACGGGCGGTGTGCTCGACGAACCCGAGCTCAATTCACCGCTGCAGGCGGAGCTCTGGTTCGGCGCGCATCCCGCCTCGCCGTCGAGGATTCCCGACCCCGAGCTTGCCGACGGTGCGGCCACGCTGCGCGACTGGATCGCCGACGCGCCCGACGCGGCGCTCGGTGCCCGGGCCGCCCGGGTGCATCCGGGCGAACCACAGCTGCCGTTCCTGCTCAAGGTGCTCGCGGCGGCGCAGCCGCTCTCGCTGCAGGTGCACCCGACGCTTGCCGAGGCGAGCGCCGGCTACGACGCCGAGGATGCGGCCGGAGTCGCGGTCGATGCGCCCGAGCGCAACTACCGCGACCGCCTGCACAAGCCCGAACTGCTCGTCGCGCTCAGCGAGACGATGTCGGCGCTCGCGGGCTTCCGTGCTGTGGATGCGGTGCGCGAGCTCGTCGCTGACGTCGAGTCGGCGGTGGTCGGCACCCCGGCCGAGGTCGACTTTGCGCCGTTCGTGCGGCTCGTCGGCGCGGCGGACGACGAGGCGGCCATGCGCGAGCTGCTCACCTGGATCCTCACCGACGCGGCGGCGACGCCCGCGTCGGCGGCGCTCGATGCCTGGGTCGCGGCCGAGGGCGAGGCATTCGCCGTCGAGCGGCACAATCTCCGCCGCATCCGCGAGGCCTTCCCGGGCGATGCCAGCGCGCTCATCGCGCTGCTCATGAACCACGTCGTGCTGCACCGCGGCGAGGCGCTCTACGTGCGCGCCGGCGTGCTCCACGCCTACCTCGAGGGCCTCGGCATCGAGGTCATGGCCTCGAGCGACAACGTGCTGCGCGGCGGGCTCACCGTCAAGCACATCGACGTCGACGAGCTCATGCGCATCCTCACGGTCGCGCCCGAGGATGCGCCGCTGCTCGCGCCGGTCGTGCACGGCAACGTGGCGGCCTTCGTGCCGCAGGAACCCGACTTCATGCTGCAACGCGCCGCCGCCGAGCACCTCGACGACCGCCTCGAGTGTGTCGGCCCCGGCATCGCCGTGTGCGTCGCCGGCACCGTGCAGCTCGAGGGCGGGGCCTCGGGCACCGCGAAGACCCTCGGCCGCGGCGACGCGGTGTTCATCACGCCCGACGAGGGCTCGGTGCACGTGCGCGGCCGTGGCAACCTGCTCGTCGCCACGATGAACCCGCATGCGGGGGATTCTCAGGAGATGCCCGCCTGATCAGGTATTGATCTTCGCCGGGTAAATGCCGGGAGATCGTTGGGAGGGCGCGCGACACGCCGTCGCCGTCGTTGCGCGAATGTCTCAAGTGTTGCATTAGAGTTTCCGGCTCTCCCACTTGACGCGCACCGAATGACAACGATGTAATTAGTGCGGTGGCTCGGGCAAGTCGCTCGAGGAAAAGCGTGGGAGACGTGATATGGCAAAGATGATCCGTCCAGTTCCTGAGAACTGGTACGTCGATCCGCTCGAGCTGGGGGTACCCGGCACCGGCAACCAGATCGGCGACGACAATCCGCTTGCCTGGCAGGCGGACGCGCTGTGTGCGCAGACCGACCCGGAGGCGTTCTTCCCCGAGAAGGGTGGCTCGACTCGCGACGCGAAGATGATCTGCCAGTCCTGCGAAGTGCGCGCACTGTGCCTCGAGTACGCCCTCGAGCGCGACGAGCGCTTCGGTATCTGGGGTGGGCTCTCGGAGCGCGAACGCCGGAAGCTGCGCAAGCAGGCCTAGCAAGGCCCGCGGAAGCAGTCCGGCACCACCCACGCCCGGCCGGATGCTTCCGTCACGCCGGCCGGGAGGGGGGAGCGAAATTTTGGCTTGCCGAGATGAATCCCCGCGGCCGGGGCCCTGCGACCTAGCATTCGACAAATGCGACCAAGAGTAACGGCCATCGTCGTGGCGCAAAACGCCGCCGAGGCGCTCGCTCGAACCCTGCCCGCGCTCGAGGCACAGACGCGAGCGCCCGAGCGACGTATCTTCGTCAGCCTTGAGTCGCGAGATGCCACCGAGGAAGTCCTGCGGGCAGCGTCGCCCGACGTCCTTGTCACCCTGCCCGAGCGCACCTCCTTCGGCGAGGCCGTGCGCGCCGCGGTCGCGCAGCTCGCCGAGATCGACGAGGGCGACGCCGCCCGCATCGAAGAGTTTGGCACCGAAGGCGAGACCCCGAACGACTGGATCTGGCTGCTCGCGGCCGACAACGCGCCCGACCCGGATGCGCTCGAGGAGCTCCTCGACACGAGCGAACGCAACCCTTCGCTCGAGGTGACCGGCCCGAAGGTCGTGCGCACCGACGACCCCGCCGTCATTGTCGAGTACGGCGAGTCGGTGACGCACACCGGCGTCTCGGTGCGCCTGCACCAGGACTCGCTCGACCAAGGGCAGTTCGAACACCTCAGTGATGTGCTCGGCGTCGGCGCCGGCGGCATGCTCGTGCGCCGCGACACCTGGGACCGCCTCGACGGCTTCGACCGCGGCCTTGACGCCGTCGACGATGGCCTCGACTTCTCGGTCCGTACGTGGCTCTCGGGCGGCCGCGTGCTGCTCAGCCCGCGCGCCCGCGTCGAATCGCTCGCCGAAGAGGCCGCGGGAACGGCGCGCTACGGCCAGCGCACGCGCGGCCTGCAGCGCTACCGCATCCGCCGCACCGCGCAGCTGCACCGGCAGCTCGTCTGGCCTGGCCGCGTCGAGTTCTTCTTCAACTGGCTCATGCTGCTGCCGGGCGCGTTCTTGCGCACCCTGCTGCACCTGCTGCGCAAAAACCCCGGGCGCATCCTGCCCGACCTGCGCGCCGCGCTCACCGTGTTCTTCCTACAGACCGGTGTGCCTTCGTCGCGGCGGCAGTTCCACCGCACCACGCAGCAGCCGTTCAACACCGTCGATCGGCTGCTCATCTCGCCCACCGAGTGGCGCAAGATGCGCGCGAACCGGCGCGACGAGTACCTCGCGGCCTCGCAACATGGCCGCGATCGCTTCAACTTCATCACCGGCGGCGGTGGCTGGGTGCTCATCATCGCGCTCATCGCTGCCGTCGCGTTGTTCTTCCCGCTCATCGGAGCGGGCTCGCTGGCGGGCGGCGCGCTGTTGCCGCTGTCGGGCAGCATCGGCGAGCTCTGGGGCACGACCGGCTACGGCCTGCGTGACACGGGCGGCGGCATCGGCGTAGCCGACCCCTTCAACCTTGTGCTCGCGGTGTTCGGCTCGTTGACGTTCTGGAACCCGAGCTTCATCATCGTGCTGCTCTGGCTGCTCGCGCTGCCCGTCGCGGCGGTCGGCGGCTGGTTCCTCGCCGCCCGGTTCACGCGCAGCCCCTGGATTCGCGCGTTCTTCGGCCTGGTCTGGATGGCCGCGCCGCCGCTGCACGTCGCGCTCGCCGAGGGGCGCGTCACGGGTGTGCTCGTGCACCTCGCGCTGCCCTGGCTGTTCTTCACCTGCATCGCCGGGGCGCGGTCGTGGGCGGCCGCCGCGGTGTGCTCGCTGCTCGCGCTCGTCGTCGCTGCGAGCTCGCCCAGCTTGATTCCGGCACTCACCGTCACCTGGCTGCTCTCGGTGTTCATCGCGGGCCGCGGCTGGGTGCGGCTCGCGCTCACGCCGGTGCCGACGGTCGTCATGTTCCTCCCGCTGCTGATCACGCAGCTCAACCGCGGCCGGCCGTTCTCGATGTTTGCCGACCCCGGCATGCCCGTTGTCGCGGAGCCCGCGCGCGGTTGGCACGCCGCGACCCTGTTCGCCGAGCAGTCGGCGCACGGCTGGGCGCAGCTGCTCCAGTCGCTCGGTATCACCTGGGACCCCTGGATTGTGCTCGCCCTGCTGCAAGTGCCGCTCGCGCTTCTCGCGCTCATCGGCGTCTTCACCCGCAGCTGGCGAGTCGCGCTCGTGGGCCTCGGCACCGCCGCGCTCGGCTACATGACGGCCGGCCTTGCGGGCGGCTTCGCGTTCGCCACTACTGGTGGCGTCGCGGTGCCACTGTGGATCGGCCCGGCGCAGTCGTTCGGCTTCCTCGGGCTGCTCGTCGCTGCTTGCGCGGGCGCTGTCGCGATTCGCGGCTTCCGGGTACCGGTTACCGCGGTCGCGCTACTCGCAGTTGTCGCCCTGATCGTGCCCGTCGCGCCGAGCCAGCTCACCGGCACGTCACCGGTCGCGTCCTCCGACGGCCGCACGCTGCCCGCCCTCGTGGATGCGCAGGGCCGCGCCGCCGAACAGCTCGGTACCCTCGTGATCACCCCGGCGAGCAGCGACACCCTGCGGGTCGAGCTCATTCGCGGCGCCGGGCAAAAGCTCAACCAGTTCTCGACGCTCGAGACGACGAACCTGATTCCAACGCCGGCCGACGAGCAGCTCGCGAACATCGCCGTCGGGTTCCTCTCTGCTGGGGCATCCAACCCCACCGCCCAACTGCACGAGCTCGGCATCGGCTTCGTGCTCGTTGAGAACGCGCCCTCGGGCGGCGGCGCCATCGAGCAGCGCCTCGTGACCGCGATGTCGACCAACGAGGCGCTCTCGTCGGCCGGCCAGACCGCCGAATACGGCACGCTCTTCCAGGTGGTCAACGCCGCCGAGACGCCCACTGACCCCGACCTCGCCGGCGCACTCGAGACGACGAACTGGCAACACCAACTCGGTCGCAGCATGCTCATCGTGCAGCTCGCGGTGCTGCTGTTCGTGATCCTGCTCGCACTGCCCACCGGCGGTCTCGAGTCGCGCGTGCGTGCGAGCCGAGCGCTCGGTCGCAGGCATTGGGAAGACCTCGACCGCGGGCGCGAGAAGTTCACCGAGTTCGGTGCCGTGTCGCAAGAGACAGTGCACGTCTACGCCGACCAGCCCACCGGCGACCACATCGACCCCGAGGGAGACATCCGTGGCTGACCGCTCGCCCCGCCCCGCTGACTCCTACCGCGACTTCGGCATCGACCCGGAGCTCGTCGCGGCCCCGGCCCTGCCCGACGAGGACGAGTCCCTGCGCCTCGATGAACTGACGGGTGTGCCCGCGTACTTGGGTGGCGCAGCCCCCGCGCCTGAGGTCAAGCCCGGTAGCGGCGTTGCGGTGCTTGATGACGAGCCCGAGCCGGAGCACGAGCCGGAGCACGAGCCCGAGGCTGAGGAGCTCGCGGAAGACGAGGCTGAGGCCGAATCCACCGCCCCCAAACCCAGCAGCCTGCCCAAGCCGCGCCCACGCCGCGGCCGCACGCGTGCATCCGGCCGCTCGCGCGCGCAGGAGCACCGCCGACGCGGCGCCGCCTCAACGGCCGCCCGCACCGGTGGCACCGTTGCGGCACTCGCGATCGTCGCAGCGAGCGTCTGGGCCCTCGGCTGGATGCCCCTGCCGCAGTTCCAGGCCGAGGCCGTGCCGGTATCAGTGACGCCCGAGCCTGGCGAGCAGCTGCGCGTGTGCCCCGGCCCGCTGCAGCAGCTCGGCGTCTCGTCGGATGCGTCCGAGATCACCGCGGTGGGCTCGCCCACCGTAGCGAGCGCGGCCACCGGCGGCGACCCCGAAACGACCGAGCTCGGTGGCACGGGCCAGGGCTCGGGACCGAGCGTGCTGGCGCTGCCCGGCATGGCCGACGGCGAGATCACCCAGCTCACCGCGGCGCAGACAGTGATTGCCACGGGCGGCAACGCGAGCGGCTTCTCGGCGACAGCGTGCATGCAGCCGACGTCGTCGCAGTGGCTGCTCGCCGGCGACACGACGGTGGGGCACACACTCGTCATCGACGTCGTGAACCCCGGCAACGTCGAGGCCCGCGTCAACTTCAACACGTACGACGAGTCCGGCCCGGTGTCGCCCTCGATTCCAGAGACCGTCATTGCGCCCGGCGAGCGGCAGGAGATTTCGCTCGCGGGCATTGCTCCCGACGCCGCATCCCTCGCCATTCAGGTCACGTCGACCGGCGCCGAGGTCGCGAGCTTCCTCCACGAAACCATCACGAGCACCCTCGACCCCGTGGGCAGCGACATTGTCGGGCCCTCGGCACTGCCGTCGACCGAGCAGGTGCTGCCGGGCCTCTACGTGTACGAGCGGGCGGAGGACGACGAGACCGCGTCGACCACCGTCGGCACGTCGGTGCGCCTCGCGAACCCGAACGACTCGGTCACGAGCGCGAGCCTCGAGCTCTACGGTGAAGACGGGTCGCAGACCGCGCAGATCGACCTCGAGCTGCAGCCGAATGTGGTCATCGACTACCCGATCACGTCGCTTGCGAGCGGTAACTACTCGGTGCGGGTCGACGCCGATCAGCCCGTCACGATCTCGGGCCGGGTCGCGCCGATGGAGGCCGACGAGTTTGGCTGGCTGCCCTCGTCGCCGACGCTGAGCGATGACGTCATGGTCGCCGTGCCGAGCGGGCCGAGCGCGACGCTTTCACTGACGAACTTCACGGATGAGGCGCGCACCGTCACGATCGATGGCGACGAGGTCACGCTCGAGCCGAACGCGACGCACCGAGTGGATGCCGCCGGTGAGATCGAGCTGGTGGACGCCGACGGCCTCTACGCCGCCGTGAGCTACGCCGCGGGCGGGCGCATCGCGAGCTTCCCGGTGCAGCCGGGCAACGCCGACGCCGAGCCGATTCAGGTCACGCGCTAGCGCGGGGGGTCGAGTAGGTCATCGTTAATGATGCCGCCGAGCCCGCCGTCGAGCAGTTCGTTGACGGCCGAGATCACGGCGCGCTCGATGTACTCGCGATAGCGGATCTGATCGCGCGGGTCTGAAAGCGAGAGCTTGGCCAGGCGCTCGAGCGGCACTCGGTAGAGAATCACGTCGTTCGGCGGGCGGATCTGCCAGCGGTCCATGCCGTCGCGGTGCTGATCATCCGGCGGCATCGGGGCCGTGAAGACCTTCACCTCGGCGAGTTGCTCGGGCGCCATTGAGCGCAAGAAGCCGAGCGTCTCGGCGACGATGAGGTGAAAACGCGGCAAGCGACCCGTCAGCTGCGGCAGCCACGGTCCGGCCGCGCTGGAGCGCAGGCTGCGACCGTGGCGGCTACGGGATCCCCGGCTGCGGCGTGCATCAGAGAGCCGACGCTTCGAAGACCTAGGCATAGCCGCCAGCCTACCCCGGCGAGGTGAGCGGCGGACTAGCATGGCGGTATGCGATCCCGTCCCTGTAGCCGAGTTGGGTGTTCGCGGCGTGCCGCATACACGCTCACCTTCGACTACCGCGATCAGATGGCCGCGATCGGGCCGCTCGCGTTCCGGGCCGAGCCGCACGCCTACGACCTCTGCCCGCTGCACGCGGGCCGCACATCGGTGCCCGAGGGGTGGACCCTTATCAAGCCCGTGCCGATCGGTCGCATCGACTAGCCGTCCTCGCGCCCCGCGACGCAAAGGGTCCCCGACATCCCAGTTTTCGCGTGGAAAGTGGGATTCCGGGGACACTCTGTCGGGGGATGAGCCCTAGCGGATCGCGTCGGCGATTGGGGTCTCGCCGTCGTAGAAGTTCACCTTCGTGCGCGAGGCGGCGCCGGTCGCCACGACGTGCGCGATGACGGCCGCGACGTTGTCGCGCGAGGTCACCTTCGCGTCGTCGTCGAGCGGGGCGTCGACTCCCTCGCCGTCGGCGTCGGCGATGAGCACCTTGCCGGTCGCGGGCTCAAGCGTGAGCAGGCCCGGGCCGAGAATCGTGTAGTTGAGTTCGGATGCGCGCAGGTACGCGTCGGCGTCGTGCTTTGCCTTGGCGTACGCGTAAAAGCTGTTGCTCTCGGGAATCGCGTCGATGTCGACGTCGGCACGGGCGTACGACACCATCACGTAGCGGTCAACGCCGGCCTGCTTGGCTGCATCAATCGACCGGGTTGCGGCGACGAAATCGACCCGATGGGTGCGCTCGGGGCTGCCGCCGCCGGCGCCCGCCGAGAATACGACGGCCTGCGCGCCAGCGAACAGCGCGGCGAGTTCGTCGACCGAGGCGGTCTCGATGTCGAGGATGCGCGGGGTCGCGCCCGCGGCCTCGACGTCGGCCGCGTGCTCGGGATTACGGATCACGGCGTCGACGGCGAAGCCCGCCGCGGCGAGCTTGGGCGCCGCGAGCAGCGCGACCTTGCCGTGTCCACCGAGAATGACGATGCGGTTGTTGGAAGTCAAAAGGTCCTCCTCATGCGTCGAAATGGCGCAAGATTGCGCCCTGCAGGCGTATGTAACGCATCCCTCCCGAGCAGTATTCCGGGGCACGTACGGGCGAGGCTGGGCGAGCTCTCGCCGCCGAGCGACTACATTTGCGCCTATGCATACTGCGATTTCGGCTATCGAACCTGAGCTTCGCGGTGACCTGACCCAGGTCGTCAAGAACTACGACATCCGCGGTCTCGTCGGTGACACCCTCACCGCACCGCTCGTCACCGCGCTCGGCGCCGCCACTGTCGATGAGCTCGGGCTCGCAGACCTCGAGCTCGTCATCGGGCACGACATGCGCGAATCCAGCCCGGAGTTCGCGGAGGCCTTTGCCCGCGGCGCGACCGCCCGCGGCGCCCGCGTCATCCACCTCGGCCTGTGCTCGACCGACATGGACTACTTCGCCTCGGGCCAGCGGAACGCCGCCGCGGCGATGTTCACGGCCTCACACAACCCGGCCGCCTACAACGGCATCAAGATCTCGGCCGCGGGCGCAAAGGGCATCTCACTCGATTCCGGGCTCGGCGCGGTCCGCGACCGCGCGGCCGCCTACCTCGACGCGGGCATCCCCGAGGTCGAGCACACGCACGAACCGCAGCGCGTGGATGTTCTGGCTGACTACGCGCGGCACCTGCGCTCGCTCGTCGACCTCTCGGGCATCCGCCCGCTCAAACTCGTCATCGACGCGGGCAACGGCATGGGCGGCTACACCGTTCCCGCAGTGCTGCAGGAGGCCGCCGGCCTACCCGCGCTGCCCCCCGAGATTGTGCCGATGTACTTCGAGCTCGACGGCAACTTCCCGAACCACGAGGCGAATCCCCTCGACCCCAAGAACCTCGTCGACCTGCAAGCGCGCGTCATTGCCGAGGGTGCCGACCTTGGTCTCGCCTTCGACGGCGACGCCGATCGGTGCTTCGTCGTCGACGAGCAAGGCGAGCCCGTGTCGCCGTCGGCGGTGTGCGCGATCGTCGCCGCGCGCGAGATCGCGCGCGCGAACGCCGCGGGGGAGGCGCAGCCGACGATCATTCACAACCTGCTCACATCGCGCCACGTCGAGGAGATCGTGCGCGAGCTCGGCGGCGAGCCCGTGCGCACCCGCGTCGGCCACTCGCTCATCAAGGCCGAAATGGCGCGCACCGGCGCGATCTTCGGCGGCGAGCACTCGGCGCACTACTACTTCCGCGATTTCTGGGGTGCCGACAACGGCATGCTCGCCGCGCTGCACGTGCTCGCCGAAGTGGGCGCATCCGGCCGCCCGGTCTCCGCTCTCGCGGCCGAGCACACGCCGTACTTCGCGTCGGGCGAGATCAACTCGACGGTCGCCGATGCGGCCGCCGTGCTCGAGCGACTCCGCACCGAGTTCGAAGGCATCGAGCTCGACGAGCTCGACGGTCTCACCATCAGTGATCGCGGCAGCGGTGAGTGGTGGTGGGCGAACGTGCGCGCCTCGAACACCGAGCCCCTGCTGCGGCTCAACGTCGAGGCCTCGACGCCCGAACTCATGGCGCATGTGCGCGACGAGTTCCTCGGGCACATTCGTCAGAAGGCCTGACACCTCGGGCACCAAGCCGCTCTCCGCGTGCCGCCGTCGCGCTGCCCCGAGGCGTGCGTGCCTTCGAGAATGATGGTGCCGCAGCGGCGGCACGCTCGACCCGCCCGGCCAAACACGTAGCTGCGCTGGCCGGGTCGTGGGTCGCCGGTGAAGGTGCGCTCGACGCGGTCGCGGTTCTCGAGCATGAGGTCGCGGGCGTGCGCGAGCAGAGCGTCGAGGTCTGCGGTGTCGCCCACGTGCCGGTCGGGGCGGATCGCCCGCAGAAACAGCAGTTCGGTGACATACTCGTTGCCGAGGCCCGCGACGTTGCCCTGGTCGAGCAGCGCGGCCGTAAGCGGCCGCGCTGGCTCGGCGCGGATGCGCCGGGCCGCCTCCGCGAGGTCGGGCGCCTCGGCGAGCAGGTCGGGGCCGAGCCAGCCGAGCTTGTCGGCTTCGTCGCGCGTGCGCCAGAGCGTGAGCTTCGCGAGGTCGATGCCGAGCGCGACCACGGCATCCGTACCGATCACCGCGCGGAGCCGATGCCGTGCCGGCCACGAGGTGCGACCGGACTCGCCTGGGCGCACGAGCCGCCAGCTGCCGTCCATGCCGAAGTGCGAGTGCACCGTGTACTCGCCGACACGCAGCAGCACGTGCTTGCCGCGCGCGTCGGCCCCGCGGATGCGCTCGCCCCGCAGATCTGCCGTCGCGTGCGCCGGCACGCGCAGCGAGAACTCCGTCACCTCGCGCCCCGCGAGCGACTGCGCGAGGTGGTGGGCGGCGCGGTAGGCGCTATCGCCTTCCGGCATAACCCGACTCTGGTTTCAGCCGCAGTCCGCGCGGCGTCGTGACAAAGCCGGCCTCCTGGAGCCACGTTGAAATGCCGTGCTCGAACACTGACGCGCCGTTAACGCGTTCGATGACGAGGCCCGGGATGCGCGCCCGCCGCACCGTGTCGCTGAGGCTGTAGGCCGCCTGCCGCAGCACCGTGTCGTCGTCGCTGAACGTGAGCATGGTCTTGCCGCCGCGCTCGACGTAGAGCACGAGCGCGCCGTCGGCGAGGGTCACGAGCCCGCCAGCCTTGCGGCCGGGGCGGTGGGTTGATGCGTGCTCAGGCCACGCGACCGCCGCGCCGTAGGCGTTCGCGGGGTCGGTCGCCGCGAGCGTGAGCAGGTGCGGTTCGCGGTCGGTCTCGAGGCGCTGCTGCACGGCGCGGAGCCGGTCGATGGCGCCCGCGGCCGCGAACTGCGAGGCGCCGAGCTGCTCGACGAAGTAGCCGCGTCGGGCGTGGCCCGACTCTTCGAAGCGGGCGAGCACGCGGTAGACGAGGGCGAAGCCGCCGACGACGCCGCTCGCCTCGACTGAGCCGCGCGTGACGACGCCGTAGCGGTCGAGCAGGAGGTCGCCGAGGGCCTGCGCCCGCGTCGTCGTGCCCTCGTCGCTCGTCGGTGCGATCGACCAGCGCCCCGTGCCCTGCGGCGGCGTGCCCGGGCCGGCGGTCGCGGCGGCGTGGCCGCGCCAGAGCCGGCCGCGTGCCGGTCTTGCCGCCGTGCGATGCGCTGAGGTCGACTTGCTGCCCGCATTGCCCGAGAGCAGCGCTCGCAGGGGCGTGAGCGCGTCGTTCGCGGCGATGCCGAGCCACGTGAGCTCCCAGAGTGCGTCGATGACGGCATCGATGCGCGGCGGCGCGGCGTCGGGCTCGAGCTGTTCGAGTCGACGGATGAGCTCGGTCGCGAACATCGCGCCGCCTTGCTCGAGCACTTCGGCGCAGCGGGCCGCGAGCGGGCCCGGAGCCTCGCGCTCGGCGGGTGTCTCGGGCAGCGTGAACGCAGCCGTGTCGCGCAGGTGCAGGCTCACCCAGCCGTCGGCACCGCCGATCGCGCCGTGGCCGAGCCAGAGCACCTCGCCGCCGCCGAGCAACTCGTCGAGCATGGCGGGCGAGTAGTCGCGCACGCGGGCGGGCAGCACGAGCGACTCCCAGGCGGATGCGGGGATCGGCACACCCTGCAGCTGGTCGATCACGGTGACGACGCCGTCGATGCCGTGCAGCTCGTCGCCGACGTGCTGCCACTCGGGTAGGAACGCCGCGAGCGACTGCTGGGTAACAGGCTCGATCTCGCTGCGCAGCTTCGCGAGGGTGCGCGAGCGGATGCGCCGCAGCACACCCGCGTCGACCCACTCGACGCCTTCGACACCGGGCGTGAATTCTCCTCGCTGCACGGTGCCGGCGATCTCGAGACGCCGCAGCACGTCAGCGACCACCGCCTGGCCGAGACCGAACTCGGCCGTGAGTTGCTCGGCGCGGAAGGGGGCGTGGGTGCGCGCGTAACGGCGCACGAGATCGCCGAGCGGGTCGGCGACGGGCTCGAGCATCGCCGTCGGCACGCCGATGGGCAGCGGCACACCGAGCGCGTCGCGCAGGCGCGCGGCATCCTCGACACCGGTGAGGCGTTCGGCGCCCTGCACGCGCAACCAGAGCGCGCGCTTCGCGACCACGAGCTGATCGGCGAGCGACTTGACGAACTCGGGCGGAGCATCGGCCAGTTCGGTCGCCTCGTCGTGCGGGTCGGCGTCGGGGTGGCGCACGCGGCGGCACAGCTCGTCGAGGGTGAGCGGGCCAACCACGCGCAGCAGGTCGGCGAGGCCTTCGGCATCGCGCGCCCGGCGCGACGGTTCGAGCCACTGCAGCTGCGCCTCGACGTCGTGGATCGCATCGAGGTCGAGCAGTTCGCGCAGCGAGCTCGCGCCGAGGAGGTCGGCGAGCAGGTTCGTGTCGAGCTGCAGAGCGGCCGCACGGCGCTCGGCGAGCGGCTGGTCGCCCTCGTACATGAACTCGCCGACGTAGCCGAACAGCAGCGACTGTGCGAAGGGAGAGGGCGACTCGGTCGTCACCTCGGCGAGCCGCACCTCACGTGTCGCAAGCTTCGCGAACAGCTCAGTGAGCGAGTCGAGGTCGTAGACGTCGTGGAGCACCTCGCGCACGGTCTCGAGAATCATCGGGAACTCGGGGTACTTGCGGGCGACCTCGAGCAGCTGGGCCGCGCGCAGCCGCTGCTGCCATAGGGGCGCCCGCTTGCCGGGATGCAGCCGGGGCAGCAGGAGCGCGCGGGCCGCGTTCTCGCGGAAGCGCGCCGCGAACAGCGCCGACGCCCCGACCTCGCGGGTGATGGTCGTCTCGACCTCGTCACGCTCGAAGGCGAACAGCTCGGCCCCGGGCGGTTCGTCGTCGACGTCGGGGATGCGCACGATGATGCCGTCGTCGAGGGCCATCGCGCTTGCCTCCATGCCGAACCGCTCGCGCACGCGAGCGGTCACCATGAGCGCCCACGGGGCGTGCACGGGGCGGCCGTAGGGGGAGTGGAGGATGATGCGCCAGTCGCCGAGCTCGTCGCGCACACGCTCGATGATGAGCTGGCGGTCGGTCGGCACCTGGCCGGTCACCTCGAGTTGCTCGCGCACGTACGCCGTGATGTTCGCCTGCGCGAAGTCGTCGCACACCCGGGCGAGGCCGTCGGGCAGGCGAGCATCGTTCGCGGCGATCTCGCGCACGATGGCACCGATCGCGGCGCCAAGCTCGGCGGGGCGGCCGATGCCGTCGCCCTTCCAGAACGGCAGCCGTCCGGGCTCGCCGAAGGCCGGCACGACGAGCACGCGGTCGGGGCCAATTTCGCGGATGCGCCACGACGTCGCGCCGAGCGCGATGACGTCGCCCACGCGCGATTCGTAGACCATCTCTTCGTCGAGCTCGCCGACGCGCTTGCCGCCGCCATCAGTGCCGTCGAGCATGAACACCCCGAACATGCCGCGGTCGGGAATCGTGCCGCCAGAAACGACGGCGAGGCGTTGTGCGCCCGGGCGACCCTCGAACCAGTCGGCGTCACGGTCCCACACGAGGCGGGGCCGCAGGGTCGCGAACTCGTCGGACGGGTACTTGCCGGCGAGCAGGTCGAGCACCGACTCGAGCAGCGCCGAGCTGAGCTGCGCGAACGGAGCGCTGCGCCGCACGAGCGCGAGCCACTCCTGCACTTTCCAGCGGTCGAGCGCGGCCGCCGACACAGTGTGCTGCGCGAGCACATCGAGCGGCTGGTCGATGGTGGTCATGCGCTCGATGTTGCCGTCGAGCATGCGCGAGGTCGCGACGGCGGTGTGGAGCACATCCGCCCGGTGCTTTGGGTACAGCCGAGCCCGCGACACCTCGCCGACCTGGTGGCCTGCCCGGCCGACGCGCTGCAGCCCACTCGCGACGCTCGGCGGCGATTCGACCTGGATGACAAGGTCGACGTCGCCCATGTCGATGCCGAGCTCGAGGCTCGAGGTGGCGACGACGCAGCGCAGGACGCCCGATTTCAGGGCATCTTCAACCTGCGCACGCTGCTCTTTCGACACCGAACCGTGGTGTGCCCGGGCGAGGTCGGCGCTCGCGCCGTCGAACGCCCCCGAGCCGCCCATGAGCTGGGCCCCGAGCGTGCGGGTTGCGGGCGCGGGTTCGGTGCCTGGCGGTTCGGCCGTGGCGAGCCGCCGCTCGTACTCTTCGTTGAGGCGGGCCGTGAGCCGCTCGGCAAGCCCGCGTGAGTTCACGAACACGATCGTTGAGCGATGCTCGAGTACGCGGTCAACGATCGCCGACTCGATGTGCGGCCAAACCGTGCCGGTACGTCGCGGATCGGGGTCGCGGATGCCCTGGGTCGCGTCGCCGAAAACTAGCTCGTCTTGCGGCTCCGCGACGGGAATGTCGCTGAGATCGGCGACGGGCACGACGACTCGCAGGTCGAATGCCTTTTCGCTCGCGGGTGCGACGATCTCGACTGGCGCCTGCCCGCCGAGGAAACGCGCGACCGCCTCAAGCGGCCGCACCGTGGCCGAGAGGCCGATGCGCTGCGCCGGCGACTCGAGCAGCGCATCCAGGCGTTCGAGCGAGAGGGCGAGGTGCGAACCGCGCTTGCTCGCCGCAACGGCGTGCACCTCATCGATGATGACGGTGCGCACGCCCCGAAGTGCCTTGCGCGCGCTTGAGGTGAGCATCAGGTAGAGCGACTCGGGTGTCGTAATGAGGATGTCGGGCGGCTTCGACACCTGCGCGCGGCGCTCGGAAGGCGTGGTGTCGCCCGAGCGCACGCCGACCGTGATCTCGGGCACCTCGTGACCGAGGCGCGTGGCAGTTTGGCGGATGCCGACGAGCGGCGCGGCGAGGTTGCGCTCGACGTCGACGCCGAGCGCCTTGAGTGGCGAAATATAGAGGATGCGCGTGCCCCGACCCGCGTCGCTCGCACGCTCCTGGATGAGTTGATCGATCGCCCAGAGGAACGCTGCGAGCGTCTTTCCCGAGCCGGTCGGGGCGACGACGAGCGTGTGGTGGCCGTGTCGGATGGCGCCCCACGCCTCGCGCTGGGCGCGCGTCGGCGCGTCGAACGCGCCACGAAACCACATGGTGGTCGACTCGCTGAACCCGGTCAGGGCATCCGAACTGCTCACCGTTTGATCAAACCACCACCCACCGACAAGCTCCCCGCACTCGTGGCGGAATGCGGCACAATGAGCACATGGACGTGAGTACCCCCGACCCCGAGTCTTCAGGCTGGTTGAGCGACGACGATCTCGAGCTCATCCGCCGACGCACGCCGATCATCTATGTCGAGGCGATTCCAGTGCTGCTCGACGGCCGTGGCGAAGTCGAGGCAATCGGCCTCCTGCTGCGCGCAAACCCCGAGGGACTTATCACCCGCACGTTCGTGTCGGGCCGCGTGCACTACGGCGAGTCGATCCGCAGCGCGTTGCTGCGTCACCTGGAGAAGGACCTCGGCACGATGGCCTTCCCACAGCTGCCTCCCTCGCTGCAGCCATTTACCGTCGCCGAGTTTTCGCCGCTGCCCGTGACTGAGCTCTACGACGAGCGTCAGCACGCGGTCGCGCTCGAGTACATCGTGCCGGTGACGGGCGAGTGCATTCCGCGTCAGGATGCGCTCGAGGTCACGTGGGTCACGCCGGACGAGGCGAAGGACCCCGACCTGCTCGAGGAGCTTGAGGGTGGCCGTGGCGCGATTCTGCGTCAGGCCATCGGCTTCCTCGGTGCTTGGTAGCCAGCACCGAGTTCGCGGCAGCGGGAACTTTTGCCCGCCGGCAACCATCAGAATGTACGTTCGCCGTGTCCGCATCCGCTCTCAGGAGGAACCATGAGCCAGCAGTACCCCCAGCAGCCCTACTACCAGCAGGGGTATCAGACGGCCGGGTACCAGCCCGCTCAGCAGGTGGATAGTGCCGACAGCGTCGGCAACTGGGTGCTCACCATCTTTCTGATGGGCATTCCTCTCGTCGGCCTCATCTACATGATCGTGCTCGCGGCCGGCGACGGTCGCTCGCTCGCGAAGCGCAACTTTGCCCGTGCCTACCTCATCTGGATCGGTATCGGCATCGCGCTGGCGATTGTCTTGGGCATCATTGCCGCGGTGACCGGCGGGCTGTTCTTCACCGCCGTGTTCAGCGAACTGAACAACTCATCGAGTTATTCGTCGCACAGCTACTAGCGGTTCGCGTCCCAGTCGCGCCACGCCTGCTCGGCGCGCGCTCGCGTGTCTGCGGCAGGCGCGCTGCTCGGATGCTCGGTGCGGCTCGCGCCGTCGCGGAGCGCGTCGATCGCGAAACCGCTCGGTTCGGGCGTGGCCGGTCGCACCGCATCCTCGAGAATCATGAAGTCGCGCTGCGAGAGCTCGACCCAGCCATCGCGCAGCTGCTCACCCCAAAACTTGGTGTCGCGCGTGAGCTCGAGCATGTCGCGCAGTGGCCGGATGGGCGCGATGCGTGCGCCCGGGAGCCAGTCGACCGGCGCGACCCAGCGGGGCGTGCCGTGCCCGCCGAGTTGGTAAGCCTCGCCGGTGACTCGCCCCGCGGCGACGGCGGCGCGCAGCGGTTCGCCGTCGGGGTTGTATTCGCGCGGCGAGTAGATGACGATGCCATCGGCCTCACGAAATGATGAAACTGGCTGCTCGTTGCCCCACGTCACGCGCGCGACGCCCGTTTCGACGAGCTCGCGGGCGCGATCGAGTGGGTGGACGAGCAGCCAGTATCGAATCGCCACGGTGGCTTAGCGCAGCGCGGTGCTCGGCATGCGCGTGTAGATCTCGCCGGCGACGACGAGGTCTTGCCACGGCATGCCCACGGTCTTGTACACGGTGGGCTTGCTGCGGTCGATGCTCACCTCGCCGCGCACGACGTCGCGCACGGGGATGAGTGACTCGCGGCGCAGCACGCCCTCGGCGATCGCGTGGGCGATCTCGCCCGACTCGTTGACCGCCGTGTCTATGTCTTCGACGATGACGTTCGAGCGTGCCATGAGGGCGGTGTCAAGTTCGCTGCGCTCGTTGTTGTGTGTGCCGAGCGCGACCACGAGGGTGCCCGGGCGCACGAGCGAGCCGTCGAAGAGGGGCTCGCCTGAGCCGGTAGCCGTGATGATGAGGTCGGCCTGCGGAATCGCCGTCTGCGGCGGCATAGCCTGGCCGATGCGGGCGTTCCAGCCGAGCTCGGCCGCGGTGGCGGCGAACATTTCGGTCTTGCGAGCGTTGCGGCCGGCGACGACGAGCTGCTTGAGCTGCGGGTGCAGTTCGCGCAGCACGTGCGCGTGCTTGCGTGCCTGGGCGCCGTAGCCGTACATCACGACGCTGCTCGAGTCGCGGTTGATGAAGCGCGAGGTGACGAGGCTCGTCATGGCGGCGGTGCGGAGGTCGGTGAGCTCGTCGCCGTCGATGACGGCCTTCGGCGTGGTTGTCAGAGCATCCATGAGCACGTAGAGCCCCTGTGCGCGGTCAACGTTGCGGGCCGGGTTGCCCTCGTTGACCGACATGATCTTCGCGCCGACCCAGTCGGGGGCATGCGAGGCCATGAAGAGCAGGCGCTTGCCCTCGTCGAGCTGGAAGAAGCTGCGCGGGAAGTCCTGCGACGGGTCGATCTCGGTCTTGAGCGCGCGCTCGAGGGCGTCGACCGCGTCACCGACTCGAATGTGATCGAGGATGTGTTTGTTGGTGATGTGTGGGATGTTCACGGAAGCGGGTGCTCCTTCAACGCTCGACGGGATGCAGCGGCGAATACCGGGGCCTCGCCGCCCCGTTGCTGGTGAGCGGCCGTGCCTGGCAGAAATGCTACCCGCAGCAACGCCGTGCTTGCAGCGGGATGTCGATTGGATACGTTCAGAGTTCTTCATAGGCACAGAGTTCATCTCCCTCAGAAGGGTGCTGGATCTGTGGTCGGGTCGTAGGCAGAGTTCTCCCCGAGCCCGTCGGCGGGTCTGAAGACAGGACGTTGCGGCCCGACCGGGTCGGCGCGCGTGATGAAGATCTCCCCGAGCGGTGATTCCCACTCGAAGACACCGTTGCCCAGGTGCCGGTATCGCCACGGCCGCTGATGTTTCAGGATGTGGTGTTGTCGACACAGGTGTGCCTGGTTATCGACACTGGTTTTGCCGCCCGCGGCCCAGGGGGTGATGTGGTCGAGTTCGCTGCGATGCGCCGCTCGGCGGCAGCCGGGGAACACGCACGTCTGGTCGCGGACCTGCAAGAACCGGCGCATTTCGATGGTGGGTTTGCGGGTGTCGACCGTGAGGACGTGGCCGGTGATCGGGTCGGTGAGGATGCGCTGGAAGCAAGGTGCCCCGGCGGCGATTTCGCGGGCTTCGGTCATGCTGCACGGGTTCATCCCGTCGACCGTCGCCACCTCGCGGGGTGCGTCGGGGTCGATCAGGTTCATCACCGGAATGACGACGCTCACCGTCGCCGTGACCCGGGCTGCGCCCGCGGTCGGCGAGTCGACGATGGCTTGCGGGGTCGCGGTGAGGAGCGTGTCGACCATGAGGTCGGTTTGGAGTTGCCGGAGGGTGCGGGTGTCTTCGACGAACTCGGCATCCTCCGGCGACAAGTCGGTGCCGGTTGCGGCCGCCGCACGGACGCGTTCCCGGTGTTCCTCGGCTTCGGTCTCGTGTTCGGTGTGGAGGGCGCGGGCTTGTTGGTCGGCGAGGTCGACGATCGCGTGGCCTTGCACGGTGGGCACATCAATGTGGATCGTCGACATGCCAAAGTCGTGGTCGTCGATCGTGACGCGTCGCTTTGCGTATTCGTGCTCGAACGCTTCTTCAAACTCTGGCGCGGCGAGGTCGGCCGCGAGTTTGCGCGCGTAGGTATCGGTTTGCGACACGGTCGCGGTGCGGGCGTAGTCGAGGACTTTGCGCGTGTATTCGTCGAGCCGGTCATCGGGCACGTTGCCGGCGTACCGCAGGAGCGCGCGGGCGTGCCGCATCGTCACCGCACCATCGCGCAAGGGAGCAAGCCAGGTGTGGTGGTTGGTCGTGAGCCGGTGGGCGTCGTGCGCGCGGTTCACCAATGCCGCGTCGGATTCGTTGGTCTTGATGCCGAAGTCGGCGACGATTGACCGGAGGTTCAGGCGGAACAGGTCGTCGTAACTCGCGACGTAGCTGCGCTCTTCGACCTGGAGTTCGGTGCGGGCGACCGCGTCGCGGTAGGCGCCGGCGAGTGCGGTGAGTTTCTGGAACTCGCCAAGGCGTGCGAGTCGTTCGCCGTCGAGGTAGTGGTCGCGGTGAGTACGGACGTGGTCGTTGATGCCGTCGGTTTCGGGTTCGGGGGTGGTGCCGTCGGGCTGGTTCCGGTGCGCGTGCCGGGTGGGTTTGAAGGCTTCACGGTCGCGCTTGCGGCTGAGGTCGCGCTGGTCGTCGTCGCTGCCATTGTCGGCGGGCGTGGCGGGGTTGGGTGCGGTCATCGGGCGTCACCTCCTCGAGCACGAGCGTCGGTTTGATCGGAACCTGGCGGATCTGTTCGGTGTTGTCTTGTAGACGCGTGAGCGGGCCAAAACGTGACCCCGGGGTCTGGTCTTTTTGCTGGGAGTTTCCTGACCGCGACAGCGTGGGCGAGGAACGAGTCGGCAACGGATTCTGGGGGAGTGGAACTACTTCATCACGAGCCTCCGACATTGCTGCGGAGCAGCGAAATAGGAGGAATGGACGACGGTCTTGGGGGCCTAGTACTAATTGACCACGAGCCTCCGACATTTATCGGCGACGGTACGCAGCGTGATCTGGTGCTCGGAATCACTCCACCACGCCCCTCCGACATCGACGCAACCTCGCGAGACCGGCACCGAATCCCACCCGCCACTGCCGACCCGCCCCCGCCCCAGCGCGCCAGATGGCCACCCGGCTTCAGGCAACGGGAAGTGACGCCGTGCCTCCACCCGCGGCTGTGGTATCAACAGGATGCATGGGACGACCATTCGTAATCCGCACCGCCGACATCGATGACGCGCGCGGAATTGCGACCGTGCACGTTGCCTCATGGCAGGCCGCTTACCGGGGGCTCATGCCGAACGACGTGCTCGATGCGCAGTCCGTCGAGCAGCGCGAGGAGAGATGGCGTCGGATCATCAGCGACCCGCACACGATGGGCCAGACACTCGTCGCAGACCGCGAAGGCGAGATCGTTGGCTGGGCGTCCTTTGGGCCCGGCCGAGACGAAGGAGCTTCTGACCAGGGCGAACTCTGGGGGCTCTACGCGCACCCCTCCGTGTTCTCGACCGGCGTCGGGCACGCCTTGATCTCGGCCGTCGAGCTGGCGCTCCGTGAAGACGGATTCGATTCCGCGTTCCTCTGGGTCCTCGATGGCAACACCCGCGCCGCGAGCTTCTACGAACGCCACGGATGGAACGAAGACAGCAACGTCAAGCTCGACGAACGACCCGACATGACACTTTTCGAACGGCGCCGAACCAAGTCGCTGACCTGACCCCCGCCTCGTGAGAAACCCGACAACTCGTCGAGCCACAAGCTGCTCCTACGATCGCCGCCACTTATTGACAATCGATAGCTATCTATCGAAACTCGATACATGAACACCAGCCTGCCGCGCCCGCCGCTCGCGCTCGTCGTCGCCACCCAACTGTTCCTTGGCGTGCTATTCGGCGACGGCATCGCCGCCATCGCGCTGTTGCCGGGCGTTGCCGCGAGCGTGGCCGAGGCGCTGCCCGAATACGCTGACCTCCGCGGGCCAGTCCTCGCATCATCGATCGGCTTCACCGCGCTCGGGCTGATCACGATCGCCCTGGTCTCACTGCTCGTTCATCGCATTTACCGCGGCACGATGCTCACCCGACAGTCCGTGATCTGGGTCGGCGCGCTCGTGGCAATCCTCGTGTGCGCAGCCCTGCAAATCGTCTCTGGCGCAGCGGTGATCAGCGGCGGCCAGGCGGGCAGCCCGTTCCTGGCACTCATCCTCGCGATCGGCGTTCTCGCGATCCTCACCATCGCCGGCATCACGCTCGTGCTGCGGTCGCTTCTGCGTAACGCGATCGCGATGCGGGCCGAACTTGACGAGGTCGTGTGATGGCGATTCGCATCACCATCGATCGGATGCTCGCGGAGCGGGGGATGAGCGTCGGCGACTTCGCGGCCGCGATCGGCATCACCCCGGCGAACGTCGCGGTGCTGAAGAACGGTCGCGCCAGGGCCGTGCGTTTCTCGACCCTCGATGCAATCTGCCGAGTCCTCGACTGCCAGCCGGGCGATCTGCTGCGCTACGACCCCGACAACGACAACGAGTCGTCCGACACCGCCTGATCGCCCCGCGAGCCAACACTCATCAGAGCTGGCGCCCCAGCGCCAATCAGGAGCCGGCCCCTAACCCCAACAAGGCGCAGGCCCCAGCGACCGTACCGGGAACCGCCTAGCCAAGCTCCGCGCGAATTGCCTCAACCAGGTGGTCGATCGCGGCATCCGGGGTATCCCACGACGCCATGAGGCGCACCGCGCCCGGCATCGGCGGCCAGTCGTAGAAGCGCACGGTGTCATGCGCCCGCACGCGGTCGGCGACGCCCTCCGGCAACACGGGGAACACCGCGTTCGCCTCGACCTCGAGCGGCACCTCGACGCCCGGCAGCTCGGCCAACCGACGCCCGAGCTCGCGCGCCTGCCCGTTCGCGTGCTCGGCGTTGCGGCGCCACAGGTCGCCTTCAAACAGCGCGAGCAACTGTGCCGACACGAAGCGCTGCTTCGACGCGAGCTGCGTCGTGATCTTGCGCAGGTAGGCGGTGCCGGCCACGGCATCCGGGTTGACGACGATGACCGCCTCGGCGCCGAGCGCGCCGTTCTTCGTGCCCCCGAGCGAGATCACGTCGGCGCCCTGCGCGAGTTCGGCCGGCGTCACGCCCTGGGCTGCCGCGGCATTGCTCAGGCGCGAGCCGTCGAGGTGCAGGAACATGCCCGCCTCGTGCACCGCCTCGGCGAGGCGCGCGAACTCGTCGACCGAGTACACCGTGCCGAGCTCGGTTGAGTTGCTCACCGACACCACCTGCGGGGATGCGCGGTGCACGTCGTCGGGGTCGCCCTCGATGAGCAACTCGGGCAGCAGCTTGCCGCCGGGCGCCTCAATCGGCAGCAGCTTGATGCCGCCGACGCGCTCGGGCGCCGCCTGCTCGTCGGTGTTGATGTGTGCCGCGGTGGTGCACATGGCCGTGCCCCACCGCGGCAGCATCGCCTGCAATGACACCACGTTCGCCCCGGTGCCGTTGAACACCGGGAAGACCTCGGCCTGCTCGCCGAACCAGCCGCGCACGACCTCCTGCAAATGCAGGGTGTAAGGGTCGTCGCCGTAGGCGAGCACGTGCCCGCCATTCACCGTGACGATCGCCTCAAGCACTTCGGGGTGCACCCCGGCGTAGTTGTCGGAGCCGAAGTGGTACTGGTTAGCGTCATGCAGCGGTGAGATCACGGCGACTATTCTGCCCCGCGCGGCCGAGCGTTCTACGAGCGCGCGGCCCCGGCGGCGCTTGCCGCGAGTTCTTCAGGCGATCGCTCGCGCCACATGATGAGAAAACGCCGGTCGAATCGCCGCGTGCACTTGCCGCACGACATCGGCCGCGTGGGCCGCCGAAAGCGCACGACCTCGTGGCCGTTCGGGCACTCGCCGTGCCAGCGCGCGAACTCGCGCGCGACCGGGCCGTCGTGCGTACGGCTTCCGGTGCAACCGATGCTGCGCGCGAGCACGAGCCACACCTCGCCGTGGCCCGCGTCGGGCCCGGCGAGGGCATGCGCGATCTCGTGCAGCAGGGTCTGCTCGACGTCGGCGAGCGTCGAGCGCGCGGCCAAATACTTCGACACCGAGATGGTGCGCTTGGTGAAGTTGCACAGACCAGCGCGAGTCTTCGCCGTGTCGAAGCGGAACACCCAGTCGCGGGAAAGATGCCGCGTCATCAGTTCGTTGGCGCGCGTGCGCACCTCATCAAGATCAGCCATGGTCACTGCCTCTCGTTCGTGCGGCCGTGCCACTCGGGCGCCGCCGCGTACTGCCCCGCACGGCAACGACAGCATCGCATCGGCCTCCGACATGATCTTCGGCGCCGACAACATCCGCCCCGCTAGGCGTTGATCGAGGTGATGGGCTCGTCGAACTCGTCGGGCGTGCGGTCGCCCTCGAGCTTTGCCCGCACGACGCGAATCGCGAACTTCGTCGAGTTGGCGTGGTCGGCGGGAATCCCGTCGCCCTCGCGGAACTTCAGCGCGCGCTCGAAATCGGCAAGCGACTCGTCGTAACGTTCGAGTTCGAACAGCACCTTGCCCCGGTGCTGCAGCGCGAACCCGGCGAGCTCGGCCCAGTCGTGCGCGATCGCCTCTTCGACGCAGTTCGTGAGTTCGTTTAACGAGAGGTCGAGCTTGCCCTGGTACTGCGTGACCTGCGCGCGCCGCACGCGCGCCGCGAGCGAGTCCTCGCGCGAGCCGGTGAAACGGGACTGCCGGGCCGCATCCTGCGCCTTGTCAAACGCCTCGTCGAGGCGGTCGAGCATGCGCAGCAGCGCGACCTGCTCGTTCAGGGCGGCGAGGGAGCGGAACTGCGAAATCTCTTCTAGCCGTGCCGTCGCCGCATCCATATCGATGCGCTCGCGCAGCGTCTCGGGGTCATAGCCAAGAATGATCGGTGAGTCAGACACGCCACCGAGAGTAATGCGCCCTCCTCCAAATGCGCGCGTGCCACCCCGGCGCGGGCGGAGCTAGCCGCGCTCGCGCGCGCGGCCCGTGGTGAAGATGCCCCGACCCGGCACGGGAGAGTCGGTCGCCTCGGCGTCGTGCACCTCGCTCGCGCCCCGCAGCCACGCGATCGTCTGTGGTGCCGAATGCACGGTGGCGGGCGGGAAGCCGGATGCGGCGAGGCGCGGCAGCATCGGCAGCTCGAGTTCGTCGCGACTCGCGACCGCGACGATGTTGCCGAAGCGGCGGCCCTTGAGCACCGCCGGGTCGCTAATGAGCAGTGTCGGACCGATCGCGGCGCGGATGCTCGCCACTTCGCCGCGCGCAAAGCGCAGCTCGTGCCCGTCGGCCACGTTCACAAGCACGACACCGTCGGGCGCGAGGAAGGTGGCGATCGCCTGGAAGAACTCGACGCTTGTGACGTGCGCCGGCGTCGACGGGCCGGCAAACACGTCGACGACGATGGCGTCGACACTGCCCGCCAGGCCGCGCGGCAGCTTTGCGAGCTGCTCGCGCGCATCCCCGTAGCGAACCCGAATGGACGCGCTCGCTGGCAGCGGCGCCACCTCGCGGACGAACTCCACGAGATCGCGCTCGAGCTCGATCACCTGCTGACGAGAGCCGGGGCGTGTCGCCTCGACGTAACGCGGAATCGACAGGGCGCCGGCGCCGAGGTGCAGTGCCGTGATTGCTTGTCGCTCACGGAAAGCGAGGTCGAGCACGTGCCCCATGTGACGGATGTAACCGAAGCCAAGGCTCGTCGGGTCGGCCCGGTCGACCTGCGACTGCGGTGTGCCGTCGACAATGAGCTGCACGATCTCGCCATCGAGGACGAACTGGGCCTGCCGGCCGGAGGCGAGAGTGCGGGTGAGGTCGGGGGAGTGCTGGCGCGCCATGATTCGATTATGGCCGCCCGCACCAGGCCGGCGTCGGCCCGCGCATCCAGCCAACTCGACGGCACGACTTAGGTTGGCCTTATTTTGATCAGTTCAAAAGAGCGATACGGTGGTGTCATGACGACCACGCATGAGCACGCCGCACCGGAGGCGTGGGCCGCGCGCATCCGCGCGGTCGGACTGCGCGTAACGCCGCGTCGCGTCGCGCTGCTCGAAGCACTCGTCGAGCATCCGCATTCAACGGTCGACGAGGTGCACGCACGCGCGTCGACCGCGGTGCCCCACCTCACGAAGCAGGCGGTCTACGTCAGCCTCGGCGACTTCCAACACCACGGTCTTGTGCGCCGCATCGACCCGCCGAACTCTCCGGCTCGGTACGAAACCCGCACGGATGACAATCACCACCACCTGGTGTGCGACAACTGCGGCATCATCGTCGACGTCGACTGTTCGGTCGGCGCCGCGCCGTGCCTCCACCCGGCCGCCGACGCCGGCTTCGAGGTGCAGCTCGCCGAGGTGACGTACCGAGGCCTCTGTGCCGACTGCCTGGCCGAGCGCAACGCCGCGCGCCAGCCCAATCAGACCACCCCATCCACCCCTACCGAAGAACAGGAGTGATCGTGACCCAGATCGATCCCAATGCACCTGCGACTCGCCAGAATGGCGCGCCCGCCGAGAGCAACCGCAACTCGCTGACCGTCGGCCCGAACGGACCTATCACCCTCAATGACGTGCACCTCATCGAGACGCTCGCCGCGTTCAACCGCGAGCGCGTTCCGGAGCGCAACCCGCACGCCAAGGGCGCCGGCGCCTTCGGCGAGTGGGAGGTGACCGAGGATGTCTCGAAGTACACGCGAGCCGCCGCCTTCCAGCCGGGCGCGAAGGGTCGCGTCGCGATCCGCTTCTCGACCGTTGCCGGTGAGCAGGGTTCGCCCGACACCTGGCGCGACGTTCGCGGCTTCTCGCTGCGCTTCTACACCGAAGAGGGCAACCTCGATATCGTCGGCAACAACACGCCGGTGTTCTTCGTGCGTGACCCGATGAAGTTCCCGAACTTCATCCGTTCGCAGAAGCGCCTGCCCGACTCGGGCCTGCGCGACAACACGATGCAGTTCGACTTCTGGACCCTCAACCCCGAGTCGGCCCACCAGGTCACCTACCTCATGGGTTCGCGCGGCCTGCCCCGCTCGTGGCGCGAGATGAACGGCTACAGCTCGCACACCTACGCGTGGATCAACGCCGAGGGCGAGCGCTTTTGGGTGAAGTACCACTTCCACTCCGACCAGGGAGTGCACAACCTCACCAACGAGGAGGCAGAACGCCTCGCGGGCGAGGACGCCGACTACCACCGCCGCGACCTGTTCGATGCGATCGAGGAGGGCAACTTCCCGAGCTGGCAGATCAAGATGCAGATCATGCCCTACGAAGACGCGAAGACCTACCGCTTCAACCCCTTCGACCTCACGAAGGTGTGGCCGCACAGCGACTACCCGCTGATCCCGGTCGGCAAGTTCACGCTCAACGAGAACCCGAAGAACTTCTTCGCGGAGATCGAACAGGCGGCGTTCTCGCCCGGCAACTTCGTGCCCGGCACCGGCATCTCGCCCGACCGGATGCTCGTGTCGCGCACCTTCGCCTACCCGGACGCCCAGCGTGCCCGCATCGGCACGAACTACAACCAGCTGCCGGTGAACCAGCCCGTGAACCCGGTGAACAGCTATACGTTCGACGGCCACATGCGCTTCCAGCACTCGGGTGACGCCCCGGTGTACGCGCCGAACTCGTTCGGCCGCCCGTACGCCGACGAGGTCGGCCAGGTCGAGAACAGCTGGGAGAGCGACGGCGAGCTCGTGCGTTCGACCTACGAGCTGCGCGCTGACGACGACGACTTCGGCCAGGCCGGCACCCTCGTGCGCGAGGTCTGGGACGACGCGGAGCGCGACCGCTTCGTGGAAACCGTCGCCGGCGGCCTCGCGACCGTGCGGGAGCCCGTCCTCTCGAACGCCTTCCAGTACTGGAAGAACGTCGACCAGGCCACCGGTGAGCGCATCGAGGCGAAGGTCCGCGAGGGCCTCGCCAACGCCGGTAAGATCCCCGGCGGCGACCCGGAGCCCGGCGTGTAGCGCCAAGTTCCGACAGCAACAGACCGCGCGTGGCGCTCCCGAGCAATCGGGGGCGCCACGCGCGGTTTCGGAGGCTCGGGCTACTCGCCTCGGAACGCGTCGCTGCCCGGGTCGGCAGGCGGCAGCCCGCCGGTGAGTCGCCAGGCGTTGAGGAAACCGCGCTCGCGGCCGAGGGTCGAGGGCAGGCCATGGCCGGGATAGAAGATGGTGTCGTCCGCGAAGCGGTGGAACACGCGCTCGACCACGTCGCCGAGTAGCTGGGCATATGCATCCGTGTCGCCAAAAGTGTTGCCGATGCCGCCGGGGAAGAGCGAGTCGCCGGTGATCAGGCGCACCGGATGCTCGGGCACGCGCAGCGCGAGGGCGACCGAGCCGGGCGTGTGGCCGCGCAGGCCAATGATCTCGATCTGCTGGCCGCCGAGCGCGATGGTGTCGCCGTCGCCGAGCGTGTGCTCGGTCGCGCCGGGCAGTTCGCCCGCATCCTCGGCACCCGCATAGCTCGGCACCTCGAAGTGGGCCTTCGTCGCCTCGAGTGCCTGCCAGTGGTCCTGGTGTCGGTGGGTCGTGAGCACTCCGACGACGTGCACCTGTGCCGCGCCGGCGTCGGTGGCGCGGCGGCCGGCCAGGTCGACGAGTTCGGTGATCGCGGGGAAGTTGTCGGCGGCGTCGACGATGAGCGCCGCCCCGGTCGGCACGTCGACGATGACGTAGCAGTTGTTCTCGTAATCGTTGACCTCGGCGTAGTGAACCTCGAGGTTGCCGAACGCGTCGAGCTTGGGGGAGAAGGGATGCGACATGGTACGAGGCTAGCGGGGGAGCCTGGCCCCGCGCATCCGCACCCGACATCCAGAGATCGGGCCTCGCCTTCGCGCATGAGTCTGCGCTGGTACACCGCCGCTATCGATTCCGAACGGCCGATCGAGTTTGTGGCGGTGCCAGAGAAGCAGGAGCGCAAGAACCGCCTCCACCTCGACCTCGCCCCGCACAGCAGTCAGGATCGCGACGCCGAGATCGCTAGCCGGAGACGGGGTAGGCTGGACGCTGCGCCGGGATCGACAAAACTCTCTCTGGACACTGCGAATAGTGTCGGGTTATAGTAGATCCTTGCGCTTCGTCGCTCCTTGCCTTCATATTGCGGTCGGCTCGGTTGCTGCAATTCACAAGTCCCTCAGCCCGAAACGCGCGTTACGGGTGCTGTGGCAGGAGTCGAGTTCCAGGTTCTGAACCTGATGAATTCCTCCGAATCACAGGGGAGGCGATGACTTTCGGCAACGGACGGCGGGGCCACCCTCACGCCCAATGCAATCGCGTCCCGCTGGCCAGCGGGACCTGTGGAGGTAACTCTTTTGGCTGCTGCGAATAACGCAACTTACACGCCGAAGTCCGGTCGCGACGCTCACCGCCTGTCGTTCGCGAACATCAAGGACACGCTCGAGGTACCGGATCTGCTCTCGCTGCAGACCGAGTCCTTCGACTGGCTCATCGGCAACGAGTACTGGAAGGCTCGTCGCGACTATGAGATCGAGAACGGGGGCACAGATGTGCCTCGCGTCTCGGGCCTCGAAGAGATCTTCGAAGAGATCTCGCCCATCGAAGACAACGCGGATCAGATGCAGCTGACGTTCCGCAACCCGCAGCTCGAGCCCGAGAAGTACTCGATTGACGAGTGCAAGGAGCGCGGCAAGACCTACTCGGCCCCGCTCTACGTCGAGGCCGAGTTCATGCGTTACGAGACCGGCGAGATCAAGACCCAGACGGTCTTCATGGGCGACTTCCCGCTCATGACCCCGATGGGTACCTTCATCATCAACGGCACCGAGCGTGTCGTCGTCTCGCAGCTCGTGCGCTCGCCGGGCGTCTACTTCGACCGCACTCCCGAGAAGAACTCGGACATCGACGTCTACTCGTCGCGCGTGATTCCTTCGCGTGGTGCCTGGCTCGAGTTTGAGGTCGACAAGAAGGGCCTCGTTGCCGTTCGCATCGACCGCAAGCGCAAGCAGTCGGTCACTGTCTTCCTGCGCGCCATCGGCCTGTCGGAAGAAGAGATCCGCGCCGAGTTCGCTGGCTACGAGACGCTCCTCGACACGCTGTCGAAGGACGACCCGAAGATCCAGACGCAAGAAGACGCGCTCCGCGACATCTACAAGAAGCTGCGCCCGGGCGAGCAGGTGGCCTCGGAGGCCGCCAAGGCGCTCCTCGAGAACTACTACTTCAACGACAAGCGCTACGACCTCGCGAAGGTCGGCCGCTACAAGATCAACCGCAAGCTCGGCCTCGAGGCGCCCATCAGCGACTCGGTGCTCTCGGTGGAGGACATCGTCGGCACGATCAAGTACCTCGTCGCGCTCCAGAAGGGCGAGACGACGATCGAGGGCACCCGCAACGGCGGCGAGCTCACCGACATCCCGCTCGACATCGACGACATCGACCACTTCGGTAACCGTCGCATCCGCGCCGTCGGCGAGCTGATCCAGAACCAGGTCCGCACCGGACTCAGCCGCATGGAGCGCGTCGTGCGCGAGCGCATGACCACGCAGGAGATCGACTCGATCACCCCGCAGTCGCTCATCAACGTGCGCCCCGTCGTTGCTGCCATCAAGGAGTTCTTCGGAACCTCGCAGCTGTCGCAGTTCATGGACCAGAACAACCCGCTCGCGGGCATTACGCACAAGCGTCGCCTCAACGCGCTCGGCCCGGGTGGTCTGAGCCGTGAGCGCGCCGGTGTCGAGGTGCGAGACGTGCACGCCTCGCACTACGGCCGCATGTGCCCGATTGAGACGCCTGAAGGCCCGAACATTGGTCTGATCGGCTCGCTCGCAACGTTTGCGCGCATCAACGCGTTCGGCTTCATCGAGACGCCGTACCGCCGCGTCGAGAACGGCGTTGTCTCGCCGACCATCGAGTACCTCACCGCCGCTGACGAGGACGAGTTCGTGGTGGCCCAGGCCAACGCGCCGCTCGACGCCAACGGTCGCTACATCGAGGACGACGTGCTCGTGCGCACCAAGGGTGGCGAGGTTGAGCTCGTGCCCGCCGGTGAGGTCGACTACATGGACGTCTCGCCGCGCCAGATGGTGTCGGTTGGTACCTCGCTCATCCCGTTCCTCGAGCACGACGACACGAACCGCGCGCTCATGGGCGCGAACATGCAGCGCCAGGCAGTTCCCCTGCTGCGCTCGACCTCGCCGATCGTCGGCACCGGTATGGAGGGTTACACCGCCATCGACGCTGGTGACGTGGTCACCGCGCAGCACGCCGGTGTCGTCACCTCGGTGTCGGCCGACCAGGTGGTCGTGCAGACCGATGAGGGCGGCAGCGAGTCGTACTGGCTCCGCAAGTTCGAGCGTTCGAACGCGGGTACCTGCTACAACCACCGCGTCATCGTCACCGCCGGCGACCGCGTTGAGGTCGGCGAGGTTATCGCCGACGGCCCGGCAACCGAAAACGGTGAGCTCGCGCTCGGCAAGAACCTCCTCGTGGCGTTCATGCCGTGGGAGGGCCACAACTTCGAGGACGCGATCATCATCAGCCAGAACATCGTGAAGAACGATGTGCTCTCCTCGATCCACATCGAGGAGTACGAGGTTGACGCTCGCGACACGAAGCTCGGTAAGGAAGAAATCACCGCCGACCTGCCGAACGTGGGTCAGGACATGCTCAAGGACCTCGACGAACGCGGCATCATCCGCGTCGGCGCCGAGGTGCAGGCTGGCGACATCCTCGTCGGTAAGGTCACACCGAAGGGCGAGACCGAGCTGAGCGCCGAAGAGCGCCTGCTCCGCGCGATCTTCAACGAGAAGAGCCGCGAGGTGCGCGACACCTCGCTCAAGGTTCCTCACGGCCAGACCGGCACCATCATCGGCGTCAAGGTGTTTGACGTCGAGAACGGTGACGACGAGCTCGGCTCGGGCGTGAACCAGCGCGTGGTCGTCTACATTGCCCAGAAGCGCAAGATCACCGAGGGTGACAAGCTCGCCGGCCGTCACGGCAACAAGGGTGTCATCGCGAAGATCCTGCCCGAGGAAGACATGCCCTTCCTCGAGGACGGCACGCCGGTCGACATCATCCTGAACCCGCTCGGTATCCCGAAGCGCATGAACCTCGGTCAGGTGCTCGAGTCGCACCTCGGCTGGATCGCGACGCAGGGTTGGGACATCGAGGGCAACCCGGAGTGGGCCGCAAACCTGCCCGAGGAAGCCTTCCACGTGGCCCCCGGCACCAAGGTGGCGACCCCGGTGTTCGACGGTGCGAGCCAGGAGCAGCTCCAGGGCCTGCTCACCTCGACCCGCCCGAACGACGACGGCGAGCGCATGGTGAAGGAAAACGGCAAGGCGCGTCTGTTCGACGGCCGCTCCGGCGAGCCGTTCCCCGACCCGATCTCGGTGGGCTACATGTACATGCTCAAGCTCCACCACCTCGTCGATGACAAGATTCACGCGCGCTCGACGGGCCCGTACTCGATGATCACCCAGCAGCCGCTCGGTGGTAAGGCACAGTTCGGTGGCCAGCGCTTCGGTGAGATGGAGGTGTGGGCCCTCGAGGCCTACGGCGCCGCCTACACCCTGCAGGAGCTGCTCACGATCAAGTCGGACGACATTGTCGGCCGCGTGAAGGCCTACGAGTCGATCGTCAAGGGCGAAAACATCCAGAAGGCCGGTATCCCCGAGTCGTTCCGAGTGCTCGTGCGCGAAATGCGCTCGCTGTGCCTGAACGTCGAGGTGCTCGCCGCCGATGGCTCCATCGTCAGCCTCGAAGAGAACGACGATGACGCCTACCGTGCTGCCGAAGAACTCGGCATCAACATCTCCACTCGCTTCGAGTCGTCTTCGGTCGACGAGATCTAGTCCACCCCCGATTACGAAGCTTTGTTCCTAGGGAGAATCAAGAATTGATCGACGCAACTAAGTTCGACAGCATCAGCATCGGGCTGGCTACAAGCGAGGACATCCTCGGTTGGTCGCGTGGCGAGGTAAAGAAGCCCGAGACCATCAACTACCGCACCCTCAAGCCCGAGAAGGACGGTCTGTTCGGTGAGCAGATCTTCGGCCCCTCGCGCGACTGGGAGTGCGCCTGCGGTAAGTACAAGCGCGTGCGCTTCAAGGGCATCATCTGTGAGCGCTGCGGCGTTGAGGTGACGAAGTCGGCAGTGCGCCGTGAGCGCATGGGCCACATCAAGCTCGCCGCGCCCGTGACGCACATCTGGTACTTCAAGGGTGTTCCGTCGCGCCTCGGCTACCTGCTCGACATGGCGCCGAAGGACCTCGAGAAGGTCATCTACTTCGCCGCCTACATGGTGGTCGAGATCGACGAAGAGGGTCGTCGCGACGACCTGACCGACCTCGAAAAGGAGAAGAACCTCGAGGTCGACACGCGCGGCAAGCAGCGCGATTCGCAGATCAACGAGCGGATGGCGCAGCTGGAGAAGGACCTCGAGGCACTCGAGGAAGAGGGCGCGACCGCCGACCAGAAGAAGAAGACCAAGGATGCGGCCGAGAAGGAAATGGCTCGGATCCGCAAGGACGTCGACAACGACATCGCGCAGATCGAGCGCGTCTACGAGGGCTTCAAGAACCTGAAGGTTGGCGAGCTCAAGCCGGACGACGCCGACTTCGCCGAGCTCATCGACCGTTACGGTGACTACTTCGAGGCCCACATGGGCGCCGAGGCGATCAAGCGCCGCCTGCAGGACTTCGATCTCGCGACCGAGGCCGAGCTGCTGCGCGACCAGATCCAGAACGGCAAGGGTCAGAAGAAGATCCGCGCCATCAAGCGTCTCAAGGTCGTCACGGCGTTCCTTCAGACCGAGAACAAGCCGGCCGCGATGGTCCTCGACGTGATCCCCGTGATCCCGCCGGAGCTGCGCCCGATGGTGCAGCTCGATGGTGGCCGCTTCGCAACGAGCGACCTCAACGACCTCTACCGTCGCGTGATCAACCGCAACAACCGCCTCATGCGTCTGCTTGAGCTCGGTGCGCCCGAGATCATCGTGAACAACGAGAAGCGCATGCTGCAGGAGGCCGTCGACGCACTGTTCGACAACGGCCGCCGCGGTCGTCCAGTCACGGGTACCGGTAACCGCGCCCTCAAGTCCCTCAGCGACATGCTGAAGGGTAAGCAGGGTCGCTTCCGCCAGAACCTGCTCGGTAAGCGCGTCGACTACTCGGGTCGTTCGGTGATTATCGTTGGCCCGCAGCTGCAGATGCACCAGTGTGGTCTGCCGAAGCAGATGGCGCTCGAGCTGTTCAAGCCGTACGTGATTAAGCGCCTCATCGACCTCGGACACGCGAGCAACATCAAGGCCGCGAAGCGTGCCGTTGAGCGCGCCAAGCCCGAGGTGTGGGACGTCCTCGAAGAGGTCATCCGTGAGCGTCCCGTGCTGCTGAACCGTGCGCCCACGCTGCACCGTCTCGGCATCCAGGCGTTCGAGCCGCAGCTCGTTGAGGGTAAGGCGATCCAGCTGCACCCGCTCGCGTGCTCGGCGTTCAACGCTGACTTCGATGGTGACCAGATGGCCGTGCACCTGCCGCTTTCGGTTGAGGCCCAGGCTGAGGCCCGCGTGCTCATGCTCGCGTCGAACAACATCCTCAAGCCGTCGGACGGCCGCCCCGTGACTCTGCCTTCGCAGGACATGGTTGCCGGTCTGTACCACCTCACCTTCCTTCGTGAGGATGCTGCCGGCGCCGGCCGCGTGTTCGGCTCGGTTGCTGAGGCGATCATGGCGCAGGACGAGGGCACGCTGCACCTCAACGCTCCCGTCAAGATCCGCCTCGAGGGCGTCACATTCCACCCGGCCGAGGCTCCCGAGGGCTTCGTCGAGGGTCGTCCGGTCGTCAAGGACACGACGCTGGGTCGCGCGCTGTTCAACGAACTGCTGCCCGACACCTACCCGTACCTCGAGGACGTCATGACCAAGGGTCGTCTCTCGGGCGTGGTGAACTACCTCGCCGAGCGGTACGACAAGGACGTAGTGGCGGCCACGCTTGACCGCATCAAGGACTCGGGCTTCCACTGGGCCACGCGTTCGGGCATCTCGCTGTCGTTCTCCGACGTCGTGATCCCCGACACCAAGGCCGAGATCGTCGCCGAGACCGAGACCAAGGTTGCGCAGCTGCGCGAGGACTACCAGATGGGTCTGTCGACGCAGCAGGAGTACCGCGACCAGACGATCGCGCTGTGGGAGGAGGCGACCGAACGCGTCGCCGCCGACACCCGCGAGCAGTTCCCCGAGACCAACTCGATTCACCGCATGGTGACGGCAGGTGCAAACGGTAACTGGCTGCAGGTTCGTCAGATCGCCGGTATGCGCGGCATCGTGGCAAACCCGAAGGGTGAGAAGATCGCCCGACCGATCATTCACTCCTACCGCGAGGGTCTGACCGTGCTCGAGTACTTCTCGTCGACCCACGGTGCTCGTAAGGGCCTTGCCGACACCGCGCTCAAGACCGCCGACTCGGGGTACCTCACGCGTCGTCTCGTCGACGTGTCGCAGGACGTCATCATTCGTGAAGACGACTGCGGTACCCACAAGGGCATCGTGCTGCCGATCGCGCAGACCGACAAGGACGGCAACGTCTCGCTCGCCGATAACGTCGAGAACTCGGTGTACGCACGTACGCTGGCGACCGACGTCACGAACGCCGCAGGCGACGTGCTCGCTCACGCGGGCGAGTCGGTTGGCGACGTGCTCATCGAGCGCCTGCTCGGTGAGGGAGTCCGCGAAGTGACGATCCGTTCGGTGCTCTCGTGCGAGTCGCAGGTCGGTGTCTGCGCCAAGTGCTACGGCCGTTCGATGGCGTCGAGCGAGCTCGCCGACCTCGGCGAGGCCGTCGGTATTATCGCGGCCCAGTCGATCGGTGAGCCCGGCACGCAGCTGACCATGCGTACCTTCCACACCGGTGGTATCGCCGGTGCGGCCGACATCACGCAGGGTCTTCCGCGTGTTCAGGAGCTCTTCGAGGCTCGTACCCCGAAGGGTGCGGCGCCGCTCGCGAAGGTGGCCGGTACGGTCACGTTCCAGGACACCGAGCGCCAGCGCAAGATCGTGCTCGAGCCCGACAACAAGGACGACGAGACGCTCACCTACCCGGTGTCGCGCTTCTCGGAGTTCCTCGTCGAGGACGGCGACCACGTCGAGCCCGGCCAGCAGCTCGTTGAGGGTCCGCTCGACCCGAAGGACGTGCTCGAAGTGCTCGGCACCACTGCGGTGCAGAAGTACCTCGTCGGTGGCGTGCAGGACGTCTACAACTCGCAGGGTGTGCCGATCCACGACAAGCACATTGAGGTCATCGTGCGCCAGATGCTGCGCAAGGTCACCATCAATGACTCGGGTGAGACCGACATGCTTCCCGGTGAGCTCGTCGACCGCCAGCGCTTCCAGGCGACCAACCGCCAGGCGGTGACCGAGGGCCGCCGCCCCGCGTCGGGTCGCCCCGAGGTTATGGGTATCACCAAGGCGTCGCTCGCGACCGAGTCGTGGCTGTCGGCCGCGTCGTTCCAGGAGACCACCCGCGTGCTCACGCAGGCGGCGATGGAGCAGAAGACCGACCCGCTGCTCGGCCTTAAGGAGAACGTCATCATCGGTCGTCTCATCACCGCCGGTACCGGTATGCCCGAGTACTCGGAGCAGGTCGTTGAGCCCACCGAAGAAGCGCGCAACGAGCGCTACCCGTACGCCGAGGCCGACGCGCTCGACTTCAGCAACGACCTCTCGTTCGCTGACTTCGACTCGTTCTCGGGTAACGACGACTTCGGCAACATCGACTTCAACTAGAAGTCGTCGCAACCGAACTCGCACTCCACGGGCGATGCCCCGAACCTCCAGGTTCGGGGCATCGCCCGTTTCCGCGTGCCGTAGCCGGGTTTCGGGCCCGCGCACCGTTACCCTGGCGGCATGAGTGACCAGTACCGACCGCAGCCGTACGACGATGGGCCCCGCACGACCGTCGACCCGCATCTGCTGCCACAGCGCCCCGCCTCGGCTGCTTCGCAGCCCGAGCAGGCGGATGCGCCGAAGACGACGGACGCGCCGGTCGAGAACCCGACTCCAGCATCCGAGCCCGCCGCAGTGTCCGAGCCCGTCCCCGAGGCGCCGGCGGATGCGGGCGAGCAGCCGAGCAACGCGTTTGCCGTCGGCACCGATGGCGAGACCTCGCGCGAGACACCCGCCGAGGGCTTCGACGCGCCGGGCGCAGCGCCCGCGGGGGATGCACGCCTCAACGAAGCGGTAGCCCGCTCGCGTTCGATCCCGGTCGACGAAACTGGGGCGGGCGCAACGCTCGACGCCGAGCCTGACACGGCGGCGCGCGCCTACGACGCCGATGCCTACGGCACGGATGCGCCGGCGGCCGAGTCCGCCACGGACGCGAACGTCGCGCCGCTCGCTATGCCCGTCGGTGCGGTCAACGACCGCACCGATGAACCCGATATCTACGCCGATGCCGACCCCGCGACGACGCAGCTCGACGACCCGGTACCGGCGACGCCCACCGAGGCCCCGACGACCTCGCCGACGGAGGGGCTCATTGTTGAGCCCGACAAGCGTGGCAACCGCGGCTTCGCGTTCTTCACCGCGCTGCTCGCAATCGTCGTATTCGGCGCCCTCTACGCGGTCGCATTCGCGGCCGCCCGCATGATCTTCACGACCGGCGGCGACTTCGTCGGTGGCATCTTCGAGTTCATCGGCACGGCGCCGTTCTACGTGCCGGTAGCTCTGTTCGGCATCTTCCTCATCGTGTGGTCGCTCATTGCGAACCGCGCGGGCTGGTGGTCGTACATCGTCGCGAGCCTGATCGCGGCCGTGCTGACGGGCGGCGGCTACTACGTGGGCGTCGCCTTCCAGGACGTCGTGAATGGCCAGCCCTGGTCGAATGACACCTTCGAGACCGCTATTCGCTCGGCCGAGCACCTGCCCGGTGCGCTGCTCGCCTTCATCGCGGGTCGTGAGAGCGCGCTGTGGATCGGTGGCATCGCCGCCCTGCGCGGCCGCAGCGTGAAGAAGCGCAATGCCGCAGAGCGCGCCGAGTATGAGCGCAAGGTGGCCGAGGAGCGCGAGTACGAAGCCCAGCGAACGTCGATCACCTTCGACGAGGGACGCTAACTTCATGGCGCAGGTCGCCGCGACGTTCGAGGTACCGAACGGCTGGGAGAAGTTCGAGTGGGAAGGCACGCTCGGGGGAGTGCGCCACCTTGCCGTGAGCGGCGACTTCCGCCCGAACGTGCTCGTCACCCTCGACAAGTGGCCGGGTCAGGTCGGCGCGCAACAGGCCGACGAGATTCTCGGCGAGCAACTGGTGGCCGCAGGCGCCGAGGTTACCGAGCGCGAGACCTTTGCCGAGCCGCGTCCCGGCGTCGAGATCGCGACGCTACAGCGCGACGAAGCTGGCGCATCCGTCCGTGTGCGCTATCGCGTACAACTGCTCGAAGCCGGCGCTGATACGCTTGTGCTTACCGCGGTCGCAACCTACCTGCTCGAGCAGGCCGATGGCGTCGAAGGCGACGTCACGCGCATCCTCCGGAGTGTCGATCTGACGGCCTCCGCGACACGCGACGCTTGACCGCCACATTCTGTCTGGTTAGACTAGATCGGTACGCCGCCCTCTGGCGTGCCTCAAATTCATGCCGTCGCCGCGGTCACAGCGGTCGGTAGGAGTGTTTGCCCGGCGAAGTCCAGGCCGAACATGTATCCAGTCCAGCGTCGTCCATGCACGGCCGCGACGGGGTGAGGCGCGAGTTTCAGAGCAGCTGCCGCGTGCAGCAAGGCGAAAGCACAATCAATTCCAAGGAGATTAACCAGTGCCAACCATTCAGCAGTTGGTCCGCAAGGGCCGCAAGCCCAAGGTGACCTCGTCCAAGTCGCCGGCTCTGAAGGGCAACCCCCAGCAGCGTGGCGTATGCACCCGTGTGTACACCACCACCCCGAAGAAGCCGAACTCGGCACTGCGCAAGGTGGCCCGTGTGAAGCTTTCGAACGGCACCGAAGTTACCGCCTACATCCCCGGTGAGGGACACAACCTGCAGGAGCACTCGATGGTGCTCGTGCGTGGCGGTCGTGTGAAGGACCTCCCGGGCGTGCGTTACCGCATCGTCCGCGGTGCCCTCGACACCCAGTCGGTCAAGGACCGCAAGCAGGCTCGTAGCCGCTACGGCGCGAAGAAGGAGAAGTAATGCCTCGTAAGGGTCCCGCGCCTAAGCGCCCCGTAGTGATCGACCCGGTGTACAGCTCGCCGGTCGTGACGCAGCTCATCAACAAGATCCTCCTCGACGGTAAGAAGTCGCAGGCCGAGCGCATCGTTTACGGTGCCCTCGAGAACGTCGCGAAGAAGTCCGACCAGGACGCCGTCGCGACCCTCAAGAAGGCCCTCGACAACGTTCGCCCGACCCTCGAGGTTCGTTCGCGCCGCGTCGGCGGTTCGACCTACCAGGTTCCGGTTGAGGTCAAGCCGCTTCGCGCGAACACCCTCGCGCTGCGCTGGCTCACCGGCTACGCCAAGGCTCGTCGCGAGAAGTCGATGACCGAGCGTCTCACCAACGAGATCCTCGACGCCTCGAACGGCCTCGGCGCCGCCGTGAAGCGTCGCGAAGACACGCACAAGATGGCCGAGTCGAACAAGGCCTTCGCCCACTACCGCTGGTAGTTCTTAGACCGGTCAACGTGGCGTGCTAAGCACTCATGTTGGCCGGTCTTGCTTCAGACGCGTTTACCGGCGCATCCTCGCTTTTTCAGTTCCAAACACAACGGGAGACATCCGTGGCACAGGCAGTGCAGACGAACCTCAGCAAGGTTCGAAATATCGGCATCATGGCGCACATCGATGCTGGTAAGACCACGACCACCGAGCGCATTCTTTTCTACACGGGTGTAAACCACAAGATCGGTGAGACCCACGACGGTGCCGCCACCATGGACTGGATGGCGCAGGAGCAGGAACGCGGTATCACCATTACCTCCGCGGCGACCACCTGCTCGTGGGGCGACACCCAGATCAACATCATCGACACCCCCGGTCACGTTGACTTCACCGTTGAGGTTGAGCGCTCGCTGCGCGTCCTCGACGGCGCCGTCGCCGTGTTCGACGGCAAGGAGGGTGTTGAACCCCAGTCCGAGACCGTGTGGCGTCAGGCTGACAAGTACAACGTCCCCCGCATCTGCTTCGTCAACAAGATGGACAAGCTCGGCGCGGACTTCTACTACTCGATCGACACGATCAAGTCGCGCCTCGGCGTGAAGCCGCTCGTTCTGCAGCTCCCGATCGGTGTTGAGAACGACTTCATCGGTGTTGTCGACCTCATCAACATGCGCGCGCTGACCTGGCGTGGCGACGCCAAGGGCGTCGTGGCACAGGGTGCCGAGGCCGAGATCGAGGAGATCCCCGCCGACCTGCTCGAGCGCGCCGAAGAGTACCGCGCCGAGCTGCTCGAGGCCGTTGCTGAGTCGAGTGACGAGCTGCTCGAGAAGTTCCTCGGTGGCGAGGAGATCTCGATCGACGAGCTCCAGGCCGGCATCCGCCAGCTCACCATCGCGGGCGAGGCATTCCCCGTGCTCTGCGGTACGGCGTTCAAGAACCGCGGCATCCAGCCGATGCTCGACGCGGTCGTCTCGTTCCTCCCTTCGCCCCTCGACGTGCCGCCGATGGTTGGCCACGACGTCAAGGACGAGGAGATCGAGATCATCCGCAAGCCTTCGACCGACGAGCCCTTCGCGGCGCTCGCGTTCAAGGTTGTTGCGCACCCGTTCTACGGTCGCCTCACCTACCTCCGCGTTTACTCGGGCCACGTCGAGGCCGGCACCCAGGTGCTCAACTCGACGAAGGGCAAGAAGGAGCGCATCGGCAAGCTCTTCCAGATGCACGCCAACAAGGAGAACCCCGTCGAGTCGGTTACCGCCGGTCACATCTACGCGGCCATCGGTCTGAAGGACACCACCACCGGTGACACCCTCTCGGCACTCGACGCGCCGGTGATCCTCGAGTCGATGAGCTTCCCGGAGCCCGTCATCTCGGTGGCCATCGAGCCGAACTCGAAGGCCGACCAGGAGAAGCTCGGCACCGCGATCCAGAAGCTTGCCGAAGAGGACCCGACGTTCCGCGTCGAGCTCAACCACGAGACCGGTCAGACGACCATCTCGGGCATGGGCGAGCTCCACCTCGATATCCTCGTCGACCGCATGAAGCGCGAGTTCAAGGTTGAGGCGAACATCGGTAAGCCGCAGGTTGCGTACCGCGAGACCCTCCGCCGCCCGGTCGAGAAGTACGACTACACCCACAAGAAGCAGACCGGTGGTTCCGGTCAGTTCGCGAAGGTGCAGATCAGCCTCGAGCCCATGGCCGTCGAGGGTGACAAGGTGTACGAGTTCGAGAACGCCGTGACCGGCGGTCGCGTGCCTCGCGAGTACATCCCCTCGGTTGACGCGGGTATCCAGGACGCCATGCGCGTCGGCATCCTCGCGGGCTACCCGATGGTTGGCGTCAAGGCGATCCTGGTTGACGGTGCGTACCACGACGTTGACTCGTCGGAAATGGCCTTCAAGATTGCCGGTTCGATGGCGTTCAAGGAGGCCGCTCCCAAGGCGAGCCCCGCGCTGCTCGAGCCGCTCATGAAGGTCGAGGTGCGTACGCCCGAGGAGTACATGGGTGACGTTATCGGTGACCTGAACTCCCGTCGTGGCCAGATCCAGTCGATGGAAGACGCCTCGGGCGTCAAGGTGGTGCGCGCGCTCGTGCCGCTGTCCGAGATGTTCGGTTACATCGGCGACCTGCGCAGCAAGACCTCTGGTCGCGCTGTGTACTCGATGGAGTTCGACTCCTACGCGGAGGTCCCGAAGGCTGTTGCCGACGAGATCATCCAGAAGAGCAAGGGCGAGTAGCCTCCCCGTAGCTCAGGCTTCGGTCAGGCGCAATGCGCTAGGCCGAGTAGCATTTATTCATCTGTCCAAGTTTTAAAGTTTCGATCCGCGCTGTATCGTGGAGCGATTCCAGTAACAGTCCTGAGGAGGACCCACAGTGGCCAAGGCCAAGTTTGAGCGGACCAAGCCGCACGTAAACATCGGAACGATCGGTCACGTCGACCACGGCAAGACGACGCTCTCCGCCGCGATCTCGAAGGTGCTTGCTGACAAGTACCCGTCGGAGACCAACGTGCAGCGCGACTTCGCCTCGATCGACTCGGCTCCGGAAGAGCGCCAGCGCGGCATCACGATCAACATCTCGCACATCGAGTACGAGACCCCGAAGCGTCACTACGCCCACGTTGACGCCCCGGGTCACGCTGACTACGTGAAGAACATGATCACCGGTGCTGCCCAGATGGACGGCGCGATCCTCGTGGTCGCCGCCACCGACGGCCCGATGGCGCAGACCCGCGAGCACGTGCTGCTCGCCAAGCAGGTTGGCGTTCCCTACCTGGTTGCTGCTCTCAACAAGTCGGACATGGTTGACGACGAAGAGATCCTGGAGCTCGTTGAGCTCGAGGTCCGCGAGCTCCTCGCTTCGCAGGGCTTCGACGAGGACGCTCCTGTCGTTCGCGTCTCGGCGCTCAAGGCGCTCGAGGGCGACGAGAAGTGGGTCCAGTCGGTCCTCGACCTCATGGAGGCTGTCGACGAGAGCGTTCCGGACCCGGAGCGTGACCGCGAGAAGCCCTTCCTCATGCCGATTGAGGACGTCTTCACCATCACCGGTCGTGGCACCGTTGTGACCGGCCGCGCCGAGCGCGGTACCCTCGCGATCAACTCGGAAGTTGAGATCGTTGGTATCCGCCCGACCCAGAAGACCACCGTTACCGGTATCGAGATGTTCCACAAGCAGCTCGATGAGGCATGGGCCGGTGAGAACTGTGGTCTCCTGCTCCGTGGTCTCAAGCGCGAAGACGTCGAGCGTGGCCAGGTTGTGGTCAAGCCCGGTAGCGTCACCCCGCACACCAACTTCGAGGGCACTGCCTACATCCTCTCGAAGGAAGAGGGCGGCCGTCACAACCCGTTCTACTCGAACTACCGCCCGCAGTTCTACTTCCGTACCACGGACGTGACCGGCGTCATCACCCTGCCCGAGGGCAAGGAAATGGTTATGCCTGGTGACACCGTCGACATGTCGGTCGAGCTCATCCAGCCGATCGCTATGGAAGAGGGCCTCGGCTTCGCCATCCGTGAGGGTGGCCGCACCGTTGGTGCCGGTACCGTCACCTCGATCACCAAGTAGTCTCTGACTCCGCTCAGCGGGCCGGACGCGCAAGCGTCCGGCCCGCTGTCGTTTTCCAGGATGATTTCTTGTGGACAACCCCGGGTGCTGTGGCGTTTGCTGGCAAGCTGATTTGGCGGGAACTTTTTGGCGCCGTGACGACTCAAAGATCATGGCGCGCCTGCGTGACCGAAGGCCGCACCGAACGATGAGCGAAGGGCGAGGCATGTCGAATCAGCAACCACCGACCGACCCGAATCAGAACCAGTGGGGAGGCGTGCCGCCCGAGGACGAGCGGCCGCAGGGCTGGCAGCAGGGCGACTGGCCGCAGCAGAACAACTGGCAGCAGCAGGGTGGCTACGGCCAGCAGCATTACGGGCAGGGTGGCCGGCAGGTCTACGCGCAGGATGCGCAGGGCGGCTACGGTCAGCAGGGCCAGTATGGCTATGGCCAGGATGCGCAGAACGGCCCGCAGGCGTATGGCCAGAACCAGTACGGCCAGAACCAGTACGGCCAACAGCAATACGGCCGGAACGACTACGGCCAAGCGGGGGGCCAGGGCTACGGCCAGCAGAACGAGAAGTACTACGCGACGAACGGTGACCACGGCCAGAACCAGTACGGCCCGGCCGCGTACGGCTACCAGCCGGCGCAGGGGTACGCCGGCGGCGACGCGAACGCGGGCAACCTGTGGCAGCAGCAGGCCGAGCAGCCGAAGCGCAAGCGCCGCTGGCTGCTCCCCGTTGCCGCCGTCGCCGCGGTGGCAGTCATCGGCGGCGCGATCTGGGGCGGCATCGCGCTGTTTTCGGGCGGGGGCCGCGGTGCGGCCTCGGCCGAAGAGGCCGTCGACACGCTCATCTCCGAGGGCGGCGAGCTCGACTACCTCGGCGCCATGGCGATGGTGGCCCCGAGCGAGGCCGACGTGTTCGGCACCGCCGCGCAGCGCCTCCTCGAGAGCGACTTCGGCGACACGGGCGACGGCGTCAGCCTCAGCGACGCGCTCGACGACCTTGGCAACGCGACGACGACCACGACCGAGGGCCTCGAGTACGAGACGGAGGAGCTCACTGAGGGCGTCGAGCGCGTCACCATCACTTCGGGCACGGTCACGATCGACGGCGACACCGAAGCCATCGCGGCAGCGATGGAGAGCGTGATCCGCTCGCTCGCCTACGAGGGTGGGCTGCTCCAGGGCATGAGCGAGGGCGACGCGATCGACTACGCCGAAGAAGCGGTGAACGAGGCCACCGCCGACTTCAACTTCGACGAGGAGTACCCGCAGACGGTCGACTTCGCCGAGCAGGACACCAACTCGCTGATCTCGACCTACGAGGACGGCAAGTGGTACGTGAGCATGGCGCTCACCACGGTCGACTACGCCCTCGCGGGCACGAGCGGCGAGCAGGTCTCGAGCATCGACGAGGTCGCTGGCAACGGCGCGGACTCGCCGGAGGAGGCCGGGCTCCAGGCACTCGACGCGGTGTTCTCGCTGACATCGGGCGGCGACGCTCAGCCCGCCATCGAGCTGCTGAGCCGCCCCGAGCGCCTCGTCATGTCGATGCTCTACCAGGGCTTCGGCTCGGGTGGCTCCGGCTACGCGAGCCCGTCGGAGTTCTCGGTCTCGGGTGGCTTCGAGTCGTTCGAGGTGAACGGTGTGACGATGATCCGCCCCGACGGCCTCGTCGTCGAGGACTCCTACTCGTCGGTGACGTTCAACGGCCTCTGCGTCGAGCAGCAGAACTCGTACGGCACCGGTGGGGGAGAACAGTGCCTCTCCGACTACGCACCGGCGGAGGCGCTCGGCCTCACCGACCTCGGCATCGCCGTGGTGGAGGAGGACAGCGGCTGGGTCGTGAGCCTCTACAAGACCGCCGAGGTCTGGCTCGACACCGCGGTGGAGCACTACCTCGAGCTCCGCGACGAGGGCCGACTCGACGAACTCCAGATCTAGTCAGCCACGCACGGAACGCGCCGCCTCGCACCCGCGAGGCGGCGCGTCGTCGTTGCCGTGATCCCTGCAGAATCAATGCACCCGCCACATTGATCGTCGTCCAATCTACATATTTCGTCATCGGGATTTGCGTGAGAGTGCACAAGATCGGCAAATTGTAGTTTTCCGTTGCGACTCAGTGAACTCACACCTTAAGCTCAGGGTTGTGTCGGGCCCAACTTCTGGCCGATGCGGAATCGTTCGCGAGTCGTAACGAGTTCGTGATGGCAGCCCGAGCAGGGAAAGCGACACCGTAAGTCGCGTTCTTTCTATGGAGGAGAGCCGGGTATGTCCGTATCGTTTCGCCGGTGGTTGAGGCCCCTCATGGCCTCGACGGCCGTGGTGCTCGCCTCGGCCCTGGTTGTTCCGTCGAGTGCGTTCGCCGCCACGGAAGGCGCGACCCCCACGCCGACACCGACCGCGAGCGAGCCGGCGGAGACGCAGGACTCCGTCGACTCGACCACCGAGCCGACCACGACTCCCGACTCCACGACGGCGCCGGAAACCACGGCTCCCACCGAGTCCGAGTCGACCTCCCCGGAGCCGCAGAACAAGACCAACGTCGTGGCAGTGGGCCCGGATGGCGGAACGGCGCCCTACGTGTATTGGGACGTGCGAGACACGGACGGGAACCTCGTCCCCGGCGCGACATTCCGATTCCAGTATCGAACCGATGGCAGCTGGACGACAGGCACGAGCGCTGACCCGATCGCGGATTGTGCCGCTTCCTCCTGCGCCGCCACCTCCCTCGACCGCGACACCGACGGTGGCGAGTGGCTGCTCACGCACCGCGGTTACGCTGCGGGAACAAACAACACCAACCGTTTGTCCGACGGAAGCAACTACCGGGTGCAGCAGGTGAGCCCCCCATCCGGGTACGTCTGGGTGGTATCCGGTGACAATACTCAGACCATTGGTGCGGCCAATGGGATTAACGGAACCTGGAACGACCAAAACGGCAACCTCACGCACAACTTCGGAACGTTCACCGTCCGAAAGATTGTGACCACAGCAGTGTGCGAGCCGGGCTATGTCTACGGCGTCAGCGCTGCCGGTCAGCTGCAGCAGGTCGCGCCTAACGGCACCGTTACCAATGTCGGTACCTCCGCGGGCACCACAAACTTCAACGGTCTCGGCATGAGCCTGGGCGGAGAACCGATCTACGGGCTGCAGCGGAGCGATGGCTCGGGCACTGATCAGAACGGCACCGTTTGGGTCTACGACACCTCATCGGGCGTCTGGAAGAGCACTGGCAGCAGCACCTCGTCACTCGGCAATAACTACAACACCAGTACGAACCTTGTCGGTGGTGCAGTGAACCTCCTCAACGGTCTCTACTATTTCGGCGGCTTCATGAGTAACGGCAATTTCAGGATTTTCGAGTACGACCCGTCGAAGCCTGCGAACAGTCGCATCTCCCTCAAGGGCACCGTGGTAACCGCGGCGACTACCAGCGCGAATGGTGACTTCGCCTTCGACGCCGCTGGCAACCTCTTCGTCGTCCACGGCTCCGGCACCACCAGCACGGTGTATAGCGTGACCAGCGCCACCTTCTTGGCGGCCACCGGCGGCAACATGCAGAGCTCCTCGAGCAATGGCTTTACGACCATGCGCAACGTCAACGGCATCGCGTTCGACTCGGCCGGCAAGGGCTACCTCGCGTCCGGCACGGAAATTCGCTCGTACAACATGCCTGACTGGACCGGCGGCTCGACCGTCACCAGCAGCAACTACAGCGGAACCGACCTTGCGTCCTGCTCGTCACCGCCGACGATCACGATCGAGAAGGTCGTCGAAGGCGGGCGTGTGAATGCGACTGACCAGTTCACGCTCACGCTGAACCGGGGGTCGACCCAGATCGCGAACGCGACAACCACGGGCAACGCGAGCGGCGTCCAGGCGCAGCGCATTGGGCCGCTGCCGACGGTGCGCAACATCCCGTTGACCTTCGCGGAGACCGCGGCGGGTGGCGCCAATCTCGCCAACTACGTGACTTCTTACCGATGCCTGCTGGATGGTGTGCAGTTCGCCGAGGGCAATGCGACCTCGGGATCGGTGACGATCCCAAGTGGTGGCCAGGAGGTCATTTGTCAGATCTTCAACTCGCCGCTGATCGCGAACGTGACGATCCACAAGGACGTCGTGGACGCCAACGGTGAGAACTCCGTGGCGAAGTCGGGTTGGACCGTCGGCGCAACTGCCGCGGCAACGACCGGCTCGGTCACCGCGCAGCCGACGGCGACGGCTCAGCAGACCAATGATTCCGGTAACGCCTCCTGGAGCTACCGCTTCGGGGGCAAGAACCACGTGGCGACGGTCTCGGTGAGCGAGCAGATGCAAAGCAACTACGCGTTCGTCTCGGGCGTCTGCCTGGTGACCCACCTGGATGGCACCACGCGCGAAGTCGCACTCGCCAGCGCGAGCAGCCAGGGGCTGACCGGCATTGTGCCCGGCGACAAGGTCGAGTGCACCTACGTGAACCAGCTGCTCGTCACCAACCTGACGCTGACCAAGGACTTCGACATCAACTACGGCGCTCCCGCCAACGCTGGTGACTGGACCCTGACCGCCGCACCCGCGACGGGCTCGACCCTCCAGTTCGAGAGCGGGCAGACGCAGACAGTCACGGCCGGCAACTACACCCTCGGCGAGTTCTTGAAGGGCTCAGCCGCGGGCACCGAGACTGGCTACGACTGGACGTCGACGACCTGCAAGGTCACCGACCGTCACGGTGCGACGTCGAATCTTGCGATTAGCAGCAGCAACGGCATCACGATCGCTGCTGGTGACCGGGTCGAGTGCACGCTCACGAACGCGGACAAGCCGGGCTCGGTGACGTGGCAGAAGAGCGATGGTCAGGGCCTTGCGCTGGATGGCTCCGAGTGGAGCATCACCGGGCCGAACGGCGCCATCGCGGTGATCGACTGCACCACCGGTGACTGCGCCGCCGCGGCGGACAAGAACCCGACTGCCGGACAGTTCCTCGTGCAGGAGCTCGCGTGGGGCGACTACACCCTCGTTGAGACGAAGGCGCCTCCCGGGTTCCAGCTTGACGAGACCGTCCACGAGTTCACCATCTCGGGCAGCGCGCTGAACGCGTCGTTCGACGAGAACATGGTCAACGAACAGGTGCCCATGGGCGAGCTGCCGCTGACCGGTGTGTTCTCGGGCGCCGGGCCCTGGCTCTTCGGCGGCGCGGGCGTGCTCGCACTGCTCGGCACCGCGTGGCTCCTCATGCGTCGTCGCGACGACTCGAGCGACACGCTCCTCGAAACCTAAAAACTTCCTTCTACCCCCGCTCCACCACGATTTACACCTCGTAATACCGGCGCTTCGTGCCGAACTCACACACTGAAAGGGACCCAAAATGGGTGTTAAGACACAAGCGCTAGGCAAGCGAATCCTCGCTGGCCTCGGCATGCTTGCCCTCGCGACCGCCGGCATCATCGGTGGCGCGGGCGCAGCGAACGCCGCCGAGGGCAACATTGACTTCGGCGCCGAAGGCTCGATTACCGTCCACAAGTACTCGCAGCCGACGACCCCGAGCACCGAACCGGCGACGGGCCTCGAGCAGGACGTGCCCGCGGGCGCTCAGCTCATCAACGGCGTCGCGTTCCAGGTCTACAACTCGGGCATCGACCTCGAAAACTACACGCAGGCACAGTGGGACGCGATCGACACGCTGACGGCGCCGGCGACCCCGACCGGCACCCTGGCCGGCACCGGTGTGACCGACAACGGCGAGTACACCTTCGGTGAGCTGCCGGTCGGCGTCTACTACGTCTACGAGACCGACGTCACGAACGCGACCTTCGCCAACGGCACCCCCGCGAACATCGCGACCACGGCCGCCCCGTGGGTCGTCGTGGTCCCGACCGCGATCACCGACAACGACGTGACCAACTGGGTCTACGACATCCACGTCTACCCGAAGAACACGACCACGACCGCTCCGGTCAAGGCCGTGGACGACTCGGCCGCCGTCGCCCTCGGCGACACCGTGACCTGGCCGGTCACCGTCAACGTGCCGCAGATCAACACTGCCCAGGGCGACGCCTTCACCTCGATCGTCCTCACGGATGACCTCGACTCGCGTCTCGACTTCGTGTCGATCAGCAACGTGCAGTACAAGGGTGCCGCGTTCGACGCGAGCTACTACACCGTCGCCCCGGCAGCGGCCACCGCGAACGGCCCCGTCGTTACCCTGACCATCACCCCGGCTGGTCTCACCTACCTCACGGGCAACTCGAACGGTCAGCTGACCTTCGACATCGTGACCACGGTCAACAGCATCGACGGCATCGGCGACGAGGAAGCCGGCTTTATCACGAACATCATCAACCAGAACATCAACGGCACTGACGTTGACAGCAACGAGGTTGAGACCCTGTGGGGCGCCGTGCGCATCGTGAAGCAGGACGCCACCAACGACGACCTCCTCGACGGCGCCGTGTTCTCGGTGTACGCGACCGAGGCTGACGCCGCTGCGCGCACCAACCCGATCCAGGTTGGCGCCACCGACCAGACGACCTTTGAGACGGTGGACGGCGTTGTGACCATCCCCGGCCTCAAGGCCACCGCCGAGGGTACCTCGTACTGGATCGTTGAGATCGAAGCCCCCGCCGGTTACGTCCTCGACCAGACCCCCCGCGAGGTGACCGTGACGCCGGGCTCGACCACGGACGCGTTCGAGATCGCCGTCGACAACACCAAGCAGGACTTCCCTGGGCTGCCGATCACCGGTGCGAACGGCGCCCTGCTGTTCGGCCTCGGCGGCGCCGCGGTCCTCGCGATTGGCCTCGGCCTCGCGCTCCGCGCACGCCGCAACCACACCTCGGCGTAGGTGACGTTGGGCCCCGCCGAGACATGTCTCGGCGGGGCCTGACCCCCAAACACACCGCGAGGCGGAACGCATCCACGATGCGCTCCGCCTCGCGTACTTTTGAACGACGCAGATTGCCCGACAAGCAGGACGGTGCCATGGCCCAGCGTGACCGAACGCGGAACTCTCGAACCCGAGCGGCGAGCGCACCGCGCATCCGTTCGTTCGGGCGGATGCTCGGGGCGGGCACCGCCGCGCTCCTCGCGGGCATCGCGTGGCTCGCGTTCTCGGCGACCCAGGCGGCGAGCGCCGAGACCGAGGTGCCGCTCGAGCCGATCAGCGGCTCGCCGGGCATCCCGGCCATGGTGTTCTACGGGCTCGGCGCGCTGCTCGTCGTCGGTGCGATCATCCTCTACCTCCTGCGGCGGCGTCGATGAGCACGACCACGGAACAGCCCACCCAGCCCGCGTCCGACGGCGACGCCGTCGAGCTGCAGCAGCTGCGCACCTACCACTCGAAGCGCATCACGAGCACCTGGCGCTCGCGGCTCGTGCTCGCGATCGTGATGCTGCTCGGTGTCGGGCTCATCACGTATCCGTTCATGGCCGGCTGGTTCTCGCAGGCGAACCAGAGCCTCCTCGGCGACTCGTACCAGTCAGAGGTGCACGACTTCACGGCCGCGGACCGCGCCGCGGCGCTGCAGGCCGCCCGCGAGTACAACGCCACCCTGAACTCGGGTGCCGCGTTCGACCCGTTTACGATGCGCATCGGCGATGAACAGTCGGAGCAGTACAAGGAGTACCTCCGCCAGCTCGAGGGCATCCCGACCGGCGTCATGGCGCGCATCCGCATCCCCTCGATCGGCGTGAACCTGCCCATCTACCACGGCACGAGCGAGGCGACCCTGCTGCAGGGCGTCGGCCACCTCTTTGGCACCTCGCTGCCGGTCGGTGGCGAAGGCACGCACTCGGTGCTCACGGGCCACTCGGGCCTCGCCGACGCGGTGCTCTTCACGAACCTCTCGCGCATGGAGCCGGGCGACCGCATCTACATCGACGTCTACGGCGAAACGCTCGCGTACGAGATGTACGACAGCGACACCGTGATCCCGACCGATACCGAGTCGCTGCGGATGCAGCCGGGGGAGGACCTCCTCACGCTCGTGACCTGCACGCCGATCGGCATCAACAGCCATCGCCTGCTCATCCATGCGGTGCGCGTGCCGCTCGACACCACGCCCGAGCTCGCCGAGGAGTCGGTCGACTCGCCCGAGGTGCCGGGATTCCCGTGGTGGATCGTCTGGTCGGCCGCGTCGGTGCTGCTCGCGGGCGCGTACGTCGCGTTCGGCGGCTCTTCGCAGGGGCGGCACGCCGCGCAGCCCGCGCCGCGGGAGGGGAAGGAAACCGACGACGCCTAGTTGAGCGCGGGGGTGTCCTCTGGGATCACGCCGCCGGCGTAGAGGTCGGATGCGAGGTCGCGGTACGCGCGTAGGGCCACCCGCTGCGTGGTCGGGCCGTAGGAGATGCGCGCGACGCCGAGCGCCTCGTACTCCGCGGCCGGCAGCGCGCCGGGCAGGCCGATCACGCTGAGCTTGCCGCGGCCGAGCCCGTCGACGAGTGTCTCGGTGGACGCGCGGTCGAGCACGCCGGGCACGAAGACGAGGGAGGCACCCGCGTCGAGGAACGCGCGGCCGCGAGCAATCGCATCCTGCAGGCTCTCTTCGAGCGGGCGCTCGCCACCCCGCACGAGAGCGTCGGTGCGGGCGTTGAGCTGGAACGCGACGCCCTCCGCCTCGGCGGCCGCGACGATGGCCTCGACGTTCGCGACGGCCTCGTCGAACGGCACGAGGCGATCCTCGACGTTCGCACCGACGGCGCCGACGCCGATCGCCCGGCGGACGGTCTCGCCGGGGTCGCCGAAGCCGGCATCGAGGTCGGCGGTGACGGGGAGGTCGGTCGCGGTCACGATGCGCTCGATCGCGGCGAGCGCGAGGTCGAGGGGGAGCTCACCGTCGGCGAAGCCGTGGGCCGCGGCGATGGAGTGGCCGGCGGTCGCGATCGCCTTGGTCTCGGGAAGGTCGGCCACGACCTTGGTCGTGATCGCGTCCCACACGTTGACGACGCGGAGGATGGTGTCGGCTTCGTGGAGCTGCTTGAGGGTGAGGGCCTTGTCTTGGATGCTCATGGCGCCGACCGTACGCGCGGCGCATGCGCGTTCGCTCCGAAGTACTCCCTTCATATGGGGGGCTAGCTCTTGTGGCTGGGGAGGAGCCAGCCAGCGGTGCGTGAAGCCACCAGAGCGCGATCGCGATGAGGAACGGGAGCGCGACCGCGAAGAAGGAGAGCAGGCCGAGGACGATTGCTGCCACGGAGCTCAGCGCGATGAGCCCGACGCCGATGATGGCGACCCAGCTCGTGAGCGACTTGCGCGCGAACGTCCACAGCGCGTGGCGGGTGTGCGGCTCCCGCGCCTGCCGAAGGAAAGGTAGACGGCGAGGGCGACGCCGACGAGGCCGAGCAGGCCCGCGACGCGAATCGTGACGTGCAGGACCGGCGGCGTTTCCGTGTCCACGAAGTCGCCGCGTCGGGGCTGCCGAGCACCGTGGTCGGCAGCACGAACGCGACCATCGGCACGAGAAACGTGACGAGCAGCAGCAGGGTGATAGCGCGATAGACGAGCAGGTAGAGCGCGATGCTCGCGAACACCCTCGGGTAGCGGTCGGTGGGGGATGCGCGGAGCACCGACAGCGCGGTCGCGAGCCCCTGCGCGTGCCGGCCCGCGATCGACTGCACCCGCAGGTAGCGCTGCTGGAGCTGCACATCGGTCGGGTCGACGGCGAGCGCCGTGGCCGCGGTCTCGAGCGCCAATTCCTTCTGGACGTTCGCGGCCTGGTGGTAGGCGAGGGGCATGGTCGCCTCCGCCCACGCCGCCGGGTCGCCGCCCGTGAGCTGCACCGCGATCTGCCCCTCGCCGAGGGCCTCCTGCTGGCGCCCGACGTCGGTGAGTGTCGCGGCGAGGCTCGCGTGGTAGCCCCAGTGCTCGGGGTCGAGGCGGACGGCGTTCGCGGCAGCGGCCAGCGCATCCTGCCGCCGCCCCGGCAGGTGGCGCACGGCGTTGCTGACGATCTGCCACGCGGGCGCGGCCACCGCGGGGTCGTGCGTCGCGATGCCCGCGTGCCGCTCGGCTGCCTCGTAGTGCTCGAGGCCGAGCTCGGCGCGGGCCATGACGGCGTGGAGCCGGGCCGAGGTCGGGTCCTGCGCGAGCTCCGCGCTCGCGAGTTCGCGCGCTCGGTCGTACCGCCCGGCGTCGAGGTACCCGATAATGTGGGCGAACCCCTGCTGCACGGCCGTATCGACGACGTAGCTCAGGTCGGCGCCCGAGAACTCGCGGGTACGCCGCACGATCTCGCCGATGTCGACCTGCGCGGCCGGCTTGTTGCGGAGGCTGCCCGCGACGATGGCGCCGCGGGCGACGTCGTCGGGCGGCAGCACGAGCACGGTGCGGTCGAAGCGGCCGGAGCGGCGCAGCGCGGGGTCGATGTCCCACGGCCGGTTTGTCGCCGCGAGCACGTAGATGCCGTCACTCGACGCGGCCACGCCGTCGAGCTCGACGAGCAGCTGGCTCGCCATCATGCGCAGCGACTTCGAGCTCGCGTTGCCCGATGTGCGCCGCCCGCCGATCGCGTCGAACTCGTCGAAGAAGATGACGCAGGGACGCGCGGCGCGGGCCTGCTCGAACACCGCGTGGATCGCCTTCTCGGTCTCGCCCCAGTGCGCGCCCATGATGTCGGCAAGGGTGACGTGCACGAAGTTGGCCTGCAGCTCGCCGGCGATTGCCCGGGCGATGAACGTCTTGCCGCATCCGGGCGGGCCATACGTGAACAGGCTGCCGCGCGCGACCTGGCCGTACATCTGCGCGAGCTCGGGGTTGCGCATCGGCCCGAGGAACGTCGACTCGAGGTGGGCCTTCACCTCGTGCATGCCCGCGACGTCGTCGAGGCGCACCCGCGGGCGCTCGACCTCGAACATCGGCTTCGCCTCGCCCTGCGGCTCGACCGGCGCAAGGATGGGGTCGGGATGCCGCTGCTGCGGCGGTTCGTTCGGTGGCAAAAACTGGGGCGGGGTGCAAGCGCTGCTCGGCTGCGCGTCGACGCCCTGCTGCCATGCGCTCGCGCCGGTCTGCCCGGTCTTCTCGGCGCGCAGCTTCGCGGCCGCCGCGCGGGCCCGGAGCACCGCGATCGTCTGCGGGTTCGCGCCGTGCTGGGCCAGCGCATCCAGTTCGGGGCTGACCGCCTGCGGGTCGTGCTCGAGGAGGAGCTCGACGAGGTCGGCGCGCAGGCCGACATTGGTCGGATCGGCGCTCACCGCATCCCGTATTATTTGGACGAACTCGTTCCCCGTCGAATCGCTCACACTAGGGGAGTGTGGGCGGCGGAACTCCGCGGTAATGGTGCCGCGCATGGGGTTCACAAAAATTCGACACGCCCGGGTTGCATGAACACAAAACTGCGGGCTAAACTGATGCAGTTCAACATTCCCGTTGTGCCGTGGCATCTTTGTGCCCGGCCTGCAGCAGGATCACTGCCGAACACGTGACTCGCCGCCCGACTCTTTCGGAGGCAGGCAAGTCCGGCGGCAGGAGAGCACGGCCCGGGCGCATATCCGCGTGCCGTACATCAGCCTGAGCGAAGCGCTCCGGGCAGGTGAACTTGACAGATAAACAGTGGTGCACTTTTCAGCTGGTCACAGCCGAGATTGCATGTGAGGCCAAACCGGCCCGAACGAATTAGGAGTAGGACATGGCGGGACAGAAGATCCGCATCCGACTGAAGTCGTATGACCACGAGGTCATCGACAGCTCCGCGCGCAAGATCGTCGACACGGTTACTCGCGCTGGTGCCTCCGTCATTGGGCCCGTCCCGCTTCCGACGGAAAAGAGCGTGGTGACGGTTATCCGTTCGCCCCACAAGTACAAGGACAGCCGCGAGCAGTTCGAGAAGCGCACCCACAAGCGCCTGATCGACATTGTCGACCCCACCCCGAAGGCTGTCGACTCGCTCATGCGCCTCGACCTTCCGGCCGATGTCAACATCGAGATCAAGCTCTAGAGGGATTCATGTCTATCGCTACTAAGACCTACAAGGGGCTGCTCGGCACCAAGCTGGGCATGACCCAGCAGTGGGACGCAGAGAACCGTCTCGTCCCCCTCACCGTGATTCAGGTGAGCCCCAACGTCGTGACCCAGATCATGACGCAGGAGAAGAACGGCTACGACGCCATTCAGATCGCCGCGGGCGCTATCGAACTCCGCAAAGTTTCGCAGCCCCTCGCTGGCCACTTCAAGGCCGCCGGCGTGACCCCGCGTCGCCACGTAACTGAAATCCGCACCGCTGACGCCGCAGACTACGCGCTCGGCCAGGAACTGAACGTCGAGCTTTTCGAAGCCGGCCAGCTCGTCGACGTCGTTGGTACGTCGAAGGGTAAGGGTTTCGCCGGTGTTATGAAGCGCCACAACTTCAAGGGCGTTAGCGCATCGCACGGTGCGCACAAGAACCACCGCAAGCCCGGCTCGATCGGTGCTTCGGCCACCCCGAGCCGTGTCTTCAAGGGCACGCGCATGGCTGGCCGCATGGGTCACGACCGCGTGACCGTCCAGAACCTCACCCTCCACGGCATCGACGTGGAACGGGGTCTGCTGCTGGTCAAGGGTGCCGTTCCCGGCGCCAAGGGCCGCCTTGTTTTCGTCCGCAACGCAGTGAAGGGGGCCTAGCCAAATGGCTGCCAACACCATTGATGTCCTCGACGCAACCGGCAAGAAGTCGGGCACCGTTGAGCTCCCCGCTGAGCTCTTCGACGTCGAGCTGAACGTCCCCCTCGTGCACCAGGTGGTCGTGGCCCAGCAGGCCGCCGCCCGCCAGGGTACGCACAAGACCAAGAACCGCGGCGAGCGCTCGGGCGCCGGCCGTAAGCCGTTCAAGCAGAAGGGCACGGGTAACGCCCGTCAGGGTTCGATCCGCATGCCGCAGCACCGCGGCGGTGGCATCGTCCACGGCCCGACCCCGCGTGACTACTCGCAGCGCACCCCCAAGAAGATGGTTGCCGCAGCCCTGCTGCAGTCGCTGTCGGACCGCGCTCGTGGTGGCCGCGTGCACGTGTTCACCGAACTCGTGACCGGCGAGGCACCCTCGACCAAGGCCGCGATCTCGGCATTCCGTACCGCTGCCGAAGGCCGCAACGTGCTCGTCATCGTTGAGCACGACGACCTCGTCACCCGCCGTTCGGTGCGCAACATCGAGCACGCCCACGTGCTCTCGGCGGACCAGCTGAACGCATACGACGTGCTCGTTGCCGATGACGTGGTCTTCCTCAAGAGCGCGTTCGACGGCTTCGTCGCCGCGAAGACCAACAAGGAGCTGCAGGCATGAGCGACATCTACAAGGACCCGCGCGATGTCATCATCCGCCCGGTGATCTCGGAGAAGAGCTACGGCCTCATCGACCAGGGCAAGTACACCTTCGAGGTGGCACCCGACGCGAACAAGACCGAGATCAAGATCGCGATCGAGCGCATCTTCGACGTGCAGGTTGACCGCATCAACACCCTTAACCGTCAGGGCAAGACTCGCCGGACTCGTTTCGGCATGGGCAAGCGCAAGGACACCAAGCGCGCCATCGTGACCCTGAAGTCCGGCACTATCGACATCTTCTCGAACGTCGGCTAACCGGAGGACTGAGTAAAAATGGCGATTCGTAAATTCAAGCCCACGACTCCCGGTCGTCGTGCTGGTTCGGTCTCGGAGTTCACCGAGATCACCCGCTCGACCCCCGAGAAGTCGCTGCTGCGCCCGCTGCCCAAGACTGGTGGTCGTAACAACCAGGGTCGCATCACGACCCGTCACATCGGTGGTGGCCACAAGCGCCAGTACCGCGTGATCGACTTCCGTCGTAACGACAAGGACGGCGTGAACGCCAAGGTCGCTCACATTGAGTACGACCCGAACCGTACCGCTCGCATCGCGCTCCTGCACTACTTCGACGGCACCAAGCGATACATCATCGCGCCGAACAAGCTCAAGCAGGGCGACATCATCGAGTCGGGCGCCAGCGCCGACATCAAGCCCGGCAACAACTTGCCGCTGCGCAACATCCCGACCGGTACCGTCGTGCACGCCGTTGAGCTGCGCCCCGGTGGCGGCGCGAAGCTCGGCCGTTCGGCCGGCGCCTCGGTCCGCCTCGTCGCAAAGGACGGCCCTTACGCCCAGCTGCGCCTGCCCTCGGGTGAGGTTCGCAACGTGGATGCACGCTGCCGCGCGACCGTCGGCGAGGTTGGTAACGCTGAGCAGTCGAACATCGACCTCGGTAAGGCCGGCCGTAAGCGCTGGAAGGGCGTTCGCCCGACCGTGCGTGGTGTCGTCATGAACCCGATCGACCACCCGCACGGTGGTGGCGAGGGTCGTACCTCGGGTGGTCGTCACCCGGTGAGCCCGTGGGGTAAGCCTGAGGGCCGCACCCGCAAGCCCAACAAGGACTCGGACAAGCTCATTGTCCGCCGTCGCCCGACTGGCAAGAAGCGCAAGTAGTAGGAGTTCAAGAAGATGCCTCGCAGTCTGAAGAAGGGCCCCTTCGTTGACGAGCACCTGCTGCAGAAGGTGCTGAAGCAGAACGAAGCCGGTTCGAAGAATGTCATCAAGACCTGGTCGCGCCGATCGATGATTGTGCCCGACATGCTCGGCCACACGATCGCCGTGCACGACGGTCGCAAGCACATCCCGGTATTCGTTACCGAGACGATGGTTGGCCACAAGCTCGGTGAGTTCGCACCGACCCGCACCTTCCGCGGTCACGTGAAGGACGACAAGAAGGGTCGCCGCCGCTAAGCGGGGGCGTGAAGGAGGAAATTATGGTGGAGTCGATCGCCCGCGCGCGTCACATCCGCGTTACCCCTCAGAAGGCTCGCCGCGTCGTCAACCTGATCCGCGGCAAGCAGGCGCTCGAAGCGCTTGCCATTCTGAAGTTTGCACCGCAGGGTGCTTCGGAGCCGGTGTACAAGGTCGTGGCCTCGGCCATCGCAAACGCCCGCGTCAAGGCTGACAACTCGAACGAGTTCCTTGACGAGCGTGACCTGTACGTCAGCACCGCATTCGTCGATGAGGGTGTCACCCTCAAGCGCTTCCGTCCGCGCGCCCAGGGGCGTGCCGGTCGCATCAACAAGCGCACCAGCCACATCACGGTCATTGTCTCGACCCCCGAGACCGAAGAGCAGAAGGCGGCGAACTAATGGGCCAGAAGATCAATCCGTACGGCTTCCGCCTCGGTGTCACAACTGACCACCGTTCGCGCTGGTACGCCGACTCGACCAAGCCCGGTCAGCGCTACTCGGACTACGTGAACGAGGACATCCGCATCCGGACGCACCTCACCAACTCGCTTGACCGCGCCGGTATCGCGTACATCGCCATCGAGCGCACCCGCGATCGCGTTCGCGTCGACATTCACACCGCCCGTCCGGGCATCGTGATCGGTCGCCGCGGTGCCGAGGCCGAGCGCATCCGTGGCGAGCTCGAGAAGCTCACCGGCAAGCAGATCCAGCTGAACATCCTCGAGGTCAAGAACCCCGACCAGGAAGCTCAGCTCGTCGCACAGGGCATCGCCGAGCAGCTTGTGGGTCGTGTGGCATTCCGCCGTGCGATGCGCAAGGGCCTGCAGAGCGCCCAGCGCGCCGGCGCCAAGGGTATTCGTATCCAGGTGTCGGGCCGTCTGGGTGGCGCTGAAATGAGCCGCTCGGAGTTCTACCGCGAGGGCCGCGTGCCCCTGCACACCCTCCGCGCCAACATCGACTACGGCTTCTACGAGGCCAAGACCACCTACGGTCGCATCGGTGTCAAGGTGTGGATCTACAAGGGTGACCTCACCAACAAGGAGCTTGCTCGCGAGCAGGCCAACCAGAAGTCGTCGCGCGACAACCGTGGCGACCGTCCGCGTCGCAACCGTCGCAACAACGAGCAGGTTGCCGCAGGAGCGGAGGCGTAAGACATGCTGATTCCACGACGAGTTAAGTACCGCAAGCAGCACCACCCCGGCCGTAGCGGCCAGGCAACTGGTGGCACCAAGGTCTCCTTCGGTGAGTACGGCATCCAGGCCTTGAGCCCGGCATACGTCACGAACCGCCAGATCGAGGCCGCACGTATCGCCATGACCCGCCACATCAAGCGTGGCGGCAAGGTGTGGATCAACATCTACCCGGACCGTCCGCTCACCAAGAAGCCTGCGGAAGTCCGCATGGGTTCCGGTAAGGGTTCGCCTGAGTGGTGGGTCGCCAACGTCAAGCCCGGTCGCGTCCTCTTCGAGGTCGGCGGCGTTGACGAGGAACTGGCCCGCGAAGCACTCATGCGCGCAATCCACAAGCTGCCGCTCAAGGCACGCATCATTACCCGTGAGGAAGGCGAGTAGACATGGCGATTGGATCGAAGGAGCTCGCCATTACCGAGCTCGACACCTTTGAGAACGGCCGTCTTACCGACGAGCTGAAGAAGGCCAAGGAAGAGCTGTTCAACCTGCGCTTCCAGGCCGCCACCGGTCAGGGCGAAGAGCGCGGCCGCATCCGCGCCGTGAAGCGCGACATCGCTCGCATCTACACGGTCATCCGTGAGCGCGAGCTCGGCATCCGTGCGACTCCGGCCGCTGCTGAGAAGCCGGCCAAGAAGACTCGCGCGAAGAAGGCTGAGAAGGCCGAGAACGAGGAGACCAACTAATGGCTGAGACCACGAACGCGTCGGCTGCCGAGGTCAACGAGGCTGCCGCGCAGCACCGCAACTACCGCAAGACCCGCCGCGGCTACGTCACCAGCGACAAGATGGAAAAGACCATCACTGTGCTGGTCGAGGACCGCGTGAAGCACCCCCTTTATGGCAAGGTGCTCCGCCGCTCCACCAAGATCAAGGCGCACGACGAGCAGAACACCGCCGGCATCGGCGACCTCGTGCTCATCGCCGAGACCCGTCCCCTCAGCGCTTCCAAGCGCTGGCGGCTGGTCGAGATCCTCGAGAAGGCGAAGTAGGCCTTCGCCTACGAAGCCTGGACACAGCCAAGGAGACTGACACATGATTCAGCAGGAATCCCGCCTCCGCGTCGCCGATAACACCGGCGCCAAGGAGATCCTCACCATCCGCGTTCTGGGTGGCTCGGGTCGCCGCTACGCCGGCCTCGGTGACGTCATCGTCGCGACCGTCAAGGACGCGATCCCCGGCGGCAACGTGAAGAAGGGCGACGTCGTCAAGGCGGTCGTCGTTCGCACGAAGAAGGCCACCCGTCGCGTCGACGGTTCGTACATCAAGTTCGACGAGAACGCTGCCGTGATTCTCAAGAACGACGGTGAACCGCGCGGTACGCGCATCTTCGGCCCGATCGGCCGTGAGCTGCGCGACAAGCGGTTCATGAAGATTATTTCGCTCGCTCCGGAGGTGCTCTAACTCATGGCGAAGATTCGCAAGGGCGACCTCGTCGAGGTCATCAGCGGCAGCGACAAGGGCAAGCAGGGCAAGGTCCTCGAGGTCCTCGTCGCGCAGAGCCGCGTCATCGTTGAAGGCGTCAACTACGCCACGAAGCACACTCGCGTCGGCCAGACGCAGCGTGGTTCGAAGACCGGTGGCATCGAGACCGTCGAGGCCCCCATCCACGTTTCGAACGTTGCACTCGTGAACCCCGAGACCGGGAAGCCCGCCCGCGTGGGCGTCAAGGTCGAAGAGGTCACCGAGGGTGGCGTTACCAAGACGGTTCGTACTCGTGAGTTCAAGGCGTCGCGTCGCGACAGCGCAGCTGCCGCGCCGGCGAAGAAGACCACGAAGAAGACCGCAGCAAAGAAGGACAGCGAGTAGCAGATGACTGACACTGCCACGGTGGCTGGCAAAATCCAGCCCCGACTCAAGGTCAAGTACCGCAACGAACTCAAGGCCAAGCTCCAGGAGGAGCTCGGTGTTGCCAACGTTCACCAGATTCCGGGTCTCGAGAAGATCGTCGTGAACATGGGTGTTGGCGAGGCAGCTCGTGACGGCAAGGTGATCGAGGGCGCGATCAGCGACCTTACCCAGATCACCGGCCAGAAGCCGAAGGTGACCCGCGCGCGCAAGTCGATCGCGCAGTTCAAGCTTCGCGAAGGCCAGCCCATCGGTACCCACGTCACCCTCCGCGGTGACCGCATGTGGGAGTTCCTCGACCGCCTCCTGGCGCTCGCACTGCCCCGTATCCGCGACTTCCGCGGTCTCTCGGACAAGCAGTTTGACGGCAACGGCAACTACACCTTTGGTCTCACGGAGCAGGTTATGTTCCACGAGATCGACCCGGACCGGATCGACCGCACCCGCGGTATGGACATCACCGTGGTCACCACCGCGAAGGACGACGAGAGCGGCCGCGCACTGCTTCGCGCTCTCGGCTTCCCCTTCACCGCGGGCCTGAAGTAGACTCTACGTTTGGCCCATTGCCCGCCGGGAACCCCCGGCGGGCAACACCACAGGTCGGCGTGCCGTGTACGGCGCGTCGAAACCAGGCGAAAGGAAATATCGAGTCATGACTATGACCGACCCCGTCGCAGACATGCTTACCCGTCTGCGCAACGCGAGCAACGCCCACCACGACGCAGTGTCGATGCCGGGTTCGAAGCTCAAGAAGAACATCGCAGAGATCCTCAAGCGCGAGGGTTACATCACCGACTGGAGCGTCGAGGACGCTCGCGTTGGTGAGACCCTCAGCGTCTCGCTCAAGTTCGGCCAGGACCGCCGCCCCGCTCTGTCGGGCATCAAGCGCGTCTCGAAGCCGGGTCTGCGCGTCTACGCGAAGTCGACCGAGCTGCCCACCGTTCTTGGTGGCCTCGGCATCGCGATCCTGTCCACTTCCTCCGGCATGCTGACTGACCGCGAGGCCGAGCAGAAGGGCGTGGGTGGGGAAGTCCTCGCCTACGTATGGTGATCCAGAATGTCGCGTATTGGACGTCTCCCCATCGAAATTCCCGCCGGCGTTGAGGTCAAGCTTGACGGCGCACTCGTCTCGGTTAAGGGCCCCAAGGGTGAGCTCAAACTCACCGTCGCCCAGCCCATCGAGGTGAAGGTCGAAGAGGGCCAGGTGCTCGTCACCCGCCCCGACGACGAGCGTGAGTCGCGTGCCCTGCACGGTCTGACCCGCACCCTCATCTTCAACAACATCATCGGCGTGACCGCTGGTTACACCAAGGACCTCGAGGTCGTTGGAACCGGTTACCGCGTGATGGCCAAGGGCTCGGACCTCGAGTTCGCGCTTGGCTTCTCGCACCCGGTCAACGTGCCCGCCCCCGAAGGCATCACCTTCAAGGTCGAGGGTCAGAACAAGATCTCGATCTCGGGCATCGACAAGCAGCTGGTCGGCGAGACCGCTGCGAACATCCGCAAGATTCGTCCGCCGGAGCCCTACAAGGGCAAGGGCATCCGCTACGCGGGCGAGCAGGTACGCCGCAAGGCCGGAAAGGCTGGTAAGTAAGCATGGCTCAGCAGAGCAAGCAGGCCGCCCGTGGCCGTCGCCACAACCGGCTGCGCAAGAAGATCGAGGGCACCGCAGCGCGCCCCCGTCTGTCCGTTACCCGTTCCGCTCGCCACGTGTTCGTCCAGGTCATCGACGACGCCCAGGGTCACACCCTCGCGTCGGCCTCGACCATGGAAGCCGAGCTTCGCAGCTTCGACGGTGACAAGACCGCCAAGGCTCGTCGCGTCGGCGAACTGGTTGCCGAGCGCGCCAAGGAAGCCGGAGTCGAGACCGTCGTGTTCGACCGTGGTGGAAACAAGTACGCCGGCCGTGTCGCCGCGATTGCCGATGGAGCACGAGAGGCAGGGCTGAACCTGTGACCGAGAACAACACGAACAACGTCCCCGACAACATGACCGACACCCCGGTTGAGACCGCCGCTTCGAGCGAGACCAACCTGCGTGAAGACGGACGCGAGCGCCGCAGCGGCAACCGCGACCGCCAGCAGCGCGACGGCGGCCGTGGCGGCCGTGGTGGCCGTGGCCGCGAGGACGACAAGGCGAACGAGTTCCTCGAGCGCGTTGTCACCATCAACCGCGTCTCCAAGGTCGTCAAGGGTGGTCGTCGCTTCAGCTTCACCGCGCTCGTCGTCGTTGGCGATGGCAACGGTCTCGTGGGCGTCGGCTACGGCAAGGCACGCGAAGTGCCCCTGGCAATCGCGAAGGGCGTCGAGGAAGCGAAGAAAAACTTCTTCCGCGTTCCCCGCGTGCTCAAGACCATCCCGCACCCCGTGCAGGGTGAGGCCGGCGCTGGCGTCGTCCTCCTCCGCCCGGCCGCGCAGGGTACCGGTGTTATCGCAGGTGGTCCCGTCCGCGCCGTGCTCGAGTGCGCTGGTATCCACGACATCCTGAGCAAGTCGCTCGGCTCGTCGAACACCATCAACATCGTCCACGCGACGGTTGAGGCGCTCAAGCTGCTCGAAGAGCCGCGTGCCGTCGCCGCCCGTCGTGGCCTCGACGTCGAGCACGTCGTGCCGGAGCGCATCCTGCGCGACCAGGCACGCGCCGCCGACGAGGCCGCCAAGTCTGCAAAGGTTGGTGCCTAATGGCTACGACTCTCAAGGTGACCCAGATCAAGTCGGTCATTAGCGAAAAGCAGAACCAGCGCGAAACCCTGCGCTCGCTCGGCCTGAAGCGCATCGGCGACTCGGTTGTCCGTGAGGACAGCCAGCAGCTGCGTGGCTATGTGCGTGCGGTCGCTCACCTGGTCAAGGTTGAGGAGATCAACGAATAATGACGAACAACGAGAACACGACCGGACCCGAGGAAGGCAAGCTCAAGCTGCACGACCTCCGTCCGGCTCCGGGAGCCAAGAAGTCGCGCATCCGTAAGGGTCGCGGTGAGGGCTCGAAGGGCAAGACCGCTGGTCGCGGTACCAAGGGTTCGAAGGCTCGTACGACCGTGCGCCTCGGATTCGAGGGTGGCCAGATGCCACAGCACATGCGTACCCCGAAGCTGCGCGGGTTCAAGAACCCGTTCCGCAAGGAGTACCAGGTGGTGAACCTGTTCCAGCTGGAGCAGGCCTACCCGCAGGGTGGCGACGTCACCATCGAGGACCTCGTGAAGAAGGGCCTCGTTCGCAAGAACGAGCTCGTCAAGGTTCTCGGTACTGGCGAAGTAACCGTTAAGCTGAATGTTGCCGTCGACAAGGTCTCGAGCTCAGCAGAGCAGAAGATCGTCGACGCTGGCGGCTCCATCAAGTAATTTCCCGAGAACGGGGCCGGCTTTCACCGGCCCCGTTCTCGTTTGTCCACATTAGGAAAGCAGGCTTCCCGCGTGTTCAGTGCTATCTCACGGGTGTTTCGAACGCCGGATCTTCGACGCAAGATCCTGTTCACACTCGGCATGATCGCCCTTTACCGGTTGGGTACCACCATCCCGGCGCCGCACGTGAACTTCGCGAACGTGCAGACCTGTGTGGACGGCATGAACACCGACGGACAGACGAACCTGTTCTCGATGCTCAACCTCTTCTCGGGCGGCGCGCTCATGCAGCTGTCGATCTTCGCACTCGGCATCATGCCGTACATCACCGCGTCGATCATCATCCAGCTGCTCCGAGTCGTCGTGCCGCACTTTGAGGCGCTCCACAAGGAGGGCCAGTCGGGCCAGACGAAGCTGACGCAGTACACGCGTTACCTCACCATCGCCCTCGCGGTGCTGCAGGCGACTACGCTGCTCACCGTCGCCCGCACGGGTGGCCTCTTCGGCGCCAACACCGACGCGGCCTGTTCGAACGTCCTCGACCTCGTTGCCGAGACGACTGGCTTCGACGTGACGACCAACATCATCCGCATGATCATCATGGTCACCGCCATGACCGCGGGAACCGCCGCCATCATGTGGTTCGGCGAGCTCATCACCGAACGCGGCGTCGGCAACGGCATGTCCCTACTCATCTTCACTTCGATCTGTGCCTCATTCCCGCAGGCCATGTGGTCGCTGATGAGTGGCACCGGCGGCGGCATCACCTTTGCGGTCGTGATCGTGCTCGCGTTCCTCGTGCTTGTGGCCGTCATCTACGTCGAGCAGTCGCAGCGACGCATCCCGGTGCAGTACGCGCGCCGCATGGTCGGTCGCCGCACCTATGGCGGCCAGTCGACCTACATCCCGATCAAGGTAAACCAGGCCGGCGTGATCCCGGTCATCTTCGCATCGTCGCTGCTGATGCTGCCGTCGCTCGTCGCGCAATTTAACACGCCGACCGATGGCACGACCGCGCCCGAGTGGGTCATCTGGATTCAGAACAACTTCGTTTCGGGCGACACCTGGCCGTACATGCTGACGTACTTCCTGCTCATCATTGGGTTCGCCTACTTCTACGTCTACATCGCGTTCAACCCCGATGAGGTCGCCGAGAACATGCGCCGTCAGGGCGGCTTTGTGCCCGGTATCCGAGCCGGCCAGCCGACCGCCGACTACCTCGCGCACGTGCTCAACCGCATCACCTTCCCAGGGTCGATCTACCTCGGCATTATTGCGCTGCTGCCGCTCATCGCGCTCGCCACGGTTTCGGCGAACCAGAACTTCCCCCTCGGCGGTGCGTCTATCCTGATCCTCGTCGGTGTCGGTCTTGAAACCGTGAAACAGATCGACGCCCAGCTCCAGCAACGCAACTACGAAGGACTTCTGCGATGACGCAAACTGCACCCGCTCGACTGCTGATTGTTGGCCCTCCCGGCGCAGGCAAGGGCACCCAGGCAACCGGCCTCGCCGATGCCTACGGCATTCCCGCCATCTCGACTGGAGACATCTTCCGCGAGAACATCAAGAACGGCACCGAGCTCGGCAAGAAGGTGCAGGAGATCACTGCCGCTGGTGAGCTCGTGCCCGACTCGCTGACGAACGAGCTCGTGCAGGACCGCATCGGCCAGGACGACGCCAAGGGCGGCTTCCTGCTCGACGGCTATCCGCGCACGCTCGGCCAGGTCGAATTCCTCACGGGGCTGCTCGAGGCCGAGGGCCAGGCGATCGACGCGGTCGTGCAGCTCGAGGTCGACACGGATGCCGTGGTCGCCCGCCTGCTCAAGCGCGCGCAGGAGCTCGGTCGCGTCGACGACACCGAAGAGGTCATCCGCCACCGCCAGGAGGTCTACGCGAACGAAACGGCGCCGATCCTCGGCGTGTACGAACAGCGCGGCTCCCTCGTCAAGGTTGACGGCATGGGCACGGTCGAGGAAGTCGCGCAGCGCATCCTCGACGCGCTCGAGGCACGAGTGCCGCGCGCCTAACAGCAGCGTGAGGAGGGGGTGATCCTAAACAGGTTCACCCGCTCCTTTCGTGTGCGGCAGGTCTAGCATTCCCTCTTGGACGGTCCAGAGAGAAGGCAACATGGAAGTTCAACTTCTTGACCACGAGGATGAGCGCTGGGCCGCGCTCCTTGGCCGCGTGCGACACGACATTGACCACCTTCCCGGCTACCTCGCGGCGAGCGATCGACGGCGGGGGAGCACCTCGCTCCTCGCCCACGTGAGCGATGGCGACGTCGTGTTCGCCGTGCCGCTGCAGTTCATCGAGCTGCCGGGTGGGATGCGAGACGCGGCATCAGCAGAACTCCGCGCGGCGCCGCTCTTCACCGAGGGCACGAGCGCGGCCTGGCGATCCGCTGCCATCCGGGCGCTCCTCGACCATCTGCGCGATTCCGGCACCGTTTCGCTGTTCCTCCGCTTCCACCCCCTGCTCGAGGGGTATCGAAGCGACTTCGCGCCCTACGGCGCCATCGTCGAGCACGGGCCGACCTACGACATCCCACTCGATCATCCGCTCGAGGAGATCCGGGCGAATATGCGCCGCAGCCATCGCCAGAGCATCCGCAAATTCCGAGCGAGTGATTTCTGCTTCGAGCGAGAGCCCGGCTACGACGATCTCGCGGCCTTCCACGAGCTCTATGAACTCACGATGCAGCGGGTGCATGCGCGTGGTGAGTTCCACTTCTCGCTCGCCTACTTCCAGGATTTGGTGGTCGGGCTTGGCAACCGCGTGGCGCTCTGGGTGCTCCGCTCCGGTGAGCAGATCGTCGCAGCGCATCTCGTCACCGACTGCGGCGGCATCGTGCAGGGGCTCTACGCGGGAGTGCATCCGGATTTTCACAGCCGGGTGCCGCAGGTCGGGCTCTACGACCAGGAACTTGAGTGGGCGCGGGCACCGAGTCGCTGCACCAGTTCAAAGCAGGCATCACGAAGGTGCGACCCGCCGAGTACAGCGCGCGCATTGTTGTCGACCACGCCGAGTTCGGGCGCCGATGCGAGGCTTGGCAGCACCAGACAGGCGGCATGGTGGGCCGAACCGACGAATTCTTCCCGCCCTATCGCGACGGCGCGCGGCTCGGGGCCTTGACGGGGCATTCCGCGGGGTGAAAGCTGGCGACATTCATCGGTGACCCTCACGAACTCTGAGAGCCTCGAAGCACGGCGGCCGACGACACCCCGAAAGGCCGCAGAGGCTGAGAGGGGCGCCGGAGCGCATGCACGCAAACCTACTCGACATTGGCGACGAGCGGTGGGATGCGCTGCTCGCGACCGTGCAACACGACGTTGATCACCTGCCGGCGTATCTCGCCGCACACGATGCCTTTCGCGGCGGGGTCTCGCAGCTGGCGGTCGTCGAGGACGATGTGGGCGCGCTGCTCGTGCCCCTGCGCATCCAGCACAGCGATGGCGGGAGCCTCGACGCAGCTTCGTCCGAGGTGCGTTCTGCGCCGTTGTTCACCGGCGGCACCTCGGTCGAGTGGCGCCGCGAGGCGATCCGCGAACTGCTCATGTTTCTGCGCCGTCGTGACGTTGCCTCGTTGTTCCTGCGGTTTCATCCGCTGCTCGAGTCATCGGTGCCCGAGTTCTACCGCTACGGCGCGGTGGTGAAGCACGGGCCGACGTTCAACATCAAGCTCGGCCGCTCGCTCGACGACATCCGCGCGGGGATGAGCAAGAGCCACCGGCGCGGCATCCGCAAGTTTCAGGCGGCCGGGTACGAGTATGCGCCCGACCCCGACTGGGAGTGGCTCGCCGACTTCCACACGATCTACGCGCAGACGATGGAGCGGGTCGGCGCGAGCGATGACTTCCGCTTTACTCTCGACTACTTCGAGCGGCTGCGCGACACCCTCCGTGAGCACGTTTCGCTCTGGATGCTCGAGGTCGACGGCGTGCTGGCGATGGGCAGCATCGTCACGGAGTGCGGCGGCACGGTGCAGGGGCTCTGCGGAGCGATGAACCACGAGTTTCACAAGGAGATTCCGCACATCGGTACCTACGACGCCGAGGTGCAGTGGGCGCTCTCGCGCCGAGCGCAGAACTACTTCTTCGACGGGGCCGCGTACGAGTCGCTGCGCCGCTTCAAGGCGGGCATGACCGAGCATCGACCGGTCGCCGTCAGCGCCCGCATCGTCATCGACCCGGTTGAGTTTGGGCGACAGTGTGCCTCGTGGGAACGCGCCGCGGGGCGCAGCGTGTCGCACGCCGACGAGTTCTTCCCGCCCTACCGCCAGCCCGGGGTGAGCCTCGGGGGTGAAAGCCACGTCCCCGAGTGCTCGGCCGATGATCACTCTGCCACCATCAGAGATCTGGCGGGGTCGTAATCCGCGATTCACCGCACGAGAAGGGCAGCCGCTGAGTTGGACGTTGAACTCCTTGAACTTGATGACCCGCGCTGGCCAGCACTCCTGACCCGACTACGGCACGGCGTCGACCACCTGCCGACGGCGCTCGCCGCCTATGACGCGTTCCGGGGGCATTCCTCGCAGCTGCTCGTCGTGCAGGATGCGGAGGGTGTGCTCGCGGTGCCGCTGCGGTTGCTCGTTGGCCCGGGCGACTCGGTGCACGCGACGTCCTCCGAGGTGCGGTCGTCGCCGATCTTCTCGGAGGGTGCGACAGCGCGGTGGCGCCGCGGGGCAATTCGGGAGCTGCTCGACTTCCTGCAGTCGCGTGGGGTAGTCATGCTGTTCCTGCGACTGCATCCGCTGCTCGACCCCGACGGCGCGGACTTCGCGCCCTTCGGCGCGATCGTCGACCACGGGCCGACCTTCGACATCCCGCTCGACCGGCCCCTCGCCGAGATCAGGGCCGGGATGCGCGTGAACCATCAGCGCGGCATCCGGAAATTCCATAACCAGGGCTTGCACTGCGAACCCGACACCGAATGGCGCTACCTCGAGCAGTTCCACCGCCTCTACTCGCTTACGATGGATCGCGTCGGCGCGAGCGACGATTACCGCTTCTCGCTCGAATTCTTCGAGCAGCTCCGCGACAACCTCGGCGAGCACCTCGCGCTGTGGGCCACCATCGTCGACGGGCAGCTCGCGGTGGGGCACCTCGTCGCGCAGTGTGACGGCATCGCCGAGCTGCTCTATGTGGGCGTGCATCCCGACTATCAGCGGCAGGTGCCCCAGGTCGGCCTCTACGACAGCGAGTTGGCGTGGGCGCCCGAGCACGGCCTGCACGACTACTTCCTCGACGGCGGCGCGCAGGAGTCGCTGCGGCACTTCAAGGCCGGCCTCACGAAGGTGCAACCCGCCGCGTCGAGCGTGCGGATCGTTGTCGACCCGGTCGAGTACGGCCGCCGGTGCGCGCTCTGGGAGCGCTCACCGGAGCGCGTGGTGGGCCGCGCCGACGAGTTCTTCCCGCCGTACCTGCAGCCAGCCACCAAGGTAGCGAGCGAGCCTGCACATGTCTGATTTCACGGTGCTCGTCGCGTCGGGCGGACGCCGGCCGTACCTCGTGCGGTGGTTTCGCGAGGCGTTGCGTCGCAATCGCGTCGCCGGTCGGGTCGTGGTCGCCGACCTCGACCCGTGCTCGCCAGCGGCCGCCGTCGCCGACGCCTTTGTCGCGGCGATGCCGGTGGTCGACCCCGGTTACGGCGACTGGCTCGAGGCGACGCTGCGCCGCGAGGCAGTGACGCTCGCCGTGAGCATCAACGACTTCGAGCTCTCGCGCTGGGCCAGGCTCGAAGATCGGTCGGTTTTCGATGCCCTCGTGCGGCTCGACGCGCGGCGCCAGCGCACAATCGAAGACAAGCTGGCGACGGCGCAGCTGCTCGCCAATGCGGGCGTGACGAGCCCCGAGACGCTGCTCGCCTCGACGGCGTTGCGCCTCGGCCCAGAGGCGCTGAAGGAGCGCCTCGGTGCCGACGAGTTCGTCGTGAAAGGCCGCTACGGCAGCGGCTCCCGCGGCCTCGGGTTTGCGCGCGCCGCATCCCTGCCCGAGGCGATCGCCCGCGCCCGCGCCGAAGTGACCCACCGCGACGGACGCGGCGAGGCCGACCCCGACGCGGCCGATGAGCTCATCGTCGTGCAGCCGCGGCTGCAGGGCACCGAGCACGGCGTCGACGTCGTCACCGACCTGCGCGGCGGGTTTGCAACCGCGCTCGTGCGCCGCAAGATCGCGATGCGCGCCGGTGAGACCGATCGCGCCGAGTCGGTCGACGCGACGCCCTACCTCAGTCTCGCGCGGGGCGTCGCGCGGGCGCTCGGGCACCGCGGGCTTGTCGATCTCGACGTGATCCGTACGGATGCGGGGGAACTGTCGGTCATCGACGTCAACCCGCGCTTCGGCGGCGGCTACCCGCTCTCGCACGTCGCCGGGGCCGATATCCCCGCCGCCTACGTCGCGTGGGCGCTCGGCCGCATCCCAGAACCTGACTGGCTCCGCACCCGACCGGGCACGATCGCGGCAAAGGCCGTCGAGGTGCTGGCCGTTGCAAGCCCCGAGCCCGAGCAGAACCGCATCCCGCAGGAGGACCCCCATGGCGCAGCCGCGAGTGTATGACTTCGTGAAGCGCGGGCTCGACATCGTCGCCGCGGCCGCCGGGCTCATCGTGCTCGCGCCCGTGATCGCGGGCACCGCGCTCGCGGTGCGCACGAAGCTCGGCGCGCCGGTGCTGTTCCGGCAGGCGCGGGCTGGCCGAGACGGGCGCACCTTTACGCTGCTGAAGTTTCGCAGCATGCTCGACGATCGGGATGCGCAGGGTCGACTGCTCGAGGACGAGGACCGCCTCACGCCGTTCGGCAGCGCGCTGCGCGCGACGAGTCTCGACGAGCTGCCGTCGCTCTGGAACGTGGTGCGCGGCGACATGAGTGTGGTCGGGCCCCGGCCGCTGCTTGTGCACTACCTCGAGGCCTACACGCCGCGGCAGGCGCGCCGCCACGAAGTGCGCCCCGGCATCACCGGGCTCGCGCAGGTCAGCGGCCGCAACTCGCTCGAGTGGGACGAGATCTTCGACCTCGACATCGAGTACGTCGACCACCGCAGCGCGGGGCTCGACCTGCGCATCCTCGTGCGCACCGTTACGACGGTGCTGCGCCGCGAAGGTATTTCGGCGGACGGCCATGTGACGCGCGAGGCATTCCGCGAGGAGCCGACGGCATGATCCCGACGCCCGCCTTCGTCGTCGACGAGCCGCTCCTCACGCTGTTCGCCGGCCGCTTCGAGGCGGCCCTCGAACGGCACTGGCCTAACTCAATCCTGTCGTACTCGTTCAAGACGAACGCGCTGCCGTGGCTGATCTCGCACCTGCGCAATCGCGGCGTGTGGGCCGAGGTCGTCTCAGACCACGAATACGAGCTCGCCCTCGCCCTCGGCTACCCACCCGAGCGAATCGTCTACAACGGCCCGGTCAAGGGTCGCGAGCGCTTGCGCGCGGCGCTTGCGGCAGGTTCGATGGTGAACCTCGACGCGAAGCGCGAGGTGGAGTGGGCGGCCGAGCTCGGCCGAGAGCAGCCGGATGCGGGGCTCGCGGTGGGCCTGCGGGTGAACTGGGACCTCGAGGAGCGGGTGCCGGGCGAGAGCACGACGGGTGCGGCGGGCAGCCGCTTCGGCTTCAACGTCGAAAACGGTGAGCTCGATGCGGCGATCGCGCGGCTGCGCACCGGGGGAGTGCGCCTCGCGGGGCTGCACATGCACCGAAACTCACGGAGCCAGTCGGTCGACGTGTACCGCGCATCCGCCTCCCTCGCGGCCGAGCTCATCGTCGAGCGCGGACTCGAGCTCGACTGGGTTGACATCGGCGGCGGCTTCTTCGGCAGCCTCGACGACAGCCCGACGTTCGACGACTACGTCGGCGCCATTCGCGAGTGCCTCGTCGGTGCGGTCGACCCCGCCCGTACTCGGCTCATCGTCGAGCCGGGCGGCTCGCTCACGGCGGTGCCGATCGAGTTTCACGCAAGCGTCGTCGACGTGAAGTGGGTCGGCGACAACCGCATCGTCGTGACCGACACGAGCCGCACCGACCTCGACCCGCTCTTTCGCCGGCGCCGGCCCTTCGCCGTCGACCTCACGACGGCGTCGTCGGCGACCGTGCCGACGCAGATCGTGAGCGGCTTCACCTGCATGGAGGACGACCGACTGCTCACGCTCGAGGATGAGCGTGAGCTGCGAGTCGGCGACCGACTCGTGTTCCGCAACGTCTGCGCCTACACGATGTCGTACCAGTCGACGTTCATCGAGCTTCCGCCCGCGGTCTACGTGCGCGACGCCGCCGGTGCCTACACGCGGGTCCGCGAGCGCGCATCCGTCTCGGATTACCTCAGAGGCAACTCTTGGCTTCCGCCAGAAAGTTGAGTGGTCACTTTTTGTAGTTTCGACGCCGTCAGAACTACAAAAAGTGACCACTCAACGCAGAAGGGTTAGTTGGCGAAGGCGTTTTGGCCCGTGAGGTGCTGGCCGATGATGAGGGTGTGGACCTCGTCGGTGCCCTCGTAGGTGCGCACCGACTCGAGGTTGTTCGCGTGGCGCAGCACCGAGTTCTCGAGCAGGATGCCGTTGCCGCCGAGGATCGTGCGGGCCTCACGGCAGATCTCGATCGCGGCGCGGCAGTTGTTGAGCTTGCCGACCGAGATCATGTGGCGCTCGAGCTTGCCGGCGTCCTTGAGGCGGCCGATGCGCAGCGAGAGCAGCTGGCCCTTGACGATCTCGAGCGCCATGTCGGTGAGCTTCTTCTGCGTGAGCTGGAACGACGAGAGCGGTCGGTTGAACTGGTGGCGCTCGCCGGCGTAGCTCGCTGCCTTCTCGAAGGCGTCGCGGGCCGCGCCCATCGCGCCCCAGACGATGCCGTAGCGCGCCTCGTTGAGGCACTCGAACGGCGCGCGCAGGCTCGTCGCGCCCGGCAGGCGGTCGGCCTCGGTGAGGCGGATGTTGTCGAACGTGAGCTCGGTCTGAATCGACGCGCGCATCGACAGCTTCGGCTCGAGCGCCTTCGCGGAGAAGCCCTCGGCGTCGGTCGGCACGATGAAGCCGCGCACGCCCTCGTCGGTCTTTGCCCAGACGATGGCGATCTGCGCGATCGTGCCGAGGCCGATCCAGCGCTTCGAGCCGTTGAGCACCCAACCGTCGCCGTCGCGCACGGCGGTCGTCTGCATCCCGGCCGGGTCGCTGCCGGCCTCGGGCTCGGTGAGGGCGAAGCAACCGACGACACGGCCGGCGGCCATCTCGGGCAGCCAGTGCTGCTTCTGCTCCTCAGAGCCGTGCTTCGCGATTGCGCTCATCGCGAGCGAGCCCTGCACCGACACGAAGGTGCGCAGACCCGAGTCGCCCGCCTCGAGCTCCTGCATCGCGATGCCGTACTCGGTCGCGCTGCGGCCCGCGCAACCATAGCCCTTGATGTGCATGCCGAGCAGGCCGAGTTCGGCCATCTCGGGGATGATCTCGGTCGGGAACACCGCGTCCTCGTACCACTGCTCGATGTTCGGGCGGATGCGGCGGTCGACAAACTCGCGGACGCGGCCGCGCAGCGCGAGCTCCTCTTCGGTGAACTCGGCGTCGAGGTTGAGCAGGTCGGTCAGTTCAGACAATGTTGGGCCTTTCGGTGGTCGGTGCGTCAGTGTGTCAGTAGCGCGCGCGGATCTCGTCGCCGTCGGCGTCGAGGGCGGGCGGGCCCACGAGGGGCAGGGGGAACTCGGGGGTGTAGCGGATAGGGTGGCGCAGACCGCGCGAGGCAACGCCGTCGCGCTCAAGCGACACGACCGGGTCGATACCGAGCTCCTGCGCGAGCGCGATGCCCTCGGCGATCGTGTTCACCTTGCCGACGGCGAGGCCGGCGGGCACGAGCTGCTCCTGCCACTCGGCCGCCGACTTGCCGGCGAGGGCCTCGCTCAGCAGCGGTCGCAGCGCTTCGCGGTGCTCGACGCGCAGCGGGTTCGTCGCAAAGCGCTCGTCGTCGGCGAGCTGCGGCACGCCGAGCTCGCGCACGAACACGCGGAACTGCTTGTCGTTGCCGACCGCGACGGCGAGCTCGCCCTCAGCACACGGCAGCGACTCGTAGGGGCAGATCGACGGATGCATGTTCCCCAGGCGGGTGGGCGAGGCGCCGGCGCCGACGACGGCCTGCGACTGGTTGGCGAGGGCCTGCTGGATGCTCGAGAGCAGATTGACCTCGACGTGCAGGCCCGTGCCGGTCGCGTCGCGGTGCCGGAGTGCCGCGAGCACGCCGATGGTGAGATCCTTCGCGGCGAGGATGTCGACGAGCGCGACGCCGACCTTCATGGCCGCGCCGTCGCGCTCGCCGGTGACGTGCATGAGGCCGCTGAGTGCCTGCACGACGAAGTCGTAGCCGGGGCGGCTCGCGCCGCCCGCCGAGCCGAAGCCCGAGATCGTGGCGGTGACGATGCGGGGGTTGAGTTCGCGCATCGTCTCGTGGCCGATGCCGAGGCGGTCGAGCGCGCCCGGCAGGAAGTTGTCGACGGCGATGTCGGCGTCGCGGATGAGCCCGCGCACGACGCGCAGGTCGTCCTCGTTCGTGAAATCCAGCGCAACCGATTGTTTATTGCGGTTCGCCGTCTGGAAGTAGGTGGCCGTGCCGTCCTCGGCGTAGGGAGGGCCCCAGGTGCGGGTGTCGTCGCCCGCGCCCGCGCGCTCGACCTTGACCACCTCGGCGCCGAGGTCGGCGAGCGTCATTGCGGCCATCGGGCCGGCGAGAATCCGCGAAAGATCAAGCACGCGCAGGCCCGCGAGGGGTCCGGCCGGCTGCTGTGGTGTCGTCATATTGCTCCCCGGGGCCGCGCATCGTTGCGCGCGATCCCCGTTGTCATCGTAGGCAGTTCGACCGGGTCAGTTCCAATCCTCAACTGAAACTCATTCGTTTAATCTGCAGTGGTCGGATGCGATTCGAAGATGTATGTTTGCAATACGTGCAATATCTGGCAAATTAACGGCGAATCTCGGAGCTTCCAACGACGTCTGTCAAGGAAGATCGCCCCAGGAGGTGAAAACTGCTCTCCCCTTCCCCCTTGTCTAAACCTGCAGGATTGCTAGTATTGCCGGCATCCGGGCGACACTGTAGTCGGCCGGGGTTAGTCCCTAGATCTGATTCGTCACGCACGAGGCGGCCCTGACGGCTTAAACCTCTAAAAGTGAATTGAATCGCCTGCTCAGAGAGGTCGGAGCCCTCCATGGAGACTTCAACGCACAACCCCACGCCCACCGCCGAGGGCGAACTTCACATCGAGAGCGAGTTCAAGCGCGATATGGGGTTCTGGGGCAACCTTGCCCTCGGCTTTACCTATCTCTCGCCGGTCGTCGGCGTCTACACCACCTTCGCCGCGTCGATCGCGATCGCCGGCCCGCCAGCGTTCTGGATGCTCGTGATCGCGGGCCTCGGGCAGCTGCTCGTCGCCTGCGTGTTCGGCGAGGTCGTCTCGCAGTACCCGGTCGCTGGCGGCATTTACCCCTGGAACCGCCGCCTCTGGGGCCCCAAGTGGGGCTGGATCTCGGGCTGGATCTACATGATCGCGATCAACGCGACCATCGCATCCGTCGCCTACGGTGCCGGCCCGTTCCTCGGCGCCCTCTTCGGCATCGAGATGAACGCGACCGCCAACGTGCTGCTCGCGCTGTTCCTGCTCGTGCTCGCGACCCTCGTGAACTTTGGCGGCACGAAGTTCCTCGCGAACGTCGCGTTCATCGGCTTCGTGGTTGAGATCGTCGCGACGGTGTTCATCGGCGCCTGGCTGCTCATCGCCTCGCGCCACCACGACCTCAGCGCGCTGTTCACCGACTTCCGCACCCCCGAGATGCAGGAGGCGACGCCGTTCCTCGCGGCCTTCATCGGCTCGGCGATCTTCGGCATCTACCTCTACTACGGCTTCGAGGCGAACGGTGACGTCGCCGAAGAGGTCAAGAACCCGGGCCGCGTGATCCCGCGCGCCATGCGCATGACGATCTATGTTGGCGGTGTCGCCTCGATGTTCATTGCGCTCGGCCTGATCCTCGCCGTGCCCGACTTCACCGCGGTGATGGACGGTACGGCGACCGACCCCGTGAGCGAAATCTTCCTCGCGACCTTCGGCCCGGTCGGCTTCCGCTTTGTGATGATCATCGTGCTCGTCTCGTTCCTCTCGTGCACGATCTCGTTGCAAGCCGCGGCCTCACGCCTCATGTACTCGATGGGACGCGACAAGCAGCTGCCGCTGTCGAAGGCGCTCGCGAAGTTCAACCGCAAGCGCGCGGTGCCGCCGTACGCGCTCCTCGGCGCAGCGCTGCTGCCCGCGATCGTGCTGGTCATCTCGCTGCTCAGCGCCGACGCGCTCATCGCCATCATCTCGTTCGCGGCCTTCGGCATTTACCTCGCCTTCGCGAGCGTCGTCATCGCGTCGATCCGTGCCCGGGCAAGGGGGTGGAAGCCGAAGGGCGAATTCACGATGGGCAACATGGGCTGGGTCGTCGCGATCGCCGCGTTGATCTACCAGGCCTTCGCGGTCTACACGCTCGTCCAGCCCGTGCCCGACGTGAACTGGTTCCAGTCGTGGATGGTGCTGATTGTCGGCACGCTCGTGGTCGTCGTGGGCCTGCTCTACCTGTTCATCGCGAAGCCGCACCTCAACGCCCCGGCGCAGCTCGCGGGCACCGGCGTCGTCGACCTCAGCTACGCGACGCCGATCGCGCAGTCCGAGGAGGCCGTAGACCTCGCTATGCGGCTTAGTGGCAAGAAGCCGCACGTCTATCCCGAGCGTGGCCCGGGCGACGACGCGCGGGGCTAGTCGCGATACAGCAGTCGTAGGCCGAGCCCAGGGGTTGGGATGCTCACGCACGAAAACCCCTGGGGCACGGCCGCGACGAGCACGCCGGTGCTGAACTCGCCCGAGTTACCGACGAGCACCTGATTGTGCCGGCTCAACACCGCGGCCCCGCGGGGAAGTGGCGCGAGCATCGGAATCAGTACCCGCTCGAGATCATCCATGCGCACATCCGAGCCGACGATGCCAACCTTGCGCTCGCCGACGAACGCCGGCACCGTGAGCGTGCTGATGTAGTAGTCGACGCCGAGGTGGTCGATGTATGGCCCGGCGATCGTGCGTGACTCGTGGTGAAATCCGCTGCGAAACCAGTCGAGCTTCTCGTAGTCGTAGAAGCGCTCCGAGCGCGGGTCGAGGACGAAGTTGTTGCGCTGAAACTTCTCGCCGTCCCGCAGCCACCACTCGAGACGGGCCCGAGCCGGGTCGAGTTGTGCGAGCTCGAAGACGATGCCAGCGCCGTCGCTGCGCGGGTGTCGCTCGAGAAAGGCCACCGAGATCTGACGGATGCGCTCGCTCACCGGCGGCGTGATGACCACGGGCCGCCCATCCGTGAATGTCGCGGCGAGTTCGGCCGTGATCTCGTCACGGAGTTGCTCGATGTCGAGGAAGTAGCACTCGAACCAGTCGGCGATTTCGGTGACGGCGGTGGCAGGGGTCGTCATGAAGCTGCGTTCCCTTCGGAGTCGGGGCGGTCGAGCGTGAGCTTGACGTCGATGATCCGGTACGTGGTTTGTCGAATGAGGTTGCCGATGGTCGACTCGGCGAGTTCCGGGTCGCGCGCGCGCAGCGCGTCGGCGACCTGGATGCGCGCATACTTTGCGGCCTCGGGGCTGGTGGCGGCGGCGGCCGGCGACCATTTCAGCGTCGAGACCTCGCTCTGGAGGCGCATCTGCGCGCGCATGAGCCGCTGCGACTGCGACTCGGCGCCGAGCTGCACGTAGAAGCGGTTGTCGAGGCTGACCTGCGCCGTGAGATCGGCGCTCTCAGCCTGCTGCTGCGCCTGCTCGGCGAGCGCCTCGAGGTCTTGATCCAGGGCGCGCTGGCTCACGAGGCGGGCGATGCCGCCGGCGACGGCCGTGTGTTCATCGCTGTAGTCGCGCAGGTCGATGATGCTGAGCGAGCGCAGGTACTCGCGCACCTGCGAGTCGCTCGGGAACGGCACGCGCATGACGAACGTGCCGCCGTCGCGCCCGCGCCGGGTCTCGACGACCTGTTGCGAGCGCAGCACTGCGAGGCTCTTGCGCAGGGTGGCGACCGCGACACCGAACTCCGCGGCGAGGTCGATCTCGGCGGGGAGGCGATCTCCGACGGCGATGGAGCCGAGCGAGATCGCGGCGGTGATCGTGTCGGCGAGCTCGTCGCCAGACGTCAGCGACGCCGGCAGTCGGGGCCGGACGGGACTGAAGAGCGACGCGGTGTTCATCTTGGTGTCAGTCTAGGAACCTTTCGCCTCGGCGCCCAGCACTCCGGGCAACCATTCGAGCGCGACATCGCTCGGGAGGTCCCAGGACGAGGCGTCGTGGCGCCCGTAGTCGCCGACCCGGGTCGCGCCGAGCTCGGCGAAGCGGCGGTCGAGGTGCTCGCTGCCCTGGCTGTAGGTCTCCTCGTAGAAGGTGTCGCCGAGGCCGAACATGGCGTAGCGCACGCCGGTGAGGTCGCCCGCGAAGTCCTTGAACTTCTCGAAGAATGGCAGGGCGGTGTTCGGCAGCTCGCCCTCGCCGTGCGTCGAGCAGACGATGATGTAAACGTTGTCGGCGGTGATCGACTCGGGCTCGAAGTCCTGCAGGTCGAACACCTCCGACTCGTGGCCGTCCTGCTGCAGGCGACCGTTGATGTCCTGCGCGATGAGCTCGGAGTTGCCCGACTCGGTGCCGTAGAGCACGGTGATGGTCATGAGTGTCCTCACTTAGTGGTTGCGGCTCGCACCGTTGCGAGCATCGTGTCGTGGTCGGTGATTTTGTGGCGGATGCGCCCGGGCTCGGCCGCGCGCACCTCGGCCTCGTCGATGTGACGCCAGTCGTCGAAGCTGACGGCGTTCGCGCGGGCACGCTCGGGCAGGCCCTCGTAACCCCGCGCCTCTTCGTGCGCATGGAATCGACCCGCCTCGACGTCGGCGATGATCTCCTTCGCCACCTCGTTCGCGTCGGCGCGGTTCGCGGGGATCGCGCCGTGGGGGCCGCGCTTGAGCCAGCCAACGCGGTAGAGCCCGTCTTCGATGCGCCCCGTGGTGTCGTCGGGCGTGAAGTCGAGGTGCTGGGCGTAGTGCCACTGGCCGGGGGCGTTCACGTCGAAGCCGATTGCGCTGATGACGGTGTCGCACTCGAGCACGCTCGGCTCGCCCGCGGGCGCCGCCTGCAGGTGCAGGGCCTCGACGTGCTCGGTGCCGCGGATGCGCCCGGGCTCGGCGCCGAAGATGAAGTGCACGCGCGCCCGCCACGCGTCGACGTCCAGCGCGGCGAGCTGGGCGAAGGCCTCCTCGCGCTTGCGGCCGAGTGCGTTGTCGTCGGTCGCCGGGCTCGTGTTGGCGTAGCTGAACTTGACGCCGTCGATCTTGCCGAGCTCCCGCACCATCGCGACGTCGGCCTTGGCGGCGGCGATGGGGGAGCGGCTCAAGACGGTGATCTCGGTTGCGGGTGCCTCGAGGTACTGCCGCAGCGCGGCGGAAGCGACGTCGCTGCCCTCGTAGTCGGCATCGGTCTTGATGAGAAACCTCACCATGTCGAGCGCGACGTTGCCCGCGCCGACCACGACGACTCGGCGGCCGATGTGGGGCATGGGGATCGCCGGTCGCGGCACGGCGTTGAGCGCGTTGACGATGTCGCCCGATACGACGACGCCGGGGAGTTTGCCGCCTGGAATCGAGAGCGCGCGGTCACGCCACCGCCCCGAGGCGAGCACGACGATGTCGTAGTTCTGGCGCAACTGGTCGAGGCCGAGGTCGGTGCCGACTTCCATGTTGCCGGCGAAGCGCACGCCGCCGTCGGCGAAGCTTCGGTCGAACTGCCGCGTGATCGCCTTCGTGTGCTGGTGGTCGGCGGCGACGCCGTAGCGAATCAGCCCGTACGGCACGGCGAGCCGGTCGAAGACCGTGACCTCAGCATCCGGCCACTTGCGGTGGAGTGCTTGGGCGGTAAAGCAGCCGCTCGGGCCACTGCCGACGATGGCGATATGGCGCGGCGCTGCGTGATCCGTTGTGAGGATCTCGGACATTGGGTCCTCCATAAAAATCTGGTTTTCAATCATTACCCGCTCCGCGAGCTTCCGGCAAGTGGTTCGCGCAAACCCCGTACACATTCAGAGAATCGGGCGAAATTGCCCTCTTGTGCTTCCACGGGGCCTGTGGTTCTATTCATTCACCAATGAAGGTTTAATCGCCTGAATCCCCGGAAATCGACGAAGATTTGCAAGAAGGGAACGTCATGAGTCACACCCAAGTGATCGACGATCTGCCATATTTCGACATCGCAGACCCGAAGTTTGCGATGCAGTCTGAGGCGGTGCGCGATGCGCGCGAACGCTCGTGGATCGCGAAGACCAACTACGGCTACGCGGTGCTGCGGTACGCCGAGGTGGCCGAACTGCTCAAGCATCCGAAGCTCTCGCAGGGGTCGGCGCGCTGGCCCGAGCTCAACGGGGTGCACTCCGGCCTCTTCTACGAGTGGTGGAGCAAGAACCTGCTCGTGCTCGAGGGCGACGAACACCACCGCATCCGCCGCCTGCTCAACCCCGCCTTCTCGCCCTCGATGGCGCGTCGGCTCGAGCCCCAATTCACCACGCTGGCGGAGGAGCTCGTCACGAGCTTCAAGGACCGCGGCGAGTGCGAGTTTGTCGCCGACTTCGCCGAGCCGTTCGCGACCCGCGCCCTGTGCATCATGATGGGCCTCGACCACAAGCACTGGCAGTTCATCGCGAGCCGCGCGAACACGGTTGGCTACGCGCTCAGCGTGAGCATCAAGGACGACATCGAGCAGATCGACGAGGCCGTGCACGAGCTCTATGACTTCGTTGAGCAGCTCATCGAAGAGCGCAAGGCGAACCCTGGCGAGGACGTCGTGTCGCGGCTCGTGCAGTTCAGCGACGACGGTGACAAGCTCTCGGGCGAAGAGCTTCGCAACGCCCTCGTGCTCATGCTCTTCGGCGGGATGGACACGACGCGCAACCAGCTCGGGCTCGCGCTGCAGACGTACATCCACAACGCCGCGGAGTGGGAGAAGCTCGCCGCCGACGAGTCGCTCGCGAGCGCCGCGCTCGAGGAGGCGCTGCGCGTCAACCCGACGACGCGCTGGGTCACGCGCGAGGCGATCGACGATTTCGAGTACGAGGGCGTGCGGATCGCGAAGGGCACGACCGTGCACTTGTTCACGGCGACCTCGGGCACCGACCCGGTCGCGTATCCCGACCCCGAGGTCGACATCACCGCTGAGGAGCGCAAGCCGCACTTCACCTTCGGCGGCGGCGTGCATCACTGCCTCGGCCACTACATCGCGCGCGCGGACATGAGCCAGGCACTGCCGGTGCTCGCGCGCAATCTCACCAACATCCGCTCGACGGGTGGGGACGAGTGGCTGCCGGACTCCGGCAATACCGGCCCGGTGCGATTCCCCATCTCGTTCACGGCGCGGGCCTAGGCCCACGCGCACGGAAGGCAAGGCAATGACCAACCACAGCACGACGACGGTTGAGCCGCACGTCGAGAAACTCCAGACCGCGGCGGTCGAGCTCGGGCGCAACCTCGGCGACTTCTATCGCGAGAGCGTCGAGGCGGCGCTCAACGACAACGGCGCGTTTGGGCACCACCAGGAGCAGAACCTCGAGGACGACACCGTCGCCGAGATCGTCGAGAAGATCGAGCGCTCGGGCGTGAAGTACCTCTATTACATGCTGCCGACGCTCGGCGCGCGCACCGTCGCGAAGATGGTGCCGGCGAAGCACATCGTGCGCAACCTCGAAAAGGGCATCGCTTTTCACCGCACGGCGCTGAGCGATCTCCAGTCGGACATCTTCGGCAACCTCATCGGCGGCGGCATCGAGGCGAAGGAATTCGTCGGTCTACCCGAGCCCGAGTCGTTCCAGCAGTTGCCGTGGGACGGCGAGATCGGCCGGATCTTCTGCGCGGCCTACGAGCCCGAGCATCTCCCCGGCGTCGGCGGCCGCCCGCTCGCGATCGACTCGCGCGCGAACATGCAGCGCACGCACCAGCTGCTCAAGGATGTCTTCAGCCTCACGATGAAGTCGGGGACTGAGCCCGAGATGACCTGGACCGGCGACTCGATCGAGCCCACGCTCATCCCAGGGCACAGCCCCGCCTACCAGGTCGAGAACCTCGAGGTCATGCGTCCTATCTATAAGCGGCTCGAGGAATACGCGACCGCGCTCGACTTCGACATGATCGAGGGCGACTACGAGGACAAGGGCCAGATCGAGCTCAACTGGATGTTTGACGACATTGAGCGCACGGCTGATCGGCTCGTCACCTACCGCCAGATTTGCTCGCAGGTCGCGCGTGAGTTCGGGGTGCAGGCGTCGTTCATGCCGAAGCCATACCTCGGCTCGATGGGCAACGGCTGCCACCATAACCTGTCGCTCTGGGACGACGAAGGCACGAACACCTTCGTCACTCCGGGCGTCACCGAGCTGCACATGTCGCAACTGGGGCGCTGGGCCATCGGCGGCGTGCTCAAACACGCGCCGTCGATGATGCTCGTTATGGCGAGCACCGTCAACTCGTACAAGCGGTTCTGGGACCCGGGCCAGTTCGCGCCCGCCAGCGCCGACTGGGGCCTCGACGACCGCGCCTCGATGGTGCGCATCTCGGCGAACGGACGCGCCGAGGTGCGCGTGCCCGACGCCTCCGTCAACCCCTACCTCTCGCACTCACTGCTCGTGTCGGCAATGGCCGACGGCATCGGCAACGAGATCGAACCGCCCGCCGCTGGCTCGGGCGGCGCCGAGCTGCCGATGACGCTCGGTGAGGCGATCGAGGCATTCAAGTCGTCCGACTGGATTCAGGCGAACCTGCCTGAGGATCTTCGTCGCATCTATTTGGAGATGAAGTCGGACGAATGGGCCCGCTACTGCGGGGCCGTGACCGAGTGGGAATTCAATCAGTATTGGCAGGCGATTCCGTAATGCGCACCATCAAACTTGCATGTATCGATTCGGCGGCACCGCCGCTCTTTGACCTTTCGACCGACGGCGGCAAGACCCGCCCGGGCTTCGAACCGGATGTCGCGGTGCTGGTCGCCGGCGAGCTCGGCGCCGAGGTCGAGTGGGTCATTCTGCCCTGGGACGACATGATTCCCGCGGTGCAGGATGGCCGCGCCGACGCCGTCTGGTGCGGCCAGGGCATCATCCCTTCGCGTCAGGAGCTCGTCGACTTCACCCGCCCCTACACCGTGTTCAACGAGTCGGTGCTCGTGCGTGCCGGCGACCCGGCGCGGGCTCCCGAGGATATGCGCGGCTACCGCGTGGGTGCAATCGCCGGCTCGACGAACATGAAGCTCGCTGAGACGTTCCCCGAGGCCGAGCTCGTGCCGTTTGGCGCGAGCGATGACGTCTTCGCCGACATGCTCGAGGCGGTGCGCAGCGGCTTCGTCGACGCGATGATCGACGACGACGTGGTGACGGTGCCGCTCGGCGACGAGCCCGAGTTCGACCTCGCGTTCACCGCGCAGACCCGCAACAAGTGGGGCGTCGGGGTGCGCAAGGGCAACACGGAGCTGCTCGAGGAACTCAACGGCGAGATCGGCCGCGTGCTCGATGACGGCCGGCTCGAAGCAGTCTGGGTCAAATGGATGCCGCACCTGCCTTTCCCGGGTGAGACCCTGCGCGGGGAGGGCGCCTAGCCTTGCGACCGATCATCGGCGTGCCGGGGCTGAGCTCGGCCAAGATTCAGGGCCTGCGCTTTGATGCCTCGGTGGCCGCTAACGCCGTCCTGCGCGCGATCCAGCGCGCGGGCGGCGACCCGGTCGTCCTGAGCCCGCTCGTCGACTGGGCGAACCCCGACTCTCGGTTCTGGGGCCTCGTCGACGGGCTCGTGCTGCCGGGCGGGCCCGACATTGACCCGTTCCGCTACGGTCAGCTCGCCGAGGCAAGCTACGCCGGGTGCTCGTACGACGGGCAGGATGACGCCGACGCGGCGGCCATCGCGGCGGCGGCCGAGCACGGCATCCCCGCCCTGCTGATCTGTCGCGGGATGCAGCTGTGGAACGTCGAGCGCGGGGGCGACCTTGTGCAGCACTGGCCGCAGCAGCCGCAGGAACATGTCGACACCATTCACGACGTCGAGGTTGCGCCGGGCAGCGCGCTCGCGGGGGCGCTGGGGGAGGCGGCCGCGGGCGTCGTCTCGGTGTCGAGTTATCACCATCAAGCCGTTGGGCGCGTTGGCGAGGGCATGCGCGTCACGGCGCGGGCCGCCGACGGCGCTGTCGAGGCACTCGAGGACCCGGAGCTGAACATCGTTGCGGTGCAGTGGCATCCCGAGGATCGCAGCGACTCGGTCGCGAGCGATCAGGCGCTGTTCGACTGGGTCGTGGCCCAGGCCCGCGCACGCTCGAGCGAACAGAACGCGGCGTGACGCCGCTGACGTGGGACGAGGCGGTGACGACCTCGGCGCATCCCGATGCCGACGTCGAGATCGCAGTCGTCGTGCAGCTGAATACGCCGGGGCAGTCGTCGTTCTCGCGCGGGTTGAATCGCGATCTGATTCAGGTCGCCGTGGCCGCGCTGCATGATGCCGGCGCCCGCGCGAGCCTGCACGACGTGGCCGACGAGACGCCGCCCGATGCCGAGGCGATTCGCGGCGCCGACGGCATCCTCGTGCTCGGCGGTGGCGACGTCGACGCGACGCTGTACGGGCACACCGACCCCGTGCCGAACGAGTACGGCAAGGATCGTCGCGCCGACGACCGCGAGCTCGAGCTCATTCGTGCCGGCATCGCCGACGACGCGATCATGCTGCACCTGTGCCGTGGCTCGCAGTTGCTCAACGTCGCGTGCGGGGGTTCGCTCGTGCCCGATCTCGATCCGTTCGAGCTGCACAAGGGTGCGCCGGGCGACCCGCTCTTCGTGGATGAGGTGGTCGAGCTCGTCGAGGGCAGTCGCCTTCGTGAGCTGTATGGATCGTCGAGCCTGACGGTGCGCAACGGGCATCACCAGGCCGTCGACCGGGTCGGCGAGGGGCTGCGCGTCGCGGCGCGTGCCGGCGACGGCATCACCGAGGCGACCGAGCGCGTCGGCAACACCTGGATTCTCGGGGTGCAGTGGCATCCCGAAGAGCTCGCGGCGAATCTTGACGATCGGCGCGTGCTCTTCGGGGAGTTCGTGCGACAGGTGCGGGCGCGAGCCGGGGCTCGCTAGCCGCGCCGGTTCGGGAACTTCTGCAGCACCTTTTCGTAGAGCTCCTGTTCGGCGTCCGGGCCCGGCTTCACGCCGCCCGGGATCGCCACGAAGAACACGGCGCCGACGATCCACCAGACGCCGAAGATGAGCCACGACTCGATGCCGATGCCGGCGGGCATGCCGGGCAGGTAGAGCGAGCAGAGGAACGCGGTGATCGCGATCGAGAGGCCGCCGATGACGACGCCGAACTTGCCTATGCCGCCGATGCGCAGCGGGCGCTCCATGCGTGGCTCGCGCACGCGGAGGATCACGAACGAGATCGACACGAGCAGGTAGGCGGTGACGATCATCGGGGAACCCGCGTCGACGATCCAGCCGAGTGCGGAGGCGCCGAAGAACGGGGCGATCGTCGCGATGGCGCCGAGCACAATGAGCGCGTTCGCGGGCGTGCCGTACTTCGGGTGCAGCTTGCCGAGCCACGCGGGCAGCATGCCGCCGCGGGCGAGCGAGAACATGAGGCGCGAGGCACCGAGCTGCAGCGAGTTCCACGACGTGATGATGCCGGCGACGCCTGCCGCGACCATGAGGTTCGCGAAGAACTGGTTGCCGAACAGCGCGCCCATCGCATCCGCCGCCGGCAGGCTCGAGCCCGCCATCTGCTCGTGCGTGAGCGCCGACGAGACCGTGAGCACGATCATGATGTACCAGGCCGCGGCGATGAGCACCGAGATGAACGAGATGTTGCCCACCTTGCGCGGCGGGATGTCCACCTCTTCGGCGGCCTGGGGGATCACATCGAAGCCAACGAAGAGGAACGGCACGACGATGAGCACCGCGAAGAAGCCCGCGGAGCCGCCCGTGAAGAAGGGCTCGAAGTTTGCGCCAGAGCCGCCCGTGACCGAGCCGAAGATCTGCAGCGCGCCGATGGCGAAGAGGAAGATGACGACGAACATCTGCACGCCACCCGCGACCTTGACGCCGAGGATGTTGATGATCGTGATGAGCACCGCGACGACCGAGCCGACGAGGGCCCAGACGAGGAAGACCTCGGAGCCGCTGACCGTCCAAAGGTGGATCTGCTCGAGGTCGACGACATAGTCGATGGCTCGGGGGAGCGCGACCGCCTCGAATGCGACCACCGTGGCATAGCCACCCGTGATCGCCCACGAACCGATGAAGGACCAGCGCGGGCCCATCGCACGGATGATGTAGTTGTGCTCGCCGCCCGCCTTCGGCATCGCGGCGACGAGCTCGGCGTAGACCAGCGACACGATCGCCATCATGAAGCCACCGACGACGAACGCGAGGGTGGCGCCGAGCGAGCCGGCGCTTTCGATCCATCCTCCGACGAGCGTCACCCAGCCGAAGCCGACCATGGCGCCGACGCCGAGAGTGAGGGTGCTCCAGACCCCGAGCGTGCGCTTCAGCCCTGTTGGTTCCGGTGGGTCGCGATCTTCGAGCGTTGTTGGGCTGGCGGACATGCGTGGTTCCTACCGTCGTTGTATGGCGCGGATGCCGTCGTGAAGTTTCCAGCAAGTTAGCACGGAACGTACAGCTTGAGCGATACCTCTTTACTCGCCCGTGATACGCGGTGTGCCGAGTAGGCTCGGTGCCATGCGGTCGATCTACAAATCCCCCGAGGAGCTACGCCTCATGGTGCCCGCCGGCCTGCTCACCTCGCAGGCGCTGGATGCGGTCGAGGCGGCCATCCGGCCCGGCATTTCGACCCTTGAACTCGACGCCATCGCCGAGCGCGTGATTCTCGACGGCGGTGGCGAGTCGAACTTCCAACTCGTAGAGGATTACGCCCACACCGTCTGCGCGTCGGTGAACGACGTGGTCGTGCACGGGATCCCAAACGAGACGCCGCTGCAACCCGGCGACATCGTGTCGATCGACTGCGGCGCCCAGCTCAACGGCTGGAACGGCGACTCGGCCCGCACGTTCATCGTGCAGGGTGAGCCGCAGCGCGAGAACGCCGAGCAGTGGCTGCTGGATGCGCACCGCACGAGCGCCGCGGCGCAGGCCGCCATGTGGGCCGGCATCGCCGCGGTCGCGTCTGCTCGCCACCTCAACGACGTCGGCGGCGCCATCGAGGACGAGATTGATATGCACCTCGACGAGGGCCCGCTCGGCAACCTTGAGGGCTACACCGGCCACGGCATCGGCCGCGACATGCACGAGGAGCCGACGGTCTTCAACTACCGCGTGCGCCGCCGCGGACCCGTCGTCAAGGCCGGTCTCGCGATCTGCATCGAGCCCATGCTTACCGCCGGCATCCCCGACGTGCGCACCGACCCCGACCACTGGGCCGTGCGCGCCATCGACGGCACTCCGAGCGCCCACTGGGAGCACACCGTGCTTCGCCATAAAGAAGGTATCTGGGTCTCCACCGCCGCCGACGGTGGGGCTGCGGGTCTGGCGCCGCTTGGGGTCGTTCCCGTTCCTGTGCCGTAGCGCAAAAGCGCCCCAGCGCATCCCGAGTACCGCTCTCGATGTGACGAGCGGTGTGACCCTGATGGGCTCTGTGGATGCGCTGGGGTGCTGGGGTGCGTTGGCCCGTTCGTCGGCAGACCGCACCCTCAGAAGGGTGGCGGATCGTGCACCTCGACAAAGCGGGGCCCCGGCGGTTCGGGTGAAACGTGAATGGTGCGCCCCACGGGTGTGATCCAGGCCAGTTCTCCGCCGCCGAGGTTGACAACCTGCCAAGGCTGCACGTGCTTCTGTGTGTGGTGCGCCCGGCAGAGATGCCCGAGATTGCCCGGGTGCGTCTTGCCGCCGTTCTGCCACGCGACCGTGTGGTCGAGCTCGCTGCGGTGCGCCGGTCGGCGACAACCTGGGAAGCGGCAGACGACGTCGCGGGCCCGGAGATACCGGCGCAGCGAGGCGGTCGGCGCGTAGGTGTCGGCGGTGATCACGTGCCCTGTGATGGGGTGCGTGAGGATGCGCTCGAGCTCGCCGTCGGCCGCCCACTGCCGGGCCTCGTCGGCGCTCATGGGCTGGATGCCGTTGAGCATCGCCACCCCGGCGCTGGTGTCGGAGCCACCCGCCTGAGCGAAGTCCTCGGCGAACTTTGGGTCACGTAGTGCGAGCACCGGCGTGACGATGCTGACCGTGGCCTTGACGCGGGCGGCGCCCTCGGCAGGGCCCTCGAGGATCGTCTGTGCTGTTGCCGTGAGCAGGGTGTCGGAGAGGGCATCGGCGCGGTGCTGGTCGCGCGTGCGCAGATCGGCCTCGAACTCGGGCTCGTCCCGACGGTCCTTACCCTCCTGCTTGGCCGCGTCGATCATCGCCTCGGCGTCGCGCGACAGACGCTCGTCGATGGCGGCCGCGATGACAGACGGGATAAAGGCAGTGAGGTAGGCCATGCCAAAGTCGTCGTGGTTGACGATGACGCGGCGCTGTTCGAATGCCTGCTTGTGGGCCTCCTCGAACTCCTCGCTCGCGAGCTTCGCCGCGAGCTTCTTGGCGTAGGTCTCGGTCTGAGGCACCGTGTGGGCCTTGGCGTACCGAAGCACGCCGTTGCCGTAGGCGTCGTAGTGGTGCGCCGGAACAGGGGAGTGGTACCGCAGCATCGCGCCCACGTGCCCCGCCTGCACCGACGCCTCGGCGAGCGCGTCGTGCCAGTACGGGAACTTCGTGAACAGGTTGTGCGCGTTGCGCGCGCGGTTCATCAGCGCGTTGTCGGTGAGCTGCGAGTCGCACGCGAACTCGCCCGCGACCGAGCGCAGATGCCACTGGAACGTCTCGGCGCGCTTCGTGGCCGAAACTGCCGGCCCGCAATCGCGCGCGGTATAGGTCTCGGCAGTGTTGTAGATGGTGGCGTAGGTGCGGAAGTCGGAGGCATCGACCGCGGCACGCGCGCGCAGGTCGGCGTGGAACTGCTCGAGCGCGAGGCGCAGCGACTCGTCGGCGTGGTCATCGTCGAACTCGGGTTCCGTGTTGGTCATTGTGCCTCGCCTCCTCTATCGCTTTTGCTGGGTCGCGTTACCGGTACTAGGAGTGGACCATGAGCCTCCGACATTTCCTCCGCGCCGCCGACGGCAGCTCGTCCACCTGCACCAAGAACACCACGACCCTCCGACATGCCCAAGGGCGCGCGCCCGAAACCCACCGCCAGCGATGAGTGTGTTCTGCACGCAAGGCTGTTAGGCTCGGGCTGTCTGAGTTCCGTGGGATCTGAACGGAACTCCCCCTTGCATTTCGCGAGCGCGCCAGCCTATAGTTGAAAGTCGGCTTGTCGTGCCTGCTTTGGCATGTCTGCGAGAAGTCGATTTCCGCATGACCGGCATGCGGCGAACTACAGCAAGCGACAGTGAGGCTATGGCCAAAAAAGACGGCGTCATCGAGATCGAGGGCACGGTCATCGAAGCATTGCCGAACGCAATGTTCCGTGTCGAACTTTCCAATGGACACAAGGTCCTCGCACACATCTCCGGCAAGATGCGGCAGCACTACATCCGCATCCTTCCCGAAGACCGAGTGATCGTAGAGCTCAGCCCCTACGACCTCACGCGTGGCCGAATCGTCTACCGCTACAAGTAGCTTGCAGTTCGTTTCGGCCGGATAAGGAACGGCTGGCGCACCCGCGTCAGCACGAGGCCAGCGAAGAAAGAAGAACACTCATGAAGGTCAAGCCTTCGGTTAAGAAGATGTGCGACAAGTGCCGCGTGATCCGTCGTCACGGCCGCGTCATGGTCATCTGCGACAACCCGCGTCACAAGCAGCGCCAGGGCTAGTTGCGGTTGGCGGGCCCCGCGCCCGACGCGCATCTGCCGCCTCGGCGGCGCACAACTCAATATTGCAATCGCAGCGGTAAGAGCCGATCGCACCAAGGTCGGGGACACCTCCGGGCACGAGGCCGGGGCCCAACTGCTGCACCACACCTCTCACCATCTAGGAGCACACTCCAATGGCACGTCTAGCAGGCGTTGACCTCCCGCGCGAAAAGCGCGTCGAGGTTGCACTCACCTACATTTACGGCATCGGCCGCACCCGCGCCCTCGAGGCGATCGAGGCTACCGGCGTCGACGGCAACACCCGAGTCAAGGACCTCAGCGACGAGCAGCTCGTTGCCCTCCGCGACCACATCGAAGGCACCTACCAGGTTGAAGGTGACCTTCGCCGTGAGGTCGCAGCCGACATCCGCCGCAAGGTCGAAATCGGTAGCTACCAGGGCATCCGCCACCGTCGCGGTCTTCCCGTGCACGGTCAGCGCACCAAGACCAACGCGCGTTCGCGTAAGGGCCCGAAGCGCACCGTCGCCGGTAAGAAGAAGGCGAAGTAACCCATCCGCATTGCGGATGTGAGTGAACCGAATTTCGTAGGAGAGAAGAATTGGCTACCCCCAAGACCGCCGCGCGCAAGCCGCGCCGCAAGAGCAACAAGAACGTCGCCGTCGGCCAGGCGCACATCAAGTCGACGTTCAACAACACGATCGTTTCGATCACTGACACCACCGGTGCTGTGATCAGCTGGGCCTCGTCGGGCGCTGTTGGCTACAAGGGTTCGCGTAAGTCGACCCCGTTCGCCGCGCAGCTCGCCGCGGAGTCGGCTGCTCGCCAGGCGCAGGAGCACGGCATGAAGAAGGTTGACGTCTTCGTGAAGGGCCCCGGTTCGGGTCGCGAGACCGCCATCCGTTCGCTGCAGGCCGCGGGCCTCGAGGTCGGTTCGATCACCGACGTCACCCCGCAGGCGCACAACGGTGCTCGTCCGCCGAAGCGTCGTCGCGTCTAACGCACCCAGTCGCCCGGCCCTCACCTCGAGGGTTGGGCGACTTTCCGGCACCCGCCGGACCGCCTGTCTTTCGCACCACTACCTACCTCACGTGAGATCGCCCCTCACGCACACGCCAAGCGTCATATAGCGGACGCTTTGCCGAAAGGAACCACACAGTGCTCATTGCACAGCGCCCCACCCTCACCGAGGAGCACGTCTCCGAGTACCGTTCGCGCTTCGTCATCGAGCCGCTCGAGCCTGGCTTCGGCTACACGCTCGGCAACTCGCTGCGTCGCACCCTGCTCAGCTCGATCCCCGGCGCGGCCGTTACGAGCATTCGTCTCGACAACGTGCAGCACGAGTTCACGACCATTTCGGGCGTGAAAGAGGATGTCACCGAAATCATCCTCAACATCAAGCAGCTCGTTGTTTCGAGCGAGCACGACGAGCCGATCACCGCGTACCTGCGCAAGACCGGCGCCGGTGAAGTGACTGCCGCTGACATCTCCGCCCCCGCCGGTGTGGAGATTCACAACCCGAACCTCGTCATCGCGACGCTGAACGACGACGCGAAGTTCGAGCTTGAGCTGACGGTCGAGCGTGGCCGCGGCTATGTTTCGGCCCAGCAGAACCGTAACGAGTACTCCGAGGCCGGCCAGATTCCGGTCGACTCGATCTACTCGCCGGTGCTCAAGGTCACCTACCGCGTCGAGGCCACCCGTGCGGGTGAGCGCACCGACTTCGACCGCCTCGTGGTCGACGTCGAGACCAAGCAGTCGATGTCGCCGCGCGACGCGGTTGCGTCGGCTGGCGGTACGCTGGTTGAGCTGTTCGGGCTTGCACGCGAGCTCAACGTTGAGGCTGAAGGTATCGAGATCGGCCCCGCGCCGGTTGACCAGGTCATCAACGAAGAACTGTCGATGAGCATTAACGACCTCGACCTGTCGGTTCGTTCGTACAACTGCCTCATGCGCGAGGGCATCACCACGGTGTCGCAGCTCGTTGCGCTGAGCGAGACGCAGCTGATGAACATCCGCAACTTCGGTCAGAAGTCGGTAGATGAGGTGCGCGACAAGCTGTCGAGCATGGGCCTGAGCCTCAAGGATTCGGTGCCCGGTTTCGAAGGCACCCACTTCTACGGTGCTGGCGAAGACAGCGGCGAGTACATCTAAACCGCGCAGACGCGGATACCTAGTTTCAGAAAGAGATCACGAGAATGCCTAAGCCTACAAAGGGTCCTCGCATCGGCGCCGGCCCCACCCACGAGCGCATGATTCTTGGCCAGATGGCCGCGCAGCTGTTCACGCACAAGCGCATCCAGACCACCGAGACCCGCGCGAAGCGCCTCCAGCCCGTCGCCGAGCGCCTCATCACGCAGGCCAAGCGTGGCGACCTGCACAACCGCCGCAAGGTGCTTGAGACGATCACCGACCGCGGTGTCGTGCACGAGCTCTTCACCGAGATCGCGCCGCTCGTCGCGGAGCGCCCGGGCGGCTACACCCGCGTCATCAAGACCGGTTACCGCAAGGGTGACAACGCGCCGATGGCCGTGATTGAGCTCGTACTCGAGCCCGTCACGCCGAAGGTGAAGAACACCGCTGCCGAGACCCCCGTCGCTGAGGCGCCGGTTGTCGAGGACGACGTGGTGACCGAGGACGTTGAGGCCGAGGCCGCCGTCGAGACCGAGGCAGCCGAGGCTGCCGCCGAGGTCGAGCCCGACGAGGCCGCCGCCGAGGCGACCGACGAGGTTGCTGCCGACGACGCTGCCGAGGAAGAGACCAAGTAGTCTCCTCGCACCAGTAGGACGGCCCCCGCCATCAGGCGGGGGCCGTCCTCGTTTCCTCGCGAGCGCCTCGCCCCGGCGGGCCCGCGGATACGGCAAGATGGTCGCCATGAATGTCCGCGTGCGCCTCGACATCGCCTACGACGGCACGGCCTTCAGCGGCTGGGCCGCGCAGCCCGAGCTTCGCACGGTGCAGGGCACGCTCGAGGATGCGCTGCGCATCCTCTACCGCGCGCTGCCCGAGATCGGCCCGCTGCTCACGGTCGCTGGCCGAACGGATGCTGGGGTGCATGCCACCGGCCAGGTCGCGCACCTCGACCTCGACGACGAGGTGTGGGCGTCGACCGTGCGCGGGCGCGGCGACGACGACCCCGAGGCCGCGCTGGTGCGCCGCTGCGCGGGCATTCTCGGAGCCGACTCGGACGTCGTCATCACCGGCGCGCGCGAGGTCGGCCCGGAGTTCGACGCCCGCTTCTCGGCGCTCTGGCGTAGCTACGAATATCGCCTCGCCGACTCAACCTCGGTCGCGAACCCGCTCGAGCGCCACCGCACCACCGTCGTGCGCCGAGCCCTCGACCTCGACGCGATGAACGCATCCGCCGAGGTGCTCGTCGGGCTGCACGACTTCGCGGGCTTCTGCAAGCCGCGCGAGGGCGCGACGACGATTCGCACCCTGCAGGAGTTCCGCTGGGAGGAACTCGAACGGGGCGTCTTTCGCGCGCACGTGCGCGCCGACGCGTTCTGCCACTCGATGGTGCGCTCGCTCGTGGGGATGTGCGCCGCGGTCGGGCAGGGCAGGCTGCCGCTCGCGCGCGTGCCCGAGCTGCTCGAGGTGCGCAGCCGCTCGAACGCGTTCACGGTGCTTGCGGCGAAGGGCCTCACCCTCACCGAGGTGGGCTACCCCGACGACGCCGACCTCGCATCCCGCCAGCTCGCAACCCGCGCGAAGCGGCCAGACAATGTCGTTGAGCTACCACGTCGCGAGGCCTCCAAGCTGTAAGAATCTCGCCAATTTGCTGAAAGCCACTATGCTTAGCCACGCGCCGCACCCGCACGGCGCGCGTCAACTCAACGCAGAGCTGAACCAGTGAGAGCGAGAAAGAATGACCAAGATCGACGAATCGCGCGCCGACGACGCCGCGAATCCGCCCGTCGAATGGGATGAGTCCCAGCTCAACACCCCCGAGGGGTACCCGGTCGCCGGCGCCGACGCCAAGGCGCTCGACCGAGCGCGGAAGTGGACGCCCGGCAAGATCATCACGTGGGTGGCCATTGCGCTGCTCGGTGGCGTGGCCTGGACCATGCTCGCGTTCGTGCGCGGCGAATCGGTCAACGGCATCTGGTTCGTGTTCGCCGCGGTGTGCACCTACCTCATCGCCTACCGCTTCTACGCGAACTACATCGAGAAGCACCTGCTGCGCCCGAACGACCACCGCGCCACCCCGGCCGAGTACATGGCGAACGGCAAGGACTTCGTCGCGACCGACCGCCGCGTGCTGTTCGGCCACCACTTCGCCGCGATCGCCGGCGCCGGCCCGCTCGTCGGCCCCGTGCTCGCCGCGCAGATGGGCTACTTGCCCGGCACGATCTGGATCATCGTCGGCGTCGTGCTCGCGGGCGCGGTACAGGACTACCTCGTGCTCTTCATCTCGACGCGTCGCCGCGGCCGCTCGCTCGGCCAGATGGCGCGGGATGACCTCGGGCGCGTCGGCGGCATCGCCGCAATTCTCGCGACCCTCACGATCATGATCATCATCGTGGCGATCCTCGCGCTCGTCGTCGTGAACTCGCTCGGCGAGAGCCCCTGGGGTGTCTTCTCGGTCGGCATGACAATTCCGATCGCGTTGTTCATGGGCATCTACCTGCGGTATCTGCGCCCTGGCAAGATCCTCGAGGTCTCGGTGATCGGCTTCATCTTGCTGATGGCCGCGATCATCGGCGGCGGCCAGATCGCCGCGACCGAGTGGGGCTCGTCGTTCTTCCTGCTCGACCACACGACCATCGCGTGGGCGATCATCATCTACGGCTTCGTCGCGGCCGTGCTGCCGGTGTGGCTGCTGCTCACGCCCCGCGACTACCTGTCGACGTTCATGAAGATCGGCGTCATCGTTGTGCTCGCGGTGGCGATCGTCATCGTGCGCCCCGAGATCACGGCGCCCGCGTTCAGCGAGTTTGCGAGCCGGTCAGACGGCCCCGTGTTCAGCGGCGCGCTGTTCCCGTTCCTCTTCGTCACCATCGCGTGTGGCGCGCTCTCGGGCTTCCACGCGCTCATCTCGTCGGGCACGACTCCAAAGATGGTGCACAAGGAGCGCCAGACAAAGTTCATCGGTTACGGCGGCATGCTCATGGAGTCGTTCGTCGCGATTATGGCGCTCGTCGCCGCCGTGTCGATCGACCGTGGCCTCTACTTCGCCATGAACGCGTCCGTCGCGGCCACGGGCGGCACGGTCGAGGGCGCGGCGATGTTCGTGAACTCGCTCGGCCTCAACGGCGTGCACGTTGACGGTTCGTTCCTGCAGCAGATGGCCGATGAGGTGGGGGAGGAGTCGATCGTCTCCCGCACGGGTGGTGCGCCAACGCTCGCCATGGGTATCGCGCACATCATGCACAACATCACGCCGGGCCTCATGGGCTTCTGGTACCACTTCGCGATCATGTTTGAGGCGCTGTTCATCCTCACCGCGGTGGACGCTGGTACCCGCGTGGCACGCTTCCAGCTGCAGGAGGCGCTCGGCAACTTCTGGCCGCGCATCAAAGACAACAACTGGCGGCTCGGCGTGTGGTTGACGACCGCCCTCATGGTCGCGGGCTGGGGCTACATCCTGCTGCTCGGCGTCACCGATCCACTCGGCGGCATCAACACGTTCTTCCCGTTGTTTGGTATCGCGAACCAGTTGCTCGCGGCGGTCGCGCTCGCGGTCGTCACGGCGATCCTCGCGAAGCGCGGACGCCGGATGTTCAAGTACCTCTGGATTCCCGGCGTTCCACTCGTGTTCGACCTTGTCGTCACGATGGTCGGCTCCTGGCACAAGATTTTCTCGCCGGTGCGCAACGTCGGTTACTGGGCCAACCACTTCGCCACCCGCGCCGACATCGACACGGCGCTCGCGGCCGATCCGAACGCCGACGTTACGAAGCTCGAGGCCACCGTGCGCAACACCGCGGTGCAGGGCTCGCTCTCGGTACTGTTCGCGATCCTCACGCTCGTCGTTGTTGGCGCGGCCTTCGTGAAGATCATCCAGGCGTGGAAGCACGATGGTCTGCCGACGTCGGAGCCGAAGCCGGTGCCATCGCTGACCTTCGCTCCGGCGGGTATCTCGGCGACCCAACCCGAGAAGGAGCTCATGGAGAAGTGGGCGCAGCTGCCCGAGGACAAGCGCGATCGGACGCTCGAATAATGACCGCGCCCACGCACTCGAACAAGCCAGGGCACATCAGGGCCTGGTTCGCGACCGCGAGCTGGTACCTCAACGGCATGATGGGCGGGCACGCGTACGAGCGGTACGTGAATCACCTGCGCCGGGAGCACCCCGACGCCACGCCGATGACCGAGCGTGAGTTCTGGCGGCAGAAGGCGCGCGACGAGGATGCGAACCCTTCGGCGCGCTGCTGCTAGCGACTCGCGGCAGTGAAAGTCCGGCGGCGGCCCAGATTCGATATGGATCGGGGTCGCCGTTGCCCGTGCCGCGTTCGAGAACTTCTCGTACGCAAGTGCAAGACTGGCCGTACTAAACGCGAGGCAAGGAGCAGTCCATGGTCACAGTGGCGCAGAATCTGGTCGACAACCTTCGAGTGAACGGCGTGCGCCGCGTGTATGGGGTGCCGGGCGACTCGCTCAACGGCTTCACCGATGCGATTCGCAAAGACGAGCAGGTCGAGTGGGTGCACGTGCGCCACGAGGAGGCGGCGGCGTTCGCGGCTGCGGCCGATGCCGAGCTCACCGGCGAGCTGGCGGTCTGTGCCGGCAGCTGTGGCCCGGGCAACCTGCACCTCATCAACGGGCTCTTCGACGCACAGCGCTCGCGCGTGCCCGTGCTCGCGATTGCAGCGCACATCCCGAGCGAGGAAATCGGCTCGAACTACTTCCAAGAGACGCATCCGCAGGAGCTCTTTCGCGAGTGCAGTGTCTACACCGAGCTCGTCTCGTCTGCCGAACAGATGCCCCGCGTGCTCGAGATCGCGATGCGCGCGGCCATCGAGCGGCGCGGCGTCGCCGTCGTCGTGCTGCCCGGTGACGTCGCGCTGCAGCAAGCCAGCCACGAGGGTGAACACGTCGTGCGGGCCGCACAGCCGCGCGTGCTGCCGTCCGAGGCCGAGCTGCAGGAGCTCGCCAAGCTGCTTGCGGGTGCGTCGAGCCCCACCATCCTTGCCGGTGCCGGCGTCGCGGGCGCACACGATGACGTCGTCGAACTCGCCGACGTGCTCGGCGCGCCGATCGTGCACGCGCTGCGCGGCAAGGAGCACATCGAGCACGACAACCCGTTCGACGTCGGCATGACCGGACTGCTCGGCTTCAACTCGGGCTACCGCGCCATGGAAAATTCCGACGTGCTGCTGATGCTCGGCACCGACTTCCCCTATCAGCAGTTCTACCCGAAGGATGCGAAGGTCGCGCAGGTGGATATTCGCGGCGAGCAGCTCGGTCGCCGCACACCCCTCGACCTTGGCCTCGTCGGCGACGTCGGCGACACCGTGCGCGCCCTGCTGCCGTTGCTCAAGCGCAACCGCAAACGGGCGCACCTCAACGACTCGGTGAAGCACTACGAGCGCACGCGCAAGCGCCTCGACGAACTCGCCGTGCCGTCTCGCGGCAAGCGGCCCATCCATCCGCAGTACGTCGCCAGCGTGCTCGACGAACTGGCCGACGACGACGCGGTGTTTATCCCTGACGTGGGGTCGCCCGTCGTCTACGCGGCCCGGTACCTGCACCTCGGCGGCGGCCGACGTCTCATCGGCTCGTTCAGCCACGGCTCAATGGCGAACGCGCTGCCTCACGCGATCGGCGCCCAGTCGGCGTTCCCCGACCGCCAGATCGTCGCGCTCGCAGGCGACGGAGGCCTGTCGATGCTCATGGGGGAGCTGCTCACCGTGACGCAGAACCAGCTCCCGGTGAAACTCATCGTGCTGAACAACTCGTCACTCAACTTCGTCGAGCTTGAGATGAAGGCGGCCGGCTTCGTCACGTTCGCGACTGATCTCGAGAACCCGAACTTTGCGAAGGTGGCCGAGGCCGTGGGCATCCGCGGCTGGCGCGTCGAGGAATCAAGGGACGTCGAGTCGACCATCGCCGAGGCCCTCGCGCATCCCGGCCCGGCACTCGTCGACGTCGTGGTTGAGCGCCAGGAGCTCTCGATGCCCCCGGCGATCACGGCCGAGCAGGTGAAGGGCTTCTCGCTCTACGCGATCCGCACCGTGCTCTCGGGTCGTGGCGACGAACTGCTCGATCTCGCGCGGGCGAACTTCCGCCAGCTCTTCTAAGCCGCTGCATCCGCCGCAGACCATTGCGCCGCTGCCACGCCGTGAAGTAACATATTCAGGTTGCCCGCTTACCCGGGCATCGAAGTGGACCCTCAACTGTCGCGTTCACCCGTCATTCGGCGGGCCAACACGACGACCGAGCGGGACTCACGACCATTCCCTTCGAACGAAAGATGCATTGCTATGCGTACTTACACGCCCAAGGCAGGTGAAATCACCCGCGAATGGTTCGTCATTGACGCAACCGACATCGTCCTGGGTCGTCTCGCCTCGCACGCTGCCGCCATCCTGCGCGGTAAGCACAAGGCCATCTTCGCTCCCCACGTCGACACCGGCGACTTCGTCGTCGTCGTGAACGCCGACAAGGTCGCGCTCACGGGTGCGAAGCTGGAGCAGAAGAAGGCCTACCGTCACTCGGGTTACCCGGGTGGCCTCCGCGCCGAGAGCTACACCGAGCTCCTCGAGAAGCGCCCGGAGCGCGCCGTTGAAAAGGCGATCCGGGGCATGCTGCCGAAGAACTCGCTCGGCCGTGACCAGCTCAAGAAGCTCAAGGTGTACGCGGGTCCTGAGCACCCGCACGCTGCACAGCAGCCCAAGCCCTACACCTTTGACCAGGTTGCCCAGTAGCGGCACGAAGAACGAAGGACTGAGATAGTGGCGACCATCGAAGACTCCACCGCGGAGCAGCTCACCAACTTCAGCACCGAGACCCCGGCCTCGGAAGCTGTCGAAACCACCCCGCGCCCCGCACTCACCGTGTCGGGTCAGGCCGTGGGCCGTCGCAAGCAGGCTGTTGCCCGCGTGCGCGTTGTCCCCGGTACCGGCAAGATCACCGTCAATGGCCGCGCCCTTGACGAGTACTTCCCCAACAAGCTGCACCAGCAGCTCATTAACGATCCGTTCACCCTGCTGACGTTGAACGGTGCTTACGACGTAATCGCAAAGATTCACGGCGGCGGACCTTCGGGTCAGGCTGGCGCGCTTCGCCTCGGCATTGCGCGTGCGCTCAACGAGATTGACCGAGAGCACAACCGTCCCGAGCTGAAGAAGGCCGGCTTCCTTACCCGCGACCCGCGAGTCAAGGAACGCAAGAAGGCCGGTCTCAAGAAGGCCCGCAAGGCTCCGCAGTACTCGAAGCGCTAATCGGAAGGGCCAACGTGGGTCGACTTTTTGGAACGGATGGTGTTCGTGGCCTCGCCAACGAACGCCTGACCGTAGAACTCGCAGTCGGCCTGGCTCAATCGGCCGCCGCCGTGCTCGCGCGTGAAGCGCGCGAGCGCGGCGAGCGGCCGGTCGCGGTTCTCGCCCGGGATCCGCGTATCTCCGGCCAGTTCATCAGCGCGGCAGTCGCCGCCGGACTCGCCTCCGCGGGCGTCGATGTCTTCGACGCCGGCGTGATCCCTACGCCCGCAGCGGCGTTTTTGACCGCCGACGTTGACGCCGACTTTGGCGTCATGATCTCGGCGTCTCACAACCCTGCTCCCGACAACGGCATCAAGTTCTTTGCCCGCGGCGGGAGGAAGCTGGCCGACGAACTCGAAGACGAGATCGAGGCCCAGCTTGACGCTGAGCAGCTTCGTCCCACTGGCGACGGGGTCGGCCGCATCGAGCGTTTTGCTGATGCCGAAGATCGCTACACGCTGCACCTGCTCTCGTCGCTGCCGGTCGTCTACGACGACGGCCGCCCGCCGCTCGACGGCATGCGCATCGTCATCGATGGCGCCAACGGCGCAGCCGCGGGCGTTTCGCCCGAGGTGTTCGCCGACGCGGGCGCCGACGTCACCGTCATCGGTGGCGAGCCCGATGGCCTCAACATCAACGAGGGCGTCGGCTCGACGCACCTCGACAAGTTGCGTGAGACCGTCGTGTCGCTCGGCGCCGACCTCGGCGTCGCGCACGATGGCGATGCCGACCGCTGCCTCGCGGTCGACTCGAACGGCGAAGTTATCGACGGCGACCAAATCCTCGCGATCCTCGCCCTGTGGCTCAAGGGCCGCGGGATGCTCAAGGACGACACGCTCGTCGCGACGGTCATGTCGAACCTTGGCCTGCGCATCGCGATGCGCGAGCATGGCATCACCCTCGTCGAAACGAAGGTGGGCGACCGCTACGTGCTCGCCGAGCTCAACCGCCGCGAGCTCACCATCGGTGGCGAGCAGTCGGGACACGTCATCGTCACTCGCCACGCGACCACCGGCGACGGCGTGCTCACCGGCCTGCTGCTCGCCTGCGTTGTCGCATCCGAGGGCAAGCCCCTCAGCGAACTCAAGCAGGTCATGAAGGTCTACCCGCAGGTGCTCGTCAACGTGCGCGGCGTGCGCCAGGACGAGTGCACTTCGAACGAGGCAGTCCAGGCCGCGGTCGAGAAAGTGACACTCGCGCTCGGCAACACGGGCCGGGTGCTGTTGCGCCCATCCGGCACCGAGCCGGTCGTGCGCGTCATGGTCGAGGCCGAGACCGACGACGCCGCGCGCCTGCATGCCGACGCGCTCGCCGAAGTCGTGAAAGCCGAGCTCGCGCTCGCGTAATTTTCACGTCAAACGGCCGCGGCCCCAACCAGAATCTGGTCGGGGCCGCAGCCGTTTTTGGGGGGATCGCGCTGCCGATTAGTCCTCTGCGAGCTGGCCCGAGGCAAGGGCCAGCTCGTTGACCTCGTGGGGCAGTTGGGCCGTCTCGGTGACCTCCCCGCCGAGGTAGTCGACCACGTACATGGTCGAGGTGTTCGGGTCGCTGATGTAGACGTAGCCGCGGTCCTGCACGATGGCCGGGTGGCTGGTCTGCCATTCGTCAGGCACGGTCCACTCGTCGGTCACGGCGATCTCGTTGACGAGTTCGCCCGACTCGGGGTCGAAGACGCGCAGCGTGCCGTCGGTGCCAAAGACGAGGGCCTCGCCGTCCTCGCCGCGGGCGAGGCCATGCCAGGTGTAGTGGCTGCCGGTGTCGACGACGTTGATCGACTCGTCGACGGTGTCAATGAGGGCAATCTGGGTCAGGTCGATGCCGCCCTCGGGGTCGGTCTTGTAGTCGCCGAGCACGACGGTCGAATCATCGGCGGCGAACGCGTTGCCGGTGCGGCCGAAGTCGTCGGGCGCGTCGATCTTGTGGAAGTGGTCGCCGTGCGAGAGCAGCACGCCGTCCTCGCAGCCGGCGAGAACAAGGTCGTCGCCGACGGTGGTCTCACCATGGATGCCGGGGCACTCGTCGGATTCGGCGATGACGTTGCCGTCGGGGTCAACGACCTGGGCGCCGTTGCGATCCGACTCGTTGCCCACCGTCACGAACAGCTGGCCGTCGGCGAGCGGCACGGCGACGCCGTGGTGCGCGTCGGCCGACTCGTAGCTCGCGGTCGGCGTGATGCTGCCGGCGTCAACCTGCTCCTCGAGCGTCGCCGTGGCGAAGATCGTGACCTCGCCGGTGCCGTCGTCGAAGAGTGCGGTCTGGCCGTCGTGGTGTACGACATGACCGGGTGTCTCGGCGCTCGCGACGACGTCGCTGAGCACGGGCTCGGAGACGTACAAGTGGGTGTGGTCGCCGTGTGGCTGGGTGTAGGTGCCGGCGTCGAGCACGGCCCAGCCGCCCGTCGTCGAGACGAACACGTTGCGGTTGTCACCGCCGGGGCTGAGGCGGTTGAAGCCATCGATGGGCAGATCGGCCATGACCTCGAGCGAGTTCGCGTCGACGACCATGATGCCGCCGTCGTAGGTCAGCGCGAGGCGGGGCTGCGGGCCCGACGACTCCGTCGCCGCGTGTTCGTGTTCGTGACCGTCTTCGTGGTCGTGCTCGGCCTCCGTTGACGTGGTGCTCCCGGGCTGTGAGCCGGCGGCGCAGCCCGTGAGGGCGAGCGCGGCAATCGCGAGGGATGCGGCAGAGGCGAGCAGCGGCGCTTGACGGGACAGGATCGGTGCCATAGAGGCGGGTCCTTCCTAAAGGATCAGCAAATTCGATGCCGCCGAAACGGCACCGCACGAGACTATCTGCGAATAAGAATCGTTATCAAATGGCGAGTCGCTGATATTTCGCTCCCGGTGCGGGGCCGTGACTGGCGCATCCGCTTGGAGTTTGCGTTGGGGACGTCCTCTTGGCTGCGGTTTTCTCCGAGAGATGCGGCGGTAACCGCAGCGATCCTAGAAAACTGCACCCAGACACCCGCCGCTAGGACTTGCGGAGGAGGACCTTCGAGATCGCGTGGTTCTCAGATTTGCGCAGGATGAGCTTCGCGCGTGAGCGCGTCGGCAGCACGTTCTGCTCGAGGTTCGGCAGGTTGATCGAGTTCCAGATATCGGATGCGGTGGCAACGGCCTCGGTCGGGGAGAGGTCAGCGTACTTGCGGAAGTACGAGGACGGGTTCGCGAATGCGCCGCGCTGCAGTTGCAGAAAGCGGTCGAGGTACCACTTCTCGATGTCGGAGGTGCGCGCATCCACGAAGATCGAGAAGTCAAACATGTCGCTCACCGCGAGCCCGCCGCCGCGCGACGGCTGCAGGACGTTGAGGCCCTCGACGATGAGCACGTCGGGGGCGTTCACAACGATCTCGGCGTCGCGCACGATGTCGTAGACAACGTGCGAGTAGAACGGCGCGCGCACTTCGGGAGCGCCCGACTTCACCTGCGTGACGAAGCGCAGCAGGGCGCGGCGGTCGTACGACTCCGGGAATCCCTTGCGCGACATCAGGCCGCGGCGCTCGAGCTCGGCGTTCGGGTAGAGGAACCCGTCGGTCGTGATGAGCTCGACGCGAGGGGTGTCCTCCCACCGCCGCAGCAGCTCTCGCAGGAGTCGTGCCACCGTCGACTTGCCCACGGCGACCGAGCCCGCGACGCCGATGACGAAGGGCGTGCCGTCGCCGCGGTCGCCGAGAAACGAGTTCTGGGCGCGGCGCAGCTGGCGCGCGTTGTTCACGTGGATGTTCAGCAGCCGGGTGAGCGGCAGATAGACCTCGCGCACCTCATCGATGTCGATCGGGTCGCCGAGGCTGCGCAGGCGCGCGACGTCGTCCTCGTCGATCGTCAGCGGCGTCGACGGGGCGAGTTCGGCCCAGTCGGCGCGATCGATCTCATCGAACGGCGTCGACCACTTCGCGGTGGCCGGGCGCCGTGCGGTGGTGAGCATCAAGCCAGCTTACTGGCAGGTAGGGCAGTGCGGAACGCTTGGCCGTGATGGCCGTATTCCTGGGACAAGCCGCAGAGTAGGCTTAGTAAAGGATGAACCGCGGTGTCGCGGTTCCGCCCGTATCTCACGAGCATCTGGAGGCAGTGGTGTCCGCAACTACCGCGCCGTCGACCGACTCAGCGTCAGGCGGCAAGAACAAGTTCAGCGTCGGAGTCCAGAAGTTCGGCACATTCCTCTCGGGAATGATCATGCCGAACATCCCCGCACTCATCGCGTGGGGTCTGTTCACGGCGTTCTTCATCGAAAAGGGATGGACGCCGAACGCGAGCCTCTCGGAGCTCGTCGGCCCGACCATCCACTACCTGATGCCGCTGCTCATCGCGAACACGGCCGGCCGCATGGTCTACAAGGAGCGCGGTGGCGTCGTCGCCACTGTCGCGACCATGGGCGTCATCGTCGGTAGCGACTACATCGTCAACCAGTTCAATGCCTCGCTGCCCGAGGGCGCGAGCGAGCTCGGCCAGGTGCACATGTTCATCGGAGCGATGATCATGGCGCCGATCGCGGCCTGGCTCATGAAACAGCTCGACAAGCTCTGGGACGGCAAGATCCGCGCCGGCTTCGAGATGCTCGTCAACCTGTTCTCGGCCGGCATCTTCTCGTTCATCATGGCGATCGCAGGCTTCTACTTGCTCGCACCGGTCGTTAACGGCCTCATGACGGCGCTCGGGAACGCGGTCGGCTGGCTCATCAACAACGGCCTGCTGCCGTTGACGAGCATCTTGATCGAGCCCGCGAAGGTTTTCTTCCTCAACAACGCCATCAACCACGGCGTGCTGACGCCGCTCGGCACGCAGATGGCGTCGGTCGACGGCAAGTCGATCCTGTTCCTGCTCGAGGCGAACCCGGGCCCCGGTCTCGGCATCCTGCTCGCGTTCTCGGTCTTCGGCGTCGGCATGGCCCGGGCCTCGGCACCGGGCGCCGCGATCATCCACTTCCTCGGCGGCATCCACGAGATCTATTTCCCGTACGTGCTCATGAAGCCGGCACTGCTGCTTGCGGTGATCGCGGGTGGCATGAGTGGCGTGTTCACGAACATGATTTTCGACTCGGGCCTGCGGGCGCCCGCGGCGCCGGGCTCGATCATTGCGGTGCTGCTGCAAACCGCGAGTGACAGCTACCTCGGCGTGATCCTGTCGGTTGTCATCTCGGCCACCGTCACCTTCGTCGTCGCCGCGGTGATTCTGCGGGCCTCGCGCAAGCGTGACCTTGAGGCGCTTGAGCGCGGCGAGGACGGCATGAGTGCGGCCGTCGCGAAGACCCAGCGCAACAAGGGCAAGGACTCGGCGGCGCTCTCGAGCCTCGCCGGTCAGGCATCCGCCGGTTCGCTGCGCGACGAGGTCGCCAACCCGAACCGCGAGATCACGAGCGTCGTGTTCGCCTGCGATGCGGGGATGGGCTCGAGCGCGATGGGTGCGAGCGTCATGCGCAAGAAGGTGAAGGATGCGGGCATCACCGGCGTGACCGTGACGAACGCGGCCATCGCGAACCTCGACAGCACGGCCGACCTCATCATCACGCAGGAAGAGCTCACACCCCGCGCGCGCCAGCGCCGCCCCGACGCGATCCACGTGTCCGTCGGCCAGTTCATGAACTCGCCGAAGTACGACGAGGTCGTGGACCTGCTGAAGCAGCGCCAGGATGGCGAGCTCACGGCGGCGACCGCCGAGGCGGCTCCGGCCGAGTCCTCGCCCTACACGCCGAGCGACGGCACGGATGCGCCGGCCCCGGCCGCCGCCCCTGCCGCGGCAACGGCCACCGCGACCGCACCGGCCACCCCGGCGGCCGACCCCGACGTGCTCACGCTCGAGAGCATCACGACGGCGCCGACCGCGACGACGCGTGATGAGGCGATCCGAGAGGCGGGGGAACGACTCGTCGCCCGCGGCTCGGTCACGCCTGACTACGTCGACGCGATGTTCGCCCGCGAGGCCGAGGTCTCGACCTTCATGGGCAGCTTCCTCGCGATCCCGCACGGCACGAACGACGCCAAGCAGGCGGTGCTCGCATCGGGGCTTTCGGTTGCGCGCTACCCGCAGCCGGTTGACTGGGATGGCAACGAGGTGCGCTTCGTGATCGGCATCGCCGGCAAGGACGGTGGGCACCTCGAGATCCTCGCCAAGATTGCCCAGATCTTCGCCGACCAGAGCAAGGTTGACCGCCTGCTCGAGGCGCAGACCGACGAAGAACTCTACGAACTGCTGAGCGGAGTAAACGACTAATGGCCAAGACCGCAGTACATTTCGGTGCCGGCAACATCGGGCGGGGCTTCATCGGCCTCGCCCTGCACGAGGCGGGCTATGACCTCGTGTTCTCGGACGTCAACGCCGAGCTCGTCGACACGCTCAATGCCACCGACAGCTACGAGGTGCGCGAGGTCGGCGCGAACGCCCGCACCCACACCGTCGACCGCTTCAGCGCCGTGAACTCGGCCGCCGACCCGGCCTCCGCGCAGGCGGCCGTGGCCGGGGCCGAGATCGCGACCTGCGCCGTCGGCGCGGGCGTGCTCAAGTTCATCGCGCCCGTGATTCGCGAGGGCCTGCGGCAGCGGGCGGTGGATGCGCCGAAGCTCGTCGTGCTTGCCTGCGAGAACGCAATCAATGCGACCGACACGCTGCGCGACTTCGTGCTCGACGGCGCGGAAGAACTCGCTGACCGGGCGATCTTCGCGAACACCGCGGTCGACCGCATCATCCCCGCCGTGCACGCCGACGGCGTCGACGTCGTGGTCGAGGACTTCAGCGAGTGGGCGATCGAGCGAGGGCCGTTCGATGGCGCCGAGCCGAACATCCCCGATGCCCATTTCGTCGACGACCTGGCCCCGTACATCCGCCGCAAGCTCTTCACGGTGAACACCGGCCACGCCACCGCCGCGTACTGGGGCTCGCTCCTGGGGGAGGCATCGATCGCGTCGGCCCTGGCGAACCCGCAGGTGCGCGAGCACGTCGACACGGTGCTCGGCGAGACGAGCGAGCTGCTCATCGCGCAGTTTGGCTTCGACCTCGACGAGCACGCCGCCTATGTCGCGCGCACGATTCAGCGGTTCGAAAACCCCGAGCTGCCCGACACCCCGACGCGCATCGGCCGCCAGCCGCTGCGCAAGCTGAGCCGACACGAGCGCTTCGTCGAGCCGGCGGTGGACCTCGCGGCCCGCGGCCTCGAACACGGTGGTCTCCTGGCGGCGATCGGCGCGGCGCTGCAGTTCCGCAGCGACGACGACGAGCAGTCGCACGAGCTCGGCGAACTACTCGAGACACGCCCGGCCCATGACCTCGTTCCCGAGGTCATGGGAGTGCAGCCCAGCGAGCAGCTATTCGACGAACTCGTGGCGGTCGTGACCCGCGTACAGCAGCGCTAGTTCCGCCCACGTTCTCGACGCGTTTGGGGAGTTGAACGCGCGCGTCGGGGGGATGGGGCAGAATTACCCGTATGTGTGGAATCGTTGGATACGTCGGTGACAAAACCAGTCAGCAGGTCCTTTTGTCGGGTCTGGCCCGACTCGAATATCGCGGCTACGACTCGGCGGGCATCGCCGTGGTCGACGAGCACGGTGCGCTGAACACCCGCAAGCGCGCCGGCAAGCTGCAGACGCTGCTCGATGACCTCGAGCGTGACCCCATGGCAGATGGCCACATCGGCATCGGCCACACCCGCTGGGCCACCCACGGCCCCGCAAACGACAGCAATGCGCACCCGCACCTGTCAGACGGCGGCAAGCTCGCCGTGATTCACAACGGCATCATCGAGAACTTCCACGAGCTGCGCGAAGAGCTGAAGGCCGACGGCGTCGAGTTCCTCTCCGAAACCGACACCGAGGTCGCCGCGCACCTGCTCGGCCGCGAGTATGCGAAGACGGGCGACCTCGTGCAGACGTTCCGCAACGTCGTGCCACGCCTCGACGGCGCGTTCACGCTGCTCGCGATTCACGCGAACCAGCCCGACGTCATCGTCGGCGCGCGGCTCAACTCGCCGCTCGTGATCGGCCTCGGCGACGGCGAGAACTTCCTCGGTTCTGACGTCGCCGCGTTTGTCGAGCACACCGACCGCGCGATCGCGGTGGGCCAGGAGCAGATCGTCGTCGTGCGCAAGAAGTCGGTCGAGATTACGACCTTCGACGGCGAGCCCGCGTCGGGCGACGAGTTCGAGGTGAGCTGGGATGCCTCGGCTGCCGACAAGGGCGGTTGGCCGTCGTACATGGCGAAGGAGATCGCTGAGAACCCCGAGGCGATCGAGAAGACGATCCTCGGCCGCATCGCTGACGACCACGTCAAATTGCCCGACCTCGAGGTGCTCGGCGCCGACTACTTCCGCGAGATCGACCGCATCCTGCTCATCGCCTGCGGCACCGCGTACTACTCGGGCCTCACCGGCGCGTATGCCCTCGAGCAGTGGACCCGCGTGCCCGTGACGGTCGAGCTCGCTCACGAGTTCCGCTATCGCAACCCCGTCGTCACCGAGCGCATGCTCGTCGTGTCGCTGTCGCAGTCGGGTGAGACGATGGACACACTGATGGCTGTGCGCTACGCCCGCGAGCTCGGCGCGAAGACCATCTCGATCTGCAACACGCAGGGCGCCTCGATTCCGCGCGAGTCCGACTCGGTCGTGTACACCCACGCTGGCCCCGAGGTCGCCGTGGCCTCGACCAAGGCCTTCACCGCGCAGGTCGCAGCGATCTACCTGCTCGGCCTCTACATTGCCGGCACACGCGAGACCCTCTCGAAGGAGGAGGTTGCGGGGCACCTCGAGGAGTTCCGCCGGCTGCCCGAGAAGATGCAGCACGTGCTCGAGCAGCACGACCGCATCCGCGAACTCGCGAACTGGATGGCTGACACCCGCTCGGTGCTCTTCCTCGGCCGCTCGACGGGCTACCCGATCGCGCTCGAGGGCGCGCTCAAGCTCAAGGAGATCGCCTACATTCATGCCGAGGGCTTCGCCGCCGGCGAGCTCAAGCACGGCCCGATCGCGCTGATCGAGCCCGGGCAGCCGGTGTTCGTCATCGTGCCGAGCCCGCGCCACGACAACACCCTGCACCCGAAGGTCGTCTCGAACATCCAGGAGATCCGCGCTCGCGGTGCCCGCGTGCTCGCGGTGGCCGAAGAGGGCGACGCCGCGGTGCTGCCGTTCGCCGACGAGGTGTTCGCGATGCCGCTGACCGAGCATTTCTTCGAGCCGTTCCTGCGCGTGCTGCCGCTGCAGATCTTCGCGCTCGAGCTCTCGACCGCCAAAGGCCTCGACGTCGACCAGCCGCGCAACCTCGCCAAGTCGGTCACCGTCGAATAGCGGTGCCGGCATGTCGCTGATTTTCGGAATTGGCGTCGACACCGTCGAGCACGTTCGCGTCGAGCGGGCGCTCCGCGTGCCGCGCTTCGCCGAACGCATCTTCGCCGAGGCCGAACTCGCGCTACCGCTCACGAGCATTTCCGCTCGCTGGGCGGCGCGTGAAGCCGCGGTGAAGGCGCTCGGCGGCCTGCACGGACTCACCCTGCGCGAACTCGAGGTGCGCCGGACCCACCTTGGCGCGCCCTCGTTCGTCGGCGGCGACAAGCTTGACGGTGTCCTCGCTCGTCTCGGGGTGGGGCGCCTCCACCTCTCTATCTCGCACGATCGCGACGTGTCGACGGCTTTTGTCGTCGCGGAAGGAGCAGCGTCGTGACCCAGCGCGCCCCGGCCCCGCGTATCCACGTCGACCTCGACGCGGTGCGCCATAACCTGCAGGCCTTTTCTCACGCGGTGCAGGTGCCCGTGATTGCCATCGTCAAGGCAAACGCGTACGGGCACGGCATGGTCGAGGTCGGCCGCGCTGCGCTCGCGGCAGGGGCGAGCGCGCTCGGCGTCGCCGACGTCGACGAGGCGCTCGCGCTGCGTGCCGCCGGCATCACGGCGCCCGTGATCGCGTGGCTAGATGCCCCGAGCATCGACTTCGGCGCGGCCGTCGAGGCCGGCGTTGAGCTCGGCTTCTCGAGCCCGCAGCACCTCGCGATGCTCGCCGGCTGGATCGAACGCGAGGGCCGCGTCGACGGCCCCGCACTGGTGCACATCAAGCTCGACACGGGCCTCGGCCGCAACGGCGTACGCGAGCCCGACTGGCCAGCGATGTTCACGCTCGCGAGCGAGTACGAGGCACGCGGGTACCTCGAGGTGCGCGGCCTCATGAGCCACTTCTCAGGCACGAGTGACGCCGACGATGCCGATCAGATCGCGGCCTTCGACCGCGCCGCCGCCCTCGCCGAGACCTTCGGGCTGCAGCCGAGCTTGCGCCACCTCGCGGCGACCGCCGGCGCGCTGAAGTTCCCCGAGGCCCGCTACGACGCGACGCGACTCGGCATCGCGCTCTACGGACTCGACCCCGTCGCCCCCGAGGCCCGCTGCGGCCTCGACCTGCGCCCGGCCCTGACGCTGACGGCGCACGTGCGCCGCTACGACGTTGACGACATGCCGCGCTGGCTGCTCGACGTCGGCCAGGTTGATGGGCTGCTGCCGGTCGCCGAGGGCGAGCTGCTGTTGCAGGACGAGGCGGGGGAGCGCTGGCGCCTCGAGCGCGTCGACGCCTGTCACTGCGTGGTGACGCCGCTCGGCGACGTCGAGGGCAGCGCGCACCGCCGCGTCACCGTTATCGGTGGCACCGCATCCGCCGACGACTGGGCCGCCGCCTCGGGCACCATCAACTACGAGGTGACGACGCGGCTCAGCGCGCGCATCGCCCGCGAGTACCACGGCGGCGTGGCGGAGCACCCGAGTCACTCGGCGCGGCGCCGCCGCACGCCCGAGCGCCCGGCCTCGGCGTCGCCGTTGCCCGAGTTCGTGATCGACGATGCCGAGCTCGCCGCCCGGCTGCAGGAGCTCGCCGAGACGGGCACGGCGCTCGACCTCACCGCCGACGCCTACGGCCTCGGCCTCGAGCGCGTGCTCGGGCTCGCGGCCGGCCTGCGTCTGAAGTACCTCGTGCGTCGGCCGCACGACCTCGCCGCCTTGCGCGACTTCGGGGTGTCGGCGTCGGTCGAGCCGTTTGCGCCCGCCGCGACGCGTGCCGCCTACGGGCTGGCCGAAGACACCCGCGTGCCGGGCGTGCTGCGCAGCGAGCTCGCGCAGATCAAGCGCGTGCACGAGGGCCAGGGCGTGAGCTACGGCTACGAGTGGCACGCGAGCGAGACCACCACGATCGGCCTCGTGCCGGTGGGCTACGCGGATGCGATTCCCCGCTCGGCCGCGCACCGCGCCGAGCTGCTCGTGCGCGAGACCCCTGCGCCGCTCGTCGGCCGCGTCGCGATGGATCAAGTCGTTGTCAACCTCGGCGACCGCGACGGCGCCCCGGGCGAACCCGTGCGACTTTGGGGCCCCCGCCCGAGCGACTTCAGCCTGCAGGATTGGGCAAACTGGACCGGCCTGTGTGTCGAGGGGCTTATCGCCGGCCTCGGCACGCGGGTGCAGCGCCGCTCGGCCCGCGACAACGAGGCTGTGTAGGGTGCGGGCATGACGCGAATCGAGACCTCTGGCGACATGGAACGCCTCGGCGCTGCGCTCGCGCGCGTGCTGCGCCGCGGCGACGTCCTCGTGCTCAACGGGCCGCTCGGCGCCGGCAAGACGACGCTCGTGCGCGGCCTCGGCGAGGCGCTCGGCGTGCGCGGCGCGGTCGCGAGCCCGACGTTCGTGATCGCTCGCACGCATCCCTCGCTCGGCGACGGCCCCGCGCTCATTCACGTCGACGCGTACCGCCTCGCCTCGGCGCTCGAACTCGACGACCTCGACCTCGACCTCGACTCGGCCGTCACGGTGATCGAGTGGGGCAGGGAGGTCGTCGGCGCGATCACCGACGAGTGGCTCGAGCTCGAACTCGAGCGGCCCCGCGCTGGGCAGACCGACCCGGCCCCCGGCGCGTCGAACGACCCGGATGCGGCGGTCGAGGAACCCCGCGAGGTCGCGGTGCGCGCGGTCGGCGACCGCTTCGCGGGCCTCTCGGTCGAGGCACTCCTCACCGACGGCGGGGCCGCGTCGCCCGCGTAGACTTGGCGCCATGCTGCTCGCCATCGACACCTCTGCCGGAACCGACGTCGCCGTCGTGAGTGACCAGGGCCGCGTCATCGGTGAGTTCCGCGAGCCGAGCTCGCGCCACCACGCCGAGGTCATCGGCGCGGCAATCGCGACGGCGCTCGAGACAGCCGGCATCACAGCGGCCGAGATTACCGACGTCGTCTGCGGCATGGGCCCAGGCCCCTTCACCGGCCTGCGCGTCGGCGTGGCCGCGGCGCGCACCTTCGCGTTCGCGCGCAGCCTGCCCCTGCATCCGATGCCGAGCCACGACGCGATCGCTCACGAGTGGCGCCACGAGCACCCCGCCAACACGGGCTCACTGCTCGTCACGACCGATGCCCGCCGCCGCGAGCTCGCCCTGAGCCACTACCCGGCGGGTTCGGTGCTCGCAGACGGCGGCTTCCAACTCGTCGCGCCCGACGCCGTGCCTGAGGCCGAGGCCAGGGCGGATGCGCGCCAGGTCTCGGCCGCGTACCTCGCCCTCGCGTGGCTCGCGCGGCAGGAGCAAGGTGTGCCGGCCGACGCCGACGAGATTCTCTACCTGCGCGCGCCCGACGCGAAGCCCGGCGCCGTGCCGAAGCGGGTGACCGCGTGAGCGTGCGGCTGCGGGAGGCGACCGTCGACGACCTCGACGGGATGGTCGCGCTCGACCTCGAGATGTTTCCGCTCGACCACTGGAGCGCGTCGGGCATGCACGACGAGCTCCGCAGCGAGCACACGCACTACGTCGTGCTCGAACGCGACGGCGCGCTCGTCGGCGCCGCTGGCGTGCTCGCCGCGCAAGGGGCGGGCGAGGCGGATGTGCAGACGATCGCCGTGCGCCCGGAGCTACGCCGCGGTGGCTGGGGCACACGCCTACTGCGCGAACTGCTCGCCTGGGCCCGCTCGCGCGGCGCACAGCGCGTCTTTCTGGAAGTGCGCGAATCGGGCGCTCCCGCGCGCGCCCTCTACGCCGCCCTCGGCTTCACCGAAATCGGGCGGCGCGACAACTACTACCGCAAGGAACGGGAGGCCGCGATCGTGATGCGAGCCGACATCGACACGGCGCTCAGCGCGGCCGACGCGCGCCTCGAACCGGCGCGCGAGCCGCTCGTGCTCGGCATCGAGACGAGCTGCGACGAAACCGGCGTCGGCATCGTGCGCGGCACGACGCTGCTCACGAACTCGGTCGCCTCGTCGATGGACGAGCACGCGAAGTTCGGCGGCGTCGTGCCCGAGGTCGCGGCGCGCGCCCACGCCGACTCGATGGTGCACGTGCTGCAGCAGGCCCTCGACGAGGCCGGCGTGACGCTCGACGAGCTCGACGCCATCGCCGTGACCGCGGGGCCCGGCCTCGCTGGCGCACTCATGGTCGGCGTCGGCGCGGCGAAGGCGCTCGCGGTTGCGACCGGCAAGCCGCTCTACGGCGTGAACCACCTCGTCGGCCATGTCGCGGCCGACCTGCTGCGCGAGGGCGGCGACCCCGTCGAGTTTCCAACCATCGCGCTGCTCGTCTCGGGCGGCCACACTTCGCTGATCCGCGTCGACTCACTCACGGGCGACTCCGAGCTGCTCGGCGAGACGATCGACGACGCCGCCGGCGAGGCCTTTGACAAGGTCGCCCGCGTGCTCGGCCTGCCGTACCCCGGTGGCCCGCAGATCGACCGCGTCGCGGCCGAGGGCAACCCGAAGGCGTTCCGCTTCCCCCGCGGACTGTCGCGCGCATCCGACCTCGAGCGGCACCGCTACGACTTCTCGTTCTCGGGGCTGAAGACGGCCGTCGCGCGCGAGGTCGAGCGTTTCGAGGATGCGGGGGAGCAGGTGCCCGTCGCCGACATCGCCGCGTCGTTCCGCGAGGCCGTCGCCGACGTGCTCGTGACTAAGGCGCTCGCGGCGTGCCGCGACCTCGGCATTCCGCGGTTGCTGCTCGGCGGCGGCGTCGCCGCGAACGCGCGGGTGCGCGAGCTCACCGCAGAGCGGAGCGCCGAGGCGGGCGTGCAGCTGCACATCCCGCCGCTGTCGCTCTGCACCGACAACGGCGCCATGATCGCCGTGCTCGGTGCCCAGCTTGTGGCCGCAGGGCACGCGCCGTCGCCGGTCGACTTCGCTGCCGACTCGACGTTGCCGATGACCCAGGCACAACTCACGGAATCTTCGAGCCTGACAATTTAGGATGATCGCGATGGCGAAGGGAGCATGTCGATGACCGACAGCGGGGGCGCAAACACGCAGCGGCCACACGGTGAGGAAGAACAGGTTGTGCCGGCCGCGGGCGGCACGTTTGGTGTCACCGACGACCGCTCTGACTTCGGTCGGGGCCCGATTCACCCGCGCGAGGCGGGCGACAACGGTGTGGCCGACGACAGCGACACCCTCGACGTCGATGGCCTCATGAACGACGAGTACACCGACCGGGTGCAGCACCCCGAGCACCGCGAATACGGCGACTACGCGGGTGGGCAGCCGCCACTCGCCGGTCAGCCGGTGTCGCAGCAGGCCCAGCACCAGCAGGGCCAGCAGGCCCAGCCGCAGCCGGGTGGGTACGGCGCTCCGCCGACCCAGCAGCAGGGCTACGGCCAGCCGCGCGAGCAGGAGTTTGCGCCGACGCAGTTCGGCGCGCCCGCGGCCGGGGCTGCGCGGCCCACGTTCTCGTACGTCGGCCTCGCGCTCGCGCTCATCGCGCTGATTCTGCTTTGCTTCCCCGGCATTCTGTGGATCATCGCGGGTGCGCTCGGCGTCATTGGCCTGGTCATCTCGGTTGTTGCGATGAGTCGCGAGCCGAACGGCAAGGCGCTCGCCGGCATCGGCATTGCGGGCAGCGCGATTGCGATTGCGATTGCGATCGCGACCGCGATCGTTGTCGCGATGTAACTAGCCCGCGGGGCTAGGCGCGGTCGGCGAGGATCGCGACGCGGCGCTCGTCGACGCGCGTGCAGATCAGCGTCGCGGCGTTGTCGCCGCGAGGCTGCAGCTCCTTGCGGAACTTTGCCGGGTCGAGGTCGACGCCACGCTTCTTGATCTCGAGCCGGCCGATGCCGAGGTCGCGCAGCCGCTTCTTCAGCGAGCTCGCGTGGAGCGGCAGCACCTCGCGCACGCGAAACACCTGCGCGAAGGGAGTCTCGTGCAACTCGGGCGCGGTCACCCAGGCGATTTCGGGCGAGATCATGTGCCCACCAAGGAGTCCCGCCAATTCGCCGATGAACCGGCCGCGGATGAGCGCCGGGTCGGGCTCGTAGAGAAACTCGTCGAGCTCGCCGACGGGCGCATCCTCGCTCGCTGCGCCGGCTGACGTGAGTTCGTGGGCGCCGTCGCGCAGGACGAGCGCGCTGCGGCGTACGCCGGCGCGCGCCGTGGCGCCGAGCCATACCGCGCACTCGACGAGTTCGCCTTCGACCGACAGCCACTGCGTCTCCACGGGCCTCGACGCGGTGCTCGGCGGGAGCAGTTCGTGGGGCATCGCGGGGCCGAGTTTCACGCCGGCCGCCCGGCCGTTCGCGGCGACATCGAAGGCGAAGCCGAGCGACGGGCGCCAGTCGTCGGGGTCAGCGAGGCGCCGGGTGCCGCCGCGCGACTCGGTGCGGCGGGCGGGGTCGAGGAACACGCCCTCGACGCCATCGAGGTTCGTGGCCTCGGCCGTCGAATGCTCGACGCGCGCGTTCGAGAACGGCGCGAGGTTGAAGCTCGCGATGGCGGCGGTCAGCTCGTCGGTGTCGACCGAGAGCAGGTCGAGGCCGAGCGATGCGAACGCGAGCGAGTCGGCGCCGATGCCGCAGCCGAGGTCGGCGAGGGTGCGCACCTCGGCCCGGCGAAACCGGTCGGCGTGCCGCGCCGCGACCTGCAGCCGGGTCGCCTGCGCGAGCCCGGCATCCGTGAACAGCATGTTCGTGGCGAACTTGCCGAACTTCGCGCGTGCCCGCCGCCGCAATTGCAACTGCGTGAGCACGACGGAGCTCATGTGCGCATCCACGCCGGCCTTGCGCAGGGTCATCACCGCGCCGACGGCGTCGCTCACAGTGTCAAGCTCGGCGTACTCATCGAGCAAGCGCAGTGCCTTGGGGGTGAGCAGCACTTCCAGGTCGTCGCGATTCACCCTGCCTACCGTACTTGCAGGCGGGCGCATTCGCTCTGGGCGTACGCTCGGGCGGCTGGGTGGCACCATCAGGGAGCACCCAATACACTCGAGTTAGCACCCTCAGGGTGAGAGTGCTAACTTCAAACTTGCACAGCTCGTCAAGAGAAAGAGGATTGCCGTGTCGGTGAACATTCAGCCGCTCGAAGATCGCATTGTCATCCAGCAGGTTCAGGCCGAGCAGACCACCGCGTCGGGTCTCGTGATTCCTGACACCGCCAAGGAGAAGCCGCAGGAGGGTGAGGTTGTTGCCGTCGGCCCCGGCCGCTTCGACGAAGACGGCGAGCGCATCCCCATGGATGTCGCCGTTGGCGACAAGGTCATCTACTCGAAGTACGGTGGCACCGAGGTGAAGTACGCCGGTGAGGACTACCTCATCCTTTCGGCTCGCGACGTGCTCGCGAAGATCGCCTAGGCTACTCGCGTAACGACCAGGCGGGCTCCCGGAATACCGGGGGCCCGCCTTTGTTGTTGCTTCGGCGTAAGCTGCGGAGGTGACGAACTCTGCCGCCAGCCCCGCATCCGCACCGGAGCGATCGGGGTCGACGCAGACGACCGGCCTGGTTCTCGGCATCTCGTCGTTCGCAGTGTGGGGCCTGCTGCCGCTCTACCTGCAGACGGTGAAGCCGACGAGCACCTTTGAGATCATCGCGTGGCGCATTGTCCTCTCGGTCGTCTTCTGCTTCGCGGTGCTGCTGGTTGCACGCCGCTGGGGTGCGTTCATGCGCATCGTTAAGAACTGGCGTTCGATGCTCTTCCTCGGCCTCGCGAGCCTCGCCGTGTTCGCGAACTGGACGCTCTACGTGCTCACGGTCGAGGTCGGGCGCTCGCTCGAGGGCTCGCTCGGGTACTACCTCAATCCGCTCATCTCGATGCTGCTCGGCATGGTGTTTCTGCGCGAGCGGCTGCGGCCGCTGCAGTGGGTCGCGGCCGCGCTCGCGACGGCATCGTTCATCGTCATGGTGGTCGCCTACGGCGAGCCGCCGTGGCTTTCGCTCGCGATCGCGTGCTCGTTCGCGATCTATGGCCTGCTGAAGAAGCAGGTGAGTCGGAGCGTCGACCCGATCGCCGGGCTCACGATGGAGACACTCTGGCTCGCGCCGGTCGGCATCGGCATCCTCATCTTCATCGAGGTGACCAGCGGGCTGACGATGGGCCGCGTGTCGGGCAGCCACACCACGATGCTGCTGCTCGCGGGCGTCATGACGAGCGTGCCGCTGCTGCTGTTCGCTGCGGCCACCGCGCGCCTGAGCCTCGTCGAAGTGGGCATCGTGCAGTACGTCGCGCCGACCATGCAATTCATCTTCGGCGTCGTGCTGCTGCACGAGCCGATGCCGCCCGAGCGCTGGCTCGGTTTCGGCCTGGTGTGGCTCGGCCTCGTGTTCTTCACGATCGACCTCGTGATCGATGTTGGGCGAGGCCGCCGACGCACCAGGGTCGAGCCCGACCCGACCGGCGAGATCAACGTCGTCTGAGCATCCGGCACCACCCGGGCCCGACCCCGGGAATGCCCCGCGCCGCCCCTACGTTGGGTCGTACCATGGAGATACGCGCCCGCGTCCTCGGCGGGCGATCACTACCGCGTTTGCAGGAGCAACATGACTGAGCACGATCCCTTCGGCTTTACCGGACTCACCTATGACGATGTGTTGCTGCTTCCGGAAGAAACCGATGTGATTCCGTCTGAGGTAGACACGACCACGCAGCTCACCCGCAACATCTCGGTTAAGGTGCCCCTCGTCTCGGCGGCCATGGACACCGTGACCGAGTCACGGCTCGCGATTGCGATGGCTCGCCAGGGTGGTCTCGGCATCATCCACCGCAATGCCTCGATTCAGGACCAGTCCGACATGGTCGACCGCGTGAAGCGGTCGGAGTCAGGCATGATCACGAACCCCATCACGACCTCGGCCGACGCGACCGTCGCCGACGTTGACGAGATCTGCGGCCAGTTCCGCATCTCGGGCCTGCCCGTCGTCGACGAGGCCGGCAAGCTCGTCGGCATCATCTCGAACCGCGACATGCGTTTCGTTGCCGAGAGCGAGAAGGCGACCACGAAGGTGCACGAGGTGATGACGTCGGAGGGCCTCATCACCGGCCCCGTCGGTATCAGTGGCGACGACGCGTTCCGCCTGCTCGGCCAGCACCGCATCGAGAAGCTACCGCTCGTCGACGAGGCCGGCATTCTGCGTGGCCTCGTGACGGTGAAGGACTTCGACAAGCGCGACAAGTACCCGCTGGCGACGAAGGATGCGATCAGCCGCCTGCGCGTCGGCGCGGCCATCGGCTTCTTCGGCGACGCCTGGGAGCGCGCGGGCTCGCTGCTCGACGCCGGTGTCGACGTCATCGTCGTCGACACCGCGAACGGCCACTCGCGCGGCGAGATCGACATGATCCGCAAGCTCAAGAACGATCCGGCGTTCAAGGACGTCGACATTATCGGCGGCAACGTTGCGACCCGCGAGGGCGCCGCGGCGCTCGTCGAGGCGGGCGCGGATGCGGTCAAGGTCGGCGTCGGCCCCGGCTCGATCTGCACCACGCGCATCGTCGCGGGCGTCGGCGTGCCCCAGATCACCGCGATCTACGAGGCCTCGAAGGCGACGCGTGGCACCGGCGTGCCGGTCATCGCCGACGGTGGCCTGCAGTTCTCGGGCGACATCGCGAAGGCGCTCGTCGCTGGCGCGAACGCCGTCATGCTCGGCTCGCTGCTCGCGGGCACCGACGAGGCGCCCGGCGACCTCATCTTCGTCAACGGCAAGCAGTACAAGTCGTATCGCGGCATGGGCTCGCTCGGCGCGATGCAGACTCGCGGCAAGAAGACCTCGTACTCGCGCGACCGGTACTTCCAGGCCGACGTGCCGAGCGACGACGAGCTCATCGCCGAGGGCATCGAGGGCAAGGTGCAGTACCGCGGCACGGTGCGTCAGAACGTGTTCCAGCTCACCGGCGGCCTGCACCAGTCGATGTTCTACGTCGGCGCCCGCACGATCCCCGACCTGCAGTCGCGCGGCCGCTTCGTGCGAATCACCCCGGCGGGCCTCAAAGAGAGCCACCCCCACGACGTGCAGATGGTCATGGAGGCCCCGAACTACAAGAAGTAGGCGCTCGCGCAGGGCTGGCGGCGCACTCGCGACTGGCCCCGCGCATCCGCGACCTCTGCCTTGTTGAGGGGTGCGGCTAGTTTTCGGCGCGGCCGAGGCGCCAGTAGCCCATGAAGGCGACGGTGCGCTTGTCGATGCCACGCTCGCCGACGAGGTGCCGGCGCAGCGTCTTCACGGCATTCGACTCGCCCGCAAGCCAGGTGTAGAGCGAGGTCTGCTCGAGCGCGGCGCCGCCCTTTGCGGTGCGCGGCACTTCCCAGAGCAGGTCGGTGTCGAGGTTGATCTCGGTGAGGGTCTGCGGCGTGCCCTCGGGAGCGAGCTCGGCCGCGGCGCGCTCGACGGCGGGGACGAGCGCCGCACCGTGCTCGGCCCCGGCCCGCGCTACGGCGCGCACCTCGAAGCCGGGATGCGCGGGGAAGTACGCGGCGTCGGCGGCCGACTCGACCTCGACGACCGCGACACCCCGAGCATCCGCCGGCAGCTGCTCGAGCATCACCGCGATCGCGGGTGCCGCCGTCTCGTCGCCGATGAGCAGGTACTGCTCGGTGCGCGCCGGCGGCACGAAGTCGACCCCGCCGGGCTCGCCGTCGAAGCGCGCATCCGGGCCGAGCAGCACGAGCTCGTCGCCCTCGGCGGCGCCCTCAAGCCAGCGCGAGGCGGGCCCGGTGCCGCCCGGGTGCACGACGAGGTCGACATCGACTTCGTTCAGCTCGGGTCGCACATAGCGCGTCGTGTAGGTGCGGATGGGCGGGCGCGCGTCCTCGGGCAGCGCGCGCCAGTCGCCATACCAGTCGGTCGAGCCGAGCAGCGTGCGCGCATCCGCGGTCGGCGTCGAGAACAGCAGCTTAATGCGCTGGTCCCAGCCCGGGTCGCCGAAGTGACCGAGCGACTCGTCGACGAACGTGACCCGGCGGAATCCGGGCGAGATGTCGCGCACCGCGGTGACGCGCACCGGGAACAGGGCGAACGGGGCGACGGTGGTGCTAACGGGCATGGCTTCCTCCGGTGGGGTCGATGTGGTGGCGACCGACGGGCAGCACGAGCGGTGCGCCCGAGACCGGGTCGTCGATGACGCGCGAGGTCATGTCGTACACCTCGGCCATGGTGGCCTCGGTGACGACCTCGCGCGGGGTGCCGGTGGCGACGATCTTGCCGCCGCGCATGGCGATGAGGTGGTCGGCGTAGCGGGCGGCGAGGTTCACGTCGTGGAGCACCATGACGATGGTCGTGCCGCGCTCGCGGTTGAGGTCGGTGAGCAGGTCGAGCACCTCGTACTGGTGTGTCACGTCGAGGAATGTCGTCGGCTCGTCGAGCAGCAGCACGTCGGTGCGCTGCGCGAGGGCCATCGAGATCCACACGCGCTGCCGCTGGCCGCCCGAGAGCTCGTCGACGGCCCGCCCCGCGAGCTCGGTGACGCCGGTCGCGGCGAGGGCATCGGCGATCACCGCGTCGTCGTCGGCCGCGTGGGTCTGAAACGCCCGGTGATGTGGGTGCCGGCCGCGCGCGACGAGGTCGTAGACCGTGATGCCCTCGGGCGCGATCGGCTGTTGGGGGAGCAGCCCGAGCTGGCGCGCCAGCTCTTTCGACGGTGTCGCGGCGACGTCGCGGCCGTCGAGCACGACGCTGCCCGCGAGCGGCTTGAGTACGCGCACGAAGGTCTTGAGCAGGGTCGACTTACCGCAGGCGTTGGCGCCGAGGATCACCGTGATTTCGCCGGGCGGGATGCGCACGGTCGCGTCATGGACGATCGCGGTGCGGCCGTAGCCCGCGTCGAGCCCCGACGCTTCGAGCACAAGGGCGTGCTTCGTCACTGGGCCCCCTTTCGGTTGGAGCGGATGAGGAGGTACAAGAAGAACGGCGCGCCCATGAGCCCGGTGACGACGCCGACCGGCAGGCGCACGCCGAGCGCGTGCTGGCCGATGAGCTCGCCCGCGAGCACGAGCACCGCGCCGACGAGCGCCGCGGGCACGATGGGCGAGTGGTTACTGCGGCCGGTGAGGCGCAGCGCGATCGGACCCGACAGGAACGCGACGAACGAGATCGGGCCGGATGCGGCGGTTGCGAACGAGGTGAGGGCGACGGCGAGCAGCATGAGGGTGAGCCGCGAGCGCTGCACCCGTACACCGAGCCTCGTCGCGGCCTCGTCACCAAGCTCCATGGGCAGCAGGTTGCGCTGCAGTGCGAGCACCCCGCCGCCGCACACGACAAGGGCGATAAGCAGCACGGGGATGTCGTCCCAGCTCGCATTGTTGAGGCTGCCGTTGAGCCAGCGCAGGGCCGCGGGCACGCTGTTCACGTTGCCGTACATGAGTAGGTAGCTTGTCACCGACACGAGCATCGCGCTCACGCCGATGCCGATAAGAATGAGTCGGCCGCCGAAGCCGCCGCGGCCGGCCGCGAGCGCCGCAATTATGGCTGCGACCACGAGCCCGGCGACCACGGAGAGAGCCGACACGGCGGGACCGCTCCACCCCAGCACGAGCAGGCCAAACACCGCGGCGGTGCTCGAGCCCGAGGTGATGCCGATGATGTCGGGGCTCGCGAGGTCGTTGCGCAGCAGGTTCTGGAACACGCAGCCGCTGACGCCGAACGCGACGCCCGCAAGCACCGCAAGCGTGGCCGCGGGCAGGCGCAGCTGGCCGACGTTGAACGACGCGCCCGGCACATCCTGCCCGGCCACGACGGCGAGTACATCGCCGATTGGATAGACGACGTCGCCGATCATCGCGAACGCGACGACGAGGGCGAGGAGGAGCGCGACGAGCACGCCGACCACGAGGTGGTAGCGGCGGGTGCGGGCGCGGCAGGCGAGGTCGAGGGTCATAGTTCGCGCACCTTCGAACGACGGGCGATGACGATGAGCATGGGCGCGCAGACGAACGCGGTGATGAGACCGACCGCAAGCTCGCCGGGGCGCACGACGACGCGGCCGATCACGTCGGCGAGCAGCAGCAGGGTCGCGCCGCCGAGGGCCGAGAGCGGCACGACCCAGGCCTGGTTCGGGCCGACGAGGAACCGCACGATGTGGGGCACCATGAGCCCGACGAAGCTGATCGGCCCGGCGACCGCGGTGACGGAGGCGCAGAGCAGCACGCCCGAAACGGCGACGAGGATGCGTGTGCGCAGCACGTTCACGCCGAGCCCGGTCGCGGCCTCGTCGCCGAGCGCGAGCGAGTTGAGTGGGCCGAGCGAGAACGCTGCGAGCGCCGCCGCGATGATGAGCAGCGGTGAGATGATCGCGAGTGACTCCCAACTGCCGCGGCCGACCGAGCCGACCGTCCAGTGCCGCCACACGTCGAGCACGTCGCTCTGCGTCAGCGTGACGACGCTGACGAGCGAGGTGAGCACGGCGGTGGTCGCTACGCCGGCCAGCGCGAGCTTGACGGGCGTCGCGCCGCCCGAGCCGAGTGAGGCGATGGCGTAGACGGCGACGGCGGTGACGAGCCCGCCGAGCAGGGCGAACGCGAGGTACTGGGGGAGGGTGGAGAGGCCGAAGGCCGACATGCTCACCACGACGCCGAGCGCGGCGCCAGTGTTGATGCCGAGGATGCCCGGGTCGGCGATGGGATTGCGGGTGAGTGCCTGCATGAGGGCGCCAGAGACGCCGAGCGCGGCGCCCGCGACGAGGGTGAACACGGTGCGGGGGATGCGCTCCTGCACCGCGATTGCACCGATGTCGCTCGGGCCGGCGCTGCCGGTGACGCCGGCCAGGAATTCCTGCCAGCTCACCACGCGGGCACCGAAGGCGAGGGAAAGTGCGGCGGCCACCGCCAGCAGACCGACGAGCAGGAGGAGCCCGAGGACTCTCCGGCGGCGGCCGATTCGCACGCTGTGCACGCGGGGAACTACTTGACCTTGTCGGCCGCGTCGGCGATCAGCTGCACGTACTCGTCGACACCCCACGGGATCGACAGGGGCGACGGGTTCGCCGAAGCGGCGAGCGCGCCGTCGTTGCCGAGCAGCACGACCGAGCCGTTCTGCACGGCGGGAATCTGACTGATGAGCGGGTCGGCCTGCCACTCGTCGAGGAGCGCCTGGTCGCCGTAGACGACGAGCACGTCGACGTCGTTGAGCTGGTCGATGTTCTCCGCGCTGATGTCGACGTAGAAGCCGTCGGCGGTTTCGGTCGCATCGGCCACCGACTGCGGCACCGAGAGGCCGAGGTCCTCGAGGTAGCCTGCGCGCGGGTCGAGTGACGTGTAGAAGCCGATCTGCGACTCGTCGCCGAGGCCGGCGTACATGAACGCGCCGGTCTTGCCGTCGATCTGCGGGTATTCAGCGACCTTCTCGTCGAGCAGCGTCTCGAGCTCGGTCGTGAGTGCTTCGCCCTCGGTGGCCAGGCCCATTGCCTCGGAGTTGTACTTGATCTGGTCGCGCCACGTGGTGGCCCATGCGGTCTCGGGGTAGGCGACAGTGTCGGCGATGTCGCTCAGCGTGCCGTATTCCTCCTCGGTGATGCCCGAGTAGGCGGCGAGGATCACGTCGGGAGCGGTGTTCGCGAGGGCCTCGTAGTCGATACCGTCGGTCTCGTCGAAGAGCACGGGGTCGCCGCCGAGCTCCTCCACCTTCTCCTTCGTCCAGGGCATCATGCCGCTGCCATCCTCAACGCCCCAGGTCTGAGCGCCGAACCCGACGGGCGAGACGCCAAGCGCGAGCGCCGTGTCTTGGTTGGCCCAGCCGACGGCGGCGACGCTCGTCGGCTTCGCGTCGATCGTGGTGGTGCCGAGCGCGTGCTCGATGGTGATGGGGTAGCCCGCCTCGCCGCTCGCGGCGCCGTCGGTGCCGGATGCGGTGCTCGAGCAGGCAGCAAGGGCCAAGGATGCGACAAGAGTCGTGGCGACGGTGGTCACGCGGCGTGCGCGCATGGGGGATCCTTTCGTAGGGACCTCAGGGGAAAGTCACGCGATCGAGGACATTCGAGCGAGCCCGTGTCGGTCGCGACTCAGGTAAGGCTACCCTAATTCACTCCGAGGTTGGGTCGTTGTTGGGTGCACAGAATTACCGAGACGCCGACCAAGAATTGTCGCTTTTGCGTAATCTCACGCATTCGCGTGCAACAAACTTGCAAAGATTTTCAGGTTTCCTGAACGACATCTGTGCAATGGGTGAACAACCACCTAAAGTATTCATCCAAAGATCCGGCTTCGGGCAGGCAGAGTTGCACGCCCATCACCACGAAGTCGGCCTCACCCAAGAATTGAGGAAACATGTCGAGACGACCACGACTCCTGCGGGGCTCCATCGCCCTCGCAGCTGCAGGTGCGCTCATGCTGGCTGGCTGCGCCAGCGGCAATACCAGCGGCGATGGTGCGACCGAGGCCGCCACTGGCGACTCATCCGCGATCATCACCACCAACGGTAGCGAGCCCCAGAACCCGCTGATTACCTACGCGACCACCGAAACCGGTGGCGGCAAGATTCTGAGCGCGATGTACGCCGGTCTTGTCAGCTATGACGCCACCGGCGAGTACCAGAACGAGATGGCTGAGTCGATCGAGAGCGACGACGCGACTACCTGGACGATCACGATCAAGCCGGACTGGACCTTCACCAACGGTGAGGCGATCACCGCGCAGACGTACGTGGACACCTGGAACCACGCGGCACAGGACCCTTCGGGTGCCTACTGGTTCGGTAACTTTGAAGGCGCCAGCGAAGACGGCAGCACCGAGCTGACCGGCATCGAGGCCACCGACGACACCACCTTCACCGTCACGCTGAAGGAGCCGGAGGCCGACTTCCCGATCCGCCTCGGCTACACCGCCTACATGCCGCTGCCCTCGGTCGCATTCGACGACATCGAGGCATTCGGTGAGAACCCGATCGGCAACGGCCCCTACATGCCGGATGGCGAGGACGCTTGGGCCCACGACGAGAGCATGTCGCTCGTCACCAACCCCGACTACTCGGGCAACCGCACGCCGGTCAACGGCGGCGTGAAGTTCGTCTTCTACACCGGTCTCGAGGCCGCCTACGCCGACGCGCAGGGTGGCAACCTCGACGTGCTCGACGCAGTGCCTGACACCGCGTTCAGCACCTACACGACCGACTTCCCGGACCGCAACGTCAACCAGGCGGCTGCGATCTACCAGGGCATCAACATCCCCTTCTACCTCGACCACTTCAAGGACGACGAAGAGGGCAAGCTGCGCCGTGAGGCCATCTCGCTGTCGATCAACCGCCAGGAGATCACCGACACGATCTTCCAGGGCACCCGCACGCCGGCCACCGACTTCACGTCGCCGGTCGTTGAGGGCTACGACGAGAACCTCGAGGGCAACGATGTGCTGAGCTACGACCCCGAGAAGGCGAAGGAACTCTGGGCGCAGGCCGACGAGATCTCGCCGTACGAGGGCACCTTCTACATCTCGTACAACGCCGACGGCGGCCACCAGGCCTGGGTCGACGCAACCGCGAACAGCATCTCGAACACGCTCGGCATCACCGCCGAGGGCGAGTCGTACCCGACCTTCGCCGCGGCCCTTGAGGACCGCGAGGCGCAGAAGCTCGACGGTGCCACCCGCGCCGGCTGGCAGGGTGACTACCCGTCGCAGGGTAACTTCCTCTCGGGTCAGTACCAGACCGGTGCGTCGTCGAACTACGAGGGCTACTCGAACCCAGAGTTCGACAAGAAGGTGCAGGCAGCACTCTCGGCCGCAACGCCTGAGGAAGCGACCGCGCTCTACACCGAGGCCCAGCAGATTCTTCTTGAGGACCTCCCGTCGATCCCGCTCTGGTACTCCAACGCTGTTGGTGTCTGGGGCGAGACCGTGAGCAACGTCACCTTCGGGTGGGACTCGGTGCCGCTCTACGAGCAGATCACCAAGGAATAGCCATTCGTGAACCGGGGTTCGGTTGCTGAGCCAGTGCGCTCGGCAACCGAACCCCGGTTCCATCCGTGCGAACGGGGATGCGATCCGTCGCCGTTCGTGACATGTCAAGGAGGAGCCGCCGATGCTTTGGTATCTCGGCCGACGCTTGCTGCAACTCATCCCCGTGTTCTTCGGGGCAACATTCCTGATTTACAGCCTCGTCTTTCTTTTGCCCGGCGACCCGATCGCCGCGCTGTTCGGAGACCGTCAGCCGTCACAAGCGGCCATTGACGCCATCCGGGCGCAGTATCACCTCGATGAACCCTTCATCGCCCAGTACTTCTATTACATTTCGGGCCTCGTCCGCGGTGACTGGGGCACGACCTTCTCGGGTCGCCCTGTCACCGAAGTGATGGCCCACGCCTTCCCCATCACCCTGCGCCTCGCGCTGCTCTCGCTCGCATTCGAAGCTGTCGCGGGCATCCTGATCGGCCTCATCGCTGGCCTGCGCAAGGGCAAGCTCTTCGACGCGAGCGTGCTCGTCGTCAGCCTGCTGCTCATCTCGGTGCCGACGTTCGTCATCGGTTATGTGCTGCAGCTCGTCTTCGCCATCAACCTTGGGTGGGCGCGAACTACCGTGAGCGCCGAAGCGCCCTGGGGCGAGCTGATTCTGCCCGCCATCGTGCTCGCGAGCGCATCCTTCGCCTACATCGTGCGGCTCACGCGCTCGAGCGTCGCCGAAAACATGTCGGCGGACTTCGTGCGCACCGCGACCGCGAAGGGCCTCTCGAGCCGCCGCGTCATCACGGTGCACGTCGTGCGCAACTCGCTCATTCCGGTGATCACGTTCCTCGGCATCGACCTCGGTGCGCTCATGGTCGGCGCGATCGTCACCGAGGGCATCTTCAACATCAACGGTGTCGGCGGCACGGTCTACCGCGCCGTGACCCTCGGTGAGGGGCCGACTGTCGTGTCGTTCGTCGCCATCATGGTGTTGATCTTCATGCTCGCCAACCTCCTCGTCGACCTGCTCTACGCGTGGCTTGACCCAAGGATCCGCTATGCCAAATAACGCTCGTCTGCAGCAAGAACGCTTCGTCGCACCCGTCTCCGAGACTCCGGTGCAGGCGGTCGATGCCGTGCGCACGAGCGGCAAGCCACGCACCACCTGGGGCGACGCCTGGGAGTCGATGCGCCGTCGCCCGATGTTCTGGATCTCGGCGGTGCTCATCGTCATCATCCTGTTCGTCGCTTTCTTCCCCGGCGTCTTCACGAACGAGTCGCCGAACCAGGGCTGCCTGCTCGCGAACAGCGACGGCTTGCCCACCGCCGGCCACCCATTCGGCTACACCCGCCAGGGCTGTGACGTCTTCGCCCGCGTGCTCTACGGCGCGCAGGCCTCAGTGATCGTCGGCTTCCTCGCGACTCTGATCGTCGTGCTGTTCGGCGGTGTCGTTGGCGCGCTCGCCGGCTACTACGGCGGCTGGCTCGACACGATCATCTCGCGCGTGGGCGACATCTTCTTCGCGATCCCGACCGTCCTCGGCGCCATCGTGCTCATGTCGGCCCTCTCGGGTCGCACCCCGCTGCTCGTCGCCCTCGTGATCTCGCTGTTCGCGTGGCCACAGATCGCGCGCATCATGCGCGGCTCGGTCATGACCGCAAAGCAGTCCGACTACGTGACCGCGTCGATCGCGCTGGGGCTCTCGCGGTTCCGCATCCTGCTGCGTCACGTACTGCCGAACGCGATCGGCCCCGTCATCGCCGTCGCGACGGTGTCGCTCGGTGTCTACATCGTGGCCGAGTCGACCCTGTCGTTCCTCGGTATCGGTCTGCCGCCGAGCACGATGTCGTGGGGTAACGACATTTCGCAGGCACGCGCCTCCCTCAACACCAACCCCCTCGTGCTCGTGTTCCCGGCCGCCGCGCTGTCGCTCACGGTGCTCTCGTTCCTCATGCTCGGTGACGTGGTCACCGACGCGCTCGACCCGAAGGAGCGTGCACGCCGATGACCACCAGCCCAGCAACTACGCCAGAGACGACGGGCGAGGCCGAGACGCCGCTGCTCGAGATCCGCAACTTGCAGGTGAACTTCGAGACGAAGTCGGGCTCGGTGCCCGCCGTACGCGGCGTCGACCTCACGATCTTCCCCGGCCAGTCCGTCGCGATCGTGGGCGAGTCGGGCTCGGGTAAGTCGACCACGGCGCAGTCGATTATTCAGCTGCTGCCCGGCACCGGTCACGTGACCGGTGGTGAGATTCTCTTCGAGGGGCGCGACCTCACGAAGCTGAGCTCGCGCGAAATCACCGAGCTGCGCGGCGAGCAGATCGGCTACGTGCCGCAGGACCCGATGTCGAACCTCAACCCGGTATGGACTATCGGGTTCCAGGTCGAGGAGACGATTCGCGCGAACAACGTCGCGCACGGCCGCAAGGCGGTGCGCCAGCGCGCGATCGAGGTGCTCACCGAGGCCGGTTTGCCGGATGCGCAGGCTCGCCTTCGCCAGTACCCGCACGAGTTCTCGGGCGGCATGCGCCAGCGCGCGCTGATCGGTATTGGCATGTCGGCGCGGCCCAAGCTTCTCATCGCCGACGAGCCGACCTCGGCGCTCGACGTCACGGTGCAGCGGCAGATTCTCGACCACCTCGAGAGCCTGACGGCCACGCACGGCACCTCGGTGCTGTTCATCACCCACGACCTCGGCCTCGCGGCCGACCGTGCCGAGCACCTCGTCGTTATGTACAAGGGGCAGGTCGTCGAGTCCGGGCCGTCGCGCGAGATTCTCACCGACCCGCGGCATCCGTACACGAAGCGCCTCGTGAGCGCTGCGCCGAGCCTCGCCTCGAAGCGGCTCGAGGTCGCGCGTCAGGACGACATTGACGTGTCGCCGACGGGCGCCATCGAGGCCCCCATGCTCGAGCGCGCGGCCGAGCGCGAGGAGCAGGCCGATGAGGTGCCCGCGAGCGAGCCGCCGCTGATTCAGATCAAGGATGCGCAGAAGATCTACAAGCTGCGCACCCGCGGCCTCGCGAAGAAGGAAGTGCGCGCCGTTGACGGTGTGAGCGTCGACGTCGCGCGTGGCACGACCACGGCGATCGTGGGCGAGTCGGGTTCGGGCAAATCGACGCTTGCGAAGCTGTTCCTGCAGCTCGAGCCGCTGACCTCGGGCAGCATCGAGTTCGACGGTCGCGACATGACGCGACTGAGCCGCAAGGAGCTGCTCGCGTTCCGTCGCCGCGTGCAGCCGGTGTTCCAGGACCCATACGGCACGCTCGACCCGCAGTACAGCGTCGGCAACACGATTGCCGAGCCGATGGCGATTCACGGCGTCGGCACTCCGAAGTCGCGCCGCGAGCGCGTCGAAGAGCTGCTCGAGCAGGTGGCGCTGCCGACCGAGCTCCGCGACCGCTACCCGAGCGAGCTTTCGGGCGGTCAGCGACAGCGTGTCGCCGTCGCGCGTGCGCTGGCGCTGCAGCCCGAGGTACTCGTGCTCGACGAGGCCGTTTCGGCGCTCGACGTGCTCGTGCAGGGGCAGATTCTGCAGCTGCTCACGAAGCTCCAACACGAGCTCGGCTTGACGTACCTGTTCATCACGCACGACCTCGCGGTTGTGCGCCTGGTGGCCGACAACGTCTGCGTGATGCGCCAGGGCCAGATCGTCGAGCGGGGCACGACTGACGAGCTCTTCGACAACCCGCGTGAGGAGTACACGCAACGCCTGCTTGAGGCGATCCCCGGCGCCAGCTTCGAGTTCGCCACCGAGGCCTAACCCTTAGCGCCACCGGCTGCCGCCCGCTGCTTCCATGGAAGCCGGGCGGCAGCCCCCGTTTCCTGCTGGGTGAGGGGGTTGAGTGGTCGTTTTTTGTAGTTCTGGCACCGCCAGAACTACAAAAAACGACCACTCAACCCCCTCTGACCGCAACCCGGTTAGGGGGATTCCGGGGTATGGCGTTGGAGGAATTCGAGGACGGCAACGCGGTCGACGCCAGTGAAGGTGCCCGTCGGCATCGCAGCGAGGAGTGAGGAGTTCATACGCGCGCTCGGGTAGGAACGCTCGCCCCATCGCTCAACGAGTTCCTCTTCGGGCTCGCGGCAGCACGACGGGTTCGGGCAGCCCGAGCGCAGCCGCACCGTGGTGTCGCGGCCGCGGAACCACTTCGCCTCCGAAAACTTCGTGCCGACGCTGATCGAGTAGCTGCCGCCCGGCCCCGACTCGACCTGTGAGGTGCACCAGTAGGTGCCCGCCGGCTTGTCGGTGTACTGCGAGTACGTGCCGATGCGCTGGTCCGTCGTGAACACTTGCCGTGCGCTCCACCAGCGGCAGACAATCTGGCCCTCGACGTTGCCCAGCGCATCCGTGGGGAAGAGCACCGAGTCATTCTCGTACGCTTTGAGCACCGCACCCGACTCGTGCACCTTGAGGAAATGTACGGGAATTTCCAGGTGCTGCGTCGCGAGGTTGCTGAAGCGGTGGGCCGCCGTTTCGTAGGTGACACCGTAGTGGCCGCGGAATTCTTCGATCGACAGATCACGTCGCTGCTTCGACGCGCGCAGCAGCGGCGCCGCGCTCGACTCGGGCATGAGGATCGCGCCCGTGAGGTAGTTCGTCTCGACGCGCTGCTGCAGCAGGTCGCCATAGTCGACGGGCTCGCGCTTGCCGAGCACGTGCGCGGCGAGCGCCTGCAGCACCACCGAGCGCGAGCGACTCACGCCGCTCGCAGAAAGGTAGACGCGCATCCGCTCGCTGTCGGTGATGCTGCGGGTCGAATACGGCAGGTCGTTCACGGCGTGCAGCGTGAAGCCGAGGTGCTCGGCGATCTGCTTCACGGTGTCCATCGACACCGGCCCCTCGCGGTAGCCAACCGCGCGCAGGAGCGCTTCGGCCTCGCGCTCGAGCTCCTCAAAGTAGTTGCCGCGCTCGCGCTGGTCGGCGCGCAGCTGCAGATTCGCGAGGCGCGCCACCTCGGGCGTCGCGGCCCGCGTCGAATGCAGGTTGGTGAGCTCGCCGAGCAGTTTGAGCATCGCCTGCATCGTTTCGTCGCTGAGCGACTTGCGCACGGGAATTTCGGGCAGCCCGAGGCTCGCATAGAGGGGAGTGCGCTGCGCACGCAGAAAATCGATCTCGAGCGCATCCCGCTCGCTGAGCTCGCCCGACTCAGCGAGGGCGTCGCTCGAGGTGTCGAGGGCCGTCGCGATGTCCTGCAGTTCGCTCAGGCGCAGATCGCGCTGCCCGTTTTCGATCACCGAGACGCGCGAGGGCGCCTTGCCGATGCGGTCAGAAAACTCCTGCAGCGAGAGGCCGAGCTCGACTCGGCGGGCTCGGATGCGGCGGCCGAGGGTCAACGCGTCATTGGGGACCATGACGCAATCTTGGCCGAGCATCCGGTTCGAAGCAACGTCGACTTTTCCGAAGTGCGGAAAAACGACAACATTTCTGCCGCCGTTTGGGCGTTCGGGGCGTGCCGGCGGCCGCAAGCTGGATGCACACCAGGCAACGAGCGCAGGCTCGGCCACCGAGAAGACAAGGAAGTCCGCGATGTCGAACAACCAGCTGCCAGGAGACCAGACCCAGACCGCCGAAGAGCTGCAGGCTGAGTGGGAGAGCAACTCCCGCTGGGACGGAGTCGAGCGTAACTACAGCGCCGAAGACGTCATCAAGCTGCGTGGCCCCTTCCGCGAGGAACACACCACGGCTCGCCGCGGTGCCGAGCGCCTCTGGTCGCAGATTCAGCGCAACCACGAGGACCCGAACGAGTGGACCTATGCCCTCGGTGCCCTCACCGGTAACCAGGCCGTGCAGCAGGTGCGCGCCGGTCTCCAGGCCGTCTACCTCTCGGGCTGGCAGGTCGCCGCCGACGCGAACCTCTCGGGCCAGACCTACCCCGACCAGTCGCTCTACCCGGCCAACTCGGTGCCTGCTGTCGTCAGCCGCATCAACAGCGCCCTCCAGCGCGCAGGCCAGATCGAGTTCGCCGAGACCGGCACGACCGAGCGCGACTGGATGGCCCCGGTCGTCGCCGACGCCGAGGCGGGCTTCGGCGGCCCGCTCAACGCCTACGAGCTCATGCACCAGATGATCTCGGCCGGTGCGGCTGGCGTGCACTGGGAAGACCAGCTCGCGAGCGAGAAGAAGTGCGGTCACATGGGCGGCAAGGTGCTCGTGCCCACCAGCCAGCACATCCGCACCCTCAACGCCGCCCGCCTCGCGGCCGACGTCGCCGACGTGCCGAGCATCGTCATCGCCCGCACCGACTCGCTTGCGGCCACCCTCATCACGAGCGACGTCGACGAGCGCGACCGTCCGTTCGTCACCGGCGAGCGCACCGCCGAGGGCTTCTACGAGGTGCAGAACGGCATCGAGCCAGTCATCGCCCGCTGCCTCGAGTACGCGAAGTACGCCGACATGCTCTGGGTTGAGACCGCCGTGCCCGACCTCGAGCACGCCCGCGTCGTCGCCGAGCGCGTCCGCGCCGAGCACCCCGGCCAGCTGCTTGCCTACAACTGCTCGCCGAGCTTCAACTGGCGCCGCCACCTCGACGACGACCAGATCTCGCGCTTCCAGCGTGAGCTCTCGGCGATGGGCTACGCGTTCCAGTTCATCACCCTCGCCGGCTTCCACGCGCTCAACCACTCGATGTTCGAGCTCGCCCGCGGCTACGAAGAGCGCCAGATGGAGGCGTATGTCGAGCTGCAGGAGGCCGAGTTCGCCTCTGAGGCCAACGGCTACACCGCCACCAAGCACCAGCGCGAGGTCGGCACCGGCTACTTCGACCTGATCTCGACGGCGCTCAACCCCGACTCGAAGACCCTCGCTCTCGTGGGCTCGACCGAATCCGAACAGTTTCACTAGGCCGCCAGGGCCACTCGCGCGAAGGAGCGCATCATGACCATTCTCACGACCGAACAGACCACCACCCGTACCGGCGGCCACATCGAAATCCGCGGCACCATGCATCCTCGCTTCGACGAGGTGCTGACGCCCGAGGCACTCGAATTCCTCGCCCAGCTGCACGACCGCTTCGGTCAGCGCCGCTGCAACCTGCTCGCGGCTCGCGATGACCGCCGCCGCGAGATCTCGCAGGGGGCGAACCTCGACTTCCTCGCCGAGACCCGACACATCCGCGAGGATGCGAACTGGCAGGTCGCCGGCACGGGCCCGGGGCTCGAAGACCGTCGCGTCGAAATCACTGGTCCGACCGACCGCAAGATGACGATCAACGCGATGAACTCGGGTGCCAAGGTCTGGCTCGCCGACCACGAGGATGCGACGAGCCCGACGTGGTTCAACGTCATCGATGGCCAGCTCAACCTCGCCGACGCGATTCGCCGCCGCATCGACTTCACGGCCGACAACGGCAAGGAGTACCGCCTCGGCGAAGCAACGCCGACGATCGTGTTCCGCCCGCGCGGGTGGCACCTGCCCGAGAACCACCTTCGCTACGTGGATGAGCGGGGCCAGTCGGGCGTCGTGTCGGCGTCACTCGTCGACTTCGGCCTCTACTTCTTCCACAACGCGAAGGAGCTGCTCGCGACCGGCACCGGGCCGTACTTCTACCTGCCGAAGCTCGAGAATCACCGCGAGGCGCGCCTCTGGAACGACGTGTTCACCTTCGCCGAGCGCCACGTGGGCGTGCCGTACGGTTCGGTGCGTGCCACGGTGCTCATCGAGACGATCACCGCGGCCTTCGAGATGGAGGAGATCCTCTACGAGCTGCGCGACCACTGCGCCGGCCTCAACGCAGGCCGCTGGGACTACCTCTTCAGCATCATCAAGACGTTCCGCGACCGCTCGAAGCGCTGGGTGCTACCGAACCGTGGTCAGCTCACGATGACGCAGCCGTTCATGACCGCGTACACCGAGCTGCTCGTGGCGACGTGTCACCGTCGTGGGGCCTTCGCGATCGGCGGCATGGCCGCGTTCATCCCGAACCGCTCCGACCCCGAAGCGACCGCGCGTGCGCTCGAGAAGGTGTCGGCCGACAAGCGCCGCGAGGCGGCCGCCGGCTTCGACGGCTCGTGGGTCGCGCATCCGGGGCTCGTCGCGACCGCGCGGGCGGAGTTCGACGAGGTGCTCGGGGATGCGCCGAACCAGATTTCGCGCCAGCGCCCGGACGTGCATGTGACGGCGGCAGAGCTGCTCGACCTGCGCATCGAGGGCGGCGAGATCACCGTTGAGGAGGGCCTCAAGGTGAACATCCGCGTGGCCATGCTCTACATCGCGAGCTGGCTGCGGGGCACCGGTGCCGCCGCGATCTACGGACTGATGGAGGATGCGGCGACGGCAGAGATCTCGCGCTCGCAGCTCTGGCAGTGGATTCACCAGGGCGTCGTGACGCAGGATGACGGGATTCCCGTGGTGCGCACTCGCATCGAGGGCTGCATCGAGCGTGTGCTGCGCGAGGACCTCGACCGCTTCGAGGGCGACCGTCTCGACGAGGCGGCCGGACTGCTCGCCGAGATCGTGCTCAGCGACGACTACCCGGCGTTCCTGACCATCCCGGCCTACAAGCACCTCACCAAGGACACGGTCCTCTAGCTCAAACAAGGGTTGAGTGGTCGGTTGTTGTAGTTCTGGCACCGCCAGAACTACAACAACCGACCACTCAACCGTTGTGGGTGGTGCGCGGAGGGCGCTTAGGCGAGAAGGGTGAGGATGTTGTTGTACGTCTCTATCGGGCGCATCACCCGCGACGCCTTCGCGTCAACCGGGCGGTAGTAACCGCCGATGTCGACTGGCTTGCCCTGCTCGGCGATGAGCGCCGCGGCGATCTCTTCGACCTGCTCGGCGAACGCCTCGGCGACCGGGGCGAAGGCCGCGGCGAGCTCGGCGTCGGCCGTCTGCTTCGCGAGTTCCTCAGCCCAGAACTTCGCGATGTAGAGGTGCGAACCGCGGTTGTCGTGCTCGCCCGTCTTGCGGCTCGGCGAGAGGTTCTCGTCGAGCAGACGCTCGGTCGCGGCGTCGAGGGCGTCACCGAGCACCGAGGCGCGCTTGTTTCCAGCCGCGGCCTCGTGCCGCAGCGACTCGGCGAGGGCGAGGAACTCGCCGAGCGAGTCCCAGCGCAGGTGGTTCTCGTGCACGAGCTGGTCGACGTGCTTCGGCGCGGACCCGCCGGCACCGGTCTCGAACAGGCCGCCGCCGTTCATGAGCGGCACGACCGAGAGCATCTTCGCCGATGTACCGACCTCGAGGATCGGGAACAGGTCGGTGAGGTAGTCGCGCAGTACGTTGCCGGTCACCGAGATGGTGTCGAGGCCGTCGCGGATGCGCTGCACCGAAAGTTCGGTCGCGGCCTCGGGGGAGAGGATGCGAATGTCGAGCCCGTCGGTGTCGTGCTCGCCGAGGTACGTGTTCACCTTGTCGATGAGGTTGCGGTCGTGCGCTCGGGTGTCATCGAGCCAGAACACGGCCGGGGTGTCCGAGGCGCGAGCACGCGTGACGGCAAGCTTCACCCAGTCGCGGATGGGCGCATCCTTGGTCTGGCAAGCGCGCCAGATGTCGCCCGTCGCCACCTGGTGCGAGGTGAGCACCTCGCCGGACGAGTTGACGATCTCGATACGGCCGTCGCCCGGCGCCTCGAAGGTCTTGTCGTGCGAGCCGTACTCCTCGGCCTTCTGCGCCATGAGACCGACGTTCGACACCGATCCCATCGTGGCCGGGTCGAAGGCGCCGTTCGCTTTGCAGTCGTCGATCGTCACCTGGTAGATGCCGGCGTACGACGAGTCGGGCAGAACGGCGAGCGTGTCTGCCTCGTTGCCGTCGGGGCCCCACATCTTGCCGCCGATGCGGATCATGGCGGGCATCGACGCGTCGACGATGACGTCGCTCGGCACGTGCAGGTTGGTGATGCCCTTGTCGGAGTTCACCATCGCGAGCTTCGGGCCGGTCTCGTAGGCCTTGTTGATGGCCTCGAGGATGCCGTCGCGCTGCGGCAGGTTCTCGGCTCCCTTGATGATCGCGGCGAGGCCGTCGTTCGGCGAGAGGCCGGCCTGGGCGAGTACGTCGCCGTAGGTGTCGAAGAGGTCGGGGAAGAACGCGCGCACGACGCGGCCGAAGATGATCGGGTCGGAGACCTTCATCATGGTGGCCTTGAGGTGCGTCGAGAACAGCACGCCCGCATCCTTCGCCGCCTGCACCTGCTCGCGCAGGAACGCGTCGAGGTCGGCGAGGTGCATGACCGTCGCGTCGACGATCTCACCCTCGAGCACGGCGAGGTTGTCCTTGAGCACGCGCGAGGTGCCGTTGTCGCCGACGAAGCGGATCTCGAGGTTGTCGGCGGCAGGCAGCACGACCGACTTCTCGTTGTGGCGGAAGTCACCGTCGGTCATCGTGGCGACTGAGGTCTTGCTATCGGCCGACCAAGCGCCCATCGAGTGCGGGTGCTTGCGGGCGAAGTTCTTCACCGCGGCCGGTGCGCGGCGGTCCGAGTTGCCCTCGCGCAGCACCGGGTTCACGGCCGAGCCCTTGATCTTGTCGTAGCGGGCACGCACCTCGACGTCATCCGCGTCCTCCGACTCCTCGGGGTAGTCGGGGATGTCGAAACCCTGCGCCTGCAGCTCGGCGATCGCGGCCTTCAGCTGTGGCACCGAGGCCGAGATGTTCGGCAGCTTGATGATGTTCGCCTCGGGGCTCTTCGCGAGCTCGCCGAGCTCGGCGAGGGCGTCGCCGACGCGCTGCTCCTCGGTGAGGTTCTCGGGGAACGTGGCGAGGATGCGGCCGGCGAGCGAGATGTCGCGGGTCTCGACCTCGACGCCAGCGGTCTTCGCGTACGCCTGGACGATGGGCAGGAACGAGTAGGTGGCGAGGAGCGGGGCCTCGTCGGTGTGCGTATAGATGATCTTCGCCATGCGCGGACACTCCCTTACAAGTATCTTGACTTCAAGATTTCTCGCTCAGTCTACTGGGCGCGCGTGACGGCAGGCTCCAGCGCCCCTGGCCGCCGCCTGGATGCCAAGAACCATTGAGTGGTCAGTTTTTGTAGTTCTGACCGCGTCAGAACTACAAAAACTGACCACTCAACGGTTCGATCTGGCTGGTGCGGGGTTAGTCGAAGAGCACGACGACCTTGTCGGCGGCGCCCGGCGTCTTCGCGAGCTCGAGCGCCTCGAGGGCCTCGTCGAACGGGAAGGTGTGGCTGATGATCTTCGCGTACTTGTCGGCGTTCGCGATGATCGCGTCGGTCACCTCGAAAATCTCCGTCGGGTAGCCCATCGAGAGGCGGATATCGAGCTCCTGCTGCAGGATCTCGCCGAAGTTCACCTCGACCGGCTGCTTGTGCACGGCTGGAATCGTGACGACGGCGCGGTGCTTCGCGACCTCGAGAATCGTGGTGATGACCGGCGCAGCGCCCGCGGCGTCGATGAAGACGTCGGTGCCGGCATAGCTGCCGCGGCCGAGTCCGCTGTGCCCCTCGCCGTGCAGCCGGATGAGCGCCTCGCGCACATCCTCCTCCGCCGAGTTCACGACGGCGTCGGCTCCGACCTGGAGCGCCACCTCGAGGCGCGACGGCTGGATGTCGACGACGACCACGTGGCCCACGCCCTTCGACTTCAGGCTGATGGTCGCGCCGAGCCCGATCGGCCCGGCGCCGAAGACGACCGTCGTGTCGCCCTCGCCCGCGCCAGAGCGATTTACCGCATGGTGCGCGACCGCCATCGGCTCGTTCAGTGCCGCGACCTGCCACGGGATCTCGTTCGGGATCACGCGCAGCTGCGTGTTCGGCGCGAAATCCTTTACCACGACGTAAGGCGTGAGCGCGCCCTGGGCGCCGCCCGAGCCGAGCAGCCCATCGGTGAATGCCATCGTGTCGATGACGACGTGGTCGCCGACCGCGACGCCGTCGACGTCGGCGCCGATCTCAACCACTTCGGCGGCCGGCTCGTGGCCGAGCGGGGTCGCGCCCTGGCGCGGCGGGATGCCTCCGACCATCGAGTACATCGCGTCGGAGCCGCAGATGCCGCAGGCGCGGATGCGGAGAAGCACGTCACCGGGGCCGATTTCGGGCTCGGGCACGTCGACCCAGCTGTTCTCGTTCTGACCGGTCACGTAGACGGACTTCATGGCGATTTCCTTTCGAACAGGATGCGCGGGGCGGGGTTCGCGCGCGTGCCCGGAGAATATCAGAACAGGGTTCGGAATTACCGCGAATGCGGCATACTTGCAGGCAACCCGGTGCAGTCAGCGCTGGGAGCGGGGGGGGGGATGTGGACGTGACACGAACTCCCGGGCGCCCTCGCCAGACGACGCACGCCGAGATTCGCGACGTCGCGCGTCGGCTGTTCGCAGAGGCAGGCTACGACCGCGTCTCCCTCGCGCGCATCGCTTCGGCGGCCGGCATCAGCCGCACGACCCTGTTCTCCTACTACCAGGCAAAGGCCGACCTCATGGCCGAGGAGATGGAGGCGCACTCGGCCGCCGCGCTCGCGTATCTGGCGGGGGAGCCCGCCGGGACGGTCCTCGACGTCGTCGCCGAGGCGATCCTCGTTGCCGCCAGGTATCCGATCGCCGACCACGTCGATTTTGCCCAGCGCCGCTCGATCTGCCGCGCGTCGGCCGAGCTCACGGCGCACGTGACCCGGCACGTGGCGCAGCTCACCGCATCCCTCGCCGAATTTGCGAGCGAGCGCGTCGCGCCGGAGGAGCGGACGCTCGCGCGCGACCTCACGCATGCCCTCACGGCGGTGTCGTCGCAGGCGATCGACGACTGGTCGCAGCAACCGCCAGAACAGCCGCTCGACGACTACGTCAGCGCCCGGCTGCGCCCGCTCCTCGAGGCCTGCCGCCACCTCCTCAGTGAAGGCCCCACCCCTTGACTGACCACTCAACGGTTCTGGGCCCACTCATTCGCAGCCTCTACTCGCTGAAGGCCTAGGCAAGGTTGAAGCTGCGGTCGACGGCGCGGCGCCAGCCAGCGCGGAGCTCGGCCACCGCATCCGCCGACATCGTCGGCTCGAAGCGGCGGTCCTCGCGCCAGAGGGCGGCGAGTTCGTCGCGGTCGCGCCAGAAACCGACCGCGAGCCCCGCCGCGAACGCGGCCCCGAGCGCCGTCGTCTCGACGATCTTCGGCCGCACGACCGCCGTCCCGAGCAGGTCGGCCTGAAACTGCATCAGCGCGTCGTTCACGACCATCCCGCCGTCGACCCGCAGCTCCTGCAGCGGCTCGCCGGCATCCGAATTGCAGGCGTCGAGCACGTCACAGCTCTGGTACGCCGTTGCCTCAAGCGCCGCCCGCGCGATGTGCCCCGCGCGCACGTACCCGGTCAACCCGACAATCACGCCCCGCGCGTCCGGCCGCCACCACGGCGCGTACAGCCCCGAGAACGCCGGCACGATGTAGCAGCCGCCGTTGTCGTCGACCGTCGCCGCGAGCGACTCGACCTCCTCCGACGTGCGAATCAGCCCGAGGTTGTCGCGCAGCCACTGCACGAGCGAGCCGGTCACCGCGATCGACCCCTCGAGCGCATACCGCGGCGCCTCGTCGCCGAGCTGATACGCGACGGTCGTGAGCAGCCCGTGCTCGCTGTGCACGATCTGCTCACCGGTGCCGTAAATCAAGAACGAGCCGGTGCCGTAGGTGTTCTTCGCCTGCCCCTCGCTGAACGCGGCCTGGCCGAACGTCGCCGCCTGCTGATCGCCGAGGATGCCCGCGACCGGCACGCCGGGCAGGGGAGTGCGCTCGGCGCAGTGCCCGTACACCTCGCTCGACGAGCGCACCTCGGGCAGGCACGCGCGGGGAATGTCGAATGCCTCGAGCAGCTCGTCGCTCCAGTCGCAGCTGCCGAGGTCGAGCAGCAGCGAGCGCGACGCGTTCGTCACATCGGTGACGTGCACGCCCGAGCGAGGCCCGCCGGTGAGCCACCAGGTGAGCCAGGTGTCGATGGTGCCGGCGCAGAGCTCGCCCCGCGCGGCCCGCTCGCGCGTGCCGGGATGCTCGTCGAACAGCCACGCGAGCTTGGTCGCCGAGAAATAGGTGTTGAGTGGCAGGCCGGTGCGCTCGCGGAAGCGGTCGACGCCGCCGTCGGCCGCGAGCCGGTTGACGATGCCCTGCGTGCGCGTGTCCTGCCATACGAGCGCGGGATGCACGGGGCGGCCGGTCGCGCGATCCCACAGCACCGTGGTCTCGCGCTGATTCGTGATGCCAACCGCGGCGATGTCGCTCGGGGCGAGCTGCGCCTCGGCGAGCGCCGTGCCCATGCAGGCGCGGGCGTTGCGCCAGATCTCAAGCGCGTCGTGTTCGACCCAGCCGGGCTGGGGGAAGTGTTGCTCGTGTTCACGCTGCGCGCTCGCAACGATCTGCCCGTCGTGATCAAAGATGATCGCGCGAGTCGATGTGGTGCCCTGGTCGAGCGCGAGGATGTAATCGGCCACGCTGCCTCCTGTCGTCGTGCGTCTATTCTGACGCGTTCATCGGCGAGCCCCGGTAGGCTGTGGGGGTGACTGAGATTGAGATTGGCGGCACGAAGCGCGCGCGCCCTGTGTTTGGCCTCGACGACGTGGCAATCATTCCTTCGCGGCGCACCCGCGACCCCGAAGACGTCTCGACGACGTGGAAGATCGACGCGTTCACCTTCGACGTCCCCTTCCTCGCTGCCCCCATGGACTCGGTGATGAGCCCGGCCACGGCGATCGCCTTCGGCCAGCTCGGCGGCCTCGGTGTGCTCGACCTCGAGGGCCTGTGGACCCGCTACGACGACCCGACGACGCTGCTCGCCGAGATCGCCGACCTGCCGCAGAAGCAGGCGACCGCCCGCCTTCAGCAGATCTACCAGGAGCCGATCAAGGGCGAGCTCATCAAGGCGCGCCTGCAAGAGATCCGCGATGCCGGCGTCGTCGTTGCCGGTGCGCTTTCGCCGCAGCGCACGCAGGAGTTCTACTCCGACGTGCTCGCGGCCGGCGCCGACGTATTCGTGATCCGCGGCGCGACGGTCTCGGCCGAGCATGTCTCGCAGAACCGCGAGCCCCTCAACCTCAAGAAGTTCATTTACGAGCTCGACACCCCCGTCATCGTCGGCGGCGCGGCCTCGTACTCGTCGGCGCTGCACCTCATGCGCACCGGCGCGGCCGGCGTACTCGTCGGCTTCGGCGGCGGCGCGGCCACGACCACCCGCCGCGTGCTCGGCATCCAGGCGCCGATGGCGACCGCGATCGCCGACGTCGCGAGCGCGCGCCGCGACTACATGGATGAGTCGGGCGGCCGTTACGTGCACGTCATCGCCGACGGCGGCTTCGGCTCGTCGGGCGACATCGTCAAGGCCGTCGCGTGCGGCGCTGACGCCGTCATGCTCGGCGCGGCGCTCGCCCGGGCGACGGATGCGCCGGGTCGCGGCTGGCACTGGGGCGCCGAAGCGCGCCACCCCCGCCTGCCCCGCGGTAACCGTGTTGAGGTCGGCCAGGTCGGCAGCCTCGAAGAGATCGTGCGCGGCCCCTCGGCGACCGCCGGAGGCGCCGCGAACCTCGTGGGCGCGCTCCGCTTCGCGATGGCGACGACCGGCTACACCGACCTCAAGTCGTTCCAGCGGGCTGACCTCGTGGTGAGCCCCACCTCCAATTCGTAGTCACGAGCCGCATGCTGCGCACGATGCTCAAGCCCAAGTGGCTTGCGTTCCTCGCCCTGGTGCTCGTCGTCGTCGTGGCGTTCCTGCTGCTCGGCCGCTGGCAGCTCACGGCGGCGTTCGAATCAGCGGGCACCGCGGCTGACGCCGAGGCCTACGTTGAGCCGGTGCCGCTCGGCGAGCTCATCGCGCCCGACACCTGGGTCACCGACGAGGCCGCCGCGCGGCCGGTTGTGGTCGAGGGGTTCCTCGTGCCCGGCGACTTCGGTGTGGTCGAGGGGCGGCTGCAGGATGGGGTGAGCGGCTTCTGGGTCGTCGGCCATTTTGCGGTCACCGATGACGGCACGACCAGCTTCGGCGGCGTCGACGCGAGCGAGCTGCCGGGCATGCCCGTCGCGCTCGGCTGGGTCGCCGACGAGGTGCAGGCCGTACAGGCGATCGCCTCACTCGCCGCAGCCGAGGCCAGCCTCGGCAGCGCGCAGACGCCACTGGTCGTCCTCGCGAAGCTCGAGGTCGGGCAAGACCCGGTACCCGCGCGCGATGGTGATCCGCAGCGCATCCTCTCGATGTCGCCGGGGCAGCTCATCAACACCTGGGCGACCGAGGCATCCGACTACTACCCGGCCTGGCTGCTCGCGACCGCCGGCCTGCCGGTGCCGGCCCCGCTCGAGGCCATCGATGTCGTGCCCATCGACGACTCGCTGCAGATCGATCTGCTGAACATCTTCTACGCGATCGAATGGCTCGTCTTCTGCGCCATGGCCATCTACATCTGGTGGCGCATGGTGCGCGACGACTACCTCACCACGAAGGCCGAGCACACCGATGCTGCCGTGGCCGAGCGCGTGCGCCGCGAACTCCTGCTCGAACTCGCGAATGAGCGCAACCGCGAGCAGCGGTAGCAACCAAGCTCCGCCTCGTACACTCAGCCCATCCCACCCCGACACTTCTGGAGCGCATCCCGTGGCCCGCATCCCTACCCCGACCGAGTTCCCGACCATCCGCAAGCGCCTGCGCTTCTATCAGGTCACCTCGGTGATCACGGGCGTGCTGTTGCTGTTGCTCGTGTTCGAGATGCTGCTGAAGTACATCGGCCACGTTGAGATTGAGCTCGGCGGCCCCTTCGGTTTCCTCGCGCTCGTGCAGGAGGACACGGTCACCGCGATCAACCTCTCGCGTTGGATCCTCATCGTGCACGGCTGGTTCTACGTCATCTATCTCATCAGCTGCTACCTGCTCTGGCAGAAGATGCGGTGGGAGCTCGGCTGGCTGCTCGCCCTCGCTGGCGGCGGCGTCGTACCGTTCCTCTCGTTCATCACCGAGGCACTCATCACGCGCCGCACGAAGCGACTGCTCGGCGAATACCAGGAGATCTGGGACGAAACCGACGACGAGGATGCCCGTGTGGCCCGAGTCGAGGCCGAGCTCAGCGACGAGGAGCGCGCGGCGCTCGACGCGAAGGTCGCGGAGGAAGTGCGGCGTCGGCAGGAGAACTAGACTGGTCGCGTGACTGAAACCGTGACCCAGGCTCGTCCAGTACTGGTCGTCGACTTCGGTGCGCAATACGCGCAGCTGATTGCTCGACGCGTGCGCGAGGCGAACGTCTATTCCGAAATTGTGCCGCACACCATCTCGGCTGCAGAGGTGCGCGAGCGACAGCCGCTCGCCATCGTGCTCTCGGGCGGTCCCGCCAGCGTGTACGCCGACGACGCCGCGAGCTTCGACGCGGAGGTGTTCGGCCTCGGCGTGCCCGTGTTTGGCATTTGCTACGGCTTCCAGACCATGGCGATCGCCCTCGGCGGCGAGGTCGCCAAGACCGGCCGGCGCGAGTACGGCGCGACGAACGTGACGCTCGCGGATGCGGCGGCCGAGTCGACCATCTTCGCCGAGCAGCCCGCGCAGCAGACCGTGTGGATGAGCCACGGCGACTCGGTCGTGCGGGCGCCGGAGGGCTTCGAGGTGCTTGCGTCAACCGAGACCACCCCGGTCGCGGCGTTCGGCAACCCCGAGCGCGGCCTCTACGGTGTGCAGTGGCACCCCGAGGTACTCCACTCCGAGCAGGGCCAGGCCCAACTCGAGGCGTTCCTGCGCCGCGCCGCGCAGATTCCCGGCGACTGGTCGAGCGCCTCCATCATCGACGAGCAGGTCGCGCGCATCCGCGAGCAGGTCGGCAGCGACCAGGTCATTTGCGGTCTCTCGGGCGGCGTCGACTCGGCCGTGGCCGCGGCGCTCGTGCAGCGCGCGGTGGGCGAGCAGCTCACGTGCGTGTTCGTCGACCACGGCCTGCTGCGCAAGGACGAGCGCGAGCAGGTCGAGCAGGACTACGTTGCGGCCACCGGCGTGCGCCTCGTGACCGTGGATGCGCGTGAGCAGTTCCTCGGGCACCTCGCGGGCGTGACCGACCCGGAACAGAAGCGCAAGATCATCGGCCGCGAGTTCATCCGCGTGTTCGAGCAGACCGCGGCCGACCTCGTCGCCGAGTCGCGTGCCGACGGCGATTCGGGCGAGATCAAGTACCTCGTGCAGGGCACGCTCTACCCCGACGTCGTCGAATCGGGCGGCGGTACCGGCACCGCGAACATCAAGTCGCACCACAACGTCGGTGGCCTGCCCGAAGACATGACCTTCGCCCTCGTCGAGCCGCTGCGCGCCCTGTTCAAGGACGAGGTGCGCGCGATCGGCCGCGAGCTCGGCGTGCCCGAGGTCATCGTCGCCCGCCAGCCCTTCCCGGGCCCCGGCCTCGGCATCCGCATCATCGGCGAGGTGACGCAAGAGCGGCTCGACCTGCTCCGCGAGGCCGACGCGATCGTGCGCGAGGAACTCACGGCAGCCGGCCTCGACCCGCAGATCTGGCAGTGCCCGGTAGTGCTGCTCGCCGACGTGCGCTCGGTGGGTGTGCAGGGCGACGGCCGCACCTACGGCCACCCGATCGTGCTGCGCCCCGTCTCGAGCGAGGACGCGATGACGGCCGACTGGACTCGCCTGCCCTACGACGTCACGGCGCGCATCTCGAACCGCATCACGAACGAGGTCGACGGCGTCAACCGCGTCGTGCTCGACGTGACCTCGAAGCCGCCGGGGACCATCGAGTGGGAGTAGTCCCGCGCATCCTGACCTGACGGTTTCGGCCCGACGGTACGGAAAACGGCCGTGGCCCCGAGCGATTGCTCGGGGCCACGGCCGTTTTCCGCGGGGGAGGCGCGTTACCCGTCCTCGCCCTGGCCGCGGCGGCGGATGATCATGAACGCGGCGCCGGCGACGAGCAGCACCGCAGCAGCGATCGCGATCGGGCCGAACGCGTCGGCACCGGTCGTGGCGAGTGAGCCGCCGTCAGCGTCGGTCGAGTCGCCCTGGTTGCCCGCGGCGGGAGCGTCGGTCGACGTCGCCGAAGCGGTGGGGTCGGTCGTCGCGGTCGCGGTCGGCTCAGCGGTCTCGGTCGGCTCGGCGGTCGGCTCGGGGTCGGTAGTCGGCTCCGGGTCGGTCGTGGGGGTCGGGGTCGGCTCCGGGGTGTCCTCCGAGGCAACCCATGCGGTGTCGAGCAGCCAGTTGGCCATGTCAACGTTCGAGAGGTAGTCGGTGCGCACGAGGTCGTGGCCGGTGGCCATGCTGAGGAGGTCCTCGGAGTACGCGCCCTTCGCAAAGTAGGGAACGAGCATGGTGGTGTGGTTGTTCGAGAACCAGTCCTGCGTGGCCGGGGTGCCGACGCCGTTCGGCTCCATGGGGCCCCAGTCGCCGAGCACGTAGTCGGTCGAGCCCTCAACGGGAATCTGGTTGCCGTCCTCGTCGGTCACGTAGTCCGCGCCCGAGAGGTAGCCGGTCTCGTGGTCGGCGGTGACGATCACGAGGGTGTCGTCCCAGCTCGAGTTGGTCTCAACCCAGTTGACGACCGAGTCAACGGCGGCCGCGAAGTCGACGGTCTCGTCGATGTCGCGCTGCGTCTGGTTGGCGTGACCGGCCCAGTCGATCGCGCCGCCCTCAACCATGAGGAAGAAGCCGTTTTCGTTGTTGTCGAGCACGTTGAGCGCACCCTCGGTCATCGTCGAGAGCGAGACGACGTCGTTGTAGGCAGCCTCGTCGCTACGGCCCTGCTGGAGGGTCGAGCCGACCTGTGCGAGGCCGAAGACGGTCTCGGGGGTCTCACCGGTGGTGAGCGCCTCGAAGTCAGCGTCGTCCTCAACGAAGGTGAAGTCGGTCTCGCCGGCGGCGAGCTGGTTGTACGACTCCTCCGAGATGTAGCTGAAGTCGCCGGTGGCCTGCTGCTCGTTGTCGTCGTTGTAGTACGGGTGGCCGGCACCCATCACGACGTCCATGTAGCCGTTCGAGATCTGGTCGGCAGCGATGCCGTGGTGGTCGTTGCGGTTCGCGTTGTGCGCCGAGAACGCCGCCGGGGTGGCGTGCGAGAACGGCACCGAGCTGACGACACCGGCCGACTTGTCGAGCGCGTCCGCGCGCTCGGACACGTTCTCGACGACGTTGCCCTCGTAGTCAACGCCGATGCCGGCGTTGTAGGTCTTGTGACCGGTGGCCATCGCGGTGCCCGCGGCGGCCGAGTCGGTCGGGTTCTCCTTCGACGACTCGAAGTCGTTCTAGGCGGAGAACGAGTCGTAGGGGGTCTGCTCGTACCAGGCGGTCTCCATCGAGGTGTGCTCCCACGACTGGAAACCCTCGGTCGGGGTCGAGTTGCCGCCCCACGGCTGCACCTTGTTGTCGCCGCCGCGGTCAACCTGCCAGTAGACCTCGTTGTTCTCGTAGGCGTTCATGTTGTCGAGGTGGTTGTACCCCATGCCGTCACCGATGAGGAGGATGACGTTCTTCGGGCCATCTGCCGCGGTGGCGGCGGATGCGGGCGTTGCGAATGCGAAGCTTCCGAGCGCGACGGCTGCGGCGGTGGCGCAGACCGAGAGCGACTCCACGAAGTTGCGAGTCTTCATGGCGTCCTTTCGACGATTTGTAGGGTGTACCTAACAGCTGACTGAAGAGAAGTTGGGTGTCGCAAACTGCGATCGCGTGCCCTCTCGGTAACGCGCGGGTAGCGAGCACAAGAAATCGACGTGTGTTGTGCAGTTCATTCGTGGTGAGGGCGCGGATGCGTCGAGCCAGCCGGCGTGCGGGCTCGGCGCGCTAGCCTTGGAGGCATGTCCGACGCCCCCGCTAGCCCATCGATTTATCCCTTCGTGCTCACCGACGGCGTGCTCGTGATTGCCTTCGCCGCGATCGGTCGCTCGTCACATGGCGAGGCGCTCGGCGTACTCGACATCCTCGACACCGCGTGGCCGTTCCTCGCGGCGCTGCTGCTGAGCTGGGTCATTGTTCGGCTGACCGACCGCGACCACTCGAGGGTGTGGCCGGCCGGCGTGCTCATCTGGGCCGTGACCGTGTCGAGCGGACTTGCCCTGCGCATCCTCTTCGGCGACACCGCCGCGCCCGCCTTCATCATCGTCGCGACGATTACCCTCGCGGTGTTCCTGCTCGTGCCCCGGCTTGTGTGGCAGCTCATCCGTCGGCGTCACCGCACGCCCGTAGCGAACACTGAGATGTAGCGGCAAAGTCTGGGGAAAAATCCCGGTGCGCGGCGAGAGTAGGCCGTAGACTTGCCTGAAGCGCACTACTTAGAGGAGAACTGATGTCGAGCTCTGCACTTCAGCGGAACCCGTACTTCAATGGCGAATACCAGCGACGAAACCAGCACTCGGGCGTAGCCCAGAATGCACAGGCGCAGTTTAACCAGGCGTACGGCAACCCCCAGACTGGTCAGCAGTACGGCCAGCAGCAGCAGTACGGCCAGCAGCAGGCCTATGGGCAGCAGCAGGCGTACGGCCAGCAGCCCCAATACCAGCAGCCGGCGCCAAGCCCCGAGCAGCTGAACCGCCAGTACGACATGCCGTCGCCGTCGAACGACCAGCTCGACCGCATGACGATGGAAGACACCATCGCGAAGACCGCTGGCATGTTCGGCGTGCTGCTCGTTGCGGCCGCCCTCACCTGGTTTACCGTGCTCGCCGCACCGGCCGTCGGCTACGGCCTCACCGTCGCGGGGAGCATCGGCGCGTTTGTGCTCGCGCTCGTGATGACCTTCCGTCGCGAGCCGTCGCCCGTGCTCACGACGATCTTCACGATCGCCGAAGGCCTCGTCGTCGGTGGCTTCTCGTCGATCCTCGAACAGGTCTACCCGGGCATCGTGCTGCAGGCCACGCTCGCGACCCTCGTCGTCATCGGCGTGACCCTCGCCCTGTTCAGCTCGGGCAAGGTTCGCACCTCGCCGAAGCTCACGAAGTTCGTGATGATCGTGATGATCTCCTACGCGGCGTTCTCGCTCGTGAACTTCATCCTGCAGGTCACCGGCGTCGTCAGCGACCCCTGGGGTCTGCGCACGAGCGTCGAGATCTTCGGCATCCCGCTCGGCGTCATCGTCGGTATTCTCGCGGTGCTCATGGGCGCCTACATGCTGATCATGGACTTCGAGTTCATCCAGAACGGCGTGAAGTCGGGTGCCCCGCGCAAGTACGGCTGGGTCGCCGCCTACTCGCTCATCTCGACCGTCGTGTTCATCTACATCGAGATACTGCGACTCATCGCGATCTTCCGCGGCAACGACTAGTTCCGCTCGAAACATCACGCCCCCGTCGCGCGCAAGCGCTGCGGGGGCGTGGTGTTTCCGGAAATTCACCAATGGGGCGCATGCTGGTCGCTATGGCACAGCGCATGCCGTGGCTCATCGGCCACCGCGGGGCTCCCGCATACCTCCCCGAACACACCGCCGCCAGCTACGCCCTGGCGATCTCGCAGGGTGCCGATGCGGTGGAGCCCGACCTCGTGCCCTCGGCCGACGGCGTGCTGGTGGTGCGCCACGAGCCGCTGCTCGACGACACGACCGACGTCGCCGAGCATCCGGAGTTCGCCGCGCTGCGGCGCGAGGCGACGCGCGACGCGGCGGCCGGCTGGTACGCCGAAGACTTCACGTGGGCTCAGCTGCAGACGCTGCGCGCCGTCGAGCGCCTGCCCGAGCTGCGCCCCGCATCCGCCGCCCACTCGGGCGAGCAGGGGCTGTTGCGCCTGCGCGACCTTGTGCTGCTCATCGACGAGGCGGCGACCGCTCGCGGGCGCGATTGCACGCTCGTGCTCGAGCTGAAGTGGGATGCCTGGATGCGCGCGCGCGGCTTCCGCTTCGAGAAGCTGCTCGTGCGCGAGCTTGAGCCCGTGCGCTCGGCGCGCTGCCTGCAGGGCGCGCGCATCGAGAGCTTCGAGGTGTCGGCGCTCGACCGCCTCTGCGGCTCGGCCCTCGTGCGCGAGCTCGATGCGCGCCTCGTCGTGCTCGTCGAGGACGAGCCGTGGCTGCGGCCGGGATCGGGCGAGGAGGGGCCCGAGCGATGCACCGACGAGGGGCTCGACGACGCCGCGTACCGCTACGACGGCATCTCGGTGCGCACGACGCTGCTCGACACCGACCTCGTCGACCGCGCGCACGCTCGCGGCCTCGAGGTATTCACCTACACGCTGCGTGCCGAGGCGCCGTTCGTGCCGCCGGAGTTCGCGGGACGACCCTTCGACTACTGGCGCGCGCTGGCCGCGACCGGGGTCGACGGCGTGTTCGCCGACGACCCGGGGGCCTGCCGCGCTGCGCTCAGCGGCGAGTCGCAGCTCGGCGAGGATGCGCCGGTCGCGGGCGAGGTTTCGGCCGCCTGAAGCACGAGGCCGGGGCGCCTGTCGGCCTGTGGATGAACGGGGCCGGTGTCGGGGGCGCCGCCTAGGATGGATTGGCCATGACCTATCTGTCGTATGACCCCATTCCTGCCGACCTCGTGGACGGCCTGAACCCGCCGCAGCGCGCTGCCGTCGAGTATCGCGGCGACGCGCTGCTCATCATTGCGGGTGCGGGGTCGGGCAAGACGCGCGTGCTGACGCACCGCATCGCCGGGCTCATCGCGACACGCGAGGCGTGGCCGAGCCAGATTCTCGCGATCACCTTCACGAATAAGGCCGCGGCGGAGATGCGCGAGCGTGTGGGGCACCTGCTCGGCGAGACGGTGCAGGGCATGTGGATCTCGACGTTCCACTCGGCGTGCGTGCGCATTCTGCGCCGCGAGGCCGAGAAGTTCGGCTACCCGCAGGGCTTCACCATCTACGACTCGGCCGACTCGAAGGCGCTGGTGAAGCGCATCGTCAAGGCGCTCGAGGCAGAGTCGCTCGGCGTGACGCCCTCGCACGCGCTCAACCGCATCTCGGCGCTGAAGAACGAGCTCATCGACCCCGACGGCTTCGCACGGAAGGTCGACGCATCGAACCCGCGCGACCAGCTCGTGCTCGAGATCTACCGGCAATACCAGCGCGAGCTCGAACGCAACCGCGCGTTCGACTTCGATGACCTCATTACCCAGACGGTCTGGCTGTTCCGCGCGTTCCCCGACATTGCCGCGCTCTACCGCCGCCGCTTCCGCCACGTGCTCGTCGACGAGTACCAGGACACGAACCATGCGCAGTACGCGCTCATCCGCGAGCTGACGCACGCGACGCCGGCGCAGCACGTGCCCGCCGACACCCGCATCGAGCTCGCCGCCGACGGCTCGATTCCGCCAGCATCCCTCACGGTCGTGGGCGACTCCGACCAGTCGATCTACGCGTTCCGCGGCGCCGACATTCGCAACATCACCGAGTTCGAGCACGACTTCCCGGGCGCCGAGACGATCCTGCTCGAGCAGAACTACCGCTCGACCCAGAACATCCTCGACGCCGCGAACGCGGTGATCGGCAACAACTTCGACCGCCGCGAGAAGAGCCTCTGGACGGCCGAGGGAGCGGGCAAGCAGATCGTCGGCTTTGCGGGCTTCTCGGCGCACGATGAGGCGCAGTTCGTCGCCGACGAGATTCATAAGCTGCACGACTCGGGCACGAACTTCAACGACATCGCGGTGTTCTACCGCACCAATGCGCAGACGCGTGCGCTCGAAGAAATCCTGATTCGCTCGGCCGTGCCGTATCGGCTCATCGGGGGCACGAAGTTCTACGAACGCGCCGAGGTCAAGGACATCCTCGCGTACCTCCTCAGCGTCGCGAACCCGAACGACGAGCTCTCGCTGCGCCGCATCATCAACGCGCCGAAGCGCGGCATCGGGCCGGCGACGGTCACCGCGATTTCGAACTTCGCGAACGAGCACGACATCACGTTCCGCGAGGCGCTGCGCCGGGCCGACGACCTCGGGGTTGGGCCAAAGCTGCGCGGCAAGATCGCCGAGCTCGCGCAGATTCTCGACCACGCCGAGGCCTCAATCGACCCGCAGCGGCCGACCGGCGCCGTGCTCGTGTCGAAGATGCTCGAGACGATCATCGAACAGACCGGCTACATCGACGCGCTGCGCGCGACGGGCAACCCGCAGGACGACGCGCGCGCCGAAAACGTCGAGGAGTTCATCAACGTCGCGAAGGAGTTCGACAAGCAGCACCCCGACGGCAACCTCGTCGACCTGCTCACCGAGGTCGCCCTCGTCGCGGCCGCCGACGACATCGATGACGAGTCGGGCGCCGTGTCGCTCATGACGCTGCACACCGCGAAGGGGCTCGAGTACGAGGCCGTGTTCCTTACCGGCGTCGAGGAAGAGCTCCTGCCGCACCGCATGAGCGCGGATGAGCCCGGCGGGCTCGCCGAAGAGCGGCGCCTGTTCTACGTGGGCATCACCCGAGCGCGCCAGGTGCTGCACCTCTCGCTCGCCGTGTCGCGCACGCAGTACGGCGAGGCGTCGACCGCGATGCCGAGCCGGTTCCTCGACGAGATCCCCGCGTCGCTCATCGCGTGGCGGCAGTCGCCGCAGGATGTCATGTCGCGGCCGACGCTGCGCCCGACCGGCTCGTCGGGCTGGGGCGGGGGAGAGCGCCGCTTCGGCGAGGTGCGCACGAGCAATGTGCTCGAGGGTGCGCGGGGGCTCAAGGAGCCCTTCAACCCGCGGCGCGGCAAGCGCAGCTTCGACAACACCGTGACGGGCGCGGTGAAAGACAACGCCGACCTCGAGCTCGCCCACGGCGACCGCGTCAAGCACACCGACTTCGGCGACGGCACCGTTCGTGCCGTGCTCGGCACGGGGTCGAAGCGCGTCGCTGAGGTCGATTTCGACGAGGTCGGCCGCAAGAAGCTGCTCATCAAGGTCGCGCCGCTCGAGAAGCTCTAGGGCGCTGCGTCACGAGGGTTGACGTCACTCACCGTCGATAGGCTGGTGCGAAGCGGAATTTGCCCGAAGCACGGCCGGATGCGGAGCCCAAGTGACCAAAGTGAACGACCCCACCAAGACCAGCAGCACTGCCGGCATCGGCGCGGTCGACAACGTCTGGCAGGTGCCGGGCGACGACCTCACCGCGAGGCTGCAGACGGATGCGGTGGCCGGGCTCTCGAGCGCCGAGGTCGCCGCGCGCCGGGCGGAGTTTGGCCCGAACGAGCTCGAGGACACGGAGCAGGAGACGCGCCTGCAGCGGTTCCTCAAGCAGTTCCGCGACCCTCTCGTGTCACTTCTGTTCGTCGCCATCGCGATCTCGACGCTCGCCTGGATCCTCGAGGGCGCGCACGGCGCCCCGATCGACGCGATCGTCATCGCGATCATCGTCATCGCGAACGCCGTGATCGGCTACGCCCAGGAGAGCAAGGCGGCCGACGCGGTCGCGGCGCTCGCGAAAATGTCGGCGGCGATGTCGACGGTCGTTCGCGACCGACACAAGACGCGCATCCCGTCGAGCGAGCTCGTGCCGGGCGACATCCTGCTGCTCGAGGAGGGGGATGCGGTCGGTGCCGACGGCCGCCTGCTCGAGGCGACGAATCTGCGCATCCAGGAGGCATCGCTCACCGGCGAGGCGATCGCGGTCGACAAGCAGACCTTGCCGCTCGCGGGCGAGCCGCCGCTCGCGGAGCGCGACAACTGCGTGTTCAACGGCACCGGCGTCGTCGAGGGCGTCGGCCGTGCCGTTGTGACCGCGACCGGGATGCGCACTGAGATGGGCGCGATCGCGACGCTCCTCGACGCGACCGAGCAGGAAGAATCGCCGCTCAAGCGCGAAATCACGCGAATCTCGAAGTGGCTCGGCATTGCGGTGGTCGGCATCGCGGTCGTTGTGATGGCGGTGCTGCTGCTCGTCAGCGACCTCGAGAGCCCGAGCGACTACGTCGAGATTCTCGTGCTCGGCGTCTCGCTCGCCGTCGCCGCGGTGCCCGAGGGCCTGCCTGCGATCCTCTCGCTCGTGCTCGCGATCGGGGTGCAGGCGCTCGCGCGCCGCAATGCGGTGATGAAGGATCTCCACTCGGTCGAGACGCTCGGCGCCGCGAGCGTCATCTGTTCCGACAAGACCGGCACGCTGACCCGCAACGAGATGACCCTGACGACGGTGGTCACCGCGAGCGGCACCGTCGAGCTCGGCGGCATCGGCTACGACCCGACTTCGGGCGCCGTCGTCGCGCGCACGAGCGAGCGGGCGCAGGCCGAGGCCGAGCTCGCGGTGCTGATCGGCGCCGTCGCGAACAACTCGCAGCTCGACGAGGGGGAGTCGGGCTGGGAGATCCTCGGCGACCCGACCGAGGCGGCGTTCCTCGTAGCCTGGCCGAAGTTCGCGTCGTCGCGCGAGCTGCCCGGCGAGCGCACCGCGGAGGTGCCGTTCAGCTCGGAGCGCAAGCGCATGTCGGTGCTCGTCGACGGCCGGATGTTCACGAAGGGCGCGCCCGACGTGATCCTCGAGCTGTGTACGCACGAGCTCGTCGGCGAGGAGCCGCAGCCCCTCACCGACGCTCGCCGCGAGGAGATCGCGCGCGCGATCATCGAGCTCTCGGCGAAGGGGATGCGCACCCTCGGCACCGCGTTCAAGGACGTGGGGGAGCGGTGCGAGCTCAGCGCCGCCGACGAGGCCGGGCTCTGCTTCGCGGGCTTCGTCGGCATCCTCGACCCGCCCCGCGAGGAGGCGAAGCGGGCCATCGCGGAGGCGCACGGCGCGGGCATCCGCACCATCATGATCACCGGAGACCACCCCGTCACGGCCGCGAGCATCGCCGGGCAGCTCGGGGTCGCCGACAACCAGCGCGTCATGACCGGCGCAGAGGTGGATGCGCTGTCGCCCGAGGAGCGCGCGAAGGTCGTGCACGAGGTCGACGTGTACGCACGCGTTGCGCCGGAGGACAAGCTGCACCTCGTGGATGCACTGCGGCGCGACGGTCAGATTGTCGCGATGACCGGCGACGGCGTCAACGACGCGCCCGCCGTCAAGGCGGCCGACATTGGCGTCGCGATGGGCATCAACGGCACCGAGGTGACGAAGGAAGCGGCGCGGATGATCCTCGCCGACGACAACTACGCGACAATCGTGTCGGCCGTGAAGCGCGGCCGGGTCGTGTTCGACAACATCCAGAAGTTCCTCCGCTACCTCCTCAGCTCGAACATGGGTGAGGTCTGCACCGTATTCTTCGGCGTCGTGCTCGCCGGGGTCATCGGCCTCAGCGACCCGAACAGCTCTGACCTCGTGCTGCCACTGCTCGCGACCCAGGTGCTCTGGATCAACCTCGTCACCGACTCGGCGCCGGCGCTCGCGCTCGGGCTCGACCCGGCCGACGGCGACGTCATGCGGCGCAAGCCCCGCAGCCTCGACGACCACGTCATCGACGCCGCGATGTGGCAGCGCGTCATCTTCATCGGGCTCGTCATGGGCGCCGTGACCCTCCTCACGATCGACATGTTCCTGCCGGGCGGCCTCGTCGAGGGCACCGACTCGCTCGAGGTCGCGCGCACGGCCGGCTTCACGACCCTCGTGGTCGCGCAGCTGTTCAACGTGTTCAACTCGCGGTCGGCCCACGCGTCGGCGTTCAGCAACCTCTTCACGAACCGCTGGCTCTGGGCCTCCGTCGGCCTCGGCCTGGTGCTGCAGGTCGCGGTCGTGCAGGCGCCGTTCATGCAGGTCGCCTTCGGCACCGCGGCGCTCGACCTCCAGCACTGGCTCATCGCGATCGCGATGGGGTCGATCGTGCTCTTGGCTGAGGAAATCATGAAGATGCTCTACCGACTCCGCCGCCGTAACCGGGCTGCCTGAGCCGCCGTCGTTTCACAGACTTCACCCGCCGTTTGTCGACGCCGCGCGGGCCGCGAAATACGGTGAGGGTGTGGCGTCGGCGTGAGGGGTACGGATGCGCTGGTATCGATGGATCGTGCGGGTGCTGTTCGCCGTCATCTTCATCGGCGGCGGCATCGCGCACTTCGTGCTCGGCCGCACGCAGCCCGACAGCTACGCGGCCTTCGCCGACACTGCGCTCTTCCCGTGGCTGACGAGCTTCTGGCACTCCTCGGTGATGCCGAACATCGGCTGGCTCACGATCGCGCTCGGCGTCTTCGAGCTCGCGTGCGGCGCCGGGATCCTCTGGCGGCGCACCGAGCGGCTCGCGATCGTCGGCATGATCGCGTTCCTCGTGTTCATCACCGTCCTCGGCTACGGCTTCCCGGCCGAGACCGTCGCCGACGACCTGCTCGCGAACCGCCTCATCACGATCGGCATGATCGTGCTGCTCCTCCCGCTGCTGTTCGCGCCGCGTCGCTCTGGTACGCGAGCGTCGGCGGGCACGCAGAACGGCGACGACTGAGCGGGTGCGCCGCTCGACCTTGCCTTGGGTCGAAGAACCCAAGAGGATCATCTACCGCCGCCGCCACCGCGCCCGCGTGGCCCGAGCAGCCGCTAGTGCGCGTCGTCCTGGCCGGTGACGTGGACGGCGTAGCCGTCGCAGCCTGCCGTCGACCAGTGGTAGACGTAGTTCGGGTCGAAGTCGGGGCTGTTGGTGTTGTTCTCGCCCCACAGGGCATCCTGGAAGCCCGGGGTCGCGTCGTCCCAGGTGCCGGGGATCACATACCCCTCGGACAAAGGCACACCGGGGGTCACGGCCTCGTCTTGAACCGCGCCGTCGAACGGACGGTCGTAGTAGACCCACCGCCACTCAAAGCCGGCGTCGGCCATGCACGCGGCGATGTAGTATTGCTGCAGGCTCCAGACATCGACGAGGCCCTGGTCGTCGGCGAGCTCCTGGCCCGCGAGCGAGTCGATCGGCGGGAGCTCGGGGAGCGACTCGACCGGGTCGGAGAGGAACTTGTCGGGGTCGACCGGGAGATCCTGGAACGCGACCTGGTCGCTGTAGACCCAGGTGCCGGTATTCTGGTCGATCTCGACGCCGGCCGGGAGACCCTCGGGCGTCGCGAACGGCTCGGCCTCCGCCTCGGTAGGCGTTGATTCCTCCGGTGCGCCATCGGTGCCGTCCGGCACCGCCGCCGTTTCGGTCGGCTCGGCGGTTCCGGATGCGGTCGGCGCGAGCGCCGCGGGATCGACCGGGGCCGCGCATCCGAGCAGCGTCACGAGAGCAATGGCCGAAGTCACGAAGAGGGATGCGGGTGCTGCGCGGCGTGCGGTCACGATGCGGCCTTTCAATGGGACGATGCGTCTTTGGTGTCGAGCAGGATGATCCTCGCACCCGCCAGCGACATGCCCGCCCGCGCGAGCCCCGCATCCGCCCCTCACAACCTGCAAACCCGGTGAATTGCGGGAAGACAGGTCAGTTATGCTTGCCAGCGGATGTGCGCCGCGGCGCTTCGTTTCTCGAGCCACGCACTCGACACTTTTCGCGCGGTCGCTCCGCCCCCAGTTCGTGCTCGTGTGAGCAAGTCAAACGCGGCAACGCCGTGGATTGGAAGAAACGTGGATCTTTTCGAGTATCAGGCTCGCGACCTGTTCGAGGCACACGGTGTTCCGGTGCTGAAGGGCATCGTCGCAGACACCCCCGAAGACGTGAAGGCTGCTGCGGAGCAGCTCGGCGGCGTGACCGTCGTCAAGGCGCAGGTCAAGACCGGCGGCCGCGGCAAGGCTGGCGGCGTCAAGGTCGCGAAGACCGCTGACGACGCGTACGAGGCGGCGAAGAGCATCCTCGGACTCGACATCAAGGGCCACATCGTCGAGCGCGTGATGGTTGCCGAAGGCGCCGACATCAAGGAGGAGTACTACTTCTCGGTGCTCCTCGACCGCGCGAACCGCAACTACCTGGCCATGTGCTCGGTTGAGGGCGGCATGGAGATCGAGCAGCTCGCCGAAGAGCGCCCCGAGGCCCTCGCCCGCGTCGCCGTCGACCCGATCGTCGGCATCGACGAGGCCAAGGCACGCGAGATCGCCGAGGCCGCTGGCTTCTCGGCCGAGCTCGTCGAGAAGGTCGTCCCGGTCTTCCAGAAGCTCTACGACGTCTACGTTGGTGAAGATGCCACGCTCGTCGAGGTGAACCCGCTCGTGCTCACCGGCGAGGGCAACATCATCGCCCTGGACGGCAAGGTCACGCTCGACGACAACGCTGCGTTCCGCCACGAGGCGCACGAAGCCCTGCGTGTCGCGGCCGGTGGCCTCGACCCGCTCGAGGAGAAGGCCAAGGAGCACGACCTCAACTACGTCAAGCTCGACGGCCAGGTGGGCATCATCGGTAACGGTGCCGGCCTCGTCATGTCGACCCTCGACGTCGTCGCCGGCGCCGGCGAGAAGCACGGCAACGTGAAGCCCGCGAACTTCCTCGACATCGGTGGTGGCGCCTCGGCTGAGGTCATGGCTGCCGGCCTTGACGTCATCCTCGGCGACGAGCAGGTCAAAAGCGTGTTCGTCAACGTTTTCGGTGGCATCACCGCGTGCGACGCTGTCGCGAACGGCATCGTCGGCGCGCTGCAGCAGCTCGGAGACGCCGCCACCAAGCCCCTCGTTGTGCGCCTCGACGGCAACAACGTCGAAGAGGGTCGCGCGATCCTCGCTGACTTCAACCACCCGCTTGTCACCGTCGTGGCGACCATGGACGAGGCCGCCGACAAGGCCGCCGAACTCGCGAACGCCTAGGGCTCGGAAGGACTACAGAACACAATGGCAATTTTCCTCGACGACAAGTCCGTCATCATTGTCCAGGGCATCACGGGTTCGGAGGGCTCGAAGCACGCCACGCGCATGCTCGAGGCCGGCGCGAACGTCGTCGGTGGCACCAACCCCCGCAAGGCCGGTCAGACGATTGAGCTCGCGGGCAAGGAGCTGCCGATCTTCGGCACCGTGAAGGAGGCCATGGAGGCCACCGGCGCGAACGTCACCGTCATCTTCGTGCCGCCGGCATTCGCCAAGGGCGCCATCGTTGAAGCGGCCGAAGCCGAGATCCCCCTCGCCGTCGCGATCACCGAGGGCATCCCGGTCAGGGACGCCGCTGAGGCGTTCACCCGCGTGCAGCAGCTCGGCAAGACGCGCCTCATCGGCCCGAACTGCCCCGGCATCATCACCCCCGAGGTGTCGCTCGCGGGCATCACCCCGGCGAACATCACCGGCAAGGGCCCGATCGGCCTCGTGTCGAAGTCGGGCACGCTGACCTACCAGATGATGTACGAGCTGCGCGAGATCGGCATCTCGACCGCCATCGGTATCGGCGGCGACCCGGTCATCGGCACCACCCACATCGACGCGCTCGAGGCGTTCCAGAACGACCCCGAGACCAAGGCCATCGTCATGATTGGTGAGATCGGTGGCGACGCTGAAGAGCGCGCGGCCGAGTACATCAAGGCGAACGTCACCAAGCCGGTCGTCGGCTACGTGGCTGGCTTCACCGCGCCCGAGGGCAAGACCATGGGCCACGCTGGCGCCATCGTTACCGGTTCGGCGGGCACCGCCGCCGCGAAGAAGGAGGCCCTCGAGGCCGCCGGCGTTCGCGTGGGCACGACCCCGACCGAGACGGCGAACATCATGAAGGAAATCTTCGCCGGCCTCTAGCCACCAAAATGCGTTGAGTGGTCGGTTGTTGTAGTTCTGGCAGGGCCAGAACTACAACAACCGACCACTCAACGCATTTCCGGGGAGGGCGGCTTGGCAGGGCGGATGCGCCAGCCGGCTGCACTACGCTCAGAACGCTATGTCCCGCCTCGCCACGATGTTCGCTGCGCTCGCCGACACCGCGCTCGCGGTCGTCGTCGGCATTCTTACGCCACTCGCCGTCGCCGCGGCCGGGTGGCTCATTTCTGGCAGCTTCCAGACGACCCCGTGGGAGGTGCCGCTTGCCGCAGCGATGGCGCTGTGGACGCTCGGCCTCACGAGCGCCGTCGGCTTCACAGTGCATCCGGAGGCCTTCCCCTCGCTGCAGCTCGCCGAGCCGTTCGGCTTCGTCGTCTCGCTCGCGCCGCTCGCGATCACGGCCTACATTGCGTGGTTCGCGTGGCGCACCGGCCGCCGCATCGTCGAGGCCGACGAGGACGGGCCGTGGCTGTCGCTCGCGGTCAGCGCGGCCGCCTTCATCATCGGCAACCAGCTCGCGCTCCAGCTCGGCGGCACCGACATCGCCCGCCTCGAGCCGGGCGGGGTCGCCGCAGGCGGCACGCTCATCTGGGTCGTCGGACTCCTCGCTGGCGCGCGCATCTGGGAGTTTGTGCCCTGGACTCGCCTGCTCGGCGACCGTACCGACGCGATTCTGACCGCCGCATCCCGCGCCCTTCGCCTCGCGCTCGGCTTCGTCGTCGGCTTGTTCGCGCTCGCGAGCGCGCTCGTGCTCGTCGGTCTCGTGCTGAACATGGGCGACATTGTGGGCCTCACGCAGTTGCTTCAGCTCGATGCCTGGGGCAATGTGTCGGTCGGTCTCACCGAGCTGCTCTACCTGCCGACGCTGCTCGTGTGGGCGATCGCGTGGCTGCTCGGTGCGGGCGTCCAGTTCGGCGCCGGCACGATGGCGAATCCCGGGGCGACCGATGCGGGCCCGCTGCCCATCCTGCCGCTGCTCGGCGTCGTGCCCGAGCCGCACACCACCCTGCTCTGGTCGCTGCTCGCGCTGCCGGTGTTGCTCGCGGCGGTGCTGACGATGTGGCTGCGCACGACGACGAAGGGCGCGGATGCGGGGCCCTGGTGGCAGCGCCTCATCGTGCCCGCGTCGGGCGCGATCGTCGCGGCGCTCATCCTCACCTGGCTCGCGTACCTCTCGCGCGGCGCGGTCGGCCCGGGGCGCCTCACCGAATTCGGCCCAGTGCCTTGGCTCGTGCTCGTCTACGCGACCGCGCTGCTGCTCATCGGCGCGGTCGCAGGCGCGTACATCCCCGTGCCCGTCCTCGCGGCCGACGAACTCGAGACACCGGAGGAGCCGGGCGCGTTCCGTGACCTCGCGACCGAAGATCTCGAGGACGTGCGCACCGCCCGCACCCTCCGCGCGGTCGAGGACGACGCCGACCCCTACGCCGAGTTCGATGACCTCGACGGGCCGGCCCGCACCGCCTGGTGGCGGCGGGCCGTCTACGCGACGCAGGATCGCCTCGACGACCTCACCGCCGGCCTCCGACGTACCACCACGGTCGCCCGCGACGCCGACGGCGACGGCAACTGGCCTGAGGAAGATCGCGACCACGCCACCGAGCCGCGCGACCAGTTCGACACCGATGAGCTCGAACGCGGCGAGCTACGTGCTGCCGAGTCTGAGGCTGAGGCTGACGAGTTCGACGACGACGACGAGGATGCGCCGCTCACGGTCGTACGCCGGGCCCGGCAACGATCGGGCGCGGGCAGCGCCATCGCGCATGATGACGACGCGGCCGACGACGCGAGCGACGAGCTCACGAGCGACAACGACGCTGCCCCCGAGCCCACCGCATCCGACCGAGCGACTCGTCAGCGCGACGCTGACCAACGTTCGACGCCCGGTCGCAAGCCCGCGCCGCGCCGTGACCTCGGCGACCTGGCAGACGCACTGCGGCGCCCCGACGAACCCGACATCTACGGAGATATCGACCTTGACGAGGCGCCGCGAGGACCTCGAAAGTAGCGTTACTGCTTGGTGACCTGGTCGTCGCCAAAGTTGGGCGCCTGCTGGCCGTACTGCGGCGCGGCGGCGTCACCCTGCGTCGACTGCGCCGGGTAGTAACCGGCCTGCGCGCCGTACTGCTGGGCCGGCGCCTGCGGCGCATGCTGCGGCTGCTCGGGCGTCCACTGCGAGGCCTGCGCCCCCTGCGACTGCTGCTGCCACTGCTGCGACTGCTGGGGCGCACCGTACTGCGGCGCGGCCTGCTGGCCGCCGAACTGCCCCGCGGCCGACTGGCCGCCGGCCTGCTGCTGCGCATCCTGGTTGCCCTTGCGGGTCACGACGGCGACGATGAGCAGAATGATGCCGAGCGGGATGAGAATGACCGGACCCCACACCTGCACCATGAGGCGCACGTTGCTCGCACCGTTCGTGCCCTCGGTGACCCAGAAGACATCCATGAAGTCGATGCCGGGGTACTCGGCTACCGTGCGGGCGGTGTTGAAGATGTTGAGCGCGAGCAGCACGATGCCGATGACGAGCGAGCTGAGCCCGAAGCGAACGAACGGGTTGGCCTGTTTGCGGAACATGTTGGGGGGGGCTCCTCGAAGTCGTCCGGCGCTCGTGCGCCGTGTCTCCTCAAATCATTCCGGTCGGATGCTCGGGGCGGATCGGTCGACGGATGTACTGCCTGGCCTACCGCGCGCGCATTTCCTACCGAGTGGGGCCGCGGCGGCTTCCCGCGGCGTCCAGTCGCGTGCCGCGTAGAATTGCCTGGTGCTTAAGGTCGTCGTGCTCATCTCCGGAACCGGATCGAACCTTCGCGCGCTCCTCGACGGCCTCGACGAGGCGCGCGCGAGCGATGCGCCCATCGCCGCCGAGATCGTCGCGATCGGCGCCGACACCGAGCGCGCGAACCTCGCACTCGGCGACGAGCGGGGCATCCCGACCTTCGTCGTCGCGCCGGGCGCGTACCCCGACCGCGCCGCGTGGGGGGATGCGCTGCTCGCCAAGGTGCGCGAGTTCGGCCCCGACCTGACGATCCTTTCGGGCTTCATGCGTCTCGTGCCGCCGCGCGTCGTCGATGCGCTCGCGCCCGAGCTGCTCAACACGCATCCCGCCTATCTGCCCGAGTTCCCCGGCGCCCACGCCGTGCGCGATGCCCTCGAGGCCGGCGCCAACGAAACTGGCGCCACGATCATGATCGTCGACAACGGTGTCGACACGGGCCCCATCATCGACCAGCGCCGCATCGCCATCACCCCCGATGACACCGAAGCGACGCTGCACGAACGCATCAAGGTCGTCGAGCGGCAGCTACTACTCGACACGGTGCGACACCTCGCCGCCGGCACCCTGAACCTGAAGGAGATCGCGTCATGAGCGCCCCGAAAATCACCGAACCCCGTCGCAAGCGCGACCGCGTCGAGATCCGCCGCGCTCTGATCTCCGTCTCGGACAAGACCGACCTCGAGCGCCTCGCGACCGCGCTCGGCGAGGCCGGCGTCGAGATCGTCTCGACCGGCTCGACCGCGGGGCGCATCCGCGACCTCGGCGTGGCCGTGACCGACGCCGCCGACGTCACCGGCTTCCCCGAGATGCTCGACGGCCGCGTCAAGACGCTGCACCCGGCGATTCACGGCGGCCTGCTCGCCGACCTGCGCCTCGCGTCGCACGAGCAGCAGCTCGGCGAGTTCGACATCAAGCCCTTCGACCTCGTCGTCGTGAACCTCTACCCGTTCGCCGAGACCGTCGCGTTGGGCGCGCAGGGCGACGACGTGGTCGAGCAGATCGACATCGGCGGCCCCGCCATGGTGCGCGCCTCGGCGAAGAACCACGCGAACGTCGCGATCGTCGTCTCGCCCGCGAGCTACGACGAGGTCATCGCCGCGCTTGCCGACGGCGGCACGACGCTCGAGCAGCGCCGCAAGCTCGCGGCCGCGGCCTTCGCGCACACCGCCGAGTACGACACGAACGTCTCGAACTGGTTCCAGGGCGAGCTCGCGGAGCCCGCCGCCGAGGCCGAGACCGCGCTGCCCGAGCAGCTCGAGGTTGTCGCGGCCGAGCGCACCCCGCTGCGCTACGGCGAGAACTCGCACCAGCAGGCGGCGCTCTACTGCCTCGCTGATGGCCGCGGCATCGCTCAGGCGACGCAGCTGCACGGCAAGGAGATGTCGTACAACAACTACGTCGACGCCGACGCCGCCGTGCGCGCGGCCTACGACTTCGCCGAGCCCGCCGTCGCGATCATTAAGCACGCGAACCCCTGCGGCATCGCGATCGCGCCCGCGGGCCTCGACGTCGCCGCGGCGATCGCCGAGGCACACCGCCGCGCGCACGCGACCGACCCCGTTTCGGCGTTCGGCGGCGTCGTTGCCGCGAACCGTGAGGTGTCGGCCGAGATGGCGCAGACCCTGAGCGAGATCTTCACCGAGGTTGTCGTCGCCCCCGGCTTCGCCGACGAGGCGCGAGAGATCCTCTCGCGCAAGAAGAACATCCGCCTGCTCGAGCTGCCCGAGGGCTACGCGCGTGAGGCACTCGAGCTGCGCCAGATCTCGGGCGGTCTGCTCGCGCAGACCCCCGACACCTACGCGCCCGAGGGCATCAGCGCGAGCTGGGAGCTCGTCACCGGCGGGGCCGCCGACGAGGCGACCCTGCGCGACCTCGAATTCGCGTGGAAGGCCGTGCGCGCCGTGAAGTCGAACGCGATCCTGCTCGCCCACGACGGCGCCGCGGTCGGCGTCGGCATGGGTCAGGTCAACCGCGTCGACTCGTGCCACCTCGCGGTGAACCGTGCGGGCGAGCGCGCGAGCGGCTCGGTCGCCGCATCCGACGCCTTCTTCCCCTTCGCCGACGGCCTCGAAACCCTCATCGCGGGCGGTGTGCGCGCCGTCGTGCAGCCGGGAGGCTCGATTCGCGACGACGAGGTGAAGGCGGCCGCCGAGCAGGCCGGCATCACGATGTACTTCACCGGCGAACGCCACTTCTTCCACTAACCCCGCGCAGCCCTCCCCGCCGCCGACTCAGAAAGCCCGATTTGTCTCAGCAGTCCACTCCGAAACCCCAGCTCGCCATCGTCGCGCTCGCCGCGCTCGCGGCGGCCGGGGTGACGCTCGCCGCGACCCTGTTTAAGACGAACGAACGCGACCTCACCTTCTCTGTGTCGGTGTGGGACACGTTCTCGAACGCGTTCGGCATCGCCGTCGTGCCGGTGCTGATCTACTTCGTCGCGCTCGCGATCTTCGGCCTCTTCGGCTGGCTGCGCAACTGGTGGCGCGGGCTCATCGCGGGCACGGTGTCGATCATCATCGGCGGCGCGCTCGGGTACCTGCTGCAGATCGTCTCAAACGGGGTCGACCTCAACGGCGACGCCTGGGCGGCGATCTTCAGCGAGTTCCTCGGCCTCAACTTCCCGTTGCTCGTCTCGGGGATGCTCTCGGCGACCTTCGTCGCCCCCGCGGCCCTGCGCACGCTCGCGCCGGTGGCCGGCGAGCCCGCACGTTACGCTGCGGCCGCGAGCGGCGAGGCAACCGCCTCGACGTTCGACTCCGGCTCGGCGTTCCTGCGCATCCCCTCGGACGCGCTGCTCGAGCGACTCGGTGACGAATCGGACGATGCGAACGAGCAGTGGGAGGCCCTCGTCTCGGCATTCGAGCAGCACGACTGGGGCACGCAGGCCGTGCCGGGCGGCGACGAGGACGATGAGCGGTCGGTGCTGCTCGGCGACACCGCACTCGTGCTCGGCGAGCAGGTCATCATGGCTCGCCCGAAGCATGGCGAGGCCCGCGCGAGCCTCATCGCCGTGCGCGAAACCCTCGAGACCGCGGGTGCCGTGTTCGACGAGCTTGAGGCCCCCGCCGAGTTCAACCCGGCCGACGTCGTGCAGGCCGAAGGCGTGCTCTATGTCGGTGTCGGCGGCACGACGAATAAGTCGGCCGTGCGCGGTCTGCGCCGCCTGCTTGGTGACCGCGGCTATCGCGTCGTCGGCGTGCCGATGATCGGCTCGGTGCTGCTCAGCGAGGCGCTCAGCGTGCTGCCCGACGGCACTCGACTCATCTGGCGCGAGGCGCTCGAGACCCCCGATGTGCTCGGCGACTGCCTCATCGCCCCCGAGCCCGCGGGCGCCGCGGTGCTCGCGCTCTCGCCGACGGCGCTCGCCGTGTCAGCCGACGCCCCGAGCACGGCAGACCTGCTCGAAGACCTCGGCTACGAGGTCGAGCGGCTCGACATCAGCGCCTTCGCACAGGTCGGCGGCACGCTGCCGCGGCTCTCGCTGCGTTCGCGCGACTAGGCCATGAACGAAGAACCCCGCGACCAATGGTCGCGGGGTTCTTCGTTGCGTCGCCGTGCGCGGGCGCCCTAGGAGATCTTGCGGATGCCGATGACCTCGCCGTACTGCGTCTCGCCGACAATCTCGAAGCCCATCGCGGTGAAGAACTTGCCGGGGCCGAGGTCGCCGTCTTCCCAGACCGCGACCACCTGGTCGAAGCCGCGGTTGACGGCCTCGTCGACCACCGCGTCCACCGCGAACCGGCCGATGCCGCGGCGCTGCTGCGTGGCGTCGACGTTCATACGGAGGATCGTGGCTCGGTAGAGCTCATCTGCCGCCTCTTCGTTGAACGTCGCCATGATGAAGGCGACGATGTTGCCGTCGGCCTCGACCACGCGCGGCCACATGGTCTCGTGGTTGACGTAGGCCTCGGCAATCGAGTGCGAAACGGGGGCAACGAATGCCTCCTGCCCGGGCTTGAGCGTGAGGGCGTTAGCGGCGACGACGTTGTCGGCGGTCAGCGGGGCGATGCGCATCTCAGTCATGTTCGCAGCGTACCTGGAAGTCTTGAAACCGCCCGGGGTGTTTACCAGGATGAAGCGAAACTCGCACGTGACGGCAACCTAGACTGAACGGAGGTTTGTTGATGGCGCGCTGGCACAGGCCGGCTGCACACGGGGAGGTCGGGATGACTCAGGAGGCGACAGGCGGCTTGCGAGAGCTCACGGTGCTGGTGCGCTCGGACGGCGAAGGCGAGCTGCGCGATGGCGGACGAGTGACCCGGATGCGCGCGGCGGATTCCGACGAACTCCGCGGCATGCTCATGGAGCGGGCGCTCGCGGTCGCGTTCGACGAGGGCGTCGACGTGCACGTGACGACGATCGACGTCGATGGCGTTTATGACTTGCTTTGCACAGCAGACGGCCAGGTCGACGAGGTCGGCGATATGCGACCGCTGCAGCCGGGCGACAACGACCTCACGCCCGAGGCACCGATCCGTCAGACCGACGGCGGCTACGCGTCGCTGTTCGGACTCGACGTCGACGAGCCGTCGACCGACGTTGATGCGCCGAGCGTGCCCGTGCATGAGACCGAGCGACTGCCGCGCGAGGCCATGATGGCCAAGCTCGACTACGACGAACTGCTGCGTGGCGAAGAGACAGCGCAGGACGAAGACGCCGCGCTCTCGACGCAGGGGCTGTTCGACGGCGCGAAGACCGGACCGGTGCCGGTCGGCGAGGCTGACGAGTTGCTCGACGAGGAAGTCGACGATGAGTTCCACGATGAGGGGCTCGACCACGAGTTCGACGAGCTTGACGAGCAGCAGGCCGTGACCGAGCAGGCCGAAGCCGAGCAGGATGAGGCTGAGCAGGCTGAGGAGTCGGGCGAAACCGACCCATCCGACTCCGACGTTGAGGGCGACAAGCCGCCGTTCGAGCAGACCCCGGGCTCGAAGCCGCCGGTGTGGCGTGACCGCCCCGCCGATGCGGAGCCTCCCGTCTGGCACGACCAGGACGCCACGGTCGAAGACGCCGCCGACACCGGCGAGTGGCAGCCGAACTTCCTGCGCGGCCGCGGTCGCGACACCGGCGCCGCACCCGAGGCGACGCCACACCAGGGCCCCGCGGCCGCTCGCGCCGCGCAGGCCGCCGCGAGCGTCGCAGCCGAGCACGGTGGCAGCCACGACCGACGGGGCACGCCGCCGAAGCCCGAACACCGACCGAACACCGAGGGAGTGCCGACCCTCGACGACTTCTTCGCCGAGAAGTCGCCGGCGCGCAAGCGGCCCGCCGAGCAGGGATGGCGCGCGAACCTGCGCCGCATGACCGGCGGGCTCATCACGCTCGGCCCGGGCGCGAAGGAGCGCAGCCGTCGCGACGAGATCGCGTCGATTCAGCGCACCTTCCAGGGCCCGCGCACGATCGTCGTGATGAACCCGAAGGGTGGCGCCCACAAGACCACCGCGACGCTGATGATCGCGGCGACCTTCGGCACCATGCGCGGCGGATACACGCTCGCGTGGGATAACAACGAGACCCGCGGCACCCTCGGGTGGCGCTCGCGCCCCGGCGTGAACAAGAACACCGCCGTCGACCTGCTGCGCGAGCTGCCGCGCTTCGAGATCTCGGGCGGCATGACGATTGCCGACGTCGACCGCTACGTGCGCAACCAGGGCGACGCGAAGTTCGACGTGCTCGCGAGCGATGACGACGCGGCGAGCGCCGCGATCATCGACGACGACGCGTTCAGCCGCCTGCACACCGTGCTGTCGCGCTTCTACCGCATCATGGTCATCGACACGGGCAACAACATGCGCGCCTCGAACTGGGAGGCCGCGCTCGACGTCGCCGACCAGCTCGTCATCGTGTCGACGGCACGCGAAGACACGGCGGCATCGGCCGCGTGGCTCGCCGACGGCCTGCGTGAGCGCGGCTACGGTGACAAGCTTGCGAACGCCGTGACGATTCTCTCGTCGCCCTCCGAGAAGGAAGACACCGACCTCACCCAGAAGCTCACCTCGCACTTCCAGCAGCTCACGCGCGCCGTCGTGTCGGTGCCGTACGACCAGGAGTTCGTGGGCGGCGGCGAGCTCGACATCCCGAGCCTGCAGCCCGGCACCCTCGAAGCCTGGCGCCACGCGGCGGCCGTCATCTCGCAGGGGCTGTAGCGCGCATCCGGGTGCCGCGAGGCATCTAGGCTAGAGGTATGTTGCGTGTTGTAGCGGGAGAGCAGTCGGCCACCCCGGCCGAAATGGATGCCATCGTTGCCGGGCTTGACGAGCGCGCGGGGGTCATTCTCGCGTCGGGCGTCGAATACCCGGGCCGTTACACACGATGGGACATCGGCTTCATCGACCCGCCGCTCTCGCTCGAGGGCCGCGGGTTCGAGCTGCGGATGCGCGCGCTCAACGACCGCGGGCGGGTGCCGCTCGCGTGCTTCACCGACGCGCTCGAAGCCGCCGACGGCATTGACGTCCAGCGGGTCGACGAGACCGACACGCGTATTCGTGTCACCCCACAGCGCGACGAACTGCTCCCCGAAGAGCAGCGCACGCGCCGCCGCTCGAGCTTCACGGTGCTGCGGGTCATTCTCGAGCAGTTGCCAAAGGACTCGGGCCGGCACTTTGGCCTCTACGGCGCGTTCGGCTACGACCTCGTGCGGCAGATCGAGACGCTCGCCGAGCCCGCGGGCGGCGAGCAGCGCGACCTCGCGGTGTATCTGCCCGACAGCATCCTTGCCGTTGACCGGCAGCGCGGCGACGCGCGTCGCTACGACTTTGACTTTGACTACGAGGGCGCCTCGACCATCGGCGTCGCCCGCAGCGAGACCGTGTCGCCATTCACCGCGGCGCCGGCCTCGGCCGAGGCGAGCCGCGACCACGCGCCGGGGGAGTATGCCGCGCTCGTGCGTGAGGCGAAGCATTCGTTCGCACGCGGTGACCTGTTCGAGGTCGTGCCGGGCCAGGCGTTCCGTCGCCCCGTGCGCACCTCGCCGGCGCAGGTGTTCCGCAACCTCGTGCGCGACAACCCCGCGCCCTACGGCGCGCTCATGAACCTCGGCGACAACGAGTTTCTCGTCACCGCGAGCCCCGAGATGTTCGTGCGTGTGCAGGGCTCGCGGGTCGAGACCGCGCCGATCTCGGGCACAATCGCCCGCGGCGCGGATGCGATCGAGGATGCCGACCGCATCCGCACCCTGCTCAACTCTGACAAGGACGCCTCGGAGCTCACGATGTGCACCGACGTCGACCGCAACGATAAGTCGCGCATCTGCGAGCCCGACAGCATCCGCATCATCGGGCGCCGCCAGGTCGAGCTCTACTCGAAAGTGATCCACACCGTCGACCACGTCGAGGGCAGGCTGCGCGAAGGCTTCGACGGGCTCGACGCGATCGCGACGCACATGTGGGCCGTGACCGTTACCGGGGCCCCGAAGATCTGGGCGATGCGCTTCATCGACGAGCACGAGCGCTCGCCGCGCACCTGGTACGCCGGCGCGCTCGGGGTGCTCTATGCCGACGGCGACGTCAACACCGGCCTGACAATTCGCGCGGCGATGATCCGCGAGGGCATCGCCGAGGTGCGCGCCGGCGGCACGCTGCTCATCGACTCGACGCCCGAAGACGAAGAGCGCGAGACCGAGATGAAGGCGCAGGCGCTGATCGAGGCGATTGCGGCGGGCCCGGATGCGACGGCCGCGGCCGAAACTGAGACCGAGCCGGTCGCCGCGAGCGGCGCGGGGCACCGCATCCTCATGTTCGACCACGAGGACTCGTTTGTGCAGATGCTCGCCGGCTATCTGCGGGCAACCGGCGCTGAGGTGCGCACGGTGCGCGTGCCGCGCGGCGGGCTGTCGGATGCCGACATTCAGGTCGCGCTCGACGAGGCCGACCCGAGCCTCGTCGTGATGTCGCCCGGGCCCGGCAACCCGCGCGACTTCGAGGACTCGCGCATTCTCGCCGCCGTCGATGCCCGCGGCCTCGCCGTGTTTGGCGTGTGCCTTGGGCAGCAGGCGATCGGCGAGTACTTCGGCGCCTCGCTCGGCCAGCTCGGCTACCCGCTGCACGGCAAGGAGCGTGAGGCGGTGCGCGTCGCCGAGGGCTTCCTCGACGCGCTGCCCGAGCGCATCGTGACCGGCCGCTATCACTCGCTTTATATCGATCCGGCGACGCTCCCCGACGAGCTCTACGTCGTCGCGAGCGACGACGACGGCGTGCCGATGGCGATTCAGCACCGCGAGCAGCCGTGGTTCGCGGTGCAATTCCACCCCGAATCGCTCATGACGCTGCGCGATGCGGCAGGTCGCCGCATCATCGACGCGGTGTTCGAGCGCATCCCCGTGCCGCAACTTTCGGCGCGCTAGCCGGGCGTGTTGCGCGGGCCTGCTTCGACGGGTCGCAGAGTGGACGCACTGTGCCGTGAAACCCTTGGTCAGGCGGGTTTTTGGGTGCAATTTGTCACGTGATGAATGGTTGCGAACAAACCGGTCAAAATTGGGGCATATTCGTCGGCGCGTCGATTACCAACCGTTCACCGATTGAGCCCAAAATCGAGCGGTGAATACGCGTATTGATTTCCGTTACCTCTCCGAAGACGACACGATCGCCGCTGGAGTGATGGACATGGCCGCCTGCGTCGATGCGATGGAAGAGACCTTCGCGCTCTACGCCGCCGGCGACTACCGCATGGCCGGCCCGAACAACGACTCGCACGGCGCCCGCATGATTTTCCCCGATGACCCGCCGTTCGAGAATATGCCCGCGAACAGCGACGACCGCCGCTTTACCGCGATGCCGGCCTACCTCGGTGGCTCGTTCGGCACGACGGGCGTGAAGTGGTACGGCTCGAACCTCGCGAACCGCGACAAGGGCCTGCCGCGCTCGATCCTCATGTTCATGCTCAACGACACCGACACGGCGGCACCGCTCGCGCTCATGTCGGCGAACCTGCTCTCGGCGATGCGCACCGGCGCCGTCTCTGGCGTCGCCGCGCGGCACTTCGCGCGCGGCGACTCGCGGGTCGCCGGCGTGATCGGCCCGGGCGTCATGGGACGCACGACGCTCGCCGCGCTCGCTGTGGCATGCCCGATGCTCGACACCGTCAAGGTGCGCGGCCGCAGCCAGCAGGGCATCGACGACTTCCGCGCGTGGGTGGCCGAGTTCGTGCCGCAGATTACGACGATCGAGCAGGTCGACCGCGACGAAGACGCCGTGCGCGGCTGCGACGTCGTTGCCGTCTGCACGACCGCGAAGGCGGGCGACGTTGACGCGTACCCGATGATCCGGCGCGAGTGGCTCGAGGCGGGCGCGTTCGTGACGATGCCGGCCGCCGCGAACATCGACGAGGGCCTCGAGGCGCAAGAGGTGCGCAAGGTTGTCGACTCGTACGGTCTCTACGAAGCGTGGGGCATGGAATTCCCGACACCGACGCACCACCACGTCGGCATCATCGGCAACAAGTTCCTCGACCTCGTCTCTGAAAACAAGCTGCGTCACTGGGACATCGAGGAGCTCGGCCCCGTCGTCGAACGCCGCACCGAGGGCCGCCGCACGCCCGAGGAGATCGTGCTCGTGTCGATCGGCGGCCTGCCGATCGAGGACGTCGCGTGGGGCACCGTGCTGTACCGCAACGCCCTTGAGCGGGGCATCGGCACGAGCCTGCCGCTCTGGCAGACACCGGCACTCGTCTGACACCGCGCGACGGCGGTCATCGCCGTCGCGTGACCCAGCTGTCCCATAGACGGCGCAGGGGGTATATATCCCTTCTGCGTCACCTCTGGGGCAGCTGGGACACGGCAGCCGAGTGAAGCGGCGCTAGAAGGCCCGGTAGTCGACCTTTTCGAGGCGGGGGCCGCGGCGTGGGCGGCGCGGGCCAGCCGCGAGCAGCAGGCGCACGGCGCGGAAGCGCTGGCCGCGCCACGGTTCGAGCGCGGCGAGCATCTCGTCGTCGCTGAAGTCGCGGCCCTCGAGCGCGTGGCCGACGTACTTGCGCAGGTGATAGTCGCCGACCGACACAGCATCGGCGTCGCCGAGGGCGCGCTGCGCGAGCTCCGCGCTGGTCCAGCGGCCCACGCCCGGAAGCGACTCGAGCCGCTCTCGGGCCACGGCGGCGGGGTGCTGTGCGAGCCGGTCGATGGCGCTCGCACGCTCGGCGAGCCGCGCGACGGTGCGGCTGCGCGCCGGTTCGACGCCCGCGCGGTGCCACTCCCAGCTCGGCACGCGTCGCCACGCGGCGGCGGACGGCGCCACGCGCATGTGGGCCGCGAGCTCGGGCGGCAGCGGACCGGGTGCGGCCTCGCCGAAGCGCAGCACAAGGCGCCGGTATGACGCCGTCGCCTGCTGCACGATCACCTTTTGCTCGAGCACCACGGGAACGAGTTCGGCGAACACCGCGCCGGTGCGGGGCACACGCATGCCGCTCGCGCGCCGAAACTCGGCCCGGACCTCAGGAAGTAGCGGGTCGAAGCCCGCGGCGTCGTCGGCCGCCCCGCAGATCTCGGGCGCGGCCTCGAGTGCCGCCTCGGCGCCGTCGCCCCACGCGCGGGCGCGCAGCGTGCCGCCCGCGAGCTGCGTGAGCCGCAGTGTTGCGCTGGTATCGCCGAAGCGGCGGGCGAGCAACGCATCCGTGCCGCCCGCAAGCCACTGGAACGTTGGATCCCCGGCGCCGTGCTGCAGCGCCGACAGGGTGAGCCCCAGATCGGTACGGTGCGGCGGCTGCCACTCGCGCTCAAGGAAACTGCTCATGTGAACATGCTCCTCCGAGGCTCCGACACGGCCGGGCAGGCGCGCGGTTGATGCACAACGATGGTCGTGCCGAGATTGGCAAGTGGGGCGCGCCGCCGACACCGCCCGAACGACCCGCGGCTAGCGGAAGACGATCGTGCGGTGCCCGTCGAGCAGGATGCGGTGCTCGGCGAACCACTTCACGGCCTGCGTGAGGGTACGCGACTCTTCGTCCTGGCCCATGGCCTGCAGCTCGGCGACGGTGTCGGCGTGGTCGACGCGGCGCACGTTCTGCTCGATGATCGGGCCCTCGTCGAGGTCGGTGGTCACAAAGTGGGCGGTCGCGCCGACGAGCTTCACGCCTCGAGCGTGGGCCTGACGGTATGGGTTCGCGCCCTTGAAGCCGGGCAGGAACGAGTGGTGGATGTTGATGAGCCGACCCTCGAGCGCGGCGCAGAGCTCGGGCGAGACGATCTGCATGTAGCGAGCGAGCACGACGAGCTCGATGTCGTCGCTCTCGACGACTTCGAGCACACGGCGCTCGAAGTCGGCCTTCTCTTGCGCGTTGCGCACGGGGCGGAACTCGAACGGCACATCGTAGAAGCCGGCCAGCTTGCCGAGCACTTCGTGGTTCGCCATGACCCGAGGAACGGTGATCGGCAGGTACCCCGCACGCTGACGAAACAGCAGGTCGTTCACGGCGTGCTCGGCCTTCGAGCCGAGCACGAGCGTGCGCAGCGGGCGGTGTGCCTCGTCGATGTGCACCTCGGCCCGCAGGGCGTCGCGCACCTCGTAGATGCCGGCCTCGAAGTCGGCACGGCTCGACGAGGTCTCGACCTCGCAGCGCAGGAAGAAGCGGCCGGCATCGAGCGACGAGAACTGCTGCAGCTCGACAATGTTGCCGCCTCCGCGCGTGATCGCTCCCGTGAGCTCGTGCACGATTCCGGGCTGATCGTCGCAGACGAGGGTCAGCACAAGGTGCGAAGCGGGCGATGCGGCGGCGTTCGAGGGCGTGTCAGTCACCGCACCAGCGTAGCCTCAGAGCGTGCCAGAAACCTCGTCACGCGCGCCAGAACGGCCGTTTCCGCTGATCCCGCTCATCACACTCGCCGCCGCGACATTCCTCTCGGTGACGGTCGAGATGCTGCCCACGGGGCTCATGCCGCTCATGTCAGCGGGACTCGGCGCGAGCGAGTCGCAGATCGGCCTGCTCATGACGATCTTCGCGTTCACCGTTGTCGCACTGTCGACGCCGCTCGTCTACCTGCTGCAGCGGGTGCCGAAGCGCATCCTGCTCGTCGGCGTGCTCACGGCCTTCGCGATCGGCACAATCGGCACCGCGTTCGCGCCGAGCTACACCATCGTCGTGCTCACCCGCATCTTCACGGGCGCCGCACACGGCGTCTTTTGGGCGACCGTGACGTCGTACACCGGCGCGCTCGTCACCTCGAAACAGCTCACGAAGGCGGTGTCGATCACGGGCGGCGGCGGTGGCCTCGCGTTCGTGCTCGGCGTGCCGCTCGGCACCGCGCTCGGGCAGGTGCTCGGCTGGCGCACGACGTTCTTCGCGATCGCCGCGCTCTGCGTGCTCGTCGCGGCGCTGCTCTGGTTCGTGCTGCCGAAACGGGTCGAGGAGCAACCCGAGACCTCTGCCATCGAGGTCGTGCCCGCCCCGCAGCCGATTGGTGACGTCGAGAAGACCGGCCTCGACGGCCCTCGGGTGCCACGGCCAACCCGCTCGATGTATCTCGTCGCCCTGCTCATATTGCTGTGCGCGCTGACGATGTCGGGCAACTACTCCTTCTACTCCTACATCTCGCCGTACCTGCTCGGCATTGTCTCGCTGCCGCCCGAGTGGCTCGCGACCGCACTCTTCGCCTTCGGCATCACCTCGGCGCTGGCGACGATGATCACCGGCCTGCTCTTCTCGAACCGGTCAACGCTCGGCCTTGCGGTCGCGTACGCCTGCATGCTGCTCGGCGCGGGGAGCCTCGCGTTCGCGCCGCAGGTGTTGCCGCTCGTCGTCGTGGGCCTCGCGCTCTGGGGCGCCGGGATGGGGTTCCTCCCGACCCTGCTCCAGTCGCGCCTGCTCGCGGTTGCGCCACGCAAGCACCGCGACCTCTCGAGCGCGCTCTATACCTCGGGTTTCAACCTCGGCATCGGCTCGGGCGCGTTCATCGGCGGCCTCCTCCTCGACGACTACGGCATCTGGTCGGTCGCGCCCGCGTTCCTCACCCTGGTCGGCTGCGCGTTCATCGGCATGATGGTGATGGACTTTCGGCGGCGACGCGCGGCGGTCGCAACCCCGCCCATCCGCTGATTCGCGTCGCTGCCAGCGAGCGCGAGCCGGCGTGCGCTAGCCTGGCCGAAGACACGGGGTGCCCCACCGAGGGGCTGAGATTACACCCGAGAACCTGATCGAGTTCGCACTCGCGGAGGGATGTCGCGGCGACGTTGGTACGTCGGCACGCGCTGGCTTGCTGGCGTCGCATTCGTCCTCGTGGCGGCTCAGGAAGCCGAGGTCGACCATGATTGCCAACGTTCTCTCAATTGCCGGAACCGACCCGAGCGGCGGCGCGGGCATCCAAGCCGACCTCAAGGCCTTCGCGGCGCAGGGCGCGTACGGCATGAGTGTGATCACCGCGGTCGTCGCGCAGAACACGCACGGGGTGCGCGACATCATCGCCCTCGAGCCCGACTTCGTCGCGGCACAGCTCGCCGCGGTGACCGACGATGTACGCGTGGACGCGATCAAGATCGGCATGGTCGCGAACGCGGGCATCGTCGCGGCGATTGCGCGCGGCCTCGACACGGTGCCTGAGGTGCCGGTCGTGCTCGACCCGGTGATGGTCGCGAAGAGCGGCGACCATCTGCTCGCGCAGGACACGGTCGCGGCAATCCGTGACGAACTGCTGCCGCGGGCCACCGTCATCACTCCAAATCTGCCCGAGGGCTCCGTGCTCGCGGGCGGCGCCGAACCCCGCGACGTCGAGGGGATGCGCGAGCTGCTCCGGCGCCTGCGCGGTTGCGGCAGCGAGTGGGTGTTGCTCAAGGGCGGGCACCTCGCGGGGGAGGCGAGCGTCGACCTGCTCGCGAGCGGGCACGCCGACGAGCCGCGCGTGCGCGAGTACGCGGCCCCGCGCATCCGCACCCGCAACACCCACGGCACGGGCTGCACCCTCTCGGCCGCGATCGCGGCGCTACTATCACGGCACGACGTGCCCACGAGCGTTGAGCTGGCGAAGCGGTACCTGACGGGCGCGCTGCGGCACGCCGACGAACTCGAGGTGGGTTCGGGGCACGGGCCGGTGCATCACTTTTATGAGCTCTGGCCCGTGCCCGCGGTCGTTGGCGCGTAGCCGCTAGTTCTTCACGAGCCCGCCGTCGACGACGAGGTTCTGGCCGGTCACGGCGCGCGCCCACGGCGACGCGAAGAACAGGGCGGCGTCGGCGAACTGCTCGGGCGTCGTGACCGAGCGCAGTGGGGTGCCTTGCGCGATGGCGTCGAACACCGCATCCGGCGTCGCGGCGCTCGCGTCGGTGGTGCGCAGCAGGCCGCCGCTGATCATGTTCACGGTGATGCCGCGAGGCCCGAGGTCGTCGGCGAAGGTGCGCGTGAGCGAGAGCAGTGCGGCCTTCGCGGCGGTGTAGTCGTGGTACGGCACGACGGGGTACTGAAACAGGTTCGTGCCGATGTTGATCACCCGGCCCGAACCCGCGCGGGCGAAGTGCGGGGCGGCCGTCTGAATCACGTTGAGCGCGCCGCGGATTGTGCCGGAGAACTGGGTGTCGAATTCGGCGTAGTCGATCTCATCGGCCTTCGCGCGCGCGTCGCCGTTGAACGAGAAGTCGATGAGCGCGTTGTTGACGACGGTGGTCACGGGCGCACCGAATGCGGCGTCGGCGGCGGCGAAGAGCTGCTCGACCTCGGCGGGGTCGCGCACGTCGGCGCGAGAGGCGACCACGCGGCCGGGATTCGTTGCCTCGAGTTGCTCGGCCGCGTCGCGGCTGGAGCGGTAGTTGACAACGACGCGGGCGCCTTCGCGCACGAACGCCTGGGTGAGGGCGCGGCCGAGTCCGCGCGCGCCGCCCGTGACGAGCACGAGCTGCTCGGCCAGGGGGAGCGCGGTGGTGGGGTCGATGGTGGTGGTCATGCGTGGGCCTTTCGGGTGGAAGCGGATGCGGTGTGCCAGGCCGCGGCGAGGCCGCGGGCGGTGAGTGTGGGGTCGGGTGCGGCGCAGATCGCCGAGACGAGGGCGATGGCCGCCGCGCCGGCGTCGCGGAGCGGGGCGACGTCGTCGGGACGGATGCCGCCGATCGCGACCGCTGGCAGTGGGGTGCTCGCGGCGAGGGCGGCGAAGCCCGCGACGCCGAGGGCGGGCGGATGGTCGGGCTTCGTCGAGGTCGGGCGGATCACGCCGATGCCGAGGTAGTCGACCGTGCCGACCGGCAGCGCGGCAACGGCCGCGAGGTGGGCGGACGTGTTCGCGGTGAGGCCGACGATCGCGTCCGGGCCGAGCGCGTCACGGGCCTCGCGCACCGCGGCGTCGCCCTGGCCGAGGTGCACGCCGTCGAGGCGAATGCCGAGTTTGCGCGCCGCGATCGCCACGTCGAGGCGATCGTTGATGAGCAGCGTCGCGCGGCCGTCGATCACCTCGGCGAGCCGTTCGATGTCGCGCAGTTGGTCCTCAGCGCCGCGGCGCTTTTCGCGGTACTGCACCGTCGTGACGCCGCCCAACACGGCCGCGTCGACGGTCGGGAGCAGGCCGCGCTCGCCCGTGAGGTGGCGGTCGGTGACGAGGTAGATGCCGGTGACGGGTGCGGGTGGTTGCCCGGTTGTGCAGCCGGTCGGCGTTGTGCCGTGGGCTGGCTGCGCGCTCTCGGCGGTCATGCCGCGTCGCCCGTCGTGGCCCGGACCGGCTCGAGGTCGCCGGCCGGTTCGAACCGGAGGCGCGTGCCTGCGGCCACCTCGACCGGCATGATGTGGGCGAGCGCGTCGAGCAGTTCGACGGCGAACGAGCCCGGCCCGGCCGCCCGGGCGGCCGCCCGCTCGGCCGCGACGCCGTAGCTTACGTGCGCCGCGACCAGCGCATCCAGCACCGACAACTCGACTCGCACCGCGAGGAACGCCGCGACGATTGCGCCGAGCGCGCAGCCGCCGCCGGTCACCTTCGTGAGCAGCGCATCCCCGCCCGAAACCCACACGACCGAGCTCCCGTCGGTGACGAGATCCTCCTCGCCCGACACCGCGACGACGGTGCCGTAGCGGCGCGCGAGGGCGACTGCCGCATCCCGCGCGCTCGCGGCTGAGTCGGCCGACTCGACGCCGCGGCCGCCCGAGCCGGCGCCGGCGAGCGCGAGCACCTCGGAGGGGTTGCCGCGTACCGCGGTGGGGCGCTGCGCGACGAGCTCGGCGGCGAGCTGCGTGCGGATGGGGAGCGCGCCGATCGCGACCGGGTCGAGTCCCCATGGCGTGCCGGCCTCTCGCGCCCCCGCGACCGCCTCGGCGATTGCGCCACGCTGCTCGGGCGTCGGCGTGCCGAGGTTCACGAGCAGGCCGCCCGCGGCGCGAGCGAACAAGCCCGCCTCGCCGACGATGTCGACCATGGCGGGCGCCGCGCCGAGCGCGAGCAGGGCGTTCGCGGTGAAGCCCGTAACGACAGTGTTCGTGATGTTGTGCACGAGCGGGGCGGATGCGCGCACCCGGCGGAGCAGTTCGGCGACGGTGTCGGGTGTGGGCGCGTCGGTGATCGACGCGGTGAGAGGTGGCATTGCGACATTCCCTTCATCGGCGAAGGGGCGCGGCGACGCTACCCGGCCGCGCGCGGCGAGGCCGACGGCGGAACAGCAGCGAATTGGACGATCCCTTCGCCAGTACTAACTGGATCAGGTTCGACGGGTGTGATCTCAGCCGATCGCTCGGCACCCCGTGTCACTGCCGCCACCCTAACGCACGGCCGAGCCCGCGCATCCGGCCCATGACTTTCTGCGACGCACGCAGCATCGAGCCTCGCGCATCCGATTAGACTGGCGAGGTCGCAACTGGCGTCGGATGGGTCACCATCGGGGAGCGGCATCCGGAGCACGAGCCGCACGCCTGGGCTCGCCGACACGAACGACCGATTCGATTCCGCGAATCAGCGAAGGAGTCCCAGTGTCCGAATACCAGAACCTGCCACTTTCCGAAGTCGACCCCGAGATCGAGCAGGTGCTCAAGAACGAGCTCGATCGCCAGCGCAACACGCTCGAGATGATCGCGAGCGAGAACTTTGTGCCCCGCTCGGTGCTCGAGGCCGTGGGCAGTGTGCTCACGAACAAGTACGCCGAGGGCTACCCCGGCCGCCGCTATTACGGCGGCTGCGAGGCCGTCGACGTCGCCGAAGACCTCGCGCGCGACCGCGCGAAGGAACTCTTCGGCGCCGCCTACGCGAACGTGCAGCCCCACTCGGGTGCGAGCGCGAACGCCGCGGTGCTGCACGCGCTCGCGAAGCCGGGCGACACCATCCTCGGCCTCTCGCTCGACCACGGCGGCCACCTCACGCACGGCATGAAGATCAACTTCTCGGGCCGACTCTACGACGTCGTGGCCTATGGCGTCGACTTCTCGACCGGCCGCATCAACATGGACCAGGTGCGCGAGCTCGCCCTCGAGCACAAGCCGAAGGTGATCATCGCCGGCTGGTCGGCCTACCCGCGCCAGCTCGACTTCGAGCAGTTCCGCGCGATCGCCGACGAGGTCGGCGCGTACCTGTGGGTCGACATGGCGCACTTCGCGGGCCTCGTGGCCGCGGGCCTGCACCCGAACCCGGTGCCGCACGCCCACGTCGTCTCGTCGACCGTGCACAAGACCATCGGCGGCCCCCGCTCGGGCTTCATTCTCACGAACGACGCCGACCTCTCGAAGAGGATCAACTCGGCCGTGTTCCCGGGCCAGCAGGGCGGCCCGCTCATGCACGTGGTTGCCGGTAAGGCCGTCGCGTTCAAGCTCGCGCAGACCGAGGAGTTCAAGGACCGTCAGGCCCGCACCCTCCGCGGCGCCGAGATTCTCGCCGAGCGCCTGCTGCAGGACGACGTGAAGGAGGCCGGCGTCGCGCTGACCACCGGCGGCACCGAGGTGCACCTCGTGCTCGTCGACCTGCGCGATGCGCCGATCGACGGCCAGCAGGCCGAAGACCTCTTGCACGAGGTCGGCATCACCGTGAACCGCAACTCGGTGCCCGACGACCCGCGCCCGCCGATGGTGACGTCGGGCCTGCGCATCGGCACGCCGGCGCTCGCGACCCGTGGCTTCGGCGACGAGGAGTTCCGCGAGGTGGCCGACGTCATCGCTGAGGCGCTCAAGCCCGAGCCGAACATCGAGTCGCTGCGCGCGCGCACGAAGGCGCTCGCCGACAAGTTCCCGCTCTACCCTGGCCTGGTGTACGCATGACGGCACTTCGCCTCGACGGCAAGGCCGCGGCGGCAGCGATCAAGACCGAGCTCGCGCAGCGCGTGAGCGCGCTGCGCGAGCGCGGCGTCGTGCCGGGGCTCGGCACGGTGCTCGTGGGTGAAGACCCGGGGTCGAAGCTTTACGTCGCGGGAAAGCACCGCGACTGCGCCGAGGTCGGCATCGAGTCGATTCAGGTCGTGCTGCCCGAGACGGCGACGCAGGAGGAGGTGGCGGCCGCCCTCGACGAGCTCAACGCGAACCCGGCGTGCACCGGCTACATCCTGCAGCTGCCGCTGCCGAAGCATCTCGACCAGGAATCGCTGATTGAGCGCATCGACCCGGCGAAGGATGCGGATGGGCTGCACCCGACGAACCTCGGCCGGCTTGTGCTCAATGTGCGTGATGAAATCACGACGCCGCTGCCGTGCACGCCGCGCGGCTGCGTCGAGCTGCTGCAGCGCAACGGCTACTCGCTCGACGGCAAGCATGTCGTCGTCGTGGGCCGTGGCGTGACCGTCGGCCGGCCGATTGGCGCGCTGCTGACGCGGCGCGACCTCAACGCGACCGTGACACTGACGCACACGGGCACGCAGAACATCGCCGAGATCGCTCGCACCGCGGACGTGATCGTTGCCGCGACCGGTGCCGCGCACCTGGTGAAGCCCGAGTGGGTCAAGCCGGGCGCCGCGGTGCTCGACGTGGGCGTCTCGCGCGTCACCGACCCCGAGACGGGTAAGTCGAAGGTGTACGGCGACGTCGACCCGGCGGTCGCCGAGGTCGCGGGCTACCTCTCGCCGAACCCCGGCGGCGTCGGCCCGATGACGCGGGCCCTCCTGCTCGCCAACGTGGTGGAAACCGCCGAACGCGCCGCCTAAACCGCAGCAGTTGAGTGGTCGGTTTTTGTAGTTTTGGCGTTGCCAAAACTACAAAAACCGACCACTCAACTGCTCTGACGGCGCAGCGGCGTTGGCGGAGTTCGGGTGTGCCGCGAGGAAGGCGGCCGCGGTTAGAGGTCGCGGCGGGGGCCGTCGGCCGAGGAAGTTGTGACGACCTCGAGGCCGGTCCAGCCGAACTCGGCGTAGGCCTCGTCGAGGTTGTTGCGGAACTCGTCGACGCGGTCGAGTGGGATCAGCACGAACACCGTGCCACCGAAGCCCGAGCCGGTCATCCGCGCGCCGAGCGCGCCGTTCGCGAGCGCGAGCTCGGTGATGAGGTCGATGCGCTGCGTCGACGCCTCGAAGTCTTCTCGCAGCGACTGCTGCGAGGCGTTGAGGATCGGCCCGGTGTGGGCGACGCCGTCGGTGCGCAGCACCCGCGTGATGTCGAGGACGCGCTGGATCTCGGTGAGCACGTACGCTGCGCGCTTACGGTCGACGGGGTCGAGGTTCGTCGCGGCCTCAAAGTCCTCGAACCTCACCTCGCGCAGAAACTGGCAGCCGAGCGCCCGCGCGACCCGATCGCAGGCATCGTGGCGGTCGGCGACGATGCCCTCCCAGTTGAGGTGGTTCTCGCCCGAGTGCACGAGCAGTTGCGCGAGGCCGAGCTCGGCGAGTGGCGGGGCATCGAGCAGCGTCACATCGTTGCCGCGCGCGTCGAAGAAGACGTCCTTGTTCGCCTCGGCGCTCAGGCAGACGACGTGGTCGGCGGGGCCGGCTGAGGCGCCGACATAGTTGTTCTCGACGCGGTAGCCGAGCCGCGCGAGCCTCTGCATGTCGAGCTCAAACCCCCACAGTGCGTTGATCGCGAGTGAGATCGCGCCGCAGATCGACGCGCTCGAGGCGAGGCCGCCGCCGATCGGCAGGTCGGTCGTAATAAAGAGGTCGAGTCCAGTCGGCTCGAGCGCCGCATCCTCGTCGCCGTCGATGAGCTCGGAGTTGAACATCTGAATGTGCTCGAGCCCCGCCCAGATCGTACCGAGCGGATAGTCGAACCAGTTGTGTTCGGCCGGCGGCACCAGCTGCTCGAGCGTCGTCTCGATCACGTCGCCGGCGAGGTCGGTGCGCACCCGCACGACCGTGTCGTCGCGCCGCGACATCGCGACCGCCGAGCGCCGCTCGGTCGCGTGCGCGAGGGTGAGCCCGTCCTCGATGTCGGTGTGGTCGCCCATGATGCTCACGCGCCCAGGAGCCGACCAGACGCCCTCGGGCGGTGCCCCGTACGCGGCGGCAAATTGTTCGGCGACGAGTCGGCTCGTGTCTCGAATCATCAATCTTCCCGGGGTACGCGGTCAGGGCATGCGCGAGCAAAGCTTCGGCCCCTCAACTCTACGACGATTTGCTGAACCCAATCGCAGATCCAAAGGTGCCGGCGCCGATCGTGCGCGCCCCGAGCGCCTCGGCTCGGGCCCGCAGCTCGCGGTCGCTCGTCACCACGAGCGTCGTCACACCCGGCTTAATTGCGGCCACGACCTCGTCATCGCCCGAGCCGGCGGCGGCGCGGATGCGCACCCCGGGTTCGGATGCGCAGGCCTCGGCCAAGGGTCGGGCCGCGCCCTCGACAACGAACGTGACGCGCGGCCAGGCGGTCGCAACGTCGAGCCCGAACAGCGACGCAGGGCAGCCGTCGGCGGCAATGGGGGAGATCTCCGCAACGACGCGCCGGGCCCCACCGGCGCGATCCTTCCACCAGCCGTCGGGCCGCGAGCCCATGACGTTCGCGACGTCGACGATGATCTCGACCCGGGCATCCAGCAGCGGCCGCAGCGTCGGCCAGGCGCGGGCAAAGCCGGGATGCAGGCGGAGCCGCTCGAGCTCATTGACGGCCACCCAGGCGAGCTGGTGCGACTCGTTGTCGTTCATGTGCGCCTCGAACGGCGTCGTCACCCGCGCGATGACGGTCGTGTACTGCCAGAAGCCGAGGTCGCGCACGTAGGTGAAGCGCGGGCGCACCGCGTCCGACGGCACGGCCGCCTCCTCGAACGATTCGCGCAGCGCCGCCTGCACTGGCGTCTCGTCGCCGTTGCGTGCGCCGCCGGGGATGCCCCAGGTGTCGCCGTAGTGACTCCACGGCGCGCGATGCTGCAGCAGGATGCCCCGGTCGGGGTCGTGCGCGACGAGTCCGGCCGCGCCAAACAGCCCCCACATTCGGGTGCCGTCGGGGCCCTCCGCCCATCCGTCGCCGGGACTACTCACCCGGGCAGTCTACGAGGATGCGCTGGGCCGGGCGCCGCGGGCGACTCGCGGGGTCATCCGGGCCTACTCACTTAACCCTCAGGAAAGTCAATTGACTTAACCGAGTGGAATGTGTTTCTTTTAACCGCATGGAAAGCAATATGGCCCCGCGTAACGAAGAGAATTTTTCGGCCGCCGATGCCCTGCAGTAGATCGACACCGATCGTGCTTCCTTCAGCGAGCGCATGGAGACGCCGCGATGGTATTACCCCGTGCTCTCGATTGCGGCCGCCCTCGTCGTGGCCGCGCCCGCACTGATTCACGCGGGCGGCTGGAACCTTGTCGTGCTCGCCGTGAGCCTCGTGATCAGCGTCTCGCTCATCTTCATCTATCGAAAGCGCACTGGTGTGTCCAGCACGAAGCCGTCCGGCCCCCGTGGTTGGACGGTGCTGATCGTCATGATGGCGCTGCTGATCATGTGCAGGGTGGTGGCGGGAGCGCTCGGGGGCGAGGGACTCAGCCTCTGGGTCTTCGCCCCGATGCTCGCCGCCATCGTCGTGTTCTGCGTCGGCGGACCGATCTACGACCGCGTGTCGATTGCGGAGTACAACAGTGTCCGTTAGTCCCGCGTTCCACGAGGAAATCCACGCGCCGAACCGGCTGCGCATCCTGAGCCTGCTGCGGCCGCTCGAGGGCGCGGAGTTCACGGCGGTGCGGGAAGCGCTCGATCTCTCCGATGCCAACCTCTCGAAGACGATCAAGACGCTCGTCGAGCTGCAGTACGTCACGACGAGCAAGCTCGCGACGAGCGAGCGCGACCGCCGCCGTCGCACCTCGGTGCGCATCACGCAGCTCGGCGCGAAGACCTTCGACGAGCACGTCGCTGCGCTGCGTGAGCTGGTCGCCGGCGCCGAGCTGCCGAGCTAGCAGCGCGCGGCGAGCCCAGAGCTGGGCCCCGTCGATCCCCCGATCCCACGCGGCTGCCGCGCCCTGATCTGGGTGGCGCTTGCTACGCACGTCGGTGTCGCCGGAGCGCGACGAGCTCAGCGCCGGGTGAGGATCCCTGCCGCGGTTTTCTCACTTCTCTGCGCTTTTCCAACAGCGATGCGGTTTCCTAGCGAAGCCACAGATCTCGACCACTGACGTGGTCTTGTGGCGGAGCCGCGGTTTTCTACCAGCGATGCGACTCTCTATCGAAGGAGCAAAAATGCGAGCAGTGATGATGTACGCGCCCGGCGACGTTCGGGTTGATGAAGTCGCCAAGCCGACGATCGAGGCGCCGACCGACGCCGTCATTCGCGTGACCGCCACCTGTGTGTGTGGCTCTGACCTTTGGCCGTACCGCGGCGCGCAGCCGGTGAATGGGCCGTCGCCGATGGGCCACGAGTACATCGGCGTGGTCGAGCAGGTCGGTGATGAGGTGCGGGAGGTCGCGGTCGGTGACTTCGTGGTCGGCTCGTTTGTCGCATCCGACAACACCTGCGAGATCTGCGAGGCGGGGTTCCAGTCGCGCTGTATCCACCAGGTGATGATGGGCGGCATCGGCACCCAGGCCGAGTTCGCGCGCATCCCGCTCGCCGACGGCACGCTCGTGAAGGTGCCCGGCGAGCCGACCGAGGCCCAGCTGCGCAGCCTGCTCGCGGCGTCGGATGTGCTTGGGACAGGTTGGTACGCGGCCGTCGCGGCCGAGGCGGGTCCGGGCAAGACCGTCGCGGTCGTCGGCGATGGCGCGGTCGGCCTGCTCGGCGTGCTCGCGGCGAAGCAGCTGGGCGCCGAGCGCATCATCGCGATGTCGCGCCACGCCGACCGGCAGGCGCTCGCGCGTCGGTTCGGCGCGACCGACATCGTCGAGGAGCGCGGCGAGGCCGGCGTCGCGAAGGTGAAGGAGCTCACCGGCGGCTACGGCGCGCACGCGACGATCGAAGCCGTGGGCACGCAAGAGTCGATGCAGCAGGCGATTCACGCGACGCGCGCCGGTGGCCGCGTCGGATTCGTCGGGGTGTCGCACGATGTGCAGCTTGAGGGCCAGGAGCTCTTCTTCGCATCGGTCGGGCTGCTTGGCGGCCCCGCGCCGGTGCGCCGATTCCTGCCCGACCTCATCGACCGCATCATGCGCGATGAGATCGACCCCGGTGTGGTGTTCGACCTCACGCTGCCGCTCGAGGAGGCGGCCGAGGCCTACCGTGCCATGGACGAGCGCCGCGCGACCAAAGTCATGCTGACGTTGTAGGTCATCTCGGGAACTTTCCTGCACTGACGTTCCTCTAACCCTCAGCAGTGCGTGACCTGCCGCCTCGTTTGTCGTGGCGGCAGGTCGCGTTTCGAGGTGATGGAGGCAGAAAATTGGATATCGCGGAGCTGCACGAATGGCTCGGGATCAGCTTGCCGGTGTCGTCGCGCACCGACGAATCGCACCGGTATCAGGACACGCTCGCCGGCGTCCTGCTGGCGATCGGTTCGCGGAGCTTTCGCGCGACCGCGACGCTGACGGAGCCGGGCACCAAGCGGTTCGACTCGGTCGTGTTCTCGGCGACCTTCGCGACGAACGACTTTCTCGTCTTTGCCGACCGCGACCTCACCATCGACGCGCCATCGCCCATTGAGATCGTGCGTTGGGGTGCGGTCGAATCGATCGGACTGAACAGCCACGTCGGCGCCCGCGGCGGCGTCGCCAGTTCGGTGACGCTGCACTTCTCGGGCAACCGCTCGTCCCGCCACATTGAGCGCTCGACGATTCGCTCGGGTGAGGGGTTCAACGAGCTCGTTGGGTTCATGCTCGACCGGTTGCGGTAGCTCGACCGGCCAAACGGATGCGGATCAGCGGCTCGTCGCCTGGCCTCCAGCGTCGCTGCTGACGCCCGAGGGGCGCTTCGGCGAGTTCTACGCCGTCGACGCGGGCGCGGAGCTCTCCGGATCCCGGCCAGACGTACGTCCACTTTTCTGAATGTGGGGAGCTGGGAGATCCGGTGGGCACGAATCGCCGCCCATGAAACGACGAGGTCGTGACTGTGGGCTGGCGAGCTCGCGCGTCCAGGGACCGTTCACGGAGAGCGGGAATGCCCAACACCGACTGATGTTGGGCATTCCCGTGAAGCGATGGCGGTGGGCCCAGCGGGGCTCGAACCCGCGACCCATGGATTAAAAGTCCACTGCTCTGCCAACTGAGCTATAGGCCCGCCCGCAAGTCTAGCGGCTACGCGCGCGTCGAACCGCCATCGGTGAGGTCGTTGTTCGCCGCCGCGTCCGACGCATCCGCGGCTTCGGCTGGGCTGGCTTCGCCGGGCGCTGCCGCGCGACCCTGCTCGGCCCGCACATCCGTCAGTTCGGACGCCTCCGACGCGACCCGCGCATCCGGCTCGTCGCTGAGGTCGAGCAGCTCGTCCATGCCGTCGTCGGCCTCGAGCGGTGGGCCGAGGCGACGCTTGCGCGACGGCCACAGGCCTCGCTCGCCGCGGCGCCACCAGTTGTAGAGGGTGACGGCGGTGAAGACGGCGGCCATGGTCGCCGGGAGCATGCCCCACAGGGTCGGGAACTCGCCGAAGGTCGTCTCGAGGCGCACCCAGCCGAGCACGACGAGCCAGAGCTGGCACAGCAGCGAGAAGATCGCCCAGAGCGCGATGTTCGTGGCGGGCAGGGCGCGGGGACGCGTCGCGCGCACGACCAGCAGCAGCGCGAGAATCAGGCTGGATGCGGTCGGCACGACGCCCCAGAGCACGTTGCCGAAGGCGGAGAGTCCGGTCTGGCTCGCCCAGTCACCGAAGCCAAGGCCTAAGCCGAGTAGCTGCCAGCCGTTGAGGGTGTCGGCGTCGTTGCGGATCGGGTAGGTGGTGAGCCACCACGGCAGGAACATCGAGATCACGATGAGTGCGGCGCAAATCCACGCCGACCAGCGCTTCTCCGGGGTTCCCGGCTGCACGCGCTGACTCGTCGAGTCGTTCAACGTTGCCTTGTCGCCGGTCGACGCGGCGGGTTCCGTCGAGGCGGATGCGGGGGGGGAAGGACGAAGTGCCATGACCACAAGAATACGTGCGGGGCGCCTGCGCCGGGCCGAACGTGGTTCGCCGAGCGCGCATCCCCTCGCATCCCGCCGCGGAACGCGAGAGAATTGGGGGCGTTGCCCGGCGATCGTCGGGCCGGAGGGAGATGCTGTGGAACGCTTTCATCGACCGGTGCGGATGCCCATCGAGGCGTTTGACGTGTTCGAGGGAGCTCCCGATCCCGCGGCCGTAAACCGTGTAGCGCACGACACGGCGCACGCGCTGCTCAACCGCGTGCACGAGAGCGAAGACCCGGATGTGGTCGAACGCACCGTGCGCTACGCGAACCACAACGGCCTCGACGACCTCGTGCAGCTGTGGGCGCCGGCCGCCGCGCAGAGCCTGCCCGGATCGCTCTGGCGGCTCTACCTCGTGCACGCCGCCGTGACGCAGGATGCGGCGAACGCGAGCTATCTCTATCGCCGCGGCGCCGAGATCGACGTGTCGATCAACCACGTCGTTGCGGGCGCCGTCGAGCCGACCGGCCCCGCTGAACTGCAGTCGCTCATCGAGACGATTCTGCGCGGCGCATTCACGGGCGACTTCGCGGATGCGCTCGACCGCGCCGCCGCCTTCTGCGCCGTCATGTCGCAGGGCGCCGCCGCCGTCGCCGAGTCGGACGAGCACGCGAACCCGCCCCGCGCATCCGCCGCGCTGCGCCGGGGCGCGCGCTACCTCGATTTCGCGCGCGACCTCGCGTCGAGCGCGAAACTCTGGCGCGTCGGCGCCCTCGACTAGCGGGGCGGGCGCGGCTACGCGTCGTTGGACGCGTGGTTGCGGCAACTCGCGGGTCTGGTCAATGCGGTGGGCATTGGCAGGCGACGGATGCGCGGGGCAGGGCCGCGCGCAGGCGCGCTGAGGGCGGTCGGTCGCCTGGGCCATGCTGCTCGTTCGGCATCGTGCCGGCGCAAGCGCAACGCGACGCGCCCGCATGCTCGCGAGGGGCGAACACGCCTTGCGTGCTCTGTCTCGGGTCGTAGAATTGACGACGCCGGGCCGCAGTAACCCCGGGCTCCAATTTCTGCCGCTTCGAGCGGCCTTCCGCCGAGAGGCGTTCTGCGGTCCGGCACTTTTCGTCTCTGGGGCGTTCCGCCCCGCCACAAAGTGTCCCCGGAATCCCACTTTTCGGCGCAGAAGTGGGATCTCGGGGACACTATGTTGCGGCGCCAAAGTGAGGTGCGCCCCACTCCTCGGTGCGTCGCCACAAAGTGTCCCTAATGTCCCACTCTTGCGCGCAGAAGTGGGATCTCGGCGACACCAAGGTGGGCCGTCACAGGCACCTGTGGACAGGCACACCATGAGACGGGTCGCGCGGGGTAGCTTGCCCGCGTGACCTCCCCAGACATTCCGCACGAGCTTTTGCACGCCCCGTTTACTGTCGCCGCCGGAAAGGCCGCGGGCATGACGCGGGCGCAGCTTCGCCGGCGCGGTCTCGCGGCACCCCGCCGTGGCGTCCGCGTTGCCAAGGCGACCACGAACCACCCGCTCGCAGACCTACGCGCCTACGCCGCGCGCATCCCCGCGGGTGCTGCATTCTGCGGCGAGAGCGCCGCGCGAATCTACGGACTGCCGCATCCCGACAGCCCGAAACCACCGCCACCGACCGAGGCTGCCTCGGCGTCGACACAACCCGTGCCGGCGCCAGCGCCAACGACATCACCGCAGCCAATTTATGTTGCCGCGGCGCGCGGCCGGTCCAAGCCGCGGGGCGCAGGAATCGTCGGCCGCAGGCTCAGCAAGCCGATGTTTCAGTGTGGCTTCGTTCGCTTGGTGGCGGGGTTTTTGCAGCGCTCCGTGGCGGTCTTGTTGCCGCGATCACGCCGGACTGGCTGCAGGTAGGTGTCGCGGTCTGAACCGAGAGGGGTGCGCCCGGTCGGGGCCGTTTGGATCGCTGCCGCTACGTCAGAGTCCGAAGGCTCCGCCGCTGACGAGGATCACGATGCCGAGGCCGATGAGAACGATGGGGAAGAGGATGTGCTCCCAGCGTTCGAGCACTTCGGCGATCGGGGGGCGGGTGGCGACGAACTTTGCCAGGGCCACCAGGACCGCGACGAGCGCGAGGAAGACGATGCAGTAGGCGACTACTGCGAGAGGTTCCACGCTGAGGAAGACAGGGGTGTAGACGCCGATGTTGTCGCCGCCGTTGGCAAGGGTGACGCCTGCGACTGTCCACACGCCGACCTTCTTGCCGGCAACCTTGGCCTCGTCGTCATCGTCGTCATCGTCTCCGCGCCAGGCCTGCCATGCGGCCCAGAGGCCGAGGCCCAGAGGGATGAGACCGAAGTACGGGATGGCTGCCGAGGGCAGGAATGCTCCGGCACCGATAGTCACCAGGACCGCGGCACCGAGGATGCCGGCGAATCCGAGGTACTGGCCGGCCAGAATGCGGGCGGTAGTGCCGCGCTGGCCTGCCCCTCGCGCGAAGAAGAGGGAGAGCACGATGATGTCGTCGATGTTGGTCGCTGCGAACAGGCCCATCGCCTGCAAGACCGAGGTGAGGATCATGCGCCCTCCCCAGCTGCGTCGCATCCGGGAAGCGAGCAGGCGGGATCGATGCACGGGGCGTCTTCGTCCACTGCCAGGGTGGCATCGACCAGTGCCGTCAGCGCCTGCGCCAGGTGCGAATCGGCGATCTCATATCGTGTCCGACGACCCTCGGGCTCGGAGACGACGATCCCGCAATCGCGCAGGCATGCCAGGTGGTTGGACACGTTCGGGCGTGTCAGGTCCAGATCTCGGGCCAGTTCCGCCGGGTGAGCGGGATGGTCGAGCAGGGTCAAGATGATCCGGGATCGAGTGGGGTCGGCCAGTGCACGACCCAGGCGGTTCATCACGTCGAGACGCGAAGCAATAGTCAGCATGGACTGAACTATACAGCGCGCACTGAACGCTCGGTCACAGGCGTCAGCCCAGATCGCATGCCCGTAAGGGGAACCCTCACCGGACACCACCGCTACTTATCGAGAGGAACGACGGCACGCCTGGCGGGCTGTCCCGTGTGAACAGCTTCGCTCTGTGTCGTCCTTCTGGCTTCGCTTCGTGTCGGGTAGCCCGGTCGCTACGGCTGCAGGAGCTCTCGTTCGATGCGTTCTGCGATGGCGTCCCGCATTGGTCGCACGTCTTCCGGTGACCAGGAGTTGGGGTCGGGGAACGACCACTCCAGGACCGTGCCGCCAGGTTCTGCGGGGAGTTCGAGTCCGGGCTTCATGAGGACGACGATGTCCGCGTGTTCGAGCAGGTCGGGCGTCACGCGCCGCGGCATGCGTGCGGTGATGTCGAGGCCGAGTTCGCCTACGGTCGCGGCGATCGAGGGGTTCACCTCGTCGGCCGGGGTGATGCCGGCGGAGGTGGCCGTGTATCGGTCGGGTGCGGCGAGTTCGAGGAGTGCTGCGCCGAGTTGTGAGCGGCCGGCGTTGTGCTTGCAGATGAACAGGACAGTGGGCTTCGTGGTCATGGATGCAAGTCCGGTCAGTTGGTGCAGCACGAGGTGTTGCCGGTAGCCGAATCAAGCGGAGTGCAGCAGGCAGCGTCCTCAGCGGCAGGAGTGGCGGTGGCGGGCGGGGTGGTGCAGCAGGAGCTGCCGCCGATGTCGGTGGAGCAGACACCCGTTTCGGGGAGGACGAGTTCGAGTTGTCGGGCTGCGGTGTGGTCGCCGGCGAGTTCGGCGGCGATGGAGCGGACCTGCTCGTAGCCGGTGAGGAGCAGGAACGTGGGCGCGCGGCCGTAGGACTTCATGCCGGCGATGAAGAAGTTCGGCTCCGGGTGCGCCAACTCGGCGACACCGTGCGGGGGAACGGAGCCGCAGGAGTGCAGGTTCGGGTCGATCAGTGGTGCGAGGGCTCGGGGTGCTTCGACGATGTCGTCGAGGCCGAGGCGGATCTCGCGGAGCATGTCGAGGTCGGGCCGGAATCCGGTGGCGTTCACGATGACGTCGACAGTGACCGCGAACGGCTCTCCCGCGCGCCGGCCGGTGACGGTGACCTGGTCGCCGTCGGCGCGGACGTCGTCGATCTCGTACGAGGCGATCTGCTGCAGCTGACCGGACTCGACGAGGCCGTGGACGGTGGACCCGAGCTGACCCCTGGCCGCGAGGCCGTCGGCTGCGTCGGCGCCGAGCCGGGCGGTGCCGGCGTTTCGGACAGCCCACAGCACTTCGGTACCCGGCGCGGTCTTGGCGAGGCTGGCGAGCTTGATGAGCGTGTTCGCCGCGGAGTGGCCGGCACCAACGACGAGGACCCGCTTCCCCGAGAACCGGGCCCGGTCGGCGCCGAGGACGTCAGGCAGTGCGTGGACGACGCGGTCGCCGAGGTCCGCGGCGGGTGCGAGCCCAGCGGCAGTGAGGGGGTTCGGTGATGTGTAGGTGCCGGAGGTGTCGACGACCGCACGCGCGGTGATGTCCGTGACGCCGTCGGCGGTGTGGAGGCGGAGCAGGAAGGGGGTGTCGGCGCGGCCGGTGGAGCGGGTGCGGTCCATGCCCTGCCGTGACACCGCCTCCACCCGGGTGCCGTAGCGGATCACCGGTGCGAGCTGCGGGGTCGCAGCCAGGGGCGCCAGGTACGTGTCGACGAGGTCCTGGCCAGTGGGCAACGACGCCGCTCGAGGCGCTTCCCAGCCGGTGGCTTCCAGGAGACGCTGCGCGGCAGGGTCGATGACGTACTGCCACGGGGAGAACAGGCGCGTGTGTCCCCACGCGCGGACGCTCGTCCCAACCGTCGGGCCAGCTTCGTAGACGACGACGTCGAGGCCGCGCTCGAGGAGGTGCGCGGCGGCAGCGAGCCCGACGGGGCCGGCACCGATGACCGCGACGGGCAGCCCGGTGAGGCGGTCCGCGTCGGTCCGGGGTGGGACGGTGAGGGTAAGCGTCATGGTCTGCGGCTTCCTGGTCGTTACGCGGTTGCTTCGGTGGGCAGCAGCTCGGCGAGGAGCGTCTGGACGCGGTGCTTGACGTCGTCGCGGATGGGGCGGACGTCCTCGATGCCGCGGCCGGCGGGATCGGTGAGTTCCCAGTCCTCGTACCGCTTGCCCGGGAAGATCGGGCACGCGTCGCCGCACCCCATGGTGATGACGGCGTCGGAGTCGCGGACGGCGTCGGTGGTGAGGATCTTCGGCTGGTTGCCGGCGATGTCGATGCCGTCTTCGGCCATCGCCTGGATCGCGATCGGGTTGATCTGGTCCTTCGGCGCACTGCCGGCGGAGAGGACCTCGACGCGGTCGCCGCCGAGTGCCTGCGCGTAGCCGGCGGCCATCTGGGAGCGTCCCGCGTTGTGGACGCAGACGAACAGGATCGTGGGCTTGTCACTCATGGGTGTGTGTCTTTCCGGGTTCAGCGGATGAGGGTGAGCCAACCGGCGAGGGCGGCGAGGGTGACGGCGAGGACGGGGACGGTGAGGACGATGCCGGTGCGGAAGTACTGCCCCCACCCGATGTGGATGCCCTTCTTCTCCAGCACGTGCAACCACAGCAGGGTCGCGAGGGAGCCGATGGGGGTGATCTTCGGGCCGAGGTCGGAGCCGATGACGTTGGCGTAGACCATCACCTCGTGGGTGGGCCCGGTCGCTCCGGCTCCGCCGATGGCGAGGGCGGCGATGAGGACGGTGGGCATGTTGTTCATCAGGGACGCGAGGATCGCGATGGTGAACCCGACGCCGAGCGCCGTGACGAGCACCCCGTGGTCGCCGAACACGTCGAACAGCTTCGCGAGGCGGTCAGTGAGGCCCTGGTTCTGCAGGCCGTAGACGACGAGGTACATGCCGATGGAGAACAGCACGATCTGCCACGGCGCCTCCCGGATCGTCTTCCACACCGGAATCACCCGCCCCGACGGCGCACCCGCCCCGACGGCGCACCCGCACCGCCACCGGCGGCACCGACGGTGGCGGTGCCGCCGGTGGTGACCAGGACCGGTGCGGCCTGGGCGCGGGCGAAGAGGAACGCGGGCTGCCGGGCGGCAACGAGCACGATCACGACCGCCCCGACACCAGCGACGGCCGCGAGCGGCACACCGAGTGGGTCGGCGGCGAAGTAGCCGACGAGCAGCAGGGCGAGGACGACCCAACCGGCGCGGAACGTCGCCCGGTCCGTGATCGCGGCGGTGGGGCTGGTGAGGGCGAGGACGTCGTACCGCTTCGGGATGCTCTTGCCGAAGTAGAGCAGCAGCATGCCGAGGGAGGCGAGGACGGAGACGATGCCGACGGGGATCATGACGGCGGCGTACTCGGCGAAGCCGAGGTGGAAGTAGTCGGCGGAGACGATGTTGACCAGGTTCGACACCACCAGCGGCAGGCTGCCGGTGTCGGCGATGAACCCGGTGGCGAGGATGAACCCGAGCGCTGCCTTCTGCGGCATGTTCAGGGCCCGGAGCATCCCGACGACGATCGGGGTGAGGATCAGTGCGGCCCCGTCGTTGGCGAACACGGCCGCGATGACGGCACCGAGGCCGACGATGAGGACGAACAGCAGCCGTCCGTTGCCGCGGCCCCAGCGGGCAACGTGGAGGGCTGCCCACTCGAAGAACCCGGCCTCGTCGAGGATCAACGAGATCAGCACCACCGCGACGAACGTCAGTGTCGCGTTCCACACGATCCCGACCACTGTCGGGATGTCGGAGAGGCCGACGACGGTGGTGGCGAGGGCGATGACGGCGCCGATGAGCGCGGTGTAGCCGATCGGGAACCCCTTGGGCTGCCAGATCACCACCACGAGCGTCGCGACGAAGATCGCCGCAGCCACCACAGCCATCACCATCAGCCGATCACCGCAGCCTGATTCACTGCAGCCTGGTTCGCTGCGGCGGCGGCGCGTTCCCAGCCCTGCGCGGCGACCTGCACGGCGTCCCACGGGGACCCGAGCGGCGGCGTGTAGGAGAGGTCGAGGTCGATGACGTCGTCCACGGTGAGCTCCGCGTGGAGGGCAGTGGCGAACGTGTCGATGCGCTTGCTGATCTCTGCCGAGCGCTGCCCGACGATCTGCGCACCGAGGAGCCGACCGGTGCTCTGGTCGCCGGTGACGCTGATCGTCAGCGGGACCGCGCCCGGGTAGTACCGCTTGTGGTCATCCGCCACCGTCACCCGCGTCAACGGAGACACCTCCAGAGGGCCGGTCTCGTGCTGGCGGAGGCCGGTGCGGGCGGCGACGAGATCGAACACCTTCACCACCTGCGTCCCCACCGAGCCTGCGAAAACCTTGCTGCCGCCGAGCATGTTTTCCGCGGCGACGCGGCCCTGCTTGTGCGCTGTCGTCCCGAGCGGCAACCACGTGGTGCCGAGGAGCCGGTGGTGCGTCACGACGCAGTCACCGGCAGCCCACACATGCGGCACCCCGGTCCGCATCGATTCGTCGACGACGATCGCGCCGGCCTGACCGAGCCGTGCCCCAGCGGCGACCGCGAGGTCCGTGACGGGATGGACGCCGACGCAGACCACGACGAGGGCGAACGTGCCCTCCGCGTCACCGGACGTCGACCTGGTGGCGACGCGCCACTGCCCACCGCCTGTCGGGGCGATCCCGGTGACGGTCGACCCGGTCAGGACGGCGGCGCCATGGCGGCGGACCTCGGCGGTGACGAGGGACCCGAGCTCCGGGTCGAGGGTGGAGAGCACTTCCGGGCCACGCTGAATCAGCGTCGTCTCGAACCCGCGCGCGACGAGCCCTTCGGTCATCTCCAGGCCGATGTAGCCAGCACCGACGACCGCCACCCGGCTCCCCGCCGGCAGCAGCTCGAGGGCAGCGACCACCTGCTCCGCATCAGTCATGGAGTGCAGCAGGTGGATGCCAGATTCCCCGAACGGGACCCCGGCCGGGCGCACGGGCTCGGCGCCGGTGCCGATCAGCAGCTCGTCGTAGGAGATCTGCTCTTCCCCGGCAGCGCCGGTGACGGTGAGGCGGCGGCGGTCGACGTCGACGGCGGAGGCCCAGGTGGAGGAGCGGACGGTCATGCCGGCGGCTTCGAGGTCCGCGCGGGTGCGGTGCGCGAGGGACGCTTCCGTCGCGACGTCGCCGGAGACCCAGTACGGGATGCCGCAGATGGAGAAGTTCGGGAACTCGTCCGCGAGTACCACCGTCACATCGGTGGTCGGGTCAAGTTCGCGGGCGCGGAGCGCTGCGGCGATGCCGGCGTCACTGCCGCCGACGGCGAGGAGGTGAGTCATCAGGCTGGTCCTTCACGGATCGAGCGGGAGCCGAAAGCCGGCCCGTACATTGAAGCACGTCGATATCGATGAACGCAAATATAGACGCCCGTCGAAGTCGGTGGGAGGATGAGCCCATGACGATCGAGCTGCTTCCCATCCAGGACGTCACCGCGTGCTGCTCGCCCGTCACCACCGAGGCGATGGACCAGGCGTCCGCCGAGGTCCTCGCGAAGTCGCTCAAGGCGATCGCGGACCCGGCCCGGCTCCGGCTGATCTCGATAGTCGCCGCGCACGACGGTGCCGAGGCCTGCGTCTGCGACCTGCAGGAACCGCTCGGCCTGTCCCAGCCGACCGTGTCGCACCACCTCAAGGTCCTCGTCGACGCCGGGATCCTCCACCGCGAAAAGCGCGGCACCTGGGCCTACTTCTCCCTCATCCCCGGCGCCCTCGACACCCTCGCCGGCCTCATCACCGCGCCGGCGAAGTAGTCCACCGCGACATGGTGGCGCGAAGTGCTTGCCGAATGTCCGCCGGCCGTGTCAGAATCGTCCTGCGTTCATAGTGCGCGCCTACAGCCGGTCCTCTGGATCGGCTTTTTTCATGCCCGCCTGCTCCGCTACCCTGAGGCTGCTCGGCACGCGTCTGCCCGGGAATCTCGCGGGTGTCGCATAGGCGCTGTACGCTGACACTCAAGGCAGCACGACGCTGTCTCCGGCCGGCCCTCTCAGGACCGGCCTTTTTTATGCCCTGATCTGACTCGGGCATTCGCAGGGAGCTCTCGACGCTCCTGCCATCCGCTGCCACGCCTCGTTGCGCGCCGGCGGTCCTCATGCCCCCACCCGAGGACGGGTGGGTTCTGGCCGCAACTGGCCAACCCCGAAGGAGGCATCATGCCCATCACCGACACGGTGGACATGCTGACGGCCTCCGGTGGTACTGCTGCCCTGACTGGCGTCATCGCCGTCGCCGGCGGCGTGCTCAGCGCGTTCCTGTCCAAGCAGGTCGTCGCGCTGATCCAGCACGTCATCGACGTCATCGACGACCGCACGCTGGCCAAGGATCCCGAGCGAGCTCGCATCGTCGCAGAACTGCGTCGAGCCCGCCGCGGGCAGCAGTAACCACCGGTTCAAAAAGCCGCCCCTCATTCGGCCAGGAGAGCTCTGTCTCCATGTTGTAGCGAAAACGAACGATTCCGCTACAACTATCCGTACCGACGCCCCGTGTGAATGTCCGAAGTCGTCTGCACAAGTGACCTGCACGTTCGAGGCAGTGTGCACAGGAGTTTGATCGCCCGGCGTGTCCGTACCCGTGTGCACGATCGGCTTGTTGTTCCATAGTCCTGTGCACGATGAAGCAGTCGATGGGGGCCGGGTTCCTGAGCGTGGTCTGCTGACCGTCCCCGAAGAGGTGTGGGCGGTTGCGGTGCGCCGGGCGGAGGTGATCGGCCCGCTGGCCGAGGCCGGGACAGCCGGTGAGAAGGCGGTGGAGGTGGCCGCCGAGCAACTGGGCATCTCGCGCCGACAGGTCTATGTCTTGCTGCGTCGGTGGCGCGAGGGACAAGGCGTGGTCTCCGATCTGATCCCGGGCCGCTCCAGCGGTGGCCGCGGTGGTCAGCGGTTGTCGGCCGAGGTCGAGGCAGTCGTTCGGGAGGTCCTGGGCAAGCACTACCTGACCCGGCAGCGGAAGACGACCGCCGCGGTCCACCGCGAGATCACGCGGGCGTGCCGCACCCGCGGGCTCCCGGTACCTTCACGTGGCGCGATCACGCGCCGCATCGCCGGCCTTGACCCACACGCCGAGACAACAGCCCGTCAGGGAGCAGACGCGGCGCGGGCGCTGGAGTCAGCCGGCGGACGGGTGCCGCCGGTGACCGGGGTGTTGGAGCAGGTGCAGATCGACCACACCGTGGTGGACCTGATCGTGGTCGATGAGCACCACCGTCTGCCGATCGGGCGGCCGTACGTGACGGTCGCGATCGACGTCTTCTCCCGGTGCATCGTGGGCCTGGTGATCACCCTGGAGGCACCCTCGGCACTATCGGTCGGGCTGTGCCTGGCGCACATGGTCACCGACAAGCGGGCCTGGCTGGAGCGCCTGGGCATCGAGGCGGGCTGGCCGATGGCCGGCAAGCCCGGGGAGCTGTATCTGGACAACGCTGCGGAGTTCAAGAGCGAGGCCCTGCGGCGGGGCTGTGAGGAGCACGGGATCACGCTGCGCCACCGGCCCCCGGGGCGCCCTCACTACGGCGGGATCGTCGAGCGGGTCATCGGCACGCTGATGGAGATGGTCCACGAGCTGCCCGGCACGACGTTCTCCAACCCAGCCCAGCGCGGCAGCTACGACTCCGAGGCCAAGGCCATCCTGACGGTCGCGGAGCTGGAGAAGTGGCTGGCCCTGGCGGTGGCGAGCTACCACGGGAAGGTGCACGGCACGACGGGGCAGACGCCACAGGCGGTCTGGGTCGCTGGCACGGCCCAGAGGCCTGCGGTGACGGTGGCCAACGAGACCGCGTTCTTGGTGGACTTCCTGCCGGTGATTCGCAGGACGCTGACCCGCACCGGCTTCGTCATCGACCACGTGCGCTACTTCAGCGACGCGCTCAAGCCGTGGATCGCCCGCCGCGGGCAGCTGGAGCGGTTCGTGATCCGTCGCGACCCGCGCGACATCAGCCGCATCTGGGTGCTCGACCCCGAGGGCGGGTCCTACCTGATGGTGCCCTACCGCACGCAGTCCCATCCGGCGGTGAGCGTGTGGGAGCACCGCGCCGCGGTGGAAAGGCTCCGGGCGGAGGGTCGGGCGCAGGTCGATGAGGAGGCGCTGTTCCGGATGGTCGAGCAGATGCGCACCATCGCCGACACCGCCAGGTCCACCACGCGCAAGGCCCGCCGGAACGCCCAACGTCGCAGCAAAGCGGGTGCCGCAAGCTCACGGGACCAGCCCGCCCTGGCGGTGCCGCCCGAGGACATCCCCGCTGGTGACGCTGGCAGGGCCAGTGCCACTGATGCGGGGTCCGTGGTGCCGTTCGAGGTGATCGAGCAGTGGTGAGCCAGGGCCAGGGCCGGACAGTCGAGGACGTCGCGGGTGACGGCCTTGGTCATCTGCACGCCAGTGCCCGGGCCGTGGCTCAGCTGCCGGCAAAGGAACGGGTGCGGCACGTGCGGGCCGACCGGTGGATCGGCTACTCCCGTGCCACTGCGGCGCTGGAGCGACTGGAGACGCTGTACGTGTGGCCGGGCAAGCAGCGCATGCCCAACCTGTTGCTGATCGGCCCGACGAACAACGGCAAGTCGATGATCATCGAGAAGTTCCGCCGCCTCCACCCGACCACGTCCCACTCCGATCGCGAACAGATGCCGGTGCTGGCGGTGCAGATGCCCTCGGAGCCCTCGGTGATCCGCTTCTACGTCGCGCTGCTGGCAGCGATGGGAGCACCCCTACGCCCGCGCCAGCGTCTGGCCGACCTGGAGCAGACCGCCTTGACTCTGCTGCGCGCGGTCGGGGTACGAGTCCTGGTCATCGACGAACTGCACAACCTCCTGGCTGGACGTGGCGAGACCCGGCGCGAGTTCCTCAACCTGATCCGGTTCCTGGGCAACGAGCTGCGCATCCCGCTCGTCGGGGTCGGCACCCGCGAGGCCTATCTGGCGATCCGCTCCGATGACCAGCTGGAGAACCGCTTCGAGCCATTCACCCTGCCCCGCTGGGAATCGAACGAGGAGACCCGCACACTGTTGGCCAGCTTCGCCGCCGCCTTCCCATTACGCCGACCCTCGACGATCGCCACCGAGGACATGGCCCGCTACCTGCTCTCCCGCAGCGAGGGGACCATCGGAGAACTCACCCACCTCCTCACCGACGCCGCAGTGGCGGCAATCGAGTCCGGCGAGGAGGCGATCAACCAACGAACCTTGCTCATGGCGCCCTACGCCGGCCCCACCGAACGACGCCGAATGTTCGAACGCGAGCTGGCATGACCGCTCGCTGGCCCCTGCACCCACCACCAAGTGAGGGCGAGGCGCTGACGTCCTGGCTCAGCCGACTGGCCGAGGGCTACGGCTTGAGCGTCGAGGAACTCATCCGGCACAACCTTGCCCCTCCGGGCCTCGATCTTCTCGACCCCCACACCAGCGTCCTGGACCTGGACCCACCCTCAGGGGTGCTTCCCGCGCTGGCCGCCCGGACCGGCGTACCGGTGGAGCGGCTGCGCCACCTGACGGTCGCCGGCCAGGCGCCCTGGCTCCTGGACACACTCGACCGCGAGCCGGTGCGCGGGGCGGCGTTCGATACCTACGTCCACCAGGACTCGGTGCTCCTGACCGCCAAGGAACGGCCCCGGCGGCAGGTGCCCGGCTGGCGTGCCTGGTTACCGACCGACCCCAAGCGCGGGCCGCTGCGCCGGGCCTGCCCGACCTGCCAGGGCACCTCCGCGTCCGGCACCTTCGGGTTCACACTGATCTCCCAGCTCCCGCTCACGCTCAGCTGCCCGCAACACGGCTGCCATCTCGAACCCGCCTTCGGCGGCCTTGGCGCCTTTGTCGCCTGGGAGAAGAAGGGCACCCGCGCCCGCGCTGCACCGGCCGCGGTCGTCGTCATGGACGCACGCACCCACCAGGCCCTGCGCACCGGCACGGTGGCCCTGCCGCGCCGGTCCGTGCACGTGGGAGTGTGGTTCCGGCTGCTACGCACCCTCATCGACGAGCTCTGCGCCCCCGTCTCAGCGCTGCGCACCCGCTCCGACCGAAGCGTCCGACGCATCTGGCACACGGCCGGTCACCCCGTCCGCGCCGGCATGGTCGCTCCCTGGCGCCCCTACGAAGCGCTGCCCTGGCCCCGGCAGCAGATGCTCCTCCAAGCCGCCGCCACCACCCTTGACCTCATCGAGACCGGCGAGATAACCGCCCACGGCACCCTCGCGTCTCTCCTGACTCCAGAGCCGCACCGGCCCGTCCCCGACGGCACCCACCAGATCGTCACTACTGGCAGGAAGCCGAGGACGCACTCAACACGGCAGTGACGCTCGCCCAGCATGACCCCGCCACCGCCCGGCAACTGCTGGCCACCCTCACCGCCCTGACTCGCAGCGAGGCGACCTTCCAACGCATTCGCGATGACCTGATCGTCCTCGGCGTCCCGGACGACCACCTCCCACGGACGCTGGCAGAACAGCGTGCACGCCAGACGCCGGCCGGGTCGACAACGACTGTCACATCTTGAGAGATGGAACCCTTCGCAGGACATAGACTAGGTGACGGGTTAAGTGACAGAGACGCCGTGGGCAGCCGTTCCGCTGCGAACTGTCACGCAATCGGTCGTATAAGTGATAGATGGGAGGCACCTCGTGCTGGTCGGCTACATGCGCGTCTCGAAGGCCGACGGATCGCAGACCACGAACCTGCAGCGGGATGCGCTCCTAGCTGAGGGCGTCGACCCGGAGGCTCTGTACGAGGACAGGGCCTCGGGCAAGAAGGAGGACCGTCCCGAGCTTGCGGCGTGCCTGAAGTCCCTACGTCACGGGGACACCCTGGTGGTGTGGAAGTTGGACCGGCTCGGCCGCGACCTGCGTCACCTGGTCAACATCGTCCACGACCTCACCCAACGCGGCATCGGCCTGAAGGTCCTCACCGGGCAAGGCGCGGCCCTCGACACCACCACCGCATCCGGCAAGCTCGTCTTCGGCATCTTCGCCGCCCTGGCCGAGTTTGAACGCGAACTCATCTCCGAACGCACGATCGCCGGCCTAGCCGCCGCCCGGGCCCGCGGCCGCAAAGGCGGACGCCCCTACAAGATGACCCCCGCCAAGCTCCGCCTCGCCATGGCCTCCATGGGAAAGCCCGGTACCAACGTCGGTGACCTCTGCAAGGAACTCGGCATCACCCGCCAGACCCTCTACCGCCACGTCTCACCCACCGGCGAACTCCGCGAGGACGGACGCAAGCTCCTGGCCAAGGACCGCAGCAAGGTAGCCAGGTAACCTCTGTTGTCCGGAACCTACGAACGTCAATGAGCGGGGTACGTTCCCGCGACTCTCGCACGCCCGCGGGGGGACTTCCACCGCTCAGCTACTTCGTGTCGGGTCGGTTAGGATTGTGGGCGAGCCGGGAGAAGGCAGCTAGGGTTCCGCCCCAGCCGGCTGGGGGTCTGTGACCGAGCGCTGCAGCTTCCGCCGAACAGGCGGGAGGGCACCTATTGGCACAAAATGCCCGAGGGGGATGGCTCAGCGCCAGCATGCGCGCTGACTGTCCCTTGACCTCGGAGGTTGTTGTGCTCGTTGACCAGTTCGATGTTTTTCTGCTTGATCTTGACGGCGTGGTTTACGTCGGAGACACCTTGCTTTCCGGCGTGACCGAAGCCTTGGCCAGCCTGCGGAGTCGGGGCCGGGTGGTCCGGTTCGTGACCAACGATCCCCGCCCGTCCCGCAAAGACGTCGTCCACCGTCTGGGCCGCCTGGGCGTGAGGGCCACCGTCGAGGAGATCGTATCTTCCGGGTGGGCTACGGCGTGCTGGCTGCGCCAGCAGGGCATTACCCGCGCCTATGTGGTGGGCAGTGATGGCCTCCGCGGCGAACTCGCGGCCCAAGGCGTGGAATCCGTGGAGGGGTCTGGGGCCGAGGCGGTGGTGGTCGGTTGCGACGAGACGGTGACCTACCGGGACCTCGCCCAGGCCACCGCCCTCCTGCGTACCGGCGTGCCGTTCGTGGCCACGAACGTGGACGCCACGTTCCCCACAGCGAGCGGCCCGTGGCCGGCCACCGGCGCGGTCGTCGCAGCGATCCAGACCGCCAGTGGGCGCCGACCGGTCGTGGTGGGCAAGCCGGGACCGGAGATGTTCCGCCTGGCCCAGCGCGGGCTCCCTGCTACGACGAGAGTGGTGGTCGTGGGGGACACCCCGGCTACGGACGTCGTCGGGGCGCACTGCGCGGGCCTGCCGGCGATCCTCGTCGCTCCCGCGACGCCGAGCAGCGGCCGTCGGCAGTGTGATCCCACCGTTGCGGAGGCCACGGTCACGGGCCTGGCCGGGCTGTTTGATCCGGCCCTTGACATCGGCCCGATGCGCCCGTCGCCGTACCCGTGGCCGGACGAGGTGCGGGCGGGTGTGGCCGCGGTGGTCTTCGACGAGGCCGGGCGCGTGCTACTGGGGCGCAGGCTGGACAACGGGCTGTGGGGACTGCCTTCGGGACACGTCGAGGTGGGCGAGACTGCCGCCCAGGCGGCGGTGCGGGAGGTCGCCGAAGAGACCGGCTTGCAGGTGCAAGTGCAGCGGCTGGTGGGGGTGTATTCGGACCCCGCCTCGCAGGTTTTCGCCTATCCCGACGGGAGAGTGACCCAGTTCGTCACCACCACCTTCGCCTGCCTCCCGCGCGGCGGTCAGATGCACCCTGATGGTGTGGAGACCTCACAGGCGGGTTTCTTCTCCCCGGATGAGCTTCCGGCACCGTTGCTCCCCATGCACCCGCGGTGGCTCACCGACGCCCTCTCAGGCGACACAGGACTCATCGACTGATAGGACGCATCCCCTTCGGGGCGCATGGTGTCAAAAGCGCTGGCGCTTCTCGTGCGGGGCACCGGCCTGAGCGCGCCGTTTACCTTGATCAACCCCGGGTCCGGTCTCCCACCGTCCGAGCAACACCACCGGACGGTAGGAGTCTCCAGGGCGGCGACCAGCTCTCGAAAGATCATGATGAGCGCGCGCCCAAGGGCGCACCGACCAATGACCTCAGATGGGCCAGGTCTCCTGCCGGTGGGCGGCGTCCCAGAACATCCACTCGTACTGGGTGGCGCGGTGGAACGCGGTGTGCATGCGCGCCAGTGTGCCGGGGCTGGCCTGGTCGGCGAGGTGGTCCACGATGTCCCGGGCGGTGTCGGTGGCGGCGGTGAAGTCTGGATCGCCGTAGGTGGCGATCCAGTCCCCGTACGGGTGCGTGCTCAGGTCTCCGACGGCGGCCTTCAAACGGGTGCCGACGTCGTCGTAGACCCAGAAGCACGGCAGGATGCCGGCCGCGAGGACCGGGTAGTTTCCCGCTGTCGCGAGGCTCAGCAGGTAGGAGGTGTAGGCAACCGTGGTCGGTGAGGGCTCGGCGGCGGTGAGGTCGGTGACGTGGGTGGCGTGCAGCTGCCGCTCGACCTCGACCACCTCCCGCGCGGCCTGCGCCCAGAATGCCATTTCCTCCGACGCCTGGGCCTGAGCGGCGGCCGCGGCCAGGACCCGGCCGTAGTCGGCCAGGTAGAGCGCGTCCTGGGCGAGGTAGTGCCGGAACGTCTCTTCCGCCAGGGTCGCGTCGCTCAGCTGGTGCAACAAGGGCAGCGCGTCGATCGCCTCGCGGACCCTGGCCGTGCGATGCCACGCCACGGTGCTGAACACGCCAGTGTCGTCGTGGTCGCGAATCGTCTCGGGCATGGAGGTGTGTGGGCTGGTCATCGGTCGCTGTCCTTCCAGTCGTTCTCGTCTTTCCAGATGTCGTGGCAGTGGTGCACGGGGCCGGGTCCGTGGCCGATGTGGAGCGCGTCGGCGGCCCGCAGGGTGCCGGTGAGCCAAGTCTTGGCCTGGCGGGTGGCCTCTAGCAGGGACCCGGTGCGCGGGGCGAGTGCGGCGATCGCGGAGGACAGGGCGCACCCGGTGCCGTGGGTGTTGACCGTGGCTACCCGCGGGCCGGTCAGCAGCTGCTCGCCCGCGTCGTCGAGCCACAGGTCGGTGGCGTGTGCGTCGCCGCCGAGGTGGCCCCCCTTGACCAGCACCCGCGCGGCGCCCAGCTCCCGGAGCGCGATGGCCTGGGCGCGCATGGTGTCGAGGTCTTCGGCGGGGTCGGCGTCGAGCAGCACGGCGGCCTCGGGGACGTTCGGCGTGATGAGGGAGACGTACGGCAGGAGTTGGCGCATCGGCTCGACGGCGTCCTCGGCCAGCAGCCGGGAACCGGCGGTGGACACCATGACGGGGTCGAGGACCACAACCGGCACCGCGTCGGAGCGCTTGTCGAGGAAGGCGAGGACGGTCTCGATGGTGGCCGCGGAGGCGAGCATCCCGATCTTGGCGGCGTCAACCGCCACGTCGTCTACGAGGGTGTCCAGCTGGGCGCGGACGAAGTCCGCGGGGACGACGTGGACACCGGTGACTCCCTGGGTGGACTGGGCGGTCAGTGAGGTGAGCACCGCGGTGCCGTAGGCACCCAGTGCGGAGAAGGTCTTGAGGTCGCCTTGAATACCGGCCCCGCCGGAGGGATCGGAGCCGGCGATCGTCAGCGCGATCGGTGGGCGGGGGTTCACGGTTGCCCGTCCCACGCGGCCCGCAGGCTCGCGGCCGCCACGGCTGGTTCCTCCGCGGCGCACACCGTCGAGACGACCGCCACGCCGGCGGCGCCGCTGTGGCGCAGCATGCCGGTGCGTTTCGTGGTGATGCCGCCGATGGCGACGACCGGCCACGGGCTCGCGGCGGCCACCGCAGCCACCCCGCCCGGGCCGATCGGAGTGCCGTGGTCAGGCTTGGTCGCCGTCGGCCACACCGGTCCAACGCCGAGGTAGTCCAAGACGCCGTCACCGAGCCCGCGTGCTGTGCGAACCTGCTCGATCGTGCTGACCGACAGCCCGACCATGGCGTCCGGCCCGAGCAACTGCCGGGCCTGAGCAGGCGGCATGTCGCGCTGACCGACGTGGACGCCGTCGGCGCCGATGTCCTGAACGAGGTGGACCCGGTCATCGATAATCAGCGGCACCCCGGTCCCCGCCAGCACCTCGCGGACCGCCACGCCGAGGGCGACGAAGTGGGCGTCGGTGGCGCCCGGGTCACGCAACTGCACCACGGTGACTCCGCCCGCGACCGCAGCCTGCACGGTCGCGGGCACCCCCCGTGGGCCGCACAAACCGGTGTCGGTGACCAGGTAGAGGCTGAGGTTCACCGGTCGGCGGGTCACCGGAGCACCACCTTCTCGGTCAGCTCCTGCGGGTTGAGGGTGGCGAGAGAGTCCAGCAGCGCAACGGCGAAGCTCCCCGGCCCGGCGGCACGCTCGGCCGCGACCTCGGCGGCCACGGTGTACGTCGCGGTCGCGGCCGTGGCGGCCAGGAGCGGGTCGTCGGTGGTGGCGGCGAAGGCAGCCATGAGCGCGCCCAGCGCGCCCCCACCGCCAGTGACCTGGGTCAACCATCGATGGCCGTTGGCCACCCGCACCAGCCGGGTGCCGTCGGTGAGGTGGTCGACCTCCCCGGAGACCGCGACGATGGTGCCGTGCTCCCGGGCCAGCGCCCGGCCGGCGTCGAGGGCATCCTCGGCGGCGTCGACGCTCTCCGGACCCCGCCCACCGCTGCCCCCACCGGCGAAAGCGAGAATCTCTGAGGGGTTGCCACGGACGAGTGCCGGGGAGGCGTGGGTGAGTGCCGGGGAGGCGTGGGCGAGCAGGTCGACGACAACCCGGCTGCGCCAGGCGAGCCCACCCACCCCGACCGGGTCGAGCACCCACGGGGTGCCGGCCGCCGCGGCGGCACTGACCGCGCCGTGCATCGCAGCCACCGTCGCCTCTTGGGGCGTGCCGAGGTTGACCAGGACCCCGTCGGCGACGGCGGCGAACGGCCCGGCTTCCTCCGGGTTGTCCACCATCGACGGACTGGCGCCGACCGCGAGCAGGACGTTCGCTGTCCACTGAGCGACGACGACGTTGGTCAGGCACTGCACCAGCGGGGCATGCCCGCGCATCGCAGCCAAGGCCTCGCCCACAGCGGCAGCATCGAGTGGGACAGTAGGGACGGAAGAAGGTGCCGACATCGGCGACGTTCCCTTCGCTAGTACGAACTAGATCAGGTTCAACGGGTGTGATCTCAGCCGTACCAGCACGGCACCCCGCGTCATTCACCAGCTTAACATCCGCACCGTTCCCAGCACCGTGCCCTCGCTTCAGCGATCGCAAAAGGGTCGCGCCTCGGACCGTCCGGGCGTGCTGTCACCAGTGCCCGGCTGCGCTACGGCGTTCCTTGGCCGCCGCAGCCCTCACCATGGCGCCTCACCAGACAACGGCTGCGCAACCTTAAAATGTGCAGTCGACTTCGGACACTCGTGCAGTGGACTTCGAAAACTGACAACAAGGAACGACGGCACGCCTGGCGGGCTGTCCCGTAAGACCCGTCCGGTGAACTGTCCGGTGAAGGGAGGCTATATGACACACTGGGGAGCATGTCCCCCTTGAAGGTCGGCTATGCCCGAGTCTCCACCGACGAGCAGGACCTGACCGCGCAGCGTGACGGACTCGCGGCGTTCGGCGTCGATCCCAAGCGCATCTACGTCGATCACGGGCTCACGGGCCGCAACGCCGACCGTGAGGGCCTGCGGCAGGCGCTGGCTGCCTGTCGGGACGGCGATACATTCGTGGTCACCAAGCTCGATCGGCTGGCGCGTTCAGTCCGTGATGCCCACCAGATCGCCGACGACCTCGCGGCGCGGGAAGTGAAGCTGAGCATCGCCGGATCGGTGTACGACCCGACCGACCCGATGGGGAAACTGTTGTTCAACGTGCTGGCGATGGTCGCCGAATTCGAAGCCGACCTCATCCGTGCCCGCACCCGCGAGGGGATGAAGGTCGCCAAGGCCAAGGGCCGGCTGCGCGGGAAGTCACCGAAACTCACCCCCCGGCAAGAAGCTCACCTCGTCCAGCTACATGCCGCCGACGAGCACACCGTGGGCGAGCTGGCCGAGCTGTTCAGCGTGGGCCGCTCCACGGTCTACCGCGCCCTTCAGCGCGCCGAGCGCGGGCGCGAGAACGCCTTGCAGTAGGTGCGTCGTGGACGCTCGAGCGCGGTGGCGAATCCTCAGGCTCCACGTCGAGGACCAGGTGCCCCTCGCGCGCTTAGCTCGCGAGACCGATGTAGGGCTGCGGACCCTGGAGCGCTGGCACGCCCGCTACCGCGCCGACGGCTACGCCGGACTGGAGACAGCCTCACGGGCGGACGCCGGCTCCCGCCGCCTTCCGCCCGACCTCGTCGACCTGATCGAGGGCCTGGCACTGAGCAAGCCGCGGCCGGCCATCGCCACGATCCATCGCAAAGTCACGGGCATCTGCGCCGCCCGGAGGTGGCCGGTCCCCTCCTACTCGGTGGTGTGGGACATCGTGCGGACCCTGGATCCCGGCATGGTCACCCTCGCCCTGGGGGGGCGCAGCGTCCTACCGCGACAAGCACGAGCTGGTGCTACGCCGGCAAGCAGAGCTGCCCAACGCGATGTGGCAATCCGATCACACCATGCTCGACATCCTGGTGGTGGGCACCGACGGCAAGCCTGCACGGCCATGGCTGACAACGATCCTCGACGACTGCTCCCGGGCGGTCTGCGGCTACACAGTCTTCCTGGGCGCACCGTCGGCGATGAACACCGCCCTGGCGCTACGCCAAGCGATCTGGCACAAGACCGACCCGGCCTGGCCGATGTGCGGCCTGCCCGACGTGCTCTACGTCGACCACGGCAGCGACTTCACCAGTGACCAGCTCGCCCACACCGCCGTCGACCTCCACATCCGACTGATCCACTCCACCGTCGCCCGACCCCAGGGACGGGGCAAGATCGAGCGGTTCTTCGGCACCATCAACACCGAGCTACTCGCCACCCTGCCCGGACACATCACCGAAGGGCACCCCTGGCCGACACCGAAACTGTCCCTGGCCGCCCTCGATAGCGCCCTGGAGGCGTTCGTGGCCACCTACAACGACCGCACGCACAGCGAGCTCGGAACCTCCCCGCGCAGCGCGTGGATCGCCGATGGCTGGCTGCCCCGAATGCCCGAGAGCCTGGAAGACCTCGACGGACTGCTGTTGACCGTCGCCAAGACCCGCGTCGTGCGCCGCGATGGCATCCGCTTCCAGGGCATGCGCTACGTCTCGCCAACTCTGGCAGGCTACGTCGGACGCTCGGTCGTGATCCGCTACGACCCCCGCGACATCACCGAGATCCGCGTCTTCGATCACGACGAATTCGTCTGCAAGGCCGTCAACCAAGAGCACCACGACCAGAAGGTCAGCCTCAAGGAGATCCAGGCCGCGCGCAACGCCCGCCGCCGGGCGCTGCGAGCCGGCATCAACGAACGCATCGCCCTCGTGGCCGCACCTACCGAGACACCACGGATCACCGAAGCACCGGCTCCGGCGCCGAGGTCGGCGTTGAAGATCTACAAGGAGGACCTCAGGTGAGCCAGCGCTTCATCGTCACCAAGGAGCACCGCCGCTTCACCGAGTTCGCCGACGCCGTGCGCCGCGGGCACACCATCGGTTTGTGCTTCGGATCAGCCGGCGTGGGAAAGACACTCTCCGCGCGCCGCTACGCACACTACGAGAAGGCTCATGACCTGCTGACCTACTGGGGGCCGCGCTCCGACAACGACGCCAAGATCTACGCCGCCTTGAACCGGAGCCGCACCGTGCTCTACACCCCCAGCGTGCTGACCACCCCGCGGACCCTGAAGGACGAGCTGACCCAAGCCATCACCCGCACCAACATGTGCATCGGGCAGCGCCTCGTACCTCCCGGCACGGCCACTCCCGAGGCCGGGGGATGGCGACACGGCAGGAACTACGTGGAGCTGATCATCGTCGACGAAGCCGAACGACTGCGTCCCGCCGCGCTGGAACTGCTGCGCGATCGCTACGACCGCGACGACATCGCCCTGATCCTGATCGGCATGCCCGGCCTGGAGAAGCAGTTCAGCCACTACCCCCAGTTCTACAGCCGAGTCGGCTTCGCCCACCAGTACCGGCCCCTGGGACAAGACGAACTGCTGTTCGTCCTCGAGCGACACTGGCGATCCCTCGGCAAGACCCTCGACCCCGACGACTTCACCGACGCCCAAGCCATCGCAGCCATCGCACGGATCACCCGCGGCAACTTCCGGCTCCTCGAACGCCTCTTCCCCCAGATCCAGCGGGTCCTGAAGATCAACGAACTCGACACCATCACCAACGACGTCATCGAAGCCGCACAGAGCACCCTGGTCATCGGTGTCACCTGACCCCGCCACGAAGCGACCGAAGAACCCCGCCATTCAGCAGACGAAGTCACAGTTTCAGGTCCGCACGTTTCGACGACTCCCAGTGCTGCGGCCCGTCGAGACATTCCTCAGTTGCTGCCGCAATCTCACCGTCGAGGATGCCGTGGTGATGCTCGACGCGTTGCTGACGAATAAGTCGCACTATCCTGGTCTCAGGTTGCATCAGCGCCCCGCAACCACGATGAAGTCACTCGAGGCGCGACTGCAAGAAGTGGGTCCGATTCCCGGGATCGGTACTGCGAGGGATGCCCTCGCATTAGCGCGCCGTCGCGTCGCTTCGCCCATGGAGACACGACTACGCCTCCTGCTCGTGCGATCCGGACTCCCCGAGCCCGAGGTGAACGGCATCGTGCAGTCGCACGAGGGGGACTGGTCGGCCGAGGTTGATCTGCTTTACCGCGAGGCAAAGATCGCCATCGAGTACGAAGGTGATGTGCACCGCACCGACGACAAGACGTTTCGGCGCGATCTCGAGCGAGAGCGGCGACTGCGGGCACTCGGCTACGAGTACGTCCGCGTCACCGTGACCGCCATGGGTGAAGACGGATCCCTCATCGCCGACCTCCGCGCGCTGCTGGCCCGGCGCTCGAACCCGCGCGCCGCATCCGCCATGCCTCTTGCTCCCTAGCTTCCCGGCTGCTTGCCCAAAGTGTCGCCGATGTCCCATTTCTGAGCGCGAAAGTGGGATGCCGGGGACACTCTGCTCTGGGTCGCGAGCGCGTGCCTGAGGCGGCTGAGACAGAGTGTCGCCGATGTCCCATTTTTCGGCTTGAAAGTGGGATTTTGGGGACACCCTGATGGCAGGGGCGGGATGTGCGGGCCGGGCGAGAGCGCGGGCCCGGATGGCGGGGCGGGATGCCGCGGGCGGGGAGGCGGCGCCCGCGCGGCCACGCCGCGCACGCCCCGGAAACGACGCGGGCGCCCCACCGGGGTGGGGCGCCCGCCAACGCACAGGATGCGCGACTTAGCCGAAGCGGCCGGGCACGTAGTCCTGGGTCTGGTTGTTGCTCGGGTTCTCGAAGATGGTGCGAGTGTCGTCGAACTCGATGAGCTTGCCCGGCTTGCCGGTACCCGCAATGTTGAAGAAGCCGGTCTTGTCGCTGACGCGAGTGGCCTGCTGCATGTTGTGGGTCACGATCACGATCGTGTAGTCGGTCTTGAGCTCGTGAATGAGGTCTTCGATCGCGAGCGTCGAGATCGGGTCGAGGGCCGAGCAGGGCTCGTCCATCAGGAGCACGTCGGGCTTCACCGCGATCGCGCGGGCGATGCACAGACGCTGCTGCTGACCACCCGAGAGGCCGCCACCAGGAGCGTCGAGACGGTCCTTGACCTCTTCCCAGAGGTTCGCGCCGCGCAGCGACTTCTCGACGAGCTCGGTCGCCTCCTTGTTGCCAATGCGCTTGTTGTTGAGGCGCACACCGGCGAGCACGTTCTCACGAATCGACATCGTGGGGAACGGGTTCGCGCGCTGGAACACCATGCCCACCTGGCGGCGCACGTTCACCGGGTCAACGCCCGTGCCGTAGAGGTCGTCGCCGTCGAGAAGCACCTCCCCGTCAACCCAAGCCTTGGGAATGACCTCGTGCATGCGGTTGAGGGTGCGGAGCACGGTCGACTTACCGCAACCCGACGGGCCGATGAAGGCGGTGACGCTCTTCGGCTCGATGGTCATGTTGACACCCTCGACAGCCTTGAACTTGTCGTAGTAGATGTCCAGGTCCTTGATTTCAATACGCTTCGACACTGTGAAAGATCCTTTGTTTCGAAGTTAAGCCCGACGACCTAGCGGTCCTTCTTGGGCGAGAAGTAGTAGCTGATGACGCGGCCGATGACGTTGAGCACGACCACGATGAGCAGCAGCGCGAGGGCGCCCGCCCACGAGAGCATCTCGGCCTCGTCACCGGTGAACTTCCACTGCTGGAACACGAGCGTCGGCAGCGTCGACATGGCGCCCTGGAACGGGTTCAGGTTCATGTTGATCGTCATACCGGCAGCAACCATCAGGGGAGCGGTCTCACCGATCACGCGGGCGATGGCCAGTAGCACACCGGTCACGAGACCACCGAGGCAGGTAGGAAGCACAACCTTGACGATCGTGCGCCACTTCGTCACACCGAGGGCGTAGGAGGCCTCGCGGAGGTCCATCGGCACGAGGCGAATCATCTCTTCAGCCGAGCGCACGACGGTCGGGATCATCAGCACCATGAGCGCGATCGAGCCAACGAAACCGCTCTTGATCGTGGTGATGTCACCGCCTGCCAGCTGCGTGAACAGCATGAACAGCGCGAAGGCGAACAGACCGGCGACGATCGAGGGAATACCCGTCATCACGTCGACGAAGAAGTTGAGCAGCTTGCTCAGCCAGTTGCCGCGCCCGTACTCGACGAGGTAGATCGCCGTGAAGATACCGATCGGCACCGACATGAGCGTCGTGAGGCCGGTGATCCAGAGCGTACCGATGATCGAGTTAAGCGCGCCTCGCTGGCCGGGCACCGCGGCGTCGCGAGTCCAGAAGTTGGCTTGGAGCAGGCCCGGGATACCGTTCACGAGGAGCGTGAAGATCAGCGAGAGCAGCGGGATCATCGCGATGACGAACGCCACCGTGAGCAGGCCCGACACGAAGCGGTTCGTGGCCTGGCGGGGACCCTCAACCTGGCGCGAGATGAAGTACACGCCGAGCAGGTAGACCAGGCCAGCGAGCGCGAGCCACGCGCCCCAGTTGAAGTTGAGCGTGAGCTTGCCGGTCTGCTCGGTGAAGATGAAGAGCGGGTCACCGCTCATGAGCCAGAGCAGACCGAAGATGATGGTCGAGATGACGAGTGCGCCAACGGCGATCAGACCGACCTGGCCACCCGAGAGGTGGCCGGCGGTAAGGGCGTTCTTGGCGCGACCCTTCGACGGGGCCGCAGGAGTTGTCGTGGTAGTAGACATGAACTGTTCCTCTCTACTTCTTCACGTTGCGGCTGATGATCCAGCGGCCGATCGAGTTCACGATCAGCGTGATCGCGAACAGGACAAGGCCACCGGCGATGAGCGTCGACGAGTTCTGGCCGTGCGCCTCGGGGAAGTTGAGGGCGATGGATGCGGCGATGGTGGTCGGGTTCTCGGAGGTGAGCAGCTTGAACGTCACCGCGCCCGTCGCCGACAGCACCATCGTGATGGCCATCGTTTCACCGAGCGCTCGACCGAGGGCGAGGATCGCGGAGGCGAACATACCCGAGGATGCGTAGGGGAAGACCGCCTGCTTCACCATCTCCCAGCGGGTCGCGCCGAGGGCGAGCGAGGCCTCCTCGTGCAGACGGGGGGTCTGCAGGAAGATCTCGCGGCTGAGCGACGTCATGATCGGGAGGATCATGATCGCGAGCACGATCGCGGCGGTAAGCATGTTCTTGCCGGTTGGCGTCGGGTTGCCCGCGAAGAGGGGAATCCAGCCGAGGTAGTTGCTGAGCCACGTGTAGAGCGGGCCGGCGATCGGCGCGAACACCAGGATGCCCCAGAGACCGAAGATGACCGAGGGGATCGCGGCGAGCATGTCAATGATGAAGCCGAGGGCGCCGGTGAGCTTGCGGCTCGCGAAGTGGCTGATGAAGAGGGCCACCGCGACGCCGACCGGGAACGCCATGATCATCGCGAGCAGCGACGCCCAGACGGTGCCGAACACGAGCGGGGCGATGTAGCCGAGGAAGCCGCCGTTCTGGCGGAGCGAGTCGGCCGAGTCTTCGGCGACCGGGGTGGTGATGGCCGGCAGGCCCTGGATCAGCAGGAAGAAGAACACTGCGGCCAGGATCGCCAGAATGAGCGCGCCGGAAGTGGTGGAAATGGTCTCGAAAACGGTGTCGCCAACGCGTCGGACCGCTTTGGCGCGAGCCGGAGGCGTCGGGGTCGCCGTGTCAGTGGTGGTCATCTGACGTGCCTTCCTCAGTGAAACGTGGGGGTGAGGTAAGTCTCAAGGTCGGGGGGCGCTTCTACGCAGTAAGTGCCCGGTACCGGCATAATGCACGGCACCGGGCACCTTACTTCACTGCGAGAAACGCAGTAGGAGTACTACTGGATCGCGTCAATCGCGGTCTGGGCCTCGCTGCGGATCTCGTCCGAGATCGGGGCGTTGCCGGCAACCGAAGCCGCGGCGTCCTGCGCCTCAGGGGTGATGACGTAGTTGAAGTAGGCCTTCACGAGCTCGCCCTTGGCGTCGTCCTGGTAGTCGGCGCAGCCGATGAGGTACGACACGAGAACAATCGGGTAGGCACCCTCAACGCCGGTGTAGTCGAGCGCGTAGGCGAGGTCGGTCGCGGCGCGGCCCTCCTCGAGCGACGAGCCAGCAACAACCTGCGCGGCAGCCTCGGGGCTGTACGGCACGAACTCCGAACCCGACTTGATCGCAGCGGTCTGCAGGTCGGTCGCAGCCGAAGCGTCGAGGTAACCGATGGTGCCCTCACCAGCAGCAACGGCCTCAGCAACACCAGCGGTCTGGTTCGCGGCCTCGCCACCAAGGTCGGCCGGGAAGTCGTCCTCGTCGCCGTAGGTCCAGGTGTCGGGAGCGGCCTCGGTGAGGTACGCGGTGAAGTTACCGGTGGTACCCGACTTGTCGCCACGGTGCACAGCGGTGATGGTGGTGTCGGGGAGGTCGACGCCCTCGTTGATCGCGGCGATGGCTGGGTCGTTCCAGGTGGTGACCTCGCCCGCGTAAATCTTGGCGATGGTCTCGGCGTCAAGGTTGAGGCCGTCGACGCCCGGAAGGTTGTACGCCACCGCGATCGGCGAGATGTAGGCGGGGAACTCGACGAGGTCGGTGCCGTCGGCGCAGAGCGGGAAGGTGCTCTCTTCGATCTCGTCGGTCTTGTAGGCGCGGTCCGAACCGATGAAGTCCGACGAGCCAGCGACGAAGTTCTCGCGGCCGGTGCCCGAACCAGTGGCCTCGTAGTTGACGGTGACGCCAGACTCGATGCCCTGGAAGCCGGGAACCCAAGCGTTGAGCTGAGCCTGCTCCTGCGAGCTCGCGCCCGTCGCGTTGAGGCTGCCCGAGAGCGAGCCGCCGCCGGCAGCTGCGGTCGAGTCCGCGCCGCTGGTCGAGTCGGTACCTGCGTCGCCGCCAGCGCAGCCGGCAAGAGCGAGCGCGGCAATTGCGGTCATGGCGACCGATGCGCCAACACGCGAAAGCTTCATTGAGTTTCCTCCATAAGAAACGTATTTGGTTTCGAACCTGTTCGGGTTCGTGAACCGAAACTATGCGTGGGCGGTAACGTACTTGCAGCGGAAATATGAACGCGCGGTGAACGATCCCTGGTGGCCGTGACAAATGAATGCAATCTGTCATTGATGCGTACGCAACATGAATCGGGGCTGATCACGGCGCGAATTTCGCGCGGCTAGGGATGCGCAGGCGGCCCAGGCGTGTTAGATGCGCGGGCCCTGAGTTTCGACCGCGACGAGGCCGCGTTCGGTGCCCTCGGCGGGCACGTGTAGCAGCGTGAACTCGGCGGTCGAGAGCATCGCATAGCGCGACAGCGGCGCCGGTTCGTTGCCGCAGGCGCGTGCGACGGAGCGCACGATGTCGGGCATGACGGGGGAGTGGCTGCAGATAACTACGGTGCTCGGCTCGGCGAGGGCCGACAGGACGACCTCGTCGACGTCGCCGTCGCCCGGGCCTGCCGACTGCGAGATCGCTCGCTCGCTTGAGGGGACAAGCCCGAGCGTGCTGGCGACGGGGCTCACGGTCGTGAGGCAGCGCACGGCCGTCGACGACACGATGCGCTTCGGTCCGTACGCCTCGAGGATGTCCGCGACCTGCTCGGCCTGCTCTTGGCCGCGCGAGGTGAGCGGCCGCGATTCGTCGTTGCCGGGCCACGACAGGGGCGGCACCGCCTGCGCGTGCCGCAGCGCGATTACGGCAAAGGTGCGCGCCGTGCCGGCCTTGATGCGCTCGTGCAGCACCGCGAGGAGCTCTTTGTCACGACCGTAGGTGAGGTGCTTGCTCGCCTTCTTCAGGCCCATCCACTCGAGCTTGTCGACCTCGTCGTTCGGCACGAACTCGTTGCGCGCGACCTCCTCAGCAGGCACTTCGGCGGCCCAGTAGTGGACCTCCTTCGGCCGCCCGCTCGGCAGCGTGTACTCGATCGAGCCGAGCGGCGCATCCAAGGTCACCCGAAAGCCGGTCTCCTCGCGAATCTCGCGCACCGCAGTCTCGGGCAGCGTCTCGCCCGGGTCAACCTTGCCCTTCGGGAACGAGTAGTCGCCGTGGCGGTCGCGGTGAATCACGAGCACCCGCGGCTTCTCACCGTCCATGTGCCAGAGGATGGCGCCGGCGGCATAGACGGTGTCGTCACGAAGTGCGGTGGTCATCGACGAGGTGCTCCAGAGAATCGATCAGGATGCGCGGGCTCGGCCGCGCGGGGACGCTTCCGAATGCTAACGCAGGGTGTGGCGCATCGGACGCGCTTGGATGCGGCGCATCAGCTCGTCGTGGAGCTGGGGCAGCCGGCGACCATTCTCGTCGACGCTGCGGCGCACCCACTCGCCGCTCGACTCGAGCGTCCACGTCGAGTAGTCGTTCGACATGCCCATGTCGAAGAAGTCCTCGAGTTCCTTGACGTGGTGCGGGTCGGCGAGGCGAACCAGCGCCTCGATGCGGCGGTCGAGGTTGCGGTGCATCATGTCGGCCGAACCGATGTACGTCTGCGTGTCGCCACCGTTGTGGAACGTGAAGATACGCGAGTGCTCGAGATAGCGGCCGACGACCGAGCGCACCTGGATGGTCTCGCTGAGGCCGGGCACGCCCGGGCGGATGCCGCAGATGCCGCGCACGTAGATGTCAACGGGCACGCCGGCCTGCGAGGCCGCGTAGAGCGCGTCGATGATCTCCTCGTCGATTATCGAGTTCACCTTGATGCGGATGCGGCTCTCCTCGCCGCGCAGTGCGGCCTGGCGCTCGCGGTCGATGAGGTCGAGCAGGCCCTTGCGCAGGTGGAGCGGCGCGACGAGCAGGCGCTTGAAGTCGCGCTCGATCGCGTAGCCCGAGAGCTGGTTGAACAGGCGGGTCACGTCACCCGAGACCTCGGGGTCGCAGGTGAACAGGCCGAGGTCCTCGTAGATGCGCGAGGTCTTCGGGTTGTAGTTGCCCGTGCCGATGTGGTTGTAGGCGCGCAGCTTGCCGTCTTCGCGGCGCAGCACCTGCAGGAGCTTGCAGTGGGTCTTGAGGCCGACGAGGCCGTAGACGACGTGCACGCCCGCCTTCTCGAGCTTGCGGGCCCAGACGATATTGTTCTGCTCGTCGAAGCGCGCCTTGATCTCGACGAGGGCGAGCACCTGCTTGCCCGACTCGGCCGCCTTGATGAGCGCCGCGACGATCGGCGAGTCACCCGAGGTGCGGTAGAGCGTCTGCTTGATCGCGAGCACATCCGGGTCGGAGGCGGCCTGCTCGATGAACTCGACCACGCTGGTCGAGAACGATTCGTACGGGTGGTGCACCAGCACATCCCGCTCGGCGATCGCCCGGAACACGTCGGGCGACTCGTCGGAGTCAGAGGTGCGGAACGCGGGGTGCGTCACCGGCACGTGCGTCGAGAATTTGAGGTCGGGGCGGTTGATGCCGCCGAGCGCGAAGAGCGAGGTGAGGTCAAGCGGGCTCGGCAGCACCGTGACGGCTTCGTCGTCGACGTCGAGCTCGTCCTTGAGCAGGTCGAGCGTCTCGTCGTCCATGTCCTCCGACACCTCGAGGCGGATCGGCGGGCCGAAGCGGCGACGCAGCAGCTCCTTCTCGAGCGCCTGGAGGAGGTTCTCGGTCTCGTCCTCCTCGATCGTCACGTCCTCGTTGCGGGTGACGCGGAACGCGTGGTGGTCGAGCACCTCCATGCCGGGGAAGAGGGCGTCGAGGTGCTGCGCGATGAGGTCCTCGAGCAGGATGTACCAGGTCTCGCCTTCGGGCGCGTCGAGCGGGTAGAGGCGCGGGAGCATCGGCGGCACCTTGAGGCGCGCGAACTCGGCCTTGCCCGCCGTCGGGTTCTGCACGCGCACCGAGAGGTTGAGCGAGAGGCCCGAGATGTACGGGAACGGGTGGGCCGGGTCGACCGCCAGCGGCATCAGCACGGGGAAGATCTCGGTGCCGAACACCTCGGTGAGCTTCGCCTGCTGCTCGGCGCTGAGGTCGTTCCAGGCGAGGATGTGGATGCCCTCCGCGGCGAGCGCGGGCCGGATCGAGTCGCGGAAGTGCTCGGCGTGGCGCACCTGGAGGTCGCGCGCGGCGGCGCGGATGGTCGCGAGCTCCTGGCGCGGCGGCACACCCGCGGGGGTGGGCACCGCGAGGCCGGTGTCGATGCGGCGCTTCAAACCCGCGACGCGCACCATGAACCACTCGTCGAGGTTCGAGGGGAAGATCGCCATGAAGTTCGTGCGCTCAAGGAGCGGCACGTTGGCGTCTTCGCCGAGCTCGAGGACCCGCTGGTTGAACGCGAGCCAGCTCGTCTCGCGGTCGATGTAGCGGTCGAGGCCGATCGTGTCGTTCGTCACGGGAGTTCCGGTGTCCATAAGACGCATCTTTCCTAGTGCCGGTAAACGGTGGGTAATGGAGCGGGCGAGCGCCCAGGGGTGGTCGGAGGCTCGGCGGTTAGCGGTATTGCACGTCGAGCGAGCGCGGCGTGAAGCCGAGCTTGCGGTACAGCTCGACGGCGCGCTCGTTGTCGCCGTCAACGTAGAGCACTGCGGCGTCGGCGCCGGTCTCCCGCAAACGGGCGAGGCCCGCCTGCATAAGCGCCTTACCGAAGCCGGTGCCCGCGGCCTCGGGGGCCACGCCGACGACGTAGATTTCGGCCTCATCGTCGGTCACCTTGAGCCAGTTGTAGCCGAGCAGAATGCCGCCCGCGCCCTCGAGCACGAGGAAGTTGTCGGCCGAGAACCACGGCTGCGCGATGCGGTCGGCGAGGTCGTCGCGGGTGATCGAGCCCTGCTCGGGGTGGTCGCGGAAGACGCGAGCGTTGAGCTCGACCCAAGCGTTTGCATCCGCCTCCTCGTTGAAGGGGCGGATGCGCACGCCCGACGGCAGCTGTGCTGGCGCCGTCTCGTCTTCGGTGAGCGGCCGCTCGAGCACGTAGAGGCGGCGGGTCGCGGTGAGGCCGGATTTCTGCGCGAGCTGTTGGGCCTGCGGCAGGTCGCCGTGGGCCCAGAACACGCTCGGGCCGGCCGAGCGGATGCGGTCGACGAGTTCGTGGCCGAGACCGAGCCCGCGCGCAGTCGGGGCCACGGCCAGCTCGGCCTCGATCGTGCCGTCGTCGAGCGCGTGCGTCAGCGCGAGGGCATCGATGTCGCCGCTGTCGCCGCGGATGACGCGGGCCTCGCGTTCGGCTGGATTGAGCATCGTGGCCTCGTTGAAGGGGGCGACCCCATCGGCCGACGTGACGAGAGCGCTGAACTCTTCGAATTCGGCGCCCAGATCTGCTGCGGTGAGGTGAGGTGAGGCCATTGCTTCACTGTACTGGGCGCGGGTGACGCGTGCGGGTGAGCGTTTCATGTGGCGGGCGGGGAGTCGTATTTCGGTGAGAAGCACTGGGGCTGATGGTTGCTACGCGCTTGCGGATGGGCGGTGCGTAGACTGTGGCGCATGTCCGATGCGCCCACGCCACGAGAAGCCGACGCGCGCCCCGAATCGCGGGCGTCGCGGCTGCGCATCGTGGCGGTGTGGGCCGTGGCCGTGGTGGCCGCCGTGCTCGTGGGCGTGCTCGCGTCGCCGGAGCGGCAGCTCACCTGGGTGCCGATCGCGATGCTCCTGCTGCTGTTCTTCACCGCGATCATGCAGCTCGTCGAGGGCCAGCCCGAGGGCTTCATTCACCGCTTCGCGCTGAGTCTGACCGGCGCCGGGGTGGTCATGGCGATCGCGTCATTCGTCTTCGTGCTGATGGGTGCGCACGCGACCGTTCTCAACCCGTAGCTGCGCGCGTCGTTGGCCGCGCGTGCTGCCGGCTGGTGCATCCGGGCGGTGCTGCTCCCGCGCATCCGATGCATTCGTGCGTTGCTGTTCCCGTGCATCCGGATGTTGCTGTTCCGACGCATCCGACCGGATCTGTCCCACCACAACAGGGTGTTCCGGCAAGCAACGCACGCACGGTGCAGTTTTCTAACTTTGATGCGGTTTTCGCGGCTTTGGATGCGCGGGCCGGGATGCGCGGCGGGCTCGGCGGATGCGCTGGCATGGAATCGCGCTCGGAAACGACCGTGCAGCGCGCGCTAGCGCCAGTGCGCTAACGCCGGGCGACCCAACACCGCGCGCGCCGACCCCTACGCGAGTGGGCGGAGCGCCGCCGCGACGCGATGCTCGATCGACTCCGGCCCGATGCCGAGCGCCTGCATGTCACGCAGGAACGCGACGGTCAGCTCCAATGCGCGCGCCTCGTCGACTGCGGTGAGCTCACGCTCGGCGACGTGCGTGCCGTTGCGGCCCGCAGTCACGACGTGGCCGTCGACCTCGAGCTCGCGGTACGCGCGCGCCACCGTGTTTGCGGCCAGGCCAATCTCGCTCGCGAGCGCGCGCACAGACGGCAGGCGGTCGCCGGGGGCGAGCCGCCCATCCGCAATCGCCGCGACCACCTGCATCCGCAGCTGTTCGTACGGCGGCGCGGGGGACGACTCGTCGATTCCTTCGAAGGCGATCGTCATCGAAGCGGCCCGCCGCTACTTCTTGACCGGCGGCTCGCCGAGTTCAATGTCGCGTACTTCGAGCACCGCGCCCTCCGCGAACGCGACGTCGTCGGCCGCGCCCTCGGTGAACGAGAACGACTCGATGCGACCCACCGCGGCGATGTCTCCCGCGGCGCCCTCGAGCAGCGACAGCACGCTCGCACCATCGCCGCCCGGCTTCGTCACGAACGTCGCCTGCAGCATCGGGGTCTTCTGCGAGACCTTCGCGGCGGTCTTCGCCCCGCGAATCGAGGTCAGCGCGGCCGACGCGAGGTCGAGCATCCGCGGCTCGCCGTCGCCGGCCGCCGCAAGCTCCTCGACGGTCGGCCAGGCGGCCTCGTGCACCGAGCCCTCGTTCGACCACGACCACACCTCTTCGGTCGCGAACGGGATGAACGGGGCGAGCAGGCGCAGCAGCACGTCGACCGCGAGGCGCATCGCCGCCACGGCCGAGCGCTGACCCTCGGGGGTGGCGCCGCCGTAGGCACGCTCCTTCGCAAGCTCGAGGTAGTCGTCGCAGAACGACCAGAAGAACGACTCGGTCACCTCGAGCGCCCGAGCATGGTTGAACGCGTCGAACGCGACGGTCGCCTGGGCGACCACGTCGCGCAGCTGCGCGAGCATCGCCCGGTCGAGCGGGTTCGTCACATCGGCCTCACCGGCGTCGCCGGCCTCGTAGCCGAGCACAAGCTTCGCGGCGTTGAGCACCTTGATCGCGAGGCGGCGGCCGATCTTGATCTGCGTCGGGCGCTGCGGGTCGAAGGCCGCGTCGGTGCCGAGGCGGCTCGATGCTGCCCAGTAGCGAACCGCATCCGAGCCGTGCTCGTTGAGCAGGCCCTTCGGCGTCACCACATTGCCCTTCGACTTCGACATCTTCTTGCGGTCGGGGTCGACAATGAAGCCGCTGATGGTCGCGTTGTCCCAGGGCAGGCGGTCGTCCTCGAGCAGCGAGCGCAGCAGCGTCGAGAACAGCCACGTGCGAATGATGTCCTGGCCCTGCGGGCGCACCGAGAACGGCGCGACGAGGTTCCAGAGCTCGTCATCGCGCATCCAACCACCGGCGAGCTGCGGCGTGAGCGAGGAGGTCATCCACGTGTCCATCACGTCGAGCTCGCCCTCGAAGCCGCCAGCCTGGCCGCGCTGCGATGCGTCGAACCCGTTCGGCGCATCCGTCGACGGGTCGACCGGCAGCTGCTCGGGGGCGGGCACGATCGGCTGGTCGTACTGCGTCACGCCGTCGGCGTCGATCGGGTACCAGACCGGAATCGGCACGCCGAAGTAGCGCTGGCGCGAGATGAGCCAGTCGCCCGAGAGTCCCTCGACCCAATTGAGGTAGCGCACGCGCATGAACTCGGGCCAGAACTCGAGCTGCTCACCGAACTGCAGCAGCTTCGCGCGCAGTTCGTCGTCGTTCGCGCCGTTCTTCACGTACCACTGGCGCGTCGACACGATCTCGAGGGGCTTGTCGCCCTTCTCAAAGAACTTCACGGGGTGTGAGATCTTGTTCGGCTCGCCGATGAGCTCGCCCGACTCGCCGAGCGCCTCGACGACGGCCTGCTTCGCGCTGAACACGGTCTTGCCGGCCATGGTCGCGTAGGCCTCGCGGCCGCGCTCGCTCATGATCACCTCGGGGGCGTCGGCGAGGATGCGACCGTCTTCGCCGAGAATCGAGCGGTTCGGCAGGCGCAGCTCGCGCCACCAGATGACGTCGGTGAGGTCACCGAAGGTACAGATCATCGCGATGCCCGAGCCCTTGTCGGGCTGTGCGAGCGGATGCGCGAGCACCGGCACCTCGACGTCGAACAGCGGCGTGCGCACCGTGCTGCCGAACAGCGGCTGGTAGCGCTCGTCGTCGGGATGCGCGACGAGGGCGACGCACGCGGGCAGCAGCTCGGGGCGGGTCGTCTCGATGAACACGTCGCCGTCGGCGCCGTGGAACGCGAGGCGGTGGTAGGCGCCCGGCTGCTCGCGGTCCTCAAGCTCGGCCTGCGCGACGGCAGTGCGGAACGTGATGTCCCAGAGCGTCGGCGCCATGTCCTGGTACGCCTCGCCGCGCTCGATGTTGCGCACGAACGCGAGCTGCGAGATGCGGCGCGCATCGTCGTCGATCGTGCGGTACGTCTGGTTCCAGTCGACCGAGAGGCCGAGCTGGCGCCAAAGTTCTTCGAAGGCACGCTCGTCCTCTTCCGAAAGCTTCAGGCAGAGCTCGATGAAGTTCTGGCGCGAGATCGGCTGCTGGTCAGCGGCCTTGATGCTCTTGCCGTCACCGCCCTCGTGCGGCGGCACGAAGCCTTCGACGTACGGCAGCGACGGGTCACAGCGCACGCCGTAGTAGTTCTGGACGCGGCGCTCGGTCGGCAGGCCGTTGTCGTCCCAACCCATCGGATAAAACACGCGCTTGCCGAGCATGCGCTGGTAGCGCGCCACCACATCCGTGTGCGTGTACGAGAACACGTGGCCGATGTGCAGCGAACCGGATGCGGTGGGCGGGGGAGTGTCGACCGAGTAGACCTGCTCGCGGGTCGCACCGTCGCGTCGGAACGCGTAGGTGCCCTGTGCATTCCAGGCGTCACCCCACTTCTGCTCGAGACCTTCGAGGGCGGGGCGGTCCGGGATGTTCGCGGGCGTGGCCGTCATTCGTGCTCCGATCACTATGGGCGGCACCGAGTCTGGGGTGCCTGCTGTAGGTGTGCCCAAGTCTACCGGCGCGGCGCCGCGCTTGGGCCCCGCGCGGGCTAGGCTCAAGTCAAAGCGCAACGATGCGCGCGCATCCTTTCTGTCAGGAGCTCTCATGTCAGATCCACGAACCCTCCGCACCCGGAGTTCTTTGCAACGTGCGGTCGTCGAGCTCGCGTCGGCACAGGACCCGAGTTCGGTCACCGTCGCATCGCTCACGCAGACCGCTGGCATCAACCGTGCGACCTTCTACGACCACTACGACTCGCCGCAGGAGGTGCTGCTCGAGGTGCTGCGCGACGACCTCGACCGGACCCGCCAGCACGATCTCGAGCTGCGCGACGCGTCGGATGGCCCGCGCGGCGAGATCTTTCGCACGACGATGAGTGACGTGCTTGACCACGTGCGACGGTTTCTTCCGGTGTATGAGCAGTCGGTGCGCAGCCCCGTCGACTCGACGCTGACGCGCGCCGTGAGCTCGCACTTCGTCGAGTCGATTCGCGGCATTCTCGCTCGGCAGGATGCGCTGCCGAAGGGCGTGGATGCGGAGATCGCGGCCGCGTGCATCGGCAACGCCGTGCTCGGCGGCATCGGCGTGTGGCTGCACCGGCAAGACCTGTCGGATGCGGAATTCGCCGACGCCGTCGCGGCCTGCCTGCCCGCGTGGTGGCGCGAGCTGCGGTAGCTGCGTCATGGTGTCTCTGCGTGATCTCAATCCCAGGTGACAGTCGACGCGACCAATGCTCATGCCGAAACCGCAAGCTGAGGGTTCCCCGAGTTTCCGCATCACCTGTTGGTTAGGTGACGCGTGTCGAATAGTGTCATGAGACATCGTTTATGTTTCCGGGCGTCAACGACGACGCCGAAGGCATAGGCAGTTCAGAGTGCAAAGGAGCTCTCAAATGAAGGCAGCGGTGCTCAATGGGGTCGGCCAGGACTTCGTCATCGAAGACATCGACATCGCCGATCCGATCGGTCGCGAAGTGCTCATCGACGTGAAGGCGTGCGGACTGTGCCACAGTGACGCGCACATTCGCGACCACGACTTCGGCTTCCCGATGCCGACGGTGCTCGGTCACGAGCTCGCCGGCGTCGTCACGAAGGTTGGCTCCGACGTCAAGGAAATCGCGGCTGGCGACCACGTCGTCGGCTGCCTCGTCTCGTTCTGCGGTCACTGCCGCAGGTGCGCGGCGGGCAAGCCGTACGAGTGCGAGCATCCCGAAGAAACCCGCCGCGGCGAGGGCGAGGCACCGCGCCTCAGCCGTAACGGCGAGACCGTCACCCAGTTCTCGGAGCTCTCGGGCTTCGCCGAGCAGGCACTCGCGCACGAGAACTGCGTCGTGCGCGTCACGAAGGACATCCCGTTCGAGAAGGCGTGCCTGCTCGGGTGCGGCGTCGTCACTGGCGCGGGCGCGGCGATCAACACCGCCGAGGTGCGCGTTGGCGACACCGTCGCGGTTATCGGATGCGGTGGCGTCGGCCTCAACGCCGTGCAGGGCGCGCGTCTCGCCGGCGCGCACAAGATCATCGCGATCGACCTGCAGCCCGAGAAGCTCGAGCTCGCGAAGACGTTCGGCGCGACGCACACGATCAACCCGAACGAGGTCGACGACGTCGTCGCGGCCGTGCAAGAAATCACCGAGACGAGCGGCGTCGACCACGCCTTCGAGGTTATTGGCCTGAAGCCCACCGCCGAGCAGGCCATTAAGATCCTCGGCGTCGGCGGCGGCGCCTACCAGATCGGCATGATCCCGATCGGCAAGCAGCTCGAGATCGACCCCTTCGTCGACATCCTCATGCAGCAGCGCAAATACCAGGGTGTCTACATGGGTTCGGCGAGCCCGAAGCGCGACATTCCACTCTACGCCGACCTCTACCAGCAGGGCCGCTTCAACCTCGACGACCTCGTCTCGAAGACGATCCGTCTCGAGGACATCAACGCCGGGTACGCCGAGCTCGAGTGCGGCAAGATCGCGCGCAGCGTGATCGTCTTCGACTAGGCGCCCGTGTCTCGCAGCAGCGGCCGGGATGTGCCACTCGGGCATCCGCCCCCGCTCGATTTCGTCGGAGACTAAGCTCGACGCGTGAGTAAGCGATCTGTCACCGACGAATCTGCCACCCCCGCCGCCAGCCCGGCGCCAGCATCCGGCACCCCCGGCTGGCTCGAGCACATCTTCAACTTCTCGGGCCGCGGCACGACCATGGGCCGCGAGCTGCGCGGCGGCCTGGTGACCTTCGTCACCATCTCGTACATCCTCGTGCTCAATCCGCTCGTGCTCGGCGGCGCCGCCTCGGCCGACGTCGAGGGCGGCGTGCTCGACTCGATTCAGGTCGCGTCGACGACCGCGCTCGCGGCCGGCCTGCTCACCATCGTGTTCGGCTTCGTCGCGAACCTGCCGTTCGCGCTCGCGGCCGGCCTTGGCATCAACTCGTTCCTCGCGGTGTCGATGGTGCAGCAAATCACCTGGCCCGAGGCGATGGGTCTCGTGCTGCTCAACGGTGTCGTCATCGTGATTCTCGGGGCGACCGGCGCCCGCACGGCGATCTTCAACGCGGTGCCCGCGGGCCTGAAGTCGGCGATCACCGTCGGCATCGGCATGTTCATCGCCTTCGTCGGCCTCGTGAACTCGGGCTTCGTCACCCGCACCGAGGGTGGCCCGCCCGTGCAGCTCGGCCTCTCGGGTTCGATCTCGACAATCCCGACGCTCGTCTTCATCGTCACGCTGCTCATCATGGCCGTGCTGCTCATCCGCAAGGTGCCGGGCGCAATCCTCATCGGCATCGTCGTCGGCACCCTGCTGGCGCTCGGTGCTGAGGCGCTCTGGAACCTCGGCGCATCCGGCACCGACAACCCCGGCGGCTGGCACCTCACCGTGCCGAGCCTGCCCGAGCAGCTCATCGCCGTGCCCGACCTCAGCCTCGTCGGCGCGTTTGACCCGGTCGGCGCCTTCACGCGCCTCGGCCCGGTCGCGGCCCTGATGCTGCTGCTCACGCTCGTCTTCATGAACTTCTTCGACGCGATGGGCGCCATGACCGGCCTCGCGCGCAACGCCGGGCTCGCGCGCGCCGACGGCACGTTCCCGCGCATCCGCCACGCGTTCATCATTGAGGGCTTCGGCGCCGTCGTCGGTGGCGCGACGTCGAGTTCGTCGAACACGATCTTCGTCGACTCGGCCTCGGGCATCGGCGAGGGCGCCCGCACGGGTTTCGCCTCGGTCGTCACGGGCGCACTCTTCCTCATCGCGATGTTCTTCACGCCGCTCGCGGTCATCGTGCCGATGGAGGTCGGCTCGGCCGCGCTGGTCATCGTCGGCGCGATGATGATGGTGCAGGTCGCCGACATCGACTGGCAGGACTTCTCGATCGCGCTGCCCGCGTTCCTCACCGTCATCGCGATGCCGCTGACCTACTCGATTGCGAACGGCATCGGCGTCGGCTTTATCGCCTTCGTCGTCGTGAACGCGTTCGCAGGCAAGATCCGCCAGATCCACTGGCTGCTCTGGATAGTCGCTGCCGGCTTCGTTATCTACTTCGCGCGCACGCCGATCGAGGCGCTGCTCGGTTAACCGCCGGCAAACGGCCCAGCCCGCGAGGCGGGCGGGTGCAGGGATGTGCGACGCGTTACCGCAAGTTTGCCCGGTGTACATATCCTGAGAACCATGCGAACTCTGATTGGTTACGCGACCGGGCTCGGCATCGTCATTGCGCTGGCGGGAATGCCGCTCACCGCGATCGGTCTCGCCGAAGGTACTGGTGAGCGCATCCGCTCGATCTCGGTCACCGAGTTCTTCAACCCGCAGATGTACCTCGGCGGCGGCCCCGCCCTGCCGACCTGGCTCACCATCGCGGCCGTCGTTGTCGCCCTTATCCTCACCGCCAACAACAGCACGTCGGCCGAGCGGCCGAAGTCGGCCTGGGTGCTGATTACCTACCTCGTCGCCGCGCTCACGGTGTGTTTCCCCGCCGTCATGCTGTTCGGGGTGGCCCGCGACCGCGAACTTGTTGCCAAGGTTGAGGGGGAGTAGGGGCGCATGGCAGTCCACCGCCGCAGATTCAACGGATACCCGGGACTCGGGAACTTTTCGCGCGCCTCGCGCATCCAATTCCCAGATCGCGTCACGACGGCGCGGACGCACCACCCCCGAACCCGAGGAAGCATCATGGGCGAAGTTGACTACGAGTACTGCGAAGAACTCGTCGTCGCCATCCCGATGGCGGCACTCACCTGGTACCCCCCGATTGACGTGAGCGACGAGGCCACGCGCTTCTTCGCCTAGCGCGAGCGCCCACCCGTCTCACCCCGCCCCGCCCCGCGCCGCAACGACGCGCGCCGCATCCACCGTCCCTGCCTTCGGGCCCGCTTCTCTCCGGCCGCCCGCTGTGCCAGGACAGCACTCGATGACCGAAGGCGCATCCATGCGCGTTACGGTCAGCCATTCGCCGTAGGCCGCTAATGGCTCGCCTCAACGCTCATCACGACCCGCGAACCCCGAACCAGACCACACAAAAAAATCCCACCCGGCAGCCGAGGCTGCGCAGGTGGGATTCTTCGTTGTGGTGACTAGTTGGCGAAGCCGGCGCGCACCTTGCTGAGCTGCTCGTGCAGCTGCGCGGGCACACGGTCGCCGATCGACGCGAAGTACTCGTCGGTCTTGCGCAGCTCTTCGACCCAGCCCGCGGTCGGTACATCGAAGAGCGCCTGCAGCTGCTCGTCGCTCACGTCGAGGCCGCTCACGTCGATGTCGGAAGTCTCGGGGAGGAGACCGATCGGCGTCTCGACCGGGGTGACCGTGCCCTCGAGGATCTCGATGGCCCACTTGATGGCGCGAATGTTCTCGCCGAAGCCCGGCCAGAGGAAGCTGCCGTCCTGGTCGCGGCGGAACCAGTTGACCTGGAAGATCGCGGGCGCCTTGTCGCCGAGCGTCTCGCCCATCTCAAGCCAGTGCGCCCAGTAGTCGCCCATGTGGTAGCCGGTGAAGGGCTGCATGGCGAACGGGTCGCGGCGCAGCACACCAACGGGGCCCTCGGCCGCGGCGGTCTGCTCGCTGCCGAGCGTCGCGCCGAGGAAGCAACCGTGCTCCCAGCTCTTCGAGCGGTAGACGAGCGGCACGTTGGTGCGGCGGCGGCCACCGAAGAGGATGATGTCGACGGGCACGCCGTCGGCGGCCTCCCAGTCGGGCGAGATGGTCGGGCACTGCTCGGCGCGCACCGTGAAGCGCGCGTTCGGGTGCGCGGCGGGCAGGTCGGATGCGGGGGTCCAGCCGTTGCCCTGCCAGTCGGTGAGGTGCGCGGGCACTTCGTCGGTCATGCCCTCCCACCACACGTCGCCGTCGTCGGTGAGCGCGACGTTCGTGAAGATCGCGTTCTTGCTGATCGTCTCCATCGCGACCGGGTTCGTCGACCAGCCGGTGCCGGGGGCGACGCCGAAGAAGCCGAACTCGGGGTTGATCGCGTTGAGGCGGCCGTCGTCGCCGGGGCGCATCCAGACGATGTCGTCGCCGATGGTCTCGACCTTCCAACCGTCGAGCTTCGGGCGCATCATGGCGAGGTTCGTCTTGCCGGTGGCCGACGGGAACGCACCCGAGATGGTGTACTTCTTACCCTCGGGGCTCGTGGCCTGAATGAGCAGCATGTGCTCGGCCATCCAGCCCTCGTCGCGGGCCATCACCGAGGCGATGCGCAGCGCGAAGCACTTCTTGCCGAGCAGCGCGTTGCCGCCGTAGCCCGAGCCGTACGAGATGATCTCGAGGTCGTCGGGGAAGTGGGTGATGTACTTCGTGTCGTTGCAGGGCCACGCGACGTCGTCGCGCTCGACGCCGTCGGCGCTGACGAGCGGGTAGCCGACGGTGTGCAGGGCCTTGACCCATTCAGCATCGGGCTTGATGTAGCTGAGTGCCTCGGTGCCCGAGCGGGTCATGAGTGCCATCGACAGCACAACGTACGGCGAGTCGGTGATCTCAACGCCGTACTGCGTGATCTTGCCGCCGAGCGGGCCCATTGCGAAGGGCACGACGTACATCGTGCGGCCGCGCATCGAGCCGTCGAGCAGGCCATCGAGCTCGGCGCGCATCTCGGCGGGTGCGCGCCAGTTGTTCGTGGGGCCGGCGTCCTCTTCCTTCTCGGAGCAGATGAACGTGCGGCTCTCGACGCGGGCGACGTCCGCAGCGTCGGAGCGCGCGAGGTACGAGTTCGGGCGCAGCTCCGGGTTGAGCTTGATCAGCACGCCCTGTTCGACGAGCTCCGCGGCGATGCGGTCATACTCCTCTTGCGAACCATCCGCCCAAACGACGCGGTCGGGCTTTGCGAGCTCGGCGACCTTCACCACCCATTCGTTGACCTCTGGGTTGGCCGACAGCTGTTCAATGTCAGCGGCGGTGACTGGCGCATGGGTCGTCATGGCAAAGCAACTTTCATTTGGCCGATTGGGGCTCTTTCACCTGATGGCCTCAGCTATCCCGACTATGGGCGCGAGGCACGGGGCGAAGGTTGTTCAAATCAGTATTGCACGCATATCGCACACAAGAGTTGGCGGGCGGGCCAAGGATAACTACGTTCTGTCGTAGTTTTTCGACGAGGCCTCGAAGCCGAGCAGACGGCGCGTGGCCCGATGTTTCGGGGCTGAAAACAAACCGCTGGTGGGGCCTGATTCAACAACCGAGCCCGCCTCGACGACCGCGACACGGTCAGCGATTTCGCCCACAACGTCGAGATCGTGCGAGATGAACACGACGCTAAGTTGTCTGGATTCTTGCACGCGCCGCAATAAATCGAGCACCTGCCGACGAACCGTCGCGTCGAGCGCCGATACCGCCTCGTCGCAAATGAGCACCTCGGGGTCGGCCGCGAGGGCCCGCGCGATCGCGAGCCGCTGGCGCTCTCCGCCCGACATGCGGCTCGGGCGCACGCCGAGGTGCTGAGCGCCGAGCCCGACCTCCTCGAGCATCCGCACCAACTCGTCGTGCTGGGCACCGACGCGGCGCGAGCGGCCTCGGCTGTGCGCATCCGCGAGAATCTGCCCGGCGCGCAGCCGCGGGTCGAAGCTCGCGAGGGGATCCTGCGACACGAGGCCGATGCGGTGGCGCTCGGGCCGGCGGGTCCGCTCGCTCGCGGGCTGCCACCTGAACTCGCCCAGGAGGATGCGCGCATCGGCTCGCTCGGGCGGCTCGAGTGCGAGCAACTCGCGGGCGAGGGTCGACTTTCCCGAGCCCGAGGCGCCGACGATGCCGAGCGTCTCGCCGCGATGCAGCTCGAGGTCGTCGACGTCGAGCGCGGTGAAGCGGCTGCCGTCGGGGCGCGCATAGCTGCGAGCGAGGTGTTCGGCGCGCAGTACGAGCTCTGTCGAAGCGTCCGGGCGAGCCTCGGGCGGCCGGGGCAGCGCCTCGACGAGGGCGCGGGCCGGCGGCGTCTCGGGGGCGGTGAGGATGCGCGCGGTCGGCCCGGTCTCGACCATCTCGCCCGCGTCGATCACCGCGACGCGCTCGCAGAGCAGCTGCACCGAGGCGAGGTCGTGTGAGACGAAGAGGATGCCCATGCCCGCGTCGGCGAGCTCGCGCAGCAGGGCGAGGAGCTCGCGGCGCGCGCTCGCGTCGAGCGCGGTCGTCGGCTCGTCGGCGATGAGCAGCTCGGGCTCGTGGGCGATCGCGGTCGCGATGAGGGCGCGCTGTCGCTGGCCGCCCGAGAGCTGCACGGCGCGCTGGCGCAGCCGCACCTCGGGTTCGGGCAGGCCGACGCGGCGCAGCAGTTCGAGGGAGCGTTCGTGCACGGCGGCGCGGCTGAGGCGGCGGTCGTGGGTGGTGATTGCGGTGGCGAGCTCGGCGCCGATCGTGCGCGCGGGGTCGAGCGAGCCGAGCGCATCCTGCAGCACGAGCCCGACGCGACGGCCGCGCAGGCGCTGCCAGCCGGCCTCGCGCAGCTCGAGCAGATCGGTGTCGCCGAGCCGCAGCCGCTCGGCCGTGACGCGCGCGTCGGGCGCCGACGAGGTGACGAGCCCGAGCAAGGCCTTTGCGGTGAGCGACTTGCCCGAGCCCGACGCGCCGATGAGGCCGAGCGCCTCGCCGGGCGCGATGCGCAGGTCGATTCCTCGCACGACCTCGCGGGCGTCGGTGCCGCTGCCGAAGCCGATGCGCAGGCCCTGAACTTCGAGCGTCATCGCGGCCTCCTCGACTCGGCCTCGACACACCGGCCAAAGCGGCGCAGCGGGCCCTGAACTTGAAGCGTCATCGCGATCTCCTCGCCTCGGCCTCGACAAATCGGCCGAGCAGCGTGCCGGTGACGGCGACGAGCGCGATCGCGGCGCCAGGGAACACCGACATCCACCAGCCACCGGCGGGCAGATACGTCGCTCCGGCGTTGAGCATGGCTCCCCACTCGGCGCTCGGCGGGGGATCGCCGAGGCCCAAGTAGCTCAGCGCGGCAGCCCAGACGACGGCCTGGCCGATGCCGAGTGTCGCGAGCGCAAACAGCGGCGCGAACGCGTTCGGTAGCACGGTGTGCCACAGCCGCCAGCCCCAGCTTCGTCCGAGAATCCGGTCGGCGTCGACGTAGCCCGACTCGCGCACGCGCAGCAGCTGCGAGCGGAGCATCCGGGCATAGCCGGGCGCGGTCGCGAGGCCGACGGCGATCGTCGCGGGCACGACGCCGGGCCCGGTGAGCGAGAGCAGCAGCAGCGCGAGCAGGATGCCCGGCAGCGCGTAGAGCGTCTCGACGAGCCGCGTCGAGAGCCAGTCGCCGACGCGACCGCCGAACGCCGCGACAAGCGCGAGGAGGGTGCCGAGTGCGAGGCCAATCACGGTCGCGACGACGCCGATCGTGAGCGAGCGGGCCGCGCCGTGCACAACGCGGGTATAGATGTCGCGACCCGACTCGTCGGTGCCGAACGGATGCGCGAGGCTCGGGGCCTGATACGCCTGCGCCGGGTCGATGTCGAGCGGGCTGCCCGGCGCGAGCAGCTGCGGCGCGAGGGCCGCGACGACGTACCAGGCGACGACGATGAGGCAGAGCAGAATGCCGGCGCGCATACCGCGGCCGGATGCACGCAGCCGCTGGGCGGGCAGCGACGCGGTGATCGGGGGCACGGTCATGCGCGGGCCCCCTTCGCGGCCGGTAGCACGGCGCGCTCGAGCACGTCGGTGACGAGGGTCACGACGACGTAGGCGACGGCGACGACGATGAGCACGCCCTGCACCATTGGCACGTCGCGCGCGAGCACCGCGTCGACGAGCGCGCGGCCGAGACCGGGGCGCGCGAAGAGCTGCTCGACGACAACGGCACCCGACACGAGCGAGCCGAAGGCCCAGCCGGTGAGGCCGATCGCGGGCACCGCCGCGCGTCGCAGCAGGTGGCGCAGGAACACGCCGACTCGGGTCTCGCCGCGGGCCCGCGCCGCGAGCACGTACGGCTCCTCGAGCGTCGCGACCAGGGCATCCCGCATGACCTGCGCGAGGTAGCCGCCGAGCGGCAGCGCGAGCGTGAGGGCGGGCACGATGAGGCCGCCGAAGCCGGGGCCCGAGATCGCGACCGGCAGGCCCAGGCCGGTCGCGAGCAAAGAAATAAGGAGCGCGCCGAGCCAGAAGTGGGGGAGCGCCGAAGCGATGATGCCGATGAAGTCGGCGGCGAGCGCCGAGCCGCGGCCGCCGCGCACCGACCACCAGGCGAGGCCGAGCGCAAAGAACCAGCCGAGCACGAGCGCGAGCGAGGCGAGCGCGAGTGTGCCGGGTACGAGTTGGCCGACGACGTCGGCGACGTCGCGGTGCAGCCGGTAGCTCTCGCCGAGGTCGCCGCGCAGCAGCTGGCCGAGATAGTTCAGGTACTGCTGCCCGAGCGGCAGGTCGAGTCCGAAGTCGGCGCGGGCCTGCGCGATCGCCTCTTCCGAGGCGTTCGAACCGGGGCCGCCGAGAATCGCGGTGACCGGGTCGCCGGGCACGGCGCGCACCGCGAAAAAGGTAAAGGTGACGACCGCCCAGACGACGACCGCGGCCGCGACGAGCCGGCCGGCGACCCGCAGGCCGATGCGTCGCCACGAACGCCCCGTCGGCGGCACCCGGGTGGGCGCCGCCGACGGGGCGCCGGTGGTGACGGTCACGTGCTACGAGGCGATGACGACGTTCGTGAACGTGACGAGGTTGAGCGACGGGTCGAGGCGGAAACCCTGCACCGCGTCGCGGTAGGCGAACTGCACCGTCTGGTCGTAGAGCGGCACGACGTAGTAGTTCGCGACGAGGTACGCCTGCACCTGCGCGTAGAGCTCGGCGCGGGCGGTTTCATCGGTCGTCGAGCCGGCTTCGTCGAGCATTGCGTCGATGTCGGGGTCGGCGAGTCCGGTGTTGTTCGCATGGTAGCCACTCGGCGCGGGGGTGTTGCCGTCGGAATGGTAGACGACGCGCAGCACGTCGGCCGACGACTTCGAGTACGGCGCGATGATCGCGTCGAAGTCCCACTCGCCGCTCGCGGCGTACCAAGAAGAGATGTCGAGCTGTTCGATCTGCACGTCGAAGCCGATCTTCGCGGCCGACGCGGCGATCTGCTCGATGAGCGAGACCTCGGCGGGAATCGACTGGTTTGTCGAGAGCGGGAAGCTGACGGTGAGCGGCTCGCCGTCCTTGAGGCGAATGCCATCGTCGTTGCGCTCGGTGTAGCCGGCCTCGTCGAGCAGCTCGTTCGCGCGGTCGGGGTCGGCCGCGAGCACGGCCGAGAAGTCGGTGCCGTCGTACGACTCGACCGCCTCGGGCAGCGCCGACGAGAGCGGCGAGTAGGCGCGGTCGAGCGTGCCGAAGTAGAGCGACTCGACGGCCGCATCGATGTCGGTCGACACCGCGAATGCCTCGCGCACCTTCGGGTCGTTGAACGGCGCGCGGGTCGAGTTGAGCTCGATGCGCGCGGTCGTGCCGGGGCGCGCCGCGACGACGGTTTCGTAGCCCGCCTCGTCGCTGAGCTGGCTCAGGGTGTCGGGCTGCACCTGGTCGATCACGTCGACCTGGCCGGCCTGCAGTGCGGCGGCGCGGGTCGCGGCGTCGGGGATGAACCGCCACTCGAGGCGCTCGAGGCGCGAGCCCTCGTCGGGCAGAATCTCGCCCGGCATGTTTGCCTGGTGCGTCTCGTTGCGCACGAGCGTCACCTGGTTCTGGCGCTCCCACGAGTCGACCTTGAAGTAGCCGGTGCCGATCGGGTCCTCGCAGTTCGCGTCCTGCCCGCGCTCGAGGCCGGCGGGCGACATGATCGCGAGCCAGGTCTGGGCGAGGGATGCGGTCAGGGCCGAGTCGGGGGTGTTGAGGCGGAACTCGACGGTGGAGTCGTCGGTCGCGACGATCTCGTCGACCTTCGCGAGGGCGAGGATGCCCGTCGACGAGGCCGTGTCGGGGTCGCGCACGTGCTCCATGTTCGCGACCACGGCAGCCGCGTCGAACGGCGTGCCGTCGGAGAACTCGATGCCCTGCTTCAACGGCACCGTCAGCGTGAGGCCGTCGTCACTCACCGAGGAGGACTCGGCGAGCCAGGGCACGATGTCGCCGTTGTCGTCGCGGGCGAAGAGTGACTCGAGCACCTGGTGGCCAAGCTCGGCCTGAGGCCAGTTGCCGCCGACGTGCGGGTCGAGGCAATCGGGCTCCGACTGGCCGGTCGCGTAGACGAGGGTGGTGGTGGAGGCTTGTGCGGAGCAGGCGGCGAGGGGCGCAAGAAGCGCGAGACCCGTAGCCACGGCGAGCGCACGCCGAAGAGGAGCAGGCATAGCTCCCAGCCTAGCTGTTTGTAGACCGTGTTTAGAAACGGCGGGTTGCGCGCAGAGCGTTAGAACCGGCAGTAGTCGACGAGGTCGTTGATGCGGTCTTCCACCGCATCCGCGCCGTCGGCGATCTGGTCGAACTCGAGCAGAATCGTGCCGTTGTCCATCACCCGCTCGATCGTGTCGACGAGGTCCTCGCCCTCGACCGCGACCTCGTTGAGCATCCCCTCGAGTTCGACGTCCTCGGCAACATTGCGGAGGTCCTTGATGTAGCCGATCGCGACGCGCATGCGGTCGAGCGTCGCGTACGGGTCGTCACCGAAGTTCTGCGCCGCCTCCGAGACGATCTGGTTCGCGTAGGCGAGATCGCTCTCGATGGTCGCGCACGAGACCGAGGTCGGCGCGGGGTGCGTGTTCGTCGGCAGAACGGTGCCGCCGTCGACGACGCCGGTGGGCGGTGAGACATTGCAGCCAACGAGCAGCGTGGCGGTCGCGGCGAGGGTGGCGACGACAGTGAGGGTGCGGCGAGACGAAATCATTGCTCCCTATCTTCCTATGCCGCCGAGCCGCAGTAGTCGCTGACGGCGGTGACGGCGTCGCCAACCTCCTGCGCCTGCTGCTGCAGTTCGCCAAGATCGCTCAGCCCCGAGCCACTCGACACGCTCGACACGAGCTCGCCGATCGCGGTCTCGACCGCCTCCATGCGCGTGCGCAGCTCGGGATCGGTCGTGCTGTCGGTGAGCTGGGTGACGCGCTCGGAGAGCTGCTGGAGCTCAGCAATGAATCCCTGCGGGTCGGTCAGCGCCGACTCGGCCGCCGTGCTGAGGTCGGAGCCGATGCGCTCGAGCTCGCTGCCGATGTTCGCGCAGGTGATCTCGCTCGGAACCGCCTGCTGCGTCGTCTCGCGCTCGCCGCCCGACTCGGGGCCGACGGCGCCGCACGCCGTGAGGGCGAGGAGCGAGATGCCGGCCGCGAGGCCGGTCAGCGCGCGGGAAACGCTGCGCATGGAATTCCTCCAAAAGTGATGCTGGTGCGCCCGATAGCATCGCATACGAACACGAGAGAACACGGAGTCATGCATGTCGCAGCGCAAGGGCCGCATCGGTCGTCCCGCGGCCTCGAGCCGCGTCACGCTCGAGGAGGCCGCGGGGGAACTCGCCCTCGAGCAGGGGTGGGACGCGATTTCAGTGAACGACATCGCGACGCGCGCCGGCGTAAGCCGCTCCTCGTTCTTTAACTACTTCACCGCGAAGTCTGACGTGCTCTGGTCGACCTTCGACGAGGCGGCGGACGCGGGCACCTCGCTCGTCGACGTCGTCGAGCGCCTGCAGGTCGCGGGCCCGCCGGCCGCGCTCACGCACGCCGAGGCGATGGGCGCGCAGAACGCCATCGCCGAGACGGCGCTGAGCCGCGCGCGCCGACTCGTGCGGCACATCGCACCGCACCCGCAGGACGCGGGCGAGCGCATCCGCGCCGAGATGGGCGCGCTTGGCGTCGTGCTCGTCGTCGTCGACTGGGCCGGCGACGGCGTCACCCGCGGCGCGCTCGCCGAGCGCATGGATGCGGTGCTCGGCACCCAGTGGCGCGGCGAGTAGCGCGCGCGTCGGCGACGAGCGTCGGTGCGGTTGCAACGGCAGAGGTTGTGTCGACCGTCGGGGCTATTTCGACCGTCGGGCCTGTGCCGACTGTAGGGGCTGTGTCTACTGTAGGGAAAACTGCATTGGCGGCACCCACCCCGCCTCGTAGCGTTACGGGCATGAAGATCACCCCCGCGCGCCTGCTGCTGTCGGCAGGTCACCTCGTGCTCGAGGCCACCGTGGTGCTCGGCATGCTGTTCGCCGCGCTGGTGCTCGCGCAATCGGTGGGGTGGGCGATCGGCACGACGTTCGCGTACGTCGCGGCGACCCTCGTGTTGCTCGCGGTGATCGCGGTCGCCTCGCCCTGGGTGCTCGCTGGCGCGGCGCGAGTGCAGGAGCGCTTCGGACGCGAGACGTACGGCCTGGCCGTGCCCGAGCATCCGGTGCGCCGCGGCGGGAGTGGCGAGGAGTTCTCAGTGTCGGCGAGCTCGCTCGCGCAGTTCGCCGACCGGCGCAACTGGTGGGGCTTCGCAAACGCCGTCGTCGCGGTCCTCACCGGCACCGCGGTGCTGCTGCTCGCGATGGCCATCGGCATCGGGGTGGGCTACCTCGTGCGGGCGATCGCGCACCCTTCGAACGTCGTCGCCGTGTTCACGGTGCCGGTGGACCGGGGCACCGTGATCGGCGTTGCGATCGGCGCGATCGTCGTTGGCCTCGGGCTCATCGTCGGCATCCTCCCACTGTTCGCGATCCTCACCCGCGCGATGCTCGTGCCGTCGAAAGAAGCCGAACTGCGCGAGGCCGCCCGCGCCGAGCGCGACCGCCGCCGCCACGCAATCTCGGCCGCCGACATTGAGCAGGGCCGGCTCGAACGCGACCTCCACGACGGCGTGCAGCCGCAGCTCGTGTCGGTTGCGATGACGCTCGCACTCGCGAAACGCAAGCTCGCGACCGATGCGTCGGCGGCCGAGGAGCTCATCGACGAGGCGATTCGCACGACGAAGCTGAGCATCGGTGACCTTCGCGCGCTCGTGCGGGGCATGCGCCCCGCGATTCTCAGCGACCGCGGCCTCGACGCCGCCCTCTCGGCGCTCGTCTCGTCAAGCGCGGTGCCCGTGCGGCTCGTCAACGAGGTCAGCGACCGCGCTGACGTGACGACCGAGCTCGTCGTCTACTTCGCCGTCGCCGAGTCGGTGACGAACGCGATGAAGCACTCGGGCGCGACGAACATCGACGTGCGCATCTGGCGCAGCGAGCACGGGCTGCGCGCCGACATTCGCGACAACGGGCACGGCGGGGCGCTGCTTCGTCCGGGCGGCGGTCTGCAGGGCGTGCGCGAACGCGTCGCCGCGGCGGGTGGTTCGATGGTGTTTTCGAGCCCCGCTGGCGGCCCGACCGAGATTGAGGTGATGGTGCCATGCGCGTCGTAGTGTGCGAAGACCACGCGCTGCTGCGGGAGGGCCTCGTGCGCCTGCTGCGCGAGGCCGGCCACGAGGTGGTAGCGACACTGTCGGATGCGCGCGGGCTCACCGACGCGGCGGCCGACGCCGATATCGCGGTGCTCGATGTGCGCATGCCGCCGACGTTCACGAACGAGGGCGTGCTTGCCGCGCTCGAGCTGCGACGTGAGCGCCCCTGCTTCCCCGTGCTCGTGCTCTCGCAGTATGTCGAGGAGCGCTACGCGACCGAGCTCATCCGCCAGCCCGGCGCCGGGCTCGGCTACCTACTCAAAGACCGCGTCGCCGACATCGACGTGTTCCTCGACGCCCTCGAGCGCATCCACGCCGGTGAGCACGTGCTCGACGAGGACGTGATTGCCCAGCTGCTCGCGCGTCGCACGAGCGACGACCGGCTCGCGGCGCTCTCACCCCGCGAACGCGAGGTGCTCGGGCTCATGGCGCAGGGCCGCTCGAACGCCGAGATCGCGGCGCAGCTGTTCGTGTCGAACGGCGCCGTCGAGAAGTTCAGCGCACAGATTTTCCAGAAGCTCGACCTCTCGACCGACCGCGCGGGCAACCGCCGGGTGCAGGCCGTGCTCACCTACCTCGAGGTCGAAGCGAGGCAGCCATGACGACTCCCGCCATTCGCCCACGCGCAGGCTGGGCAGCGCGCATCCTCGCCGCCGTCGGCATCCTGATCGTGCTCGCCGGCGCGACGATCGCCGGTGTCTCGGCGTATGGCGCATCCCGCGAGTTCGACGTCACGAGCACGGTAGAGCTGCCCATGGCCCAGCGCATCGAGCTCGAACTCGGCACGGTGTCGACGCTCTCGGTCGAGCGCGACAACGAGATCAAGCGGCCGACGCTCGAGGTGTACGGCACCGGCATCGACGGTCAGGGGCCATTCGAGGTCGACACGTCGGCAGAGGGCACGCTGCGCATCACCTCGACCGAGCAGGAGCCGATGCCGTGGCGGAGCGACGGGTATGCCATGGCGACCGGCGTGCTGCTGCTGCCGAGCGACATGGCGGCGGGGCTCGAGATCACCGCGTCGCTCTCCGACGACGCCAACCTCTGGCTCAACACCGACGCCGAGCGAGTGAGCGTCACGGTCACCGGCCCCGGCTGGGCCGACGTGCGGGGCGACATCGACACCCTCGAGCTCGCTGGACCGACCGCGACGTTCAGCGCACGCGGCGAGATTCGCTCGCTCACGGCCTCGGCGGCGTCGGTCGACGTGAACTTTGCCGGCGTCGCGCCCGAGCGGGCGACGCTCGACGTCGACTTCCTCACCCTGGCGGGGCTGCCCCAGTCGACGCCGCTCGCCCTCACCGCGCCGGACTGGCTCGTCGAGCGCTTCGGCCAGGTCGGCTACCAGGTCGATGCGGATGCGCCGAACGCGATCACGATCGGCGACCCGCTGCCCGAGGAATCGTTCGTCTGGGGCGACGAGTCCTGGTAGCGGCGGCCGCCCGCCGGCCGCTAGACTTGGCGGCAGTGACGATGATCCGCCATCAACGGGGAGTCTTCGGAAGAACGGCCGCCCGCGGCCAAGTAGAACCGAACGGGTAGGCCCGAAACAGCCGTAACGAAGTGGCAGCGCACGCTGCAATCGGGGTGGTACCGCGCGAAAGCGCCCCTGGGCCTGGCAAACCAGTCATCTGCAGGAGACCACCCATATGAGCGCGACGTACCCCAAGTCCTCCGCCTCGGCGTTCGGCGCCGATGTGCCCGCTTCGCCCTCGTTCCCGAACCTCGAGCAGCAGGTGCTCAAGTTCTGGGGCAGCGACAACACCTTTCAGGCGTCGATTGATCAGCGCGAGGGTGCCGAGGAGTGGGTGTTCTATGACGGCCCGCCGTTTGCGAACGGCCTGCCACACTACGGGCATCTGCTCACGGGCTACGCGAAGGACGTCTTCCCGCGCTACAACACGATGCGCGGCAAGCAGGTCAACCGCGTCTTCGGATGGGACACCCACGGGTTGCCCGCCGAGCTCGAGGCCATGAAGCAGCTCGGCATCACAACGAAGGACGAGATCGAAGAGATGGGCGTCGCGGAGTTCAACCGCGAGGCGCGCGAATCGGTGCTGCGCTACACGCAGGAGTGGCAGGACTACGTCGAGCGTCAAGGCCGCTGGGTCGACTTCGAGAACGGCTACAAGACGCTGAACATCACCTACATGGAGTCGGTGATCTGGGCGTTCAAGCAGCTCTACGACAAGGGCCTCGCCTACGAGGGCTTCCGCGTGCTGCCGTACTGCTGGAACGACGAGACGCCGCTGTCGAACCACGAGCTGCGCATGGACGACGACGTCTACCAGGATCGCCAGGACAACACGGTCACCGTGTCGTTCCCGCTCACCGGCGCCCGCGCATCCGAGCTCGGCCTCGAGGGCGTTGCGGCGCTCGCGTGGACGACGACGCCGTGGACCCTGCCGACGAACGCGTCACTTGCCGCCGGCCCCGAGATCGTCTACCTCGCGGTACCGACCGCCGACGGCTCGGCCACCTACCTGCTCGCCGAGGCGCGCATCCCCGCCTACCTCAAAGAGCTCGGCTACGAGAAGGCTGAGGATGCGGTGGCCGCGTCGACCGCGCGCGTGCTCGGCGCCGATCTCGCCGGCGTCACCTACGAGCCGCTCTTCGATTTCTACACGGACACCGCGAAGTGGGGCACCGAGCGGGCCTGGCAGTTCCTCGTCGACGACTACGTCACGACGAGCGACGGTACGGGCATCGTGCACCAGGCGCCCGCCTACGGTGAGGACGACAAGCGGCTCAACGACGCCGCGGGCATCCCGACCATCCTCTCGCTCGACGCGGGCGGCAAGTTCCTCGCCGACGTGCCGCTCGTCACCGGCCTGAACTGGCAGGACGCGAACAAGCCGCTCGTGCAGGAGCTCAAGGCGCGCGGCCGGCTCGTGCAGCAGAAGTCGTACGTGCACTCGTACCCGCACTGCTGGCGCTGCAAGCAGCCGCTCATCTACAAGGCCGTCTCGAGCTGGTTCGTGCGGGTCACCGAGTTCCGCGACCGCATGGTCGAGCTCAACGAAGACATCACCTGGGTGCCCGAGAACGTGAAGCACGGCCAGTTCGGCAAGTGGCTGCAGGGTGCCCGCGACTGGTCGATCTCGCGCAACCGCTACTGGGGTTCGCCAATTCCGGTGTGGAAGAGCGACGACGACAACTACCCGCGCGTCGACGTATACGGCTCGCTCGACGAGCTCGAGCGCGACTTCGGTGTGCGCCCGACCGACCTGCACCGCCCCGCGATCGACGAGCTCGTGCGCCCGAACCCCGACGACCCGACCGGCAAGTCGATGATGCGCCGCATCCCCGATGTGCTCGACGTGTGGTTCGACTCGGGCTCGATGCCGTTCGCGCAGGTGCACTACCCGTTCGAGAACGGGCCCTGGTTCGACACGCACTCGCCCGCCGACTTCATCGTCGAGTACATCGGGCAGACACGCGGCTGGTTCTACATGATGCACGTGCTGTCGACTGCGCTGTTCGATCGCCCGGCGTTCTCGAACGTCATCTCGCATGGCATTGTGCTCGGCTCCGACGGCCGCAAGATGTCGAAGTCGCTGCGCAACTACCCCGACGTGAACGAGGTATTCGACCGCGACGGCTCCGACGCGATGCGCTGGTTCCTCATGTCGAGCTCGGTGCTGCGCGGCGGCAACCTCATCGTGAGCGAAGAGGGCATCCGCGAGTCGACGCGCCAGTTCCTGCTGCCACTGTGGTCGACCTACTACTTCTTCACCACCTACGCGAACACCGCGAACGGGCCGGATGCGCCGGGGTACGAGGCGCAGTGGCGCACCGACTCGGCGCACGTGCTCGACCGGTACATCCTGGCGAAGCTCGGCGAGACGATGCGTGGCGTGCAGGCCGACCTCGACGAGCTCGACGCCTCGAACGCCACCCAGCGCCTGCGCGACTTCGCCGAGGTGCTCACGAACTGGTACGTGCGCCGCTCGCGCGACCGCTTCTGGGAGGGACTCGAGGGCGACAACGGCGAGGCGAACCGCGACGCCTTCGACACGCTCTACACCGTGCTTGAAACGCTCTGCCGCGTCGCCGCGCCGCTCGCGCCGTTCGTCACCGAGACGATCTGGCAGGGGCTCACCGGCGGCCGCTCGGTGCACCTCGAAGACTGGCCCGACGCCGAGTCGTTCCCCGCCGACGTCGAGCTCGTGTCGTCGATGGATGCGGTGCGCGAGATCGTCTCGGCCGGCCAGGCCCTGCGCAAGCAGCACCAGCTGCGCGTGCGCCTGCCGCTGCACCGCCTCACCGTGCTCACCGAGCGCGCCGGCGAGCTCGAGGGCTTTGCGTCGATCGTCGCCGACGAACTCAATGTGCGCGAGGTGCTGCTGCAGCCACGCACCGACGAGGCCGCTGCTGCCTACGGCGTCTCGCGCGTGCTGCGCGTGAACGCGCGCGCCGCAGGACCCCGCATCGGCAAGCTCGTGCAGCAGGCCATCAAGGGCTCGAAGTCGGGTGACTGGCAGCAGGATGACGCGGGCAACGTCGTCGCCGGCGGCATCGCGCTCGAGCCGAACGAGTACGAGGTCGACCTCCAGGTCGCCGACTCGCAGGGTACCGACGTCCTTGGGCTGCTGCCGAACGGCGGCATCCTCGTGCTCGACGCCGAAGTGACCGGCGAGCTCGCGGCCGAGGGTACGGCCCGCGACGCCGTGCGCGCGGTGCAGGATGCCCGCAAGGCCGCCGGGCTCGAGGTGAGCGACCGCATCCGCCTGCGCCTGCGCGCCGACGACGCGTCGGTGGCTTCGCTCGAGGCGAACCGCGATCTGCTCGCGGGCGAGACGCTCGCCACTAGCCTGGAGATCACGGGCGGCGCCGCGCCCGACCCGGCGCGCGCATCCGTGGCGCACAGCTACGGCGCCCTTGAGATTGAACTGGAGAAGGCATGAGCGATGACCGCAATCGCGACGAGTCCGACGACAACCTCCCCGAAGAAGAACTGACCGCCGAAGACATCGCGAAGCTGCTCGGCGGGGCGCCGTTCGACGACGGCCTCGACTTCGACACCGACTTCGCCGACGACTTTGCCGCCGAGGAGGTGCGCCTCAGCGACCGCGAGGCCGAGGAGCGCCGCCGCCTCGAGCAGACCGACTGGCGCGAGGAAGCCGATGCCGTGTTCGACGAGCTCATGGAGCGCGTCGGCGAAGGCCAGCCGCAGCCGCGGCTCGCGCCCACGCGGCGCGCGTGCGAGTTGCTCGGCGACATTCACCGCGCGTGGCCGATGATTCATATCACCGGCACGAACGGCAAGTCGTCGACCGCGCGTATCACCGAGTCGCTGCTGCGCGCCCACGGACTGCGTACCGGTATTCTCACGAGCCCGCACCTCGTGCGGCTCAATGAGCGCATCGGTATCGACGGTGCGCCGATCGCCGACGAGCGACTCGTCGCGAACTGGCGCGACATCGAGCCGTTCCTCGCGATCGTCGACGCCGAGCTCGAGGAGGCCGGCGAGGTTCGGCTGACGTTCTTCGAGGCACTCACCGTGCTCGCGTTCGCGTGCTTCGCGGATGCGCCGGTCGACGTCGCCGTCGTCGAGGTCGGCATGGGCGGCGAGTGGGACTCGACGAACGTCGCCGACGGTGCGGTCTCGGTGTTCACGCCGATCTCGCTCGACCACGTCGGCCGGCTTGGCTCGACCGTCGCCGAGATCGCGCGCACGAAGTCGGGCATTATCAAGCCCGGCGCCTCGGTCGTGTCGGCCGCGCAGCCCGCCGAGGCCGCCGCCGAAATCGCCGCGGCAGCCGAGCGGCTCGAGGCCAAGCTTTTCGTCGAGCCGACCGACTTCGCCGTCACCGCCGATCACATGGCGGTCGGCGGCCGACTCATCTCGGTGCGGGGCCTCTCTGGGCAGTACGACGACCTGCCGCTCGCGATTGCGGGCGACTACCAGGCCCACAACGCGGCGCTCGCGCTCGCGGCAGTCGAGGCATTCTTTGGCGGCGAGCGCGAGCTGCTCGCCGAGAACGTCGAGGCAGGCATCGCCGAGGCGCTCTCGCCCGGCCGGCTCGAGCTGGTTGGTGCATCCCCGGCCGTCGTCATCGATGCCGCGCACAACCCGCACGGGGCGGCGCACCTCGCGCAGGCCGTCACCGAGACGTACGCCTTCGACCAGCTCACGCTCGTGCTCGCCGTGCTCGAAGACAAGAACGTCGAGGGCATCGTGCGCCCGCTCGCGACGATCGCCGATCGCATCATCGTGACGCAGTCCGACTCGCCGCGCGCGATCGATGCCTACGACCTTGCCGAAATGGTGCGCGACGTGCTCGGTGAGGAGCTCGCCGAGCAGAAGCAGGTGCGCGTCATCGACCGGTCTGAGGATGCGCTGCTGCAGGCACGAGCCGAGGCCGCCGCATTCGAGCTCGGCGAGGACGACCACGGACTGCCGCAGTCGGCCGGCGTGCTCGTGACCGGCTCGATCACGCTCATCGGCGAGGCGTACGCGCTCGCGCACGAGGGCGGCTGGAAGTTGCCGCCAGAAGACACGGGGGAGTAGGCGTGGCGCGAAGGTATCGCACCGTCACCGAGCAGCTCGGCTCGATTCTCATTGCGTTCGAGGTGATCTCGGTCGCGCTCGTCGCCCTCGCGCTGTTCGGGCTGCGCGCGCTGCCCGCCGGCACCGCGCTTGGTGGCGGGGCAGTGTTCGTGCTCGCGTTTGTGGCCGGCGTGTATTTCTTGCGGTTCAACTGGGGTCGCTGGTACGTGCTCGGGCTGCAGGTTTTGCTCACCCTCGGCGGGTTCCTCGACTCGATCGTGTTCATCGTCGGCGGGCTGTTCTTGGCCGTCTGGCTGTTCTGCATGTTCCGCGGCGGCAAGATCGACGCCGAGCGCGCGCCCATCATCGCCGAGTTCGAACGCGCCCTCGCGGCGGGCGAGATTGACGAAACCGGCGCCCCGCTTGACGACACTGGCGCCCCGCGCGCCGCAACCACCACCGACTAACGTCGACAGCGATATCCGCTGCAACGAATAGGAGCAGGAATGACCGAACAGACCCTCGTTCTCGTGAAGCCCGATGGCGTTCGCCGCAACCTCATCGGCGAGGTGATCGCCCGCATTGAGCGCAAGGGCTACGTCGTCACCGACCTCCGCTACGTGAGCGCCACCCGCGAGTTGCTCACCGAGCACTACGAGGAGCACGTGGGCAAGCCGTTCTTCGAGCCGCTCGTCGAGTTCATGATGTCGGGCCCGACCGTCGCCGTGCGCGTCGAGGGCAACGGCGTCGTTGAGGGCTTCCGCTCGCTCGCCGGCGCCACCAACCCGACGACTGCCGCGCCCGGCACCATCCGCGGCGACCTCGGTCGCGACTGGGGCAAGGCCGTCATCGAGAACATCGTGCACGGCTCGGACTCGACCCTCTCGGCCGACCGCGAGCTCGGCATCTGGTTCAAGTAACGCTGCTCGCACCAACGCTCATGGTCGCGCCGGATCCCCGGCGCGACCATTCGCGTTTCCGAAGCGGCCAGTGGTGTTCTGGCGCGGTCACCAAGTGGGGGCGTTTGAGCCGCAAATCGGGCTGCTTGGGTCGGGTGCGGAGCAGATTCTTGGACGAACGCCGAGATTTTGGGGGTTTGAACGGGCTCAGCCCGTTCAAACCCCCAAAATCTCGGCGTTCGTCCGTGTTTCCCGAGGTCACCGGCCCCGCGAGGCCGCAGTTCTTCGCAGTGGCGCGCCAGAACACACGATAATTCGACCCAACGACACTGCGCGTCGCTCTTCGTTGCCTTGCGCGCTACGCGTGTCGACCCGCGTCGATACGTGAGCTTCGTCTCGACAGACTTTTGGGTTAGACGGCGAAGGGGGCGACTCGGCGAGACGACGGGTAGCGGTGTCGCTCAGCGCGCACCATCGCGAGGATCTGCGACGCGCACTCGTCCCAGCGCTCGATGATGTCCCAGTACGTGAACCGCAGCATCGAGTAGCCGAGCGACTCGAAGTAGCGGTCCTTCTTGCGGTCGCGGATTACGTCGGCCTGATTCGAGTGGTAGGCGAAGCCGTCGCACTCGACGGCGAGGTAGTCGCCGATGAGAAAGTCGAGCTCGAACACACCCACCTTCACATGCCGACGGTGCTTGATGCCGAGTTGGTCAAGCCGCACTCGCACGAGCGACTCGAGCGCCGAGTCGGCGCGATGCCCCGACAACGCGATGGCGCGCTGCAGCTTCTCCTTGGCCAGCGGGTGTTCGTTAAGCGACGTGACGTCGAGTTCGCGCCTGGCCATCTCGTCGAGGATCGCCACGAGTTCGTCGAGCTCGCAGCAGTCTTGGGCACACAACAGGATTCCCTCGTGACTGTCGAGCGCATCATCGGGGAGGCTGAGCGAGGGCAGGTGGTGCCACGTGTCGCCGAGCCCGTAGGCGCCCACCCGCAGGTGTAGCTCGCTGAACTCTGGTGTCCAGAAGCCGAGGTGCTGCAGTGCGCTGAGGCAAGTGACGGCGCCGCCGGCGATCCGGGCACGGCCAAACATCGTGAGGGGAGTGGTCGGCAGGCGATACCAGCCGCGCTGTTGCTTCTTGAGTCGGCCGGTCGCGACGAACTTGCCGATGGCATGCCGGTCATAGCCGAGGTCGTGGAGCTCCTCGGTCGTGATGACCTGGTGGTTGCGATTGAGGTAGGCGTCGAGATCGTCGTGCATGGCGGCAGCCTGCCCGGTGCGGTCACGCAAACGTTGAGTGGTGGAGCCCAACTGTGGACGGCCAAGTATCCACAGCGACGCCGGAAGTCCGTTGTACACACGCGTCAAGGGTGGAAAGCAGTGTGGCCCTCGTCTCCGGGGAGACGAGGGCCACAGTCTGAGGGAGCTGGCGCGCTACGGGCGGGCGGCCATCGCGCTGACGATTTCGTAGGCGACGTGCGAGGCGCTCACGGCGGTGATCTGCGCGTGGTCGTAGGGCGGCGAGACCTCGACGACGTCGGCGCCGACGAGGTTGAAGTCCGAGAACTGGCGAATCATCCGCAGTAGCTCGCGGCTCGTCATGCCACCGGCCTCGGGCGTGCCGGTGCCGGGCGCGTGCGCCGGGTCGAGCACATCGATGTCGACCGAGAGGTAGACGGGACGGTCGCCGAGGCGGGTGCGCATCCGCTCGATCGCCGCAGGCACGCCCTCGTTCTCGATCTCATCGCTCGAGATAATCGCGAAACCGAGGCGCTCGTCGTCGCGGAGATCCTGCTTGCTGTAGAGCGGGCCGCGCGTGCCGACGTGCAGGCTCGCCTCGAGGTCGATCAGGCCCTCTTCGGATGCGCGGCGGAACGGCGTGCCGTGCGTCACGGGCGCGCCGAAGTAGGTGTCCCAGGTGTCGAGGTGCGCGTCGAAGTGCACGACCGCGACGGGGCCGTGCTGCTTCGCGACCGAGCGCAGCATCGGCAGCGCGAGGGTGTGGTCGCCGCCGATGACGACGAGGCGGGCACCGTCGGCGCGCAGCTGGTCGGCGCCGGCTTCCATCTCGGCGACGGCCTCGGTGATGTCGAAGGGGTTGACGGGGATGTCGCCGGCGTCGACGACCTGCACCTCGTTGAACGGCGCGATGTCGACGGCCGGGTTGTAGGGGCGCAGCAGGCGTGACGCCTCGCGTACGTGCGACGGGCCGAAGCGGGTGCCGGGGCGGTAGCTCACGCCGCTGTCGAAGGGAATGCCGACGACGATCACATCGGCCGACTCGACATCTTCGAGCCGGGGGAGGCGCGCGAACGTCGCAATGTCGGCGAATCGCGGCGACTTGCTCGCGTCGGCGGGGCCCAGCTTGCCGCTCTCAAATTGCACGTACTCGGGACGCATCTCAACCTCACCGTCAGATTACAAAAGTTGTCTATTGCGAAACTACGCGCGGTGCACGGCCCGCGCAAGTCTCGAGCATCCGACTTGGCTGAGCGAGGGTTAGCGGCCGTTACTCCACGGGGCCGGGATGAGGATCCACATGACGCGGGTCGCTTCGTCGCAGTGCCAGCTGTGCGGTTCGGCGCCGTGGAAGGTGACCGTGTCGGTTGCCTTGAGGTGGATCGAGCCGGTGCTGAGGCGCAACTCCAGCGAGCCCGAGATGACGTGGAGCACCTCGACGTCGCAGTTGATCGTGTAGAGCTCGTCGCCGCCGTCGGCGCCGGCCTCGATCGTCGAGTGGATGACCTGCACGGCCGACTGGCCGCGCGGTGTGACCATCTGCTCGCGCGCGCCAAAGCCGCCGAGGTTGATGTGCGGCGCCGAGTCGAGGTGGACGACGGCCGTGTCGGGCTCGTCGAACAGGCTGCCGATCGTCACCGAGAGCACCTGGCAGAGCGAGTGGAGCGTCGCGACGCTGGGCGAGGTTTCGTCGCGCTCGACGCGCGAGATGTACCCCTTGGATAGGCCGGTGCCGCTCGCGACCTCGGCGAGCGTGAGTCCCTGGGCGCGGCGCGCTGCGCGCAGCTTGGCACCGATCCGAGCCGCCTGGGATTCGGCCATGGGGGTGACGCCGCGCATCGATGGTCCTTCCGTTGGGTGGATTCCAGTATCCACCAGCGCGCGCACACGAGCCGCGCCACGTAGGTTGCACTATAGAAAACAAAGATTGCATAATCGTAGAAAGTTGCGTGCGGAGCGCAACCGCCGCTCGTTCGGCGATCACCTCCCGGAGGACTCAATGACGAACCCCACCATCACCGTCGACGACATCGCGGCGGCCGCGCAGGCGATCGTCGCCGCCTACGCCGCGAACGACGAGGCCGACTACTTCGCGCGCTTCGCGCCCGATTGCTCGTTCGCGTTCCACACCGACGGCGAGATCCACACCGCGCGCGACGAGTGGCAGCAGGGCTGGCGCGAGCTGCGCGCCGAGGGCTGGGAGGTCATCGAGTGCCACAGCCTCGTGACGCACATCCAGCTCATCCCCGAGGGCGGCATCTTCGTGCACGAGCTCGAGACCACCTCGCGCACCGGCGACGAGACCGAAACGTACAAAGAGCGCGAGACCATCGTCTTCACGCGCCGCGATGGCGAACTCATCGCCATTCACGAGCACCTCTCGACGATCGACGAGGCGTCCGAGGTAAGCGAGGCCGCAGCGTGAGCCACGACGTCAACACCGAATCGGCCGACGCGACCCAAGCCGAGGGTCCGGTCCGCGGCACGCTCGGCGGCGGGCGCATCCTGCTTATCTGGCTCGCCGCGAACCTCGTCGTCACGACGCTGCTCACCGGCACGCTCTTCGTGCCGGGTGTGACGTTCGCCGAGTCGGCGCTCTGGATCGTCGTCGGCACCGTGCTCGGCGCGTGCGTGCTCACGCTCATTGCGACGATGGGCGTGCGCACCGGCCTGTCGACGATGGCGCTCACGAAGGGCTCGTTCGGCCTGCGCGGCTCGATCGTGCCGGCCCTGTCGAACCTCGTGATTCTCATGGGATGGTCGTGGGTGCAGGCGATGCTCGCCGGCATCTCGCTCGACTACCTCATCTTTAGCTGGACCGGCTTCACCAACCCCGCGCTCTTCGCCGCCCTCTGCGAGGTTGTCGTTGTGCTGCTCGCGATCTTCGGGCACGCGGGCATCGCGAAGATCGAGCCGTGGCTCGGCATCGTGATCCTCGGTTTCATGGCCTACGTCTTCATCTCAGCGTTCGGGCAGCACTCGCTCAGCGACTACCTCGCGATTCAGGCTGACGCCGAGCTCGGCATGACCGGCCTCAGCGTCTTCGACATCGTGTTCGCCACCGCGATCTCGTGGACGGTGCTCTCGGCCGACCTCACCCGTACTGCGCGCACCCCGCGCGCCGGCGCGACCGGTGCGGCCATCGGCTACACGCTCTCGACCGTGCTCGCAATGCTGCTCGGCGCCGTCGCGATCTCGTATGTGCTGCTTGAGGGCAACGAGGCGATCCCCTTCGACCCGACCGTCGTCATCGACGCGTTCGGCGCGCCCCTCGCGATCGTCATGTTCCTCTCGGTGATGGCGACGAACACCATGGTCGTGTTCGGCATGACGCTGTCGCTGCAGCACGCGTTCCCGCTAAAGAAGCCGCTGCCGTTCGTGCCGACCGCGCTCGGGCTCGGCATCGTGTCGGTCATCGGCTCGACCTGGCTCGGCCTGCTCGACCAGTTCACGACGTTCCTTTCGACGATCGGCGCGCTGTTCATTCCAGTGTTCGCCGTGATGATCATCGACTACTACGTCGCGCGCCGCGGCGTCTACGACCGCGACATTCTGCGGCACAGCGGCGGCAAGTACTGGTTCGCCGGCGGTTGGAACATCGGCGCGATCCTCACCTGGGTCGTCGGCGGCGCCACCTACTGGGTGCTCGCGTTCGTATGGCTCTCGCCGATTGGCGCGGCGCTGCCGACGGTGCTCGTGTCGGCGCTCGTCTACTTCGTCTGGGTGAAGGCGACCGGCATCCGCGCCGAGGCGGGCGCGCGTTCGCAGCACCTCGCCGAGGCAGCGTAGTCGCGTAGTTCATGGCCACCCTGACCGCTCCCTCGCGCGGAAGTCGTTCCGCCGGGGGAGCGGCAGGTTTACCGAAGACACCGAGGTAGCGTGACTCCATGTTGATCGACCTTTCGCACCCGATCGGCACCGGCATGCCGGTATTCCCCGGCGACCCCGAGGTCACGGTGCGGCCCGCCGCCGAGCTCGAGCGCGACGGCTTCGCTGTCGCCCGGCTCGAGCTCGGCAGCCACAGCGGCACGCATGTGGATGCGCCGGCCCACTCGATCGCCGGCGGCCGCACGATTGACCAGGTCGCGCTCGACGAGCTCGTCGGCGAGGCGGCCGTGCTGCAGCTGCCCGGGCTCGCGGCCGGCGAGGTGATCACCGTCGAGCGGCTCGCGCCGCTGTTGGATGCCGGGCTCGGCGGCGCGCGCATCGTGCTGCTCGCGACGGGGTGGGACGCGCACTGGGGCGAGGCCTCGTACTTCGCCCACCCGACGCTCGGCGCCGACGCGTGCCGTGCGCTGATCGAGGCTGGCATGCACGTGCTCGGCATGGACACGCTCAACCCCGACCCGAGCGACGGCGGCGAACTCGAGGTGCACCGGCTCGTGCTGGGCAGCGACCGGCTCATTATTGAGAACCTGCGCGGGCTGACGGGGCTGCCGTCCCGCGTGCGCTTTGCGGGGGTGCCGCTGCGGCTCGACGCCGGCGACGGCAGCCCGATTCGGGCCTACGTCGACGCTGGGTAAGGCTGACTTATTGGACGAACGGCGAGATTTTGGGGGTGTGAACGGGCTCAGCCCGTTCACACCCCCAAAATCTCGCCGTTCGTCCGTGTTTTGCGCGGGAACCTCCGCGTTCCGCGTTGAAATCGACCCGATTACGTCACCTGATCCGGATTGGTCTGTGCGTGCAGCAGTCCTGCCGTAGCGGTACAAATGGGTACCGACAAAGTGGCGCGTTCGGGGTCACTGACCGAGCAGGTCGGGGCCGCACCGTGCGATACTGTCAGAGTGCGCGCAAGCGTACTGAGACTTTCGGAGCAACCGCTCCCGCCGCACCAGCGGCACGCCGTACCCACGACGACAGATTTCCCGCGGGCTGACCGCGGCCAAGACACAGTTCCGACCAGGAATCGCGCCAGCGACTGGTCGGCGACAGCAGGAGCACCCCAGTGACGGTGGACAACCACAACAACGATTCCAATAACTCCAACGACGAAGCGAACCAGATCGACGACGCCGCTCAGCCGCAGGCTGAGGCGACGAGCGATGCTGTCGACGCGGCATCGACCGACACAGAGTCGCAGCCCGCGGCCGACGCCGAGTCAAACGAGGGCGAAACTGCAGCCGACGTGACTTCGGACGACGCCAAGGGCGACGCCGACGCGGCGGCGACCGAGGCCGCCGACTCGACTGAGGCCAGCAGCGCCGACAGCACAGACCCTGCAAAGGCTGACGTCGCAGAGAGTGACGACGCGGCGGCAGTTGCCGACGACAGCGCGAAGGCCGACGACACCGACAAGGCTGACGACGCCGCGAAGACCGACGACGCGAAGCCAGAGGACGAGCGCCACCCGCGCATTCCCGAGGTCATCACGCAGCGGACCCTCTTCTTCCTTGCGCCCGACTTGCCGCCGCTGCCCGAGGCCCCCCGCAGCAGCCGCAACGAGCCGCGCGAGCCGCAGCAGCTCGACGACGCGAACGACGAGGACGGCGACGACAACGAGAGCAACAGCAACAACCGCCGCCGCACCTCGCGCCGTGGCCGCCGCGGTGACGAGCAGGAGCGCGAGCAGCGCGAACCCCAGCGCCGCGAGCGTGACCGCGACCGCGACCGCAGCCGCGACTCTGGCCGCGACTCGAGCGACTTTGACGACGATACCGACGCCGAGGTCATCGACGAGCCGCAGGCCGTTAAGGGCTCGACGCGCCTCGCCGCGAAGCGCGCCCGCCGCCGCGAAAGCCGCGAGCTCGGCCGCCGCCGCACCGTCGTCACCGAGAGCGAATTCCAGGCCCGCCGCGAGTCGGTCGACCGCAAGATGCTCGTGCGCGCCAAGGACGGTCGCGTGCAGATCGGCGTGCTCGAGGACAACATCCTGGTCGAGCACTACGTTGCCCGCAACGAAGACGTCTCGCTCATTGGCAACGTCTACCTCGGTCGCGTGCAGAACGTGCTGCCGAGCATGGAGGCCGCGTTCGTCGACATCGGCGAGGCCCGCAACGCCGTGCTCTACTCGGGCGAGGTTGACTGGAGCGCCGCGAAGCTCGGCCCGAATACGGCCCGCAAGATCGAGAATGCCCTCAAGCCGGGCGACAAGGTGCTCGTGCAGGTCACGAAAGACCCTGTCGGACACAAGGGTGCCCGCCTGACCAGCCAGATCTCGCTGCCCGGCCGCTACCTCGTGTACGTGCCCGGCAACACGCTCAACGGCATCAGCCGCAAGCTGCCCGAGACCGAGCGCACGCGCCTCAAGAAGATCCTCAAGGAGGTGCTGCCGGACGGCGTTGGCGTCATCGTGCGCACCGCCGCCGAGGGCGCGACCGAGGAGCAGCTGCAGCGCGACGTTGAGCGCCTCACGCGCCAGTGGGAAGACATCCAGAAGCAGGTCGCCTCGGCAGGCAAGGGCCCGAAGACGCTCCACGCCGAGCCCGACATGCTCATCAAGATCATCCGCGACGTCTTCAATGAGGACTTCCACCAGCTGATCATCCAGGGCAACTCCGAGCTCGAGACGATCAAGACCTACCTCGGTCAGGTCGCCCCCGACCTGCTCGAGCGCGTCGAGAAGTACACGGGCGACGACATCTTCGTTGAGTACAAGGTCAACGACATGATCGACAAGGCGCTCAGCCGCAAGGTCTGGCTGCCGTCGGGTGGTTCGCTCGTCATCGACCGCACCGAGGCGATGACGGTCATCGACGTCAACACCGGCAAGTTCGTCGGCTCGGGTGGCAACCTCGAAGAGACCGTCACGAAGAACAACCTCGAGGCGGCCGAAGAGATCATTCGCCAGCTGCGCCTGCGCGACATCGGCGGCATCATCGTCATCGACTTCATCGACATGGTGCTCGAGACGAACCGCGACCTCGTCCACCGCCGCCTCGTCGAGGGTCTCTCGCGTGACCGCACGAAGCACCAGGTCGCCGAGGTCACGAGCCTCGGCCTCGTGCAGATGACCCGCAAGAAGATCGGTCTTGGCCTGCTCGAGACCTTCTCGGAGCCCTGTGCTGCCTGCGCCGGCCGCGGCGTCGTCGTGCACTCGCACCCGGTCAACCATGGCGGCGGCAACAGCAACCAGTCGAAGGGCCGCTCGCAGTCGCGCCGCGGCAACAACAAGGGCCAGAACGACAACGGTCGCAACCAAAACCAGGGCCAAAACCAGAACCAGAACCAGAACCAGACGCAGAGCGGTTCGAACGGCGGCGGCACCCACGAGATCACCGATGACGCCCGCAACGCGCTGACGAAGATCGCCGCGTCGACCATGGTGTCGGCGAAGGACGACGAGGCGGTGCGCGAGGCGGCTGAGAAACTCGCGGATGCGGCTGCCGCGGCAGCGTCGGGCAAGCCCGCTGCCGATGTGCTCGCGGCCGGAGGCGACTCGTCGAACGACAACGACTCGAACGGTGAGGGCCGTCGTTCGCGGCGCTCGCGCCGCGGCGGCCGCGGTCGCAACCGTAATGCCGAACAGCAGGGCGACGAGCCGCAGAACTCGAACGCCGAGCAGGTCGAGGACCAGCAGGATGCGCGTGACAGCCGGGATGCCCGTGACAGCCGCGATTCGATCCAGCAGGATGCGTCGGGCAGCGACCGCAACGGTAACGACCGTTCGGCCAGCGACCGCAACACTAGCGACCGCGCAAACAGCGATCGCAACGCCAACGACCGCAGCGCCAACGACCGCGCCGCAACCACGACGGCTCAGCCCGCGCAGGACGCGACGAAGGCCGAGGAGGCACCCCGCGCATCCAAGCCGCGCCGCCGCCGCGTGAGCACCGGCACGGTCACGGCCGATGCCTCGAGCAGCGAGGCGCGCCGCGAGTCGGCGCTCTCGATCGAGCTGCCCGAGGCGAAGCAGCCGGCGCCGAAGGCCGAGCCGCAGGTCGACGCGTCGCTGAGCCTCGAATCCCTCGACGCCGCCCTCGACTCGCTCGCCGGCACCGCCGAGCCGAACGAGTCGAGCAGCCAGCCCAAGGAGCAGCCACAGGCCGCGCCGCGGGCAAGCGCCGAGCCGGCTCCGGCCGCCGAGGCCCCGAAGACCAGCTCGCCGAAGCGCCGTCGGCGCATCACGACGGGCCCGATCGCGGGGGAGTAGTTCCCCGCGAGCGGGTCGACTCCGAGGGTTGACGCTCACCCGAAGAATCGACTAAAGTAGGTCGCTGTTGCACGCTCTTCGAGCGACGCGGCGTCGGCCGCGCAGTGAGAGCGTCAGGGTACGTGCACCGGCACGTCACGCAAATCGTTCGCGAAGCGACTTCGGTCGCCGAGCACAAAGAAAAGGTAGCTGAAGTGGTATTCGCAGTAGTGCGCGCCGGTGGCCGGCAGGAAAAGGTCGAGGTTGGCTCGATCGTTACGATGAACCGCGTCGTCGCAGACGACAAGGGCAAGGTTGTTCTTCCCGCCGTGCTGCTCGTCGACGGTGACAACATCACCAGCGACGCTGACAAGCTCGCAAAGGTGACGGTCTCGGCCGAGGTTGTTGAAAACCTCCGCGGCCCGAAGATCCGCATCATGAAGTACAAGAACAAGACCGGTTACAAGAAGCGCCAGGGCCACCGCCAGGAGCTCACCACGGTCAAGATCACCGACATTAAGTAAGTCGTCAGGAGCATACTGAAATGGCACACAAGAAGGGCGCAAGCTCGTCCAAGAACGGCCGCGACTCCAACGCTCAGCGTCTCGGTGTGAAGCGCTTCGCTGGTCAGGAAGTCAACGCCGGTGAGATCCTCGTCCGCCAGCGCGGCACCAAGTTCCACCCCGGCGTCAACGTCGGCCGTGGCGGCGACGACACCCTGTTCGCTCTCGCGGGCGGCAAGGTCGAGTTCGGCGCCAAGGGCATGCGCAAGGTCGTGAACATCGTCGCAGCAGCCGAATAGGGCGCTGTGAGCCGGCAAACCGGCACACTTTGAAAAAGGGGCGGACACTCTCCGCCCCTTTTTTCATTGCCGCGCCGCACGTGGCCTGAACACGGGCGCCACGCGGGGCGGCACAATGGAACGGGAACGAAGGAGCATTCATGGCAACGTTCGTCGATGAGGTACGTCTGTACCTGCGCGCTGGCGACGGCGGCAATGGCTGCATGTCGATTCGCCGCGAAAAGTTCAAGCCGCTCGCTGGCCCTGACGGCGGCAACGGAGGTGACGGTGGCGACATCGTGCTCGTCGCCGACCCCGATGTGACCACCCTGCTCACCTACCACCACACGCCGCACCAGCGCAGCGACTCGGGCGGCTTCGGCATGGGCGACTACCGCAACGGCACAAAGGGCGGCGATCTCGAGCTGCCCGTGCCCGTTGGCACCGTCGTGCGCGACACCGACGGCGAGGTGATCGTTGACCTCGACACGCCTGGGATGCGCCTGGTCGCGGCCGAGGGCGGCCTCGGCGGCCTCGGCAATAACTCGCTCGCGAACTCGAAGCGCAAGGCGCCGGGCTTCGCGCTGCTCGGCACGCCCGGCGAGACGACCGAGCTCGTGCTCGAACTCAAGACCGTCGCCGACGTCGCGCTCGTGGGCTACCCGAGCGCCGGCAAGAGCTCGCTCATCGCCGCGATGAGCGCCGCGAAGCCGAAGATCGCCGACTACCCGTTCACCACGCTGCACCCGAACCTCGGCGTCATCGAGACCGGCAACAGTCGGTTCACGATGGCCGATGTGCCGGGCCTCATCGAGGGCGCGAGCGAGGGCCGAGGCCTCGGGCTCGAGTTCCTCCGCCACGTCGAGCGCTGCGAGGCGCTCCTGCATGTGCTCGACTGCGCCACGCTCGAGCCGGGCCGCGACCCGCTCAGCGATCTCGACATCATCCTCGCCGAGCTCGACGCCTACGAGGTGCCCGAGGGGCAGACGCCGCTCACGCAGCGGCCCGCCATCGTCGCGCTGAACAAGATCGACGTGCCGGATGCGCGCGAGCTGGCCGAGTTCATCCGCCCCGATCTCGAGGCGCGCGGCTACAAGGTGTTCCTCGTGTCGACCGTTTCGCACGAGGGCCTGCGCGAACTCGGCTTCGCGCTCGGCGACATCGTCGAGCAGGCTCGCGCCGCGCGTGCCGAGCAGAACGAGCAGCGCGAACGCATCGTCATTCGACCGAAGGCGGTTGACGAGAAGGACTACACGATCCGCGTCGAGGGTGGCACCTGGGGTGACATTTACCGCATCCTCGGCCGCAAGCCCGAGCGCTGGGTGGCGCAGACCGATTTCGCGAACGACGAGGCCGTCGGCTACCTCGCCGATCGCCTTGCGAAGCTCGGTATCGAGGATGCCCTCGTCGCGAAGGGCGCGCAGGCCGGCCCGACCGTGGTGATTGGCCCTGGCGATGGCATGATCTTCGACTGGGAGCCGACACTTTCGTCGGCCGCCGAGGTGATGACCGCGCGCGGCTCGGACATCCGCTTCGAAGACCGCACGCGTCGCACCACGAAGGAGCGCCGCGAGGACTACTACCGCTGGATGGACGCCAAGTCGGCCGCCCGCGAGCAGCTTGAGGACGAACGCAAGGCGGGCATCTGGAACGGCGACGACGAAGCGGCCGAATCGGCTGAGAACTCGCGCTAGGATGGTGGGTATGTTCGAGCTTCCCGCAGTCATCCAGTCGGCCGGTGAAATGATCGTCCACCCGGGCGAGATGTGGTTTCCCCCGATCGTGTTCGGCATCATCGCCCTCGTGCTGCTGCTGGTGCTGGCGCTCGTCGCGTTCTCGTTCCGCAACATGGCGGCGAGCCACCCCGAGAACCCGACGGTCTACGTCTATGAGCCCATCGGTCACCCGGGTCATCCGATTGCCGAAGGCGCCCACGAGGGTGCTCGGGCTATGCCCGGCCACGAAGACGCACTCGTCCGCGAGCAGATCGGCCGCTCGCAGGGTGAGCAGCGTGCTGCACAGCGGCACCAAGATCACTAGCGAATCACTGGCGTGACGCCGAACGAATTCGAGCCCGCCCAGCGCCGACGACATCGCGTCGGCATTATGGGTGGCACCTTTGATCCGATTCACCACGGTCACCTCGTCGCGGGCAGCGAAGTTGCGCAGCACTTCGACCTCGATGAGGTGTTCTTCGTTCCTACGGGCAACCCGTACATGAAAGACGGCGTCTCGCCGGCCGAGCATCGCTACCTCATGACGGTGATCGCGACCGCGTCGAACCCGCGCTTCAAGACGAGCCGCGTCGACATCGACCGCCCGGGGCCGACCTACACCATCGACACGCTGCGCGACTTTCACCGCCTCATGCCCGAGGCCGAGCTCTTCTTCATCACGGGTGCCGACGCCGTGACGCAGATTCTCGAGTGGAAAGACGCCGACGAGATGTTCGCACTCGCGCACTTCGTCGCCGTCACGCGACCCGGCCACGAGCTCGACCTCGCGGGCCTGTCGCTCGAGAATGTCTCGGTGCTCGAGATTCCCGCGCTCGCCATTTCGTCGACCGACTGTCGCGCCCGCGTGCGCGCCGGCGCCCAGGTCTGGTACCTCGTGCCAGACGGCATCGTGCAATACATCACCAAGAACCGGCTCTATCGGCCGGATGAACAGCGCAGCATTTAGCTGCAGGGTTGGAGCCTTGATCTATGACCGCTTCTGAGAACGCCATCGCATTGACCAAGGCGGCCGCACTGGCTGCCGACGAACGTCAGGCCACCGAGCAGATCGGCCTCGACGTGAGCGAGACGCTGCCGTACGCCGACGTGTTTCTCGTCGCTTCCGGCCGCAACGAGCGCATGGTGCTCTCGATCGCCGAAGAGATCGAAGACAAGCTGCGCGAGGACTTCGGCGTGAAGTCGCTGCGCAAGGAGGGCACCGAGCTCGGCTGCTGGGTGCTGCTCGACTTCGGCGACCTCGTCGTGCACGTGTTCCACGAGGAAGAGCGCGAGTACTACTCGCTCGAACGCCTCTGGCGGGATGCGCCGATCGTGCCGCTCGGGCTGGCGGAGGCCGCTGAGGCTGCCGCGGCCAGCGCATCCGAGGCCGAGGTCGAAGACGAGCCCGACGCCGACCAGGCGCCGGAGTAACATCGCAGGGTGACGACACCCTCTCTTCCCGCGAAGCGGAACTGGCTCGGCCTCATGCTCATCGGCGTGGCCGTCGGTATCGCCTCGGGCCTGTTTGGCGTCGGCGGCGGCATCATCATCGTGCCCGCGCTCGTGTATTTGCTCGCGTATGACCACAAAGTCGCGTCGGGCACCTCGCTGCTCGCGATCGTGATTCCGGCCGTCGTCGGCGTCGTGAGCTACGGCCTGCGCGGCGACGTCGACTATCTGCTCGCGCTGTTGCTCGCGGTGGGATCGATCGTCGGCGCGCCGATCGGCGCCTGGCTGCTCAAACGACTCGAGAAGCGCATCGTGCAGATCGTGTTCATCTGCTTCTTGGTGATCGTCATCGTCACGTTGTTTTTGGTTGTGCCGTCGCGCGATGCCGAGGTGCACGTCGACCTGCTCAGCGGTGCGCTCATCGTGCTCGTCGGCCTCGTGGCCGGCATTGCCGGTGGCCTGCTCGGCATTGGCGGGGGAGTGATCGTCGTGCCCGCGCTCGTCGTGCTCTTCGGCGCGAGCGACCTCGTTGCGAAGGGCACGTCGCTGCTCATGATCATCGCGACCGGGTTGTCGGGCACCGTGGCGAACATCCGCCACCGCAACGTCGACACGGTTGGCGCGCTGACCCTCGGCGTCGCCGCGGGCGTCGTGACCCCGTTCAGCGTGTGGCTCTCGACCGTGCTGTCGCCGTTCGCCGCGAACGTGACGTTCTCGGTGTTCCTCGTGCTCGTGGCGATTCGCATGATCTGGGACGTGCGCTCGCAGTCGAAGAAGTAGGGCGGATGCCCGGGGCTGGCGTCGCGCGGCGCGCTCAACTTGCGCGGTCGTTCAGATCTGGGCTATAGTCGTTGAGCTGCTTCCCCAGCGGGAAGCCCCAAATTGGGCCTATGGCGCAGCTGGTAGCGCACCTGCATGGCATGCAGGGGGTCAGGGGTTCGAATCCCCTTAGGTCCACGTAAGATGAGAAAATCGAAACTTGCCCCGCCTGATGGCGGGGCAGTTTTGCTTCTGCGGTGACGTGGGCCGGGGCGTCGATGTTGGTGTGGGCATGTCGCGCGTCAGACTTAGTGGCAGGGCCGTTATGTAGGTCCTGAAGGAGAGTCAGACATGGGTAGACCACCCTCGATTCCGGCGGAGAAGAAGACCCGGATAGTGCTGAGCGTGCTGGCCGGCGAGATGTCCATCGCCGAAGCGGCACGCAAGGAGAAAGTCAGTGAGCAGTCCATCGGACGGTGGAAGGCCGAGTTCCTGGAAGCCGGCAAGACCGCCCTGGTGGCCGGCAGGTCCGGACCATCCTCCCGAGAGGAACAGCTGGAGGCCGAGGTCGCCGAGCTGACCCAGGCCTTGGGCGAGGCACACCTGGAGGCCAGGGTGTGGAAGAAGTCCGCGGAGGGCCGGCTGGGCCCTTCGAGGACCTCGAGGTGATCCGCGTGGAAGCGGGCATGTCGACCGCGAGGTTCTGCCAGCTCTTCGACATGCCCGAGCGGACCTGGCGCCGCTGGCAGGCCAAGGCCCGCACCGGGACGGCGGTGAAGGGACCGTGGCCGCAACCGGGACGGCAGGCCGCCAGGGAACTGGTGGTCAAGCACGCGCTGGCCCATCCGGCGTGGGGGCATCGGAAGATCTGGGCGATGGTCCGCCACGACGGGCATGTGGTTTCCGAGGCGACCGTGCTGCGGATCCTGCGCGACGAGGGGCTGATTCTGCCCGCGCAGTACCAACGGGAGCGACGGAAGCTGGCCGAGCGGCGCAAGGCCGCGTTCGCCACCGAGCCCTCAGGCCCGAACCAAGTCTGGCAGCTGGACTTCAGCGAGTTCGAGACCACCACCGGAGGGACCTGGCGGCTGGCCGGGTGCCGGGACTACTGGTCCAAGTACGAGCACCCCTTCCACGTTTCGCCCACCGGGAACCAGCACGACGCGATCGACGCGATCGAGTTGGCCCTGGCCGACTACGAGGCCATGTTCGGTCACCCGCTGGTCGAGGCCTGCCCGGTCGATCCCGAGACCGGTGAGCTGTTGCCCGTGGTGACCATCGTGACGGACAACGGCGGGCCGTTCCGGTCCTTCCGCTTCGAGTCCTTCATCGCCGCCCACCCCGAGCTACACCACGTGCGCACCCGAGTGAAGACCCCGGGGCAGAACGGGTCCCGTGAACGCGGCTTCGGCACGCTGAAGTACGAACGGCTCTACCTGGACGAGATTGACGACGCGATCGTGCTCGCCGAGCGGGCCGAGGACTACCGGATCGAGTACAACGAGCTCCGGCCCCACGAGGCCATCTCATGGAACCGGCCCAAGGAGGTGCACCTGGGCCTGGCCGACCCCACCACCCCGACATTCAAAACCAAGGAAATCCTGCCAACTACTTGACGCGGGTCAGATTGACCCCCATCGAATACGAGACCATCATGAACCCGGCCGTGAGCCTCGCGGCCTAACACCCCAACTATCACCTAACGGTGCGGCAGTCCCCGAGGCTTCTTCGCGACACGGGCAGCTTCGCGCAGTATCTGTGGTTCAGGAAGGCGCAGATGCTCGCTCACACGAGGGAAGCACGTGTGGTGCGGGTGCGGATCAATCCGGTCAGCAGACTGATGCCCCAGAGGAGGAACAGGGGGTCCCAGATCCAGGCGTGGCCGATCATGACGGGTCGGTCGAAGCCGTCGGTGGGGCGGATCAGCCCGAAGAGCACCATGTTGCCGACGATCGTGTTCAGACCACCCCATCCGATCAGGACGAAGGATGCCAGCCATACGGTGAGGCGTGTCAGTCGTGCCCAGGGCCATCCGTGGGTTGATAGCCATACGGGGCCAAAGGCTCCGACAGCCTTGACCAGGGCGACCGGCCACAGGATCCACATCATCGACTCGAACTTGGCGATGAAGCCGGTCCCCATCGTCCATAGCAGAGCGTGTCCGCCAAGGGCCCAGTACAGCGTGATCGCAACATGCAGCCCACCAGCGAGGGCTGCCACCCAGAACCAGCGACTACGTTCCCAGCGAGCAACACCAACCCTGCTTACGTTGCAAACCATGCTTACAATGTAAACACGTGAGCGTGTCACTATGCAAAGACGAGGCAGAGGAGAGACCAGTGAATGCGGTGCGCGACCATCCCCTCAGCCGGGCAGAGATTCTGAGGGCAGCGATCACGTTGGCTGACAGTGAGGGTTTGGCTGCGGTCACGATGCGTCGCCTTGGAGATGCTCTTGAGGTGGAAGCCATGGCGTTGTATCGGCACGTGGCGAACAAGCAAGACATTCTTGACGGCATGGCGACCATGCTTATGGCGGAGATCACTCCACCCTCTGTTGGGCTCGGTAAGAGTTGGCAGCAGATTCTTCGCGAGATCTCCTGGGCGTATCGACGCGTCATCGTGGACCACCCGGCCGTCTTCACCGCCCAAGCGGGACGACCCATCGTGCTCGATGAAAACCAAGCCGCCTTCAAGCACGTCATGGCCACACTCCGACAGGCTGGATTCCCCCGGGACGTTGCGCTTGACCTGTACCAGATCGGTTCCAGCTTCGCCCGAGGTTTTGCCTTGTCAGACATCGCCTACGCCGCTGCGTCACACTCCCTTCCTGACGATTGCGACTCTGATCGAGCGTTCGGTCGAGGGTTGGAGGCGATCATCAGCGGCTTCGAACAGTTCATCGGAGATGTGGGGCCCGGATGCGATCGGGCTGGGTGATGCTTCGCGTCGGGGGCGCGCAAGTTGCTGGCTGCGATTCCCGAGGCGCATCGTGGTCAGAGCTTGGAGGTTGCGTCGCGGATCGTGGTTGATCCTCACGGCTGGTTGCCGCAACCTGATGCGCTGCAACCTGGGGAGGCGTTCGCAACTGCCCGGGCGGGTGTGTTCGCCCGTCGGCGGTTACGTCTCACGTATCGCTCACGCCAAGCGGCACGTGTGCAGGAGCTGGTGGTAGAGCCGCAGGGTCTGGTGTCGGCCGGCAGCGGAGCCTCCAACACGAGATCGTCCAAGGCAGCCGCGCCATCGTGTTCGGCGACGATGACACGTTCCCGATCCACGTTGAATGCATGGACGATGCCCAACACCTTGGTGCTGGTAAGACGGTGCGATACGCACTGGTGGTCTCCATCGAGACAGCAGAGCAGACCTCGACCACGATCCACGACGAAGTACGGGCAAGACTGCGGCAGCAAGCCCGGGATCGCGCGCGCGGCCGGGTGCAGAGCTGATATGCACGGCGAAGGACTGCATCCTCTGACCCAGCTCCTGCTGGGACCATCAGCGTCCGTCACGATGTCTTGATCTCTTGGCCGAAACCGTGGGGCTCCGCTCGGACACGACCGTGCGTATCGCGCATCACCACGCCGAAGATGAGCAAATGTTTGCGGACCGTCCCCGCCGTGTAGCCGAACTTGTCGCCCACACCCTCCAGTGAAGCCCCTTGCTCATACATGGCACGCATCAGCCGAATCTCACTGCTGGACGGTGAGTGGTTGCGTAGGATGACACCGCGTTCCCGAAGGAGACGAGCGAGCCGCTCGTGTCCGAGGCCAACCTGTCGGGCCACAGCTTTCAGAGACCCGCCGGCAGCGTAGGCGGTTTCCGCTCGCTGGAGGAGGTCTTCGGATGCTCGCGGCGCCTGCTGTGGATGGCGCCTCCGGCGGTGCGTCCTGTGCCGTTCAGTGCGGATTGACCGGTGTGTTCGCACCATCTGAATCACCGGCGGGGCAAGTTTCGACAAGCCTTCTGCTAGGTCTACAAAATTTTCCAGAAACGAACCCCTGAGTCGCGTGATCGCGAGTCGGGGGTTTGTTTCATTTGTGGAGTCGGTTGGATGTTGACCGGTACGCGTTGGGGCGGACGCATCAGTTGCGTCCGCCCCAACGGGATTTCGAACCGTGGCTCAGCCAAGCGTTAGAAGGCGAGCTTTAGCACTCGGCACGGGAGCACAAGGAAGCTCCCTCAGCGGCGGGCCCAATCACGATCGGTTCACTCACTACCGGGCCGTTGCGCTTGCGTGACATACCCTGCCGCGCGTCGCAGCGCGTCGTTTTCCTGCTCGAGCAGGCGGTTCCGCTCGCGCAGCTCGGTGTACTTCGAGATAGACGTTCCGGGGTTCGCGCCCGTATTCAAGATGGGGGAGGACTGCGAGTAGCGCGGCCCGCTCAGTCGACGCCGTTGGTTCGTTCGCCGCCTGCCAAGCCGCGGCACATCCGCATCATGGAGCACGTAGTCAAGCGCGCGGCTGGGTGATTCTGCTCGGTTCAATCGCTCGAGCCGGGCGTGTCAACTTGTCTGTGTAAGCGGGGTGGTCACAGGTAGGGGTTGATCCGGTCGGGGTAGGCCGCGGCGAGCTGGGCGAGGGCCTGCTTCCAGTTCGTGACGGCCTGACCTTCGACGAGCCGGCCCTGGGCTTTGCGCTGGCCGGCGGGTTTGCCCCGGTCCCGAGCGCGTTCGGCGGCGCGTTTGTCTTCGATGTTGCAGATCGCCAGCCAGAGCAGCTTCACCGCCGCCTCGGTCGAGGGGAAGTGGCCGCGGTTCTTGGTCACCTTCCGTAGCTGGAAGTTCAGCGACTCGATGCTGTTGGTCGTGTAGATGACCTTGCGGAGCATGGGTGGGAACTGCAGGAACGGGATGAACCGCTCCCAGGAGTTCGCCCAGGTCGCGGCTGCAGACGGGTACTTCGTGCCGAGCTCGGAGGCCTCGAACTCGGCCAGCGCCTTCCTCGCGGTCTCTTCGTTGGGGGCGGTGTAGATCGGCTTCAGCGCGGCGGCGACCTTCTTGCGGTCCTGGTAGGCCACGAACCGCATCGCGGCCCGGATCAGGTGAACCACGCAGGTCTGGACCATCGAGTCCGGCCACGTCGCCTCGATCGCCTCCGGCAGGCCCTTGAGCCCGTCGCAGCACACGATCAGCACGTCCCGCACGCCCCGGTTGGCGAGATCGGCGCAGACGTGGGCCCAGAACGCCGAGCCCTCGGTGTCCTGGACCCAGATCCCCAGCACGTGCTTGATGCCCTCGAGGTCCACGCCGACGGCGATGTAGGCGGCACGGTTGAGGACCTGGCTGTTCTCTCGGATCTTGATCCGGATTGCGTCGAGATAGATCACCGGATAGAACTCCTCCAGCGGCCGCGACTGCCACGCCAGGACCTCTTCGCTCACGGCGTCGGTGATGTTGGAGATCGTCTCGTGCGACAGGTCCGTGCCGATCGTGGAGGCCAGGTGGTGCTGGATGTCCCGGATCGTCATTCCGCCGGCATAGAGGCTGATGATCATGTCATCCAGGCCCCCGAGGCGCCGCTGGCCCTTGGGCACCAGGCGCGGGGTGAACGACCCGCCCCGGTCTCGCGGGACGTCCAGCTCGATCGGCCCGACCTCGGACTCCACGGTCTTCGGGGTGGTCCCGTTGCGGGAGTTGGCGTGCTTCAGCGCCTCGCTCGAGCCCTTCTCGTAGCCCAGATGGCTGGTCAGCTCGGCCTGCAGGCCCCGCTCGAGCGCGGCCTTGACCAGCGCGGGCACGAACCCGCCGTCACCGGTGAGCTCGACGCCGCCCGCGTCGATCTGCGCGAATAGGGCATCAAGCTGCCCTGAGGCTTTCAGCTGCTCGACCAGGTCCTGGCCCGAGGGCTCGCCTGGGTTCTTCTCGTCGGTCATGGTCATGATTCTTACCGTTCCTCTCGGTACGGCTTACACAGACCATCTGACACGCCCTCGCAAGGTCGTCGGCGAGGGAGAGGACCGTCTGCCGGAGCTGCTCAGACTTGGCGTCCAGCTCCGCCTCAATCCGTGCACGACGACGCTCCTGCCATGCTTCGTACTCGTCCCACAACACTTCGACCACACACAATGCGACGAAGGCGGTAATCGCGACCAGGAGAACGACTCCCGAGGCAGTCGCGATCGCGGCGACGGCCTCCATCACAGACCCCGAGCGATGCGCTGGCCCGCGCTGATGGCGTATCCGGCGATGATCGCCTCGTAGAACTGCGCCCCTGCCGGAGCAATCTTCATCTGCGCCTCCGCCTGCGCCACCAGCGTCGCGACATTCGTCATCGCCTGCGACGCCAGGAACGCGTGCCCCTGCTCCCGCACCGCCGCGATCTCCGTTGACGCAGCAACCTGCTCCACCTCACGCTTGGTCTGACGTACCAGGCTTCCCGTGATCTTCTGCCCCTGCTGGGTTGTGTGCCCACCGAACAGCGGCACCACCTGATTGCTCGACATGTTGCATGTCCTTCCGGTTGAAGAGAACCGCCCCGAATTTCCGGGACACTTCGACCGTAGAAAGCGCGAGGTAGGCGTCCTGAAACTCGGAATAAAGTTGGAAGCGAACACGGGCACGAGGCGGAGGTGATGGCGTGAGACTCGATGAAGACGATGTCGTCACCCTGCAGCAGCAGCTCGCCTGGTTGACCAAGCGCGAGGGCTTCGTCCAGCGTCGCCTCGCCCAGGCCGGGATCGTCGATGAACTCCTACGCGGTTCCCTCGAGGACAGCTTCGAGCGGCTCCGTCACCGTTTCGTCTCCGCGATCCACACCCTGCCCGGCGAGCAAGCAGACCTGCTGCTCGACGTGTTCGCGCTCAGCCCCGACACGCAGCACGTGCCCGAGCTGATGCAACGGCGACAGATCCACGGCGACAAGATCGGACGGAAAGTCGACACCGTTCGCACGCGGGAGACCGCGGCGCTGAAGGCGTTGCACTCGCGTCTCGTCACTGGCCGCTACGCGCAGGCCCCGCTCGTGCTCGACGTGCCCGAGATGCACGGCGGCATCATCTACGAAGAGACCAGCACCCTCATCGTCGTCGAGAACCGACGCTGGCAAGCCACCTACGAGCACTACCGGTTCGCGAACATAGCAGGCGAACTCGACTACGTCACCATCGGCCGCTCCTATCCCGGCGTCGTGACCCCGAGCAACAAGGGCGACTTCAAGGTCAACACCCGCCCGGTCGACGGCGCGGGCTGGAACGACCACTTCTGGCACCTCAACACCGCCCGCACGGCGACCGAGCCGATGCAAGACCGGACACGCTACGACCTGCGCTTCCGCCTCACACCGCCCGAAGACGGCCGCGAACCGGAGCCAGTGACTCTCGCCAGCCGGGCGCTCCACCACCGGTCACTGCTGTTCACGATCCGTGTCGGGTTCATTGGGGAACGGCCCGCCAGCATCTGGAAGTTCGAGGGAGCAAGCCCGTTCGCCCGCCCACACGTCGCCAACGACTACAACCGCGTCCAGCTCGACGCCCGCGGCACCGCGACCCTCACCCTGCGCGACGTCCACGGTGGCCTTTTCAACGGCTTCGCCTGGAGCTGGAACGCCTGACCGAGGCCGCAGGGTCTTCTCGAAAAGGCCAGGTCATGAGATAATCACAGGTAGATCGCAGCGCCCGGTCGACGCGACACATGCTCCCGGCTGCATCAACGCTCACCCTCATGCCACGCATGGCAACCGACCGATGTCAGTGCCTGGCGCTACGGTGAGGCTAACCCGCGACCTTAACTTAAGACGCGCCCCAGGCGCAGGAGACGAATCACATGGCACCGACCACCAAAGAAGGACAGCGCGCCGAACTGCACAAGACGATCTGGCGCATCGCGAACGACCTCCGTGGCTCGGTCGACGGCTGGGACTTCAAGTCTTATGTGCTCGGCATGCTGTTCTACCGGTTCATCTCCGAGAACCTCACCGCCTACATCAACGTCGGCGAGCGTAAGGCTGGCGACCCGAGCTTCGACTACTCCCTGCTCGGAGACTCCCAAGCTGAGTTCGGACGTAAGGAGACGGTTGAGGAGAAGGGCTTCTACATCCTCCCGTCTGAGCTGTTCCAGAACGTCCGTAAGCGTGCTGCGAACGACGCGAACCTCAACGAGACTCTCGCTCGTGTTTTCAAGAACATCGAAGGCTCCGCCGTCGGCACCGACGCCGAAGACGACCTCAAAGGTCTGTTCGACGATCTCGATGTCAACAGTTCCAAACTCGGCAACACCGTGGCCAAGCGCAACGAGAAACTCGTGAAGCTGCTCGACGCGATCGGTGACCTGCCGCTGGGGAACTTCGAGGACAACTCGATCGACCTCTTCGGCGACGCCTACGAGTACCTCATGCAGATGTATGCCTCCAGTGCGGGCAAGTCCGGTGGCGAGTACTACACACCGCAGGAAGTCTCTGAACTCCTCGCCCGCATCACCGTGGTCGGCAAGACGAGCGTGAACAAGGTCTACGACCCTGCTGTCGGTTCCGGGTCGTTGCTGTTGAAGTTCGCGAAAGTGCTCGGCAAAGAGAACGTGCGACAGGGTTTCTATGGTCAGGAGATCAACCTGACCACTTACAACCTCGCCAGGATCAACATGTTCCTGCACGACGTGAACTACGAGAAGTTCAACCTCGCCCACGGCGACACCCTCGCCGACCCCGCCCACTGGGACGATGAGCCGTTCGAAGCGATCGTCTCCAACCCGCCGTACTCGATCAAATGGGACGGCGACGCCAACCCGCTCCTCATCAACGATCCTCGCTTCGCCCCGGCCGGTGTGCTCGCACCGAAGTCGAAAGCGGACTTGGCATTCACGATGCACATCCTGTCGTGGCTCGCGGTGAACGGCACGGCGGCGATCGTCGAGTTCCCGGGTGTGCTGTATCGAGGTGGTGCTGAGCGGAAGATCCGCAAGTACCTCATCGACAACAACTACGTCGACGCTGTCATCCAGCTCCCACCAGACTTGTTCTTCGGCACCACGATCGCAACCTGCATCATCGTGCTCAAGAAATCCAAGACCGACAACGCGGTGCTCTTCATCGACGCATCCGCCGAATTCAAACGCGTCGGTAACAAGAACAAGCTCACCGAGGTCAACCAGCAGCACGTCCTCGACACCTTCACCACCCGCGAGAGCGTCGACCATGTCGCCGCACTCGTGTCGAACGAGGACATCGCCGCGAACGACTACAACATCGCCGTGTCCTCCTATGTTGAGCAAGAAGACACCCGCGAGGTCGTCGACATCACCGAGCTGAACGCCGAGATCGCGCGCATCGTCTCCCGACAGCAGGAGCTGCGCACCTCGATCGACGAGATCGTTGCCGACCTGGAGGGCACGAAGTGAGCCGGATCGACGAACTGATTAGAGAGCTTGCTCCGACAGGGGTCGCATATGTCGGTATAACGGAGGTCACTGACTACATCCGCGGGATCACGTACAACAAGAATGACGAAGCTGCCGATGGTGAAGTATCTGTGCTTCGTGCTAATAACATCACACTCGCATCGAATACTTTGAACTTGACTGACGTAAAAAAAGTCTCTGGACGCGTTCGGGTTCGCGATGATCAGCGCCTCCGTGCCGGCGATGTTCTCATCTGTGCCGGAAGTGGCAGCAAGGATCACATTGGTAAAGTCGCGTACATCGATGCGGACCGCGATGAAACGTTCGGGGGCTTTATGGCTGTCGTTCGCGTAAAGGATTCAACGCGCCTCGATCCGAGATTCGTTTTCCACCTGCTGACAGGGGAGAATTTTTCGACGTATCTGGGTAGTGCTCTGTCTACGACAACGATCAACAATCTCAACGCCGGTGTTATGCGAGGCTACCGGATCCCCGTGCCGCCTCTCGAGGTGCAGCGGGAGATCGTGCGAGTATTGGATCAGTTCACTCAGCTGGAAGCGGAGCTGGAAGCGGAGCTGGAAGCCCGCCGCCGCCAGTATGAGCACTATCGTCAACGTGCGATGTCGTTTGACGACTCGATCCCACGCGTAGCGCTTGGTGATATTGCTGAGGTCCGCAGCGGCTGGGGATTCCCTAATGCGCACCAAGGTCAAGAAGAGGGTGAGTACCCCTTCTACAAGGTTAGTGACATGAATCTGCTCGGGAACGAGACGGTAATGAGCATCGCCAACCATTACGTATCTGCCGAAGTGGCGAAGAAGTTGGGAGTGCGCCCTGCACCCGCGGGGACTGTCATCTTTCCTAAGATTGGCGCGGCTGTCGCGACGAATAAGAAGCGAGTGCTTTCCGTTCCTTCTGCCTATGACAACAACGTGATGGGTCTTGTGCCTACCGAGCGGGTGACCTCGAGGTTTCTCTACCACTGGATGCAGACGTTCGACCTGAGCCGCCTTGCGAACGACTCGGGTGCAGTGCCGTCAATCCGTAAGACTGAGGCAGAGCAAGTCCTCATTCCACTTCCCGACCTCGATACGCAGCGCAAAGTGGCCGATCTTCTCGACAGGTTCGATGCGCTCGTCAACGACCTCAACGTGGGCCTCCCTGCTGAGCTTGCTGCGCGTCGCAAGCAGTACGAGTACTACCGTGACAATCTGCTGACCTTCGAGGAGGCTGCGGCATGAGTGACGTTGCTCCACGGAAGTATGATCCGATTGCTGTTTCGAGCGAGAGCACGGTTGTTGCTGAGTACATTCCTGACGCGGCTGGTGCTGGGTCGTATCAGTCGGAGGCGGAGCTTGAGCGTGAGCTGATCCGGCTGCTCGAGTCGCAGGCGTATGAGTATCTGCCGATTACGTCGGAAGTGCAGCTTGTCGCGAACCTCCGCGCCCAGCTTGAAGCTCTGAACGGAGTGGCGTTCTCAGATAGCGAGTGGGATCAGTTCTTCTCGGAGCGGATCGCTGGGGCGAACGATGGCATTGTCGAGAAGACGGTGCGGATCCAGGAGGATCATGTTCAGCTGTTGAAGCGTGACGACGGTTCCGTGAAGAACATCCTGCTGATCGATAAGCAGAACATTCACAACAACCGTCTGCAGGTGATCAACCAGTATGAGATCGGTCAGGGCGAGGGAGGCTCCGCGCGGTCGAACCGGTATGACGTGACGGTTTTGGTGAATGGTCTGCCGATGGTGCACATCGAGCTGAAGCGTCGCGGCGTGGATATTCGTGAGGCGTTCAACCAGATCGACCGGTACCAGCGCGACAGTTTCTGGGCAGGCTCCGGGCTCTTCGAGTACGTGCAGCTGTTCGTCATTTCGAACGGCACGTTGACGAAGTACTACTCGAACACCACTCGTCGCCAGCACCTGAGCGAGGCGGCAGGCTCCAAGCGGGTACGGAAGACCTCGAACTCATTCGAGTTCACGTCGTGGTGGGCGGATGCGCAGAACAAGCCGATCCAGGACCTGTCTGCGTTTGCGAAAACGTTCTTCGCCAAGCACGCCCTGCTGAACATCCTCACGAAGTACTGCGTGCTCACCGCTGACCGGATGCTGCTCGTGATGCGCCCCTACCAGATCGTCGCGACCGAACGGATTCTGCAGAAGATCGACATCTCCACCAACTACAAGCAACTCGGTACCCTCGCCGCGGGCGGGTACGTGTGGCACACCACTGGGTCTGGCAAGACGTTGACGTCGTTCAAGGCCGCGCAGCTTGCGTCGAAGTTGCCGAGCGTGGACAAGGTGTTGTTCGTCGTGGATCGTAAGGATCTCGACTATCAGACGATGCGGGAGTATGACCGGTTCGAGAAGGGCGCGGCGAACTCCAACACCTCGACCGCGGTGCTGAAGAAGCAACTCGAGGATCCGGGTGCGCGGATCATCATCACGACGATCCAGAAGCTCTCGACGTTCATCGCCGCGAACAAGGGGCATGCGATCTACGACGGGCATGTCGTGATCATCTTCGACGAGTGCCACCGGTCGCAGTTCGGTGACATGCACACCGCGATCACGAAGGCCTTCAAGCGGTACAACCTGTTCGGGTTCACCGGAACCCCGATCTTCTCCGCCAACTCCGGCAGTGGCGGGAACCCGCAGCTCAAGACCACCGAGCAGGCGTTCGGCGAGAAGCTGCACACATACACGATCGTCGATGCGATCACCGACAAGAACGTGCTTCCCTTCCGGATCGATTACGTCAACACCGTCAAGGTCGGCAACGTCATCGACAAGCAGGTCTCGGCGATTGACACCGAGAAGGCGCTCCTGGCCCCGGAGCGGATCAGTCAGATCGTGAAGTACACGCTGGAGCACTTCGATCAGAAGACGAAGCGTGCCGAGCACTACACGCTCGGGGAGCGCCGCGTGCGTGGTTTCAACGCGCTGTTCGCGACCGCATCTATCGAGGCCGCCCGTGTGTACTACAACCACTTCCAGATCCAGCAAGAAGGCTTGCCATCCGATAAGCGGTTGAAGGTCGGTCTGATCTACTCCTACGGTGCGAATGACGCCGTCGAAGACGGCGGGCTCGACGAAGAGGGCTTCGACACCGGCGCGCTGAATATGGACGCTCGCTCGTTCCTGGAAGACGCGATCCAGGACTACAACGACATGTTCGGCACGTCCTTTGACACCTCCGCTGACCGGTTCCAGAACTACTACAAAGACCTCTCGCTCAAGTTGAAGCAGCGCGAGATCGATCTCGTCATCGTTGTGAACATGTTCCTCACCGGCTTTGACGCGACCACGATGAATACCCTGTTCGTCGACAAGAACCTGCGCGCGCACGGGCTGATCCAGGCGTACTCGCGCACGAACCGTATCTTGAACTCTGTCAAGACCTACGGCAACATCGTCAGCTTCCGCGACCTCGAAGACGAGACGAACGATGCGATCGCGCTGTTCGGTAACAAGGATGCCCGCGGTGTCGTGCTTCTCAAACCGTACAACGAGTACTACAACGACTATGCCGAGAAGGTCACCGAGCTGCTCAGTGCCTTCCCGCTCGGTCAGCCGATCATCGGTGAGGCCGCGCAGAAGGAGTTCATCGGGCTGTTCGGTGCGATCCTCCGCCTGCAGAACATCCTCACCTCGTTCGACGAGTTCACCGGCAACGCAATCCTCACCGACCGGCAGGGCCAGGACTATCGCAGCGTCTACCTCGACCTGTACGCGGAGTTCCGCAAGGACAAGGACGCCGACAAGGAACACATTAACGACGACGTCGTCTTCGAAATCGAGCTGATCAAGCAGGTCGAGATCAACGTCGACTACATCCTCATGCTCGTCCAGAAGTATCGCGATGAACGCGGCGACGGTGACGACAAGGAGATCCGCGCCGAGATCTCCCGCGCCGTCGACGCCAGCCCGACCCTGCGCAACAAGAAAGACCTCATCGAAGACTTCGTCGACTCCCTCTCCGTAGACGGTGAGATCGACCAGGAATGGCGAGCATTCATCGCAGCCAAGCGCGAGGCCGAACTCGACACGATCATCACCGACGAGAACCTTCGCCCCGACGAGACCCGCGTCTTCGTTGAGACCGCGTTCCGCGACGGTCAGATCCGCACCAGCGGCACCGCGATCACAAAGGTGCTGCCGCCAGCGTCGCGGTTCTCTGCTGACGGCGGTCATGGAGAGAAGAAGCAACGCGTGATCCAGAAGCTCGGTGCGTTCTTCGAGCGGTTCTTCGGGTTGAGTTCAGGCGGGAGCGAGTAGTGAAGATTCAGTCGGTTCGCATTCGGAACTTTCGGACGTTGAAGGATGTGACGATCGGCTTCGATAACGTCACGACCTTCATCGGGCCGAACGGCACCGGCAAGTCGACAGTGCTCCGTGCTCTCGACTGGTACTTCAATGGCAAACCCGGGTCGTTGAGCGAGACGGACTGCTCGTTCGGAGCGATCGATGAAGATATCGAGGTGCAAGTCACCTTCTACGATCTGACTGAAAAGGACCGCGAGGCGCTGGGCAAGTACGCTCCCGCTGAAGCCGACACCTTCACCGCTTGGAAGCAGCGTTTATCCAGTGGCGTGGAGGTCTTCTCGGCGAACGCGAAAGGCTTCCCCGACTTCAACGACATCAAGGCTGCGACAAGCGCTACGGCGAAGAAGGAGCTCTACGCGGAGCTCCGTCGAACTCGTGCGGATCTGGGACTTCCCGCGGCGACGACGGGGGCGGCGGTCGATCAGGCCATGACCACGTGGGAGGCAGCGAACACCGGGCAACTGGTGGAGGCCCCAGAGGCGCTGCAGACCAACTTCTTCGGCTTCAACAGCGGCGGCAAGATGAGCGGCCTGTTCGACTTCGTGCTCGTGACTGCTGACCTTCGTGCCAGCGAAGAATCTCTCGACGGAAAGGCGAGCATCATCGGACGCATCCTCGAGCGTTCCGTTGACCGCACGGCGGCCGACGAGGAGATCGCGACGATCGTCGAGGATGCCCGGCTCCTACAGCAACAGGTCTACGAGGACAAGTTCAAGACGCAACTCGAAACGATGACGGCGCAGCTCAACGAGGTTGTGACGTCGTACACGCCGGGGCGAGCAGTCTCGGTTACACCTGCCGAAGTAGAACTCAAGGCTCCGCGGACGACGTTTGGTGTCTCGATCTTGGACGGCGAGACGGAGACCGCCGTCGAGCGCCAGGGGCACGGGTTCCAACGCACCCTGCTAATCTCCGCCTTGCAGTTGCTGGCGCAGTCTGGTGCGGCGTCGGCGGAGGGCGTCATCTGCTTGGCCATCGAGGAGCCGGAGCTCTTCCAGCACCCGATTCAGGCTCAGACCTTCGCGAAGGTACTGCGCTCCTTGGCGGAGGACGCTAATAAGCGGATTCAGGTGAGTTACGCCACCCACAGCCCGTACTTCCTGGAAGCGCGGCATTTCGACCAGGTGCGCCGCCTCATGCGGTCAGCAGATGAAACCCCGGTCGTCACCGTCCACTCGGCAACCATCGCGGACGTGAAGGCCAGGCTTGCGGGAGTCGTCAAGGACTCGGTCGTTGATCGCCAGCTCGACGGTGTCGTGACGAATCAGCTCTCGGTTGCGCTGTTCGCTCATCGGGTTCTTGTCGTCGAAGGTGCCACGGAGTCCGCAGTGTTCTACGGTGTCGGCGACCGAGAACGAGTGGGTTCTCTGGAAGCTACAGGCTTGTCGATCGTGCCGGTTGGCGGAAAGCAGTCGATCCCGCTGACACATGCCATCTTGACAGCCCTGGGGATTCCTACCTACGCGCTTTTCGATGCCGACGGCGGGTTCGAGGCCCGCGCCCAGGCGAGCGGCAAGGAGAAGGAAAAGATCGATGAGGAGCGGGCCAGTCACGTCGCTGCTAACCGCTCTGCCCTTAAGTACTTCGGTCGCACGGAGGAGGACTTCCCGACGGCGGTCGTCGCCGACAATGTGGCGATCTTCGACGATCACCTCGAGGCGTTTCTCGGGACCGACTGGCCCGAGTGGGCGACGGCGTGCAAAGCAGTCGAGGCTGCTGCCGGCATCAGCCTGTCGAAGAACCAGCTCGCCTACCGGACAGCAACGCTCGAGGCCGCCGGGGCAGTTCCTTCGATACTCACCGAGATCTTGACGAAAGCAAAGGAGGTTTGATCATGCATGAGATCAAGTGCCCGCATTGCGGGAAGACGTTCACCATCGATGAGGCGGGGTATGCCGACATCGTGAAGCAGGTGCGTGATAGTGAGTTCGAAAAGCAACTCCATGAGCGTCTCGAACTCGCCGATCAGGACAAGCAGAAGGCTCTGGAACTGGCCGAAGCGAAGGCTGCGAGAGAGTTGCAGAAGGCTGCCGCCGCCAAAGACACCGAGATTCAGGATCTGAAGGCCAAGCTCGACGCCGGTGACGTTCAACTGAAGCTCGCCGTGACGGAGGCGCTCGCGACTGTTGAGAAGGAGCGCGATTCGCTCTCCGGAGAGCTGGAGAAGGCCAAGCAGGAGAAGCAGTCCGCCGTCGAGCTAGTCGAGGCTAAGCTCGCCGCTGAGCTGCAGAAGACGGCCTCGGCGAAAGACGCCGAGATTCAGGATCTGAAGGCCAAGCTCGAGAGCATCGAAGTGTCGCAGAAGCTGGCGATCACCGAAGCGGTGAGTGTCGTCGAGAAGGAGCGCGACGAGTTCAAGAGCGGACTCGAGAAAGTCGAACTGGAGAAGCAGCTCGCGGAGAAGTCGCTCAGAGACAAGTACGAGACCCAGATCAAGGACCGCGACGACGCGATTGAGCGGCTGCGGGATATGAAGGCCAAGCTCTCAACCAAGATGGTCGGCGAGACGCTCGAGCAGCACTGCGAGATAGAGTTCAACCGCATCCGCGCCACAGCCTTCCCCCGTGCCTACTTCGAGAAAGACAATGACGCCCGCACGGGGAGTAAGGGCGACTTCATCTTCCGCGACTCCGACGAGTCGGGTACCGAGATCGTGTCAATCATGTTCGAGATGAAGAACGAGAGCGACACCACAGCCACCAAGAAGAAGAACGAAGACTTCCTCAAAGAGCTCGATAAGGATCGCACGGAGAAGGGATGCGAGTATGGGATCCTCGTTTCCCTTCTGGAACCGGAGAGCGATCTCTACAACACCGGAATCGTGGACGTCTCGTATCGCTACCCGAAGATGTACGTGATCCGTCCGCAGTTCTTCATCCAGATGATCACCCTGCTGCGCGACGCAGCGCTCAACGCGCTCACCTACAAGAATGAACTCGCCCTGATGAAGGCGCAGAACATCGACATCACGAACTTCGAGAACGAGCTCGACACCTTCAAGGCCGCGTTTGGCAAGAACTACGACCTCGCCGCGCGACGTTTCCATACCGCCATCGACGAGATTGACAAATCCATCGATCGTCTCCAAAAGGCGAAGGAGGCGCTCCTTGGCTCCGAACGCAATCTGCGGCTCGCTAACGACAAAGCTCAGGATGTGACCATCAAGAAACTGACCAGGAGTAACCCGACGATGGCAGCCAAGTTCGCGGAGCTAGAAGCCGCGAAAGACGACGAAGGAGTCGACGAATGAATCGAGTGCCAGTAGTCAGTAGCAACGTAGCTGAAGTCGGCTACAACCCGGAGACGAAGACACTGGAGGTCGCGTTTATCAAGGGAGGTGTCTATCAGTACCTCGGCGTTCCGCTGTCCGTTTACAAAGGGCTGTTGGCTGCCCCGAGCGTTGGCCGTTACTTGGACGCAAACGTCAAGAAGGCGGGGTACTCAGTACGTAAGGTCGACAGCTAGGCGTCAGTACTCATTCTGCGCAGCCTCTGTGTGTAAGGCCCGTCGATCTTCATCGCTGGGGCGAGCTGCGAGTCGTTTTTCCTGCCGCACGTATTCGGTGCAGCACCGTGGTCGCGTTGAAACCGAGACGCTCACCCACTTTCGAGAGGGAGAGGCCAGATTCGTAAAGACGAATCATCTCGGCTATCTGAATCGCCGTGGGTTTGGTGCCGCATCTTTTCGAGTTGAAAGGATGGCATCATGCCAAAGAAAATCGATCTCGCGCTCCGTGAGCGCGCCGTCAGGCTCGTGCGTGAGCATCGCAGCGAGTACCCGTCAAGTGCGCAGGCCATCGTCGCAGTCGCCCGCCAGGAAGGCGTCGGCTCGGAAACGCTGCTGCGTTGGGTGCGCCAAGCCGATATCGATGCCGGTGAACGCGAGGGCCACACCAGCACTGGGGACTGCCGAAGGTTTGGTTGACTCCAAGACCGCATGATTCCTGAGAGGGCGTCGTGCTGAAAGGATGGCAACCATGCCGAAGATCACCTACACCGACGAGTTCAAGCGCGACGCGGTCGCGTTGGTCGAGTCGGGTATCCCTCAAAAGCAGGTCGTCAAGGACCTCGGAGTGGCGAAAACCACGCTGCAGGCATGGCTCCGTGACGCGAGGTTCAAGTCCCATGGGATGACCCCGACCACCGATCCAGAGGCGCGCAAGGACATGTCGCAGGCACTGCGTCGGATCCGGGAGTTGGAGATGGAAAACGAGGTGCTACGGCGCGCGGCGGCGTATCTGTCGCAGGCTCACATCACGCCCCCAAAATGATCTATCCGCTCGTGAAGGAGATGGCCGCGGTCGGTGCCCGGGTGAGGGTGCCGGTGGCGGTCGCGTGCCGGATACTGGGATTCTCCAAACAGGGCTACTACAAGTGGCTCAAGCAACCGGTGTCAGCCCGTGAGGCCGAGGAGCAAGAGCTCATCTCGGTGTTGCATCAGCTTCACAACGACGACCCGGAGGGCGGCTACCGGGTGCTGGCAGACGACCTCGCTGAGTTGGGCTACGAGTTGTCCGAGCGCAGAGTGTGGCGGTTGTGCCGGGTCGCCGGCATCCAATCGGTGTTCACCACGCGGAAGACTCGCTACAAGAAGGCCGGCGCGCCGGTTCACGATGACCTGGTCAACAGGCAGTTCAGCGCCGACGGCCCCAACGAGCTATGGCTGACCGACATCACCGAGCACCGCACCCGCGAGGGCAAGGTCTACCTGTGTGCGATCAAGGACGTGTTCTCCAACCGGATCGTCGGCTACTCGATCGATTCACGGATGAAGGCCCGGATCGCCGTCAACGCGCTCGAGATGGCAGTGGCCCACCGAGGCCGGCCCGCTGGGGTGATCGTCCATTCCGATAGAGGGTCCCAATTCCGGTCGCGCCGCTTCCGCAAAGCGCTGAAGCGCCACAGGCTACGTGGCTCGATGGGCAGGGTCGGGGCATGTGGCGATAACGCCGCGATGGAGTCGTTCTTCGCGCTCCTGCAGAAGAACGTCCTCGACCGTCGATCCTGGGGCACACGAGAGGAACTGCGCCTGGCCATCGTGTCCTGGATCGAGGGCAAGTACCACCGCAAACGCCGTCAACGCCGACTCGGGAAACTCACCCCCATCGAGTTCGAACTCATCATGAACCCAGCCGCTACACTGGCGGCATAAACCCGGAGGTCAACCAAACCTTCGGCAGTCCCCTGAGCTCGCCGAGATCAAACGGGCTCTTCGCAGTTGAGGGTGTAGTCGGGATGGGCGTGCTGGTTCACGGATAGGGGTCGAGGTCTTCCAGGATGGAAGTTCCTACACTGCCCATCTGAAAGACCTCGACGTGTTCAACGCTACCTTCGCCGCGCCCTGTCTCACGACGTTCTGCCGACTCGACGAGCTCGGTCTTGAGGCCGTCGGGCAACGTCTCGAACCGGATCGGGCGGTGATCGAGTGTCGCGTCATCGAGTCGGACCCGTGGTGTCGCAAGTGCGGCGCCGAAGGCGTCGTGCGAGACACGGTCGCCCGCCGACTTGCGCACGAGCCGTTCGGGCACCGGCCCACGACCCTGCTGGTCCGGGTCCGCCGCTATCGGTGTGATCACTGCCGGCGCACGTGGCGGGAGGACACCACGAAGGCCGCCGCCACGCGGGCGAAGATCTCCCGTGGCGGGCTCGGGTGGGCGCTGGAGGCGATCGTGGTCGACCACCTCACCGTCTCCCGGGCGGCCGCAGGCCTTGGGGTGTCCTGGCATACCGCGAACACTGCGATCCTCGCCGAGGGCAAGCGTCGTCTCATCGACGACCCGACGAGGTTCGACGGGGTCACCACGGTCGGCGTCGATGAGCATGTCTGGCGGCATACCCGCTTCGGCGACAAGTACGTCACGGTGATCATCGACCTCACCCCGAACCGGAACAAGACAGGCCCGGCCAGGCTGCTGGACATGGTCGAGGGCCGCTCCAAGGCGGTGTTCAAGCAGTGGCTCGCCGCCCGTCCGAAGCACTGGCGGGATCGGATCGAGGTCGTCGCGATGGACGGGTTCAGCGGATTCAAGACCGCCGCGGCCGAAGAACTCCCCGACGCCGTCCCCGTCATGGACCCGTTCCATGTGGTCCGTCTCGCCGGAGACGCGCTCGATGTCTGCCGGCGTCGCGTCCAGCAGGACGTGTTCGGCCGGCGCGGGATGAAGGGCGACCCGCTCTACCAGGCCCGACGCACCCTGCATACCGGCGACAAGCTGCTCACTGACCGACAAAGGACCCGACTGGAGGTGCTGTTCGCCGCCGACGAGCACGTCGAGGTCGAAGCGACCTGGGGCATCTACCAGCGCATGATCGCCGCGTATCGCGAACCCGACAAGGACCTCGGCAAACAGATGATGCAGGCCGTGATCGAATCGGTCAGCACGGGCGTTCCCGCCGCGCTGGTCGAAATCCGTCGGCTCGGCCGCACCTTGAAGCAGCGCGCCGCTGACATTCTCGCGTTCTTCGACCGGCCCGGAACCAGCAACGGACCCACCGAGGCCATCAACGGCAGGCTCGAGCACCTCCGCGGCTCCGCCCTAGGATTCCGGAACCTGCCGCACTACATCACGCGATCGCTACTCGAGGCCGGAGGGTTCAGACCCCGACTACACCCTGGATTGTGATGAGCCGGATTGGGACTGCTGCACGGATAGGTGACAGTTTCTAGTCACGCCGCCAGTGCGACGGTCGTGTTCATGATGGCTTCGAATTCGATGGGCGTCAAACGCCCGAGAGCGGCCTGTCGGCGTCGGCTGTGATAGGTCCGTTCGATCCAGGTCACGATCGCGATGCGCAGCTGCTCCCGGGAGGTCCAGGATCGCCGGTCGAGGACGTTCTTCTGCAGTAGTGCGAAGAACGATTCCATCGCGGCGTTGTCACCGCACGAGGCGACTCGGCCCATCGAGCCGACCAGGTGGTGACGGGATAGCGCGCGCAGGAACTTCCTGCTTCGGAATTGCGATCCGCGGTCGGAGTGGACCACGCAGCCGGCGACAGCACCACGCATCGCGACTGCGTTCTCGAGCGCTCGGACAGCAAGACTTGACTTCATTCTCGAGTCGATCGAGTAGCCGACGATCTTGTTCCCGAACACGTCTTTGATCGCGCAGAGGTAGAGCTTGCCCTCGGCGGTCTTGTGTTCGGTGATGTCGGTGAGCCAAAGCTGGTTCGGCCCATCGGCGGTGAACTCATGCCGGACCCGCCCGTTCTCGTCGGTCACGGTGCAGAGGTCGTCGTGCACCGCGGGGCCGGGCTTCTTGCTGTTACGGCCGCGCTTCTTCCCGAACACGGACCACCAGCAGTTCGAAGCTGTGATGCGCCACGCCGTCCGATCCGCCATTGGCTCGCCAGCATCGCGGGCCTCATCAGCGAGGAGTCGATGCCCGAACTCCGGGTCGTCCCGGTGCGCGTCGAACAGCGCGTTCGCGCGATACGCCTCCACCACCTCGCTATCGGTGATCGGAGATGCCAGCCACCGGTAATAGGGCTGGCGGGAGAGCCTCAAGACCCGGCACGTCACCGTCACGGGGATCCCCGATGCGGCGAGCTCTGTCACGAGCGGGTAGAACCTTTTCCCGGCAGGTTCGCCTGCGACAGATACGCCGCAGCCCTCCGGAGGACCTCGTTCTCCTGCTCGAGGAGCCGGACTCGCTTGCGCAGCTCCCTGGTCTCCGCGGCCTCGGTCCGCGTAACGCCGGGCTTCGCGCCGTCGTCAACAGCGGCGCGCTGCAACCATTTCTGCAGGGTCATCGGGTGGACGCCGAAATCTTTCGCGATCTGCTCGATCGTGACTCCGGGCTCGCGGTTCTGAGCGACGCGCACGACGTCGTCACGGAATTCACTCGGGTAGGGCTTGGGCACAGCAACATCCTTCCAGGCCCACCACGCGGGCAAGCCAGATCAGATGTCACCTATCCGTGCAGCAGTCCCGGGTCAACCGGCGCGTGCGCGACCTGGGTTCGGGCGAGGAGTGGCGAAAACGTGGCCACCGGCGCCAACGACACGCCGTTGGGCCTCGTGAATACGTCCTGTCGACCATCGACCGTCATACTCGCCAATCGAAGGCTAGTCGCCGCCGAGAATCGAGTACCCCTAACGGTACCCATACGATGCGGGTCGAGAACCCTAACGCGAACCTCGCACTGGACTCACCGCACCGACGGTTGAGCCGGGTTTGTCACCAGAACATCGCTTGAAGTGACGCAATGAAACCCTACTACTGCGGTGCTGAGCATGGGCACCGCGAGGGTCCGGCATATGCGCTCAGCGTGTGAGCGCTTATGAAGTTCAAGCCTCTCTGGATCGCGTTCTGATACGAAACCTGTGACGCTTGTCGAGTCGCGGTCACGGATCTCGTCGCGTGCTGTGAGGGGCGCGTGTATGTGCGGTCCTGCACGCTCCACATCACGATCGGTCTCTCTGGTCGAGGTCCTCGACGATGGTGACGTTCGTGGCGAGGCGGGGCCCGTCGACGGCGCGGATGATGGGGCGGCGATGGCGAAAGGGACGCCGATGATCACACCGCTCCAGTACAGCAGCTCACCGAGGGTGTCGAGGATACGCATGGTTGCGTCGGCGTCGCGAAGGTCAGGTGGTCATGCCGTCGAGACGGTACCCCATGCCCGGCTCGGTCAGGAGATGCACGGGGTTGGTGGGGTCTTCTTCGAGCTTGCGTCGCAGCTGGGAGACGTAGAGGCGGAGGTAGCCGGTGTCTTCGGCGTGTTCAGTGCCCCAGATGGTGGTGAGGATGGTTTGGCGAGTGACGAGCTTCCCGGCGTTGCGGATGAGGATGTCGATGAACTGCCATTCCGTGGGGGTGAGGCGGATCTGCTTTTGCCCGTCGGGAGTGTCGCGGGTGACGCTGTGCGCGGCGAGGTCGATGGTCACCGCGCCGAGGTGGACGACGGGGGTGGCGTCACCTGGGGGGACTCTGCGGGTGAGTGCGCGGATGCGGGCGAGGAGTTCTTCGACGGCGAAGGGTTTGGTGATGTAGTCGTCCGCGCCGGCGTCGAGGGCTTCGACTTTGTCAGCAGCGCCGGCACGTCCGGAGACGACGAGGATGGGTGCCTGCGACCAGCCGCGGATGCCGTGGATGACTTCGATGCCGTCGAGCTTGGGCATGCCGAGGTCGATGAGGAAGATGTCGGGGTGGCGGTCGATGGCGGCGGCGATCGCTTCGGCACCGTCGGCGGCGGTGAAGATCTGGTAGCCCTTGGCGGTGAGCGTGATGCGCAGGGCGCGGAGGATCTGCGGGTCGTCATCGGCGATCAGGATTCTCATGATTGCTCCTGGCTGGTGCTGGTGGTGTTGAGGGAGATGACCATGGTGAGCCCGCCCCCGGGGGTGTCTTCGGGGGTGAGGGTGCCGTGCATCGCTTCGATGAACCCGCGGGAGAGTGCGAGGCCGAGGCCGAGGCCGGTGGTGTTGTCGGTGTCGCCGAGGCGTTGGAAGGGTAGGAAGATGTCGTCAAGCTTCTCGGGCGGGATGCCGGGGCCGCGGTCGATGATGCGGATCTCGAGCCGGTCACCGAAGGTGCTGGTGCTGACATGGATCGGTGTGCCGGCCGGGGTGTAGCGGTGGGCATTGGCGAGGAGGTTCACCAGGACTCGTTGCAGGAGTACGGGGTCGGCGTCGGCGAGCGCGTCATCGTGGGCGAGGTTGAGGGTGACGTCGGTGGGTCCGAGGTGGAGTTCGTCGAGGGCTGGGGCGATGGTCTCTGCCGGGTCGGTGGGGATGTCGGCGATCGTGAGGACCCCGGCTTGTAGTCGGCTGACGTCGAGGAGGTCGGTGACGAGGGCCGCGAGGGCTGCGAGGCTCTCATCGGCGGTGTCGAGGAGTTCCTTCTTGTCATTGGACGCCAGGTCGGGTCCTGCCGCTTTGAGCCCGCCGACGGCAGCTGCTGCTGCTGCCAGCGGGCGGCGCAGATCATGGCTGAGAGCCGACAGAAGGGCGCCGCGGACCCGGTCGGATGCTGCGATCGGTTCGATCTGCTTCGCCGTCTGGGTGAGGTGCTGGTGTTCGAGGGCGGCGGTGAGTTGGGCGGAGACGACCGCAAGGAGGCGTTGCTCCGCCGCGGCGAGATCGGGGCCGTGCAGTTCGAGGGTGGTGTCGTCGGTGACGCGGATGCTGGTGTGGTGGTTGTCGGGCACGGGTTCACCCGAGCTGGCGAGGACGTCGTCGCCGCGCATGAGACGGACGCCGGGGAGTTGGAATGCTTCGCGGGTGCGGTCGATGAGTGCCTGGATCGCGTTGTCACCACGCAGGACGCTGCCGGCGATGGTCTGGATGAGTTCGGATTCGGCGGCGGATCTGCGGGCAGCACGGGTGTAGCGGGCGGCACGGTCGACGATGAAGCTCACCAGGCTCGCGATCACGACGTACAGGATGAGGGCAAGGAGGTGGTGGGACTGGTGGATGTGGATCGTGTACAACGGCTCGATGAACAGGAAATCCAGGGTGATCCCGGACAGCACCGCAGCGAACAGGGCCGGCCAGATCCCACCGACCAGGGCGACGATGACGACGAGGAGCTGATAGGAGAGAACGTCCGTGGTGATGGAGTCTTCGCTACGAAACAGCGTCAGCAGTGCAGTGAGGGCAGGACCGCCGAGAAGTGCGACAACGAACCCGAGAATGCGACGTTTACGAGTGAGTGACCCGGTGAGCGGCGGCAGGGTGAAGCGTTTCCCGGCGGCGGCGTGATTGACCATGTGCACGTCGATGTCGCCGGACTCGCGGACCACAGTCGCGCCGATGCCGGGTCCGGTGAATGCTGCGGTAACTCGTCCGCGGCGGCTGGCGCCGAGGACGAGCTGGGTGGCGTTGACGGAGCGGGCGAACTCCACCAGCGCGGTGGGGATGTCGTCGCCGATGACCTGGTGGTAGGTGCCGTTGAGTTTCTCCACGAGCGCCCGCTGCTCTGCCAAGGTTGCCGGGTTGCCTGAGCGGAGCCCGTCTTGGCTGGTGATGTGCACGGCGATGAGTTCTCCGCCGGCGGAACGGGCGGCGATGCGTGCGCCGCGACGCAGCAGTGTTTCGCCCTCGGGGCCGCCGGTAAGGGCGACGACGACGCGTTCTCGGGCCTCCCAGGTGCTATCGATGCCGTGATCTTTCCGGTATCCCTTCAACGCTTGGTCGACTTCATCGGCGAGCCAGATGAGGGCGAGTTCGCGCAGCGCGGTGAGATTCCCGAGACGGAAGTAGTTCGACAGGGCGGCATCGATGCGTTCAGCCGGGTACACGAACCCGCCGCTGAGCCGATCCCGGAGGGCTTGGGGCGCGAGATCGACGACCTCGATCTGCTCGGCCCCGCGCAGGAAGCTATCCGGGACGGTCTCGCGCTGCGGGACGCCGGTGATCTGCTCAACGACATCGTTGAGAGATTCGATGTGCTGGATGTTGAGGGTGGAGATCACGTCGATCCCCGCAGCGAGGAGTTCTTCGACGTCCTGCCACCGTTTGTCGTTCTTCGACCCGGGTGCGTTGGTGTGCGCGAGTTCGTCGACGAGCGCGACGGCAGGCTTGCGGTCCAGCACCGCTTCCAAATCCATCTCCTCAAGCGTGACGCCACGATGTTCGACGAGGGCACGCGGGACGGCGGGGATACCCTCAGTCATCGTGGCGGTGGCAGCCCGGCCGTGGGTCTCGACGATCCCGAGGACGACGTCCTTCCCCTCTCCGAGCAGGCGCCGACCGTCCTCCAGCATGGTGAAGGTCTTGCCGACGCCGGGAGCAGCCCCGAGCAGCACCCGTAGCTGCCCCCGATTCGGCATGATTAGTCCTCCCACTCGTCCAGGGCGATATTCAGTTCCAGCACATTCACCCTCGATTCTCCCAGGTAGCCGGCATCCGGCCCCTGGGTGTGCGCCTCGACCAGTTCCCGCACCTGCTCAGCGGGGATGCCGCGGGCTTCGGCGACCCGGTTGATCTGAATCGCCGCGTACTCGGGACTGATGTGCGGGTCGAGTCCTGAGGAGGATGCAGTGACCGCGTCGGCGGGTACTTCATCCTCGGTTACCCCGTTGAACTCCGCGATCTGGGTCTTGCGCTCGGCGATCACGGCGATGAGGTCCTCGTTCTCGGGTCCCTGGTTGGTACCGGAGGAGGAGGTGCCGTCGTACCCGTCACCGGCCGCCGAGGGCCTGCTCTGGAAGTATTCCGGCAGCGGGTTCCCGTCCTCGTCGGTGAACGATTGTCCGATCAGCGACGAGCCGACGTCGTCTCCATCTTTCGTGGTCAGCGGGGCTCCGTTCGCTTGCGCGGGAAAGGCGAGCTGCCCGATCCCGGTGATCAGCAGGGTGTAGCCGATTCCGAGGACGACGGTGAACATGAGCAGGGCGCGGGTGGCGACCCACAAGGTGCGTCCGCCACTGCGGGTGGCAGTGTTCATGATGTGTGTTCCTTTTCGAAGGTGTCAGAAGCCGGGGATCAGGCGCACGAGCAGGTCGATGAGCCAGATGCCGATGAAGGGGGTGATGATGCCGCCCAAGCCGTAGACGGCAAGGTTGCGGCCGAGGATCTTCGATGCATTCATCGGCCTGTACTTCACGCCGCGCAGGGCGAGAGGAACGAGGAAGACGATCACGATCGCGTTGAAGATCACCGCGGACAGCACGGCGGATGCCGGTGAGTGCAGCCCCATGATGTTCAGCGCCGCGAGTTGCGGGAACACGCCCATGAAGATCGCGGGGATGATCGCGAAGTATTTCGCGATGTCGTTGGCGATCGAGAACGTGGTGAGCGCTCCCCGGGTGATGAGCAGTTGCTTGCCGATGGCGACGATGTCGATGAGTTTGGTCGGGTCGGAGTCGAGATCGACCATGTTGCCGGCCTCTTTCGCCGCCGACGTGCCCGTGTTCATCGCGACGCCGACGTCTGCCTGCGCGAGCGCGGGGGCGTCGTTGGTGCCGTCACCGGTCATCGCGACGAGGTTGCCGCCCTCCTGCTCCTTGCGGATGTAGGCGAGTTTCTGCTCCGGGGTCGCCTCGGCGAGGAAGTCGTCGACGCCGGCTTCCTTGGCGATCGCCGCGGCGGTGAGCGGATTGTCACCGGTCACCATCACGGTGCGGATGCCCATTGCGCGCAGTTCCGCGAACCTCTCGGTCAGTCCTTCCTTCACGATGTCCTTGAGATGGACGACGCCGAGGACCCGGCGCGTCCCGTTTGCGGACTTCACGGCGACGACCAGGGGGGTTCCGCCGGACTGGGAGATGTGCTCGACGTGCTCGTCGAGTTCGGCCAGTTCGCTGCTGGGCAGCCGCGCTCCGTCCTCCTCGAGCCAGCCGACGATCGCGCTCCCGGCGCCCTTGCGGATCTGCGTGCCGTCGGACAAGTCGAGTCCCGACATGCGGGTCTGCGCGGTGAACGGCACGATCTCACCACGAGGGTCGGTCGTCACGTCGATGCCCTCGGAGTGAGCGAGTTCGACGATGGACTTGCCTTCAGGGGTCGGGTCGGCGAGTGAGGATAGGGCGGCGGCTTCGATGAGTTCCTGTTCACGGACCCCGTCGAGGCGGACGAAGGCGCTGGCGCGGCGGTTTCCGTAGGTGATGGTGCCGGTCTTGTCCAGCAGCAGGGTCGTCACGTCACCGGCTGCTTCGACCGCACGTCCGGACATCGCGAGCACATTGCGCTGCACCAGCCGATCCATCCCTGCGATGCCGATGGCCGAGAGCAACGCGCCGATCGTTGTCGGGATGAGGCAGACCAGCAGCGCGACCAAGACGGTGATGCTCGCCGGGCTCGCCGGGTAGGACGCGATCGGGTTGAGAGTGAGCGCGACGACGACGAACACGATCGACAACGACGCGAGCAGGATGTTCAGCGCGATCTCGTTCGGGGTGCGCTGGCGGGCGGCACCTTCAACGAGCGCGATCATCCGGTCCACGAACGTCTCGCCCGGCTTGGAGGTGATGCGCACTACGATCCGGTCCGACAGCACACGGGTGCCGCCGGTGACTGCGGAGCGGTCACCCCCGGACTCACGGACTACGGGTGCGGACTCGCCGGTGATGGCGGATTCGTCCACGCTTGCGATGCCCCAGACGATGTCGCCGTCACCGGGGATCAGCTCTCCGGCCGAGACAACAACGATGTCTCCGAGACGTAGATCGGCCGATGACACATCTTTGATGAGGGCTTCCTCCGCCGGCGCATCCGTAGTCGGGTGGTAGCTGACGAGACGATGCGCCGTGGTGCTGGTGCGGGTTTTGCGCAGCGTGTCTGCCTGCGCTTTGCCACGGCCTTCCGCGATCGACTCGGCGAGGTTCGCGAACACGACGGTCAGCCACAGCCAGACGGCGATGATCCAGGTGAACGACCACGGGACGCTGGTGCCACCGGAGGCGGCGGGACCGCCGAGGAACGGTTCGGTGATCGCCAGCAGTGTCGTGAGGGCGGCGCCGACCCAAACGATGAACATGACGGGGTTGCGCCACTGATCGCGAGGGTTGAGCTTACGCAGTGCTCCGGGGAGCGCTGCGCGCACGTGCGCCCAGGTGAGGGTCTTTCGCGGAGCAGCCGTTGCGGGCTGCTTCGCTGTTTCTGGGGATGACGGGGTGTGAGTGATGGTGGACATGGTTTACAGCAGCCCTTCCGCCAGGGGACCCAGCGTGAGAACGGGGAAGAAGACGAGTGCGGTCACCAGGACCGCGGTGCCGACCGTGAGGCCGACGAACAGTGGGCGGTGTGTCGGCAGCGTGCCAGCCGTGGCGGGGACCTTGTCCTGCGCGGCCAGCGACCCGGCCAGCGCCAGGACGAGAGCGATCGGCAGGAACCGGCCCAGCAGCATCGCGACGCCGAGTGCGGCGGTCAGCCACGGAGTGCTGGCCGTCAAACCCGCGAACGCAGACCCGTTGTTGTTCGACGCGGAGGCAAACGCGTAGATCACCTCAGACAGACCGTGCGATCCGGTATTCGCAAGCGACTCATCGACGATGCTGCCCCGCAATGCGGGGATCGCGAAGCTGAGTGCCACACCGCCGAGAACGAGGATCGGCATCACGAGGATGTACATGCTCGCGAGCTTCATCTCACGAGGGCCGATCTTCTTGCCCAGGTACTCCGGCGTGCGGCCCACGAGAAGCCCCGCGACGAACACGGCAATCACCGCGATGATCAGCATTCCGTACAGGCCTGCGCCCACACCACCCGGTGCGATCTCGCCCAGCAGCATGTTCAGCATCGGCATCATTCCGCCAAGAGCAGTGTAAGAGTCGTGCATCGAGTTCACCGACCCAGTCGAAGTCAGCGTGGTCGTCGAGGCGTAGATGACGGACTGCACCAGGCCGAAGCGGGTTTCCTTGCCTTCCATCGCCGCGCCGGCGAGTTCGGGCGCGGTGCCGCGGCCGGCGAACTCGAACACGGCGAGCGTGAACGTCGAGGCAAGGTAGAGGGTGCCCATGACGGCGAGGATCGCGTATCCCTGACGGTTGTCGCCCACGATCTTCCCGAACGCACGGGGAAGAGAGAACGGGATCAGCAGGATCAGGAAGCACTGGAACAGGCTGGTCCAGCCGGTCGGGTTCTCGAACGGGTGCGAAGCGTTGGCGTTGTAGAAGCCACCGCCGTTCGTGCCCAGTTCCTTGATCGCTTCCTGGGAAGCGACCGGGCCACCCGGGATCGTCTGCGTGCCCCCGGTGATTGTGGTCACATCAACGTATCCGTTGAAGTTCTGCACGACACCGCCGGCGATCAGAACGATCGCTGCAACGATCGACAGCGGCAGCAGGATGCGGAACGTGCCGCGGACGAGGTCGACCCAGAAGTTGCCGATCGTCCCCGACCTCCGGTACGCGAAACCACGCACGAGGGCGATCGCGACAGCGATGCCGGTCGCCGCCGACACGAAGTTCTGCACGGCGAGACCAGCGAACTGGACAGTGTAGGATAGCGCCTCACCCGAATACGCCTGCCAGTTCGTGTTCGTCACAAACGAGATCGCCGTGTTAAACGCGACCCCCGATTCGACGTTCTCGTTACCGAGGGAGTACGGCAACCACTGCTGGGTTCGTTGCAGTAAGAAAAGCAGAAGCACGCCGACGATCGAGAAGTACAGCACCGATCGCAGATACGCCTGCCAAGACTGCTCCTGCTTCGGATCGACACCGATGACCTTGTAGATGCCGCGCTCGACACCCCAGTCCTTTCGTGTCGTAAAGGTCCAGGCCATGTAATCCCCGACGGGGCGATACAGCAGACCGAGGGCGAGGGCGAGCGTGGCGACGCCCGCGATGAGAAGGCCCCACTCCATCAGAAACGCTCCGGCTTCACGAGGGCGAACACAAGATAGACGACTGCGGCGATGGCGAGACCGGCAGCGAGGAGCTCGAATACGATCACAGCTTCTCCACCGCCTTCCCCACGAGGCCGACAGCCACGAACAGGACGATCACGCCCAGCACGTAGACGATGTCAAGCAAGACAAGCTCCATTCGGACAAAAGCGACAGCAGGACTACTAGCCGCGCAACCCGAGATGCGGGTGCAACTCCCGACCAAACACCCGCCGACCACCGTGATACAGGCGTCCTAACGGAACCCATACGAGGAACCGCGCGACTCTGACATTCCCCTCACGCGACACCCCGTCAAGCCTGAGTGCATGCGTCCGACGAGGGCCACGGGCAGGTTTTTCCAGGGCCGTTAAGACCGGCCGGTAGGCGCGCATGAGTTCTGTGAGGAGCTATACCGTGCCAGTCGGCGGCCGCGTAGGACTGCAGGTATGACTCTCACCGAGATCCTTCCCACCCTCAGACGCAGCATCCCCGACCCCCTCGAACCTCAACATTGGCCGGAGCACACCATCCCCACCACCTCGGATGTCGTGGTGGGCGGGGTGTCCTTGATGAGACTGGTGGAGATCACTGACACCCCAGCAGTGCTCACCGGTGACCTCTGCACCCCAAGCCCGCACAGGCTCGCGCTCAAGGAATCGGAAACGACGTGACCGTGCTGCTCTTCCGAGTCACGCTCCGCATCGACACCGAGAAACACAAACAGGTCGCGCTCACCGACTGCGCATTCGACCGCGTCACCCCGCGCTGGTCAGAGTGCAGACTGATCGGACGCACCTCAACGACGAAGAGCATCACCATCGAGCTCATCCCCGGCGAATCCGGTGCCGCTCCCTGGCCGTACCCAATCGTCACACTCCCCGGAGACCTCCATCAAGGCGACCTGCTGGCCGTTCCCTGCGTCGGCACCGTCGCACTTCACGAAGTCCGCCCCCGTCCACCGGTGAAGACCGTCCTCGCCCGTACCCCGCGCATCCTCGAACTCGCGAGGACCTCATGAGCGTCCTCCATACCCTGATCTCGTCAAGAGCGATGGCACTCGGCGGGTTGTATCAGGACACTCCGACCTGGCCCGCAGGGAGCTTGTTCACGGACGGTGACATCACTGTCGGCCACAAATCACTCACCGGCCTTGCGGCTGAGCGCGGCACACCCTGCGTGCTGATCGCGCCCAGCGGAACGGGTCAGCCCGGGGAGGAGTACCGCACGATCGTGATCGCCACGATCCTCTCCTGCACGCCTCGCGGCCGATGGTGGCACCCCATGGAGCTCACCGTCGACTGCGACCTCCGCGTCCTCGACGGTCGTGTCCTCGACACCGTGCTCCTGCAACGCCCGAACGCACGTCACCGCAAGACGGTCCTCGTGCACGCCGCAGACCAGCAGAGCATGATCCGGGCATGGCTGCCGGAGACCGCGACTCCCAATGACCTCGTCGCCCTCGCCTCCGTCGGTACGATCGCTTTGGGACAAATCGCGCTCCACCCCACCCGCAATGCCACAGGAACAGATGATGACACGCAACGGCAAGGCAGGTGCCTCAAGTAATGGACTCCACCTGCCTGCCCGTCTACAGCACCCCACTCGATGAGCGGCGTCCGACGCCGTTGCCACTGTTGGTGTGCGGCGATCAGCTCGACTGTCTGAAGCACCTGACCGCCCTCGATGTCGGCGCACAGGACGCCACAGAGCGTCGCGGAGTGCGCGCGCTCGTCATCGGCATCCACATGCCCGACGCAGAACATCCCCGCCAAGCGTTGAAGAGCCGACTACGGAACGCACGTGACGCCATTAACACCCACCTGGGGTCTGCTGCACGGATAGGTGACAGTTTCTAGTCACGCCGCCAGTGCGACGGTCGTGTTCATGAAGGCTTCGAATTCGATGGGCGTCAAACGCCCGAGAGCGGCCTGTCGGCGTCGGCGGTGATAGGTCCGTTCGATCCAGGTCACGATCGCGATGCGCAGCTGCTCCCGGGAGGTCCAGGATCGCCGGTCGAGGACGTTCTTCTGCAGTAGTGCGAAGAACGATTCCATCGCGGCGTTGTCACCGCACGAGGCGACTCGGCCCATCGAGCCGACCAGGTGGTGACGGGATAGCGCGCGAAGGAACTTCCTGCTTCGGAATTGCGATCCGCGGTCGGAGTGGACCACGCAGCCGGCGACAGCACCACGCATCGCGACTGCGTTCTCGAGCGCTCGGACAGCAAGACTTGACTTCATTCTCGAGTCGATCGAGTAGCCGACGATCTTGTTCCCGAACACGTCTTTGATCGCGCAGAGGTAGAGCTTGCCCTCGGCGGTCTTGTGTTCGGTGATGTCGGTGAGCCAAAGCTGGTTCGGCCCATCGGCGGTGAACTCATGCCGGACCCGCCCGTTCTCGTCGGTCACGGTGCAGAGGTCGTCGTGCACCGCGGGGCCGGGCTTCTTGCTGTTACGGCCGCGCTTCTTCCCGAACACGGACCACCAGCAGTTCGAAGCTGTGATGCGCCACGCCGTCCGATCCGCCATCGGCTCGCCAGCATCGCGGGCCTCATCAGCGAGGAGTCGATGCCCGAACTCCGGGTCGTCCCGGTGCGCGTCGAACAGCGCGTTCGCGCGATACGCCTCCACCACCTCGCTATCGGTGATCGGCGATGCCAGCCACCGGTAATAGGGCTGGCGGGAGAGCCTCAAGACCCGGCACGTCACCGTCACGGGGATCCCCGATGCGGCGAGCTCTGTCACGAGCGGGTAGAACCTTTTCCCGGCAGGTTCGCCTGCGACAGATACGCCGCAGCCCTCCGGAGGACCTCGTTCTCCTGCTCGAGGAGCCGGACTCGCTTGCGCAGCTCCCTGGTCTCCGCGGCCTCGGTCCGCGTAACGCCGGGCTTCGCGCCGTCGTCAACAGCGGCGCGCTGCAACCATTTCTGCAGGGTCATCGGGTGGACGCCGAAATCTTTCGCGATCTGCTCGATCGTAACTCCGGGCTCGCGGTTCTGAGCGACGCGCACGACGTCGTCACGGAATTCACTCGGGTAGGGCTTGGGCACAGCAACATCCTTCCAGGCCCACCACGCGGGCAAGCCAGATCAGATGTCACCTATCCGTGCAGCAGACCCCCTGTTCCTACACCAGACCCGCGAGGCCGGTGCCGACGGGCGGGATGCCCATCCCTGCGATGCCGAGGAGGAACATCAGCGCGAACATCGCGGCCGGCGCCGCCGACAGCGGTACGAGGAGCGCCATCACGACGATGGTGGCGGCGGTCGCGGTGATGAACGTCGTCATCGGGCGGCGGTCGGCAAAGCGGCCGGCGAGGTTCGTGCCAATGATGGCACCGGCGCCAAATGCGACGAACAACAGGGGCAGTGCCTCGGCGGGGATACCTGCGCGGTCAGTGGCGAGCGGAGACAAGTAGCTGAACGCCGTCATGTAGCCACCCGTCGCGAGCACCGTGGCGATGACGAGAATTGCCATGCGACCCGTCGCGACCGCGCGCAGTTCGCGGCGAATAGAAGGAACCGTCCGATCGGCGTTGTTCGGCGTGAGCTTGCCGATGACGGGAGCGATGACCAACCCGAGCACTGAGAGCATCCAGAAGATGCCTCGCCAACCGAGGTACTGGCCGGCGAACGCCCCGACGGGCACACCCGCGACGGTCGCGAGACCGACGCCGCTCATCATGACGCCGAGGGCACGCGACGCATTGCTCGGCCCGGCAGCGGTCGTGGCCACCACGGAATCGACCGCCCAGAACGCTCCCGCGGCCAACGCCGTGATGACGCGCGAGATGAGCACGAAGGTGAAGCTACCGCTCAGCGCCGCGGCGACGTGTGCCACCGCGTACACCACGAGCGCGAGTACGAGGGTCATGCGCGGCGGCAGGCGCAGCGTCGCGATCGCCATCACCGGCGAGCCGATGATCATCCCCACCGCGAACGCGGTGATGAGGAATCCGACCTGGGCGATGCTCACGTGCAAGTCAGCCGCGACCTCCTGCAGCAGGCCCGCAACGATGTATTCGATCGTGATCATCAAGAAAACGCCGAGCGTCAGCAGCGGCACGACGAACGGGAGCCGTTGGCGCTGCCGCGTAGGCGCGGCGACCGACTGAGCCATCAGAAGTCTCCTTCGCGGTGACGAACTCACCTCGAGCCATCTCCTACTCAGGATCAGCTCAGCCGCGCGAACGTGGAAGGTCGAGTTGAACCACGGCCTCGCAGGTCCTGATTCAGCGCGCCGGCCGTGCCTATCGTGGACGCATGGACACCAAGGCCGAGATCAGCAGCTTCCTGACATCGCGCCGCGCCCGCCTCTCACCCGAGCAGGCCGGCGTGCCGCTCTACAGCGGCAACCGACGCGTGCCCGGCCTGCGCCGCGAAGAGGTCGCCCACCTCTCCGGCGTGAGCACCGACTACTACGCCCGGCTCGAACGCGGCAAGATCGCCGGCACCTCGCGTGAAGTGCTCGAAGCCATCGCTCGCGCGCTCCAACTCGACGACGTCGAGCGCGAACACTTCTTCAATCTCGTGCAGGTCACGCGTCAGCGCGCGCCACGGCGGCGCTCCTTGACCCGCACATCCGTGCGCCCGGGCATCCAGCGCGTGCTCGACTCCATCCATACGCCCGCGTTTGTGCAGAACGCGCGCCTCGATCGGCTCGCCGCGAACCGCCTCGGCCGGGCCCTCTACTCGCTGCCGCTCGACGGCTCGGGCGACCACTTCAACTACGCGTACTACCTCTTTCTTGAGCCGCCGGCCGCGCGCTTCCACCGCGACTTCGACGTCGCGAAGCGCAACGTCGTCGCGCTGCTGCACGCGGCGACCGCGAGCGACCCATATGACCGCGAACTCATCGAGATCAGCGGCACGCTTTCCATCCAAAGCGACCAGTTCCGCTCGCTCTGGGCCTCCCACGACGTGTTCCGCCACCGCTCGGGCGCGAAGCTCCTCACGCACGCCGACATTGGCGACTTCGAGTTTGGATACGAGTCGTTCGAGCTCTCGACCGACCCCGGGCTCGTCATGCTCGTCTACACCGTCGAACCCGGCAGCCCCTCGGCGGATGCGCTCGGCATGCTCGCGAGCTGGGCGGCGCCATCGGCCGTCGATGCCGCGATGGCGGATGCGAGGGCCGAGCGGCCGGGCGGCTGACGGCGCGAATCGAACTTCAGCGGCCCGCGACCGCGCCGACGCGAACCCCGGCTGAGTCGCAGCGGAGATTCATCTTGAGAGGTGTTCCTTGCCCTTCGCGCGCCTTTCGGCGGCGCAGCGTCTAGCGGGCGAGGCATCCCGTCACCCATCGGTCGAGGCGGGCATACGCCTCATTGCGTGCCTCACGCCTCGAGAGAAAGACGTCGTGGAGCGCACCGTCGATGCGCTCGACGGTGACCGATGACCCGAGCTTGAGTGAGGCGCGCGCGATGTCGTCGACGACGAGCACCGTGTCGGCGCGAGTGAGGTCCTCCGACCAGCGGGCGGGCACGGCGGAGCGCTGCGAGAGCAACACGCAGATCGGCGCGGCGATACCGAGCCCCTTCGCGACTTGCGCGTGAGCGCTCAAAATCGCGTGGAGCCAGCCCGTGTGCACCGGCATCGTCTGCGCGGGGCGCCAGGGGAGATACACATCCATGAGGTCGTCGGGGTCGGCGACCTCCGCCTGGGCGCGCGAGTAGAAGCCGAAGTCGACCTGAGGCGAGGTGCTGAGCGGGCGGACCCGCGACTGCAGATCGAGCACGGGCGAGATCACGCCGCGCGTGATGCCGCTGAGCTGAAACTCGAGCCAGGGGCTGTTGAGGATGAGCGCCGACGCGACGCCCGGGTGGCGCGCGGCCCAGAGGCTCAGGGTGAGGCCACCCGTTGAATGGCCGATGAGTACGAGGCGGCGGTCGGTACGGGGCTCGTACACCGACCAGCCCATCGCGGCGAGCGCGGCGGCGAGGTCTTCGTCGTAGGCGGCGAGATCGGTGATGTAGCCCGGGGTCTGGTGCTCGCGCAGGCTGCGGCCATACTTGCGCAAGTCGAGGGCGAAGAATCGCGCCCCGCGGTCGGCCCAATAGCGGGCGAGTCGGCGCTGAAAGAAATAGTCCGACCAGCCGTGCACATAGAGCACGTCGACATCATCAAGGGGTTCGCGTGGCGCCCACCATCGACGCTTCGGCGGCAGCAGCCGCACGAGCGTCGCCTCGACTTCGCCTTCGTCGTCGGGCGCGAGCGTCAGCGTGAGCTGCTCGAACGGGGCACCGAGCACATCGGGACGCCACTCGCTAGCCATGCGATTCAGCCTACGACAGCGCCGAACCGGTCATGCGTGGGAACGTGCCGGGGCACCTCGGGCGACCCTACGCATCCGTTGGTTGCGGTGACGTGACGGCCGGCGCGGGCTCGATCACGCGGCGCCCGCCACGCTGCGCCGCGGCCCCGCGACAATCACGATCGTGACGCCCACAAGCTGCATCAGCGTGGGCTGCTGCGCGAGCACGACCACGCCGATGAGGATGCCGAAGGCGGGTTCGATTGAGAGCAGCGTGCCTAAGGCGGTGTGGGTCATGCAGCGCAGGGCGAGCATCTCGAGCCCGAACGCGATCACCGGCGTGATGAGGGCGATGCCGGCAGTGACGGGCAGGAGCCACCAGGTGAACTCGCCGCCGATCACCTGCGGCAGGCCGACCGGCAGGGTGGCGAGCGCCGCGACCGGAATCGTGAGCGAGAGGCCGCTGATGCCCGCGAAGCGGTCGCCGACGTGTTGCGTGAGCACGTTGTACAGCCCCCAGCAGACGCCCGCCGTGACGGCGAAGGCGACGCCGACGAGGTCAATGTGACCGCGCCACGGCTCGGTCAGCAGCACGACGCCGACGAGCGCGAGCGCCGGCCATATGAGCGAATTGCGCTGCTTACTCATGAGCCCGGCCACCATGAGCGGCCCGAGGAACTCGATCGCGACGGCGGTACCGAGCGGGATGCGCTCGACCGCGGCGAGGAAGAACGTCGTCATCATGCCCGTCACGACACCGAGGCCGATGAGCGCCGCAAGCGCCGCGATCATGACGACGCCGAGCACCGAGATGGTCATGAAGGTCGCGCGCCAGCCAAGCTCGTGGCCGAGCCAGGTGCCGAGCGGCACGCCGGCGAGGTTCGCGAGGGCGATACCGCTGAACATGACGGCGACCGCCTTCGAGCGGCGCTCGGGCCCGGCGAGCTCGGCCGCGACGACCGAGCGAATGCCGACGTCACCGAGGCGGGCCGCAAGCTGCTCGAAGCTGCACGTCCACTGAATGATGCCGCGCTTGAAGCAGCGCTCGCCGAGCTCGGTGAGGACCCTGAGTTCGCCGACTTAGTCGGCGTCTTGCGCGGTTGACCTGCGCGCTCGCGGCTGATGGCGCGGTGTGAGGATGCCCAGCTTTCTCACCAAGCGCTCATGTGCCACCGAGGCCGGTTCGCTAGTCAGAGATACGAGCGAGCAAACCTGTGCTCGCGACAATCGCCAATCCTGTCGGGAGGCAACTGACTATGACGAACCAAAACACCTTTAGCGATCTTGCCAACGCCGATGTCTACGACAGCGCCGGGCACAAGCTCGGTGGCGTCAATAATGTCTACGTATTCGATGGCACCGAGGAGCCCTCGTGGGTCACGGTGAACACGGGTCTCTTCGGCAGCCACGAGACCTTCATTCCGCTCGCCAACGCGCAGTTCAATAGCGGCGGACTCGTCGTGCCGTACGAGAAGTCGTTCATTAAGGATGCGCCAAATATCGGCCCCGACGGCGAGCTCTCGGTCGAGCAAGAGAACGAACTTTTCCACTACTACGGCATCGACAACCCGAACGCGGTGCGCGGCAACGCCGGTGTGCCCGGGACGGATACGCGCGACAGTGAGCGGGATGCGCGCGACACCAATGCCCGCCAGGGCGACGCGGATGCGCGTGACGCTGACGTTCGCCACGACGGCGTGAATGCGCGCCAGGACGAGCGGGATGCCGGCGCGGCCGGGGATCGCGCGGCGCTCGAGCAGGAGTTCCAGCGCGGTGATGGCCGTCACGACGGCCGCGGTGCCGAAGCGGGTGTGGGCGTCGCGGGAGCTGCCGCCGCGGCGGGCGCGCATCCGGGTACGGGAGCCGAACCACTCGACTCGAACGCGAACGCTGTGCCTCGTGATCGGCGCGCCGACCCGAACGCGAACGCAGTGCCTGGCGACCGACGCGTCAACTCGAACGCCAATGCGGTGCCCGCTGGGGAGCGGCTTGACTCCGGCCAGGATGCCGCCGCGGGCGAGGAACGACTCGACCCGAATGCCGCCGGGCGCCATGCCGCGACTGGCGCGGGCGTCGCATCCGACCCCCAATCGGCGGGCAGCGCAACGGCTCCCGCGGGTGGTGCCCCGCAGCAGACTGCGGGCGGCAACCTGCGCCTGCGCAAGCGGGTCGTCACTGAGACGAAGCTCGTCGAGGTGCCGGTGCAGCGCGAAGAGATCGTCGTCGAGAACCCCGACGGCAGCGTGAGCCCGGTCGACGGCGCCGACGGCGGCGCCCCGATGCGCTAACGCCTGGCGAGTCCGCGCGGCGGTGGCGCACTCGCCACCGCCGCGCGGTTCTTTGCGCCACGGGCCGGGGGAGATGCAGGCGCATCGAAGTCATGTCGGAGGCTCGACATAACTTCCGGAGTGAGGCACGACATGCGTCGAAACCTGCCTCGCTACCTATGGAGTAACCGTGTCAAACTCCCAAACCCCGCCCCAGCAGCTCTACCCTCCCGCGCCGCAGCAGGCGTCTGGGCAGCCGCCGATGAGCGAGCAGCCGAAGCGCACGAACGGGCTCGGCATTGCCGCGTTCATCGTCGCGATCGTCGGCTTCATCTTCGCCTGCATGCCGGGCGCGCTCATCGTCGGCTGGGTGTTGCTGCCCATCGCGTTCATCCTTGGCCTCGTCGCCATCTTCCTCAAGGGCAAGGTGAAGTGGCAGGCGGTGAGCGCCGTCATCATCTCGGTCGTCGGCACCATTGTCGGCTTCATCGTCTTCTTCGTGGCCGTCGGCAACGCCATTGGTGACGCGGTTGAAGAGAACAGCAACGTCAACGTGACCTCGAGCGAGGCCGCCGAGGTCGACTCGGCCGAGCCGGATGCGCCGGCCGATGAGGCGGACGGGACCGTCGCCGAAGAAGCACCGGCCGAGGACGCCGAGGCGGGCACGCGCGAGAACCCGTTTCCGCTCGGCTCGTCGCTCGAGGGTCGCGACTGGACCGTCACCATCAACTCGGTCACGCTCGACGCGACTGACGCGGTGCTGGCCGAGAATCAGTTCAACGACGAGCCTGCTGAGGGCAACGTCTACATCCTCGTGAACTACACGATCACCTACACCGGTGACGATGCCGATGGATCGACCCCGATTTCGGTCGGCCTCGACTACGTCACGGCTGGCGGCAACACCGTCGAGTCATACGACAGCCTCGTGGTTGCCCCCGACGCAATCGACACGATGAACACCCTCTATGAGGGTGCGTCGACGACCGGCAATGAGGTATTCGAGGTACCGGCTCCAGTTGACGGTGTGCTGGGGGTGACCCCCGGCATATCGGCCGACACCGTGTTCGTCGCGATTCAGTAGTTCAGTAGTAACGCCGCAGAAGCGGTGAAGGCCCGCGCATCCACCCGGATGCGCGGGCCTCGTGGTTTGTCCGAGGGTGAGGCCACCGCCGTCTGCCAGAATCGACCCATGTTTGAGGTCGAACTGCGCGGCACCGTGATCACCGATATCGCCTCGCTCTACGACGAGCTCAACCGCGGCTTCATGCAGAGCGAAGACTGGCGGCTCGGCGAGAGCCTGGACGCGCTCGACGACCTCCTCTACGGCGGTATCGGCGACGCCGTCGGGCACGACCGCATCCGCGTCACGTGGCACGACCACGAACTTAGCCGCGCCGCCCTCGGCGTCGACACCACCGCATCCTGGTACGAGGCGAAGCTCGCGCGACCCGGCACCTTCAACGCCGAGAAGATCACCCGTGACCTCGCGGGGCTGCGCGCCGCGGGCGGCCCGACCTACTTCGACCTCGTGCTCGAGGTGTTCGCGAGCCACGACAACGTCGAGCTCGTACTCGCCTGACGTTGCAAGGCGTGCCGCCTCGGGGTACAGCCCGGTGAAGTGACACAAGGCGGGCGAGGGCACCCGTGCACAGATTGCGAGCGTCTTCGCCCATCTCCTGCCCGGAGATCGTTGCGGACCGCAGACGTTCACAGTGCGGCAAACAGTGCCACCTACGCCGCGGCGACGAGCGGCAGCGGTTTGCGCAGTTGGGACTGGCGGAACGCGAGCAGCGTCGCGGTGATGACCGCCGAGGCGAGGATGCTCGCGAGCACGATGAGCTGAAACGTACCGGCCTCGATCGGCGAGGCGCCCGCGAACACCGCGCCGACGAAGGCGCCCGGCAGCACGACGAGCCCGGTCGTGCGAGTCTGGTCGATCGACGGCATGAGCGCGTTGCGCACCGCCGGCCGAGCGATCGGCGCGAAGGCCTGGCGCGGAGTCGCGCCGAGGGCGAGCCAGCCCTCGATCTCGTCCCAGTGATCGCGCGCTCCCGCGTCGAGCAGCCGCAGCGTCAGCGTCGCGATCGTCATGGTGTTGCCGACGACGATGCCGCCGACCGCGAGCAGGTACCGCGGCTCAAAGGCGAGCGCACCGGTGCCGAACACGATCGCCATCGCGACACACGGGCCGAGCGCCATCGAACTCGCGAGTAGGGCAATCGGGGCGCCCATGCCGCGGGTGCGCCGCGCCGACGTGAACACCGCCGCCGCGAACATCACGACGAGCCCGAGGCCAACCCAGAGCGGATGCGTGATGACGCCCGACAGCACGAGGCTCAGTGCCGCGAGCTGCAGGGCGGCACGGGCGACGGCGACGATGACCTCGTGCGGCGCCGGGATGCGGAACGCCGCGAGCCCGCCAAACGCGATGCCGGCGAGCAGCACGATCGCGGCGACGGTCGGCAGCCACCCGAGCAGCTCCTGCCCAGTCACGATGCGCGCCTAGTTGTCACCCCGAGAGTGTGGCACACCCTACCGACGCGCGCGGCGTCGGGCATGTCGGTGGGGCGGCGGGGCTACGCGAGCGACCCGGCCCGGTGCCTCAAGCACCACATCCCGCTGCGTCATGTCAGCGCTCCGGTGCGGCGGTCGAGCGGCGGATCGCGAGGGTCGGCGTCGCGATCTCGTGCCGCGCATCCGCCCCAGCGAGCATGTCGGTGAGCTGCCGCAGGGCGAGCGACCCCATCGAGCGGCGCGGCTGGTCGACGCTCGTCAGCGTCGGCCGCATCCGGGCCGCGAAGTCGATGTTGTCGTAGCCGACGATGCTGAGGCGGCTGGGCACCTCGACGCCGGCGTCGGTGAGCTCGCCGATGAGCTCGACGGCAATGCGGTCGGTGGCGCAGCACACCGCCGTCGGGGCTTCGGCGGACCCCTTCGCGAGCGTGCCGAGCAGCGTCTCGATGCCCGGCACAACGTTCGCCTGGTCCTCCAATCCGAGTTCGTGCATCGCCTCAAGGTAGGCCTCGCGCCTGGCGACGGCCGCCGGGCGCGGCGAGCCGGGCAGGTGCACGATGCGGCGGTGCCCGAGGGCCGCGAGGTGGTGCACCGCGAGGCGCATGCCGGTGCGGTCGTCGTTCGACACCTGGCCGATGCCGGGCGAGAGCTCGGCGGGGCGGCCCACGACGACGAGCGGCACCCGGCGCGCGAAGTCGCCGATCGTCGCGCTGTCGGCCCGACCCGAGACGATCACGACGCCGTCGAGCCCGAGCCCGATCATCCGCTCGAGGCGGGTGCGCAGCAGCGCCGGGTCGCGGCGGGCATCGGCCATGACAACTGACATGCCGTTCGTCTCGGCCTCGTCTTCGATGCCGTGCACGACGTCGGTGTGGTAGCCGCTGCGCAGGTCGTCGAGCAGCACGCCGATCATCTGGCTGCGGCCGCGCACGAGCGAGCGCGCCCACGGGTTCGAGTGGTACCCGAGCCGGTCGGCGACGTCGAGAATGCGCGTGCGCGTCTCGGGCCGCACGCCCACGTCGCCGCGCACGGCGAGCGACACGAGCGACTTCGATACGCCCGCCTCGGCGGCGACGTCGTTGAGGGTCGGCGCGCGGTGGCTCTTTGCTCCCATGGCTCTGTTCTAGCAGCGTTGGAGCGTTCCAGGGATTTCCAATTGGAGCGTTCCACAACCGTTCACATAGCGGTGCCAAGCCGTACACGGGCCCTTCGTACGGTCGTTGCGAACGCGACAGAAAGAGACCCACTCGTGCCGACCACCGCATCCCCACTGCTTTACGCGCCCCGCGCCCTGCTGCTCGACTTCGGCGGCGTCATCTTCGAAACGGTGAAGCGACCCACCGGTCGAGACGAGCTGGCCGCGTCGATCGTGGCGCGTGCCGCGCGAGCCGGGCACCGCATCGAGCAGGCCGAGGTGCGCACCTCGCTCGACTCGGGGCTCACCGCGCTGCGCCACTGGAAGCACGCGTCGAGCCGCCGCCTCGAGCCGCGCGAGATGACGCACCGCGAGGTCGTCGGCGACTTCCTCGCGGCCGAGCTGCCCGAGCCCATCCGCGCCCTGCTCGTCGCCGAGGCCGGCGCGCTGCTCGAGGAGCAGAACACGACGATCTCCGACCATGTCGTGCGCCCGGGCATCCCCGAACTGCTCGACGAGGCGGTGCGCCGCGGCATTCCACTCGGCATCGTGAGCAACGCGCACTCCGGGCGCAGCCACCGCCGCCTGCTCGCGAAGCACGGCCTCGCCTCGTTCTTCTCGGTGCAGGTGTACAGCGACGAGGTTGGGATGCGCAAGCCGCACCCGCGCATGATCGAGCTCGCGTCGGCGGCGCTCGGCGTCTCGCCCGCCGACGCCTGGTACGTCGGTGACACGCAAGACCGGGATGTCGTGGCCGGCCGCCGCGCGAGCGTCGGCGCGGTGGTGCTCACGGTGAGCAAGCACACCGACCAGCCGCCGTTCGGCGTGGCCGAGGTGGCGGATGCGGTGTTCCCGACCCCCGAGGGGCTGCTCGAGACGCTGCGGGCGGCGGCCGACCCCGCGCCGGCCTCGCCCGCGACGGCGACGAGCGACGCGGCCCTCGCGGGCCGGCAGGCTGCCCTGCTGCTCGACCACGGCGGGGTCATCTCGACCTCGACGCCCGACGACACGCTGCTCGATGAGTTCTGCGACTCGCTCGCCGCGCTGCTCGACGGCGAGGACGAGCGCGTGGACCGCGCCCGCGCTCGCGCGCTCGTCGCGGACGGCGTGGCGCGCTACCGCGAGTTCAAGGTGACCGAGCGCGAGCGCCCCGACGGCTGCCACGAGATCGGCGCCGCGCGCTTCTGGCGCGACCTCGTCGGCGGCGACCTCGGCCCGCGAGCCCGGGCGCTGCTCGAGGCCGAGGCACACGATCTGATGTTCCGCTTCGGCACCGCGAAGAGCAAGCGCACGCCGCGCCCCGGCATCCGCGAGCTGCTCGAGCACGCCGAGCGCGAGGCGATGCCCGTCGTCGTGGTGTCGAACACGATCAACGGCCGGGCCGTGCGCGCCGAGTGCGCCGCCCAGGGCATTGACCACCTCATCGCCGCCTACGTGTGTTCTGACGAGGTCGGGTTCCGCAAGCCGCATGCGCGCATCGTGCGCGAGGCGCTGCTCGTCGCCGACGCCGACCCCGCTCGCACCTGGTTCCTCGGCGACAAGCCGCGCAACGACGCCGCCGGTGCGCTCACCGCGGGCATCGCCCGCCGCGTGCTCGTGCGCGGCGGGTCGACCGGCGACGCCGAAATCGACGCCGCCGTCGCCGAGGGCATCGCCACCGACGCCATCGACTCCGCCGCCGACCTCATTGACCTGCTGACCCCGAGCCGCGACGTCGTCGACGCCGCGGTGTCGTAACCCCACCCCGCCAACAAGCCGACGCTGCGTGAACCCCGACACAAGGAGCACCCCCGTGACTGACACCCGACAACCCACCACGACTTCGACCGCCGAGCCCTCCGACTACCGCCGCGCCGGCGCCCTGCGAGGCAGCGGTGCCCCCGGCGGCGAGATGACCATGCCGCAGAAACTCATGGTGTTTGTGCTCGCGATGGCGCTGAACGGCCTCGCGAACATCATCCTCGAAGTAATTCCCGACGTCTCGATCGGACCGATCGACGTCTCGGTGAGCAGCTTCATCTTCGTGCCGCTCACCATGGTGGCGCTGTTCAACCCGTTCTGGGCCGCGCTCGGCGCACCGCTCGGCGAGATCGTCTTCACCGACCTGCTCATGGGCGACTTCTCGGGCCTCGCCGAGGTCGAGGGCTTCCTGCAGATGTTCCTCGCCCTCTACGTCGGCGGCATGCTGATTCGCAACGCGAACTCGCGCGTGCAGATCTGGATCGGCGCGATCACCGTCGTGCTCATCGACAAGGTGCTCTCGGCCATCGTCGACCTCTCGAAGGTCTGGGTCGGGCTCGAGGACCCGGAATTCGTCGAGGGCCTGCCCGAGTCGATCCTCGCGATCGAGGGCATCGGCCTCGGCGTCGACGTGCTCATCAGCGGCATCCTCTTCGGCGCGATCCCCGCCATGTGGCTCATCCCCGCCCTCTACGGCAAGATCGAGCCGCTGCTCGGCCTGCGCCCGCGCGTGCCGGGCGAGCGCATCCCCGGCTCGGTGCAGCACGTCGGCTGGTTCGTCGTCGTCGCCCTGCTGCTCTCGATCGCCTCGTTCTTCTTCGCGTTCCTCGAGGCGTGGGACCTCTCGGTCGGCGCCGTCGACACCGAGCTGCTCGACCAGTACGGCCCCGGCTTCCTGTGGGTGAGCGTCGGCGTCATCGCCGTCATGCTCGTCGTCGCCATCCTGCTGTTCCGCCGCTCCCAGAAGAACCGAAAGCGCTAATTGTGGCCGACCCCATCATCGTCATTGAGAACCTGTCCTTCCGGTATCCCGGCGCCGAGGCCGACGTGCTGCGTAACGTCAACCTCACCATCGAACGCGGCGACTTCGTTGCCGTGGTCGGGGGCAACGGAGCGGCCAAGACCACGCTCTGCAAGAGCATCAACGGTCTGATTCCGCACTACTGGTCGGGCGACTTTGCCGGCTCGGTGACGGTGGATGGGGTCGACACGTACACCTCGAGCGTCGCCGAGCTCTCAACCCGCGTCGGCTACGTCTACCAGGACTTCCAGAACCAGCTCGTGCGGCCGACCGTGCGCGACGACGTCGCGTTCGGCCCGATCAACTTCGGTCGCGACTCGCACGTCGAAGACACGGATGCGGCGCTCGACAGCCTCGGCATCGCGCACCTCGACGACCGCTATATCTGGCAGCTCTCAGGCGGCCAGGCGCACCTCACCGCGCTCGCGGGGGCGCTTGCGCTGCGGCCCGAGGTGATCATCGTCGACGAGCCCGTCGCCGAGCTCGACCCGGCGCGCGCCGAGGAGATCTATGAGCGCCTCGCCGAGCTCAACCGCGAGCACGGCGTCACCGTGATCACGATCGAGCACCACGCCGAGTTCGTCGCGAAGTACGCCAAGTCGGTCGTGCTCATGGCGCACGGCAGCCCGGTCTGGCACCTGCCGATCGAGGATGCGCTGCGTCGCACGGACGAGCTCGAGCAGCACGGCATCCCGGCCCCGCAGGCGGTGCAGGCGGTGCGCGGGCTCGGCTTGGATGCCGCGCCGCGCACCCCGGCCGAGGCGGCGGTGTTGCTGGGAGCGCATCCCGTTCGCACGGATGCGGTGGCCGAGGACCGTGCCGAGGCCGCAGAGCGGCTTGGCGCGCATCCTGGTCTGGCCGAGGAGGCCGCGGCCAGTGACCCCGCCCCGATCGTGGCCCAGGTCGAGAACGTGACGCACGGCTACAAGAGCGTCGGCGGCAACATCACGCCGGTGCTGCAGGGCCTCGACACGACGCTGCGCAGCGGCGAGCGGATCGCGCTCGTCGGCGGTAACGGTGCGGGCAAGTCGACGCTGCTCAAGCTCCTCGCTGGCATCATCGTCGCCCGCGAGGGCGAGGTGGTCATCGACGGCACGAGCACGAGATCGGTCTCGGCGCGCAAGATGGCGAACACCGCCGCCTACCTCTATCAGCATCCGCAGCTCATGTTTCTTAAGGGCTCGGTGCGCGACGACGTCGCCCTGTTCCCGCGCTCGCGGAAGGTGCCCGACACCGACCAGATCGTGCAGCGCGTGCTCGAGCGGGTCGCGCTGACGCCGATCGCCGAGCGCGACGGCCGCACCTTGTCGGGCGGCCAGCAACGCCGCGCGACCCTCGCGATCGGCCTCGCGATGCGGCCGAAGCTGCTGCTGCTCGACGAACCCACGTCGAGCCTCGACACCCAGAGCCGCGACGACGTGACGACGATGCTCGCCGAGCTCGCCGACACCATCGAGTGCACTGTCGTCGCCACGCACGACATGCAGCTCGTCGCCGAGTGGGCGAACCGCGTGCTCGTGCTCGAGGGCGGGCGCATCCTCGCCGACGTCACCCCGCGCGAGCTGTTCACCGACGCGGCGCTGCTCGACCAGGTGCGCCTGCGGCCGCCGCAGATCTCCGTGCTCGGCCGCGAGCTCGGGCTCGACCCGGTGCCGCTGTCGGTGGGCGAGCTGGTCGCGGTGGTCGGCGCAGCGCTCAACAACTTGGAGGAGACGCACTGATGGCACGCGCACATCACGACGTCCTGTCGGTCGAGTGGGTCAAGCTCGAACTCATTCGCACCGCCTACGCCACCCGCGGCGGCCTGTTCGCGGCGATGGATCCGCGCGCGGTGGTGATCTGGTACATCCTGCTCGCGCTCGTGCCCTGGTTCACCCACAACATCACAGTGCTCGCAGGGCTCTTCGTCATCGGCGCCGTCTCGATCTTCCTCGCGCGCGTCGGGCCGCTCATTCTCGGGTTGTTCGTGCTCGGGCTCGGCGCCGAGGTCATCTATATGGCGGTCGCCGCGTGGCTGTTCGGCGGCAATCTCGAGACGCTCATCGCGCTCGCCGCGCTGCACCTCAAGCTCGGGGTCGTTTCGCTCGCGAGCATGGCGGCGTTCGTGTCGCTCGACCCGGAGAAGCTCTCGGATGCGCTGCTCGCGTTCCGCGCGCCGCAGATGCTCGCGTTCGGTGTCAGCTATGGCTACCGCATGCTCCCGATTCTTATCGAGGAGTTCAGCACGGTGTTCGAGGGGTACCGGCTGCGCACGGCGCCGCCCGAGAAGCGCGGGTTTCTCGCCTGGCGAGTGGGCGCGCAGTGGGCGCAGCTCGCGGTGCTGTCGTTCTACCCGATCTTCCTCAATACCGCGAAGTCGGTGCGCACCACCGTCGAGGCGCTCGAGACCCGCGGCTTCACGCGGGCCGGCTCGGATGCGCGAGGGCGCCAGATCCGCATGGACAAGCTGCAGATTCGACCGCTCGACGTCTGGGTGATCGCGCTGACGGTGCTCGCGGTCGTGGGCGCGTTCGTCGCGGGCTCCGCCTGGCCCGTGTACCGCTAGGCCGGTCGCGCGGCGGCGCTACGACAGCGCGCGCACGTAGAACCAGCGGCCCTGCTCGCGCACAAACTCGCTGTTTTCGTGCAGCGTGCCGCGCTCATCCGCATCCCTGAAGTGCGCGATGAACTCGACCGTCGCGGTCGCGTCGAACGGCGTGCCCGTGGTGCCGAGCACCTCGAGGCGCTGCCACACGAGGTCGCTGTCGAGGTCGAGTCGTTCGGGGCGGCGGCTCGGATGCCAGGTCGAGCGCAGGTAGTCGGCGTCGCCGGTGACGAAGGCGGTAAAGCGCGAGCGCATGAGGGCCTCGGCGCTCGGGGCGGGCTGGCCGGCGTGGAATCGGCCGCAGCATTCGCCGTAGGTCAGACCGGTTCCGCACGGGCAGCGAGTGTCGTTGGCAAGCACACCCACCAGCGTAGCCGCGCTCGATTAGCCTGGCAGGTGTGGGGCGCGCACTCGGCGGCCCCAGGTTCCCCAAGGAAGAGGACTCCCCATGGCGCTGCTGCCCGACCTCGTTGCCGCCCTCGCGAGCGGCTCCGTTCGCATCGTTGACCTCACAAACCGCCTCGAGGCCTCGACGCCGACACTGCGCCTGCCCGAGCCGTTCGCGAACCTCATCGACTTCTCGCTCGAAACCGTGAGCGAATACAACGAGCCCGGGCCATTCTGGAAGCACGCGAACATCCACACGGGTGAGCACATCGGCACCCACATCGACGCACCCGTGCACTGGGTGAGCGGCCGCGAGGGGCACGACGTGTCGCAGCTGCCGCCCGAGCGACTCGTTGGCCCCGCGGTGGTGCTCGACTTCTCGGCCGAGGCGGCAGCTGACGCCGACTTCCTCATCGACGTCGAGCACGTCGAGCGCTGGGAGGCCGAGCATGGCGCGTTCGAGCCGAATACCTGGCTGCTGCTGCGCACCGGCTGGGATCAGTACTCCGACAGCCAGGAGGCGTTCCTCAACGCCGACGAGACCGGCTCGCACACGCCCGGCGCGACCGCCGAGCTTGCCGCATGGCTCGCCGCGCGCCCCGAGATCTCGGGCGTCGGCGTTGAGACCGTCGGCATCGACTGGGGCCGCGGCGCCGAGCTCGACCCGCCGTTCCCGATGCATTACCACCTGCTCGGCGCCGACAAGTACGGCATCACCTCGCTGCAGCGACTCGCGGAGCTGCCGGCCAGCGGCGCCGTGCTCGTCGTCGCGCCGCTGCCGATCGTCGGCGGCACCGGTAGCCCGAGCCGCGTCTTCGCGCTCGTCGAAACCCAGGCATGAGCGGCCTCACCGTCGCCGAGCTCGTCGGCCGCGCGCTCGCGAAGCTCGGCGCCCGGCACTGCTTCGGCGTCGTCGGCTCGGGCAACTTCGCGGTGACGAACGCGCTGCGCGGTGCTGGGGTCGAGTTCACCGCGACGCGGCACGAGGGCGGCGCGGCCACGATGGCCGACGCCTACGCGCGCATGAGCGACACCGTCGCGCTCGTGTCGCTGCACCAGGGCTGCGGGCTCACGAATGCGATGACCGGTATCGGCGAGGCGGCAAAGAGCCGCACGCCCGTCGTCGTGCTCGCGGCCGAGTCGGCGCCCGCGCCCGTGCCGACGAACTTCTCGATCGACCAGTCGGGCCTCGCCACGGCCGTGCTCGCGAGCCCGCAGCGCGTCAACTCGCCGGCGAGCGCGCTCGGCGACGTCGTGCATGCGTTTCGGCTCGCGCGCGACGAGCGCCGCACCGTCGTGCTCAACCTGCCGATCAATGTGCAGGATGCGCCGGCGCCCGAGGCGAGCATCCGTGCGCTCGAGACGCTTGCCGCGCCGCCGCGGCCCGTGCCGCCCCGCGCATCCGATGCCTCGGTGCGGGCGCTCGCCGACCTGATTCGACAGGCCGAGCGGCCCGTGTTCGTCGCCGGGCGCGGCGCCCGGGGCGCCGGCCGCGAGCTGCGCGAGCTCGGCCGCGTCGCGGGTGCGCTGCTCGCCACCTCGGCCGTCGCGAACGGGCTGTTCGAGGGCGACGAATTCTCGCTCGGCATCTCGGGCGGCTTCTCGTCGCCGCTTGTCGCTGAGCTCATTGCCGATGCCGACCTCATCGTGTCGTTCGGCTGCGCCCTGAACATGTGGACGATGCGCCACGGCCGACTCATCGGCGACGACACCCGTGTCGCGCAAGTTGATCTCGAGCCACTCGCGCTCGGGGCGCAGCGGCCGATCGACCTCGGCGTGGTGGGGGATGCGGCGCTCACGGCCCGCGCAGTCGCCGACGAACTCGCGCGCTCGGGCGCGGGGGAGCGGTATCGCACGGCCGAGGTTGCCGAGGCCATCGCCGCCGAGGCGCGCTGGAACGACGTGCCGTACGGCGAGCCCGGGCTCACCGACGTGCACGTGCCCGGGGATCTTTCGGTCATCGGCGACGATGGCGAGCGGCGTATCGACCCGCGCATCCTCACCGACGCGCTCGACCGCATCCTGCCCGCCGAGCGCGTCGTGTCGATCGACTCGGGCAACTTCATGGGGTACCCGTCGAGCTACTTGCGGGTGCCCGATGAGTACGGTTTCTGTTTCACGCAGGCGTTTCAGTCGATCGGGCTCGGGCTCGCGACGGCGATCGGCGCGGCGCTCGCGCAGCCCGAGCGGCTGCCGGTGCTCGGCGTCGGCGACGGCGGGCTGCTCATGGCGATCGCCGAGCTCGAGACCGCGGTGCGGCTCGGGCTGCCCCTCGTCGTCATCGCCTACAACGACGACGCGTACGGCGCCGAGGTGCACCACTTCGGTGGGGATGCGGTGCCGCCCGACTTCGGCACGGTCACCTTTCCGCGCGTCGACATCGCGTCGATCGCGCGCGGCTTCGGGGCCGTGGGTGTCACGGTGCGGTCGGTTGACGACCTTGAGCCGGTGCGCGCGTGGCTCGAGTCGGGCGACGGGCCGATCGTCATCGACGCGCGGATCGCGTCGGACGGTGGGTCGTGGTGGCTCGCGGAGGCATTCGGCCACTGAGGCGATGCGGCAGCGGCGCGCTTGGCCCGCCGGGCGCGACACGGTGCCGCGCGCACGCCCTGTGGTGCAGCGCGCCGCTAGATTGATGACATGACGGGGAGCGAGACCGGCTACACGCCGCGGCTACTGAGGCCGACGTGGGCGCAGCTCGTGGCGGCGACGGTGCTCGGCGTGGCCGCGGCGCTGCTCGCCGGCGTCTGGCTCGACGGCTACGTTGCCACGCTGGTGGGCATCAGCGTGGCCGAACTCGTGTTCGTCACGCTGTCGATGCTGACGCTCTGGCCGATGGATGCGGCGGCGACCGAACGCAACGTCGGTCGTGAGGATCTCAGCCCGATCTTCGACGAGGTGCTCGTCGCGATCGTCGCCGCGCTCGCGGTGGTGAGCGTGCTCATCGTGCAGCAGAGCGGCAATACGGCGCTCGGGGCGCTGCTCACGCTCGTCGGCGTCTTCGGCGCGTGGGCGTGCATCCACCAGACCTATGCCGTGCACTATGCGTACGAGTACTACCGCGACGACAACGGCGGCATCGACTTTCACTCGAAGTCGCCGCCGTGCTTCGCCGACTTTCTGTACCTCAGCTACGCCGTCGGCATGACCTACGGCTCGACCGACCCCGAGCTCAACGACACGCGCATCCGCAAGATTCTGCTGCGGCACGCGGCGGTGTCATTCCTGTTCGGGATGGTGATTCTCGCGGTGGCGATTAATCTCGTCGCCGGGGTGCTCGGGATTGGTGGGTAGCGGGGCGCTCGACGTCGCGGGTGACCGCGCGCCAGGGGAGAATTGGGGATCATGACGCCACCGGCTGCCCGCGAACCCGCCCTTATGCGCGACTTCTCGCTCGAGATCACGAGCCGCGACGTTGACGCGATTCCCGCGGCGGCGAGGTTGATTCCGGCGGGCACTCGCATCAACGTGACGTTCCTTAGCAACGAGGAGCCGGCGACGACGGTGGCTGCCGCGCGGGCGGTGCGCGACGCCGGGTTCGTGCCGGTGCCGCACCTCGCGGCCCGGCGCATCCGCTCGCTCGAGGCGTTCACGAGCATCCTCAAGCAGCTGCAGGCGGCGAGCGTCTCGGAGCACCTGTTCCTCATCGCGGGTGACCCCGCGCAGCCCGAGGGGCTGTTCGCCGACGCGGCGTCGCTCATCCGCGCGGTGCGGCTCGCGGACTACGGCGTGCGCGAGGTGGGAATCGCGGGGTACCCGGAGGGGCACCCGAGCATCCCGACCGACGTGCTCTGGGCCTCCCTCGACGAGAAGCTGGGCGAGCTGCGGGTGCAGGGGCTCGAGTCGGTGATTGTCACGCAGTTCGGTTTTGACGTGGATGCGGTGGCGCGCTGGATCGGCGAGGTGCGGTTGCGGGGGTACGACGGGCCCATTCGCGTCGGCGCTCCAGGCCCGGCGGGCGTGAAGCGGCTGCTGCGCTACGCGAGTCGCTTCGGTGTCGCCTCGAGCGCGGGCATCGTGCGCAAGTACGGTTTCTCGCTCGCGAACCTGATGGGCACCGCGGGGCCCGACACGTTCATCCGCGCGCTGCAGGATGCGGTGGCTCGCGACGGCGGGTTCGGCGCGGTGGCCATGCACCTCTACACCTTCGGCGGGCTCGAGGCGACGGCTGCGTGGGCGCGGGACTTCGTCGCGGCGCCCGGCGGATCGACGAGCTAGTCGAGGTCGCCCGCGCGGAGTTTGCTGAGCTGCTTTTCCTCCGACTCGCGTTTCGCCTCGGCGCCGGCGAGCACCTCGGCGATCTCGCCCTGCGGCACCACGGCGATGCCGTCGCGGTCGCCGACGAGCCAGTCGCCCGGATGCACGACGACGTTGCCGATCGCGACCGCCTCGTGCAGGCGGCCGGGTCCGTTGCGGTACGGGCCGGCGGGGGAGACCGCGCGGGCGTAGGCGGGCAGGCCGATCTCCTCGAATTCGAGGGCGTCGCGGATCGCTCCGTCGAGCACGACGGCGACGGCGCCGTGGCGCTGCATCCGCTCGGCGATGATGCCGCCGAGCAGCGCCCGATTCGTGACGCCGCTGCCGTTCACAACGACGACGTCGCCCTCGGTGAGGTCGGGCACGAGCTCGTGCAGCACCTTGTTGTCGCCGGGCGCAACGTAGGCGGTGACGGCGCGGCCGACGAAACCGGCTGACGGCCACATCGGCGCGATGCCGCTGTCGACAACGTTGAGGCGGCCCATTGCGTCGCTGAGTTGGCTCGGCGCGAGGGCGGTGAGGCGGCGGCGGATCTCGGAGTCCGGCAGTTCGGTCATGGCGCATCCCTTCCGCAAGCGACCTCGGTGACGCCCGCGATGCAATTCACTCTAATCAGAGATTGTTTGGCGGCGCGAGGCGGATGCGTGAGTTGCGCTGGCGTGCCGGCCCGAGCATCCGTCGACGTGAGCAAAAATCCCCGGTCGGCCGGGCCGGATGCGCCTGCGCGCATCCGGCCCACCGAACCGGGGATTCTTTGTTCCGCGACGCTAGGCCGCGACCGACTCATTCGTGTAGTCGTTGTGCTTCGTTTCCTTCGAGAACAGCAGCGCGACGAAGGTGAGCAGGGCCGCGCCGGCGAGGTAGACGCCGACCCAGAACGGCGAGCCGTCGCCCGCGCTCCAGAGCGCGACGAACACGGTCGGGGCGATGCCCGCGCCGAGTACCGACGAGAGGTTGTACGCAATCGCCGAGCCGGTGTAGCGAGTGTTCGCGGGGAAGTACTCGGGCAGCACCGCGCCCATCGGGCCGAAGGTGAGGCCCATGAGCGCCATGCCGATGATGAGCTGCGCCTGTACGCCCGTGTGGCCGAGGCCGAGCAGCGGGGTCATCACAAAGGCAAAGATGAAGATCAGCGCCGTGACCGAGAGCAGCATCTTGCGGCGGCCGAACTTCTCGGCGAGCGGACCCGAGACGAGCGTGAAGATGCCGAAGAACACGACGGCGACAATGAGCATGAGCAAGAAGTCGGTCTTCGGGTAGCCGAGGCCGCCGATGTGCGTCGCGGCGTCGAACGCCGTGCCCGAGTCGGCTGCGGTCGCGGCGGCCTGGTCGGTCGTCGGCGTCGAGCCATACGTGAGCATGAACGAGGTCATCATGTAGAAGAGCACGTAGGTGGCGAGCATCACGAAGGTGCCGAGGATGATCGAGCGCCACGACTTGCGGAAGACCTCGACGAGCGGGGCCTTGACGATGTGATCCTCACGCACGACCTTCTGGAACGCGGGCGTCTCGGTGAGCTGGATGCGCACCCAAAGGCCGATGATGACGAGCACGGCCGACACGAGGAACGGCAGGCGCCAGCCCCACGTGAGGAACTGCTCCTCGGTGAGGGTGAAGTTGAGCAGTACGAACAGCAGGTTGCCGATGATGAAGCCGATTGGCGCGCCGAGCTGTGGGAACGTGCCGTAGATGGCGCGCTTGTTCGCGGGGGCGTTCTCGGTGGCGAGGAGGGCGGCGCCCGACCACTCGCCGCCGAGGCCGAGGCCCTGGCAGAAGCGCAGCAGTACGAGCAGCGCCGGCGCGAGCACGGTCATGTTCGTGTTGATCGAGCCGTCGGCATTCGCCGCGGTCGGCAGGCAGCCGATGAGGAATGTCGCGATGCCCATCACGAGCAGCGTGCCGACGAGCGTGCCCTTGCGGCCGATGCGGTCGCCGAAGTGGCCGAAGAGGATCGAGCCGAAGGGGCGCGCGATGAACGCGACGCCGAAGACGGCGAACGACGAGAGCAGGGCCGTAATCGGGTCGGCGCTTGGGAAAAAGAGAATGGGGAAGACGAGCGAAGCCGCGGTGGCGTAGATGTAGAAGTCGTAGAACTCGATCGACGTGCCGACGAGGCTCGCGACGATGACCTGCCAGGGCTTGTTCTGCTTCGCGCCGGATGCGGCGGGCGTGGCGCCGGTGTTGATGGTCGAGGTGTCGTGTGACACGAATGTGCTCCTGAGCTGACGATGAACGGCGCGCCGGAAACGCTGTACCCGCCCTGGTGGGGCGAGGCCTCGAACGCGGTGGCGCGGCCCGACCGCCTGCCTCAGCGGGGTCGGGGAGTGCAGGAGTCGAACGGTGTCGGTCAAGTTGGCGACGATTCAGGCTACACCCAGCCAGGTATGCAGAAAAAGCCGCAGCCCCTCCTCTGTACCGTTCGTGGGGGTTGAGTGGTCGATTTTTGTAGTTTTGGCGGTGCCAAAACTACAAAAATCGACCACTCAACCCCCTGCGATGGCGGCGGCGAGGTGCGTGCGCAGCTGCCGCATCGAGAGGCCGGCGCGGCGCGCATCCTTCGGCACGACCGCGAGCAGGGTGCGCGCGAACGACGCGTCGGCGATAGGCACGAGCGCCACGCCCGGCGGTGGCGTCGGCACCGCGAGCCGCGGCACGAGGCACACCGCGAGCCGCGCGGTGACCATCGCGAGCATCACCTGCATGTCGTCGGTGCGAATCGACACCTCGGGGCGCAGGCCTGCCTCTTCGAACGTCGCCATCAGCAGCACATCCATGGGGTCGCGCTCGCTCGAGCCGAGCACCCACGGCAGCTCGTGCAGGCTCCGCAGCGCCGCGGTGTCGAGCGACTCGGCCGCGGCGAGCGGGTGGTCGGCGGGCAGCGCGACGTGCAGCGGGTCGCGATACACCTCGGCCACCTCGAACTCGGGCCGCACCGCGAGCGCGATCGTCGGCACCGAGTACGCGAGCAGCGCGTCGAGCTCGCCGCGGTGCAGGCCGTCGAGCAACTGCGGCACCTCATGCAACACGACCTCGAGCTCGCGGCCGGTGGCCCGCACCCGGGCGACGATCTCGGGCAGCAACGCGGCGGCGGTCGGATAGGTGCCGAACCGCAGGGTCGTGCGGCCGCGGCGCTGCAGTTCGCGCGCATCCGCCACCGCTCGCTCGCTCAGCGCGAGAATCTCGTCGCCGCGCTCGACGAGCAACGCGCCGACCTCGGTCGGGGTGCTGCCGCGCGGCGTGCGCTCGAGCACGGGGCCTCCGACGAGCGCCTCGAGCGCGTGCAGGTGATAGTCGACGGTGGGCTGGCTCCAGGCGAGCGCGCGGGCGGCGCGCGTGACCGAGCCGGCGTCGTGCACGGCGCGCAGGGCTTGCAACTGGCGTAGGTCGAGCATCCGCACCCCTCTAATAGCACAGCTTTTGCTAACTCCGAGACTAACAGCCTGGGTATGTGAGTCGGCAGGCAGGTGAGGGATTCTGCCGGGGGCTGCTCGGCGACAGACTTGGCCCCATGTCGATCTCCGAACTCGCCCGCTCAGCTCACCGCGATCTCGACGCGACGCGCGCGCCGGCGCCGAGCGCCGCGCAGCGCACGACGCCGTACGCGGATGCGCTCGAGCGGCACGCGCGCACGGTCTCGACCCAGCTGATGGTGCCGGGCCACGGCGGCACCGCGACCGGCGTGAGCGGGCGCCTCGCCGACTTCTTCGGCGAGCGGCTGCTGCAGCTCGACATTCCGATGCTTGTCGACGACGTTGACCTCGGCGACAATTCGCCCTACGACCAGGCGCTCGCGCTCGCGGCCGAGGCGTGGGGCGCCCGCCGCACCTGGTTTCTCACGAACGGCGCCTCGCAGGCGAACCGCACCGTCGCCCTCGCGCTGCGCGGCCTCGGCGAGGGCATCGTCATGCAGCGCAGCGTGCACTCGAGCTTCATCGACGGGATGCTCGTCGCCGACCTCGTGCCGAGTTACGTCATGCCGAGCATCGATCACGAGCACGGCGTCGCGCACGGCATCACGCTCGCGGCGCTCGCCGACGCGCTCGAGCGCGCCGACGCCTCCGGCGTGCCACTCGCCGCGGTCTACGTCGTCTCGCCGAGCTACTTCGGTGCGGCGGCCGACCTCGCCGCGCTCGCCGAGCTCGCGCACGCGCACGGCGTGCCGTTCATCGTCGACGGCGCCTGGGGCCCGCACTTCGGCTTCCACGACGGGCTGCCCGCGTCGCCGATCGCGCTCGGGGCCGACCTCGTTATCTCGAGCACGCACAAGCTCGCGGGCTCGCTGACGCAGTCGGCGATGCTCCATCTCGCCGACGGGCCGTTCGCCGACGCGCTCGAGGCGCAGATCAATCGCGCCATGTCGATGACCGCCTCGACCTCCTCCTCGGCGCTGCTGCGCGCATCCCTCGACATCGCCCGGCACGCGCTCGTGAACGGTCGCGAGCAGATCGGCGCGTCGATTGAGGCCGCGAATGCGTTCCGCGACGTCGTGCGGGCCGATGGCCGCGTCGGCGTGCTCAGCGACACGTTCGGCCGCTTCGACGACATCGTCGACGTCGACCCGCTGCACATCGTGCTCGACGTATCGGTCGCCGGGCTCAGCGGCCACTGGGTGCGGCAGCAGCTGATCAACCGGCACGCGCTCTTCTTCGAGATGTCGACCGCGACGTCGATCGTCGCAATCGTGGGCGCCGGCAAGGTGCCCGACTACGCGGCCGTGTTCCACGCGCTCATCGAGGTCATCACGTCGCCCGAGGCCACCCTCGTGCGCGGCGAGACGAAGGTCGCGTTCCCGACGCTGCCAGAACCCGGCGCGCTGCGCCGCACCGCACGGCAGGCCTACTTCGCCGACTCGGAGCTCGTCGACGCGAGCGCTGCGATCGGCCGCGTGTCGGCCGACACCCTCGCGGCGTACCCGCCGGGCATCCCGAACGTGATTCCCGGCGAAGAGATCACGGCCGAGACGGTCGCGTTCTTGCAGGCCGTCGCGGCGTCGCCGACCGGGCATGTGCGGGGCGCGATCGACCCCACCGTGCAGCGGATGCGAGTGCTGCGCGACCGGTAATCCCCGCCGAAATGGCGCACCGACAACGCAGTCTGGAGTAAAACAGGACGATGCCTCGATCGACCCTCGCGCAACAACTGTTTCGGGTGAAGCCCGTTCCTGCCGAACCCGGAACTAGCACGGGGTTGCTGCCTCGCAGTATGGGACTGCTCCAGCTCACGTTTATGGGCGTCGGTGCGACGGTCGGCACGGGCATCTTCTTCATCCTGTCGTAGGTCGTGCCGATTGCTGGCCCGGCGGCGATCTGGTCGTTCGTCATCGCGGGCGCCGTCGCGGGGCTATCGGCGCTCTGCTATGCCGAGCTTTCGAGCAGCGTGCCGGTCGCCGGATCGTCGTACAGCTACGCGTATTCGACCCTTGGCGAACTGCCGGCGATGGGCGTCGCCGCCTGCCTGCTGCTCGAGTACGGAGTCTCGGCCGCCGCCGTGGCGGTGGGCTGGGCGCAGTATGTGAACCAGTTGTTGCTCAACCTACTCGGCTTTGAGCTGCCGCAGGCGATCTCGGCGGCGCCCGAAGAGGGCGGCGTCATCAACCTGCCTGCCTTGCTGCTCGTCGCCATGCGCATGCTGCTGCTCATTCGCGGTACCTCGGAGTCGGCGATCGCGAACACGATCATGGTGTCGCTCAAGCTCGCCGTGCTCGTGTTCTTTGCTGCGATCGCCGTGACCGGCTGGAACGTCGACAACTTCGCCGAGTTCGCGCCGTTCGGTTTCTCGGGCGTCATGACGGGCGCCGGTATCGTGTTCTTCTCGTACGTCGGGCTGGATGCGGTGTCGGCGACGGGCGAGGAGGCGAAGAATCCACGCCGCAACTTGCCGATCGCGATCATCTCGGCCCTCGTCGTCGTCACGGCCGTGTACCTCATGGTCGTCATCACGGCGCTCGGCGCACAGCCGGCCGCCGAGTTCGAGGGGCAGTCGGCGGGGCTCGCCGTGATTCTCGAGCGGATCGTCGGCGCCTCGTGGCCCGGCACGGTGCTTGCGGTCGGCGCGGTCATCTCGATCTTCTCGGTGACGCTCGTCGTGCTGTACGGCCAGACGCGCATCCTTTACGCGACGTCGCGCGACGGCATGGCGCCGCGCATCTTCGGCCGCGTGAACAAGCGCACTGGTACCCCGATCGCGAACACCGTCATCGTCGGATCGGCGGTCGCGGTGCTCGCCGGAGTGATCCCCATCAACTTCCTCGCCGAGATGACGAGCATCGGCACGCTCATGGCATTCCTCGTCGTCGCGATCGCCGTCATGGTGCTGCGCCGCCGCGAGCCCGGCCTCGATCGCAAGTTCCGGCTGCCGCTGCATCCGCTCATCCCGGTGCTCACGGTGGCCGGCTGCGTTTGGATTATCAAGGATCTTCGGCCCATCACCATCCTCATGTTCGCGCTCTGGACTGCCGTCGTGCTCGTCTGGTATTTCCTGGTCGGGCGCAAGAATTCGGAGCTCGGTCGGCAGCTCGAGACCGGCCTCATCGTGCTGGTCGGGCCCGGGAAGTACCGGGCGGGGGATGCTGCTGGCGAGGATGCTACTGCAGGGGATACTGCTGGCAACGGGGATGCGGCTGCTCGCGCCGCGGTTCTTCGGGGCCCGGACGCTGCGGAAGTGGATGCGATGCGCGCCGACGAGAGCGCGTTGGCCGAGAACCGGAACCGGAAGCCCCGCTCGTAACGACGCTCTCGGCCATAGGCGACCGCCGTTCGCCTGGCTAGCAGGGGGTTGAGTGGTCGTTTTTTGTAGTTCTGGCACCGCCAGAACTACAAAAAACGACCACTCAACCGGCGTGCGAAAGCGTCGGTTACGACATGGAGACGAGGATCTTGACCTCGCTGCGGTCGTGGAGCAGTTTCTCGTAGCCGTCGGCGACGATGTCGTCGGCCTTGATGCGGCTCGTGATGAAGGGCTCGAGGTTGACGAGGCCCTCGTTGACGAGGCGAATCGACTCCGCGTGGTCATTGGCGTAGCCGATCGAGGATCCGAACACGCGATCCTGCATGGTCAGGGCGCCGACGATGTTGAGTTCGTACGGCTTCGTATGGATCGCGATTACCTCGAGTCGCCCGCCACCGCCCAGCACCGAAAGCAACTGGTCGACGACAACGCCGACACAGGCAGCGTCGAACGCGAACTGCGCCATCGCGCCGTCCGTTTCGCGGCGCACGACCTCGACTAGGTCTTCCTGCGCGGGGTTGACGACAACATCCGCGACCCCCGACTCGAGCGCCTTCTCACGCCGCAGATCCGAAACCTCGCTAACGATGGTCTTGAGACCGTACGCGCGCAGAACGGCTGCCGCGAGCAGACCGATCGGGCCGGCACCGCCGACGACAGCGACACTGCCGCGATCGCGTTCAGTCACGCCCGCGTGGCGAATCGCGTGCACCGCCACCGAGAGTGGCTCGATCAACGCGGCCTGGTCGAGCGGCATCTCGCCGACCTTGTGCACCCATCGCTGCTCGACAACGATGTGCTCTGATAGCCCGCCACCGAGGCCGGAAACACCGATGAACCCCATCTTTTCGCAGAGGTTGTACTTGCCAGCCTTGCACGCCGCGCAGGTGCCATCGACCATCAAAGGTTCGACAGCGACGCGGTCGCCAACGGCAATGTCGGTCACGCCTTCGCCTACTGCCTCGACGACGCCCGAGAACTCGTGGCCGAATCCGACGGGCAGCGTTTCGCCCGAGAGCGGATGCGGTGAGTCGGCTCCCGGCGCTGGCGCCATCGGGCCGTCGTGGAACAGGTGCAGGTCGCTACCGCAGATGCCGTTGAACGCTGGGGCGATCTTCACCGTGCCTGCTCGGACCTGGGGTTCCTCGATTTCCTCGAGTCGAACATCCTCTTTGCCGTAGTAACGAATCGCGCGCCTCAGGCCCTCGCAAACGTCGTGTATGTACTTGGAAGCGTACGAAATGCCGCTGAACAAATGCAGTCCGGGGTTCTACAATTTTCCCGTGAGCACTTCGATTACCCGACTCCGAGAACTGGCGAAACTCGAACGCGAAAGCAAGATTGAGCGCCGAGTTCGCGCGGGCGAAGACCCGGCGCACGTCGTCGCCGAGGAGCCCGACATCGACGAACTCACGGTGCTGATGATGCGCGACGAAGCCCTCGAGGAGCAGGGGCTGCACGCTGAATACCAACTCGCGCGCCTCGCCGCGCAGACACGTCAGGCTGGCGCCGCCGAGCTCGGCACGACCGCCGATGGCATCGACGCGAAGCTGTTCCGCCAGATCGCGCAGCGGCATCCGAGCCTGTCGCGGGCCGTGTGGACGTTGCTCGGTGACGTCGATCACCGGGGCGCTCCGGAAGGGTCGTAGACCGGCTCGCCCTTAGGCAATCGGCTCGCGCTTTCGCTGGGTCTCGCCTGCCGCATCCGTCGGCGAGATCTGTTGCCGCCATCGTCGCCGACCCGACCAGCGCATCCCGCAGGAAACTCGCGGGATATTTTTTAGTTGCAGTGGAATGCAACTCCAGGGTCAGTGGTTACCGTCTGTGGACCAGGCAACACCGCCAAAGAAGGAGTTCCGCATGACCATCGCAGTATTCGGCGCAACCGGCCAACTCGGCGCACACATCATTGACTCGCTCATCGCTCGCGGCACTGACGCCGGCAGCATCCGCGCGCTCGGACGCAACGCAGAGCGGCTCGCCCAGCTTGAGGCGAAGGGAGTGACGACCGCGCAGGCCGACCTCGACGACGCCGCCGCGATTGCCCCCGCGCTCGAGGGTGCCGAAACGGTCGTGCTCGTCTCGACGAGCGTCCCGGGCCAGCGCATGCCGCAGCACGCCAACGCGATCAACGGCGCGAAGGCCGCCGGCGCGCAGCACCTCATCTACACCTCGCTGCTTGCCGCCGACACGTCGGAACTCGCGCTCGCGGCCGAGCATGTCGCGACCGAGCAGCTCATCGCCGAGTCAGGCATCCCCGCGACGATTCTGCGCAACGGCTGGTACACCGAGAATCACCAGCAGGACTTCGAAATCGGCCGCTCGGGCACGATCGCGAACAGCGTCGGCGACGCCAAGCTCGCCACCGCGAGCCGCGTCGACTACGCCGAGGCTGCCGCGGTCGTGGCCACCGACGCGAGCCACGCGGGCAAGACGTATGAGCTCGCCGGCGACGAAGGCTGGACCTTCGCCGACTTCGCCGCGGTTGAATCGGATCTGCTCGGCCAGCCCGTCGTCTATCAGGCGATCTCGGCCGACGAGGACCGTGCACAGCTACTGGCGGCGGGCCTCGACGAGGGCAGCGCTGGCTTCGTCGCCGGCATGAATCAGGCGATCGCCGGCGGCGCGCTCGACAGCTCGTCGCGCGACCTGTCGCAGCTCATCGGCCGCCCGACGACGCCGCTGCGCGACGTGCTGGCTGCCTGGGTGTAACGCTCGCTTGGGCTTCGGGTCGCCCCGGCTCGCTTGGTTGCGAGGCGGGGCGGCGTTGTGTTTGAGGGCGGATGCGCGGGGCCTGGATCGGCGGCGTCGGCGCTGGCATCAGGCCAGCGTCGCGCCGAGCTGTTCGCTCGACAAAGCTCGGTCGGCGTAGATCAGTCGTATTGCGTTCGGGTCGGGGTTGCCAGCGTCTGGTGGCCGGTGCTGCAGTGGTAGTTGGCATATCTCGGAGACCCGGGAACTCGCGTGGTTGTGCTCCAGCAGGTGGGCGATTACGGGCAGGTCTGGGTGAAGTGCTTCGCTCGATGGACCGTCATCGTTGCAACGCGAGTGGCAGTACCTCGTCCCTGTGCCTCGCGCCGAACTGAGCAGCCCACGTGCCCGAGGACGTCTCCAGTGGTTGGACCGCGAACAATCCACGCAGCCTGACCGCCGCGTTCCCATGCATCGACCCAGGACCTGACGATGGCAGCGGTAGTTGCGAGATTCGAGTGTCGACCGGACGCGAGATGCTTCCAAACGCGCGAATCGCCATAGATCTCGTGAATTTCTCGGATGTCGCTCACCGTTGGGGGTTGAGCCGAATGCCGCCAAGGGCCGACGTGTGCCCAAATTCGTCACTCATTACTCGATTATCTCGGTCAACGACACCGCTGCGGCGCCACATAGTATCTCGGCGGGTTGGTCCCCGCCCCGGCGGGCCACCAAGCCAGTGACGGTGAATTGGACTTCGCGAGCAGGTTCGGCGGGCGTGTGCAGCAAGCGACGTTGGACTGGCTCAGTCATGTCGGTGGCTCGGGCGACAATGAGTTTGCAGTAGGAGACCGGTGTCCACAGGGGTGAGCGGTAGGTACGAAATTTTCTGAACCTGGGAGCCAGCTTCGAACATAAATATTAAACATATTGACTTTGATCCCGCAAATCGTAGAATAGAAGTACGCACTGTTGCAGTCACCTGAGGAGGTGATTCCGATGTCCGTCACCAACTTTTCTGACTTCTCGTTCGCCGACCACTCCCACGCGGGACGCCTGCGCACGAGGTTTAGCGAGTTGCTGGGGTCGTGGGAATCCCTCACCCACGGGCGGGGCTCGTCGGAAGAGCTCGCGTACTCCCTGACTGCGGCGGATGACGCGGACGTTCTCGACTTCCTCCAGCACCTTGGCGCGATGCACCGCCAACTGGGTGCGGCAGTCGCCGTGGTCGCGAACGAGGTCGCGGTGCGCTCTGACGTGACGCGGGGTGAGGAGGCGTTGGCGCGGCGGAACGGCTGCCGCGACGCCAGCGACCTGGTTGCCGAGCATTTGCGGGTCGAGAAGCGTGATGCCGACGCGTACGTGCGCATCGGGAAGGACGTCGTTGGCCAGGAACGCTGGAATAGTGAGCGGTTTGTGCCGCGGGCGCCGCATGTCGCGACCGCGCTGCACGAGGGCGAACTCGGGCTCGCGCACGCGAACGAGGTCGTGAAGCTCCGCCGCCGCATGGCACCCCGCGTCCTCGAGGAAGAACTCGCCGAGGGGGAACGCGAGATTGTTGAGGTCGCGAAGACTGGGATGCGCCTGCCCGACTTCCGCAAGGTCGAGGCCCGACTCGAAGCCCAACTCGACCCCGACGGCCTGGAGCCCTCGTTCCGCAAGCAGCGCCGGGAGCGCAGCGTCAAGATCTCTACCGACATCGACACGGGCATGCTGCACGTGAAGGCGAAACTCGACCCCGAAGCCGGCATGTATGTCGCGAAGTTCTTCGAGGCGTATTGCACGAACGCGCTGCGTGTGTCGCGTGGGCACAATGTGAAGGGTGACCCGGAGGTGCCGGCCGATGGTGAGGTGGCGGGGTCGACCGTGTTCTTCCGCCCGAGTGATGACGGCGTGGAGCCGGTCGCGGTGGACCAGGACACGCGGTCGATTCCGCAGATGCAGGCCGACGCCCTCGTCGAAGCGTGTAAGCACCTGCTTGGTTGTGCGCAGGACGAGGTTCCTGGGGTGACGACGACGGTGCTGATTCGAATGCACGCCGAGGGCCTGCGCGAGCACCTGACGGGCAAGGGCGAGGCGGCCGAGTCCGAGGGCGGCACGATGCTCGACGCGGCCGCGCTGCGTCGTCGCGCCGCGGTCGCGAACATCATTCCCGTCGTCCTCGGTGGCGACAGCGAAGTCCTCGACCTGGGGCGGGAGCACCGCCACTTCTCGCGGGCGCAGCGCCTCGCCTTGGTGGAGCGGGATGGTGGGTGCGCGTTCTGTGGCCTGCCACCCGGGATGACGGAAGCGCACCATATTGCGTGGTGGAAAGCGCACGACGGCACGACCGATCTCGATAACGGGATCTTGTTGTGTACCTCGTGTCACCATCGCGTGCATGAGGGGTGGGGGATCCGGATCACGCATGAACCCGGGCCGCCTGCGCAAGTCGCGCGTGAAAAGTCGCGGGGTGGTGGCACGGTGTGGTTCATCCCACCCGAGCACCTTGATTGGACGCAAGAGCCGCGACTTGGCGGTCGCAAACGCTTCGACATCGGGTACCGGCTCGAGCATCCACCGACCCCGCTGCCCGAGACCGTCGGACGAGGCTGGTAACTCTGGGAAGAACTCCGCCTTGAGCAGCATGCCGCTGCGCGTTTGGGGCTCGCATCGTCGATCGATGCGGGCTCCACTTGCGTTGGCAGAAGGAGCGTGGCGTATTCATGAAGGTCAGCACCTGCGTTGCCGCTGCCACAGGCACCGACGATCACGTTTGCCTTCCGTAGCCGGCCCTCAGCGATCAGCCATCACATCCACGGCGAAACTCCCGCCCTAGTCATCGAGCAGCGCCGACGCGAACATCGGCCGCGCCACATCCCACGACGAAGGGTGGAACATGCCGGCCAGCGCATCCCGATACAGGCGATTCAGCTCGGTTCCATTGTCGAAACCTCGACCACCAGCGCACCGATACGCGGCCTCAACCGTTGCGCGTGCGGCCTCGGTGGCGTTGAGCTTCGCGCTCACAAACTTCCGCGGCCAGGCACGCCCGTGGTCGATCAACTCATCGAACTCGCGCGTGTAGGTCTCCAACTGCGCGGGCACGGCCTCGAACTGCATCGCAGCATCCGCCAGCCGCACCCGAAATTCGGGAATCTCGGCGAAACTCGACTCGGCCTTCGCCGACGACTTGCCGTGCAGTGCCGCCGCACCGACTTCGAGTGCCCGCGCCGCGAGCCCCGCGTACACCGACGCGATCAGCAGCTGGAAGTTCGCGTTGATCGCGAACGGCAGCGAGTCAGGATTCAACCCATCGGGCAACCGCCGCACGACCCGATCGGCGCGCAGCGGCACCGCATCCAGCTTCGTCGAGCGGCTCTGCGTCGCGCGCATCCCCATCGGATCCCAGTGCGACGACACCGAAATGCCTTCTTCGGCCCGATCCACCACTCCATACACAATCGGCGCGTCCTCGTCGCCCGAAGCGTCCTTGCCGTGGGTAATGAGCCGCGTCCACATCGGCGACAGCGAGGTGAAGATCTTCGTGCCGGTGAGCAGGTATCCGCCGTCGGGCTGGGGCGCCGCCTCGGTGTTCGAGCTGTACAGCACCCAGTCGTTGCCGGCCTCGCTGATGCCGAACGCGTACACCTCGTCGGCCGCCGCATCCTCGAGCACAAACTGCAGCGAGCGGTCGTCCCGTTCAAGCAACGCTCGAGCAACCCCCGTGCACACGAGGTGCATATTGATGCCGAGCGCGGTCGCGGGCGCCGCCGTCGCGAGCCGCTGCTGCAGCCGTGACACCTGGTTCAGGGAGAGCCCCGGGCCGCCGAACTCATCGGGCACAAACAACCGCAGGTAGCCGGCATCGCGCAGCTCCTCGAAGTCCTCGGCGAAGAAACGATTCTCGCGGTCGTACACGTCGGCCCGCTCTCGGAACCGCTCCAGGCGATCCTGCGGCAGATACCGCTCGGCCAGCTCGGCATGGCGCGCTTCACGATCAGACAATTCGGCTCCTCTATCTCTGCAACTATCTCGACGAACTCAGGGCCCGACAACGTCACTACTGGCAGCGCGCAACAGCACGGCGCCGTTGTGGCCGCCGAAGCCGAACGAGGTCGACAACACGCTCGACACCGCGGCGTCGCGCGGCGACGTCACGACATCGAGCTGCGGGAACGCCGACTCATCCAGATTCAGCGTCGGCGGCAGCACGCCGTCGCGCATCGTCTGCACGGCCAGCACCGCCTCGAGAACCCCGGATGCGCCGAGCAGGTGCCCGGTCGACGACTTCGTTGCCGAGATGGGCAGGCCCGCGAGCGCGTCGCCAAAGACTCGCTCAAACGTGAGCGCCTCCATCTCGTCGTTCAATTCCGTGCCGGTGCCGTGCGCGTTGATGTGGTCGACGTCGCGGGGCCGCGCGCCGGCGTCGGCAAGGCAGGCCTGCACCGCCGCGATCGCGCCCCGGGCCTCGGGATGCGGCGCCGTCGGGTGGTGCGCATCCGACGCCGCGCCGAAGCCGGCGAGCTCGGCAAGTGGGCGCCCGCCGCGCGCGAGCACGGCATCCTTCGACTCGAGCAGAATCGCGGCCGCCCCCTGCGACATGACGAAGCCGCTCCGCCCGGCGTCGAAGGGTCGGCTCGCGGTCTCCGGCGCATCCTCGTAGCCGCTCGCGAGGGCGCGCAGGTTCGCGTTCGACGACAGGTTGATGGGGTTGAGGCAGTCCTCGTAACCGACGACCAGCACGGTGTCGGCATAGCCGTGACGGATGCGCCGCAGCCCCTCGCCGAGCGCCATCGCGCCGCTCGCGCAGGTCGCCGAAATGGCGCCGCCCGCACCGAGGGCGCCGTAGCGCTCGCTGAGGAGGGCGGATGCGGCGTCGGGAGCGCCGTGCATCACGAGCGCCGCCGGCACCGCGCGAGGACCGGCCTCGGCCATCGCGATGGCCGCGTTTTGCATCGCCTCGACCGGACCCGAGCCGGTGGCCGCGATCACCGAGAAGCCGTACTCGCTGCCGGCGGGCATCGGCGGATCTGCCTGTGCCATCGCCTCGTCGGCCGCCGCGATCGCCCAGAGAAGAACGTCCGAGAGACGACGGGCCTCGCGCGGCGCCAGCAGCTTCGAGCTGTCGAAGCCGCGTACCTGGCCGCCGATGCGCACCCGCAGCTTGTCGAGCACGTCGCCCTCGAGGCGCGTGATCGCCGACCGCCCCTCGCGCACGCTCTGCCACGTCGCCTCGGCGTTGAGTCCGCTCGGCGTCACGGCACCGACGCCGGTCACGACGACGTCGCGCCGCCCGCCCGACGAGGCGGCCGCACGCCGCCCCCTGCGCTTGTCACTCATAGCCGCACCGCCTCGCCGTGAGCAACCAGCTCGGCCGTGGCCGCCCGACGAACCTTGCCGCCGACCGTCCGCGGCAGCTCGCCGACGCGATACACGCGCCGCGGCACGAACTGCGGCGCCAACCGCTCGCGAGCGAATGCCAACACGGCCGCCTTGTCGGGAGCATCCGCACCCTCGAGCACGAGCGCGATGACGCTGCCAAGACTCGCGTCGGGCGCCGAGACGGCGCACACCGCATCCGCCCCGGGCAGCAGCTCGAACGCGCGCTCCACCTCGGGCAGCGACACCTTGTGCCCGCCCGTCACGACGATGTCGCCGGCCCGCCCGAGCAACTCGAGCTGCCGACCGCGCAGCCGAGCCTGATCGTGCACCGTTGCCCAGCCCTCACCGTCGCGAAGCTGCTCGTCGGTCGTCGCGGGCAGGTAGCAGTCAGAGCAGGCGTCGGCGCGAATCCAGAGCTCGCCGATCTCGCCGTCGGCAAGTACTTCGCCGAGCGGCCCGCGCACCTGCGCCGCGATGCCGTCGTACAGCGTGATCGCCGTGCCGTCGCCGCCGCGACTGTCGCCAATAAAGCCGATCTCGGCCGCGCCGTAATAGCTCACCAAGCGGGCGTGCGGCAGCGACTCGGCGACGGCCGAGCGGATGCGCGCCGACAGATTCGCGCCACCGGCCACGAGCAGCTGGACCCCGGTGAACCGCGCGGGAGAGCGGCGCGCGACGAGCGCGAGCGACTCGATTACGGCTGGCACGGCAACGATGCGCGTCACGCCCTCGTCGAAGATGCGGCGCGAGGCCGCGAGCGCCTCAAAGGAATCGGCGACGTGGCAAGATCCGCCCGACGCGAGGCACTCGACCAGCGCATACAGCGTGAGTGAATAGCTCAGCGGCCCGGGCGCGAGCGTCGCGACACCCGGTAGCGGCTCGAGATGCGCGCTCGACACGGCAAAGTTCGCGCGATACTGCGCCCGCGTCTTCAAGAACGCCTTCGGATTGCTCGTCGTGCCCGAAGAAAACAGCATCAGGAACGGCTCGTCACCCGGTCGTACCGAGGGCGCCTCGGCCGGCGGCAACTCACGCTCGAGCCGGCAAAACTCCTCGAGCGACACCTGCGCACCTGCCCAGCCGGCGCGCGCGAGGGCGTCACGCAGCGCATCCGAGTCGCTCACGAGCACCGAAATGCCGGTGCCGAGCACGACGCGCACCTGATGCTCGAGCGGCCAGCGGGGGTCGATCGTCGCCGCTACGCAGTCAAACCCGGCGAGTCCGGCGATGATGCGCGCCGTATGGAACGCATCGGTGCTGCTCACCGCGACGACTGGCTGGGCCGACGAATCGAAGCTGGCGGCGGGATGCTCGCTCGGCTCCGCGGCCATGGCCGCGCCGACCGGCGGTTGCGCCGACGGCGACTCGGCGTTGCCGGGCAACGCGCCCGACCGCAGACGAGCGTTTCCTCGCCGCACCGCATCCTGCAAATGCTCGACGACGGCGCGCACGCGACGACCATCTTCGGCAAGTTCGCCGTAGGTAATGCGTGAATCGGCGCCGACGATCGCGAGTCGCTCGGGATGCGCTTGCGCCACCTCGAGGATCTTGCCGGTAATCGGCACGCCTGACCTCCTGGAATCGCCTCGCGCGGTCGCCACGATGGGCACCGCACAAACCATCACTGTATCCCGGTGGCCGCAGGTGGTTCCGAGATTCGAAGCGAACTTTCGGAATGCACCGACGTGGCTGCGTTAGGCGTCATACCGGCCGAAGTCGGCATCCCGCGAGGCGCCAGGACCCGCGTCCCCGGCGCCTGTCTCAGACCCGCACTTTGCCGCGGACTCCGCGTCAGACCCTGCAGCTGACGTGGCAGTCGAGCCGCCCACTGACACATGCGAAGAGCGACCCGCAGAGTCTGCCGTTGGCTCAGTAGAAGCAGCGCTCGGCACGAGCTTGAGCCCGATGACGGCGGCGATGACGCCGATCAGGAACACCACCTTCATGACACTCACGCCCTCGGCACCCGTCACCATCGCCCACGTCACCGTGAGCGCGGCGCCAATGCCAGTCCACACGGCATACGCCGTGCCGATCGGAATGTGCTTCACCGCCCAGCCGAGGCCGAGCATCGAAATGACGCAGAACACGAAGAACACGACGGCCGCCACGGGCTCCGAGAGCCCGTGGCTCGCGCCAAGCGCGGTCGCCCACACGGCCTCGCAAAGCCCGCTCAACACCAATACGATCCAAGGCATTACGACACCACCTTGAGTCCGACGACGCAGCCGATGAGCACGACGATGAGCGCCACGCGCATCACCGTGGCGCGCTCGGCGCCCGACACCATCGACCACAGCGCCGTCAGCGACGCGCCGATGCCGACCCAGACGGCATACGCGGTGCCGGTCGGTAGCTCGGTCATGGAGTACGCGAGCAGCACCATGCTGACCGTCATCGCAACAACGAACACTACGCTCGGCCAGAGTTTCTTGAACCCCTGCGACGCGCCAAGCGCCGTTGCCCACACCGCCTCGAGCATGCCGGAGACGACCAATATGACCCACATCATGAGTGACTCCTCACTGAGTCAGTCTTGTCGTGCTGCGGGTACTGCTCCCTCGTCCGCAGGCTCGAATGCCGAGCCTCGCGCCCAGGCTAGCAATCCCGACCGCACCGAGTCGAGGTTTCGCCGAGGGCAGACGCTCTCGTCTGAGGGCATCATGCTCGCCGGTGGCGGGGCTGCGATTCTGCTGCAGCTCGCGCATCCGACGGTCGCGGCCGGCGTCGCCCGCCACTCCTCGTTCGCATCCTCGCCGCTCGGCCGCCTCGAGCAGACCCTGAACTACGTTATGGCGGCCGTCCACGGCGACGATACTGACCGCACGCGCATGCGCCGCCACGTGAACCGACGCCACGCACACGTGCCCGGAGCCTACGACACCGGGCCGCAGCTCTGGGTCGCCGCGACCCTGCTCTGGGCGGGGGAGCGGTCCTACGAGCGCGCATTCGGCCTGCTCCGCCGCGACGACCGCGAGGCGCTCCGCTACACCTTTGCCACCCTCGGCACCGAGCTGCAGCTGCCGGCCGAGGCGTGGCCCGCATCCGTCGACGAGTTCGACGCCTGGTGGCAGACCGCCCTCGCGGATGCGCGGGTCACCGACGACGCCCGCCTCGCCTTCGCGCGCCTGCGGCATCCCGACGTCGCCCCGTGGTGGCTCCGCGCCGCGCTGCCGCTGATTTGGCGCGTCGCCCTCGAGCTGCTGCCCTCGCGGCTGCGGCGCGAGTTCGAGCCAGCTTGGTCGCGGGCCGACCGCTTCGTGGTCGAACTGTTCTGGGCCGTCGCGACGCCGATCTATCGCCTGCTCCCACGCCGGATGCGCACCTGGCCGACCCGCCGCCAGCTGCGCTCGCTCAGGCGCGCCTGACCCTGCTTGCCCTGATCGCGCCACCTGCATCCACCGCCCAGGCGCGCCTGACACGATTCAGGCTGCCAACCCGCGAGGAGACCACAGTGACGACCGTGCCCGCACCGAGCCCGAGTAACCCTGAAACCCCGAGCATCCCCGAAACGCTGCGCGAACTGCGCGCGACCTTCGACGCCGGCGTCACGAAGCCCCTGCGCTGGCGGCTCGAACAGCTCGATGCCCTCGAGCGGATGCTTCGCGAACGCGAGCACGATTTCGCCGACGCGCTCGAAGCCGACCTCGGCAAGTCGCCGATCGAATCGTTCATGACCGAGACGTCGGTCACCATCAGCGAGGTCGCTCACTTGCGCCGCAACCTGCGCCGCTGGCTCAAGCCGAAGCACGTGCGCCCCAACCTCGCGGTCGCCCCGGCCGTCACCTACACGGTGCGCGAGCCCCTCGGCGCCGCCCTCATCATCGCGCCGTGGAACTACCCGCTCCAGCTCGCCCTCGCGCCGCTCGCTGGTGCGTTCGCAGCCGGCAACGTCGCCGTCGTCAAGCCGAGTGAGCACGCGCCCGCCACGTCGGCGGCCCTCGCGAAGCACATCGCCGAGTACCTCGACCCCCGCGCCGTGCGCGTCGTCGAGGGCGCCGTCGCGGCCTCGACCGAGCTGCTCGCCCAGCGTTGGGACACGATCTTCTACACGGGCGGCGCCAAGGTCGCCCGCATCGTCGCCCGCGCCGCCGCCGAACACCTCACGCCAGTCACCCTCGAGCTTGGCGGCAAGTCGCCTGTTTTCGTCGACGACACCGCCGACTTCGACGTCGCGGCCCGCCGCATCGCCTGGGGCAAGCTGCTCAACGCCGGCCAGACCTGTGTCGCGCCTGATTACGTGCTTGCGACGCCGCGCGCGGTCCGCGAACTCGCCGAGCGTATCCCTGCCGCGGTCAAGGAGATGCTCGGCGAACGCCCCAAAGAAAGCGGCGATTACGCCCGCATCATTCACGACGCGCATTTCGAACGCCTTGAGTCGCTGCTCGAAGGAGGTCGAATTCACTCGGGCGGTTCGCGCGATGCAAGCACGCGCTTTTTCGAACCAACCGTGCTCGTCGACGTCGACGAGTCAGCACCGATCATGCAGGAAGAGATCTTTGGACCAATTCTTCCCCTCATTCAGGTGAACGATGAAAACGCAGCGATTACGTTCATCAATTCGCGCGAGAAGCCGCTCGCGCTGTATCTGTTCTCGGAGCGCAAATCGGTTCGCCAAAAGTTCCTTCGCCACACGTCGTCCGGTGCCCTTGCGGTCGGTCTGACGGTCGCGCACGTGAGCGTGCCTGAATTGCCATTTGGCGGCGTCGGGGAAAGCGGAATCGGAGCGTATCACGGGGAAGCCTCGCTCGACGCATTTAGCCACCGACGGGCGGTACTGCGAAAGCCGAGTTTTCCGGATACGCTCCGACTCGTGTATCCGCCGTTTGGGCGGACGGGCGCGCGACGAGAAATCATTCGCCGCGTGCTGGGGAATTAATTAGTTCGCGGCGTCGAAGGCGTCGAGGACGTCCTGCGGCACGCGGCCACGGTCGGCGACGGTGTAGCCGTTCGCCGAAGCCCACTTGCGAACCGCCGCGAGGTCGCGCTTCGGGCCGGTCGAAGGAAGCTGCGTACGGGTGCCGCGCTGGGCGCGCCCGCCGACGCGGCGAGCCGTCTTTACGTACCCCTCGAGCGACTCGCGCAGGGTCTGCGCGTTGTCCTTGCTCAGGTCGATTTCGTAATCAACACCGTCAAGGCCGAACTTGACGGTTTCGCCCTGACCCTCGTCGAGCTGGGTGCCGTCGAGATCATCGATCAGCTGGTAAACGACTTTGCGTGCCACGGATGCGCTCCTTGTTTTGGCGATCTATATCGCTATAAGTGTGAAGGCCGACGGGAGTATTCCGCAAATCGAATTCATCCAACCGGGAGATTCACAGCAACGTGCGCCGCGAATCTCCCGGACGATATCGAATTTGTGCCGGACTTGGCGTGAGCGCTAGGCCCGGGCCAATGCCTGTGCCGGCGCGATGCGCGAGGCGATCCACGAAGGTCGAGCCCCCGCCATCACACCAAGCAAAATCGCACCGCCAATTACCGCACCAATTCCAATCCACGGCAGCGAGATCGCAATTGTGCCGCCGTCGGCGATCATTGCTGGCACCGCCCTGATTCCCATTGGCACGCCGATAAGAATCGACACCACTGCGCCAATCAGCGCGAGTGACACCGCCTCAATCAGCACCATGGCGCGCACCCGAGCTCGCGTCATGCCGAGCGCTCGTAGCAGGGCGAGTTCGCGGCGGCGTTCGGCGACGGCGAGCGCCACGACGCTCGCGAGACCGATCACCGAGATCACGACGGTGAGCCCGAGCATCGCGAGTACGAAGGCGACGACGAGCGTGACGATCTGCTCGTAGAGCTGCTGTTCGGCGAGCGGCCCAAGCAACTGCAGATCGGAGTTTGTGCCCTGCGCGGCCGAGACCGCGTCGACGAGGTCACCGATCTTGCCGTCGGCCGCGAACAGCCAGAGCCCCGCATCCGTCGTAACGTCGTCGAACTCCGCGAGGGTCGACTCGGTTACGGCGCCGTAGGTGCTCCCGGTGTTCGGGTTGTAGAGCGTGTCGAGCAGTGGATCGGTGACGACCTTGAGGTCGACGCTGGCGCCCGATGCATCCGTGAACGTCACGGTGTCGCCGTCGGCCGCCCCGAGCGACTCCGCATCCCACTCGCTCAGCGCGACCTCGCCGCTGGCGAGTGGCCGCTCGAGCGCATCCGCGGTCGTCGAGGGCAGCGTGAGCAGCGCCGCGAGCGACGAAGGATGTTCGGGGTCGGCCGCCAGCGTCACCGCCGAGGTGCGGTCGGACGACTCGAGCCCCTCCGACTCGAGAATCGGCGCGAGGTCGGCGGCGTCGAGCGACTCGTCAGCGCGGCTCGTGATGAGCGCGTCGAACGCATAGTTCTCGTCGAGCCGCGCGTTCAGCGTCGCGTTCACCGACTGCACGCCAGTGAGCATCGCAAGGATGAGGCTGCCGCCGAGCGAGATCGCGAGCACGATCGTGCCCGAGCGACGCGAGGTGCGCACGAGGTTCTCGCCCGCGAGCTTCGCGACCGGGCCGAAGGCACTGAGCAACCGCGCGAAGCCGGGCATGACAACTCGCACAAGCAGCGGCACGAGCACGATGAGGCCGATCGCCAGCACCACACCGCCCCCGATGAGCACGAGCGGGTTGCCGAGCATCGACGCGGCCCAGAGGCCGAGCGCGCCGAGGGCCGTGATGAGCAGGCCGAAGATCCACGCAACGACGCTCGAGCGGTTGCGCTCGGCACCGGCGGCGTTCGCCTCCGACAGCGCCGCGATCGGCGCGAGCGAACGCAGCCGAGCGGCCGGCGCCCACGCCGCAAACAGGGTCATGCCGACCGTGACGATGAGCGCAGCGATCGCCCAGAACCACGGGAACACGAGGCCGCCCCCGTCCATGTCGGCGACCATCGCGATGACGCCGCCGAGGCCGAAGCCGACCACGATACCGACGACCGCGCTGACGAGCCCGATGAGCAGGGCCTCGGCGAGTACCGTGCGCTGCACCTGCCCGCCGGTCGCGCCGACGAGGCGCAGCAGGCCGTTCTCGCGCAGTCGCTGCGCGAGCAGCACTTGGAACGTGTTGCGAATCACCATCGACGCCGCGAGCAGCGCGATGAGCACGAAGATGAGGAACATCACGGCGAGCGCGTTCGTGCCGCCGGTGAGGTCGTCGATGAGCTTGGCCGTGTACTCGTCAACCGTGACCGCCTCGGGGGCATCCTCGGTGCCGTACGCGTCGACGAGCCGCTCGTTGATCGCGGTAATCGCCTGCGCCGCGCTCGTGCCCTCCGCGAGCCGCACGACGAGGGCTGGCGACGAACCGTCGTCGGCCGAGAAGAAGTCCTGCGCGGCGTAGAGCTCGGTCGCGCCGCTGGCCATGCCGCCGTTCGTCTCGACGAGCCCGACGACGCGCACCTTGCTCGACTGACCGGCGCCGTCGAAGATCTCGATTGAGTCGCCGAGCGCGATGCCGAAGCGGTCGAGGTCGTCCTGCGTCGCGGCAATCTCGCCGTTGCCGACCGGCCACTGGCCGCCGGTGAGGGTCATCCAGCGCAGGTCGCCGTCGTCGGCGATGCTCGAGATGTTCACGTTGTGGATGCGGTCGCCGGCCAGGGCCTGCGCGTACATCGTGTGGCTCGGTTCGATCGCCGCGATGCCAGGCACCTCGGCAACGGCGTCGACGACACCCTCCGAGTCGCCCGAGGGAATCACGACGTCAGCGTTCGTGTAGGGCGCCGCCACCGCGACGTTGAGCCCCTGCTGCATCGTCGTAATGAAGGTTCCGGTGGCCATGATCGCCATCGCGCTGAGCAGTGCGGCGAGCACGATTGCCACCACGCGTCGCGGGCCTCGACGAATCTGCTGTGTCGCCAGCCGCATCGTCGCGCTCATGCGCCGACTCCCGCCATGACGCCGCTGATCTCTTCGTAGCCGGCGCCCGAAAGCTCGTGCGCGATGCGGCCGTCGACGAGGATGAGTACCCGGTCGGCGTAGGCGGCCGCGGCCGGGTCGTGGGTCACCATCACGATGGTCTGCTCGCGCTCGCGGGCCGCGCGCTGCAGGCTCTCGAGCAGGCCGCGACCGGTGCGCAGGTCGAGCGCGCCCGTCGGCTCGTCGGCGAACACGACGGCGGGCTCGGTGATGAGGGCGCGCGCCACCGCGATGCGCTGCTGCTGGCCGCCCGAGAGCTCGTGCGGCATGTGCTTCAGGCGGTCCAAGATGCCGAGCTGCGATGCGAGGCGCTCGAGCGCGGCGGTGTCGACGTGGCCACCAGCGAGCCGCACCGGCAGCTCGATGTTCTCGCGCGCCGAGAGGGTCGGCACGAGGTTGAACGACTGGAACACGAAGCCGAGCCGGTCGCGGCGCAGCTTCGTGAGCTTCGCATCTGGCATGCCGACGATCGATTGGCCGTCGATCGCGACGTCGCCACTCGTAGGGGAGTCGAGCCCCGCGAGCAGGTGCATCATCGTCGACTTGCCAGAGCCCGAGGGGCCCATAATCGCGGTGAACTCACCGCGGGCGAACGCGGCGTCGACACCCGCAACGGCGTGTACCTGCGCATCCGCTTGTCCGTACGTCTTCGTGAGGCCGCGGCAAACGACGGCCGGTTGCGTGGTCATGGGAGCTCCTTCAGAGCGGTGAATTTGCTGACAATTCGAACGTAGAAGCCGCGGGGTGCGGCTCACATGGTGCGCAAGTCTCGTCCGGTTGGACGACCCCCAACCAGCGGATGTATACCCGAGGAGGAGGGCCCTTGCTCCTAGGCTTGGGGGCATGCTCGACACCTTTATCGCCACCCGTGAGCGGCCGATGCGCGTGCTGCTCACGGACTCGGTCGGTGCGGTTGTGGCGGGCGTCCTGTTTCTGCTCTTCGGCAGCTGGGGCATGTCGGTGCCGACGGTGCTCTACTTCCCAGTCATTGCCCTGCTCTGCGTGCGCCGCTCGGCCCCGCTCGTGTTCCTCTGGGGCACGACGGTGCTCAGCGGCATTCAGTACTTCTCGGCTGCCTACTACTTCGACGTCATCGTCTACGGCGTGACGCTCATTGGGGTCTTCGGCATGGCCGCGTTCGGCGCGAGAAAGCTGCGCTGGACCTGCGCCGTGCCGCCCGTGCTCGCCATCACGGTCGTCGCGCTACAGACCTTGACGCCGTGGATGACGTCGCTGCCCTTCAGCATGCAGCCGGAATCCGTCACCAACTTCCGCGAACGCCTGCAGGCGTTCGCGCTGCTCGCCGTCGTGATCGCCATCGCGTTCATCGCGGCGTGGGCCCTGGGAATGCTCCGTCGCCAGCAGCTCGTCGAAGTCGTGCGGGCGCAGGAGCGCGCCGAACTGATGGAGCGGGATGCACACCGCATGGCGGAGCTCGCGGTGTCGGATGAGCGCAGCCGCATCTCACGCGAGATGCACGACATCATCGCCCACTCGCTCGCCTCGATCGTGACGCTGGCGGAGGGGGGCCGCCTTGCTGCGCGTGAGAAGCCGGAGCTCGCGACCGAGCTGTTCGGCAAGATCAGCGACACCGGCCGCGGCGCCCTTGGCGACGTCAAACTGCTGCTGCGCAACGTCGACGCGACCCAGGACGACGCCCCGGCGCGCGGCGTCGCGAACATCCGCGACCTCGTCGAGGCGGTGCGCGTCGGTGATGCTCCCGAATCCGGCATCACCTACCGTGAGTACGGCACCCCGGTCGAGCTGCCCGCCGGCATGCAACTCGCGCTCTACCGCGTCGCGCAAGAGGCAGTCACGAACATGCTCAAGCACGCGCCCGGCTGCTGCGGCGAGATCGAACTGCGCTGGGGCGACCGCGAGGTGCTGCTGCGCGCCGTGAACTCGTGCACCGACGGTGCCGACGCCCCGTCGAGCGACCGACGCGGCATCGCCGGCATGCGCGAGCGCGTCGAGCTCTTCGACGGCGTGCTGCGCGTCACCACCAGCGACGCGAGCTTCGAGGTGCTCGCGAGCATCCCCATCCCCGCCATTGCATCGAAGGGCCAAGCATGACCATCCGAGTTCTCATCGTTGACGACCAGTCGCTCGTGCGCGAGGGGCTCGCGCTCATCGCGGGGTCCGTCGACGACATCGAGGTGGTCGGCAAAGCCGAGAACGGCCGCGACGGCGTCAACCTCGGCCTCAAGCTGCGGCCCGACGTCGTGCTGATGGACGTGCGCATGCCGGTCATGGACGGCATCGAGGCGACCGCGCGACTGCTGCAACACTCGGGCGAGCGCTCCGAGCTCCGCGTGCTCGCGCTGACGACGTACGACTCCGAAGATTTCGCGGTGCGGATGCTCGCCGCCGGCGCCTCGGGCTTCCTCCTCAAGGACGCACCGGGGGAGGACCTGATCCGCGCGATTCGGACAGTGGCCGCCGGTAATGCGATTATTGATCCGAGCATGACGCGCACGCTGCTGCACCGACTCACCACCGAGCGGCCGCAGCAGACCGCGGCGGCCGACCGGGATGCCCTGGTCGCCCACCTGACGGACCGCGAGCGCGATGTGCTCGCGCAACTCGTGCAAGGCGTCTCGAATGCGCAAATCGCGAAGGAATTGTTCCTTGCGGAGGTCACCGTAAAGACCCACGTTGGTCGGATTCTCGACAAACTTGGGTTGCCAGATCGCGTGCACGTTGTGATTTGGGCCTACGAAAGCGGTTATATAGACAGGTAGTGCACGTGAGAAGGAAGCAGCAATGACGCAGAAATCGGTCACCGACCTCGAGGTCGTCGGCGTCGAAGAGTGGGGTCACATCATGACCCAGCTGCTGTTACCGATGGCCGTCACGGCGCCCGACCCCGAGAAGTATCGGGCGCGCATCCGCGCCGCGGTCGTCGGCGGCATTCGCTTCTTCACGATCACGTCGACCCCGCACTCCTCTGGCCGATCGTCGCGCCTGTTCGCTGAGGGTGGCGACCCCTTCTATGCCGTCGTCAATCAGATCGAGGGCCAGTCGCGCCTGCGACAGCTCGGCCGCGACTCGGTGCTCGAAGCGGGCGACTTTGCGATTTATGACACTGCGCTGCCATATGACCGCGACTTCGCCGATGGCACGTACATGGTGATCATGGTGCCGCAGCAGCTGCTCACGCTGCCGCCGCGCGCGTTCATCGAGATCGCCGGCATGAAGGTGCCCGCCGATGAGGGCATCGGCCGCGTCGCCGGCCCGATGCTCGCGGGCGTCGCGAAAGACATGTCGGTGCTGCTGGGCCACGGCGGGCTCGCGCTCGCCCACACCGTTGTCGACCTCATCGCGGCGGCCGTCGCCGAGCGCCTCGGCATTGAAGCGCCGACCCGCGCGAACGCGCAGCTCGCACAGCTCATGGAGGTGCGCGACTACATCATGGCGCACCTGTCCGACCACGACCTCACGCCGCAGACGATCGCCGACGCGCACTTCATCTCGGTGCGCACGCTGCACTCGCTGTTCAAGGAGCAGGGCAGCTCGGTGTCGACCTGGATTCGCGAGCGCCGCCTCGAGATGGCGCGCCGCGACCTCGTTGACCCGGCACTGACCGACGCGATTCGCGCTGTGGGCGAGCGCTGGGGCTTTGCCGACGCGACCCACTTTTCGAATGCGTTTAAGCTGGCATACGGTGTCTCACCGCGGCAATACCGCAAGACGGCACTCGACGAATTGCGGCGCAGCAGCATCGACAGGGAGTAGTGCGTGACGGGAGTACTTGAAGGCTTCAGCGTCATTGCCCTCATTATTCTCGTCGGATTCATCATGCAGCGCGTCGGTCTACTCGGTGACCGCGGCCGCGAAATGCTCAACAAGCTCGCGTTCAACGTCGCGACACCGGCCCTGCTGTTCGGCCTCATGTTCAGCGCCGACCTCAACGTGCTCTTCAGCGGCCAGTTTCTCGTCACCGCGATCTGCATGGTCATCATGGCGGTGCTGTTCGCTGTCGTGGCGATCATCTTCCGCTGGGGCACCGGCAACGCTGCGGTCGGGGCCCTCGCCTCGAGCTTCGTGAACTCGGGCAACCTCGGTATTCCGATTGCCGTCTACGTGCTCGGCGACGGCACGCTCGTCGCGCCCGTCATGCTCGTGCAGCAGCTCATCCTCGCGCCGGTCATGCTCTCGGTGCTCGACATCGCGGGTCGCGACCCGCAGGCGCCAACGCTGCGCTGGTGGCAGATGCTCTATCGCCCGTTCACGAACCCCGTCGTCATCGGCGCGCTGTCGGGCCTACTCCTGAACATCTTCTCGGTGCCCGTGCCGAACTTCCTGCTCGACCCGATCGAGCTCGTCGGTGGCATCAGCGTGCCCGCCGTGCTCATGGCGTTCGGCATGTCGCTCCACGACAACGCGATGCCCCTGCGCGGCCAGAATCGCTGGCAGGTGCTCACCGCGACGTTGCTCAAGTCGTTCGTGCACCCGGTGCTCGCGTGGCTCCTCGGCAAGTTTGTCTTCGGTCTCGACGACGCGATGGTCCTCGTCGTCGTCGTGACCGCCGCGCTGCCGGCCGCCCAGAACATCTACAACTACGCTGCGAACTACCACGTCGGTGAGTCGCTCGCGCGCGAGAGCATCCTGCTCACGACCATCCTGTCGGTGCCGGTGATTCTCGTCGTCACGCTGCTGCTGCACCCGTAGCGCGCGCCGCGCTCACGGCGAGAGGGCGGGCGGATGCGCTGGCCGGCCCGGCTCGCGGTGGCCCGGTTGCGCAGCCCTACCGGCCGCCAGCCGTCGCGTACGATTAGCCCGACTGGTCAATCGCGCCAGCGGCCACACGAAAGGGAGGCTCATGTCGGAAACCGACAAGATGCTCGAAGCAAACCGCGTCTATGGTGAGGGCTACCCGGGGCCGCGCGAACTTCGACCCAAGCGCAAGGTCGCCGTCGTCGCCTGCATGGACTCCCGCCTCCAGATCTTCCCGATGCTCGGCCTCGACCTCGGTGAGGCGCACATCATTCGTAACGCGGGCGGCGTGATCACCGACGACATGATCCGCTCGATCACGATCTCGCAGCGCATGCTCGGCACCGAAGAAGTCGTGCTCATTCACCACACGAACTGCGGTCTATCGACCTTCAGCGAGGACGAATTCGACGAATTGCTGATGCGTGAGACCGGCGCGCGGGCGCACTGGAAGGCCGAGTCGTTCAAGGACGTCGATGCCTCGGTGCGCGAGTCGATTCGGCGCATCATGCAGTCGCCGTTCATTCAGCATAAGAACGTGCGCGGCTTTGTCGCCGACGTCGACACCGGCCTGCTCCGTGAGGTCGAGGCTGGCTAGTGTTCGCAGCGCGGGTCGTCGACAGCCTCATCGGCGAGGTCGGGGTCGAGGCAACGGATGCGGGCATCTGCCGCGTCTGGCTACCCGGCTCGGCACCGCTCGGCTTCGGCCCGCACGTCGGCTCTGAGATCGCAGAGGCCCACCTCGAGCGCGGCGTCGCCCAGCTCGGGGAGTTTTTCGCTGGCGAGCGGGAGCGCTTCGAGGTCACCCTCGATTGGTCGCAGGCCTCCGACGGCTTCGGCGGCGAGGTGCAACGCGCGCTCGTCGACATTCCCTACGGCGAGACGTACAGCTACGGCGAGCTCGCCGACCGGCTCGGCCGCCCGCGCGCGGCCCGGGCGGTCGGCACCGCCTGCTCACATAACCCGCTGCCGCTGTTCGGCGGCTGCCACCGGGTGATCCGCTCGAACGGCGATGTCGGGCTCTACGGCGGCGGTGAGCATATGAAGCGCGCGCTCCTCGACCTCGAGGTGCGTGACTGAGGCGTGGCGAAACCCTGGCGGCAACGGCTGCGCTGGGCGCGGCTGAAGACGATTTCGGTCGTGGTCGACAGCGCGTTTTGGACGCTCCACCAGCTCGATGGGCTGCTCGGCATGGCCCCGCTGCTGACGTCGGCGGGCGTGCGCACCCGGTATTCGCCGCGGTCACGCGGCTGGCGTGACGGCGGCCCGGCCGTCGTCGTGCTCGCGGGTCTGTCGACGCCGTGGCGATACATGCGGCCGGTGCTCGACGCGCTGTCCGACCGCGGCTATCGCGTCATCGTGTTGCCGCAGCTCGGCTGGAACCTCAAGTCGGTCGCGTCGCTCGCCGCGATCGTCGAGCGGGCGCTGCTCGCGCATCCCGAGTACGGGCGGGTGCTGTTCGTCGGCCATTCGAAGGGCGGGCTCATCGCGAAGCAGGTGCTGCTCGACGACTTCGTGGGCGAGCACACGATCGGCGCCGTCGCGATTTCGTCGCCGTTCGCGGGCGCGAAGGCGGCTCGGTACATCCACGGCTCAAACCCGATCGCGCGCGAGATGATCGGCCTGCGCGCCGGCACGCCGATGCAGCTCGCGTTGTCGATGCGCGACGAGGTGGATGCGCGCATCACCTCGATCATGCCGCTCTACGACCAGATCGTCGGCTATCCGGGCGTGCTGCCGAACGGCCGCAACCGCACGGTGCGCGCGCTCGGTCACAATCTGCTGCTCGCCGACCGCCGCGTGCACGACATCATCGACCGCGAGCTACGGGCGATTATGGAACGCGATGCTGCGCGAGCAGCGAGTACTCCTCCCACGCTCGCTTGAGGTCGCGGGCCGACTCGGCCTGTACCGACACCCCACGCTCGCCGGTGCGTCGCACGGTGCCGTGGATGAGTAGCAGGGGGGTGCCGAAGAGCACGTCGCCGCTGCGCTCCTGTGCCTCGTCGAAGAACGCGGCGTCGGCGCAGCCCGTGCCGTCGTCGACCGAGATGAACACGACCCGCTTGCCGGTGCGCATCGGCGGGGTCTGCGTCGCGACGCGCACGCCCGCGACGATGACCTCGGCGCCGCCGCGCAGGCTCGCGAGCTGCTCGGCCGGCGTCACCCCGAGCTCGTCGAGCAACGGCCGGTAGCCGTCGATCACGTGCTCCGACAGGTCGAGCGCGAGCACCTCGAGTTCGGCCTGCACGCGCTCGCGCGAGTCGAGTTCGGGCGCCCCGCTCGCCTCGACCGCCGCGTGGGAGCCGTGGAGTTGCAGCGGCAGTTCGAGCGCATCCGGGCTGGTCTCTCGCGGTTTCGCGCGCGGCGCGCGGCGCACGGCCGCGAGCAACTCGCCGCGCGTGAGCGTCTGTGACTCGAGCGAGTCGAGCGCGCCGATGAGCGCGAGCCGCTCGGCGAGTGGCCGCGAGGGGCGGGCGCGGGCGATGAAGTCGCCGAGTGACTCGTAGGGGCGCTGCTGCAGAATGCGGTCGATCTCGGGGTCGGTGATGCCGCGGATGTCGCTCAGCGCGAGTCGGATGCCGAGGTCGCCTCGCCGCGTTGCCCATCCCGGCGGCGTCGCGCGCACTCGCTCGACGACGAACTCGCGTGTCGAGGCGTTGACGTCGATGGGGAGGATCGGCACTCCCATGCGCCGCGCGTCGCCGAGCAGCAGCCGCTTCGGGTACATGCCCGGGTCGTGGGTGAGGATGCCCGCGAAGAACTCGGCAGGGTAGTGGGTCTTCAGCCACGCGCTCTGCCAGGTGGGCAGCGCGAAGGCGGCCGCGTGGGCCTTACAGAAACCGAACGAGCCGAAGCCGCGCAGCACCTCCCAGATCGCGTCGATCTGCGCATCGGTGAAGCGTCGTCGCCCGCGCTCGTCGACGTTGCGCCGGGTCTTCGTGCGGAATAGCTCCTCGATGTCCTCGCCCTGTTTCTCCATGCGCCGCCGCAGCTCGTCGGCGTCGGCGAGCGAGATGCCCATGCAGGTGTGGAGGATGCGCAACACCTGCTCGTGGTAGACGACGACCCCGTACGTTTCGCGCAGGAACGGGCGGAACGAGGGGTGCAGCCAGTTCGGCGTCGCGAAGCCGTGTTTCACCTCGAGGAACGGGGTGACCATGTTGCCCTTCATCGGGCCGGGGCGGAACAGCGAGATGTCGGCGATGAGGTCGTCGTAGACGTCGGGCTGCATCTTGCCGATGAGCTCCCGCTGCCCGGGCGACTCGATCTGGAACATGCCGAGCGTGTGCGTCGTGCGGATCTGCTCGAACGTCGCCTCGTCGTCTTTCGGGATCTCGTCGAGTACGAGCTTGCCCTGCGCCGACACGTACGGGGTGTCGGGCGCAAGGCCGCCGCGCACCGCCGCCTGCGGCCCGTGCAACCGTTCGATCTCGCCAACCGAGTACGCGAGCGTTGACTGCATCCGCACGCCGAGCACGTCGAGCTTGAGCAGGCCGAGGTCGTCGATGTCGTCCTTGTCGAACTGGCTCATGGGCAGGCCGATGCCGCTCGGCTGCACCGGCGTTGTCGAGAGCAGGCTTGCGTTGCCGAGCAGCACGCCGCACGGATGCATCGAGAGATGTCGGGGGAGCCGGTCGAGCCGCTCGGCGAGGTCGATGAGTAGGTTGAGGTCGCGGTCGCCACGCGCCTGCGTCGCGAGCTGCGCGAGTTCGGGCTTCTGCTCGAGCACGGCCCGGAACTCGCCCGCATTGAACCGCCAGAGCGACTTCGCGATCTCGTCGACCCGGTGTTCGTCGAGGCCGAGCGCGAGGCCAGCGTCGCGGGCGGCGCCGCGCGCCCGGTAGGTCGAGTGCATCGAGAGCAGCGTCACCCGGCTCGAGCCGTACTTCGCGAAGATCGCGCGGTACACCTCGTGCCGGCGGGCCGACTCGACGTCGATATCGATGTCGGGCAGCGTCGAACGCTTGTGGCCGAGGAACCTCTCGAACAGGAGGTCGTGCTCGATCGGGTTCACGTTCGACACCCGCAGCAGGTAGTTCACGAGGCTTGAGGCACCTGAGCCGCGGGCCTGGGCGCGGATGCCGCGGTCGCGGATGAGTTCGGCGACGTCGGCGACCGTGAGGAAGTAGGTGGCGAAGCCGAAGCCTTCGATCGTGCCGAGCTCGTCGCGCAGCCGAACGTCGAGCACGCGCCGAGATTCACCGACGGCGTCGGGGAACCGCTCGCTGAGCGCCGCCTCGCAGCGCCGCCGGAGCACGAGGTTCGGGTCGTCGCGGATGCCGAGCGCCTCGGGCTCGGGGGTCTTCGGTTGCCGCCAGCGCACATCTTTGTCGGGGTCGAGCATGCAGCGTTCGGCGAGCTCGCTCGTGGTCGCGAGCAGGCGGTCGCGAGCGTGGCCGCCGAGCCCGGTGCGCGCGACGATGAGTTCGGCGAGGGCGTGCATTCGCTTCGCCGGCTTGAGCCAGGCTTGCCCGTTCGGCTGCACGGGCAGCTCGTCGAGGGGGCGCAGCGCGCCGGCCGCGTCGAGCACGTCGCCGGTGAGGGCGTCGTCGGGGTCGAGATAGCGCACCTGATTGGTGAGCACGGCGGGGATGCGCAGCTCGCTCGCGAGCTCGAGCATCGCGGCCGCGTGGCCGAGGGATGCGGAGGAGCCGGGCTCGGTGAGGTGGCAGACGAGCTCGACCGCGATGGCCCCGGGCAGTTGCTGCTGCCAGCGCTGCAGCCGCGCCCGCGCGACGACGTGGTCGCTGCGCACGAGCGCGCGCCCGACGTCGGAGTTCGGGCCGAGCAACACCGTGCCCTGCACCTCGTGCTCGCCGAGGAGGAACGGCGCGAACCGCGACGCCGGCAGCTTCGGCCGCCACTCGCGCGAGGGGGGCGTACCGCGCGGCGGCTTATGCGCCGCCGAGATGAGCCGGCTCAGGCTCGCCCAGCCGGCGCCGTCGAGCCCACCGTGCGCGAGGACCGTGACGCGGGGGAGGTTGGCGTCGGCGGGTGGTGTTTTGGGGGGGGGTGGCTGATGCCGGGGTGTGTTCGTGCTCCTGCCCGTGGCTCTCGGCGCGCGGCTGCGGCGCGAGCGCGAGGTCGACCCCGACGATCGGCGCGATGCCGGCGGCGATGCAGGCGCGGATGTGCCGCACCGCGCCGTAGAGCCCGTCGCGGTCGGTGAGCGCTGCGGCGGGCGCACCCCAGCTCGCCGCCCGGGCAACGAGTTGCTCGGGGGTGTTGGTGCCGTGGTGATTCGAGTGCGCCGAGGCCACGTGCAGGTGCACGAAATCAGGCATCTTATGCGAACAACCGTTCGTCAAGTTCGCCGCTCCATGCCTGCTCGAGCTGCCAGCTGCCGTCGCGCTGACGGCAGAGGTCGAAGCTCGTGTCGCCGGGCTGCAGCATGCCGCGCAGTGGCACGGCGTCGACCCGCCACATCTCACGTTCGAGGGGAGTGTTTGACCCGCGGGTGGCGCGGTCTGTCGTCTGCCACCAGGCCTCGCGGGCCAGCCAGGGTTCGGGTGCGCTGATGATGCCGTAGGTGCTGCCGCGCCAAAAAAATCGCACGGGCGCACCGCTCGGCGAGAGTTCAACGTCGACGGGTTCGCCGATGAGCATGGGTCCTCCAAGGGTGAGTGTTTCAAACATCTGTTCGATTCACCGTACGAGTAGCCTACGACACGAGCTCCCGACCCGCTAGCCGATTCTGCGCCGCTCCCGCGCCCATGCGCGGCTCCCTTTTCACACCCGCCCCACCCGTCACATCCGCCCCGCTCATCCGCGCTGCGCGGCCCCGCCCATCCGCGCTGCGTGCCCCGCCCATCCGCCGCATCCGCGAAAGCTCCGACGCAGTTTTCTACGAACGATGCACCCACAACCGCAGCCCTCGTAGAAAACCGCATCACACGCGTGGGCGGATGCGCGGGGTGGCAGCGCGGGGATCGCGGGCACGGGCACGAGTCGGGCAACACCGGATGCGCACCTAAGCGAGCCATGCGCTCGGCATAGCTCGCGCATAGCTTCACGCCGCTTACTAAGAGCGTCGCACGACAGCGGCACCCCCAAATCCGAGGGAAGGACTCACCATGATCGCGCTGCTACTTCTCACCGCGAACCTTGCTGCCATTGGCGTGCTGAGCTTCGCCCTGTTCACCCGTCGTCGGCACCGCACCGAGCTCATCCTGCCGCTGCTCAGCGTGAACGTCCTCGCCTTCGCTGCCACCACCCTCCTCACGGTCTCGTCGCTCGCCGCGGGCGCCGAGGTCATCGCCGCACTCGCGGCGACCCTCGCCGGCCTCCTCGGCTTCGTGCACCTTCAGTTCACAACGCTGAGCACCCGCGACGTGCTCTACGCCTCGGCCGCCGTCGTCATCGGCTTCGCCGCCGGACTCACCACGGTCGTGCCGTTCGCGCAGCTCGCCGCGGTGCTCGTGACCGTCGCTGCTACTGGTCTGCTCGACTGGGCCCTCGCGATCGCAACCCGCTCATCCCGCGCGAAGGCGGATGCGCAGGCTGAGGCCGAGCCCGCATCCGCAGTCGTCGTTGGTACGTCCGTCACCGCCCAGGCATTCGCCCGAGTCGCCTACGCGGCCGCAACCCCCGCACCCGCCGCCGCAAGCTTCGCAAGCGCCGCGCCCGCGTACGGAACCGCAACCCCCGCATCAGCGGGCAGGGCATTCGCAACCACAGACGCCGCAGCCGCAGCGACCCCCGCAGCCGCAGCATCCTCCGTAACCCCCGCATCCGACCCGATCTTCGACGCGCCCTTCGACGACGCCGAGCCCATCACGCTGCCGCTCGACTTCATCCCCGAGCCCGACCCGGTCGTCGACTACGAGCCGGCAGCCCCGAAGCCGCGCCAGAAGAAGCCGGTCGTGCCGGTGTTCCTCCCGCCCATCACCGCGCCCGAGCAGGTTAAATAATGACCATGGCTCTAACCGGCGCACGCCCACAGCTCATCCGCCCTGACGGCACCCCCGCCAGGGCGGTGGTTGCCGATGACGAGGAATACCTCGCCGACCTGCTGCGGATGACCCTTGCCGCCGAGGGCCTCGAGGTGCGCGTCGTCGCGACCGGCCGCCAGGCGCTCGACGCGATCACTGAGTTCTCGCCCGACATCGTCGTGCTCGACATCATGATGCCCGGCCTCGACGGCATGGAGGTCATGCGTCGGGTGCGCGAGCGCGGCAACTCGGTGCCGATCCTGTTCCTCACGGCGAAGGATGCGGTCGAGGATCGGATCGCAGGCATCGGTGAGGGTGGCGACGACTACGTGACGAAGCCGTTCAGTCTCGAGGAGGTCGTCGTGCGCGTGCGCGCCCTGCTGCGCCGCAACCTCGGCGCGATCGAGGCCGAGGCCGAGTCAGTGCTGCGCCTCGCCGACCTCGAGCTCAACGAGCAGACTCACGACGTGACGCGAGCGGGCGAGCGCATCACCCTCACCGGCACCGAGTTCGAACTGCTGCGCTACCTCATGCAGAATCAACGCCGCGTGCTCTCGAAGGCGCAGCTGCTCGACGAAGTGTGGGGCTACGACTTCGGCGGCAAGACGAGCGTCGTCGAGCTCTACATCTCGTACCTGCGCAAGAAGATCGACGCGGGTCGCCCGCCGCTCATCCACACCCTGCGGGGCGTCGGCTACACGATCCGCGAAGAGGCATGACCCGCCAGCCGCGCACCCTGCGCCGGCGGCTCGTCGTGAGCATCGTCGGCATCGTCGCGCTGTTCGCGATCGCGGTCGGCGTGCTCTCGATCACGGTGCTCTATCGCAGCCTGAGTGATCGCCTCGACGACCGGCTCGACCAGCTGCTGCGCGCGCCGTTCATCACGAGCATCGACCAGTCTGGCCAGCAGCCCGAGACCGACCCGCTCGATCAGGCGGGCCAGCAGCTCGACACGATCGTCGTGCAATTGCTCAGCACGGGCTCGGGCAGCGGCACGGTGCTCAAGGCGAAGTACACCGACGGCTCGGGCGATACTGCCGATCTCACGACCGCGCAGCTGCAGCAGGTGCTGCAGGCGGTCGCCGACTCCGAGCCGGGCACGCCCGAGACCGTCGATGTCGATGACATCGGCGTCGTGCGAGTGAAGGCAGACTCGATGCCGTCCGGCGTCATCGCGGTCGTCGGGGTGCCGACGGATGAGGTGCTCGCGACGACCTGGCTGCTCGCGGCGATCTACACGCTCGTCGCGGCCGTCGCCATAGCGCTCGTCGGGGCCGGTGCGTCAGCGCTCGTGGCGCGACAGCTGCGCCCGCTCGAGCGGGTCGCCGACACCGCGGTGCGCGTCTCGCAGAAGGAACTTGCGGCTGGCGAGGTCACGATTCCCGAGCGCGTGCCGGCCGAAGACACCGACCCGGGCACCGAGGTCGGCCGCGTCGGCGCATCCCTGAACCGCCTGCTCGTCAGCGTCGAGGATGCGCTCGGCGCCCGCGAGGCGAGCGAGGCAAAGCTGCGCCAGTTCGTTGCCGATGCGAGCCACGAGCTGCGCACCCCGCTCGCCGCCGTGCGCGGCTACGCCGAGCTTGCCGCCCGCGAGCCCGAGCGTCTCAGCGAGCAGCAGCGCACGAGTCTCGACCGCATCCAGGGCTCTTCGCAGCGCATGTCGTCGCTCGTCGAGGACCTGCTGCTGCTCGCGCGACTCGATGCCGGCCAGCAGCCGACGCACGTGCGGCTCGACGCGAACGAGGTCGTCTTGGGCTGCTTCGAGGATGCCGCGGTCGCGTATCCCGACCACGAGTGGCGGCTCGACGCCGAGGCAGAGTCGCTCGAGGTGATCGGCGACCGCACGGCGCTCGCGCAGGTGCTCGGCAATCTGCTACGCAACGCCGCGGTGCACACGGATGCGGGCACACGGGTGACGCTCGCGACGTCGTTCGCCGACGGCGCGACCGGCCCGCGCACCGACAGCGGCCGCTGGGTGCGGCTCACGGTGACCGACACTGGCGGTGGCATCGACCCCGACGTCGCCCCGCACATCTTCGAGCGCTTCGTGCGCGGGGATGCGTCGCGCACCCGCGCATCCGGCCAGGGATCGAGCGGCCTCGGCCTCGCGATTTCGCAGGCGATCGTGCAGGCGCACGGCGGCTCGCTCGAGGTCGCGAGTCGGCCCGGCCACACCGTGTTCACGGTGCTGTTGCCGGCGGCGCCGGCGGCTGCGGCGCCTGCGTCTTGACGCGGTTTTCTACGATCGCTGCGGTTGTAACCGCGTCATTCGTAGAAAACTGCATCAAAGGGCGGGCGGATGCGCTGCTACGGCAGCGCGCAGAACTCGCGCACCAGCAGCAGCACCAGCACCAGCGACCAAGCGCCGCCTAGACCTCACCCTCGCGCCGCACGAGCGGCCGCGCGAGGCGCTTGTCGGCAAGTGACCTTGAGAGATCGACCAACTCGGCGGCCTGCTCGTCGTAGTCGAGGATCCCGTACTTCGCGAGCTCCTGCACGAGCGCGGCACCGTTCGGGCCGTGCACCCACGGCACCCGCACGCGCCGACGCCACCGCGCCGAACTGCCCGCCCGCCACCCGCGAGCACCGACTCGGTGTTCGACAGCTGGCGAATCACGACGGCGAGCACGTGGTCGGGATACTCGGCGGCAAACTCGCCGTAAATCGACTCGTCGTGCTGACCGTCGTCGCCAATGAGTATCCACTTCACGTGCGGCAGCGTCTCGACGAGCAGTCGCAGGCTCGTGCGCTTGTGCTCGGTGCCCGAGCGAAACAGTCGTTTCGTCGTTGGGCCCCAGTCGGTGAGCAGCAGCGGCCCGTAGGGGTAGAGGTTGCGGCTGAGAAAGCGGCTCAGCGTCGGCGCGACATTCCAGGACCCCGTCGAGAGATAAATAAACGGGGTCGACCCGGCGCCGAACTTCTCGATGAGTCGCTGGTAGAGCACGTTCATGCCGGGCACCGCCATGCGGGCATGCTCGTCGAGGACGAATGTGTTCCAGGCCGCGAGCAGCGGACGCGGCAGCGAGGTCACCATGACGGTGTCGTCAATATCCGAGATGATGCCCACCTGCTGATCGTCCGGCGCGACGATCACCTGCGACGTCGACAACTGATCGTCGACGGTCTCGAAGACGACGTCGTGCGATCCCGGCTCGAGCTGTACGTCGAAGGTGCCGTCGAGCACGCCGCCGCGATCGGCCTTGAGGTCGAACTCGTGCCCCTCAATTCGCACCTTCACGGTCGAATTCGGCACCGCGACGCGCACGAAGCTGCGCCAGCCGCGCACCGAACGCTCTTTGCTGCGACGCAGCCGCAGCAGCACGAACCGCCGCATCAGCCCATACCGTCGCACCGCCTCGGGCACCATCTGCACGCGCCCGAGCACGCGCACCTGCCTCGTCGAACCGTAGCCGGTGTAGGCCTCGACCTGCTCGACATCGCCGCGTCGTCGCGCCCGCCGCATCCGCCATTGCTTGAACGAGTCCTCCATGCGAAACGCATTGCTTACGGCGAGTTCGACGAACGGAATGCGCTCCAGCATGGAGCGTCGCGTGCGGGGTTGCTTCGCGGCTGGAGTCACTGCGACATCCTTGCACGCCCACGCAAACGAGCGAAACTCACTCGGCGGACTCCGCCGCGGCCTCGGGCTTGACCTCGTCGATCAGGTGTTCGTCGTTCTCCCGCACGTTGCCGACGCGCTTGCCGACGGGCCGCAACTGCAGCGTCTCCGATACCGCGAGCGCACGGTCGGCGAAGTCGGTGACGAGCTCGCCGTTGCCGGCCACCGCCGGGTCGAGCCACTCGTCGACGTCGCCGCGGTCGAGAAACACTGGCGTGCGGTCGTGCAGCCACTGCAGCTTGTCGGTCGCAGACGCCCGCGTGAGGATCGTCGCCGACAGCAGCCAGGCATCCTCGCCTTCGGCCACGTCGGGGCGCTTCCACCACTCGTAGAGGGCGGCGAACAGGAGTGAGCTCTCGCCGGGCGGATGCACGTAGAACGGTTGCTTGCTGCCGTCGGCCCGCGTGTGCCACTCGTAGTACCCGTCGACGGGAATCACGGCGCGGCGCTGCTTCACCGCGGCCCGGAATGTGGGCTTCGACGCTGCCGTCTCGCTACGGGCATTGAAGGCACGCACGGCGACCGATTCATCCTTTGCCCAACTCGGCACGAGCCCCCATTTCGCGGTTTCGAGGCGCCGCACGGGCTCGTCGGCGGGCGCGTCGACGACCACGCGAATGCGCGTGGTTGGGGCCACGTTGTAGGAGGTACCGGGTGCGTCGTCGCTGACCCGTTCGATGTCGAGCTCGGCGGTGAGCTCGCCGGTGGCGCGAGCCACCACAAATCTGCCGCACATGGCGCCGAGCTTAGGGCACCGTGCTTGGGTCGGGCTTCGTGTCGGCCGCGAGCTGGGTGGCGACTCGCTTCGAGAGCCACCGCTTGGCGAGCCACATCACGAGCACGAACACGGCGATGATCGCGGCGAAGATGAACCCGGCCCAGTGCAGTTGCGTGCTGAGCTGCTGGAAGCTCGACGTGGCGAAGGCGCCGACCGAGACGTAGGCGACCGCCCAGAGCAGGCAGGCGGGCAGAGTCCATGCCATGAACTTGCGGTAGCGCATCCGTGCCATGCCGGCCGTGACCGGCACGAGCGAGTGGAACACCGGCAAGAACCGCGAGACAAACACCGCGAGCCCGCCGCGCTGCGCGAGCAGGGTCTCGGCCTGCGCCCAATTCTCGAGGCCGATGCGCCGACCGAGCCACGAGCGTTTCAGCGTTGGCCCAAGCCAGCGGCCGAGCGCGTAGCCGATCGATTCGCCGGCGAGTGCGCCGAGCACGGCTGCGATGACGATGAGCCCCCAGCGCTCGAAGCTCGTGACGCTCGTCGCGGTGACGAGCAACGTCGCATCGCCCGGCACGAGGAAGCCGACAAAGAGGCTCGTCTCGAGCAGCAGGCCAAGAAATGCGATGCCAGCAACGAGCCACAGGTTCATGCCCTGCACCGTGTCGATGACGGTGTTGAGCAGGTCGGCGAGCATCTCGACAGCCTAGGCAACAAGCATGAGAACGAGGTGTGGATGCGCCCGCTCTGCCGCGCTACAACGCTCGAGTTCGAGATTCTCGAGGTCGAGATATCTAAACGTTTGCTGACGAATTGCTCTACAATTTGTAGTTGTTCGGCACGGCGTCTCCGAACGTCACTTTCCCACTCATGTTGATTGTAGGGAGCGCTTGTGGAAGCACTATTGGATCCGCTCATTCTGTCGCGTTGGCAGTTCGGTCTCACGACGCTGTACCACTTCCTATTCGTGCCGATCACGCTCGGCGTGGTGCTCTGCGTCGCGATCTGGCAGACCGCGTGGCTGCGCACCGGCAAGGTGCAGTACCTGCAGCTGACGAAGTTCTTCGGCAACATCTTCCTCATCAACTTCGCGATGGGCATCGTCACCGGCATCGTGCAGGAGTTCCAGTTCGGCATGAACTGGTCGAACTACTCGCGCTTCGTCGGCGACATCTTCGGCGCCCCGCTCGCCTTCGAGGGCCTCGTCGCCTTCTTCATGGAGGCGACCTTCATCGGCCTGTGGATCTTCGGGTGGGACAAGCTCAAGCCGGGTCTGCACCTGCTCACCATCTGGATGACCGTGCTCGGCACCTGGATCTCGGCCTACTTCATCCTCGCCGCGAACGCGTTCATGCAGAACCCGGTCGGCTTCGAGTTCAACCCCGACACCGGCCGTGCCGAACTCGTCGACTTCATGGCCGTGCTCACGAACCCGGTCGCGCTGACGCAGCTGCCGCACACGCTCGCCGCCTCGGTGATGCTCGCCGGCACGATCATCGTCGGCGTCGCGGCCTGGCACCTGCGCAAGGGCCAGCACTTCGACGTGTTCCGCCCTGCCATGCGATTCGGGCTCTGGACCGTGCTCATCTCGGGCTTCGCCGTCATGCTCTCGGGCCACGAGCTCGGCCTCGCAATGACCGCAACGCAGCCGATGAAGATGGCGGCGGCCGAGGCGATGTGGAACACCTCGTCGGGCGCCGACGCCTCGTTCTCGCTCTTCTCGATCGGAACCCCCGACGGCACCGAGGAGGTGTGGTCGCTGCGAGTGCCCTACGTCTCCGCCTTCCTTGCGACGAACAGCTTCAGCGGCACGGTCGAGGGCATCAACGACCTCCAGGCGCAGTATCAGGAGCTCTATGGCGCCGACCAGATCTATTACCCGGTCATCTGGGTCACCTACTGGTCGTTCCGCTGGATGATGTTCTTCGGCATGGCGTCGATGGCCATCGCGCTCGTGGGCCTTTGGGTGACACGCAAGAACTACGCGACAAAGAACTGGCACTACCAGATCGCGATCTGGACGGCGACGTTCCCGCTCTGGGGCATCCTCATCGGCTGGGTCTTCACCGAAATGGGCCGACAACCGTGGCTCGTGTTCGGGCTCATGCCCACCGAGGCCGGCGTCTCGCCGAACGTGTCGGGGCTGAGCGTGCTCATCTCGCTCATCGCCTTCACACTCATCTACGGCATCCTCGCCATCGTCGAGGTGAAGCTGATCCTGCGCGCGGCGCAGTCCGACCCCATCCAGGTGCCCGGCGTGAATGACGAGGGCATCGTCGAGAACGTCGAGGACGTCAAGGTGAAAGCGAGCGTCTACTAATGGAACTTCAGGTCGTTTTCTTCTGGATTATCGCCTTCATGTTCATCGGGTATTTCGTACTCGATGGCTTCGACTTCGGCGTTGGCATCGCGCTGCCGATCATCGGCAAGGACGACACCGACCGGCGCATCCTCATCAACACAATCGGCCCGATCTGGGACTTGAACGAGACCTGGGTGATCGTCGCTGGCGCGCTCATGTTCGCCGCGTTCCCCGAGTGGTACGCGACCGTGTTCTCGGGTGCCTACCTCGTGCTGCTGCTGATTCTGCTTGCGCTCATCCTGCGCGGCGTCTCGTTCGAGTACCGGCACCAGGGCAAGGGCGTGCGGTGGACGCGCAGCTTCGACTGGATGATCTTCATCGGCTCGGCCCTGCCCGCGCTGCTCTGGGGCGCGGCGTTCGCGAACATCGTGCGCGGCATGCCCATGGAGTCGGTGCAGCAGACAGTCGGTGACCTCAACTTCGAGTTCCACTTCAACTACACCGGCACGCTGCTCGACCTGCTCAACCCCTACGCGCTGCTCGGTGGGCTGACGACGCTTGCGCTGTTCAGCTACCACGGCCTCACCTTCATTACGCGCAAGACGGATGGGGAACTCCGGGAGCGCGCGCACCGCGCGGCTACCTGGGTCGGCGTCGCGGTCGCGGTGCTCGCGCTCGCGTTCCTCGGCTGGACCGTTGCCGCGTACTTCTCGGTCGCCGGGCTCATCCTCTCTCTCGTGGCGGTCGTGTCGTTCCTGGCGTCGTGGGTGGCCAACCTGCTGCGCCGCGACTCTGCCGCGTTCGCGCTCGGCTGCGCCACGGTGATCACCGCGGTGTGGTCGCTGTTCGCGGCGCTGTTCCCAGTGCTCATGCGCAACCTCGCGGGCGGCGACGACCTCACGATCTGGAACGGCTCGGCGAGCGACATGACGCTCTCGATCATGTTCTGGTCGTTCGTCGTGATCATGCCGCTCGTGCTCGGCTACCAGGGGTGGAGCTTCTGGACGTTCCGCAAGCGGCTGCGGCGCACCGACTTCGAGTCGCACGCCGAGGCGCCCGCGATCGCCTGAGCCGGTTGCGCTCAGGCGGCCGCGGGAGGATGTTCGCAGCCAATTTCAGGAGGTAGCAATGGCTGACAACGTCTACGGTTCAACTCCCGAGGTGCCCGCGCTCGCGGTGTCGTCGCCCGATTTCGCCGACGGCGACCGCCTGCCGGATGCGCAGGTGAGTGCCGGCGTGCTCGCGACGGGCGAGGACCGCTCGCCCGCGCTCGAGTGGGGCCCCGCGCCCGAGGGCACGCAGAGCTTCGCGGTGACGTGCTGGGACCCGGATGCGCCGACCGGCTCGGGCTTCTGGCACTGGGCCGTCTACAACATCCCAGCCGACGTGACGTCGCTGCCGGCTGGCGCCGGTGCCGCCGACTCGGATGCGCTGCCGAGCGCCGCGCGCAGCGTGCGCAACGACGGCGGCGTGTTCAACTTCGTCGGCGCGGCCCCGCCCGTCGGTCACGGCGACCACCGCTACATCTTTGCGGTGCACGCGCTCGACACGACGCTCGACCTCGGCGAGGGCGCGTCGCCGGCAGCGCTCGGCTTCAACATGTTCGGCCACACCCTCGCGCGCGGCCTCATCACCGCCACCTGGAACCGCTAGCCGCAGGCAGTTGAGTGGTCAGTTTTTGTAGTTCTGGCACCGCCAGAACTACAAAAACTGACCACTCAACTGCCCTCAGTACCGAGAGGAGATGGGGTGGTCGTGTGGGGCCGGCGCGCAGGTGCGATCGGGTAATCTGAGGGCACCGTGAAGCCCCTTGATCCGCGCCTGCTTCGATACGCCAAATCGTCGCGAGCCTTTCTCGTCATCGGCGTGCTGCTGGGGCTATTCCAGACCGCCGCGATGGTCGGCGTCGCGTGGGCCATCGCCCGCGGCGTAACCGGCGCGATCGCCGGCGAACCCCTCGCCGAGCTTGCCTGGGCGCTTTGGCTGCTCGTCGGCTGCGTCGTCGTGCGCGGCCTCGCGCAGTGGGGCATGGAGTGGGCCGGCGCCCGCGCCGCCGCCACCGCGAAGTCGGAGCTCCGCGGCCATGTCGTCTCGGCGCTCGCGCGACTCGGCGGGCGCTCGGGCGTCTCGAGCGCCGAAGCAACGACGCTCTCAACGCACGGACTCGAGGCGCTCGACTCCTACTTCGCGAAGTACCTGCCGCAGTTGCTGCTCACCGCCATCGCGATGCCGCTGCTCGTCGTCGTCACCTTCTTTGCCGACCCGGTGTCGGCCATCACCGAGATCATTACGATCCCGATCATCCCGCTGTTCATGATCCTCATCGGCCTCGCGACGCAGCGCGTGCAGCGCGCCCAGCTCGACTCGCTGACGCGCCTCGCGAACGCGTTCCTCGAGATTGTTGAGGGCCTGTCGACGCTGAAGATCTTCGGCCGCGCGCGTCGCCAGCGCGACCGCATCCGCGAGGTCACCGATGACTACCGCCGCTCGACCATGAAGGTGCTGCGGGTCACGTTCCTCTCGGGCTTCGCGCTCGAGCTGTTCGCGTCGCTCTCGGTCGCGCTCGTGGCCGTGCAGATCGGCATTCGCCTCATCGACAACGAGATGTCGCTCTTCGTTGGCCTGTTCGCGCTGATCCTCGCGCCCGAGGTGTTCGCGCCGCTGCGGCAGGTCGGCGCCCAGTTCCACGCCGCCTCCGAGGGAGTCGAGGTGTCACAGCGCGTCTTCGAGCTCGTCGAACGCGCCGACGCGGAGGCCAGCGCAGCGCCCGCCCACGCCACCAACCTGCCCGCATCCGCGTCCGCATCTGCGGCGCCCGCAGACGGAAGCACCGTGACCTCGACCGCCGCGCCCACAACTACCAGGGCGGCGGCGACCAACACCACAACCACACCGCCGACCACCAGCAGCCCCACCCCGCGGCCCCAAGCCGAGCTGCGCATCCGTGACGCGCGGGTGCGCTACGGCGACCGCGAGATCCTCGCGGGCCTCGACTTCACGGCGAAGCCCGGCGAGATCACGGCGATCGCGGGGGAGTCGGGCGCCGGCAAGTCGACGCTGCTCGACCTCATCCGCGGCGAACATGCTGCCGACCGCGCGCTCGGCGCCACCCCCATCCCCGACGCCGAGGCCGCGACGCATGTCGCCTGGATGGGCCAGTCCGCCGGCCTGATCGAGGGCACGGTGCGCGACAACGTCGCACTCGGCCAGCCCGCGCTCGCGCCCGAGGCAGTCCAGGCCGCGCTCACGCGCGCCGGCGCGACCGGCATCAGCGCTGAGCTCGAACTCGGCGTCGGCGGCGACGGCCTCTCGGGCGGCCAGGCGCAGCGCGTCTCGCTCGCCCGCACGATTGCCCGCGCCGAGGGCCGCGACTGCCCGATCGTGCTGCTCGACGAGCCGACCTCAGCCCTCGATGCCGAGCGCGAGCAGCGCGTTATCGAGGCGATGCGCGGGCTCGCCGACGAGGGCCGCATCGTCATCGTCGTGAGCCACCGCCGGCCGGTGCTCGCCGCAGCCGACCGCACCGTCACCCTCGCGGCCGCGGAGGTGCACGCATGAGCATCGCCGAACGACTTGTCCCCGGCCTCGGCGCCGATGAGGCCCGTGTGCTCGACGCCGCGCTGCCCGCGCCGCGCCGCATCTGGCCGGCCATCGCCTGGGGAATCCTCTGGGGCCTCAGCGTCGTACTGCTGCTCGCGACGAGCGCCTACCTCATCACCCGCGCGTCGCTCATCATTCACATCCTCTGGCTCGGCTGGGCGATCGTCGCGGTGCGCGCCTTCGCGCTCGGCCGCGCCGTGTTCCGCTACCTCCGGCAGCTCATGGGCCACGACGCGTCGTTCCGGCAGCTCGCCGAACTGCGCGTCGACCTGCTCGACCGACTCATCCCGCTCGCGCCCGCGGGCCTGCGCACGACCCGCCGCGGCGACCTGCTCGCGCGCCTCGTCGACGACGTCGACGAGTTGCAGTTCTATCCGCTCCGCGTCGTCGAGCCGCTCGTCTCGTCGCTCGCCGTCGCCGTGCTCGCGGTCATCGGCGTCGGCCTCGTCTCGTGGCCCGCGGCGCTGACGCTGCTCGCGTGCCTCGTTGCCGCGCTGCTCGTTGCGACGGGCGCGCAGCTGCGCATCGCGGGCCAGGCAGACCGCGCCGTCGCGCCCCTGCGCAGCGCCCTGAGCGACCGCATCCACGACACCGTGACGAACCTCGCCACCCTGCGCGCCTACGGCGCCCTCGACGCGCAGCTCGCGAAGGTGCGCGACGCCGACGCGCAGCTGCGCCGCGCCCTCGTGCGCCGCTCGGTCGGTGAGGGCGTCGTCACGGGCACCGTCACCGTTTTCGCCGGGCTCGCGACCGCCGGCGCGCTGTTCTGGGGCATCGACCCGACGGTGCGCGGCGAGCTCGCGCCCGAGCTGCTCACCCTCACCGCGCTCGTGCCGCTCGCGCTGTTCGAGGTGTTCGCGCAGGTGCCGCAGGCCATCGCCGCGTGGCGCCGCGTGCGGGTCTCGGCGCAGCGTGTCGCCTCGGCCGCGCCGGCCGAGGTGCCCGCCGAGCTGCCGCAGGAGTTCGAGGGCGGCGCCGAGCTACCCGACGGTCCCCTCGACCTCGAGCTGCGCGGCGCATCCGTGCTCTGGCCGGGCGCGAGCGAGCCGGTGCTCGACGGCCTCGACCTGCGCATCCCGGCCGGCAGCCGCCTGCTCGTGACGGGGGAATCCGGCGCCGGCAAGACCACGTTCGCGAACGCGCTCGTGCGGTTCCTCGACTACCGCGGCAGCTACACGATCGGCGGTGTCGAGGCGCGCGAGCTCTCGCCCGACGCGGTGCGCCGCGGCATCGGCCTCATCGAGCAGCGCGCGCACCTCTTTGATGAGTCGATTCGCCAGAACCTGCTGTTCGCGAACACCGAGGCGACGGATGCGCAGCTCACGGCCGCGCTCGAGCGCGTCGGCCTCGGCGCGTGGGTGCGCGAGCGCGGCGGCCTGGATGCGCCGGTCGGCGAACGCGGCACGCTCGTGTCGGGCGGGCAGGCCCAGCGCATCGCGCTCGCCCGCGCGCTGCTCGCCGACTTCCGGGTGCTGATTCTCGACGAACCGACCGCGAACGTCGACCCCGGCCGGGCCGACGCGCTCGTCGCCGACCTGCTCGGCGCGGCCGCCGCCGACCGCACCGTGATTCTCATTTCGCACACCCCGGTTGACCCCGCGCTCGTCACCGCCACACTTCGGCTCTAGCGGCGGCTTAGAATAGGGAGCTTGTAGGCTCCGGCACATTCGAAAGAGGACGCAGTGACCACTGAGGTGACCCGCGAAGACGAGTACGACTTCCGTCGTCTCGAGGCAAAATGGCGACCCATCTGGGACGACCTTGCCCTATTCGACGTGGACCGCGCCGACGCCGAGCTTCCCCGCAAGTACGTGCTCGACATGTTCCCGTACCCCTCGGGCGACCTGCACATGGGCCACGCCGAGCAGTACGCCCTCGGCGACGCCTGCGCGCGCTACTGGCGCCACCGCGGCTTCAACGTGCTGCACCCGGTCGGCTGGGACTCGTTCGGCCTGCCTGCCGAGAACGCCGCGATCAAGAACGGCGGCGACCCGCGCGACTGGACGTACGCGAACATCGCGCAGCAGGCCGAGTCGATGCAGCGCTACGGCGTGAGCTTCGACTGGTCGCGCGTGCTGCGCACCTCCGACGAGGAGTACTACCGCTGGAACCAGTGGCTGTTCCTCAAGATGTATGAGAAGGGTCTCGCGTACCGCAAGTTCTCGGCGGTGAACTGGTGCCCGAACGACCAGACGGTGCTCGCGAACGAGCAGGTGCTCGCCGACGGCACGTGTGAGCGCTGCGGCGCCGTGGTCGAGAAGAAGAAGCTCAACCAGTGGTACTTCCGCATCACCGAGTACGCCGACCGCCTGCTTGACGACCTCGACCAGCTCGAGGGTCACTGGCCGCACAAGGTGCTCGTCATGCAGCGCAACTGGATCGGCCGCTCCGAGGGTGCCGATGTCGAGTTTGAGATCGAGGGCCGCAGTGAGCCGGTGACGGTGTTCACGACGCGTCCCGACACGCTCTACGGTGCGACCTTCATGGTCGTCGCGCCCGACAGCGACCTCGCGGCCGAGCTCGTCGCGGGCGCCTCCGCCGAGGTGCGCATGAAGTTCCAGGACTACCTCGAGACGACGCAGAAGCTCAGCGCGATCGACCGCGCGAACGCCGAACGCCCGAAGACGGGCCTGTTCATCGAGCGCTACGGCGTCAACCCGCTCAACGGCGAACGCCTGCCGATCTGGGTGGGCGACTACGTGCTCGCCGACTACGGCCACGGCGCGATCATGGCCGTGCCGGCGCACGACCAGCGCGACCTCGACTTCGCGCGCGAATTCGACCTGCCGGTGCGCGTTGTCGTGCGCCCCGACGAGGCCGAGGGTGAGCTCGACCCGAAGGCGAGCGGCGAGGCCCTCGCGGGCGACGGCGAACTCGTGAACTCCGGCGAGCTCGACGGCCTGCGCAAGGTCGAGGCGATCGCCCGCGCGATCGAGATTCTCGGCGAGCGCGGCACGGGCCGCGCCGCGAAGAACTTCCGCCTGCGCGACTGGCTCATCTCGCGCCAGCGCTACTGGGGCACGCCCATCCCGATCATGTACGACGAGGACGGCACCGAGATTCCGGTGCCCGCCGAGCAGCTGCCGGTGCGCCTGCCCGACGGCGCGGGCCTCGACCTCAAGCCGAAGGGCAAGTCGCCGCTCGCCGCCGCCGAGGGCTGGGTGCAGACGACGACGCCCGACGGGCGTGCGGCCACGCGCGACTCCGACACGATGGACACCTTCGTCGACTCGTCGTGGTACTTCCTGCGCTTCGTGTCGCCGAACAACGCCGACGCGATCCTCGACCCCGAGCAGCTGCGCAAGTGGGCGCCGGTTGACCAGTACATCGGCGGCGTCGAGCACGCGATCCTGCACCTGCTCTACGCCCGTTTCATCACGAAGGTGCTCTACGACCTCGGCATCGTGCCGTTCGAGGAGCCCTTCACTGCGCTGCTCAACCAGGGCATGGTGATCATGAACGGCGCAAAGATGTCGAAGTCGAAGGGCAACTCGGTGAAGCTCGGCGACGAGCTGAACAGCCACGGCGTGGATGCGGTGCGCACGACCATGCTGTTCGCCTCGCCGCCCGAAGATGACGTCGACTGGGCCGACGTGTCGCTCGCCGGTTCGGGCAAGTTCCTCGCGCGCGCCTGGCGCATCTCGGGCGAGGTCACCTCGCCGGCCGGGGTGGACTTTGGCGAGGGTGACCTCGACACGCGCCGCGCCGTCGCCCGCTTCTGGGACGACGTGCGCCAGCTCGGCGAGGGCTTCAAGTACAACGTCGTTATCGCGCGCCTGATGGAGCTCACGAACACGATCCGCAAGGCGATCGACCAGGGCCCCGGCGCCGCCGACCCGGCCGTGCGCGAGGGTGCCGAGGCGATCGCGCTCGTGCTCGACCTGTTCGCGCCCTACGTCGCCTCCGACATGTGGGAGCGGCTCGGCCACGCGGCCGACACCCGCGACGGTGCCCTCGCGCACATCGCCTGGCCCGAGGCTGACCCGGCGCTGCTCGTGGCCGACACCGTCACCGCGATCGTGCAGGTCAACGGCAAGCTGCGCGACAAGCTCGAGGTGTCGCCCGACATTACGGATGCGGAGCTCGAGCAGCTCGCGCGCGACGCCAAGGGCGCCCAGCGTGCGATCGGCGACGCGACCATCCGCAAGGTGATCGTCAAGGCGCCGAAGTTCGTGAACATCGTCGCGAAGTAGGCGCAGCGGCGTCGCACCTACGACGCCGCGTCCCACCCCATAGGTGTTGCGTTTAGCCCCAAGGTTCGGCGAAATCAGCCGCGAAATGGGGCCAAACGCAACACCTATGGCGTTGGAGCTTCGTTAACCGTTCACGATTGTGGCGAGTACATCGACATCAGATTTGTCGTCGCCGACGACGATCCAGTCGTCGCCATACACAATCTCGTCGCCGTCCTGGTAGAACATGAGGTCTCCGCCCTGCACCTCGTCGGAGGAGTCGAACACGATGAATAGGGTCTCCTGGTCGTCGGCATTGCGGCAAGTGGTGATGGTCGTGACCCGCTCGTCATTTGGCGCCGTCGCAGTGCATCGATACCCCGCGTCGGCCGCAGCTTCGATGAAGTCGTCCTGGCTGATTGCCGTCGATGACGCGCAACCAGCGAGCAGCGTGAGCGCGCCGACGGCTGCGATTGATGAGAGGAGTCCGCGTGACGATTGGTTTGAATACATACGGTCGAACTCCTACTTGCGGCAGCTTCGGCGGTCTGTGTCGACGCTAGCTTTTTTTGTGGCCGAGTCCATGGCTGGTTGCGGAATCCGTGAGAAGTCAGTTCAGGAAGGAACAACTGGACTGCCCGCTCGCCGCCCGCCCGCGGTGCTGCACACATAGGTGTTGCGTTGAGGCCCAAGTTTCGGCGAAATCAGCCGCGAAATGGGGCCAAGCGCAACACCTATGGATTGATGGGGTGGGATGGGCCCCGTGTCGGCGAGCAGGCAGGCTTAGGCGAGCAGCTCGGGGTGGAGCAGCTGGGCGGCGGCACCGACGAGCGGTGCCTCGTCGCCGAGGCCCACGCGCACGACCCGTAGCGCTCGGCCGAACTCGTTGACGGATGCGGTGTGCGCGGCTCGCTCGACGCGCGCCGGGTAGTCCTCGGTCACGTGCGCAAAGCCGCCGCCCATGACGGCGAGCTCGGTGTTGAGCAGGTTTGCGCAGCTCGCGAGGCCGCGCCCGAGCGCCTGCACCGACCGCTCGACCGCGGCGAGGGCGATCTCGTCGCCCGCGGCGTGCGCGGCGGCGAGATCCTCGCCGGTCGAGCCTGACCAGCCGTGCGCGCGCGCCCAGGCGACCGTGTGCATCCCCGAGGCCTGGCCCTCGACCGTCGCGCGCTCGGGATGCTCGGGGTCGACGACGTCGACGACCATCTGCCCGAGGTGGCCGGCATTGCCGCTCGCGCCGGCGACGACGCGGCCGTCGGTGACGACGCAGCCGCCGATGCCGGTCGAGACGACGAAGATCACGGCGTTGCGCACACCCTGCGCGGCGCCCTGCCAGAGCTCGGCGAGGCCGAGCGAGGTGCCGTCGAGTCTGAGGCTCACGCGCTGCAGGCCGCTCGCCTCGCGCGCGGTGCGCACGACGGGGAACGCGCGCACGCCCGGTAGGTTGATGGGGCTCACGGTGCCGGCGCCGAGGTCGAGCGGCCCGGCCGAGCCGATGCCGACGCCGACCACATCGTCGAACGCGGGGTGCGCGCTTGCCTGGGCCACGGCATCCCGCAGCGCCGAGTCGAAGCCCTCGGCGGAGTTCGCGGCCGCGCCGGTCGCGACGCGCACGCGCGAGTCGGGCAGCAGCGCGCCCTCGGCCGTGACGATGCCCGCCTCGATTTTCGTGCCGCCAATGTCGATGGCGAGCACACTGCCGCGCTCGGTCGGGGCAGTCGATGACATCCGCGAGCCTCTTCCTTGAAGTTCGAGTGAATTCGGTCAGTTGTGTTCATGTCTTGACAGCAACGACCGCAGGAACCACTATAGCCACATGCGTTCCGGCCATCGACGTCCAGGTTCAACCGCCGCCCTGCGGGTGAGCAATGAGCGCGCCATCTTGCGCGAGCTCATCAGTGCGGGCCCGGCCACGCAATCCGAACTTGCCCGGCGAACGCAGCTCTCGAATGCGAGTGTCTCGTCGATCGTGCGCACCCTGCGCGAGCGGGGGATGGTCGACACGAGCGACACCGTCTCGTCGGGTCGCAAAGCCACCCTCGTCACGCCGCGCATCGCGAGCCGACGCGTCGCCGTCGGGGTCGATATCGGCCGCAGCCACGTCGGCCTCGTGCTCGCGACGCCGGGCCTCGAACTCGTCGCCGAACGACGGGTGTCGATGCCCTCCGGCAGCGCGGCCGAGGAGTCGCTGCGCCGGGTGCGCGAGCTGCTCAGCGCATCCCTCGCCGAGTACGAACGCGACGATGACGACGTCGCCGCGATCGTCGTCGCAATCCCCGGCCCCATCGACGGCGCGAGCGGCCAGGTGCTCGACGGGACGATCCTGCCCGAGTGGCTCGGGCGTACCGCGAGCGACGTCGAACGCGCCCTCGGCATGCCCGTGCAATTCGCGAACGACGCCGATGCTGGCGCGCTTGCCGAGCGCACCTGGGGCGCCGCGATCGACGAGCGCGACTACATGTTCGTCAAGGTCGGCACAGGCATCGGCGCGGGCATCGTCGTCGGCGGCTCGCTCTACACGGGCGGCTTCGGCATCGCGGGCGAGCTCGGCCACTCGACGGTCGACTCGTCGGGCAGCCACTGCCGCTGCGGCAACCGCGGCTGCCTCGAAACCGTCGCCTCGACCCCGGTCGTGCTGCAGCACCTCACCGAGGCGCTCGGCCGCGAGGTGAAGCGGGATGAGCTGGTCAAGCTCGCGAACGAACGTCACCGCGCGACGGTGCGCGTGCTGCAGGATGCGGGCACCGCGCTCGGCCAGTCGATCGCGTCAGCGGTGAACCTGCTCGGGCCCCGGCTCGTCGTCGTCGGCGGGCCGCTCAGCGAGACCGGCGACGTGTTCATCGAGGCGATTCGCGATGGCTTCGCGCGGTTTGCGATTCCCTCGGTGGCCGAGCGCACTCGGGTCGAGCTCTCGACGCTCGGCGAGGGCGGCGGCGCGCGCGGCGCGGCGGCAATCGCGTTCGAACGCGCCGACGAACTGGCCTACCTCGTGCAATCCGACGGCACGAGTTTGCATTCAGGAGTTGACAGCAACAAACCACGGCCGTAGGTTTTTTCATTGAACGCATCACGCCGACGTGCTGCGAAACATCCCTAACACTGCACGAGGAGGTGCCGGTGTCCACGAGTCAGGCGAACCTGCTCGAAATGGTGAATATCACCAAGGAGTTCCCAGGTGTCAAGGCGCTCGAGAACGTGAATCTTCGCGTTCGCGAGGGCGAGATCCACGCGATCTGCGGCGAGAACGGCGCGGGCAAGTCGACGCTCATGAAGGTGCTGTCGGGCGTCTACCCGGCCGGCACCTACACGGGCGACATCGTCTTCCAGGGTGAGGTGCGGCGGTTCAACAACATCGCCGCGAGCGAGGCCGCCGGCATCGTGATCATCCACCAGGAGCTCGCGCTCATTCCCGAGCTGTCGATCACCGAGAACATCTACCTCGGCCACGAGCTGCGCCGCGGCATCGCGATCGACTGGGACACGGCGCGCCGTCGCACCATCGACCTGCTGCACCGCGTCGGGCTGAACGAAGACCCCGACACCCCGATCAAGTACCTCGGTGTCGGCAAGCAGCAGCTCGTCGAGATCGCGAAGGCGCTCGAGAAGGACGTGAAGCTGCTCATCCTCGACGAGCCCACCGCGGCGCTCAACGACAACGACTCGCAGGCGCTGCTCGAGCTGCTCGAGGAACTCAAGGCGGGCGGCATGACGTCGATCATGATCTCGCACAAGCTCGGCGAGATCGAGCAGATCTCCGACACCATCACGATCATCCGCGACGGCCACAGCATCGAGTCGCTCGTCGTCGACGGCACGATCGACGAAGACCGCATCATCCGCGGCATGGTCGGCCGCACGCTCGGCAATCGGTTCCCCGAGCACGAGCCCACCATCGGCGACGTGCTGTTCGAGGTGCGCGACTGGACGGTGCAGCACCCCGTCGATCCCACGCGCCTCGTCGCGAAGTCGTCGAACTTCACGGTGCGCGCGGGCGAGGTCGTCGGCTTCGCGGGCCTCATGGGCGCCGGCCGCACTGAGCTCGCGATGAGCATCTTCGGCCAGGCCTACGGCAACAAGCTCGAGGGCGAGGCGTTCATGCACGGCAAGCCCGTGAAGCTGCGCACCGTCAAGGAGGCGATCAGCGCGGGCATCGCCTACGTGAGTGAGGACCGCAAGTCGCTCGGCCTCAACCTGCTCGACCCGATCAAGACCTCGGTCGTGAGCGCGAAGCTTTCGCGCATCTCGCACGGCCCGGTCGTCGACGACCTCGCCGAGGCGAAGTACGCCGAGCAGTACCGGCAAGAGCTGCGGATGCGCGCCCCCTCGGTCGAGGTCGGGGTCGACACGCTCTCGGGCGGCAACCAGCAGAAGGTCGTGCTCGCGAAGTGGATGTTCACCGAGCCCGAGCTGCTCATCCTCGACGAGCCCACCCGCGGCATCGACGTCGGCGCGAAGGCCGAGATCTACCAGATCATCCGCCGCCTCGCCGACTCGGGCAAGGCGATCGTGCTCATCTCGTCCGAGCTGCCCGAACTCATCGGCATGGCCGACCGCATCTACACGATTTTTGAGGGCGAAATCACGAGCGAACTCGACGCCAAGGGCGTCGACCAAGAAGAGCTCATGCGCCACATGGCACCAGTAAAGAAAGGCACTCCGGCATGATGGCCGACAACTCGACCGAAAAGCGCGGATTCCGATTCGGCGACGTCTGGCAGATCTTCGGCCAGCGCGGTTCGCTGAAGAAGCTCGGCATCCTTTTCGCGCTCGTCGCGATCATCCTCATCTTCCAGGTGTGGACCGGTGGTACGACACTCTCGCCGGGTAACGCGATCAATCTCGTGCAGGCGTACTCGTTCATCCTGCTGCTCTCGGTGGGCATGGTGATGGTGATCATCGCCGGCCACATCGACCTGTCGGTCGGCTCGGTCGCCGCGTTCGTCGGCATCGTGGTCGCGACGTCGATGCGCGACTGGGGCCTGCCCTGGTGGGGCGGCATCCTCCTCGGTATCCTCCTCGGCGCCGCGATCGGCGCGTTCCAGGGCTTCTGGGTGGCCTACGTCGGCGTCCCCGCGTTCATCGTGACGCTCGCCGGCATGCTCATCTGGCGTGGCGCGCAGCAGTGGGTCGGCCAGGCGCAGACGGTGGCCGTGCCCGACGAGTTCAAGCAGGCGCTCTACGGCTTCATGCCCGAGGTCGGCCCCTACACCGGCTTCAACAACCTCACGCTGCTGCTCGGCGCGATCATCATCGCGGCGATCATCTACAGCCAGGTGCGCAACCGCGCGAAGCGCAAGAACATGGAGGCGGTGCTCGAGCCGAGCTGGGTGACGGTCACCCGCACGGCGATCCTCGTCGCGATCGTGATCTACGCGACCCTGCTGTTCGCCTCCGGCCGACTCGGCACGAGCTTCCCGATCTCGGGCATCATCCTCGCCGTGCTGATCATGTTCTACGCGTTCATCACCTCGCGCACCCGCACCGGCCGCCACATCTACGCCGTCGGCGGTAACCGCCGCGCCGCGCAGCTGTCGGGCGTGAACGACCGCCGCACCGACTTCTTCGTCATGATGAACATGTCGACGCTCGCCGGTATCGCCGGGATGCTCTGGGCGGCCCGCGCTGGCGCGGCCGGCCCCGCCGACGGCACGGGCTGGGAGCTCGACGCCATCGCCGGTGTGTTCATCGGTGGCGCCGCGGTCGCCGGTGGTGTCGGTACCGTCATGGGCTCGGTCATTGGTGGTCTCGTCATGGCCGTGCTGAACAACGGCCTGCAGCTCATCGGTGTCTCGACCGACCGCATGCAGATCATCAAGGGCCTCGTGCTGCTCGTCGCCGTCGGTATCGACGTCATGAACAAGCGCGCCGGCGGCCCGTCGATTATCGGCACGATGATGGCGAAGATGAAGGCGAAACAGGCGGCCGTCGAGCTCGAGGCGACGACGGGCGAGGCACAACCCGCCGACCCGGCCGACCCGCTCGCCGCCAAATCCGACTCAGTTGCCGCATCCGACCCGAAGTCCACCACCTAACTCAACAACTCCATCCCGCACATCCTCGACAACGACCGTCGAGGTTGGACACCCTGAGAAGAAGGAAAACCCCATGAAGAAGAAACTGTTTGGCGCCGTCGCGCTGGCAGCGGTGGCGGGCTTGCTGCTCGCCGGCTGCAGCACAGGCCGTGGTGGCGACCCGGCCTCATCGGGCGACTCGACCGACGCACCCGCCGCGGCCATCGACGCAGATGCCCGCATCGGTGTGGCGCTGCCCGACAAGACCAGTGAGAACTGGGTGCTCGCCGGTGACCTGTTCGTCGACGGGCTGCAGGAGGCTGGCTTCACCGACGACGTCCAGTACGCCGGCTCGGCCTCGGCCGTGCAGGACCAGCAGGCGCAGATCGAGACGATGATTCAGAACGGTGCGCAGGTGATCGTCATCGGTGCCGCTGACACGTCGCAGCTTGGTTCGCAGCTGCAGGCCGCGAAGGACGCTGGCATCACCGTCATCGCCTACGACCGCCTGATTCAGGACACCCCGAACGTCGACTACTACATCGCCTTCGACAACTACAAGGTTGGCGAGCTGCAGGGCCAGGCCCTGGTGGACGGCATGAAGGAGCGCTTCGGCGAGCAGGACTCGTACAACATCGAGCTGTTCTCGGGTTCGCCCGATGACTCGAACGCCCCGGTGTTCTTCGAGGGCGCGATGAGCGTGCTCCAGCCGCTCATCGACGACGGCACGCTCAACGTGGTTTCGGGTCAGACCGAGATCGCGCAGACGGCGACGCAGGACTGGCTGGCTGAGAACGCGCAGGAGCGCATGGACAACCTGATCCAGCAGAACTACTCGGACGGCACCGAGCTGCACGGCGTGCTCTCGCCGAACGACACCCTCGCTCGCGCGATCCTCGCCTCGGCGAGCGACGCCGGCCTCGAGACTCCGGTTGTGACCGGTCAGGACTCGGAGGTTGAGTCGGTGAAGTCGATCATGGCGGGCCAGCAGTACTCGACGATCAGCAAGGACACGCGCAAGCTCGTGGCCGACACGATCGAGCTCATCCAGCAGCTCCAGCAGGGTGAGACCCCCACGACCGAGCCGATGGACAACGGCAGCAGCGAGGTGCCGTCAGTTCTGCTCGACCCGGTTATCGTGACGAAGGACAACGCCGCCGAGGTGTACGCCGACGATCCGAACCTGGCACCGCTCACCGAGGGCTAATTTTCAGCCTGGGCTTAGCGGCCTGACTCCCGCAGCGCCTGTGGAAACGCGAGTTTCCACAGGCGCTGCTTCGTTGGCGGTCGGGGGCCGGATGCGCTGGCTAGCCTGCCGCGCGTGCACCCCGAATCTCCTTCCGCAGCCCCGGTTCCCGACGACGAGTGGCTCCGCGTGCCTTGGGCGGGGCTTGAGGAGTTCGCGCCGCCGGGGGAGCCGCCCGAGGACGCATATCTGGATGAGCCGGACTGGGGTTGCGGGCGGGAGGCGAGGGCGCCCCGCGGGCAAGCGTTTGACGGGCTGGCACGCGAAGCCGTGCCCCGTGCGCACCCCGAATCACGCGGCACGGGCGGTCGCGCGTGTGCTCGCGTCGGCGACACACAAGGCGAGCGTGATGCCGCAGAGGAGCGCACCGAGCAAGCGAACAAAGCCGCCGCGCTCCTCGCCGACGACGAGCTCGACCAACTCTTTGCCGCGCCGCAGCGGCCCCGGTGGAAGCTTGGCCTCGGTGCCGTGGTCGTGCTCGCGCTCGTCGTCTGCGCGATCGTCGTGCTCGCGATCGCGCTGCAACCGCGGGCGAACGCGATCCCCGACCTCGACGAGCTCGGCGACGGAGCGACGCCCGCGGCCACGGGCGGTGCTGCGCCCGGGGTCGTGGCCGAGCCCGGCGCATCCGAGGCCGGCACCGTGCTCGTGCACGTCGCCGGCGCCGTCAACGCGCCCGGCGTCTACGAGCTCGCGGCCGGCGACCGCGTGATCGACGCGATCGAGGCCGCGGGCGGCGTCACCGACGCGGCCGACGCCGAGCAGCTCAACTTCGCGCGGCCGCTCGTCGATGGTGAGCAGATCTACGTGCCCGAGCCGGGCGAGGCGCCGCCAGCGGGCAGCTCGGACGACGGCGGCGGTTCGACGGGTGGCGGCAGCTCGAGTGGACTCATCAACCTCAACACCGCGAGCGCGACTGAGCTCGAAACGTTGCCGCGCATCGGCCCGGCGATGTCGCAGCGCATCATCGATTACCGCGAGCAGAACGGCGGCTTCACGAGTATCGACCAGCTCAAGGATGTCGCAGGCATCGGCGACGCGACCTTCGACGGGCTCAAGGAGCTTGTCACCGTATGAGTGACGCGGTGAGTTCCGCCGCGGAGGGGCCCGCGCGCGACGGCCCCGCGCCGCCCGACTACCGCCTGCTCGCGCCCGCCGCGATCGGGTGGCTCGCGGCCTGGTGCGCGACGCAGTGGTCGGCTGCTGCATGGCCGATCGCGATCGCGCTTGCGGTGACCTCGGCGCTGGCGCTCACGTGGGGCTGGCGGGGTGGGATGCGCTGGCGCGGGCTCGCCGCGACGCTCGCGCTCGCGGCGGTCGCCGGTGTGCTCACCGCCGGGCTCGCCGCGGTGACAGCCGCGGGGCGCATCCCCGCGGAACTCGTGGCGGCGCTCGAGCGCGACACCACGCTCACCCTCGATGTCGTGACGACGAGCCCGCCGCGTGAGGGCGTGCGCGGCTACTTCTACTCGGCGAGCGCGACCTCGCTCGACGGGGCACCGCTGCTGCTGTTCACCCCGCCCGAGCTCGCCGCGCAGCCGATCGGCACGGGGCTGCGACTCGACGCGAAGGTGGTCGCGGCTGAGGACGGCGACGACGTCGTGGCGCTCGCGTTCGGCCGCGGCGAGGTCGAGGTGACGGGCCAGCCGCATCCGGTGCTGCAGCTCTCGAACGGCGTGCGCGAGCGCTTCGTCGAGATCGCGGGCGGCCTGCCCGCGCCGGGCGCGATGCTTGTGCCCGGCCTCGCGGTGGGCGATGAGTCGCTCGTCGATGACGACCTCGACACGGCGATGAAGGTGAGCTCGTTGAGTCACTTAACCGCGGTCAGCGGATCGAATATCGCCATCATCGTTGCCGCGCTTATCGGCATTGGGCGGCTTGCGGGCTGGCCTCGGGCGGTACGCGCCGCCGCCGCGAGCGCGGGCCTCGCCGCGTTCGTGCTGCTCGTGACGCCGCAGGGTTCGGTGATTCGGGCGAGTGCGATGGCGCTCATCGTCATTGCGCTGGATGCGCTCGCGCGGCCGATCGCGGGGGTGCCGGTGCTCGCGCTCGCGGTGCTCGTGCTGCTCTCGGCCGACCCGTGGCTGAGTCACGACTACGGCTTTGCGCTGTCGACCGCGGCGACGGCGGGCCTGCTGATCGGCACCGGGCCGCTCGCCGGGTGGCTCTCGCAATGGTTGCCGCCGCCGATCGCCCTGCTCATCGCGGTGCCGCTCGTCGCGCAGCTCGCGTGCCAGCCCATCCTGCTGTTGCTCGAGCCGAGCCTGCCGCTCTACGGCGTCGTCGCGAACCTGCTCGCCGCCCCGGCGGCGCCGCTCGCGACGATCGTCGGCCTCGTCGCGTGCCTCGTCGGGCTCGTGCTGCCGCCGCTCGGGGTCGCGCTCGCGTGGGTGAGTTGGCTACCCGCGCAGTGGATCGGGCTCATCGCCGAAACGGTGACGGTGCTGCCGGCGGCGTCGGTGCCGTGGCTCGGGGGAGGGGTGGGCGCGCTCGCCTTCATGTGCACCTGCGTCGGCGTCGTCATCGTCGTGCGGCGCGGGAGGGGCGTGCGGTGGCGTCGACTGCAGCGAGCGACGTCGGTCGTGCTCGTGGTGGCGCTGCTTGTGGTGGTCGCGGGAGCGGTCGGGCGTCTCGCGGTGCGCCTGCGCGACCTGCCCGAGACGTGGCGGCTCGTCGCCTGCGACATCGGGCAGGGCGACGCGCTGCTCCTGCGCGCGGGCGACGCGATCGTGCTCGTCGACACTGGCGACGATCCGGCAGCGCTCGCGGCCTGCCTCGACGAGTTCGGAGTCACGCGGCTCGACGTGCTGCTCGTGAGCCACTTCGACCGCGACCACGTCGGCGCCGCGGGCGAGCTGTCGGTGCCCGTCGGCGAGGTGTGGCTGCCCGACACCGAGGAGGCGCGGGGCGAATCGCTCACCGTGCGGCTCGAGGCCGCGGACATCCCGGTGCGTTTCGTCGGCGCCGGCGACACGCTCGCGCTCGGGGATGTCGTGGTCACGGCACTCGGCCCGCGCCGCGGCGACGGGGGAGCGCCGTCGACGCTCGAGGGCAACGACTCAAGCCTCGTGGTGCGGGTCGACCCGGCCGAGAGCTGCCGCGCGTCGTGCCTGCGCATCCTGTTTCTTGGCGACCTCGGTGAGGATGCGCAGGCGCAGCTCGACCTCGACCTCGTGCCGGTCGACGTCGTGAAGATGTCGCATCACGGCTCGAGCGACCAACTCGCCGAACTCTACGAGCGCACCGGGGCGCGGCTCGCGCTCATCTCGGTCGGCGCCGACAACGGCTACGGGCACCCGACCGATGCCGCGCTGTCGCTGCTGCGCGCGGCGGGCATCCCGTGGCTGCGCACCGACGAGGCGGGCTCGATCGCGGTGTTCGAGGTCGACGGGGTCGTCAGCGCGTGGACGGCTCGCCGCGCCACACCCCGGTCTCCACGATGTCGCGGACCATGCGGGTGGATGTTCAGGAAGCCACAGCGCCCGGCTAGCCTGAGACGCGAGAAAGTGAGGCGCCCATGACCACGACGCTGTTCCGCCATCCGCGCATCCACACCCTGGCCGCCGAGGCGCCCATCGACGGCGCGATCGTCGCCCGCGACGGGCGCATCGTGTTCGTCGGTGAGGCGGATGCGGCGCGTGAGTTCGCGGGGCCCGACGCCGACGTCGTGGAGCTGCCGGGCGCCGCGGTGCTGCCCGCCTTCCACGACGCGCACATCCACTCCGGCGCGCGCGTGCTCGAGCGGCTCGGGCCTGACCTGCGCGACACCGAGTCGTACGCCGAGACCCTCGAGCTCCTGCGAGAGTGGGCGGAGGAACATCCGGGTGACGCCTGGGTCATGGGCGGCGCGTGGAACGCGAACCCGTGGAACGACGGCGCACCCGACCGCCGCGACCTCGACGAAATCTTCGGCGCGCGGCCGGTACTGCTGAGCACGATCGACGGCCATGCCGTGTGGGCGAACACCGCCGCGCTTGAGCTCGCCGGCGTGACCGACGCCACGGCCGACCCTGACGGCGGCCGCATCGTGCGCGACGACGCGGGCCGCGCGACGGGCCTGCTGCTCGAGGGTGCCGCTGACCTTGTCGGCGAGCACATCGCCAGCGTGACGCCCGGGCAGCTTGCCGACCTGCTCGACGAGCAGCAGGCCGAGCTGCTCGCGATGGGCCTCGTGCAGCTCACCGACATCGACGATCTCGAGGTGGGCGACGCGTACCTGCAACTGCAGCGCGAGGGGCGCCTGCGCATCCGCGTGCACAAGATGCTCCGCGACGCGGAACTCGAGGGCGCGATCGCCGACGGCTGGCGCAGCTACGACGGCGACGAACGGCTCACCCGCGGCGCGGTGAAGCTGTTTTCGGACGGCGCGCTCGGCCCGCACACCGCCCACCTCCACGAGGACTTCGAGGGTGAGCCCGGCAACTCCGGCATCGCCGTGACCGACGACGCCGAACTGCGCGCGCTGACCCGGCGCGCGGTCGACGCCGGCATCGCCGTCGCGGTGCACGCGATCGGCGACCGCGCGAACACCCGCGTGCTCGACGTATTCGAGGAGGTCGCGGATGCGGCGCGGGCCGCCGGCCTGCGCCTGCGGCTCGAGCACGCGCAGCACCTCAAGCCGCGCGACATTGACCGCATCGCCAGGCTCGGGGTGGTCGCGTCGATGCAGCCGACGCACTGCACCACCGACTATCCGCTCAGCGTGCAGCTGCTCGGCGGTCGCGCGACGCAGCACTATCCGTGGCGCAGCCTGCTCGACCGCGGCGTGACGCTCGCGTTCGGTTCGGATGCCCCGGTGGAGCCCGCGAACCCGTTCTTCGCGATTCACGCCGCGGTCACGCGACAGCGTCGCGACGGCGAGCCCGCCGGAGGCCGCGAGCCCGAGGAGCGCATCTCGGTGCGAGAGGCGCTGCTCGCGCATTCGCTCGGCAGCGCATTCGCTGCCGGACTCGAGCACGAAACCGGCACACTCGAGGTGGGCAAGTTCTGTGACTTCATCGCCGTCGACGCCGACCCATTCGACGCCGACCCGTCGACCCTCTGGCGCACGCAGGTCGAGGCAACCATCGTCGCGGGCGAGGTCGCCTTCCGCCGCTGACCGGCCGGCTACGGCAGGGGGATCGCGCCGCGCAGCGTTGCCAGATCGTCAACGGGCTCGGATGCGGTGCGCTCGACGAGCTCGCGGGCGAGCTTCACCGAGTCCCACACGTTCCAGAGCAGCACACCGCGCACGTGGCCCGCGTCATCGACGTAGTAGACCACGCCGGTTGTGAGGTCGGGGGAGCCGTCGTCGCCGGTCGCATAGTCCTCGACCACGGTATGGCGGGTGTCGAGCTCGCCGACGGCCTCGTAGCCGTAGTCGTACATGTCCGACCAGAAGAACGGGGTGGTGCGGTACGGCTTGCCCGCGCCCGCCATGTTGCGGCCGGCGAGCTTGCCCTGGGTCTCGGCGGCGTTGGCGTGCTCGACCCGGCGCTCACCGAGCCGGGCATCGGGGTAGCGGGCGGCGTCGCCGGCCGCGAAGACGTCGGCCGCGGATGCGCGCAGCTGCTCGTCGACGATGATGCCGTCGTGCACCGTGAGCCCGGCCGCTTCGGCGAGCGAGGTGCGCGGGGTCACGCCGACGCCGACCACGACGGCATCGGCCGGGAGCTCGGAGCCGTCCTCGAGCGCGACGGTGACGCCGTCATCCGTCTCGCGCACGCCCTTGAGTCGCCCGGTGATGACCTCGGCGTCGTGCTTGCCGTACTCGGCGGTGACCGCCTCGGCGAGCGCGGCGGGAAGCTGGTGCGCGAGCGCCGGCACGACACTCGCGACGAGCGTGACACGCACGTCGTTCACCGAGAGGACGGCCGCGACCTCGCTGCCCACGAAGCCGCCGCCGACCACGACGATGTGGGCGCCCGGCGCCGCGAGCTCGCGCAGGCGCCGGTAGTCGCTCACGGTGCGGTACTCGATCACGCGCGGTCCGGGCTCGATGCCGTCGACCACGCGCGGCTCGGCGCCCGTTGCGAGCAGCAGCGTGCCGTAGCCGACGCGGCGGCCATCGGCGAGCTCGATCTCGTGCGCCTCCGGGTGGATTGCCGCGACCTCGACGCCGAGGTGGATGCGCGTGCCCGCGTCGGGCGCCGACTCCGAGCCCTCGGCGCCCGAGATCATGAGCGAGGCCTCGAGCGTCGCGTCGGCGTCAACCCAGAGCGTCTTCGAGAGGTCGGGACGATAGATGGGCGCCGCGACATCGGCCCCGAACATGCCGATCGTCGTGTCGGGCGATTCCGCCCGGATGCCCGCAATGGCCGAGGCGCCCGCCATGCCGGCGCCGACAATGACGTGGTCGTAGCGCGCGGCAACCTCGTCGGTGTGGACACCTATCGCGGTCGCGTCGAGGCGCGAGGCCACGCTGTCGCCTGACGCTGCATCGGCGGACCGAGCGTCCGGCGCACCCGCTGCGCCTGCGCTATCGAAGTCTGCTGCGGTGCTTGCTTGCTCGGTCATGACGCTCCCTTGTGCGAATCCCGTCACACCGGCGCCCGACGCGTCGGCGACGGAGCCGAACGAGCGGCCCCGCTACCCCGCATCCTAGGCAGGCGGGCCCGACCGGCCCTGGACGCGCATCCGGCCCATGGGCGTCGCGTTGGGCCCCAAACCGCGACCGAAATCGGCCGAAAACGGGCCCAAACGCAACGCCTATGCGTGGGGAGTGTCAGTGCGGCTAGCGCAGCGTCCAGGGGAAGGCTTGCGCCTTCTCGCTGAGCGCGCCGCCGAGCACCCGCGCGCGGTCGCCCTCGCCGAGCGTCGACGTGATCTCCTGCCCGAGTCCGACGAGCGTCGCAAACGACTCGGGCGTCGCCCACGAAGGCCGCAGACCGAACGCGAGGTCCTCAGTCGCGGTGTTGCCCGACGCGCCGGGCGCGAACGGGCAGCCGCCGAGGCCGCCGAGCGCCCCATCCAGCGTCACCGCGCCAGCCTCGACCGCCGCCAACGAGTTCGCGACCCCGAGCCCCCACGTGTCGTGCCCGTGAAACACGACCGGCAGCCCGCGTCGCTCGACCGCGAGCGCCACTCGCCGCCGCACCTCGGCGGGGTCGGCTTGCCCGAGCGTGTCGGCGATCACGACGTGGGTCGCGCCCTCGGTGCGCGCATCGCCGAGAATCCACTCGAGCCGCTCGATCGGCACGACGCCCTCGAACGGGCACGTGAACGAGGTCGCGATGCAGAGCTGCACCTGGCCGTCCGGGCCGGCGGCGGCAATCGCCTCCGGCATCGCGGCGAGCGACGTCTCGGTGTCGCGGCCGATGTTCGCGCGGTTGTGCGAATCGGATGCGCTGAAACAGTACTGAAAGCGCGTCGCGCCCGCCGCGCGGGCGCGCTCGATGTGGCGGGGCGTGGCCACCCAGATCCAGCAGCGCGACAGCTCTTGAGGCGTGAGCTGCGCGACAACGTCGAGGGTGTCGGCGACGGCGGGCACGAGGTCGGGCCGTGCCATCGAGCCGATCTCGAGCTCCTCGACGCCGAGGGCGAGCAGCTCGCGCACGAGCGCGACTTTCCGCTCGGTCGGCAGCGGCTTGCCAGTGAGCTGCAGGCCGTCGCGCAGCGTCACGTCACGAATCGTCGGGGTCATCGAATTTCCTCCTCAAGTGCGGCACGTCGTGCCGCATCCCAGCCGAGCCACTCCTCGAGCACCTCGCTCGTGTGTGCGCCGAGGTCGGGGCCCGGATGCGACACCGGCAGCGAGCGCTCGCCGAGCACGGGCACGATGCCGGGCATCGCGACGCCCTCGCGCAGCCCGGCGCCGTCGTGAATGTCGAAGCGCTGAATCATGTCGCGCGCCGCGAACTGTGGGTCGACCGCGACGTCCTCGGCGGTCGAGATCGGGCCCGCGGGCACGCCGACCTCGTCGAGGATGCGCAGGGCCTCGGCCGCGGTGCGCTGGCCGGTCCACACGCCGATCGCGGCGTCGAGCTCGTCGCGGCGCGCCCAGCGGCCCTCGTTTGAGGCAAGCGTCGGGTCGTCGCCGAGGTCAGGGCGCTCAATGATCTGCATGTAGCGCTTGAAGATGCCGTCGCCGTTGCCAGCGATGACGATCGACTTGCCGTCGCGGCAGAGGTACGCATTCGACGGCGCGATGCCCTCCATGCGCCCGCCCGTGCGCTGGCGGCGTGTACCGTAGGCCGACCAGTCGGCGACGAGCGACTCGGTGAGCGAGAGCACTGCCTCGTTGAGGCCGACGTCGACGAGGCGACCGGCGCTCGCGGGGCGCCCCCGCTCGCGCTCGAGCAGGCGCATCACAGCGCCGAACGCGGCGTAGATGCCCGCGACCGTGTCGCCAATCGAGAAGCCGGTGCGTGCCGGCGGACGGTCGGGGTCGCCGATCATCTCGCGCATCCCGCCGTAGGCCTCGGCAACGGCCGCGAAGCCGGGCTGGGGCGACATCGGGCCGGTCTGCCCGAACGCCGAGATGCGCACAATGACGAGCCCCGGGTTCGCCTCGGCGAGCACGGTGGGCGACATGCCCCACTTCTCGAGCGTGCCCGGGCGGAAGTTCTCGACGAGCACGTCAGCCTCGCGCGCGAGCCCAAGCACCGCATCCCGCCCGTGCGGCGAGCGCAGGTCGAGCTCGATCGAGCGCTTGCCGCGGTTGATCGTGCGGTAGAGCATCGACGTGTCGCCGGCCTCGAGGCGCCATCGGCGCAGCTCGTCGCCGGTGCGGGGTCGCTCGACCTTGACGACGTCGGCGCCGAAGTCGGCGAGGATCTTGCCGGTGGTCGGCGCGGCAATGTAGTTGCCGAGCTCGAGCACCTTGAAGCCGCTCAGCGGCAGGGATGTGTCGGTCATGGCGGGGACTCCTTCGCGACGATTAGAGGAAGACGGAGAGCACGAGCACGCAGCACAGCGCGACGACCGACGACACCGAGACGCCGACGGTGACGCTCTTCAGCGCACCGCGCACCGACTGGCCGAGGAACGACTGCAGCAGCCAGAACGTGTTCGAGGTGACGTGCACCAGGAACAGCGCGCCGGCGCCGGCCGCGAGGCCGATGAGCACGGGGTTGATACCGAGTTGCACGGCGACCGGTGCGAGGATGCCCGCAGCGGTCATCGCCGAAAGCGTCACCGAACCGACGGCGACGTGGAGGATCGCGGCGATCGCCCACACGAGCAGGATGGGAGCGAAGGCGCTCGCGCCGAAGTAGCCGGTGAGCAGGTCGCCGAGCGGGGTCGCCGCGATGACGCCGGCGAGCGCGCCACCGACACCGGTGAGCGCGAAGATCTGGCCCGCATCCTTGAAGCCGTGCACGAGGGTGCGCTCGAGCTCGTCCTTCGGCAGCGCCCAGCGGCAGATGAGCGCGGTGCCGATCACGCCGAGCAGCAGGGCGATCGCGGGCGCGCCGAGGAACTGGATGGCCGGGATCTCGACCTCGAGGATGTCGAGGATTGCACCGGTCGCGATAAGCAGCAGCGAGAAGATGAGCGGGCCGAACTGGGCGAGCAGCGGCATCGTGCGCGAGCGGTCGGCGATCGCGGGGTCGAGCTCGTCGACGTCGAAACCGGTCGTGGTGTCGGCGGGGTAGTCGACGCTGCCGCGACCAGTCGCGACGGGCACGGCACGGGTGGCCCCAGCAACCGAGCGGGCGTGCTCGTGCGCGACCTCTTCGACGACGGTCTCGTCGTCGATCATCGCGAGCTCGTCCTTTTCTGGGTTCCAGAAGCCGGCCTTCATGACGATGGTCATGATGAGCGTTGTGATGAGCACGGTCGGCACCACCACGACGAAGCCCCAGAGCATCATCTGGCCGATCGGAATGCCGAGGGCGGCCGCGATCATCACGGCACCGATACCCGGCACCATCAGCGCGATGCCGGTCTCGAGGCTCACTGCGAAGACGGTGCTCATGATGCCAACGCCGGCCTTGCCGAGGCGCGGAGCGATGCGGCGGGCGAGGGGCGCGGCGATGACGATCATGACGTCGACGAAGATCGTCTGTAGGTACGTGGCGAAGGAGACGGCGATCGCGTACGGCACGCCCTTCGGCCCGAACACTCGCAGCAACGTCTCGACAAGCCGGGAGACAGCGCCGAGGCGGTTGAGCATCGAGCCGATGAGCACGCCCCATGCGATGAGGAGGCCGGCCTCAGCCATGGTTTCGCCGAAGCCGGTCGCCATGGTTTCGACGGTGCCGGATGCGCCGAGCCCGCCGCCGAGGCCGATGGCGGCCGCGCCGATCGCGAGGGCGATGACCGGGTTGACATGGAAACGCACGATGAGCAGCACGACGCCGACGATCGCGACGCCGACCACCGCAAAGATGGACCATTCGGGCATGAGGGAGACCTCTCCGTTGAGGTAGCAGATTCGGGACGTCTCACATCGTAGAGCGATTCCCGCCATGTGGAAACTTCGGGTGCGCGCTGGCTAGGCTGGTGGCATGCAGGAAGCACCGCTGTTGGTGCTCGAGAAGATCACCGCGATCCTCGACGCCTTTTCATTGCGCAACGATGCGCTCACCGCCGCCGACATTCGTCGCGCGACGGGCATCCCGAATTCGACGGCGCACCGCCTGCTCGGCAACCTCGTCGCGAACGGCTTTCTCGACCGCGACGGCGACCTCTATTCGATCGGCTCGCGCATGGCCTACTGGGCCGGCCCGGCCGTGCGCCGCCTCGACATCGTCGACCTGCTCGCGCCCGCGCTCACCGCGCTGCGCGACGAGACCGAAGAGACCGCCGTGTTCTTTCGGGCCGAGGGCCTGTCGCGCGTCTGCATCGGCGTCGTCGAAACCCGGCACGGCCTGCGCCGCGAGATGCGCCTCGGGCGCATCATGCCGCTGCACGTCGGCTCGAGTGCGCGCGTGCTGCTCGCCTGGACGCCGGGCCTGCTCGACGAGGTGCTCGCGCATCCGCTCGAGTCGCTGACGAGCGAGACGATCATCGACCCGGATGCGCTGCGCCGCGTCGTCGACGAAACGCGCGCGCAGGGCGTCGCGATCACGACGGGGGAGCGCGTCGAGGGCGCGAGCGGTATCGCGGCGCCGGTGTTCGACCGCAACGCGACGCTCGTGGGGGCGCTCGGCATCATGGGGCCGACGCTGCGCCTCGACGCGGGCCGCCTCGCCGAGCTCGTCGACCCGGTCGTGCTCGCCGCCGACCGGCTTACCCAGTCGATGGCCGGCCGCGCGCCGTAGCCGCGGCCGCGCCGGCCTCGCCCGCGCCGGCCTCGCCCGCCCCACGGTGTCCCCGACATCCCAGTTTTCGCGCGAAAAGTGGGACATTGGGGACACTAAGCGGCCCGAAAGCGGATGCGCGGGGCGCGGCAGCGTGTGGCGTCACCCAGCGTGTGGACAGGGGCGCGGTGGCCAGCGCGTGCCGACTAGCATGGGCAGTCGGCAGAAGGAGCGCGATGGCACAGCGAAAAGGCGCGGCGAAGACGAAGTCGCAGAAGGCGACGCTCGTTCCGTGGCGCGAGGTGCGCCCCGCGCCCATCGTGCTCGTCAGCGGCGCTGAGGACTTCTTCGCGCGCGAGGCGACCTTGCTGCTCCGCACCCACCTGCGCACCGAAGACCCCTCGCTCGAGGTGCACGAGTTCAACGCGAAAGAGTATGTGCCCGGCGACCTCAGCACCGTGGTCACCCCGTCGCTCTTCAACGAACCCCGCCTTGTCGTCGTCGACCAGGTGCACGAGGCCGTCGAGGGCTTTATCGAGGAGGCGCTGAGCTTCGTCGCCGCGCCCGTCGACGATACGACCCTCGTGCTGCGCCACAAGTCGGGCAATCGCGGTAAGAAGCTGTTGGATGCGGTGCGCGCGAGCGAGTTCGCGATCGAGGTCTCGTGTCAGCCGCTCAAGGCGAACGACCTCTACGGCTTCCTCCGCGACGAGTTCCGCATGCAGCAGCGACGCGTCGACAACGACGCCGCGCAGGCGCTCATCGCTGCGTTCAACACGAGCCTCGAGGAGCTCGCAGCGGCCGCGCGGCAGCTCATGAGCATTGCGCCCGACACCGACATCACCGCCGAGATCGTCAACCGCTATTACGGCGGTCGCGTCGAAACCACGGGCTTCAAGATCGCCGACTCGACGATCGCCGGGCGCCTCGCCGACGCCCTGATGCTCGTGCGTGCCGGCTTCGACACTGGGCTCAACCCGGTGCCGATCGTCTCGGCGATCGCGATGAAGCTGCGCATGATGGCGAAAGTGTCGGGCCTTGGCGGCTCGGATGCGCAGCTCGCCGGGCAGGTCGGCGCGGCTCCCTGGCAGGTTGGGCAGGCGCGGCGTGAGCTGCGCGGCTGGAGCGATCCCGAGCTCGGGCGCGCGATTCGCCTCACCGCCGAAACGGACTTCATGGTGAAAGGCGGCTCGCGCGACGCTGAGTTTGCGGTCGAGCGTCTCGTGCGCCGCATCGCGACCCGCGACCTCTAGTCGCGCTCCCGGTGGGGCACCCGCGGCCGAGGCTCGCCCCACCGTCTCCTCAGGCAACTCCGATGGCCTATGGATCGTAGGGGTGTTTCATCGCAAACGGCGGGCCAGCGTCATGCAGGCCCCGCCAGAAGACTATCGAGAAGTATCAACGAATCGGAGTAGTCATGAAAGCAGTTGTGTACGAAGGACCGCGTCAGGTCAGCACGAAGGACGTCCCGGACGCGAAGATCGAGCGGCCCACCGATGTGCTGGTCCGCATCACGACGACGAACATTTGCGGGTCGGACCTGCACATGTATGAGGGGCGAACCTCGTTCGAGGAAGGCCGCACGTTCGGTCACGAGAACATGGGGGAGGTCGTTGAGGTCGGTAATGGCGTAGAGAAGGTCAAGGTCGGCGATCGAGTTGTGCTGCCGTTCAACATCTCGTGCGGATTCTGTAAGAACTGCGAACGCGGACTGACCAACTACTGTCTCACCACTCAGCCCGAACCATCATTCGCCGGTGCGGCTTATGGGTTCGCCGACATGGGTCCCTATGGCGGTGGTCAAGCGGAATTGCTCCGTGTGCCGTTCGGCGACCACAACGCGCTGCGCCTGGGCGAGGATGCGCAGGAGCGGGAGAACGACTATGTCATGCTCTCCGATATCTTCCCCACCGGCTATCACGCCACCGAGATGGCTGGCGTGGTCCCCGGCGACAGTGTGGTGATCGCTGGTGCGGGTCCGGTCGGGCTGATGGCCGCCCTGTCCGCGATGATCAAGGGCGCCGCAAAGGTGATGGTGGTTGATCGCCACCCTGACCGTCTCGCACTGGCCGAGGAGATCGGCGCGATTGCTATCGACGACTCCAAGGTCGACCCCGTCCAAGCCGTTCTCGACGAGACGATGGGGCTCGGAGCTGACCGTGGCTGCGAATGCGTTGGCTACCAGGCCCACGATCCTCAAGGCAACGAGGACACTGCCGCCACCCTGAATATGCTCATCAACTCGGTCCGCTTCACCGGGGGGATCGGCACCGTGGGCGTGTTTGTCCCCCAGGATCCCGGGGGCAAGGATGAGCTCGCCAAACAGGGCAAGGCGGCTATTGATTTCGGCACGCATTGGTTCAAGGGCCAGACCATGGGGAGCGGTCAGTGCCCGGTCAAGCGGTACAACCGGCAACTGCGGGACTTGATCGCGGCTGGCAAGGCGAAGCCGTCGTGGATCGTTTCCCACGAGATCTCGCTGGACGAGGCGGCTGATGCGTATAAGAACTTCGACGCCAGGTCCAAGGGGTGGACGAAGGTCCTCATCAAGCCCGGCATGTCGACAGAAACGAAGGCGAGCTGATATGACCGAGACGCTACAAGGCCGGAAAGTCGCGATCCTCGCCGCCGACGGTGTCGAGCGAGTCGAGCTTGAGAAGCCTCGCGAGGCACTGGAGCGGGCGGGTGCCCAGACCGAAGTCCTGTCGATCCATGACGGTGAAATTCAGGCACGTGAGAACGATCTGGATGCGGCAGGCACGTTCACCGTTGACCAGGACGTCGTGGTCGACGGAAACTTGATCACCAGCCGCTCGCCCGAGGACCTGCCTGCGTTCTGCGATACGTTCGTGTCCTCATTCGCAAAAAACTCGACCCACGGAGAGGTGATGTCATGAGTGTGACAAAGGGATTGCTCGTCAAGCTGGAGGCTCTGCCCGGCAAGGAAGACGAGGTCGAGGAATTCCTCGGCATCGGGCGCGGGCTCGTCGACGAGGAACCGGCCACCGTCGCATGGTTCGCGGTCCGTTTCGGCCCGTCCTCGTTCGGGATCTTCGACGTGTTCCCCGATGACGCTGGCCGCGACGCACACCTGTCCGGCGCAGTTGCGGCTGCTCTCGGCGAGCAGACCGGAAAACTGTTCAGCGAGCCCACGATCGAGAAGTTGGAAGTCCTGGGTTCGAAACTTCCTGCCTGAGGCCACAACCTCGTCGAGCGTCACCGGCACCTCACCATCCTTGGCTGCCAAGTCAATGCGGTGAGGTGCCGGTGACGGCGAGTGGGTGTCCGACGCGCGTCTCGGCTTCGCCCACCAGTACCCCCACCTCGGCCACGACCAGCTTCTCTTCGTCCTCGAACCGCCTAGCGCGGGGATGGGCAGCCCCCGGAAACGACGAACGCCCCGCAACACAGCGGGGCGTTCGAGAAGCCGGGGTGAAGGCGACTAGGCCTCGACGCCGTTCACGAGCTTCGCGATGGCCGACTTGCGGTTCGCGGCCTGGTTCTTGTGAATGACGCCCTTCGAAACAGCCTTGTCGAGCTTCTTCGTAGCGTAAGCAAGGGCGGTAGCGGCCTGCTCCTGGTTGCCGGTAGCGACGGCCTCACGCACGCGACGAATCGCGGTGCGCAGCTCCGACTTGTAGGCACGGTTGCGCTCGGTCGCCTTGCGGTTGGTGCCGATGCGCTTGATCTGCGACTTGATGTTTGCCACGTAACTACTTTCGTGAAGAGAATGAATGGATTCGCCTCGAGCGGGTAGAGGGGCCGCCGTCAGCATCGCGTCGAGTGGGGTACGCGTAAGCCAGCGCCCAACTTTACCAGGAATCCACCCTCACCGCGCCCCTAACTTTCTCGAGCGCGCAGCGCCTCGGGAGGCGCCGCCGGGCACGGGCCGCGGGCCCGCCCCGCTAAACGAACCACCCGACGACGCGCATCCGCACCCAAGAGCATGGGACAATGGCCGGTACCATGCCGAATCAGCCTGAGATCCTGCAGCCGCTCGCGACGCCCGCCGAGCGCATCCGCAACTTTTGCATCATTGCGCACATCGACCACGGTAAGTCCACGCTGGCCGACCGCATGCTGCAGCTGACCGGCTCGGTCGAGGACCGCGTGATGCGCGCCCAATACCTCGACAAGATGGACCTCGAGCGCGAGCGCGGCATCACGATCAAGTCGCAGGCCGTGCGCATGCCGTGGCACACCTCCGAAACCGGCGACTTCATCCTCAACATGATCGACACCCCGGGCCACGTCGACTTCTCGTACGAGGTGTCGCGCTCGCTCGCGGCGTGCGAGGGTGCGATCTTGCTCGTCGATGCCGCACAGGGCATCGAGGCGCAGACCCTTGCGAACCTCTACCTCGCGATGGAAAACGATCTCGAGATCATCCCAGTGCTCAACAAGATCGACCTGCCGGCGGCCGACCCTGAGCGCGTCTCGCTCGAAATCTCGAATCTCATCGGCGGCGATCCGGCCGACGTCCTCCGCGTCTCGGGCAAGACCGGCGCGGGCGTGACCGAGCTGCTCGACCGCATCGTCGAGCGCATCCCGGCGCCGGCGGGTGACAAGGATGCGGCCCCGCGCGGGCTCATCTTCGACTCGGTCTACGACACCTACCGCGGCGTTATCACCTACGTGCGCATGGTCGACGGGTCGATTCGTGCCGGCGAGAAGATCAAGATGATCTCGACCGGCGCGACCCATGACCTGCTCGAACTGGGCGTCTCGGCGCCCGAGCCGAAGCAGGCGAAGGGGCTCTCGGTCGGCGAGGTCGGATACCTCATCACCGGCGTGAAAGATGTGCGCCTGTCGAAGGTCGGCGACACCGTCACCGCCACGAAGAACCCCGCGAGCGAGGGCCTGCCCGGCTACGTCGACCCGAAGCCGATGGTGTTCTCGGGCCTCTACCCGATCGAGGCCGGCGACTACACCGACCTGCGCGAGGCGCTCGACAAGCTCAAGCTCGAGGATGCGGCGCTGAGTTACGAGCCCGAGACTTCGGTTGCGCTCGGCTTCGGCTTCCGCGTTGGCTTTCTCGGCCTGCTCCACCTCGAGATCATCACCGAGCGTCTCCAGCGAGAGTTCGACATTGACCTCATCACGACGGCACCGTCGGTGACCTACGACGTCGTGACCGAGGACGGCGAGACGCACCACGTGACGAACCCCTCGGAGTTCCCCGAAGGCAAGATCAACGAGGTGCGCGAGCCGATGGTGAAGGCGTCGATCCTCGTGCCGAAGGACTACATTGGCAAGGTCATGGAGCTCTGCGAGCAGCGCCGCGGCCGCCTCGAGTCGATGGACTACCTCTCGGAGGAGCGTGTCGATCTACGCTACGTGCTGCCGCTCGGCGAGATCGTCTTCGACTTCTTCGACCAGCTCAAGTCGCGCACGCAGGGCTACGCCTCGCTCGACTACGAGCCCATTGGCGATCAGGCCGACGACCTCGTCAAGGTCGACATTCTGCTGCAGGGCGAGAAGGTCGACGCGTTCAGCGCGATCGTGCACCGCGACGCGGCCTATAGCTACGGCACGATGATGGCCGAGCGCCTGCGCAAGCTCATTCCGCGCCAGCAGTTTGAGGTGCCGATTCAGGCCGCCATCGGCGCGCGCATCATCGCCCGCGAAACGATCCGCGCGATCCGCAAGGACGTGCTTGCCAAGTGCTACGGCGGCGACATCAGCCGCAAGCGCAAGCTGCTCGAGAAGCAGAAGGAAGGCAAGAAGCGCATGAAGATGGTCGGCCGCGTCGAGGTGCCGCAGAACGCGTTCATCGCTGCGCTGTCGGGCGACGTCGAGGAGTCGAAGAAGAAGTAGCGAGGGCGCGACCCGGCGACGCAGGGTCGCGCGTCACGCGTGCTTGGTACGGTCTGCCGCATGCGACTCGGCATCGATTTCGGCACCACGCGCACCCTCGTCGCCCTCGTCGACCGCGGGAACTACCCGGTGGTCGGCGTGGAAGACGGCCTCGGCGACCCGCACGAACACATCCCCTCGGTCGTCGCGCTCGCGGGCGACCGCATGGTCTGCGGCTGGGATGCGCTGGCCCAGCCCGGCGCGCACGCCCGCTCGTTCAAGCGCCTGCTTGGCACGGCGGATGCGTCGGCCGGCACCCCGGTGCCGATCGGCGACGAGACCCGCCCGCTCGGCGAGGTGCTCGGCGTGTTCGCCGCGCACGTCGTCGAGCAGCTGCGCCAGCATCCGCTTGTGCGTGACCGTGAGGCGGCGGGTGACCGCGAGCTCGAGGCGGTGGTCGGTGTGCCGGCGAATGCGGGTAACGCGCAACGCCTGCTCACGCTCGACGCCTTCGCCCGCGCGGGCGTGCACGTGCTCGCGCTCGTCAACGAGCCGAGCGCGGCCGCGTTCGAGTACAGTCACCGGCACGCACGCACCCTGAACTCGCGGCGCACGGACGTGGTCATCTACGACCTCGGTGGCGGCACGTTCGACGCCTCGCTTGTGCGCATCGACGGCGCCGAGCACGAGGTGCGCATGACTTCGGGCGACCCACACCTCGGCGGCGACGACTTCGACGAGCGGCTCGTCGGCCTCGCGCTCGGCACGGGGGAGGACCTCTCGACCCTCCCGAATGCCGAGCGCGAGCGGTTACTCGAGGAGGCCCGCACTGCGAAGGAGCGGCTCACCCCGCAGACTCGTCGCCTGCTGCTCGAGCGGGGTGACGACGATGTCATCGTGCTGGTCTCCGACTTCAACGAGGCGGCGACGCCGCTCGTTGAGCGCACGATCGCAGTGATGGCGCCGAACATGGCCGCCTCGGGCGCCGAGTCCGGCGACCTCAGCGACTCCGACATCGCCGGCATCTACCTCGTCGGCGGAGCGAGCGCGCTGCCGCTCGTGCCCCGCCTGCTGCGCGAGCGCTTCGGCCGGCGCGTGCACCGTTCGCCGTACCCGGCCGCATCGACCGCGATCGGCCTGGCGATCGCCGCCGACGCGAAGTCCGACTACTGGCTGCGCGACCGCTCATCGCGGGGCATCGGCGTGTTTCGCGAGCGCGAGGGCGGCCGCGCAGTCGACTTCGACGTGCTCGTCGAGGCGGGCGACGCCGTGGCCGGTGCGACGACGACGCGCGAGTACCGGGCCGCGCACAACGTCGGCTGGTTCCGCTTCGTCGAATTCACCCGCGGCGCCTCGGGCGTCGGCAACCTCACGACGCTCGCCGAGGTGCTCGTGCCGTTCACCGATGAGCTCGCTGCGCAGGACCGCGCGGCAGACGGCGCGCTTGCGCGAGTGCCGGTCGAGCGCCGCGAGGGCGGCCCGCTCGTGCGCGAGGAGGTGTCGATCGATGCGAACGGCATCGTCACGATCACCCACGACATCCCGGAGCTCGGGCTGCGCAAAGCCTCGCGGTTGCGCAGCGACGCAAGCTAGCGAACCGGCTCGAAGTTCGGCAGGCCCGAAGCTAGACGCGCACCCCGACGATGTCGTGTGGTGGGCGCCCCGCCAGCTCGCCGCGCTCCTCGAAGTGCGTGAGCAGCCGCCCCTCGTAGCGGGGTGCGAAGCCGCCGCGCTCGGGCTCGCGGTCGGCCGGATCCGGTCGCTCGCCGGCGTGTGGGTTCGTGAAGAACTCCGAAGCCTCGATGACGTCGCGCATCTGCCAGGCGTAGTTCTCCCAATCGGTCGCGAGGCGCCACGTACCGCCCGGCTCGAGCACGCCGGCAATCGTCGCGGCGAAGAGCTCGTTCACGAGGCGGCGCTTGTGGTGGCGCGCCTTGCGCCAGGGGTCGGGGAAGAAGGTCCACACCTCGTGCGCGAGCGGGTTCGCCGAATTCGGATGCGCGGGGTCGCGGTGCCCGGTCGTGCGCCCGGTGCCGTCGACGCCGACGCCGTAGCCGCCCTGAACATCCTCGTCGACCTGCGCCACTTCGAGGCCGAACACGATCGGCAGCGCCTGCGCCGCATCCGCTTCGATGACCCGCACGTTCTCGACGCCCGCACGGGCGAAGTTGCCGACGCAGCGTGCTGCGCCTGGGTGCCACGCCTCGAAGGCGAGGAAGTTCCAGTCGGGGTGCTGCAGGGCCGCGTGGGTCAGCTGCTCGCCGTTGCCGGGGCCGATCTCGACGACAAGGGGCGCCTCGCGGCCGAACTCGGCGTCGAGGTTGATGCGCGCATCCGCGGCGATCGTGGCGATCGTCGGGCCGGCCGGGAAGTCGATGAGGTAGCGCGGGCCGTGCTGCTCAAGCACCTCGTCGAAGTCGCGCGACATCCGGTTGTGGCCGCGCATCGAGAATGAGCGCACGCGAAACTTCGCGCGCGAGTTCGCCGACGACTTGCCGGTGCCGGCGTTCTCAGCGGTCTCGGGCGTCGATTCGGTGGCGTCAGGCTGTTCTGGCATGACACCTATTGTCGCGGTAACACGCACGGGCGCGAACCCGGCACGGCGAGCCGCCCCACCACACCCGACCCCGCCGCATGTTTCCGGGGGCGGACTCGGCCAGAGACCACCGCACGCGGTACCCTGGATGCCGTGACTGCAGTAAATCCCTTCGGCCAGGTTCTCGTCGCCCTCATTACCCCAATGGACCACGACGGGGAAGTTGCATGGGACGACGTCGAGCGCCTCGTCGACCACCTCGTATCTCACGGTGCCGACGGCATCGTCGTCTCCGGCACGACCGGCGAGACCTCGACGCTCACCGACGCCGAGAAACTGCAGCTCATCAAGGTCACGAAGTCGGTGGCGAACGGCCGCGCAAAGGTGATTCAGGGCGGCCCCTCGAACGAGACCGCCCACGCGATCCAGCTCGCAAAGCAGTCGGCCCAGGCCGGCGCCGACGCCGTCATGGCGGTCACGCCCTACTACAACAAGCCGACGCAGGCGGGCCTGCTCACGCACTTCCGCATGGTTGCCGACGCGACCGACCTGCCGATGATCGTCTACGACATCCCCGGCCGCGCGGGTGTGCCGGTGAAGCGTGAGACCATTCAGCGCCTGGCGAAGCACCCGAATATCCTCGCGGTGAAGGATGCCAAGGGCGACCTCGCCGAGGTGTCGCAGGTGCTCAACGAGACCGACCTGCTCTATTACGCAGGCGACGACGCCATGGCGCTGCCCGAGCTCGCGATCGGTGCGACCGGCCTCATCGGGGTGACCGCGAACATCGCGCCGCAGCCGTACCGCACCATCATCGACGCCGTAAACCGCGGCGACCTGGCCACGGCGACCGCCGAGCACAAGCTCCTCGAACCACTCGCCCGCGCGACGATGACGCACATCCCCGGCACCGTCTCGACCAAGTACATCCTTCACGGCCTTGGCCGCATCTCGACGCCCCGCGTCCGCCTGCCCCTCGTCGGGCCGGAGGAGTGGGAGGCCGAGATGATCGAGAACGACATCGCCAAGGTGCAGGGCCTCCACGGCATCGACTTTTCCAACTTCCGCCCGGATCGCAACGCCGCCGCCGGTGGCGCTCTGCCGAAGATTGCGGGCACGACGCGCTAGGCGTCATCCCACTGCGACCGCGCCCGCCGGGCCATCCCGCGCATCCTGCGGTTGCCAAACCGACAGGTAACTATGTCAAACGAAATAACCGAATCAATTCCGGTGCAGCTGCCCCCGCTCGCCCGAGACACGATGCGAATCATCCCGCATGGCGGCCTCGGTGAGGTCGGTCGCAACATGACGTCGTTCGAGCTCAACGGCAAGATCTTCATCATCGACGTCGGCGTGCTCTTCCCCGAATCGACGCAGCCCGGCGTTGACCTGATCCTGCCCGACATCGAGATCATCCTCGACCGCCTCGACGACGTCGTGGGCATCTTCCTCACGCACGGCCACGAAGACCACATTGGGGGTGTGCCGTACCTGCTCAAGCGCAAGCCCGACATTCCCCTCATCGGCTCGCCACTTACCCTCGCGCTCGTCGAGGCGAAGCTCAAGGAACACCGCATCACGCCGTACACGCTGACGGTGCACGAGGGCGACGTCGAGGAGTTCGGCCCGTTCCGTGCGGAGTTCTGGGCCGTGAACCACTCGATTCCCGACTCGCTCGGCGTGCACGTCACGTCGAAGGCCGGCAGCTTCATCCACACGGCCGACCTCAAGATGGACCCGACGCCGATGGATGGGCGGCTCACCGACATGCGCGCCCTCAGCCGCTTCGGTGAGCAGGGCGTCGACCTGTTCCTCTGCGACTCGACGAACGCCGAGGTTGCGGGCCACTCGGGCTCCGAGATGTCGGTCGCCCCGGCGATCAACGAGGCCGTGCGCACGAGCACGGGCCGCGTCATCGTTTCGAGCTTCGCGAGCCACATTCACCGCGTGCAGCACGTCATTAACGCTGCTGCCGCGAACAACCGCAAGATTGCACTCGTCGGCCGCTCGATGGTGCGCAACATGGGCATCGCCCTCGACCTCGGGTACCTGCACGCGCCCAAGGGCGTCATCATCGACTACAAGAAGGCGCTCGACCTGCCGCGCGACCGCGTCGTGTTCGTCTGCACCGGCTCGCAGGGCGAGACGCTCGCCGTGCTCAACCGCATCGCGCAGGGCGACCACGCGATCGAGGTGGGGGCGGGCGACCGTGTCGTGCTTGCCTCGAGCCTCGTGCCGGGCAACGAGGTGCCCGTGTCGAACATGATCAACAACCTCATGAAGGCTGGGGCCGACGTAGTGCACAAGGGCAACGCCCGCGTGCACGTTTCGGGTCACGGCTTCGCCGACGAGCTCCTCGCCGCGTACAACGTCATCAAGCCGAAGTACGCCATGCCGGTTCACGGCGAGTTCCGCCACCTCACCGCGAACGCGAACATCGCGGTGAAGTCCGGCGTCGAGCGCGACCACACGATCGTCACCGAGAATGGCGGCGTCATCGACCTCGCGGGCGGCGTGCCGAAGAAGGTCGGGGAGGTACCGGTCGGTTTCGTCTACGTCGACGGCAAGACCGTCGGCACCGTCACGGAGGACGACCTCAAGGACCGTCTCGTGCTCTCCTCCGAGGGCTTCATCTCGATCTACACCGTGATCGACCCGGCCACCGGCAAGATCATCGCGGGTCCCGAGTTCCACGCTCGCGCCTTCGCGCCCGACGACCGCGTGTTTGAGCCGCTCGTGCCGCAGGTGCGCAAGGCGCTCGAGGATGCGCTCGACGACGGTGTGCGCGACACGTACCGCCTCTCGCAGGCGGTACGCCGCGTCGTCGGCCGCTGGGCCGGCACGAAGCAGCGTCGCCGCCCGATGATCGTGCCCGTCGTCACCTTCGCGAACACCGGCGAATAACCCTCGAAGGGCAATTCTTGGCCACTCCGTGGTAGTGCCGGGGCGTAGTTGCGCCTCGGCACTACCCTGGTAGTTATGCCGAATACTGCCTCCAACCGTGGGAAGAAGGGGTCCGGGTCCAACTCCACCCGCTCCCGCGGCACCGCGAAAAACGACACCAAGGTCCAGTTCACCAACGAGGAACTGGGGCTCGGCGCGCGCGCCTGGAACGGTTTTGCCCACAGCATGGGCGGGGCCGCCCGGGCGCTCGGACGCGACACCCTCGCGAAAGAAGACCGCCGCGACACCTTCCCGACCGCCCTCGTGCTGCTCGGCATCATCGGCGGCGTCACGCTCTGGTTCTTCCCCGGCAACGTCATCGCCGAGAACCTCAACGCCTTCAGCTTCGGCGGACTGTTCGGCCTCGTTGCCTACGCGATGCCGGTTGTGCTCGTTGGCCTCGCGCTCTGGCTCTACCGGCACCCCGCATCCGTCTACGACAACGGGCGAGTGTTCACGGGGCTCGCGATGGCACTGTTCAGCGCCGCCGGCATCTGCCACCTCCATGCGGGCCAGCCGCAGCCGGCCGAGGGCATGCCCTCGCTCGCCCGCGCCGGTGGCATCTTCGGCTGGATGGTCGGCGGCTCGCTCGGCTTCATCATCACGATCATCGGCGCGACGATCGTGCTCGCGCTTATCTTCGTACTCTCGCTCTTCGTACTGACGAAGACGCCGCCGAGACAGCTGCCGTCGCGCATCGTCGAGGGCTGGAACTGGCTCGTCGGCGCCGAACGCTCGGCCGAGGCGAAGGGGCAGGATGTCCCCGCAGCGCAGGAGGAACCAGCCCGCAAGCCCGCCGACGACGACGTGCCGTGGTGGCGCCGTAACGACACCGGGCGCGAAGAAGACCCGGCCTACGACACGCCGCTCGTCGACCCGAGCAACCGCGAGGGCAGCGACGCGACGAAGGTGCTCGACACCGAGGCGAAGGGCCGTAAGGGCCGCAAGCGCCGTCGCCGCGACGACGAGACCGAGGTGCTCGGCCTCGACGTGTTCGATGAGGTGCAGGCGCCCACCGACGGCTCGGCGCCGCAGGACTTCGGCGTGCCCGCCCCGCTCGAGAACCCGACCGAGGTGCTGCCGCCGATGCGCGGCGACACCGCGCCGATCCCTGAGACTCCGAAGCGCACTGCGCCCGCCGCTGCCGCCGCAGCTGCACCCTCGGCTCCAGCGCCGGCCGCGTCGAGCGAGCCGAGCGAGGCCGACGCGCTCGCGGCGGTCGAAGAGGACGAGACAGCGAACTGGGACACCCGGGCCGAGCCGAGCGACGAGCAGGTGGCCTATCAGCTGCCGGCCACGCGCATCCTCGAACGCGGCGAGGCGCCGAAGTCGAAGACCGAGGCGAACGAGTCGACCATTGAGGCGCTCAACCAGACCTTCAAGTCGTTCAACGTCGACGCCCAAGTGACCGGCTTCTCGCGCGGCCCGACCGTGACGCGCTATGAGGTCGAGGTCGCGCCCGGCACGAAGGTCGAGAAGGTCACGAACCTCTCGAAGAACATCGCCTACGCCGTGCGCTCGAACCAGGTGCGCATCCTCTCGCCGATTCCCGGCAAGTCGGCGATCGGTATCGAGATTCCGAACACCGACCGCGAGACGGTGCAGCTCGGCGACGTGCTCGCCTCGCAGAAAGCGCTCAAAGCGCACCACCCGATGACGATTGGCGTGGGCAAAGACGTCGAGGGCGGCTTCGTGCTCGCGAACCTCGCGAAGATGCCCCACCTGCTCGTCGCCGGTTCGACCGGTTCCGGTAAGTCGAGCTTCGTGAACTCGATGATCGTCTCGCTGCTCATGCGATCGAAGCCCACCGAGGTGCGCATGGTGCTCGTCGACCCGAAGCGCGTCGAGCTCACGCCATACCAGGGCGTGCCGCACCTCATCACCCCCATCATCACGAACCCGAAGAAGGCCGCCGAGGCGCTCCAGTGGGTCGTGAAGGAGATGGAGATGCGCTACGACGACCTTGAGAACTTCGGGTTCCGGCACATCGACGACTTCAACGCGGCGATCCGCGCGGGGCAGGTCGAAGTACCCGAGGGGTCGAAGCGCAAGCTCAAGCCCTACCCGTACCTCCTCGTCGTCGTCGACGAGCTCGCCGAGCTCATGATGGCCGCGCCACGCGACGTCGAGGACTCCATCGTGCGCATCACGCAGCTCGCGCGCGCCGCGGGCATCCACCTCGTGCTCGCGACGCAGCGCCCCTCGGTCGACGTCGTCACCGGCCTCATCAAGGCGAACGTGCCCTCGCGCCTTGCCTTCGCCGTGACGAGCTCGACCGACTCCCGAGTGATCCTCGACCAGACCGGTGCCGAGACGCTGATCGGTCAGGGTGACGCGCTGTTCTCGCCGCAGGGCTCGAAGCCGATTCGCGTGCAGGGCGCGTGGGTGAGTGACAAGGAGATTCACCAGGTCGTCACGCACGTGAAGTCCGAGGCGAAGCCCGAGTACCGCGCCGACGTCACGGCGCCAGCCGAGAAGCGCGAGATCGACTCCGACATCGGTGATGACCTCGAGCCGCTGCTCGCGGCCGCCGAGCTCGTCATCACCTCGCAGTTTGGCTCGACCTCGATGCTGCAGCGCAAGCTCCGCGTCGGCTTCGCGAAGGCCGGGAGACTCATGGACCTGCTCGAGTCGCGCGAGATCGTCGGCCCTTCTGAGGGCTCGAAGGCGCGTGACGTGCTCGTCGCTCCGGATCAGCTCGCCGAAGTGCTCGCGATGCTGCGCGGTGACGGTCCGCCGCCGGCGGCGCCCTCGGGCGACGACGATGACGCCGACCCGTACGGCGACGACCCGATCGAGGCGAAGTACGAGGGCCTTGAAGAGGTCGAGTCCTCCGAATCCGAAGACGCATGGGAGCTGACCGGTCGTGACTGACCCCCGCAACGCCGCCGAGCGGCCCCGCATCTGGCGACGCGGCGACGGGCCGGTGAGCCCCTGGGCGGTGCCCAACCTCATCACGATGGTGCGCATCCTCTTCGTGCCCGCGTTCGTGTGGGTGATGCTCGCGGATGCGGGCGAGCACGGCGCCCTGCGCTGGGTTGCGCTTGCGCTGTTCGTCGTCGGCATCAGCTCGGATGCGGTCGATGGCCACCTCGCGCGCAGCCGCAACCTCATCTCCGACCTCGGCAAGCTGCTCGACCCGATCGCCGACAAGGCGCTCACCGGGGCGGCACTGATTCTGCTCAGCGTGCTCGCCGAGCTGCCATGGTGGGTGACGATCCTCATCCTCGTGCGCGAGCTCGGCATCACCGTCTGGCGACTCATCGAGGCCCGTCGTATCGTGCTGCCCGCCGGTCGCGGCGGCAAGCTCAAGACCGTCATGCAGGCGGTTGCGATCTCGCTCGCGATCGCGCCGTTCCCGGCGCTGCTCGGCGACTGGATGCACTGGGTGAACGGCGCGTTTATGTCGGCCGCGTTCGTTCTCACCATCTGGTCGGGAATCGACTACCTCGTGCGGGCATACTGGCCAAAGAAGCACGACGGTGGCGCACCGTCGGCCACGACAGTGGGGGAGCAGGCATGAGTGATTCATCCTCGAGAGACGATGCGACCCAGCCAGTCGACACCGAGCAGGCCGGCTACTGGGAGGCCGAGGTGATCGACCCGATCAACGTTGAGGGCGGCGCGCAGGCCGTGCCACTGCCCGAGGGTGCCGAGGCTGAGGCGGCCGCTGCCGCGCCTGCTGGCGACGCCCCGGTCGACGACGCGATGCCGCCACTGCCCGCGGTGCCCGCCGAGATTAACGTGATCCCGGCGCAGACCGCTGAACTCGGGCAGGTGCTTATCGAGGCGGGCCTCACGATTTCGGTCGCCGAGTCGCTCACCGGTGGTGAGCTCGCGGCCGAGCTCGTGCGCGTGCCGGGCATCTCGGCGTCGTTCCAGGGCGGCACCGTCGCCTATCAGTTCGCGGCGAAGCGCGAGCTGCTCGGCGTCGAACGCTCGCTGCTCGCGGCGGCCGGCGCCGTGCATCCCGAGGTCGCGCAGCAGATGGCCGCGGGCGTGCGCAAGCAGTTCTCGTTCAAGGGCGAGAAGCCGGTCGACATTGGTATTTCGACGACCGGCGTCGCCGGCCCCGAGCCCGCCGACGGCCAGCAGCCAGGCACGGTGTTCGTCGGCATCGACTCGATCTTCGGCGACCGCGTCGTGCAGCTCGACTTCAGCAACCTCGTGCGCGACGACGACCCGGTCGGCTCGCGCCACCGCATCCGCATCGCCACGGTCGAGGCCGCGATCTTCAATCTGCTCGAACACCTGGCCGAAGCGCCGCGACGCTGAAAATTTTCCGAGCGAGCTGACGTGATCGGGAATGCGCACGATCAGTTCACGGTTGTACACTTCATGGTTCGCGATCCATGCGAGCCAACGAACTTGAGGAAGGGAGGTTCCGTATGGTGCTAGTTCGACACGAAATGGGCGAGGTGCTGCGGGACGTCCGTCTACGCCGCGGCGACACGCTCCGACAGGTGGCAGGCCGTGCATCGGTGGCGCTCGGATATCTCTCCGAGATTGAGCGTGGGCAGAAAGAGGCCTCGAGCGAGATTCTCGCTTCGGTCGCTGAAGCTCTCGACACGCCGCTGTCGACGATCTACCACGAGGTTGGCAACCGCCTTGCGAAGAGCGAAACGCTCATCGCGCGCGAACGCCAACTGGCGCAGGTGCAGCAGGTTATTCCCGACACCGTTCCGGACAACCTGCTCAACGGGCCCGCTCGTCACGAGCAGGCAGTCTCGACGCACTAACCCGAACCAGCACTCGGCCCCGAACAGCTGCGCTGCTCGGGGCCGAGCCGGTTTTCCATGGTGGTGCGGCATCGGGTCGTTAGGCTGGTGGGTATGCGATTGAGCGAGTTTCAGCGAGCGGTCCGCGACGAGTTCGGCGAGGCCTACGGGGCGTCCGTCGTGCGCGACGTCGTGCTCGGCCCGCTCGGCGACCGCACCGCGAAGCAGGCGCTCGACGAGGGGGAGGACGCCCGCGACGTCTGGCTCGCGCTCTGCGACGCGATGGATGTGCCGCGCAACCGCTGGTACGGCGTCGGCCTGTTGCCGCCCTCGAACTAGGCCGTCACTGCCGGCTGCGGGCTGAGCTCGGCGCGGACTGGGACGCGACGGCGACGCACGAAGCCCGGCTTGTCGGCGGGCCCGGTGGCGGCAATCGCGCGCCGCGTCGTCCACGGCCAGGTCATGAGTGACCAGACGATCGCGACGAGCAGCAGCTCCCAGAGCACGTAGCTCGGCCACGGCCCGAGCGCGTCGAGCAGCGAGATGCCGCGCGGCGGGTGCGAGAGGTAGCCATAGTTTGCACCCGTGATCGCGTTGACGATCATGGCGATCGCCCCCCAGGCGCAGGTGATGAGGTAGGCGAGCACGAAGCCCTTCCAAGTGGGCTGGTAGCCCGCGCCCCAGATGAGCACGAACGGCACGAGGAACACGGCGACGTGGAGCACCCAGTAGAGGGTGAACTCGAGGGTCGGGTTGACGAAGTAGTTGAGGTCAGGCGTGAGCACCGACATGAGGTTCAGCGTCAGGCCCCAGAAGTACGAGACGAGCACGGCCCACGGCGTGCGGGTGATGAGCGCGATCGCGGCGAAGATGCGCAGCCCGTCCGAGAAGTGGAAGGGGAGCGACTCGTTGAGGTTCCAGTTCACGGGCAGGAAGCCCCACGCGAGCCAGAAGACTGTGATTCCCAGCAGCACCCAGCCCGAGACGGTGAGGATGCGCTCGAACCGTTCGGTGCCGTTCGCGCGTCGAGCCCAGATGGTGAGCAGAACGGCGAGCACAACCGTGATGGCGAGCACGATGAGGTGCTCGGCGCCGTAGGCGGTCATGTGGCCGATTGGTTCGGGCGCCATGGTCACTCCTGCTGCTCGTTGCCTGCTGGTAGCACCAGCCTAGGCGGGCGAAGCGGGGCGGATGCGCGTTCGTCAGATTCGAAAGCCGGGCGCGACACGCCCGTACATGTTCGAAACATTGTTCGAGCGGGTGTAGTGTCAACCGTGCGAGCTGTGGAGCGGATCTTTTCCACAGGCGGGCGAGCAACTGCGATGCATGTCGGAGGCTCGACCTAGCCTGACGGCATCAGGTTCGAAACCCGGTCGCAGCCCTGTCGAAGTGCTCTACATCAGCGCAAGACAGCCTGTGGGCACCAAAATACCGACTCCAAGGAGCATCCAAAATGGCAGCACCAAAAGACCGCGAGAAAGCCCTCGAAAGCGCACTGACGCAGATCGACCGCCAGTTCGGTAAGGGGTCGGTTATGCGACTCGGCAGCGAAGAGCGCGCCCCCGTCGACAGCATCCCCACCGGCTCCGTCGCGCTCGACGTCGCGCTCGGCGTTGGCGGCCTGCCTCGCGGCCGCGTCGTTGAGATCTACGGCCCGGAGTCGTCGGGTAAGACAACCCTGACGCTCCACGCCATCGCCAACGTGCAGCGTGCCGGCGGCATCGCCGCGTTCATCGACGCCGAGCACGCGCTCGACCCCGAGTACGCGAAAAAGCTCGGCGTCGACATCGACCAGCTGCTCGTCTCGCAGCCCGACACGGGCGAGCAGGCGCTCGAAATCACCGACATGCTCGTGCGCTCGGGCGCCGTCGACCTCGTCGTCATCGACTCGGTCGCAGCGCTCACCCCGAAGGCCGAGATCGAGGGCGAAATGGGCGATGCCCACGTCGGCCTTCAGGCCCGCCTCATGTCGCAGGCCCTGCGCAAGCTCACGGGTGGTCTGAGCCAGACGAAGACCACCGCCATCTTCATTAACCAGCTGCGTGAAAAGGTTGGCGTCTTCTTCGGCAGCCCCGAGACCACCTCGGGCGGTAAGGCACTGAAGTTCTATGCCTCGGTGCGCCTCGACATTCGCCGCATCGAGACACTGAAGGACGGCGGCGACGCCGTCGGTAACCGCACCCGCGTCAAGGTCGTCAAGAACAAGATGGCCCCGCCCTTCAAGCAGGCCGAGTTCGACATCCTCTTTGGCGAGGGCATCTCGCGCGAGGGGTCGCTCATCGACTTCGGCGTCGAGCACGGCATCGTCACCAAGTCGGGCTCGTGGTTCACCTACGAGGGTGACCAGCTCGGCCAGGGTAAAGAGAACGCGCGTCGCTTCCTCAAGGAACATGACGACGTCGCGCTCGAGATCGAAGACAAGATCCTCGTGAAGCTCGGTGTCCGTCAGGGCGCCGAGACCGAAGCCGACGAGCCCGTCTACGACGAGGCCACCGGCGAGATCATCGAACGCATCGCGTAGTCGACCCAGGGGCGGGCATGGTCATTCGTGACGATGCCTGCCCCACTTCGATGCGTCGGAGCGCTGACACATCGATGCGTTCGCCGAGTCTCACGGAAGGTGTTCTCACATGACCAACGACCAGAACCGCGGCGCCGATGGGCTCGCCCCGGTCATTGCATTCCCCAGCCGCCCGACCCCGACGGCCGAAGCGTCCGCTGACGCCGATGACGGCGCGCTTGCCGAGGCCGAGAAGGCGACGCAGCTCGACCGGCTGCGCGCCCGTATCACGAGCGTCGAGCAGGGCGAGGCACAACCCGAGGCGACACCGAGCGACGCGGCCCGCTCGAACGTGACGGCCCTGCCGTCGGCGGCGCAGCCTTCGGCCTCCCAGACGTCGGCGCCCCAGACGTCGGTGCCCCGCCTCTCGGACACCGAGCGGCCGGCGACCTGCGCCGCGGGGCCGAGCTTCGGCCCCGCGAGCGGCGAGCCGCGAGCGGGCGCCGACACCGACGGTCGGCGCGGCGCTGCGACCAGCACCCGTGGCGGTGCCTGGGCGCGCGGCCGCGGTGGCAAGCACGTGCGCTTCAACGAGGCTGACGCCGACGACCCCGCCGAGACCACCCCGCTGCTCACAGGCGAGGAGGCGATCGAAGACGGCGTGCAGCGGCTCACCCGCGGGCTCGCGCGCAGTCCGAAATCGGCGCAGGAGTGCGACGCGCACCTGCAGGTGAACACCGATCTCGATGAGGCTCAGCGCGGCGAGGTGCTCGACCGACTGCGCGGCTACGGCTATCTCGACGACGAACGCCTCGCCGAGCAGCTCGTTACCGGCAAACTCGCCCGCAAGGGGCTCGGGCGTGCCGGCATGGCGCGCGAGCTCCGCCAGCGCGGGCTCGACAGCGACATCATCGACGACGCACTCGAGTCCACCGACGCAAGCGAGTTCGACCTCGCGCTCGAACTCGCCACAAAGCGTGCGCGCAGCTTAAGCGACCTCGACCCCGAGGTCGCTCGCCGTCGACTCTATGGCTACCTTGGCCGCCGCGGCTTCTCGGGTTCGATCGTCAGCCAGGTCGTGCACCTGGCGCTTCAGCCGCCGACGTCGTCGGGCCCCTACTTCAAGTAGCGCGCTGCGCTCGCCGCCTCGTTGCCAGTACTGTCACGTGGCTGAGGCGGGGCGAGCTCGAGCCGACCGTGCTGCCACCGCTCGCGCAGCCAGCGATCGTGGGAGGCGATCACGACGGCACCCGGGTACTCGTCGAGCGCGGACTCGAGCTGCGACACGAGTTCGATCGCAAGGTGGTTCGTTGGCTCATCGAGCAGCAGCAGCGCCGGCGGCTCCGCCACGAGCGGCGCGAGGGCCACGCGTCGGCGCTGTCCGTATGAGAGCTTGCCGAGCGACCGCCGCGAGGCTGCCGCATCCAACAGCCCGAGGTCCTCGAGCGACGGCGCCCGCCCAGGTCGCCGCAGGGCACGCCGATACGCTTCCGCCGCTGAAATCGAGAGGTCGGGCCACTCGTCGTCCTGCCGCAGCATCCGGATGCTCCGGCCGCGCTGCGCTTCGCCTGAACTCGTCGGCACCGTGCCGGCGAGCACCCCAAGCAGCGTCGACTTGCCCGCGCCGTTCGGCCCGGTGACGAGCAGGCGGCTGCCTGCCTCGATTTCGAGCGAGATCGGCGCGAGGCGACCTCGCACGCCCGCCTCGGTGAGCTGCGCGAGCATCCCCTCGCCCGTGACGCTGCCGCGTGCGAAGCCCGCAAAGCTCAGCGGCCGCGGCGGCACCGGCACCGGTGCTCGATCGAGGGCGTCGAGCCGGGCCCGCGCCTGTCGGAGCCGACCGCCGACGGTCTTCGCGGCGCGATCCGACTCGAACTTCGCGTTGATCCGAGAATCGCCGCGCGGCCGGTCGGTGTGGAAGATCTCGCGCGCGTCGACGTCGATAACGTAGGCCAGCCGGGCGCGCTCGGCCCGTTCCTCCTCGTACTCTCGGGTCCAGCGCACGATGTCGCGGCGCCGGGTCGCGAGGTAATCGCTGAGGTTGCCACCGAAGCGGCGGCCGCGCACCATGCCGTGGCGGATGCCCTCCTCGGCCGGGGTCGGGTCGAGGTCGATGATTACGGTTGCGAGCTCGTCGAGAAAGCTGCGGTCGTGCGAGGCGAACAACACCGGGCCGCGCCAGGAACGCAGCTGCGTCGCGAGAAACGCGAGCGCCTCCGCGTCGAGGTGGTTCGTTGGCTCGTCGAGGAGCAGCGCCGTCGGTTGCTCGAGCAGGAGCGCCGCGACCGAGAGACGGTGCCGCTGCCCGCCAGAAAGCTCAGAGATGGGCCGACCGCGGTCGAGCGCGCCGAGTTGCAAGCCTGCGAGCACGGTCTCGATGCGGGCGTCGAGCTCCCAGAGGCCGAGCTGCTCGGCCGCATCCAGCAGCCGCGAGTACTCGTCGGCCGCGGCCGAACTGCCGTCGGCAAGCGCCAGACCCGCGGTTTCGAGCTGGCCCTCGAGCCGGCGGATGGGCGCAACGGCGGTCGCGACGACGGCGTCGATCGTCGTATCGCCGGGCAGCTCCATCTCCTGCCGGAGGAAGCCGAGCTCGGCGGGGGCCGTCACGTCACCGTCGGCCAACTCGAGTTCGCCCGCGAGCGCTGAGAGCAGCGTCGACTTGCCGGCGCCGTTCGCCCCGATGAGGCCCGCCCGCTCGCCGGGGCTAACCCGAAGATCGAAACGGTCGAGCACGCGCCGCTCGCCACGGAGTACCGTGAGCTCGCGCGCCTGCAGGTGGGCGCCCTTGTGGCGCGTCGAATGAAGAGTCGTTGAGTGGGTCAATTGCCTGTGCCTTCCGCGCCGTGATCGCGCGTACGTCGGCGTGATGCGCCAATCGAGAAGGTTCGCCGGGCCTGCCCGAACAGGGCGCCGCACACGAACCGAGACACTAGGAAATCTTCATAATCGGCAACCTTAGGGCAGTCGAACGCTGAACACAATGCCGCCGTCCCGCGGTGCGGTCGGGACGGCGGCAGTGGTCGCACGGTACATCGTCGGACGCGAGGAGCTGGACGCGATCCAGGACGGCTTCAATGTCGGCACAATCGGGGGACTGACCAGCGAGCATCACCTCGTGTCAGAGACCGGCACGGGATGATGCTCGCTGGGTGTTATGAGTCCGTGTTTCCGAGTCAGGAGATGGCGTCGTCGGTACGGGGCCGTGACGTCGTGCGGTCGAGTTCTGGGACGAGCCCGAAGTCGGTGAGGAGTTGTCCGATCTGAGTGTGGTCGAGGTGTTTGATGATGCGGTTGCCGACGAACTTCGGGCCGGGCAGCTCCACTTCCTCGCCGTCGCGGAGGCGCGAGGTGGCCTTAAGCAGGAACCTGAGATCGTACGTTGAATTGAACACCTCCGGCACGCCGCGATCAATGCCCAGCAGCTGGTATGCGGCCTCCATCGCAGTACGCACCGAGTACTCGGTGGTGAAGATCGTGTCGCGCGTGGTTTCGGCGAACTGGCCGATGAACGCGAAGTTCACTGCGCCCTCAGGCACCACGTCGGGGCGATCGCCGCTGGTGCGTGGCATGAAGAATGAGGTGACATAGGGCATCATGACGGGCACGGTCTTCGCCCCGTTTGCTGCGAGATCCGGGATTTCCTCGACGGGTACGCCGAGGTGATAGAGCCATTCTTGGGTGATCTCCTCGCCCGTCGATTCCTGCATTGTCTTGCCGGTGAAGTCGCCGGGCACGTCGACGAACAGGCCGTAGATCCAGACGACGATCTCATCGGGTGCTTGCGCCTTGAAGTGGGGTTGGCGGTTGACTGTCCAGCTGAGCAACCAGGACGAGTCTTTCGCAGTAACGATGCCACCGGTGACGACGTTGCCCGAGAACGGGTCGCGCTTGGCGATCTTCTCGATATACCTCGGGATCTCAGGCCCGATGGTGGTGACGGTCGCTGACTCCCATTTGGTCTTCGGGATGTCGCTGGCGAACACCTCGGGTCGGCCGAACGAGGGGTGCTTGGCCGCGATGCGTCGCCACAGGTCCCACGCCGGCGCGGGACCTTCGTCGAGCCTGGCGGCAGAGTGGTGCGTTCCGTCGTTGGAGTTCTCTGTGAGCGAACCGATCGTGGCGAGCACCAGGTCGTCGGGGCCGAGGTCGACGCTGCCAGGCACGCCGTCATTCGTCCAGTGGATCCGGGTGGCCTGCTTGCGGTCGCCGTCGAAAGAGAAGTCGATGTCTGTGACTTCGGTGGAGAACTGGAACCTCACGCCTTGATCCACGAGCCACCGGTACATGGGTAGCACGAGCGATTCGTACTGGTTGTACTTCGTCAACTTCAGCGCCGAAAGGTCGGGGAGTCCGCCGATGTGGTGCACGAAGCGGTGCAGGTAGAGCTTCAACTCGAGTGCGGAGTGCCAGTTCTCGAACGCGAACATGGTCCGCCAGTAGAGCCAGAAGTTGCTGCTCAGGAAATCTTCACCGAAGACCTCGTCAATGCGCTTGCCTTCCATCTCCTCGCGCGAGGCGAGGAAGACCTTGACCATCTCCTTCTGAGCTTGCTCGCTCAGGCCGAATTCGTTGTTGGTGGCGAACTCCTCGCCCTGCCGGTGAGTAACCCGGTTGAGTGAATAGTTCGGGTCGTCCTTGTTGAGCCAGTAGAACTCGTCGAGGACGGATCCGTCGACCTCGAGCGACGGGATGGTGCGGAACAGATCCCACAGGCACTCCATGTGGTCCTCCATCTCGCGTCCGCCGCGGATGACGAAGCCTTTCTCTGGCTTCTTGATACCGTCCAGCGCGCCGCCGGGCAGGTCGAGGCGCTCGAGGATGGTGATCTTCTCTCCGGGGAGTTGCCCGTCCCGGATCATGAACACCGCCGATGCCATCGAGGTGAGCCCGGCGCCGACGAACCACGCGGTCTTGTTCTCGACACCCTCGGGCTTGCGGGGGTGAGCGAAGGCTTCGTAATTTCCGCTGCTGTAATACATCTGTTGTGCACGTCCTCTCGTGAAATGTTTGGCTGCTGGACTGGGGTGAGTTGTAGGTGTGCAAGCGCATGCCGGTGGCGACACCGAGCTTGCCGTGGTCGAGGTAGTCGCTCGTCAGTCAGGCTGCGAGTGTCTGGGCCTCCTCTCTGTCGCCGGGGTGTGGTGCAGCACGCCGGTCACGATCTGTGTGACCTGACGTCTGCGGTCGTCGATCGCGGCAGCCGGGGGGATCTCTGAGGCCGTCATGCGAGCGATCGCGAGATGGGCGACAGCGAACAGCGAGGATGCCGCGGCCTGCGTCTCGTCGTCGCTGAGGTGCGGTGCAGCGCGGCGCAGGGTGTCAGAAAGCGACGCTTCGAGCGCGAAGATCAATTCCATGCCTTCTGCCCGGAACTTGGCGTCGTGTGGGCCGAAGAGTAGCTCCCGCTGATAGGCAGCACTCTTCTCCGCCGCCCGCGCGGCGCCTTCAGCCATCGACGACCGGAGTGCCTCGTTGTAGACCATGAGCATCAACTCGCTCCCGGTCGCCGCGTAGCGGAATAGGGTGCCGGCCCCGACCCCAGCCGCTGCCGACACCTCCTATGTTGTCACCGCCGAGAACCCCCGCGCACGCAGAAGGTCAGACACGACACGAAAGATCCGCTCTCGCTTGAGCTGCATGTTCTGCTCACGACGGGACTCGATTTCCCCGCCGCCTGCACGATGTCCGTGTCCTGACAGCTGCTGCGTGAAGCTCACAAGACTGAGCGTACTCAGTTTTCTGAAGGGTGCATGGGAGAGGCGCACGCCCGTGATCGGCGACGGGCCTCGCGTCCTGGATTGTTCGTCGGCTCCAGGTAAGGCGCGGGCGGTTCGTGGATGTTTCTGATGGTCTCGAGACCGGTGAGGGGCTAGGGCTCTCGTGTCACGAGCTGCCACGACGGCCATACCAGACCATCGCCGACATCGAATACGCCACCGCCAGCTGGGTCGACTGGTAGATCTCCTGAAAGCTCCACGGCACGCCCGGAATGGTCGACCCGAACGAGTTCGAGATGGCCTCCTGCGCGGCGCGCACCAGAGAGCTCCAACCCGCACAGCGGCGGCAAAGAAGCTGGGCCGGTTCACGTTCTCATCATCGGCAACCGCCGGCCACACTCGCGCTGAACACACTGCCGCCGTCCCGAGGTGCGGTCGGGACGGCGGCAGTGGTCGCGCGGGGCTGTGGGGCTACGCGAGGTGCGGCGCATCCCACAGGTTGAGCGTGGTGCCGAGACCCTGCTTGAGGGCGTTCTCGTACACCGTCTTGCCCCACGCGACGTCTTCGACGCCCATGCCGCCGACGCTAAACAGCACCGGCTGCTCGGGGAATTCGCGGCCCTCGGCGGTGCCCTCGAGCACGTCACCGATGTTGACGACGCGGGCCTCGTCGAGCTCGCCGAGTTCGATCAGGTCTTGCCAGTAGAGCCCGATCATGCCGAACGCGGTCTCGTGTGAGGGAGCCGGATACTCCTCAGCCCACGCCTCGTAGATCGCCTTCGCGTCAGCCACGAGGCGGGCCTTGCCGCTGAGCGTGTAGTCCTTGTCCATCTTCAGGATCGCCGGCAAGCTGAGGAACGCGCCGGGCTTGATCCAGTCGCCGTTGATGTACGGGTAGTTCTCCGAGCCGACGAGGCCGGTGACCGCGACGCTGACGATGTCCGACTCGCGCACGGCCTCCTCAGCAGTGTCGACGACCTCGATCGTCGTGAACTGGGGGAAGTTCTCGCGCACGAAGTCGGCGAAGCGCTCCGAGGTGACGCGCCGGCGGCCCTGGATGCGCACGGTGGTGAGGCTCGGGCGCACCTTGACGAAGGTGTCGAGCGCCGACTTGTTCATCGCGCCGGGACCGATGAGGCCGATTGACTCGGCATTCTCCGGGGCGAGCTTGCGCGCGGCGGCGCCCGGCACGGCAGCGGTGCGGTAGGCGCTCTCGAGGTTCCCCGACATGATCGCGAACGGCGCGCCCGTCGTCGGGTCGTTGAGCACGATGAGGTGGATCGAGCGAGGCAGGCCCTGCTCGCGGTTGTCGATGTTCGAGCCGTACCACTTCACGCCGGCGACGTCGAAGCGGCCGCCGAGGTACGCATCCATGGCCATGAAGCGACGGTCGGCCGCGTCGGTCGGCATCTCGGGGAACGGCGAGCTTTCGGGGAACGTGATCATCGCGCCGTGCGAGTTGGCTGTGTTGCCAGCCATGCGGTACGCGCCCTTCGCGACGAGCACGAGCACCTCCTCCATCACGTCGATGCAGGCGTTGATGTCGGTGACGCCGGCGGCGATCATGTCGGGTTCGTTGAGGTAGAGCATGTCGATGCGGGTGGACGAGGTCATCGGGGAAATCTCCTAGCGAGGCGGTGCGGGATGTTGCTGGTTAGTTGATGGCGTCGTCGCCGGTCTGGCCGGTGCGCACGCGCACGACCGAGACCACGTCGGCGACCCAGATCTTGCCGTCGCCGATCTCGCCGGTACGGGCGGCGTCGGCGATGGTCTCGACGACGGCGTCGACGGTCTCGTCGGTGACGACGATCTCGAGGCGCACCTTGTCGACGAAGTCGACGGTGTAGGTCTGGCCGCGGAAGAACTCGGTTTTGCCCGCTTGCGTGCCGCGGCCGCGGGCATCGGTAACGGTGATGCCCTTGACGCCGTGTTCGGCGAGGGCGAGCTTGACGGGCACGAGCACGCTCGGCTGCAGGATTGCGGTGATGAGTTTCACGGGAGTGTCCTTTGCTGGAAGCGGTGGGGGCGGGGCGGCTTAGCGCTCGTCGGTGCCGACGTAGGCGGTTTCGGCGTGGATGGGCTGGTCGAGACCCGAGATCTCGGTCGCCTCGGGCACGCGCAGGCCCATGGTGCGCTTGAGCACGATCGCGATGACGTACGAGATGACGAAGGTGTAAATCGCGACCGAGACCATGCCGATGAGCTGAGAGCCGAGGAACGACCAGCTGCCGCCGTAGAGGATGCCGACGAACTCGGTGTTCGCGCCGCCGCCGGCGGCCGGGTCGGCGAGGAAGGCGAGCAGGGCGCTGCCCACGAGGCCAGGCACGAGGTGCACGCCGACGGCATCGAGCGCGTCGTCGTAGCCGAAGCGGGCCTTGAGGCCGACGGCCCAGTACGCCACCGCGGCGCCGACGCCGCCGACGACGAGCGCGCCGATGGGCGAGAGGATGTCGGCACCCGGCGTGACCGCGACGAGGCCGCCGAGCAGACCGGTCACGGCGCCGGCCGTCGTGGTGGCGCCGCGGTGGCTGCGTTCGATGATGAGCCAGACGAGCAGACCGGCGCAGAGCGCGGCGAGCGAGTTGAGGATTGCCAGGGCGGCGAACTCGTTCATCGCACCGGTCGAGCCGGCGTTGAAGCCCATCCAGCCGAACGCGAGCAGCCACGCGCCGAGCACGATGAAGGGCACGTTGCCCGGGCGGCCGGGGGTCGGGAAGCCCTTGCGGCGGCCGAGCACGATCGAGAGGGCGAGCGCGGCGGCGCCGGCGTTTGTATGCACCGCAATGCCGCCGGCGAAGTCGTGCACGCCGAGGTTGTTGACGATCCAGCCACCGATGTGGCTGCCGTCCTCCGAACTGAACGAGAACACCCAGTGCGCGACGGGGAAGTAGCCGAGGGTGACCCAGAGGCCCGCGAAGAGCAGCCAGGCGCCGAACTTCATGCGGCCCTCGATCGCGCCGGCGACGATCGCGGTGGCGAGGCCGGCGAACATGAGGTGGAACGCGGCGGTCGCGACGGCCGAGGCAACACCCTCGTCGGGCGTGCCCGAGAGAATCGACTGGATGCCGAGGGCCTCGCTGACGTCGCCGATGATGCCGAGGCCGCCGACTGAGTTGCCGAGGATCAAGCTGTAGCCGAACACCACGAACAGCACCGCACCGACGGCGAAGCCGCCGAGCACGATCATGATGCTGTTGAGCACGTTCTTCGTACGGCTCATGCCGCCGTAATAGAGCGCGAGGCCCGGCACCATGAGCACCATGAACACGCAGGTCACGAGAACCCACATGGTGTTGATCGCTGACGTTGTCTCCATGACAATTCCGCCTTTGCTTTGCGTGAATACTTGAAGATAGTTTGCGTGCAGCGACAAGTCGGAACCAAATCAAAACGGTAACGTAATGGTAACGATTACTTTGAAAAAAGTGCCTTTGATCAGGGAAAATATAAGCGCACCGAGTTTCCCTTTCGCTGTTTCGGCGAAAGGGAAACTCGGTGCGCTCGTGGTGCGGCGCGACTAGCGCATCAGGGCCTCCAGGGCGGTCGCGAGGGCGACGGAGCCGACCTCGGCGTCGTCGTCGGAGGTGCCCTCGTCGGGGGCGTGTGAGGTGCCGGAGGGGTTGCGTACGTAGAGCATCCCGGTGGGGATCACGCCCGCGAGCACACCCGCGTCGTGCCCAGCGCCGGTGTCGAGCACGGGCGCATCCGGCAGGGCTGCCTCGAGCTGGGCGCGGAGGTCGGCGTCGAAGCGCACCCCACCGCTGAGCGACTCTTCTTGGAGTTCGACGGTGCAGCCCTCGCGCTCGCCGGAGGCGCGGATGCGTTCGGTGATCTGCTCGAGCAACTGGCGCACGACCGACTCGTCGCGGTGTCGCAGGTCGAACCAGAGGTCGGACTGCGAGGCGATGACGTTCGTGCCGCCGGGAAGCGCACGGAGGCGACCGACCGTGCCGCGCGCCTCGGGCGTCAGTTCGGCGGCCTCGCGCACCGCGAGGATCGCGTCGGCGAGCACCACGACCGGGTCCTGGCGGTCCTGCATCCGCGTCGTGCCGGCGTGGTCGCCGCGGCCGCGAATCGCAATGTGCCAGCGGCCGTGCGCGAGGATCGAGCTACCAACCGCAACCGGCTGCCCGAGGTCTTCGAGGCCGCGGCCCTGCTCGACGTGGAGCTCGACGAAGGCATGGATGCTGTCGAAGCGCTCCGGGTCGGGGCCGATCGCGTCGGGATCGATGCCAGCCGCACGGGCCGCGTCGGGGAAGGTGACGCCGTCCGCATCCGCGAGGCTGCGCGCGCGTTCGGGTGTCAGTGCGCCGGAGGCGAGGCGGCTGCCGAGGCAGGGCACGCCGAAGCGCGAGCCCTCTTCCTCTGGGAACACGACGAGGGCGAGGGGCCGGGCCGGGAACTCGTTCGCCTCGCGCAGTAGGTCGAAGGCGCGCAGCGCGCTGACGACGCCGAGCGGGCCATCGTAGGCGCCGCCGCCGGGCACCGAGTCGAGGTGGCTGCCGGTGATCACGGCGCCGGCGCGGTCGCCGCTCGCGGGGAGCCACCAGGCCCAGACGATGCCGTTGCGGTCGAGTTCGACCTCGAGGCCGCGGCGGGTGGCCTGCTCGATGAACCAGCTGCGCAGCTCGAGCTCGGCCTCGCCGAGGCCGGGGCGGCTGTAGCCGCCGCGAACCGGGTCGCGACCGATCTCGGCGAGCTCGGCGAGGAGGTCGGCGGTCGGCGTGCTCATCGGCCCACCGCCCAGGCCGGCGAGGTCGCGGCGAAGCGCGGGTGCGCGGTCGCGCCGTAGACGAGCTCGGCGATGAATTCGCCGATGAGCGGGGCGAACTTCGCGCCGTGGCCCGAGCAGGGCGAGGCGATGACGAGGCCCTCGGCCGCGTCGAGTAGGAAGTCCTCCTCGGGCAGCATCGTGAACAGGCAGGTCGTCTCGGCGTAGGGCTCGGGCACGAGGCCCGGCACCTGCTCGCGAACGTACTCGATCATCCGTTCGCGGTTGGCGGGGTCGATCTCGCCGGTCTGCATGCCGCCGTCGGCGATTGACGTGCCGCCGAGGAACTCGGCGAGCTTCTGGCCGCGGAAATTGGCGTCGCGACCGCCGGGCAGGCTGTAGGTAAGGATGCGCTCGGACTTGTGGATGAAGGTCGGCCAGCTCGTCGGAGCCCCCGGTTTGGGCTCGCCGATATCGGCCGCGTCGCGGTATGGGAAGTGGTAGGCGTTCTCCTGGGTCACGACCGCCTGGGGGAGTCGGTCGATGAACGCGCTCGGCAGCTCAGTCTCGGCGAGCAGCTTCGAGAGCCATGCGCCCGCGGCGACGACGACCTGCGCCGCGCGAATCGTCGCGCCAGTCGTCGAGGTGACGAGGTAGCTGGTGCCGTCGCGGCGGATGCTCTCGGCCTCCCAGTCCTCGTGGAGGCGCGCCCCGGCCTCGATCGCGAGGCGCAGCTGCGCGCGCACGGTCGACTCAGCGTCGATGACGCCGCCGCCCGGCTGCCACAACACCTCCGTGTCGAAGTTGATGCCGGGCCAGCGCTCGGCCGCGTCCGAGGCGGAAATGAGCTCGTGGTCGATGCCGACCTCGTCGAGCACGCCCGCCAACTGGCGCGGGTTGCGCCGCACACCGAAGTCGAGGGCGCCGCCGGGCGTGATGAGCTGCTCGCCCGAGAGGCGCTCGAGCTCGTCGTACCTCCTGCGAGCCTGCTTGACGAGGTCGGTGTAGAACGGGTCGGGGTACGCGTAGCGGAAGATGCGGGCTGAACCGTGCGAGCTGCCGTGCTCGCTCGCGGCGGTGTCGCGCTCGACGACCGTCACCTCGGTGCCGCGCGCGGCGAGTTGATGCGCCGCGGCCGAGCCCATTAGGCCGGCGCCGATGATCAGCACCTGCGTCGAGTCCTGCTCCGTCATAGTGTGTGTGCCCACCCGTCTCGGCCTGTCGCGACCACCGTTCGTGGCCGTCGCGGCGCGTGGGACAAGTACACCGGTAGATAGGTTCGATGTCCAATACCTATGTCACGCTGATTAATAGTGTTCGGCTATCGTCGAGGAATGGAACTTCGCCAGCTTCGGTACTTCTCGGTGCTCGCTGAGGAACTGCACTTCGGTCGCGCCGCCGAGCGGCTGCACATGTCGCAGCCGCCGCTCAGCGTGCAGCTGCGCAAGCTTGAAGACGAGCTCGGGGTGCCGCTGCTCGACCGCTCGACGCGGCGGGTCGAGCTGACTGCCGCGGGGCTCGAACTGCAACAGCGGCTGGCGCAGGTACTGCCGCTGCTCGACGAAGCACTGACCGGCCTCGACGAGGTGCAGCTTGGCATGCGTGGCCGCGTGGCAATCGGCTTCGTAAGCTCGGCGAGCTACACCCTGCTGCCCGCCGGGCTGCGCGGATTTCGCGAGGCGCGACCACACGTTGAACCCCAGCTGCTGCCGCTCACGACGACCGAACAGATCGAGCGACTGCAGGAGGGCCAACTCGATGTCGGCATCGTGCGCGACGCAGCCGAAAGCCCGCTTTACGCCTCAAGCGCGCTGCGCGCCGAGCGACTCGTCGTCTGTGTTCCGCGCGATCACGCGCTCGCGGCGGCCGAGCAGGTGACGCCCGCCGAGGTGGTCGCGCATCCGCTCATCGGGTACCCGCGCCACATGATGGCCGGCTTCGTCGACCTCGTGCATGCGGCACTCGCCCCAGCTCGAACCCAGCTGCGGTACGCCCACAAGGTGGTGCACGAAGAGACCGGGCTCGGCTTCGTGGCCGCGGGGGAGGGGCTCACCGTGCTGCCGGAAACCGTGCGCGAGCAGCTGCCCGCGTCCATCCGCGCCGTGCCGATCGACACCGAGCTGCGCTCGCGGCTCGTCGCCATCACGGCGCCGGGCGGTGCCGAGTCCGCGGCCGCGGCCGCGTTCGTCGAGTGCCTCGTGGCCGCGGCCCGCGGCTAGCGCTCACGCAGGGCCGGGAACACCGCATCCCGCAGCAGCGGCGCGAGGTCGGCGCGATCCGAGTCGAGCGCGATCCACTCGAGCTCGTCGATCTCGGCGTTCACCGCGACGCCCTCGACGAATGGATGCTCGAACACGCTCGCGACGACGGTGTGGTTCGGCTCGTTCGCCGCGTCGGTCTCGAAGTCGCCGAGGTGCGTGAGCTCGGCCACGTCGAGGTCGATGCCGAGCTCCTCCTGCACCTCGCGCACGGCCGTCTGCTCGGTGGTCTCGCCGGGCTCGGGCTTGCCGCCGGGGAACATGAAGCGCTGCGTGCCGCGCTTGCGCACGCTGAGCACGCGGCCCTGCTCGTCGCGGAGCACGACCGCGCTCACGACGATCTTCGAGCGCGGGGGTGCCTCGGCGGCTGCGGCCTCGGTGGCGGCGATCGACGCGTCAGCGCCGGCAGGGTCGGTGGCGGTGGTGCGCCGATCAAGCTCCCAAACACCGAGACTGATCGCCGCATTCGCGGCCGCGAGCACGGTGCGGGGCCGACGCACACCGCCGTCGAGGAGCCGGTCGACGAGCTTCGCGTCGAGTCGCTCGCCGAGGGGCGAGACGGCCGCGGTTGCGACGGCAACACCCGCGGCGACCACGCCGAGCGCATTGCCCGTCACGGGTTGCGGGCGCTCGGAACGCACAGCGGCGACGGCCGACCAAGCCGCGACGGCGCCGATCGCGCCGCGGTAGAGCAGCTTGCCGGTCGTGGATGCGCCCCGCGGCTCGACGAGAGCGAGCGCGGCAAGCGCTGCCGAGGAGGTGAAGCCGAAGAGGGTCGAACGAGAGTTGCCGAGCTGGTCAATCAAAGTGCGAAGCGGTGCGGCCATGCCACCAAAACTACGGTCCCACCCTGCCGCGATGCTGGGCGCGACGTGCACCATGTATCCAGGACCGGGGGTTAGCTTCGCGGCCATGAAGATCACCCAGCACTACGTCGCGCTCGACGCCGCCGACCACATTGAAGAGGCCGCGTTCTGGGCCTCGGTGTTCGACGGGGAGGTGGGCGACGAGCCTGGTTGGGACGACTGGCGCACCGTCAAGGTCGACGGCCGCACGGTCATCGCCGTGCAACAGGCGCCCGACTACGTCGTGCCCGAGTGGCCGAGCGACGACCCCACGCGCCAACAGCAACAGGCACACCTCGACATCTACGTCGACCAGGCCGAGGTCGCGGCGGCTGAGGCGGAGGTGCTCGAGCTCGGCGCCCGCCTGTTGCAGGGGCACGAGGACGTGACCGCGCCCGAGGGCTTTCGGGTCTATGCCGACCCGGCCGGGCATCCCTTCTGCATCTGTTGGTGAACGCCGCCGTGCGCCCGCCGAAACCGGCCACCCGCCGGTAGAATTGCCGAATCATGACTGAAACGGCCACCGCTATCGCTCCGTCCGACGCCTCCCGCAACGCCGATGGCTCGCCCCGGAGCTTCTACGTGCGCACGCTCGGCTGTCAGATGAACGTGCACGACTCCGAGCGCATCACCGGCTCGCTGCTCGCTGCGGGCTACGTTGAGGCCGACACCGAAGACGCCGACGTGATCGTCATCAACACCTGCGCCGTCCGTGAGAACGCGGCCACCAAGCTCTATGGCAACCTCGGCCAGCTCGCGAGCCGCAAGCGCGAGCACGAGGGCATGCAGATCGCCGTCGGCGGCTGCCTCGCGCAGATGGAACAGCAGCAGATCGTCGACAAGGCGCCGCAGGTCGACGTCGTGTTCGGCACGCACAACATGGGCTCGCTGCCCGTGTTGCTCGAGCGCGCGCGTCACAACGACGAGGCGCAGGTCGAGCTGCTCGAGGCGCTCGAGACTTTCCCGTCGACCCTGCCGACGAAGCGCGACTCGAGCTACTCGGGCTGGGTGTCGATTTCGGTCGGCTGCAACAACACCTGCACCTTCTGCATCGTGCCGTCCCTGCGCGGCAAAGAAAAGGACCGCCGCCCGGGCGACGTGCTCAGCGAGGTGCGCGCGATCGTCGACCAGGGCGCGATCGAGGTGACGCTGCTTGGGCAGAACGTCAATTCGTACGGCGTCGACTTCGGCGACCGCCAGGCGTTCTCGAAGCTGTTGCGCGCGACCGGCGAGATCGAGGGCCTCGAGCGCGTGCGCTTCACGAGCCCGCATCCGGCCGCGTTCACCGACGACGTCATCGCCGCCATGGCCGAGACGCCGAACGTCATGCCGCAGCTGCACATGCCGCTGCAGTCGGGCTCCGACCGCGTGCTGCGCGAGATGCGCCGCTCGTACCGCTCGAAGAAGTTCCTCGGTATTCTCGACCGCGTGCGCGAGGTGATTCCACACGCCGCGATCACGACCGACCTCATCGTCGGTTTCCCCGGCGAGACCGACGAGGACTTCGAAGAGACGATGCGCGTCGTCGAGGCGTCGCGGTTCGCGAGCGCCTTCACCTTCCAGTACTCGATCCGCGAGGGCACGCCCGCCGCGACGATGCCGAACCAGGTGCCGAAGGCGGTTGTGCAGGAGCGCTTCGAGCGCCTCCTCGAGCTGCAGCAGCGCATCTCGCTCGAAGAGAACGAGAAGCTCGTCGGCACGACGCAGCAGGTGCTCGTCTCGGTCGACGAGGGCAAGAAGGACGGCGCGACGCACCGCCTCACCGGCCGCGCCGAAGACAACCGGCTCGTGCACTTCGCGCTGCCCGAGGGCGGCGCGACCCCGCGCCCCGGTGATGTCGTCACCGTCGAGATCACCCGCGGGGCTCCGAGTTACCTCCTCGCCGACAGCGACGCGCCCCTGCGCATCCGCCGCACCCGCGCGGGCGACGCCTGGGATGCGGCACAGGCCGCGTCGTGCGGCACTGGCGACGCCCCGAGCGAGGGCGGCCGGGCGGTCAACCTCGGCCTGCCGACCCTGCGAGTGGGCGCGCCCAGCTCGCCGTCGAAGTGGCAGTAGCCGCTGAGCTCATCGTCGTTGGCGGGGCCACCGGCACCGGCAAGACGGGGCTCTCGCTCGACATCGCCGACGAGCTTGCGCGGGCGGGTCGCGCGGCAGAGATCGTGAACGTCGATGCGATGCAGTTTTATCGCGGCATGGATATCGGCACCGCGAAGCTACCGCCGCATCAGCGCCGAGGCATCCCGCATCACCTCTTCGACGTACTCGACGTCACCGAGCCCTCGACGGTCGCCTGGTACCAGCCGCTCGCGCGCGCCTGCATCGACGAGATCATCGGGCGCGGGGCCGTGCCGATTCTCGTCGGTGGCTCGGGGCTCTACCTCGCCTCGGTCGTGTTTGACCTGAGTTTTCCCGGTCGCGACCCCGAGGTGCGCGCGGCGCTCGAGGCCGAGCTCGAACAGTGGGGGCCGGGCATGTTGTATCGCCGGCTGCAGGAGTTCGACCCCGAGGCGGCCGCCCGCATCGATCCGAAGAACGGCCGCCGCGTCGTGCGCGCCCTCGAGGCGATTCGCGTGACGGGCGAGAAGTTCTCGGCGCAGCTGCCCGAGCAGGATTCATGGTGGCGGCCGACGGCGATGGTGCTCGCCGAGACGCCGCGCGCTGAGCTCGTGCAGCGGTTGGATGCGCGGGTCGAGGACATGTGGCGCGACGGCCTGGTAGAAGAGACGGCCGGCCTCGTCGAACGGGGGCTGCGCTACGACACGACGGCCGGCAAGGCCATCGGTTACGCCCAAGCGGCGGCGCAGCTGCGCGGCGAACTGACGCAGGCCGAGGCGATCGCCCAGGCCCAGGCGCTCACCCGCAAGTACGCCCGCCGCCAGGTCTCGTGGTTCCGCCGCTACGACACGGCCCTCCGCCTCGACGCGACGGCCCCCGGCGCGGCCACCCAAGCCCTCGCCCACTTCGCGTCGGCCTAAGAATCGGTTGAGTGGTCGATTTTTGTAGTTCTGGCACCGCCAGAACTACAAAAATCGACCACTCAACCGATTCGGGAGAAAATGGGGGCATGACGCGCGTGCAGTTCACCAAGGGCCAGGCCACCGGCAACGACTTCGTCTTCATTGCCGACCCCGACGGTGAGTTGAACCTCACCCCCGAAGAGATCACGCGACTGTGCGACCGCCACTTCGGCGTCGGCGCCGACGGCTACATCCGCGCCGTGCGCAGCAACAAGCTGCCCGAAGGCGAGGCGATCCTTGCCGAGGCACCCGAGGCTGAGTGGTTCATGGACTACGCGAACGCCGACGGGTCGATCGCCGAGATGTGCGGCAATGGCGTGCGCGCCTATGCCCGCTTTCTCACCGAGCGCGGCCTCGCGCAGCTCGCGTCGGGGGAGACCCTCGCGATTGGCACCCGCGCGGGGGTGAAGGATGTGCAGCGCACCGGCACCGGCGGTTTCCAGGTCGACATGGGGCGCTGGCGCCTCGCCGGCGGCGAACCCGTCGTGAGCGCGGCCGGCCTCGACGTCGCGCGGCCCGGCCTCGGAATCAATGTCGGCAACCCGCACGTCGTCGTCGCCCTCGCGAGCGTCGACGAGCTCGAGCAGCTCGAGCTCGGCCGGCAGCCGACGCTCGACCCCGAGCCGATCGACGGCGCCAACATCGAGTTTGTCGTGCCGAACGAGCCGATGGTGCGCGACGGCGTCGGCCGGGTGAAGATGCGCGTGTTCGAGCGGGGTTCGGGCGAGACGCTCTCGTGCGGCACCGGCGTGGTCGCGACCGCCCTCGCGGTGCGCCACTGGGCAGGCACGGGCGCGCCGAACAACTGGCAGGTCGAGGTGCGCGGCGGCACGCTGCAGGTGCGCATGTTCCCGACCGAAGAGGGCGAGCACGTCGGCCTTGCCGGCGCGGCCGAGCTGTCATTCGACGGCGAGCTCGAACTCGACGAGCTGCGGCGCGCTCGGTAACCCTCCCCTAACCGCCGCGCCACATCGCGTATCCGCCCGTTCTTTAGGCTCACGTGTCGTGGGGCGGGGTCGCCGCCCTTGATTGAGAATCGGAGCAGCGATGCGCGTAGCAAGCAAACTCTCCGCCCTCCTCGCGACCGCGGCACTGGTCGCGGCGGGTACTCCCGCCGTGGCTCAGGCCGCGTCGCCGATGGCGCAGACGGTTAATGAGGATGGCACCGTGACGGTGCAGCTGATCGCCGTGAACGACGTTCACGGCCGCATCGGCGCCATGACGGTGCCGTGGGCGGGCACGATCGAGCAGGCGCGAGCCGAGAACCCCGACTCGGTGCTCATCAGCGCGGGCGACAACCAGGGCGCGAGCCTGTTCGCCTCGTCGATCGCGAACGACCAGCCGATCATGGACGTCCTCAACACCGTCGGTGTCGACGCAATCGCGGCCGGCAACCACGAGTTCGACAAGGGCCTGGCCGACGTCGAGCGCGTCGAGGAGTACCTCGGCCAGTCGCTGCTCGCCGCCAACCTCTACGACGACGCCGGCAACACCGTGCTCGACACCTACAAGATCATCGAGAGCGGCGGCCTGCGCATCGGCGTCATCGGCACCGCGCCCGAAGACCTCGCGACCCTCGTCTCGGCCGAGGCCTTCGACGGCCTGGAGGTTGGCGACGCCGTCGAGGCGGTGAACCGCGTGGCCGCCGAGATTGAGGACGACGTCGACCTCATCGTCGCCGACTTCCACGACGGCGCCACCGCCGGCGAGCCGGAGGGTGCCACCTGGGATTCTGAGCGCGCGAAGCCCGGGTTCATCCAGCAGATCGACACCGAGCTCACGCCCGCCGTCGACGTCGTGCTCAACGCGCACACCCACCGCGTCTACAACTGGACCGACACCGTCGACGAGACCGGCGCCACCCGCCCGGTCATCCAGACCGGTGAGTACATGAACAACGTCGGCGTCATCGAGGTCACCTACGACCCGGCGAGCGGCGAGGTTGTCGACTTCACGAGCGAACTGCGCGCCCGCACCACGACTCCGGCCGACGAGCTCATCGCGACCTACCCGGTCGTGGCCCAGGTGAATGACGTTGTCAACGATGCGCTCGCCGACGCCGAAGTGCTCGGCGGCGTGACCGTCGGCAACATCACGAGCGACATCACCCGCGCGGGCGTCGCCGCCGAAGACATGAGCTACCCGGGCGAATCAGCCCTCGGCAACCTCGTCACCGACACGATGGTGCAGGAGGGCGAGCAGTACGGCGCCTAGATCGGCATGGGCAACGCGGGCGGCGTGCGCGCCGACCTGCTCTATGGCGAGGACGGCGTGGTCAGCTATTCCGAGCTCCAGGCCGTCATGCCGTTCGTGAACAACCAGTTCGTCGTCGAACTCACCGGCGAGCAGGTGCGCACGCTCATCGAGCAGCAGTTCCGCGAAGACGGCAGCTACACACACATCTCGTTCTCGAGCAACCTCACCTACACCTACGACCCCGAGGCGGCGTTCGGCAGCAAGGTCAGCGACGTCTACTTCGAGGGCGCGCTGATCGACCCCGACGAGGTCTACAGCATCATCACCTACGGCTTCCTCGCGAGCGGAACGACGGGCTTCCCGGTGTTCCAGGACGCGATCTCGAAGACCGACACGGGCCGCATCGACCTCGACATGTTCCGCGACGCCTTCGCCGAATCGATCGACGGCGACGCGATCGCGCCCGACTTCTCGCGCCGCACCGTGCAGCTGACGGGCGCCCCGGATGCTCCGGTCGCGGCCGGCGAGCAGGTCACCTTCGCGCTCGGCGACCTCGACCTCACCTCGGCGGGCACCCCGATCGCGAGCGAGATTACGGGGACCCTCGTGGACGCCGACGGCACCCGCATCGAGCTCGGCTCGTTCACGGCCGCCGACGGCGCCGCCGAGATCTCGTTCGCGCTGCCCGAGGCGGCGGCGGGCGACGCCACGATCGAACTCGAGGTGGCGGATGCGGGCACCCTCGTCCGCGTGCCGCTCACGGTCGAGGCCGGCGCCGAGCCGACCCCGGCGCCGACCGCCACGACCCCGGCCGAGACCGAACCCGCGACGAGCAGCCCCGAGCCCACCGAGCCGGGCGCATCGGCCACCGCGACATCGACGACCCCTGCGGTCGCTGACGGCGACGACTCGCTCGCGACCACCGGTGCGCAGGTGCTGCCGCTCGGCCTGCTCGCTGCCGCGACCGTCGTGCTCGGCGCCGTGCTCGTGCTGCGCCGCCGCACGCAGGCGTAACCGCACACCGCACTCACGACGATGCCCGGGTCACCGAGAAGGTGACCCGGGCCTCGTCGTGCCGCGAGCATCCGCCAGCACCCCGCGCAACCGCGAGCCCGGCCGCCCCACTCAGCAAGCTTCCAGAATTCGCACCTTGCCACGGCCACCCGCACGCCATAACGTATAACCAAATGGTTGAACGAATCGAGCTCACCGATGAGCAAATGGATCGCATCTTTCACGCCCTGTCCCAGTCGACGCGGCGCGACATGCTCCGGCGCACGCTCGAGGGTGAGCGATCGGTCTCGGAGCTCGCCCGCGAGTACGACATGTCGTTCGCCGCGGTGCACAAGCACGTCAGCGTGCTCGAGCGGGCCGAACTCGTCGTCAAGCGCGTCGCGGGCCGCGAGCGCCGAATCCGAGCGAATCCCGACATGATCGCCCGCACCCGCACCCTGCTCGCCCGGTACGAGGCGATGTGGCGCGGCCGCATCGCCAGACTCGACGAACTGCTCGCCGAGGACCCGAACCCATCCGACTCCAACGCCCCCGCCTGATCTGCCCACCGCGCGACCCCACCGAAGGAAAGCTCATGCCGGTCACCGACACCACCATCGACAGCGAAAACCTGACCATGACGCTCGTCGCCGAATTCGCCGCACCCGTGTCGCGAGTCTGGCAGGCGTTCACGACTCCCGAACAGCTCAACCGCTTCTTCGGACCGCCCACCTGGCCCGCCACGTTCACCGAATTCGACCTGCGCCCGGGCGGCAAGGCCCGCTATCACATGACCGGACCCAAGGGCGAGACCTCCGCGGGAGTGTGGGAGTTCATCGAAGTGGCCGAGGGGCAAAGCTTCACGGTGCTCGACATGTTCACCGACGACACCGGCAACCCGCAGACCGAGCTGCCGCAGATGCGCGTGACCTACGCATTCGAGCCGAACGGCAAGGGCACGAAGTACACGAATGTGACCTACTTCGAGTCGGCCGAAGCGCTCGAGGAGGTCGTCGCGATGGGCGGCGTCGAGGGCTCGAGGCTCGCTATCAATCAGCTCGATGCGGTGCTGCAGGACCTCCGCGAGTTCGCCGAGGGCAAAGGCACGACGCTCGAACTGCTCAACGAGACGTACGTGCGCATCACCCGCCTCGTTCACGGCCCGCGACACCTCGTGTGGCGCGCCTACACCGAGCCCGAGCTGCAGCGGCAGTGGGCGCTCGGCCCGGATGGCTGGGCGATGACCGTCTGCGACATCGACCTTACGGTCGGCGGCGAGCAGCGCACCGAGTGGGCCCCGTCGGTGACACCAAGGGGGAGGGCTTTGGCTTCGAGGGCGAGAACCTGCTCATCGAACCCGAGAGCCGCCTCGTCTCGACCGAGCGCATGATCGGCACCGAGGGTCCGACGAACATCAACGACCTGCACCTCTACGAGGAGGACGGTGCGACGCTCGTCACGCTCGTCGTCGAGTACGAGAGCGAAGAGGTGCGCGACATGATCCTCGCGACCGGGATGGTTGGCGGTATGGAGGAGAGCTACGCCCGCCTCGAGCGCGTCATGGGCGGGTTCTAGCTCACGCGCTTGACGAGCAGGATGCGGAACCCGCCGTCGGTGCGCGGGCGCGAGACCTCGTACCCCGCACCGAGGGCCTCGGCGAGTCGCCGCTGCAGCGAGTCGGCGCCGAGGTTCTTGCCCACCACGAGCCAGGCCTCGCCGCCGACCCGCAGTCGGGGCAGCCACGTGAGCATGAGCTCGTCGAGCGACTCCTTGCCGATGCGGATCGGCGGGTTCGACCAGATCACGTCGAACTCGACCTCCGCCGGCACCTGCTCGGCCTTGACCGCCCGCACGCGGTCGAGGCCGAGCCGCTTCGCGTTGGTGGCAGTGAGCTCGAGGGCGCGCTCGTTCACGTCGAGCGCCCACACGTCGAGCTGCGGCGACGCGAGGCCGAGGCTGAGGCTGATCGGGCCCCAGCCGCAACCGATGTCGAGGGCCGTGCCGCTCTCGGGCGGCGCGGGCACGTGGTCGAGCAGGATGCGCGTGGCCTTGTCGAGCCGGTCGGCTGAGAACACGGCGCTTGCGGTCTCGAGGCGAACCTCGCGACCCTGCAGCACTACGTCGATCTCGCGCTGGTTCGCGTTCGCTGTGGGCTGCGAGGCAAAGTAGTGCTCAGACATGCTTCGAACGTAGCGCAGCGCGTATCCTGGTCGCAGCATGCCCCTAGATGAAACCAGCGCCAACGGCGCCCCCAATTCTGACGACGCTCGCAACGACGCGACCGAATCGCTGCTCGACCGCGTTCTGCGCAGCTCCGAAGCAAACCGCAGTCGCACGACGATGTTCCACGACGAGCGGCGCGCGAGCGCGCTCCAGAGCGACGACACCATCTCGCACAGCGACGCGGACGGCCTCCAGCTTGACCGCGAGGCGCGCCGCTCGCTGCAGCACGTCGACGGCCTCTCGACCGAACTCGAGGACGTCACCGAGGTCGAGTACCGGCAGGTGCGGCTCGAGAAGGTCGTGCTCATCGGCGTCTATGCCGCGGGCACGATCGAAGACGCCGAGAACTCGATGCACGAGCTCGCCGCGCTCTGCGAAACCGCCGGCGCGGCCGTCCTCGACGGCATCCTGCAGCGACGTCCGCATCCCGACGCCTCGACCTACCTCGGCCGCGGCAAGGTCGAGGAGCTCGCCGACATCGTCCGCTCGGTCGGCGCCGACACCGTCGTCGCCGACACCGAGCTCGCGCCCTCGCAGCGCCGCGCGCTTGAGGATCAGGTGAAGATCAAGGTCATTGACCGCACCGCCGTCATTCTCGACATCTTCAGCCAGCACGCGAAGAGCCGCGAGGGTAAGGCGCAGGTCGAGCTCGCGCAGCTCGAATATCTGCTGCCGCGCCTGCGCGGTTGGGGTCAGTCGATGTCGCGGCAGGCCGGTGGCCAGGTCGGTTCAGCCGGCGCCGGTATGGGTTCGCGCGGCCCCGGTGAGACGAAGATCGAGCTCGATCGCCGCCGCATCCACACGCGCATGGCGAAGCTGCGTCGCCAGATCGCAGGCATGAAGACGTCGCGCGACACGAAGCGCGCCGAGCGCGGCCGAAATCTCGTGCCCTCGGTGGCGATCGCGGGCTACACGAACGCCGGTAAGTCGTCGCTGCTCAACCGCATCACCCGCGCGGGCGTCCTCGTTGAGAACCAGCTGTTTGCGACGCTCGACGCGACGGTGCGCCGCACCGAGACACCCGAGGGGCGCCCGTACACGCTTGCCGACACCGTCGGCTTCGTGCGCAACCTGCCGCACCAGCTCGTCGAGGCGTTCCGCTCGACGCTCGAGGAGGTCGCCGACTCGGATGTGCTCGTGCACGTCGTCGACGCGAGCCACCCCGACCCGGCGGGGCAGATTCGCACCGTGCGCGAGGTCATCTCTGAGATCGACTCGCGCGACGTGCCCGAGCTCATTGCGTTCAACAAGGCCGACCTCATCGATGCCGACACGCGGCTCATGCTCCGCGCGCTCGAGCCGAACTCGGTGTTCGTCTCGGCCCACACGGGCGAGGGCGTTGAGGAACTCCAGGAGCGCATCGCCGAGTTGCTGCCGATGCGCGAGATCGAGGTCGAGCTCGTCGTGCCGTATCAGCGCGGCGACCTCGTGTCGATGCTGCACGACCAGGGCGGCGTGCTGCGCGAGTTGCACGATACCGATGGCACACACCTGCGCGCCCGCGTGCATCCCGATCAGATGGGCGTGTTCGAGGAGTTTCGGGTTGCTGGCCGCTCAGCTCCCGAGGGCAAGAAGCCGCCGGTGCGGCACAAGCCGCGCGCCCGCGTTGACGAGTCGGACGAGCGCGTGCTGAGCCTGCCGCGCGTGGACTACGACAACTAGCGCGAGCTAGACCGAACGCAGCACGGCGACGATCTTGCCGAGCACCGTCGCCTCGTCGCCGAGGATTGGCTCGTAGTTCGAGTTGCGCGGCAGCAGCCAGGTGTGGCCGTCGCGCTGACGGAACACCTTGACCGTGGCCTCGCCGTCGAGCATGGCGGCCACGATGTCGCCGTTGTTCGCGGTGGGCTGCTGGCGCACGACGACCCAGTCGCCGTCGCAGATCGCGGCGTCGATCATCGAGTCGCCTGAGACGAGCAACAGGAACAGCTCGCCGTCGCCGACGACCTGGCGGGGGAGTGGGAAGACCTCTTCGACCTGTTGCTCGGCGGTGATCGGCACGCCCGCCGCGATGCGCCCGACGAGGGGCACGAGGGCGGTCGGGCCCGGCGTGATGCTCGGCTCGACCTCGTCAATCGCCACATCGACGAGCAACTCGATGGTGCGCGCCTGATTCGCGTTGCGGCGAATGTAGCCGCGCTTCTCGAGCTGGTTGAGCTGATAGGCCACCGACGACGAGCTGATGAGGCCGACGGTGTCGCCGATCTCGCGGATGCTCGGGGCAAAGCCATTGCTGTTCTGGAACGTTGCGATGAACGAGAGGATGCGCTGTTGCGTGTCCGACAGGGGCTTGATCTGCTTGGCCATCGGCCCTCCTGAGGTGGTGGTCACGAGGCCGTGTCGGAGGCCCGTGGTCAGCTGTGTTCCGTTGAAGTCACCCTACGTGGCATCAGCACCGGACTCAAACACCTTTTCGAGCGTGTCGCCCTTATTCTCGAAAAAGTGTTTGCTTTTCGAACATGTCGAATCTATATTCGAAGCAGATGTTCGCATGCACCTCGCATGCACGTCGAAAGGAAGCGACCAACATGACTGCTCTTACTGCACGCACCAGCGCCACCGCGCAGCCCCGCCTGCGGCTCACGAGCCGTGGTCGTCGACTCCTCGGCACCCTTCTGCTCGCTCCCGTCGCCCTCGGCGTCGGGGTCGGCATCGCCCAGGTTCCCGCCGCGCTCGCATCGAACACGAGCAGCGCTGCCGCAACCACGTTCGAACACCACACGGTGCTCGCGGGCGAAACCCTCTGGAGCATCGCCGACGAAATCGCCGACGGCCATGACGTGCGCGACGTCGTGCACGAGATCATGCGCCTCAACCTGCTCGAGAGCTCCTCGGTGCAGGCAGGCCAAGAGCTCGCGCTGCCGAACTACTAGACCACCAGATTTCCGGGCCGCGGACACGGCCGCGGCCCGGAAGCCACGCACCACCACCACCACCACCGTGCCGGGCGTCGCAACCACCCCTTCCGGAGGCGGCGCCCGCGGTGGTTTTCCGGACGCCTAAGATAATGGGGTGACGAGCTTCGAAGACCTCCCCATTCGCGACGACCTGCGTGGGCTGACGCCGTACGGCGCGCCGCAGGACGCGCTGCCGATCACCATCAACGTCAACGAGAACCCGTTCTCGGTGCCGGAGGCCGTCGCCCTCTCGATTATTCAGCGCATTTCGCTCACGCTGCCGGGGCTCAATCGCTACCCCGACCGCGAGTTCACCGAGCTCCGCGAGCGACTCGCGACGTACCTCGGTCAGGGGCTCACACCCGAGCACATCTGGGCAGCCAATGGTTCGAACGAGGTGCTCCAACAGCTGCTCCAGGCCTTCGCTGGAGCGGGCCGCAAGATCATGAGCTTCGCACCGACCTACTCGATGTACCCGCTGCTCGCGAAGGGCGTCGGCAGCGAATGGGTTGCGGCGCCCCGCGACGAGAACTTCGAGCTCACACCTAAGCTCGTGCGCACGGCCATCGAAGCCGAGCGACCCGACGTCGTGCTGCTCTGCACGCCGAATAACCCCACGGGTACCCCGCTCGATCTCGAGACCATCGAGGCCGCCTACGACGCGACCGACGGCATCGTCATCGTCGACGAGGCGTACGCCGAGTTCCGTCACGACGGCGCGCCGACGGCGCTGAGCCTGCTCGAGGGGCGCCCCCGGCTCGTCATTTCGCGCACCATGTCGAAGGCCTTCGCCTTCGCCGGTGTGCGTCTCGGTTACTTCGCGGCCGACCCGGCCGTCGCCGACGCCGTGCGGCTCGTGCGCCTGCCGTACCACCTGTCGGCGATCACGCAGGCGGCGGCCATCGCGGCACTCGAGCACAGCGACACGATGCTTGCGCAGGTCGACCGCATCCGCATCCAGCGCGACCGCATCGTCGACGAGACCGCCGCGCTCGGCTACCGGCCGTACCGCTCCGATGCGAACTTCGTGCTCATCGGCGGCGTCGCCGACCCCGCCGCGATGTTCGACGAGTTCGTGGCCCGCGGCATCCTGATCCGCAACACCGGCCCCGCCGACTGCATCCGCGTCACCGCCGGCACCGAGTTCGAAACCGACGCGTTCCTCTCGGCCCTCGCCGAGATTACCGCCGCCCGACCCGAGCTGCAGCTCACTGGTTCCGAAGGAGTCAGCGCATGACCGATCCCCGTACCGCCACCGTCGAACGCGCCACGAGCGAGTCGAGCATCCGCCTCAGCCTCAACCTTGACGGCACCGGCGCCTCGAACATCAACACCGGGGTGCCGTTCTACGACCACATGCTCACCGCATTCGCGAAGCACTCGCTTACCGATCTCACGATCGAGTCCAACGGCGACGTGCACATCGACGAACACCACACGATTGAGGACACCGCGATCGTGCTCGGCCAGGCGATCCGCGAGGCGCTCGGCGACAAGCGCGGCATCGCGCGCTACGGTGACGCCCTCGTGCCGCTCGACGAGGCGCTCGCGCAGTGCGTCGTCGACATCTCGGGCCGCCCATTCCTCGTGCACTCGGGCGAGCCCGAGGGCTTCGAATTCCACCGCATCGGCGGGCACTTCACCGGTTCGATGGTGCGCCACGCGTTCGAGGCGATCGCGTTCCACGCTGCGCTGACCGTGCACCTGCGCGTGCTCGGCGGGCGCGACCCGCACCACATCGCCGAGGCCGAGTTCAAGGCCTTCGCCCGCGCTTTCCGCGCGTCCAAGCGACTCGACCCCGAGGTCGACGGCATCCCGTCCACCAAGGGTGCCCTGTGACCGGCGCGCGGCCGAACGTCGTCGTCTTCGACTACGGCTTCGGCAACGTGCACTCGGCGGTGAAGGCGCTTGAGGCGGCCGGCGCCGACGTCGAACTTACCGCCGACCGCGACAAAGCACTCCACGCCGACGGCCTGCTCGTGCCGGGCGTCGGCAGCTTTGCGAGCGTCATGGACGGCCTCGCGCAGGCCGACGGACCGCGCATCGTGGGCAGCTGCCTCGCCGGTGGCCGCGCCGTGCTTGGCATCTGCGTCGGCATGCAGGTGCTGTTTGCGCACGGGGTCGAGGGCACGAGCGCCGACCCGAATGCGCCGCAGCTCGAGCGCGAAGAGACCGAGCGCATCCACGCCCGCAACGCCGACGAGTTCTGGTGGAACGAGGATGCCGACGACGCGAGCGCGGGCACGCCCGGCCTCGGTGAGTGGCCAGGCGTCGTGCGCGAGCTGCGCTCGCCGCGCCTGCCGCACATGGGCTGGAACACCGTTGACGTGCCCGAGGGCTCGCAGCTGTTCGCCGGTGTCGAGGACGCACGGTTCTACTTCGTGCACTCGTACGCCGCGACCGAGCTCGAGATCCCCGAGATCCTGCCCGGGGTCAAGGGGCCGCTGTGCACCTACTCGACCTACGGCGAGCGGTTTATTGCCGCCGTCGAGAACGGCCCGCTCACGGCCGCCCAGTTCCACCCCGAGAAGTCGGGCGACGCTGGCATCGCGCTGCTGCGCAACTGGCTCCGCACGCTGTAGCCCGAGCGCGTCGCTACGCGCGCACCATCGCATAGATCGGTGACCGCGACGACGTCGGCGAGGCGCCCGACTCGACCCAGTTTGCCTGGGCCAGCAGCATCGGCAGCACGTGCTGGATCGCGACGTCGCCGCGTCGGGCCCGTTGTACCGGATGCCCCGCGGGCATGCCGGGGCTGCGGCTTGCCTCGAGCAGGGTGTCGTGCAACACGCGGTAGTGCGTCGCCGTGACCGGTTGGCAGGGGTTGCCGTGTAGCATCAGCCGGCCGATGCGCCGGCGCGAATCTCGCAAGTTGATCCACCAGCCGCCCCGGCTGACGACCACCTGAAACGACGAGAGTTCGCCGAGCGGAATCTCGGCGCCGCCAATGATCAGGATGCGCCGACCCGGGTCGAGCGTCACCGGCCGTGGCTGCAGCAGGCGCGCCGCCACGGCCCCAAACAACAGCCCGAGCGGCACTGAAAATGCGGTGCCGATCGCGATGTCGCGCGTGAGCGCTATCACAAAGATGCCGATACCGAGCCACACGAGCAGGGGAGCGAGCACCACCCAATAGACGGGGTGGCAGCCGCGGTTAAAGACCGCGACCGCGGGAGGCACCGGCTGGTACGTCACGCAGCTTCCTCTTCGTTCGGCCGAGTCGGCGGATATCCCTTAGGCTGGTCAACGCTAACAGGCCCGCTGCGGCCTGAAATCGTTGAGTGACCAAGGAAGCCAGTTGAGTGAATTCAGTGCGCAGCCGGAGCTGACGCTGTTCCCCGCCGTCGACATCGCCGACGGCAAGGCCGTTCGACTCGTCCAGGGCGAGTCCGACTCGGCCACGAACTACGGCGACCCGGTCGACGCCGCCGCGGACTTCGCCAAGCAGGGTGCCGAATGGATTCACCTCGTTGACCTCGACGCCGCGTTCGGCCGCGGCGAGAACCGTGCGGTCATCCGTCGCGTCATCCGCTCGCTGCGCGACAAGGTGCAGGTCGAGCTCTCGGGCGGCATCCGCGACGATGACTCGCTCGAGCGCGCCGTCGAGATGGGCGTCAAGCGCGTCAACCTCGGCACTGCGGCGCTCGAGAACCCCGAGTGGGCCGCGAACGCCATCAGCCGCTACGGCGAGCTCATCGCGGTCGGCCTGGATGTGCGGGGCACAACCCTCGCCGCGCGCGGCTGGACCCGTGAGGGCGGCGATCTCTGGACGGTCCTCGACCGCCTCGAAGAGGCGAGCTGCGCCCGCTACGTCGTCACCGACGTGACGAAGGACGGCACGCTCAAGGGCCCGAACCTCGACCTGCTCCGCCAGATCCTCGAGCGCACCGACCGCCCGGTCATCGCCTCGGGCGGCGTCGCGAACCTCGACGACATCGCCGCGCTGCGCGAACTCGTGCCGCTCGGACTCGAGGGCGCGATCGTTGGCAAGGCGCTCTACTCGGGCGCGTTCACGCTCCGCCAGGCGCTCGACGTCGCCGGCGACTAGGCGGCGCATCCGACGTGGCTGAGCTTCCCGAGCACCTCAGGGGACACCTCACCGACTCCGCCGGCCAGCCCTGGCAGGGCCGGAGTTTTACCGACAATCGTTGGTCGGACGACGACGGCACCGCGCCGGCCGAGCTCGCGCGGGCGCTTGAGGAGTTTCGCTCGGGCGCGGCTCCCGTTTCGGTGGTCGTTGAGGCGTTGCGCGACACCCGGGTGCTCATCCCACTCGTCGCCGAGCTCGGCGAGGCCGGCGTGAACGACGCTGGCCTGACCGTCGACAAGCACGCCGACCTCTCAATCGTGACGGTCCGCGCGCCCGACGGCCGCGGCATCGTGCCGATGTTCACCTCGGTCGCGGCGATGAGGACGTGGGACCCGGCCGCGCGGCCCGTCCCCGTCGGCTCGCGCCAGGCCGCCCTCGCGGTGGTCGACGAGGGGAGCGAGCTCATCATCCTCGACCCGGGCAGCGAAACCGAGACGGCCATCCGCCGCCCGGGCGTCTGGGCAATCGCCCGTGACCTGCCCTACCAGCTGCCCTGGCAGGACGAGCGCGTCATCGCCTTTGCGAACGAGGTGCTGCAGACCAACCCCGAACTCGCGAGCGTCGACCTCGTGCCGGGCGACCGCGAGTCGCGGCTCGCGGGCCCCGAGGTGCGCCTCGGCCTCTTCTTCCGAGCCGATGCCGACGCCGACACGGTGCAGCGCGTGCTCGCGCGCGTCCAGCAACGTGTCGCCGCGCAACCCGAGCTCGTCGAACTCGTCGACACGCTCGAGATCGCGCCGCTGCGCATCGAGTCGCAGCCCGCTCCCGAAGAATCGATACCTTCGGGGGATGCACGGGCACCAAAGGCAGGATTGTTCCGCCGCCTTCGCCGTCGGTAATCTCACCGAGTGACCCCGAACCCGATGCCGCCACAACCGCGCAGCAGCACCAACACTGAGGACCACGTGGAGCAGCCTGACGCCGCGAGCGAACTCCCCGCCCAGCCCGCTACGTTCGCCGGGCTGACGAGCGCGCAGGTCGAAGCCTCGCGGGCCAAGCACGGCCGCAACGAGCTGCCGAGTACCTCGAGCCGCTCGCTCTGGGCGATCCTGCGCACGCACGTGTTCACCCTGTTTAACGGCATTGTGGTCGCCTCGTTCGCGCTGCTCGCGGTGCTCGGTCGGTGGCAGGATGCGGTGTTCGGCTTCTCGGCCATCGCCAACTCGATCATCGGCATCTGGCAGGAATTCTCGGCGAAGCGCCAGCTCGACAACCTGCGGGTGCTCAACGCGCCGCACGCTCGCGCGGTGCGCGACGGTGAGCCCACCGATCTCATGCGCGAGGACCTCGTCGTCGACGACCTCATCGTCGTACGCGCGGGCGACCAGGTGCCCGCCGACGGCACGGTCATGACGAGCGCGGGCCTGCAGCTCGACGAGTCGCTGCTCACGGGCGAAGAGGATGCGGTCGACAAGCGTCCCGGCGACGAGGTGCTCTCGGGCGCGATCGTTGTCGCCGGCTCAGGCACGGCCCGCGTCACGAGGGTCGGCGCGCACTCCTTCGCCGCGAAGCTCACGGCCGAGGCGAAGCGCTTCTCGCTCGTCAATTCCGAAATCCGCGCCGGCATCAACCGGGTGCTGCGCCTCGTTGCCATCTTGCTGCTGCCGGTGCTGCTGATCTCGATCAACGGTCAGGTGCAGGCGTTCGGCGGCTGGCAGCAGGCGTTCGCTTCGGGCGCCTGGCGCGATGCCGCCGTCGGCGCCGTCGCCGCGGCGATCGCGATGGTGCCGCTCGGCCTCCTGCTCATGACCTCCGTCGCGTTCGCGGCCGGTGCGCTCAAGCTCGGCAGCCGCAAGGTGCTCGTGCAGGAGCTTCACGCCGTCGAGGGCCTCGCCCGCGTCGACGTGCTCTGCTTCGACAAGACTGGCACGCTCACCGAGGGCGGCGTCGCGTTCGATGCTGCGCATCCTGCCCCGGATGCGCGGCCGGGCTGGCAGCACGCCCTCGCCACCATGGCGGCCGACGAGGGCGCGAACGATTCAGCACGCTGCCTCGAGACCGAGTTCACCGCCGACCTCGCGCTGCCGACCGTGGCCGAGGTTCCCTTCACCTCGCAGCGCAAGTGGTCGGCGATTTCACTCGGCGACGATCGCGCCGCGGGCACCTGGATCCTCGGGGCACCCGACATCGTGCTGCGCCTCGAGCACGACGCCGCGCTGCTCGCGCAGGTGACAGAACTCTCTGAGCAGGGGCAGCGCGTGCTCGCGCTCTGCTTCAGCGCGGCGGCCCTCGACGAGGCAGAGGTCGAGGCACAGCACTTGCGCGACGACCGCGTCGGTGTCGCGATCATCGCCCTACGCGAGCGGGTGCGCGCGGACGCCGCCGACACGGTCCGATACTTCACCGACGAGGGCGTCTCGCTCCGCGTCATCTCCGGCGACGACCCGCGCACCGTGACCGCGGTCGCGCGCGGCGTCGGCCTCATCGGCGAGCACGAGACGGGCGTCGACGCCCGCACGCTGCCCGACGACCAGGAGCAGCTTGGCGAGCTGATGGAGACGCACCGTGTGTTCGGACGCGTCACGCCGACGCAGAAGCGCCAGATGGTGCATGCGCTGCAGGCGCGCGGCCGCGTCGTCGCGATGACCGGAGACGGCGTCAACGACGTGCTCGCGCTCAAGGATGCCGACCTCGGCATCGCGATGGGCCACGGCTCCGGCGCCTCCCGCGCCGTCTCGCGCATGACGCTGCTCGACAACCAGTTCCAGGCGATGCCGAGCATCGTGCTCGAGGGCCGGCAGGCGATCGCGAACATCGAGCGCCTCGCGAAGCTCTACCTCTCGAAGACCTCGTGGGCCGTGCTCATCGCGCTCATCTTCGGCCTGCTCGCCTGGCCGTACCCGTTCGAGCCGCGGCAGATGGCGCTGCTCGACGGCATCTCGATCGGCTGGCCGGCGTTCGTGCTCGCCCTGCTGCCGAACTCGCGCCGCTATGTTTCGGGGTTCTTCCGACGGGCCCTGCAATTCGCCGTGCCCTCGGGCATCGTCATCACGCTGTCACTCATCGCGACACACCTGTTGCTGCAGCGGTTCCCGCAGAGCCTCGAGCAGCAGCAGACGGCAAGCGCGCTCGTGCTCGCGGTCACGAGCCTCTGGGTGCTCGGTCTCGTCTGCAGGCCGTTCCGACCGCTGCTCGCTGCGGTGCTTCTCGGCAGCATCACGGTGCTCATCCTCTGCCTGTTCGTGCCGCTCACCGTGTGGTTCTTTGGCTTTGCATGGCCCGACGCCCCGGCGCTCATTGGCATCGCGATCATCACCGTGCTCGGCTGCGTCGCGCTCGAGATCCACGGGCAGTTGCGCCTACGCAGCGAGGCGCGCGAACTCGCGTAGGTTTCGCACCAACCTCGCAACAGCAAAGGCCCCGGCGCGAAGCGCAGCCGGGGCCTGTGTGGTGGGGAGTATTACGCGAAGACGGGGCCGGTGAGGTCTTCGCCCGGGCCCTTGCCGATCGGGTCGGGCACCGGCGAGGCCTCGCGGAACGCGAGCTGGAGCGAGCGCAGGCCATCGCGCAGTGGGCGCACGTGCTGGTCGCCGAGGAAGGCCATGGATGCGGTGAGCAGCCCCGCGAGCGCCTGGATGATCTTGCGCGCCTCGTCGAGGTCGATGGTCGGGTTCTCGTCTTCGGCCAGGCCAAGGTTCACGGCGGCGGCGCTCATGAGGTGCACCGAGACCGTCGTGATGAGCTCGACCGCCGGCACGTCGGCGATGTCGCGGACCTGGCCATCCAGCTGCCCTTGCAAGTCCTCGTCGAGGGGCGTGGCCTCCGGGTTGACGGGCGAGGCGGGCGTGGCTGAATCGGTCACAGGGGGTTCCTTCCGCAGAAAACTGCTGATAAGCTATTCGCTGGTGTCTGCCTGGCAGACTCTGAGACAAGAGGATTCGTCCCACCCGCGCATACCGCACTAGGTTACCGGGTTTACCACTGGCCCCGCTCGTGCCCATCGCGATGAGCACACCGCAGTACGCTGCGTAGGGGAGTGGCCGCATGTGCGCGGTGTACGCCGGTGAGACGATCTGAAGTTTCACCCCACCCGTGAAGTCATTCACATGCGAACAGAGGAGCCATCCATCAGCGAACCACGCACCAACGACCGGATTCGTGCCAACGAGGTCCGACTTGTCGGCCCTGGCGGCGAACAGGTCGGTGTCGTCAAGATTGAGATCGCGCTGCGCCTCGCGCAGGAAGCCGATCTTGACCTTGTAGAGGTCTCTCCGAACAGCAACCCTCCCGTGGCCAAGATCATGGACTACGGCAAGTTCAAGTACGAGAACGCGCAGAAGGCGAAAGAAGCCCGACGCAATCAGGCGAACACGGTCCTCAAGGAGGTCCGTTTCCGTCTCAAGATCGACGACCACGACTACGAAACCAAACTCAAGCGCGCCATTGGCTTCCTTGAGTCGGGTGACAAGGTCAAAGCAATGATCCAGTTCCGCGGCCGCGAGCAGTCGCGTCCGGAGCTCGGTGTCAAGCTGTTGCAAAAGTTCTCTGAGGATGTCGCCGAGTTCGGCACGGCCGAAAACCGTCCCAAGCAGGACGGCCGGAACATGGTCATGATCGTCGCACCGGTCAAGAACAAGTCCGAAGCAAAGGCCGAGCAGAACGCTCGCCGCAATCAGCAGAAGCAGGCCGCTCGCGCCGCGAAGACTGCCGGGGAAGACGCGGGGTCGACCGACGCCGCCACCACCACGGCAACTGAAACCAAGGAGAACTGATGCCGAAGCAGAAGACCCACTCGGGGTCGAAGAAGCGCTTTAAGCTCACCGGAACCGGCAAGGTCCGTAAGCAGCAGGCTGGCATGCGCCACAACCTCGAGGTGAAGTCGGCCAAGCGCAAGGCTCGCCTCAACCGTGACCAGGTCCTCGCTCCGCAGGACGCGAAGGTCATCAAGAAGCTGCTGGGCAAGTAGCCCGCCCGTCCGTCTGAGATTTAGGAGAACACTGCAATGGCACGTGTGAAGCGGGCAGTAAACGCCCAGAAGAAGCGTCGTACCGTACTTGACCAGGCCTCTGGTTACCGTGGCCAGCGCTCACGCCTTTACCGTAAGGCGAAGGAGCAGGTCATCCACTCGTTCGTGTACAACTACGCCCACCGCAAGGACCGCAAGGGTGACTTCCGTCGCCTGTGGATCCAGCGTATTAACGCGGCGTCGCGTGCGAACGGCCTCACCTACAACCGGTTCATCCAGGGTCTCAACCTGGCCGGCATCGGTGTCGACCGTCGCATCCTCGCTGACCTCGCCGTGAACGAGCCCGCGACCTTCGCCGCGCTCGTCGCGTCGGCCAAGGCCGCCCTCCCGGCGAACACCTCGGCGCCGAAGAACGCCGCGTAGTCAATCGACTTCGCTGACGGGGCGGTCGACCTTCGCGGTCGGCCGCCCCGTTTTCATCCGCAAGACTTTTCAGGAGCCCCGCATGATCGAGTCCGCCAAGAACCAGCGCGTCCGCGACGTCCGCAAGCTCGCGCAGAAGGCGCAACGCACCGAGCGCGGCGAGTTCGTGCTCGAAGGCCCGCAGGCGGTCCGCGAGGGGCTCCTGGCTCGACCCGACCTCATCACGGAGCTCTACGTCACGCCGACCGCGCTCGAGCGACACGATGACATCGCCGAACTCGCCCAGCGCACGGGCCACGAGGTTGTATTCGTCAGCGAAGAGGCGGCCGACGCGATGAGCGACACTCGCACGCCGCAGGGCGTGGTCGCCGTCGCCAAACAGTTCCCGACGGCGCTGAAGCGCATCTTCGAGGGCGAGCCGAAGCTCATCGCGATCCTCGAAGAGGTGCGCGACCCCGGCAATCTCGGCACGATCATCCGCGTCGCCGACTCAGCGGGCGCCGACGCGGTCATCCTCACCGGTCGCACGGTCGACCTCTACAACCCGAAGGTCGTGCGCTCGAGCACGGGCTCGATCTTCCACATCCCGATTGCCGTGGAGGCCGAATTCGACGACGCGGTGGTGCGGGCTCGCCAGGTGGGGATGCGCGTCGTCGCGGCGGATGTGTCGGGCAGCGACCTGCTCGCTGCCCGCGATTCGCTCGCCGAGCCGACCGCTTGGGTGTTTGGCAACGAGGCACGCGGGCTGACCGAGGACCTGCTCGCCCAGGTCGACGACACACTGGTGGTACCGATCTATGGTCAGGCCGAATCGATGAATTTGGCCACGGCCGCGAGCGTGTGCCTCTATGAAAGCGCATTCGCACAGCGACGCGACTGACAAATTGTGTGGAATCCCACGAAATCGATGACGCTTTCGTGGTAACAACTTTGTAACTGACCTCTCGGTTTTCACCCAGGTGTTGCTCAGACAAGTACTGTGGTCGCATGACGCCGGGGTCACCAACACACAGCAATGTCGAATCCCAGCCGCTCGTGCAAATGAACGGCGTGAATAAGTGGTTCGGCGAGAATCACGTACTGAAAGACATCAACACGTCGGTGAATCGTGGTGAGGTGGTCGTCGTTATCGGCCCTTCGGGCTCGGGTAAATCGACGTTGTGCCGCACGATTAATCGCCTCGAGACAATTCAAGAGGGCGAGATTCTCATCGACGGTGTCAAGCTGCCCGAAGAGGGCGCGGGGCTTGCGAAGCTTCGCAGCGACGTCGGCATGGTGTTCCAGTCGTTCAACCTGTTCGCGCACAAGAGCGTGCTCGAGAACGTAACGCTGGCGCAGATCAAGGTGCGCAAGACCTCGAAGGTCGAGGCGGAGAAGCGCGCGATGGAGCTGCTGACGCGAGTCGGCGTGCAGGATCACGCGCAGAAGATGCCCGCCCAGCTCTCGGGTGGCCAGCAGCAGCGAGTGGCGATCGCTCGATCGCTCGCGATGAACCCGAAGCTGATTCTGCTCGACGAGCCGACGAGTGCGCTCGACCCCGAGATGATCAACGAGGTGCTTGACGTCATGGTTTCGCTTGCGAAAGAAGGCATGACGATGGTTGTCGTCACGCACGAAATGGGATTCGCTCGGAAGGCCGCGGATCGCGTGATCTTCATGGCCGACGGCGCAATTGTGGAAGAAGCCGCGCCAGAAGAATTCTTCTCGGCGCCGAAGTCTGATCGAGCAAAGGACTTTCTCTCCAAAATCCTCCGCTAACGGTTGAGTTCAATAGCGAACGCACTGTAGCGCATTCTCAGACCCCCACCTCCAGACCTTTACCGAATCACGACACACGCATACGTGACCCAACGAAGGAGTAACAGTGAAGTTCAAGAAGGCATTTACGGCATTCGCCGGGTTGGCCGCCGCCGCCCTCGTGCTCACCGGCTGCTCGAGCGGCGATAGCTCCGAGCCCGAGGCTGAGTCAGACGTCTCGTTCGAAGAGGGCACGACGATGGCCCAGCTCAACGCCGATCAAAGCATCACCATCGGTGTGAAGTTCGACCAGCCGCTGTTCGGCCTCCAGGGTCCCGACGGCACCCCCGAGGGCTTCGACATCGAGATCGGCAAGATTATCGCGGCGAAGCTTGGCATTCCGGCCGAGAACATCACCTGGACTGAAACGGTCTCGCAGAACCGCGAGCCGTTCATCCAGCAGGGCCAGGTTGACCTCGTCATCGCGACCTACACGATCAACGATGAGCGCAAGGAAGTCATCGACTTCGCCGGCCCGTACTACGTCGCCGGTCAGTCGTTCCTCGTGCCCGAGGGTAACCCGCTTGGCATTGAGGGCAGCGACCCCGAGTCGGTGGGCGACGCGACGATTTGCACCGTGACCGGCTCGACTTCGGAGGATAACATCCGCGAGTACACCGACAACGTCATCACGGTCGACAAGTACTCCGACTGCCTCGAGCCGATCCGCACCGGTGAGGCCGACGCGCTCACAACCGACAACGTGATCCTGGCGGGTCTCGTCGACCAGAACGAGGGCGAGTTCGAGGTCACCGAGGGCACGTTCACCGAGGAGCCCTACGGCATCGGCCTCGAGAAGGGCGACCAGGAGTTCCGCGACTTCATCAACGACACCCTCGAGGAGTCGTACAGCGACGGCGCATGGGAGGCCGCCTGGACCTCCACGGTCGGTGACATCCTCCCGACGCCGGAGCCCCCGGCAGTCGACCGCTACTAGGACGACTACTACCGATCAGTAGTTCCCAACTTGCGTGAGGCGGTGCCGAACACGGCACTGGCACCGCCTCGCGCATCCATTCTTCACCAACGCGCGAACGGGACTCGATGGAAGCGATCATCTCGAACTTCGGCTACGTGCTCGAAGGCTTCGGCACCACGCTGTTGCTGCTGATCTACGGCGGCATCGGCGCCTCGATCATCGGCATGCTCGTCGCCTTCATGCGGATCTCGCCCATCGGCGCCCTTCGCGTCACCGCGACTGCATACACCGAGCTCGTGCGTAACACCCCGCTCACGCTGGTGTTCTTCCTCATCATCATCGTGCTGCCGGTGCTCCAACTCGGCGTGCCATCGTTTACCGGCGCGATCATCGCGCTGTCGGTCTACACCTCGCCGTTCGTGGCCGAGGCGCTGCGCTCCGGCATCAATGGTGTTCCGCTCGGGCAAGCCGAGGCCGCCCGTTCACTCGGCCTGAATTTCTCGCAGACGGTGTTCTCGATCATCATGCCGCAGGCGCTGCGCATGGTCGTGCCCCCGCTCATCAATGTCTTTATCGCCCTGACGAAGAACTCCTCAGTCGCCTCGGGTTTCCGCGTGGTCGAACTCGTCGCGGTCTCGAAGGTCCTCGCGAACCAAAACGGTGACCAGGTCATTCCGCTGCTCATCGGCATCGCGTTGTTCTACCTCGTCATCACCATCCCACTCGGTCTCGTCGCCGGGTACATCGAGCGAAAGGTGGCGGTGCTGCGATGAGCGCCTCAGTTCTCTACGACGCCCCCGGCCCGAAGACCCGGCGCACTTCGAACATCATCTCGGCCATCGTCACGGCCGCGGTCGTGATCCTGCTCGGTTGGTTCATCTTTACGCTCGGGCAGCCGCGCACCACCGCGAATGGCGCCGAACTCGTGGGTCTCTGGGATGCGTCGCGCTGGGACATCTTCTTCGACCCCGACGAAGCGGCGGAGCTCTGGCAGGGCCTGCTCTGGCGAGGCCTCGTGCTCGGCACCCTGCGCGCCGCCGGCCTCGCCGCCGTGCTGGCACTCATCCTCGGTTTCCTCTTCGCGCTCGGCCGCATGGCGCGCCACGCGTGGATCCGAATCCCCGTCACGATCGTGCTCGAGTTCTTCCGCGGCATGCCGGTGCTGCTCATGATGCTGTTCATCATGCTCGGCCTCTCAGTCGGCGCGTATCCCGCGGTCGTTGGTGCCCTCGCGATCTACAACGGCGCGATCATCGGGGAGGCACTGCGCAGCGGCGTCGCCGCGCTGCCACGCGGTCAGGGCGAGGCGTCGCTGTCGCTCGGCATGACGCGCATGCAGACGCGCTTCCTCATCGAGTTCCCGCAGGCGTTCCGCCAGATGCTGCCGATCATCGTTGCTCAGCTCGTCGTGCTGCTCAAGGACACCTCCCTCGCCTACATCGTCGCGTACCCCGAGCTACTGCGCACTTCGACGACGATGAAGGACTACTACGGCTCGGGTACCTACTCGTTCTCGTTCTTCTTCGTCACGCTCGTGATCTACCTCGCGGTCAACCTCACACTGAGCTGGGTGGCCCGCCGACTCGCGCGCAACCGCTCGGGCCAGGCAGTTGGTGCCCGCCGACGCGGCAACAAGAGTCGCGGTGCGGCCCCGACCCCGCCACCCGGCCAGATTGGCGTCGACACTTCGCTACTCTCGATCGGGCAGCCCGACGGCATGACGGGGCGCAGTCGCCCCGACACCGGCAAGTAGGCTGGCCGGCCGCTAGGATTGTCGGGTGAGTCAAGAACATCCGATTACTCCCGAAGCGGTCGGTGACGCCGAGCAGTCTGCGCTCGCCGCGATCGCCCAAGCAGCTGATGCTGCCGCCCTCAAGCAGGTGCGCGCCGAACACCTCGGCGAAGCCTCGGCGCTCGCGAAGCTGAACGCCGCAATGCGCGATGTGCCGAACGACCAGAAGAAAGAGGCCGGCAAGCTCGTGGGCCAGGCCCGCGGCCGCGTGAACCAGGCCTTCGCATCCCGTGAGGGCGAGCTGGCCGAGGCCGAGGCGGCGGCGCGACTCGAGTCCGAGCGCGTTGACGTGACCGCGTTCCACGAGCGTGAGCGCAACGGTGCACGGCATCCCCTCACGATGCTCCGCGACCGCGTGAGCGAGATCTTCATGGGCATGGGCTGGGACATCGTCGACGGCCCCGAGCTCGAGAGCGAGTGGTACAACTTCGACTCGCTCAACTTCGACGCCGACCACCCGGCCCGCGCGCTGCAAGACACCTTCTTCGTCGACCCGGTCGACCGTCACCTGCTCATGCGCACGCACACCTCACCGCTGCAGATGCGCTCGATGCTCGACCGCGGCGCGCCGCTCTACGTGCTCGCCCCGGGCCGCACGTACCGCACCGACGAACTCGACGCGACGCACACACCGGTGTTCACGCAGTTCGAGGGCATCGCGATTGACCGCGATCTCTCGATGGCACACCTGCGCGGCACGCTCGAGCACTTCGCTCGCCAGATGTTTGGCGATGAGGCGAAGATTCGCCTGCGCAACAACTACTTCCCCTTCACCGAGCCGAGCGCCGAGATGGACATCTGGCACCCGCTCGCGAAGGGCGGCCCGCGCTGGATCGAGTGGGGCGGCTGCGGCATGGTGCACCCGAACGTCATTAAGGCAGCCGGGCTCGACCCCGAGGAGTTCCGTGGCTTCGCGTTCGGTATGGGCGTGGAGCGCACGCTCATGTTCCGCAATGACCTCACCGACATGCACGACATCGTTGAGGGTGACGTGCGCTTCAGCGAACAGTTTGGAATGGTGATTTAGGGATGCGTATTCCTCTGTCTTGGCTGCGCGACTACGTTGATGTCGCGGCCGACGCGACGCCGCAGGATGTGCTCGACGCGTTCGTGAGCGTCGGATTCGAAGACGAAGCGATTCACGGCGGCGAGCTCACGGGCCCGATCGTTGTCGGTGAGGTACTCGAGCGCGAGCCCGAGCCGCAGAAGAACGGCAAGACGATCAACTGGTGCCAGGTGCGCGTCGCGCCCGAGGGCGAGTCGGCGGCCGATGGCGGTGCCGACGTGCGCGGCATCGTCTGTGGTGCGCAGAACTTTGAGGTGGGTGACCGCGTCGTCGTTACGCTGCCCGGCGCCGTGCTCCCCGGTGACTTCCGCATCGCTGCCCGCAAGACGTACGGTCACACCTCCGACGGCATGATGGCCTCGCAGCGCGAGCTTGGCCTCGGCGACGACCATGACGGCATTATCGTGCTCGGCAAGCTCGGGCTCGAGGCCGAGATCGGAACGCCTGCGCTGCCGCTGTTCGGCCTCGACGACATCGCCGTCGAGGTCAACGTCACGCCCGACCGCGGCTATGCGATGTCGCTGCGCGGCCTCGCTCGCGAGTTCTCGCACGCGACCGGCGGGGCGTTCCGCGACCCCGCCCTGCGTCCCGAGCTCGACGCGATTGGCGCGCAGGCGCTCGCGGCCTCTGCCGACGCGGCGCGCGTCCCCGTGACCGTCGCCGACGAGCTCGCCGTGCGCGAGCAGCCACTCAGCGAGGTGTTCGCGGGCGTCGTCGTGACTGGCGTCGATGGCACGCGACCCAGCCCGAGCTGGCTGTCGGGTCGCCTGCGGCTTGCGGGCATCCGTTCGCTCGGTCTGCTTATCGACATCACGAACTACGTCATGCTCGAGCTCGGCCAGCCGATCCACGGCTACGACCTCGACCAGCTGCGCGGCGGCATCCACGTGCGTCGCGCGACGGCGGGGGAGCGACTCACGACCCTCGACGGCCGCGACCGCGAGCTGTCCGACGAAGATATTCTCATCACCGACGACCGCGGGCCGATCGGCCTTGCGGGCGTGATGGGCGGCGCCGAGACCGAGCTCTCGAACGAGACGAAGAACGTGTTCATCGAGGCGGCGACGTTTGCGTCGGTCTCGATCGCCCGCACCGCTCGCCGGCACAAGCTGCCATCGGAGGCCTCGCGCCGCTTCGAGCGGGGCGTCGACGGCTCGGTGACGGCGAAGGCCGCGGCCCGTGTCGCCGAGTTGCTCGTCGAGCTCGCCGGTGGCACCGTCGAGGCCGCGGGCAGCGTGCTCGGCGAGGCCGCGCGCCCCGCGCCCATCACGCTGCCGGTCGAACTTCCGGCGAAGCTCATGGGCGTCGACTATGACCGCAACGAGGTCGTGTCGTCGCTCGAGGCCGTCGGTTGCGAGGTCGAGGGCGACGACGTGCTCACGGTTACTCCGCCGACGTGGCGCGGCGACCTCACCGAGCCCGTGACCCTCGTCGAGGAGGTCGGCCGTCTTGGTGGCTTCGACCGCATCCCCTCGGTCGTGCCGCAGGCGACGAGCGGCCGCGGGCCGAGCCGAGAGCAGGCGCTGCGTCGCCAGCTCTCTGACGTGCTCGCCGCCGCCGGCGCCGTCGAGGTGCTCTCGTACCCGTTCGTGACCGAGGAAGAGAACGTGCTGTTCGACTCGGCCGACGGCACCCCGGTGCCCTCGGTGAAGCTCGCGAACGCGATGGACTCGAAGACCGCCTGGCTGCGTCGCAGTATTCTGCCCGGCCTCGCCGGTGTCGCGCACCGCAATGTGTCGCGCGGCCGCCCGAGCTTCGCGGTGTTTGAGCTCGGCCGGGTGTTCCGCCCGGTCGCCGGCGTCGAGTACGGCGTCGCCGAGCTCCCGCCGGTCGCGCAGCGCCCGAGCGCCGAGAAGCTTGCCGAGCTCAATGCGGGCATCCCGCCACAGCCGTACTCGCTGTCGCTGCTGCTGGTCGGCGAGCGCACGGCGAAGCAGCCCGGCCTCGACGCCGTGGCCTACAGCTGGCACGATGCCCTCGAGTACCTCGACCGCATCTCGCTCGCGACGGCTGCCGAGTTCCGCGTTCGTCAGGGTTCGCACGGCGCGTTCCACCCCGGCCGCTGCGCCGAGGTGTTCGTGATCGATGCCGCGGGCGACGAGCACGCGATCGGTTTTGCCGGCGAGCTGCACCCCGACGTGGCCGAGGCCCACGACCTGCCGCGCGTGGTCGGCGCCGTCGAACTCGATGTGGATGCGCTGCTCGCGCACTCCGAGCGGCACGTTTCGGCGGGCACGATCGTCGGTTTCCCTGCCGCGACCCAGGATCTCTCGCTGGTTGTCGCGCGCGAGGTTCCCGCGGCCGACGTGCGTGACGCCGTACGCGAGGGCGCGGGCGAGCTGCTCGAGGACATCCGCCTCGTCGACGACTACCGCGGCCGCGGGCTCGAAGAGACCGAAAAGTCGCTCACCTTCGCACTGCGCTTCCGTGCCGACGACCGCACGCTGACCGCCGCCGAGGCCACCGAAGCCAAGGAGGCTGGCGCGGCGAAGGCGGCCGAGCGCTTCGGCGCGAAGATCCGCGCCTAGCTACCGCCAGAACGCAACTGCGGGCCGGATGCTGGTGCATCCGGCCCGCAGTTGCGTTGCTGTAGTCGGACGAACGCCGAGATTTTGGGGGTTTGAACGGGCTCAGCCCGTTCAAACCCCCAAAATCTGCGAGTTCGTCCGGATTTCGGCGCGAGCCTGCGCGCGAATTTAGCTCGGGGCTAGGCCTACGCGGCCTCAGCCTCGCGCATCGCTGCCTCGAGCGCGACCCAGCCGAGCATCGCGCACTTCACGCGCATGACGTACTTGCCGACGCCCTCGAACGCGATCGCGTCGCCGAGCAGATCGACCTCGTCATCGGTGAGGTGATTGCTGCCGCGCTTGCGGAGCATGCCACGCAGGGCCTCAACGCCGGCGCGCGCCTGCGCCACGGGCTGGCCCACGAGCTGCTCGACCATGATCGAGGCGGAGGCCATCGAGATCGAGCAGCCGTCGCCGACCCAGCCAATCTCGGCGACCCGGTCGTCCTCGACGCGCACGCGCAGGCGAATCTCGTCGCCGCACGAGGGGTTTTTCTCGAAGTGCTCGGCATCGAAGGGAGCGATCTCGCCCTCGCCGCTGCGGCGTCGCGAGGCGTCGAGAATGATGTCCTGGTACAGCGAATCGAGCCCGCTCATCGGTCGGCCCCGAAGTAGGCGCGCACGTCCCCGAGCGCCGAGACGAGTGCGTCGATGTCGTCGTTCGTCGTGGTGAAGTAGCTCGAAGCGCGGGTCGACGCGGTGACGCCGAGTCGGCGGTGCAGCGGTTGCGCGCAGTGGTGGCCGCCGCGCACGGCGATGCCGCGAGCATCCAGGAACTGCGAGACGTCGTGCGAGTGCACACCGTCGACGATGAAGGCGGCGAGGCCCGAGCGTGGCACCGAGGCGTCGTCGCCGATCACGGTGACGCCGTCGAGCGCCGACAGACGTTCGACCATGAGGGCACCGAGGGCCTCCTCGTGCTCGGCAATGGCGGCCATGCCGACGCCCTCGAGGTAGCGGCAGGCCGCGGCGAGGCCGATCACCTGCGGCACAGCCTGCGTACCGGCCTCGAAGCGGGTGGGCGGGTCCATAAACGTCGTCGACTCCATGGTGACGATCTCGATCATCGAGCCACCGGTGCGAGCCGGCGGTAGCTGCGCGAGGCGCTCGCGGCGGCCGTAGAGCACGCCGAGGCCGTTCGGGCCCGTCATCTTGTGGCTCGAGAACGCGGCGAAGTCAACGCCGAGGGCGTGGAAATCGACCGGGCGATGCGGCACCGACTGGCAGGCATCGAGCACCGTGATTGCACCGACCGAGGTCGCGAGCTCGACGAGCTGCTCGACGGGTGCGATCATGCCGGTGACGTTCGAGACGTGCGCAAAGGCGATGACCTTGGTTGCCTCGGTCACGACGGCGCGGGCGTCGTCAATGCTCCAGGTGCCGCGGTCGTTCGCGGGTACCCACTTCAGGGTGGCGCCCGTCGCGAGCGCGAGCTCCTGCCACGGCACGAGGTTCGCGTGGTGCTCCGCCTCGGTGATGACAATCTCGTCACCCGGGCCGAGCCGCAGGGGGACCGACTCGTCGCCGCCGCGACCCCGAGAGGCGGCCGCGATGCCGAGCGTCACGGTGTTGAGCGCATCCGTTGCCCCCGCCTGCCACGCGATCTCGTCGGCATCGGCACCGATGAAGCGTGCGATTGTGTCGCGGGCATCCTCGAAGTCGCTCGTCGAGAGCGCGGCGAGTTCGTGCGCCCCGCGGTGCACGGCCGCGTTGCGGTGCTCGAGGAAGTCGCGTTCGACGTCGAGCACGGCGGTCGAGCGCTGCGCGGTCGCGCCGAAGTCGAGGTACACAAGCTGCTCGCCGTGCACCTGCTCGGCCAGAATGGGAAAGTCGCGGCGAAGCTCGCGGGCTCGGGCGTCAGTAATTACGGAGGAAGACATCGTTCCTAGCCTAGGCCGGGCCCCGCGTAGGATGGCGAACATGACGTTTTCGGTAGCGGTCGCTGGGGCTAGTGGGTACGGCGGCGGCGAGCTGCTGCGGCTGCTTGCGAGCCATCCGGAATTCGAGGTGCGCACTGTTACGGCGCACCAGCAGGCCGGCCAGTCGCTGCGAACGGTGCATCCGCACCTCGCGAGCTACGGCGACCTCGAATTGCAGCCAACCGACGCGGCGCATCTGCGCGGCCACGACATCGTCTTCCTCGCGCTGCCCCACGGCAAGTCGGCGGCGCTCTCGGCCGAGCTCGAGGGCGAGGTGAGGTTGCTCGTCGACGCCGGCGCCGACCACCGCCTGGAGCGGGAGCAGGACTGGACCGACTATTACCCGGGCGAGTTCGCCGGCACGTGGACGTACGGCATGCCCGAGCTCGTGCTCGCCGATGGCGGGAAGCAGCGCGCGCAGTTGCCCGGCACCAACCGCATCGCCGTACCGGGCTGCAACGTCACCGCGGTGAGCCTCGCGCTCGCGCCGGCGATTCGTGCTGGCCTGGTCGAGCCGGATGCGCTCGCGGCGGTCCTCGCGGTCGGTCCTTCGGGAGCCGGTAAGAAGGCCTCGGTCGGCATGCTCGGCAGCGAGCTGATCGGCAACGTGGTGCCGTACAACGCGTTTGGGGGTCACCGCCACAACCCCGAGATCCGGCAGAACCTTCGCCGTGCATCCGGCGCCGACGTGCGCCTCTCCTTTACCCCCGTGCTCGTGCCCGCGGCGCGCGGCATTCTCGCGACCAGCTCGGGCACTCTCATCGACGGGGTCGACCAGGCGCGCATCGACGAGGTTTACCGCGAGGCGTACGGCGACGAGACCTTCATCGAGGTACTCACCGACGGCCGCCTGCCCCGCACGAACGACGTGCTCGGCTCGAACCGCACGCAGATCGCTGTCGGCATAGACGAGCGCGCCGGTCGCCTCATCGCGATCAGCGCTCTGGATAATCTCGGCAAGGGCACCGCCGGTGCCGCCATCCAGTCTGCGAACCTTGCCCTCGGCCTCGAGGAGTCGCTCGCACTTCCCCTGAACGGAGTCGCCCCGTGACCATCACCACCCCCAAGGGTTTCCGCGCCGCCGGCGTCGCCGCCGGCATCAAGAAGAGCGGCGGCCGCGATGTTGTGGTGGTCGTCAACGACGGCCCGTCAGCCTCGGCCGCGGCGGTGTTCACGAGCAACCGCTGCGAGGCACACCCCGTGACGTGGTCGCGGCGCATTCTCGACGACGGCGTCGCCTCCGCGGTCGTGCTCAACTCGGGCGGCGCGAACTGCTTCACCGGCGAGTTTGGCGCCGAGACGACCGAGCTCACGGCGAACCGCGCCGCCGAACTGCTGCAGCTGCAGCCGAGCGACGTCATCGTCTGTTCCACGGGCCTGATCGGTTCGGGCGACGAGAAGTTCCGCCAGGGCGTGCTCACGGGTGTCAAACTCGCGGTCGCCGAGCTCGCCGACGACGAAACGGCCGCGCAGCATGCCGCCGACGGCATCCTCACCACCGACTCGGTGGCGAAAACCGCGCTGCGCGAGGGCACCGGCTACTCGATCGGCGCGATCGCGAAGGGTGCGGGCATGCTCGCCCCGGGCCTCGCAACGATGCTCGTCGTCATCACGACCGACGCCGACCTCGAGTCGGCGCAGCTCGACACGGCGCTGCGCGAGGCCACTCGCCTCAGCTTCGACCGCGTCGACTCCGACGGCGCCATGTCGACGAACGACACCGTCGCGCTGCTCGCTTCGGGCGCATCCGGCACCGCGGCCGACGAAGGCGAGTTCACGAGCCTGCTCGTCGACCTCTGCCAGGACCTCGCTCGCCAGCTCCAGGCCGACGCCGAGGGCGCGAGCCACGACATCACGATCACCACCACCGGCGCGGCCACGGAAGACGAGGCGGTTGCCGTCTCGCGCGCCGTCAGCCGCTCGAACCTCTTCAAGACCGCGATCTTCGGCAACGACCCGAACTGGGGCCGCGTGCTCGCCGCGATCGGCACGACCGACGCACAGTTCGTGCCGCAGCAGATCGACGTGTCGATGAACGGCGTCATGGTGTGCCGCGCCGGCACACCCGACGCGCCCGTCGACACCGTCGACCTCACGCCGCGCAAGACCGAGGTGCTCATCGACCTCCACGCGGGCGACGCAACCGCGAGCATCCTCACCAACGACCTCACGCACGACTACGTGCACGAAAACAGCGCCTACTCGTCGTAGGTCGAAAGGCAGCATGTCTGGCGACACCCACCCATGGCTCGCGGCCTCGACCGCGAAGGTCGAGACGCTCATCGAGGCCCTGCCCTGGATGCAGCAGTACCACGACGAGATCATCGTCGTGAAGTTCGGCGGCAACGCCATGGTCGAGTCCGAGCTCATTGAGGCGTTCGCGCAAGACATCGCGTTCCTGCGCTACGCGGGCATCAAGCCCGTCGTCGTGCACGGCGGCGGCCCGCACATCTCACGCATGCTCGACCGCTTCGGCATCGAGTCGGAGTTTCGCGCCGGGTATCGGTACACCTCCGCGGAGGCGATCGAAGTCGTGCGTATGGTGCTCGGCGGCCAGGTCGCCCGCGAGCTCGTCTCGGCGATCAACGATGTCGCGCCGGTCGCCACCGGCACGTCGGGGGAGGACGCCGGGCTGTTTCAGGCGCAGCGTAAGACCACGGATGCGTCGGGCAAGCCGATCGACCTCGGTCACGTCGGCGAGATTGTCGCGGTCAACCCCCAGGTCGTCTCGGCCGACATCGCGGCCGGCCGCATCCCCGTCGTCTCGACCATCGCGAGTGACATCGACGCGCCCCGCAAAGCGCTCAACATCAACGCCGACCGCGCGGCTGCCGCGCTCGCGGTGGCGCTCGGCGCCCGCAAGCTCGTTATGCTCACCGACGTCGAGGGTCTCTACCGCAACTGGCCCGACCGATCGTCACTCATTTCGTCGATCAGCGCCGAGGAGCTCCGCCCTATGGTGCCGAACCTCGAAGCGGGCATGATCCCCAAGGTGCAGGCGTGCCTCGAGGCCGTCGACGGGGGCGTCTCGCGTGCCACCATCATCGACGGCCGTGTGGCCCACTCAACCTTGCTCGAAATCTTTACCACCGACGGCTTCGGCACCGAGGTCATGCCCTAGCGGCGCCTCTGTTTGACCACCAATTCGAAAGGCTCACCAATGATCCGCCACTTCCTTCGCGACGACGACATCACCGCCGCCGAGCAGAGCACGATTCTCGACCTCGCGGCGAAGCTGAAGGAAGACCGATTCCTGGCGCGACCACTCGAGGGCCCGCAGTCGGTCGCGGTCATCTTCGACAAGAGCTCGACGCGCACCCGCGTCTCCTTCCACGTCGGGGTCTCGGAGCTCGGCGGCAGCCCGCTCATCTTCACCACAGCATCGAGCCAGCTCGGCGGCAAAGAGACCCCCTCCGACACCGCGCGCGTGCTCGAGCGCATGGTCGAGGCCATCGTCTGGCGCACCTATGCGCAGTCGGGCCTCGAGCAGATGGCCGAGGGCGCACGCGTACCGATCGTCAACGCGCTCAGCGACGACTTTCACCCCTGCCAGCTGCTGGCCGACCTGCTCACGATTCGCGAGCACCGCGGCACGACGGCCGGACAGAAGCTCGTGTTCGTTGGCGACGGCGCGAGCAACATGGGCCACTCGTACCTGCTTGCCTGCGCGATTGCCGGTATGCACGTCGCCGTCGCCTCACCCGAGGGCTACCTGCCTCGTGAGGATGTGGTGGCGCGCGCCCGCGAGCTCGCCGCCGAACAGGGTGGGTCGGTTGAGGTGAGCACCGACGCCGCGGCACTCGTCGCCGGCGCCGATGTCGTCGTCACCGACACCTGGGTCTCGATGGGCCTCGAGGAGGAGCGCGCCGAGCGCGTCGCCGCCTTTGAGTCGTACCGGGTGACCCAGGAGATGATGAGCGACGCGAAGGACGATGCGATCTTCCTCCACTGCCTGCCAGCGGACCGCGGCTACGAAGTCGACGCCGACGTGATTGACGGAGCCCAGTCGGTGATTTGGGACGAGGCCGAAAACCGGCTCCACGCCCAGAAGGCGCTACTCGTGTGGCTGCTCGCGCAGGCCCGCGGCGTCGAACTGCCGTAATCGGCTGCAGCGCCGAGCGAACTAGACTATTTCCAGACCTACAGCTGAAGGAGCAACATGACTGAGCGTATTGTGCTCGCGTACTCGGGAGGTCTTGACACCTCCGTCGCAATCCCGTGGATCAAGGAGCGCACCGGCCGCGAGGTCATCGCCCTCGCGATCGACGTCGGCCAGGCCGGCGAGGACCTCGAGCAGATCCGCCAGCGTGCCATTGACTGCGGCGCCGTGGAAGCCGTGGTCGTCGACGCCCGTGACGAGTTCGCGAACGATTACCTCGTGCCCGCCCTCCAGGCGAATGCGATGTACCAGCGCCGCTACCCACTCGTGTCGGCGCTCTCGCGCCCGCTCATCGCCCGTCACCTTGCGCGCACCGCTCGCGAGCTCGGCGCGAACTCGATCGCGCACGGCTGCACCGGTATGGGCAACGACCAGGTGCGCTTCGAGGCCGCCGTCGCGGCGCTCGCGCCCGAGCTCACCTCGATCGCGCCCATCCGCGACCTCTCGCTGACCCGCGACGTGGCCATCGAGTACGCGGGCGAGCACAACCTGCCCATCCGCCAGTCGAAGGCGTCGCCGTACTCGGTCGACCAGAACGTCTGGGGCCGCGCGGTTGAGACCGGCTTCCTCGAAGACCCGTGGAACCCGCCCATCGAAGACCTCTATGAGTACACGCAGGACCCGACGGTCGACCGTGCTCCGACCGAGGTCACCATCGCGTTTGAGTCGGGCACCCCGGTGTCGATCAATGGCGAGCGTCTGAGCATGCTCCAGATCGTCGAGAAGATGAACCAGCTCGCGGGCGAGCAGGGCGTCGGCCGCATCGACATGGTCGAGGACCGCCTCGTCGGCATTAAGTCGCGCGAGATCTACGAGGCCCCGGGCGCGATTGCGCTCATCGAGGCGCACACCCACCTCGAAGACCTCGCGCTCGAGCGTGACGTGGCCCGCTACAAGCGCAGCGTCGAGATCGAGTGGGGCAACCTCGTCTACGACGGTCTCTGGTTCGGCGGCCTCAAGCGCGCGCTCGACGCGTTCATCCAGCACACGCAAGAGAAGGTCACCGGCGAGGTGCGCCTGACCCTGCACCAGGGCCGCGCCGTTGTCACCGGCCGCCGCAGCGACGAGTCGCTCTACGACTACTCGCTGGCGACGTACGACACCGGTAACACCTTCAACCAGGATGCCGCGCGCGGCTTCATCGAGCTGCACTCGCTGCCCTCGAAGATCGCCGCCCGCCGCGACCAGCCCGAGCTGTAGGGCATGGCGGACGCAACCTCGCGAGCCGGCGAAGACGGCGCCCTCTGGGGCGGCCGCTTCGCCGGCGGACCCTCGCCCGAGCTCGCTCGGCTGTCGAAGTCGACGCAGTTCGACTGGAAGCTGGCGCACTACGACCTTGCTGGTTCGCGCGCGCACGCGAACGCGCTCGCGAAGGCGGGGTACCTCAGCGAAGACGAGCGGCTCGGGATGCACGCCGCGCTCGACGAACTCGAAGAGCGCGTCAGCGACGGCCGCTTCGTCGCGGCCGAGTCCGATGAGGATGTGCACTCGGCGCTTGAGCGCGGGTTGATGGAGATCGCCGGGCACGAGCTCGGCGGCAAGCTTCGTGCCGGCCGCAGCCGAAACGACCAGATCGCGACGTTCGTGCGCATGTACATCCGCGACGAATCGGCGACGCTGCGCGGGCTGCTGCGCGACCTTGTGAACGCAATCGCCGGCCAGGCCGAGGCGAACCTCGACGTAATCATGCCGGGGCGCACGCACCTGCAGCACGCGCAGCCGGTGCTGTTGGCGCACCACCTGCTCGCGCATGCGTGGCCGCTTGTGCGCGACCTCGGCCGCCTGAGCGACCTGGGGGAGCGGCTCGCCGACTCGCCCTATGGCTCTGGCGCGCTTGCGGGCTCGACGCTCGGGCTCGACGCCGAAGCGGTCGCGGCCGAACTCGGCTTCCGCGCCGCGGTCGAGAACTCGATTGACGGCACGGCGTCCCGCGACCTCGTGAGCGAGGCCGCGTTCATCCTCGCCCAGGTGGGCGTCGACGTCTCGCGCTTTGCCGAGGAGATCATCCTCTGGAACACGCGCGAGTTCGACTTCCTCACCCTTGACGACTCGTATTCGACCGGCTCGAGCATCATGCCGCAGAAGAAGAACCCCGACATCGCCGAGCTCGCGCGCGGCAAGTCGGGGCGCCTCATCGGCAACCTCACGGGCCTGCTCGCCACATTTAAGGCGATGCCGCTCGCGTACAACCGCGACCTGCAGGAGGACAAAGAGCCACTGTTCGACTCGTTCGAACAGCTCGAGGTGCTGCTGCCGGCATTCACCGGCATGGTGGCCACCATGGTCTTCCACGGTAAGCGGATGCGCGAGCTCGCGCCCCAGGGGTTCTCACTTGCCACCGACGTGGCCGAGTGGCTCGTGAAGCGGCACGTGCCGTTCCGCGATGCGCACGAGATTTCGGGCAGCCTCGTCAAGCTTGCCGAGTCGAAGGGCGTCGACCTCGACGGCCTCTCGGACGACGAGTTTGCCGGGGTCTCGGCGCACCTCACACCCGAGGTGCGCGAGGTGCTGACGATTGACGGTTCGGTCGCCTCGCGCGACGGCGTCAACGGCACCGCGCCGAGCTCCGTGCGCGCCCAGCTCGACAAGCTGCGCGAACGACTCGCGTAATCACCACACGAATGCCCCCGATCGTGCAGATCGGGGGCATTCGTGTTGGTACGGTTGACGCTGTGACACAGCGTGATCTCTCCTGGCAGCGGAATGACCCGTCGTTTGACCACGTCCTCGACGAGCTCGAGTGGCGCGGCTTTATTCACGTCTCCACCGATCTCGGTGAGCTTCGTGAGCGGATGGCCCAGGGCCCGATCACGTATTACTGCGGATTCGACCCGACGGCGCCGAGTCTTCACCTCGGGCACCTCGTGCAGCTGCTGCTGCTTCGCCGGCTGCAGCTCGCGGGCAACTTCCCGATCGGCGTGGTCGGCGGCTCGACCGGTCTCATCGGCGACCCGCGCCCGACGGCCGAGCGCACACTCAACTCGCGCGAAACTGTCGCCGAGTGGGTGAACGGCCTGCGCGACCAGATCGAGGGCTACCTCGACTTCGACGGCGACTTTGCCGCACGGATGGCGAACAACCTCGACTGGACCGCCGACTTGTCGGCCCTCGACTTCCTGCGCGACCTCGGCAAGCACTTCCGGGTCGGGGCGATGCTCAAGAAGGATGCGGTTTCGGCGCGCCTCAACTCCGAGGCCGGCATCTCGTACACCGAGTTCAGCTACCAGATTCTGCAGGCGTTTGACTTCCTCGAGCTCTACCGCCGGTACGGCCTCGAGCTGCAGACGGGTGGCTCCGACCAGTGGGGCAACCTCGTCGGCGGTGTTGATCTGATTCGCCGTGCCGAGGGTGCGAGCGTGCACGCGATGGGAACGCCGCTCATCACGAACTCCGACGGCACCAAGTTCGGCAAGTCCGAGGGCAACGCCATCTGGATCAACGCCGAGCTCACGTCGCCCTACGCGTTCTACCAGTTCTGGCTCAACACCGACGACCGCGATGTGGCCGACCGCCTGAAGATCTTCACGTTCTTCACGCGTGAAGAGATCGCGCAGTTCCAGCGTCAGGTCGAGGAGGAGCCGTTCCGTCGTGCGGCACAAAAGGCGCTCGCCTCGGCAGTGACCCGACTCGTGCACGGTGACGAAGCCACCGATGCGGCGATCGATGCGTCGGAGGCGCTCTTCGGCAAGGGCGACCTCGCGGCGCTTTCCGAGGATGTGCTTCATCAGGCCATCGCGGAACTCCCGAATGTCGAAGCGCAGCTTGGGCAGGAAATCGCCGAGCTGCTCGTGGCGACCGGTGCGGAAGACTCGCTCTCGGGTGCGCGTCGAGCAATCAAGCAGGGCGGGGTCACCGTCAACAAGGCGAAGGTGACCGATGAACACCAGGTGTTGGGGGAGGGCGACCTCCTCGCCGGCGGCGGTGTCGTGATCCGCCGCGGTAAGAAGACACTCGTTGGTGCCATCGTGCGATAACCGTGCGAATTTGACGAGGGGGTGTGCGCAGCAGTGCTGCGCACACCCCCTCGTCGTTCTCCCTCGGATCGCCGAGATCCCCGGAATACCGGGCGACACGCCCGGGCTGCAGGCGTGATTTGCACGACCCCCCGGATCTCCGTAAAGTATTCATCTGTTGCCACCGCAGCGAAAGAAACACCATCTGGTGCTCATCGCAAAGGAGGCAACGGTCGCCGCCCAAGCGACAGGGTCTTCACAGACTCAGCGCTTGAGCCACTTGCACGCCACGGCGAGCATGGGGTAAGGTAGACGACCTAACAACAACTTCACTACCACGAGGTTACGTCAGACATCGTCCGACACGCCGAGGTAGTAGAACCTAGAGCTCTCAGTAGCAACCACGCAAGCGCGGGGTGAAAATGAGAAGCGAACGGTCTTTGAGAACTCAACAGTGTGCACTAAATAAATTGTCATATGCCATTTTTTATATGGTTACCTCGTGACTGGCTAGCTTCGGCTGGCTGGTTTATTTGGTTCCTTTTTTTAATATTTTGGATGATGATCGCCAGATTAATTTTGGTGTTTTGATTCTGGATTGAACTCATTTTTTACGGAGAGTTTGATCCTGGCTCAGGACGAACGCTGGCGGCGTGCTTAACACATGCAAGTCGAACGATGAAGCCCAGCTTGCTGGGTGGATTAGTGGCGAACGGGTGAGTAACACGTGAGCAACGTGCCCGAAACTCTGGAATAACCACCGGAAACGGTGGCTAATACTGGATATGTGCCAGGGAGGCATCTCCTCTGGTTGGAAAGATTTTTCGGTTTCGGATCGGCTCACGGCCTATCAGCTTGTTGGCGGGGTAAAGGCCCACCAAGGCGACGACGGGTAGCCGGCCTGAGAGGGTGACCGGCCACACTGGGACTGAGACACGGCCCAGACTCCTACGGGAGGCAGCAGTGGGGAATATTGCACAATGGGCGCAAGCCTGATGCAGCAACGCCGCGTGAGGGATGACGGCCTTCGGGTTGTAAACCTCTTTTAGTAGGGAAGAAGCGAAAGTGACGGTACCTGCAGAAAAAGCACCGGCTAACTACGTGCCAGCAGCCGCGGTAATACGTAGGGTGCAAGCGTTGTCCGGAATTATTGGGCGTAAAGAGCTCGTAGGCGGTTTGTCGCGTCTGCTGTGAAATCCCGAGGCTCAACCTCGGGCCTGCAGTGGGTACGGGCAGACTTGAGTGCGGTAGGGGAGATTGGAATTCCTGGTGTAGCGGTGGAATGCGCAGATATCAGGAGGAACACCGATGGCGAAGGCAGATCTCTGGGCCGTTACTGACGCTGAGGAGCGAAAGCATGGGGAGCGAACAGGATTAGATACCCTGGTAGTCCATGCCGTAAACGTTGGGCGCTAGATGTGGGGACCATTCCACGGTTTCTGTGTCGTAGCTAACGCATTAAGCGCCCCGCCTGGGGAGTACGGCCGCAAGGCTAAAACTCAAAGGAATTGACGGGGGCCCGCACAAGCGGCGGAGCATGCGGATTAATTCGATGCAACGCGAAGAACCTTACCAAGGCTTGACATATACCGGAAACTTCCAGAGATGGTTGCCCTGCTTGCAGTCGGTATACAGGTGGTGCATGGTTGTCGTCAGCTCGTGTCGTGAGATGTTCGGTTAAGTCCGGCAACGAGCGCAACCCTCGTCCTATGTTGCCAGCACGTTATGGTGGGAACTCATGGGATACTGCCGTGGTCAACACGGAGGAAGGTGGGGATGACGTCAAATCATCATGCCCCTTATGTCTTGGGCTTCACGCATGCTACAATGGCCGGTACAATGGGCTGCGATACCGCGAGGTGGAGCGAATCCCAAAAAGCCGGTCTCAGTTCGGATTGGGGTCTGCAACTCGACCCCATGAAGTCGGAGTCGCTAGTAATCGCAGATCAGCAACGCTGCGGTGAATACGTTCCCGGGCCTTGTACACACCGCCCGTCAAGTCATGAAAGTCGGTAACACCCGAAGCCGGTGGCCTAACCCTTGTGGAGGGAGCTGTCGAAGGTGGGATCGGTGATTAGGACTAAGTCGTAACAAGGTAGCCGTACCGGAAGGTGCGGCTGGATCACCTCCTTTCTAAGGAGCATTGACACGGTCACAATCAGTGTGGTCGTGGTGCCCAGTCTCATCCGAATGTGGTGAGTGGGTGCTCAAGGGTGGAACATATGGCAAGTGTGGGAGTGACGTGATGCGTTAGTACCTGGTTCGTTCGCGAGCCGGTGGAAGGGGTGTTGTGGAGCTGTTGCGCGGTGTGCACGCTGTTGGGTCCTTGGGGACCGGTCAACTGCCAGGCCTTCGGGTTGGGTGGCGGTTTCCTGCAGACCATTGCAGGCCACGGAATGGAATGTTCGGTGGTGTGGGGTGGTGCTGATTGTATGTTGAGAACTACATAGTGGACGCGAGCATCTTATTAGCTGTCGCGTAGTGTTGAGTCGCTGTTGGTGGCTTGATGGTGCGTGGTGGTGTAATAGTTTCTAGATTTCTAGATTTCTAGATTTCTAGATTTCTAGAGTTCAAATTTTTTTGATTCTTATTCTTATGTATCGTACTTGGTGATTTTGAAGTTGCTAAGAGCGAACGGTGGATGCCTTGGCATCTGGAGCCGATGAAGGACGTAGTAATCTGCGATAAGCCTCGGGGAGCCGATAAACGGGCGTTGATCCGAGGATTTCCGAATGGGGAAACCTGGCCACATTTATTGTGGTTACTCGCACCTGAATGTATAGGGTGTTGAGGGGGAACGCGGGGAAGTGAAACATCTCAGTACCCGCAGGAAGAGAAAACAATTGTGATTCCGTTAGTAGTGGCGAGCGAACGCGGATGAGGCTAAACCGGTTGTGTGTGATACCTGGTAGGGGTTGCATGGTCGGGGTTGTGGGACTTGTTGTGTCGTGCTACCACGCGACGAGTGTCTGATGCAGTGTAGGAGAACAGGTTTGAATGCCTGACCGTAGGGGGTGGGAGTCCCGTATCCGAAACAGTGTGTTGGTGCTGATGAGTATCCCAAGTAGCACGGAGCCCGTGAAACTTTGTGTGAATCTGTCGGGACCACCCGATAAGCCTAAATACTTCCAGATGACCGATAGCGGACAAGTACCGTGAGGGAAAGGTGAAAAGCACCCCGGGAGGGGAGTGAAATAGTTCCTGAAACCGTTTGCTTACAATCCGTCGGAGCCTTTCGGGGTGACGGCGTGCCTTTTGAAGAATGAGCCTGCGAGTTAGTGATGTGTGGCGAGGTTAACCCGTGTGGGGTAGCCGTAGCGAAAGCGAGTCTGAAGAGGGCGTTGAGTCGCATGTTCTAGACCCGAAGCGAAGTGATCTAGCCATGGCCAGGTTGAAGCGTCGGTAAGACGTCGTGGAGGACCGAACCCACCTAGGTTGAAAACTGGGGGGATGAGCTGTGGTTAGGGGTGAAAGGCCAATCAAACTTCGTGATAGCTGGTTCTCTCCGAAATGCATTTAGGTGCAGCGTTGCGTGTTTCTTGCTGGAGGTAGAGCTACTGGATGGCTAATGGGCCTTACCGGGTTACTGACGTCAGCCAAACTCCGAATGCCAGTAAGTGAGAGCGCAGCAGTGAGACAGTGGGGGATAAGCTTCATTGTCGAGAGGGAAACAACCCAGACCACCAATTAAGGTCCCTAAGCGTGTGCTAAGTGGAAAAGGATGTGGAGTTGCAGTGACAACCAGGAGGTTGGCTTAGAAGCAGCCACCCTTGAAAGAGTGCGTAATAGCTCACTGGTCAAGTGATTCCGCGCCGACAATGTAACGGGGCTCAAGCACACCACCGAAATTGTGGCAGTCCATTTGTTGGGCTGGGTAGGAGAGCGTCGTGTACTGGGTGAAGCGGCACGGGAACGTGGTCGTGGACGGTACACGAGTGAGAATGCAGGCATGAGTAGCGAAAGACGGGTGAGAAACCCGTCCTCCGAATAACCAAGGGTTCCAGGGTCAAGCTAATCTTCCCTGGGTAAGTCGGGACCTAAGGCGAGGCCGACAGGCGTAGTCGATGGACAACGGGTTGATATTCCCGTACCGGCGAAAGACCGTCCAATCCAATCCAGTGATGCTAAGAGCCTGAAGTTCCCTGCTGCGCCTTTGGTGTGGTGTGGGGATGGAGCGTTCGAACCTATGCTGGGGCGGGTAGCGTAGTAACAGGTGTGACGCAGAAAGGTAGCCAATCCGGGTGAATGGTTGTATCCGGGCAAGGTTGTAGGGTTCGTGGTTGGTAAATCCGCCACGTGGATGCCTGAGAACTGACGCGGAAGCCGTAATGGCGAAGTTGGTGATCCTCTGCTGCCAAGAAAAGCATCGACGCGAGGTCTGAGTTGCCCGTACCCCAAACCGACACAGGTGGTTAGGTAGAGAATACTAAGGAGTTCGAGAGAATCGTGGTGAAGGAACTCGGCAAAATGCCCCCGTAACTTCGGGAGAAGGGGGGCCATCCACTTATTAGGATTTACTCCGAAAGGGTGTGGTGGCCGCAGAGACTAGTGGGAAGCGACTGTTTATCAAAAACACAGGTCCGTGCGAAGTTGCAAGACGATGTATACGGACTGACGCCTGCCCGGTGCTGGAAGGTTAAGAGGAAGTGTTAGCTTTGGCGAAGCACAGAATTTAAGCCCCAGTAAACGGCGGTGGTAACTATAACCATCCTAAGGTAGCGAAATTCCTTGTCGGGTAAGTTCCGACCTGCACGAATGGCGTAACGACTTCCCAGCTGTCTCCACCGCGAACTCGGCGAAATTGCAGTACGAGTAAAGATGCTCGTTACGCGCAGCAGGACGAAAAGACCCCGTGACCTTTACTATAGCTTGGTATTGGTGATTGGTGTGGCTTGTGTAGGATAGGTGGGAGACTGTGAAGCTGGCACGCTAGTGTTGGTGGAGTCGTTGTTGAAATACCACTCTGGTCACTCTGATTATCTAACTTCGAACCGTGATCCGGTTCAGGGACAGTGCCTGGTGGGTAGTTTAACTGGGGCGGTTGCCTCCCAAAGAGTAACGGAGGCGCCCAAAGGTTCCCTCAGTCTGGTTGGTAATCAGATTTCGAGTGTAAGTGCACAAGGGAGCTTGACTGTGACACTGACAGGGGGAGCAGGGACGAAAGTCGGGACTAGTGATCCGGCAGTGGCTTGTGGAAGCGCTGTCGCTCAACGGATAAAAGGTACCTCGGGGATAACAGGCTGATCTTGCCCAAGAGTCCATATCGACGGCATGGTTTGGCACCTCGATGTCGGCTCGTCGCATCCTGGGGCTGGAGTAGGTCCCAAGGGTTGGGCTGTTCGCCCATTAAAGCGGTACGCGAGCTGGGTTCAGAACGTCGTGAGACAGTTCGGTCTCTATCCGCTGCGCGCGTTGGAAGTTTGAGGAGATCTTTCTTTAGTACGAGAGGACCGAGAAGGACGAACCTCTGGTGTGTCAGTTGTTCTGCCAAGGGCATGGCTGATTGGCTACGTTCGGAACGGATAACCGCTGAAAGCATCTAAGCGGGAAGCCGGCTCCAAGATGAGACTTCCTACCCTTTGTTGGGGTGAGGTGTCCAGTAGATGACTGGGTTGATAGGCCGGATGTGGAAGCGCTGTAAGGTGTGGAGCTGACCGGTACTAATACGCCGAAGACTTCAATAATTTTCTCACTGAGTATGTGTATGTGTATGTTGCTGTTGTGTGAGTTGTTCGCGTCCCTGTGTGGTTCTTGACATACGATGAGTGTGTTAGAAAGTGTTTCGGTGGTTTTAGCGAGATGGAAACGCCCGGTTACATTCCGAACCCGGAAGCTAAGCGTCTTTGCGCCGATGGTACTGCAAGGGGGACCTTGTGGGAGAGTAGGACACCGCCGAACTTAACTTAATGAAGAGGGGTCATTCCTTTTAGGAATGACCCCTCTTTTTCTTTTTCCGCAACTTTCTGTTGCGGGGTACTGCGCGCGCCTGAAGGTGCGCGCGTTAGACTTGCGCAGATTAATTCCACAGTGCACCGACGAGAGGATTGAGCATGGTAGATCAGCGAGGGCGCGACCGAGACCGGCACTCCTCCGGCGGAGCACGAGGCGGCAACCAGCGCCGCGACGACAACCGCGGCGGTGGCTACCAGCGCCGCGACCGTAACGATGGTGAGCGCGGCGGATATCAGAAGCGCGACGGTGACAACCGTGGCGGCTACCAGCGCCGCGACCGTAACGACGGCGAGCGTGGCGGTTACCAGCGACGCGACCGTAACGACGGCGAGCGGGGCGGCTACCAGCGTCGCGATCGCAACGATGGCGAGCGCGGCGGTTACCAGAAGCGTGATGGTGACAACAGTGGCGGTTACCAGCGTCGGGACCGCAATGACGGTGAACGTGGCGGTTACCAGAAGCGTGATGGTGACAACCGTGGCGGTTACCAGCGTCGGGACCGCAATGACGGTGAACGTGGCGGTTACCAGAAGCGCGACGGCGAGCGGGGCGGCTACCAGCGTCGCGACCGCAATGACGGTGAGCGCGGCGGCTATCAAAAGCGTGATGGTGACAACCGCGGTGGCTACCAGCGTCGCGATCGCAACGATGACGAGCGTGGCGGTTACCAGAAGCGTGATGGTGACAACCGTGGCGGTTACCAGCGTCGCGATCGCAACGATGGCGAGCGTGGTGGCTACCAGCGTCGCGATCGCAACGATGGCGAGCGCGGCGGGTATCAGCGTCGCGACCGCAATGATGGCGAGCGCGGTGGCTACCAGGGGCGTGACGGCGAGCGGGGCGGCTACCAGCGTCGCGATCGCAACGATGGCGAGCGCGGTGGTTACCAGCGTCGTGACGGCGACAACCGTGGCGGCTACCAGAAGCGTGACGGTGACAACCGTGGCGGCTACCAGAAGCGTGACGGTGACAACCGTGGCGGCTATCAGCGTCGTGATCGCAATGACGGTGACCGTGGTGGCTACCAGCGCCGTGACGGTGACAACCGTGGCGGTGGCTACCAGCGTCGCGACCGCAACGATGGCGAGCGCGGGGGTTACCAGCGCCGCGATCGTGATGACAGCCGGGGCGGCGACCGTCGCGACGGCGGCCGGCCCGAGCGCCGCGGCGAATGGCAGAAGCCCGAGGGCAGCGCGCGCCTACAGCCGTCGCGTCCCGAGGAACTCCGCGCGGTCCGCGCCGAGCACACCGACCCCGAGATTCCCGACACCGTTTCGCCGCGCGACCTCGACGAGGTCGCGCGCATGGAGCTGAAGACGCTCGCGAAGGAAACGGCCGACTTCGTCGCCGAGCACCTCGTGATGGCGTCGGCGCTCGTCGACACCGACCCCGAGCTTGCGCACCAGCACGCGCTCAGCGCATCCCGCCGTGGCGGTCGTATCGCGATGGTCCGTGAGACGCTCGCGATCACCGCCTACCTCACCGGTGACTATGCGCTCGCCCTGCGCGAGCTGCGTACCTACCGTCGCATCTCGGGTCGCGATGACCAGATCGCGCTCATGGTCGACTCGGAGCGCGGCCTCGGCCGTCCCGACCGCGCCCTCGAGCTTGGTCGCTCGGTCGACGAGAGCAAGCTCGACACCAACGGAAAGGTGCAGCTCGCCATCGCGATGTCAGGCGCGCGCCTCGACCAGGGCAACGCCGAGCTGGCGCTTGCCGAGCTCGAGATTCCGCAGCTCGACCGCACCAAGGCGTTCTCCTACAGCCCCGCGTTGTTTGGCGCGTACGCGGCCGTGCTCACCGACCTCGGTCGCGACAAGGAGGCTGCCGTCTGGGAGCGTGCCGCCGAACTCGCGCAGAACGCCCTCGACGAGTCGCAGGAGGGCTTCGAGACCGTCGAATTCGTCACCGAGCCGAACCCCGACTACATCCCGCCAGAGGAGCCGGAGGACGCCGACGACGAAACCGAAGAATCGGAAGACGCCGCTTCGCAAGACGCCGATGAGGCAGACAACGTCGAAGACGAGCCCGCCGAAGAATCGGACGAATCGGACGACTCTGACGTGACCGAAGAGGTTGCTGACGACGACGCGTCGGATGACTTTGACGAAGCCACCGATGAACCTGAGGCTGCACCCGCCGAGCCCGAGTCGGCTGTTGCGGCTGAAGCTGTTAGCGCGGAACCCGCGCACGACGAGTCGGAAGCAGAAGACGTCACCGTCGCCGCCGACGTTCTCGACGACGACGAGTTCACTCGCGCATCCGTTTCGGAGCAGGTGGAGGCGGAGTTCGCCGAGATCCTCGCCGAGATCGATGAGGCCACCGAGGTTGAAGCCGAGGAGATCGTCGAAGAGATTGCCGAGGCGGGTGAGGTCGTTGAGGCTGAGGACGCTCAGGCTCCCATCGAAGCCGAGCTTGAGGTTCCAGTCGAGGTTGAGGTCGAGGCTGAAACCGAGCCCGAGCATGAAGCTGACGTTCAGTCGGCAGACGCCGAGCAGCCGGTCGCCAAGGCGGACAAAACTGAAAAGTATGACGACGAGTCGGAGGACGACGACGAGGACGACGAGCAGCTCTCGCTGTTCGACCTCTAGGAGCACTCGATGGCACTGTTCGGCAATCGCACGACGCCGGCACCGCTCGACGGCGTCGACGTGATCCTCTCCGACCTCGACGGCGTCATCTATCGCGGCCCGCACGCGATCGATCACGCGGTCGCTGCGCTCAACGAGTACGCGACCCGGGGCATCCGGCTCGGCTACATCACGAACAACGCGAGCCGCACCGATATCGCGGTGGCCGAGCAGCTCGCCGGCTTCGGCCTCAACACGACCCCGAGTGACGTCGTGACGAGCCCGCAGGCGGCCGTGCACCTGCTCAAGAACCACGCCGAGCCGGGCGCACTCGTGCTCGTGATCGGCGGCGAGGGCATCGTGCACGAGCTCGAGAAGGCCGGATTCCGTGCCACCCGTTCGGCGGACGATCAGCCGGATGCGGTGCTGCAGGGCTTCGCGCCCGAGGTTGGCTGGCAGCACCTCGCGGAGGCATCGTTCGCGCTCACGCGCGACATTCCATGGATCGCGACGAACCAGGACTGGACGATCCCGGTCGCGCGCGGCATCGCGCCCGGGAACGGCACACTCGTAAGCGCCGTGCACACGGCCGTGCAGAAGCTGCCGATCGTCGCGGGCAAGCCCGAGACGCCGCTCTTTGAAGCGGCCGTCGAACGCTTCGGCGCGACGTCGCCGATCATGATCGGCGACCGGCTCGACACCGACATCAAGGGCGCCTTCCGCTCGAACATGAAGTCGGTGCTCGTGCTCACCGGCATCGACGGCCCGAAGCAGCTCATTGCGGCGGGGCCCGACGAGCGACCCGACTACATCGTGGGTGACCTGCGCGACCTCGACACTCCGTATCCCGTGGTCGAGGTCAACGCCCGGCCCGAGTACGTTGAGGCGAAGGTCGGTAGCGAGCGCGTCGTGCTCGATGGTATCGACCTGCAGGTGAAGTCGCGCGGCAAGCACAAGCTCGACCTGCTGCGCGCTGCGACGGCCGCCATCTGGAACTCCGACAAGCTCATCTACGCGCTGCGCGTGCCCGAATACCTCACGCAGGACTGGTCGAAGTGGTAGACCTCGAGGGCGTTCCGCTCGGCGAGCACGCCGCTGCCCTGCAGCGGCAGCTTGACGCACTCAAGCGCGCCCTCGACGACCCGAACGTGCGGCTCGACCTCGACGGGCTCGACGACCTCGGTGCGCGCGACGACTTCGACGCGCAGGATGCGGTCGGCGAGGGCGATGACTGATCGTCTCGATCGAGCGCTCGCCGCGCGCGGGCTCGCGAAGAGCCGCACCGAGGCGGCGCGCCTCGTCGACGCGGGCCTCGTCTTCGTCGACGGCATCGCCGCCACGAAGGCGTCGCAGCAGGTTGGTGATGCGGCCATCCTCGAAGTGCAGCGCGAGCAGCGGTGGGTGTCCCGCGCCGCGCACAAACTCCTCACCGCGCTCGAGGCGTTCGGCATCGACTGCGCCGGGCGCGAGGCGCTCGACGTCGGGGCCTCCACAGGCGGTTTCACCCAGGTGCTACTGCACCACGGCGCGCGAGAGGTGATCGCGCTCGACGTCGGGCACGACCAGCTCGACCCGCTCATCCGCGCCGACACCCGCGTGCGGGTCGTTGAGGGCGAGAACGCGCGCTACCTCACGGCCGAGCGGCTCGAGCAGCTCGCGCCGGGCGTGCATCCCGACCTCGTCGTCGGTGACCTCTCATTCATTTCGCTGCGGCACGTCCTGCCCGCGCTGCGCGCGAGCGTACCCGCGGCGCGCGACTATGTGCTGCTGTTGAAGCCGCAGTTCGAGGTCGGTCGGGGCCACGTGCGCGGCGGGCTCGTGACCGACCCCGCGGTCGCCGCCGACGCGGCGCTCGACGTCGTGCGCGACGCGGCCGGGCTCGAACTCGGTCTCGCGGGCATCGCGCCCTCGCCGATTACTGGCATGCACGGCAACCACGAATACCTGCTCTGGCTGCGAGCCGACTTCGTACCTGAACACGACCCCATCGAGCGCATTCGTAGGATGGTAGGAGAGGGAGGCTTATGACCGGCGAAGTGCGCAGAATCCTTGTGGTGGGCCACGTTGCCCGCGACGAGGCAATCGACGCGACCCTGAACACCCTCCTGTTCTTGGCGGCGCACGACATCGTGCCGGTGCTCGAAGCCTCGTTCGCCAGCGAACTCAGTGAGCACCAGACAGAGGGGCTGCCCGAGCAGGTTGAGCGCCTCGGCGTCGACTGCGAGGTCGCCGACTGTGAGCTCGTCGTGGTGCTCGGCGGCGACGGCACGATCCTGCTCGGTGTCGACCTCGCGCGCGAGGCGAACGTGCCCGTGCTGGGCGTCAACCTTGGCCACGTCGGCTTCCTCGCCGAGTCGGAACGCGAGTCGCTGCCGCTCGTGCTGCAACGCGCCATCGACCGCGCCTACGAGGTCGAGGAGCGCATGGCACTGCGCGTCGACGTACACCGACCCGACGGCGTGGTCGAAACCGACTGGGCCCTCAACGAGGCCTCGATCGAAAAGGGCAACCGGCAGCGGATGCTCTCGGTCGGCATCGACGTCGACGGCGAGCCGCTCTCGAGCTTCGGCTGCGACGGCGTGCTGTTCTCGACCCCGACCGGGTCGACCGCGTACTCGTTCTCGGCGGGCGGGCCGATCGTCTGGCCCGCCGTCGAAGCGCTCCTGCTCGTGCCGGTTTCGGCGCACGCACTGTTCACGAAGCCCATCGTCGTCGCGCCCGATTCGGAGCTCGCCGTCGAGATTCACCCCGAGGGGCCGGATGCGATTATCTGGCTCGACGGACGCCGCCGGCTCGAGCTGCCCGCGGGCTCGCGCGCGACCGGCACGCGCTCTGAGCAGCCGGTGCGACTCGCGCGCCTGCACCCGGGGCCGTTCACGACGCGACTCGTGAAGAAGTTTCAGCTGCCGACGGTGGGCTGGCGGGGCTAATGCTCGACGACATCGAGATCCGTTCGCTCGGCGTCATCGATCAAGCGCGGCTGCCCCTCGGCCCCGGCTTCACCGCGATCACCGGCGAGACCGGTGCGGGCAAGACCATGGTCGTGACAGCGCTCGGACTGTTGCTCGGTGGCCGCGCCACGAGCGACGCGGTGCGGGCCGACGCTGACAAGGCCGTAGTCGAGGGTCACGCCGTCATCGATCCGAGCGGGCCCATCGCCGAGCTCGTCGCTGAGGCCGGCGGTGACGCCGAGCCGTTCACCGAGGACGACGCGACGCGCGCCGAGGTCGTGCTTGCGCGGCAGGTCGCGAAGTCGGGTCGCTCGCGCGCCTGGCTCGGTGGCCGCGCCGTGCCAGCGAGCGTGCTGGCGAGCGCGGGGGAGCACCTCGTCGCCGTCCACGGGCAGTCCGAGCAGCTGCGGCTCACGCGCGAGGAAGCGCAGCGCACCGCCCTCGATCGCTTCGGTGGGGTCGAGGTGGCGGATGCGCTCGAGCGCGTCGCCGCGCTGTACGACGAACTGCGCGAACGGAAGCAGGAACTTGACGCGCTCTGTGCCTCGGCGGGGGAGCGCGAGGCCGAGCGCGAAGGTCTGCGCAAGCTGGCGGATGCGGTGGACGCGGTCGCGCCGCAGCCCGGCGAGGACAAGGAACTGCTCGGCCGCATCGAGCGACTCAGCAACCGCGAGCAGCTGCGCAGCGACGTCGGCGGCGCGCACGAGCTGCTGTCGGGCGAGCATCCGGCCGGTTCGCTGCGCGATCGGGCCCGCGAGGTGCGCACCGCGGTCGACCGCGCGCTGCGGAGCGACTCGAGCCTCGAGTCCGTCGCCGAGGCCGCGAACGACCTCGAGTACACGATCGACGATCTCGCCGCGCAGCTCGGCGGGTATCTTGCCGACCTCGACACCGACGGCGTCGGCGAACTCGACTCGCTCAACGACCGCCTCGCCGCGCTCGAAGACCTCAAGCGCCGCTACGACGGCGAACTCGACGAGATTGCGGAGCGCGCGGCCGACGCGGGGCGGCGCTTGCTCGAGCTCACGGGCGCCGATACGCGCATCCCGCAGCTCGCCGAGACGGTCGAAGCCCTCGCCGCCGATCTCGATGAGGCCGCGACGCGCCTGAGCAATCTTCGTGCCGCCGCGGCCCAGGAGCTCGCCGAGGGCGCCACCGGCGAACTCGCCGCGCTCGCCATGCCAAACGCGCGACTGCACGTCGACGTGACGCCGGGCGAGCGCATCCGCCGCACCGGCCGTGACCAGGTGCAGTTTCTGCTGACACCGCATCCGGGCGCGAAGCCGTCGCCGCTCGCGGTTGGTGCCTCGGGCGGCGAGCTGAGCCGCGTCATGCTCGCGCTCGAAGTTGTGCTTGCGGCCGCGAGCCCCGTGCCGACACTCGTGTTCGACGAGGTCGACGCCGGCGTCGGTGGCGCCGCCGCGCTCGAGATCGGCGCACGCCTGCAGCGGCTCGCGACGACGAGCCAGGTGATTGTCGTGACGCACCTCGCGCAGGTCGCGGCGTTCGCCGATCACCACGTGCGCATCGAGAAGGCGACGGATGGGCAGGTCACGACCTCGTCCATCCGCGAGCTCGACGCGCCCGGGCGGGTCGAAGAGATGACTCGCCTGCTGTCGGGCCTGACCGAGTCGGAAACCGGCCGGGCACACGCTGAAGAACTGCTGCGCCGCGGGGCGCGTGAGGTAGGCTGAGAATCCGTGAACGACGCAACTGTGCACCCCGCCAAGTCCGAGACTCCGGTCAAGCAAATCTTCGTCACCGGAGGAGTTGTCTCCTCGCTCGGTAAGGGCCTCACGGCGGCCAGCCTCGGCAATCTGCTGACGGCCCGCGGCCTGCACGTCGTCATGCAGAAGCTCGACCCATACCTCAACGTCGACCCGGGCACCATGAACCCGTTCCAGCACGGCGAGGTATTCGTCACGAACGACGGTGCCGAGACCGATCTCGACATCGGTCACTATGAGCGCTTCCTCGACGTCAACCTCAGCGCCGCCGCGAACGTCACGACCGGCCAGGTCTACCAGACGGTCATCGCGAAGGAGCGCCGCGGCGAGTACCTCGGCGACACGGTGCAGGTGATTCCGCACATCACCGACGAGATCAAGCGCCGCATGCGCCTCCAGGCCGAAGAAGAGCCGCGCCCCGACGTGATCATCACCGAGGTTGGCGGCACCATCGGCGACATCGAGTCGCTGCCATTCATCGAGTCGGCCCGCCAGATTCGCCACGAGCTCGGCCGCGACAACGTGTTCTTCGTGCATGTTTCGCTCGTGCCGTTCATGGGTGCGTCGGGCGAGCAGAAGACGAAGCCGACCCAGCACTCGGTCGCGTCGCTGCGCTCGTACGGTATTCAGCCGGATGCGCTCGTGCTGCGCAGCGACCGCCCCGTCACCGACTCGAACCGCTCGAAGATCGCGCTCATGTGCGACGTCAACGAGCGCGCAGTCGTGAACACCCCCGACCTGCCGTCGATCTACGAGATTCCGTCGACGCTGCACGAGCAGGGCCTCGACGACTACATTATCGAGCAGCTCAAGCTACCGGTCGAGGACGCCTTCGAGTTCGACGACTGGGAGCGACTGCTCGACGTCGTGCACAACCCGAAGCGCACCGTCACGATCGGCCTCGTCGGCAAGTACATTGACCTGCCCGATGCGTACCTCTCGGTCTCGGAGGCGCTCAAGGCCGGCGGTTTCACGAATGACGCGCGCGTCGAACTGCGCTGGGTTCCCTCGGACACTTGCGAGACGCCCGAGGGTGCCGCGGCAGCGCTCTCCGACCTCGACGGCATCTGCGTGCCCGGCGGCTTCGGCGTGCGCGGCATCGAGGGCAAGCTCGGCGCCCTGCGCTTCGCCCGCGAGAACCGCATCCCGACCCTCGGCCTCTGCCTTGGCCTGCAGTGCATGGTGATCGAGTATGCGCGCAACGTCGCCGGCATCGCTGGCGCTTCGTCGAGCGAGTTCGACCCCGAAACCCCGGCACCCGTCATCGCGACGATGGCCGAGCAGGTCGACATCATCGACGGCGGCGACCTCGGCGGCACCATGCGCCTCGGCGCCTACCCGGCCGCGCTGCAGGCCGGCTCGATCGTCTCGGGCGTCTACGGTGCCACCGAGGTCGAAGAGCGCCACCGCCACCGCTACGAGGTGAACAACGAGTACCGCGAGCAAATCGCCGACGCGGGGCTCGTCTTCTCGGGCACGTCGCCCGACGGCCACCTCGTCGAGTTCGTTGAGCTGCCCGCCGACGTGCACCCGTACTACGTGGCGACCCAGGCGCACCCCGAGCTCAAGTCGCGGCCCAACCACGCGCATCCGCTGTTCGCCGGCCTCGTCAAGGCCGCCATCGAGCGCGAGGCCGCGAGCCGCCTCGTGGAAGTGGACGACGCCGAGTGACCCTGCGCGACGAACCCGAGGTGCACGAGCTGCGGTCGCAGCGACTCGTGCATCGGGGTTGGGTGTGGAACCTCGTCGACGACGAGGTGCAGTACGGCGACGCCGTGATGCATCGCGAGTACGTCGACCACACCTCGGCCGTCGCGGTGCTCGCGATCAACGAAGACGACGAGGTGCTGCTCATTTCGCAGTATCGCCACCCCGTGCACTCTCGCAACTGGGAGATCCCGGCCGGCCTGCTTGACGGTGGCCCCGAGGAGTCGCCGCTCGTCGCCGCGCAGCGCGAGCTCGCCGAAGAGGCGCAGCTCGAGGCTTCGCAGTGGTGGCTGCTGCACGACTTCTGGAACAGCCCGGGCGGCTCGAACGAGTCGATTCGCATCTTCCTCGCCCGCGGGCTCAGCGCCTCGCCGCTCGAGTTTGAACGCACGCTTGAGGAGGCCGACATCGAGACGCGCTGGGTCGCGCTCGATGAAGCGATTGACGCGATCCTCGCCGGCGACCTGCACAATCCCGCGCTGCTGCAGGCGCTGCTCGTCGCGAACGAGTCGCGCCGCCACGACTGGTCGACGCTGCGCGACGCAGCAACGCCCTGGCCGACCCGTTCGCCGGGCCCGGAGGTGACGCCGCGCGCCCTCGAGGGCGGACGGCGCGCGTGAACCGCTTCGCCGAACGCTACCTTCGGCACCTCACGATCGAGCGCGGCCTCTCGGCGAACTCGCTCGGCGCCTACCGCCGCGACCTCGACCGCTACGTCGGGTTTCTCGCCGAGCGCGGCATCGACGAGCCGGTGAAGATCACCGCGAACGACACCCGTGAGTTCATGGCGTGGCTGCGTGACCCCGACGGCTTGGATCTCGCGGCTTCCTCGGCCGCGCGCATCGCCTCGAGCGTGCGCGGTTTCCACCGATTTCTCGACGACGAGGGCCTGGTGGACGAAGACGTCGCGAGCGAACTCCAGGCCCCGAAACTGCCAAAACGCCTGCCGAAGGCGCTCACGATCGACGAGGTGCAGCGACTGCTCGACGCCGCCGGCGGCGACACCCCCGAGCAGCTGCGCGACCGGGCGCTGCTCGAGGTGCTCTACGCCTCGGGCGCCCGCATCTCGGAGGCGGTCGGCCTCGCCGTCGACGACGTCATCGACCGCGACATGGTGCGGGTGCGGGGCAAGGGCGACAAGCAGCGCATCGTACCGCTCGGCTCCTTCGCCCAGGATGCGCTGAACGCCTACCTCGTGCGGGCCCGGCCGGGGTTCGCGGCGAAGGGCAAGGGCTCGCCCGCGCTGTTCCTCGGCGTGCGTGGCGGCCCGCTCTCACGCAATAGCGCCTGGAACATCCTGCAGCGCGTCGCCGAGCGCGCCGAACTCACGACGAACGTGTCGCCGCACACGCTGCGCCACTCCTTCGCGACGCACCTCATGCAGGGCGGGGCGGATGTGCGCGTCGTGCAGGAGCTGCTCGGCCACTCCTCGGTGTCGACGACGCAGATCTACACGAAGGTCACGGCCGACGCGCTGCGCGAGATGTACGCGCTCGCGCATCCGCGCGCCCGTTAGCAATCTTTAACGTTCAACTAGCACTTGAGGTGAGGTGCCTGTGACCCGGCGAGGCAGGGTCGGCGTGTCGGGGCCCGTGGCTACTATCTGAAAACGCGTGATCAACCTGTCGAAAAAGGAGGCGGCGACTGTGTCTGCAATGAACGAAGCCGACCTGCCCGAGCTGCCGGGCCTCGAGGTTCCGGCTGATCTGCTCAAGTCGAAGCCCAAGACCAAGCCGCGCCCGGTCACGGGCCCCGCGCCCGAACCCGCCGAGGGCAGCGCCCCCGGCCAGCCTCGCTCGGCCGAAGCCGTGTCGACCCGGCAGTACAACAAGTTTCCCGAGCCCGAGCCGCTGCCCGAGCACGGCCCCGCGCGCGTCATCGCGATGTGCAACCAGAAGGGCGGCGTCGGCAAGACGACGACCTCGATCAACCTCGCCGCGTCGCTCGCGTCGTATGGTCGGCGCGTGCTCTGCATCGACTTCGACCCGCAGGGCGCGCTCTCGGCGGGCCTCGGCATCTCGACGCACAACTCGCTGACGATCTACGACCTGCTCATCGGTCGCGAGTCTGACCCGCACGCCGCGATCACGAAGACCCACTTCGAGGGCCTCGACGTGATCCCCGCGAACATCGACCTCTCGGCCGCCGAGGTGCACCTCGTCACCGAGGTCGCCCGCGAGCAGATCCTCGCGTCGATCATCCGCAAGGTCGCCGACGACTACGACCTCGTGCTCATCGACTGCCAGCCCTCGCTCGGCCTGCTCACCGTGAACGCGCTCACGGCGAGCCATGGCGTGATGATTCCGCTCGAGTGCGAGTACTTCGCGCTGCGCGGCGTCGCCCTGCTCATCGAAACGATCGAGAAGGTGCGCTCGCGCCTCAACCCGGCGCTTGAGCTCGACGGCATCCTGCCGACCATGTTCGACGGCCGCACCCTGCACTCGCGCGAGGTGCTCGACCGCGTCTTCGAGGTGTTCGGCGACAAGGTGTTCGACACCGTCATCGGTCGCACCGTGAAGTTCCCCGACGCGTCGATTGCCGGCGTGCCGATCGTTGAGTTCGCGCCCGAGCACGCAGCGGCGAAGGCCTACCGGCAGCTGGCCCGCGAGCTGGTGGCCCGCGGTGCAGCCGCCTAGCGAGGCACCCACGGAGGGCGACTTTCGAGTCGCCCTCGACGTGTTTCAGGGGCCGTTCGACCTGCTGCTGCAGCTCATCGGCCGCCACGAGGTCGACATCACCGAGATCTCGCTGTCGCGGGTGACCGACGAGTTCATCTCCTACGTTGCCCAGCTCGAGCGCGCCGAAGAACTCGACCGCGCGAGCGAGTTCATCGTCGTCGCCGCGACGCTGCTCGACATGAAGCTCGTGAGCCTGCTGCCGCAGGGCGACTACGTCGACGCCGAAGATGTCGCGGTGCTCGAGGCGCGTGACCTGCTGTTCGCGCGGCTGTTGCAGTACCGCGCGTTCAAGGAGGCCGCCGAGTGGTTTCGCGGCCACTTCGAGGTCGAAGAGCGTCGCACGGCCCGCACGGTGCCGCTCGAGCAGAAGTTCATCGACCGCGTGCCCGACCTCGTGTGGACCCACTCGCTCGAGGACTTCGGCGCGATCGCCGCGCTCGTGTTTGCGCCGCGGGAGATCCCCACGGTCGGCCTCGACCACCTGCACGCGCCGCTCGTGTCGATTCGCGAGCAGGCGAGCCTGCTCGTCGGGCGGCTGCGCGACGGCGGGCCGGCGACGTTCCGCGAGCTCGTGGCGGATGCGGATGTCGCGGGCGTCGTCGTCGCTCGCTTTCTCGCGGTGCTCGAGCTGTTCCGCCGGGCCGCCGTCGAACTGCACCAGGAGGTGCCGCTAGGGGAGCTCACGGTGAGCTGGAGCGGCGAAGATTGGAACGACGAAGACTTGAGCACGCTGGGGGCCGACTATGACCAATGACCAACCCGTCGAGGTCGATCTCACGCGCGCGATCGAGGCGATGCTGTTCGTCAGCGACGAGCCGATTCCGGTCGTCGCGCTCGCGGCAGCCGTGTCGCAGCCGGTCAAGGCGGTCCAGCAATCCCTGCACGAGCTCGTCGCAGACTATGATGGAGAGTCTGGCGGCGCGCGCCGAGGCTTCGAGCTGCGCGAGGTCGGCGGAGGCTGGCGTATGTACGTGCGCTCGGACTTCGACGAGATCGTGGGCGACTTTGTGTCGGTGCGGCAGCCGTCGCGGCTGTCACAGGCGGCACTCGAGACCCTCACGGTGATCGCGTACCGCCAACCCGTGACGCGTTCGCAGGTCGCCCAGGTGCGAGCCGTGAACGTCGACTCCGTGGTGCGAACCCTCGTCAGCCGCGGCCTCATCACAGAATCGGGCGTCGAGCCGGTGACTGGGGCGACGCTCTACAGCACGACCGAACTGCTGCTGCAGCACCTCGGCATTAACTCCCTTGAGGAGCTTCCCAAGATTTCCCCGTTGCTCGACGACGGGCAGGATGGATTCCATGAATAACTACGACCGTGATCGCGAGCGCCGAGACGAGCGCGAGCGCAGCCGCCAGGAGCGCGAGCAGGAACGCGACGCCGTGCGTCGGGCGAAGCACGAGCGACCCCGCGGCGGTTATTCGCTCGCCGACTTCGACGACATCCCGTTCCAGCCGCAGCACCGACCCGAGGCGGCCGCCGCGCCGCGCGAAGAGCTCTCGACCGAGGGCGTGCGTCTGCAGAAGGCGCTCGCGAACGCGGGTGTCGCATCGCGCCGCGCATCCGAGAACCTCATCACCGCGGGCAAGGTGCGCGTCAACGGTCAGCGAGTTACCGAACTTGGCACGCGTATCGACCCGGAGCGCGACGAGGTCATTGTCAACGGCACCCCGGTGCAGTTCGACCAGAGCCGCCGCTACGTCATGCTGAACAAGCCCGTCGGCGTCGTCTCGACGATGCACGACGATCAGGGGCGCCCCGACCTACGCCAGTTCGCGAAGCAGTTCACCGAGCGCGTCTACAACGTCGGTCGGCTCGACGGTGAGACGAGCGGACTGTTGATTCTCACGAACGACGGCGAACTCGCGAACGTGCTCGCGCATCCCTCGTTCGGTGTGACCAAGACCTACGTCGCGAAGGTGCGCGGCAAGTTCACCCCCGGCAAGCTCAAGCAACTGCTCGACGGTATCGAGCTTGAGGACGGCTTCATTAAGGCCGACGCGGGCCACATCGTCGACCGCTCGGGAGGCGGGCGCACGACCCTCGTCGAGGTCACCCTGCACTCGGGCCGCAACCGCATCGTGCGCCGCATGTTCGACGCCGTCGGCCACCCGGTGCAAGAGCTCGTGCGCCGCAGCTTCGGCCCGCTTCAGCTCGGCACGCTCAAGACCGGCGAACTGCGCGAGCTCTCGCGCGACGAGCTCGGCAAGCTGCTGCGCCTTGCCAAGCGGGCGGCCCGCCAATGACCCCGACGCGTACGAACTCGCCGGTGCTTGTAGTCGGCACTGGGCTGCTCGGCTCCTCGGTGGGCCTCGGTTTGAGCGCCAAGGGCGTAGATGTGCTGCTCTCGGACGCCTCGCCCGTCGCGCTGGGGCTCGCCGCCGACTACGGCGCCGGCCGCGTCGCGCCAGCGAAAAACGCCTCCGAGGCGTCGTCCGCGGACACGCCGCAGATCGTCATCGTCTGCGTGCCGCCGGATGTTGCCGGGCACGTCGTCATGCAGCAGCTCGAGGCCTGGCCCGACGCGATCGTCACCGATGTGACGAGCGTCAAGACTGCGCCGCTCGAGCACGTGCGCGAACACGGCGGCGACCTGAGCCGTTACCTCGGCTCGCACCCCATGGCGGGCCGCGAGACCGGTGGCCCGCTCGCCGGCCGCATGAACCTGTTCGTCGGTCGCCCATGGGTGATCGCGCCGCACGAGCAAACGACCGTGTTCGCGCTGCAAGAGATCGAGGGCCTCGCGCTCGACCTCGGCGGCACCGTGGTGTCACTCAGCGCCGAAGAGCACGACAATGCGGTTGCACTGATCTCGCACGTGCCGCAGCTCGTCTCGAGCATCATGGCCGGGCAGATTTTGCGCGACGAGACCGACGCGGCTGCGCTCGCGGGCGGCGGCCTGCGCGATGTCACGCGCATCGCGGCGAGCGACCCCACACTCTGGAACCAGATTCTCGCGGCGAACGGGCCCCGGGTCGCCAAGATCCTGCGCCAGGTCGCAGCCGACGCGGGCGAGCTTGCCGAGGCCCTCGACGACGTGTCGGTGCCGGGCGCGCGCAAGGCCGTGGCCGAACACATGCGGGCCGGCAACGAGGGCGTTGCGAAGATTCCGGGCAAGCACGGCAGCCGCCGCACGTTCGCCCGGCTCACGGTGCTTGTGGACGACCGCCCGGGCCAGCTCGCGCAGCTGTTCCACGATATTGGCGAGGCCGAGATCAACGTCGAGGAGCTCGTGCTCGAGCACTCGCCGGGCGCGAACCTCGGCCTCGTGCAGATCGAGGTGCTGCCCGAGGTGCACACCCGACTCACGGAAGAACTTGAGGCGCGGGGATGGAGGCTGGCGGAGTGACCGCAACGGTAGTAGCAATCGACGGGCCCGCGGGCTCCGGCAAGTCGACGGTGTCGCGCGAGGTTGCACGCCGCCTCGGCTGGCAGCTGCTCGACACCGGCTCGGTGTATCGGGCCATCACGTGGTTCGGGCTGCAACGCGGCACCGACCTCGACGACACACAGGCCGTCATCGCGCTCATGCCTGAGTTTCTCGACGCGTGGCGTCTCTCGCTCGACCCCGACGAGTCGTGGGTGCGCGTGGGGGAGCAGGACATCACGGGCGACATCCGCACCACCGAGATCTCGGCGAGCGTGTCGAAGGTCGCGCGCATCATTCCCGTGCGCGAGGCCGTCAACGAGCGGTTCCGCGAACTGCTGTTTGGGGCGGATGCGGCGGGCATCGTCGCGGAGGGCCGCGACATCACGACCGTGGTCGCCCCCGACGCGAATGTGCGCATCCTGCTCACCGCCGACGAGGCCGAGCGCATTCGGCGCCGCCAGGCCGAGCTCGCGGGCGACGACGCGGCGGCCGTCGCCGCGACCGTGGCCGCGCGCGACGCGCGTGACTCGCAGGTCGTGAACTTTACTTCGGCAGCCGACGGCGTCACCGTCGTCGACTCCACTCATCTTGACCTTGACGCGGTGATCGACGCCGTGCTCGAGTTGATCCGCGAAAGGAGCGGCTCGTGAGCGACACCACCCCGTACGAACCCGAATTCATCGAGGGCGACGACCTCTTCGAGGAGGGCTACGAGGGCGACCTCGGCGAGCGCCTCGAAGAAATCGAGGACGACGTTGCCGAGCAGCGCGCCGAGGTGCTTCGCCGCGCCCTTGACGAGTACAACCTCGACGATGATGACCTCGAAGTGCTCGAGGGTGACTTCGCCGATGACGGCACCTTCCTCATGCCGGCGCTGCCCGTGCTCGCAGTCGTCGGCCGCCCGAACGTCGGCAAGTCGGCGCTCGTCAACCGAATCCTCGGCCGCCGCGAAGCCGTGGTTGAGGACGTGCCGGGCGTCACCCGCGACCGCGTGAGCTACCGCGCCGAATGGGGCGGCCGCCACTTCACTCTCGTCGACACCGGCGGCTGGGAACCCGACGCGCGCGGCATCGACCGGTCGGTTGCCGAGCAGGCCGAGATCGCCATCGAGCTCGCCGACGCCGTGCTGTTCGTCGTCGATGCGAACGTCGGCCCCACCTCGAGCGACGAGCACGTCGTGAAGATGCTCCGCAAGAGCGACCGCCCCGTGCTGCTGCTCGCCAACAAGGTCGATGACCTGGTGCAAGAGCCGAACGCGGCCACGCTGTGGGGCCTCGGCCTCGGCGAGCCCTGGCCGGTCTCGGCGCTGCACGGTCGCGGCGTCGCCGACATGCTCGATGAGGCCATGCGCATCTTGCCCGAGGTGTCGAAGGTCGCGAAGCAGGAGGTCGGTGGGCCCCGTCGCGTTGCGATCGTCGGCCGCCCGAACGTCGGCAAGTCGAGCCTGCTCAACAAGGCCGCGGGGGAGGAGCGCGTCGTCGTCAACGACCTCGCCGGCACCACCCGTGACCCCGTCGACTCGCTCGTCGAGATCGGCGGCCGAGTCTGGCGCTTCGTCGACACCGCGGGTATCCGCAAGCGCGTGCACCTACAACAGGGCGCCGACTTCTACGCCTCGCTGCGAACCGCGACGGCGATTGACAAGGCCGAAGTGGCAGTCGTCGTGTTCGACGTGACCGAGCCGCTCGGCGTGCAGGATGTGCGCATCGTCGACATGGTGCTGCAGTCGGGCCGCGCGCTCGTGCTCGCCTTCAACAAGTGGGACGAACTCGATGACGAGCGCCGCTGGCAGCTCGAACGCGAGATCGAGCAGGACCTCAAGCACGTCGCCTGGGCACCCCGCGTCAACATCTCGGCGAAGACCGGCCGGCACCTCGAAAAGCTCGTACCGGCCCTGACCGTCGCGCTCGAGTCGTGGGACACCCGCATCCCCACCGGCAAGCTCAACGCGTTCCTCACCGAGCTCACGCAGGAGCTGCCGCACCCGCTGCGCGGTGGCAAGCAGCCGCGCGTGCTGTTCGCGACGCAGGCGCAGACGCGCCCGCCCACGTTTGTGCTGTTCACGACGGGGTTCCTTGACCCCGGCTATCGGCGCTTTATTCAGCGACGCCTGCGTGAGGTGTTCGGTTTTGTGGGCACGCCGATTCAGATCAACATGCGTGTCCGCGAACGGCGGAAGCGGAAGTAGGCCAAAAAAGAGGGCGGGCGTCAACGACGCCCCTCCCTCTTTGCGAAAGCACTGAGGGCTGTGCAATAGTTGCATGTAGCATGCAACACTCTGGTGTGTTGTCTGCACGGAGTACGGCGATGGAATTCAGCGTTGAATGCAGGTGAGCAATCTTGACCATTATCGACCTTGAGCAGCCACGATTCTCAGGGATGCCGATCTTTCCGGATCACCAACCTGGGTATTCATATTTTCTCCATCGCCGGCACAGGGACACGCTTAAGTCGCAACCAGGAAGCCTTGGTCGCTCAAGCTCCTCAGGTGTTCTCGTGATGATGGAGCATTCAGGGACGCATGTGGATGCGATCTGCCATCAAGCTGAGGACCTCAAGTTCTACGGGTGCCACGACGCCGACGACTACGAATCCGTTAACGGGTTTAGCATGGGGGACGCGACCGCGATTCCGGTGTTTCACCATCCGGGCGTGCTGATAGACCTCGTTCGCGACAACGATGGTGCCGAGGTCTCCGCGTCAGCGTTGATCTCGCTCGAGCAGGTGCAGCGAGCGGCGAAAAAGCAGAATGCCGTACCGGCGCCCGGTGAGGTGGCTTTGATTCGCACGGGGAATGGTCGGTACTGGAACGACTCCGAGCGGTATCTCAACGGGCCCGGTATGTCGCCCGACGTCTCGCAATGGCTCGCGGATCTGGGTGTTGTCGCGGTCGGCGCCGACAACATGGCGTGGGATTTGCAAGGGTACGTCGACCCGAAAGTTAATTGCGACCTGCCAGGGCACGTCATACTACTGGTTCGATCGGGCATCCACATCTTCGAGAACGTAAACCTCGAGCGACTCGGTGATGCCGGCGTCGGGAGATTTACCTTCTTCGCTGCCCCGCTGCAACTCCGCGGCGCGACTGGCTCACCAATTCGCCCGATTGCTGTCTTGGAAGGGGGAGACCAATGAGCAGTGAAACGCACGTCAATGAAGGAGTGCCGCAGCCGCCAAAGACGTTCTGGGGCAAGCTGAGGGCCATCGGCCCCGGGATGATGGTTGCGGGCGCGTTCGTCGGTACTGGCACGATCACCACCAGCATTGTTGCTGGCACCGAGAACGGCTATCAACTCCTGTGGGCCTCCGTCACGTTCGCCATCATCCTCGTAATTATCCTGCAAGAGATGGTGGCCCGGCTTACGCTTGCCTCTGGCAACACGCTCGCCACCCTGATTCGCAGCAAGCTTGGGCTCTGGGTCGGCATCATTGCCGTCCTCGCGATTTTCGGCGGCAACGTGGTCTACAGCGTCGGCAACGTCAATGGTGTCGCATTGGCTACCACGTCAATGCCCGGAAATTTTCCGCCCGTCGTTTGGGTGGTCATCGTGACACTCCTGTATTGGGGATTGCTCATGATCGGCAAATTTAATGTGCTCGAGAAACTGATCACTTGTTTGGTTATTGGGCTCTTCGGACATTCGGTGGGGTCATGGGGTGAGTCCGCCGGCGGCGAGGAGCATTCGTAGGCGGTAGTTCTCGCGGTTGCGGAAGCCGCGAGCGAGGCGACGATGCAGCTCGATGATCCCGTTGATTGCTTCGGTGCCGCCGTTGTTTGCTCGGCTGGTGGTGAAGTAGGCGAGGAACGCTGAGCGCCAGCGTCGCAGGGTGCGGCCGAGGCGTGCGATCTCGGGGATCGGACAGGTGTGGAACGACTCGACGACCTTCTCGGCGATCTGTCGCCCCTCAGCGAGGTCCTTCTGGTGATAGGCCGAGCGAAGTTGCTGCGCGCACTGCCATGCGACGAACACCTCGTCGTGGGCCGGGTTCGCCTCGATGGCTGCGGTCAGGCGCGCCCACTGCTTGTCGGTGAGGTTCTCAGCCCCGGCGCGGAGGATGGTCTGGATCCCGTAGAGCGGATCACCTTTCCGACCGCGATGGCCGAGAGTGTCTTGCTGGACCCGACGGCGAACCTCGTCGACCGCGACGGTGCCGAGCTTGACGACATGGAACGCGTCCAGCACGGCGGTGGCATCTTGCAGTTTGTCGTCGATCGCGGTCTTGTAACCGGCGAACGGATCCAGCGCCGCGACCTTCACCTGCTCGCGGAATGCGTCGCCACGTGCGCTGAGCCAGGTCGCGTAGGCCTTCCCCGACCTGCCCGGCACGAGGTCCAACAGCCGGGCCCGCGTCTTCCCGGTGCTGTCGCGGGTGAGGTCGACCATCCCGGTCAGCTCTTTCGGACCGCGCTTGCGCGGGTCGACGTGATGCCAGATGTGCTCGTCAACGCCCAGCGTTGTCACGTTCTCGAACCGGGACTCATCGGCCGCGAGCTTCACAAGCTCCGGCTCGACGGCCCGCCACACCGTCTTCCACGACGTGCCCAGCTGGCGACGCAGTCCTTCGATCGTGGCGTGTTCGCGACGCAGCTGACCGACTGCCCAGACGACCGCGCGTCGGGTGAGTGCCCCACGCGGGGCGACAAGAGACGGCAGCTGTTCCACGAACGTCTGTCGTGCACAGCCCGACTCGTCGCACCGCCAGACTCGCTGCCGCCACACGATTCGCACCCGTGTCATGCCGGGCACGTCATGAAGCAGCCGGCGGTGACGTCCACGGCCGGTCGCCACGGTCCCGCACGACGGGCAACCGGCAGGCGCCGCAGGACTCGAGACCGTCACGATCAGTAGTCCGTTGCGGCGGTCCACGTGCTCGACATGGACGCCGTCGAGGCCGAGCAGGAGGTCGCAGCGGGAACACGGGTCAGTGGCAGAGCGCGCGTCAGCGCACCCCGAAGTAGGGTGAAGCACGTCGAGGTCCTCGTAATGGATCAGGTGGTTAGCGCTTCTGATCCTCGGGGACCTCGACCCCTACCCGTCGAACCTCACCCGGCGAGCCCTACCCCCACCGAATGTCCGAAGAGCCGGTTATTGTCATGAGTGCAGTATTTCTGATCGACATGATCGCGGTGGGCCCTAATTATGGAGAAATGATTAAGGGACTCACGATACCGGAGTTCTCTTCCTCGCAGGTGTTGCTTGTCACCGGTTTGATCGGCACGACCGTCGTCCCGTACAACCTCTATCTGCACTCCTCTGCGGTATTGGAGCGAGGATGGCACAAGAATCCCAAGGGATTCACTGGTCTAGCACGCCTCGACACCATCATCCCGATGTGCATCGGCGGTCTCGTGACCATGGCGGTCGGTGTCACCGCTGCCGCGGTGCTGAACCCAAGGTTCCTTGAAGGCACGCTAAAGATTGAGAACGCGGCAGACATGTCGACGGCGCTGGAACCGATTCTTGGCCCGTTCGCGTATGTCTTCTTCAACATTGGCTTATTCGCCGCTGCAGTCTCTTCCATGCCGATGGCTGCACTATCTGCAGCGTATGTAACAACGGAAACTTTCAACATGTCGAATGACTTGAAGGCGCCGGGTTTCCGAATCATCCTTTCACTCGTGGCCTGGCTGCCAGTGATTATCTTTGTAGTCATGAATTCGTCACCAATTGCGACCATTATCGCGGCGCAATCCATTAATGGAATGCTCCTGCCGATTACTGCAGTGTTCGTGCTCATCTTCGTAAACCGAAAGAGCATTATGGGTGATTTGGTGAACAAGGCCTGGCTCAACGTTCTGGCATTTGTCGCCGTTGGGTTCGTTTGCTTCCTTGGAATCGTGAACATCTTGAAAGCAATTGGTGTCGTGTAAATCTGGCCATTTATGTCGGTCGAAGGGTGGTCGCCTGTAGCGTCCTGGCACTAGAGGCAGTCAGGTACTCTGAAAGAGCCCACAGTGCGCCGACAAGCGCCGAAAACCGGACCCAACGGAGGACGTCCCACTATGACCGAAGTGCATCAGGCTGAGCAGCGTCAGTGGTTTGAACAACTGGACGCCGCGGAGCAGGTGATTCCGCTGATTTCTAAGCTGTACCGCGAGCGGAATATCGTCACCTCGATCCACGGTCGCCGCCTGATCAACATGTCGTCGATCGACGTCATCAAGGCGCACCGTTTCGGTCGTCGTCACGCGGGCGGCGAAGCACTCAGTCTTGACGTCACCCGCCAGCTGCTCGAGGGCCTCAGCCGCATGAGCCTGAACATTGCCTCGGTCGATCTCGGCGCGCTTGGCGTCGCGTTTAAGCAGGCATCCTCGGGTGATGTGGATGCGTTCCTCGCTGACCAGCTGACGGATGTTCGCCCCGTGGTTGAGGGCGACGGCGGCACCGACGTCGTGCTCTACGGTTTCGGCCGCATCGGCCGCATCCTCGCGCGCATCCTCATCGACCAGGCGACCACCGGCCCCGGCCTGCGCCTGCGCGCCGTCGTGGTGCGCAAGAACGGCGACGATGACCTCGAGAAGCGCGCCTCGCTGCTTCGCCGCGACTCGGTGCACGGCCCGTTCAAGGGCACGATTAGGGTCGATCGCGACAACAACACGATCCTCGCCAACGGCACGCTGATCCAGGTCATCTACTCGAACGACCCGACCGCCGTTGACTACACCCAGTTCGGTATCAACGACGCGATTGTCGTCGACAACACCGGTCGTTGGCGCGACGAGGAGGGCCTCGGCCAGCACCTCCAGGCGAAGGGGGTGGCCCGCGTGCTGCTCACCGCGCCGGGTAAGGGCGACATCCGCAACGTCGTGTTCGGTATCAACGACAAGGACATCCGCGACGACGAGCAGATACTCTCGGCCGCCTCGTGCACCACGAACGGCATCACCCCGGTGCTGCACGCGCTCGACAAGAAGTTTGGCGTCAACCACGGCCACGTCGAGACGGTGCACTCGTTCACGAACGACCAGAACCTCATCGACAACTACCACAAGGGTTCGCGCCGCGGCCGCGCCGCGACGCTGAACATGGTGCTCACCGAGACCGGTGCGGCGAAGGCCGTCGCGAAGGCCCTGCCCGAGTTCGCGGGCAAGCTCACCGGTAACGCGATCCGCGTCCCCACCCCCGACGTCTCGATGGCCGTGCTCAACCTCGAGCTCGAGACCGAGGTGACGAAGGAGCAGGTCAATGACTACCTGCGCCAGGTATCGCTGCACTCCGAGCTGCGCCAGCAGATCGACTACATCGAGTCGAAGGACGTCGTGTCGACCGACTTCGTCGGCCACGACCGCGCCGGCATCGTCGACGGTCTCGCGACCATCGCGAACGGCAAGAACCTCGTGCTCTACGTCTGGTATGACAACGAGTTCGGCTATTCGAAGCAGGTTGTGCGAGTTATCGAGGCGCTCGGCAACGTGCATCCGGCCGTCGTGCCGGTGCGCCGCGACGTGCTCGAGGTATAGACCCCTCGAAGTACCGCTGTGAACGGTGACACTCGCCCGAGTATCCTTGGGCGAGTGTCACCGTTGACCATTTCTCGCATTCAGCTTGACGACGAGCGCGGGCTCGAGGCGGTCGCGGCGTTTCGCGGCGCCCACGACCTCGCCCAGTTTGGCGGCAGCGTCGTGCAGACCGCGGCGCAGCTGCGCGCCGAGATTGCCGACAGCGAGTTCAACCGCCACCTGTTCTGGGCCGCCTGGGAGGGCGACTGGGTCGTCGGCGAGGCGAGCGTTGATTTCCCGCTGCAAGAGAACCTTGATCTCGGCTATGCCGAGCTGCAGGCAGAGGCGGATGCGCGCAGCGCCGGCTACTCGACGCTGATCTGGTCAAACCGCGTGCCCGACGAGTACCTCGAGCAGTACGGCAAGCTGCTCACGCAGCTCGAGCTCGACGAGCCCGACGAGGACGTCGTGGGCGAGATCGCCGACTACACGCCCGAACGCATCCGCGAGGGCGAGGCCCGCAGCACCGCCTCAGGCTACTTCAGCATCATCGCGGTGTCGCAGGCGCCCGACGGCAGCCTCGCCGCCCACTCCGAGGTCGAGGTGCGCACCGAGCCGGGCGCCGACCTTGCGTTTCAACGCAACACGCTCGTGTTCGAGGCGCACCGGGGCCACCGCCTCGGCCTGGCGCTCAAGCTCGCGACGCACCGCGCCATCGCCGAACAGTTTCCGGCGGTGCGCCGCATCGCGACGTGGAACTCGCACGTCAACCCCTGGATGATCGAGGTCAACGAGCGCATGGGGTACCGTCCGCGGTACCGCGAGGTCATCTACCAAACGGGGTGACTCGGCGGCGTGTAGCGTCGAGCGAGTGACCAATCTCGACGCCGCCACCGCCGCCATGAATGACTGGCGCATCCACGCCTTCGCCGAACTCGCGCCATACACTCGGCCCGAGGGCGAGCGGATGCACGCGGCCGGCAGCCTGGTCGGCGTCGCGAGCGAGGTGCGGCCCGATCCGGGCGCATCCTGGTCGATCTTTAACCCGCCCGTCGTCGATGAGCTTGTGGTGCGCGGCGCCGACACCTCGGGGGAGGACCCCGAGGCGCCGGCGGGCGGCGACCTCGCGGCGCTGCTTGATGCGTGGGCGACGGGTGCGCCGACCGGCGTGCCGCTGCAGCTCGAGCTGCCCGTCGCGTTGCGGGGCGCCCCGGCGGTGCTCGCGGCCCGCGGCTTCACACCCGTGAGCACGTTCGCGGTGCGTCGCGTTGAGGGCGAGCCGCGCCCGTCGGCGTGGGCGTCGAAGCCGGGCCGCAAGCTCCGCGAGGTGACCGCCGAGGATCGGGCGGGCGTCGCCGGATTGCTCGAGGAACTCCACGCAGCCGACGCCGCCGCCGCGACCGGCGCGTGGGCGCATCCGCAGCTGCGCGAACACCTGCTCGACTATGCGGCCAAGGTCGTCGATGTGCCCGTGCTCGCGGTCATCGCCGAATACTTCGGTCTCGTTGCGGGCGTCGCGAACTTCGCCGCCCCGGGTACCGTGGCGCCGCGCACGAGTCGCGAGCGGGAGCTCTACGTGCAGTTCACGGCCGTGACGCGGCGCCTGCGCGCGGGTGGCGTCGGCGCGGCGCTCGTCGGCGAGCTCGACGCGCGCGCCCGCGCGGCGGGCGCCGAGCTGCTCGCCGTTGACTTCGGCGCGCTCAACCCCGAGTCGGGGCCGTTCTGGCTGCGGCAGGGCTTTCGCCCGCTGACGACGATGTGGCGGCGTCGATAACCGGCTCTTCGGACATTCGGTGGGGTCATGGGGTGAGTCCGCCGGCGGCGAGGAGCATTCGTAGGCGGTAGTTCTCGCGGTTGCGGAAGCCGCGAGCGAGGCGACGATGCAGCTCGATGATCCCGTTGATTGCTTCGGTGCCGCCGTTGTTTGCTCGGCTGGTGGTGAAGTAGGCGAGGAACGCTGAGCGCCAGCGTCGCAGGGTGCGGCCGAGGCGTGCGATCTCGGGGATCGGACAGGTGTGGAACGACTCGACGACCTTCTCGGCGATCTGTCGCCCCTCAGCGAGGTCCTTCTGGTGATAGGCCGAGCGAAGTTGCTGCGCGCACTGCCATGCGACGAACACCTCGTCGTGGGCCGGGTTCGCCTCGATGGCTGCGGTCAGGCGCGCCCACTGCTTGTCGGTGAGGTTCTCAGCCCCGGCGCGGAGGATGGTCTGGATCCCGTAGAGCGGATCACCTTTCCGACCGCGATGGCCGAGAGTGTCTTGCTGGACCCGACGGCGAACCTCGTCGACCGCGACGGTGCCGAGCTTGACGACATGGAACGCGTCCAGCACGGCGGTGGCATCTTGCAGTTTGTCGTCGATCGCGGTCTTGTAACCGGCGAACGGATCCAGCGCCGCGACCTTCACCTGCTCGCGGAATGCGTCGCCACGTGCGCTGAGCCAGGTCGCGTAGGCCTTCCCCGACCTGCCCGGCACGAGGTCCAACAGCCGGGCCCGCGTCTTCCCGGTGCTGTCGCGGGTGAGGTCGACCATCCCGGTCAGCTCTTTCGGACCGCGCTTGCGCGGGTCGACGTGATGCCAGATGTGCTCGTCAACGCCCAGCGTTGTCACGTTCTCGAACCGGGACTCATCGGCCGCGAGCTTCACAAGCTCCGGCTCGACGGCCCGCCACACCGTCTTCCACGACGTGCCCAGCTGGCGACGCAATCCTTCGATCGTGGCGTGTTCGCGACGCAGCTGACCGACTGCCCAGACGACCGCGCGTCGGGTGAGTGCCCCACGCGGGGCGACAAGAGACGGCAGCTGTTCCACGAACGTCTGTCGTGCACAGCCCGACTCGTCGCACCGCCAGACTCGCTGCCGCCACACGATTCGCACCCGTGTCATGCCGGGCACGTCATGAAGCAGCCGGCGGCGACGTCCACGGCCGGTCGCCACGGTCCCGCACGACGGGCAACCGGCAGGCGCCGCAGGACTCGAGACCGTCACGATCAGTAGTCCGTTGCGGCGGTCCACGTGCTCGACATGGACGCCGTCGAGGCCGAGCAGGAGGTCGCAGCGGGAACACGGGTCAGTGGCAGAGCGCGCGTCAGCGCACCCCGAAGTAGGGTGAAGCACGTCGAGGTCCTCGTAATGGATCAGGTGGTTAGCGCTTCTGATCCTCGGGGACCTCGACCCCTACCCGTCGAACCTCACCCGGCGAGCCCTACCCCCACCGAATGTCCGAAGAGCCCGATAACCTCGAGCAGCCGCGCCCGCAGCTGCTGTGAGCGGGCGGCAAACGCGCGCTGCTGGCGCACGTACTCGGCCTTGCCCGCCGGGGTCTCGATCTCGACCGGGTCGACGCCGTAGTCGCGCACGTCATAGGGCGATGCCGCCATGTCGAGCCAGCGGATCTCCTTCGCGAGGGCGAACGCGTCGAGCAGCAACTCACCCGGCACGAGCGGGCCGAGCTTGACGCACCACTTGTAGACGTCCATGTTCGCGTGCAGGCATCCCGGCTGGTCGAGCTCGCACTGGCGCTCTCGCGTCGGTTCGAGCAGGTTGCGGGGCCGGGCGTCGGGCGTGAAGAAGCGGTAGGCGTCGTAGTGGCTGCAGGTGATGCGGTGCGACTCGACCACCGCATCCGTACCCCGCTGGCCGAGTCGCAGCGGAATCGGATGCCGGTGCTCGTCGTCGCGGTAGACCATCGCCCACTCGTGCAGCCCGAAGCAGCCGAACTGGCCGTCGCGGCCCGCGATCGAGGCGGTGAGGGCCCGGATGCGCTCGACGAGATCGCCCTTCGCCGCGAGGAACGCCGCGGCATCGACCTCGACGCGACCCGACGCATCCTGCCGATACCAGCGGCGCTCGGCGAACGCATCCGCGCCCTCGAGGGCGACGCCGATGCCGGGGTGCCAGCGGCGCAGCACGGCCGGCTTGTACGAGTAGTACGTGAAGAGGAAGTCGTCGATGGCGTGCTTGCGGCCGGCGTCGCGCGCGGCGCGATAGTCGGAGGTGAGGGCGTCGGCGCGCTCGCGGTGTGCCGCCTCGCGCGCCTGCCAGGTGGTCTGCAACATGACCAGACAAGATTACCGGTATGACCACATCGCAGCTGCCCGCCGCCATTCTGTTCGACCTCGACGGCACCCTTGTCGACTCGGAGCCGCTCTGGAGCGCCTCGGAGCGTGCGATGGCCGACCGCCACGGCTCGCGCTGGACGGAGGACGACGCCCGCTCGACGATCGGCAAGCCGCTCGCAGTGACGATCGCCGAGATGCGCGCGCTCGGCCTGCCGCTCAGCGCCGAGGCGGCGCTCGACGACCTCGTCGGCGTGATGGTCGACCATCACCGCGACGGGGTGACCTGGATGCCCGGGGTCGAGGCGCTCCTCGCCACCGTTCGCGCGGCACAGGTGCCGGCGGCGATCGTCTCGGCGAGCTACCGTCGCCTCATCGACGCCGTGCTCGCCGCCGCGCCCGCGGCCGTGTTCTCGGAGTCGGTCGCCGGTGACGAGGTGCACGCGAACAAGCCCGAGCCCGAGCCGTACCTCACCGCCGCCGAGCGCCTCGGCGTGCCGATCGCCGACTGCCTGGTCATCGAGGACTCGGTGAGCGGCGCGACCGCGGGCGTCACCGCCGGCGCGCACGTGCTCGTGGTGCCGAGCTCGCTCGCGCAGCTCGATGAGTTCGAGCGGCTCGGTGTCTCGCTCGCCGACTCGCTCGAGCGCATCGGCATCGACGAGCTCGCGCGGCTGCGCGCCGGCGAGCGCCTGCGATTGGGCGTCGCATGAGCATCCGCCACACCCGCATTGAGACGCAGCTCGGCTGCGTGATCCTCGTCGGCGACGTGGATGTGCTGCGCGGCTGCTACTTCAGCGACCAGAAATACCTGCCCGACCCCGCGACGTTCGGGCCGGAGGTGGATGCCGAGGACGACGCGCTGTTCACCTTCGCGAGCGACGAGCTCGCGCGCTACTTCGCTGGGGAGCTGCGGGAGTTCACGGTGCCGCTGCGACCGACCGGCGACGAGTTCTCGGAGCCCTGCTGGGCGCTCCTGCGCGAGATTCCCTACGGCGACGACGACGTACGGCGAGCTCGCCGAGCAGCTTGGCAACCGCCACCTCGCGCAGCGCGTCGGCCAGGCCGTCGGCCACAACCCGCTCAGCGTGATCATCCCGTGCCACCGCGTCGTCGGCGCCAACGGCACGCTCACCGGCTACGCGGGCGGCCTCGAACGCAAACGCTGGCTGCTCGAGCTCGAAGAGCCCGAGGCAGCCAGCGCGGCGCGGTTGTTCTAGCGAGTTAGCTCTTGAGCTGGGCGTCGACGCGCGCGTAGATCGCGTCGGCGTCGCCCGAGACGAGTGTCTCGCGCATCTCGTCGTCCATGAGCCCGCGCGCGATCTTCGCGAGTAGCTCGAGGTGGGTGCTGCCCGCCTCGGCCTCGGGCACGAGGATCGCGAGGGCGGTCGAGACGAGTTCGCCGTCGGTCCAGGTGACGGCCTGCGTGCCGCGGACGATGATGATCGCCGCCTCGCTCACCGCCGCCGACTTCACGTGGGGGATCGACACGCCCTGCGCGAGCGCTGTCGTGCTCTGCGCCTCGCGGTCGAGCATCCCGTCAACGACCGCCTGCGGGTCGTTCGTCACGCCGAGCTCCTGCGCCGTCGCGGCGACCCGCTGCAGCAGCCCGTCGCGGCCCGAGGCCTCGACGCCGACGCGCACGTGGTCGCGGGTGAAGATGCGGGTTGCGGTGAGCGTCGTGCCGGCGGCAGCCGGGGCCGCAGCGGGCGCGACCGGCGCGGCCGAGGCGACCGGCGCATCCTGCTTGACCGGCGCATCCGCCTCATTCGCCGCCGCGCGGCGGGCCGACGCGGTGCGGTAGAGGCCGAAGATCACGCCGCCGACGAGGGAACCGATGAGGATCGCGAGGAACCAGAGCAGCGGGTTTGTGACAACGGGGAGGATGAGGAAGCCGCCGTGCGGGGCCGGCGAGCCGGCGCCCCAGACGAGCGAGAGGGCGCCGCTGATCGCGCTCGAGACCATGAAGATCGGGATGACGACGAGCGGGTTGCGTGCGCCGAACGGGATCGCGCCCTCGGTGATGAACGTCGCGCCGAGCACGTAGTTGACGTAGCCCGCGCGGCGCTCGGCGGGCTGGAAGCCCTTCGGGAACAGCGTCGTGGCGATCGCAGTGACGAGCGGCGGGGTCATGCCCGCGGCGATGACGGCGGCCATGAACGTGAGGTTGCCCTCGCCGAGCAGCGCGACGCCGGTGACGTATGAGGCCTTGTTCACGGGGCCGCCCATGTCGAACGCCATCATGCAGCCGAGCACGATGCCGAGCAGCAGCGGGTTCGCGTCCTGGAACGAGGTGAGCCAGTCCTGCAACGCGGTCGAGATGCCAGCCATCGGCGTCGCGATCCAGAGCGTGATGAGGCCGAACACAACGGTGCCGATGACGGGGAAGAGGAAGATTGCCTTGAGGCCGTTGAGCGACTTTGGCAGCCACTTCAGCGCGCGGTCGAGCAGGAGCATGCCGTACCCGGCGAGGAAACCGGTGACGAGGCCGCCAAGAAAGCCGGTGCCGTAGGTCGAGGCGATGAGGCCCGTGATGAAACCGACGACGAGACCGGGGCGCTTCGCGATCGCGTCGGCGATGAACGCCGAGAGCACCGGCACCATGAGGCTCATCGCGATGCCGCCGATCTCCTTGAGGCTCGCGGCGAAGGGGTTGTACTGGTCGCTCGACGGGTCGGCCGAGTAGATGCCCCAGAGGAACGAGACCGCGATGAGTACGCCGCCCGCGACGACGAACGGCAGCATGTGCGAGACGCCGTTCATGAGGCTCTTGTAGATGTCGCGGCCGACCTTGCGCCAGCCGGTGCCGCTCGTCTCGATCGACTTCACGTCGAGGAGGTCGGCGTCGAGCGCCGACTCGGGCTCGCCGTCACTCGCGGCGGCGCGCTCGCCGGCCTCGGCCTTCGCAAGGGCCTGGTCGATGAGCTGGTCGGCCTTGTGGATGCCGGCGGCGACCGACACGTTGACGAGCGGCTTGCCGGCGAAGCGCTCGGCCTGCACGTCCTTGTCGGCCGCGACGATGACCGCGGTGGCGCGGCGGATGTCGTCGGCGGTGAGGGCGTGCTCGACGCCCGCCTGCCCGTGGGTTTCGACCTTCACTTCGATGCCGCGCGCCTGCGCGGCCTTGATGATGGCCTCCTCGGCCATGAACGTGTGTGCCACACCGGTGGGGCACCCGGTTGCGGCGATGATGTACGGCTCGGTCATCTCTCCGTCTCCTTAGTTAGCGGGGGTTGTTGCGGGCGGAGCGGCGGGCTCCGAAAGTGCGGTGCTAGCGAGCGTGGACTCGGTCGCGAAGTCGCGCACGGTGATGCGGCTCGCGAACTCGTCACGCACGGGGAACAGCGTGGTGGGGGAGGCAACGGCGCTCGAGGCCCACAGCGAGGCGTTGCGCAGGCTCTCGGAGTCGAAGTTGCCGTCGGCAAGGAAGCCGGCGAGCAGCGCGTCACCCGCGCCGACAGTGTTGACGACGGGGATGTCGTGGGCTCGGGCGATCCAGGCGCCATCGGCTGTGACGAGCATCGAGCCGTCGCCGCCGAGGCTGGCGAGCACGGCACCGGCGCCGAGTTCGCGGGCGTGGTCGGCGGCCGCGCGCACCTCGCCGAGACTGCGCAGCGGGCGGCCCGTGAGTTCGGCGAGCTCGTCGACGTTCGGCTTGATCAAGTCAGGACCGGCGCTGACCGACTGGTTCAGCGGCTCGCCCGAGGTGTCGAGTGCGATGCGCACGTGGGGAGCGCGGGCTCGCACCGACGCGATGAGTCGGCCATACACATCCGCTTCGGCGCCGGTGGGCAGGCTGCCGCAGAGCGCGATGATGCTCGCGTTCTTGGCAGCGAGCTCGACGGCGGCGCTCAGGCTGGCCCACTCGGCGTCGTCGAGGGGCGTGCCCGGCTCGTTGATCTTGGTGGATTCGCCGGGGGAGATGAGCGTGATGTTCGTGCGCACCTCGCGGGCGATGGGGATGATCTCGTGGCCGAGCCCGCCTGCGGTGAACTGGGTGGCCATGAATTCAGCGGTGTTGCCGCCCGCGGGCACGATGGCCTGGCTGGCAACGCCCGCGCGGTGCAGGGCCCAGGCGACGTTGACGCCCTTGCCACTGGCCTCGCGGGTTGAGGTGGTCGCCCGGTTCACGGCGCCGAGCGCGAAGCTCGAGACGGTGACCGTCCAGTCAATCGCCGGCGCTGGCGTGACGGTGACGATGTGGTGCGCGGTGTTCTCGCTCACGTGCCCCTCCGATGCTTGTTTGGCTTTAATTGGAATTATTGGAGATTGTTGGACTTTTGGCAAGTGTCTTGCGGGGATACCTTTGGATTGTGTTGGATTCGCAACGGAATGAGGAGTTGGCATGACCGGAGCACCCACCCTGCCCGCCGCGATCTGCTGGGACATGGACGGCACGCTGATCGATTCTGAGTACGCCTGGGAGGTGTGCGAGCAGGAGCTCGCGCGCGAGGCCGGCGTGACCTGGACTTCGGCGCAGGCGCGCGAGGTCTTCGGCACGCCGCTCATCAACACGGCGCGCGAGTTGGTGGCCGCCGGGGTGCGTGGCGACCCCGAGGTGATCGCGCAGGTGCTCACCGAGCGCGTGGCGGCACACCACGCCGAGGGGCCGGACTGGCTGCCGGGCTCGCGCGAGTTGCTGCGGCTGGTGGCGGATGCTGGGGTGCCCTGCGCGCTCGTGTCGTCGAGCTATCGCCCGCTCATCGACCCGGTGCTCGCCGTAGCGCCGATTGCATTTGCCGCATCCGTGGCCGGCGACGAGGTGGCGCGCGCCAAGCCGCATCCCGAGCCGTACCTGACCGCCGCCAGCGCGCTCGGCGTCGAGCCCGCGCGCTGCGTCGTGGTCGAGGACTCGGTGAGCGGGGCGACCGCGGGGCGGGACGCGGGGATGCGCGTGATCGCGGTGCCGTCGGATGCTGCGGATCGCGAGGCGTTCGAGGCGCTCGGCGTCGAGGTGGTTGCGAGCCTGGCCGAGATCGACGTCGAGCTGCTTACGCGATAACGAGTTCCACGCCCGCAGCGTCGAGTTCACGGTGCATCTCCGCGGGCACGTCGCGGTCGGTGATGATGATGTCGATGTCGGCGAGCTCGGCGTGGCGCACGCCGCGCACGAGCCCGAACTTCGAGTGGTCGGTGAGCACGATGCGCTGCTCGGCGCAGGCGAGCATCGCGTGCTTGACCGCGGCCTCGTCGGGGTTCGGCGTCGTGAGCCCGCGCTCGGGGTGGATGCCGTTCGTGCCGAGGAAGGCGACGCCGACGTTGATGCCGCCGAACGCGCGCACCGTACGGTCGCCGACCGCGGCCGAGGTGACCGCGCGCATCATGCCGCCGACGAGCTCGACGCGCACCTGCGGCTGGCGTAGGAGTGTCGTCGCAAGCGGCAGCGCGTTGACGTAGGCCGTGAAGTTCGCCGAGTGGGGGAGTTGCTGCACGAGCCGGTGCGTCGTGGTGCCTGCGTCGAAGAGCGCCGCCCCGCCGTTTGGGATGTACTCGAGCGCCTTGTGTGCGATGCGCTGCTTCTCGGCCGAAAACTCGATACGCGCCTCGAGCGTCGGCTCGTACAGGTGCGAGTCGGCCGGCACTGCGCCGCCGTGCACTCGCCGCAGTAGGCCCGTGTTTTCGAGCGCGATGAGGTCCTTGCGCACTGTCTCAGAAGTCACGCCAAACTCGGCTGCGACCGTGGCCGCGTCGATTCGGCCCGCCGATGCGAGGATGCGCAGCAGCTCCGCCCGACGCTCTTCTGCGTACTTTGCCTCGGCCATCCTTGCTCCCGAACCTCGTGTTGCTGTCGATTGTGTTCGCAAGAATACCCAAGTCGCCACCGCGCGCCAGCTCGGTTTCATTCGCGGCGCCGGATGCGCTAAGCTATTCGAGTTGTCACCACGGTGAACAACGGGCTGTGGCGCAGTTTGGTAGCGCACTTGACTGGGGGTCAAGGGGTCGCAGGTTCAAATCCTGTCAGCCCGACCGAAAAGCCCTGATGAGAAGCAATTTTCATCAGGGCTTTGTCGTGTGAACAGTGGGTCAAAATGGCCAATGTACCCGCAAATGTACCCGCAAGGTTTTTTGCGAACTATCCCGACACTCCAAGCCTGTACGTGGCGCGCTCGCAAGGCAGGTGAGACGAAGACCCTCGTGATTCTGGGGTTTATCTGCTCGCTGTAGTACTGGATTGCCCGGCGACTGGCCTATCGAATGACGTCTAACGACGGCGCAGAACCTCAGGTTTACATCCAATCGCTAGGCATGACGGTCCTTGTCAGGTGGGCATAGCCCACCTCGAGTGAATACTTGTCATACTGCCTAGGCAGCGCGCGTCCGACACGTAGTCGTATCCCGAGAGATCCCGTCAGATCCTGAATGATCCCGACCGACGTCCTGCGAAGCCCTGCGCGATCCCGAGAGATCCCGACGTATCTTGATCTCCATCCGGACCCTCGATGTGGTCCGCTCCATGAACCTGAGCCTAGAGCGAGGACGAGCTTTGTAGTGGCGACCGTAGCAGGGGGTTAAGCGATGCGCAGCTTCCAGCGATCTCTGGGCTGTCCACCCTGCTGCAGCTTGATGACGCCGGCGAGCTTCAGCCGGTCTACAACGGCTCTCAAGGACTGCGTATTGCCAACCTCGAACGCCTGACCCGCAGCCCCTGCGAATCCGGCGAAGTCGCCGGACATCGAACCGAGGATCCCCATGACCGTCTGCACGCTGATCGAACCAGCCTGCTCCTTCAGTTGCCACACGACATCCTCGTGGTTGCTGACAGCAGCGGCGCTTCGGCTGCTCACGTCAGCGTCGAACGTCGCATTGGCGAACCCGGAGGAACAGGTCTTCAACGCGATGATCGAGGGCTGGCGGAACCAGCAGTTGTCACGCGGGCTCCGCGAGCAAACGATTCGAAATCGGACGGCGACGGTGTCGCGGTTCCGTGATTTCGTGGACAAGCCCCCGTGGAGGTGGACGGTCGCCGATGTGGATGAGTTCACCGCGGAATCGGGCGGACGCACTCGCACGCTGTCGACGATGCGCGCCAATCACGGGTCCATCCGGGGATTCTGCGACTACCTCACGAACCCGTTGTACGACTGGATGGAGATCTGCGACCGGGAGTTCGGTGAGGTCCCGTCCCAGGTGTGTCTGCCGTGGAACACGGTCGCGCACCGGTTTGAGTTCGAGGGGGACGGGAAACGCCGCCCGTTCACGTACGACGAGATCGAGCGCCTGTTCGACACCGCCGACGCTCGCGTCGAGCTGCTCGTGGCGTCGGGCCGGCAGGGCGCTCTCGGGGCGTTGCGTGACGCACAACTGCTGAAGACGGTCTACGCGTTCGGGTTGCGCCGCACGGAGGCGGTGATGCTCGACACCGTCGACCTGCACCACAACGCAAAGATGCGCCAGTGGGGGCGTTACGGCGCGATACACGTGCGGTGGGCGAAGGCTGCAGGAGGTGGTGCGCCGCGGCGGCGGACGGTGCTGCTGGTGCCGGAGTTCGACTGGTGGGTGCCGGGCATGCAGCAATGGCTCGAGCAGGCCCGGGAACGCTTCGCGCCCGGAGTTGACCTTGACGCGCTCTGGGTGACCGAGCGTCGCACGCGTCTGTCCGCCGGGTATCTCGACCGGAGGTTCGCGGAGCTGCGGGACGAGGCTGGCCTGTCGAAGGATCTGACGCTGCACAGCCTCCGGCATTCCTACGTCACGCATTTGCTGGAGTTCGGCTATGCCGATCGATTCGTCCAGGAGCAGGTCGGGCACATGCACGCCTCGACGACCTCGATCTACGCCTCCGTCAGTTCGGACTACAAGAACCGGGTGCTCGCGGAAGCACTGAAGGCCCTCATCGAAGGAGAAGCTGATGACCGTTGAGCTCGACACCGGATGGAATCTCCGCAGAGTGATGGCTTCGCGCGGGATCTTCCAGACCTCCAAGCTGAAGCCACTGCTCGAGGAACGCGGGATCGACCTGTCCAGGGAGCAGGTGTATCGGCTGGTGACGCAACCGCCTCAGCGGGTGCGTCTCGACGTGTTGGCGGCGTTGTGCGATGCGCTGGAGTGCTCACTCGACGATCTCGTGACAATCGCTCGCCGAGAGGCATCGACCCCGGTGGCCGTGGGCGAGGAAGCGACGCGCGGGTCGATCGGTGATCTCCGTCCTGTCCGCGCAACCATCCGCCGTCCGCGTACGAAGTAGCCACGGTGGCCAAGCCTCCGCAGCAGCCGAGAGTCACGGAAGTTATCGACCTCGTGCGTCCCCTCGTTCCCGAGATCTTGCCCGAGCGTCTCGCTGAGATCGTGCATTCGGTTGCGCCAGTGCCCCTCACGCAGCGGCTTCTTGAGCTCGCGCTGATCAAGCAGCCTGGGGTCCTCGAGGGGCGGCATGCGAATGTGCCGGTGACCGTCCAGGATCTGGCCCGCGCGCTGGTAGAAGAAGGAGCGGACCGGGTAGTGCTGCCGACGTGCGAGTCCTGCGGCCGCTCGGTGAGAATGCCCCACAAGACGCCGAGCGGTGGTCGGCACTGCTCTCGTTGGGGACTGCCGAAGGTTTGGTTGACTCCAAGACCGCATGATTCCTGAGAGGGCGTCGTGCTGAAAGGATGGCAACCATGCCGAAGATCACCTACACCGACGAGTTCAAGCGCGACGCGGTCGCGTTGGTCGAGTCGGGTATCCCTCAAAAGCAGGTCGTCAAGGACCTCGGAGTGGCGAAAACCACGCTGCAGGCATGGCTCCGTGACGCGAGGTTCAAGTCCCATGGGATGACCCCGACCACCGATCCAGAGGCGCGCAAGGACATGTCGCAGGCACTGCGTCGGATCCGGGAGTTGGAGATGGAAAACGAGGTGCTACGGCGCGCGGCGGCGTATCTGTCGCAGGCTCACATCACGCCCCCAAAATGATCTATCCGCTCGTGAAGGAGATGGCCGCGGTCGGTGCCCGGGTGAGGGTGCCGGTGGCGGTCGCGTGCCGGATACTGGGATTCTCCAAACAGGGCTACTACAAGTGGCTCAAGCAACCGGTGTCAGCCCGTGAGGCCGAGGAGCAAGAGCTCATCTCGGTGTTGCATCAGCTTCACAACGACGACCCGGAGGGCGGCTACCGGGTGCTGGCAGACGACCTCGCTGAGTTGGGCTACGAGTTGTCCGAGCGCAGAGTGTGGCGGTTGTGCCGGGTCGCCGGCATCCAATCGGTGTTCACCACGCGGAAGACTCGCTACAAGAAGGCCGGCGCGCCGGTTCACGATGACCTGGTCAACAGGCAGTTCAGCGCCGACGGCCCCAACGAGCTATGGCTGACCGACATCACCGAGCACCGCACCCGCGAGGGCAAGGTCTACCTGTGTGCGATCAAGGACGTGTTCTCCAACCGGATCGTCGGCTACTCGATCGATTCACGGATGAAGGCCCGGATCGCCGTCAACGCGCTCGAGATGGCAGTGGCCCACCGAGGCCGGCCCGCTGGGGTGATCGTCCATTCCGATAGAGGGTCCCAATTCCGGTCGCGCCGCTTCCGCAAAGCGCTGAAGCGCCACAGGCTACGTGGCTCGATGGGCAGGGTCGGGGCATGTGGCGATAACGCCGCGATGGAGTCGTTCTTCGCGCTCCTGCAGAAGAACGTCCTCGACCGTCGATCCTGGGGCACACGAGAGGAACTGCGCCTGGCCATCGTGTCCTGGATCGAGGGCAAGTACCACCGCAAACGCCGTCAACGCCGACTCGGGAAACTCACCCCCATCGAGTTCGAACTCATCATGAACCCAGCCGCTACACTGGCGGCATAAACCCGGAGGTCAACCAAACCTTCAGCGGACCCTTGCGAGCGGAACGCCAGGTCCGTCTCCTGCGCTTCCTGTGGCCGGGTCCGACCCGTGCAGCGCACGATCGACGGACAGCGCTTCTGCCGCGAATGCTGGCGAGCCGACCCTCGATCGTTCGGTGACTGCTCGCGGTGCAGGCAGCACGCGACCATCATCGTCCGCCGCCCGGAACTCGTCTGCCTGGCCTGTTATACCGCACCGATCAAGACCTGCGGTCTCTGCGGAGAACCTGGCCGGGTCGCCTCCCACCTTGACGGGCGACGGGTATGCGCACGCTGCTATTACGCGATGCGTAGACCGCAGCCCTGTCCCGAGTGCGGGCGCAGGGTGTTCTTGACCGGTTTCATGAACGGTCAGAAGGTCTGCGCCGACTGCGCGGGCGCTCCGGTGACGATGGCCTGCCCTGGGTGTGGCTCGATCGAGGAGATCCGCAAGCATCATCTCTGCGTCGAGTGCCGCCGGCCCGTCGCGATCCAGCAGTTGCTCGCCGACGACGCGGGAGAGATCCGCGCGGACCTCCACCCCCTTGCGGACTATCTGCTCACGCACCACAGCAAAGCCGCATCGTTCGAACGCTGGATGCACAAGAGCAAGTGCGCGATGGTGCTCCGCGAGATCGCGGACGGAACCCTGCCACTCACCGCCGAGGCGATCATCACCCGAGCCCGGTCGGGACAGTCGGTAGCGTTCCTCCTCTCGCTTCTGGTCCGCTCAGGAGTGCTTCCGGAGATCGATGTCGAAGGCACGCGCTTCGACCACTGGCTCGATGGATGGTTGGCGGGCATCGAACATGCCGAGGACCGGCTGGTCCTGCGCCGGTACTGCACCTGGGAGCTCCTCCGGTCCACCCGGGCTTTCCGAGCGGTACCCCGCAGTACATCGAGTCCAGCCGCTGGCTTCCAAAGGCAACGGGCCGCGCTGAAGTACTGCGCCGCGCTTCTTCGAGAGATTCGGTCACAGCAAGAGACGCTGGCAACCTACCCGCAGCGCCGGCTCGACGCATATCTGACTGATTCACCGAGCCAGCGTGACGCGCTGGCACCATTCACTCGCTGGCTACGACGGCACCGGATGAGCACCCTCCGAGTCGAGTTCCGAGCCCATCGCCTCGAAGGGCGAAGCTACGCCTCCGACCACCGATGGCAGATGGCTCGCAAGTTCCTGTCGGATGCCGGCATGGACCCGAAGACCCGGGCAGCCGGGCTCCTCGTACTGCTCTACGGCATCCAGCTGACCCGCATCGTCACGATCACCCGGACACAGATCGATACGAGCTCGCGGCCCGTCACGCTGACCGTCGGGGCCGAGCCGATCGGGCTCCCCGAGATCCTTGGCGACGCCATCAGCGATCTCGCCGACGCCGCGAAGCACCATCCTGAAGGATGGCTGTTCCCCGGCCGGAACCCAGGCAATCACCTCACCCCGGGCCCGCTGAGCCGTCGTCTTCGCGCCGAAGGCCTGCTCGCGGGAAGCGCACGCACCACAGCGCTCATCGAGCTCACCCGGCAAATGCATCCCCTGATCGTCTCGGATCTCCTCGGCATCACGACCTCGTCCGCCGCCGCATGGTCGCGTCTCGCCGGCGGTGACTGGTCCGACTATCCGGCACTCCGTTCCGACCACGCCTGAACGAGCATCACACGTCAGCGCCCGGGCCGGAAATCGCTTCGCGCAACTGCTCGACGGTCGGCGACCCGGCGATCCCAGCTGGCGTGCGGAACATCCGGCAGGCGAGCCCGACGTGGGTACGCTCGTCGGCGAACGGGTCGATGCCGTCGACGAGCACGGTTGGGGAGCCGTGGAACCCGAGGCGCACGGCGTCCTCGGGGGTCTCGACCAGCTGACGTATGACCCTGACATCGGATCGGTCGTTGACTACTTCAGCGAGCCGCTGGTCGAGCACCTCCCAGTTGGGGCAGCCGTTGAAATACTGCAGGATGATCTCCATGATGGTCCTCTCAGTTCTCGTTGCCGCGGATCATCAGAAGCGCTCCGGCGATCGCGGCGGTGACGATCACGACGTCGGCGACGTTCCCGATGAACCAGTTCCCGTAGGCGAGGAAGTCCACGACGTGCCCCTGGGCGAACCCTGGAGCACGGAAAAGCCTGTCGCCGGCGTGGGAGGCGGCGGCCCCGCCAAGCGCGCCGATCACGATCGCCCACCCGGGGTGTCGGACACGGAACGCGAACACGATCGCGGTGACGGTGGCCGCGACGGCCACCAGCGCGAACACCCAGGTGGAACCCTCACCGAAGGAGAACGCCGCGCCGGGGTTGTAAGCGAGTTGCAGGCCCAGCAGGTCGCCGATCAGCGGGAGGCGCTCACTTACTGTGAGCGTGGCCTCCGCCCATGCCTTCGTCCCCTGATCGATCAGGAGGACGAGCCCGCCGAGCGCGAGTGCCCCCGCCGTGAGCCGCCAACGCCCCCTCTGCTGCCGCTCTCCCGACGTCAGCTCAGCATCGGCAGCCGCGTCCGGGGTCATGCGAGGACCTCGACGAGGCGGACGATGACGCCGGAATCGATCAGGATGAACAGGCCCAGGCCGATGAACACGACGGGTACGAGCCAGTGCTCGACGCGTTCAAGCGTTTCGGTGACGGCCTTGTGGGTTCCGATCAGGCGTCCAGCAGCGCACCAGACGGCGACGAGGACGAGGAACACCGCGATCATGACGACGACGTCGCCGGGCGAACTGGTGCGGAAGATCGGCGTGTAGAGGGAGATGTTGTCGGCCCCGTTGGCGATCGTGATCCCGGCGACGCCCCACAGCCCGACCGCGGTGATCTTCTCGTCGTCGTCATCGTCGTCACCGTTGCGTCGCAGGCCCCGCACGAGGGTCCAGATGCCGATGCCGAGCGGGATCAGGCCGAGGAAGCCCACCCATTCGTCGGGGACGATGGTCAGGCCGTGCGCGGCGATCACGCTGATCACGACGAGGGTGATGAACCCGAGGTACTGGCCTGCGACGATCTGCCACGGTCGCGGCTTCCCTCGGCTGGAGGCCAGGAACAGCACGGTCAGCACGACGATGTCATCGATGTTGGTCGCAGCAAACAAGCCGATCGCTGAGCCGATGGTCGCAAGCATCAGCTCTCCAGCCGTGGGGTACGCGTGCGGGCGGCGCGGAGTCCGTTGAGGATCACGACGACCTCGGCGATCTCGTGGACCAGCACCACAGCGGCGAGTCCGAGGACGCCGAACAGCGCGAGCGGCAGCAGCGCGGTGATGATCAGCAGCGACAGGACGATGTTCTGGTTGATGATGCGGCGTCCGCGGCGGGCGTGGTCGAACGCGCGCGGGATGAGGCGGAGGTCGTGGCCGGTGAACGCGACGTCGGCGGACTCGATCGCCGCGTCCGAGCCGGTCGCGCCCATCGCGATGCCGATGTCCGCGGCGGCCAGAGCGGGGGCGTCGTTGATGCCGTCGCCGATCATTGCAACCGACCCCGCCTTTGACAGCTCCCCGATCGCGGTCGCTTTGTCTTCGGGACGCAGTTCCGCGCGCACGTCGCTGATACCGGCCTGCGCTGCCAGCGCCCGTGCCGTGCGGGCGTTGTCGCCGGTGAGCATCGTCACCCCGACGCCCTGCGCCGCGAGAGTCCGCACCACTTCGGGGACCTCGGGACGCAGCTCGTCGCGGACGCCGATCGCGGCGACAGGGGCCCCGTCGCGGTGCACGATCACAACGGTCATGCCCTGCTCCTCCAGGCCCGCGACCTGGTCGCCGAGCACCCCGGCGTCGAGCCAGCGGGGGCTGCCGACGGTGATCCGAGTCCCGTCGATCTTGCCCTCGATGCCGTGCCCGGCCTGCTCGGTCACGCCCTCCGCAGCCTGGGCTCCGGGGGCTGCGGCGGTGATCGCCGCGGCCAGCGGGTGCGTGCTGTGCTGCTCCAGCGCAGCCGCCCAGGCCAGCGCCTGGGCGTCGGTCACGCCGTCCGCGGCGAGGACCGCGGTGACGGCGGGCTCGTTGCGGGTGAGGGTGCCGGTCTTGTCGACGGCGACATGGCGGACCGTGCCGAAGCGCTCGAACACCGCGCCGGACTTGATGATCACGCCGAACTTGCTCGCCGCGCCGATCGCCGCGACCACCGTCAGCGGCACCGAGATCGCCAGCGCGCACGGGGAGGCGGCGACGAGGACGACGAGGGCTCGGGTGATCCACAGCTCCGGGTCCCCGAACAGCGAGCCGACCAGGGCGACCAGGGCCGCGAGGACCAGCACGCCCGGGACCAGCGGGCGCGCGATCCGGTCCGCGAGGCGCGCTCGCTCGCCCTTCTCCGCCTGCGCCTGCTCCACCAGCTCCACGATGGTCGTGAGCGAGTTGTCGGTGCCCGCCGCCGTCGTCTCGACCTCCAGCGCACCGGCGCTGTTGATCGCGCCGGCCGACACGGCGTCGCCGGGCTCGACCTCGACCGGGATCGACTCGCCCGTGATCGCCGAGGTGTCCAGGCTGGAGCGCCCCGCACGGACGACTCCGTCGGTCGCGATCCGCTCGCCGGGACGAACCACCATGACCTGCCCGACCGCGAGGTCCTTCGCCGCAATCTCCACCGAAGCGCCGTCGCGGCGCACGGTCGCGGTGTCGGGGACCAGCTTCAGCAGCGCTCGCAGCCCGCCGCGGGCGCGGTCCATCGCCTTGTCCTCCAGCGCCTCTGCGATCGAGTAGAGGAACGCCAGCGCCGCAGCCTCTTCGACGTAGCCGAGGACGACTGCGCCGACCGCGCTGATCGTCATCAGCAGCCCGATGCCCAGCTTGCCCTTGAACAGCTTCCGGATCGCGCCCGGCGTGAACGTCGACGCGCCCAGCAGCAAGCCGACCCAGAACAGCACCAGTGCCGGGATCTCCATGCCGGACCACTCAAGGATCAGACCAGCGAGGAACGCGACACCGGAGAAGACCGGCACCATGATCCCGCGGTCCCTCCACCAGGGCCGCTCCTTCTCCTCGCTCTCATCGACTGCCGTGGTCGTCGGCTCGTGCTCGCAGCCGCATGCCGCGCTCACGCGTCTGCTCCCGCTCCGCAGCAACCCGGAACGGTGCACGACGAGTCCACGCACGGAGCGTGCTCGTCGACAGCCAGAGTCACATCCACCAGCGCGATGAGAGCGGCCGCGAGGTGCGGATCAGCGATCTCATACCTAGTCTGGCGACCCTCCGGCTCAGCGACCACGATGCCGCAGTCGCGCAGGCAGGTGAGGTGGTTCGACACGTTCGAGCGAGTCAGCTCCAGCTCACGCGAGAGCACCGCCGGGTAGCTCGGTCCCTCGAGCAGGGTCATCAGGATCCGGGAACGCGTCGGATCCGCCATGGCCCGGCCGAGCCGGTTCATGACGTCGAGTCGAGAAGCAATAGTCAGCATGCACTGAACTATACAGCACAGGCTGATCAATCGCCGGATGCATCAGCCTCCGCCACAAGGCGAAACAGCAGTCGACATCTGATGAATACGCGACTCAGCAACAATCGGTGCTACCAGTACGTGCCAGCTCCTTGTGGAGCGCTCAAGCCCAAAATCCATGTACCCGCAAATGTACCCGCAAGCTCCGGGCTTTTGCCGGTTTTGACGGGATCTGACGGGTTGTGGGATCTCCCGACTTGCCTACTCCCGCAAGGGATCTACGGCTATCAAGCGTGACGGAGGGAGAACCCTTCTTCGACTCAAGGGGTCGCAGGTTCAAATCCTGTCAGCCCGACCAAAAAATCGCGGAAACTCAAGGGTTCCCGCGATTTTTTCGTAGGTGAGATTTGATCCGGTCAACACAAACCCATCTTTTTGACACGCCGAAAGGGCACTCGGGCATCATTCACCCGGCAGTGCCCCGACCGCTCCGGTTGTGTACGGTCAGCTGCGATGCGCGCCGTGCACCTGTTCGACATGGACACCGAAGCACAACCCACCCCGTGGGGCCTGGAGCCCCTGATCGATGTCGGCGAGCTGGCCACGTATTTGGGCATCCCCGTCTCGACGATCTACGACTGGCGCACCCGCGGCCTCGGCCCGCCCGCGTACCGCTTCGGCAAACACCTGAAGTTCGCCGTCTCCGATGTACGTGTCTGGATCGAGCAGCAACGCGACGGCGCCCAGACCTTCCCGCTCGACGGGAGGTGACGCGATGAGCCGCCCACGCCTCACCATCGGCACGTTCGGCACGATCGGGTTCCAGACCGCGTCGAACGATCGCGTGACCGCCCGTGCGAGGTATCGCGACTGGGATGGAAAGTCCAGGCTCGTGCAAGCCACCGGCGACATGAAGCGCGCCGCCGAGCAACGGTTGAAAGCGAAGCTTGCCGAGCGCACGCTCTACCAGCCCGAAGGCATCGGGCTCACTGCCGACAGTCCCTTCCCCGACCTGGTGGCGTACTGGCTTGAAGATCTCGACCTTGAAGACCGGCTCTCGACCACCACCCGTCAACTGTACGAACGCAACATGCGCACGCTCGTACTTCCCGCGTTCAAAGACCTCACGTTGCGCGAGATCGGTGTCGCCCGCTGCGACCACTTCTTGAAGCAGCTGGCGAAGCAAAGCTACAACCGTGCCAAGCAGGCCCGAGTAGCATTGCGGCTCGCGCTCGGGCTCGCGGTAAGGCACGAGGTGCTGCCGCGTAACCCGATGGATCACGTCTCAAGGCTCCGGAAACCCCCGACGACACCGAACGCGCTCACCCCCGCCGAGGTGAACGCCATCCGCACTGCGATCGCATTCTGGGAGACCGGGGTCTCACCCTCCGGACCGAAACCGGACGGGCAGCTCGGCGCGATCGTCGAGGTGATGCTCGGCACGTCGGCCCGCATCGGTGAGGTGCTCGCGATCCGTCGCCGCGATATCGACATCGTGAGCGCCCCGCCGTCGATTCGCATTAGCGGCACCATCGTCGCGCACCGCGGCGAACCCACCCAGCGGCAAGATCATCCCAAGACCGCGAAGTCCAGACGCACCGTCGCGCTCCCCGCGTTCGCTGCCGAGGCGGTGCGGCTCAGGCCTGCCCGCCGTGATGATGCCTCGCTTGATGCACTGTTGTTCTGCAATCGTGACGGTGGCCCGCTGACGACGAACAACGTGCGCAGGCAGCTTCGGCACGTGCTCGACCTCGCAGGCATCGAGGGCATCACGCCGCACATGTTTCGTCGCACGGTTGCCACCGCAATCAGCAATGAGGCGGGCGTCGACCTTGCCGCCGAGCTACTCGGACACACGGACCCGGCGATCACGGTGCAGCACTACATCCGCCGCAACGAGATGGTCAACCCGGCGACCGCCGAGATGCTCGACCGCGCTTTCGGGAAGAAAGCGTAGACATTCGCGGATGCTCGGCGTTCCGTTGCAGCATGTCCGCCGACCTCGGGTCAACCACTCGCGACGTGACAGAAACGGACTAGAGGTAGCGTGACGGCCCCGCAAAATTTTGCGGCACCGTCACCTGATCCGCGGAATTTCAGGTCCCGCCGATTCGGAGGGACCGTTGAACCCGTGAAGTAGCGCTTCATGCGGATTTTGGGATGGCGGTTGGGATTGAGGTTGGGCGTCACACCCGCATGCCTGCTCCTCCAGCTCAAAACTACTTCGAACGCGCAAGAGTTCGACCTGGGCATGACAGTCTCCTCCCGCCAGTGTGCATACATAAAAATAGGTGCACATCGTCTCCCAAGGTGCCAGTCAAGCGCCGATATATACACACATGACCTTTCCGCTGCCACGCCTCTGGCAGATCGAGGAAATCGTAAATCATCGAGTTCTTTGTGGACCGCTCATCCATGATCTGCCAGACGCGTGGGGCTACAGACGAAGGTCTGGTCTATGCCTACGACCGGCGTGATCGATCAAGTCCAGGCGACAGGAATCTCTACGGCATACCTTGGTTCAGTGCGCAGGGTCAGCGCCGTGGGTGCCGACCTCGGACAGCTGCTCGCTCCGTCCTTTGGCACATGCCACGCAGAAGCCACGCTCCCGTTGAATACCCCGGGGAGGTATCATGCGGAATGATATTGAATAGAATGGGTGAGGCAATTTGAGTCTTACCGGCCCGGGAGGTGGAGGTATGTCGATAACGAATACCGCCCCTTCGGGTCCGGTCCGCCCGCACCCACCCCGGTTCCTCGTTGCGCTATTCGCACTCGGTGCTCTCCTCCTGTGCGCCGTACTCATGCACGCCTTCGGGCATGGTGGGAGCCACGAGGCCGCACCTGCAACGGCGTCGGTAATGCACGCTGAAGCCGCGCCTGGAAGCGCCCCGACGGCGGTCACCTCCGGGCATGGCGAGCACCCAACGGCCGCGCACGCAGATGGACTTGCGGATTCCGGTGTCGCCTGCGGAGCGAGCTGCGGCGAACATGACATGGTCCAGGTCATCTGCATGCTCGTGTTCCTGACCGCAGGTGTGTTCTTTCTCTTCGTTCTTGCCCGGCGATTGGCCACCGATCACTGGTTCGGTGCGCGCGCATTGAAGATCGCAGTGCATGTCCGCGGTGCGCCTCGTCCGATGACGCCGTCGCCGCAAGAACTCTCCATCAGTCGAACTTGATCGGTCTACCGGGGCCGCGCCACGTGCGCATGGCCTCGCTTTGCCGATCCCAAATTCTTCGACGTATTGGAATAACTCATGAAACTCCGAACCTTATTTATTGTCCCGGGCATCCTCGCCGCCGGACTGGTCCTTGCCGGTTGCACGACTGGCCCAGCGGAACCCGCACCTGCTACTTCGACAGCGCCATCATCAGTGGCGGAGGACTTCAACTCTGCTGACGTGATGTTCGCGCAGATGATGGTGCCTCACCATGTGCAAGCCGTCGAGATGTCCGACCTGATTCTCGCGAAGGATGACATCGACCCTCGCGTTGTCACCCTCGCCGAAGAAATCAAAGCCGCACAACAGCCTGAGATCGACACGCTCAACACCATGCTCGAAACCTGGGGCATGCCACAGGCCGCAACCGATGGCATGAGCATGGGCCACGGCAGCCACATGGACGGCATGATGACCGAGGAAGACATGCAGGCACTCGAAGCCGCAACTGGACCCGACGCGAGCCGACTGTTCCTGGAGCAGATGATCGTGCATCACGAGGGCGCCGTGGAGATGGCGCAAGCTCAGGTCGATTCCGGGGTGAATCCGGATGCCGTCGCGATGGCACAGGCGATCATCGACACCCAGAACAGTGAGATCGAGACCATGCGCGACATCTTGCTGCGCCTCTAACCACCCATCCCCCTGGGGTCGGCGCGAAACTACTTGCGCGCCGACCCCGGCAACACCAACACACAGCACCGGTTGCGCACCCTTGGCTAGCCAGGGCCACAGCCGGGCCTCGACTGAAAGACGACGACGCTATGAAGCGATTCACAACCCTTGCCGCGGCAGCTGCGGCAATCCTCTCCCTTACGCTGGCTGGGTGCTCCGCCCCGGATGCTGCGGTGCCCAACACACCCAGTGCCGACCTGCTCGCCTCTCACAACCTGACCGACATGTCGGCGAGGGAGATCGTCGACACGCTCGACCGGATGAACGTGAGCGACCGGCCTACCGACTTGATCGCATCCGTGCAGCCCGATGCCCTCGTCCTGACCGACAACGTCACCGAAGTCTCCTTGGACATGCCGGATGACGTGACCTATGTCTCGGTTGCCCCCTTCGTTTCGCAAACACACGAGTGCTTTTACCACGGCCTCACGACCTGCCGAGGAGAACTCTCTGCGCAGCAAATCGAGGTGCGGTTCATCGACGATGCGACCGGTGACGTGATTCTCGAAGAAACCACGACCACGTTCGACAACGGGTTCGCTGGGTTCTGGCTCCCCCGCAACCTGAGCGGGACGATCGAGGTGACGTACGACGGGAAGACCGGCGAAACCCCGTTCTCGACCGCGAACGACGCGGCGACCTGCATCACCACGCTCCAACTCACGTGATTTTCGGGAGCCGCCCGATGAGACACGGCGACTCCCACCCGACAACAGCGGGGCATCGAGCCCGATGCACCCGCCGATAGAAAGGACTTCACCATGCATCGAGATCCAGCCCATGAGCACCACGACCACTCGGGAGGTCACGGCGATCACCCGCCGGAGGCGCTAACTAGGGACAACGCATCCGGCGACCACAACCATCATCAGGCACAGGCGCATCCTGATCACCACGCGCACGCTGAAACCGCTACCGACGCGCGTCTGGATCAGCCTGCCGCCCACGACGCTCATGCGGGCCATGCCCACGGGGCAGCGAACCACGAAGCCCACGCGGATCATGACACGGGTGCGCATGCCGGACACAGCGTCGCGATGTTCCGCAACCGGTTCTGGGTGACGCTTGTGCTGTCGATTCCGGTGGTCATCTTTAGTCCGATGGTCGCGATGATTTTCGGCTACCACATACCTGAAACCGGCTGGACGACATGGATCGCCCCGGTCCTTGGCACGGTTATCTTCTTCTACGGCGGCATGCCGTTCTTGAAGGGCGCGCTCCGGGAGATCCGGCTTCGGCAACCAGGCATGATGCTGCTGATCGCGATGGCCATCACCGTCGCGTTCCTCGCGTCCTGGGCCACGTCGCTGGGCGCTGGGCTTGACCTCGACTTCTGGTGGGAACTCGCCTTGCTCGTGGTCATCATGCTCCTCGGGCACTGGCTGGAAATGCGCGCGCTCGGTGGGGCATCAAGCGCTCTTGATGCCCTTGCTGCATTGCTGCCCGATACCGCCGAGCTGGTCCGCGAAGACGGAACCGTGGAGCAAGTGCCGAGCACCGATGTCGCAACGGGTGACCTCGTCCTCGTGCGAGCCGGAGGGCGCGTGCCAGCCGACGGCACTGTAGAAACAGGGTTCGCCGACATGGATGAGTCCATGGTCACCGGTGAATCAACGACCGTTACCCGCACCGCTGGAGACGCGGTCACAGCGGGCACCATCGCCACTGACTCCGCAATCCAGGTTCGTGTGACCGCCGTTGGCGAGAACACCGCGCTGGCTGGCATTCGTCGACTGGTTGCTGATGCGCAAGCATCGTTCACCCGTGCGCAGGCACTCGCCGACCGTGCAGCGGCCTTGCTGTTCTACTTCGCAGTCACCGCGGCCATCATCACGGTGATCGTGTGGCTCATTGTCGGTAGCCCCGCCGATGCCATCACCCGCGCCGTGACGGTGCTGATCATCGCGTGCCCGCATGCTCTGGGTCTTGCCATCCCGCTCGTGATCTCCATCGCAACCGAGCGCGCCGCTCGCGCTGGCGTTCTCGTCAAGGACCGTCTGGCGCTTGAGCGCATGCGTAGCGTCGACGTCGTCATGTTCGACAAGACCGGAACCCTCACCGAAGGTCGCCACGCGGTCACGGCGGCAACCATCGTCCCGGGCGCCGACCCGGAGCGCGCGTTCCTGCTGGCTGCCGCCGCAGAATCCCCCAGCGAGCACCCGGTCGCCCGCGCCATCGGCGCATGGGCGCAGGAACACGCTGCCGGATCGGCAATGCCATCGGTGGACGCGTTCCGTTCCGAGCCGGGCGTAGGAGTCACAGCATCAGTGGATGGCGTCGAAGTGCGGGTCGGTGGACCGCGCCTGCTCGATTCACTTGGTCTGTCCATCCCCGAGGGCATTCAAGCGAAGGTCTCCGAATGGGAGTCGCTTGGATCGAGCGTCCTCTTCGCGGTTATCGACGGTCGCATCGAAGGTGCATTCGCCCTGCAAGATGTGATTCGTCCCGAGTCGCGGGCTGCCATCGATGAACTGCATCGACGCGGTATCCGCGTGGGCATGATCACCGGCGACGCCCAGCAGGTGGCGGATGCGGTTGCAGCTGACCTCGGCATCGATGAGGTCTTCGCTGGGGTTCTGCCCGGTGACAAGTCGGACAAAGTTGCCGAGTTGCAGGACCGCGGTTACAAGGTCGCGATGGTTGGCGACGGCGTGAATGACGCACCTGCTCTTGCCCGCGCGGATGTGGGTGTCGCGATCGGTGCGGGTACCGACGTCGCGATCGAGTCGGCAGGCATCGTTCTGGTATCGAGCGATCCGCGCGCCGTGTTGAGTGCGATCGAGCTTTCACACGCCTCCTACCGGAAGATGGTGCAGAACCTGGTGTGGGCAACCGCCTACAACGTGATCTCTGTGCCGCTGGCCGCGGGTGTGCTCGCGCCGATCGGATTCACACTCCCACCGGCCGCAGCGGCCGTGCTGATGTCGCTCTCCACGATCATCGTCGCTCTGAACGCTCAACTGCTCCGTCGTCATGAGCTGGGCCCAGAGAAGCTGGCACCACTCCAACCGACGAAACGCGAATCCGCCCTGACCCATTGAGTCAGAAGACGAATCGAATCAACCCGGGCCGCGCGCGATTAAGCGACGGTCCTGTTGCCGCGGCCGAGTACACCCGAATGATGGGCAGATCATCAGTACTCGGTCGCGGCATGGGTAAGTGGATGCGCATCGACATGCCAAACGGGGCGACGCCAAGTTCTCATCGTTCGTGCCGGTTTTCGCCATATCTCCCCGGGCAGACGCTGCCTCGATGCATGGATGCGACCGAAAGGCCGTGCTCATTCCGAGATAACTGGCCTGTAGCCGATAAGATCCGGTCTAGTACCGTCTGTTCCACCGAGCCGCCGCGGAGGCGACATGACTGAGCCATGGCTTTCTGCCGACGAAATCGCCTCCCATCTCGGCGTCTCGAAAGACACCGTGTATGCGTGGATCAGTACTCAGAACATGCCCGCTCACAAGGTTGGGCGCCTGTGGAAGTTTCAGGCAAGCGAAGTCGACGAGTGGGTGCGCCAAGGCGGCGCCTCGACAAAGGAGAACGAATAGCCAATGTCACGCCTTACGGATCTTCTCCGTCAACTGCGCAGCGCCGACCCTCAGCTCGGTGCGGATCTCGAAAAGGAGATCACCGCACTCACGAAGCGACGCAGCTTCGGGCTGGTTTTCGAACGCCACCAGCCCGAGGCCGTCGAACTACCCGGCCAACCCATACGCCGCGGATCGAAGGTGCGTGTGCTTCCGCCGCGAGGAGAGATCGCCAAGCGTAATTCACGGCTCTGGCGCGTCGAATCCTTCACGTTCGATGAGACCGGTGCGCAGCTCGCACAGTTAGTCGAGAACGTCACCGATGAGCCCGAGCGCCAAACCGCATCGCTTGACGATCTCGTCGTCGTCGCCGAGTTCGACGACAAGATCTTCCCCGGTCTCGTTGAAACCGGACGGGTCGAGCACGGCGGCGACAAGCCGTTCCACACTGTGATCAATGCCGAGAACTACCACGCCCTCGAAATGCTCACATATACGCACCGTGGCAAAGTCGACGCGATCTATATTGATCCTCCGTACAACACCGGTGCTCGCGACTGGAAGTACAACAACGACTACGTCGAAGGCGACGACGACTACCGCCACTCGAAGTGGCTCGCGTTCATGGAGCGACGTCTTGTTATAGCACGTGAGCTTCTGAACCCAGAAGATTCCGTGCTCATCGCCACGATCGACGAGAAGGAAGTTCTCCGCTTAGGCTTACTACTCGACCAGCTCTTTCCCGAATCAGACAAGCAGCTTGTTACGATCGTCACGAACCACGCGGGCTCGATTAGAAGTGGTCGATTCACTCGGGTCGAGGAGTATGCATTCGTACTGTTTCTGGGTGCAGCAGTTGCTGGCAACTGGTCTCGCAATATGTTGTCCAGCGATCGAGTCGAAGGTAAATCGAAGCGCCAAGACCCAACAGTTTGGTTCTCTGCTACACGGACCGGCGGAGCCGCAGCGCTTCGTGCAAACCGGCAAAGTCCTGTACTTTTCTACCCGGTGCATCGGGAACGCGAGACCGGTCGATTTCATTCCGTTGGTGAGCCCATCCCTCGTGGCGTTGACCGCTCGACACATCAACCTCCGGAGGGGACAGACGCAATTTGGCCTTTGGCGTCAGACGGCTCCGAACAGACCTGGCAAGTATCAGGACCAAAACTGGCTGAGTACTTTAGTACGGGCCATGCGCGCTTCGGTACCGTCAATCGTGCAACCGGGTTGCCAACTGTCATGTACCTTCGCCAAGGCACGATTGAGAAACTCCAAAGGGGTGAGTACCGGGAGGCGGGGCGTGCAGATGACGGCTCGATCATCTTTGACTTCGGTGACGTTGCGATAGACCGCCATCCACCTACCAGCGTTTGGTACCAGCAGGGACATTTCGCAAGAGACTACGGCACGCAGTTACTCAGCCGAGTTCTAGGTGGACGCCCCTTCCCGTTCCCGAAGTCACTCTATGCCGTCGAAGACACTTTGCGGTTCTTTGTCAAAGACAAACCGAACGCAGTTGTTCTAGATTTTTTCTCCGGTTCAGGCACAACGGCACACGCTGTGATGCGCTTGAACAAACAGGACGGCGGGTCCCGCCAGTGCATTTCAGTCACGAACAATGAGGTGGGAGCCGACGAGCAGAAGGGCTTACGCCAGCAGGGTTTTCGCCCCGGCGACCCCGAATGGGAGCAGTGGGGCATTTGCGACTACATTACGAAGCCTCGCATCCGTGCTGCGATCACCGGTCGCACGCCTGATGGCGAACCGATCAAGGGCGACTACAAGTTCACAGATGAGTCCCCAATGGCCGATGGGTTCGAGGAGAACGCCGCGTTCTTGACCCTGACTTACGAGTCGCCGCTCTCGGTACGCCACAACCGTGCTTTCGAGCGCATCGCACCAATGCTGTGGATGAGGGCTGGCTCCACAGGCCGCATCATTAATGATCTCGATGATCGTGGGTGGGATGTCTCCGAGGTGTACGCAGTGCTGGAGAATATCGACAACGCTGAAGCCTTCTTCTCCGCGATGCGCGACGCCGAGGATGTGCGCACGGTGTTCGTCATCACCGACGACGATGCCGCGTTCCAGATGGTCTGCCGAGAGCTTCCGTCGGAGCTTGACATGGTACGGCTCTACGAGTCGTACCTACAGAACTTTGAGATCAATCAGGGGCGGGCAATCTGATGCGGTACACACTCAAGGACTATCAAGCTGAGGCTGTCGGTGCCGTACTCCGGAATCTGGCCCAGGCGAAGGACATGTACCAGCGCTATGGGTCGCTGTCACAATTCTCCCTCTCTGCTACCACCGGTGCTGGGAAGACTGTGATGGCAGCAGCCGTCATCGAAGCGCTCATCTCGGGGTCTGACGAGTTTGACTTCCCGGCTGACCCCGGAGCGGTCGTGCTGTGGTTCTCAGATGACCCCTCACTGAACGAACAATCCCGCGCCCGGATTCAGGCAGCATCCAGCGAGTTGGACTGGCGGCTGAAGCTCATCACAAACGACTTCCGTGAAACCTCCTTCCGTCCGGGGCACGTCTATTTCCTGAATACTCAGAAGCTCAGCAAGACCTCAAACCTGGTCAAGGGCGCCGGCGCCAGGCTCGACCCGACGGCGACGATCGATGAGCTGACCCCTGCACCTGATGAGATGCAGTCGAACATCTACGACACGATCATCAACACGATCGAGAACAAAGAACTCACGCTGTATCTGGTGCTTGATGAGGCTCACCGTGGCATGAAACCGCAACGCGATCGCTCGACGATTGTGCAGCGGCTGATCAACGGTCAAGGGCAGGTTCCGCCGATTCCAATTGTGTTTGGAATCTCCGCAACTGTGGAGCGTTTCGAGCAGGCGATGAAGTCCGTGACGGGACGCACAGCTCTACCAAGTGTCGAGGTTGACTCGGCACTGGTGCAGGCATCCGGTCTACTCAAGGACGATATCGTGCTGTCCATTCCAGCCGAGACCGGCGCGTTCGACACTGTGCTGCTACGGCGAGCCGTTGACAAGATCCGTGAGGCAGGACGGGCCTGGGATGCCTACACGCGGGAGCAGGAAGAAGTTGACTCCGTAGTACCGCTCCTAGTCGTGCAAATGGCCGATAAGCCGAGCGACGAGACACTCGTGCGTACGATCGACACGATCCTCGAATCTTGGCCCGAACTCGATCACGGTGCGATCGCGAACGTGTTTGGCGAGCATCAGGACCTCAAGGTCGGCGGCTATACCATCCCGTATATCGAGCCCCAGCGGGTGCAGGATTCGACGCATGTGCGAGTGCTGATCGCAAAGTCGGCGATCTCCACGGGGTGGGATTGCCCGCGCGCCGAGGTGTTGGTGTCGTTCCGCCCCGCCTCTGACCCGACCAACATCACGCAGTTGCTCGGGCGGATGATCCGCACGCCGCTGGCGCGCCGTATCCCCGGCAACGAGGTACTTAATTCAGTTGACTGCATGCTGCCGTACTTCGATCGCACCACCGCGATGCGTGTCGCCGAGATGCTCATGCACGGCGCAACTTCGAAAGACGATGAGGGTGACAGCGGCGGTGGCGAAGGGCGCCGGGTGCTGTTCGACCCGGTGTTGCTGCATCCGAACCCGGATCTTCCTGCGCAGGTGTGGGAAAAGTTTGAATCACTTCCAACCGTGACGATTCCGAAGCACCGCAGCAAGCCGATCAAACGATTCACCGCGCTTGCAGCTGCGCTCACGAAGGACAAGGTCGTCGACCAGGCACTCAAACGCGCACACGACGAGTTGAACAACGTCGTGGCGTCACGTGCCATGCAATACAAGGTGCAGGTGGACCTTGCGCGTGAAGACGTGCTGACAATGTCAGGAGAGGAACTGCGGGCACGGCTCGGTGGCGGTCTGTGGGTGAATTCGTCGTTCGAGCTCGCGGCCGACACTCGCGCGATTACCGAGGCGTACAAGGTTGCCGAGCGCAACCTGAGCCCGGCGCTGTGCTCGTCGTATGTGGACTACCTCGTGCCCGAAGACGCCATCGAAGACGACCTGCTCGAGGCATACATCGAAGTGGCAGCAATCGGGCTCGTGCCCGACATCGTCGCAAGCGTCGAGGCCGAAGCCGATCGTCTCGCTCGCGCATGGTTGACCGACACCCGAGTCGATCGGAAGAACCTCAGCGACGAGAAGCAAGCCGAGTATGACCGTCTTGAAGGCATGTCGACCGAGCCCGAACGCATCAGCCTCGTGACTCCAAAGACTGGGCAGGCAGAGACCAAGGCACGGGAAGCCGACGGCGCCGAGACTGACTTGCCGGTCTACCGTAACCACCTCATGGTCACCAACACGGGTGACTACCCGGTTGAACTGAACTCGTGGGAACGCCACGTGTTCGCAGCCGAGTCCGACAGGAATGGTTTCATCGGGTGGTGGCGCAACCCGGATCGTGCGGTGAAGGAATCGCTCGCGATTGCCTACATGGACGGATCACGTAACTGGAAGGCGCTCAGACCCGACTTCATCTTCTTCGCAGAGGGCCAGAACGGCATCGTCGCCGATCTGGTCGACCCGCACGGTCATCACCTCGCCGACGCGATGCCGAAGCTCCGCGGGCTTGCCGAGTTTGCCGAACAATATGGTGGCGAGTTCCGTCGAATCGAGTCCGTGGCTGAAACGAACGGCATCTATCGTGTGCTCGATCTGAAGCGCGATCAAGTGCGCGACGCGATTCGCAGCATTCATGACGCGAAAGCCTTGTACGAGTCTGACCTGGCAAGCGACTACCGGTAGGACTGCATCTTGGCAATACCGTTGACCGCGCACCAGGTGAAGTTCGGGTCCGCTGAAGGTTTGGTTGACCTCCGGGTTTATGCCGCCAGTGTAGCGGCTGGGTTCATGATGAGTTCGAACTCGATGGGGGTGAGTTTCCCGAGTCGGCGTTGACGGCGTTTGCGGTGGTACTTGCCCTCGATCCAGGACACGATGGCCAGGCGCAGTTCCTCTCGTGTGCCCCAGGATCGACGGTCGAGGACGTTCTTCTGCAGGAGCGCGAAGAACGACTCCATCGCGGCGTTATCGCCACATGCCCCGACCCTGCCCATCGAGCCACGTAGCCTGTGGCGCTTCAGCGCTTTGCGGAAGCGGCGCGACCGGAATTGGGACCCTCTATCGGAATGGACGATCACCCCAGCGGGCCGGCCTCGGTGGGCCACTGCCATCTCGAGCGCGTTGACGGCGATCCGGGCCTTCATCCGTGAATCGATCGAGTAGCCGACGATCCGGTTGGAGAACACGTCCTTGATCGCACACAGGTAGACCTTGCCCTCGCGGGTGCGGTGCTCGGTGATGTCGGTCAGCCATAGCTCGTTGGGGCCGTCGGCGCTGAACTGCCTGTTGACCAGGTCATCGTGAACCGGCGCGCCGGCCTTCTTGTAGCGAGTCTTCCGCGTGGTGAACACCGATTGGATGCCGGCGACCCGGCACAACCGCCACACTCTGCGCTCGGACAACTCGTAGCCCAACTCAGCGAGGTCGTCTGCCAGCACCCGGTAGCCGCCCTCCGGGTCGTCGTTGTGAAGCTGATGCAACACCGAGATGAGCTCTTGCTCCTCGGCCTCACGGGCTGACACCGGTTGCTTGAGCCACTTGTAGTAGCCCTGTTTGGAGAATCCCAGTATCCGGCACGCGACCGCCACCGGCACCCTCACCCGGGCACCGACCGCGGCCATCTCCTTCACGAGCGGATAGATCATTTTGGGGGCGTGATGTGAGCCTGCGACAGATACGCCGCCGCGCGCCGTAGCACCTCGTTTTCCATCTCCAACTCCCGGATCCGACGCAGTGCCTGCGACATGTCCTTGCGCGCCTCTGGATCGGTGGTCGGGGTCATCCCATAGGACTTGAACCTCGCGTCACGGAGCCATGCCTGCAGCGTGGTTTTCGCCACTCCGAGGTCCTTGACGACCTGCTTTTGAGGGATACCCGACTCGACCAACGCGACCGCGTCGCGCTTGAACTCGTCGGTGTAGGTGATCTTCGGCATGGTTGCCATCCTTTCAGCACGACGCCCTCTCAGGAATCATGCGGTCTTGGAGTCAACCAAACCTTCGGCAGTCCCTTCTACGCACACCAATTGGAGCGTTCGTACGCGTCTGACCATGTGGGAAAGCTCGCTGGGCTACTGTTCGACGCGCAGGTCGAGCCGAAGCCGCACCAGATCGATGCTGCACTTTTCGCACTGCAGACCTCCACCTCGCCGGGTGTCATTTTGGCGGACGAGGTGGGTCTTGGGAAGACCATAGAGGCAGGCATCGTGCTGTGCCAGTATTGGGCCGAGCGCAAGCGACGAATCCTGATCATCGCGCCGTCATCGCTTCGTCAGCAGTGGCGGCAGGAGCTGGACGAAAAGTTCGCGATCTCATCGAAGCTGCTTGATTCGAAGAACAAAGATCAGCTTCTGAAACCGAGTGCGGTTCTCTCGAGTGATGTCTTGATCTGCTCGTACGAGTTCGTGCTTCGCAATGTTGATGATCTTGCCCGCCACTGGGACCTTGTTGTCGCGGATGAAGCGCACCGCCTGCGTTCGTTCTGGAGGGGCAGCGACGCGAAGATCGCGCAGGCCGTCTCCGAAGTGATGGGCTCGGCTGGGAAGTCGCTCCTCCTCACCGCGACGCCGCTGCAGAACCGGCTCGAAGAGCTGTACGGCCTCGTCTCCGTGTTCGATCCCGGGTTCTTTCACTCGATCGAAGGGTTCAAAGAGCGGTACGTCGACCATCCCGACGATTACGGGAACGACGATCTCTCGATGCGCATCTCTCACCTGGCGAAGCGGACGCTCCGGAAAGACGCACAGAAGTACATTCGCTTCACCGAACGGATGCCGCTCACGTTCGGTTTCATGCCGTCACCTGCAGAGCAAGACCTTTACAACAAGGTCAACGCTTACCTGCAACGCCCAACTCTGTACGCATTCGCGAGTTCTCAGCGGCACCTGTCTGCGCTGATCCTGCGTAAACGCCTCGGCTCCTCCACGTATGCGGTTGCCTCAACGCTCGAAGGCATCGCCAACAGACTCGAAGCGGAACTACAGTCTGGCCGCCGCCGCTCGAACCGTGGAGCGCTGGTCGACGAAGACATGACAGATGAAGAGCTCGAGGCCTCGGAGTCGGCCCTGTTCGCACTCCCGTCTCCCGAGCATGCCGAGGCTGTCGAGGCGACCCGCAAGGAGATCGCAGCTGAGGTCGCGGAGCTGCGATCTTACGCGGATCTGGCGCGATCGATCACAGTGAACCAGAAGGCTGTCAAACTTCTCGACGCTCTCGACCAGGGCTTCGCCAAGCTTGCCGAGATCGGCGCCCCACAGAAGGCGATCATCTTCACCGACTCAACGAAGACACAGGAGTACCTCGCCTCAGCACTTCGAGCGGGAGGGCGCGGTGAAGGTTTGGTGCTCTTCAACGGCGCGAACAACTCCCCCGAAGCGACCGAGATCTACCGGGCCTGGTTGGAGACAAACGAGGGGTCAGACCTGATTACAGGGAACCCGTCGGCAGACCGACGCAAGGCACTCGTCGACGAGTTCCGCGAACGCGGCACCATCATGATTGCCACCGAAGCCGCTGCCGAGGGCATCAACTTGCAGTTCTGCTCGATGCTCGTCAACTACGACCTCCCCTGGAACCCACAGCGCGTCGAGCAACGCATCGGTCGTGTGCACCGTTTCGGTCAACAGCACAACGTGATCGTCGTGAACTTCTCCAATCAAGGAAACCTCGCCGAGGAGCGCATCCTTGAACTACTCACCGAGAAGTTCAACCTCTTCACGTCCGTCTTTGGCGCCTCAGACGAAGTGCTCGGGTCGATCGAGGACGGACTCGACTTTGAGAAGTCCATCGCCGCGATCCTTGAACGATGCCGCACCGCAGACGACATCAATGCCGCATTCGATGAGCTGGAACGTCAGTACGAAGCTGAGATCAGCCAAGAGATGCGTTCAACTCGGGCTCGTGTCTTCGACAACCTTGACCCGAACGTGCAAGACAAGCTCAAGAGCTACGACACCCAGCAAGACGTCGTTCTCAACAGGTTTGAGCAGCTCTTGCTTCGTGTGACGCGCCGCCAACTCGACTCTTTCGCTGAGTTTGATTCTGACGGTCACAATTTCACGCTCACGCACGCTCCTGCCGAGGGGATTCCGACCGGAAAGTACTTCTTCAAGTCGAAGCCGCAACTTGGCGCCCATCAGTACCGGTACGGCAGCGACCTCGGACGGTTCGTGGTGCAAAGTGCGCTCACCGAGAAGACACCTATGGCCAACCTCGTATTCTCTATTGCAGCCTCGGATCGAGTTGCCTCCGCCGCGCGTGAGCTTGTCGGCGAACGCGGCTTCTTAGCTGCCGAGCTACTGACCTTCACGATGCGCTCCGGAAGCGACCCTGTTACTGAGTCCTACGTGCTCAGCGCTGGTCGCACTGATGGCGGGAAGCTTCTTGACGCCGAACAGGTCGAGCAACTTCTGGATCTCACCTGCGTGTCCATATCCGACACCGAAGCTATCGACACGAGCATGTTGCAGGCCGCGCTCATGCAACAGAGCGAACAATTCAACGAGGAAGTCCAGAACCGAACGGCACAGTTCAGTATTGAGCAGGGCGACCTCGTGGAGTGACGGCTGAAGGACCACAAAGCCAAGTACGACGCCGAGGTGCGAAAGCTCAACAAGGAAGAGGAAGATGCACGTGCGCGAGAGCGCAGGACCGAGGGACTGCCGAAGGTTTGGTTGACTCCAAGACCGCATGATTCCTGAGAGGGCGTCGTGCTGAAAGGATGGCAACCATGCCGAAGATCACCTACACCGACGAGTTCAAGCGCGACGCGGTCGCGTTGGTCGAGTCGGGTATCCCTCAAAAGCAGGTCGTCAAGGACCTCGGAGTGGCGAAAACCACGCTGCAGGCATGGCTCCGTGACGCGAGGTTCAAGTCCCATGGGATGACCCCGACCACCGATCCAGAGGCGCGCAAGGACATGTCGCAGGCACTGCGTCGGATCCGGGAGTTGGAGATGGAAAACGAGGTGCTACGGCGCGCGGCGGCGTATCTGTCGCAGGCTCACATCACGCCCCCAAAATGATCTATCCGCTCGTGAAGGAGATGGCCGCGGTCGGTGCCCGGGTGAGGGTGCCGGTGGCGGTCGCGTGCCGGATACTGGGATTCTCCAAACAGGGCTACTACAAGTGGCTCAAGCAACCGGTGTCAGCCCGTGAGGCCGAGGAGCAAGAGCTCATCTCGGTGTTGCATCAGCTTCACAACGACGACCCGGAGGGCGGCTACCGGGTGCTGGCAGACGACCTCGCTGAGTTGGGCTACGAGTTGTCCGAGCGCAGAGTGTGGCGGTTGTGCCGGGTCGCCGGCATCCAATCGGTGTTCACCACGCGGAAGACTCGCTACAAGAAGGCCGGCGCGCCGGTTCACGATGACCTGGTCAACAGGCAGTTCAGCGCCGACGGCCCCAACGAGCTATGGCTGACCGACATCACCGAGCACCGCACCCGCGAGGGCAAGGTCTACCTGTGTGCGATCAAGGACGTGTTCTCCAACCGGATCGTCGGCTACTCGATCGATTCACGGATGAAGGCCCGGATCGCCGTCAACGCGCTCGAGATGGCAGTGGCCCACCGAGGCCGGCCCGCTGGGGTGATCGTCCATTCCGATAGAGGGTCCCAATTCCGGTCGCGCCGCTTCCGCAAAGCGCTGAAGCGCCACAGGCTACGTGGCTCGATGGGCAGGGTCGGGGCATGTGGCGATAACGCCGCGATGGAGTCGTTCTTCGCGCTCCTGCAGAAGAACGTCCTCGACCGTCGATCCTGGGGCACACGAGAGGAACTGCGCCTGGCCATCGTGTCCTGGATCGAGGGCAAGTACCACCGCAAACGCCGTCAACGCCGACTCGGGAAACTCACCCCCATCGAGTTCGAACTCATCATGAACCCAGCCGCTACACTGGCGGCATAAACCCGGAGGTCAACCAAACCTTCAGCGGACCCAAGCACGACGTGACAACTTCCAAGATCACCGCCCGTCGAGCAACACCCGGTGTGTTCGATGACGTCATGCGCATGCAACCGAGGTGGGCTGAGCGATGACCCGAGCCTTACTGTTATCGATAAAGCCGCAGTACGCTCGGGCGATCCTAGAGGGACGCAAGACGATCGAAGTACGGCGCAGGTTCCCAAACATCGATCCGGGAACCACAGTGGTTCTGTATTCAAGTTCCCCTGAGAAAGCGGTCCTCGGCACCGTGCGTCTTCGGCGAACGATCAAGATCAGCCCTGGTTGCGTGTGGGCATTGCATGGATCGGACATTGGTATTGATGAGAGCGACCTCAACGCGTATCTCGCAGGTGCTGATGAGTCGACTCTCTTGGAAGTTGACTGCCCAGAGTCCTGGGAACAACCGGTGTCGCTCAACTCACTGAGGGCCGTCCTTGGAATCGAACCATCACAGAGCTTCCGCTACCTCGCCACTGAGCAGGTGGAGCAAGCGAAGCAGCTGAGCTTTCAAGTACCTGAACTCAGGCCAGTAGATGTCCGGACAGCCAAGCGCTGACAGAAGACTTCCACCGCTGAGAATCCGAGTTCCACGCCTGCGTGTGCCCTGCATCGAAGGCTTCCAGCTGCACCAGGTCTTTTCTCCTTACCGAGAGTGCCGAAGAGACGCTAATCGGCATCGAGTCATATCCGAAATCGGCAACTCACTCTCCGCACTCAGCCATGCGCCTACACCGGCAACCCACCAGCGAGGCGGAGCCCTCGCGGAAACCCACCCAACTTGGACATCGCACATGGACTCGCATTGACCTTGAAGTTATCATAACGCTCTCACATAGGGGTATCTGCGAGGGCAATCCACTTTGGTCTAATGATGCAACCCACGATCCTTCGTGCGGTAATCTTATGGGTATGGATAAAGCGACCCGCCCACATGCTGGGGTGAAAACCGCCCCACAGAGGCGGCCGCCACGGCGCGATCTCCTGATCCCGATGCTCGAAGGCACCAGACGTGCCTTCGTTCCGATCCGTCGAGGTTTCATTCAGAAACCTCGCGGAACGGAGGGGGGTCGCGGATCAAGTCTCGCACTTCTTGCACGGGACAGTTTCGCTCTGGACGCCTATCTCCTCCTCCATGCGCTGGCATCCAGCAGCGAGCCCTATGTTGCGGCCTACCCAGCGGCGACGTGGGTGCAGATTGTGCGACTTGATGAAGCAGCGACATTCGAGGCGGGGAAGTCTCGTTGGTCAAAGGTCGTCACCAAGCTCGTTTCGCTGCGTCTGCTCGAGCGCGAACGCAAGGGCAACGAGATGCAGTACAAGCTTCTTCACGAAGCGGGTACTGGCGAGGAATACACTCGACCCAAGAAGGCTGGAGACGGGCACTGGTTGCGCCTGCCCTACTCCTACTGGATCGATGAGTACGACGCGTCGCTCAGTCACCCCGAGAAGTTGATGCTACTGATCGCGCTCGACCAGCAGGATGACTTTCCCCTCCCTCTCAACCAGTCCGCCAACTGGTATGGGGTATCAGAATCTACGGCGCGTCGAGGGCTTCGTGGACTGGAAGCTCGCGGCTTGCTGAGCAAGATCAGCTCGTTCGTTCCTTCGCCTCGGTCGCCCAACGGTTGGGCAGAGGAGTTCCGTTACACCCTGCAAGGCCCGTTCTCGAAGAAAGCCATCGATGACGCCCAAGCAGCGAGCCGGAAGAAGGTTCGATTCACGGAAACAGGTGCATCATGAGCATCCTGTTCGTGGACGAATCGAAGGCCAAGGGCTACACGATGGTTGCGGCACTGGTCGTGCCCGGCGACGTGACCAGTCTGCGTCGCGACGTGCGATCGCTGGTGCTCCCAGGCCAGCGGCGGATCCACTTCACCAAGGAACAGCCCGAGCGTAAGCGGCTGATCCTCTCTCGACTCACCGCGTTCGGTGCTCAAGCGCAGGTGTTCCGCTGTGCGACGAAGAGCCAGATTCTTGGCCGTGAGGCCTGTCTGACAGGTATCGTCGCTCATGCTGCGGAGCACGCGCACACCAAGATCGTGATCGAGCGTGACGAATCAATCGAGAAGGCTGATCGTCAGATTCTGTTCCGTGAAGTCAGGCGTCACGGGCTTGGCGACATACTTAGCTACGCTCTCGAAGTGCCGCATCAGGAGCCGCTGCTGTGGGTAGCCGACGCGATCGCGTGGAGCTACACCAAAGGCGGAGAATGGAAGAAACGCGCCGACCCGCTCATCGCGGGGATTACCAAGCTGTCGCCATGAAAGCGTGAAGCTCGGCTCACCGACCGTCCGGAAGGCTGCCGAGCTCACTTCACACCGCTACTGCAGTGCACAACATCATTCTAGCTCAGCGAGGTCGTGGAGGCCAGCTCACCCTCGCGCTAACTTTCAACCGAGGCACCTCGAATTCCTCGGCGGAATGCTCCGGTTTGGGCGGCTCAATCAACCGAAGGTGCGTAAGGCCCAAGCGGCGCAGCTTGCTCAGTCGAGTCGGATGGCTCTCAGTTGTCCCAGCACGTGTCTCGCGCCGAACACACTGCAAACCCAACTCAATCACTCCTGACGGACCGACGATGATCGGGTACACCCGAAGAAGGCGAAACGCCTACTTCCCAGTCCACACTAGGGAACCCGAGACAATCCAAGATTCTCGGAAGAACCCGCTCTGACCAGGGGTTTTCCAAGGGGTCGCAGGTTCAAATCCTGTCAGCCCGACCATGTTGAAGTCGCGGAAATCGGATGGAGTCTGCGACGTTTCGTGTAGCAGATTTGCATCGGTCGACTTTGAAAATTCACGCACGAATGCCGGGGTGCACAACTTGTCGGAGGTTCCGACAGGTTCGCGCGGAGGGTCCTCTGTTGGTCTCCTGTGAGATCCCGCCAACCCATCTCGTCCAATCGGCACGGGCGTGACTTCTTGCGCACGGTTGAACCGTCCAGGCGCGCATCGGAGAAATCTTCGAAATCGCGGTCATGGTAATGTCGAACAGTCGTCACCTGCGCCGAACGTTGAGCGAGAGCTCCGAAGGCGGGTGCCATTCCAGCACTATTTCCGAGACGCATTTCGGGTAGCTCTTGCTGGAGCCGACGACGCTGAGCGCATTTACTACGCAACGTGAGGATACTAATTGAACAGCAAGAAGCGGGTCGCAATTATTGGCGCAGGGCCGAGCGGGATGGCACAGCTTCGTGCCTTCGAATCGGCCGAACGGGCGGGGGCAGAGATCCCAGAACTGGTCTGCTTTGAGAAGCAATCGGACTGGGGCGGGCAATGGAACTTCTCGTGGCGCACGGGCGTTGACGAGCACGGTGAACCGGTGCACTCGAGCATGTACCGCAATCTCTGGTCGAACGGGCCCAAAGAGGTGCTCGAATTCGCGGACTACACCTTCGACGAGCACTTCGGTCGACCCATTTCGTCGTACCCGCCCCGGGAAGCCCTGTGGGACTACATCGCCGGCCGGCTCAAGAACAGCGATGTCCGTCGATACATCCGTTTCGAAACCGTCGTGCGCTGGGTCACCTTCGACGAAGAGGCCAAGACCTTTGCTGTTGCGTCGGAAAACCTGGTGACCGGCGAAACCACCGTCGAAACCTTTGACCATGTCGTCGTCGCGAGCGGCCACTTTTCCTCCCCGAACTTCCCGGAGTTCGAGGGCATCGAAACCTTCCCCGGACACGTCAGCCACGCCCACGACTTCCGCGGCGCCGAGGAGTTCAAAGATCAGGACGTGCTCGTCATCGGTGCCAGCTACTCGGCCGAGGACATCGGAAGCCAGGCATACAAGATGGGCGCACGTTCGGTTACGGCAAGCTACCGCTCAGAGCCGATGGGGTACGACTGGCCTGAGGGATTTGAAGAACGTCCCCTTGTGACGCGCTTCGAGGGCAACACCGTGCACTTCCGAGATGGAAGTAGCAAGCACGTCGATGCGGTGATCGTGTGCACTGGCTACGCGCACAAGTACCAGTTCTTGCCGCAGAACCTCGCACTGCGCTCGCGAAACAACGTGTATCCCGACGGCCTCTACCGTGGCGTCGTGTGGCAACAGAACCCAGCGCTCATGTATATCGGTGCGCAGGATCAGTGGCTCACGTTCAATATGTTCGACGCGCAGGCATGGTACGCACGCGACCTCATCATGGGGCGTCTTGACCTGCCGGATGAGGCCGAGCGTGCACAATCTATCCGTGAGTGGCGGGCACGATTTGAGGCTATTGAGGATGCGCAAGACGAGATCGTTTTCCAGTGTGAGTACGTGCGAGACCTGCTTGGCATGACCGACTATCCGACATTCGATATCGACCGGGTGCGGGAAATCCTGATCGCGTGGAAGAACGACAAGAAGGTCGACATCATGGGCTATCGCGACCGCACGTATCGCTCGGTGATGACCGGCACGCTCGCGGCGAAGCATCACTCCCGCTGGGTCGACGAGCTCGACGACAGCCTCGAGCGCTACCTCGATATCGATGCGGAAGCGGCGGAGCCCACCAAGCTGCTCGCTGAATTGCAGCTCGTCGGTCGCTGACGCCGCTACTCGCGACACGTACGCGGCCTCGACCGTGAGGTCGCCGCCGTCGGCCACGCCCGCTTCGGCGAGGGTCGAGCCGACCGCGTAGCGGCCGATATTGACGCTGCCGTCGCTGCCCTGGGGCAGCTGGGTGCCGGTAAAGATCACCGGCACTGTGAGATCGGCGGTGGCGAAGGCAGCGAACGCTGCGGTGTACGCCATCGTGTCGGTGCCGTGGATCACCAGCACGGCCCGCGAGCTGTCACGCGGCGCAAGCGAGCGAATCTGATCGGCGAGCTCGCGGCCTGTCGCATGCCGAAGGTGCCCCCGGTGTACAGCACAGACGTCACTTTTCCTCGACCTTCACTTCGTCGGCAATACCGATCGTCGAGGTCAGCGCAGTCGGGTCGATGCGACCGCGAACTCGGTACCCGCAGATCACCATGAGCACGATCACCAGCACTAGGAACACGATGATCGAGCTCCACACTGCCACCATGCCGAGGCCAGCGAGGTTGAGCACAATTTCGAACACCTGCCCTGGCACGATGAGGTTGAGGAACACTCCGGCGACGCCGAGCGCACTCGCCGCGCGCATCCGTAACTAGTAGCCGCGCAGCCGCTCGATCTCGCGGCGTTCGCGCTTTGTCGGGCGGCCCGCGCCGCGGTCGCGCACCGCGATCTTCGCGACGGGCTCGCGCTCGGGCGTGAGATCCTCGTAGGCCTCCGCAGCAACCGCCGCGCCGACGCGCTTCACGAGCGTGCGACGCACGGTGAGGATGCGGTCGAAGCCGTGTTGCCGTACGCGCACTTCGTCGCCCGGGCCGACCTTGAGCGCCGCCTTCGCGCGGTCGCCGTTGACCCGAACGTGGCCGGCGCGGCACGCGGTTGTCGCGGCCGATCGGGTCTTGTACACCCGCACCGCCCACAGCCAACTGTCCACGCGCACCTGCTCCATCCGCCCATCCTACGGTCGGCAAATCAGGGGAGAAGTCTTGGGGAGAAATTCATTGCATCGCGGTTACATTTGCGTGTCGCTGTGATTTTCATGTGATCACGTGGCAATAATCGACACAGCACACGCACCCGTGTGCGAAAAATGAAAGGAGAGCTCTCATGGGCTTTTTCAGTTTCCTACTTCTCGGCCTCATTGCCGGTGCCATCGCAAAACTGATCCTTCCCGGTAAGCAGGGAGGCGGCTGGCTCGTCACGCTGCTGCTCGGCGTCGTCGGCGCCTTCGTCGGCGGCTGGCTCGGCGGAATCCTGTTCAACGCCAACCTCGAAGAGTTCTTCTCGCTCCAGACCTGGGCGCTCGCGATCGGTGGTTCGATCGTCGTGCTGCTCATCTACGGCCTGATTGTTGGGCGCGGCGAAAAGAAGTAAGCACGCCGTAACCAGAATGCCCCTAGAATTCGGCTATGGAAGATTCTCCTGGTCATAGTCCTAAGCTCATCCCGGCGCCCGCATATGCGGGCCACGAGCGGGGTGAGCGATGAACTTCGAACTCTGGGGCATTCTTGCCGGCGTCCTTCTGACGTTCGGCACCGGCGTCTTCGTGGCGTCGGAATTTGCCCTCGTTAACCTCGCTCGACCTGACCTTGAGCGGCGCCGTGATCGTGGCGAGAAACGTCTCGGCCCCACGATCAGCGCCCTCAAGGTCACGTCGACCCATCTCTCGAGCGCGCAGCTCGGCATCACGCTAACGACGCTGCTCGCCGGTTACACCTTCGAACCCGCGATCTCATCACTGTTGCGCGAACCGTTGTCGGACCTCGGCCTCAGCGAAGCCGGCGTGACGGCCTCCGGCTCGATCGTCGCGATCGTTGTCGCGACCTTGTTCTCGATGATCTTCGGCGAACTCGTGCCCAAGAACTTCGCGCTCGCCGTGCCGCTCGCGACGTCAAAGATCGTCGTGCCGCTGCAGATCGCCTTCACCTGGCTCTTCAAGCCGGTCGTGCTGCTGCTCAACGGCACCGCAAACTCGCTGATTCGCGCCATGGGCATCGAACCGAAAGAAGAGCTTTCGGGTGCCCGCAGCGCAGAGGAGCTGAGCTTTCTCATTCGCCGCTCGGCGCTCGAGGGCTCGCTCGACCACGATGATGCAGCGATGCTGCACCGAACCCTCACGTTCTCGGAGCGCACCGCCGACTCGGTGATGACCCCGCGGGTGCGGATGCACACGCTCGCGAACGATGTCACGGCCGCGGATGTGGTGGCCGAGGCCGAGCGCACGGGCCACTCGCGGTTTCCGATCATGGGGCGCGACGCCGACAACATCGTGGGCATCGTCCACGTGAAGAGCGCGTACGGCGTGAACTTCGAGGACCGCGCGACGACCCCCGTGACCGAGATCATGTCGAAGCCACTGCTCGTTCCCGAAAGCGCGGGCGTCGGCTCGCTGCTCGGCACGCTCCGCGGCCGCGGCTACCAGATCGCCGTCGTCGTCGACGAGCACGGCGGCACCGCCGGCATCGTCACGCTCGAGGACCTCGTTGAGGAGCTCGTCGGCGACCTCCGCGACGAGCACGATCAGGCGCAGCACCGCATCCACGTCGGCGAGAGCTCGGTGACGCTCGCCGCCTCGCTGCGCCCCGACGAGCTGTGGGAGCTCGCGGCAGTGCGCATCCCCGAGAGCGACGAGTACGAGACGGTCGCGGGCTACGTGCTCGAGAAGCTCGGGCGCATCCCGGCCGTCGGCGACGAGGTCGAGACCCCGCACGGGCGCCTGCGCGTCGAGCGCATGGTCGGCCCGCGCATCGATCGGCTGCGCTACCTACCGAACGACATCACCAAGGACACCGCGTTCGCCGACACCCGCGAACGCATGATGGAGCAGTTTGAGGAGGGACAGCGATGAGCGAATACCTTCCCGGCCTCATCTGGCTTGTTGTACTGCTGGTGGTGAACGCGTTCTTCGTGGGTGCCGAGTTCGCCGTGATTTCGGCCCGCCGTTCGCAGATTGAGCCGAAGGCGGCCGCAGGCCACCGCGCCGCGAAGACGACCCTGTGGGCGATGGAACACGCCACGCTCATGCTCGCCACGAGCCAGCTCGGCATCACCGTCTGCTCGCTCGTGATTCTCAACGTGTCGGAACCGGCGATTCACCACCTGCTCGAGTACCCGCTCGCGTGGACCGGTCTCTCTGCCGAGGGCGTGACGCTGACCGCGTTCATCGTCGCCCTCGCGCTGGTGACCTTCCTCCACGTCGTGTTTGGCGAGATGGTGCCGAAGAACATCGCGTTCTCGGTGCCCGACCGCGCCGCGCTCATCCTTGCCCCGCCGCTCGTGTTGGTGAGCCGCGTCGTGAGCCCGATCATCCGTTCGCTCAACTGGATCGCCAACGGCATCTTGCGCCTGTTCCGCGTGCAGCCGAAAGACGAAGCCACGAGCGCCTACACGATAGACCAGGTCGCGACGATCGTTGAGGAGTCGCAGCGCGAGGGCACCCTAGTCGACGACTCGGGCACCGTGAGCGCCGCGATCGAGTTCACCGAGAAGCGGGTCGCTGATGTCGAGGTGCCGCTCGGTTCGCTCGTGCTGCTGCCGCACACCGCGACGCCGCGCGACGTACAACGCACGGTCGCCGAGCACGGCTACTCGCGCTATGTGCTGACGGATGAGCAGGGCACACCGAGCGCGTATGTGCACCTCAAGGATCTGCTCGACCTGAGCACCCCCGAGGTGGTCGACGCGCCGATTCCGGCCGACCGCATCCGACCGCTCGTGACTCTCGACGCGCAGATGGAGCTCGAGGATGCGCTCGCGACGATTCGCGCGCGCGAGACGCACATTGCGCGCGTCGCCGACGCGACCGGCGTGACGACGGGTGCGCTGTTCCTCGAGGACATCGTCGAGGAGCTCATCGGCGAGGTGCAGGACGCGACCCGGCGGTAGGCGGGTGGCTTCGGCGTAGTCTGGCGGCATGGACGGGTTCGCGGCCGTCGACTACGGCCTTGCTCGAGAGGTGTTGCAGCGCGGCATCGCGGCGCTGTTCGTGGTGGCTTTCGTATCGACGCTGCGGCAGTTCCCCGTGCTCCTCGGGGAGCGCGGGCTGCAGCGTCGACCGAAGCAGCCCGTGCGCTTCACGATTTTTCGCTGGTGGCGCTACACCGACCGGCGGCTGCGCATGCTGTGCTGGTGCGGCATGGCGGTGTCGGCGCTGCTCGTTGCCGGGCTGCCGCAGCTGGGCCCGCCCTGGGTGCCTATGCTTGCGTTTCTGGCACTGTGGGGCGGCTACATGTCGATCACGAGCATCGGGCCGGTGTTCTACAGCTTCGGCTGGGAAATGCTGCTGCTCGAGCTCGGCTTTCTCGCGGCGTTTCTCGGTTCGCGCGAGCAGCCGCCGCCGACCGTGGTGATCGTGCTGTTCTGGTGGCTGCTGTTTCGGCTCGAGTTTGGTGCCGGGATGATCAAGATGCGCGGCGGGCGCGAGTGGCGCGACCTCACCGCGCTGATGTACCACCACGAGACGCAGCCGATGCCGGGGCCGCTCAGCCGGAAGGCGCACATGCTGCCCGCGTGGTTTCACCGGGTCGAGGTGGTGGGCAATCACGTCGCGCAGTTGGTGGTGCCGTGGTTCGTGTTCATGCCGGGTGTGGTGGGGACGGTCGCCGCGGGCGTGATTGTCGCGACGCAGCTCTGGCTGGTGGTGACGGGCAACTTCGCCTGGCTGAACTGCGCGACGATCGTGATTGCGTTCTCGGCCGTTGCGGTGCCCGGGGTCGCGGTGGGGTCGGCGGAGCTGCCGGTGTATTGGCTCGTCGTAACCTGTGCGGTTGGGGCCCTGTACCTGTGGCTGAGCTGGCCCGCGTTCCACAACCTCTTCTTCGCGAAACGGCAGGTGATGAACGACGCGTTCAACCGGCTGCAGCTCGCGAACGCCTACGGCGCGTTCGGCAGCGTGACGAAGGTACGCGTCGAATACGTCGTCGAGGGCACCTGCGACGCGAACCCGCGCGACGCGACGTGGCACGAGTACGAGTTCTACGGCAAACCCGGCGACGCTCGGCGGCGGCCGCGCCAGTTCGCGCCGTACCACCTGCGGCTCGACTGGCTCATGTGGTTTCTGCCGCTCGGCCGCGGCCTCGACGGCTGGTTCCGCACGTTCCTTGGCAGGCTGCTCGAGGCGGATGCGCGGACGCTGCGGCTCGTGCGGCACGACCCGTTCGCGGGGGAGCGGCCCGCGTGGGTGCGGGTGGTCGCGTACCGCTATCGCTTCGCGACCCGCGCCCAGCACCGGGAGACCGGCGCCGTGTGGGTGCGCGATCAGCGGCGGCTGCTGACGGCGCCGATGCGCCTGCGCAACTGAGTTTTCGTGCGCACGAAACGTCACTTCTCGCTGTACGCCCACCCACGCCCGGTGGTGAGGTTGTCGACGTTATGCCAGGCTCACTCGTTCGAAAACTTGCCCTCTGCTTCACGTTCGCGCTCCCCACGATCGTGTTTCGAATCACGGGGTTCGCACCGCATCCGGTGCTCGACCTCGTCGTGTTCGGCGCCGCCGTCGTGGCCGCGTCGTTCGTGCTCGCGGGGGCTGCCGAAGCTGCGCAGAAAGACATCTCGGGCGGCCTCGCGATCGCTATTCTCGCGCTGATCGCCGTGCTGCCCGAGTACGCCGTCGACCTCTACTACGCGTTCCGCTCGGGCTTCGACCCCGAGTATGCGCACTACGCCGCAGCGAACATGACCGGCTCGAACCGCCTGCTGCTCGGCTTCGGCTGGCCGCTCGTGGTGCTCATCGCGATTTGGGTCGCGAACCGTGCGCGCTCGCGGCGGAGTCCCGACCGCGTCGGGTACCTGCAGTTGCCCGCATCCTCGCGCTTCGACGTGGGGTTTCTCGCGCTGCTCGCCGCGCTCGCGTTCGTGATTCCGCTGCTCGGCGAGATTCCCGTCTGGTTCGGGTTGCTGCTCATTTCGACGTTCGTGATCTACCTCTGGCGCTCGGGGCGCGTGCATCCGGAGGGCGAGGAGGAGTTCGTCGCCACCGCGAAGCTTATCGCCGACCTGCCGCAGCGGCGCCGCCGCGCGACCGTCGTGACGCTGTTCGTGGCCGCGGCCGTGATCATCCTGTGCGCGGCCGAGCCGTTCGCGACGAGCCTTGTCGACACCGGCACCTCGCTCGGCTTCGACTCGTACTTCCTCGTGCAGTGGCTCGCGCCGCTCGCCTCGGAGGCGCCCGAGTTCATCATCGCCGTGCTGTTCGCGCCGCGGGGGATGGGTGCCGCGGCGATCGGCACGCTCATTGCATCGAAGATCAACCAGTGGAGCCTGCTCGTCGGTTCGCTGCCGATCGCGCACATGTTTGGTGGCGGCGGCGCCGTGCTCGAGTTGGATGCGCGGCAGATCGAGGAGTTCGTGTTGACGGGCACGCAGACGGTGCTCGGCGTCGCGATCATCATGGCGCTGCGGTTCCACCGCTCGTCGGCGATCGCGCTCGCAGGGTTGTTCGCGCTGCAGTTCTTCGTGACCGACACGACCGGGAGGTACGTGCTGTCGGCCGTGCAGCTCGTGCTCGCGGCGATCGTGCTCGTGATTCATCGTGGGGATATCGTGGCGACGCTGAAGGCGCCGGTCCAGCGGGAGTCGGCGTTTGCTGAGGGCGCCGGTGATGCGCCTGAGCCGGATGCGCGCGAGCTCGCGAACGCGCGTCAGGGAGAATAGGCGCGTGAATCATGTGGCGCCGGGCAGTAGTCGAGTTGAAGAGGACTATCTGCGCCTGATCTGGAAGGCCGAGGAGTGGGAGCGCCGTGGGGCGACGCCCGCGGAGCTTGGGGCGGCGACCGGGACCGTGCCGTCGTCGGTATCGGGTGCGCTCGGGCGGCTCGCGAAGCGAGGGCTGATTCATCACGAGCCCTATGGCGAGGCGACGCTGACGGATGAGGGACGCAAGATCGCGCTGCAGATGGTGCGGCGGCATCGGCTGATCGAGACGCTGCTCGTGGAGCAGTTCGGCTTTCACTGGGATGAGGTGCACGAGGAGGCCGAGCACCTCGAGCACGCGGTGTCGGATCGGTTGCTGTCGCGCATCGACGAGCTGCTCGGGTTCCCCGACCATGACCCGCACGGCGACCCGATCCCCGATAGCGAGGGGCGGATTGCCGAGACCCGCGCCCTCCGCCTGAGCGATTTCCGCGAGGGCGACGAGGCGACCATCGTGCGGGTCTCGGACCATGAGCCAGCCCTGCTGCGCTACCTCGAAGAGCAGGGCCTCGTGCCCGGCGAGGTCGTGCGCATCGTGTCGAGGAACGAGTTCGCCGGCTCCATGACCTTGACCGTCGTCGGGCGCGAAGTCTCGCTCGCCCTCGTCGCCGCCAACGCGGTCTGGGGCGCGTAGCCGCGCGCCCTCCGATCCCGGCCTTTGCCCGGACCCTGAGCTTGTCCGGACCCTGAGCTTGTCGAAGGGAAGCCCGGGAGTTGCCCCGATCTGGGGGAGAGGTCTGCCGGCTGAGGGCAGACCTCTCCACTAGAAGGGTGCGGGGTCGTCGGCTGGCACGAACACGGGCCCGAGTGGTTTCGGTTTCGTGACGATGACATCGCCGAGTGGGGACGTCCATTCGAGTACCCCGTTGCCGAGGTGCCGCACGCGCCAGGGTTTCTGGTGTTTCTGCGTGTGGTGTCTCGTGCACAGGAACGCGAGGTTTTCGACGTCGGTTTTGCCGGCACATGCCCAGGGCACGGTGTGGTCGAGCTCGCACTGGGTGGCGGGCCGCCTGCATCCCGGGAACCGGCAAGCCCCGTCCCGCACCCTGAGATACCGGCGCATGTCCGCTGAGGCGTTGCGGGTATCGACGGTGAGGGTGTGGCCGTTGATTGGGTCGGTGAGGATCCGGTCGAAGGTGGTCACGTCGCCCATGAAGCGGCGCGCGTCCTCGAAGTTGATCGGGGTTTCGCCTTCGAGGGCGGTGACGTCGCGAGATTTCTTCGGGTCAATGAGTGACATCACTGGCACGACGATGCTGATGTTCGCTTTCACCCGCATGGCGCCGCCGGTCTCGGACTCGAGGATGCTTTGCGGCGTCGCCGTGAGAATCGTTTCGAGGAAGAGATCGGCGCGGAGCTGGTCGATGGTGCGCGGGTCTTCGACGAAGGCAGAGTCCTCCTCCGAAAGCTCCTCGCCACGTGCCTCGGCCTCGCGGACGCGTCGCTTGTTCTCGCGCGCGGCTTCCAAGTTTTCGTCGCGGAGGACTTTGGCTTCGCGGGTCAGGAGGTCGAAGGCGGCCTTTGCGGCGGCGGTCGGCATGTAGGCGCGGATCTCAGACATGCCGTAGTCGAGGTCTTGGATCGTGACCTTGCGGGCGGCGTATTCGCGTTCGCAGGCGTCTTCGAATTCGGCGATCGCGAGCTGGGCGGCGAGTTTCTTCGCAAAGTTCTCGGTCTGCCCGATCGTCGAGGAGCGGGCAGCGTCGAGCACCCGAGTGCCGTACTCCTCAAGCTTGTCCTCGGGCACGTTGCTCGAGTTGCGCAGCATCACGGTCGCTTGCCGCATGGTGACGTCTCCAGCTTCGAGCGCGGGCAGCCACATCGTGAAGCCTTGGCGGATGCGAGCGGCGTCGGAGGCGCGGTTCACGAGTGACGTGTCGGACTCGTTCGTGAGCGCACCAAAGTTGCCGACAATGGAGCGCAGGTTCGCGCGAAACATGTCGTCAAAGGTCGCGACGCTACTACGGAACTCGGTCTGCACGTTCGTGCGCGCCTCGGACGCGAGGTACGCGCTCGCGAGGATCATCGCGCGTGCGAACTCGGCCTTGCTCGTGGCGCGGGCGAGTTGCACGTACGAGTCGCGCATCTCACCGAGGATGACGTTGTAGCCATCGGTCTCGGGTTCAGGGGTGGCACCATCGGGCCGATTCTTCCGTGACGGGACCGTGTCGGGCGGCGTCGAAGCGCGCGCGGCGGTGATGTCCCGGGTAGCGGCGACGCGGGGAGTGGCGGTGGCGGAAGTCGTTGCGGACATTGGGCGTCACCTCCTCGACAGGATAGGTGCGTGCAGCTGATATAGCAAGCATATACCATAAACAAACTACTTGGAAGCAAACATATGTTCGAGTTTGCTGGGGGTTGTCGGGCGCTGTTCGAACTGTTCTCGAACATCGATTCGGCGTGTTGGGTGAGGGGTGGTATTGGTCCGTGGTGCTGTCTTTCACGATGGCATGGGCCTACGACATGGGTTCGTGCGTCTGGTGGTGGGCGACCTTTCGACAGGCCCAGGGTCCGGTTGGGGGAAGAGGAAGAGCGCGACCCAGGCCAAGTAGGGTGGCTTGGTGGCCAACAATGACGTGCATCCGACCATCGCCGACCTCCTGAAGCAACTGGAGGCGGGTGAGATCACTTCGGTCGAGCTGACACGAAAGGCGCTGGAAGCTGCGCGTGCATCCGACAAGCTCTTCATCACCGTCGACGACGAAGGCGCGCTGAAGGCGGCGGAGGAGTCCGACGCGCGTCGGCAGGCGGGGGAGTCGCGGGGTGTGCTCGACGGCATCCCGACCGCGGTCAAGGACGTCATTGACACCGCTGGCCTGCGCACGACGATGGCGTCGGAGTTCTTCCGCGACAACGTGCCCGAGACCGACGCGTTCATCGTCGCGAAGCTGCGCGAAGCCGGCGCAGTCATCGTCGGCAAGACGAACGCGCAGGAGTTCTCGTACGGCATCCGTGGCGACGTCGGCGCGTTCGGAGTCGTCCGCAACCCCCACGACCCCGAGCGGGTGCCGGGCGGCTCGAGCTCCGGATCCGCGGCGGCAGTCGCCCAGGGCATCGTGCCGTTCGCGGTCGGCTCCGACACGGCCGGGTCGATCCGCCTGCCCGCGGCGCTCTGCGGCGTCGTCGGGCTCAAGCCGACGCTCGGGCTCATCGACACCGCGGGTGCGTTCCCCCTCTCCGACTCGTTCGATACGCTCGGGTTCTTCGCGACCACCGTCGACGACATCGTGCTCGTGATGCGCGCGACCGGCTTCCTCGACGACGCGCAGCCGAGCGCATCCGGCTTTCTTGCACTCGTGGATGTGCGTGCCCAGGTCGTCGACGCGCCCGCCGGCGAGCCCTACGACCACGCGATGTTCCAGCTCGGTGCGCTGCCCGCCGATCTGCCGCAGTTCGACGGCCGCGATATCGACTTCGCCGAGCTGTACCGCATCGTGCGGTCGCGCGAGGCCTACGACATTCACGCCGAGCGCGCGCAGACCGCGCCCGAGAAGTTCCAGCCGGAGATTCTCGGCAAGGTGCTCGAGGGTCGCGACATTAGCGACGACGACTACGCCGCAGCCCAAGCGGAGATTGCGCGCTTTCGCGAGCTCTTCGAGGCGAGCTTCGGTGAAGGCGACGTGCTCGTGTCGCCGAGCACGCCCATCCTCGCCCCGCGCTTCACCGACCCTGGCCCGAGCCGTGAACTCGCGTCGATGACGAACATCTGGAACGTGCTCGGCTGGCCGGCGATTGCTCTGCCGATGTGGGTCGACGGATGCGCGCTGCCGCAGTCGGTGCAGCTCATCGCCCGCCCGGGGCAGGATGCGTTGCTGCTCGCCGCCGCGCGCGACCTCACTCTTGGTGCGCGGTGAACTCGACCGTTCGCGTGTCGGTGTAGCGCTCGTCAGGGGTGTCCCAGCCTGGGGTGTCGAGGATGCTCGGCTCGCCCGGCCACTCGTAGCTGGTCTCGGGGCGGTCGGGCATCATCACTCGGATGAGGCAGTCCAATAGGTGCTCCGCCCGCTTCACTTGCCCTCCCTGGAGCGCGTCGTAGGCGCTCTCCATCGCCCAATAGGGGCGGATCTTCGTGCGCAGGCGGACGGCCTTGCCATGCGGGATGAGCAGGAGTGCCGTGATGTACATGGTGCTGAAGTGGAACCCCGGGGTCGCGATGCCGCCAGCCAATTCATCGTCTGGCAAACGGCCGTGTGGGTAGACGAGGCATCCTGTGGGAACGTCGAAGCTGAGCGTGCCGGGGCATTTCGAATCGTTCCACCACCGCAAGGTCATGCTCGTGACGTGGTGATGCGGCCGCCACATGTCGCGGCCATCCTTCAACTCGGCTCGCGCGAGAGGCCAGTCGTATCCCGTATGGTCGGCCGCTGCCGCAAGTAGCGTGACGAGCTCCTTGTCGGCGTCGTCCACAAGGCCGTAGGCGAGGTCGCTCTTGGCGTGGTCCTTCGTGAGCGGCAGCACGAACGCGCCGTAGGTGTCGTGGACGTAGCTGTAAGACGAATTGCCGACGCGCAGCACCTGGGCGATCGCGTTGATCGTGGGCTGTCGGCCGGGCGCCGCGTCATCGGCGTACACCTTGAACGTGACGATGGTGAGGCAGCCAGACTTGATCGGCGTAATGGTAGGTGCGGCGGTGGTGCGATATGCGACCACCAGGAGAGTGGTCGTGTGGCGGTGATTGTGCCCATCCCCGAACGCCTCGGTCGTGATCTCGACGCCCTTGCGGGCGACTCTCATGACGACGAAGAGTTCGCCGATCGCGTCATCGGTTGAGCTGCGGGCCGGCTTTGGTGCCTCGACCCGGCCGGGCCCGTGTACTTCGAACCCATCGAACTCCGCGCGGAGTTGGGTGCCGGCGGCGTAACCGATGGTCAGCGCAACGTCGGGCAGCGCCTGGTCGAGCAGCTTCGACCACCTGTCGCTCAGCGACACTCGGTCGGGTACGAAGCGCACCGATCGCACCTCGGATGCGTCGCTTACGTCACCCACTTCCGCGTCGATGAGCGCCTGGGTACGGGCGCGAGACAGCGGCCACTTCAGTGGCTCGTTGTCGTCGATGGCGAGGTTGAGTCCGTTGCCGGACATGCGGAACTGGGTGCTCGCGGGCGCGTTGCCGACGGCGGTGGCGAGGAGGTACTTGAGCTTGTCGATGTTGGAGAGGGACAAGGTGGCATCCTTCCGGAGGGAGGCTGCGCGGCTGTCAAGCAGCGTAGGCGGGGCCACCGACACGCGGCCCAGTTATCCACAGGGTGTGCGACGACACCGGCCGTTTCGGCGATGGTTGAGATCAGTAAGACCCGACGGTCTCTTGCTCCCTCGGACCGTACTTGGCCCGAAACTCGTCGTATGAGACTGTGGTGACGTCATTGAGGTCCCAAGCTTCCAGCGCGGCACCAAAAATGTCTTCGCGCTGCGCACTTCCGGAGCCGCCAACCGGCGGGTCATAAATCACGCGCATCGGTGTGTCTGCAGGTATCAGGTGAGGGGCCTTGCCGGGGTGGAGGTCGAGCGACGCGCCGTCATGCCGCAGTCGGGTCATGAAGTAGTTTGTGGCCTGAATATCTTGTTCGAGGGAGTCAACCTTCACCACGTTGAACGTCCAGACTTGGGCAAGCTGCCCGGCAGAGTGATCCTGCTGGAACAGGTCGAATCTAGTGCGCTGCCGACCGACTGACGCATAGGGCTGCACGAATAGATCGCGGCCGACCACGAGTCCGAGGGATGTCTTCAGTAGGTCCCGGACTCCGGCTCGCATCGAGGCACGCGTTAACCCCCGGGGTGAGCGAGACACGTCACGCTCGACGAGAAGCGGGTACAGCAAAGAAACCGCTTCGGCAGCGCTTGCGGCCACGATTGATCGAGGTTCGGAGAACTGAATCGAATTCGCTTGGCGCGCCCGCTGCCGCTCCAGCCACCCGGTGGTGAGCGGGTCTCCTTCCAGCTGAACGCTGTCAAAGTTTTCGACGCGACCGCTGAAATTGCGCACCCACGCCTGAAGCTGGGGGAGGTTGCGGCCAAGCGGACCATGGTTGTCCACGGCGCGTGTGTCGAACTCGACAGCCCAGTCTTTGCCATCGCGGCCGCACACGATGCCGATGTTCGTGAACTCACCTCGAACCAGGTTCGGCACGTAGCGGATTACCCAATATTGATAGCTCAAGGTGACACCTCCCTACGGGTATCGAGTATGCAGCGCGGCCTGGCGTAGACGATCGGCGACCCCCGCAACCCGCGCGTACAGAAGCTCGGCCAGGTCCTCGAGCTCCGCGGAGGTAGTGTCCCAGTCTAAAGGCACGAAGCCGGTAATGGTGCGGAGTGACTCGAAAGTCAGGCTGTCAACTCGGCTCGCTGCCTCATTGAGCGCCCCACGGGATGCGTAGGCAAGTTCTATTTCTCGTTGCCACGAAGACGTCCCTATGGTTCGCAACGAGTTGATATCCCAATCGGATTCTCCAGCGAGCCAAAATGGCTCTTCGCAGTTGAGGGTGTAGTCGGGATGGGCGTGCTGGTTCACGGATAGGGGTCGAGGTCTTCCAGGATGGAAGTTCCTACACTGCCCATCTGAAAGACCTCGACGTGTTCAACGCTACCTTC